>NZ_JARSBN010000009.1:129794-132783 GCF_029624125.1 Winogradskyella marincola | reverse complement strand
TGTGCTAATGAATCTGTAATCACTCGTACTTGGACATTGACTGATGAGTGTGACAATACAACAACTTTAGTTCAAACAATAACCGTAGTAGATACTACAGCACCAACATTTACAGTTCCTGCTGATATCACTATCGAATGTGATGTAGACCCTTCTGATCTTTCTATTACTGGTGATGTAACTGATGAAGCGGACAACTGCTCTGCTGGTTTAGATGCAACCTATACTGATAGCGTAGCCAATGGTACTTGTGCTAACGAATCTGTGATTACTCGTACTTGGACATTGACTGATGAGTGTGACAATACAACAACTTTAGTTCAAACTATTACTGTTGAAGACACTATTGCACCAACATTTACAGTACCTGCTGATATCACTATCGAATGTGATGTAGATCCTTCTGATCTTTCTATTACTGGTGATGTAACAGATGAAGCGGACAACTGCTCTACTGGTTTAGAAGCAACCTATACTGATAGCGTAGCCAATGGTACTTGTGCTAACGAATCTGTGATTACTCGTACTTGGACATTGACTGATGAGTGTGACAATACAACGACTTTAGTTCAAACTATTACTGTTGAAGATACTACACCTCCTTCTATTGATACTATTAATAAAGAAGATATCGTGATTCAGTGTGGTGTATCTCCTGATAATGCTTTAGATACATGGCTTTCTAATAATGCTGGTGCAACAGCTACTGATAATTGTGGTACAATCACATGGTCTAATGACTATGGTATTAACACTAATGTAGATTGTGCTAATGGTGAAATTATTGTAACATTTACTGCAACTGATGTTTGTGGTAATGCTTCTAACACCACTGCTACATATTCAATTATTGATACTGTTGATCCTGTACTAACTATTCCTCAAGATGTAACGATTGAATGTACAGAAAGTACTGAACCTTCTAATACAGGTAATGCTAGTGCAACTGATGATTGTACTGAACCTAATATTACTTTTAACGACTCTGAAGTCGCTAACTGTGGTAATACTAAAATAATAACACGTACCTGGACTGCTACAGACACTTGTGGTAACTCAGTTTCAGCAAACCAAACAATATCTGTAGTAGATACTACAGCACCAACATTTACAGTACCTGCTGATATCACTATCGAATGTGATGTAGATCCTTCTGATCTTTCTATTACTGGTGATGTAACTGATGAAGCGGACAACTGCTCTACTGGTTTAGAAGCAACGTATACTGATAGTGTAGCCAATGGCAGCTGTGCTAATGAATCTGTAATCACTCGTACTTGGACATTGACTGATGAGTGTGACAATACAACAACTTTAGTTCAAACTATTACTGTTGAAGATACAACTGCACCTACATTTACTGTGCCTGCTGATATCACTATCGAATGTGATGTAGATCCTTCTGATCTTTCTATTACTGGTGATGTAACTGATGAAGCGGACAACTGCTCTACTGATTTAGAAGCAACGTATACTGATAGTGTAGCCAATGGTAGCTGTGCTAACGAATCTGTGATTACTCGTACTTGGACATTGACTGATGAGTGTGACAATACAACAACTTTAGTTCAAACTATTACTGTTGAAGATACAACTGCACCTACATTTACTGTGCCTGCTGATATCACTATCGAATGTGATGTAGATCCTTCTGATCTTTCTATTACTGGTGATGTAACTGATGAAGCGGACAACTGCTCTACTGGTTTAGAAGCAACGTATACTGATAGTGTAGCCAATGGCAGCTGTGCTAATGAATCTGTAATCACTCGTACTTGGACATTGACTGATGAGTGTGACAATACAACAACTTTAGTTCAAACAATCACAGTTGAAGATACAACTGCACCTACATTTACTGTGCCTGCTGATATCACTATCGAATGTGATGTAGATCCTTCTGATCTTTCTATTACTGGTGATGTGACTGATGAAGCGGACAACTGCTCTACTGATTTAGAAGCAACGTATACTGATAGTGTAGCCAATGGTAGCTGTGCTAATGAATCTGTAATCACTCGTACTTGGACATTGACTGATGAGTGTGACAATACAACAACTTTAGTTCAAACTATTACTGTTGAAGATACAACTGCACCTACATTTACTGTGCCTGCTGATATCACTATCGAATGTGATGTAGATCCTTCTGATCTTTCTATTACTGGTGATGTGACTGATGAAGCGGACAACTGCTCTACTGGTTTAGAAGCAACGTATACTGATAGTGTAGCCAATGGCAGCTGTGCTAATGAATCTGTAATCACTCGTACTTGGACATTGACTGATGAGTGTGACAATACGACAACTTTAGTTCAAACTATTACTGTTGAAGATACAACTGCACCTACATTTAACGAAGCGCTTCCTACAGATGTTACTGTTGAATGTGATGCGGTTCCTACTGCTGAAACTTTAACAGCTAACGATAACTGTGGTGATGCTACTGTTAATTTTGAAGAAGAAATTACAAATAGTACTTGTGATAATTCATACACATTAACTCGTACATGGACTGCTGCTGATGCTTGTGGTAATGAAACTGTTCATTCGCAATCAATCACTGTTCAGGATACAACTGCACCAACATTTAACGAAGCACTTCCTACAGATGTTACTGTTGAATGTGATGCAGTTCCTACTGCTGAAACTTTAACAGCTAACGATAACTGTGGTGATGCTACTGTTACTTTTGAAGAAGAAATTACAAATAGTACTTGTGATAATTCATACACATTAACTCGTACCTGGACTGCTGCTGATGCTTGTGGTAATGAAACTGTTCATTCACAATCAATCACTGTTCAGGATACAACAGCACCAACATTTAACGAAGCACTTCCTACAGATGTTACTGTAGAATGTGATGCGGTTCCTACTGCTGAAACTTTAACAGCTAACGATAACTGTGATGATGCTACTGTTACGTTTGAAGAAGAAATTACAAATAGTACTTGTGATAATTCGTACACATTAACTCGTATTTGGA
>NZ_JARSBN010000009.1:58432-129694 GCF_029624125.1 Winogradskyella marincola | reverse complement strand
GTAACTGTAGAATGTGATGCTATTCCTACTGCTGAAACTTTAACAGCTAACGATAACTGTGGTGATGCTACTGTTACGTTTGAAGAAGAAATTACAAATAGTACTTGTGATAATTCGTACACATTAACTCGTATTTGGACTGCTGCTGATGCTTGTGGTAACGAAACTGTTCATTCGCAATCAATCACTGTTCAGGATACTACAGCACCAACGTTTAACGAAGCGCTTCCTACAGATGTAACTGTAGAATGTGATGCTATTCCTACTGCTGAAACTTTAACAGCTAACGATAACTGTGGTGATGCTACTGTTACTTTTGAAGAAGAAATTACAAATAGTACTTGTGATAATTCATACACATTAACTCGTACATGGACTGCTGCTGATGCTTGTGGTAATGAAACTGTTCATTCGCAATCAATCACTGTTCAGGATACAACTGCACCAACATTTAACGAAGCACTTCCTACAGATGTTACTGTTGAATGTGATGCAGTTCCTACTGCTGAAACTTTAACAGCTAACGATAACTGTGGTGATGCTACTGTTACTTTTGAAGAAGAAATTACAAATGGCGCTTGTGTTGGCGACTATATCATTGAACGTACATGGATAGCTAGTGATGCATGTGGCAACGAAACATTACACATACAAATTATAACAGTACAAGACACAACTGCTCCTACTCTGCTTACTCCTTTAGATGATAACATTACTGCGTATTGCGATGATGTACCAGGAGTACCAGAATTAGTATTTGAAGATAGCTGCTCTAACAATATTAGTGTTTCTTTTAATGAAGATTCAAATCAATCTAATGAGCTTGAAGATTATTCAATAGTTAGAACTTGGACAGTTACTGACGATTGTGGTAATGTGGCAACTTTTACTCAAAATATTAACGTAGAAATTAGTAATACTATTACTGCATTTGATGCTAACCGTTGTGTACTAGACTCTGAATTTGATTTATTCGAATTGTTATCTGGAGACTATAGCACAGATGGTACATGGACTGTAGTGTCTGGAGATGCTATAATAGATGGAAGTGTATTTGACCCTTCGTCTGTAGATGTTGGCATCTATACCTTTATGTATTCTATTACTGAAAGCACATGTCCAGCAGAAGTTGAAGTTAACGTAACAATAGATGATGATTGCGTGGTTTTACCGTGTGGTGCTGAAGATGTGGTTATATCTAAAACTGTAACAGCAAATGGAGATAGTTTTAATGAATTCTTTACCATTAGTGGTGTTGAAGACTGTGGATTTGTTGTTGAGCTTCAAATTTTTAATCGTTGGGGAGCTGAGATTTACAAAAACAACAATTACCAAAACGATTGGAATGGAGATGCACATGGATCGTCTGTAGGAAACTCTGGAAAAGTCCCAACCGGAACTTACTACTACATTATTAATTTAAAAAATAGTGGATTGAAACCTTTTGCAGGTCCTATCTACGTTGCAACTGACAAATAAACTTAACCGAGATGAAGTTATCTAAATCATTAAGTATTGTAATATTTATATTAGGTGTTTCAGCTGCCTTTGCACAGCAGCTACCTCAATTTACACAATACATGTTTAACACCATTTCTATTAATCCGGCTTATGCTGGTAGTAGAGAAACATTCAGTGCTGTTGGCTTGCATAGAAGCCAATGGGTTGGATTAGAAGGTGGACCAGAAACCCAAACCCTCTCTATTCATACTCCGTTAAGGAATGAAAAGATTGGTTTAGGCTTATCATTCATTAATGATAAACTAGGATATGAAAACTTTTCTTATATCTACGGAGACTTTTCATATACCATTCAAACTGGTGTAAATTCTAAATTAGCGTTTGGTATTAAAGGTGGTTTTACACATTACAATTTAGATGAGGAATTATTAAACGACCCTTCTGTTGTTAATGATCCATTCTTTAATGATGTGTCTAACCGTTGGAGTCCAAATGTTGGTGCTGGATTGTATTGGCACTCGCAACGCTGGTATGTTGGCCTTTCTGCACCTAGAATTTTAAACACAGACTACAATAATGGTCGCCAAGGTCAAATAGATTATATTGCTTTAGAACGTATTAGTTACTATGTCACTGGTGGTTATGTATTTGATTTAAGTGAAACAACAAAATTAAAGCCTTCAGTTTTACTAAAAGCTACTAATGGAGCACCATTATCATTTGATATTTCTGCTAATTTCTTATTCAATGAAACATTTTGGATTGGTGGAGGTTATAGAATTAATGAAAATGCAGCAGCAATAGGTGGCATAGCTGATTTTCAAGTATCAAAACAATTACGAATTGGTTATGCTTACGAGTATCCTATTTCTGATATAAGACCATACACAAGTGGAACACACGAGGTATTATTGATGTTTGAAGTATTTAAAAGCAAACGTATAAAATCACCAAGATACTTCTAAAAGAATCGCATTATGAAAACAAGAATACTAGTTCTAATACTTATTCTCAGCTGTTCGTTATCGTATGCGCAAACGAAGTTAGCTGATAAATTCTTTGATAATTATGGCTATATAAAAGCCATAGAACTCTATGAAAAGGCTGTTGAAAACGGAGACAATAGTGCTCACGTTCTTACGCGCCTTGGAGATGCTTATTACAACAACTCTAATTCTGAAAAAGCAGCATATTGGTATGGCGAAGCTTTAAAGGAATATAAAAAAATAGATACTGAGTATTTATATAAATACATACAGTCGCTTAGAAGTATTGGAAAATACGAAGAAGCAGACAAATGGTTTAAAGAACTAAGTGCTGCACAACAAGGCGATAGCAGACTAAAAGGTTATAATCCTGATGAAGTAGACTTATACGCCAAATTAACGTCTAAAAACGATGTTATTGTTAAGGTTGAAAACTTAGATTTTAATTCTGAGAACTCTGATTTTGGATCTTATATCTATGAAGATAAGCTCTACTTTGCCTCAGCGAGAGGTGGTGATGGAAAAATATACAGTTGGAATAAAGAACCTTTTTTAGACTTGTATAAAGTCTCTATAACTGATAACAGTGGCGTTGCTACCTACGGAGCTACAGCAGAACTTTCTGAAGATATAAACACAGAATACCACGAAGCTTCAGTAGCTATAACAAATGATGGAAAAACCATGTATTTTACAAGAGATAACGTTAACAAACGTAATCGAATAAAATACGATAAAAAAGGGACTACCCATTTAAAACTTTACAAAGCTACATTAGTAAATAATCAATGGACCAATGTTGTAGAGCTTCCATTTAATGATGAAGTATTTTCAACAGGTCATCCTGCTTTAAGCCCAGATAACAAAACTTTATATTTTGTATCTGATCGCGAAGGTGGTTTAGGACAATCCGATATTTATGCTGTTACAATTAACAAAGATGGCTCATACGGCAAACCAGAAAATTTAGGCGAAAAAGTAAATACGGAAGGACGCGAAATGTTTCCTTATGTATCTAAAGATAGTACGCTTTACTTTTCTTCTGATGGTCACTTAAACTTAGGACTTTTAGATATTTTTAAATCAGACGTTCTAAAAGGCTTACGCAATGATCCTGAAAATTTAGGTGCACCTTACAACAGTGGTTACGATGATTTTGCTTTCTTTATTAATTCTGAAACCGAACAAGGCTACTTCTCATCTAACCGACCAGGTGGCAAAGGTAGTGACGACATCTATAGCTTTAATGCTAAAGAATGTAAAGAAGTTATCTCCGGAACCGCAAGAGATAGTAAAACTAATATTATTCTATCTGGTGTTACTGTTAAATTAGTAGATAAAACTGGTAAGATTGTTGAAGAATACTTTACCAAAGACAGTGGCGAATACACGTTTACAGTAGATTGTGATAAAACATATACTGTAATAGGTAGTAAACCAGATTATAAAGACGATCAAAAAACAATTGCTACATCTACTGTAGACGAAAAAATTAATACTGTAGATTTAAGTTTAGAGCCGTTAATTATAGATAATCAAATTGTAATAAACCCTATATTCTTTGATTTTGATAAATGGAATATTAGAACAGATGCACAATACGAATTAGAAAACATTGTAGATGTAATGCGTAAGCATCCTACTATGATCATTAAAATTGAATCTCATACAGATAGTCGTGGTCGTGATAAATATAATATGAAGTTATCAGACAGACGTGCAAAATCTACCAGAGATTACATTATATCCAGAGGCATCGATGCTAACAGAATTGAAAGCGCTATTGGCTACGGAGAATCTCAATTACTCAACAAATGCTCTAATGGAGTAAAATGTACAGAAGAAGAACACCAATTAAACAGACGTTCTTATTTCTATATTGTAACCGAATAATTTTACCCTCAAAATTATATCTAAAAAGCAAGCTCATTTGGGCTTGCTTTTTTACTTTTAAATAAAAAATTAATGGTTAAGTATTTAATTAACAATAAACTCATTAAACTATTAGTAATAATCACTGTATTAATAAATTGTGATAGTAATACCAATAGCACTATTACCGCTTCTCAAAAATCTGAGAAAAAAGTAATGATTGATACTCTTAATATAATAAAAGAACAGAAGGTTATTCATCCTAAAGGAAATCAGATACTTGATAATAGTGAAAAACTTTATAATCTTAAATGGGAAAATGGGTATATACTCAATGCAATAAATATATCTCAATGTGATAACTCAAAAACAGATGAAGGTGTATATGAGTTTGAAAAAAAAATAGACAGTATTACGTTTACTAAAGATTCTTTTACAATAACTTTTAAGGCTGTTGAAAATTGCTGTTCAGAATTTTTATGTGAAGCAGAAATTATTAATAATGATACGTTAAACATAATCTATAACGCCTATGGATCTCATTGCTATTGCAACTGCTTATTTGATATGAGTTTTAAATTCAGTTACAACAATAGATTAAATGACATCAATGTTGAGAGAACTAATATTAAAAGTATCATATTAAATAACAATTTGAATTCTAAAATCAAATTTGAGAACATAGTGAAAGCAAAATAAAAAAGCCACAACTATTGTCATGGCTCTTAGGGGCTATTAATCAACTTTTATTGCGGTCTAGCGCTTAATGAAGATATTAGTAAAGTACCATTTGCCTTCATTATTTTTTTCGGCAGAGATATCAAAATCTGTAAAATTGCCTTCTATATTTTCTCTGTGGCTTGGACTATTTAACCACGCGTTTACAACTGAATCTGCAGAACTAAAACCATAAGCAACATTTTCTGTTACAATATTGGCGTCTGCATTAATTTGTAAACTCTGTTTTCTTTGAAAAAAATTATCGTGAGATACATTGTCTACTTCAATCATGTAATCTGTATGAGTAGATGCTACTGCTTTTACAGTACTATGATAATTTAATGGATTGAGACCTTCAGTAATTCTATGAGCATTTATAAGCTCCATAATTTCTATTTCTATTTGTTTAGCCTGTGGGGCAACAGGCACTTCAATAGAATTAATTTTTTCCTCAGCAGCACTATCTGTAGAACACGATGTAAAGCTTAAGAGGGCAACGATAGCCATTAAAGGCAATAGCTTTTTAGCTTTCATAAGTAGGTTAAATTAGGTTTGGGATTACTAATTTAACAGTCTAATTACGTCTATATGTTAAGTAAATGTTAAAATCGATTAAAAACATGTATTTTGTCGATTTTTTATGCAAAATATCGATGAAATACACTTTTGAATGTAAAAAATTGTGACTTAGTCGTCAATAAAACGCATTTCGTCGATAAAAAATCAAGGTGATAGTCGTTCTACTTTCCAATTATAATCTTCTTGTAATTGGTAACGTATTCTATCGTGTAATCTATTAGGTCTACCTTGCCAAAACTCAATTTCTATTGGTTTTACAATATAGCCTCCCCAATGTTTTGGTCTTTCAATTTCTTTTCCTTGATGCTGTAGTTCTATTAATTTCAACTTTTCTTCAAGCTCTTCTCTGTTGGCTACAACCTCACTCTGGTTAGATGCTATAGCTCCCAATTGGCTACCTCTGGGACGCGATTCAAAATAGCCATCACTTAAGTTTTCGGCAATCTTTTCTGCTTTACCTTTAATTATAACTTGTCGCTCTGCTGCGTGCCAAAAAAACGATAAACAGACATTTGGGTTGTTAGTAATTGCCTTTCCTTTTTCGCTATTATAATTGGTATAGAATATAAAACCTTCATGGTTATACTTTTTTAGCAGCACTACCCTACTCTTAGGATAACCATCTAATCCTATGGTAGATATTGTCATAGCATTAGCTTCATCTACATTAAAATTAGTATCAACATCTACAAACCAATCCCTAAATAATTCTATAGGATTATCTGAAACATTTCTTAATAATAGTTCCCCTTTTTCGTAAGATTTTCTGTAATTACTTAAGTCTTTTTCCATAGTTATACGAAGTTAAATCAATATTTTGTTTCTATCAAAAAAAGTGTAGATTTGGATACCTTATATTTAATAAACCCCTAACATGCACTTTGAAGATTCTGATTTTGCAAAAAACTTTAAATACGATAAAGTTGTATCAAAATTTGGCACTTATTATCTCTTGGATGATTTTTTTATATTAGAAGTTAATGAAGGTGAACATTTTAACTGGGACAAACTTAACGATCTACTAACATCTTTAAGAGATTATTACGGTAACCACAAAACCCTAGCTTACATTGCCAATCGTATACATTCATACTCTATAGATCCTGTACTTTGGTCTTATTTTGATAAAGATGATAGTATTTTAATAGCAGCCTCTATAGTTAGTTATAGAGACTCCTCTTTTATGAATGCTAATATTGAAAAGCAATTGGCCTCTATACCTTTAAAGAGAGCTCATAGCCTTGGAGAAGCAATAAATTGGGTACAACAATTAGAAGAATTCAATTAACATAAGTTTCTCATTTTCTTGGTTTTGTAAAAAAAAATCACTATACTTATAATATATAATTCCCCTTCATTTTATATTATAAATCATCTGTATAATGGATCATTACAAAACTATAGAAGAGTATTGTAAGGGGATTGGGATATCTAGACCTAAGCACTCTGAGTTTGATATTAGAAGGTTTAAGGATAATATGAAAACTATTAACCTTAAACAGCCTCCATTTAGGCACGAGTTTTTTGCCATAGCATTAAAAATAGCAGGTGGTGGAAAGGCTGTTTCTGGTCATCATACAGATTTTCCTGAGGGTTATGCTATTTTTTTTAATTCGCCTTTTCAAATATTATATTGGGATATTTTACCAGATTGGGAAGGCTACTATATTATTTTTAATCAAGATTTTATATCTAAATCACCTGCATTAAACAATATCTTAAACAGGTTTCCTTTTTTGAAAATTGAAAAGGATATACCGCTAGAAATTGAACAAAAACAGGTTGACGAAGTCATTGAAATATATGACGACATTTTTGAAGAGTACCACAGTAATCATGATGATAAATTTCATATCATAGAATCTAATGTTTTACTTCTGTTAAACTACATAAAACGATATTTTAGAAAAGTTGATACCACATTACATGTATCTGAAGAAGTTAGAAAAACTGATTTAAAAATTCTTGGAAGATTTCAAACACTCATAGATACTTCTTTTTTTAACAATAGCGATACTAACCTTAGCTCAAAATCACACTCTACCTCCTACTATGCAGATAAACTAAGTATACATCCTAATCACTTAAATAGGATTGTAAAACAAATTACAGGACAAACTGCAAAGCAATTAATACAAATACATATTATTAATTTGGCTAAATCTAGGTTAATAAACACTAATCTAAGCGTAAAAGAAATTGCCTATTCGCTTCACTATGAATCTCCTAACAACTTTAGTAGTTTCTTCAAAAGAGCAACAAAAAAAACCCCAAACAGCTATAGAAAAAATCATAATATTTGATTTTTATACTTTTTTATTTGTTTTTATTTCTTTTAAACATTCTGATTATTAGAATTTTACAAAAACAAAAAAAAGTATGTATAAAAAAATTACTTTTAAAAGTAATGGCCTTAACCTAAAAGGCAACCTTTTTTACCCCAAAGACTTCGATGATACACATAAGTATTCAGCCATCATAGTTTCTGGTAGTTGGACTACTATAAAGGAACAAATGGCTGGGCTTTACGCTTCAAAGTTGGCCCAAAAAGGATACATAACTCTAGCTTTTGATTTTAGAAATTTTGGTGAAAGTGAAGGACAACCTCGTTTTTACGAAAGTCCAAAACTAAAAAAAGAAGATATTAAAAACGCCGTAAGCTATCTATATAATCATAAATCTATAAGTAACGATAATATAGGTGTATTAGGCATTTCTGCAGGTGCAATGTACACACTAATTGCTGCTTCAGAAGATGAGCGAATTTCAACAGTAGTATCAATAGCTTCTTGGTTACATGACAAAGAAACTTTGAAAGATTTTTACGGAGGCGAAGATGAAATAAATGCTAAAATAAAGGCTGCTCAAAATGCCAAAATAAAATATGCTAACACTGGAGAAGTAGACTATATACCTGCAATATCTAAAACAGATAAAAAAGCTGCGATGCACAAATCTTACGACTATTATTTAGATTCTGATAGAGGTGCTATAGATGAATGGAATGACACCAAATTTGCGGTAGCTAGTTGGGAAGAATGGTTAACTACTTACCCTATAGCATATGCTAACAGCATAAGTCAACCTGTACTATTGGTACATTCTGATGGTGCTTTTTTACCAAATAACGTTAAGAAATTTTATGACGCTTTACAAATACCAGAAAAGCAACTTATATGGATAGAAACAGATTTAGAAACCCCTAACCACCAATTTAACTTTTATGACCAAGAAACCGAAGTAAACAAGGCTGTAGAATACGCCTGGAAATGGTTTGAGAAAAATATGAATTAGAAAAACACAACACCTACTCTATTAATTAATAACCCAAATTGAAAACACTATGAAAATTGAATTAACGCGTTACTACAAGGAAAACAGTAATTTTAAACTTAAATTACCTTTTGGAAATTTTTATTTATTTAAGAAATTTTATGTGGCTGAAATCAACGAAGGAGTTCATCTTAGTTACAATAAATTAAAAATCATTTTTCAGGAATTAACTAATTTTTACGGAAAAGATGCTAAAATTGTATGCATCTCTAACAGAGTTAATTCTTACTCTACAGAACCTGTAGTTTTTAACATTCTAGATCACGAATTCCCTATCTTAAAAGCATGTGCTTTAATATCTTATAATGAAAAAAGTCATAGACTAGCAGTGGTAGAGCAAATTATTATAAAGAATAAGGTATTTAGATTTACGTCTTTGCCAGAAGCTTTATATTGGGCAACAAACTACACTGAAGGCTCAAAAGTAAAGAACTTACCGTCTTTGGCTAATAATACATTATCAAACACAGATTTTGCTTCTAGACGAAAATCTTCATAGCCATTGTAGCGTGTTGAGTAATGTCCAAGTATTAAAGTTTTTACATTAGCCATTTTTGCTATAGTAGCTGCTTGCCTTGCTGTACTATGCTTTGTTCGCTCACATAAATCTTCATTTTTATCTAAAAATGTAGATTCATGATATAGCACTGTAGCATTATTAATAACAGGTATAATCGCTTCGTTGTATACTGTATCACTACAATAAGCATAACTCATAGAAGGAATTGGCTCTTTTGTTACAGACTCGTTTTTAACAAGTAAACCGTCCTCATTAACAACATCAGCGCCTTGTTTTAATTTTTGATAATAAGCTTTATCTATGTTAGCGTTTAAAACCGCATTAATATCTAGTTTTCGTTCATTTTTTTTCTCTTTGAATAAAAAACCATTGGTATAAATACGATGTTTTAAAGGTATCGTATAGACTTCTACTTTATCATCTTCAAAGATTAGTTCAGACTCTTTTGAGGTGAGTTCATGAAATATCAACGGAAAATTTGTCCAAGAATCTGAAAGCTTTAACTGAAGAGTTATAATCTCCTTAATACCTTTTGGTCCATATACATGAAGCTCTGTTTCGCGAGTTAGTAGACGAAATGTGCTTACCAAACCTACCAATCCGAAATAATGATCTCCATGAAGATGAGAAATAAAGATACGCTTAATTCTACTGAATTTTATTTTATTTCTACGCAACTCTACTTGAGTACCTTCTCCACAATCTATAAGAAACATATGGTTTTTTATCTCTAAAACCTGAGATGTAGGATTTGTATTGGTCCGTGGTGTAGCACTATGACAGCCTAGAATTGTAAGTTTCAAATTTTAAGGATTTAAATTCAAATATGTTCTAATTAAATCTAACTCTTTTAGTGCTGGATTTTTATTAGGTATTTTCTTTATTTCAAAGCTAGTGTTATTATAATGAATTGCAGAAATCACAAAATAGTTTTCAAGATCCTGATTAATTTCTACCTTCTTTATATCTGTAACTAATATCTTTTTTTTGTTGAAAATAAGTGATGATAATTTTACTCCTTTAACTAAATATCCATCTTTAATAAATGATATGCGAGTCATATGAAGTATAGAAAAAAACAAAAAAGCAATTATTAAATCAAAAGCTTTATTATGTGCTTCTTTTTCAAAAAGACCTTCAAATGAAATAGAAATTATACCAAAAACCATCAAAAGAATAAAAAACCAAATAAAATCTAAGATTCTCTCTTCTTTTAGTATGATAGCTTCATTATTCAAATTAAAATCCTAAATCGCGTTCTATATCTTCCATTTCTATAATATCATAAGCTTCGTGAAGTGTTGGTACTACAACGATCTCATCTGGCATTTGATCTAAATCTGCTTTGTCTGACACTATAACAAACGATTTTTTATCGCCTCTATGATTATTGCTAAGTCGCAAAAACTCTATAATATCTTCTAAATTAATTTTATCAAAACTAGATAAATTAACTATTATATGGTTGCTTTTATATTTATCGTAAGCCTGTTCAATATTATTAACTAAGGTTTTTACCGAAGCTTTTTCTTGTGTAATAATGGTAATATTTCCATCTCTATCTACAATCATAACCTACTGTTTTATTTTAGAAGCCAATAAATAGATTACAGCCATTCTTACTGCTACTCCATTCTCTACCTGATCTAAAATTATGGCTTGTTTAGAATCAGCTACATCACTTGTAATTTCTACACCTCTGTTTATAGGACCAGGATGCATTATTACAATTTCTTTCTTTAAACTATCTAAAAGTTCTTTATTAACTCCAAATTGCTGTGTATACTCGCGAGTTGTTGGAAAATAACTTATATCCATTCGCTCGTTCTGTACACGCAACATATTAGCCACATCGCACCATTCTAGAGCCTTTTTTAAGTTGGTTTCAACTTTTACTCCCAGATCTTTTATATATTTTGGTATTAAGGTTTTTGGTCCGCAAACCATTACATTAGCACCTTGTAGTTGCAAAGCATATATATTAGAAAGTGCTACTCTACTATGTAAAATATCACCAACTATAACTACATTTTTTCCTTTAACAGTACCTAATTTTTCTCTTATTGAATACGAATCTAATAGAGCTTGTGTAGGATGCTCATGTGCTCCATCTCCAGCATTAACTATGCTAGCATTAACATGTTTAGACAAAAACACACCAGCTCCTGGATTTGGATGGCGCATAACTACCATATCTACCTTCATGGATAGAATATTGTTTACTGTGTCTATTAAAGTTTCACCTTTTTTTACCGAAGATTGAGATGCTGAAAAGTTAATAACATCTGCCGAAAGTCTTTTTTCTGCTAGCTCAAACGACAACTTGGTACGTGTAGAATTTTCAAAAAACAGGTTAGCAATAGTAATGTCTCTAAGTGAAGGCACCTTCTTAATAGGTCTATTGATAACTTCTTTGAATTGATCTGCTGTTTCAAAAATAAGATCTATATCTTGTTTGTTAAGATATTTTATTCCTAATAAGTGTTTAACACTTAGTTCACTCATCTTTTTTTAATTTTCTATTTATCAATTAAATACACACTATCCTCTCCTCCATTCTCAATCCAGTTCACTTTTACTTTTTGATTGTCTATGGCATCCACTTGTCTGCCTCTGTAATTGGGCTGAATTGGTAAATGCCTGCTAAATCTTCTGTCTATTAAAGTTAGTAGTTCTATATTGTTTGGCCTTCCAAAAGACTGTATTGCAGTTAATGCAGATCTTATACTACGTCCTGTATATAAGACGTCATCTATAAAAACTACATTTTTATCTTCTACTATAAAATCTATCTCTGTAGAATTGGCTTCTAATGGCTTATCACCTCTTCTAAAGTCATCTCTAAAAAAAGTAATATCTAGTTGCCCTAATTGAACATTCTTAATCTTATAATCTTCCTTAAGCATCTGTGCTAATCGGTCTGCCAGAAATTTACCTCTTGGTTGAATGCCTATTAAAACAGTTTCAGAAAAATCATCGTGGTTTTCAATAAGTTGACAAGCCAATCTATGTAGTATAATGTTGACTTCCTTAGAATTGAGTAATACTTTTTGACTCATGTAGTTTCCAAACGTTGTTGGTTAGCAAAGTTAAGGTAAATTATGAGAGTTTCAAACTAATATAACAGCATAAAAAAAGTCCATGTTAATACATGGACTTTAATACAAAGGGTAGTTACAAAACTTGTATTAGTACTTAATAAATTTATGCGAATACAGCCCTTTATCATTAGCTATATTCAATACGTAAATACCTTTTGATAAATTAGTAATATCTATTGTATTACTTTGATGTATAATTGTTGAATGATTTACAAGTCTTCCTTCTATACTATAAATTTTGTATTGAGAAAAATTAGCGTCTTCAGATAAATTAATACGATCTTTTGTTACAGCAAAATTTATTGGGTTTTCTTCTGTATCGTTAATAGATAGTGTAGCATCAAAACTACTTGTCATGGATATTAATGTACCTTCTAGTAATCCTTGTAAGTCGATAAGAGCTTCGTTGTTTTTATATATTCTTAAATAATATTCATCTGAAGCATTAACATTATCAATCACAAGATTAAAACTTCCACCTGCTAGTACTATTACCGCATAAGAATCGCAAGTCACTTCTTGCAAAGCATTGGTATCACCTCCTGGCGCAAGCAGTATTTGATAATCCATATTAGCTAATAAGGTTAATCCAGAACTAATCATTCCTATTTCAACTTTATTATCACCTTCACTAACAGTATGTCTATAAAAGACATCTTCTGAAGTATTACATTCAGGCAATAATCCTGAGGCAGTTGCCGAAGTGAAATCTACAAGATTAACACTTACATTTGTTCCATCTACATTAATCGCATGATTAATGGTGTCTCCACTTTGAGCACTTAGTACCGTAAAGGTTAAAAATGCAAAACTGAGTAAGATTTTTTTCATAATTATAGAATTTTTGGGTTAAACATTTCATTATTATGATAAGTACTAATACGTGGGGAAGAACATTAACATCAAATAACTATATGGTTACTTGATATTACCTAATTTAATAAAACTATTAGAAATCAACTAACCAATTAGATGAAATACTCAATATTTTAACATTAAAAACATATTAATCATATTTTTTTAACAAAAAGATTAATAATTAACTAATATTAATGTTAATAAGTTGATTTTTAAAACAAAAAAAGCCTCTCAGAAATGAGAGGCTTTAAAAGATATATTTAGGATCGAATTACTTCTTTCCGTCCATTTTGTCTTTAAGTGCTTGTAAAGCATCGTTTGCATCACCTAAAGTTGGTTTAGCTTCAGCCGCTTGAGCTTCTGCTTTCTTAACAGCTTGCTTAACGATTTTAGCTTCTTCTTCTCTAAATACTGCAGTATGAGACGCTACAACTCTTTTGAATTCTTTGTTGAACTCAATGATTTTGAATTCTGCTTCTTCACCTTTAGCAAGCTTAGAACCATCTTCTTTTTCTAAGTGACGTTGTGGTACAAAAGCAACGATATCTTCGTTAAACTCAATTGTAGCACCTTTGTCTACGATCTCAGTAATTGCAGCTGTGTGCGATGTACCAAGTGCAAACTCAGTTTCGTACTTATCCCAAGGATTTTCTTCTGTTTGCTTGTGACCTAAAGATAATTTACGTCCTTCAACATCTAGTTCTAAGACAACTACTTCTAATTTGTCGCCTACATTACAGAACTCAGATGGATGCTTAATTTTCTTAGTCCAAGATAAGTCAGAGATATAGATAAGACCATCGATACCTTCTTCTAACTCAACAAATACACCAAAGTTAGTAAAGTTACGTACTATACCTGTGTGTCTAGAACCTACAGGATACTTAGATGTAATATCAGTCCATGGATCTGGTGTTAATTGCTTAATACCAAGAGACATTTTTCTGTCATCTCTATCTAAAGTTAATACTTGAGCTTCGATTTCGTCACCTACAGAAACGAAGTCTTGAGCAGAACGTAAGTGTGTAGACCAAGACATTTCACTAACGTGTACTAAACCTTCTACACCATCAGCAACTTCTACAAAGGCACCGTAATCAGCGATAACTACTACTTTACCTTTTACTTTGTCACCAACTTTAAGATCTTCACCTAAAGCTTCCCAAGGATGCTTAGATAATTGCTTAAGACCTAATTGAATTCTAGATTTGTTTTCATCAAAATCAAGAATTACAACATTTAATTTTTGATCTAACTCAACAATCTCATTTGGATGGTTGATACGAGACCATGATAAGTCTGTAATATGAATTAAACCATCTACACCACCTAAATCGATAAACACACCGTAAGAAGTAATGTTTTTAACAACACCTTCTAATACTTGTCCTTTTTCTAACTGGCCAATGATTTCTTTCTTTTGCTCCTCAATATCAGCCTCAATAAGTGCTTTGTGAGAAACTACTATGTTCTTAAATTCGTGGTTGATTTTTACAACTTTGAATTCCATAGTTTTATTTACGTACTGGTCGTAATCTCTAATTGGCTTAACGTCAATTTGAGAACCTGGTAAGAATGCTTCGATTCCGAAAACGTCAACGATCATACCACCTTTAGTTCTACACTTAACAAAACCGTTAACGATTTCACCAGTTTCGTGAGCTTTATTAACTCTATCCCATGCTTTAATTACACGAGCTTTTCTGTGAGATAATACTAATTGACCTGTAGCGTCTTCACGTACATCAATTAATACTTCTACTTTATCACCAACTTTTAAATCTGGATTGTAACGGAACTCGTTAAGAGAAATTACACCTTCAGATTTAGCGTTAATGTCAATAATAGCATCTCTATCAGTGATGTGGATCACTTCACCTTCTACAACCTCGTCATCTAAAGTGTCAACGAAATTTTCAGATACTAATTTTTCAAATTCTGCAAGTTTTGTGTCCTCTACCTGCTCAATTCCTTCTTCGTAATTGTGCCAATCGAACTCTTTTAAGAATTTTTCTGGATTTGCTTGAGCTTCAGAAACTACTATTGGAGCTTCAGCCTTTTTTGCTTCAGTTGCTTCAACTTCAGCTTGTTTTGTTTTGTTTTCAGCCATTGCTGATTAAAAATTTGTATTCTGTATTTTTAGAAAGTATTGCGGATAAATTTACAGAAGCTAATTAAAATTTGTTTTTGTCTAACCTTTTCACTATCACAAGTCCGCTAAAAAGGAGCGCAAAATTAATCATTTTCAATCAATTAACAAACTATTATTAACATAATTCTGTATACTATAGAAGTATTAGCTGTATAATAACAATATATTAAATATTTAGTGACCAATATTTATTTTATGTGTCTTAATATTGAATACGAATTTGATGCTTTAAAAATCAGTATTTTGGCATTTAAATTGGTATATTTACAATAACTATTAATACTTAAAAATTAAAACAATCATGGTGAAAGCAAAATACCAAGACGTTCTAGATTTAGGGGAACAATTAAACATTCAAGATGGTAAAGTTGAAGTAGAAAATGATCAACTTAAAGTTTGGGGAACTGCTGCTACGCAGTACGAAAAAAACTTACTTTGGGACAAGATAAAAGAAATTGGTGGTGATGAGCCTTCAGATATTATGGCAGATATTAAAGTTGCTGACGAATCAGTTTATGCCAGACATACTGTAAAATCTGGTGAGACTTTAGGTAAAATTGCTAAGCACTACTATGGTGATGCAATGAAGTACAAAGAAATTTTTGAAGCGAATACTAACATTCTTAAAAATCCGGATTTAATTCATCCAGATCAAGAACTAGTGATTCCTAATCTATAATCTAGATTTATATAATAAAAAAAGCGACCGATTGGTCGCTTTTTTTATGCTTTAGATTCTGCTAATTCTAAAAGTGTTTTTATTTGCTCTTCTATCGTTAAATCCGAGTTATCAATCTCAATAGCATCATCTGCTTTCACTAAAGGTGAGTCTTCTCTTGTAGAATCTATACGATCTCTTGTGGTTACATTTTCTAAAACTTCGTCATAACTTAGGTTGTGACCACGTTCTAATAACTCTTTATAACGTCTTTGTGCTCTGGTTTTGGCAGAAGCTGTCATAAAAATTTTCAGTTCTGCATCAGGAAAAACAACAGTACCAATATCTCTGCCATCCATTACAATGCCTTTGTCCTTACCCATTAATTGCTGCTGTTCTACTAATTTTTGACGCACTTCAGAAATTGTTGCAATAGGACTTACATATTTTGAAACCTCTAATGTTCTTATTGGTTTTTCAATATTCTTGTTATTTAAATAAACTTCTGCAAAACCTAAAGCTTCATTAAATTTAAAGGTTATATGTATTTCATCTAAACGCTCTATAAGCTTTTCTGAATGAAAAAAACCTTCTCCAATTAATTCATTCTCCATAGCAAAATAAGTTACTGCTCTATACATGGCACCTGTATCTACATAAATGTAATTTAGGTGTTTGGCTAATTGCTTTGCAATAGTACTTTTTCCCGTAGATGAAAATCCATCTATTGCTATAACTATTCTACTCATACTTATTTTATTATCGTCTTCTTCCGTCTAAGTCTAATTGAAGCCCAAAAAAGCTAGTGTTAGATGCGCTTGTATACCTAGCATGTGTGTAACTAAATCGTAGTGAATTTAATCGAATACCAACACCTACAGATAAACCCGAAAAGTTTCTTTGATCTACTATTCTTAATTCTTCTGCTCGTCTAAAATTATAACCAAATCGTAGATTAAATCCTCGTTCTGGCCATAACTCTGCTCCTAAAATTAAATGTCGAAGTGCATTATTAAAAAAACCAACTTTTTCCTGTGTTTGATTTCCGTCTAAATCTGTTGTTGCTCTTGCTGGATTAGACACACCTATTGGCCATTTTTGTAGATTTTCCATCGTTAGATGCCACCTAATAGGAACATTCTCTAATGTTTGAGACATTCCAAAATTTACTTCAAATGGTAAGGGTTCATTCTGGCCAGCATACGTGGTAAACTGAGTTCCTAAATTTCTTACGGTTAATGCTGCATGAAAATCTAACTTTTCATTAATATACATTACACCCAAATCTACTGCTCCACCTACAGAATTATATTGCTCTAAAAGAGAAGTGATAATCTTTACATTGGCACCTACGTAAAAATCTGTATAAGGTATATTATAATTATATCCAGCAGAAATAGCAGCTTCATTACCACTAAATGTTCCTGTGGAATTACCATTAACATCATATCCATCAAACGTTCCATAATTTATGTAGGTAACACCAAAGTGAAATGTTTGCAAATGTCTGTCCCAAGTATATGCATACGCAGCTGTACCGTAAGTAATTCCTCCTAAAAAGTTAGACACATTTACAGCGAGCTGATTGTGCATTTTCCAATTTAAAGATGCAGGATTATATAATGCCTCAGTAACGTCGTGATCGAAGTTGGTAATAATTTTACCTCCTAGTGCTGCTTGTCTTGGTGATGATACAAGGTTGAGAAATTGATAAGTAGATTCACCACCCAATTGAGCAAACATAGGCAACGCTAAAAGCATAAAACAGAATTGGGTAACCCTCTTTATCATAGATTGTGCAAAATAAACAAATCTATCTTAAAACGATGATATGATTTTTTTATTTTTTTGAAGTGCTTTATTTCTATTTTAACTTCAATGTTTGACCAACTAAAATAAGATTATTAGTAAGTCCGTTTAGAGATTTTAATTCATCAACTGTAAGTCCATTTCTTTTGGAAATGTTGTATAAAGTATCTCCTTTAGATACTGTCCATAAAGACTTAGAAGTTATATTGTTGTTGTTTGTAGAGTGAGACACATTTAATTCTTGTCCTACTTTTATTAAACTAGATGACAAACCGTTTTTTCTTTTGAGTTCTTCTACTGTTAAATTATAACGCTTAGCTAAACTAAATAACGTTTCGTCTTTTTTTACAATATGAATATCGGTTTTTCTATCTGAAGATGTAATAACAGTAGAAGATGAATCTACTGTTATTACATGCATTGAATTATCATTTTCAGATTGTGTTTCAAAATTTTTAACCCTAAGCTTTTGGCCTTTGTCTACAAGAGTAGTTTCTAAATTATTAGCCTCTTTTAAAGCTGTAAGGGTTATTTTATAACGATTAGCAATATCTAAAAGGGTTTCATTTTCTTTTACAATATGATAATCTGTTTCTGTGTTACCTATATCAGAATCCTTTAAAACACTTTTAGATGATTCTGTAAGAGAATCTTTCTGAACTACTACTGATTTATCTTCTGAGTTAACCAGAGTAATCTCGCCTGTAACCACATTAAGCTTTGCTGGTTTATTGTCTAAGGCTACATCCTTAAACTGTCCTTCTACTTGACCAAAACTATTGGTAAACGAACAGATAATAAGACTAACCGTAACAACTAACCTAAAGCTTTTTTGCATTCTTTACTTTTTGATTTGTAATCGCAATATCTAAAACCTCGCTCATATCTTTCACATAATGAAAGGTTAAACCTTTAAGATATTCAGGTTTTATTTCGTCAATATCGCGTTTATTATCTTCACATAAAAGAATCTCTTTAATTTTTGCGCGTTTTGCTGCTAAAATCTTTTCTTTAATTCCACCAACTGGCAATACTTTTCCTCTTAAAGTAATTTCTCCTGTCATGGCCAAACTCTTCTTTACTTTACGTTGCGTAAATAAAGATACCAAAGACGTTAACATCGTAACACCTGCACTTGGTCCGTCTTTTGGTGTAGCACCTTCCGGAACATGAATATGCACGTTGTACTTATCAAAAACTTCTGCATTAATACCAAAAGTATCCGCATTGGCTTTAATATATTCCATAGCAATAGTAGCAGACTCTCGCATTACTTTACCTAGATTTCCTGTAATGGTAAGACTACCTTTACCTTTTGATAAGATAGACTCAATAAAAAGAATATCTCCTCCTACTCTAGTCCAAGCTAAACCTGTTACAACACCTGCTACATTATTATTTTCGTATTTATCGCGTTCTAATTTAGGACTACCTAAAACTTCAATAACATCGTCGTTAGAAATCTTTACATTATAGTCTTCTTCCATTGCAATGTTTTTGGCTGCATAACGCACCATTTTTGCAATTTGTTTTTCCAGACCTCTTACTCCAGATTCGCGCGTGTATCCTTCAACAATTTTTTCTAATTGAGGCTTTGCTATTTTAAGTGCTTTATTATCTAAGCCATGCTCTTTTAGCTGCTTAGGCAATAAATGACGTTTTGCAATTTCTACTTTTTCTTCAATAGTATAACCTGTAACATTAATAATTTCCATACGGTCTCTCAATGCAGGCTGAATAGTATTAAGACTATTAGAGGTTGCTATAAACATTACCTTAGACAGGTCGTAACCCATTTCTAAGAAGTTATCGTAAAACTCATTGTTTTGTTCTGGATCTAAAACCTCTAACATTGCAGAAGACGGATCGCCTTGGCTACCTGTAGACAACTTATCAATCTCATCTAAAACAAATACTGGGTTAGATGTACCTGCTTTCTTTAAGCTCTGAATAATTCGTCCTGGCATAGCACCAATATACGTTTTTCTATGCCCACGAATCTCTGCTTCGTCACGTAAGCCACCTAGAGAAATTCTTACATATTCTCTTCCTAAAGCTTCGGCTATAGATTTTCCTAATGAGGTTTTACCAACACCTGGAGGTCCATATAAACATAGAATTGGCGACTTCATATCATTACGAAGTTTTAAGACTGCCAAATACTCTATAATTCGTTTTTTTACATCGTCTAATCCAAAATGATCGCGATCTAAGATTTCCATGGCACGTTTTAAATCAAATTTATCTTCACTGAATTCGTTCCATGGTAAGTCTAAAAATAAATCTAAATAATTACGTTGAATAGAATACTCTGCCACCTGAGGATTCATACGTTGCATTTTTGCTAATTCCTTATCAAAATGCTCTTTTACCTTATCGTCCCAACTTTTCTCTTTGGCACGTGCTTTCATGTCTTCTATCTCCTGACCAGAAGATACACCTCCACCTAATTCTTCCTGGATGGTTTTCATCTGTTGGTGCAAGAAATACTCACGTTGCTGTTGGTTCATATCACTCTGAACCTTATTTTGAATATCGTTCTTAAGCTCAAGCTTTTGATATTCTAAGTTCATGTATTTTAAAGTCTGAAGCGCACGTTCTTTTAAATCATTAATCTTTAAAAGTTCTTGTTTTTCTTCAACCTTAAGATTCATATTAGAAGACACAAAATTTACCAAGAATGAATTGCTCTCAATGTTCTTAATTGCAAAAGTAGCCTCCGTAGGAATGTTTGGACTCTCTTTTATAATCTCTAATGACAGGTCTTTTATAGAATCTATTATTGCAGAGAATTCTTCGTTTCCAGCTTCTGGTTTTGTTTCAGATAAATCTGAAATCGTTGCGGTTAAGTATGGTTTTTCAGAAATAACCTCATTTACCATAAAACGCTTTTTACCTTGAATGATAACTGTTGTATTACCATCTGGCATTTTAAGCACTTTAAGAATGCGTGCAACTGTACCTGTTTTGTATATATCTTGAGCAGAAGGGTTTTCTACAGATTCGTCTTTTTGAGCTACAACACCTATAACTTTTCCGCCTTTGTTGGCGTCATTAATAAGTTTTATAGATGTATCTCTACCTGCTGTTATAGGGATTACAACACCTGGAAACAATACAGTGTTTCGTAATGGTAAAATAGGTAAAGACTCTGGTAAAGATTCATTATTAATTAATTCCTCATCCTCTGGAGTCATTAATGGAATTAATTCTGAATTTTCGTCAAAATCCTGCAATGACAAACTGTCAAGACTTAAAAAATTTGATTTCTTCATATTATTTTTAAGCCATTCTGTCACAAAAAATAACAGAATAGCATTTATTTAAAAGTATTAATAATTAACTTTATGTTGACTATCAATGTATTACAAGATAATCAAAGTTATTCACATCTATAATAATTCAATTGTTATGCCATTACCTTTAACTAAATTTAAAAGTTTTTTTACCTAAAGTGTAACAATATTAAAACACCTTCATCTATAGAATAAAGCAATTGTTTTTTTGACATCAACCAATCAAAATATCGAACAGTTATTAGTGCTTTGTAAATCTCGTAACCAACGTGCGCAGGTAGAAGTTTACAATAGATACAACAAAGCCATGTATAACACAGCGTTAAGAATTGTAAAAGATTCTTTTAAGGCTGAAGACATTATGCAAGAGTCATTTTTAACTGCTTTTACAAAACTTGAAACTCTAGAAGACACTAAGTTATTTGGTGCATGGTTAAAACGTATTGTGGTAAATAATAGTATTGCACATTACAACAAAGCCATAAAACAAAATGAAGTACCACTAGAACCTGTAATGTATAAAGTTGAAGATGATAACGGCATAGACGCACATAGCCAAAACAATGATGATAAGGTAAAAGAAATTATAAAAGTAATGAAGACCTTAAAACCAAATTACAACTTGGGTCTAACCTTACACCTTATTGAAGGTTATGATTATGATGAAATCTGTGACATTATGGACATCTCGTATGCCAATTGCAGAACCATGATATCCAGAGCTAAAGAAAGTTTACGTAAAAAGTTAGTACCAACTGCTTAAAAACGAAGAATTATGAAGAAAGATACCATTGATGAATTATTTGATAACCTTAGAGGTGAGTTTGATATCAACGAACCAAATACAGGTCATGAAAGTCGTTTTTTAGACAAACTTAATGCTAACACAATAGCTTCTACTGAGCCAAAGAAGTCTTCTGGTTTTAATTGGAAACCCTTTTTAGCCATAGCAGCTTCTTTAGTCATTTGCTTAGCAGTATTTACAACATCAAATGCACAGCCAGAAGTTATGGATTTAGCAAGTGTGTCTCCAGAAATGTCTGAAACTCAAGATTTCTTTACAACCACAATTAATGCTGAATTAAAAAAGCTAAACAATGAGCGCTCTCCATTAACTGAGCAAGTTATTACAGATGCGCTTAACCGAATTGAACTGTTAGAAAAAGACTATCAACAATTAAAAACTGATTTAACCGAAAGCAACAAAGACCAACGTGTTATCTATGCTATGATTAGCAACTTTCAGAACAGAATAGATGTTTTAAACACAGTTCTAGAACAAATTGAAATTATTAAAGAATTAAAAACCAACAGTGATGAACCAAAAAATACATTTTAAAATAGCACTACTCCTTTTGTTAATGCCCTTTATTGCATTAGCAAACATAGAGCCTGTTGCTATTAAAACCTCAAAAGAGCGCAACATTAAAAAGTCTTTTAATGTATCCTCTAATGCAACACTAAAAATAAGTAACAGTTATGGTAATCTTGAAGTGATTACATGGGATCAGAACAAAATTGATTTTGATATTATCATAAAAGTCACTGGTAATAATGCCGAAAAAGTTGAAGACCGTTTAGACAATATTGACATTGATTTTTCTTCGAGCAACGATTATGTATCTGCCATTACCAAAATTGGAAAAAATAATAAAAACTGGTGGAATTGGGGCAAAAAAATGAATCTTAAACTAGAGATTAACTACATCGTAAAAATGCCTATATCTGGCAATGTAGATCTTAATAACGATTATGGCTCTATAAATCTAGACCGTTTAGAAGGCAGTGCAAAAATTATCTGTGATTATGGCAAAATTACCACTAAAGAGCTGTTATCTAGCAATAACGAACTACGTTTTGATTACACCAACAACAGTTACTTTGAATACATTAAAGGTGGGAGAATTAATGCAGATTACAGTGGCTTTACTGTGGCTAAAGCAGAGAATTTAAAAATCAATGCTGACTATTCTAAATCTGTTGTTGAGGCTGCAGAAAATGTTGAATATGTATGTGATTATGGCTCTCTAACAATTGATAACGTTAATAACCTGAGTGGAAATGGAGACTACTTATCATTAAGGTTAGGCAACATATACAAAAATGCAAGAATTAGGGCTAATTACGGATCTCTAAAGATAGATCGCATAGCTTCTAAAGCTAAGATTATAGATATCGATTCTGAGTTTATGGGTATTACCATTGGCTACGATAGCAATTACAATTTTGATTTTGATATCGATCTAGAATATGCCTCATTAAGAGATTCAGATACATTTAATTTCACCAATAAAGAGGTGGATTCTTTTGAAAAAAAATACAATGGTTACCATGGCACTAAAGGCTCTGGCAACTATGTAAAAATAAAATCACAGTACGGAAGCGTAAGCTTTAAACAACAATAATCAAAAAAAACGAACAGTAACCAAACAATTCAAAATCATGAAATTATTAAAATCAATTACGTTAGTAGTTTTTCTTTTTAGTGTTACAACATCTTGTGCGCAATGGGGAAAATCAGAAAAAGTTAAAGGCAACGGAAACATTACTACAGAAAACAGATCTACAGGAGACTATGATGGCTTAAAATCTGCTGGACCAATGAACTTTAAGCTGGTACAAGGCAAAGAAGGAAACATTACCATTGAAGGTGATTCTAACCTTATGGAACACATCGTTACCAAAGTTGAAGGAGGTAAACTTGTTGTAAAAGTTGAAGATGGTGTTAATCTTAGACCTTCTAAAACAATCGTAGTAACAATTCCTTATGAATCTATTAACTCTGTATCCTTAGCTGGCTCTGGTGATATTGAAAACTCTGGCACTATTAAATCAGATCATTTTGATGTATCCATTGCAGGATCTGGCGACATCAATTTAAATATTAGCTCTAACTCAGTTGAAAGTAGTATTTCTGGATCAGGTGACATTGAGTTAAGTGGTTCTACCACAGATTTGACTACAAAAATAACAGGGTCTGGAGATTTTGATGGTAGCGATTTAGACAGTACTAATGTTACTGCTAAAATTACTGGTTCTGGTGGTGCTAATGTAGTTTGTAATGGTGAACTTAAAGTAAGAATTACAGGCTCTGGTGATGTAAAATACTCAGGAAACCCAACCAACAAAGACACTAAAGTAACAGGCTCTGGTAGCGTTAGCAACTAGTGCCCAATCAATCAACCAAAAAAGAAGAAAGGACAAGTGTTTGCTTGTCCTTTTTTATTTAAATATTATTTCATCAAATAATTGTGTGTAACTTTTAGACATAAAGTTGATAAAATTACTTTTTAGATTAATTGGAATCTCATTATCAATATCAACACAAAAACAAAACCCTGTATCTAAATTCCCTCCTACTGACACTTTATTGTCTAGAGCAAAGTCCATCAGAATATCAGTTATCTCATCTTCATAACTTAGATTTAAAAACTTGGATTTAAATTGAAAACATAATTCTCTATTCTTCATAAAAATTAATTACTTCGTCCCAGCTTCAAAATCTACTTTCCATTTTTCCCATTCGTCTAAGAAATAGTTAAGGATAATTGGGTTATCTAAAGTATTCTGTTTTGTGTCTGCAATAGCAATATCCTTAGGAAAAATAAAGGCTTGTTCTATTTGGTTTGGGTTGAGATATTTTAAATCTTCAGGCAAAGCTTTAGTATCTACTTTACTGTCGTTTCCTTCATGTCTGGCGATAATAAATCCCCAATCTCCAAACGATGGTATATACGTGTGATATGGTTGTACGTCTTCAAAAACTGATGCCAAGGTATTGTTGATACAACTAAAGACTTTATTTGAGAAATAGATTTCGCCAGATTGTGTTACAAAAACACCATCCTTTTTAAGGTTTCGCTTCGCCATTAAAAAAAACTGCTTGCTGTACAATCTTGCCAAAGCCTGATTGGTTGGGTCTGGCAAATCTGCAATGATTACATCGTACTTTTCAGTATTATTAAAAAGATAAGTAAACGCATCTTCTGGTATAAGATTTACTTTTTCATTTTTTGCAGCATCTGCGTTAATATCCTTTAGATATTTATTCTCTTTTGCCAGATAAAACATGGTACTATCAATATCTACAACATCAACACGCTGCACAGAACTATGCTTTAAAACTTCTCTACTCGCTAAATTTTCGCCTCCACCAAGAATTAAAACACGCTTTGGATTGTAATGCATCGCTAGAGGAATATGTACCAAAGACTCATGGTAACGATGCTCATCTGAAGATGAAAATTGTATCACTCTATTAAGGTACAACCTAACATCTCCTTGTGTTTTGGTCATTACAATTTTTTGATATGGTGTTTGCTCATTCAATACAATAGGACGCTTGTAAATTTTCTGATCCCAAACCTTTAAGAGCTTACCGCCAAACAACACTAAAACGACCAAAGCAATAACGGCCAAAAAGCCAAAAATGCTGTTTCGTTTTTTGTCTTTGAGTAAGGTATAATTCAAAAGAATACCTAAGACAATATTTACAATTCCGAAAATTAGCGACGAATAGTACAAGCCAACAAACGGAAGTATGATGAATGGAAAAATTAAGGTGGCAATAAGTCCTCCAATGTAATCTAACGACAATACATTAGATAAGTTGTTTTTGATATTACTCTCCTCTAAAGCAAAGGTTAGTAATGGCACTTCCATACCTGTAAGTAATCCTATTACAAAAATGATAGCCAAACAACTAATTTGCAATATCATTGGAGACACGTACACAAATAGCATGTAAAGGAGTGGCACAGAAATACCTCCAATAAAACCAAGCAGATACTCTACATTGATAAAAAATGTGAGTGGCTTGTCCTTAAAAAATTTAGACAAAAAGGCACCTATTCCCATAGAAAACAGATACACACCAATAATAATAGAGAACTGTCTTACACCATCTCCTAAAAAATAAGTTGCAGTAGTACTAATTAATAATTCGTAGATGATTGAGCATAAACCTGCAATAAATACAGCAAATGGAATTAGTGCTTTTTTATTCATTAAAAATTGATTATGTTTGAGCAAATTAACCTGTCAAAGATGAATAAAAAAATTATAACTGGTCTTGCTTTAACTAAAAAAATAACGTTGACTGCAGCTGTTGTTGCCTCGTTAACACTTCAAAGTTGTGGCGACGACGATCCGAGTCCACGCATTAAAGATGCACAGCAAGAAACGGTTTACGAATCTACACAAGGTGTTATCACTGAGGTTGAAGAAGTAGAACCAGGAAATGATTATAAAATCATCGACGAGCGTTTAATTGATGATAAAGATAAATCTCTTGCTATTGTACACACATTAGAGGGAACAACAGATACATTATCTTTAAGAAAAATGAAAAATGACGAGTCATCTTACAGTCGTCATTCGGGTTTAAGAAGCATTCTGTACTACTCATTAGCAGCTTCTTATTTTAATAGAAGTTTACGTAACGTTACACCAAACCAAAGTAACTACAAAAATGCTTCTGCTTATAATAAATCTACAGGATTAAAAAACGATTTAAGAAGCTCTGCAACATCTCGAAGAGTAAGTGTACCAGGAAAATCATCTAGAGGATATGGCAGCGGAAAGTCGTTTAGATCGTTTGGAGGATAGTCGTTTTAAAGAAATAAAACGTCTTAAAAAGAAACACGTTCCACATCGCTTACACTGGTATTTAGAAGAAGACTATTTTTCTGAAGAATTACTTGGTATTTACCGTTCAGAGGTAGAGCAACTACGTCGTATTTCTGATGAAGCGTTTTATTTATTTCAACGTGCCACTGACAAAATCATTGCCGAGCACAAGTTAGGAGAACTTGGTATTCCGTTATCGTTTCAAAAATGTATTGAACATAGCTGGAAGAACAAGAACAAACATCCTTTTCTCTATGGTCGTTTTGATATTAATGGAGGTTTAAAATCTGATTATGGTCGCATTATAGAGTTTAATGCAGACACATGCAGCACATTGCCTGAGACATTATTGTGGCAACCTCTTCAATTAGAACAATTAAAAGGCAATCCGCAAAGTTTTAATACTCTAAAGTTTGATATAAAAGATGCTTTATCTAACCTAAAATCTTATTTAGGTAAAGACAAACCTGTTTTTCTGGGAACTTCCTTTGGCTATATTGAAGACAAAGAAAACGTTAACTGCATTATAGATATAGCTTACGAAGCTGGCTATAAACCATTTTATTCAGACTTAGAGCATGTCGTTTTTTCGGATGAAGGTGTATTTCATCAAATTGGTGATGAATATGAAGATGTTGATGTGCTTTTTAAAATGATTCCTTGGGATTGGATGTTTAATGACGAGCCTGAATTGGCACACATCCTTTCAGACTTAATTCTAAATGATAAAGTTGTAGTTTTAAATCCACCATACACAGCGATTTGGCAGAATAAAAAGTTTTTGGCCTATATCACACAAAACTTCCCGAATAACATTTTGGCTGAAACGTATTTGAACAAAGAACCTAGCTTATACAATTATGTACAAAAACCTGTTTATGGTCGTTTGGGTGAAAATATATCTATAGAAGCTATGGGTAATTCTGAAGCTAAATCTAAAGGTGATTTTGGACATCAGGATATGGTATTTCAAAAATTCTATCCATTGAACAAAGATGAAGAAGATTATTTTTATCAAATAGGAATGTTCTACACATCGAGAGCGTCTGCCATAAACTTAAGAACACAAGAATCAAAGATTATTACCGATGATTGTGAGTTTATGTCTCACTTTATTATTTAACTTATAAGAATTTAAGATTGCTAAAAGTAATACTAGTCATATTAATAATATTAACAGTATTAATGTGCTATCAAGAAAGTAAAAACAGAAAGATTAATTTCTTTTTAGCTTTATTGATTTGCATAGTAACGACTCCTCTTATTGGCTATTTTATCATTTCATCTTTTGGATTAAGGAATCCTAAAGGATGTAATTGGTGTGGTAACACTAAAAATGAAGCTGTTTTTTGTGGAATATGTGGTAAAAATGATGAAGGCTTGTCCAGAGAAATTGAAAATAAGTCCTAATTAAATTAAGTCCTCAGAAATTATTGAGATAGCCTCTCCCCTTTCTATCTGCTTAATAACAACTTTATCTGAACTAAAAGACTTCATTAACAATTCTTGAATTTTCTTAGCGTCAAAAGGTCTGCAAGAAAAAATATCTACTGCTGCAAATTGATGTTCTGGCCAGGAATGTATACTGACATGGCTTTCTTCTAAAAGAATAAATCCTGTGACACCTATGGGCTCAAACTGTTTGTATGACTCATTAACCTTGGTAAGCTGTAATTCTTCAACAATAGCATTTAATACTGTTTTTACAGTAGGTATAAATGATAGTGTATCTGCATTACAGTTATACACATCCCAAGTAATATGTGTGCCTAGAGAGGTTTTCAAGATTATTGATTGAATTTATTCGTCTTCAGAATAGTCGTTGTAAGAACTAAGCATTAAGTTCATAAATTCTACACTATCATAAACTTTAACCAATGTTGTATAAGACTCATCAGCATCTACTTCTACCATTTCTGGTAATGTTTCTCTTGGACCGTAATCCCAAGTAACCTTATTAATAACATCTGTTAAGACATTGTAGTTTCCTTCAATCGTCATACCCAAAAACGTAACTTCTTTATTTGGTAAAGAAGAAGTATACGAATCTTGAAAAGCTGGTGGACCATAGTATTCGTCTGCAACTAAATACTCAGATAAGGAAGGATTTATCATGTATACAGACTCTGTAAAGTTATATTTTATTATGCTATCGTTCTCTAAGGTTAACTGATGCTCACCTGGTCCCATTTCTACCCAAACAACATCCTTTGGTGGTACCAAAACCCTTAAAGTATCTACTACAACTTCAACAGATACGTCTGTAGGATTATCTATAGCAAGATCTACTTTACTACTACAAGATGAAAATACAGTTAGAGATAAAATGGAAAGAATTAATAGCTTTTTCATTATATGTTAAATTAAGTTACTGGCAATATAAGAATATTTACGAAGTATATATCCTAAATGAAAATAATAGTAACAAAAATCTAAAGTTTAATATAAACAAACGTAATACGTTCTGTTATCACAGAATCATCTACCGTGCTTTGCGCATAAAAAGCATCATCTATAGCTACAAATAACGAGTTACCATTTCTAAAATATTGATTTGTAACACCCTCATTATCTGTTATAAAAACAGAATTCCCTTCTTGATACCAAGTGAAGGCAATATCTTCTATGATAGTATTACAGTCTATAAAAAAATCTTCGCCTCCTTCATTGGGAGTAAAAGTAATATCTGCATAAGATCTTAAAAACATAGCACCTGTTCCATCAGTATTGAATGTCATTGTTTCGTTGGTGTAGCAATCTATTTCATCTAAATAATTGTTAGTAACAACACCATCATTATCAATATCTCTTAAGTTATCTGTAATCCAACTGACTAGAATCCAATCTCCTGGTGTTTCTACAAATTCTTGTTGACAATCTCCTAATCCTAAAATTAATGATTGTAAGACTGCACTTTCTCCACAAACCTCTTGCTGGTATTCTAAAGCAGACTTGTAGGCTTCACACAATTGTTGGTAACTGTCGTCTTCGGTATAATTATTATAATTAGCTTCAGCAATTTCTGTAGCTGCAATGGCTTCAGCACATAAATCATCGTCATAGCAATCATCTAGTTCATCAGACAACAATTGCAAACTACCATCTTCATCACCACAGATTTCTATTTGGTTTAATAGCGCTTCTTTGTAATCTAAACAAAATTCATAATAGTCTTCTTCGGAAGCATTTAGAAAGTTTCCAAGAGCCATAGATGTAGTCTCTATAGCCTCTATACACGCAGTGTCTTCAAAGATAATTTCACCTTCATAAGGTTCGTTATCGCAATTTGCAGCCATAAATAAAATGGCAAATGCACAAAGCATAAATATTTTCTTAACCATAGCATGCTAAAGTTAAGAATAAATTTTGAAACTATTTTTTAGGAACTCTAAAGAGTAAAATAATACCTACAAGAAAAAATATAAATAAGAACAGTATTGAATTGCGCATACTACCTGTAATTTGGTCTATAAAACCATATATAAGCATACCTATAACAATACCTATTTTTTCTGCAACGTCATAAAAACTAAAATAAGATGTTGTATCTTCTGTTTCTGGTAAAAATTTTGAATAGGTTGAACGTGCCAAAGATTGTATACCTCCCATTACCAATCCGACTAAAGATGCTGCTATATAAAATTGAACAGGTGTTTCCATAAAATATGCATAAAAACATAAGCACATCCAAATAAAATTCACGGCAATTAATGTTGGTATATTTCCAAATTTTGATGATGCTTTTGATGTTAGTATTGCACCTACAATTGCCACAAGTTGAATAACTAATATACTTACTATTAATCCTGTTGTTTTTGCCTCATCACTTCCCCAAGCAATTTCCTCTTCCCCAAAATAAACAGCGACTAACATTATAGTTTGCACAGCCATACTAAACACAAAAAAAGCATTGAGATATCGTTTTAACCTTAGGTTTTGTTTTAACTCTATCCAAACACCTTTTAACTCTTTAAAACCATTAAAGATGACATCTTTAGTTACTTTATGCCCAGAAGATGCGCCCTTTGGCAGTACATAAAATGTATATTGACTAAAACCTGCCCACCAAATACCTACGGTTATAAATGAATAACGCATCATTTGCACCTTATCTGCAGCATCTTCTTGACTCATTACCATAGCCAAATTAATTATAAGTAATATAACACTTCCAATGTATCCTAGACTAAAGCCTTTAGCACTTATACTATCTTGTTGTTCCTCATGTGCTATATCTGGTAAGTAAGAGTTGTAAAACACCAAACTTCCCCAATAACCTATAAGTCCCATAAAATAGAACAACAAGCTAAGATGGATTTCATCTGGACTTTTATCGAAAAAATACAAGCCTACACAGCCTACAGATCCTACATAACAAAAGAATTTCATAAAATTCTTCTTATTACCTATATAATCTGAAATACCAGATAAAATTGGTGATAAAAAAGCTACAACTAAAAACGTGAAAGCCGTAACAAACGTAATAAGAGCCGTACTTTTAAATTCATAACCAAAAGCCACAACAGTCTTTACTTCAGCAAGAAATAAAGATGAATAAAATATTGGAAATATTGATGAAGCAATGGTTAATGTATATACAGAATTTGCCCAATCGTAGAATGCCCATGCATTAAGAAGTTTCTTACTTCCTTTTTTAAGTTCGCTCATAGATATAAATTAAAAAAGCTGCTCAAATTGAGCAGCTCCTAAAGTAAATAAATATTCTTTAACCCAATATTAATTTATTGGTCTAAATGTTGTGACATCAAATTTTTTCGCTTCAGCTTTAGCTTTTGACGAAAGTGATTGTAAATTTTTAATTCTAGAATCGTTGCTTGGGTGCGTACTTAAGAATTCTGGTGGTGCTTGTCCTCCGCTATTCGCTTTCATACGTTTCCATAATTCTGCCGCTTCGTCTGGATTATAACCCGCTATTGCCATTAAGTACAATCCTATTTTATCAGCTTCTGTTTCATGTGCTCTACTAAATGGTAACATACCTCCTACATTACTTGCTAAGCCGTAAGCTTGCATCCATAATTGTTGTTTTTCTGGACTCTCATTTCCGGTTGCAACAGCAACACCTATACCTCCTAATTGCTGTAACATTCCAGAGCTCATACGCTGTTGACCATGATTTGCCAAAGCATGAGCAACTTCGTGTCCCATAATTGCAGCTACACCTGTTTCATTTTGTGCAATTGGTAAAATGCCTGTATAAAAAGCTATTTTACCACCTGGCATACACCATGCATTAACTTGATCAGACTCTATTAATTTATATTCCCATTTGTAATCTTCTAAATAACCTTGATGTCCATTTGCATTTAACCAACGTTCTGCAGCTACAGCTATACGCTGACCTACTCTGGTAATCATCTCTGCATCTTTAGTTCCTGTTATAACTTTGCTTTCATTTAATACCTGATTATATTGAGCAAAAGATGAAGGAAACAATTGATCGTTAGATACAAATGCCATTGTTTTTTTTCCTGTGAAAGGGTTAGTAGCACATGATACAACGATTGCTACTATTCCTAGTATTGATAATGCTTTTTTAAAAGTCATAGTTAATATTTTTAAATATTATGTATTTACTAAAGTACAAAAATCTATTTGTAACTATAAGACACTTCTTTTTTTAGTTGGTCACTAAGAGTTTTCTTCTTCTCCTATAATATGAAGCTCAGCGAAGTTTTTATCTACAACAAAAGAGTTGGTTCCATTGGATTTTAAATGTTCTAAAGAAATAACCTGATTGTCTATCTGAATTTCTGAAATATTAAAAGGCAATCCATGAATAATAACATTAAAGGTTTCATATTCGGTAATATACTTTCCTTCTTTATGCTGATTTATAATGAGCTCATTTTCTCTTCCTGTAAGGCTAAAGTTTCTTAGACTGTAACGTCCTTTTGTATAATCGTAACCATCGTTAGCATCACTATACAATTCACTTACTTCTTTACCTTCTTTATAATAAACATCTAGTGTAATCTCTTTTATTTCCTTTTCACCTACATATTGCTGAACTGGAAACTTTGGAATAATTGCTCCTTCTTTTATATAAATTGGCATGCTATCGATATCTGCATCTACCCACATCTCTTTTCCGCCTTTTATAATCTCATCCGTCCAGAAATTATACCAACTTCCTCGAGGAATATACATTCTGCGTCCTTTTGCATTAGGTTCTAATACAGGGCAAGCCAAAATTTGTTCACCAAATATAAACTCGTCTGTTCTGTAATGTGTTTGAACATCGTCTTGGTCGAACATCACTAAAGATTTCAATAACGGTGTTCCGTGGTCAACATAGTTCCAAAAAGCTGTGTACAAATACGGAAGTAGTTGATATCTTAATTCTATGAATTTTCTAACGATGTCAGTAACATCTTCATCAAAAGCCCAAGGTTCTTGATCTCCATGATCACCTGATGAATGTACTCTGAAGAAAGGATGAAAAACACCTAATTGAATCCAACGTGTAAACAATTCTCCTTGTGGTTGCTCTGCAAAACCACCTATATCACTTCCTGCAAATGAAAAACCAGACATGGCTAAACGTTGCGCCTGAATGTTCGCAATCCATAAATGCTCCCAAGTTGCAACATTATCACCTGTCCAAGTGGACGTATAACGCTGCGTACCAGAATAAGCTGATCTTGTGATTACAAACGGACGTTTTGGAAACGAATACTTCTTTAAGCCTTGATACGTTGCACGTGCCATTTGCATACCATAAATATTATGCGCCTTTCTGTGACTGCAAGGGTTGCCATCGTAATCGTGTCTTACATCATCTGGAAATGTTTTATTAGGCACCTCCATTACGGCTGGCTCATTCATATCATTCCAAACGCCTTTAATACCTATTTCTTCTATTAGTTCTTTAAAAAGTCCTGACCACCAATCTCTAACTTCCGGATTTGTGAAATCTGGAAAATAACACTCACCAGGCCAAACTTTTCCTTTCATATAAGGACCGTCTGCGCGTTTACAGAAATAATCATTTTCTAAGGCTTCTTTAAAAACTGAATAATCCTTATCTATTTTTATTCCAGGATCTATAATTGCAACAGTTTTAAAACCTTGCTCCTTTAGCTCATCTACCATTCGCTTTGGATCTGGAAAATATTCCTTATTCCATGTAAAGCAACGGAAGCCATCCATATAGTCGATATCTAAATAAATAGCATCGCAAGGAATCTGAAGCTCTCTAAATTTTGATGTTATTTCTTTTACCTTGTTTTCTGGATAATAACTCCACTTACACTGATGAAAGCCAAGAGCCCATAAAGGTGGCAAATGATGAGGTTTTCCTGTTAAATCTGTATAACTTTCTACAACATCATTCATTTTTGGGCCGTAGAAAAAGTAATAATTCATCTCACCGCCTTGCGCCCAAAAACTTGTTACGTTTCGTCTTTCTTGGGCAAAATCAAAAGAGCTTCTAAATGAATTATCAAAGAAAATTCCATAAGCCTTACCATGATGAAGACCTGTATAAAAAGGAATTGTTTTATAAATTGGATCTGTATCTTTTCCGTAAGCATAAGAATCCGTTACCCAATTGGTGTAACGTTTTCCTTTTAAATTTAAGTGATTTGGTTTATCTCCCAGTCCGTAATAACTTTCTCCATCGTTAGATATTTTACTCATCTTTACGATGTTTCCGCCAAACTCATAACTTTCTTCCCAATGAAAACCAATCTCGTCTTGATTAATTAAAATACCATCTTTAACATCATAGATTGAAACACGAAGACTTTCTTTTGAAATCTCGCACCTCAGCTTTGAGGTAATTACAACGTATTTGTCTTCATTGTCTTTAATTTCTAACTTGTTATATCCAATACTTGCATACTTGGTTATAGCATAAGAGAAATCATTATCAAACGTTCCTACGGTTGTATATCTAAATCTTAAAAGGCTATCTCTAACAACTGTTAATTGAAGAATAACATCGTTATCTGTTGAGAAATAAAGCTTATCAACATCTTTCTCAAAGCCTATTATTTTTGAAGGAAACTGATTTCCTTTATTCTCTAATTCTGTGTTTGTTATCATAGCATGATTTAATATAAAAGGGCATGTAAAAAAACGGAAAAATTAGAACTTAAGAAAGCGGTTAACATTGTAATTATACAGAATTGTCAACTATAACGTTTTCGGGTATTAATTTTGCTTTAATCGCAAATAATAACCCGAATATCAATACTTTATTCAGAATATTTAAAAGCAATTAACCCTAAAGGTGGCAGGTTAATTTCTATAGAATAATCTCTGTAATTCCAAGGTTGAGCTTTAGTAGTCTTTACTGTATTTTTATACTTACCTGTACCAAAATATTTTTTTAAATCGCTATTAAAAACCTCTTTAAGTTTTCCTGGTCTAGGAACACCTACTTTGTAAAGTTCTTTAGGCGTTGGTGTCATATTAATAACAACTACCAAATCTTCTGAAGAAGTATTCCCTTTTCTAATATAACTTAAAACAGAATTTTCTGAATCGTTATAATCTATCCATTCAAAACCGTCGTTAGAAAATTGCTTCTCGTATAACGATGGTTGCTGCTTATAAAATGTGTTTAAGTCCTTTATAAGCTCTTGAACACCTTTATGTGATTTGTACTGTAATAAGTGCCAATCTAAACTATTTTGAAAATCCCACTCATCATTCTGGCCGAACTCAGCACCTTGAAACAAGATTTTTGTTCCTGGATGCGTAAACATATAGCTATACAACAGTCTTAAGTTGGCAAAACGCTGCCACTCATCGCCAGGCATTCTTCCTAATATGGAACGTTTACCGTAAACCACTTCATCGTGACTTAGTGGCAACATAAAATTTTCAGAAAATGCATACGTCATAGAAAACGTAAGGTCGTTTTGATGGTATTTTCTATAAATTGGTTCTTTTGCAAAATACTGAAGTGTATCATGCATCCAACCCATCATCCATTTCATACCAAAGCCTAAGCCTCCTATAGATGTTGGTTTAGAAACCATAGGAAACGATGTAGACTCTTCAGCAATGGTTTGCACATCTGGAAACATTCCGTAAACTGCTTCGTTCATTTCTCGCATAAAGGATATGGCTTCAAGATTTTCTCTTCCACCAAACATATTGGGTTCCCATTCGCCATCTTCCCTACTGTAATCTAAAAACAACATTGAAGCCACAGCATCTACTCGCAAACCATCTGCGTGGTATTGGTCTAACCAGAAAATAGCATTACTAATTAAGAACGATTTTACTTCATTTCTACCGTAGTTGAAAATTAAGCTTTTCCAATCAGGATGATAGCCTTTACGTCTATCTGGATGCTCATATAAGTGCGAACCATCAAAAAAGCCCAAACCGTGTGCATCTTCCGGAAAGTGAGATGGTACCCAATCTAATATAATACCTATATCGTTTTGATGCAGTTTATCAACCAACAACTTAAACTCTTCGGGATAACCATAACGCGATGTTGGCGCAAAATAACCTGTAATTTGATAGCCCCAAGATGGGTCGTAAGGAAACTCCATAACTGGCATTAATTCTACGTGCGTAAAATTCATTTCCTTAACGTAAGACACTAGTTCATCAGCCATTTCATAATAGGATAAGAAACGACCTTCTTCAACCTTTTTCTTCCAAGAACCAAGATGCACTTCGTACACAGAATACGGTGCGTCTAAAGCATTTTTAGACTTTCTGGAAGTCATCCAATCTTTATCTTGCCAGCTGTAATCGTCTTCCCAGATTATGGATGCTGTTTTTGGTGGATGCTCATTTCGCCTAGCATAAGGATCTGCTTTCTCTGTTACAATATCCTTATGATGACTTCTTATTTTATACTTGTACAAATTGCCTTTTCCTACATTTGGAATAAATCCTTCCCAAATACCACTTTGGTCCCAACGTACATTGAGCTTATGTTTGCCTTCTGTCCAAAAATTAAAATCACCGATTACAGAAACTTCTTTGGCACTTGGTGCCCAAACCGCAAAGTAAGTACCATCTACACCATCTAAGGTTGTGATGTGAGACCCAAATTTTTCGTAAAGTTTGTAATGCTTACCAGACTTAAATAAATTAATATCGAATTCCGTGAATAAACTGTGTACAGATACTTCTGCCATAAACCAATTGTTGAAGTTGTTAGAACGTTACCTTTAACGTCCTAAATTTTAATGCAAGGTAGTTATAATTTAGCGTCTTACGGTTTTGTTGAAATGAGTTTTCTTTATTAAAATAACGCATCCTTTACTTTTTCATCTTTTGTTGTCTTAGATAGATTTATAGCCGTTTCAATTAATGCCAAATGCGAATATGCCTGAGGGAAATTACCCAACAATCGTTTGGTTTTAAAATCTAAATCTTCACTAAACAAGCCTAGATGGTTACTGTAAGACAATAGTTTTTCAAAATGGTCAACGGCTTTTTTCTCCTCTCCTATTTTGTACAGACTATTAATGTACCAAAACGTGCAAATTGTGAATGATGACGATGGTAAACCAAAATCATCTTGATTTTTATATCGGAACAATAAACCTTCATAAGACAACTCTCTTCCGATGGCTTTTACTGTGCTTACAAACTTAGGATGCTTGGCATCTATAAAACCGTAAGATTCCATTAATAAAACCGAAGCGTCTAAATCGTCAGTACCATAAGCCTGCGTAAAGGCTTGTGCAGTATCGCTCCAAGCATTTTCCATTATATCTGCCTTAATGGTTTCCTCTAACAATTGCCAACGTGCCAATTTAGAGGTCTTTCCTAATAATTTGGCTACTTTAATGGCTTTATCAACAGCTGTCCAACACAGTACTTTAGAGAATGTAAAATGCTGATCTTCCGATCTAAATTCCCAAATACCTTTATCTGGTTCTTGCCAGTGTTTGTCAACTGTCCAAACGATTCCTTTGGTAATATTCCAAAGTGCTTCTCCATTTTCTATATCGTTATTAAAATTCAGCAATAATTGATGAATCATATCCATAAGAATACCATAAATGTCATTTTGCTTTTGCATATAAGCAGCATTTCCTATCCTAACAGGACTAGAATTTTTGTAACCCGACAAATGGTCTAAGAATGTTTCGGTTAGCTTTTTCTCGCCATTGATACCGTACATTATCTGAAGCTTTTCATCCTTATCTGGAATTAAATCTATAATGAATTTTAGATAGCGCTTCGCAATGTTTTTATGTCCCAAAGTAGACATTACCTTTATAACCATTGAGGCATCTCTAATCCAACAAAAGCGGTAATCCCAATTTCTTACTTCGCCAATGGTTTCTGGTAACGATGTTGTTATGGCTGCCAGAATGGCTCCTGTTTTATCATAACTAAGCAACTTTAAGGTCATTGCACTTCTTGCAATTTGCTTATTGTATTTTTTATATGATGTTGTACGTTCTAACCAATTAAGCCAGTACACTTTGGTGCGTTCGTGCTCTAAGAATGCCATTTTTAAGGTTGGTACGAATAATTTTTCGTGATAACCAACAAGAAAGAAATGGTCAGACTTTATTTCTAATTCCTCGCCTTTTATAACCTTTTCTTTATCAAAACTGGTGTACATAAACAAGGTGTCATAAGCTTCATTATCGGTTAAGCTTACAACAAAATCATTTTTTATATAGGTTTTGGTTTCTCCTTTTGCATACTCCAATCTTGGGTTGTATATGGCTTTAACCGTTGGTTTACCCGAAATGTATTTTATATACCTAATGAACTCTGGTGGTGCATTAAAAGCACCATTATTGTTATGGTATCGTGGCATAAAGTCTCTCACTTCAAACGTATCTAATCCGTTACTGAACCTTGTTACCAAAATAACCGTATTCTCAATGTAGTATTGCTGTATTTGGTAACTATCATCTACTTCAAACCCAAAGGAACCACCTATCTTTTCATCTAATAGTTTTCCGAAAACAGATGGCGAATCAAACTGAGGTAGACAGCACCAATCCATTGAACCATTTTTTGAAACTAAAGCGGCACTTCTACAGTTACCAATAACACCATAATCTAAATTGTTCATTAAATCTTTGTTTTTTAAAATGTAAAACCTTTTATTTTCCTTAAATTAACAAAAACCTTTCAACTAGCACAAATAATCTGTATGAATAAAACCATAATTGTTTCTAATCGTTTACCTCTTCAAGTATCAATTCAAGATAATTCTTTTAAAGTTGTACCAAGTGTAGGCGGTTTGGCAACAGGTATGAAATCTGTACACGCAGAAGGCAATGGTATTTGGATTGGTTGGTCTGGAATTCCTGAAAATGACTTAAGACCAGAACTTTCCGACGAAATAGATTCAAAAATTAGAGATGAAAAATGTGTTTCTGTTCCGCTTACAAATGAAGATATTGAGGAATATTACGAGGGTTTTAGCAACAGAGCTTTATGGCCATTATTCCATTATTTTATGGAATACTCAAATTTTGAGCAAAAGGAATGGGAAGCCTACAAACGTGTGAATGAAAAATTTGCTGAAGTTGTTATTGACAACTTAGAGGATGGCGATACAGTTTGGGTTCACGATTATCAATTGTTGTTGTTGCCACAACTTATAAAAGACAGAAAACCTAACACAACTATTGGGTTCTTTTTACACATACCTTTTCCGTCTTACGAAATTTTTAGAACCTTTCCTTGGCGTGAAGAAATCTTAACCGGAATGTTAGGCGCAGATTTGCTAGGCTTTCATACGTATGATTATGAGCGTCATTTTTTAAGCTCAGTAAAACGAATAATGCGTTTGGAAGTTCAGTTTAATGAAATAAGTTATCACGATAGAATAATTAAAGTAGACTCGTTCCCGATGGGAATAGATTATGACAAATTTCATAATGCAGCACTAGAGCACGATAATGATTCTGAAGAAAAGTCGGATTTAAGAAAACGGTTGGAAGAACACATTTCTGAAGATAAAAAGTTGATTTTATCTATTGACAGAATGGACTATACCAAAGGAATCCCAAACAGAATCAAGGCTTTTGAGTATTTTTTAGACAATTACCCAGAATACAAAGAAAAAGTGAGATTGGTTATGCTTGCTGTTCCATCGCGTTCTAACGTTCCACAATACCAAAAACTGAAACGCGAAACAGACGAACTTGTTGGTAGAATAAACGGAAAGTTTGCCACAGTAAGCTGGACACCAATTTGGTATTTCTACAGGTCTATGCCTTTTAATAATTTAATTGATTTGTACACCTCTTCTGATGTGGCTTTAATTACGCCAATACGCGATGGAATGAACTTAGTGGCTAAAGAATACGTAGCCACCAGAACAAAAGGCAATGGTGTTTTAATACTCAGTGAAATGGCTGGTGCCTCTAAAGAAATGAATGAAGCACTTTTAATAAATCCTAATAGTTACGAAGATTTTGCAAATAGCCTAAAACGTGCCTTAACAATGCCTTTGGAAGAACAACAAACACGAATAAAATTCTTGCAGAAACGTCTAAAGCGTTATGATGTTGAGAAATGGGCTGATGAGTTTTTAAAGTCTTTGGAAGACACTAAAAACTCTAAAAACGAAAATGTAACGAAAAAGCTTACTGAAGACTATGAAGCAGATTTAATTTCAACATTTAATGAAAAAAACAAAAGACTGCTACTCTTAGATTATGATGGAACACTTGTTGGTTTTAAAGACAATCCACAAGATGCAGAACCTGATGAGGCTTTGTTCAGTTTGTTGGATAAGCTACACGAAAAAACAACGCTTGTACTTATAAGTGGACGCGACAAAGATACTTTTCAACGTTGGTTTGGACACAAGCCTTATAATTTAGTAACTGACCACGGAGTTTGGCTGTACAAAAACAAAGAGTGGAATGCTTTAGAACGCATAAAAACAGATTGGATGCAAAACATAAGGCCAATCTTAGAAACCTTTGTAGATAGAACACCTGGTACATTTATTGAAACAAAAAACTACTCTTTGGCTTGGCACTACAGAAAAGCTGACCCAGAGTTGGCTAAAATCCGTACTATAGAACTAAACACAGTACTTACAAGTATGGTTGCCAATAATGGTCTATCAATTTTAAAGGGCAATAAGGTTATAGAAATAAAGAGCAGTAATGTTAACAAAGGACGCGTTGTAAGTCGCTTGCTCACACAAGACAATTATGATTTCGTTAGCATTTTTGGCGATGACTGGACAGATGAATATATGTTTGAAGAAGCACCAGAATCAGCTTACACCATAAAAGTTGGTTACACTAAAACGAAAGCCAAATATCAAATACAAGGTACTGAGAAAGTTCGTGAGCTTTTAGAGAAACTTGCGCAGTAAATTAACTAATTCACAGGCTCATCAACAGGTTCTTCAAAATCACAAGGCACCTCTTGCATATCATCAACAAATGTCATTAAATTGGCATCCCATTTGGATATATTCACCATTTTAGTACATTCATCTTCATTACAACTAAACAGAATTATAATAAAAAATAAATTAATAACAATCTTACTGAACCTATTGAATAACATCCTAATCTTTTTCAAATAAAATCCAAACATTAAATAATAGTTCCGTGAGGAATTACAGCATCCTTTTTTACAACCACAATACCATCTTTAATGACGTATTGGTCTGTTTCGGTATCTTCCAGATGCTTGCCACCGTTAATTCTAACGTCATCTCCTATTCTACAGTTTTTATCTAATATAGTATTTTTAATAAAGCAACGTTCGCCTATTCCCATTAAAACATCAATCTTTTTAGACTCAATATCCTCCAGAGATTCGTAGGTGTCACTACCCATCATATAGGTGTTAATAACTGTAGTTTCTTTACCAATACGAGACCTAATACCAATTACGGATTTTTCAATGGTTGCAGCTTGTATTATACAACCTTCGGCAATAACGGCTTTGTTTAATGTTGTACCAGAAACCTTTGAAGTTGGCAAAATACGTGCATTGGTATAAACTCTATTATCTAAATCAAATAAATTGAATTGAGGTATATCATCCGTTAAGCCTAAGTTTGCCTCAAAAAATGAATCTATATTACCAATATCTGTCCAGTACCCTTCAAAAGGATAACTCACTACTTTATGTTTTTCTATACTTTGAGGAATAATTTCTTTACCAAAATCTACAGTACTTTCATCATTCATCAACTCAACAAGTAGGTCTTTATTGAAGATATAAATTCCTGTAGAGCCTAAGTATTCTCTACCTTGCTGTTTCATTTCATCACTTACATCAGATTTCCAATCTACAATAACATCTGCAGATGGTTTTTCAATAAAAGATGTGATTCTATTTTCATCATCAGTCTTTAAAATTCCGAAAGACGTACCATCTTTAGCATTAACTGGATAAGTTCCTACAGAAATATCTGCATTGGCTTTGATGTGCGCATCTATCATTTTATTGTAATCCATCTGATACAATTGGTCACCAGAAAGTATGAGAGCATATTCAAACTCGTGCTGAAGAAAATGATGCATACTTTGCCTTACAGCATCTGCTGTTCCCTGAAACCATTTATCACTCTTTATAGTTTGCTCTGCTGCTAACACATCTACAAATGCTGAACTAAAAAAACTAAAATGATACGTATTTTTTATATGTCGGTTTAGAGATGCTGAATTAAACTGCGTTAAAACATACATTCTTTTTATCTCAGAATTGATACAATTAGAAATAGGTATATCTACTAGTCTATATTTTCCGGCAATTGGCACTGCTGGTTTAGAACGATTTTCAGTAAGTGGATAGAGTCTAGATCCTTGACCGCCTCCCAGAATAATAGATAATACTTTATTGTTAACCATAATTTTTATGTTATTGAATTGTATAGATTTATATATGCTTTTGCAGAAACTCCCCAAGAGTTGTCTATGCTCATTATTGCTTTTCGGTTACTTTTAAACTCAGTTTCTTGTTTGTAAAATTCTTTTGCTCTGTCTATAGCTTCTAGAATAGAAGTTTCTGATACTTCATCGTGGCAAATGCCATAACCGTCTTTATCGTTTATATCTACAACGGTATCTTTAAGACCACCAATACGTCTTACAACAGGTACTGTTCCATAACGCAGAGCGTACATTTGGTTTAATCCACATGGTTCTACTCGAGATGGCATCAATAAAAAATCAGATCCAGCATAGATCATATGCGACAATCTTTCATCATAACCTATAAAGCAATTATAATTACCTACTTGAACGTTCTTTAAAGATAGTAATTCAGCTTCAGTTTGTGGCATACCAGAACCTAATAAAAGTATAGAAATATCTTTTGATTGTAAAGCTTTATAAAAAACACCTGGTAATAACTCTGCTCCCTTCTCACCTACAAGCCTTCCTATAAAAGAAAATAAAGGTTTAGATTCATTGAGATTAAATTCTTTGCACAACCAACTTTTATTAGATTTCTTACCAGACACTACTGAAGAAACCTTATAGTTCTTTTCTGTAAATTGATCTGTTTCCGGATTCCAAACATCAGCATCGATACCATTTAAAATACCAATAGCTTTTTGCCGTTCAGCACTCAATAATGCTTCTAATCCGTTGGCGTTTTGCATTAGCTCTTCCATATAACTCGGTGAAACAGTTGTAACTCTCCAAGCACATTTAATTGCTGCTGCTAAAGGATTTATAGTACCATTCCAGTCTAAAAGTCCAATATGATCTAAATTAAATTCTGGTATCTTATTTAAATACTCATAAGACATCCATCCTTGGTACTGCGCATTGTGTATGGTAGTAACTACAGGTATTTTATTTAGCGATTCATACTTATATGATTCTTGCGCCATAAAAGGAATTAAACCTGTATGATGATCGTGGCAATGAATAAATTCTGGCTTTTTGTCTAACGTTAATAACCAATCCATAGCAGCAATCTGAAATGCTAAAAAACGATCTGTATCATCTTCAGAATAGACATAATCTTTATACAATAAAGATTCAATATGAATGAAATAAACAGGAAAATCTAAAGTATTATCCTTCAGTATTAACACTGCAAAAGGATATTGTTGTTCTCCTAACTTAACATTAGCGTCATATATAGCTTCAAAAGTATTTTCTTTTGTAAACTTGTTATCGTAAAACGGCATTATAACCGCACTTTCTGCACCTAGTTTGTTTTGGTATTTTGGCAAAGCACCAACAACGTCTGCAAGACCACCTATTTTGGCTACAGGATAACACTCGGCACTTATATGAATTATACGCATCGTATATTTATATTAAAGCCTAAAGTTAACGAATAATAACTTCTAAACATAAATGCCAACGTAAAATAAATATTACATTTTCTGTAATTAAAGTTATCTTAACTCGACCGAAGACCTGAATAAAATTACTTAAATTTAAGCTATGAAAAAGATCACATTATTGCTGGTATTGAGTTTGTTTATGAGTTGTAATTCTTCAGCTCAAAAAAAAGAAAATGAACAAAAAGAGGATTTTCCTGTTACCAAAACTGACGCTGAATGGAAAGCCGAATTATCCGAAATGGAATATTATGTTCTTAGAGAAGCAGGTACAGAACGAGCGTTTTCCAGTGCTTTGAATAAAAATTATGAAAAAGGCGTATATCATTGCGCTGCATGTGACACTCCTTTATTTAAAAGTGAACATAAATTTGATTCTGGTAGTGGCTGGCCAAGTTTTGATAAAGAGATTGAAGGTAACGTTGCCTTTTCTACAGATTATGAGATTGGTTATGCACGTACCGAAGAGCACTGCGCAACATGTGGTGGACACTTAGGTCACGTATTTAATGATGGCCCAAAAGCCACCACAGGAAAACGCCATTGTATTAATGGTGTAGCATTAAAATTTGTTTCTGAAGACAATAATAAAGATGAATAGTTATCTGGCAAGTAGCATAAAACAATTTGAATACTACAAAAGTCTTGGCGATAAAACCCTTAGCCAATTAACTTTTGAAGAATTAAAAAAAGAATTTGAAGACGATTCTAACTCAATTTCTATCATAATAAAGCACATTGTGGGCAATATGCTAAGTCGCTGGACCAATTTTTTAACCGAAGATGGTGAGAAAGAATGGCGACAACGCGACCAAGAATTCATAGATTCATTTCATTCTAAAGAAGAATTACTTAAGGCCTGGAACAAAGGTTGGGATTGTTTATTCACCGCAATAAAGCCTTTAAATGATGAAGATTTAGAACGCATTATTTACATAAGAAACCAAGGCCACACTGTAGTTGAAGCTATAAACAGGCAAATGATGCACTACGCTTATCATGTTGGGCAAATTGTTTTTTTAGGTAAACTTGTCAAAGGAAAAAATTGGCAATCCTTATCTATACCTAAAGGAAAATCAAAGGATTACAATCAAGAAAAATTTGCTAAAGACAAAGGCAAAAGACATTTTACAGAAGACCTTTAATATTACGTTTTGGTTTCGTAAATTCGTACTCTTAAAATTCAACAAAAAAATTACTCATGAGTAAATACGATATCATAGTATTAGGAAGTGGTCCTGGTGGCTACGTAGCAGCAATTAGAGCATCTCAATTAGGTTTTAAAACAGCCATTATAGAAAAAGAAAATCTTGGTGGTATATGTTTAAATTGGGGTTGTATCCCTACAAAAGCCCTTTTAAAATCTGCTCAGGTTTTTGAATATTTAAAACATGCTGAAGATTACGGTTTAAAAGTTAAAGATGCAGAACACGATTTTGATGCTGTTGTAAAACGTAGTCGTGGTGTTGCAGAAGGTATGAGTAATGGTGTTAAGTTCTTAATGAAAAAGAACAAAATAGACGTTATTGATGGTTTCGGAAAACTTAAAGCTGGAAAAAAAGTTGATGTAGATGGTAAAGAATATTCTGCCGATCATATTATAGTAGCAACTGGTGCACGCTCTCGCGAATTACCAAGCCTACCACAAGATGGCAAAAAAGTAATAGGTTACAGACAAGCTATGAGTCTTGATAAGCAGCCTAAGAAATTAATAGTTGTTGGTTCTGGTGCTATTGGTGTAGAGTTTGCTTACTTCTACAACTCAATGGGTACAGAAGTTACTATTGTTGAGTACATGCCAAAAATTGTACCTGTAGAAGATGATGAAGTTTCTAAGCAGCTAGAGCGTAGCTTCAAAAAGAATGGTATTAAGGTAATGACATCTTCAGAAGTATTATCTGTAGATACATCTGGCGAAGGTGTAAAAGCTACTGTAAAAACTAAAAAAGGCGAAGAAATTTTAGAAGCTGACGTTGTATTATCTGCTGTGGGTATTAAATCTAATATCGAAAATATTGGTTTAGAAGACGTAGGTATTGCTGTAGATAGAGATAAAATCTTAGTAAACGACTATTACCAAACTAACATACCTGGCTATTATGCTATTGGAGATGTTACTCCTGGTCAAGCTTTAGCTCACGTTGCTTCTGCTGAAGGTATTCTTTGTGTTGAAAAAATTGCAGGAATGCATGTAGAGGCATTAGATTACGGTAATATTCCTGGTTGTACATATTGTACTCCAGAAATAGCAAGTGTTGGTCTTACTGAAGCGCAAGCTAAAGAGCAAGGTTACGATATTAAAGTTGGTAAGTTCCCATTCTCTGCTTCTGGTAAAGCAAGTGCTGGTGGAAACAAAGACGGTTTTGTAAAAGTAATTTTTGATGCTAAATATGGTGAGTGGTTAGGTTGCCACATGATTGGTGCTGGTGTTACAGACATGATTGCTGAAGCTGTATTAGGTCGTAAATTAGAAACTACTGGTCACGAAGTATTAAAAGCAGTTCATCCTCACCCAACAATGAGTGAAGCGGTTATGGAAGCTGTTGCAGATGCTTATGATGAAGTCATTCATTTATAATAAAATAACAACCATAATAAATAAAAAAGCGATTCGTAAAGAATCGCTTTTTTTATAATCTATATCCTAGTCCCATGAAAAGTACATTGGGAGATAATTCTTCTAATCCTATGGTGTATTTCATATGCATACTTAAATCTGAAGAAAAGTCATAATCTAAACTCAAATCTGCACGTACTTTAAACTTATTAGAGAAAAAATCGAAAAAGTAGTTTAAACTTGGGCCAACCAAAATGTGTACATTCTCATATACATCATATTTTAGATAAATAGGTGCGTTTAAAAATTTGAAATCTCCAACACCTTTGTACAACAATTCAGGTTGTAGATGAAAGCCATTATCTATCGGAAAATCTACAAAAACACCTCCATAATAACCAATCTCAGTATCTGGATTAGTGCCAAAATCTCCTTCGGTAACTTTAAAAAAGGTAAAGTTTAATCCACCTTTAACACCAAATTCTGTTTGCGCAGAAAGTATTGTGCAAAAACAAGCAACCAATAAAGTGAAGGCTAAGGTTTTCATTCTTAAAAGATAAAACTTTCAATTGCTAAATCATAACTTTTAAGACCAAAACCAAGAATTACACCTTTTGCATTTGGTGAAATATAAGATTGATGTCTAAACTCCTCTCGTGAAAATGTGTTAGAAATATGAACCTCTACAACTGGTACTTCAATAGCTTTTACAGCATCTCCAATACCAACAGAAGTATGCGTGTAAGCAGCAGCATTAAGGATAATACCATCATAACTAAAACCAACCTCTTGTAGCTTGTCTATAAGCTCACCTTCAATATTAGATTGAAAATACTCTAAATCTACATTATTATATTTAGATTTTAGTGCTTCTAAGTAGTCTTCAAAAGTTTGACTACCATATATTTCGGGTTCTCTTTTACCTAAAAGATTCAAATTAGGTCCGTTGATTATAACAAGCTTCTTCATAAAGTAAATATAGAAAAATAAGCGCATAAAAAAACCGAAGCATTACTGCTTCGGTTTTTTATGTTTAGTTTTTTGTAGTCTTAGAATACAAATAATAAACCAAAAGATGCGTTACCTCCAAATGGGTTAGCTACATCACCAAAACCTAAGTTAAAGCTTGTTTCTGCTTCTGCTCCATCAACATCTAATTTAGTAGAAGAGAAAGATAAAATATTCTTTAAACCAAAAGTTAAAGCAATTTTCTCAGTTACGAAATAGTTGATACCTAAACCAAGACCAGCTCCAAAAGAATTTTCTTTTACTTCAGCAAGTTTATCTTCCATGCTAGCATAACCAACACCGAACTCTGCATTAGTCTTAAAACGCTCACCTAAATCTAAGAAATAGTAACGTCCAAAAGCACCAACACCAAAACCAGAAAAATCAGATGTATCAGTACCATCTAATTCAGTTTTTGAAGAAGCAAATAATAACTCAGCACCAATAGCTAAATCATCATTGATGAAGTAACCTACTTTTGGGCTAATGTTAAATTCGTTTGATTTTTCATCAATATTTTTGTCATTTTCACTGTTAAAACTAACATTACCTTCTACGAAGAAATCACCTTCAGAAAAACCAAAAGTTTTTTCATCTTCTTGAGCGTTCATGTTTGTTAAACCGAATACTGCTATAGCAGCTGTAAGTAATACTTTTTTCATAATTTTTAAATTTTAAAATTTGAATTTGGTCGGCAAATGTAAGTTAAACACTACAGTTAAAACTTAAAAAAAATGTTAACAAAAACTGTATTTCGTCGATATTTAAAAAAGCAAGAAAAAAAACTTAAACAATTGACTATCAGCATTATTTTAATTAACTCTAAATAATAGTTTTAACTTTTTTAAAACAAAAAAAATGATAACATTTTTTAACAGATATAGTAATAACAAATACTTCAGACTCCCCAAAGAGAGCACTATGACATTGTTTTTCAGTGCCATAAACAAAAAATATACTTGCCTATTTAGAGAGAATTAATATATTTGGTTTTTAATCTAAAACCAATTATAAAATGAAAAACAATTTTTTAAGATGTGCTTTTGTAGTACTTATGACAATTTCTTTTAGCTCTTGTTCTATTACAATGCCTGTTACAGCTACAAGTAATCCAGTAGGTTCAAAAGTTGGTAAATCTAGTGCTACAGTTGTATTAGGTTTTGCTTTTGACGAAGATGCTAGTATTAAAAGTGCTGCAAAGCAAGGAGGAATTTCTAAAATTTCTACTGTAGATATCAAAACTAAAAGTATTTTAGGTTTAGTTGTAACTTATGAAACTATCATCACTGGTGAATAATTTTACATATACTAAAAGAATGGGTAGAGTTATTTTACCCATTTTTTTTTATCTTTTTGTAAACTGTGGAGGCAACAACACTAAAGAAATAAATCTTTTTGATGGACATATTTACCTTTTAAAGAAAGGTGAGACTGAAATAGAAAAAAATAGTGCTTCAGTTAATGAAGCTGAAGAACTTAAACAAATTTTTGAAAAAGAAGAACTTGTTCTTTACAAAACTATTTCACATAAAGACTACAGCACCTACCTATTCATTGATTTAGATTCTACAATACTAAAAGACAATATCTATAAAACAATTGAGAAACCAAATTACACGCTTGTATTTTATCAACATATGGTAGATTCTTTAAGCGAAATAACTAGTATAACTGCTCTAAATAATAAATCTAATTTTTCTAGATTTTCAGAAGATTCATTAAGCAAAAAAAGATTTACCTTTAAAGATTTAAGAAATGAATAAAAGACATATTATATATACAATAATAATTGTTTTATTATACAGCTGTGTTGGTGTTAAACCACGTTCAACAGGTAAAGTTTCTAAATATATTGAAGACTTTTATCTAGGTGACGGAAATATGCAATACTTCGTAAAACCAATTGACTATGAAGACGCAAATTATAAAATAACTAAATTAGACGCTACATTTAGACGAATAGATAAAAAAACAGATTCTGTAACCGTCAATTTCAATATTTATCTAAAGAATGATGACAAGGTAAGTAATATCGAGATCAAAGAAGGTCTTAGTACTTATGAAACAGATAAAATATCTACTTTTTTTACAAAAAGAGACGACGACCTTATAAATCATAGATTAAGCATTAAATTACCTTATGAATTTTACTTAAAAAATTTATTAAATGGTACTCATTCGATAACTATAACTTCAGAAAAGGACTCTAATAAAATCTCACCTTCAAAACGATCAAAAAAGAAATTACCTATAATTAAAGAAAAAATTTACAACTTATTATAGAGTACTGAGTTTAGAACACTAAACCATGAAATGGCCTCAAGCAATAAAAGATTACAGACACTATTTACAAATTGAACGTGGTTTGTCTCAAAATTCTATTGAGAATTATAACTATGATATTAAGAAACTTACAAGCTATTTAGAAGACAATCAAATAGATATATCTCCAGATAAGATAAATAACGATCTTATAAAACAATTTATATATACTATATCTAAAACGATAAACCCAAGATCTCAAGGACGGTTAATTTCTGGTTTGAGAAACTTTTTTGATTATTTAGTTTTTGAAAATTACAGAGATTCTAATCCTATGGACTTAATTGAATCTCCAAAAATAGGCAGAAAGCTTCCGGACACCTTATCTATTGATGACATTGATTTATTAATAGACACTATTGATCTAAGCTACCAGTACCAAGGTATTAATCTTGGTGAACGTAACAGAGCAATTATAGAAACCTTGTACAGTTGCGGACTTCGTGTTAGTGAACTTATAGAATTAAAAATTTCTGATTTGTTTTTTGATGAAGGGTTTATTAAGGTAACAGGAAAAGGCGACAAACAGCGTTTTGTTCCTATAGGTGAGTCTACACAAAAATATATACTTATATGGAAAGATATAAGAAACCATATTAATGTAAATCCAGAATCTAAAGATATTCTATTCCTTAATTATAAAGGTAACAAACTTACCAGAGCCATGATTTTTACAATAATTAAGAATTTAGTTAAAAAATCTGGCTTAAAGAAAACTGTCTCTCCTCACACCTTTAGACATTCATTTGCAACGCACTTATTAGAAAATGGAGCCGATCTTAGAGCCATACAAATGATGCTTGGCCACGAAAGTATTACCACCACAGAAGTGTATATGCATGTAGACCGTTCTCATCTTAGTGATGTGCTAAACGCATTTCATCCCAGAAAATAAAAAGGTGCTCTAAACTAATAGAACACCCTTTTACCATTACTTGAGTTAGTTATCTTTATTTAGCAATATTCACTGCTCTTGTTTCTCTAATTACAGTAACTTTTACCTGTCCAGGATACGTCATATCTGTTTGGATTTTCTGAGAAATCTCAAAAGATAAGCTTGCAGCTTTATCATCAGATACTTTTTCGCTCTCTACAATAACACGTAATTCTCTACCTGCTTGTATTGCATATGCTTTCTTAACACCTGTAAAGCCAAATGCTACATCTTCTAAATCTTTAAGACGTTGTATGTAAGAATCTAAAACTTGTCTTCTCGCTCCTGGTCTTGCGCCTGAGATAGCATCACATACCTGAATTATTGGAGATAACAACGTTGTCATTTCAATTTCATCGTGGTGCGCTCCAATAGCATTACAAACCTCTGGTTTTTCGCCATGCTTTTCTGCCCATTGCATACCTAATATAGCGTGTGGAGTTTCAACATCTGTTTCAGACGATGGTACTTTACCTATATCGTGTAATAAACCAGCTCTTTTAGCTAACTTAGGATTTAATCCTAATTCGGCAGCCATAACACCACAAAGTTTAGCAACTTCTCTAGAGTGTTGTAGCAGGTTTTGACCGTAAGATGAACGATATTTCATACGACCAACCATTTTTATTAATTCTGGGTGCAAGCCGTGTATCCCTAGATCTATTACTGTACGCTTACCAACCTCTATAATTTCTTGTTCTATTTGCTTAGTTGTCTTTTTAACAACTTCTTCAATACGCGCAGGATGAATTCTACCATCTGTTACTAACTTATGAAGCGATAAACGTGCTATTTCTCGTCTTACAGAATCAAAACAAGATAAAATAATAGCTTCTGGAGTATCATCTACAATAATTTCTACACCAGTTGCTGCTTCAATAGCTCTAATGTTACGACCTTCTCTACCTATAATTCTACCTTTAACGTCATCTGACTCTATATTAAATACAGACACACAGTTGTCTACTGCTTCTTCTGTACCTATACGCTGAATCGTATTAATGATAATCTTTTTAGCCTCTTGCTGTGCGGTTAATTTAGCTTCTTCTAATCTGTCTTGCACATAAGCCATTGCATCGGTTTTAGCCTCTTCTTTTAAAGATTCTACCAATTGTTCTTTTGCTTCTTCTGCAGATAATTGAGAAATAACTTCAAGCTGCTTAATTTGGTTTTTGTGCGCTTTTTCTATTTCGTCTTTCTTCTTATCTAAGAATTCAAGTCTAAAGTTGTAGTCCTTTATTTTATCGTCTAAAGATTGATTAGATTTTTTTGCTTTAGATAATTCATTAGAAACCTGAGATTCTTTATCTCTAATACGCTTTTCTGCTTCTGCCATTTTTTTGTCTCTCGACAAAATTACCTTTTCGTGCTCTGCTTTAAGCTCAATAAATTTTTCTTTGGCTTGCAGTATTTTATCCTTTTTTAAAGCTTCAGAATCTGCTTTAGCTTGTTTTAAAATTGATTTGGATTCGTTCTCTGCATTAGCAATTAATTTAGACGCTTTGCCTTTCTCTAGAGATTTAGCTATAACGTATCCTATTATTAATCCTAATACCACTCCTCCAACTATAAATAGTATCGTGTTAGTGTCCATGATTTGTGTTTAGTTTAGTATATAAAAAAAGCCTACATCAGTTTTGGATTTTGTATAAACTCCTTAAAAACAAGTTTAGGGCTAACAAACTGATCAAGGATCTGCCCAAATACATAATGTATTAGCAGCATGCTTTTACAATTTAAACTCACCCTTTTTAAAGAATTAACGTTGAGTTTATCAAAAAATATAACTAATGTAGGCAGTAACCTTTTTGTATTTTAAAGAACGTACGAGTTAAATATGCTGGCTTAAAAGGTCATTCAAAGCTTCTAACTTCTCTTGTACCTCTTCATTAACATATTCCTTATCTATCGATTTTTGCTCTACCTGAGCTGCAAACTGTAAAGCGCACATTGCCAAAACATCTTGCTTATCTCTAACAGAGTAATTCTGCTCAAACTGACCAATCATAGCCTCTATTTTTTTTGTGGCTTTACGTAAACCTTCTTCCTGCTTAGGGTTTATTGTCAATGGATATACTCTATTGGCAATTGAAAGTTTAATTTTTAATTGATCTGACATCTAGTCTAAATTTACAACTTTATTCTGAGAGTTGACCTATACAATGATCAATTTCTCTTATAAGTGCATTTATTTTGAGCTTTGTTTCTCGTTTATTATCGTCACTACCAAGCATTGAATTTGCTATTTTGAGTGTTTCATACTTATCTGCCCAAGAAGCAATTTCTTCTTGTTGCTCCAGAAGCCTTTGTTGCTGTTCTTCAATCTGTTGAGACAGTTTAGCGTTAGTTTGCTTTAAGACTTCTTGCTTATGTAAAACCTTGCTAATTTTATTCTCTAAAGCATCAACAATTTCTTCTATTTTACTCATTTAAGTAATTCAATACTGTTGAAACAAATTTAACATACCTATTTAAAAAACACAATTCTTTTACAATTATTTTTAGTTGAGATAACAACTTAAAAATTAAAACGTTCAGAAAAATAATGCAGATTTCAGGTTTGCTTTTCTTATTCAATTTGATATTTTAGCTGTAATAGCACTTTATATGAGAAAAATATTGCTTTTATTTTTAGTAACGAGCTCCATGTATTCGCAATCAGAATACCCTCAAGATTATTTTAGAAATCCTTTAGATATAACCTTAGTGCTTTCCGGAACTTTTGCAGAATTAAGGTCTGCTCACTTTCATTCTGGCTTAGACATTAAAACACAACAAAAAACAGGTTTAAAGGTTTATGCTGCTGCAGAAGGCTATGTGAGTAGAATAAAAATTTCGCATTACGGTTATGGCAAAGCCTTATACGTTACGCATCCTAATGGCTATACAACTGTATATGCGCATCTTCAAAAATTTTCTGATAGATTAGAGAAATATATTAAAGAGTGCCAATATGACAAAGAAACTTTTGAGGTTGAAGTTTTTCCTAGTGCAGACGAATTATTAATTGCACCTAATGAAGTTATAGCCTACTCTGGAAACACTGGTGGCTCTGGTGGTCCTCACCTACATTTTGAAATAAGAGACAACCAAGAGCGTCCTATTAACCCGATGCTTTTTGGTATAGATATTAAAGATTCTAGACAACCATTTGTATCTGCAGTTTATGCCTACCCGAAAGATGAAAATGCAACAATTAATGGTAAAAAAGAACGTGTTCCTCTGCGTTTAATCCCTCAGAAAACAGGAGATTATAAAGTTGAAGAAATTACAGCCTATGGCAATATAGGATTTGGTGTAACATCTTATGACAAACAAGATTTAGCACCTAATAATAATGGTGTTAGCAACATACAAACATTTTTTAATGGTAATAAAAGTCTAGAAATAGATTTTAAACGCTTTAGCTTTGATGAAACCAAACACATAAAACGTCTTATTGATTACGAATATTTTAAAACTAAAAGATCTAGAATTCAAAAATTATTTATTGAAGAAAATAACCCTTTAAGTCTTTATAAAGATGCTTATGACAATGGTTATATTATGGTTGAAGACAGCACATCTTCAGTTTTCAAAACCAGAATACGAGATTTTAAAGGCAATGAAACTTGGATAAATATTCCTATACAAGGCAAAAAAGAAGCTCTTGAAATACCTGAAGCAGACTACTCTAACAAAACTACTATATATGCAAACCAAGCTACAGAGCTAAAGACTGGATTAGTTACTGTGAATTTTTACAGTAATACTGTTTATGAAGACGTGGATATTGATTATAGTGTAAGCTCAGACACGCTTCATCTTCATGAAGACAATATCCCATTACAAAAGAATTTTTACATCAATTACGATCTAAGCCATTATAAGCCTAAAGATTTAGACAAAATGTTTATTGCGAGGTTATACGGTTATTATAAAAAACCTAGCTACGTAAGCACCAAACGCAAAGGCAATACCTTAAGTGCTGGCAGCAAAGTACTAGGCACTTATACTTTGGCTATGGATACTGTAGCACCAACCATAACACCTATAAACTTTAAGGACAAAAAGTGGCTGAGCAAATACCGTTATCTCAAAGTAAAAATTGATGATGACCTATCTGGCATAAGCAAATACAGAGCCACAGTAAATGGGCAATGGATTTTAATGGAGTATGATTATAAAACCAAAATGTTAGTACACGATTTTAACGATAACATCGTTAAGGATACTAAGAACGATTTAAAGATAATTGTTACCGATAATGTTGGAAATAGTTCTACATTTGAAGCAACCTTTTTTAGAAAATAAAACTAAACTAATTGAAACGCTTACAACTCACACTGCTCCTTAGCTTACTTTTTAGTGCACTTTCTTTTTCACAAACAGCTATAATAAGAGGTGTTATCCTCGACGAAACCAACACGCCAATTGAAGGTGTAAATATTAAAGCTTCTACTGGTGAAGGTGCTGCCACTAATACAAATGGGTTTTACGAATTTAGAATACCTTCTGGTATTGAAGTAACCGTAGAATTCACACATATAGGACATAGCAGAATTGTACAAAAGTTTCAATTAAAAAATGGACAGGAGTTAGAGTTTAATCCTGTTATGAAAGTAGATGTAGAGCAAATACCTGAAGTTGTTATTTCTACCAATACCAGACAAAACGATGATGGTGTTGTAAATATTGACCCAAAAACTTTACGTACTATAAAGGGTGCTCAACCAGGAATAGAAAACATTCTAAAAACCTTACCAGGAGTTAATATATCAAATGAATTAAGCACACAATATTCTGTAAGAGGTGGAAATTTTGATGAAAACCTTGTTTATGTTAATGAGATTGAAGTTTACAGACCGTTCTTAATACGCTCTGGAAACCAAGAAGGACTTAGTTTTGTTAATACAGATTTAGTGTCTAATGTCGATTTTTCAGCTGGTGGTTTTCAGGCTAAATATGGAGATAAGCTATCATCTGTATTAGATATTACATATCGCAATCCAGTAGCTTTTGGAATGCGTGCAGATCTAAGCCTACTAGGAGGAAGTGTTGCTGCTGAAGCCGTATCTAAAGATGGTAAATTCTCAGGTATTGCTGGTGTTCGCTACAGAGATAATAGTTTAATTCTAAACAGTCTTGAGACCGAAGGTAATGTAGAGCCTGTTTTTGCAGATGCTCAAACGTATTTAACCTATCGTTTTTCTGACAAGTTTCATTTAAATTTTTTAGGAAACATTTCTCTTAACCAGTATAATTTTCAACCAGAAAACAGGCAAACCAATTTCGGTACACTACAAGAACCTGTTGCTTTATTAGTGTTTTATGATGGTAATGAAGAAGACGAATATCAGACTTATTTTGGTGCTTTAAAGGCTAACTATTTTGTAAACGATAACCTTACATTAAAGTTTATTGGTTCTGCATATCATACACTAGAACAAGAGTACTTCGATATTTTTGCACAATACAGACTTGGAGAGGTTAACACCAACATAGGAGATGAAAATTTAGGTGAAGTAGAATTTAGCGAAGGTATTGGATCTCAGCTAACACATGCGCGTAATGACTTGGATGCCTTTATTGTCAATGCAGAGCACAGAGGAGACTATAAAATTGATGAAGAATCTACTGTAGAATGGTCTGTAAAATACACACACGAAGATATTAGAGACCGTTTGGTAGAATACGAAATTATTGATTCTGCTGGCTTCTCTATTCGTCCTCCAAATTTTAGCATTCCAAATCTTCAGCCTTATCAACCCTACGAAGGGCCTTTAACTGCTTTTGAAGATATTAGAGCGCTAAACAGAGTACAAATAGACAGAGTGCAAGCCTTTGCTCAATATAGCAAACGTACAGAATGGGGAAATAACGAAGTGTTTTACAATGCTGGTGTAAGATTACACAACTGGACTGTTGGCGGAGAAAACCTTGAGAGCAATACACAAACTGTTGTTAGTCCTAGAGCTCAATTTGCTATAAAACCAGATTGGGATAAGGATATGCTTTTTAGAGTCGCTGGAGGTTTATATTACCAACCACCTTTTTACAGAGAATTGAGAGATTCTTCTGGTGTTGTACAACCAAATGTAAAGGCTCAAAAGTCATTTCATATCGTTTTGGGTAATGAGTATAGTTTTAAAATTTGGGACAGACCATTTAAGCTCGTTACCGAAGCCTATTACAAAGGTTTATCTAACGTTAATACCTACACATTAGAAAACGTAAGAGTTAGGTACAGTGCAGATAATAATGCCAAGGCCTATGCTTACGGATTAGACATGCGTTTAAATGGCGAGTTTGTTCCTGGTACAGAATCTTGGTTTAGTTTTGGGTATTTAAAAACAGAAGAGAATATAGATAATCGTGGTTATATAGCCAGACCTACTGACCAACGATTAAAATTTGGTGCTTTGTTTCAGGATTATGTACCAAACATGCCAGATCTAAAAATGTATCTTAATTTAGTCTACAACACAGGTGTTCCTGGTGGTTCACCAAGCTATGCAGATCCTTACGATTTTCAGGTGAGACTAAGAGATTATAGACGAGCAGATTTAGGTATTTCATTACAACTTGTTAATCCTGCTAAGACCTACAATACTAAATGGAAAAAGAAATTTAGAGAGCTCTCTCTAGGTTTTGAGATTTACAACATGTTTAATAATCAAAACTCAATAACCAATACTTGGGTTAGAGATGTATATACCAAACGTCAATTTGCAATTCCTAACTATTTAACACCTCGTGTTTTTAACCTTAGGTTATCAGCAAGATTTTAAGACTATAATTATCTAGCAACCATATTCATAGACGCTACCAGTAAATCGCCAGAACCTAATAGTCTTTCTGCCCAAACTTCGATATAATCGCCTGTAGAAAGTTCAATAGATCCTGTTATAGAAACAGCTCCTACATCAAAATTAGAACCTATCTCTCTATAGACCTTTGTGTTTTCATCTACAGTTGCTGTAGCATTACCACTATTTCCTTTTGCTATATAAAACACAAAAATATCATTGTTTGTATCACCTCTAAAAGATAAACTTGCGTTTATAGTAAACCTTCTTGTCTTTCTTCCTTCGTAAACAATTCTATTATTTCCAGAAGCTGAAAACCTAAAAAGATCATCTGAAGATGTGGCACCATTTATTTTTCTACGACTTGCTGTTCCTGTACCTGTAAAGTTTGTGTATATACCTGAACCATACGCTGCATTTAAAACTATGTTTCCTGTTGCATTATCATCCGTTTCTCTAGGGATACCAGGACTTTCAATAAAATAGTCGGTAGTAAAATTATATCCATTATAGGTACCGTTTGTATAGCCATTTACACGAGTACCTTCTCCATCAAAACTTATTTTAGAAATCGAAGCCGATACATTAATCGTTGGGTTACTACTAACATCAATACCTACTTCACCAGCGTTAGACACTATTCTTCCATTTGCTATTTGTAGGTTATTAAAAGAGCCTAATAACGTTAAAAATGTACCTGTATTGCTATCCGTCCAAAATATTTTATCCATAAAGAAAGATGTCATATCTGAAGCCGTTAAACCATCATCTGTATTAACAACCTGTAAAATATCAAAAAGGACAGCGTACAAATTACTCAATGTACCTAATGACGATGCATTATTAATGATTAAAGTATAAGCAACAACAGATTGCGAGCCAGAACCTGTAATATTAAAAACCTCTTGATCTCCAGCATCTATTCTAAGTGTTTTTAAGTTACCTCCATTACTACCTGTAAAAAGTGTAGATCCACTAGCATTAACTATAATATCAGATCCTGTATCTCTTCCTTCTACATAGGCGCCATTAAGATTTATTGGAAAATCAAAAGCTACTTCACCATTAATTTCATACAAAAAATTGGTGTTAAGTAAGTACTCTGAACCTCCTCCAGCGTCAAGCTCTTCGGATAGATCGGCAACACTTTTAACAAGCTTATAATTATTTCTAATATCTGCCCCTTCTAGAGGAATCCATGATCCTGATGAATAATAATAAAATGAAGATTGATCTGTATCGTAAACAATTAAACCTTCTGCAGGACTATCAATAGCAGTACGCAGAGCAGTTGTCATTCTTGGTGTTAATAAACCTTGACTCGTTGAATTTAATTCTAAAATAGACGAAGGATCTGGCTCTGTAGTTCCAATACCAACTTGAGAATAAGACATAAAAAAGCAGAGCGTTAAAATAAGAATTAAGGGGATTCGCATTTTGTAACGTTTTTAAGGGGATTTCTATCAAAATATAATCAAAATTACGGGTTTTTAGTCCAAAATTCAAAAAACACCGCTAAAACCATTAAAAACAATAACAATCACAACATTAAAAAACTAAGATAAATAACTGGTTATCATTATATTGTTTTAAAATTTTGATCTTTTCATTTTTATTATGAATACCTCAATAATTCTTTATTTAATATCAAAAACACATACAATTGCTGAAACAAACCTGTCTTAACTTTTGAAATGAAACTGATACTAATAATTCAATATTGTAAACTCAATCTTCAACATTTTTGAACTAAAACGTTAATTTTAGTTCTAACTTCTTGGTAAAAGGCTTAAATCGTCGTTGTAATACTTTCTCACATTGTATAAAATTTATAATTTTGCATACATCAATCCGCTTTAGGTTACCCTACTAAACTACAGTTGTAAATTTATTTAAGTATGAAAAATTCCCTCATTGGGTTACTATTGCTATTTTTTAGCATGGTTTCCTCAGCTCAACTTAGTGTTAGAAACGATGCGTATGTTTTTGTAAAAGACCAAGTCTTATTTGTAGAAGATGATGTTAATCTTGAAGAAACAACAGCTAAAATTTACTTAAGGGATGACGCTCAATTAATACAAGGCTCAGGAACAACAGGTAATTCTGGTGTTGGAGAGTTGAGTGTTTATCAAAACGGAACTGTTAATCAATGGGCTTACAATTATTGGTGCTCACCAGTTGGAGATATTTTACCTAGTAACATTAATAATCCTTTCCATGTGAATCTAATAGATGATTCTCTTATTGGTGATGCAGATCCTATAGCCAGTAGTAATAGCACACCAACGAATGCATACGAAGGTACAGCAGATCCTTTAGTTATATCCACAAGATGGTTATATTCATTTGTTGCTTCTGACCAATATGCTGAATGGATCTATCTTGGATTTAACAATGACCTAAATCCAGGCCTAGGTTTTACAATGAAAGGACATGGAACTGCAACAACTGGTAATACTATATATGACTTTAGAGGCAAACCAAATAATGGAGTAATAACAAACCCAGTATTAGATTCTCAATTTACATTAATCGGAAATCCTTATCCAAGTGCCATAGACGCCAGAGACTTCATTCATGATCCTGCAAATGTAAATGAAATTGATGGTACACTTTTCTATTGGGAACAAAATGGTAATGTAGCGTCACACGTATTACAAAATTATGTTGGTGGTTATGCTACTTACACAATTGATGCTACAGGCACTAATGAGACTTTTAATTATGCGCTCTTTTTTACTTACGACGCTCAAGACAACTCAACTCCTGTCTTGACTCCACCTCCTGGTCCTGTTCAGGCTGAAGGCTCAAAAGTTGCTGGAAGGTATATTCCTGTTGGGCAAGGTTTCATGGTTGAAGGTATTAATGGACCTAATAGTGAAGTTACTGTTAATAATTCAATGAGAGAATTTGTAAAAGAAAATGGCACAACTAGTTACTTCTTCAGAACGGCCAACTATAGTAGCGAAAACGAATCTGCGTCTAATAATAACCAAATTGAGTATCAAGACAACGGTTTGTCTTTAGTTCCTGAGGATTTTAAAAGATTCAGGATTAATGTTGATTTTACAGTAGGTGAAAGCCAATACACAAGGCAACTAGTACTTAATTTTCATGATTCTGCTACACCCGATTATGATAGAGGTTTAGAATTAAAACTTGCTCAGGTTTATAACTCTGATGCTTATTTCGATTTACAAAATAAGGCTTACGGTTGTCAAGCCTATGCTTTTGACGAAGCTCTTACAATTCCTTTAATTGTAAATATTGAAGAACAACAACCACTACGTTTTAGAATTTTTGATATTCAAAATTTTGAAGATACCCAAGCTATTTATATTCACGATATTGAAAATAACCTATACGTAGACTTAAGAACCCAAGACTACGACTTAAACGTAGAACCAGGCAATTACACTGACCGTTTTGAAATTGTATTTATTCCTGGACAATCTCTTGGAGTAGATGATTTTGATGTTAGTGATTTAACCATTCGTCAGGATAATGATATTCATCAATTATCTGTTTTAAATCCTAATGGTTTAGATGTAAAAACAATTGAGGTTTTTGATGTGGCTGGTAAACGAATGTTAAATCAACTATACGATTCTGTTTCTAATCGTTACCAATTATCAACGGTAAACTTAAGTGATGGTGTGTATATTGTTAATGTAACTTCAAAAGCTAATGCTGTAAAATCTGAAAAGATTATTATTAAGCATTAACAATATCTTTTAAAACATTAACTGTATAGTCTATTTCTTCTTTAGTTGTAAAAATACTAAAGGAAAATCGTACCGAAGGATGCTTTAATTTTTCATCATCCAGAATTTCTGTGAGCACATGAGATTGTTGACTGCTGCCACTTTGGCAAGCACTACCTCTAGAGCAAGCAATACCTTTAAGGTCGAGTTGAAATTGAAGCATAGCCGCTTTAGATGGATCTAACGGTAAGCAAACATTAACTAAAGTATAGGTGCTTTTTGAATTGTCTACACTTGCGCCATTAAAACCTACGGTTGGCAAAACCTTTTTTACTTGGTCTATAAAATATGTTTTAATTGAAGATATTTTTTCGCCTTCAACTTCAATATTTGTGTAGGCTATTTTTAACGCTTCATCCATACCAACTATATTATGGATAGCCTCTGTACCTGCTCTATGACCTCTCTCCTGCTCGCCTCCAAAAATCAGTGGTTTTAATCCAGATTCTTTTCTAACAAAACAAAAACCAACACCTTTTGGTCCGTGAAACTTATGTGCACTTGCAGCAAAAAAATCTATTGGAATTTGTTGCAAGTCTAGCTTAAAATGACCTACAGATTGCACACAGTCGGAATGAAACAAAGCATCATTTTCTTTACACATCTTAGCCACATGCTCAATGTCTAAAATATTTCCTATTTCATTATTAACATGCATTAGGCTTACGATGGCTTTTTCAGAATTCTTCAATAAGCGCTCTAAATGTGTATAGTTTACAGTGCCTAGTTCATCTAACTCAACAAAGCTAAGCTTTACATTGTATTCTTGCTGTAATTGTTCTACAGTATGTAAAACTGCATGATGCTCTATTTTTGAAGTAATGATTTCAGTAACTCCTAAATCTCTAACAGCACTACGCAAAGCTAAATTATCTGCTTCGGTACCACCTGAAGTAAACACAATCTCAGAAGCCGACACATTAAAATAACCAGCAATGTTTTTACGACATTGCTCTAATAACGCTTTAGATGAACGTCCAAAACTATGCGTAGAAGAAGCATTACCATAACTATTGGTAAGCACTTCTGTCATACGGTTTATAACTTCTGGTCGTAAGGCTGTTGTAGCCGCATTATCTAAATACACTTGCTTCATGCTACAAAAATATCGCAAATAAAATTATTTAGATAATGCAACGTTATAATTTTACAAATCCATTATTTTTGTTCAAAATGTAAGTTTATGACGCGTTTCTTTTATATAATTTTTGCCCTTCTACTTTTAACAGCTTGTGATGATGGCGATATTTTTACTGTAGATCTTGTTTTTGACAAAGAGTTAGACTTATGTTCTAATAATACAGAGTCGTTTCTAATCTACGATACCAGAGAAAATCCTAGTGAATCCCTATCCTTAATAATACCTCGTGGCAGTAATGAAGAATATCCGTTTACAGAGCCTACTCCTATTGATGAACCTACAACTTTTTCTATTAACGGATCTTCTATTCGATTTTTATATAGAACTTACAACAGAAATCTAACCAGTAGTGAGTTGTGCGACCCTATACCTCCGTCTGATTTAACTATTACAAATGACTACGAAGCACCTTCTGGAACTGCTTTTGCAACAGTGACTATTGAAGATGATGACAACGATGGTATTCCTTCAGATTTAGAAGGTAGAGGTGAAATGGATGAAAATGGTGATTATCCTAATGCTCAAGATTGGGATGAAGATGGCACTCCGGATTATTTAGACCAAGATGATGATAACGATAATGTACCAACAATAAACGAGATTGATACAGATGATTTAGATGGTGATGATGACCCAACTACAAATCCTCTAGACACAGATGGTGATGGTAATCCTGATTATTTAGATAAAGATGATGATGGCGATGGTGTACCAACGATAGATGAAGATAGTACTGATAACCAGAACCCAAGAGATTTGGCAAACCGTAACTATGGCGAAAACGATGATGAATTAGAGTACCATTATCTTAATACTTTAGAAAGCACCAATTATGGTCCAATAGAACATATTGGAGGTAATATTTACACAAGAACAGTAACCGTAAATTTCTTAATCATAGACTTTAATCTTGAGATATTGTCTTCTGATGCTATAGATTTTGGCACCCTAACCTATTCGTTTAATGTAACAGGTGACGAGGATTAAGATTCTATATTCTGAAAAATTCTGACTTCAGTAGCACCTATGCCGTAGGTTTTATAGTCTGCATCGTAAAACTGAATATTGTTGTAACGCCCTAAAAGTGTTTCTAGCTCTTGTCTCAGTACTCCTTCTCCTACTCCATGGATAAAAACCATTTTAGGAATACGCTTACGAATGGCAAACTCTAATTGTTTTCTGGCAGTATCTAGTTGCAAGTTCATCATATCAAAATTAGTCATGCCTTTTGTAGAATCGGTTAGTTCATGTATGTGTAGATCGACTTCAAATTTTGGCGCATGACGCTCTTTTGGCTTAACAGATAACGATGTTTTACGCCTTGGTATTTCCTTCTCTCTTTTTACAGACTCAATGTCTGCATCATAGATAGCATTATCAAGCTTTTGACTAGATGATACTATCATCAATTCGTTTTTTTCAAAATGAAACTCAAAACCATCAGTATCTTCAATAGTAATGGTAGTGCCAGAAACTTTAGTAACAGTACCTCTTATTGCATCATCAATAGTTTCAACAATATCACCTTTTTTCATCGTCCTCTATTGGTTCTGATTTTACAAAAGATTCCTCCTCCTGGTTTTCAAACTTGCTTGGAATATTACGTGATGTTCTGTAAATACCGAGCATTAAACAAACAATACCTGCTATTAACAAATAAGTGTTTTGTTTTTCTCCTGCTTGAGCATAGATTGCTATAATACCACCTCCAATGATAAAAATAAGATTGACTAGCCTAGAAATATTCATACTTTACTAAATAGTTTTATGCAAAAGTAAGGCAAACAATAGTTATTTTTATATTATATGGTATAATTGTAAATGGTTAATTTAGCCTTATGTTTCTACTTATAAAAAGCATAGAAGATTACATGTTACCGTGTGTTATAAAAGAACACTTTGGCTTTGACTGTATTGGTTGCGGTTTGCAACGCTCTGCTGTGTTTTTCATAAAAGGTCAGTTTTTAGATGCATTTTTAATGTATCCTGCACTTTATCCTATGCTACTGTTTTTTGTTTTTCTTATTTTTGATATGTTCAAAAAAATAGAGCATAGTGAAAAAATAAAACTTGGATTAGCAAGCCTTATACTTATAGCTGCTGTAACTAACTATATTTTAAAACTATTTGTCAACTAACTCAATTTAATTCATGCAAAAACTCAACACAACATTAGTTTATATTTTATCTGTAGTAGGAATAATATGCTGTTGTATCTATGGTCTCGGAACAATTTCTGCAATTGTAGCCATAATAATTGCCACTCAAGAACTAAAAAAATATAACGCTAATCCTGAAGAATATAGTAATGGACCTGCAATGAAAAATGCAAAAATATTTGCCATCGTATCATTATTTATCTCTTTTATTGGACTTGCTTTCATAATATGGGTATTGGTTAATCCGTGTGAGTTCTTTGATTGGTACATTGGTTTATTTGAAAACAATCCTAACATTCCGGAAGAAAGTCTTGAACAGCTTTATGAAGCTGCCGAAAGAGCTGGATGTAGATAACCTGAAAAAAGTTTAAAAAAAACCACGATTTAAAATCGTGGTTTTTTTTTATTGAAACATTAAATTCTTATTCAAATTCTTGAAGTGTTTTTGTAATTATAGACACACAATCTAGCAACTGATCTTCATTCATTACTAAAGGCGGTGCAAATCTTATAATATTACCATGAGTTGGTTTTGCTAACAAACCATTGTCTCTTAGTTTTAAACAAATATTCCAAGCTGTATCACTTTCTTCATCATCATTAATAACTACAGCATTAAGTAATCCTTTTCCTCTTACCAATTTAGCTATAGTACTTGTTTCGATGTACTTGTTTAATTCACTTCTAAAAAGTTGACCTAATTGCTCTGCGTTTTCTGCCAAACTCTCGTCTTTAACAACCTCTAAAGCAGCAATAGCAACAGCAGCAGCAACAGGATTACCTCCAAAAGTACTTCCGTGGTTACCTGGCTTTATAACATTCATTACATTATCATTTGCCAATACCGCAGAAACAGGATATGCTCCACCAGAAAGTGCTTTACCTAAAATTAAAATATCAGGTTTAACATTTTCATGATCTACTGCAAGCAACTTTCCTGTTCTGGCAATGCCAGTTTGTACTTCGTCTGCAATAAAAAGCACACCATGCGCCTCGCACAATGCTTTAGCTTTAGCTAAATAGCCTTCGCTCGGTACATAAACTCCAGCTTCACCCTGAATAGGTTCTACTAAAAATCCTGCAACATTTTTATTGCTTGTTAAAGCTGTTTCTAAAGCCTCTAAATTGTCATATTCTATTTTAATAAACCCTTTTGTATAAGGTCCAAAGTTTTTGCGAGCCACAGGATCATTACTAAATGAAATTATAGTAGTTGTACGGCCATGAAAATTGTTTTCGCAAACTATAATTTCTGCCTCGTTTTCTTCAATACCTTTTACTTCATAAGCCCACTTTCTACAAAGCTTTAACGCAGTTTCTACAGCTTCAGCACCAGTATTCATTGGTAATAATTTATCAAAACCAAAATACTCGGTTGCAAATTTCTCGTACTTACCTAACATATCGTTATAAAAAGCTCTGGACGTTAGGGTTAACGTTTGCGCTTGGTTGGTCATAGCACCAACAATTTTAGGATGACAATGTCCTTGGTTTACTGCAGAATATGCAGATAAGAAATCGTAATATTGTTTCCCTTCTAAGTCCCATACATGCACACCTTCACCTTTACTCAATACTACTGGTAATGGATGATAGTTATGTGCTCCATACTTGTTTTCTAAATCTATCGCTTCTTGCGATGTTAATTGGTCTAAAACAGCCATTTTAAAATAATTTAATTGTGAAAAAATAACCATTCCTGCTCTACCTTTATTCCTTCTTAAGCTTTGCGTAACCATTTTTGAAGTTATGGTGAAGCCTAGAAAAAGCAGCGTGGGAGAGAAATCATCCCTAGAGGTTGTAAATTTAGTAATTTCTGTACGATTTATAAATAATCGCAATCAATTTTAAGCATAGAGTTTTACAAAATGCCACTATCTTTGCATTCAAAATTTTAGTACATGCCAAGACGAGAACGCAATAAGTTTGTAAAAAGAGGTGAAACAATAGAAATCTTAATAGAAGATTATGCTTTTGGAGGAAAAGGTATAGGTAGAATTAGAAACGAGCATGGCGAATTTGTAGTTTTTGTACCCAATACATTACCAGGTCAATTGGTAAAAGCTCAGGTAAAAAAATCGAGTAAAAAATATGCCGAATGCAAACTTCTTGATGTTTTAAAACCTTCGGAAGATGAAGTAGAAATGCCATACCAAGATATTCCTGGTGCACCTTACATTCAGTTACCAATAGATAAACAGCACAATTATAAAAAGCAAAGTACTTTAGAGCTTTTCAAGCGTATTGGTAAAGTAAAAGATATAGAAACCAAATTTGATGAATTTGTAAGTTCCCCAAACACGTTTCATTATCGCAATAAAATGGAATATGGTTTTTCTGCAATTGGATACGACAGAGAAGCAAAAACAGATATAGACGAGTTTACTTTAGGCTTCAAACGTCGTGGTCTTTGGTGGTGTGGAGACAACCTAAATAGCGATTCTGGCTTATTTGATGCTGAGCTAGAAAACCATCTAAAAACCATAAGAGTTTACTGTGAAAATACAGGCTTAGAACCTTGGCATGCACCAAAAAAGGAAGGTTTCTTTCGCTATTTTGTGGTTAGAAAATCTTATAAAACCAATCAACTGCTTTTCAATTTAGTAACCACATCTTATGATTTAGACAAGTTTGATCTAGATGCATTTGCCAACTATTTAGTTGAATTATTTGGTGATAGAGTTGCGGGATTATTGCACACCATTAATGATGAAATTGGAGATAGAACCATTGCCACTACAGGAAGCATCAGTTTAATTTACGGTGAAGATAAAATCGTTGAAGAACTATTAGGTCTTAATTTTGAAATTAGCATGAAAAGCTTTTTTCAGACCAACCCAAAATGTGCCGAAAAATTATACTCTAAAGTAGTGGACTATGCTTTAGAAAATAAAGACGCTATAGACAATACAGTTGTTCTCGATTTATTTTGCGGTACCGGAACTATTGGTCAAATTGTTGCCAGCAAATCTAATAATGCCAAAATTGTTGGTGTTGATATTGTTGCTTCAGCTATAGAAGACGCTAAAGAAAATGCCAAACGAAACCATATTGAAGGTTTAGAATTTTATGCTGCAGATGTAGGTAAGTTCTTAACAGAGCATCCCGAATTCAAAACTAAAATTAGAACCATAATTTTAGATCCTGCCAGAGCTGGTATTACGCCAAAAACCTTAAATAAAATAATAAACCTAGGTGCAGAACGTTTGGTTTATGTATCTTGTAACCCAGCCACACAAGCCAGAGATACCGAGCAATTAATGCAAGCTGGCTATGAGATAAAAAAGCTAAGTCTTGTGGATCAATTTCCACATACATCGCATATTGAAACTGTGGTTTTGTTTGAAAAATAATTGATGAAAAAGTTAAAATTTACACTCTTATCACTTTTAGTGGTACTCATTAGTTGCGAGCGCGACGATATCTGTGCAGAAACCACACCTACAACACCTAGACTCATAGTAGAGTTTTATGATGTTAACGAACCAGATGATATTAGTCCTGTAACTCGTCTAACAGTTTATGGTGAAGGTTTAGCCGACAACCCAACAAACGATAATACAGAAGGTACGCTCGTTTACAATATCAACTCAACATCAATAGAATTACCACTAATTATTGGAAATGAAGGTGAGATAACTACATCGCGTTTTATTTTAGAAAAAGATACAGATCATAGACTAGATGATGATGTAGACACTGAGTCTAATATTGATATCATTGAAATCTCTTATGAAACAGAATTTGTATACGTATCAAGAGCATGTGGATATAAAAGTATATTTAAAAATATACAGGTAAGCTATGAAATTTCAGATGATGGAGCTTGGATTAGTGGCATTGAAGTTGTTGACACAGTAGAAATAGTAGAAAATGAAAACACAGTACATGTACGCATCTTACACTAAAAGTATTATTATACTGCTATTGTTTTCTACAATAGCAATGGCTCAAGACAAAAAGAAAACCGTAAAGGATACTTTAATTTATAAGCAAAAGTATGGACTTCGCTTAGGTGCAGATGTAAGTAAGCTAGCCAGAACATTTGCAGATGATAATTACACAGGTTTTGAAATTATGGGAGACTATCGTCTTACCAAAAGAATCTATTTAGCTGGAGAAATTGGTAACGAAGAGCGCACCATAGAAAACGAAGTCTTAAGCAATACCACCAAGGGAAGTTATTTTAAAGGTGGAATAGATATTAATTTCTACAAAAACTGGCTAGATATGGAAAACATGATCTATATTGGTTTTAGAGGTGGTGCCAGTACGTTTAGCCAAACTTTGAATAATTATAGCATATATAATGTCTATAATCAATATTGGAATGAGCAGTTTAATGTTGAAGAAGGTACAGAGTTCTCTGGTCTTACAGCAATTTGGGCCGAAATTATTGTGGGTATAAAAGCCGAATTATTTAATAATTTTTATGCAGGTATCAATGCACAACTTAAAGGCTTAATAACCGAAACAGCTCCCGATAATTTTGAAAATCTTTACATACCTGGTTTCAATCGTACTTACGACAGTGGTCGTTTTGGTGTAGGCTTTGGTTTTAACTTATCGTACTTAGTTCCTATTTTTAAGAAAGACAAAGTCGTGGTTCAGGAAAAGGAAAAAGAATAATACGTTCCTATCCTAACAATCTTAATATTAATACTAAATAATCTCTAACATCTCTTCTAGAAAACTACTATTATAAACCAATATTGCATTACAATATTTAGTTCTAAAATTATTTTTTTAGATTAAATCTACTCTGAAAAGAAGTGAAAATTATCACTTCTTTTATTTTTTTTAAGCACCAAAAATCTTTTTTTGAGCTTGAACCCCTTATTTTGTAAGAAAAAATTGCAACCACAAGAACTAAAACCCTAATAATCTTTATGTTAAATTATTAATTTGTTTTTTTGTTTGTAAAATTTAATTACATTTGGTCCAACAAAAGCATCACTTAATCGATGAAATCATATTTTAATAAATCTAAAAACCTACTAAATGAAACAAACCAAATTTTTGAATTTAAGGTTAAAGGCATTTAAGCCCTTACCTTCTCTAGTTTTAGGAGTTTTGCTATCTAGCTACGGTTCATCTGCAGCTCAAGAAGTAGTCTTAAGCTCTGGTGGTGACATCACTAGTACAACTGGGTCTGTTAGTTATTCTGTTGGGCAGATAACACAAAACACAATAACAGATGGAGACACCACTGTTTTACAAGGTATTCAATTCTATATCGATGACAATTCTTTAAGTATTGTAGATGTTGATACAAAATTAGAAATTACAACATTTCCAAATCCAGCATCTTCAAACTTAAACATTACCATTAATGATTTTAAACCCAATCTACTTTCTTATAAGCTATTCAACACATTAGGCCAATTAATTGAAGAAGGTAACATTACAGGTAAAACAACATCAATTAATGTTTCAGAATTAGATATTGCAACCTATCTGCTAAAAATTGAAAACACTGACAAGAAAACATCTCAAACCTTCAAAATCATCAAAAACTAAATTGAAATGAAAAATATTACTCTAATACTTATTTTAATTGTAAGTACACTTTCTGGTATGGCTCAAGCTCCAGATAAAATGAGCTACCAAGCTATTGTTAGAAATTCTGATAATGACCTATTAATCAACCAAAGTATAGGAATACAAATTAGTCTTATTGAAGGATCTACTAACGGAAGTGCTGTGTATGTAGAAACTCAAAATCCTACAACAAACTCAAACGGTCTAATTTCAATTGAAATTGGAACAGGTAATACTATTACTGGTACATTTAATACTATAGATTGGGGAAATAACACCTATTTTATAAAAACCGAAATAGATCCAACAGGAGGTAATTCTTACACTATTACTGGAGTAAGTCAACTTATGAGTGTGCCTTATGCACTATATGCAAAAACGTCTGGTAGTTCTACACCTGGACCAATCGGAGAAACTGGACCTCAAGGGCCTGCTGGAGCCGATGGTGCTGATGGTGCAACTGGACCTGTAGGGCCTCAAGGACCTGCTGGACCTGCTGGAGCCGATGGCACTGATGGTGCTGATGGTGCAACTGGACCTATTGGACCTCAAGGACCTGCTGGACCTGCTGGAGCCGATGGCGCTGATGGTGCTGATGGCGCAACTGGACCTATTGGACCTCAAGGACCTGCTGGTGCTGATGGCGCTGATGGAGCAACTGGACCTATTGGACCTCAAGGGCCTCAAGGACCTGCTGGAGCCGATGGTGCTGATGGTGCAACTGGACCTGTAGGACCTCAAGGGCCTGCTGGTGCTGATGGCGCTGATGGAGCAACTGGACCTATTGGACCTCAAGGGCCTCAAGGACCTGCTGGAGCCGA
>NZ_JARSBN010000009.1:0-58332 GCF_029624125.1 Winogradskyella marincola | reverse complement strand
TGGTGCTGATGGTGCAACTGGACCTGTAGGACCTCAAGGGCCTGCTGGAGCTGATGGTGCCGATGGCGCAACTGGACCTGTAGGACCTCAAGGGCCTCAAGGACCTGCTGGAGCTGATGGTGGAAATTATACAATCACTGTAGTAAACTCTAATACAACTATCACATCTGTAAGTCAAATTGTTATAAGTACTGGTACAATGACATTAACTTTACCTGCAACACCTCAAGAAGGCCAAGTTGTATATATTTATCACGAAGGAAATACATCCTTAAATGCAAATGGAAAAAACTTAAAAGCTAGCGGCTCAACAATTTCTACACCTTTAACCTTAAATGGTAGTGCTGTACAAATTGTTTACTCAGGCGGTACATGGTATGCTCTGTAAATAACTGATAAATAATCAATAAAAAAAGGGTGTATGAATTATTTATACACCCTTTTTTATTTTTAGGAAAAATATTACAAATTATTCTAAATGTTGAAGTACATTTTTTTCAATTCGGCCTAAAATATTAGAAACATCTGCCTTTACAAAAGACTCGCCTGTTATATTTTCGTATAATTCGATATAACGATCGCTTACGGTTTCAATATACTCATCGCTCATATGTGGTACCTCCTGCCCTTCTTTTCCTTGAAAACCATTAGATATTAACCATTGGCGAACAAATTCCTTAGACAATTGCTTTTGAGCTTCTCCTCTATCTTGACGTTCTTGGTAACCATCTGCATAAAAATAACGTGAAGAATCCGGTGTATGGATTTCATCAATCAATACTATTTTTCCGTCCTTAGTTTTACCAAACTCATATTTTGTATCAACAAGAATTAGTCCTCGCTTTTCAGCTATCTCAGTTCCTCTTTGAAACAATTTTCTTGTATAATCTTCTAAAACGATATAATCCTCTTCAGACACGATACCTCGTTTTAAAATATCTTCGCGAGAGATGTCTTCATCATGGTCTCCCATTTCGGCTTTTGTAGCTGGTGTAATTATAGGCTCAGGAAATTTATCATTCTCTTTCATACCTTCTGGCATTGGCACTCCACAAAGTAAACGTTTACCTGCTTTATATTCTCTGGCTGCATGACCAGACATATAGCCACGTATTACCATCTCTACCTTAAACGGTTCACACAAATGACCAACTGCAACATTTGGATCTGGTGTAGACACTAACCAATTTGGTACTAAATCTTCAGTGTCTTTCATCATTTTTGTAGCTATCTGATTTAAGATTTGTCCTTTGTAAGGGATACCCTTTGGCATTACTACATCAAACGCGCTTAATCTATCTGTAGCAATCATAACTAATTGCTCGTCGTTTATATTATATACTTCTCTTACCTTTCCTTTGTAGACACTTTTTTGATTCGGAAAGTTAAAATTTGTGTCTGTTATTGTGTTGCTCATTTTTGTTTTAAACGTTTTTGCGTTTAATTATTTTATCTATTTAAGTACTTGAATCCTAATGTTAGTAAAAAGAGAACTAATCTCTATTTTCTATGCTTTTATAGGCTGCGATAACCTTCTTAACTAATTTATGACGTATTACATCTTTATCATCCAAATAAACCATACCTATGCCTTCTATATTTTTTAGAACCAGCAAGGCTTCTTTTAATCCAGAAATGGTACGACGTGGTAAATCTACCTGACCAGGATCACCTGTTAAAAGAAACTTGGCATTTTTACCCATACGTGTTAAGAACATTTTCATTTGGGCATGCGTCGTATTTTGTCCTTCGTCTAAAATTACAAATGCATTATCTAAGGTACGACCACGCATAAAAGCTAATGGTGCAATTTGTATAACACCTTTTTCTATGTAGCTCTCTAATTTTTCGTGTGGAATCATATCGCGCAATGCATCATACAATGGCTGCATGTAAGGATCTAATTTTTCTTTTAGATCACCTGGTAAAAATCCTAAGTTTTCACCAGCTTCTACAGCTGGTCTGGTGAGTATAATGCGTTTTACTTCTTTATTTTTTAGGGCCTGTACTGCCAATGCTACACCTGTGTATGTCTTACCTGTACCAGCAGGACCTATAGCAAAAACCATATCATTTTTACGAATGCTCTCTACCAGTTTTCTTTGATTAACGGTTTGCGCCTTTATAAGTTTTCCTCCTACACCATGCACAATAACTTCTCCGCTTGTTGCAGAAGTTGAATAATCTTCGCTACTGTTACTGGTTAAAATTCGTTCAATCACATTTTCATCTAGCTTATTGTACTTTCCAAAATGTTTCATGAGCATCATCATTCGTGTATCAAACTCTTCTAATAAATCCTCATCTCCATAGGCTTTAATTTTGTTACCTCGCGCAACAATTTTAAGTTTTGGAAAGTATTTTTTTAGCAGCTCAATATTGGCATTTTGTGCACCGAAGAATTCCTTTGGAGTAATTTCTTCTAATTCTAGAATAAGTTCGTTCAAAAGGCTAATTAATTTAGTGTGTTAATCTGTTTTCTTTTCTTAGTTTTGTGTAACATTTGTGTACAAACAAATCTAACAATTTTACAACCTCAATTCTAAAAAAAATATCAACAATTAATCCATGGCAATTATTACTTTAACCACTGATTTTGGAGAAAAAGATCACTTTGCTGGTGCGATTAAAGGAGCTATTTACAGTGAGTTGCCAGAAGTAAGAATTGTAGATGTATCTCATTCTGTCTCTCCTTTTAATATTTCTGAAGCGGCTTATATTATCTTAAATGCCTACAGTAGTTTTCCAAAAGGTACAATTCATATCATAGGAATAGACTCTGAGTTAAACCCTGAAAATAAGCACATTGCAGTCTGTTTAGACGACCATTACTTTATATGCGCTAACAATGGCATAATGAGCATGATTTGTGCAGAAATTGCACCAGAGAAAATAGTTGAAATTAATATTCATGACAAAATTGAAACTAATTTCCCTGTACTAGATGTCTTTGTTAAAGTTGCTTGCCACATTGCAAGAGGAGGCACTCTAGAAATTATAGGAAAAGTTATTAACACTATTAAGCCTATAAAAAATTTAAATCCTTTTGTTAACGACGATAAAAATCAAATTATAGGAAGTGTTATTTACATCGATAATTATGGTAACGTTGTAACCAACATAAAAAAGAAATTTTTTGAAGATATTCAAAAAACACGCGAATATGAGATTTCTGCAAGAAATCATAAGTTTAGAAAAATTTATAATAGATATAGTGATGTCGTAAATTTTGATATTGAAGAATCTAAACGAAACGATGAAGGCAAAGGTCTTGTTGTTTTTAATTCTGCTGGCTATCTAGAAATTGCAGTTTACAAAAGCAATTGCAGTACTGTTGGTAGTGCCTCAACACTTATGGGATTAAAAACAATGGATACAGTAACGGTAAACTTCCTGCCCATCCTCAGTCCTTCCCAAAGGGAAGGAAGCCCAAGATGACGCAAAAACAAAAAAATATTTTCACAACAGTAAGAAAGTCCTTTCCTTTGGAAAGGATTTAGGAAAGGATTTTAAAATTATGTTAGTAAGAATTGTAAAAATGAGTTTTGAACCGTCAAAGATTGAAGAATTCTTGGCTAATTTTGAAGCTAATAAAGATAAAATAAGAGCGTTTAAAGGTTGTAATTTTTTAGAATTATATCGCGATCAGAACAATACCAATATCTTTTTTACGTATAGTTATTGGAACTCTGAAGACGATTTAAATAATTACAGACATTCTGATTTATTTAATGGTGTTTGGGCCAAAACCAAACCTTTGTTTAATGCTAAACCTGAAGCTTGGAGCGTGGATAAAATCGCTTCGCTCAAGTAAACGGTTGAGAGTAACAGTAAACAGATTTACTGAGACTGAAAATTGAGACTGAAAACTAGATAATATGCTAGCAATCTTAAAAAAAGAAATAAACACCTTCTTTGCCTCACCAATTGGGTATTTGGTTATTGGTGTGTTTTTATTATTAAACGGTTTGTTTTTATGGGTGTTTAAAGGCGATTTCAATATTTTTAATAATGGTATCGCAAGCTTATCGTCATTCTTTTTATTAGCACCATGGATTCTTATCTTTTTAGTTCCTGCTGTAACGATGCGTAGTTTTAGTGATGAAAAAAAGCAAGGTACTTTAGAGCTATTAGTTACCAAACCTATTTCACATTTTCAGATTGTATTGGGCAAATATTTTGGTGCTTTTGCCCTTATTATCTTAGCTTTAATACCAACTCTACTCTATGTGTATTCAGTTTACCAATTAGGCAGTCCAGAAGGTAATTTAGATATGGGAAGCACTATTGGATCTTACTTTGGTCTACTGTTCCTTGTAGCTGCTTATACTGCAATTGGAGTGTTTGCTTCTACCCTTTCGGATAACCAGATTGTTGCATTTATTATTGCAGTATTTATCTGTTTCTTCATGTATTTTGGTTTCGAAGGGCTATCAAACTATAATATATTTGGTGATTTGGTGTATATGGAAAACCTTGGAATGTCTGCGCATTACAACAGTATGAGTCGTGGTGTTATTGACACAAGAGATTTGATCTATTTTACAAGCATAGCTTTAGCCTTTTTATTATTCACAAAACTTAGAATTCAAAAGCAATGATTATAACACCTTATTTAGTTATCTCAATGATTGTAGTCTTTGTACTACTCTTTCTGTTTTTGAATACTGTAGACAAGCGCAAATGGTTAACCATATTAATAAGTTTGGTTTTAACACCATTTGCTTATTTCTATATGTTTTATCCGTTTGTAAATATTATTAGCAGTTACCATCATCAAAAATATTTTGATAGTGAAGCCTGGACCGAAAAACCAGCTTTACGCTACGAAATGATTGATAATACAATTGAATCTGACACACTTATAGGTGTTTCTAAAACTAAAGTAGATTCTCTTTTAGGCAAATACGAATGGTTAACTTGGGATGATGGCTTAAAAGATCATGACAACAACAAATGGAATTACGCCTTAGGTATAGAACCAGGCGCTTTTAATAAAGAAAAAGAATGTGTAGAAATTATTTTTAAAGACGATAAGGTTTCTGCACTAAGACATTACCAAGAAGAAATTACATACAAGTCCAATGAAACAGAATAAAAACATAATCTACATACTTGTTGTGTTGGTCGGGCTTATTGTTGTAAATGCCATATCCAATACAATATATGGACGTTTTGACTTAACAAAAGACAAGCGTTATACGCTATCTGATGCAACTAACAGTATCATAGACAATATAGATTCTCCATTAATAATTGATGTGTTTTTAGAAGGAGATTTCAATTCAGAATTTAGACTGCTTCAAACCGAAACAAGACAACTTATTGAAGAATTTCAACTTAAAACCAATAATATTAGGGTTAACTACATCGATCCTATTGAAGATGAATCTACCAGAGAACAAATTATTGATGAACTTACACATACTGGATTAGAGCCTTATATCAACACTGATAATAGCACAGGTAAAGTAACACAAGAAATAATTTTTCCGTGGGCATTTGCTAGCTATAAAGATCAAACTGTAAAAATTCCGCTTTTAAAAAAGAGTATTACACAAGAACTTTCTGAGCAAGTTAATAATTCTGTACAAGGACTTGAGTATGTGTTTGCTGACGCTTTTAACAAGCTGGTAAATTCAAAATCTAAGACTATAGCGGTTTTAAAAGGTAATGGAGAACTCGCTGATTTAAATCTTGCGGATTTTCTTCAAACAACGCAATCTTATTATAAAATTGCACCTTTTACTTTAGATAGTGTTGCTACTAACCCACAAGGCACTTTAGATAAGCTGAAACAATATGATTTAATAGTTGTTGCTAAACCAACCCAAGCTTTTTCTGAAGAAGAAAAACTGGTGCTCGATCAGTATACCATGAGAGGTGGAAAAAGTTTATGGCTTACTGAGTCTGTAGTAATGGATGAGGATAGCTTACGAAATGCCACAAACTCTAGTGTCTCAATTATGAGAGACCTTAATCTTAATGATTTCTTTTTTAAATATGGTGTAAGGGTAAATCCTAGTTTGGTAAAAGACCTCTACTCTGCTCCAATTATGTTGGCCATAGGTGAAGGAAGCCAAGCGCAATTACAACCTATTCAATGGCAATATGCACCTTTAGCCTCGTCTAATCAAAAGCATCCTATTACCAAAAATTTAGAATTAGTACGTTACGATTTTGCAAGTCCTATGGACACGCTTAAGAATAATGTGGACAAAACAATATTACTTCAAAGTTCACCTAAATCTAGATTAGAAGGCGTACCAACTGGTATATCTCTAAATGATGTTACCAAATCTCCTGATGAGAGTTTATATAATTCTGGTCCGCAAAACTTGGCTGTTTTATTAGAGGGTGAATTTACTTCTGTTTATGATCAACGTGTTTTGCCTTTTAAAGTCAAGAATTTTAAGTCTAAAAGCTCGCCTACAAAAATGGTAGTTATTTCTGATGGTGATGTTATAAAAAATGACGTTAGACAAAGAAGACCTTTAGAACTCGGTGTAGATTACCGAGGTTTTCTTTACGGTAATAAAGAATTCTTACTAAATACGGTGAATTACTTACTAGACGACACTGGACTTATAAACATTAGAGCCAAAGAAATAAGCGTTGCTTACCTTGACCAAGACAAAATAAAGGAAGATAGTAGCTCTTGGCAACTCTTAAACATTGCACTACCATTGGTTCTTTTAGGTCTTTTTGGTTTTGCTTTTAACTTCTTTAGAAAGAAGAAATACACCTAGAATTTGTTAATAAGTTTGTTTTACAAAACCCATCTATTGGGATATATTTGTAGGATAGGTTACAAATTATAAAAACTTTACATATTTTAAGATGAAATTTATAGTTTCAAGTACATATTTACTCAAACAACTTCAGGTTTTGGGTGGTGTTATTAATAACAGCAATACCTTACCTATTTTAGATAATTTCTTATTTGAATTAAGCCAATCTAAATTAACCATTTCGGCTAGTGATTTAGAAACCACAATGTCTTCAACAATAGATGTAGAAAGTGATTCTGAAGGCAGCATTGCTTTACCAGCTCGATTATTATTAGATACTCTAAAAACATTTCCTGAGCAACCATTAACATTTGTTGTAGAAGACAATAATACTGTTGAGATTAGCTCTAATCATGGTAAATATGCGCTGGCATACGCTGATGGTGCTGAATTCCCAAATGCTGTATCTGTAGAAGATGCTAGCAAAACAACCATTATGGGAGACATATTAGCTACTGCAATTAGCAAAACTATATTTGCCGCAGGTAATGATGATTTAAGACCTGTAATGAGTGGTGTGTTTTTTCAATTCTCTCAAGACAACTTAACTTTTGTAGCTACAGATGCTCACAAATTAGTTAAATACACCAGAAATGATGTAAGTGCTTCAGAATCTGCAGAATTTATTATGCCTAAAAAACCTTTAAATCTATTAAAAGGAATTTTAGCTGGTAATGATGATGAAGTTTCTGTTGAATATAATGAAGCTAACGCAAAATTCACCTTCGATAATTCTGTTTTAATCTGTCGTTTAATTGATGGAAAGTATCCAAATTACGAAGCTGTTATACCTAAAGAAAACCCTAATAAGCTGACAATTGCCAGAACACAATTTTTAAACTCTGTAAAGCGTGTGTCTATTTTTTCTAATAAAACAACACACCAAATACGTTTAAAGATTGCTGGTGCAGAACTTAACATCTCTGCAGAAGATATAGATTACAGCAACAAAGCAGAAGAACGCCTTACTTGTGATTACCAAGGAGACGACATGCAAATTGGGTTTAACTCGCGTTTCTTAACAGAAATGATAAACAACTTAAACTCTGATGACGTTCAGTTAGAAATGAGCTTACCTAACAGAGCAGGTATACTTACACCTGTTGATGGTTTAGATGAAGGCGAGCATGTAACTATGCTAGTAATGCCTGTAATGCTCAACAGCTAAACTTATAATGATATTGCTATTTCTCAAATAATTACTTATTTGAAAAGCTCACTTTAATAGTGAGCTTTTTTTTTTAAAATAAAAAAAGGCTCACTACAGACATAGATGAACCTTAAGTACTCTTAATTGCAATAAAAATTATTCATCATCAGAAGCTAGATATAAAAAAGAGCCTTCATATACACCAGAGATTTCTACACCATCTTGTCTTGTAAAAGAAAATGAAAAACGGATAGATTCTACAGAATAGTCAATTACAGTGATACTTCCTGATATAACTTCTAAATTAGAATTACTTCCACTTTTGTAAAATTGACTAAAACCATTTTCAAATTCAGAATTAACAACATCACCACCTACAATAAATTCCATACTAGAAATAGCATCTAAGTCATAAGTTTCACCAGATAAAAGATCAAACTCATTAATTCTTGCTGAAAAATAATCGACATTATTAAGTGTTGTTCCAGAAAAAGAAGCATTAATCTCAGCTTCTGTACTATTGGTTAAGCCTAAATATACCGAGTTTAATGAAGGTTCTACTACAGCTGTTTTCATTTCAAAAGAAGCGTCACCAACGTGTATAAAATTTGTTTCTGAAGAATTAGAATCATCATCAGATGAACAAGAGGTTAATAAAATTGTTAAGAATACGAATGTGACTGTTTTTAAATGTTTCATGTGATTGTTTTTAATTACTTAGTTAAAAAAAGCGCCCACATAAGTGAGCGCTCAATCAAGTTGATGTTACATCAACTTAGCCCTTAAGGAACTTCTGATTAATAGTATTGTTATTGGTTTTGATTTCAATCATGTATAATCCAGAAGACAATACAGACACATCAACACCATTTATAGTTTCGTTAGTGCGCTTTATTAATTGACCATTTATGTTATAAATAGTTACGCTTTCAATTTGTTCTGTAGATTTAATAAATAATTTATCACTTACAGGATTTGGGTATAGTTTTACTGAATTTGTATTTAAAGAAATAGCATCTATGCCTAATGTAGAATTGTATTCATAAGCTCCTAAATCTATCGTAGTGTTAAATATTCTATCATTACCTGATAAATCTAAATCACCAAATAAAGCAGTATCGTATAATGTATTGTCTCCTTGATCTATTATGTAAGATGAACTTGCTGTTGGTTTATAATCTCCACTTAAATTAAGTGACACAGCATTTGGATCTAAATCTTGAACGTTATTAAATGATGGTGCTGCAAATGCTCCAGATGCGCCTCCATTGTTTGTAATTTGAGTTATCGAATTATTAATTACTAATTCATAATGATTTCCCTGAGTACCAAAAGAAATATCTCTATCTGCGTAAGTTCCATTTAACGTATTACCAAAGAAGATAGAGTTGTTTATCTCTAAATGTCCTAAAGTATTATCAGAACCCATGATAATAGACTGACCATAAGAGGTATTATTAGTATTTACTACATCATTATTAATAAAAGATGTGTTCGTTATTATTAAATCTAAGTCTCTATAGTTTGTAAATGACCCATCAGGAATTCTATAGGCATTGATTACAGAAAACTTGGTTTCGTTGTCTGCAAACAACACATTAGAAAAATCTGCATAAATATCATTAAAACGACCTTGATGTAATAGAATAATACTTTGTCCTACACTTACATTATTGGTAAAACTAACGTTGTATAGTTTGAAGTTATCTTTTAAACCAATGCCTTTAATTAAAAAATCGTTACTATAGTTATTTTTAAAACTACAGTTTTTTATGCTCAGGTTTTCAATCCAAGTAGAAGCACCATAATATTTTGAATAAATAACACCATTATCTTCAGTAAGCGCGTTACTTGATGTATCGTAAATATTTTCTAAAACAAAACCATCTATAGTAATATTTGTAGCATCAACTACAATTAATCTATCTGCATTATCAGATTTATTAGAAGTAAAATCACCATCAGCATCATCTCCATTCATATCACCTGTAATAACAGTTGCATTAGTTGTATTTATTAGTGTTAAATCTCTATCTGATAATTGAATTTCAGAACCATCAAATCCACCGAAAATAGAAATACTAGTATCATTTATTTCTAAAGGCGTGTTTTGAGCTGTAGGCTTATAAACACCTTTAGCAACCCAAATATTTCTATTAGGACCAGCTACAGCCAATGCTGCATCAATTGTTGTGTAAGCATCAATCCACGAACTTCCGTCATTTGCTCCAATTGCATTAGCATCTACATAAACAGGTCCATAATTACAGTTAGAAGAATAGCTAGAATTTGTATCTCTAGTCCATCCTTGTGCGTACTGACCAGCATTAGTATACGAAGGTGTGTAATTAGGATCATGTTGAATACACGTTAAATCTGGGTTGCCGTAAGATTTCATGTATATGAAATTAGGATTGTTACCATTAGCTAAATTTAACTCTACCAACTGATTATTTTGACAATGAATTTGATTTAATGTCGGAATACCACTAACATCTAATGTAGTAATTTGATTGTTCGCACAATGTAAACGTGTTAAACTAGTATTATTACTAACATCTAATGATGATAGGATATTTGAATGTACTTCTAATATAGTTAGATTTACAAAAGCTTCAATTCCTGTTAAATCTGTAATACCTAAAGATGTTGCCGATATTGTTCCTGTAAAAGCTTGCGCTTCTGCTACAGAAATTTCCGTATCAGAATTTGTATTAATAGCAGTATTGTTTAACAAATAATTTTTAAAGTTGAAATCTGGAATGTTTACGTTTTGAGCGAAAATTGCAGAAACACCCAAACATAAATAGGTTGTAAATAAGAGTAATGTTTTTTTCATTGTAGTTGAGATTTGTTTTTATTTTCAACCACAAAACAACTACTACATATAAGGTTTTCAATGTGCTTTTTTCTGAATAGCTCTAATTTCTTTCTGAATAAATAATAAAGATTATTCTTACATTTTAAATCAAATAAAAAAAGCCTGCTTAAATAAGCAGACTTTAAAAACTATGGGTTATTAGCGTATATTAATTATTCGCAATTCATTTTTTGTCCGTAAGGCATTTGACCGTGAATAACACCACCAAATTGTGAGCTACCATAGCCGCTACCATTGTACTGTTGCTTGATTAAAAATCCTTGTAAATAGCAGTCGTTATTTTTATTTTTTTCTGTGAATGCGCCTTTAATCCAACGGTATAAAATACGACCTGTGTATTTATTTGTTACAATATTCCAGTCGTTAGATTCTATGTTTAATTTTAGAAGTTTTGCACCATCTTTTGCAATGGTTTTAGAAACGTTTTCTTTAGCAAAACTTACTAATGACGCATTACTATTCATACTACCAGCTTTTGGCATTTTAATAGCATCCATGGTAGATTTGGCAGCAGCATCGTAATTCGCTTTTAACGTCGCTTCAAATTCTTTTACAATTGGTTTCGCTTTTTCTAACCAATCTAAATGAAATTGTTGCTCGCCTTTACCTATCACGTTTAAAATCGTAATATCTTCTTGAATCATGTATGATGGCACATTAAATGCGTGTCCGCCTTGATGAGATGCAGCGTAAATTACAAACACATCGTCTGCTATTAACATGCCTCTTACTAAAATAGGCATGCCTGTACCAAGCTCTAAAGTTTGCGATCGGTCTGCGCCTACTTTGGTAGTAAACATTCCTGAAACCAACTCGTAACCTATGTAACCCTCTGGTGACATTGCTACTAGTTCTGGTGTTGTTAAAAAGCGTAACCACGCATATTCTGGATCTTGCGCAGGCAACAAGTCTACATTATCGCCCATGTCTGTCATTTGACGTCTAATTTTTACGCGATCAACACCAACTGCGCTCATGCCTTTGGTCATCGCAAAAGGATACGACATATATAAAAAATCGTCACTTACTGTATTAGCTGATTTAGGCTTGTTAGCTTCGGCTTCTTGTTGTTTTTTCTCAAGATACTTTTGATAGTATAAATCTTGTTTCGCCTGGTCGTTTGGATACTTTTTAGCTATTTCTGCTTTAAATTCTTCATCGGTGTATTCTGTTTTTGATGAAGTTTCAGTTGAAGAATCTCCAACCATTCCAGAAGAATTTTCAGATTTTGAAGATGAATTGCTTGTTTCTTTTTTATCTAACTTCTTCTCTACTGCTGCTTTGGCTTTGTTTTTAAGCATTTTACCAAATTGCGCATGCGATGTTGTATAACATAAAGCTATAGCTAATAATAGAATTATTTTTTTCATAAGAATCGTGTTTAGTGGACTTCAAAATAAAGCACTCAACAACCATTCTTAATTTGGATTTTTCTAAAAACGAGGATTTTTTTTCTGAAGGAATTTCAGAAATTTCAAATAAATCACATAAACGTTTCCTTGATTACTTCAAGAAATTGATCGCGTTTAGATTTTGAAATTGGGATGCGTTTTTGATTGTTCATTAGCAAATAATCGCCATCATCTTTAACCAATTCATCTACGTATTTTAAGTTGATTAAATACGACCGATGACATTTAAAAAACATCGCATTGCGTTCTAATTGCTCAACAAAATGCTTTAACGGTTTGCAAATGGTCTTTTGTTTGCCATCAATAAGTTGCACGTTAGTGTACATACCATCGGCTTCAAAATACACAATATCATTATGTGAGGCGAACATGATTCCTTTTGGGATTTCTAAAGCAATTTTGTCTATAGATAGCTGCTTTAACGAGTCGCGTAACTTATTTAATTGGTCGTTTAAATTGTTCGCTTTTATCGCTTCTTCGGCTTTTGCAACCGCTTCTTTTAACTCGGTTGTATCAACTGGTTTTAACAGATAATCTACTGCTGATAATTTGAAAGCTTCAATCGCGTATTGATTGTACGCCGTCACGAAAATGATTTTAAAATCGATCTGGTTTGGGAAGTATTCTAAAATATCTAATCCAGACTGATTAGGCATTTCAATATCTAAAAAAACAACATCTGGTTTGGTTGTTTTAATCAAATCTACACCAGATGCTAGATCTTGCGCTTCTTCAATGCTAGTAATACTTGCGCAATGTTCTGTTAGCAAGTTGGATAGTAAATGTCTGGCGCGTTTTTCGTCGTCTATAATTATCGCTTTCATATCTTAATGTATTGGCATCGTGATAACCACTTTTGTACCTGCAGCAACGTCGTTCTCGTCATACAAATCGTTGGTAGTTATGGTTATATCACGTTTTAATTTGTTTTTATAAAGATGCACACGTTCTTCATTAGCTTTAGTTGCAAAAGGTTTGTGCTGTTGGTTTGGTCGTTTTAATTTTTCCGATTGAACGCGACCAATTCCGTTATCTTCAACCGCAATTTCTAATTTATTTTGCTGAATAATTTTAGCTTCAATATGTAGTTTTCGGTCGTTTAATTTGTGTAACAATCCGTGTTTTAGAGCATTTTCAACGTACGGTTGAATGAATAATGACGGTACTTTTATCTGTTTTGTCTTTAATTGATTATCGACAGAAATCGCATATTCCAATTCATCTTCAAAACGCACTTTTTCTAATTCTAAATACAGTTTTAACGCGTTTAATTCTTCCTCTAAAGTAATTTCGTTTTGCTGACTATAATCTAAATACATGCGGATTAATCGGCTAAACTTCACTAAATACGAGCTTGCCAATTCCTTTTCATTTGAAATTATATAATCTTGAATAGAGTTTAAAGCATTGAAAATGAAATGCGGATTCATTTGCGAACGCAGATTTTCTAACCTTAAATTAGTGATTTTTTTATCGATTAAAATTTTGTCAACTTCAGCAATACGTTGTGCTTCTTTTTGTTGCAATCGCCATCTAAAATACAGCCAAATTAATCCGAAAACGGATGCCAAAATCAAACCATAAAACCAATAGGTTTCCCAAAATGGTTTTGCTATAGTAAAGGTAATAGGACTTGCAAATTGCACGTCTTTACTGCTAATGTTTTGACCCTGTAATTCAAACGTATAATCGCCACTAGACAAGCTGTTAAACACCACAAAATGTGTGTTTAAAGGCACGTTTCGCCACGTGGTATCCATTGGTTTTATGCGATATTTGTAGCTAACATGTTTATTAGATTGAAATCCGTTTGAGTTAAAATCGAATCGTAATTTATTATAATCATAAGGTAAATTGTAATTGGTATTTACAACCGTATCGTTATCATTTATTTGAACGGATGTTATCCAAACTTTAGAGGTTTTAAAAGCCTTAAAAAGCGTATTGTTTTTGGGCATTACGTACAATGAATTTGGAAAAACAGACACCAAATAATCTTCAAGAATAATAAACTTATCTACTGATAATGTTAATCCATCTTGAGTGTTTAAACGCCTTACTTGATTGGTTTTGGGATGAAACTTATAAAAGCCTTCTTCGGTAGAAATCCATAAAAATTCACCATCAGATTTTAATGTATTTATTTGCACTTGCTTTGGCAACGCATCATGTCTAGAAATTAATTGACCATCCTTAAAACACAACAAGCCATTATGCTGTGTTGCCAACCAAATAGCATCGTTTATTTTAGCTATTGAGTTTACTAAAATACTTTCGTTATCTAGCTTAATTTCTTTTGACTGAAAACTATTAACATCAAATTGATATAAGCCATCTATAAAAGAAACAAATAGCTGATTGTTTAATATTTCAGATGCTTTTACTCTGCTTTTTCTAATAACTCTTGTAGAATCTGAAATATACGGTTTGTTATATATTATGGCTTCTTTGTAGCTTCCGTAGAAGAGATTTTCATCATTAATTTTTGTAAATGTTTTTGCAACAGAGTATTTATTTTTTTGGTCTTTAATAGTGAACAGATTTAAATCTACACTATAAGATTCTGATGCATTAATACTAACAATCACATGGTTTTGTGATGCATCAAAAAATAAATTACCTATGATTTTTGATCCAGGTAATTTAAGCGTCTTAAAAATACCGTTTGTATTATAAAACAACAACTTACCATTATTTGTACCTAATAAAAATTGATTGTTATTTAGTGCACAAGCTGCGGTAATTTTATCTTTTGCTTGTTCTAAATTAAGCTGTCTAATATTAAGATTAGAAGACACAAAAACACCGTTATCTAATGTTGTAAACCAATAATTTTTATTAAAATCCACCAATACATCGGTTACAGACTCGTTACTAAACAATTGTTCTTTTAAAACTAATTGCTGCTCTTTTAGTTGAAAAATGAACACACCAGATGTTGTTAAAAACCAATAGTCATTATTTAAAGAAGTGATGTTGTAAATGGTTAAATCTTCTAATGATATGGGTGTCTTCAGCTTTAAAACATCGTCTATTTCAGTCTTATAAATATAAAGTTGATTTTTGCCTTGTTCTTTAAAATTTAACAGCGCACTATTTTCATAAGCATATACCTTTGGTGACTGCATCCTGTATTTGGACGTGAGCGTTTTAAGCAGTTTTATCTGGTCATCTTTGATTTGATACCAGTTCTGTTTTTCTTTTGAAGGTCTGTTACTTGCATTCATTTTAATGACATAGGACAAATCATTGTGAGTACTCTCACTAACAGACATACCTTCAAAAAGTTTGATGGTGCTTTTGTCTTTTAAATTAATATCATAAATACCATCTACAGTAAATAAGCGTATGGATGTATTGGTAATTTCAAAAGGTGACAACTGCCCTTTTACAAGCTTACTAGCGTCATAAAAAAGGTATAATGTATCGTTTTCAACATAGAAAATTTGCCCGTGAATATTAATACACCAAAGTTTTCCTTTTTCATCTAATTTTAATTGAAATAAAGAATTCGCTTTTTGGTTAGGGTTTGTAAACTTTTGGTAATTATTTCCGTTGTAACGGTATAAACCTTTATCAGCAGCAAGCCAGATATAGTGGTTATGATCTTCTTGAATGTCATAAAACTCTACATCTGGAAGATTAGAAATTTTAGACATATGTTGCGTTACCGGATTTTGAGCAACTACAAAAACTGGTAACAGCAAAAATAATATGATTTTAAAATAACGCCACATAAATATCAATTAACAAACTTAAGATTTATGTGTGTAATCTGTATTCTATTTTTCTGTAAGTGGTATTTTTTTTTCTGAGCAAATAAAAACGCCCACATTTCTGTGAGCGTTTTTTAACTATCTCTTTGACTCTGAATTATTTCAGAAATGCTAACTAACTAATAAAACTAAGAGATAATGGATAGCTAGGTAATTCACCATTACTAGCTTTAATTGCGTTTATGATAGGCATTATAAATGCTAAAATTCCGATTAAACCGAAAATAAATAATCCTAATCCAAACAGAAAAATTAATGGTATACTTAGTATACTATAATACTTAATTGAAAGTTTATAATAGACTTACCATGTTCGTCCATACCATCCACACTTTCTTTTTGAGTTGCCCAAATAATTAATGGTGCTATTAATCCACCAAAACCTGTTATAAAAGTTAACAATTGTGAAAGGTGCGTAATGAACAATAATTGATTGTCTGTACGTTTGTATGTATTGTAATTGGACTGCATAATATATTTATTTACACTTATTTGACGCAAACAATCTTATTATGTTACAGTTTAGAATTCGTTTTTTTAGAATTTATAACTTCACTAAAGTGTCAATTCTTTATAAATAATGTAAATACCCATTATTAGTACAAACCAACCAAAGCCTTTTTTTAGTTTTTTTCCTTCAATAAAATTTGAAAGATAAATTCCTAAAAAAATACCTAGCACAGATATAAATGTAAATATTAAGAGGAAAGTCCAGTCTATATCTAAATTTTCAACATCACCTATAAAACCAATTAAAGACTTTATGGCTATAATTAGTAACGATGTTGCTACAGCCTTTTTCATTGGTAGCTTGGCCAATAACACTAATGCTGGAATGATTAAAAATCCGCCTCCTGCTCCTACTATACCTGTAATAACACCAACTATAATACCTTCAATAATTATTAAAGGATAATTATAAGAAACTTCAGAAATTTCCCTCTCAGCTTCTCGCTTATTTCTAATCATTGATATAGATGCTATCAACATAATAACAGCAAAGAATAGCATAATGCCAATATTCTTTGTTATCGTGAGGTTGCCAATAGAAAACAAACTTTCTGGTATTGCTGACACTACATACTTTCTGGTAATATATACTGCTATAAATGCAGGAATAGCAAATACAATTGCTGTTTTAAAATCTACTAACCCTTTTTGAATATTTCTTATTGCACCTACTAAGGACGATACTCCTACTACAAATAAAGAATATGCAGTGGCAGTAACAGGATTTACAAATAGCAAGTACACTAAAATAGGAACTGTTAATATAGAGCCTCCACCACCTATGAGCCCTAAAACAACTCCAATAAACATGGCACCTATATAGCCAAAAACTTGATTTAAATCCATACCTGCTAGTTAGTGAATTCTCAAAAATAGCAGACTTAAATTATATAATTGGTAACTTTTGTTACAATTTAATGGTTGTTACAAAAACTGATAAACAAAGTCAAGCTATTCTTTGTCTATTTTTATATCTTACAGAATATACGCAAGTTATCGTATGGTAAGCCCTTCGCTTTTTTTGTTTTTTTGTACAAACACTTTATATCATGAAAAACCAGATCAGTCTATTTTTTTTAGTTTTAATAACGCTTAGCATTTCTGCACAAGACTTTGATTTTGTTAATGCTCCTGTTAATCCAATTGGATTTAAACAGAATAAAGAGCATTATAAATTGAAAGGTGATATATATGCATCTGAGGGAAAAATTTTTGATAGAAAAGGTAACCTTGTATATAATTTTGGAACTAGATATTATTATGACAATTCAGGTCGAATAACAGGAAATAACTACAATGATGAGTTTGAATACGATTACAAAGGAAATATTATTCGTTTCAAATACCCATCTGGTTCTGAGTATAATTACCAATTCAACAGCAAAAATCTATTAACATACGAGAAAAACACCTATGGTGACGAAAAGACCTATAAATATGATAGTCAAAATCGTGTAACTGAAATGGTACACAAAAAAAAGGGCGTACTAAACCTAACCAAATATTACAGCTATGAAAAAGCAGGTAATATTATAATAGTTACTACAAGAACTGTATATGCTGATGGAAGGCCCAATTATACGAGTAAAGTACATTATCGCAATGGCTATTTAGTTAAGGAGGAAGTAACATCAGGTATTTATGAATACGTTGTAGAAACTGATTCTAATGGGAATAAGATTAAATTCTATGACGCAAATAAAGAAGACCCTAAAATATTTGAAACACCTAATCGATATTATAGCGATGCTAATAAACCATTAAAAATAGAACTTGGTTATTATATTCCTGGTGGTCTTAAAACAGGAAATAAAAAAGAGGCTGTGTATATTAATGGAAATCATGCATTAGATATAGCTATAAGTAAAGGCATAAAACCTGATGAAAAAGTAATATACGATGGTCTTACGGAAACCTATTATTCTGTTCCAAACTTTGTAGAAGCCAATCATACTATAGATACTCGTGTTCCTGTTACAACTGTTTTGTCTAAAAACTTACCATATATTAATTATGCATATGATGGAAGTTTTATCAATTATGTTCATGGTTATAATAGAGTAAAATCAAGAAAATTTTGTTATATAGGTCCACATATGATTGATTATCGTGAAGATAAAAACAACGGTATTACTTACATTATTGATGATTATAAAAACCTTCAGCATAAGGAAATAAAACCAATGCGTGTTTTTACAACCGATACGTCTTCTATAGTTTATAACCGTAATTTAGAAACAGATAACTTCTTTATTGTTGTAAAAGGTGAACATATAGATTATGAAAAAGCAACGTTTGAATATCTAGATAATGGAGATCCTGTTATTTATATTGATAAAATACCAACATATGTACTTAATGGCTTTCCAGCAGCTAGAGAAAATAAAGTTTATAAAGGAAGTCTATATAACAATGAATTAAATACTAAAAGTAATTCATCAACGCAAGCAACTAATACATCAACTACTACAAGTACTTCGTCTAGCAGTTCTAGTTCTTCTGGCTACCAATGTGTTGAGGGAGATTGCACAAATGGTTGGGGAAAAGTAAAACTACCTGGCTCTGAGACAGAGTCTACATTTAGCAATGGTGCGCTTAACGGTGTTACCTACATTAGCTACTCTAACGGAGGTTCTTACCATGGTGAGTACAAGGATAACAGACGCGAAGGTACTGGCTTTTATTATTGGGCATCCTCTGGCAACACCTATGTAGGTCAATGGAAAGACGGAAAACAAGAAGGTTATGGCTATACTATTGATAGAAGCGGAACCATAAAAAGTATAGGTAAATATGAAAACGGAAAATTTGTAACAAACCTGGGAACAGATTATGAAGCAAATAAAGTTTCTGGCAATTGTATAGGTGATTGTAGTAATGGGTTTGGTAAATACACTTACAGCAATGGAGATATTTATATTGGCTTTTTCAGCAACAGTTATCGAGCGCATATAGGCACATACTATTGGATAAACAATAGTACTTACACTGGCGCTTATTCAACAAATGGAAAGAGAAATGGTTATGGCAAATACACATATGTAGACACTTCTGTGTTTAAAGGTTATTTTATTGATGACAAAATAGATGGATTAGGAAAAATGAAGTATGCTAAATCTGGAAATGTAGTTAATGGTGTATTTAACAACAATGGTGCTAAGGTTAAGGATTATTAAATATCCGATGCAGAAAGCAATTTGCATTTATTCTATAAATATTATAGATTGATGCTTATTTGATAAAAATATCATCAAAATTATGTGTACTTACCTTAATTTTGAAAGTAGCATTTTATGCATTCCTCTTTTGAGAATCACTTTCTAGCAAAAATGTGTTTCAATCATATCTAAAATAAAATTAAGTAACATCACTTTTTAATCAATCTTTTGTGTGCGCAAGCAGGAATAAATCGTGAGATAATAGATATCAACGATTGTACAATTTTGTTGGAAGAAGCTTCTACCAACAGTACTGTGGTGGACTCCTGTTTTTTTTGACGAACCTGTCATTGCCATTGCATTTTATGGTGCTGGTGATGTTGGTCTTACTGTAAAATGCAAAAGCAAAAGAATTCCATAATACAAAGGGTATGGTCTTATCATTCGCAACGAGCGTTAAAAAAAAGCATACTATCTTATCAAAAACGAACAAAAAACCATTCAAGAAGCAGCTTGGGCTGTAGGATATGATAGTTTGGGTTTGTTTTCTAATACCTTTGAAAAAAATTCGGTTATCGACCACGTCAGGTTTTTAAAAATGCTTTTCGAATAAATCATAATCCTTTTAGAATAAGTCGCTGATTCACAATCGAAATAGATTTGTACCATAATTTAAAACCAAAAAATTATGATAATTTCCTATCCTTTGATTAAACCAAAATATTATAAATCTCTATTAAAAGATTTAGTGAATTTTATAAAATCTCCTATAGAGACACCTTCTATAAAGAAAAGCATAACACATAAAATCTATGATACAATAGGTCTTTTTTTAATAAAGGCCGTTTTGTCAATAACAGTAGCATCAATATTACAGTTTATTTATGAACCTAAAAATCTGACTTCAATCAGTATGGCAGAACGATTTGACCCAATACTATTACTTCTAATTGGTGGATTTGTTTTACCGATGTTTGAAGAAATAACCTTTAGATTATCACTAAAGTTTAATCCCATATATTTTGCGTTAACATCTGGAACATTTACATATTACTTACTCACTAAGGCTGTTTTTAGAAGTCGATTATCCCTTGTAGATGAAACCTTTTGGTATCGAGTAATAACCGCTATTATTGTAATGTTGACTATATATCTAGTAAGTAGAACTAAAAACGTCAAAATCACGCTACAGAACTACTGGCAAAAGCACTTTAAAATGATTTATTATTTCTCGTGTGTAAGTTTTGCTTGGCTACATATTTTAAATTTTGAATTAAATCTAACCAACCTTTTGTGGTTACCAATATTAACGCTACCTCAATTATTTAGTGCAACTATAGCTGGTTATACGCGAGTTGCTTTTGGTTTTCAATACCCACTACTACTCCACATGATAACCAACATTCTATTTCTATCTTTAACGTTTTTGCCGCTTGACTAAAGAGTGAACTTTAAGCTTTCGTTTGTTTAAGTTTTTTCTAAGAAAAATGGTACTGATTTACAACAATTATTGATACTTGTTTATATCCATAAAACTGTTTTTTTGTTGAAGCTATTAATAGGTAATCATGTAGTGTATGGCGATTATATAACACCTAGTCAGCAGTGAGTCGAGAAAGTGTGATATATGAAAACAAACCTAACGAGTTACAACGTCATAGCTAAAGAGAAATTTTTAACCAAGCATAATAAATATTTAGTTAAATTATAAGCTGACGTTACTAAACAAAAATAAGGTTATAGGCTGATATTTAAAATTTAGGATTAAGTGTGCTATTTTTATTGATCTATAATCTTAAAACAAAATCCCTTGTATTACATCCTGAGATTCTTCCCCTAAAAAGGGAAAAGTAGCAATGATATCAAATTGTTTTCGATCAACATTAAAGCTGCGTAAAGCAATTGTATCACAAATAAAACTAATGTTTGGGTTTTTAGAGAATAAATATTTTGCTATTTCAATATTATTAGGTTGAATTCTTCTACCAATGGATATGTGTGGTTCGTAACTTTTAATATTTGTAGAATAGGGAAATTTTTTATGAACCGAAGTCATAATCTCTTTTAAATAGTACCTTGAAGTCACATCTGGTTTCAAAAAGAAAGCTCCATGTGGAAAAGCATCAAAACTGGTAAAATGAACTTCATGAGGTTTTAAATAGGTGGTAATCTCTGTTAACTTACTCTTTATTTTTATTAATTCTTTTTCGTCTCGTTCAAATTCATTTATAGTAATATGAGCTACAGAATTTTTACTATTATACCAACCAATTTTTGAAGCTAACAATTCTTTCATCTGCTTCACTTCTTCAATAACAGAATTACTTGGTTGGATAACTATTGAATATTTTTTCATTTATTTTCCATGATACAGAAAGTAAAACTAACTAAAATTAGTAGTATCTCGAATAAATGAGACAATTCTGATACAATTAAAATCAACACACATTGAGTTAATATTTTTATCTTCTCAAAGCAAAATGAGCTCTAAACTCTTTCTTTAATCCCGTGTTTGGTTCATTATACTCAACAACAAACCAATAATCACTAGAAGGCATAAGATTACCATTGTATGTACCGTTCCAACCAGAACCATTAGCACTTATTTGTTTTAATAACTTCCCATATCTATCAAAGATTGAGATCAATGCCTCTTGGTTTTCTAGTATTGTTATATTCCATGTGTCATGGATACCATCTCCATTAGGCGTAAAGTATTTTGGGTATCCCATTATTGTTATGGTATCATAACTCTCACCACAACCATTTTTATCTCTGGCGGTAACAGTATGTTCACCTATAGAAACATTAGTAAACGTGGATGAATCTTGCCAAGCACCATCATCTAAACTATACTCATATATACCACTACCAGTTACCGTTACTTCAATTGTATTTAATTCAGAGAAGGCATCGGTTGATACATTGGTACTGATTATTGGAGGTTCGCTTGTTATAACTGTTGTACTAGCAAAACTCTCACACATAGTTACTGAGGATGTAAAGGAATCACTTACTTTAACGGAATAAACACCTGACTCAGTTGGTATATAACTTCCTTCTGTTGCACCTGGAATGACTTCTTCATTTAAATACCAAACAAAATTATAGTTTGGTGTAGTTAAGCCTGTGTCAATTATTGGAGCATCTAGTATTTCGGTGCCATTAGTATTAATACACAACACATATTTCTCGTTTAAGGTAAATTTTGGTAATTCATTAACTCTTAGCGTTAATGGAGTTACCGCATAACAAATAGAACTGTCCATACCATCAATATTTGGTGTATTATTATCCACTCTTGCCCAAATGACTTGAGGGTTAACTGTGTTTGTAAATGACTGAGGTAATGAATTAACATTTAGTTCGGCATCTGTTTCACTTGCAAAATAGCTCACAGTATAATTTGCAGGATTCTGACCATCTAGTACAAAATCGTTTTGCGTAAATAAATCAAATTCAGCATAATTATTGCTTGAATCTTCATCAATATCTACTTCAGAATTACAAATTTCATAAAGTATTGGTTGCATATCACTATTGGCTTCTGCAGCTTCTTGTACTTCAATATTGAAACTCATATTACTTATTGAACAACCCGTTGAATTATTTGTTATGGCAACAAAAATTTGTTGAGGATTACTAATGTTTGTGTAAGGGCTGACGAGGCTATTCATTAAATTGTCTGCATCATCTTGAGAGATGTGATAGCTTACAGTGTAATCTAATGCACTTTGACTATTTAGAATTTCTTCATTTTTTGAACTTAAATCAAAACTATAAATACCATCATTATTAAGCTCACAAACTATAAAGTCAGTTATCGCAGTAGACTGAGGCAGAGGAAGAACTTCAATATTAAAATCAACAATTGTATAACAACCCGAATTATCATTTGTTACACGAACATAAATTACTTGAGGTGAATTTATATTAGTATACATAGTAGGATCTGTAATAGCATTTTCGCCAGCTTCAGCGTCTTCAATAGTTTCGTAATAACTTGGAGTAACTCCATTTTCGCCATTTAAGATTAATGCTTCATTTTCTGTTAGGTCAAAAACTTCAATACTATCACCACTATTGTTATCATCACAAAGTAAAATTTCTGGTAATACTTCTGTTGGTGTTGGGTTTGGCAAAACTCTAATGGTTAGAGTTGTATAATCCACACAGCCTGTGTCTGTATCTGTTACGACCACATAAAGCGTTTGTGGATTAGCTGCAGCACCATTTATAGATGTATTGGTGTAAGCTTCAGCATTAACCGAATTAGATTGAGCTTCAGCATCTATTTGTGTTTCATAAAAACTAACCTCGTAACTGTTGTTGCCACCTGTAATTTCACTGTATTTATCAGTTAGATTAAACACAGTAATTTCGTCATCTATGTTTTCATCACAAAGTTCTAAAGGTGTAGGAAGTATGGCAACTGGCGGTAAGTTTACACTTATATTAAATTCACCAATATCAAAACATTCATTGTCGCCACTTGTTAATCTAACATAGATAATTTGCGGATTACTTGTATTGGTATAGTTGCTAGGATTTGAAATTGGATTATTACCAGTTTGGGCATCTGCTTCTGTAACATGATAAGTTATAATAGCACTAGATTGAACTCCAATGATTTCATCATTTTTTGTTGTTAAATCAAATGGTGCAAAACCGTTGGCATCAGTATCGCAAATCGTATAATCTTCAATATTAGTTGGTACTTCAGGTATTTCGAGTATTCGTAGAGTTAAAGTTTCAGAAGCATTGTAGCAACCTGTTAGTGTGTTGGTTAACCTTACATAGATCGTTTGTTCATTGAGCGCTATATTGGTGTATGGACTAACAATTGGGTTTATTCCAGATTCGGCATCTTCAAGGGTTTCGTAATAGGAAACTTCAGTGTTAATCTCACCACCTATAATTTCTGATGATTTGTCTTCTAAGTTAAAACTGGCAAAACCATCATTATCGTCATCACAAACCTCAAGATCGGTTGGTGCTGTAGGAGAAGGTATTGGGTTAACCCTAATTAGTATTGTTATTGTACTTACACAACCAGTTTCATTCGTAGCTCTAACAAAAATATTTTGAGGGTTTACAACGTTGGTGTACAAACTTGATATAGAGTTGTCTCCACTATTTGCATCAGCCTGCGTAAGGTGGTAAGTAAGGTCAATTCCAGTTTGTCCGTTTAAAATTTCACCTGAAGCATCTTCTAGATTAAACATCTCAGCCTCATCGCCAGAATTATTTATATCACATAAATTTAAGGGTGTAGGTTGTGTTAAGACTGGTAATTCATTAACAATTAATTCTAGTGTGGTTAATTTATAACAACCTGAGTTGATATCTTCTACACGTACCCAAATAATTTGATTAAAGGCACTTGTGTTTGTGAAACTGTTAGGATTTGCTATTGGATTTGTTCCTAAATCAGCATCAGATTCAAGAATATAAAATGAGACCGTGTATAAAGTTGGGTCAGTTAAATTTTGAAGTATTTCAGCTTCTTTACTTGGTAAATTAAATTGCCCAATACCGTCGCCTGAGACATCATCACAAATTTCTAGAGGACCAGGAGGATTACCCAGTTGTGGAGTGGGATTTACAATAAGTTCTAGCTCTACAATAGTTTCGCATTCTGTTAATATAGTTGAACTTTCTACTCTTGCATAAACAACTTGATATCCATTAGAAATATTGGTGTATGGGCTAGAAATTTCATCAACACTGTTACTTGCATTAGTAGGAGTGTCGTAGTAAGTGACTGTTAACGTTGGGTCACCTCCTGTAATTTCATCATTTTTACTCGTTAAGTCAAACATTCCAACACCATCACTATCAGGATCGCAAAACACCAAAGGAGTTGGCGTATTAGCAGATGGTGCTTGCTCTACTAATAACTCCAATGTGGTTAAATTATAACATGATGTATTAAGATCTTCAACTCTAACATGAACTATTTGACCATTTACTGTATTTGTGTACGGAGAATTAAGAGGATTTATATTATCGTTTGCATCGTCTTGAGATATATGATAACTCACAGAATAATTTGGGTTTCCACCAGTAATTTCTTCATCTTTCAAAGTGAGGTCTATGCTCGTAATTCCGTCTGATGTACCATCATCACAAACTTGTAGAGCTGTAGGATTTATAATTGTTGGAGCAGGTATAACAACAATATCAAAAGTTGAAATCGAAAAACAATCTGGATTCAAATCATTTTCGGCTCTTACATAAATAGTTTGCTGCTCATTATCTGTGTTTGTATATGGACTCGTTAACTGACTTAGATTATCTTCTGCATCAGTATATGAAGCATGATAAGAAATAGTAATGTTAGTATTACCATTAAGAAGTAATGGTGTTTGTGAATCTAAATTAAATTCGGCAAAACTATCATTGCTAAAGTCGTCGCAAACCTCAAGTGGTTGAACAGTCGCTACAGTTGGTGTATCAAAAACTTCGAGCACTATAGGTGCAATAGAAAAGCAATCTGTAGCATCAGAATCTACACGAACATAAACCGTTTGATTGTAAGCTTGGATATTGTTAAACAATGTTGGGTCTGTTATTTGCGGTGTACCTGCTATGGCTTCAGTTTGAAGTGAATAATATGTAACAGTAACAGCTTGTGTATTTCCTGCTAATATTTCAGACTCAGCATCTGTGAGATTAAATGTTCCTATACCTTGATTAGAAGGGTCGCATGAAAGCAATATAGCAGGAGTATTTGCGATTGGCGCATCTATAACCTGCAAATTTAATGTGGTAAAGTCTACACATCCTAAATTGGTTTCAACTCTTACATATACTGTTTGGTTTGCAGAAGTACTATCGTAAGGAGAAACTAATGCATCAGCCATGTTCCCTGTATTTGCTAATGCTTGCGTTTCGTAGTAGGTAACCATAACATTAGCTTCATTATTTGATATATCAGCACTTTGTAAATCTAAATCAAAAGGTGCAGAATTAGGATTTGTACCATCGTTACATGCAAAAATAGGATTCGGATCTACTACAGTTGGTAGTGGATTTACAGTTATAGTCTCAGTAGAATTAACATCTATTACACAACTTACAGCACTAGAATTAGTGACTGAAAGGATATTTACATCAGTGGTAGCTGTTAATGTTGGTAATGTTAATGTAAAATTTCCTGAAGCATCTAAAGTTAAATTTTGATTGACGCCACCATCAATAGTATAGGTAATTTCAGAGTTAGCATCACCCGAAAATTGAAGAATACCATCCTCTCCTTCGCATATTGGTGAGTTATTTACAATTGTAGGTACACTTAACGATACAACAGTAACGGTTTCGGTATCTGTTTCTATTTGAGAACAGACAACAGAGCCATCACCAGCTATAACTTGTGCATTTTCTAGTGTAACTGTAATATCTGTTACTGGTGTTTCTATCAAAGTAGCTTCACCAGTAGCATCAAGAGGTATTTGCTGAGAAGTCCCTCCATTAATAGTGTAATTTACAGTTGCATTTGGTGTTCCCTGAATAGTGAAGGTTACAGTATCTCCTTCACAAATTTCATTATCGGAAACCGATAGTGTTGCTTCAGGAATTGGAGATACAACAAGGTCGAATTCAGTTATGTTGTAACAATCATTAGAACCATTGGTAGCTTTTGCGTAAATGGTCTGCGGATTAGAAGTATTGGCATAAATACCTGGTAATTGATTAATATTATCAACTGCATCGGCTAAACTTGCAAAATATTCTACTGTTGTTCCTGCATCAGAATTTATAGAGCTACTTAAACCATTTAAGTCAAAAACAGATAAATCTGGAGTACTACTACATTGTACAACGTCGTCAATTTCATTAACATCTGGTTGTGATGGAAATGCGCCAGAACCGTTCATAGCTGTTCCTGTCCATTGAAGCTCAAAACCTCCATCGCCTGCAGGCCTGTCTATAACAATATAATAGGATTCGCCTACATTAACATTAAGCCAATACACATATCCGTTTCCATTAGCTCCAGGACCTGTTTGTGTTAAGGTTGTACTACCATTGATTCCTGTATGGTTATTGGCTAAACCTGCTTGAGCAGGATTGGTTGTAGCACATCTTATGGGATTTCCTATTGCGCCACAATTAACATTTGGACCATAAACCCAAAAGTCATAATCTACATTAATATCCGGATCATTTGGGATGAGGTCAAAGCCTAAAGTTCCAGCTTGTACAATGTATACCTCTAGCCATAACGAATTGTGTTCAAAACCACTACAAGAATTAACCTCAAACTCATTACCTGATCCTACGGCATTAGACATAAAACTGCCATTTCCACAAACAGTGATAGCATTAACGCAATCGTTAGGTTCTTGTGCAGCTAATTGTATTGCAGAAAAAACTAAACAAGTCAATAACATTATATGTCTCACACTAATACTCATAAGGCATTTATCTATTTTCATTTGTAATTATGGCAAGTAATTATTAAACAGGCTTAATCTAACTACACCTGGTAGTTTTTAATTCTTTTTTATTAAAAATTCTGATCTTCTATTTTGTGCATCTTCACTATCTGTACAATTTGGTGTACACTTAACTAGAGGCTCCTTACTTCCTACTCCTTCAGAAGATAATCTAGATTTGTCGACACCTTTAGAAATTAGATATTGTACAGTAGATTTTGCTCTTCTTTCTGACAATTTTTTGTTATAATCAGCAGATCCTTTTGTATCTGTGTGAGATCTTACTAAGATATTCATATCTGGATAATCTTTCATGATTTTCACCAATTTATCTAATTCTAGCGCACCTTGTTGGGTGATATTACTTTTATTAAATTCGAAGTAAATGTTGTTTAATTTCACTTCTCTTTCAGTAATAATTTCATTGATTGGTTCTAGATCAACATTAATAGTTACATCATTTCCTTCAGATGGAGTAACAGGAATTATAATATCATTATATCCTTTTTTTGATACAGAAATACTGTAAGAATCCTCACAACTTACGTTAAAGTCCGTTTTACCATTTTTATCAGATTTTTGAGTTGCAATTTCACGATTTTGACTATCTGAAATAGTTATTTCAGCATTTTTTAATACAGTATTAGTTACCTTATCTTTTACAATTACATAGGTTTCAAATTGACAAATAGGAATGGCAAGATAGATATTGTCTGCTCCAGATCTGTTTGAAGAAAAGTACCCGATTTTATTTTTAGCATTAACACTAAAAGAAAAATCGTCACTTTTAGTGTTAATTGCGTTTCCCAGATTTTCAGCTTTTGTATCGTTTTTTAAGTCGCATTTAAAAATATCAAAACCACCAAAACCTTGTCTTCCGCTTGATGCAAAATATAAAATATCGTCTTCTGCAATGAATGGAAATCCTTCTTTTCCTGAGGTGTTAACGTTTTCACCCATATTCACTGGGTTTCCGTAGGTACTTCCATTAATGCTAATTTTCCATATATCTGTATCTCCATGTCCACCTGGCATGTTAGAAGCAAAATACAACGTTTTACCATCAGGACTTAAACTAGGATGGCTTACAGTATAGTCATTGCTATTAATAGGAAGTGCTGTAATCTTGTCCCACTTACCATCAATTAATGTTGCTTTATAGATACCTTGCTGTGCTAATTTTACTTTATTATTCTTTATTTTTTTGTAAGTACCCATACTATGTCCATCTCTGGAGAAATACATCGTTTTTCCATCTTTACTTATTGTTAAAGGTCCATCGTGATATTGAGTATTTAGTTCTGCAACTTCTTCTGGTGTTGATAGTGTGCCATCGTCGTTTCTAATAGACTTGTAGATATCTAAGTAAGATTGTTTTGTCCACGAGTCTTGCTTTTTTGAGCTCTTTCTAGTGCTAACAAAATACAAGATGTTATCATTAGAAAGAACAGCACCAAAGTCACTTTGTTTATCGTCGTTTATAGTAGTTTCTTCAACATTAAATAATTTATCTTTTTCTACTAATTGTGGTATGTAGTTTGGATTTTTAAGATAAGCTTTAGCGCGTTCGTCTTCTGGCATAAGTTTAGCAAATACATCCATTTGCTCATTAGCCAATTTGTATTTACCCTGAGATTTTAAGACTTGCGCGTATTTGTAATAGGTTTCTGCACTTGGTTGTTTTTCTAAAGCTGTTTTATACCATTTTGAAGCTTCTTCTATATTATAAATATTGTAATAACTATCAGCTAATTGTACACTAACATAAGCGCTAACTTCATTGTCTGTAGTGAGTTTTAAGTACTCTTCAATAGCATCTACATATTGGTAGCTGTTGTAAAGCTTATCGGCTTTTTCTGTTTTTTTGTTTTGCCCTATACTGATGGAAGTAACTAGTAATAGACAAAATAAACTAATAATGTTTTTCATTTGTATTGAAATTTTCATTTATATATTAGAAAAATCTAGGTGATATAGACACCTTCTTTGGGAAATTTAAATCGAATAAAAGCATTACTTCATGTGAAGATGACGTAGCACCACTTAACTCCGAAGTTATATGGTCGTATGCATATCCAATTCTTATACTTGGTGATACAGCTAAATTAGCCATTGCTCCAATTGAGTCGTCTAAGCGGTAGGTTGCACCAATTTCAAATTTGTTATACAATAAAAAATTGGCTGAAAGATCTAAAGATGTTGGTGATTCAAAAGCAGACTTCATTAAAAATGAAGGTTTAAACTTTGTGTTTTCTGATAGGTTAAACACATAGCCTGCTGATAAAAAATAATGTAGCACTTCAGAGCCATAAGTATATTGCTGTCCGTTATTACTAATGTCTAAAAATGTATTTTTTAGCATATTAGGAATAGAAAACGACACATAGTAATTGTCTGTATAATAAAACAATCCTGAGCCAATATTAAGATTAGCATTACTAACGTCTTCGCTAAAAGCTTCGTCGTTAGAATCATTAACAAAACCATTTCCGATATCGCTAAAAAAGCCAATGTTTTGTATGGTAACTCCTGCTTTTAGACCAAAAGCTAATCGATGTTCTCCGCCTAAATTTAAAGTATAAGAAAAGTCTGCATATACATTGTTTTCTTCAACTGGACCAATTTTATCTGAAATTACAGATAGCCCTAAACCTACATTTTTACCAATAGGACTGTGTACGGATAAGATAGCTGTTTTAGGCGCATCATTGATATTTACCCATTGCGTTCTGTATAGTAAACCTACAGATAAATTCTCTTTAGAACCTGCATAAGCCGGATTTACCACATTCATATTATACATGTATTGTGTATACTGAGGGTCTTGCTGTGCTAAGGCGTTAAATGTAAAAACAATAGCAATACTTAAGGTGATATATAATTTTTTCATTGGTATTAAATCTTTCATTTTACTATTGATTAATATGCTCTGTTTATGTATACCCAACCTGTAACAGAACTACCATCTTCTTTTCTAATACTATAGAAATATGTGCCATCTGGTAATTCGTCTCCTTTGTTAGATTGTCCATACCATTGGTTGGTATATGTTCCTTTAAATGTATAGACCTCTGTACCATATCTGTTATACATATAGATTTCAGTAACCCCAAAACCAGTTAAATCGAAAGTGTCATTTTTACCATTACCATCTGGTGAAATCCCTTTTGGAATATCTCGGCAAGCAGAACGCTCTGCTGTAAAAGACTGAGTCACAGAACAACCTCCAAATTGTACCGTTACATTAAATATTGTTGGTACACTTAGTCCTGAGTTTTGATCTAAGTAATCAGTAATATTAAATATTTCTGAAGTTTGATTAGTAACATTTCCATTAGCATCTGTCCATAAATATGTGGCTTCATCTGGATTAAAAGAGCTGGCAACTGGTGAAGCAGTTAATATATAATCCTCTCCATCACATTCACCAGATATAGCAACCTCTATTGTGTCTAAAATTGTAATATTAAAGCTACTTGAACCATTTTCTGTACAACTATTTTGATCTGATGGAATCGTATAGGTTACAGTATAGTTTCCTAGAGTACTTGCTGCAACGTCAATTTCACCAGTAGAAGAATTAATTACCAAGCCATTTTCAGCTGTGAATGTTCCTCCTTGAGTAAAATCTGTGTCAGTGTTTGGGAATATGGTTCCGGCATCACCACAATAAACATCTTCATTGTAACTAAAGGTTGTAACAGGTGTATTAGTTTCTGTAATTTCAATAGTTGTTGTAAACGAACCTTCTAGTATACAGTTTGTTGTGTCTTCTTCATAAGTATAAGTTATTTCATGAGTACCAGAAGTTGCCGATGTCATGTTAATAATACCAGTAGCAATGTCAACATCTAAAGTTGCTGAACTAAAGTTACCACCTGTTGTAAATCCTGTTGCTAATTCAGGATTAAGTTCACTTACTCCTAAAGGACAAATTACAGAAGGATTATAGCTAAATTCAGTTATTGATGCTACAGATGCATTTATAGTAAGAGTAAAATTACTACTGTTATTTGCGATACAGTTATTTAAATCTTCAGCAATTTCATAAGTAATAGTATATGTGCCCGTTGCACTCGCATCTAGATCTATATCTCCTGTTATAGCGTCTAACGTAAGACCAGCAGTAGAGCTAAATGTTCCGCCAGATGTAAAATCATCACCCGTAATTACTGAAATGATTCCTGTATCCTCGCAATAGTTTGATTCAGCATAACTAAAATCTGTAACAGGATTGACAGTAGCTACAACCTCAATCGTAGTTGTATAAGTACTACCTTCAATACAGTTAGCAATGTTTTCATCAAAGGTGTAAGTAACATCATGTATACCTTCTGGAGCTGTTGTTAAATCAATTTCTCCAGTTGTACTGTCAACAGTTACAGTAGTAGATGAAAATGTTCCTCCAGTTGTAAACCCAGAATCTAAGGTTGGAAGCACAGTTGTTCCGTTAAGTAAACAAAAAGCCTCATTACCATAATTGAAGGTTGTAACTGGTGTTTGAGCAGCTATAAAATTAATAGTTGCTGTATATGTTCCGCCTTCAAGACAGTTGTCTTCGTCACCTTCAAAAGTGTAAAGAATATCATGCTGACCTGCTAAAGCCGAACTCATGTCTATTACTCCTGTTGAAGGATCTACAGTCAGTGTTGTTGAAGTAAATGTTCCACCTGTATTAAAATCATTACTTAATATTGGTGTTGCATCAACATCATTTAAAATACAAGTATCGTCATATGAAAAAACTAATTGAGGTGTAAAAGATTCACTAACAGTAACTATAATTTCTGCCCTAGGACCTTCACAGCCTTCATTATTCATATATGCTACATAGTATGATGTCGTAGCAACAACTGATGTATCTGGTGTTGGTGCTGTAGTACTTCCTGTTCCTCCTGTAGCTACTGTATACCAAACAAGTGTTAAGGCATCAGCAGGCGTTGCAATAAGCTGCTCTGAAGTATCATTTAAACAATACTCTACAGATGACTCTACTGTTGGCACTTCAGCCACACCGTTATATGTAATTTCAATATCGTAAGAACAATAGCTGGTTTGCCAAGTAAAAGTATATATACCTGGTTGTACAAAACTATTAATATCTGTGGTATTGTTGCTTGGTGTTACAATAGTTACTTCACCAGGATTAGAGTCACTGGCTATCCATGTACCCATTCCATTAGCTTCAACAGTTGTTGTATTACTGTTACAGTCTACCGCATGTGGTTGTGTTATAATTTCGTTATTAGCGACAAAATTTACAGCGTCTAAAACATTACCAATATCATCACCATCACTAGCTCTAAAAATAAAACGGGTTTCGGTTTGCCCAGCAGGAACAATATATTGGCCTGTTACTAAACTCCATGCTTGTGTAGCACCAAGATGACTGTCTATCTGCGTGTAAGGTCCACCTGGAACACCAGCGAAAAGTTCTACAGTATTACCATCAAACCTTGCTAGATGTGCAAAACTATAGTCCATTAAAGTCATTTCAGATGTATCAAAATCTCGATATAGACCTTTAATGTTTGGATCATTAGGATCTATTGTTGTACCTTGGTCAGATAATATCTGAACACATTGTCCACCTTCGTAAGGTGTAAATCCAGGTGCGTTTAATGATTCCCAGTAAAAGATATTATTAGAAGAATCTAAATTAGATCTCCAACCTGGTACTGTGTTTAATGAAATGATCGTATTAACACCACTTAAACCGTAGATTACAGGTTCTTCAAAATCCCCATTTGGCGTATCTACTAAACATAAATCTTCTGGTGTTTTAATGCAGATACTAAACCTATGTTCGGTAGTATCTGTTGAATTTAATGTGACTCTTACCTTGTAATTATCTCCAACAACTAATTCTGAAGAATACATTGCAACCAATACATTGTCATAGCTACAAGCTATTTCTTCGAGTGTACCAGCATTATCTCTATATAGTGTTGTAATCATTTCGTAATACGCTGGATCTCCATTGGTGTCACGTAGACTTCCACTAAAACTATTAAGTTCTATAATGTGTATTTGAGATTCTGCTATAAAATCGAACCAAACATCACTACCATTTGTACCAGAACATGTCATCGATTCTGGTGATACTGATGCATTTATAAACGAAACTTCGCTAACAGACGTTTCGCAAACTGTACTATCATTTATTGGTACTGTAATAGCATTAGAAATATCATCATTTCTAACAAATTCAAAAGGACCAGACCAATAACTTTCATCATCTGTACCACAAACAGCTCTTACAAAATACTCATAGGTAGCAACGTTAGGATCTACAAAATCAGATGCGATTGGAGTATATGAGTTGGTTGATACTAGTGTTCCCGATTGTGGTATTGTTCCATTTTGGTATGGTTGAACTGCAACTTCCCATTGTGTCTCACTACCTGCAGGAGTCCATGAAAACTCAGAAAACTCATTTATCGTTAAATTAGTAGGTTGAGGACAACTTATTGCACCACAAATAGCCGTACCTTCATAAACAGTTGTTCTTAAAAGAATGCCTGTAGGGCTCGAAAATACTACGTTATTTGATGCATCTAAAATATCGAATTGATAACTATCGTATTGAGCCTGATTACTTCCTATGGTATCAAAATATACCGAAAATTCTGTACCAGAACATAAGAACACAGTAAAGGTATCTCCTGTATTGCCTTCAAAAGGAAGCGATTGCAAAAATTGATTGTTTTGTGAAATATCTAATGTAGCAGAAACATCAGAACCACTTGTTAATACAAATGTGTACTGACATAAATTATCAAAACTACATCGTGTTGTTAGTGTTTCTGGACCTACCCATTCTGCATCAGTAACACCAGTACAAACAGGTCTTACATACACATCATACATAGTTGATGGGTCTAAACCTGTTACCGTAAAAGGATTTGAATCTGCATTGTACAAATAAGTTGGATCAGTATCTCCAACAGGAGCAGAAGTTCCGGATGGTTGAACTGAAATTTCCCAATCAGTTTCAGATCCATTAGCGTCCCATGATACTAAAAATTCGGTATCCGTAATACTTCCTATTGAAATATTAGTAACCTCAGCACACTCTGGCACATCTTCTATATTAACATTATCGATAGCTAAAGTTTGCCCTCTGTAAGGACCTGTACTAGGAAAATAAGGTACGTGAAAAGCAATATTAATATCACCTGAGATTCCAGCTGGAAAATTTATAATCTTAACCTTATATTCAACATTGTTTATAATTTCTGTATCAGTATCAGAATCGTAAAGTACTGTTGTAAACTGATCTAAACCAATACCATTTGTAGATAGTAAAACATCTAAATCTTCAGTAAAGAAACTGTCGTTTACTCTATAATAATAGCGTAAACGTTGGTTTTCTGTAATTGTAATTGTTGGTGAAATTAACCAATCATCGTTATTACCATTCTGACCTGTGAACATTACCGCAGCTTGGTCTCCTTCATAAGAAAATCCTGTAGTATTTAACTCCCAAGTTTCTAAATCATCATTACTATTAACAACAGTCCAACAGCTTTCTGTTTCAGAATCTGTATTAAAAGTTTCTGTAAATGGTGAGGCAAAAGCATTACATAAAGTTGAAAATGTTATTGGACCAATCCAATCACTGGTTTCTGTACCACAATTAGCTTGCACATAAAACTCATATTCAGTATCTGCTGTTAAACCTGAAGGAATAAAATTAGGATCCGTAACTGCTTCTCCTGTAGTTGGAATACCAGAGCCTGCTAACTGCACAGCAACATTCCAGTCTGTTTCTTGATAGCCTTGAGTCCAAGATAGCTCTGCACTATTAGAGAATACTGTGTCTACAGTCAAACCAGAAGGGTTTGGGCATGAAGGTGCATCTGTTATACTTACGTCATCAAGACTTAGAATAGACCAACCGCCAGTAAATTCTGGTGGCACTCTGAAAGCGATGTATACTGTCCCTGTAGCTTCAATAATAATGGACTTTTCTTCATAATTAGAATTTGTAAAAACTTCAAATGGAGAGATAACAGAAAAGCTACTCGGATTTGTATTTGTTGTAGACATTAAAACTTCAAGACCAAATCTTGGTGGCCCTGTTTGGAATGAGAAATCGGCTCTGTATTTATACTTTAATTCTTTAATACCATCCATATTGATTGCTGGTGATATTAAATAATCATTAAAACCTGAAGGTGGTGAAAACGGAGACGTTTGTATTAGAGCATGGTCTTCATCAATAGTCCAAGTAGCACTATCTCCATTAGCGTCATTTATTTCCCAACAAAATTTTTGAGTACCAGCATCTTCATCATCAAAACTTTCATAGAAAGGTGTGTCATAAGATTCACAAAGTGTTGTAAATGCAACTGGGCCAACCCACTCACTTTGGTCGTCTGCAGCACAGTATGCTCTTACATAAAATTCATATCGTCTACCAGAGTCTAAACCATTTGCGACATAAGGAAAATTGTTTGAAACCAATTCACCATCAGTAGTAGGAATACCAGAACCTTCATCTTGTATAGCAACTTGCCATTGTGTTTCGCTATCTCCTGCAGTCCATAATAACCATGCAGAGTTTGTGGTAATCTGAGATTCTAACACAAATGGATCTAATGGATCTGGACATGTTGGTTTATCTTCAATAACCACATCATCAAAAGAAATTCGCAATGCTGTTTCGGTTGTATTTGGTTCAATTACAAAGGCAACGTTTACTTCACCAGAAATTGCAATTGGTATATCTACAATAACTTCTTGAAAAGTAGTGTTGTTTATTGTTGTTTCTGGTTGAATGATAGTTGTAAAATTATCTCTACCAACACCAGTTGTTGACAGTTTTACAGAATATGTAGAAACTCCTTGTGTTGCTCTGTGCTTATATCGTAATCGCTTTTGAGTAATTCCATCAAAATTTACTCTTGGTGATGCATAAATATCATTGTTTAATCCGTTGATGTTATTGTTTTCAGTTCTTAATGTAGCGTAGCCACCAATAAAGGCAAAACTATTTCCATCTCCGTCAACATCTAGAGTTGTCCAGCATGGCTCTGGGTTTTCGTTTGTAGCATTCGTAAACTCTGTTGAGTATGGCGTATTAAATGTTGAACATTGCGTTTTAAAAGTAACAGCGTCACTCCAAACACCTGGTGTTCCACCACATACAGATCTTACGTAGATATCATATACTGTATCTGGTGCTAAACCTGATATAACGTTATCTAAATTGGTTGCTGTAGCAGTACCAGAACCTGTTGGCTCACCAGAACCAGCAGTAACTACTGCATATTCCCAAGAATCTGAAAAACCTCCAATATTATCCCAATTAAAACTAACACTATCCTCAGTTAAATCATTATAATAGATATCACCAGGAGGAGCACAGTTAGGACTACTAATTTCTAATTGAAAACAGATACCAGCTGTTGTAGATAATTGTGATGATACAACAATAATATACGTTTCACCTGCTTGCACCAACAAATTAGATATTGTCATTGGCTGATTACTTGCTGTTGTAATAGTACCTGCTAAACAATTTACTCCAACATCGGCACAACTATCGTAAACAAATAAAGAACTTCGACTGTTGTAACAGTTATTACCGTTGGCACCACCATCTGTTCCTGTTTCTTGTGTTAAGGTTAATAAACCATCTTCAGTTGGTGTATAGGAAAGAAATATTTTGTTACCATTTAGGTAATTCGTTGTATTAGATCCAGGTAAACAATTTGTTCCTTCGGTAGTGTATGTAATATCTGGATTTTCCCACTGATCCAAATTATCTATCAACACATATGGAGTTGTTGAAATATCTGGTATAACAATTGGTTCGTCACAAGACAATCCAAATTTTAAAGTTTCAAAAGTAAAAGGACCAGAGTATTCACTAACAGTGTTATTATTACAAATAGCTCTTATGTAAATGTCATATTCTGTCTGCTCATCTAAATTTTGAAGGGTATAAGACGTTCCTGTAACAGGAATACCAGCTCCTGAAGGAATACCACCTATTGGAAGTACTTGTAATTCGAAATTTGTTGCAGAAGGATGCGACCAAGTCACCTCTGCTCCATCTACAGTAATATTATCTATTGTTACATCATCAGTATCTACTTCAGAACAACCCTCTAGAATAGAAACATTATCTATAAACCATTCATCTCCAGCAGGTGTTACACCATTTTGTGTATTTACTGCAACAAAAGCAATATAAATATTCAGTCCTGCAGGAATTGATGAAGGAATCTCAACTATTTTTTCTTCATAGCTTGTCTGTGAGCCCGTATTGAGGTTAGATTCTGTATAAGATTGAAGGTTAATGTTAAAACCATTAAAGTCTGGTTGTGCGGCTGTAGATAACCTTATTTGATATTGAGTGCCTTTATCTACTTCACTTCCTTGTTTGGTAAAGAAATGTATTTCACCGTTTTCTGGAACTGCGAATTGTGGTGTTACTAAGAAATATTGAGCTGTATTTTGATCACCAATATTATCTAGAGATGGATTTATAGATACTGCATTAGTGCCTAAATATCCATCTGTAGTAGTTTGCCAAGCTTCTGAGCCTACTCCGTTATCTACTACCGTCCACTCGGCTGGAATACCACTATCAAAATTTTCTGATACTTGGGCAATACCTTTAGCACAGAAGATAAAAGCAACCAAAAATAATAGTCCTGCTTTTTTTATCTGTAGCTGCCTAGAAATAGAATTCAGATTAGAAGGAATAATCGATGAAAAAATTTGGGTTCTTACCACATTGGCGAGTGACTTATTTTTCATATTGAATGATATTTTCTGTTAGTTAGTGTTTGAATTTTTACATTCTAAATGTACTAACATATATATCATATATAAAGACTAAGTCTTTTGTATTTGCGGAAATTTGAAAGATGAAAATAAATTTAAAATATTGATAAACAGTTATTTAATCATTAATTCTGAATCAATATCTATTTCTGGTTTTGAAGCTGCTCTATTTCTTTTTTTAGTGAAATTATGTCGCTTTTGCTGTTTTTTACAACAAGAAAGCATAAGAAAATTATTACTAAAAAAATAACTCCAAACCATGTTAACTGATTTTTAAATTTACTTTTTATGTCTGTTAATTTTTCAGATTGGACGTCTTTAATTTTTCTTATAGAGTCGTCAACAGATTTGCGTTCTGAAGATTTTATATCCAGTTGTGTTTTGGCATACAGGTTATAATACGCTTCGTATTTTTCCCAGTTGTTTATGGCTAGATAGTTTTCAAAAAGACCACTATATATACTTGAATTTAAAATTAAGTCACCGACATTTTGCGATTTTTTTGAGGCTTCTTCTAATAAAACTATGGCATCTTGGTATCTGCCTTGATCTGTATAAACAGCTGCCAAACCTTTTTGAGCAAACGCTATAAGACTATTAGCTTCTTCCATTGTAGCATGCGTTATAGACTTATTAAAACTATTAATTGCTTTATCATAATCTGACAAGAGTGTATAACAGTTTCCCTGGTTGTAATATGCAATACTTAAATTGGTATTTACTTCTATATTTTTAAGTTTTTTATATTCTTTTATGCCCTTATCAAAAAACTCTAAAGCAATATCGCAATTAAGGTTGTCCTTGTATATAAATCCTTTCACCGTGTAACTATTGGCTAAGTACTTACCTACCTGTTGTCGGTCTGGATAAATTAACGCCATCTGCTCGGTTTTTTCTAAAAACTCTATGGACTTGTCAAAAATTTTAAGTTGCTGATATAAAATTCCTGTTCTAAAAAGTATTTCAATTTGTAATACCTTATCATCTATGTTTTTTGATAACTCTTCTGCCTTAACAATAAATTCTAGTGCTTTTTGGTAATCTCTTTTTGAAGTATGTGCTAAAGACACTAACATTAGCGCTTTAGTTCTGGTTTTAATAGAGTTATTAGTATCCTCAAAAATCTTTAGTCCTAAATCAATAGACTCATTCGGATTATCATACACCTTTACAATACTAGCTTGTATAAGACTATCTGCTTGTTTGCTTTGTACATAATCTAGTGCTTTGACTGATTGTATTGCCAGGCAAATAGATAAAAATAGATATATGAGATTTTTATGCATTAATTTACTACTTCTGGTTTACCATTTTTACGCTCTTCTTTAATGAGCTTAATTAGTGTTACTGGAGACATGCCTACAATAGACTTAAAAACAGTTGCAAAGCTACTATGAGAAGAAAATCCACACTCCTCTGCCAGATAACTAATTTTGTAATTAATATAATTAGGATCGTTTCTTAATTTATCTATAATATAATTGATTCTTAATTTATTAATGAAAGTGTTGAAATTGTCATCGTAATGATTATTTATAACACCTGAAAGGTATTTTGTATTCGTTTCAAACTTTCCTGCTAAACGCGCAAGAGACATTTCTTTATGAAGAAACATTTTAGAGTTTTCAAAACGTTTTAGTTTTTCAAGAATTTGCATTTCAGTTTCTTCAGGAATATGAATACCTTTTTTTGAATTTACTTTTTTAGGTTTTTTCTCAGCTATTGAGTTGTTTTTACTAATTTCTAAATATTTAATAATCTCTTTTAACCTCTTTTTTCTTTCAATATATTTTAGAGTAACAAAAAGCGAAATTATAAAAGCTATTACAAGACCTGCTATTGCAAGATATAGATAGTTTTTATACCTACTTTGTTGCTGAGTTACATTTTCTTCCAGCTTACCAGATAGTGTATTATAGAGGCTATTGACTGTTTCTTGCTCTATTAGGTCTACTTGAGATGATAATGCCAAAAATTTATCATTATATGTTTTGTGTTGTATTTTTTTATTGGACGCTAAATAATTTATTGCTAAACCCTTATTTATATCTCGCATTATGCTTGGATTGTCTATAATCTCAGCAAATTTTGAAGCAATAAAAAGTGTCTCTTCACTTTTGTTAAAATCTTTGTTTTGAAGATATAGCTGACCTAATTCGTTATAAACTATAGATTTTTGAAGTATGTTACTATAGCTGTTTAAATCTAACACATTAAATATCCGATTAATGTATATCCTTGCAGAATCTCTATACATTAATCTATTAAATGCTTTTTCTTTTGCCAATAAGAAAGAAATATTACTATTGATATTTTTCTTTATAAAATCTTCATGCTCTTTCTCAAAAATATTTGCAAGTTCTATGGCTATATTATCCTCTCCACGATCTAATTTCATATAGATCTCCTCTAGTGATATAATAGCTTTTAAAGAGTCTTCAAGCTTTGGATTTAGTTGCGAAGATTCAAGAATATTTTTGGTATTGCTTAAATATAATTCCGCTTGCTTATCTAAATATACTGTTCTAAAAAGTTTAGCAGCTATGATGTTAATCTCTGCCTTTGCTTTCTTGTTTATATGTTCAGAAAAGTTTACAGAATCAAAAATATAAGGAACAGTCTCGTTATATTCTCCTTTAACAATATAAGATCGAGCTCTAATAATGTTAGATTCAACTTTCTCTTGAAGGTTCTGACTAGTATTTAGTATGTGCTCGGAAATTTTTAAGGCCTCATCAGGATTGGAATCTACAAGTTCCTTAGCTTTAAAAATTAACTCAGTATTTTGGGCAAAACCTTTAGCATGAATTAACAAGGAAAGAAACACTATCCATAGGACAGGTAACTTTATAATAAATGTGCGTGAGTGTTTCATTTCCTAATTTTAACTTTATTACCCTATAACCATAAAATTATAAGTTAGTAAATATAGGAAACTTTAAAAAGATAAATCTAAAACAAAAAAGGCGATACAATTTGTATCGCCTTTTTAAAAGAAATTGACTAACTATTAATCAATCCTTAAGGATCTTAAAAGTCTTTTGTTTATTATTTATACTAACTTTAATAAAATATACGCCACTTTTCAAATCACTTATATTTATCTCTGCTTCAGAAAATTCTGGAGTTTCATAATGCACTTGTTGTCCCATAATGTTATAAACTTCAACACTATCTATTATTTCTTGAGAATCTAAGTTTAAAACATCTTTTACAGGATTAGGATAGAATCTAAAAGACTCAAAAGTTGAACTTCCAACTCCTAATGATGGATCTGGATATACAAAAAATTCAAATGAAGCTGCACTACTTGCTTGTATAGTTACAAGGTAAGTTGTTCCTGCAACTAATGTGGCAGTGTCTGTGCCAGACTCAAAACAACTGTTAATATCACCACCTACATAGTCTAAATCTGTAGAACAAATATCAGAGTCATATACTGTATAATATGATGTTCCGGCTGTTCTTATCAATTCAAAATTGTATAATCCTGAATAAGAAGGAGTAAATTTATACCAAACAGACTCGTATGTTGAACTACATGCTCCTTCTGGTGAATAATATGCGTTATCTAGGTTTCCGGACACTCTATTAGTTCCTGCAGAATCAGGAGATTCGCTAAAAGTAAGAGCGCCTGAACAATCACTATTAGGTTGTGCAGGAGGTAATTCCGTAACACAAAGATCAAATGTAATACCTTCACCACTTTGTTGAGTTTGCACCATCACATAATATGTTGAAGTGTTGTCTAAATTTAATATTTGGTTTGCATTAGAATTACAAGATGTTGTTACTTCAGTTAATGAACCACAAGAACCTTCGTATACTGAATAATAAGTTGCAGGTGTAGTACTATTTCTTGTTAACTCAAATTCGTAATATCCTGAATTTGTTGGGTTAAATACATACCAAACATCACCATAACCATCTGTATTACAAGAGTTGTCTGAAGATAATGTAGCACCAACTGTGGTACCAGAAACTGCATTGTTACACATATCATCAGTTGAAGCTGTTAATACAGCAGCATTTGCACACTCATCATTAGCTGGTGGTGCTGGAGCCTCTCTTAAACAAATATCATAGTTTTGTGCATACTCGCCATCAAGTCTTGTGTTGTTACGTATATAATACGTGTTTCCAATTGTTAATCCACCAAATGTTACATAATTAGTAGTATAACAGGCAATGCTAGATAAAGACCCACAACTTCCTTCTAAAAGTTCTGTTGCCTGAATTGAACCTCCAGAGTTTATAGCATCAGTTATATTTAAGTATTCTAAAATAATGACTTCGCTTGTTGCAACAAAGCTAAACCATACGTCATTGTTGTTGTTGCTCGCAGATGCACAAGTATCAGGATCCGTAACCGATTCCGTAGCACCTGCATTTGTAGCACTCGTAAAAATAGTACAAGTGTCATCTGTATTTACCGTTAAACTTATTGGCGCACTACATTCATCATTAGAAGGAGGGCAGTAAAAATACGTAGAGTTAGTATTAGAACAAGATCCATCTTGTTCATTAGTTAATGTGAAGTTTACTGTTGTTCCACTTGCGTAAGGTCCCATTGTTACCACACCAGTAGATGTAATATTTGTAATATCTGAAGTTGTACCATCGTCATCAGATAATGTTAAAGATGTTGCGCTACCTAAATAAGCTACCTCTACATCAACAGAAAACTGTCCATTATCGCAATCTGCAATAGGCGTCATAGTACCAATAGTAGGATTAACACAGCTATTTGCAGTTATAATTAAATCATAGGTATAAGTTCTTGTACTTCCTGAATTACTTAATACTATAAAGTATGTGTTACCAGCTAGTAAAACTACATCTGATAAACTTCTTGTTGTACCAGAAAATGAACCTACATAATCTACGCACTCTGTAGCAACGTCAGGACAACCATTAACAACATGAATACTAGATCCATTGTTAGAAATATTCGTCATGTCAATGTTGATAGACACGTCTGTAGCTGGTGTAATTTCATAAAATACATCTTTGCCATTCATATAGCTATTACTACATGGGCTTGCATCTATATTATCTTCATAATCATCTGTATTTCCGCCAGCTTCTAAAAATGGAAAAGAAGAAATTACTATAGGGCTACTACATGTTGCTCCAGGTATTGGAGCTGCTCTGGTAGTAAAAGTCTCTTCAACACAACCAGTTGCATTGCCCACACCATTTGTTGGTATTATGTTTACAAAATATTGTGTTTCATAACTTAATCCGCTTAGCGAGTAACTTGTTTCAGTTGTTGTTGCTCCATTAACTATGTCTGTACCTCCTGTAAAAGTACCTACATTTACTGTGTATCCTGTTGGTAAACCTGTAGCAGGCTGCCATGTTAATGCAACATCTGTATCTGCAGTATCAGATCCATTTACAGGTGAAATTAAAGTGGCATCACAATTTGGTACAGTTGTAGCAACTTGAGTAATTGAGATATTGTCTATATTAACCCATAGTGCAAAGTTTGTAATATTTGAAGCCGTTACTACAAAGCGAGCCTGAAAATCACTACCATTTGCAATAGCACCAACATTGATACTCGCTGTCGCAGAACAATCTGTAGTGCTAACAAAAGTATAGTTAGAGTCGTTAATAGTTGTAGCTGTGTTCCAGTTAGTACCATCTGTGGTGTATTCTAGAACTATTGAACCCCAATTTGTTGCAGGAGCAACATAGCTTGGTGGTGGAAATTGGCTAAACTGTTCAAAGATATTATATGAAAAACTAACTGTTAGATCTGTGCCATTAGATATACCTGAATAATAAGGTGTAGTTAATGTTTCTTGCCCAACTGCTGTAAACAAAGTGGTCACTGTTTTTGCAGAACCATCACATGGAAAATTAGAAGAGGCTCCAAAGTTTGTTTCAGTCCAACCTGTAGGTACTTGGTTGTTTGCGACATCATCAAAATTTTCAATAACTTCGATTTGGGAAAATGCTGTTATGCTCATCAGCATCATGAATAAGAGTGTAATTTTTTTCATCTTGGTTAAAGTTTAATTAGTAAGATCCGTTCTAGCGAAATTGCAGAAGAACGAGTTTAAAACTATAACTCTTACACCATTATATAAAGGAAAGTTCTTTAGCTTTTACGGAATTTTTAAAACAAAAAAAACAACACAAACAACTGTTTTACAGAAGTTTAAATTTTAATCAACTTAAAAATGTCAGTTTTTTTTTATTTAATACGTTTTTGTTTTAAAAAGTATCACATATGGATGCCTTACTTCCAAATACAGAAAATAAAACCAATTGATTTCCTTACTATTTTAAATTGGTAGGACAAAATTGAAATAATTAAAATCAAATAAATCATATTATTAAAAGATAAGCTATTAACCTCAAAGCTTAGTATACTAAACATAATATAAAGACAAAAAAAGTGAAGTCTAGCATCAAAAGACACTAAACTTCACTTCAATTAACAACTTAATTTTTTTATTGACGTCTCTCTTATTGCTTATGTGATTTTCCTTCAACAATAATAAATTCAGAACGTCTGTTTATTTTATGGTCTTCATCTGTACATTTAGAACCACATTCTACTTTTAATTCGTCCTCTCCTTTACCAACTCCAGAAATTCTACTTTTATCAATACCCTTAGATATAACATACTGTACCGTTGCTTTAGCTCTTTTTTCTGAAAGATTCTTGTTATATCTTTTTGTACCTCTACTATCTGTATGAGACTCTGTTAAAATAACCATATCCGGAAATTTTTTCATCACAGCAACAAGCTTGTCGAGCTCAAAAGCACCTTGAGCAGTAATGTTTGCTTTATCGTATTCAAATAAAATTGGGTTTAACTCTATTTTTTCGTCTTTAATGATTTTTTCAATAGGAGATAACATAATTTGTACAGTTTCCTCCTCCTTTTCACTACCTGTAAAAGAAACCTGATTACTTTCATAATCAGACAATACAGCTTTAAAATCTAGTGGCATATTACAACGAGACGTATATGTAATTTTACCATATTCATCAGAAGTTTGTGTAGACAATACTTTTCCTGAGCTATCCGTTATTGTTACTATTGCACCAGATAAAACTTTAGATGTTTCTATATCCTCTACTGTAGCTGTTATTAAAACTCTACATGGCTTTAAACGTTTTACAGCATAGATATCATCATTTCCTTTACCTCCTTTTCTATTTGAAGATACAAAGCCCTCGCCTGTTTCTTCATTAATAGTAAACGCTAAGTCATCTGAGTTACTATTTACAGGAACACCAATATTATAGACCTTATCATCGTCTCCTAAATAAAAAACATCTAAGCCTCCTAAGCCTAAATGACCTGTTGAAGAGAAGTATAATGTATTATTATCACTTACATACGGAAACATTTCGTGATCCTTAGTATTCACTTTAGTTCCTAAATTTACAGGATTACTATAAGAACCATCCTCATTAATAGCTACTTTAAAGATATCGTATCCTCCATTAGATTCTGGCATATTTGATGAAAAAAACAAGGTTTTTCCGTCTGCACTTACTGCAGGATTCTTTACAGAATAGCTTTTATTATTAAACGGTAATGCTTCTACATTTGTCCATCTATCATCAACTTTTTGGGCTTTAAATAAGTAAATAACACTTGTCTTGGTTTTGTTGTCTTTATCTTTAATATAATCGCCTTCATAAAAGCTTTCTCTTGAAAAATACATGGTGTTACCATCTGGACTAAAAGACACTAAACCTTCATGATTTTTTGTATTTACAGAACCTTTTACTTTCTCGGCATTAAGACCTGATGATGCTTCGTTACCTAATTGCACTTGGTATACCTCTAAAAAAGACTCATTTTCCCATCTGTATTTTTTGCCAGAAGTATCTCTTCCTGAGGCAAAATAAAGCACACCATCTTTATATGTACCTCCAAAATCTGACTCTGAAGAATTGAAGCTTAAACCTTGTAATTCATACAGTTTTTCTCCATCTAAAATGTTAGAAATATAATCTGGGTTAGATTTATAACTTATTGCACGTTCATCATTGGGTGCCTTTTTAATAAACTTCTGCATCCATAGATTAGACTTTTCATAATTACCATTAGCTCTAAGCATTTCGGCATATTTATATATCACATCTGCATTGTCATCAGATATTTCTAACGCTTTTGCATACCACTTTTCTGCTTCTGCAGTATTGAATATATTAAAATTAGCTTCTGCTAATTGTGTATACACATAGGCATCTGCACTATTACTATCTACTAATTTTTTATAGCTATCAATGGCTTTGATAAATTCAAATTCATTAAAATATTTATCTGCTTTCTCTGTGTCTTTACTCTGAGCCGTGATACTTAGGGTACTGATAAAAAAGAGGATTAATGTTGTTTTTAAAGATTTCATATGTGTGTCAACTTAACAGATTAAAAAAAGCGTGGTGAGTTAGAAACTTTCTTATATTTTTTAATATCGAAACTTATAAATACTTCGTGAGATCCACTTGTTGCGATATTTAAATCAGAAACTATATTATCATAAGCATAGCCAATTCTTAGACCTGGTGTAACTAAAAAATTAACCATACCTGTGAAGGAATCTTGCAACCTGTAACCTAAGCCCAACTCAACAAAATCATACATGAATAAATTGGCATTAATATCGAAACTTACAGGACTTTCTGAAGACATTTTTACCAAGGTATGAGGTTTTAATTTATAGTTTTCTGAAAGATCAAATACATAACCTGCTGTTGCAAACAAATGCTGAACTTCGGATCCTATTTTGTTTCCTTGGCGATCTATATGAACTGAGTTCATCATATTTGGCATCGACAAAGACGCATAGTATTTATTGGTTTTATAGAAATATATTCCTGCACCAATATTTGGTGTTACGCTGTTGATATCTGTTACAAACGGATCGTCTTGATCTAACACTACTCTATTAGACAAACCTATATCATGAAATGTAGCACCTGCTTTGATACCAAAAGCCAGTTTGTGCGAATTAGCTAGTGGTACTGTATAAGAGAAATCTGCGTAAGCATTTGTTTCACTAACTGGTCCTATTTCATCCTTTATAATAGACAGACCTAATCCTACCTGTCTGCCTACAGGTGAGTGTATAGATAATGTTGCTGTTTCTGGCGCACCTTCTAGACTATTCCATTGTGTTCTATATAATGCTCCAATAGAAATGGTCTCTGTAGATCCAGCATATGCAGGATTCAACACATTCATATTATACATATATTGTGTGTACTGAGGGTCTTGTTGCGCATGCAATTGCATTGCAAATAGAAATGCAAAAAATAGTATGCTTAATTTTTTCATTTATTTTGGCGTAAAGTGATTGATTGAACTATTTTTCTCTATTTATATATAACCAACCTGTTCTTGTTGAGTTATCTTGAAATACAAGTGTATAAAAGTAGGTTCCTGTAGGAAGCTTATCTCCGCTCTTAGAAACTCCTTCAAATTCGTCTACATAACCATTAGATTTTTCAAAAACACTTGTTCCGTATCTGTTGAAGATATGTATGCTACTAACTCTAAAACCTCCTAAATCAAACGTGTCATTTTTTCCATCTCCATTTGGTGTTATAACTTCTGGAATAATACAAGTTTCTATAGTAACAGTTACAACCTCGGTTTGTGGGCAATCTCCATTAGTCGTATAAGACACAGAATAAGTTGTACCCAAATTACCATTGGTTATTTCACCTGTTTGAGGGTTAACTTGAGCTCCATCATTTGGAGGTGTAGTAAATAAAAAGATTCCTCCTTCATCTCCAAAAACTTCTGCAGTGGCTCCACATGTATCTGGTATTAAGGTAAAAGATGCATCATCTTCATCTAAAGTTGTTACAGTCTGCGTGCTTGAACTTGAACATACACCTTGTGTTGTATAGACTATAGTGTAGGTAGTGTTAGGTTGGGCATTTGTAAGCTCTCCTGTACTTTCATCTAAGAGTGCTCCATCTGCTGGTACAGTATCAAATGAAAACACACCTCCTACATCTCCTGTAATTTGCGCTATACCTCCATCGCAAGTTGCTGTATAAGAAAAAGACGCATCAGAATCGCTTTCAATACTTACTGTTGCTGTATTAGATAACGAAGCTGTACAACCAGAACCATCTGTAGATTCTATAAAAGTTACAGTTATTATTTGATCTGTTGTTACTGAAGAAACTAAAACCGAAGCTTCTCCTGTGTTATCTAATTGTACGGTCTGATCTGCACCATTATTAATATTATAAGTTACTTGGGCATTCGGTGAACCTTGTAGTATAAACTCTGCATCATTGCCTGTACAAATGGTAGCGTTTACAGGTTCTACACTATTAAAAGCCACTTCATTTACTTCTATCTCAAAGCTTTTACTTACAATTTCACCACAGGTATCTGTAATATCTACAGTATATGTTGTCGTTGTTTCTGGTGTAAATACTGGGTCTGCTATACTTGCATCACTAACTCCAGTTGTAGGCGACCACTGGTAACCCAACGCACCAGTATATGAAACATCTACATCTGTAACACTATCTCCTAAACATATAGTACGATCTAATGTATCTACAGTATCTGTAAATGATAAATATTTAAAACATAGTTGTTGATGGTTGTAGTATAAACCTGTAGAACCAGTAAACCCAAAATAGATATTTGACTCACCACCAAAAACATTATTTACCAAATCGCCTGTATAAGAAAGACGCTCTACACAATCTATTTCTACAACAAAAGTTTGAGTTGCTGCTGTCCAAAAAATTCTTACTTGGTGAAATTGATCATCTTCAATATTAATTGAGTTCGCTAAAGCATCCACTGGTCCTGCTAAATTTGATGCTTGTGTGTGCGATGTGCTTCCGTTAGAAATTAAAGCAACATGATCTGAAGCGATATCACCTAACTCACTATTCTGATAAGTGTCAAACTCTACAGCTATAGAAGACATAATACCTTGATAACCTAGGCCAGATCCTTGTGTTCCAGATCCTGTTTCAACATTTGGATTGTTTTTCATTACCAAAGTCATTCCATCTGCTCCATCGTCATCATTTTCACCGAAATTGGCATCAAAAACGATTTCAAAATCTGAGTTAAAATCAATGACGTTATTATACCATATATAACCTAATTGAGACATGGTATTACTTGTTACAACATAGCAATCGCCTCCGTTTGAAAACGCACTACCTAAAAAGTTAGGTTCTAGCTGTGCAAAGGCTTTTGATGTAAAAAGAAAAACAGCACAAAGTAAAAGAAAGTTTTTCATGTTTATTTTGAGAATTTTGATGTCTCACAAAACTCTAAATGATAATATTCTTTTACTATTAATATTGTTACAATTACTAAGATTATTGTTTCACACTTTGATTTTCAATGTATTCTGTAGGAGTTAGGCCGTAAGTTTCTTTAAAACATTTTGTAAAATAAGACGGACTTCCAAATCCAGTTTTATAAGATGCTTCAGAAATATTAAAACCTTCTTTTAAAAATGAAGAAGCTCTCTTTAATCTATAAATCTGTATAATCTTTCCGGTTGGTATATTGGTTACTGCTTTTATTTTTCTATGAAGACTTGTTCTGCTCATATTTAGTTTTAAGGCTAAATCATTTACACCAAATTGCTCATTGTCCAAGTTTTCTTCTAATATGCTATCTATCTGTAGTAGAAAATCATTTTTTGGCTTAAGCTCAGTTTTCTCTTCTTCTGTATTTGGCAACAATTTTAGCTCTTCATATAAAGATTCTCTTTGTTTTTCCTGAATTTCAATTCTATTCTTTAATCGAAGTAATAATTCTGAAACGCTAAACGGCTTAGTTATATAGTCGTCTGCACCAAAAGTTAACCCTTTTAGCCTACTTTTCATATCGGTTTTTGCTGTAAGAAGGATAATAGGTATATGGTTGGTTGCTATATTTTTCTTTAATTTTTTGCACAGTTCCAATCCATCCATGTTTGTCATCATAACATCGCTGATAATTATTTCTGGAATGATTGCTTTAGCTATTTTTAATCCTTTTTCTGCACTTTCTGAAAGCACGATTTTATAGTAAGGCTTTAAGCTTATAGATAAAAACTCCAACATTTCTTTATTATCCTCCACTATGAGAACAGTTGGCATATCTTTATCATTATTAACTTGAGGCAACAACTGGTTTTCAATACTCAACTTAGGCTCAGTAATATCTTCTACTTTTTTATAAGGCAGCTTTATTGTTATGGTTGTACCAGATTTTTTACCTGTTTGGCTTTCAATTTGTATTTCACCTTTTTGTAATTTCACTAAGTCATATACCAAAGCCAAGCCTATTCCACTACCTGTAGAATTAGATTTATTATTTGGCAAGTTAACTTGGTAAAATCTTTCAAAAACATGTGGTAAATCTTTCTTTGATATACCTGTACCATCATCTTCTACTTTGAGGATTAAACCTTCAAAAGATTCGGTCATAGTAATTTCTATTTTTCCACCTTCAAAACCATACTTTATAGAATTGGAAACAAGATTATTAATTATTCTTTCTAATAAATATGGAGAAAACCTATATCTAGCAAACAATGGGGAAATAAGATCTATTGAGATTGCTTTTTCTTTTGCTTCTTCCTTAAAAGCTTCGATACACTTTTTTAAAGAGACTACAATATCGCCATGCAGATAGTTGGGTTTTAACATTCCTGCTTCTAACTTGGCGATATCCAATAACTGATCTGAAAGGTTTAATAAATTATTGGCATTGCGTTTTATTATTTTTAATAATTGCTTTTTATGCTTTTTATTATCTGCATTCTTTAGCTGTTCTACAGGAGCAATGATAAGAGACAATGGTGTTCTTAGCTCGTGAGTCATATTGGTAAAAAACTTAGTTTTTATCTTGTTTATTTCTCTAAAATGCCTTGCTTCTTTGCGTTGTAGTTCTATTTCTTTTCTTATAAATTTTTGCTTTATTATCCAGTTGATAAAAAAGTAAACCAAACTAATAGCACACACTAAAAAAAGTATAATTGCCCAAGGTGTTAACCACCAAGGTGGTGATATGACTATTGCTATTTCTTTTACCTTATCACTCCATAAACCTGATGTATTTGTTGAGTTAACTTCAAAAACATAGTTACCAGGTGAGATATTAGTATATACAGCTTCTCTGTAGTTGTTTGAAGGAATCCAACCATCATTATAGCCTTTTAGTCTATAGCGATACTTTATATCATTTGGATAGCTATACTCTAAAGCCACAAATTCTATGGCTAGATTGTTTTGATTGTAAGGCAGATGTATTTCTTGTATATCGTTATACTGAAAAAAAGATTGCTGATTTTTATTATATCTATCATTATCTACCTTTACAGATGTTACTGCTACATTAGGCGAAAAATCATCTTCTTTAATTTTTAAAGGATCGAAAATTATACCTTTACTCATGCCGCCTAACGCAAAACGTCCGTTTGGCATAACTAATTGATGGTACCTGTTAAACTCCATGGTAGGTAAACCATGAATTATTGTATAGGTTTTCTGTTCTTGTGTTTCTGGATTAAACTTGCATAGCCCTTTGTTAGTACCTAACCATAAAGCACCATTATCATCTTGCATTATGGTATAGATTGTATTATCTGGTAAGCCTTCTTGCTTAGAATAGAAGTCGGTTTGTAATGTTTTCTTATTTAATTTTATTAAGCCACTATAACTTGCAATCCAGAGAATATTTTTGTCTTTATTATCAAAAATAAGATTGATGATGTTATTGGTTGGAAAACTTGCATCCTCTGATCGTTTTTGAAAATGTTTTAATTCACCATACCGATCAATACATATTAATCCATTATATTCGGTGGTTATCCACATTGAATTTTCATCATCTACAATTAAAGCATTTGGCTTTAGTTCGCCCTTAAAATTTTTATATAAAAGTGATGTTGAAGGATGTATTTCCCACTTTTTAGTTTGTAAACTGTATTTGTAAATATTCTTATTTTCATCAATTACCAAAGGACTCCCTTCATTACCTATAGCAATACCTTTTAAAGGAATAAAATCTTCTGTTCCATCCAAAGGTATTTCTTCAAGTTTTGTAAGTGCTTTTGTATCTAAATCGTAATAAGAAACTGTTCTGTTAATTGCCATCCATATCTTTCGATCTTTTTTTACAGTACGCAAATGATAGGCTGGCAAAAGTGTGCCTTTTCGTTTTAAATCGAATTTATAAAAATCTTCTAACGCAATGTTGAACTGATTTTTAAAAATACTTATCGCAAAATCATCTTTATATTCAATAGTTTTAAAATCGATATTTAAATCGACTTGATAAATACCATCTGTATTTACAGCTACCCAAATTAAACCCGACTTATCTACTAAAAAAGCTTGGGTATCTATATCTTTTTCGTGTAAAATACTTTTGTTTGGTTTTATTCCTCCAAGTTCTTTTATCCCAATAAGATCATCATAACTATATATTTTGTTGTCTACAAAAAAATACTCTTTGCCATCGGGACCAGTTTGTATTTCTTCAGGATTAACTAATAAATCATCAGGAATTAGTTGTCTTCTATACACTGATGAGATTGGATTGTAGAAATAGATATAGCTCTTGCAAAACCACATTAATTCGCCATTCTCTCTCTCTGTTAAACCAGAGACTCCTCTACTTACATTCTTATCTCCATCATGATTACTCTCATAACTAACTTTAAAAGGCATTTGGCTTAATTCAAACTTATCTAAAGCCTCATTATACTTGTTAAGCCCTTTTTGGCTATATACCCAAACGGAGTTATTACTGTCGTAAAATACTGATCTTATAGTATCATTTTCAAAACGATATTTGTTGCCAGATTTTTTATTTAAACTATCTAGAGTGTAAAGCAAAACTGTTTGTTTATCAAAATAACTCCACAGTCTGTTTTTGCTATCGATTACACAACTACTTGTAGATATAGGTTGCTCATAAGCTTTGGTATCTTCATTAGTAATCATGTTTGTTACGCAGCCTGTTCTTAAGTTTAACAGGTCAACTTCTTCAGTTTCATAAAAAATCCACAATTTTTTATTTTCACCTTTTTGAAGTTTAGAGATAATATTTGACGTTATAGAATTATCCTCTCCAGGAACATGATTTATGGTTTTAAGCTCATGTCCATCAAATCTTGCCAAACCATTTCTAGTTGCAATCCACACAAAGCCATCATCGTCTTCAATAATATCTGAAACAAAAGACTGAGGTAGACCATCATCTACTGAAAGGTGGCGTACATTCTGAGAAAAACTTAAAACAGAGAAAAATAGAAGTAAAAGAAAATGTAATTTTATTTTCATAAATAACTTTAAGCTAACAATATAAAAAATATCTATAAAAAGAAGGGAAACATGGCATACACCTATATTTCCCTAATTCTCGCTATTAATAACTTATATTATAGTTAAGGGTTATTTTTTTAAGACTTTAAATGTCTTTGAATGTCCTGAGTTATCAAATATTTCTAAAAGATATATACCACTATTTAATGAAGACATATCAACTGTACCTTCTTTAAACTCAACATTAATTTTTTCTCCTAAAATATTGTACATCGATATACTAGAAACATTAACACCTTTAATATAAAGATTGTCTTTTACAGGATTAGGATAAACACTTAAAGCAATATCATTTTGATCTGTTACAGATAAACTTGCTCCAGACATTTTTGAAGAAATTGCAAAAATATTTACAACTCCACCAGAGTCTTTTGTTACATCTATAGACGTTATTGTTTTTGCCTGATTAGCGTTATCTATACTTATTTCTAACTCATAAATACGAGGATTACCAAAAGGATTCTGAATAACATTATCGAATGTGCTAATTCTACCCATTCCAGAAATTGCTACTGGTAATGAGTTTGAATAATACCAATCTGGAACAGTTACCGAAGTAAAAGGCTGACTTGTATTATCACTAAAATTGATATCTCCCGAAATCAGTGCAGAGCCACTTCCTGAAGTGGTTAATAAATAAATTTTTTCTGAAGGATAACCAGCTGGTATTACAATAGTTTCTTCTACACCTACTGTTTCAATTCTTAATGAGTTATTAGCATCATAAGACGCAAAATTGTACTCTAAATGATCTGTATTAGGGCTAGGCAACACTCCGTCTTCTGGAAGACCAAAACTTAAATCTGAATCTGTTTCTTGTACCTTAAAATCTTCACTTAAATAAGCATAACCTGTACCATCAATATCTTCAGGTGCAGAAACTGACGCATCGCCAACTCCATTTGCTATAACATCTGCATTTAAACCTGTAAGCTCAAAAGACACATAATCTCCAAATACATAAGGCCCAGACCAAGGACTAAAATTGATATTATCTGAACATAAAGCTCTTACATAAAACTCTTGAGTAACTCCAATGTTAGTACTGGCATCGTAAGTAGTAGCGTTTACTGTCTCTCCATTTCCTGAAGGTAAACCGCTTCCTATCGGTTGCACAGCAACTTCCCAACTTGTAGAAACAGCATCTACCCAAGATAGTGTTGTTGTAACAGGACCAATCTCTGCACTCAAATCTGTAGGCGCATCACAGTTAGGTGCTTTTTTAGCACTTACAGCAAACAGATTGAAAACTGAATCACCAGTAGCATCATTCTGAAAATCTATACCTGTAACCACTTTAGTTTGATTTGCTTCATCTACATCAACAGGAATCTGAAAAATATAAGGTCCACCTGAAGGTGCTCCTGAAAGTGAATTATCACCTCTATTTCCTCTACCTAAATTATTTGCAATAATTGTAGCGCTAGTAGCATACCAATCTGGTATAGCAACTGTAAAAGCTTGTGTGCTATTATCATCAAAAACAATATTCCCAGAAACTGATGATGCACCACTTCCTGAAGTTACAGCTAAATATAAAGTTTCTACATTTTCAGTTTCTACAAAAGTAATTCCTCCTGCAGTTGGACTGCCTTCTTCTAATCCACCAGCTCCAGCCATTGAATTATTTGAACCTATTAATCTTAATGCATTATTAGAAGTATAATCCGCTAACTGATACGTTATATTTCCACTACTTAATTCACCATTAGTAGGCAAACCATATGTTATACCTACATTGTAGGTTATATAACAAAAATCGTCTGTAGGTTTATCTACACTCGCTGTAGTAGTACCTGCTAAATCACCTGTTTCGGCAATTACATCTTCATTATATCCTGAAGCTATTGTTAGAGTAACATAGTCACTATTTGTAAAGTAATAATACGCTGCGGTATTTTTCTCTTTAGACTTAGCAAAGGAAGCTAATAAACATAATCCAAAAAGGTAAAAGAAGACTCTGCCTCTTTTTAATGTGTTGTTTTGTTTCATAAATTAATTGATTTGATTAATAACTAATAATTGAGAATTAAGAATTGTGAAAATTTAAACTCATCACAACACTCAATTTTACCTATTCGCAAATTCTTATAATTTTAACATTAAGACTTAAAACATTGTTTCATTTTATGTCAATTTTGTTTCAAAACACCAAAAACAGGTGGTTTTCAAAAGAAAAAAATCATTTAAAAAAAATTAAACAAATAAAAAAGACCACTGTTTTAAGTGGTCTTTTCTATTAACTAAATTTTTAAAAACATTAAAGTTCTCCTTGTAAATATACAGACACAGGGAAATAGCCTTGGTTATCTACAAATTGAGCATCTGGAACATCTAGTATAAAAGTATGTGAGCCAGAAGAAATATTTCCTAGTTCGTAAGTTCTAATTGGAATTACATCTCCAGGACACCAGTTATTCCAAGAAGCCCACCAAGCAGGTGATTGAACACTAGAACCATATATTCCATTAGCTTGAGTATTATAAATTCTGTAAGGCTCACAAGATTCTCCTCCTGGTATGTAGCTTGCCAATAAACCACCATCTAAATAAAGAAAATGCTCTCGTCTTACATATTCTTCACCTCCAGAATTTGCTCCATGATTAGAAATTACAACATACATTTTTGCGTTAGTTATATCTACATCTGTACTAAAATTAAATGTCTTTATTGGTTGCCCAACAGCATCAGAAGCTCCAGATTCGTAAGAATTAAAAGAAAAATATGTTGCAACAGACTTTACGTATTGGTCTTCTGGCGTGTAGCTCTCGTTTCTAGACCTTAAAATAACACTTCCTTTAAATACATCATTTCTTCCACTACAACCTGCAACTTGCTCATTTGCTGCATAAGGCACACCAAATACATTAAATTCTAAAAAGAAATCATGTGTTGAAGAAATAGATTGATCATTTAATATTTTAGCAATATTATCTACCTGAAATCTGTATGGTACTTCATCTGGATCTGCATTTTTATTCATAAAAGGCGTTATAAATCTGCCTATTTCAATACGCTCAACAATATTTGATTCTGAATAACTATCGCCTTCATTCACAAGATTTAGGAATAAATTTCCAATCCTGTCATAATTATCACAAAGTGCGCCAATGATAACCTCTATTTCTAATTCATTATTAATCTTAGCCAAATGCTCATCTGTGATTTTTGTAACATATGAAGCATTATTTACTCTAATTATTCCTGAAGGTACAGGCTCATTAACCGTAGCTGCGTATCCATCATAAAAAATGATTTCGTCAAAAAGTAAGGACTCAGTTGTTTGCGATAAAACCGTTAAGCTTAAGACGTTAGAATTAAAGGTTTCACCATCTTGAACATACTCTGCTCTTACTTCAAAAACTCCAGAAGTATCAGAAGAAAAAGTGTTATCAGCTATTAAAACATCATCTACATAATAGGATGCTTCACTAGTTAAATTACTAGAATTATCTCCAAACACAGCAAAAGTAAATTGCTCACCTGTTTCTAATTCAGAATTATCACTAGTTAACACAATCTCATTTAAAGGAGTAGCAATTACCTGAACACTTACCACTTCGCTTTCTAATTCGCCATATACAGCCTTTATACTGTAAGTACCTGGCGTATTAGGTGTAAAGCTAGAAGCATCGTGTGCTACATTATTAATGTAAAAATCAGATGAGCTAGTTACTGTCTGATCTAGATCAGTTTTTACTGTGAAATTAATGGTAGTATTAACCTGAACATTTGTAGAACTTACAGTCAACTCTATTGAAGTTGCTTTAGTTCCATTGTCCTCATCTTTACTACAAGATAAATTGAAACATAATATTGCAAAGAAAAATGCAATTAGAGAAATTTTAGCTTTCATTGTATATAATTTAAGTTTTCACGAACTTAAATTATATACTCAAGGTTAATAATAAGTTATGTTTCATTTCATATAAAATCTGTTTCAATTTACCTGAAAAACATAACTAAAGCCTTAAAATTTATCGTCGTAGTGTAAAATGGGCTTTGAACTCTTTAATTTGGTTGGTAAGGGGTTCTTCGTATTCTACTGTAAACCAGTAGTCGCT
>NZ_JARSBN010000008.1 GCF_029624125.1 Winogradskyella marincola | reverse complement strand
TCGCGATCGCTTAATGTAAATACCGTAAAACCATCGGTATCGTCATCACACTCCTCTAAAGCTATAGGTGCATTTGCCGTTGGATTACCTAATACTTCTAGGGTTAAAGAACTTACAATATAACAGTTAGTTGTTGTATTCTCTAGACGTACATGAATAATTTGACCGTTTGGCGTTGTATTTACATAACCGTCAAATATCTCTTCTGTATCTGCATCTGCACCCTCTGGTGTTTCATGAAATGAAACTTCAATACCAGTTTGACCATTTAAAATCTCATCAACTTTTGTTGACATATTAAATGAAGCAAAACCATCTGTTACCTCTCCATCACAAACTTGAAGTGGAGTTACAGGAACAACCTCTGGCAATGGATTAACAACCAGGTCAAAAGAAGTGGTATCATAACAATCTGGATAAGCTGGATCTTGTACTCTTACAAATATTGTTTGAGGATTAGAAACATTAGTGTAGTTTGTAGGTAAAGCTCCTGTGTTAAAGTTAGCTTCATCTTGAGTTAGATGAAAAGAAACATCATAAATCGCTGGGTCTTGACCATCTAAAATATCATCTTCCTGAGAAATTAAATCAAATTCAGCAAAACCATCATTACTAGGATCGTCACAGGTTACCATATTGTCTGGTTGGTATGCAACGGCTCTTGGGTTAACAATTAAACTGAAAACAGGATCTACTGAAGCGTTGTAACAATCTGAATCACCAACACTTTCAACTCTAACATAGATTGGCTCTGGGTTGTTTACATTAGTATATAAATTTGGTAAAACACCTGTACCTTCATCTGCGTCTTCAAAACTTAAGTGGTAAGTAACATTAAATTCTTCATCTGACTGAGTTCCTAAAATACCTAAAGTTTGAGCACTTAAATCAAACTCCTCTACTCCATCATTAGAAAGATCATCACATAATTCTATATCAAGAACAGGATTAATATCTGGTTGTCCAGAAACGTTTAAAGCAAACGGTAACACTTCGTAACAATCAGAATCAAGATATTCAACTCTAATAAAAATTATCTCACCATCGGTTCCAGAGTAAGAGTTTATATCTGTTATTGCTGCTGTATCTGTGTCCGCATCGTCCTGAGAGTTATGGTAAGTAACCACCAAATCATCTGGGTTTGGTGCACTTGCCAATACAACTGGTGTATTTGTTCCTAAGTCAAAAATATATGGAGGGTTACCTGTATCACAAACAAATAAATCATTAGGATCTTCAGTAATTATTTCTGGCAATACATTTATACAAACTACCTCAGTGTATTCGCAACCAAAATCATCAGTTACTCTATAAGTATAACAATACACTCCTTCATCTGGTGGAGATACAGTAATAACACTTCCTGTGTTATTAGTTATTGTAGGATCAGCATCCCACGCTTCTGAGGTTATTACTGGTGTAAACGATAATTCTGGAGGTTGAAGATTAGGATCAAACTCAATTCCCCAAGAAAATATAAAACCATTATCAGACCCTAAGTTATCTGTAATTTGAATACACCAATCACCATTTAAAGGGCTACCTAAAAGAGATGCAAAAGATTCTTCAGGAAGATATGTACCTGGACTTATTGCATTACCTGTACCTAAATTCTCGGTAGGACCATTAACTAATTCAACTGTTCCAGACATTGAAAAACAATAATCAGCGCCTGTACCAGGATCAAGGTTACCATCATTATCTATAGGAGCTCCTAAAAATGTACCACCACCACCAGGGTAATCTTTTAGGGTTGCAGATTGACCATTAGGACTTGTTATTACGATATCTAAATCTCCTAAATATGAATGCTCCATATTAAGACAAATGCTTACAATTTGATTGACATCATTAAGCACTTCTCCAGAATCATAACAATCTACAGAAACACATGTTTCATAAAAAGCACCATTACCATCTGGTAAGAAAGTAACACCACTTACTGGAGGTGTACAGTCATTAATAAAATCAACAGCGTTTACAACACCTGTAATATCTGTACTCTCACCATAACATAACGTTGTATTAGCGGCACCTGTCCCTGTAAAGTCTGGCTCTGTAGCTACTTGGACAACTTGATTTATTAAATTATTATTTGAACAACCATCAGGATCTACCGAAGTATTAGCATCCCTTATATTAAGGTTAACAATGTATACACCTGGCTCTGAATAAGAAAAAACTGCGGTTTGACCTGTAGCAGTATTACCATCACCTAAATCCCATTCATATGTAGCTCCTGTACCATCTACTTCAAAATCACCACTACCATTTAGTGTAATCTCTTCAAACAGACAAACTCTTATGTAACCATCGTCATTTGGTGCTGGCGAAGCTGAATCGATCTGAGAATTTATTGTCTGACAAGGAGTTAGACAAGATATATCTGCTACCCAACCACTTCCACTGGCTGAGTCATTAGAAACAAATTGTATAGTTAAACAACCACTAGCATTATCTTCTGTAGCGACAGCCAAACCAGGCGAAGCTACTCCAGAATATTGGCCAAAGGCATCTGCAGCTGTAGAATCACCATTATATATAGTCATTACGTCTGCATTTAACTGAGTATTAAATTCAGTAAAGTCTATTTGAACTTTTTGACCTGGATTTTCAGGACATATAGTTATTACAAAACTTTCATCATTTCCATAATTTCCTAGCTCACCTCCAGAATCATAAAAAACCCCTCCACACTGACTTACGGTTCCATTCTGCATATTAACATCTTGCGCAATCAATACCGATGAAAATACTACTGTTATTAAAGTTAATAAATACTTCATTTGTGTAATTTTTTTAATGATATTGAGGTTTAATGAATATGAAATAATTGGTATTATCTACTTGATATAAAGAAGACCCTTTAGAATGAAATGCAAAATTGTATTTTAAAGGATTAAAATTCTTGGGATCGAATATTTTATCTCTTTCTAAATCTGAAACAAAACTATTTAATAGAGGAATCTCGGATAGTTTTAAACAGTCTTTTTTATCACTCTCTTTAGTGATGTATTTTATTACCACTCTATTTCTTAATATGTCCTTAACACTCTTTAAACGAAAAGCATCACTATACACATATTTATCTGCATACTCACCATATACTTCATCTATCTGAAGTCGTTCTTTTGCTGTTAGTGGTAAATCTACGTTATCTTTAAACTCGATAACTTTTAGTGGAATTTTACTATTTTTTTCCTGCCCATGAGAACATATCGGCAAGAGAATCAAAATGAAAATTGTAAGAAATTTATTCATAGCTTAACCTTATTTTAAAGTTTGGAAAATTAAGAAAATTTTATAAATACAATCGTTAAATCGTTAACGATATTAACATTTTAACGGTTTTAAGTATATAACAGGTATAATTGTAAAACTCCTACCTTATCATACTATTTTTATTACGTATCTTTGCAACTTCCTTTTTAAAGATTGATTAATAATTATTTAACTATGAAAATCGATAACGATTTTAATGATATAGATGCTTTAGGAGATAATCACATTGGTTCTTCAAGCGATACACCTATGAGAGAAGACGCTTTTGAGATGTCTAAAGAAGAAAAAATTGAAAGCATCAAAGCCGATGTAAAACACATCTTAGAAACCCTTGGCCTAGATCTTACCGATGACAGTTTGCAAGGCACACCAAACCGTGTTGCAAAAATGTTTGTAAATGAAATTTTTGGAGGATTAGATCCTAGTAAAAAACCAAGTGCTTCAACCTTTGACAACAAATACAAATATGGAGAAATGCTTGTAGAAAAAAACATTACTGTTTATTCTACCTGCGAGCACCATTTACTTCCTATAGTAGGTAGAGCCCATGTTGCATACATCTCTAACGGTACAGTTGTTGGCCTTTCTAAAATGAATAGAATTGTAGATTACTATGCCAAACGTCCACAAGTACAAGAACGCCTTACCATACAAATTGTAAAAGAATTACAACAAGTATTAGGAACCGACGATGTTGCCTGTGTTATTGATGCCAAACATCTTTGTGTAAACTCACGCGGAATAAGAGACATAGAAAGTAGTACTGTTACATCTGAATTTGGCGGAAAGTTTAAAGAAAAAGAAACACGAAGAGAATTCCTTGATTACATTCAGTTAGACACGCAGTTTTAGTTTGTATAGTCTTACATTGTTATTTAGTTTTGTTTAAACAATTTTTGAATTTTACAGCATGCCGTTATACGATACCCAAACTATAAAAATATACAACTCACTATCTGGTGAAAAAGAAGTTTTTAAACCTATAACCGATGGTTATGTTGGTATGTATGTATGCGGACCTACAGTATACAGCAATGTACACTTGGGTAATGTAAGAACCTTTATGTCTTTTGATGTTATTTTTAGATATCTTAAACATATAGGCTACAAAGTAAGGTATGTAAGGAATATAACTGATGCTGGGCATTTAGAAAATGATGCTGATGTCGGCGAAGACAAAATCACAAAAAAAGCAAGGTTAGAACAGATAGAACCCATGGAAGTTGTACAGCGCTACACTGTAGACTTTCATGAAGTGTTAAATACCTTTAATTTTTTACCACCAAGTATAGAACCTACAGCAACAGGCCATATAATTGAGCAAATAGAACTTGTTAAAACAATTATAGACAATGGTTTTGCATACGAAGTTAACGGTTCTGTGTATTTTGATGTTCACAAATTTAATTCCGTTAAAGAATACGGTAAATTAAGTAAGCGTAAACTCGAAGACCTTATACACAACACAAGAGCCTTAGACGGACAATCTGACAAAAAAAATCCTCAAGATTTTGCTCTATGGAAACGCGCAGAAGCTCAACACATCATGCGCTGGCCTTCTCCTTGGGGAGATGGTTTTCCGGGTTGGCACCTAGAGTGTACTGCCATGAGTACCAAATACCTTGGAAACAGATTTGATATTCACGGAGGAGGTATGGATTTAAAATTTCCACATCACGAGTGTGAGATTGCACAATGTGAAGCTGTAACAGGAGAATCGCCAGTAAACTACTGGATGCATGCCAATATGCTACAACTCAACGGACAGCGAATGTCTAAGACAACAGGAAACACTGTTAATCCTCACGAGTTACTTTCTGGAAACAATCCATTTTTCAGTAAAGCTTATGCGCCTAGCGTTATTCGATTTTTTAATGCACAATCATCATACAGAAGTGTTTTAGACTTAACAGATGAAGGCCTAAAAGCAAGTGAAAAAGGCTACAACAGACTTATGGAAGCCATTAACACAATGGATGCCTTAAAAGCTGGAGACACATCTACTTTTAATGTTACCGAATGGCGTGAAAAGTGCTATGACGCCATGAATGACGACTTTAATTCACCTATATTAATTGCGCATCTTTTTGAAGGCGCAAAACTTATTAATCAGATTAAAGATAACAAGGCTTCGCTTACTATTAAAGATTTAGATTTGTTAAGAACAACAATAAAAGACTTTAGTTTTGATGTACTTGGTTTAGTTAATGACACTAAAGAAGACTCTAGTGCAGATAAATTAACAGGTGCTGTTGAAATCTTAATAGAAATGAGAAACGAAGCTCGTAAAAACAAAGATTTTGCTTTGTCTGATAAAATTAGAGATGAATTAGCCGAGGCTGGTATTCAACTTAAGGATAGTAGAGAAGGCACTACATTTACGACTAATTAATCGTGAAGAAATTTTTAGCATATCCCTTTCTATTATTGATTAAAATCTATCAAACTTTTATTTCTCCTCTAACACCTGCTACTTGCAGGTATCAACCAACATGTTCTCATTACGCTAAAGAAGCTTTGGAAGTTCATGGACTGTTTAAAGGTGGTAAACTAGCATTAAAGCGGATTTTTAGTTGTCATCCTTGGGGCGGAAAAGGATATGACCCAGTACCAAAGAAAGATGACAACTAAAAATTTTGCCCTCTCTCCAGCTCACACATTCGTTAAAAATGTACACTGTACATTTTCTTAACACTCTGTCGCCTTGAAGAGGAAAAGGTTTTGATCCTGTGCCACCAAAAGAAGATTAATATTACGTTAATCCTATTTTCACTCCCTAACAAAATAGTATATTTACAACGAAAAGATTACTTACATGCATGCACTAAAAATATATTGGGATCCTATTAAATCATTAGATTTAGGTTTTTTTGAACTTCATTTTTATAGTGTAATGTGGATTATTGCCTTTATACTAGGATTCCATATTACCAAGAAGATTTGGAAAAACGAAAATCAATCAAACGAATCTCTAGATTCGTTATTTATTTATTCTGTTTTAGGTATAATGATTGGTGCTAGATTGGGCCATGTTATCTTTTACCAATCCGAATTAATAAGCGAAGATTTCTTTAGCATCTTTTTACCTTTTAAATTCAAAGGTGGTTTTGAGTTTACAGGTTTTCAAGGTCTAGCTAGTCATGGTGCAGCTATAGGTATGATTATATCTATGTACCTATTTAACAAAAAAGTCTTAAAAAAATCTATTCTTTGGATTTTGGATCGTGTGGTAATCGCTACAGCTCTTGGTGCTGTATTTGTAAGAATTGGAAATTTTATTAATTCTGAAATTATTGGCAAATACACCAACAGTGATTTTGGTGTAGTATTTAGACAGCTTAGCGAAACAAACCCTAGACATCCTGCTCAATTATACGAAGCATTCTGTTATATTTTTGTGTTTTTCATCTTACTTTATGTCTACTGGAAAACCAATAAATCTAAACAAGAAGGATTTTTATTTGGTCTGTTTTTAGTCTTCCTATGGACAATTAGATTCTGTGTAGAGTTTGTAAAAGAGCCTCAAGGAGACGAAGATCTGGCTGCTTTCTTTGGTAACATACTTAACAACGGTCAGCTATTAAGTATCCCTTTTATACTTATAGGCCTTTACTTTATGTTTGTCTACAAGCCAAAAAAGACGGTTGCTTAGTATATGCGTACAACTCATTTCATTAGAATCTTTGTTATCTTTTTTTTGCTTTTGTTTTTTAACTGTAAAGATGAAAAACTAAACACTTCTAATGATAAAGTAGAAGTTAGTTTTAAAAAAGAAGGGGTTTTGCACCTCAAAGAATCAGACTCAGACTCCATAATAAAAACTTTAGATATAGAGTTTGCCCAAGACGAGTACGAAACACAAACAGGGTTAATGTATAGAACACAACTTGGCACTAACCAAGGTATGCTGTTTATATTTCCAAATGTGCAAATGAGAAGTTTCTATATGAAGAATACTAAAATACCTTTAGACATCATTTATATAGATGAAAAACTACAAATTGTTAGCTTTCAAAAAAATGCTAAACCATTTGATGAAACCTCACTACCTTCTGAAGCACCTGCTAAGTATGTTTTAGAAATTAACGCAGGTCTTTCCGATGAATGGCAACTAAAAAATGGTGACAAAATAGAGTTTATAAAAGACTAATTAATTCCTTTTTAGGCATTTAATTTAAAAATGATATATATTGTAGGAATAATTTTAATTCCTATCTACATGAAATCATTAAAAAATCTTTCAATTTTAATTGTATCCTTAGTTTTATTTTGCTCTTTCTCGCTTAAAGATTCACCTTCTTATGTTGGTAAATGGAAAGGAGAAGATAAAGGTGATATTGGCTACCTAACACTTACTAAAGATGGCTATGCTTTATTTGAATTTGAGGGACAAATACTAGGTGGCAAATCATTTACAATGCGTGGTAATGAAGCCTCTATGCACTATGAAGTCGAAAAAAAAGAAAATTACTATCATATTGATTTTATTATTAAACAGCTGAAAGATGACGAAACCTTAGGCACCTTGGAAGGTATCTTTAAAATGAATTCTGAATCTCAAATGGTTTTAGCAGTTGGTTTTGACGGTACACCACGACCAACTAATTTTGAAAGCGACGCAATTACTCTAAATAAAATAGACTAAAGCGTTAAGTTAAAAAATAAAAAAGCCTTTCTTTTCAGAAAGGCTTTTTTTTTATTTACATGAAGTCAAAGTTTATTCTTCGTCTTCTTCTTTTACTTTTTTCTTTAATGACTCTGCAGCGTCTCCTTTTTTAGCTGTATCGTACATTAATGGTGTTGCGATAAACATAGAAGAATATGTACCTACTACTACACCAACAATTAATGCAAATAACAATCCTCTAAGAGAATCTGCACCAAAAATAAACATTGCTAATAACACCACTAAAGTTGTTACAGAAGTATTTAAAGTTCTACTTAACGTACTGTTTAGTGATGCGTTAATAGTTTTTCCGAAATCCCAAGCTGTATGCTCATTTAAGAATTCTCTAATTCTATCAAACACTACCACAGTATCATTTAACGAGTAACCAATTACCGTTAGAATAGCCGCAATAAACGCCTGATCTATTTCCATACTAAACGGCATAAACTTCCATGTTAAAGAGAATATACCTAATACAATTAATACATCATGGAATACAGCCGCAACTGCACCAAGTGAGAATTGCCATCTCTTAAATCTAAACAAGATGTAAAGGAATACTACTACTAAAGATCCTAATACAGCCCAGAATGAAGACTTTTTAATATCATCTGCGATTGTTGGACTCACTTTACTAGAAAGCATTTTACCAATCTTAGCCTCACCAGAACCATTATCAAACTCTGAGTAAGTCATACCTTTTGGTAAATAAGGCTTAAGAGCTTCAAACAATCTGGTTTGAATTTCTGTATCTGCTTCAACTGAATTATCCTCTACTCTATATTTTGTAGAAATTTTTAATTCATTAGCAGAACCTATTGTCTTTACCTCAGCACTTCCAAATACATTTGGATCATTTAATATGCTTGTAATTTCTTCTGTACTCACAGGCTGATCAAAACGTACCTGATAGGTTCTACCACCAATAAAATCGATACCTTGGTCTAATCCTGTAGTAACTAAAGAACCTAAACTTGCTAAAATAAATGCGCCAGAAATAACATAAGCTATTTTACGCTTCTTTAAGAAGTCGATGTTTACATTCTTAAATAAACCTTTAGTCATTCCGGTTGCGAAATCTAAAGTACCACCTCTATTTACCCACCAGTCAATTAATAAACGAGTGATAAAAATTGCAGTAAATAATGAAGTTAAAATACCTATGATTAACGTAGTTGCGAAACCTTTAATTGGTCCTGTACCAAATACAAATAAGATTAATGCCGTTAAACCTGTAGTGATGTTAGCATCTAAAATTGATGATAAAGCGTTAGAGAAACCATCTTTAATAGATTCTTTTTGAGACTTTCCTTTTGCAAGTTCTTCTCTAATACGCTCAAATATAAGTACGTTGGCATCTACCGAAATACCAATTGTTAATACAATACCTGCAATACCTGGTAACGTTAGTACCGCACCTAAACTTGCTAATACACCAAATATTAATAAGATGTTTAATAATAATGCGATATCTGCTGCTAGACCAGCTTTTCCGTAATAGAATACCATCCAAAGTAAAACAAATGCTAATGCGATAATGAAAGACTTCATTCCACTATCAATAGCCTCCTGACCTAATGAAGGTCCTACTTCATCTGCTTGTACAATCTCTGCAGAAGCTGGTAATTTACCTGCTCTTAATACGTTTGCTAAATCTACAGCTTCGTTAAGGGTAAATGAACCTGAAATCTGAGATCTACCTCCTGCGATACCTTCTGGTTGATTTGTAACACTTGGTGCAGAATATACTATATCATCTAATACAATTGCAATAAAACCATTTTCTTGGTTAGCCTTCTTAGTAATTTCTTGCCAATCTCTTGCCCCTTTAGGGTTCATTTGCATACTTACAGCTGGTCTACTAAGCTCATCATAATCTTGTCTTGCTTCTGTAATAACAGCACCACTTAATTCTGGCTCACCATCTCTATTACTCTTTATTGCGTATAGTGCAGAAAACTCAGAATCTTTATCTTGTTTTCCCCAAACAAATTTTGCATAACGCATTTCTGTTGGTAATAAAGCTCTGTTTTTTGGATCATTAAGCGCTGTTAATACTTTCTCTTTATCTTTAGATAAGAAATTAGCAATTACAGGACCACGACCTGGAAACTGAATTCCTAAAGGATTAGCATTTGCTACATCTGTAGTATCAGTTTCTATCTGACCAGTTAACTCATCAATAGTACTAGAAGTTGAATCTTGCTCTACTTCTGCAACTTCATCAACTTTATCATTTCCTTCTGTCTCTTTAGCAGCCTCTACTAAAGCTTGATTTACCTGAAATACATATGGCAATAACTCTTCTGCTTTGTATGTATCCCAAAATTGTAATTGTGCTGTTTTAGTAATAATATCTACAACACGATTTTTATCTCTTGCTCCTGGTAACTCTATTAAGATACGACCAGAGTTTCCTAAACGTTGAATATTTGGAGACGATACACCAAAACCGTCAATACGATTTCTTAATACCTCAAAAGCAGAAACAATAGACTCATCTATTTTTCTCTCAAGGATAGTTTTCACCTCACTGTCAGACATTTCAGGTTTAATATCATCTCTTAAGTTTCTGTTAGCAAAAATATCTGGAGATGCTAATTTAGTATCGCCTTTTATAGCGTCAAACGCTCTAAAAAATGACTCTAGATAAGACTCTTGCGCATCTTTTTGTAACTCTTCTGCATCAGCTAACGCCTTATTAAATACAGGATCTTTACTGTTGTTTGCTAACCCTTTTAAGATGTCTTTTACAGAAATCTGAATGATAGCATTAATACCACCTTTAAGGTCTAAACCAAGTTTCATGGCATTATTTTCAACCTCAGTATATGTGTACTGAGACACACCTAATAGGTTGTATACTTCTATAGATTCGAACTCGTTATCACTTACCTGAACTTTTTCAGTTTTTAAAGAATCTAAGTAGCGAACTTCTGCCTGCGCTCTTAAATCTTGATAACCATCTACTGTTTCGTCATACTTTGCTACTGCAGCTTGTTTTGCAGCATCTTCAATTTGATTTGCCTTAAATGTAAAAGACAGTTGGTAAATACTTACCAAACCAAATAGTAGTGCAAACAGTTTAATTATTCCTTTGTTTTGCATTTTGTTTTGTTTTACGTCTAATTTTTTTAACGCGCAAATATAGAATTTACCGTATAATCAGACAATTGATTTTTTATGTTATAAATTATTTTTTGTCTTTTGATTGATTCAAAAGTTAAATGGAAAGTTAGGAACCTTTTTAATGAAATTCCTTAAACAATAGGTCCTGCTCTTACTTCTGGAAATTGGTATGCTTTTTTACCTTCTAAGAAGAAGATACCAGAATTAATTCTGAAGGCTGTTTTTACCAATTGATGCATCACATCTGATTGGTGTAAATAACCAGAAACATCCTTCTCTAAGTTGTTAAACCTGTCGCTTTTCTGATTATGCTCTACAATTTGTACTCTATCAAAATCCCAATCATTTTTTTGATCTTTCTTTTGAATTTCCGATACATTAAGCTTGTAATCTTTTAGAGTATCCTTGTCAGAGTTTTTTTTAGAGTTGTTGGTATCAACACCTAATAAAAAACTAAATTCGTTACTATCGGTTAATATTTGCTCAATACTTTGTGCATCTGTAACGCTGTAATATGCTATTTTAAAATTCCCAGAATCATCTTTTACTACTAAAAGGTTTTGTGCACCTATTTTTTGTAGTTTTTGTTGGATATCTCTGAGTGTGTTTTCCGCTTCAATTTCTGAAACATTAGCATCAGAAAATTGTATAGTTATCTCTTGATTGGGAGTAGCAGGAGTGTCTATAAACCTTCCTAAAAAGGCCAATAGAACTATTATAATACCAAAATGTAATTTGGTGCGCATTTGGCAAATATAACAAAAAATAAAGACCGCATTTCTGCAGTCTTTATTTTATAGTATGAGATTTAATTTTACATACCTTCCATCTTGGAATAACCTTCTGGAGGTGTTAGGCTAAATTTAGAATCAGCTACTTTTTCACTTTTAACTTCGGTAACTTCAGAAACAATTGTAAACTCTGCTTCTCCTTGAGTCATACTCATTTCTGTGTACAAAGGAAAACCACCAAGTTTATCTCCAAACTGAGCATTTTGCTGACTTAATACTGGAGCTATTTTATCGGTTACATACATTACCATTTTAATCTCGCTACCACCTTCTTTTATGGTTAAGTGTTTTTGTTTACACTCATATCCAAGTATGGTTTTGGTTTCTGTACCATCTACTACTTTAAAATTGTCTGACTCATCTTTTGGCACTTCGATAGTTTGCTTTTGATACTTCTTACCAATCATTGGATTGTCCATTAAAGTAAGACTTTCCATACTCTCAGAGTCTGTTATAATTGTAATATCGCCAGACATAGGATTAGAGACCTCTACTCTCGATTTTTTTCCTTTGAAGAAGGTTGTTGTTATCATTTCGCCCATCATAGCTAGTTGGGCTTGAGTAGCTTCGTCGTTAGAGCTATAGTTCTGTTTTAAAGTAATAACTCCTTCTGTAATTTTTTCTTGAGCTGTTACTGTAAGACTTAACGTAAACAGTACCACTAGCATTAGTATTTTTTTCATTTTTTTAAAGTTTTATTGAATATACAAAAAAACCTTACCAACAAATATGCCAGCAAGGTTATTTCTTATTTAAAAAGCACTTTCTTAAAGTTCTAAAAGACCGTTTGTCTTCTTAACTCCTTCTGCACTTTCTGCTAAATGTTGTTTTTCTGCATCACTTAATGGTACATCTACGATTTTTTCGATACCGCTTCTTCCTAATATCACTGGTACACCAATACAAAGATCACTTAATCCGTACTCTCCATCTAATAATGTAGAACAAGGGAATATCTTCTTTTGATCGCAAGCAATTGCCTGTACCAATCCGCTTACAGCAGCACCTGGCGCATACCATGCAGAAGTTCCTAATAATTTTGTTAAGGTTGCTCCACCTACTTTAGTATCTTCTTTTACTTGGTCTAAACGCTCTTCTGATAAAAACTCAGAAACTTTAATACTGTTTCTTGTGGCATGAGATGTTAATGGCACCATACCTTTATCGCTATGACCACCAATTACCATACCATCTACATCGCTAATTGGAGCTTCTAAAGCTTCAGCTAATCTGTACTTAAAACGTGCAGAATCTAAAGCTCCACCCATTCCTATAATTCTATGTTTTGGTAAACCTGTAGTTTTGTGAGCTAGGTACGTCATTGTATCCATTGGGTTACTCACTACAATTAAAATTGTATTTGGCGAATGCTCTACTAAGTTGGCAGAAACTGTTTTTACAATACCAGCGTTAATACCTATTAACTCTTCGCGAGTCATACCTGGCTTACGAGGAATACCAGAAGTAATAACACAAATATCACTATTTGCAGTTTTTGAATAATCGTTTGTACTTCCTGTAATCTTTGTATCAAAACCATTTAAAGAAGCGGTTTGCATTAAGTCCATTGCTTTACCTTCTGCATAGCCTTCTTTGATGTCTAATAATACAACTTCTGAAGCAAAATTTTTAATAGCGATGTACTCTGCACAACTTGCGCCAACTGCACCAGCGCCAACTACGGTTACTTTCATTTTATTTTATGTTTTAGATCGTTAAAATTTGACACAAATTTAAGGTTTTACAATCTAAATCCCATGATTTATATCATCTATCTATAATAAAAAAGCAGCTTTTAAAGCTGCTTTTAATTATAGATTTAATTCATTATTATCTGAATCCAAAATTTACACCTACTGAGAATGCATCAAACTCTGATATATGATATTCTCCATTAAGTCTGAAGAATCCTAATTTTAATTTAAAACCTACAGTACCTCTTACAGCAGAAACATCACTTGACACCGAAAATGGATCTGTAATTGTGTCTGAAGAAACTATACCGTTTGTAACTACATAGTCTCCTAACAAATCTGATTCTGCTTTACCTGAGATGTAACCCAAACCTCCGTAAAGGTTAAAAACAGGCAACTTTGTAGAAACCGCTAATTGAAACAACCAGGTATTTGTGTTATTCTCTAATCTTTGATTTTCGCCATCAATACCTGAAGATTCTGTAAGATCATAAGATCCGTCTAAATGTGTGTAAGCGACTAATCCAGATAATGCAACAGGCCATAACTTATCTGCTGGTAACCACTCGGTAAACTCAAACTGTAAGCCTGCTCCATACATATTTAGAGCAACATCATCATTTTCGTATTTAGGAAAATAGCGCGCTTTAACCTCAATTCCACTGCCTAATCCTACTGCTGCTTGCAGTGTACCAGACGGAATTAAATTGTAGCTTTCATCACCAATACCTTGTGGCAACTCAAATTCTGCAGTCTGAGAACCAAAAATAGGATCATCATATTCTACTTCAACAAAAATTGAAGGGTCATTTTCACCTAAAACTGTAGCAACATTCTGAGTACTTGGACCAGACACAAACTGAACGTTATTATAGTCTGCAGTATTCATACTAAAAACCTTATCGTCATCACCTACCAAAGAGGCATTTGCAACCAAAGAAATCTCAAAACCTCCTAATGGTTTTACTTTAGCAGAATTAAACCAATTGGCATTCATACTATGCATTACACCATTGGTTCCTGGTGCTAAATAATCATTTGCAAAACGTTGTGCATCATCTACACCTGCAGACAGCAATACGTCTATATCATTCTGAGCTTTTGAAACTAAAAACGAACTACAAAATACTGTGAATAGAATTAATTTCTTCATTATGGTTAAGTTTATAATATTGAGACAAATATATTAAAATAACGACAAAAAATGCATTTTATCGTTATTTTATGTTTTTTATCGGATTAAAAAAGACATCTAAAACTTAGATTTGGTGTTAATCCTAAAGACTTATTTTCTACTTTAATGGCTTTATTAGAGTCATTAGGATCTACTTTAAAGTAGGTATTTATACTGTTTTTTCTGTCTAAGGCATTAATAACTCCAAATCGCAGTAAAGCTTTGACATTATTAGAAATAGTGAAACTATATTTTAATGATGCATCTAAACGCATAAAATGATCTAAATTTTCACTATTTGGTGTATCATAATTAACAAACGTATTATTACCGTCTTGCACAGTTTCGTTACCTTCAACAGGTTTTGTAAACGGCTGTCCTGATCGCCAAATGCCACCAACAGACATTTCTAGATTAGATAAAATAGTACAGTTGAGTCCCAAACCAAACGAATGTCTTACATCTACATTATTAGGAAAAACCGAAGGTGTTAGCGTATTAAATTCATAATCATTTATACTATATGTATAACTAAACCACGTACTAAAACGCTGTGCGGTTTTGCTTGCCAAGACCTCAACACCTCTAACATTATAACTGCCTATAGCATTTAAAAACTGAAAATTATTATAAAACCCTTGATTAGAAACTGTTATACCTTGTACGTTTTTGTAGAACCCTTCAACATCAATTAAAAAATTATTTTTACTGAATTCTAAACCAAACGACCCTTGTTTACTTTCTGAAATTGGAATAGTTTCCTCATTTGCCAATATCCAACGACGGTTTTCTACTCCTAAAAAATCATCTTGAAAATCAATAATCTGTGTTGCTGATTGATTTTTAAATTCTCCCTGAAGTTTAAGAGCAAGGTTATTGAAAAGCTTGTGTCTTACATTCAATCGTGGTTCAATAATAAGCTTACTAAACTTCTGAAAATAATTACCTCTTACACCTACTCTTGCATAGGTTTTTTTGTTACTAAATTCAGCCTCGGCAAACAAAGCATGATTAAGCAATACATCTTTTTTAGTTCGGTTGTAATTTGGGTTAATTACATCTGTAGCATTTAAGATACCAACTTCGGTAAATTGATAACCTGTAAATAGATTAAAGCTGTCATTAATTTTTAAATTAGATTTTATTTTAAAACCTGATTCTAAAACCTCATTAGACTGCTTTACTTCCTGATTAGTTTCAACTCTTGCATCTGTTGCTTCAACAGTATATTTTGAATAATAACCACTTAATTGTGTTGAAAACCGATCGTTCCAAACAGCATTCCATTGTCCGCCAAAGCCTAAATTTTCTTGTGTAAGATTACTAGATTTTGAAACTGTTTCGCTTGTATTGTTGGTGTTAGATTCAGCATAATCTAAATTATTATTAATGCCAATAACGTTTGCTCTAAACTTATGGTTATCATTTAAATCGAATAATACTTTGGCTGAAAAATCGTAAAACGAGAAGTCTGAAGACTGGTTACCTGTAGCATCTGACTCTGTACTGGTATTAATATCACTATCCTGAAAACTACGCTCAAAATAATTATCGTACGTTGGAGAAGCCAACACATCTGTAAAGGATCTTCTGCCTGAAAAATGAAATGCCAGTTTCTTACTAATTGGTACTTTTAAATAAGCATCTGCATGCAAAAGATTTGCACCAAATCCTCCTGAAAAATCATCATTTATGGTATTCTTAGTTCGCATATCTATAGTACTAGACACACCATCACTATACTCACTCGATGTTCCGTTTTTAGACACAATGGTCTTATCTGTGAGATAAGGATTATAAGCCGATATTAAGCCAAAAAAATGACCGGAATGATACATTTTAATTCCATCCCAAAGCATGAGGTTTTGGTCATTTGTACCACCTCTTACATTAAGATTGGCAATACTTTCATTTACACTTTCTACACCTGGCAAAACCTGAATAGTTTGCAAAATATCTGGCTCTATTAAACCTGGTAACACACCAAAAGTTTCAGAATTTAATTGCGTACTGCCATCTAAACGCTTTTGTAATCCTGTAGTTAAAAACTTTGTAATTAAAACCTGATTGAGTTGCTCTAACTTTTCTTCTAACACTATTGTTTTGCAACCTTTATATTCCCACAAATCTGTGGCTTTAATCCTTTCTGTATTGTACCCTAAATAGGAAATTACAACCTCAGCACCAACTGGCACATCTGTTAACTTAAATTCTCCTTCATTATTGGATACAGCACCATTTAATGTATTATTGACAACAATTGAGGCTCCGTAAAGCGATGTATTGGCATCAATTTTCAATATTCCACAAACAGAAATCGTTTTATCAATCGTAGAAATAGTAATATATCTATCGGTTAAAAACTTAAAATTAAGTAAGGTGGAGCTGTTTAGTTTCTCAATAACTGTTTTTAGAGTTGAGGAAGATTGTGGTTGCTCAACAGTAACTGATTTTACATCTACAGCAGAATACGAAAATTTAACCTCGTGCTTGGTTTCAATTTCAGAAATTAATTGCAAAAGTGGTATCTTTTCTTGTGCCTGACTTTGCAAAGAAAATAGCGTTATTACAATACATAGAAGACGCTTAGTTAGCTCCATAATTATAAAACTCTACGTCATTACCATTTATTTTATAGCTAAGTTTTAATGGTATAGTTACAGCTTTTAAGGCAATATTTTTGTCTTTGTGGGTAAAACTTCCCGAAAATAATTGAGATGTATCAACACCATCTACTATCTTAATTTTAATATTGTATTGCAGTTGCAAGTCTTCTATAACTTGCCATAACGGTACATTATTAAAGCTAGACTCTTCATTAATCCAAGACGGATTTTGCGATGTAAAATCGTCTATCTTAATCATCTTACCACTTACAACTCTCACACTTTTTCCTGGTGCTAAAACCGTAGTTTCATTATCATAAGTTACAGCAACCGAACCTTCATAACACTTTACTTCAAAAAAGTTACTGCGCTCTTTTACATTAAACTGTGTTCCCAGTACCTCAACAGATCCTGCATCTGTATTTACAGTGAATTTTTTGCCTTTGGTAACTTTAAAATAAGCCTCGCCATCTAAGGTTAACAAACGCTGATTGTCCCATTCCTTTTTATTATAGGTTAACTGTGATTTTGCATTAAGAACAACCTCAGAATCATCTGGTAAATTAAGCGTAGTTGTCTCCGCAACGCCTGTTTTATATGAAGCTTCTGTATTAAAAAAGATAAAATAAGAACACGTTAACATAAGTACTACAATAGCAGCAACACGCAATAACATCTTATAATTAAGTGGTACAACCTTAGAGGTCTCTTTTTTGGTTTTATTTAAAGATCTGGTTTTAAAATCTGCCAATGCCTTATTAGCATCGATATATGGTGTTTCTATTTGTTTTGAATAAAAACCAGCCTTTTCTAATGCAGAAAAATCCTCATTAGGATACATGGCTTTTATTTCTTCGGTAGAAATTTCACCATTAAACCATTTTAATATGTCATTATCTTTATTCATTTTTAATGCTATTCTACTTTAAGACACTTTAGTGCTATTTTACCCTATACTAAGTTTCTAAATTGTTTTATTATTTAGTTTTTCTCTTAAAATCTTGAGTGCTGCAGACATTCGTTTTTCTACTGTTTTTTGAGACACACCAAGTAATTCTGCAATTTCTCTATACTTTTTATCTTCGATTCGGTTGAGTAAAAATACTTCGCGCTGCTCCTCACTTAAATCGGCTATTACAGCTTGCAACTTATTTTTAAATTCTTCTTCTTCGAGTAAATATTCTGGAGTTTGGTTAGTCTTATCTAAATATGGCGAAGCTTTAGCGTAAGTCAATACTACTTTCTGATGTCTTACTATATTTAAAAACAAATTATTTACAGTTGTAAATAAGTAAGTTTTGGCCTTAGTATAGTCTACACTAGAGCAATTTTCCCATATCTTAGAAAAGGCATCTTGTACCAAATCTAACGCAACTGACTTGTCTCCAGACTTATAAAACGCAAAATTATTCACAGCTTTTATATGCTCAAGATAAAAAGCATTGAAGTGTTCTTCTTCACAAAGATTTGGGTGTTTATTTGCCATTAATGATTAATCAATAGTTGTAAATGCAAAAATAGGAATAAAAAAATCACACATTAAAAACACTGATTTTCAGAATATTAAAATTTATTTTAAAAAAATTTCAAAAAAACCATAGGGTAAATTAAATCCTAAACGTCTTAAATACAGAAAGCGAAAAAAATCGCAATAATTAATTTAAGAACACAAAACCCAAAAATCAATATTATGAAAAATTTAAAATTCTTATCAGCACTTTTATTTATTTCAATCTTAAGCTTAACCTCTTGTCAAGATGAAATAGATGACGAAAACGGAAACAACCCAAACACAAACTCAGCAACATCACCAACTGCTCAAAACTTAGAAAGATCTGCTATGTATGATGGTAGTTTTGATGATTTCTTAGACGATGTTTCTTGTTCTTCTGTTTTATTTCCTGTAACTGTTATTGTAGATAATACCGAGATTACTTTAGTTTCAGAATCTGATTACGAATTGGTGCTAGACATCATTGGAGAATTTACAGACGATGACGATTCGGTTCAATTTCAATTCCCTATCACTGTACAGTTAAGCAATTATACGCAAGTTGTAATTAATAACGAAGCAGAATTAGACGCACTAGAAGATGCTTGCGATGATGCAGAAGATAATTTTGAAGATGCTATAAACTGTTTAGAAATAGATTTCCCTATTACAATCTTAACTTATGATGCCAACTTAGAGCAAAGTGGTAGTGTTGTAATTGAGTCTGAGCAACAATTATACAACTATATGGATAATTTTGATGATGACGCTTATTTTTCTGTAAACTACCCAATAACAGCAACATTAAGCAATGGTAATACTGTAGAAATTACAAGCGATGCTGATCTGGAAAATTACATTGATGAGTGTTTAGATTTTGATGACATGGAAGACGATGCTGAAGATGATGCCGAAGATGTTGAAGAAATACTAGTTGAAGGTACTTTTGTTATTGAAAGCTATGTAGATGCTGCTGGAAATGCTGTAGCTGAGTTTGCAGATTACACTATAGATTTTGCTAACGACTTAACTTGTACAGCGCAAAATGTTGTAAACACTACAATTGCCGATGTTGAAGGCGTGTACCAAGTAACGTCAGACATTGATGTATACTTAAGCTTAACCTTTACAGGAAATACAACTTTCGAATTACTTAATCAAACGTGGGAAGTAACAAGTTATTCTGAAAATTCTATTTCTCTACAAAGCACAACTAATGCTGCCATAACCGTGGTTTTATCCCAAATCTAAACCAAAAGGGCATTAGTTACGTAGGTTAAGGTAAAAGCAGCTGTTTTTTTAGACAGCTGCTTTTTAACAAAACATTTTATCATGAGACTTAAAATCACATACCTCTTTTTGTTTCTGTTGTTCATAACAAGCTGTACAACTGAAGATTCAGACTCTAATAATGGCGATGAAAACAACGGCATAAACGAAAACCTCAACAGACAAACCGTTGGTAGTTCGGCAAACGATCTATTATCCGCTACTATTTTTGACAAAATGATTGTTGAAATAGTATATGTAGAAGGATTAGAACCTACAGAGGAAACTGTGACTAATTTTGTTTCATTTCTAGAAAACAGAACATACAAACCTAATGGTATTACAATTGAAAAACGTGCCATTCCTTCTCCAGGAAACACAAGCTACTCCATACAAGAGATTGCTGATATAGAAATTGCAGAACGTCAATATTACAACACCAATAACACCATTGCTGTTTGGGCTTTATTTATAGATGGTGAATCTGAAAATAACGCTAATGGTAATGTTGTGCTAGGCTCCGCATACTGGAACACCTCTTTTGTAATTTTTGAAGAAACCATACAAGACTATAGCAATAGTACTTTTGAACCTAACAGAACACTATTAGAAACCACAGTGATTACTCATGAGTTTGGTCATATATTTGGCCTTACAAATCTCGGTACAGAAATGGTAACAAATCATGAAGATACCGAACACCCTAAGCACTGTAACAACGAAGACTGCTTAATGTTTTGGGCAACAGAATCTTCTCAAGGTGTAGACAATATGCTAAATATGACCTCTGCACCAGAACTCGACAGCCAATGCATTGCAGACCTTCAAGCTAATGGAGGCAAATAATATAAACTCAAATATATTTTAAAAATGAAAACTAAAATCTTAACACTTTCGATGCTATTTTGTGCACTCTTCAATTTAAGTGCTCAAGATGACACAACAACAAAAACTTCAAACTTCGGAATTAAAGGTGGTTACAATTTAGCTGCTGTAAGTTTTGATGAAGATAGTGAAACTGGTCAACGTCATAGCTTTCATGTTGGTTTCTATGGCGAGTCATTTTTTACAGAAAGCATAGCTTTACAAGTAGAGCTTTTATATTCACAACAAGGTTACGAGATTGAAAGCAATGGAGGTACATTTACCCAAAAGCTAGACTACATCAATGTACCATTAATGTTTAAAATGTATCCAGATAATAATTTTTTCTTAGAAGTTGGTCCCCAAATAGGTTTAGCCATTTCTCACGAAGAAGAGTTTGATAGTAATTTTGACCTTTTTGATACATCACAAGAATTTGAACCTAATAGTTTTGATTGGGGAGTTAATTTTGGTGGTGGTTTTAAAACCAATTCTGGCATTAGCTTAGGTGTAAGATACCATCTTGGATTAGGTGATATTTATGAAGAAGGAAATCCTAAAAACAGAGTATGGCAATTTTCTGTTGGCTTCGATTTCTAACAGACATATTAAAGCATAAAAAAACCGCATAATCACTTATGCGGTTTTCTTTTTATATACAGTTACTAATTATGCATCGATATTTGCATAAATAGCATTCTTCTCAATAAACTCTCTACGAGGTGGCACTTCGTCTCCCATTAGCATAGAGAAAATACGATCTGCTTCACTACCGTTATCGATATTAACCTGACGTAACGTTCTAAACTCTGGATTCATTGTAGTATCCCAAAGTTGCTCAGCATTCATTTCACCAAGACCCTTATAACGTTGTATTTTAGAACCATCACCAAAATCTGAAATGATAGCATCACGATCTTTATCTGACCATGCATATTGCTTTTTAGCACCTTTCTTTACTAAGTATAAAGGTGGTGTTGCAATGTATACAAATCCATTTTCTATAAGTTCTCTCATGTATCTAAAGAAGAACGTTAAGATTAGTGTTGCAATGTGGCTACCATCAATATCGGCATCACACATAATTACTACTTTATGGTATCTTAATTTTGTAAGATTTAATGCTCTTGGATCTTCTTCTGTACCAATAGTTACACCTAGTGCTGTGAAAATATTTTTGATTTCTTCATTTTCAAACACCTTGTGCTGCATTGCTTTTTCAACATTAAGAATCTTACCTCTTAATGGTAAAATTGCTTGAAATGCTCTGTCTCTACCTTGCTTAGCAGTACCACCTGCAGAATCACCCTCTACAAGGAATACTTCACATTGCGCTGGGTCTTGCTCAGAACAGTCAGATAATTTTCCTGGTAAACCACCAATACTCATTACCGTTTTACGCTGTACCATTTCACGTGCTTTTTGTGCTGCGTGACGTGCTTGTGCTGCCAAGATTACCTTTTGTACAATCGTCTTTGCATCTTCTGGATGCTCTTCTAAGTAATCGGTTAACATTTCTGAAACCGCCTGAGAAACTGATGCAGAAACTTCACGGTTACCAAGTTTAGTTTTGGTCTGACCTTCAAACTGAGGTTCTGCTACTTTTACAGAAACAATAGCTGTTAAACCTTCACGGAAATCATCACCAGAAATATCAAACTTCAATTTGTCTAACATTCCAGAACCATCTGCATATTTCTTAAGCGTATGCGTTAGTCCACGACGGAAACCAGAAAGGTGTGTACCACCTTCGTGCGTATTAATATTGTTTACATAAGAGTGTAAATTCTCTGCATAAGAAGTATTATACACCATAGCAACTTCAACAGGAACACCATTTTTTTCACCTTCAAATGAAATAACATCTTTCATTAATGGCTCTCTGTTGCCGTCTAAAAACTTAACAAATTCTGAAAGTCCTTCTTCAGAATGGAAAGTTTCACCTTCATAAGAACCGTCTTCTTTTTTGTGACGCTTATCTACTAAATGAACTGTAATACCTCTGTTAAGGTATGCCAACTCACGCATACGACTCGCTAACGTGTCGTAGTTATATTCTAATGTTTGCTGGAAGATTTGCGGATCTGGCTTAAAGGTTACAATAGTACCTGTCTTATCTGTATCTCCAACAGTTTTTACAGGATATAAAGTTTTACCACGCTCATACTCTTGCTCCCATACTTTACCTTCTCTGTAAACTGTAGCTTTTAAATGCTCAGAAAGTGCGTTAACACAACTTACACCAACACCATGAAGACCACCAGAAACCTTATAAGAATCCTTATCGAACTTACCACCAGCACCAATTTTGGTCATTACAACCTCTAATGCAGAAACACCTTCTTTTTTATGAAGACCAACTGGGATACCACGACCATCATCTTCTGTAGTTATGGAATTATCCTCGTTTATAGTTACTGTGATATTATCGCAATGTCCTGCTAAAGCTTCATCAATAGAGTTGTCTACAACCTCATATACCAAGTGATGTAAACCTCTTACACCAACATCACCAATGTACATCGATGGACGCATACGCACGTGCTCCATGCCCTCTAAGGCCTGGATACTGTCTGCGCCATATTGTTTTTTGTTTTCTTCGCTCATTTTATATGTAATAAGATTTAGTTCTAATTTTACAGCAAAAAAGACGCTAACTGCGTCTCTTTTGAGTACTTTCAAAGATAAGAAAAATCAAAGCCAATACATAGCTTTTTATTGACTTTGAGTAATAATTATTAACAATTGTTAAAAAGACAAAAGTAGCTTAAAACAGCTAAAAAGCATCTTAAATTGGATTTCAGCGCTTTTATTACTCAATAAAAATATAAAATTCATCAAAGTGTCTTAAAACCGATTTTTTAACCCTTTTTTAAATCAAAAAAAGCTAACCTTAACGGTCAGCTTTCTGATTTAATCTAAACTTTTACTAACATAAATTAATACGCATCATCATGCACTTTAGCAACTGCTCTACCACTTGGGTCATTCATATTTTTAAATGCTTCATCCCACTCTAACGCGATTTTTGTACTACACGCTACGCTTGGCTCTTGTGGCACACTTAAAGCTGCTGTATCACTTGGAAAATGCCCTTCAAAAATGGTTCTGTAATAATACTCTTCTTTATTTTGTGGTGTTTGTATTGGGAAACGGAAATGTGCATTTGCCATTTGCTCGTCTGTTACTTCCTCGTTTACCAGTTCTTTTAAGGTGTCTATCCAGCTGTAACCTACTCCATCACTAAATTGTTCTTTTTGTCTCCAAGCTACACTTTCTGGCAACATATCTTCAAATGCTTTGCGTACTACCCATTTTTCAATTCTACCGTCTTTTATCATTTTATCTTCTGGGTTAATGCGCATAGCAACATCCATAAACTCTTTATCTAAAAATGGTACACGACCTTCAATTCCCCAAGCTGCTAAACTTTTGTTAGCTCTTAAACAATCGTACATGTGTAACTTACTTAATTTACGTACAGTTTCTTCATGAAATTCTCTCGCGTTTGGTGCTTTGTGGAAGTACAAATAGCCACCAAATAATTCGTCAGCACCTTCACCAGATAGTACCATTTTTATTCCCATTGACTTAATAACTCTAGCCATTAAGTACATAGGTGTGCTCGCTCTAATGGTTGTAATATCGTAGGTTTCTAATTGATATATAACATCTTTTATAGCATCTAAGCCTTCTTGGATGGTAAACTTAATTTCATGATGAACTGTACCAATATGATCCGCTACTTTTCTGGCAGCGGCCAAATCCGGAGAACCTTCTAATCCTACAGAAAAGCTATGTAATTGTGGCCACCAAGCTTGCTCTTTATCATCTGCCTCTATACGACGTTGCGAATATTTTTTTGCAATAGCAGAAGTTACAGAAGAATCTAATCCACCAGACAACAATACTCCATAAGGAACATCACTCATAAGCTGTCTGTGCACTGCATCTTCTAAGGCTTGTTTTACTTCTGCAATGCTTGTTTCGTTATCTTTTACAGCATCAAAATCTTCCCAATCGCGTTTGTACCACTGCACTAACTCTCCATCCTTGCCACTCATGTAGTGTCCTGGAGGAAATAACTCAATCTTAGTACAAACTCCTTCTAAAGCTTTTAATTCTGAAGCCACATAGAATGTTCCGTGTTGATCCCAACCCATATATAATGGTATAATTCCCATATGGTCTCTCGCTATGAAATACTCATCTTTATCTACATCGTAAATTGCAAAACCAAAAATGCCGTTCATTTCATCAACAAAGTCGACTCCTTTTTCTTTATATAAAGCTAGAATTACTTCACAATCGCTTTCAGTTTGAAACTTGTAATCTGGAAATTGAACTCTTAAAACTTTATGGTTATATATCTCACCATTTGCGGCCAAGATTAGTTTTTTATCTTCACTAAACAATGGCTGTTTTCCTGAAGCAGGATCTACTATAGCTAATCGCTCGTGAGCCAAAATTGCTTTTTCATCACTGTAAACACCACTCCAATCTGGTCCTCTATGACGAATGGCCTTTGCCATTTCTAATACCTGAGGTCTTAAATCTTCTGATTTCTGTTTTATATCAAACGCACATACTATTCCGCACATAACTATTTTATTTCATTATTAATTATGAAACAAATATGAAATTAAACTTTCATTTATTAAACACTTAAACACATATTGATTTCAATATAAAATATAAAAATACATTTTTAAACAAAAACAAAACTTCAACAATACAAATTCTAACATTTAACTTTTAATCTGTAAACTTTAGGATTTCTTTTCGACCGTAAGAGCAATTAAAATCTAATTTTATTTCAACTAAAAACCAAAACATGAAAACAACACGATTAATTTCAACCATTGCTTTTGCATTTGCATTACTTCTATCTTTTAATGCTGAAGCTCAAAAATTTTCAGGATTAGATAAAAGCCCAATGGACGCGGCTTCTTTTCCTAGCAACTACAAAGAGTCTAACAAACAAATAAAAATAGTTTACAGCAGACCTCAGCTAAAAGACAGAGATGTATATGATTTAGCAAAACCTGAAAAAGTATGGAGACTTGGCGCTAATGAAGCTGCAGAACTACAAGTCTACACTGACATGAAATTAGACGGAAAAGACGTTAAAAAAGGAACATACACTGTATATGCAATTCCTGGAAAGGAAGAATGGACTATCATTATAAGTACAGATTTAAATGTTTGGGGAAGTTATTTTTACGATGAAAAAAATGATGTTGCCAGAATAACTGTACCGACAACGGAAGGAGATGAATCTCTTGAAGCTTTTTCTATAGCCTTTGAAGAATCTGATAAAGGTGCAGATATGCACATAGGTTGGGGCACTGTTAGAGTTGCTGTACCTTTTGAGAAAAAGTAACACTCTTTACATAAAAAACTACAAAAGACTGTCTGTAAGATTATTTACAAACAGTCTTTTTTTGTTTCTATAATGAAGGAATGTGTCCCCAATTTTCACCAGATTTAATTCTGTTGAGTTGCGTTGTAGAAATTCCGAAACGCTTTGCTATAATCTTTAGTCGTGTTCGCCTGTTAGGATCATTCAGCATTTTCTTAATTAACCTCACATTATTTTCTGTGAGCTTAGCAGATGGCGGCTCCTGTTTTTTCTTGGCTTTAATAAAATGAGGGTTTTTCCATTGGTGAGCTTCTTTTTCACTCTTAGAAGCCCATTTTAGATTATTAGCTTTGTTATTCAGCTTGTCATAATCTAAGTGGATAACGTAGATACCTTCTTTAGTATTTTCCAAAAAATACTGGGCAACAAGTTTGTGTACATAATAGCCTTTGTATTTGTACTTACTGTAGCCTCTGTAAACTTTTGTTTCAGTGGTTTTAATTTTAATATGAGGATAACCATTTAACAGATAAGGGTCTATTAATCTTGGTTTTTCCTCCTCAACTTTAATAATTCTACCATAGTTTGAAACAAAAAATTTTTCTTGTGATGAAATCTTGTCTTCCTTAGGGGATTCTAATGTTTTCCAAATTTCACCTCTGTAATTTTTAATTTCGTTAAAGAACATTTAAGGGATATTCAAATATTTATGGGTTTGCAATGACACCTTCCACTTTGGATTAGCCATTACATAATCTACAATCTTTGGCATCATCTTCTCTCTCTTACTCCATTCTGGTTGCAGGTATAATATACAATTTTTATTTACTTTTTCGGCTTGTTCTTCAGCAAATTTGAAATCGTCATTATTATAGATGATACATTTAAGCTCGTTTGCTTCTTTATAAACTTCTTCGGTTGGTAGCTTTACTTTCTTAGGAGATAAGCAAATCCAGTCCCATTTACCCGTTAATTTATAGGCACCAGAAGTCTCTATGTGCGTTTGCACTCCTTTGGCTTTTAACTGTTCTGTAAGTGGACCCATGTCCCAAGTGAGCGGTTCTCCTCCTGTTACAACAATAATATCACTGTATTTTACAGCGTTTTCAACAATTTTTGTTGTTTCAGTTGCAGGATGCAATTCTGGCAACCAACTCTCTTTTACATCGCACCAATGACAACCAACATCGCAACCACCAATTCTCACAAAGTACGCTGCTGTTCCTTTATGAAAACCCTCTCCCTGAATAGTATAAAACTCTTCCATTAAAGGCAATAAATGCCCTTGATCTATCAATTGTTGTTTTTCTCGTCTTGTCATAGTGCGCAAATATACCAATAAGTCTGTACTATTTGTGTATTACCAAAGGGCAAAATGCCAATTGCAGCAAATATACATGCGGTTATTTCTATTTTATACTTGATTAAAATTACACTATTTTTATGCAAATTTTCTGATCCATGAGTAATTCTGAAAAATTCATCAACGACATCAATGCTGGCAACACTTTTAAGGGAGATTACATTACCCTAGGTGCTGCAATGTTAGAAGGTGAAACTAAAACTAATGCTTTTGTTAATGTGCCTCTAAAAACAATGAACCGACACGGTCTTATTGCCGGAGCCACAGGAACAGGAAAAACAAAAACGCTTCAGGTGTTGGCTGAAAATCTTTCTGAAAAAGGTGTTCCTGTTTTACTAATGGACATTAAAGGAGATTTAAGTGGCTTGGCAAAACCAAGTCCTGGACACGCCAAAATTGATGAACGTCATGAAAAAATAGGACTTCCGTTTGATCCTCAATCATTTCCTGTAGAAATTTTAACCCTCTCTGAGCAAGATGGTGTTAGACTTAGAGCCACCATTAGCGAGTTTGGACCTGTTCTTATCTCAAGAATATTAGGTGTTACCGAAACACAAGCCGGAATCATTTCTGTAATTTTCAAGTATTGTGATGATAATAAACTACCGCTTCTAGACCTTAAAGATTTCAAAAAGATTTTACAATATGCTACTAATGAAGGTAAAGAAGAATTTCAGGAAGCTTATGGTAGAATTTCAACAGCTTCTACAGGAGCTATTCTAAGAAAAATCATTGAAATTGAGCAACAAGGCGGAGATCTCTTCTTCGGCGAAACCTCTTTTGACACACAAGATTTATTGCGTATTGACGAAAATGGACGTGGTTATATAAACATAATCAGGCTTACAGACATCCAAGACAAACCGAAGTTGTTTTCAACTTTTATGTTAAGTCTATTAGCTGAAATTTATTCTACATTCCCAGAGCAAGGAGATAGCGGAAGACCAGAACTTGTAATGTTTATAGATGAAGCGCATTTAATTTTTAATGAGGCTTCTGACGCATTATTAAACCAAATAGGAAGTATCGTAAAACTTATAAGAAGTAAAGGTGTTGGTCTATACTTTGTAACCCAAAACCCTACTGATGTTCCTGAAGCTGTGCTAGGACAACTAGGCTTAAAAGTGCAACATGCTTTACGTGCTTTTACAGCAAAAGACCGAAAAGCCATTAAACTTACGGCACAAAACTATCCAGACACAGAATATTATGACACTGCTGATGTGCTAACTTCTTTAGGTATTGGTGAAGCGTTAGTATCTGCTCTAGACGAAAAAGGAAAACCAACTCCTCTGGCAGCTACAATGATGCGTGCTCCTATGAGTCGCATGGATATCTTAACCGAATCTGAACTTAGCAGCTTACTCTCACAATCTCAATTAGCAAAAAAATACAATAAAGAGATTGATAGAGAAAGTGCATATGAAATGCTAAACGAAAAAATAAAGCTAGCAGAAGCAGAAGAAGCAAAACGTAAAGCTGAAGAAGAAAAAGAGGCGCTAAAAAAAGCCGAAAGCAAACGCAAAGCTAGTTCTAGCAGAAGACGAAGCACAAGACAAAACCCAATTGTAAAAGTACTCTCTAGTCCAACAGTAATTAGAAGTGTACTTGGAATTTTAACCAAAATGCTAAAATAACTAACCCTAAATCTTAAATATGAAAAACATCTTTTTTGCAATTATAATTGCATCAGTTTTTATAACAAGCTGCTCAACTGACAAACCTGTAGATCCGTTTTTAGTTAAAAAACATAATATTGGCTTACTAACAGACTCTACAACGGTTAGGGAATTAGATGCCATTTTTAAAAATGATTCAATTGTAAAATATGTTTCTGGCGATGAATTTGCTGGCTCTATAAATGTTATTGAAATATTTGATAAAGGAGGTAAGAAGCTCTTAGACTTATATCCTAAAGAAGCTCTAGACTCTACATCTGTAATCTCCAGCGTTAGAATTAAAGATGAGCGTTATAAAACTGAAAGGAACATTTCATTACTTAGCACGTTTAAAGATATTAAGGATAATCACAGAATTTCGAAAATTGACAATCTTATCAATACCGTTGTTATTTCTATTAATGAAATAAACACATCTTTTGCTATTGATAAGAAGGAATTACCAAGCAGTCTAAGATTTGATATGAATGCAACTATAGACGCTATTCAAATACCAGAAAAAGCTAAGATTAAATATTTTATGATTCATTGGTAATTAATGACTAAAGAAGAACTTGACAAATGTTTGAAATGGTGGGAAAGCAAGCGCTTATGGTACAATGTAATCGTAGGTGGAATTGGTCTTCTAGGCCTATGTATGTATAGCACCTATTTTGGTCTTATTGAATTTATTGGCTTATTAGCTTACGGCTTTGTTGCAAACGTTTTTTATTCGTTAGGAATATTAATTGAAATTTTAGATTATTATTATTTCAAGAATGAGCTTAAGATTTATAACAAAAGATACTTTTTGTTCATTGTTGGCTGTTTGTTTTCTTGTATAATAACCTGGCACCAAATCAACATTTATTACAACCCATTCTTTCTAATTTAAAATGAAATACACAATTCAAAACTCACCATTCATCGTCCCAACTGACGATGGAAAAATAATAAAAGAACATTTTGGAAAAGCTAGTGATGGTAATTCTGAAATAAGTATAGCACATATGGTAGCTCCTCCTGGATGGAGTGAACCTTTTCAAACACCAGAATTTGACGAGTACACCTTCATCATAAAAGGAAAAAAGCAATTTATCATTGAAGGTGAAACCATTATTTTAGAAGCAGGACAATCTATTAAAGTAGAAAAAAACACAAGACTTCAATATTCTAATCCTTTTGATGAGCCTTGTGAATATATTGCTATTTGCCTTCCTGCATTTTCAATAGAAGCTGTAAACAGAGAAAACGAATAGCATGAGTAGTTTTGTTATAAAATCTATAGGCAATGCTCTTAACGCAACGAGTATAATATCTTCAAAATATGCCTCTAAGAAGGCTTTAAATTTATTTGCATCGCCACGTAAAGGTCGCTACACAGAAGCTCAAACAAAAATAATCGATTCTGCTTTGTTTGAAGAACTGTCTTACAAAGGGCAAAGTATTGCGGTTTATCGTTGGAAAGGAAATGGAAAGACTGTTTTGTTAGCACACGGCTGGGAAAGCAACGCTTCTAGATGGAGTTATATTCTCAACGATTTAAAAGCTCAAAATTACAACATCATAGCATTAGATGCTCCTGCACATGGTCGCTCAGACGGAAAACAATGTAATGCTATTTTATATTCAGAATTTATAAATATAGTTGCAAAAAAACATCAACCAGAAGTTATAATTGGCCACTCTGTTGGAGGAATGTCAACAGTATTCTTTATTCACAACTACCAACTATCTTCAGTTAAAAAATTGGTTTTATTGGGAGCACCAGCTCATTTTACAGGTGTGTTTTCCAGATACAAAACTATGATGGGCTACAATAAACGTATTTCTAATGGCTTAGACAATATTGTCATTGAACGCTTTGGCAAACCTGTAGATTATTTTTCGGCAGCCAACTTCACCAAAACTATTGAAGCTGAAGGCTTAATCATTCACGATAAAAAAGATAAAATTATTCCTTTTGAAGACGGACAACTTTTTGCCAATCGCTATAAAAATTCAAAGTTTATAGAGACTCAAGGTTTTGGTCATGGATTAAAAGATGAATCTTTAACGCCAAAAATTATTGAGTTTATAAATGGTTAATTCTTATTTATGGCAAGCAAAAAACTAGCTTATATCATTCTAATTCTGTTTTGTTTTAGTTGCAAATCAAACACAGAAGAAAAGCAAAGCAATACATACTCTGACGTTGTTAGTGTAGCTGCCATGAAAGATGTAATGTGGAAAGGTGAACTTTTTAGCAAAATAAAGCTTGATACTATAAAACCTAAAAATGGACTTTATGGCCTTGGTCCAGAAGCTTATTTGCGTGGTGAAATAGTAATTAATAACGGAAAAACTTATGTTTCAAGAATTCTTACAGATTCTACAATGGCTGTGAATGAAATTTCTAATGCTGAGGCACCATTTTTTGTTTATGCTAATGTCACGAAATGGAGCAAAATCAAACTACCGAGTTCTGTAAAATCTATAAAAGATTTAGAGAGTTTTATTGATAATAATACAAAATCTCAAAAAAGACCTTTCGTTTTTAAACTGGATGGTCGTATTTCTGCAGCAACAATTCACATTCAAAATTTACCAAAAGGCACTAAAGTTTCTTCACCTAAAGAAGCTCACCAAGGACAGATTAATTATCAATTAGAAAGTGAAGATGTAGAAATTATTGGTTTTTTCTCTACCGAACATCAAGGTATTTTTACTCATCATGATTCCTTTTTGCACATGCATCTTATCTCTAAAGACAAGACAAAAATGGGTCATCTGGATGATGTTGTTTTTAATGAAATGTCATTATTATTACCTAAGTCCTAAAAGACTTTATTGTATTTTTGCATCATGTCTGATAATTTAAAACGTCTTAACAAATACCTCAGCGAAGCAGGTTATTGCTCTCGTCGTGAAGCTGATCGATTAATCGATGCAGGTAGAGTTACCATTAATGATGCTATACCAGAAATGGGCACTAAAGTTGCTCCTGATGATGTGGTAAAAGTTGATGGAGAAATCATTGGCGAACGCAAACAAGATTTTGTCTATTTAGCCTTTAACAAGCCTGTTGGTATTGTCTGTACCACAGACACTCGTGTTGAAAAAGACAACATTATAGACTTTATAAACTACCCAAAACGTATTTTTCCTATTGGGAGACTAGATAAACCGAGTGAAGGATTGATTTTGCTAACAGACGATGGTGATATCGTTAACAAAATTCTACGTGCCAGCAACAATCACGAAAAGGAATATGTGGTTACTGTCGATAAGCCTATTTCGCAAACTTTTATCCAAAGAATGTCTGGTGGTATTTATATTGAAGAATTAAAACAACGTACCAAAAAGTGTGAGGTAAAAAAAATAGACAAATACACCTTTAGTATTATTCTAACTCAAGGTCTTAACAGACAAATTCGTCGTATGTGTGAGTATCTCAACTACGAAGTACAGACCTTAAAACGTGTTAGAATTATGAATATTGAACTAGACACTGCTATTGGTAAGTATAGAGAACTCACCAAAGAAGAGTTTAAAACATTGAGCGATTTAATTGGAGATTCTAAGAAAACGTTTCAACCCAATCAACAACGTAGAAACAGAAGACATTAATTTTACATGGTATGAATTTATCTCCTTTTCACTTAGCAATTCCTGTTGATGATATAGATGTATGCAGAAATTTTTATACCAATACACTAAATCTTGAAGAAGGAAGAAGTAGCGATCATTGGGTAGATTACAACTTTTTTGGACATCAGTTAGTGATTCATTACAAGCCAAAAACCAAAGAAGACTCACATACAAATTCTGTAGATGGTAAAGATGTACCTGTACCTCATTTTGGTGTGGTTTTACAATGGCAAGACTTTCATGATTTTGCTGATTTGTTAAAAAGCAAAAACATAAATTTCATCATAGAACCTTACATTCGTTTTGAAGGACAAGTTGGTGAGCAAGCAACAATGTTTTTTAAAGATCCTTCCGGAAATGCTTTAGAATTTAAAGCCTTTAAGGATATAAATCAACTATTTGCTAAATAACAAATAGAGTTTTATTTCTTTCTATGTTGTTCTCTAGCTAACAATGTATTCTTTAAAAGCATAGCAATAGTCATTGGCCCAACTCCACCTGGAACTGGTGTTATAAAACTTGCTTTTTTACTTACGTTTTCAAAGTCAACATCTCCTGTAATGTGATAGCCTTTTTCAGAATCATCTGGTACACGTGTTATACCAACATCAATAATTACAGCATCATCTTTTACCATTTCTGCTTTTAAAAAGTTAGGAATACCTAACGCTGAAATAACAATATCTGCCTGAGAAGTAATTTGGGTAATATTTTTAGTATGACTATGCGTTAAAGTTACTGTTGAGTTTCCTGGAAAACCTTTACGTCCCATTAAAATACTCATTGGGCGACCAACTATATGAGAACGACCAATAACAACTGTATGTTTTCCTTTGGTCTCAACTCCATAACGGTCTATAAGCTCTAAAATACCAAATGGTGTAGCAGGAATAAATGTAGACATATCCAGTGACATTTTACCAAAGTTGGTTGGGTGAAAACCATCTACATCCTTATCTGGATTTACTGCCATTAATACTTTTTGAGTATTGATTTGTGGTGGTAATGGCAACTGAATTATGAAACCATCTATATCGTCATTATTGTTAAGCTCTTCAATTTTGTCTAACAATTCAATTTCGCTAGTTGTATTAGGAAGACGTACCATAGTTGACTCAAAACCAACACGCTCACAAGCTCTCACTTTGCTACCTACATATGTTAAGCTAGCTCCATCATTACCAACAATTACAGCTGCAAGGTGTGGTACCTTTTCGCCATTGGCTTTCATTTTATCAACTTCAGCCTTTATTTCGTTTTTAATGTCGTTACTGGTTTTTCTTCCGTCTAGTATGGTCATTTTTTGTTGTTTTCTCGCTAAGACGCAAAGGCGCAAAAGCTAATTGAAAATATATTTATTTATAACTTCTCGGCTACGCTCGAAGTGACTACTTACTGTATACTGTTTACTGCCAACTATCTCGGCATGTTTTTCATCATCTGCATCATGCGTTTTCCGCCACCACCTTGCATCATTTTCATCATTTTACTCATCTGAGTAAACTGTTTTAGCAACTGGTTAACTTCTTGTACAGATGTCCCAGAACCTTTTCCTATTCTTTTCTTTCTGCTTGCATTAATGATCGATGGATTAGCACGCTCATCTGGTGTCATAGAATGAATAATAGCTTCGATTCCTTTAAAAGCATCATCATCGATATCAATACCTTTCATCATCTTACCTGCTCCAGGAATCATACCAATTAAATCCTTCATATTACCCATCTTTTTGATTTGTTGAATTTGTTTTAAGAAATCATCAAATCCAAATTGATTCTTGGCAATTTTCTTTTGAAGTTTTCGAGCTTCCTCTTCATCAAATTGTTCTTGAGCACGTTCTACAAGAGATACAACGTCTCCCATTCCCAAAATACGATCTGCCATACGTGATGGATAGAACACATCTATAGCTTCCATCTTCTCACCTGTACCAATAAATTTAATTGGCTTGTTTACAACAGACTTAATTGAGATTGCAGCACCACCTCGTGTATCACCATCTAATTTGGTAAGGATTACACCATCAAAGTTTAACACATCGTTAAAGGCTTTTGCTGTATTTACAGCATCCTGACCTGTCATAGAATCTACAACAAACAATGTTTCTTGTGGCTGAATAGCTTTGTGAATGTTAGAAATCTCGGTCATCATAGCTTCATCTACAGCCAAACGACCAGCCGTATCTATGATTACTACATTATGACCATTTGCTTTTGCATGTGCAATACCTGCTTGTGCAATAGCAACAGGATCATTATTTCCTTTATCACTATAAACCTCTACATTAATCTGCTCTCCAACAACATGAAGCTGATCTATCGCAGCAGGACGGTAAACATCACAAGCTACTAATAAAGGTTTCTTTGTTTTTTTGTTTTTTAAGTAGTTGGCTAGCTTACCAGAAAATGTGGTTTTACCAGAACCTTGTAAACCAGACATTAAAATTACACTTGGTGTCGCAGAAAGGTTAATACCTTCTGCATCGCCTCCCATAAGTTCGGTTAACTCGTCTTTGACGATTTTAACCATTAACTGACCAGGCTGAAGCGTTGTCAATACATCTTGACCTAAAGCTTTTTCCTTTACATTATTGGTAAATTCTTTAGCAATTTTAAAGTTAACATCGGCATCTAAAAGCGCACGTCTTACTTCTTTTAAGGTTTCTGCAACATTTACTTCGGTAATGCTACCATGACCTTTTAATACGTGTAACGCTTTATCTAACTTATCACTTAAATTATTGAACATAATCTTTATCTCTTTTTGAAGTTGCAAATTTAAGAATTTACAAGAGATAAACGAATGGGATGTATATAATTATATGCTTCAAAATTTAAGAATACTATAAAAAGAAAAGAGCTGCCTAGCGGTTGGCAACTCCTTTCCTCAACTTAAACTCACTAAAAATACTAACTAATGGCTCGTTTATATATTAATTACATGTTTGTTCTAAAACCAAAATATTATCTCCGCTTTGTAACTGCAACCTATCTTCTTCACATTCTACAACAAGCCACTCACCTGTTATTGCTTGGATATTTGGTCCTGTTACATTAGAAAACGTAACAACGACACCTGTAGCTGATTGCGATGTTGTCCATGTGGCATCAATTGTTGTTTCGTTATTATAAATGACTACGATTTGATTGTTTGGTTCAAAATCGAAGTTCCAGTTCATTAAATTATCGCTACCATTATAGTTTACAGCATTCCAAATACATTCTACCAAGAAGCTATCTACTTCTTCTTCGCTACAATTGTTAGAACAATTTTCTACAATAAGTTCTACTGTAAATATTTCTGAAACACCAGGATTATCAGCTAACCTTACTCTCACATAAATTGTTTGAGGATTTGTTGTATTTACAAAAGGAGATATCAGTGCATTTGTCTCTGCCTCTGCATCCATTAATGATTCATAAAATGTCCAAACTACGTTATCTTCAGGGCAATCATAAATTGCATTTAAGTCGAAAGCAACAGAACCATCATTATCATCGTCGCACATAACAACTTCTCTATCTTCAAAACAATCAAAAGCACTACTTACACTTTCATCGCAGGCTAAAATTAAGATATCATCACCTTGGCTAAACACCAACCCATCGTCATTACATTCCTGCAAATACCATTGATCATTATACTCTTCTAAAGACGAAGGGAAATTGATAAAGATAAATACGCCATTATCATCTGAGCTTATATCCCATGTACCATTATGAGGCATATCGCCTTGATACATTGTAAAGAGGCTATTGTTTTCTGAAAACTCAAAATAGGTCATTGGAGATGTATAGCCATTAATAGTAGGTACTATATAGCAAGACATTAGATACTCGCTTACGTCTGATTGATTACAATCTGGCTCAACATTACAATTTTGCTCAAGCACTAACCCATTATTATCTGATACCAACTCTAATCTGTCGTCTTCGCACTCTACAATTCTCCAGTCTAGAGAAAGCACCTGATAGTCGCCTGGCAAGTCTAAAACTAAAAACACTCCTGTATTACCGAGAAGCACCTCCCAAGTACCTGTTACTTCATTTCCTGAATTACTTCCTACCGTTACTATTCCACCTTCTTGAAAATTTAATGGTCCATTATAGTTAGGACTTAACAAATCTGTACCAATCCACCATTCACATTCTTTAAGATTTAAAGCTACTTCCTGAGCATCGCAATCTAAGTTTCCTTCACAATCTAACTCTAACTTCATTGTTACAAAGCCATTGTCTGTTTCCTTTTTAAACTCTAGATCATTATCATCGTCACAGTCTACCAACAACCATAAGCCATTGGCAACACTAAATGTCTGGAAACCTTCGATAACAAGTTTATACCCTAAATCTGTTTCTATAATCTCCCATTCTCCTGTTTCAGCTACAGTAGGATCTCCAACGATTGAAACTGAACCTGACTCATCAAAATGCAACTGTAACGTATTTTCTAATGCACCTGCTTCATTGTAAAAATTAGCTTCAAAACCACACTCTAACAATAAATTTTCAAGTTCATCTAAATTTAGGTCACAGTCATCAAAATCGTCATCGCAATCGTCTTCTGCTGCTTCTATTGCATCAGACAACTCCTGGTTTGAGTTCACTTCTATTGTATTTCCGTCAGCATAGACAAGCGATACTGGATAATTAATGCTTACAACAAGCGCATTATCATCTTCTCCTAAGTCTTCAAGAAAACTATATAGTGCCTCATCGCTAGTTATAGTGACTGTATCTACAATATTAAAATCTGCATTAAACACAGAAAACGTAATTGGATAAACAAAATCCACACACTCTATAACCTCATCATCTTCTAGCTCACAGTCTTCAATAAAATCTTCTAATTGGTCTTCATTTTCAATAACTACTTCAGAATAATCATTAAAAATAATAGTGATTGGAAATACAAAATCGAAGAAATCATCTTCATTTTCATATTGTTCAAATAAATCCTCAAGATCTTCTAAATCATCTAAAGTTTCAACAACAATGGTAACATCTCCCATTACAATCGTCACTGGCAACTCTACCGAAAAACAACTAGATTCATCTAAAAAATTATCATAATCGGCATAGTTTGCAGTAACATTGCCCATAAAATTTGCCAATGGAGTGTTAGGCTGAATCATTTCTTGTTCTTCCGGATTATTTACGTTTATCGCTTCATCTTGACAAGCAGTAAATGTCAAAAGCGCAACAAAGACGTAAATAAATAAATGATTGAATTTAAATTTCATAACACTTGAGTTTTATTTATTATACAACAACTACTCTTTTAAATCTCCTACCTTTCGATTAGAAAATTTATTTATACTTTGCGGCACAATAATTATGAGCCAACCTATAAAAGATCATATTTGCGAAGAACAGTTGTTTGAGCGTTTGTACAAAAAACACTCAAAGAATCTGCATGATTTTTTATATTACAAGTTTGGAGATCACCTAAATCCTAGTGATAAAGTACAAGAAGCGTTTATAAAACTTTGGCAAAACTGCGGAAAAGTTTCTCCGGACAAAGCCAAAAGTTTTTTATTTACAACTGCCAACAACCTAATGTTAAATGCTGTTGCACATCGTAAAGTGGTTTTAAAATACGAGAAATTACCTCAGAAAAAATCCACAAATGAGACTCCAGAGTTTGTACTTCAAGAGAAAGAATACCATCAAAAACTACAAAAAGCACTTTCTAAATTAACAGAAGCACAACGTGTTGCATTTTTAATGAACAGAGTTGAAGGTAAAAAATTCAAAGAAATTGCAGCGCTTTTAGACATCTCAACCAAGGCTGTTGAAAAACGTATTTACGGAGCTTTAAAAAAGCTACGAGAAGATATTGATGAATTATAAAATAAATTGTGGGTAGGAATTTTTAGAGCTTAACTGTTCTATTACTGAAATGCAATTATGACAAGAGAAGAACTCATACAAAAATGGCTAGACCATAGCCTTAACTCAGAAGAGCAAAAAGCTTTTGAGCAGTTAGAGGACTATAAAGATTTAATGCAGCTTAACAATGCTTTACATTCTTTTAAGTCTCCAGAGTTCTCTGTGGGAAAAAATTACAAAGCATTACAACCAAATTTAAAAAAGAAAACTACACAAACTTGGTACAAACCACTGCTTAAAGTTGCTGCTATACTTGCTATATGCTTTAGTGTTTATTATTACACAACAACATTAGACAGTTCTTTTAATACTGAAATTGCATCGCAAACAACTATAGACTTACCCGACACTTCAGAAGTTATTCTTAACGCAAACTCTAATTTGGTTTTTAACGAAAACCATTGGAATGATAAACGCGAAGTGAAGCTTGACGGTGAAGCATTTTTTAAAGTTGCTAAAGGAAAGAAGTTTGATGTAATTACAGATAACGGAGTTGTGAGTGTTTTAGGAACACAATTTAACGTAAAGCAACGTGATGGTTACTTTGAAGTTATATGCTACGAAGGACTTGTAGGTGTTAAAACAAAAGACAATTACACAGAATTAAGACCAGGAAACGGTATAAAAATAATAGATGGGAAGCTATTTGCTAAAGAAAAAGAATCCACTGCGCAACCAGCTTGGTTGCGTAGTGAAAGCAACTTTACAAACACTCCTCTAAAACACGTTATTAAAGAATTAGAAAATTATTATAACATTAAGGTTGTTATAGATAAAGCTGATGCAAATAGACTATACACAGGTAGCTTTTCACATAAAAATCTAGATTTAGCATTGCAATCTGTAACAATACCATTAAATTTAAGCTATAGTAAGTCCGGAACTTCTATTGTATTAAAGCGTGAATAAACTTTTACATCGTGTTGTTTTATTTCTACTAATTTTCAACTTCTCTAATCTAGCATTTAGCCAAAAAGAGGAACCACAACAACTCGTTCAAATACTAGAGAGTTTAGAAAAACGCTATGAAGTAAAGTTTTCTTTTGAAACCAAAACTATTCTGAATATTGAGCTTTATCCTTTGAAGGAAAATCTCACTCTTGAAGAAGCTTTAGAACACCTAAGAGCAACTACAAATCTAAATTTTGAAGTTTTAAGTCGTCGTTTTATTGCTATAACACCGAGCGATAAAACCGTTCACAGACTAGAAGAAGTTGTTGTAAACAATTACTTATCCAAAGGTATATCTAAAACCAATAACGGAACTGTAACAGTAGATGCAAACGCCTTTGATATTCTACCAGGTCTTATAGAGCCAGATGTTTTACAGATTGTACAAAATTTACCAGGTGTAGTAAGTGTAGACGAGCGTATTTCTAACATAAACATTAGAGGAGGCACTAACGACGAAAATCTTATTCTTTATGAAGGCATAAGAATGTATCAGTCTGGTCACTTTTTTGGTTTAATTTCCGCATTTAACCCATATTTATCTGATGATATACGTATTTCTAAAAATGGTACAAGCGCACTCTTTGGCAATGGAGTTTCAGGTATTATTTCTATTAAAAACACTGACGAATTAGACAATAAATTTAGTGCAGGCATTGGCACCAACTTACTCAGTCTTGATGGTTATGCAAAAGTCCCTTTGAGTAAAAAAACTGAAATACAACTGTCTTTAAGACGCTCTTTTACTGATATTTTAGTTTCAAAAACTTATGATGCATACTTTGATAGAATCTTTAGAGACTCTGAGCTTAATACTGCCAATGATGTTAACTCTCTATTAGCACTAGATGAACGCTTTTTGTTTTATGATGCTAATGCCAAATTTCTATACGACATTAATGACACTTCTAAACTTAGAATAAGCCTACTTAACATATACAATAGCTTAGACTACAATCAGGTTTTTGCAAATTCTGACAACAATATACAAGAGACCAAAAGCGCTCTCAATCAAGTGAGTTTTGGTGCAAGCGCTACTTATTACAAAACTTTTGAGAATGATATAAAAACCTCAGCGCAGATGTATTATTCTAATTATGATTTGGATGCTCAGAATAACGACATTACCAATAACCAATTACTTATTCAAGAAAATAAAGTAGAAGATTATGGGTTGCGCTTTGACATAAAAAAAGCCATAGATAATGATATTGAAGTTAGAGGTGGTTATCAGTTTAATGAAGTTGGTGTTACTAATTTTGAAGATGTATCTAACCCAGATTTTACCAGCTTAGTAAAAGAGATTGTTAGAACTCATGCTATTTTTGGAGAAACTGAGCGCTATTCAAAATCTCATAACACTTACATTCGATTAGGAGCACGTATTAGTTATTTTGAAAAACTAAAAGAACTTGTATTAGAGCCAAGATTTGCTTTTAATCAAAAAATCTCTGATCACATAAGACTTGAAGTTTTAGGAGAGTTAAAAAGTCAGACAATTTCTCAGGTTATAGATTTACAACAAGACTTTTTTGGAATTGAAAAACGTCGATGGCAACTTTCTAATTTAGAGAGTGTACCACTTGTTAAGAGCCAGCAAATTTCATTAGGTTTAAGTTACAACCAGAATAATCTGTTTGTCTCTCTCGAGGGATATTACAAAAATGTTGAAGGCATTACTGCACAAAGTCAAGGGTTTCAAAATCAGTTTCAGTTTGTAAACGATATAGGAGCATATACTGTTACTGGCCTGGATTTCTTAATCAACAAGCGCTTTAATAATTTTAGTACATGGCTGAGCTATACTTTAAGCAACAATGACTATAAATTTAGCACTATAAACGAAGGCAGTTCTTTTACCAGTTCGTTAGATTTAACACATGTTGCCAATGCTTCGCTTACCTATAGTCTTAATAATTTTAAAATAGGCTTAGGTCTCAATTGGCACTCAGGCAGAGCCTATACAAAGCCTTTAGACAATCAAGATCATAGCAACTCTACCATTGAATACCAAAACCCTAACAGCTCTAGATTATCGGATTATTTTAGAGCTGACTTATCGGCTATTTATAAATTTCAACTTTCTAAAGGTATAAAAGCTGAAGCTGGAGCTTCAATTTGGAATATGTTTAATCAGAATAACATTTTGAACCGCTATTACACTTTAGACTCTGATGATAATATTATTGAAATCGATAATCGGTCTTTAAAATTTACACCTAATCTAAGTTTTAGAGTTAACTTCTAAACAATTTATAATGACAGAACAAGAACTCCACAAATTAAAATATCCAATAGGTAATTTTGAAAAGCCTGATAGAATAACCCAAGAACACCTTAAAAATTGGATTTCTACTCTTGAAAACTTTCCTCAAAACGTAGAAAATATAACCAAAAATTTAAGTGAAGTAGAACTAAACTACAACTACAGACCCAATGGCTGGACCATAAAACAAGTAGTACATCATTGTGCAGATAGCCACATAAATAGTATTATTAGATTTAAGCTAGCGCTTACTGAAGACACACCAACCATACGTCCTTATTTCGAAGATAGATTTGCCAAACTCATTGATTACTCAGAATCTCTTGAAGCCTCAATATCTATTTTAAAAGGCGTGCATCACAAACTTGGTGTACTATTAAATAATTTTTCTGAAGACGACTTAAAACGTGAATTTATTCACCCAGAACACGGAAAACGATTCTCTATTGCAGAAACTATTGGTGTTTATGCTTCGCACAGCAATCATCACTTTGCTCATATTGAACAAGCACTTGAGTATAAAGGAACTTTTAAACAAACTTAAGGATTTCCGTTAGCAGTACGCTCTTCTTTTTCCTTTTGTTTTTCAATATTCTTTTTAATCTTTTCTATTGCAGACTCAATAGATTTATCAGGCTCTATGAGATTGTATTTTCCCCAAAAATCTGGATCTGAAAAACCTGAAATAGCATCTGTAATAATTACTGAAGGTCTCAATTTATCTTTGCTTTTAATCTTTCGGTCTGTTGAATTTATTTCCCAATCCGTTACAGCCATTTCACTCGATAACGAGTAAACCTTGTTAAAAATCTCTCGTTTTTTATTCACTTTAAACTTTAAAAACAAATTAGAATAACTGTAGTACCACTTCCCTTCTTTCTCCTTATAATTAACCTTATAGTTAGCTTCTAAAGGATAAACTATAACATTACTTGGTTTCTTTTTTACCAAGAGATTTTTGCTTCTACTTTTATTACTAAGGTCTAAAGCATAATCTGCACTTACTAATGCCAAAGATTCGACATCAATAAATAGCTTACCATTATAACTGTAATTAAGCGCGTTGTTTTTTGGACTGAAATTTACCACGTAAACATTTCTATTATTCACATTAGAAGGTGAGTCAAATGAATAGTTGTAACTGTTTATAGTGGCATCTGTAAAAATATATTCAGGATACTTCATTATATCTAAAAAGATAGCAGAAAACGGACCTCCTTGAAGTTTTACAGAAACCGTATCTAGTCGTTTATAGTCTGTGCTTTTCCTCGCTTTATTTAGCGATATAGCATCTCTAACCGAAGACCTGTTAGGATACTTTAAAATATTAACTACAGCCTCAGTTAAAGAAACACTTCTATTACGCCTCTTAATTGTTTCTCTATAAAAAGCTGTCATATACACCGACTCGTCTTGATGGTTTTTGCTTTTTTTATCGAACACCTTTCTCACTAGACTTTCAGCATCTTTAAATGCCGAAATGTTAACTTCAGAAAGCTCGGTAACTGCCTTAAACAATTCTATTTTATTGTTTTCCTTAGATAATTCAGATAACGGAATTACTCTGGTATTATAACCCAAAAAGCTAACAACAACCTTAGAATCCAGATATTCATTTAAGACTTTTAAAACAAATTCACCTTCAGAATTTGTAATAGTACTTACATTGGTTTCATTAACATTAAGACTAACCGCTTCTAGCGTCTTATTTGTTTTACCGTCTACGACTTTACCACTAAACTCAGAGTAATTCTCCTGAGCCGTTAAGGTAAATGTTACCAGCAAAGCAATGATAAATGTGCTGGCAAGAGATTTAAAAAATAATGTTGTTTTCATAGCATAACTCATTAACTATTAACCCCTTCTAAGATACTTAAAAACAGGCAAAATACTGCTTAGTATATTGTTAAAACTACCGTTATAGCTATGCTTGGTAAGATATTTCCTAAAAAAACTACATGCGCTCTGGCACATCTATGCCCAAAATGCTAAACGCATTTTTCACAGTCTGTCCAACAGCTTTAGACAGCTGCACTCTAAAGACTTTTTCTTCCTCCTTATCAGCTCCAAGAATAGATACATTTTGATAGAATGAATTAAAATCTTTAACCAAATCGTAAGTATAGTTAGCAACTAAAGCAGGACTATGCTGCGATGCTGCATTTTGTATAACTTCCGGAAACTGCTCTAACTGTTTTAGAAGCTCTCTTTCTTTATCATGAAGTGAGACTTCGGCCGCATTCAGCGTAATATTTTCATCTATGTTAGACTTTCTTAAAATAGACTGAATTCTCGCATATGTATACTGAATGAATGGTCCTGTATTTCCTTGAAAATCTATAGACTCTTTAGGATCGAATAGAATTCGTTTTTTAGGATCCACTTTTAAGATGTAATATTTAAGCGCACCCAAACCAATGGTTTTGTATAATGCTTTTTTATCCTCCTCTGAATAATCATCTAGCTTTCCTAATTCTTTAGAAATCTCCTCTGCAGTATCTGCCATTTCTTGTATAAGATCGTCCGCATCTACTACAGTACCTTCTCTACTCTTCATTTTACCACTTGGCAAATCTACCATACCATAACTTAGATGGTATAGATTTTTTGCCCAATCGAAGCCTAGTTTTTTTAGGATTAAAAACAATACTTTAAAGTGATAATCTTGCTCGTTACCAACAGTATACACCATACCTCCAACATCTGGATAATCCTTAATACGTTGAATCGCTGTACCAATATCTTGAGTCATATAAACCGCTGTTCCGTCAGCTCTTAATACGATCTTTCTATCTAAACCTTCATCTGTTAAATCACACCAAACCGAACCATCAGGATCTTCTTCGAAAACTCCTGTTTTTAAACCTTCAGCAACAAATTCTTTTCCTAAAAGATAGGTTTGACTTTCGTAATAATATTTATCAAAATCTACACCTATAGCCTTGTAAGTCTCTTCAAAACCTTCGTAAACCCAACCATTCATTTTTTCCCAAAGCGCTACAACCTCAGCATCTCCTGCCTCCCACTTACGTAGCATTTCTTGGGCTTCACTTCCTATTTTACTAATGCTTGTAAAATATTCGTTTTTAAACTCTTTTCTAAACTCAACAAAAATCTCACTCGACATATCATCACCATTCAAGGACTTCTCATTGTACTTCTCAATTAGCATTTTTTGAGTTGCCTCCTTTTTTGAGAATTCTTCACGCTTTAGAATCGCATCGTTAGTATGTAACCAATCTGAGTACTCTTCTTGGAAAACCTTTTCAAATTCTACGTAGTAATTCCCAACCAGTTTATCACCTTTTAATCCAGTAGATTCTGGTGTTTCTCCATTACCAAAACGTTGCCAAGCCAACATACTTTTACAAATATGAATACCTCTATCATTTATAATCTGCGTTTTATAAACCTTTTTTCCTGAAGCTTTTATAATCTCAGAAACAGAGTAGCCTAAAAGTACATTTCTAACATGTCCTAGATGCAGTGGCTTATTAGTATTGGGTGAAGAATACTCTACCATTACGGCTTTATCGTCTTTTAAGCTTGCAAAACCATAATTGCTTTGATCCTTTATTGTATTGAAGAAATCTACATAATATGTATCATCGATTTCTATGTTCAAAAAACCTTTTACAACATTAAACCCTTTAACCAGAGTAACATTATCCTTAAGATATTGCCCTATCTGCTCGCCAATAACCACAGGATTTCCTTTTACCACACGCAACATAGGAAAAACAACAACAGTGATATCTCCTGCAAACTCTTTTCGAGTTGCCTGAAATTCTACTGATTCTAAATCTGCTTGAAACAATTCCTTTATAGCTGCTTTAACGTGTAATTCTAAAGTATCCTGAAGCTTCATATTCTTATTTTATTTTGGCTTTTAAAAACGCTTGCAAAGATAGGAGTTTTATTATTCTATTAAGACAATAGCGCATCATTATTCCCTATTTTTAGAGACATAAAATTTACTTTAATAAAAAATGGAACGAAAACCACATCTTCTCAAAGGCATTCCTGTTTTAGCCTCTCTGAATATTAAAAAGACCGTAGAATTTTATAAAACTAAGCTTGGCTTTAATAAGATTGGTTATTTAGACGATAATTACGCAGTAATTGCTCGCGATAACTTTGTGGTTCATTTTTGGAAATGCGACGACAAAATTCATCCAGAAAACACAAGTTGCTATGTAGATGTTGAAGATATCGATACACTCTACGAAGAATTGAAAACTTTTGGTGTTATTCATCCAAACGGCACTTTAAAAAACCATCCTTATGGTATGCGAGAATTTGCCATTTTAGATCTCGACGGAAATATGATAAAATTCGGACAAGAAATTGACGAATAAATAAATTTTAACACCTTACAACCCAAATACAAAATATTGAATTTCAATTTATTACACAAAACATGCATTTCATCGACAAAACGGTAGTTTTCCTAAGATTTTTGCCGTTAATCGATACAATATTTTTTTCTTGAATTTCATCTGTCACTTCATCTAATTTATTAGCATTAAATCCCAATAATTAGCGTATTTAAGAGCATTATGGCATTTTTGAAATGCTATTAACAAATGTCCCAAACATTAAAATGAGGCTTTATAATCGAACATTAACCGCGTTGTTATTGTTTAGTGTTGACTTACTTTTTACCCCTCACTATAAAAGTTACGTAAACCAAAACATAACACATCGTTTAACATATGTTAAGTGATGAAGCAGTTAATGACATTAACTGTTTTTATTTTAACTTTCATTGGCTATGCTCAAAATGAAAGAATAGACGACCTTACCGTAAAATTAGCGTATCACCAGGCTGATTCTGCAAAAGTTGATCTTTCATTAACGCTCATAGAAGAGCTCTACACCATTAAAGATTACGAAAAAGCTTTGCTCTACGTAAATCAAACAGCCAAACTTTCTGAAAAACTTAAATATACTAAAGGTCTTGCTGAAAGCACTTATTACAGAGCGCTTATCTATACCCAACGCAACGATTATTTTAATGCTATTGACAACTATGACAAGTCCAGAAAATATTATCTGCAAATTAGCGACACCCTTGGTATTGCTAAAGTTAGCAACAGTATTGGACTTATAGAGATAAAACGAGGCAATTATTCTGTTGGTCTTCAAAATTCATTGTCTGCCATTGATATTTTTGAAAAACAAAATCTTTACGACGAATTAAGCTCTGCATATAACAACTTAGCTGAGGCTTATTTTAAAACCAACCAGATAGATAAAGCCATAGATTTTAACTTTAAAGCTCTTGATGTTAGAAAAAAAATAAATGATAGAGACGGTATTATTGCTTCTACAAAAAATGTTGCAGACCTCTATTCTTCAAGAAAAGAACATCGTAAGGCTATTGAGTACTATGAAAATGTCTTAGAGATGCTAAATCCTACCAAAGACCAAAACTTACGAGGTGAGATTTTACCAAAGCTTGGTAGCGAATATTTAGAATTTAGAGAGTACGAAAAAGCTTCAGAATATCTTGTAGAAGGGCTAAAATACAATAGAAAGCAAAACAACCAAGAAGGCATTTTATTGGCATTAAATGCTATTGGCAACTTAAATCTTCAAAGACAAAAAGTAAAATTAGCAGAAATACAACTTAATGAAGCCTATAACATTGCTCAAAACATTGATAACAAACCTGCTCTTTTAAAAAACTACAAGCTTCATATAGCATTAGATTCTACTCGTGGTTATTTTCAGAATGCCTTTTTCTGGCAAAACAAGTATTACGACTTAAAGGATGAACTCAACAAAGTAGATCAACCTGTTTTTCCTGTTAACACTGAACCTTTAGATTTAATAAATTCTAATCCTATTGAAGAAGAAATAGACAGTTTTGAGGTTAAAGAAAACAATAATAAAGTAATAAAAACCTGGCTAAACAATCCAATGGTTGTGTATGGAGCACTTGCAAGCTCTGCTATTTTACTTACCTTATTACTGCTAAACTTTTTGAAAAGTAAAAATTATAGAAATACCTTAATTGAACAAAGAGAAAAGCTAAAACAAGAACAGATACGTAGCGAAGCTATACTAGAACAAACGCATCATCTAGAAGAGGTTAACCAGGTAAAGGACAAATTATTCTCTATAGTTTCTCACGATTTAAAAGATTCTATTTCATCAATTAAGGCCTTTTTAGATTTATTAAAAGAAGATAGTATTTCTAAAGAAGAGTTTAGAGAATTAATACCTGAATTAAGCGAAAATGCGAATAACGCATCGTCTCTACTCTTTAATTTATTGAACTGGTCTAAGTCTCAAATGCAGAATTTAGAACCAAACCCAGAGCTATTTAACATTCAAGAAGTATTCCATACCAAAATGGCATTGGTAGAACAAAAGGTTGAAGATAAACGTATAGTTCTAATTGATGAGTCTCAACGCGATTTTGTTTATGCAGACAAGAGTATGGTTGAGATTGTTATTCAGAATTTAATAACTAATGCTGTTAAATTTAGCAGAACTGGAGATGTTATTACCGTGTCTAACCAAAGTATTAATGGCAAAGCTCTAATATGTGTTGAAGATACAGGTGTTGGTATTTCTGAAGAAAATATCAACAAGCTTTTTAATGCCAACAAAAACTTTACAACAATTGGTACTAAAAACGAAAAAGGTACTGGTCTTGGGTTAACTATCGCAAAAGATTTAGTTGAATTAAACAACGGAAAAATTTGGGTAGAAAGTACCGTTAATGTTGGTAGTAAATTCTTTATAGAACTTCCTAAGTCTACACCTAAAGCTTAGGTGCAAAAAAACTCTGAAATTTAGATTAAGCTTTTGGCAAAAACACTTCTGCCATCATGCAACGAGCACTTCCACCTCCACAAGTTTCTATAGTCTCTAATGAACTCGAAATTATTGGGCAATGTTTTTCTATTTTATTAACCTGATCTTTTGTTAAGCTTTTATGAGCCGCTTGGCTCATTATTAGATAGCGCTGATTATCCTTGCCTCTAAGCTGTAACATATTACCTGCAAACTGATGCATTTGAGATTCTGAAATGGCAATAACCTCTTTACCATCTGCTTTTAGGTGTTTTATCACATTTTTGCGCTCTTTTTTATCGTCTATAGTATCTAAGCAAATAACAGCAAAGGTTTCGGCTAAACACATCATTACATTAGTATGATAAATTGGCAAACGCTTTCCTTCTACAGTTTGGTTAGCTATAAAAACAACTGGAGTATATTCAAAATCTTCGCAAAATTCTATAAACAATTCTTCGTCTGCTCTAGGTGATAAAGCACAATATGCTTTTCTATTAACTCTGTCTAAAATAAGACTACCTGTACCTTCTAAGAAAACACCTTCTTCTTCAGCCGAAGTATAGTCTATAATATTTTTAATTTCAAAACCTTCATTTTCTAACCTTACAAGCACTTCTTCTCTACGCTCTTTGCGTCGGTTTTCTGCAAACATAGGATACAGAGCTACATCTCCACTATTATGAAAGCTTACCCAATTATTAGGAAAAATAGAATCTGGAGTATCCACAGATTTATCATCATGCTCAACTACAACATTAATACCAACAGCCTTTAATTTTTCTACAAAAGCATCAAATTCTTCTTGAGCTTTGGCATTGATTTCTGCATTTTTTAAATCAATTTCTTCTTGAAAATAATTATTTATAGCTGTCTGCTCATTCATCCTAAAGTTTACAGGACGAATCATTAATATAGTATCTGTAGTTTGTTGCATTTTGTAATTAAATAGAAATGAAATACGTGCAAATTTATCTCATTTTTAACACGAAAACAACACAAAAGTCTAAACAGTTTTTAACCAATCGAGAGCTTCTTCTCGTTTCTGAAACAATTTAATATTCCAGTTTTTTTCTTTGTTCATTGTAATTAAAGTTTCCGTAGTCATTTCGCTTATTATAGTATGCGTAACCACAGCCATAGCTTTAATTTCTGTTAGAGTACCTATTAGTCGTTGTGCTTCAAAAGTATAGGTATAAGAATGCTTTTTATTAACTAATAAAGAAAAAGGGGATTTAAGATAAGAGAGCAAAAACTCATGATATTCTTCTACCATGGTTTCGTTCATTATAATTTCATTATCTATAATAACTTCCGCGATGTCAGGCTCAATAATATTTATCTGACCAAAGCTTAATTTATAAACTTTCATAATAACAAATAATAAGTAAATTTAGCTAAAATTAATTAGCATGAAAAAACTAATTTTCCTACTCATACTACCTTGTTTATTTTCAGGATGTTATGACAAATCCACAAAAAGCCAAACTAAAGAAATTGGAGATTTATTAACCGTTTTTGAAAAAAGTAACGGAACAGAAACTGCTACCTACCAAGAGACAATTCAGTTTTATACAGACTTAGCAGATAGCTACAAGGAAATTTCTATCCGAGAAATGGGCAAGACAGATTCTGGCGAACCTTTGCATATCGTAATATATAATCCTACTGAGATTCATAATGACTTTGATCTTTTAAGAAAAAACCACAGAATTTTATTAATTAATAACGGTATACATCCTGGTGAATCTGATGGTATTGATGCTACCATGATGCTCTATAGAGACATGGCACAAGACAAAATCGAAGCACCAATACAAACGGTTTTAGTGACAATTCCAATCTATAACATAGGTGGAAGTCTTAATAGAAATTCTGGAACACGCACCAACCAAAATGGCCCAAAAGAATATGGCTTTAGAGGCAATGCTCGCAATTATGATTTAAATAGAGATTTTATAAAATGTGATACCGAAAATGCTAAGGCATTTGCTGAAATATTTCATACTGTAAAGCCAGATGTTTTTATAGACAACCATGTAAGTAATGGCGCAGATTACCAATATACTTTAACACATTTATTTACACAACACAACAAGTTAGGTGGCAATTTGGGTGCTTATCTTCACTTAGAGATGATGCCAAAACTTGAACAAAAATTAGCAGAAAAAAAATGGGACATAACACCTTATGTTAATGTCTTTAACCGTACTCCTGAGTCTGGTTTTTCTCAATTTTTTGATTCTCCTCGTTATTCTACAGGCTATACAACATTATTTAATACCCTTGGTATGATGGTAGAAACGCATATGCTAAAACCATACAAGCAACGTGTTGAAGGCACTTACGAGTTAATGAAAAGCATGATAGAAATTACCGAAGCAGATGCTGATAAAATATCCGAATTACGAAGTGCTCAACAACTCAAATGGAAACCTGGTAATGACTATCCTATTTCATGGGTAGTTGATACCACAAAATCAACATCTTTACAATTTAAAGGCTATGAAGGCCAAATGCTAAAAAGTGATTTAACAGGAGCGCAACGCTTAAAATACGACAGGTCTCAACCTTTTACCAAGCCTGTTGAGTACCAAAACTTTTTTATACCTTCTGGTAACATAACTATACCTAAAGCCTACATTATACCTCAAGGATGGCATAATGTTATAGACTTACTTAAGTTAAATAAAGTGGAATTAATTCCTTTTAAAAAAGACACCACTTTAACCGTAGAATCTTATAGAATTGAGGATTACAAAACCAGAACATCTCCTTACGAAGGACATTATTCGCACTACAACACAAAAGTAAAAGCGTCTAAGCAAAACATTACTTTTAGACAAGGAGACTTTTTGGTAAAGACAGATCAAAATGCCATTAGATACATTATTGAAACCTTAGAACCTGCTGCTCCAGATTCGTTTTTCAACTGGAATTTCTTTGATACCATTTTACAACAAAAAGAAGGGTTTTCGCCTTACGTATGGGAAGACAGAGCCAAACAGCTTTTAAGAGAAAATCCGAAGTTGCAAATTGAGTATAATATAAAGATCAGTTATGATGAAGAATTTGCCAACAACTGGTATGCGCAACTAGATTGGTTACACAAAAAGAGTAAGCATTATGAAAAAGCACATTTGCAGTATCCTATATACAGACTAAAATAAACCTCAAAAAATGAACAATATTGGTGTTGCTTCAATAGTAATAATTATAATAAACTTTATAGTTTCCATAAGAGGTTTTAAGAATTACAACTTTTTTGAAGGGTACAAATTTCATGTAGATAAAATCTTAATTCAAAAAGATTACATAAGATTAATAAGCTCAGGATTTTTACATGCAGGCTGGAGTCACTTAGCTTTCAACATGATAAGCTTCTACATATTCAGTAATTTATTGGAACAAAAAATTGGTTCTATTTTATTTATACTAATTTATATATCTAGCCTTATTGGAGGAAACCTCTTTGCGCTATACGTACATAGGAATCATGGAGACTATTCAGCAATAGGTGCTTCTGGCGCTGTATCTGGAATCATATTTGCCTGTATAGCACTTTATCCTGGGCTTGATATTGGCCTCTTACTACTTCCGATTTTTATTCCAAGTTGGATTTTTGGAGTTTTATTTGTCTTAATTTCTATATATGGTATAAAGACAAAAAGAGACAACATTGGCCATGAGGCACATTTAGGAGGAGCTATTATTGGATTACTTGTCGCTATTATTATTCATCCAAATGCTATCACCAAAAACTATAGTGCAATTCTTTTAATTTTAATTCCAACATTAGCATTTATCTACTTAATTGTATCAAAACCTCATTTTCTTCTAACAGATAAAATAAACTTCAAAAAGGAGAGTGCACCTTTATCCTTTGAACAAAAATACAATTCTGAAAAAGTAGACAAACAAAAAGAGCTCGATAAACTCTTAGATAAAATAAGCAAAAAAGGAATTGATAAATTATCTAAAAAAGAAAAAGAAAGGTTAAAAAACCTCTCTAAATAGTTACACCAACAACTTAATATTGGCATAGCTGTTTTCTAAAGCTTTTTGTGCAGATTTTTCGTCTAACCACTCTACTTTAGTAATACCTTCTTTTTCTTGAGGGTAAAGTTTACCATCAAATTTGGTTTTCATTTCAAACCAATAGGTAACCTTAATCTTATGCTTACCGTTGCGCTTAAAAATATGATATGTTGTTGGTAAAGGCTTGGTAATTTTTAATCCCTCTACTCCAGTCTCCTCTTCTACTTCTCGTATAGCCGTTTCTTCAATAGACTCCTTACCTTCTGCCTTACCTTTAGGCAAATCCCATTTATTATTTCGGTAAATAAACAACACCTCATTATTAGCATTGTAAGCTTTACCTCCACCAGCAATAACGTTGGGCAAAAGTTTCAAAAAGTGTTTTAAAAGCTTATCAGGATTATTATGTATTAAATGTACAGCTTTAAGATCTGTATTATTAAGCACTTTGATAACCTTACCTATATTAACAGACTTAAGAAGAAACGATTTAAAATCGGTCTCCTTTTCAACTTTTGTAGTTAAAATTATAGGCTTATCGCCTACATAAATAGTGTACATAGATTGGGTTAGTTATAACTTATCAATTGTAAAAGTATTATTTTTTATTAAACCACTTTTAAACTTAGAATTAAATTAGTTTAAAATTTAAAAACTTATAAAATTCATTAATTTTGCAACTATGATTTTTAACAAAGAAACCGCAAAAAAAACCGCAGAAGTTTTATTGCAAATTAATGCTATAAAACTACAACCAAAAGAACCATTTACATGGGCTTCTGGATGGAAATCACCAATATACTGCGACAACAGAATTGTACTTTCTTATCCACTTATAAGAAATTACATTAGAGAAACCATGGCAAAACACATAGAAGACCACTATGGCAAACCAGATGTTATTGCTGGAGTTGCAACCGGAGCCATTGGTATTGGAGCTTTGGTAGCCGAATATTTAAATCTTCCATTTGTTTATGTAAGACCAGAAGCAAAAAAGCATGGTCGTCAAAATCAGGTTGAAGGTCATATAGAAAAAGGGCAAACCGTAGTTGTAGTAGAAGACTTAATAAGTACCGGAAAAAGTAGTCTTAACGCTGTTGCAGCTTTAAAAGAAGCCGAAGTAAATGTAAAAGGTATGGTTGCCATTTTTTCTTACGGATTTGATGTTGCACAAAAGAACTTTAACGATGCCAACATAGAATTACACACCCTTGGCAACTACGAAAATCTTTTAGAGCAAGCCCTAGACACTAACTATATTACCAAAGCAGAACAAGACATTTTAGCACAATGGAATGCTAATCCTAGCGAATGGAATGCTAATTGATATATTATCGTTGAGTCGTTTAGTTGTTGATTCGTTTAAACCCATTAAAATAAAACGACATCAACTTAACGCATAAACAAATAAACAACTTAACATTACTAAACAATGAATTTAGAATCACCAAAGGTTACTTTAGATAAATCTGCTGAAGAAACGTTCAATTTCTTGTCAGACGTTAAAAATTTTGAAACTCTAATGCCAGAGAACATTAGCAAGTTTGAAGTTCTAGACAACGATAAATTTCTTTTTGCTTTAAAAGGAATGCCAGAAATAGTCCTTAAGAAAAAAGAAGAAATACCTCATAGCAAAATTGTTTTAGGTGCAGCTGGCGGAAAGTTAGATTTCTCTCTTATTGGCCATATTACAGAAGTAGAAGCTAATAAAAGTGACGTACAGTTAACTTTTAGCGGAGAGTTTAACGCCATGATGGCTATGATGATAAAAGGACCAATAAACAAATTTATTGAAACCCTTGTAACCAATATGAAAACTGCGATCTAATAAAGCAAGGTCACTTGTTTTAAATCAAAAGTTTTTATTACATCATCTTCGGTCCAAACGTTAAGTTTGCCAGTTTCAGTTATACCCTTTATAATTCCAGAAAAGGTAGTACCATCTTCATTTTTAAATGTTGAAGGTTTATCTTTTCTGAATAAAAGGGATTCGTATTCTACTTTTAATTTCTCATAGTCTTTAGACTCTAAAATTGCAAAATAATATTGTAGCTGTTTTAGAATTTGAGATAAAACTTCATCTTTATTATATACAACACCAGTAAGCAAGCTCATTGATGAAGCTTTAGGTAAATTGTCAAAATATTTTTGATTTACATTCAGTCCAAAACCTATAATAGAGCCCTTAAGCTGGTTTTGTTTTATAACATTCTCTATTAATGTTCCGCAAATTTTCTTATTTGCTGACAAAATGTCGTTAGGCCATTTTATAGATAATTGTGAGATTTTTAAAATATCCAGTGCTTTACAAATAGATAAAGCTACAGCCATACTTATATAAAATTGTTTTTCTACATCAACAAACCCAAAAGCCTTAAACACACTAGCGGTAAGGTTTTTACCATCTTCTGTTTGCCAAGTTGTGCCCATTTGACCTCTTCCTTGCGTCTGATGATCAGCCACTACAACCGTAAAATCTTTTGGTAAATTAACAGATGCCATAGCCTTTAAGTAACTGTTTGTAGAGTCAATGGCATTAAGTTTGATTATGTACATACAAATAAAGGGTCTATTTTTATGGTTTTCTTATGACATTTAGGGTCTACAAGAACTAAAAAAATAATAACTTTGCATAAATTTAATTCAATTTAATGACGAAAGAAAAAACTAGTGCAGACCAACTCATTACAACAATCATTGCTGGAATAGAAGAGGTTAAAGGGAAAGAGATTACAATTTTAGATTTACGAGATATCGAAAATACGGTTTGCGATTATTTTATAGTTTGTGAAGGTACTTCTAACACACAAGTTAACGCAATCGTCAACTCCATACAAAAAATAGTCAGTAAAGCTACTAAAGACAAACCTTGGCATGTAGAAGGTACAGACAATGCCGAATGGGTTTTAATGGACTATGTTAATGTAGTGGTACACGTTTTTCAAAAACACATAAGAGAATACTACGACATTGAGAGTCTTTGGGGAGACGCTAAAATGACGCAAATAGAAACAAGTTACTAAACACAAAACGATTACTGCTTAGGTATACTTAAGCGAAGTCGAAAGACGTAAAAAATGGCAAAAGACAATAAAAACTTAAATAAAAAACCTAAAGTAAATCCTTATTGGATTTACGGAATTATCATAGCTATATTCATATCTATTCAATTGTTTTCAGGTGGATTTGGCGGATCTACAGGAATGCAAATAAACCCTTCTCAATTTATTGAGTACCTGGATAAGGGTGAGGTTTCTAAAGTAGAAATTGTAAACAAACGTGAAGCTAGAGTTTACCTAACAAAAGAAGCTCAAAAATTAGAAGTTCATAAAAAATCTAAGCCTAATACTATTTTACCTTCGGTAACTCCAATTCCTAATTATAAATTTGAATTTGGTGATCTTCAGAATTTTGAAAAAGATATTAGAAAAAGTATAGATGACAACAACCTTAGTACAGTTGTAGAATATGAGACCGAGCAAAATGTTTGGGGAGATTTATTAATAACCATCTTACCTTTTATTTTAATAGTTGCTGTTTGGATTTTTATAATGAGACGTATGTCATCTGGTGGAGGTGGCGGAGCTGGTGGACAGATTTTTAACATAGGAAAATCTAAAGCCAAGCTTTTTGATGAAAAATCTGACACTAAAACTTCTTTTAAAGATGTAGCTGGTTTAGAAGGTGCTAAAGAAGAAGTACAAGAAATTGTAGACTTTTTAAAATTTCCAGAAAAATATACATCTCTTGGTGGTAAAATCCCAAAAGGAGCATTACTTGTAGGACCTCCAGGCACAGGTAAAACCTTACTAGCAAAAGCCGTTGCTGGCGAAGCTAAAGTACCTTTCTTTTCCTTATCAGGATCAGACTTCGTAGAAATGTTTGTAGGTGTAGGTGCTTCTCGTGTAAGAGATTTATTTAAGCAAGCCAAAGAAAAGTCTCCTTCAATTATTTTTATTGATGAAATTGATGCCATAGGTAGAGCAAGAGGAAAAAACAACTTCTCTGGTTCTAATGATGAAAGAGAAAACACATTAAACCAGTTATTAACTGAAATGGATGGTTTTGGCACTAACACAAATGTTATTGTACTTGCTGCAACCAACCGTGCAGATGTTTTAGATAGTGCTTTAATGCGTGCTGGCCGTTTTGATCGCCAGATTTATGTAGATCTTCCAGATGTAAGAGAACGTAAAGAAATTTTTGAAGTACACCTTCGTCCACTTAAAAAAGAAGAAACTCTAGATGTAGACTTTTTAGCAAAACAAACACCAGGTTTCTCCGGAGCTGATATTGCTAATGTATGTAACGAAGCAGCCTTAATTGCAGCCAGAAAAGGCAAAAAAGCAGTTAATAAGCAAGATTTCTTAGACGCTGTAGATAGAATTATAGGTGGTCTAGAAAAGAAAAACAAAATTATAACTCCAGAAGAAAAACGCGCTGTTGCGTTCCACGAAGCAGGTCATGCCACAATAAGCTGGATGCTAGAACACGCTGCTCCATTGGTAAAAGTTACCATTGTACCAAGAGGTCGTTCTCTAGGTGCTGCTTGGTATTTACCTGAAGAACGTCTTATTGTAAGACCAGAGCAAATGCTAGACGAAATGTGTGCTGCATTAGGTGGTAGAGCTGCTGAGCAAGTTATTTTTGGTAAAATTTCTACAGGTGCGCTTAGCGATTTAGAAAAAGTAACAAAGCAAGCAAGAGCAATGGTTACCATTTATGGTCTAAGCGAAAAAGTGGGTAACCTAACCTATTATGATTCTTCTGGGCAGTCAGAATATGGGTTTACAAAACCTTATAGCGAGCAAACCGCAGAACTTATTGATAAAGAAATTTCAGATATAATTGAAAAACAATACGAAAGAGCGGTAAAACTTCTAGAAGAAAACAAAGACAAACTTACCGAACTAGCAGAAGTACTACTTGATAAAGAAGTGATTTTCAAGGACAACCTTGAGATTATCTTTGGAAAGCGTGCTTTTGATAAAGAAGAAACAGCTGTAGAGGAAGAAGAATAAACCTTACAGTTGTCATATAAAAAACTTAAATTGACTTCTAGTTAATTTAAGTTTTTTTATATTTGAGAAATGCACTAACCTAGGATTAATAGTAGCAGTTGAATGAGCTTATTTCGTAAACTCTTCGGAAAAAAATCAAATGAGTCCGAAGAACAAATACCAAATCAAGAGCGAGGCAAATATATGCCTGAAATTAAGTTACCTGCCGATGAACGTTTTACCATAAACTTCAAGGCAAATGGTGGCAAATTCTTGTATTGCGAAAATATGGCAGAAGTTAAAGAAAGTTTCAATGCTATCTTGGGCGAAAATCAATGGCACAATGACAAAGTCTTTGTTATTGATGAGCGCTTACTAGATTTGTTTAAAGACTTTAAACTTAATAGTACTACAAAAATCTCTGAGAGTAAATACTTCTTATCAACTTGCGAATATCTGATTTCTGATGATGGTTCTTTATTAATTTCATCTAATCAAATAGCAGAAAAAAAGCTTAAAGAACTACCAGAACATTTTATAATCTACGCCACAACAAGTCAGTTTGCAGAAAATATAGGTGAAGGGTTAAAAGGTATTAAGGCAAAAAGCAAGTCTAAAATCCCAACAAATATTACCACTATAAAACATTTTAAAACTGCTGATGATAAAGATTTTCTTACCTACGGAAGCAGTGCTAAAAACCTATACCTACTTCTCTTAGAAGATTTGTAATGAAAGAATTTATCATAAGAGCCGTATCTGGTGCTATCTATGTTTTATTGCTCATTGGGTCGTTGTATATGCAAAATACGCTTACGGCTTTACTTGTCTTATTTGGTGTTTTGAGTCTTGCAGAATTTAGTAACCTTATTAAACTAAAGTCTATAGCACAATACATTATTTTCATAGTGCTTTTTGGTGGATTTTGGTACTTGAGCATTTGGAATAAAAACACAACTGGTAGTGATGAAGCCATACAGATAGTGTTAGTTACTACAATATTTGTTAATTTAATTCTTATAAAAGATTTATTTACAACCAAGCGTATTCCTATTTTTAGCTCAAAGAGTTTTATTGTTTCTACATTTTATCTAACAAGTGGTTTTATTTTTATGCTGCTTATAGCTAATTACGAAAATGTATTTACACCTCTTTTACTTTTAGGAAGCTTTATACTCATTTGGGTTAATGATAGTGCTGCCTATTTGGTGGGAAAAAACTTTGGAAAGCAAAAATTATTTCCGAGCATATCACCCAAAAAAACAGTTGAAGGTTTTCTTGGTGGATTATTTTTTGCTTGTATATCTAGTTATTTTATTGCAAAGTACACAGAAACCTTAGGTTTTACCAGTTGGTTAATTATGAGTATTATTGTAAGTGTTCTAGGTACATTAGGCGATTTAATAGAATCTAAATTTAAGCGACAAGCAGGTGTAAAAGATAGTGGTGTTATAATGCCAGGACATGGAGGGCTTTTAGACCGACTAGATAGTATTATCTTTGCATCACCATTTATATATTTGTTTTTAAGAATACTAAGTTATGTTTCATAAAGAAGGTCACAAAATTATATTTATCACTTTAGTCCTAGTTGTAGGATCATTTTTTTTAATCGACGAGTTTGTTACTAATGAGTGGCTCAGAAAAGGGTTATTGATAGCCATACTCGTTTTCTTTATTCTGATTCTTCAATTTTTTAGAAATCCGAAACGTCATACTAAAGCTAACGAAAAACAAGCACTATCTCCTGTAGATGGTAAAGTTGTGGTTATTGAAGAAGTAATGGAAAACGAAGTTTTTAAAGACAAACGCATACAAGTCTCTGTATTTATGTCTCCTATTAATGTCCATGTTACAAGGTACCCAATAAGTGGAAATGTAAGTTTTAGCAAATACCATCCTGGGAAATATTTGGTTGCATGGCACCCAAAAGCCAGCGAAGAAAACGAGCGTACAACTGTAGTTGTAGAGAACGAAAGTTTTGGCAAAGTACTATATCGCCAAATCGCTGGTGCACTAGCCAAACGTATTGTAAACTATGCTACAGTAAACTCTAAGGCTACACAAGGTGAAGACTCTGGTTTTATAAAATTTGGCTCTAGAGTAGATTTATTTTTACCTTTGGATGCTGAAATTAAGGTTGAGCTTAACCAGAAAGTAAGAGGAGGCGAAAGTATCATTGCAGAAATGAAATAATTAAATGACATCAGAAGAACTACATAAAGAGTTTGAAGATGCTGTAGACCGTATTAATGCGCATACAGACCCATTTCCTGCTGATTTCTTATTACGACTCTACGCTTACTATAAAAAAGCAACAAATGATTACGGAAGACCAAGTAGTCGCAAGCCTATAATTAATGCTTTTAAGACTAATGCCTTATTTCAAATACAAGACATTAGCCCTGATGAAGCTAAAACTGAATACATTAACCTAGTTAATAACTACTTTTTATACAGAAAGTAATTAATCTCTTATTAAAGGCAATGTAGAGCAACGAAGTAATCCTTCTTGTTTTGCAATTTCGGCATAAGGCACTTCCTCAACCGTAAAACCATTTTCTCTCAACCAAGAATTTAATCTAGTAAAATTCTTTTCTGAAATAATAACGTTTTCAGAAATTGAAAAAACATTACTATTCATGTGATACATTTCTTCTTTTGTGATTTCAAAAATATTATCCTTTCCAAAGAAATCTACCAACCATAAGTATTCCTCTTCTTCTAAAAATCCATTTTTATGTAAGATGGCCTTATCCTTACCTATAGGCTGAAAACAGCAGTCTAAATGCAATGCATTATCCATAGCATTGGTTTGAGATTTTCTAAGGTTGAAGCTTTTTACTTTTTTATTAGGAAACTTTTCAGCAATAAAATCTACACCTGCTTTATTGGTGCGTGCTACTATATAATCTGAGTAATCTGACCCTCTGTAGGTACCGATAAAAATATGATCGTTCCACACAATAACATCTCCACCTTCTATATGTGCCTCAACAGGAGGACGCATTACTTTATCTGCATCTATCTGATCTATTATATATTGAATTGCGTCTAACTCCTCTTCTCTATCTGGCAAAATATTAGCTTTAATAAAAACATCATCTATCACAAAACCAATATCTCTAGAAAAAATCTGATTACAGTCTTTTATAATATTTGGTCTATAAACTTTGACGTCATATTTATTAAAAACTTCTGCTACAGATTCCATTTCAGAAACCATATCTTCTTCAGAAGGGTATGTACCTGCTTTTATGTGCTCTAATGATTTTGGATCATAAGCCTCTTCAATTGAAGGTGTAGGCCCATTACTTTCTGCTGTACCAAGAACAACAGCTCTTAGTCTAGAAGTTTCATTTTTAACGTTTAATTTCATAATATATATACACAAAAAAGCACCATTGATTAATGATGCTTTATGAGTTTAAATTTATTTTAAATTACCTTTCATCTATAGATTTAAAAGATCTGTGTGTTTCTCCAATATAAAGCTGTCTAGGACGACCAATTGGTTCTTTGCGCATACGCATTTCTCTCCACTGTGCTATCCAACCTGGTAAACGACCTAATGCAAACATTACAGTAAACATTTCTACAGGAATACCCATAGCTCTATATATAATTCCTGAATAGAAATCTACGTTTGGATATAATTTTCTATCTACAAAGTAAGAATCTTCTAAAGCTTCTTTTTCTAATCCTTTTGCTATATCTAAAATAGGATCTTCAACACCTAAATCTCCTAATACTTCATCAGCTGCTTTTTTAATGATTCTTGCTCTAGGATCAAAGTTCTTGTATACACGGTGACCAAAGCCCATTAGACGGAAAGGATCGTCCTTGTCTTTAGCTTTTGCCATGTATTTTTTAGTATCTCCACCATCTTCTTTAATAGCTTCTAACATTTCTAAAACTGCTTGGTTAGCACCACCATGTAATGGTCCCCAAAGAGCAGATATACCAGATGCTAGAGAAACAAATAAACCTGCATGAGAAGAGCCTGCAATTCTTACTGTTGAAGCAGAACAGTTTTGCTCATGGTCTGCGTGAAGAATTAACAACTTATCTAATGCATTTACTAAGATAGGATTTTGCTCATACTCACTATTTGGACTCTTAAACATCATTTTAAGAACATTTTCTACATAGCCTAAGTTTTTGTCTCCATAATCTAATGGTAAACCATGCTTTTTGCGCATTGTCCATGCAACAAGAATTGGAAATTTAGCTAATATTCTAACTATTGCATTGTACATTGCCTCTTCTGAGTTAACATCTACAGAAGATGGGTAAAATGCTGTTAACGCACTAGTTAATGAAGATAACACACCCATTGGATGTGCAGACTTAGGAAACGCATCTAAAATCTTCTTTACGTCATCATCTACAACTGACTTCTCTTTTATGTCACTTTCAAACTTATCTAATTGTGCCTGTGTTGGTAATTCACCAAAAATTAATAAGTAAGCAACTTCTAGGAAATCTGCTTTTTCGGCAAGTTCTTCAATAGAGTAACCTCTATACCTTAGTATTCCTTTTTCACCATCCAAAAATGTTATCGCACTTTCACAACTTCCTGTGTTTTTATAACCTGGATCAATTGTAATAACACCTCCTGTTGCACTTCTTAAGGTTTTTATATCAATGGCAACTTCATTCTCTGTTCCTACTTTTATTGGTAGTTCATACTTTTCACCATTAATTTCTAAGGTAGCTTTATCTGACATATTTTTTTACTTGTTTTTGTGAATTTTTAAGGACTGCTAATTTACGAAATATCAAACGATTTCGGAAGTCAATTTACAATCGTTTTAACAATTTGGGTATTATTGAAATCAATAGATAAAAAGGAATAATTTGTATTTTTCTTTAAATGCTATTTAGCCCTTTATTTTCTGATTAAAAAGCGAAAAAAAACCTATCCAATCGGACAGGCTTTTTTTAATTTATTAATAATTTATCGAAGACTAGATTACTTCACTTTAAATGCATTTTCTTGAGGAAAATAAGCTACATCTCCTAGTTCTTCTTCTATGCGTAATAATTGATTGTATTTTGCCATACGATCACTACGTGATGCAGAACCTGTTTTAATCTGACCTGTATTTAACGCTACAGCTAAATCTGCAATAGTATTGTCTTCAGTTTCACCTGATCTATGTGACATTACTGAAGTATAACCTGCATTATGTGCCATATTTACAGCAGAAATTGTCTCTGTTAAAGTACCGATTTGGTTTACTTTAATTAAGATAGAATTTGCTATTCCGTTTTCAATACCACGAGAAAGACGCTCTACATTGGTTACAAATAAATCGTCACCAACTAATTGTACTTTATCTCCTATCTTCTCTGTTAGAACTTTCCAACCGTCCCAATCATTTTCATCCATACCATCTTCAATAGAAACTATTGGATATTTTGCAGCTAGTTCGGCTAAGTAAGTAGCTTGCTCTTCTGACGTTCTTACTTTACCAGATTCGCCTTCAAACTTAGTATAGTCATATTTACCATTAACGTAAAATTCTGCTGCTGCACAATCTAGAGCAATCTTAACATCTTCCCCAAATTTGTAACCTGCTTTTTCTACGGCTAATTTTATTGAATCTAGTGCGTCTTCTGTACCACCTTCCAGGTTTGGCGCAAAACCACCTTCATCACCTACTGCAGTACTCAGACCTCTATCGTGTAGTACTTTTTTAAGATTGTGAAAAATCTCTGTACCCATCTGCATAGCATGTGTAAAATCTTTTGCTTTTACAGGCATTACCATAAATTCTTGAAATGCGATTGGAGCATCACTATGAGAACCACCATTAATGATATTCATCATTGGTAATGGTAATGTGTTTGCAGAAACTCCACCAACATATCTATATAAAGGCATTCCTAACTCATTAGCTGCTGCTTTTGCTACAGCTAGAGAAACACCTAAAATGGCATTAGCTCCTAATTTTGATTTATTCTTAGTGCCATCTAAATCTATCATTAATTGATCGATAGCATTTTGTTCAAAAACAGAAACACCAAGTAATTCTTGAGCTATAACAGCATTAACATTCTCAACGGCTTTAGAAACTCCTTTTCCCATATAAGCATCTCCACCATCTCTTAATTCTACAGCTTCATGCTCTCCAGTTGAAGCGCCAGATGGCACAGCTGCTCTTCCCATAATTCCATTTTCTGTTACAACATCTACCTCTACAGTTGGGTTACCTCTAGAATCTAAAATTTGTCTTGCGTGTACATTAACTATAATGCTCATTTCTTTATTTTTTTATTGTTGATTGTTTCAAAATTACGAAAATATAGTCCTTTAATCAGTACAAAAATTATATTTACGATTAATATTTACTATAATGTTTTCGAAACTAAAAAAACGCAACAAAATTTGATGTTTGTTGCGTTTTTTCTACTAGCTATTTTTTATGTTTTCTATAAACTGATCGAATAAATATACCGAGTCGTTTGGCCCTGGACTTGCCTCTGGATGATATTGTACAGAGTAACAGTTTTTATCCTTAATCTTAATTCCGGCTACAGTATTATCGTTAAGATGTACATGTGTTATCTCTACATTTTCATTAGCTTCAGTTTCTTCTCTATTAATAGCAAAACCATGATTTTGAGATGTAATTTCACCTTTTCCTGTAACTAAGTTTTTAACAGGATGATTGATTCCTCTATGACCATTATGCATTTTATAAGTAGAAATACCATTTGCTAAGGCTATAACTTGATGTCCTAAACATATACCAAACAGTGGTTTGTTTCTTGCAATAATTTCTTTTGCTACTGCTTGTGCTTCTACTAATGGCTCAGGATCTCCTGGTCCGTTTGATAAGAAGTATCCATCTGGATTGAATGCTTCTAAATCTTCAAATTTAGAATTGTACGGAAACACTTTTATATAGGCATCTCGCTTAGCTAAGTTTCTAAGAATATTCTTTTTTATTCCTATATCTAAAGCTGCTATTTTATATGTTGCATTCTCGTCTCCAAAATAATATGGTTCTTTAGTTGACACTTTAGAAGCTAACTCTAAACCTTTCATATCTGGCTGATCTGCCAATTGTTTTTTAAGGTTTTCTATGTCATCTACTTCTGTAGATATAACAGCATTCATTGCTCCATTATCTCTTATGTAGCTCACTAAAGCTCTTGTATCTACATCTGCAATAGCTAGTGTATTATACTTTTCAAAGAAATCTTCTAAAGAATTATCGCCTGAAGGACGAGAGTATTCAAAACTGAAGTTTTTACAAATTAAACCTGCAATTTTTACATCTTCAGATTCCATTTCATCTTCCTTAGTTCCATAATTACCAATATGGGCATTTGTGGTAACCATTAACTGACCATAATAAGAAGGGTCTGTAAAAATTTCCTGATAACCTGTTGTACCAGTATTAAAGCATACTTCACCAAATGCTGTACCGTCTTTACCTATTGACTTACCGTAAAATATAGTACCGTCTTCTAATAGAATTAGTGCTTTTTTTCTTTGTTTATATTTCATGTACAATGTTTATAAGATTTCTGCATTGGCAGAAAAAGTTTTACAAAATTCCAAAAAAAAAGGATAAACTTAAAAAGTCTATCCTTTATATTTATCAATGATTATTAACATCGACTATTCTTCTTCGTTTGAAGCTTGAGTTTCTACAGCAGGAACAGCAGTTGTGCTCTTCTTACCACCTCTTCTACTTCTACGAGTAGTTTTCTTAGCAGGCTTACCAGCGTTGTATAACTCATTGTAATCTACTAATTCAATCATAGCCATATCAGCGTTATCACCTAATCGGTTACCTAACTTAATGATACGAGTATAACCACCTGGACGATCACCTACTTTAGCAGCAACGTCTCTAAACAATTCTGCAACTGCTTCTTTTTGTCTTAATCTAGACATCACAATTCTTCTATTGTGAGTAGTGTCTTCTTTAGACTTAGTAATTAATGGTTCTACAAACTGTTTTAACGCTTTTGCTTTTGCAGTTGTAGTGTTAATGCGCTTATGCTCTATTAAAGAACATGCCATGTTTGCTAACATTGCTTTTCTGTGCGCAGATTTTCTACCTAAATGGTTGAATTTTTTTCCGTGTCTCATGACGTTTGTATTATCATCTTGCTACCAAATTCAGACGTTATATAGTCTAAAGAGCAAAATATGATTATTATTAATTATAAATTAGTCTTTATCTAATTTGTATTTGCTTAAATCCATACCAAAGTTAAGACCTTTAACGTTAACTAACTCTTCTAGCTCAGTTAAAGACTTCTTACCAAAGTTTCTGAATTTCATTAAATCGTTTTTGTTAAAAGATACTAAATCACCTAAAGTATCTACTTCTGCAGCTTTTAAACAGTTAAGAGCACGTACAGAAAGATCCATATCAACTAATTTAGTCTTAAGTAACTGCCTCATGTGAAGTGACTCTTCATCATAAGTTTCTGTTTGTGCAATCTCATCAGCTTCTAATGTAATACGCTCATCAGAGAATAACATGAAGTGGTGGATTAATATTTTTGCTGCTTCAGTTAAAGCATCCTTAGGATGGATAGAACCATCTGTTAAGATTTCGAAAACTAATTTTTCGTAATCTGTCTTCTGCTCAACACGGAAGTTCTCGATGCTATACTTAACATTTTTTATTGGAGTATAGATAGAATCTGTAAAGATAGTTCCCATTGGTGCAGAAGCTTTTTTGTTTTCTTCAGCAGGAACATAACCTCTACCTTTTTCTATAGTTATCTCCATATTGATATTTACTTTAGGATCTAAGTTACAGATTACTAAATCTGTATTTAAAACTTGGAAACCAGAAATAAACTTTTGAAAATCACCAGCAGTGATTTGCTCTTGCCCAGAAATAGAAATAGTAACAGTTTCGTTATCTACTTCATCAATCTGACGCTTAAAGTTTACTTGCTTTAAGTTTAATATCATTTCTGTTACATCTTCTACTACTCCAGAAATTGTAGAAAATTCGTGATCTACACCTTCTATTCTAACAGAAGTGATTGCGAAACCTTCTAAAGAAGATAATAATACTCTACGTAAAGCATTACCAACTGTTAATCCGTATCCTGGTTCTAAAGGTCTGAATTCAAACTTACCTTCAAAATCAGTAGAATCAATCATGATTACTTTATCTGGTTTCTGAAAATTTAATATTGCCATTTTATTCTTCGTTTTAATTGTTATTTGGTTGCGCGGTTTATAAGTTTGAAGAAGACAAATAAACCCTTTGGCCAAATACCAATGTGGTTAATTATTATTTAGAGTAAAGTTCTACGATGAACTGCTCATTGATTTGCTCAGGAATTTGGATTCTAGCTGGTACAGAAACATAAGTTCCTTCCATTTTATCGTTATTCCAAGTTATCCACTCATATACATTGCTAGAGTTAGATAATGAAGCTTGAATAGTTTCTAAAGATTTAGATTTTTCTCTTACACCTACAACATCACCAGCTTTTAATTGGTAAGAAGGAATGTTTACCTTTTCGCCATTAACTGTAATGTGTCTGTGAGATACTAATTGTCTTGCAGCACTTCTAGTTGGTGCAACACCCATTCTGAAAACCACGTTATCTAAACGAGACTCACATAATTGTAATAAAACTTCACCTGTAATACCTTGAGCTGCTGTTGCTCTTTTAAACATGTTTCTGAATTGACGCTCTAATATACCATAAGTATATTTTGCTTTTTGCTTTTCCATTAATTGGATTGCGTATTCAGATTTTTTTCCACGTCTTCTGTTGTTACCATGTTGACCTGGAGGGTAGTTTCTTTTTTCGAAGGCTTTGTCGTCTCCGAAGATAGCTTGACCGAATTTACGAGCTATTTTAGTTTTAGGACCAGTATATCTTGCCATTTTAAATTGATTTTGAGAGTGATTATAAAATTAAGGTCTTAAACTTATCCTTCTATAATCGTTAATCTCTCGTTGATACTTATTTAATTTTTTTCAGTTTGCAAATGTACATAAAAAAAGTTAATACCAACCGAATAATCGACTGATATTAACTTTACTATGTATGCATTATTATACGCGACGTCTCTTTGGAGGACGACAACCGTTATGTGGCATTGGAGTAACATCGATAATTTCTGATACTTCAATACCTGAGTTGTGAATAGATCTGATAGCAGATTCTCTACCGTTACCAGGACCTTTTACGTATACTTTTACTTTCTTTAAACCAGCTTCTTTTGCTACACCTGCAGCATCTTCTGCAGCTAATTGCGCTGCATAAGGAGTGTTCTTTTTAGAACCTCTAAAGCCCATTTTACCAGCAGATGACCAAGAAATTACGTCACCTTTTTTATTTGTTAAAGAAACAATGATGTTGTTGAATGAAGCTGTAATGTGAGCTTCACCTATAGCATCTACTATTACTTTACGTTTTTTTGTACTTGACTTTGCCATATTTTTTAGTTTTTTAGTTGCGTTTTGTAAAGCTTATGCAAAACGCGGTGTTAGCTTTTAGTTGTTAGAATCCTAAACCTTCCGATTTCGAGCAGATTCATCTAACGTCTAATTACTAATGACTAATGTCTGTTATTATTTAGTTACTTTTTTCTTGTTAGCAACTGTTTTTCTTCTACCTTTTCTTGTACGAGAGTTGTTCTTAGTACGCTGTCCTCTTAAAGGAAGACCAGCTCTGTGACGAATACCTCTGTAACAACCAATATCCATTAAACGCTTAATGTTCAATTGTGTTTCAGAACGTAATTCACCTTCGATTTTAAATGCACCAACTGCTTCACGGATAGCTCCGATTTCGTCGTCAGTCCAATCTTGTACTTTTGTGCTCTCGTCAACTTTAGCAGTTTCTAAAATTTCCTTAGCTCTACTTCTACCTATACCATAGATATAAGTTAAAGAGATAACTCCTCTTTTTTGTTTTGGTATGTCTACACCTGCAATTCTTGCCATATAATTTAGTTTTTAGCTGTTAGCTTTTAGTTGTTAGAATCCTAAACCTTTCGATTTCGAACAGATTCATCTAACTACTAATTACTAATTGACTTTTTTATCCTTGTCTTTGCTTGAATCTTGGATTCTTTTTGTTAATAACGTAAAGTCTTCCTTTACGACGTACTAATTTACAATCAGCACTTCTCTTTTTAACTGATGCTCTTACTTTCATCTTTGTCGTGTTTAAAAGCTTAAAAGTTTAAAAGTTTAAAAGTTGAGTGATAAATATTACTTTACAACTTTCTACTTTTAACTTCTTAACTCGTTTTTAGTATCTATAGGTTATACGAGCCTTAGTTAAATCGTAAGGGCTCATTTCTAATTTTACTTTATCACCTGGTAACAATTTAATGTAATGCATACGCATTTTTCCAGATATGTGTGCTGTCACAATGTGACCATTTTCTAATTCAACACGGAACATTGCATTAGATAATGCTTCTATAATTGTTCCGTCTTGTTCTATTGCTGCTTGCTTTGCCATAATTTATTTTTAATGTTCAGTCTTCATTTAACAAATACCTTGCCTAAATTTTATTGAACATTGTGTTGTTTTTATAATTATGCGGTAACAGATTTTCTGTTTTTTCCCGTTTTCATCAAGCCATCATAATGCTTATTTAATAAATAAGAATTAATCTGCTGCATAGTATCAATAGCCACACCAACCATAATTAATAATGATGTACCACCAAAAAATAATGCCCAACCTTGTTGCACGCCTACTAATTGATAAACAAAAGCAGGGAAGATAGCTACTAAGGCTAAGAAAATAGATCCTGGTAAAGTAATCTGAGACATAATTTTGTCTAAGTACTCAGCTGTTTCTGTACCTGGTCTAATTCCTGGAATAAATCCACCACTACGTTTTAAATCGTCTGCCATTTTATTTGTAGGTACTGTAATTGCAGTATAGAAATATGTAAATATTATAATTAATAGTGCAAATACAAGATTGTACCAAAATCCAAAGATATCTTGGAAGTTAGTTTGCATCCATTGTCCTACTCCGCTTTCTGGACCAAATAATTTACCTATATATGCTGGCGCAAACATAATTGCTTGAGCAAATATAATAGGCATTACACCTGAAGCGTTTAATTTTAATGGTAAGAATTGACGAGAGCCAAATACATTTTTCTCATAGCCACCAGAAGCTGTTCTTCTTGCGTATTGTACAGCAATTTTACGTACTGCCATTACTAAGAATACAGAACCTAAAATGATTAAGAACCAGATAACTAATTCTATTAAAATCATCATAAATCCACCATTTCCACCTTCTAATCTAGAGAACATGTTTTGAGCAAATGACTGTGGTAAGGTTGCTATAATACCAACCATAATTAATAATGAAATACCATTACCAATACCTTTATCAGTAATTTTTTCACCTAACCACATTGCAAAAACACAACCTGTTACTAGGATGATTACTGATGAAAAATAGAATACATTTTCTGAAAAGCCTGGTATTAACATTTGGTTAATTGACTGAAGTCCAGATAAAGACGGTATGGTACCTAAATAAGCAGGTGCCTGAACCAAACAGATTCCAATAGTTAACCATCGTGTAATTTGAGTAATTTTCTTTTGTCCACTAGCTCCTTCTTTTTGAAGTTTTTGTAGATAAGGAATTGCAATACCCATAAGTTGAACCACGATAGAGGCTGAAATGTATGGCATAATACCTAAAGCAAATACTGAGGCTTTAGAAAAACCACCTCCTGTAAATGCGTTAATTAACCATAATAAACCACCTTCTGCTGCAGAACTTTGAAGTTCTGATAGCTTTGGAAAATCTACACCTGGCAAAACCACCTGAGCACCAAAACGATACACTAATAACAAGCCTAAGGTTAGAATAATTCTATCCTTAAGCTCAGTGATTTTCCAGACGTTTTTTAATGTTTCTATTATCTTCATCTTTTAAATCTTATAAAGTTACAGCTTCACCACCAGCAGCCTCAATAGCAGCTTTTGCTGTTGCAGTAAATTTATGTGCAGTTACTGTTAATTTTGTTTTTAATTCACCTCTACCTAGGATTTTTACTAGATCATTCTTTCCAGCTTTTCCTAATGATACAAGTGTTTCAAAATCTACAGTATCCTTAATTTTCTTTTCGTCTACTAATTGTTGTAATGTATCTAAGTTTACACCTTGATACTCTACTCTGTTAATATTAGTAAATCCAAACTTAGGAACACGTCTTTGTAAAGGCATTTGACCACCTTCGAAACCTAATTTCTTAGAGTATCCAGAACGTGACTTAGCACCTTTGTGTCCTCTTGTCGCAGTACCACCTTTACCAGATCCTTGACCACGTCCAACACGTTTTCCTTGATTTTTAACTGAACCTTCTGCAGGTTTTAAATTACTTAAATCCATTGTTAAGTTTGTATTTTTAAGCTTCCTCTACAGAAACTAAATGTTCAACTTTCTTCACCATACCAAGGATATTTGGTGTGGCATCGTGCTCTACTACTTGTCCAATCTTTCTAAGACCTAAAGCTTCTAATGTTTGCTTTTGTCTTTTAGTACGATTGATTGCACTTTTTACTTTAGTTACTTTAATCTTTGCCATCTTGTCCTAGATTATCCTTTATATACTTTTTCAAGTGAAATTCCACGTTCTCTTGCTACAGCTTTTGCATCTCTTAATTGTAATAAAGCATCAAAAGTAGCTTTTACAACGTTATGAGGATTTGAAGATCCTTGAGATTTTGATAATACATCATGTACACCAACTGCTTCAAGTACTGTTCTTACAGCACCACCAGCAATAACTCCTGTACCAGGTGCAGCTGGAATAATATTTACTCTAGCACCACCGTATTTACCTTTTTGTTCGTGAGGTAAAGTACCTTTTACGATAGGAATTCTTACTAAGTTCTTTTTCGCGTCTTCTACAGCTTTTGAAATTGCTGTTGCTACGTCTTTAGATTTACCTAATCCATGACCAACAACACCAGCTTCGTCACCAACAACTACAATAGCAGAAAAACCAAATGCTCTACCACCCTTTGTTACTTTAGTTACACGCTGTACACCTACTAAACGGTCTTTTAAATCTAATCCGCCTGGTTTTACTAATTCTGCGTTTTTATATTTTTGATACATAATGTCTTAAAATTTAAGTCCTGCTTCTCTAGCACCTTCTGCTAATGATTTTACTCTACCGTGATATAAATAACCACCTCTATCAAAAGAGATTGTTTCTACACCAGCTTTAATAGCTTTTTCTGCAACAGCTTTTCCTACTAAAGCAGCAATTTCTGTCTTATTTCCTTTAGACGTTGCTATATCTTTGTCTCTTGAAGATGCAGCAGCTATAGTTTTACCAGTTACATCATCTACGACTTGAGCATAAATTTCTTTATTACTTCTAAAAACAGCTAATCTAGGTCTAGCTTCTGTCCCAGATACTACCTTACGGATTCTGTTTTTTATTCTTAATCTTCTTTCGTTCTTTGTCAATGCCATAACTTACTTATTAAGCTGATTTACCTGCTTTTCTTCTAATTATTTCACCAACAAACTTGATACCTTTTCCTTTGTAAGGCTCTGGCTTACGGAAACCACGGATTTTAGCTGCTACTTGACCAACTAATTGTTTGTCGTGAGATGTTAATTTAACGATTGGGTTTTTACCTTTTTCTGAGATAGTCTCAACTTTTACTTCTGGAGCTATGTCCATAACGATATTGTGAGAAAAACCAATTGCTAAATCTAATTTCTGTCCTTGATTTGATGCTCTATAACCAACACCTACTAACTCTAATTGCTTAGTAAATCCGTTAGATACACCTTCTATCATATTAGCAATTAACGCTCTGTATAGACCGTGCTTTGCTCTGTGATCTTTCTTTTCTGAAGGACGGTTTAATGTAATTGTTCCGTCTTCTAAAATAATTTCAACATCAGAAAAAGTTTGAGACAATTCTCCTAACTTTCCTTTTGCAGTAATTACATTATCTTTAATTTCTACAGTTACACCTTCAGGAACTGTGATTGGGCTTTTACCTATTCTTGACATAATTTCCTGTTTTTAGTATACGTAACATAATACTTCGCCACCAACGTTTTCTCTTTGCGCTTGTTTTCCTGTCATTACACCGTGAGATGTAGAAACAATTGCAATACCTAAACCATTTAAGATTCTTGGCATTTCGTTAGCACCAGCGTATTTACGTAAACCTGGTTTACTGATTCTTTGAATTTTTTTGATAACAGACTCTTTTGTCTCTTTGTTGTACTTTAAGGCAATCTTAATTGTACCTTGTACTGTAGTGTCATCAAATTTGTAACTTAAAATATATCCTTGATCGAATAATATTTTAGTTATCTCCTTTTTTAAGTTAGATGCAGGAATTTCTACCACTCTGTGGTTAGCTTTCACAGCATTTCTAACTCGCGTTAAATAATCCGCTATTGGATCTGTGTACATAGTTTTAAATTTTGGAAAATGGTTTTCGACATTCTCGAACCTAGATTCCGATTATACAATAGTTATATTGATAATTGTACAGAAGCTAAATCGCTTCCTCAATGTTACCAACTTGCTTTTTTTACACCAGGAATTAACCCTTTGTTAGCCATTTCTCTAAACATTACACGAGAGATTCCAAACTGTCTCATATAACCTTTTGGTCTTCCGGTAAGTTTACATCTATTGTGCTTACGTATTGGTGATGCATTTTTAGGTAACTTTTGTAATGCTTCGTAATCTCCAGCTTCTTTTAAAGCTTTTCTTTTCTCAGCATATTTAGCTACAGTCTTTGCACGCTTCACCTCACGAGCTTTCATTGATTCTTTAGCCATACTTAATTCTTTTTAAATGGTAATCCTAGTTCTGTTAATAAAGACTTTGCTTCTTTGTCTGTTTCAGCAGAAGTCACAAATGTAATATCCATTCCTGAGATTTTATTGATTTTATCGATATCAATTTCAGGAAAAATGATTTGCTCTGTAATACCTAAGTTATAATTTCCACGACCATCAAAACCTGTAGCTTTAATACCGTTAAAATCTCTAACTCGTGGTAATGCAGTTGTTACTAATCTATCTAAGAACTCGTACATTTGCTCACCACGTAAAGTTACTTTGGCACCAATTGGCATCCCTTTACGTAACTTAAATGTAGCAACGTCCTTCTTAGATATTGTAGCTACAGCTTTTTGCCCAGATATTTTTGTTAATTCTTCAACAGCGTGATCAATTAACTTTTTATCTGCAACAGCAGCACCTACACCTCTAGATAATACTATCTTTTCAAGTTTAGGTACTTGCATTACATTTTTATATCCAAATTCTTCTGTAAGAGCAGGAACTACTTTGTCCTGGTACTCTTTTTTTAATCTTGCAACGTAAGCCATAATTAAATTACTTCATTAGATTTTTTAGAAAATCTTACTTTATTGTCGCCATCCATTCTATAACCTACTCTCGTAGTTTCTCCCTTGCTTGTTAATAAAGACAAGTTTGAAATATGAATTGGTGCTTCTTTCTCTACAATACCACCTTGTGGATTTTGTGCACTTGGTTTAGTGTGTTTCTTAACCATATTTACACCTTCCACAATGGCTTTGTTCTTATCTATTAATACCTTAAGCACTTTACCTTCTGATCCTTTGTGATCTCCAGCTATTACTTTTACAGTATCTCCTGATTTTATTTTAAGCTTTGTCATCTTATTTATCAATTAAAGCACTTCTGGTGCTAATGATACAATTTTCATGAATTGTTTATCACGAAGTTCTCTTGCTACTGGACCAAATACACGTGTTCCTCTCATTTCACCTTGTGGGTTTAATAAAACACATGCATTATCGTCAAATCTAATGTAAGAGCCGTCTGGACGTCTTACTTCTTTAGCTGTACGTACAACAACAGCAGTAGAAACTGCTTTTTTCTTAACATTTCCGTTAGGAGTAGCATCTTTAACAGATACTACTACTTTATCTCCAACAGAAGCGTATCTTCTTTTTGTACCACCTAAAACACGAATTACTAAAACTTCTTTAGCTCCTGTGTTATCTGCTACTTTTAATCTTGATTCTTGTTGTACCATAATTACTTCGCTCTTTCAATTATTTCTACTAATCTCCAACACTTAGATTTACTCATAGGTCTTGTTTCCATGATCTTTACAGTATCTCCTTCGTTGCAGTCGTTTTTCTCATCGTGCGCAACATATTTCTTTGTTTTTAACACGAACTTTCCATACATAGGATGTTTTACTTTTTTTACTTCTGAAACAACAATAGATTTCTCCATTTTGTTACTAGTAACTACTCCTATACGTTCTTTTCTTAAATTTCTTTTTTCCATCTTTCAGCAGAATACAATTATTGTCCGTCTCTTTTAGTTAATTCTGTTGCTAATCTAGCTACAGTTCTTCTTACAGCACGTAACTGTATTGGGTTATCTAAAGGAGATATTGCGTGAGCCATTTTTAGGTCTGAATAACTCTTTTTAGTCTCACTAAGTTTTTCTTGTAACTCAGCTGTTGAAAGCTGTTTAATTTCTGATTGCTTCATAATTTCTTTTTATTATGCTTCGTAATCTCTAGCAATGATAAACTTAGTTTTTACTGGAAGTTTTTGTGCTGCTAAACGTAAAGCTTCTTGAGCTGTTTCTAACGGCACTCCACTTACTTCAAATAATACGCGTCCTGGTTTTACAACAGCTGCCCAATATTCTACACCACCTTTACCTTTACCCATACGTACTTCAAGAGGCTTTTTTGTAATAGGCTTGTCTGGAAATATTTTAATCCATAACGATCCTTCTCTTTTCATATAACGAGTAGCGGCAATACGAGCTGCTTCTATTTGACGTGCAGTTATAAATGACGAGTCTAAAGATTTTATACCAAAAGTACCATTTGATAACAAATGACCTCTTCCGGCATTACCTTTCATACGACCTTTTTGCTGCTTACGAAATTTTGTTCTTTTAGGCTGTAACATTTTGTCTTTTCTTTAAAGAATTACTTTCTACGACGTTGGTTTTTGTTTCCTCCACGTCCACCTTTTCCTTTTTGCTTAGAAAGACCCACTAATGGAGAAAGTTCTCTTTTTCCATAAACTTCGCCTTTCATAATCCACACTTTTACACCTAATCTACCATAAGTAGTATGTGATTCTACTAGAGCATAATCAATATCAGCTCTAAATGTAGATAAAGGAATACGTCCTTCTTTGTAGTGCTCTGAACGTGCCATTTCAGCACCGTTTAAACGACCACTAATTTGAACCTTGATTCCTTCAGCATTCATACGCATAGCTGCAGCGATAGCCATTTTTATTGCTCTTCTGTAAGAAATACGACTTTCTATCTGACGAGCGATACTTGCTGCTACTAAATGTGCATCTAGTTCAGGTCTTTTAATTTCAAAGATGTTCAATTGAACTTCTTTACCAGTAATTTTCTTAAGCTCTTCTTTTAGCTTGTCTACCTCTTGACCACCTTTACCGATAATAATACCAGGTCTAGCAGTAGTGATAGTAACGGTTACAAGTTTAAGCGTACGCTCAATAATTACTCTACTTACACTAGCTTTAGATAAACGAGCATGGATATACTTACGGATTTTATCATCCTCTGCAAGTTTGTCTCCATAATCATTTCCGCCATACCAGTTAGATTCCCATCCTCTGATAATTCCTAAGCGATTTCCGATTGGATTTGTCTTTTGTCCCATATCTCTACCTTAGCTTTGTGTTTTATTTAATGAATCTACCACAACTGTAACGTGGTTAGATCTTTTTCTAATTCTGTGTGCTCTACCTTGAGGTGCTGGACGTAAACGCTTAAGCATTGCTCCACCGTCTACTCTAATCTCTTTGATAAATAGATTAGCTTCCTCAACATCAGCATCTTCGTTTTTAGCTTGCCAGTTTGCAATTGCAGACATAACTAATTTTTCTAAACGACGAGACGCTTCCTTAGGGCTAAATCTAAGAATCTGAAGAGCTTTCTCTGCCTTTTCACCTCTTACTAAATCTGCTACTAAACGCATTTTTCTTGGAGATGTAGGACAGTTATTTAGCTTAGCAAAAGCAACCTGCTTCTTCTCAGCCTTAATAGCTTCCGCCATTTGTTTTTTACGACTTCCCATGATTCTTATTTTTTACCTTTATTCTTAGCACCTGCATGACCTCTAAATGATCTTGTTGGTGAAAATTCTCCTAATTTATGACCTACCATATTCTCAGTTACATATACTGGAACAAATTGACGACCATTGTGTACTGCTATAGTCTGACCTACGAAATCTGGAGAAATCATAGACGCTCTTGACCAAGTCTTGATAACAGTCTTCTTGTTTGAAGCTACATTTTCTGCAACTTTCTTTTCTAACTTATAGTGAATATAAGGTCCTTTTTTTAATGAACGTGCCATACTATCTTACTTATTTCTTTCTACGTTCTACAATATACTTATTACTCGCTTTCGTCTTAGAACGCGTTCTATAACCTTTAGCAGGAATACCATTCTTAGATCTTGGGTGACCACCTGAAGACTTACCTTCACCACCACCCATTGGGTGATCTACTGGGTTCATTACTACTGGTCTTACTCTTGGACGTCTACCTAACCATCTGCTTCTACCTGCTTTACCAGATACAAGTAATTGATGATCTGAGTTAGATACAACTCCAATTGTAGCCATACATGCTGCTAATACCATTCTAGTTTCACCAGATGGTAATTTTATAGTTGCAAACTTACCATCTCTTGCCATTAACTGAGCAAATGCACCTGCACTACGTGCCATAACAGCACCTTGCCCAGGACGTAACTCTATACAAGAGATAATAGTACCTAAAGGTATTTCACTTAATGGCATTGCGTTTCCTATTTCTGGAGCCACACCACTTTCACCAGATACAACTGTTTGCCCTACTTGTAAACCATTTTGAGCGATAACATATCTCTTTTCGCCATCTTGATAGTTTAATAAAGCAATAAATGCTGTTCTGTTTGGATCGTATTCTATTGTTTTAACTTCTGCTGGGATTCCAGTTTTGTTACGTTTAAAGTCAATAATACGATACTTCTTCTTATGACCTCCACCCATGTGGCGCATGGTCATTTTTCCTTGACTGTTTCTACCACCAGATCTTTTTTTCGGAGCTAATAAACTTTTCTCCGGCTTATCAGTAGTAATGGCGTCAAATCCATTAACCACTCTAAAACGCTGAGCTGATGTGATCGGTTTTAATTTTCTAACTGACATTTTTGTCTAATTACATGTTAGCGTATAAATCTATTGTTTCACCTTCCGCCAGTTGTACAATTGCTTTTTTAATAGCATTTGTTTTACCATGCTGAATACCCGTTTTTGTATAACGAGTTCTTCTATCTGGACGGACATTTATCGTACGAACTTTTTCTACAGAAACACCATAAGCAGCCTCAACCGCTTTTTTAATTTCTACCTTGTTCGCCTTTGTGTTCACTTCGAATGCATATGCATTTAACAACTCACTTTGAGTGGTTGCTTTTTCTGTGATGATAGGTTTAATTAAGATACTCATCTGTGTTCTATTTACTTAAATTCGATTCAATTCCTTCTAATGCACCTTCTAAAAGAACAACTTTACTTGCATTCATTATTTTATAAGTGCTTAATTCTGAGCTAGTTACAACTTCAGAGCTTTTTAAATTGCGCGACGACAAATATACATTATTATTTGAGTCACCCAACACAAACAAAGACTTTTTGTTATCTATCTCTAAGGCTTTCAAGACATTTACAAAATTCTTTGTCTTTGGAGCATCAAAATTAAAATCTTCTAATACTACAATTGCCTTATCGTTTGCCTTGATACTAAGTGCTGATTTACGTGCTAATCGCTTTACGTTTTTGTTTAATTTAAAACCGTAATTTCTTGGTCTTGGACCAAACATACGACCACCACCTTTAAATACACCAGACTTAATAGAACCTGCACGTGCTGTACCTGTTCCTTTTTGTTTTTTAATCTTGCGTGTACTACCAGTAATCTCACCTCTCTCTTTTGCCTTGTGTGTACCCTGTCTTTGATTTGCTAAGTATTGCTTAACATCTAAATAAACAGCGTGATTATTAGGCTCAATAGCGAATACGTCCTTAGAAAGCTCAGCTGTTCTACCCGTATCTTTTCCGTTTATATCTAAAACTGCTACCTTCATTACTTCTCAATGATTACATAAGAATTTTTGTGACCAGGAACACATCCTTTTACAACAAGTAAGTTCTTTTCTGGAACTACTTTATAAACTCTTAAATTTTGAACTTTAACTGTTTCGCCACCCATTCTTCCGGCCATTCTCATTCCTTTGAATACTCTCGCAGGATATGAAGCTGCACCAATAGAACCTGGAGCTCTTAAACGGTTGTGCTGACCATGCGTTGCTTGACCTACACCACCAAAACCGTGACGCTTTACAACACCTTGAAAACCTTTACCTTTAGAAGTTCCTGAAATATCCACGAACTCTCCTTCAGCAAATTGCTCTACTGTGATTGCATCACCTAATTTGTACTCCTCACCAAAACCTTTAAATTCTACGACTTTGCGCTTAACAGAAGTACCCGCTTTTTTAGCATGCCCTTGAGCTGCTTTTGTAGCGTTTTTTTCTGTCGCGTCATCGAAACCTAATTGAAGTGCGTTATAACCGTCAACTTCTTCAGTTCTGACTTGGGTAACGATACATGGACCTGCTTCGATTACTGTACATGGAATGTTTTTTCCATTTTCATCAAAGATGCTGGTCATACCGATTTTTTTTCCAATTAACCCAGACATATTTATTATTTATTAATTATTATTCTTTATTTAAAACTCAAGGCTGAAAATACGTTTCAGCCTTGAATTGTATTTTTTCCGTTTTTCCCGCGACCGCATCGGTGGGACATTTTATAACTTCTGTTTTTACAGAAATGTGTAATTACACCTTAATTTCAACTTCAACTCCACTTGGTAATTCAAGTTTCATTAAAGCGTCAATTGTTTTAGAAGATGAAGAGTAGATATCTAATAATCTCTTGTAAGAGCTTAATTGAAACTGCTCTCTCGACTTCTTATTAACGTGTGGTGAACGTAACACAGTGAAAATTTTCTTGTGTGTTGGTAAAGGAATTGGACCTGTTACTACAGCACCTGTGCTTTTTACAGTTTTTACAATCTTATCAGCAGACTTGTCAACTAAATTATGATCGTAAGACTTTAATTTTATTCTAATTTTCTGACTCATTTTCTTTTAGTTTTAAGCTTCTACGCCTTTAGCTGCTTTGATTACTTCTTCTGATATATTTGATGGAGTCTCTGCATAGTGAGAGAATTCCATTGTAGATGTTGCTCTACCTGAAGATAATGTTCTTAATGATGTTACATAACCGAACATTTCAGATAATGGTACATTTGCCTTAACAACTTTAGAACCTGCTCTATCGCTCATGTCATTAACCTGACCACGACGACGGTTTAAGTCACCAACAATATCACCCATACTTTCTTCTGGTGTTAACACTTCTAACTTCATGATTGGCTCCATGATTACAGCTTTTGCAGCTTTTGCAGCAGCTTTAAATCCTAATTTAGCAGCTAACTCGAACGATAACTGATCAGAATCTACATCGTGGTAAGAACCATCTGTAAGAGTAACCTTCATAGCATCTACTTCGTAACCTGCTAATGGACCATTAACCATTGCCATTTTGAATCCTTTTTCTACTGAAGGTACAAATTCCTTAGGAACGTTACCACCTTTAATTTCTGAAACAAACTCTAAACCTTGCTTACCTTCTTCTGCTGGTTCAATTGTAAATACAATATCAGCAAATTTACCACGTCCACCAGATTGTTTCTTATAAACTTCTCTGTGCTCTGCACGTTGCGTAATAGCTTCTTTGTACTCCACTTGAGGCTGACCTTGGTTAACCTCTACCTTAAACTCACGCTTAAGACGGTCTACAATAATATCTAAGTGAAGCTCACCCATACCAGAAATAATAGTCTGACCTGAAGCTTCATCTGTTCTAACAGTAAAAGTTGGATCCTCTTCAGCTAATTTAGCTAAAGCCATACCTAACTTATCAACGTCTGCCTTAGTTTTAGGCTCAACCGCGATACCAATTACTGGATCTGGGAAGTCCATAGATTCTAAAACGATTGGTGCTTTCTCATCTGAAAGTGTATCACCTGTTTTAATATCTTTAAAACCAACAGCAGCACCAATATCACCAGCTTCTATATACTCAATTGCATTTTGCTTATTTGAGTGCATTTGATAGATACGAGAGATACGCTCTTTTTTACCTGATCTGTTATTTAAAACATAAGAACCTGCGTCTAAACGACCTGAATAAGCTCTAAAGAATGCTAAACGACCTACGAATGGATCTGTAGCAATCTTAAATGCTAATGCAGAGAAAGGTTCTTTTACATCTGGCTTACGAGAAATTTCATTATCAGTATCTGGATCTGTACCTACAATTGCATCCTTATCTACTGGAGAAGGCAAATAACGACATACAGCATCTAATAAAAACTGTACACCTTTATTTTTAAATGCAGAACCACAAATCATTGGAATGATAGCCATATCCATTACAGCAGCTCTAAGTGCAGCGTGCACTTCTTCTTCTGTAATAGAGTTTTCATCTTCCATGAATTTCTCTAAAAGATTCTCATCGTAACTAGCAACTTCCTCTATAAGATTAGCTCTTAATTCAGCTGCTTCTGCTTTTAACTCTTCTGGAATATCAATAACATCAAAGGTTGCCCCTTGAGTTTCATCGTGCCATACAATTGCACGGTTCTTTACTAAATCTACGATACCTTTAAAATCTGCTTCATCACCAATATTCATTACAATTGGCACAGCATTAGACTTCAACATATCTTTAACTTGCTGACATACTGCCATAAAGTTAGATCCTTGACGGTCCATTTTATTTACGAAACCAATACGTGGTACTTTGTAGTTATCTGCAAGTCTCCAGTTAGTTTCTGATTGTGGTTCAACACCATCAACCGCACTAAATAAGAATACTAAACCATCTAATACACGTAAAGAACGATTCACCTCAACCGTAAAGTCAACGTGACCAGGAGTATCGATTATATTAAAGTGGTATCCTTTTGTATCTGGAGTTGGCTGACCATTCTCTAATGGAAAGTTCCATGTACAAGTTGTAGCAGCAGAAGTAATTGTAATACCTCTTTCTTGCTCTTGTTCCATCCAGTCCATTGTAGCCGCACCATCATGCACCTCACCAATTTTGTGAGAAACACCAGTATAGTAAAGAATACGCTCTGTTGTTGTGGTTTTTCCAGCATCAATATGTGCTGCAATACCTATATTTCTAGTGAATTTTAAATCTCTTTGTGCCATTATTATTAAAATCTAAAGTGTGAGAATGCTTTATTTGCTTCTGCCATCTTATGAGTATCAACTCTTTTCTTAACGGCTGCACCTTCTTCTTTAGCTGCAGCTAAAATTTCTGCTGCTAAACGTTGTGCCATAGATTTTTCGTTTCTTTTGCGCGCGTAGCCAATTAACCACTTCATCGCTGTAGAAACTTTACGATCTGGACGAATTTGCATTGGAATCTGGAATGTAGCACCACCAACACGACGACTACGTACTTCTACGTGAGGCATCACATTTGATAAAGCATCTTTCCATAATTCTAAAGCTGTTTTTTCTTCGTCGTTCTTTTTCTCCTCAACAATATCAATTGCATCGTAGAATACTTTAAAAGCCACAGACTTCTTACCATCCCACATCATGTTGTTAACAAAACGTGTTACCAATTGGTCGTTAAACCTTGGGTCTGGTAAAAGCGGTCTCTTTTTTGCTGCTCTTTTTCTCATGTCTTCTTCTTAAAGTTTTTTAAATTACTTTTTAGGGCGTTTTGCACCATACTTAGATCTACGTTGGGTACGACCAGCAACACCTGCTGTATCTAATGCACCACGAACGATGTGATATCTAACACCTGGTAAATCTTTTACCCTTCCACCTCTAACTAATACTATCGAGTGCTCTTGTAAGTTGTGACCCTCACCACCAATGTATGCGTTAACCTCGTTTCCGTTTGTTAAACGAACCCTTGCTACCTTACGCATTGCTGAGTTAGGTTTTTTAGGTGTCGTTGTATAAACACGAGTACATACACCACGTCTTTGAGGACACGAATCTAAAGCAGCCGATTTACTCTTCTTAGTTATTTTGGCTCTTCCTTTTCGTACTAATTGTGAAATTGTTGGCATATATTACTATATAAATATTTGTTTAACCCTCACTTTTGAGGGCTGCAAAGGTAGAAATATATATTTATAATTCAAATAGTTGAGAATTTATTTTTTAAAGAATTACCATAATTCATTTTATTCACGTATATATAAGGCCTATTTTTACGTTATCTTATTCAGTTATTTCATTTTCATTTAATGCCTAACACTTATCGTTATATTTTTATTTTTTTTCTGGCTTTATCTCATCAGATTTATAGTCAATCGTTAAGCTTAAATATTGCTGGTGAAAACGAACTAGAAACTAAAACCATAGATTCTATTGGCTATTCAAAAACTTTTGATAATTATATAGGTATTGAGAACGAACTAAACCTATTAAGAAACAAACTTACAAGATTAGGCTACATTGACACCTCTATAGACAGTATTATTAGAAAAAACGACACACTTTTTAATGCACATTTCTTTTTAGGTAAAAAGATTGAACGTATTAAAATTAAATATGGAGATGACTTCAATAATAATCTACTAAATTTTATTGCCCACACCTCTGGTGAGAATTCTTTTGAAATAGCCATTACAGCATTAGAAAAATCATTGAATACGCTTAACTCTAAAATTGCAGAACAAGGAGATCCGTTTTCTACACTACAACTTATTAACATTACTAAAGATCGACCTGATTTAATTTCTGCAGAACTTAAAATTATTACCAATCAAAAAAGGCAAATAGATAACATTATAGTTAAAGGCTATGAGAAGTTTCCTAAATCTTACATCAAAAGGTTTTTAAAACTAAAAAAAGGAAAAACCTTTAATTTAACTGAAATAAAAAAGAAGGTAGAATTATTAGAAGACTTACGCTTTGCAAAAAAACTTAGAGAACCCGAAGTTTTATTCACCAAAGACTCGACCACCTTGTACCTATATGTAGAAAAAGCTAAAACCAACAACTTTGATGGATTCCTTGGCTTTGGTACAAATGAAAACACTAACAAAATTGAATTTGACGGCTACCTAGACTTGCGCTTAATTAACAACCTTAATTATGGCGAGACTATAAATCTTTTCTACAAGAGCGATGAGATAGACCAACAGACTTTTAGGGTTGACACAGAACTCCCTTATTTATTTGGTTCAACTGTTGGCTTACAAGCTGGTCTCAACATTTTTAGAAAGGACACTACTTTTTCTAATGCAAAGCAGTATGCAAAGATCAATTACCTGGTTAATTCTCAACATAAAGTTTCGGCTGGAATATCTTCAACCAAGTCAACCAATTTATTAGATTCTGACACCTCTGTATTAAATGATTACACCACTAATTATTATACGTTAGGTTACAATTTTACTAAACCTCAATTTTACGATCCTCTGTTTCCAATAAACTTTTGGTTAGATTTTTCAGCAGGTTTTGGAGATAGAGAAAATGATTTAGGCAATCAAAACCAGACCATATTTAATATAGACTCCTATAAAATATTCAATCTAAATTCTAAAAACAGCATCTACACAAGGTTTAATGGAGCTATCTTGAATTCTGATGATTATCTGGACAACGAACTTTTTAGGTTTGGAGGTATTAATTCTATTAGAGGTTTTGAAGAGAATAGTCTTGTTGCAAATCTTTATGGTGTAGTTAATACCGAATATAGGTATCGATTAAGTAATGGCATCTATATCCATTCCGTTTTAGATGCTGCTTATTTTGAAAATCAAATTACAGACACCAAGGAAAAACTATTCGGTTTTGGATTTGGTTTAGGACTTCTTACAAACGCTGGTCTTTTTAGATTAAACTATTCTAGCGGAAAATCTGAAAACAGACAATTTAAATTATCAGACTCTAAAGTTCATGTGAGTTTAACTACTACTTTTTAAAATCTATTATCTACCTTTACACCGATGAAAAATGAAACCACCATATTCGGGATTAGAGCTATTATTGAAGCTATAAAGTCTAACGAAACTATAGACAAAGTATTTGTACAAAAAGGTTTGAAAGGCGAACTCTTTCAGGAATTTGAAGCTTTGCTTCGCTCTGAAGGTATTAATTCATCTTATGTTCCTGTTGAAAAACTAAACCGACTGAGCAAAGGCGGAAATCACCAAGGAGCTGTTGCCAACATCTCTCCTATTGAGTTTCATGATATAGACGACTTAGTTATAAATGTTATAGAATCTGGAAAAACACCTCTATTTCTACTTCTAGATCAACTTAGTGATGTTAGAAATTTTGGTGCTATAGTAAGAACTGCAGAATGTACAGGTGTTTCAGGAATTATCATTCAGAAAAAAGGTGGTGCTCCTATTAATGGAGATACTATAAAAACCAGTGCTGGTGCTATTTTTAAAATTCCGATTTGTAAAGTAGACCACATTAAAGATGCGGTTTTTCACATGCAGTCTTCTGGAATAAAAGTTATTGCTGCAACCGAAAAAGCCAATGATTTTATTTACGATGTTTCCTTCAAAGAACCTTGTGCTATTATTATGGGATCTGAAGGAAAAGGTATTAATCCTTCGGTTTTAAAAGTGGTAGACGAACAAGCTAAACTTCCAATTTTGGGTGAGATTGAATCGCTTAACGTTTCTGTGGCTTGTGGTGCGTTTTTGTATGAAGCTGTGAGGCAACGTAGTTAGTGATTAGTAATTAGTGAAATTCATTTTTTTCTACTAAAAAACTAATCTTCTTTCTCCTTAAAAACATAATTAATCTGAGTCGACTGTTCAGTTTCTGTCTCTTGATCAATAGCTTCTTCTGGTAAGGATTCTATAAATTTTCCATTTTCATCAAAATGCTTCATAAAAGGATCTTCTTCTTCGTTATAATCTGGTTGCTGCCAAACATAACGTTCTGGTTTTGCTACATTATTTTTAAACAAAAGCGCGAATACCAATCCTGTAACTAGGCCTCCCAAATGCCCTTCCCAAGACATGCCTTGTTTTATAGGAAATACGTACCAAATCATACTTCCATACATAAAAATCACAACTAAAGATAAAGCAATCAACCTGTAATATTTAGCAAAAATGCCTTTAAAAAAGATAAAACTAAACAGTACGTAGATAAGTCCACTTGCGCCTATATGATTTCCCGAAGTCCCAATTAGCCAAGTTAAAAATCCTGAAAGCAAAACTCCAAAACCTAACACCTTCCATGCTATTTTGTTGTAGAAATAAAACAAAGCGAGCGATAAAATTAATAACGGAAATGAATTGTTATACAAATGATTTAAATCTCCATGCAAAAACGGACTTGTAAAAACACCCAATAAGCCTTCAACTTTTTGTGGTCTTATGCCATACGACTTTATACCATAATCAACGGTTGTCTGATACCAAAACACCAACCACACAGCAAGTAACATCAAAACCGGATAGATGATGACACCATTTGAAAATTTGAATTGCTGCTTAGACATTTTATTATTTTCTAATACCTTCTTCAAATTTAAAACCAAAAAAGCATTGTATGAAATATTGTCATAATCACCATCGTTAAGTTCTCATTTTGTAATTTTGATTTATGAATATTCCATTAGCAGAACGCTTAAGACCAAAGACTCTAAACGACTACCTAAGCCAACAACATTTGGTAGGCAAAAACGGTATGCTCTACAACCAAATAAAGAGTGGTGTTATACCTTCGTTGATACTTTGGGGACCACCAGGAATTGGAAAAACCACTTTAGCAAACATTATTGCTAATGAATCTGAGCGACCTTTTTTTAAACTGAGCGCTATAAATTCTGGTGTTAAGGATATTAGAGATGTTATTGATAGAGCTAAAAAAAGTGGAGGATTATTCACGGCTAAAAACCCTATTTTATTTATTGATGAGATTCACAGATTTAGCAAATCGCAACAAGATTCGTTATTAGAAGCTGTAGAAAAAGGTTGGGTAACCTTAATTGGTGCTACTACTGAAAACCCAAGTTTTGAAGTTATTTCTGCATTACTTTCACGTTGTCAGGTTTATACTTTAAATGCTTTTAGCAAAGACGATTTAGAAGCTCTACTAAAACGTGCCATGTCTGAAGATGACGTTTTATCTAAATTAAACATAGAACTAAAAGAAACAGAAGCTTTACTAAGATTTTCTAGTGGAGATGCTAGAAAACTGCTTAATATCTTTGAATTATTAGTTACCTCTTTTGAAAAAGAACCGGTTGTAATTACCAACGAGCTTGTTACCAAACAAGTGCAAAGCAAAGCAGCTCGTTACGACAAAACCGGAGAACAACATTACGATATTATTTCAGCATTTATAAAATCTATTCGTGGTAGCGACCCAAATGCCGCCGTTTATTATTTAGCACGAATGATTGAAGGTGGTGAAGATGTAAAATTTATTGCCAGACGCTTGTTAATTTTAGCAAGTGAAGATATTGGTAATGCCAACCCAACAGCTTTGGTTATTGCCAATAATACTTTTCAGGCTGTTTCTGTAATTGGTAATCCAGAATCTCGAATTATTTTGAGTCAATGCGCTACGTATCTAGCAAGTTCCCCTAAGAGCAATGCCGCATACGACGCTATTAATAAAGCACTACACCTCGTTAAAGAAACAGGTGATTTATCAGTACCATTATCCATAAGAAATGCTCCTACAAAACTGATGAAAGAACTTGGTTATGGTGATGAATACAAGTATGCTCACAATTACGAAAACAACTTCGCTGAGCATGAATTTTTACCAGACGAAATAAAAAACACCCAACTCTACAATCCAGGAAATAACACTCGTGAAAACGCCCAACGTCAATTTTTAAAAGCACGTTGGAAAGAGAAATATGGGTATTGATTTTAGAACTTAATATCTAAAGTTTTTGGCTCTTTTAGTTCTCCGTTATTTTCGGAATAGTACCAAAAGCCATCTTCCTTGTATACAATAGCATTTTTATCTTTTACAATAAAAACATCTGTTACCGAACTTTTTAAAAGCTGCATAACCACTTTTGGTGTTGCATCTACCACTTGGTAACCATAAGATTTTTCTTGAGCATAAAGGGTTGTGTTATCCGTTTGCACCTCAACAACCTCTACAGATGTTACCACTTCTTCTTTAGCTTCTACTTCATCTATATCTACAGCACTTTCAATAACAACATCATTCTCATCTTCTACCATTGTTGTTTCTAATGGCTGATATTCATAATCCATATTCTCTATTGAAGAAAAAGCATTCTTTATAGCTTCGTTATATGCATTTTTAAAATCCTTTTCTCTACTAGATCCTGTTTCTGTTCTATACACTTCTTTACCAAAACAATCTTTAAGTACAATATCTACTTTTGTAGAAAAAAGCCCTCCTTTAGCTTTTTCTACATCAGCAAATAGTGCTTTACATCTATCTTTATTTAATTCCTCAGGAAATTCTTCTTCATCAAAAAAAGCTTCAAAACCTTTTTGCTTAAATAAATATCTAGTTAAGGTGTTAACCCTATACTGATTGTTTTCATTTAAAAAATCATACTTTAAAGGTATAATAACGTATTTATAATTGTTGATATTTTTCTGTGCTATTGATGCAAATCCAATGCTTAGAAAAAATATTAAAAGTGCTATTTTCTTATTCATGTTACTTTATTTTATAAGTAATTTTCTAATGATTTTAAACTTGTTATTCTATTGTAACCATTAGAATTATTTAAATTTTTATAATCAAAATAAATAGTTTCCATACCAATATTGTGTGCTCCTTCAATATCTGCCTCAAGGCTATCTCCTATCATAACACTTTGCTCTGGACTGGCTTTTGCGCTATCTAATGCAAAATTAAAAATTTTAGGATTGGGCTTTTTTACACCAACCATTTCAGAATTGGTAATGGTTTCAAAATATTCTCTAATGTTGGCATTGTGCATTTTACGTTCTTGAGCTTCTTCAAAACCATTGGTTATAATATGCAATTGGTATTTATCTCTTAAATAATCTAGAATGTCTATAGTACCATCAAATAAATGATTGAAAGTAGTGAGATAATCAATATAGGCATCAGACAAATGATTTATTACATCATCTTCTACCTCTACTTTTATAGCATCAAAAGCATCTTTTAATCTGCCATATCTCAAAGCCTCTTTGGTAACTTGTTCTTCTCTATAGAGTTTCCAATATTTAAAATTTATTGGCTCATAAGCCTCTAAAAATGTTGAAAGATTAATATCTAAACTATTGAGTTCAAAAATCTTTTTGAATGTTAATGCAGAGTTCTTATCAAAATCCCAAAGGGTATGATCTAAATCAAAAAAAACATGCTTTATTTTATCCTTCATCAGCAGATTCTAATATTAAAGTAAAAAGTGATCTAAATCCATTCCAACGGTCTAGATTACTAAACGTATAATTATGAAATACTGGTGTAAATGTACCATTAACTTCTTTAATTTCTTTGATTAGCTTTTGCAAATGTTCTTTTTTATCTAACTCTGATTGGTACTTTAACAATGCAAAATCTAAGCAGTGGTAAGGATTAATTTGCAATGGTGTTTGCACCTCGTAATCGAGATCATAAAACTGAAATGGTGTACATGTACCTGCTCTAAAACCCAACGTGTCTATGTAGCCCATTGTATAATCTTGATGAATCTCTAATTCTATTAAATTCCTATAGGACTGTGGAAGATTAAGCTTGGAAAAAGAATGTCTTACCGCTTGCAAATCTCTGTTTGTAATGGCTTCCATTTTTAGCTTTTCTTTCTTTAAAATTGAAATATCATCTAATGCAAAATAAGACGCTTTTAAGCCCACATTACTATAATCTGCAACCGATTTTATAAGTGAAACAAACTCTTTTTTATTAACACTGATGTTTTTATCATAGGTAGAATAATCGCCTATTAAAAACAATATCATAAACTTAAAATCACAGTGCTTTTGCTTATTTATAATCCACTTAAATGTATCATAAGGGTCGCGTTTAAAACCCATAAGAACAGAATATCTATGGTATAATTGCTTAAACTTTAACCTACCAACATCTCCAAAAGTACCTCCAATGGTGCGCAATAATCCCTTTTTTCTAAAGTAAAAAGTCGTTGGCACATCTATTACAGGCTGTATTTTATACGATCTGTTTGGAAAATCAAACTCCGGAAAACGATCTCGCAATACATCGCAAAGTTTGTATGCCCAAACATCTACTACTGGCTGACTTAAAAAGCGATGTTTATATGCTAAACTTTCCTTGGCTGTAAACCTACCAAAATCATCTTTTACATGTGGTAAATATTCTTCGTACCTACTCAATAAATAAAATGACGCAGCAAAAATATCGAAAGGCAAATCACTACGTTCTCCTGTTGAAAAAAACCCTTTTGTATTTTCCCAAGGTTGTACACTGATATCCAAATCTGATATACCATGTTCAAATAGTAAATTGTGACTACGAATAAACAACTCGTTGCTTAGAGGTTGCTTTGTGTAAGACATTTTAAGGCTATCATGCGCAATAAAGTCTTCAACCTTAGAAGTAAACTTAACATCTAGATCTAAAATACGCTTACATATATGCTTAAAGGTATATGTAAGCCTTGGTGTTATTTTATGTGTGTAAACTAATAGCATGTTTTAAGTTTGCAGTATTTAACAGCAGTTTTTAAGAATCCTTAATTGTGATCAAAGAATATCTTCATCTGCAAAACTAAAATACGTTTTCTCAGTTATAATTAAATGATCCAGAACTTTTATATCCAAACTTTGTGCAGCAGTCTTCAACTTTAGTGTTACATCTTTATCTGCCTGACTGGGAAATAAAGTACCCGAAGGATGGTTATGACACAGTATTAAAGCTGTTGCTCCAACTTCTAATGCAGATTTTAGCACTAAACGCACATCTACTAAAGTTCCTGTTATACCACCTTTACTTAACTGATTTTTCTGAATAACTTTGTTAGAATTATTCAAATAAAGAATCCAAAATTCTTCATGAGGTAATTCGCCAATTATAGGTTGCATTAAATCGAAAACCGAACGACTAGACGTTATTTTATCTAACCGTACAGCATCTTCTAATCGTCTTCTTCTACCCAACTCCATAGCTGCAACAATAGTTATAGCCTTTGCTTCTCCAATACCTTTAAAATCCGTTAATTGAGCAATAGACAGTTTTCCCAAAGCATTAAGATTATGATCTACACTTGCTAAAATACGCTTGCATAAGTCTACGGCACTTTCTTCTCTGCTCCCAGAACCGATGAGAATGGCAACTAACTCTGCATCAGAAAGCACAGACTTACCTTTGTCTCTTAATTTTTCTCTGGGCTGATCGTCTTGAGACCAGTTTTTTATGGAGAATGAATTTGAATTTTCCGACATGCTCTAAAGATAAAAAATTGTAACTTGAAGCCTCTAAATTTTTCAATTAAAATCAATCAAAATGAAATCTATTTTTGAAGAAAACGCTTATAAAGAAATTAAAGGACGACTAGAAAACCTTAATGAAAATGCTAAAGCGAATTGGGGAAAAATGAATGTTGGCCAAATGGTATGGCATTGTCAAGGACCATTAAATATTATTTTAGAAAAAGAAGATTATGGCATGAAACCTAGCTGGCTTGCCAAGGTATTTTTTAAAAAATCGCTATATAACGACAAACCATGGAAAAAAGGATTGCCAACAGCAAAGTTTCTAAAAACCAGAGAAGACAAAAATTTTAATTCAGAAAAAGCTAAACTTGAAGCTTTACTAGACGAAACTTATAAACATAAAGATAAATCGGAATGGAATCCGCATCCTGCTTTTGGGTATTTTACAGCACAACAATGGGGACAAATGCAATACAAACATTTAGACCATCATTTAAAACAATTTGGAGTGTAATCGCACTGTCATCCTGAACTCGTTTCAGGATCTAATAAAAATCAAAAATAAGATGCTGAAACAAGTTCAGCATGACAAAACATGAAATATCCTCCAAAGCATCATCAAGATTCTGACATAAGCCATATAATTGCAGTTATAAAAGCTTACCCTTTGGCTACCATTATTTCGGTTGTAGATAACACACCTTTAATAACTCACCTTCCTTTAATTTATGAAAACGGAAAACTAATTGGGCACATTGATATTTACAATCCGCAAACCGAATATTTTAAAGACAATAACGACATCACAGTACTCTTTTCCGGACCACAATGCTATATTTCTCCTAGTATATATTCTACCACACAATTGCCTACTTACAATTATATCAGAATACATCTTAAAGGAAAAGTTACTGCGATTGAAGATAAGGACGCCTTAAAGCAGTCACTAATAACAATGACTGAGTTTTTAGAAAATCCAAACCCAAAATACACACTAGATCCAGATAATCCTCGCCTAGATGCTAATCTCAGTTACATTAAAATGTTTGAAATAGACATTACACACTGGGAAGGAAAATTTAAACTCTCTCAAGACAAAAAAACAAGCGATATGGTAGCAGCTCGTGAGGAATTGATTAGAGCTAATCAAGAAAGTATTCGTGAGTTTTTAGACAATGTATTTTGATTTTTTACTTACTGAAAAGAATAACTTTGTAATTTTCTGTAGTAACCAGCAGTTTCTGCTGAAAGGAAAACATTATCATCTTTAACCAACCCTATTCCATCGGAATAATAAACGCGATTTTTAGCAGGATAAATAAAGCCATTATCTCTTACATAAGACACTATTAACTCAAGGCAATCAAAAGTACCTGCCTCAGTAGTGTAATCAACATTAGCACTCTGTAACTCCGCTATACCTGTCGTATCATTATCATTTTCTCCTCCAAAAGTTTCTGTCACATAAGAGACTGTAGGATTATAAGAAAATTTAATTTCCCCTTCACTATTAACTAAATATCCTAAGGAATCTCTATAATATTCAAAATGTTCACCGTTTTCTGGCACAAAACCATAATTGCCATTAAAATTTCCAGTTATAGTTCGACTAAATTTATAATATAAATAGCCATTGATTTCCTCCATTCCAATAATTGAAATTGTTTCATGTAAATCCATTGGATTTTCATTCCCTTCATTACCAACAGCAAACCATCTATACTCCCATAAATTTCCAACGGTTAATGCATAAAAATTAGAATCTTCAGGTTGTATGTCATTATTGTTTGAAGTACAAGAAGATAACAAACCTATTAAAATACAGGCACAAAAAAAGACACGTTTCATAGTTGTTTTTAGATTGATTAGATTTTTGAAACGTAATTTTAACTGATAGGCTCTTTTTAATAATTAATATAACTCTAAAACGCTATCCTTTAACTATTTATTATATAAGATCTGTAGAAGTCAAAAAATAATTTCACTTTATAAATAGTTTAACTAAAAAGTTTTCTTTGAAACCTCTTTTTAATCGTCCTTTGCATAGAGTTAAGACTAAAATTGAAATCAAACTACTTTAAAATAGTATCTGCAATTATTTACACACTCATCTACGGATTAGGTGTGTTTAATGCTGTAAATGCATCATCGTACACATACAGTGTCATCGATGAAGATACGCATACATCTTACCTAAAAAGTGTAAATGGAAGTAGCTTTGTACATACTCAAGACATTGAAAACCTTAGCCATGACTTATCAGAAAATTGTAACACATCAAAAAACACATTTCCTGAGCAATTAAAGTCGCATCCTGAGGGTTCTGAAAGTGTTGAAACAGCTTACTTTAAGCAATATGCTTTTAGACACAAATCCATCAGGATTAACTACCGCAAACATTGCCTTTTTTACCCATTTCATAATTTTTGGTAATTCGTGTTTTTATAAAACATCTTAGCATGTTTACAAGACATATTTAGGATCCCGAATCCTTACTCAAAAAAACACAAAAACAAAAAATTAAAATGAACACCGTAATTACAATCATCGGTGCCTTAGGTATTGCATTATGCCTTGCACCATTCATTATCACAAACCTAAAAAACAAAAATAAAGACTCTAAAATTCAAACAACAATTAGTGATTATGCCAATCAAAATGGCTATAAAATCTCAGAATTTGAGGTAAAGCCAAAATATGCTTTAGGTATAGATAAAGACAATGCTAAACTTTTTTACTTAAACACATTAAATGATAAGCATTCTCAAAATGTAGAAATGATTGATTTATCAGAAATTGACACATCAAAAATTCAGATTGAAAAACACTTCACTTCCAATAAAAAAGAAGTTATTGACAAGGTACTTTTAAATCTTATACCAAAGCAAAATACAGCAAAAACACCTAGTTTGGTATTTTACGACAGTACTGTAAGTTTTCAGTTTGATGGAGAAATGCAATCTATTCAGAAGTGGCATAACACCATTTCTGATCTATTAAATTAAACACTAAAGGCCTGGCAATTTTAAGATTGTCAGGTCTATTATAAATCGTCTGTAAGGTTTTAAAGAAACAACAACTAATGTATCTTTGTAAACCGAAAGAAAAAGGAATAAATAAAAGATTTTCAAATGCTGAATTACATAAAAAATACTATAGAAAATATGCCTAGCGATTGGTTGAATTTAACCACACATCGTTTAGACATTTACAACGAAAAATTAGCAAAAACTCAATTTATAGAGCAATTTGAAATTCTTTATAAATCTGAAGATTCTAGTACCGAATCTTTAAGTCAATTACCAACAGCTTACGATTACATAAGGCTTGGGCATCCTCTATCTTCGGTTTTAGAATGGACCATTGCAAAACTTAATGGTCTTAATACTGAAAATGTAATTAGTTTTTCTTCAGAAAGCATTCCGGTTTTAGCCGTATTACGCACCAATCTTTTAGAGCAAAGAGCCACACGTATTTTGTATACTGAAGATTTACCTGAACGCTTTAACACAGACGTTTTAAAATCGGTATACAACTACAATTTTGAAGTTGAACGCATTGAAAATCTCGATGCTATTGAAAGCTTCGATGGTTCAACAATACTAATTTCTAAGCATCAAACTGTTACTGCTAATCTTCAAAATAACGCTATTGATTTTTATATCAACCTTTATGAAGATTTAGGCAGTGTATTATTAATTTCTGATAAAGCAAAAACAAGTTTTATTTCAGACATTCAGCATGTGAGACGTCGCGAAACTATTGCTATGACACCTTCTAATTGTTTGGTGGCTTTAAAAGCTTATACTACCGAAACTTCTTTTTCACCTCAGCAGTTAGATACTGCTACTCACAAAGCCAAAGTAAAATGTATCATTAATGACGTTAATGCGACTTCTGGCGAAGCTTTAGTGGCTTCTAGCGGATTGTCTATGCAGTATGCCATTATGATGGGATTGATAGACAACGCTCAAAAAGAGCATCCAGGGAAAGCGATAAAATTTGTAGTACCGCCAAACTGTTATGGAGGCACAAACGACCAAGCCAGACGTGTTGCTGCTTGTCTAGATAATGTAGAGATTGTTGATTTACCTGTTGATGGTGACAACGATATGGTAAATAGTGTAGAAAAGGTATTAACACAGCTTGCTAAAGAAGATGCTATACCATACATCATTGCTGAAATCCCAACAAATCCACGCGTAGAAGTGCCGGATTTAGAGCAGCTTAATGCGGCTTTAAGCAAAGTGCGCCAAACTCCAAATGGAACAACTGCCATTGCACCTGTGTTTATTTTAGATCAAACATTTTGTCCTAACGTACAGTTTTTAGGCAATGACGGCATACTTGCCAACGTAAAAACCATTGCTTACGTTAGTGGCTCTAAGTTTCCTAGTGGTGGAAAATGTACTGCTGGTTACACTGTAGCCAATGCAAAAGCAGAATATTTAATTCAACCAATAGCCAGACATTTAGAGCTTTGCGATAACGAAGCTACAGCTTTGCAATACCAAATTTTGGCTACTCAAATGCCATCAATGTTAACGCGTATTGCGGACGCTTATAAAAACACAAGAGCTTTTGTTAATTATATTCACGAGGTATTACCAGATGCAAAAATTAACTTTGTTTCAGAAGAACTAGCAGCTGAAGGCTTTACTCCATCTGTTTTTTCGTTAGACTTACCAACAAAAGGGAATACAGATGAAGAGCGCGAAACTTACAAACGTGCTTTAAATCTCAGATTAATTAATTTGATGATTACTGAAATCCCTACCGAAAGTAAATACTGTGTAAGTTATGGCCAATTAAAAGGATGTTATTGGACCATTCCAGCGACCTCAACACAAGGTACAACCAAGGAAGGAGACAAAGATTATATTGCCAGAGTTGCCGTTTCGCCAGACTTAGATTTAGAAAAGCATAAGGCTGTGTTTTTGGATTTTGTTGAAAGTTTGTAGATTTATAATGCTGAACTAGGCATGTAACATCACAGATTAAGTAAAATTGAATAAACTAAACTATAGCGTTTCATTAAGAGAAAAAGGGTTATCTAAAAACGAAATAATCCAAGAAATGAAAGCTAATGGCTTTGATGAACCTGATATAGAGTTTTACTTAAAAAAGTCTGATGAAATCTACATTAATCAACTATTAAACAACAAATCTTCATCTAAACTCAAAAAAAAGTCTAACCGTGTTTTTAAAACAGCTGTTCTCATAATTAGCTTACTGCTTTTAGTGGCAGTTTTTTATGGTTATGCCAGAATTGGACTAATTGGGCTTTTTGTTTTTTGGAGTTTAGTTAAGTTTGGGTCTTATAGGAGGTAAGGTTCAATAATCATTATAACAAGATTTTATATATCCTTAAGTTTATTCAAACTTTTCAATTATATGAATTGGATATTTTTCTCTTAATCGATTTCTTTCATTATTAAGAATTGTATCTCTACTAAATTGATTACGATAAATTTGTAACATCATTTCATCATAATCAAATTTTGAATCTTTAACCTTTAATTCCTTAATTGCTTTTTTATGAGCAGATAACACGTCAATAAAATTTTGATATGATGCCTCGTCTGTGTATACATACTCAAAAATGGTAGATGAATTAACAAATGGCTTGAATTTATCCACTAAATCTTCCAAGACAACTACATCTCCATTAATCATGATCTTCTTTCCAATATTTACCCGAATAGTATCTGAGAATTCAAGCTCTTTATACTTATCAAAAAAAGGCACTCTGGGTGGCTCGTTAAGTTTTCTTGGAAAAGCCTCATGAAGTGATGTTGAAATATAATTCTTTATCTGATTGTTATAAAACCTATTGGTTAATTCGTCATCATTTTGAACTTCATAAATAATTTTATATTGTCCATATTTAAATAGTTCAAATTCAAACTCCTTTACATAACGTATCGGAATAGATTTATTTGCCCTCAATCTTGCTGCAGCTCTATAACTCACCTCTTCTGTTAATTCGTTTTTCATATTATTTACATAATCATATGCATCGGTTAACTCTATTGGCTCGTATTGCTCGTTATACAGCTGAATATTACCATGTGAGTCTAAGTCTATTTTAAAAACGAGATAATTATAATATCGCCTTTCGTATGATTCATCACTATAACCACTACGCGGCACATCGATATTTGGGCGAGCACGATAAGCAGCTTTATCTAAAGATTTATAGTCAATTACGTTAAGCCTGCTCAAACAAAATGATAATAAAACAAATGCACAGAAATGAATGAATATAGTTTTTAGTCTATTATTTCTTATGATTAAACTAAGTGTTTTCCAAGCGTCTAAATAGAGCACAATTATCAAAAAAATTGATGGCCACAAAAAATTGGTTATGAATTTAGAACCCATATAAGAAGAATAAAATGTTGCAAACAAAAACCAAACTTTTGTAAACCAGTGGATAAAATTAAAACCCAAAAAAGTATTATCATTTAATATTCTAATGCGCTTGTTATTGCGTCTAGAGAAGGCACGTTGTGGTCTAGAGAATAACAAATTAATTGCTAAAGAATTACCCAAAATGACTGAAATTGAAGCAAAAAACAAATTAAAAAGTTGTCGATCACTTTCGGATAAAAGCATTGGTCTTTCCTCAAAATCCAAAAACATCATTCGTTCTGTCTCTCTTAAGACATAAAAGAAACTATAAATCAACACTGCTGAAGTCAAACCTAAAAGAATTGATAAAATTATTCTCTTTTTAGATATTAAATTGAAGTTAACTTCAGAGTCGTAAAAAAGATGGTTGAGTTTCATAGTTGACGGCTGTTAATTAATAGGTCTCAATAAATTAACATTTGTTACGGTAGTTTGATCAGATCCTAATACGAAACAAGGTAAAATAACACACATTGCTACTCTTTCAACCAAGCCTATTACGATACTCACTTGGAGTAACACCTAAAATCTTTTTTACGTAACGTGTAAAAAATGATCGACTTGAAAAGTCCATTTCATCAGCAATCTCTGAAATGTTCAAACTTTTGTTCTCTAACAAAAAAATAACACGCTCTTTGGTAAAACGTTGAATCCATTCAGAAGCTGTAATATCAGAGTTTTTTTTACAAATAAAATTTAAATACTTGGGGCTTATAAGAAGTTGATTGGCATAAAATTCAACTTTACGCTCTTTTAGACAGTGTAATTGCACCAAATGCATAAATTTTTCATATAAAGTTCCTGACTGCACGCTACGCTTTTTACGTTCATATTCATTTGTAAACGTATGCCACATTTCAAGAATAAAAAGTCGCATTTGCAACTTCAAAACTTCTTCATAAAAACGATGTTCTTTGTCCTGATATTTACTATACAAAAACTGAAAATTTGTCAAAATCCTATCCTTATCATCTTTTCCATTTAAATGCTTAACTGGATATTTACGTGAATGTAAAATTGCATCTATGCTCAAATTTTGATCAGGTACATTGTCATTCAAAAATTGTTTTTCTACAAGTAGAACAGATGAATTAAAATCTTTTGAAAACTTAAAATCAGACAATTTACTACCAGCAAACCAAAATAAAAACTCACCATTTTTACAATTCATTTTTGTTCCATTAAATGAAAAATTAAAATGACCTCGTTGACAAAGTAAATGTGTATGATAATTATTCTGAAAATCATTTGGAAAGTCGTCGAAACTATTCAAATACCGCATAATGATGCGTGGAAAATTTTCAACTGATGAGTTCATTTAGATTAATATTAAAATAAGTGATATTTGAAATTATTGACGAAATATTTGTAACAAATGTAATAAACATCTTCAATAATTTTGCACAGTTACAACTACAATGATGGAGAAAGCAAATATTTTCAATCGTCTTAAAAAAGGTGAAATTATATCGTCAAATGATCAAGAAGCCTACAAAATGCGAGAGGCATCATTTGCAACCAAAGCGTTATTGCTACAAATGAATCAATCTTCCAATTCTGATGAAATCAGAGAATTCCTAAGTAAAATTACAGCTTCAGAAATTCATAAAAGTGTAACCGTATTTACGCCTTTTCACATCAATTATGGTAAACATACCAAAATAGGTAAAAATGTATTTATCAATTTTGATTGTGTTTTCCTCGACTTAGGTGGTATTAACATAGAAGATGATGTTTTAATTGCGCCAAAAGTGAGCCTAATTTCAGAAGGACATCCTATAAATCCAAAAGAGAGACATTCCCTTATTCCAAAACCTATTCATATTAAAAAGAACGCTTGGATTGGAGCTAATGCAACAATTTTACAAGGTGTAACCATTGGAGAAAATTCTATTGTAGCAGCTGGTTCGGTTGTATCAAAAGATGTTCCTAATAACACAATCGTAGGCGGAACACCTGCAAAAATTATTAAAACAATATAAAAGATAATAAAATGAATAGATCAGCATTAATTGCAATTTTGGCCCTATTGCTCATAGGACAAGCTTGCAATATGAAAACAGAAGTACAGACAAAAAAAACTAAAACAATGGAAAAGACTGAAGAGCATTATACCTTTAAGTTAAATGAAAATGTAACAAGACAAAAAGTAACTTTTAAAAATAGATTTGGTATAACACTTTCTGGAGATTTATATCTTCCTACAAATAGTAGTAAACTTAATTTACCCGCAATTGCAATTAGTGGACCTTATGGTGCAGTAAAAGAACAATCATCAGGATTGTATGCCAACCAAATGGCTGCAAGAGGTTTTGCGACTCTGGCTTTTGATCCTTCGTACACAGGAGAGAGTGGTGGAGAACCTCGAAATATTTCTTCACCAGACATTAACACAGAAGATTTCAGTGCTGCTGTTGATTTTTTAGGGTTACATAAAGCTATTGATAGAAATAAAATTGGGATTCTAGGGATTTGTGGCTTTGGAGGATATGCTTTAAATGCAGCTGCTCCAGATAAGCGAATTAAAGCAGTAGCAACTTCTACGATGTACGACATTTCTAGAGGAACTGCAAATGGTTACTATGACTCAAAAACAGAAGAGGAACGCACAAAAGAATATGTGCAGATTGGTGAACAAAGATGGAAAGATGCTGAGAAAGAAAAAACTTCTTACGGACCTACAGGGTTAAAAAACCTTCCTGAAAATGCACCTCAATTTGTAAAAGAATACGCAGCATATTATACAACTTCAAGAGGATTTCATTCACGTTCACTGAATTCTAATGGATCATGGTCTTTAACCAATGCGGTTACAAATATGAATGCTCCAATTCTACATTATATAAAAGAAATTTCACCACGACCAATTTTAATAATCGCAGGAGAAAAGGCTCATTCTAAATATTTTAGCGAAACCGCTTTCGAAGCAGCTGTAGAACCTAAAGAGTTACTTATAGTACCTAATGCGGTTCATACTGATTTGTATGACCAAATTGACAAAATCCCATTTGATAAATTGGAATCATTTTTTAATGAGAATTTAAATTAATAAACTTCAATCCTTATTCCCACATTTGATAATAGTGATTTACAAATACAGAAAGAAAGACAAAACAAACAAAAGCTAAAGTCAATAATACATATAATAATAGTCAAAACCAATATTAAAATCTACTAAAGAAACCTTACAACACTTCAAAACCCATATCTACAAACCAACTTCTAACAAGCTTTTGACTTTCTCAGAAATTTAGCCGAACTTCGCTATCGTCTGATATAAGTCATTGAAATAGACTCATATCATTAAAGTTGTAAGCAATTATGAAAATATTCTTTTGGAACATAAACAAAGAATTAACAAACAAAGAGGTTAAGTTAATTGCAACTGAGATTAATCCTGATATTATTTTTTTAGCTGAATGTAATGTTAGTATTGGAGACATACTTCTAGCTCTTAATGATAAGAGTGTCAGCTATTTTTATAACATTGATCCAATTTGTTCAAAAATAAAAATGTTCTCTAAATTTCATGATAAATTTGTTATGCCTATTACAAGCAATAATAGGTATACGGTTAGATCAATAAATATTCCGACTTATCCAATATTCAACTTAATGTGTATTCATTTCCAATCTAAAGTGAATTGGGACTTTGCTGACCAAGCAGCACATTCAATGGAGTTAAATACTGTTATCAATGATTTTGAAAAAAAGACCAATAATATTAACACTATAATCATAGGTGATTTCAATATGAATCCTTTTGATTTTGGAATGGTACAAACTACAGGTTTGCACTCTGTCATGTCTAAAGAAGTTGCTTTAAAAAAGAAAAGAACTGTAGATGGAAAAGAATATCCTTTTTTTTATAATCCAATGTGGAGTTTTTTTGGTGACGATGGTAAAGGAACTGTAAATGGCACTATTTATAACACATTATCAAAGCCAATAAACTATTTTTGGAATACTTTTGACCAAGTTATTATTCGACCTGAATTCCTAGACCATTTTGAAGAAAGTGAACTAGAAATAATTACAGAATTAGGTTCAGGAGTGAAGTTAATTAAAAACTCAAATATTATAGATGACTCAATTTCAGATCATTTACCAATATCAATAAAAATTAAAAGATAAATACTATGTCAGATATAAAAAATTTATGGCCAGAAGATTTGCTTAATGGGAGTGACATGATCCTACCAATTACAATTTTACAAGAACAAGCAAAGTTTCTTAATGAAATGACAAAAAATGTTGTAACAGCATCAATTGATACAAGAAAAGTAAATGTTGCTATCCAAAATAGTAATGATACTAAACCAGGAATTCTACATACATTAAAAATTGTAGCACCTGCTATCGGAAATTATGATTTTGATCTAGTAAGACTTATTCAAGAAGAACTTCTTCCTTATCCATTGAGAGTTTTCTCACCTCTTATTGAAGATGGAAAATTTGAATGTAACAATCCAACAGAGTTAGAAACAGTTTTAGAAATAGTATTTAGAAACAAGAAAACAATTTCGACAATACAAAGTTTAATCATGCAGTCTAAACAATAAATAACTGCTTACAACAATGGCTATAAGTAATTGCTTGTTCTCGCCTACTTACGAAAATCCTCGCGGATTTTCTATTCAGTTTGTATTTGCTAATTTAGTTGCTGAAAAACGCAACGAAATCATACACAAACACGATAGCGAAACCCTTAAAAATATTTCTTTCGACTTATCATAATCTAAATCTCCCAACCAACTTTCAGCAAGATTTTGTCTTTTTCAAAAAATTAAACGACCTTTTACAAAAAATTGACTAATCAATACAAATGAAAAAGAAATTTTCAATTCATGGTAGCTATCAAGTAAATGGTGGTGAAGAAAAAGAGTTTGAAATAGAATACAATAACCTTCCTGAAAACGAAGAAAACAACAACAGACTTCTGCAACTACTCAATCATCCTTGGCGATTGATAAAAGAGGGAGGAAAACTTGGTGTAAATGGCGTAAAGCGATTTTTTATCGTATTATTTCTTTTTGCTATATCTAATACCATTCTGTTTTTTTATGCTATAAAACGGCTTTTCTCTGCTGATTTTGAGTTTGGTAAACTTATGTTTGTTTTTCTGGTTTTTATACTTGGTCTTGCCGTAACCATATATGCGTCTTACAGAGCTTACCAGTACGTTATTATTGACACCATGAGAGTTATTTATGAAAATCTATCATCACTCTTTCACAAAATAAGCGAACTCATTATTGATAAAACAGAACACGCATTTAAAAGTAAAGGCAAGGTATCTGACAATCAATTGCAAAAGACTTTAGACTTTGGTAAGATGGTAAATACTAAATACAAAAAAACACCTAAATTTTTACGAAAAGGCATCATCTTAATTCTTAGTAAAATTCCTTTTGCTGGCATGCTCATAGACTTAAAAGAAGAAATTACAAGTGGTAATAAAGCTGAAGCCAGCTCAAAACTTTACAATAAAATGGATGGTTTTATCTCTAATACCATATTTGGAAATAACAACACCAAATGGGTTTGGTGGCTATTACCTCTTAATATTTTAATACTTCTTTTTTTAATTAAATCTAAAATTGGGTAGAGTCATTCACGACACTTTTAAAATCTACAAATCAGGATTACAACAGTAAACAAAAGAATTTAAATTACAGAAATATCACATATCTACCAAAGGCAACTTTCTATAATTTATTACCCTTAATACCTTTGGTTCTAAGATTATTTCTAAGAACTTTGCACTTTCATTTTTGATGCTCTAAAAATGAATTGCTTAATCTTAATATCACTTTTTGAAAAAACACAAAGCTCTTAGAATATTCATGATTATAACAGTGTTGTTTATTAAAATGACACTCCTAACAATGATTATCAGAACGCATTTAGAAACTAATCTTTCATTTGTTCTCGCAGCCATTTTAATTATTCTTACAATGGCATTCGGTTACAAACACTTAGATCTACATCATAAAGATTTTGCTTACGAAAAGCTATCTTATGTACTTTGGGTTCCTGTTGGTGCTGTGCTGTGTTACATTCTAAATGTAACCTGTGGCTTAGGTAGCATACTGGCACTGGGTATTGTTGGTACTTGCACTTCATTTTTACCTGCATTAAACAAGGATTCCCTCTATCTAAAACAAATACCTATAAGTATATATTGTGGTGCATTTGTTGGTATGTCTAGTGTTGAAACCTCACCATCTATTCTATTTGTTTTTGCTGCAGGTTGTTTAGCAGGTTTGTTACTAATGATTTCTAAAAACCTTTATCTAGGTGTTGGTGGCAAACTCGGTACAATGGCTTTTGGTGGTGTTATTTTATCATCTTTAATATATTGGCTAGTTGTATGAATACTTTCATCCTTATTGTTACAGGAATTATTGGTGCTGTGCTAACCTACTACATTAGTGAGAACAAAAAACAAGGAGCCGTTAGAGCCTCTGCTCTATTCTCGTTAATTATTGGATTGTTTTTCTATAGCTTTCCAGAACTTCTAAACCCGTATTTAACAAAACATATGCCTATAGTTTTTGTCGGCACTTCATTTATTGGTATGGTGTCTTCCAAAACGGTTTCTAATCAAAAAACAATTGCAATAGCAGGTGTTTTGTTTACCATTATTTACACCAACAAAAACCACGTATTTGAAGGCTATGGTGGCGCATTAGGCACAATGGCATTTATCGCCTTACTCGCAAGTATGGGTTTTGTGGTATTGGTTTCTAAAACCAAAGAAATTAAAAAACAAGCTAGCACTTTTATAAAAAAGGCTTTAAACAAAAATTGAAAAGACTAAGTCTAAAACAAACGCTTTACCTCATCAAAATCTAATCCTCCATAATTTCCAGAGCTCATCAATAACAAAGATTTGTTATCAAAATTCTGAGAGAATAAAAAGGCTTTAAATTCTTCTGGATTGGTATAAATAATTAAATCATCACGCTCAAAGGCATTAGCTATTTGTTTGTGCGTTACTTCTTCTAATTTTTTAATTTCTACAGCATGAGGCGAATAAAAAACAACTGCCACATCAGCAGCATCTAAAGCGCCTTTGTACTCTTTTAAGAATTCAGCATTCAGGCTACTGTAGGTATGCAACTCTAAACAAGCCACTAAGGTTCTATCGCTATATTGTGCTTTAACCGCTTTGGTAGTAGCTTCTACCTTACTTGGCGAATGTGCAAAATCCTTGTAGGCTACACTTTTTGAAGTTTCTGCGATTTTCTCTAAGCGTTTGCTCGCTCCTTTGAAAGTAGAAATAGCTTCATAGAAATCATCTTCATCAATTCCCATGTGTTGGCAAATCCATTTGGCACCTGCAAGGTTATTCAGATTATGAGCACCAAAAATTTCAATTGGCATTGGACCTTCAGGTGTTTCTAACAAAGTTTCTCCATCTTCAACCGTATATTCTGGTGTATGATACGGAATTTTACGAATTGGATTTTCTGACGCTTCAACCACTTGCTTTAAATCTTCATCTTCTTCATTGTAGTTAATACTTCCACCTAAAACGATTGAATCTACAAAGATTTTAAACTGCTCCACATAATTCTCGTACGTAGGAAATACATTGATATGGTCCCAAGCAATACCACTCAACAACGCAATGTTTGGTTTGTACAAGTGGAATTTTGGTCGTCTATCTATTGGTGAGCTCAAATACTCATCGCCTTCTAAAACTATAAAATCATTGTCTTCGGTAAGTTTTACCATCACATCAAAACCTTCGAGTTGCGCACCAACCATATAATCCACATCTCTATCGTGGTAATGCATTACGTGCAAAATCATTGAAGTAATCGTCGTTTTTCCGTGGCTACCACCAATAACTACTCTGGTTTTGTTTTTAGATTGCTCGTACAAAAATTCAGGATAACTATAGATTTTAAGACCTAATTCCTGTGCTTTTAGTAACTCAGGATTATCAGCTTTGGCGTGCATACCTAAAACTACTGCATCTAAATCTGTTGTGATTTTTTCCGGAAACCAACCAAAAGTTTCAGGTAACAATCCTTTAGCTTCTAATCGTGATTTTGATGGGTCAAAAATAGTATCATCACTTCCTGTGATATTGTATCCTTTGTTATGTAATGCTAATGCCAAATTGTGCATTGCAGCACCACCTATAGCTATAAAATGTACGTTCATACAACAAATATAAATTATAGAAAAGAGATATTAGAGATGAGAGATGAGAAAAAATTGAGAGTACACTATTTTCCTAAAAAGTCTAACCTATAAGCTTCAAAAATAACCTAAGGCAAACTATTTAGTTAGGTAAATTCTATGATGAGTTCTCAATACAATTTGTTCATTCTTCACAAATCACCCGAACTGACGCACTGCTAACTGAATACTGAATACTGAATACTGAATACTGAATACTGAATACTAAAGATCTGGATTCACCGCCAAACTATTAAACAACTTTGCTTTAGTGTTGAAGAATTTATTCTGAAGTTCAATAGCCTTTAACTGACCATCAATAAGCTTTGACTCTCGTGAATTGACCAAAAACAAAGAACTTTCTCCGAGTTGAAACTTACGCTCTTCCGCCTGAAGCATTCGTTGATAATCTGAAACCATTTCTGTAGTAATTTCGGTTTGGGTAACGTAGGATTCCAACTCTTGTTTTATAGCATTAATTTTATTTCGAAGCGTAACACGTGTGGCATCAATTTCAAATTCAGCATCACGTTGTTTTATTCGTGCTAACTTTAAATCGCCTCGTTCTTTTCGTAAAAATAAAGGCAAACTAACACTGAGTCCACTTTTGTAATCAGCTGTATTTAAAGTGTTTGTTTCGTCTGGTGTTTCGGTAAGAAAATTGTACTCCAGGCTTATTTTTGGCAACAGTTTGTTTGCTTTAAGTTTGGTATCCACTTCCAAACCTTGCAACTTATAATCTAAAGATTGCATTTTGGGATGCGCAGCCAATTCTTGCTCTTCGGTTTGTAGTGTATTGATATCAAAGGTGGCATCAATACTAGCTTCTGCATTTATATCTGGAATAACATCTGGTTGCAATTCCACAGGAATATTATTTTCTAACCACAAAAAATTAGAGAGTTCTAAAGCCGCTTTCATCAACTTTACTTTAGATTGCTCTAAACCAAGTTTTCTATTATTTACAGCAATTTTTGCTTCCGTGGCATCGATTTCGGCATTTTCTCCAACCTCAACACCTTTGACAATACCTTCGTAACGCAATTCTGCATTGGCTAAAAAATTCTGAAATAATATCAATTCATTATACGCTTGCAACCATTTAAAATAGACCAATGACGCTTCATATAAAATATTATTGACATAAATATCTCTATCTGCCTTGGCTTGTTCTCTATATAGTTTTGCTTGTTTTAGAGCTGCCATTCGGTTGTTTATCCACAACCCTTGACCAACCGGAACAGAAAAACCAGCACTAAACAAACCGTCTTCTGGCACTGTAGATTCTGGATTTAGGTAATATCCTGAATTTTCTTCAAACTTTGCTTTTAGCTCAACACCAAACCAAGTTGGAATTTTAAACATTCCGTTGAGCTTATCGTAATATTCGGTGCCTTTAAATTTCTTTCGGCTATAATCTACTTCAACCTTTGGGTCAAAAGCACCACGCGACTTTAATAATTTGGCTTGACTTTCGTCTATAACCAACTGCGCTTGCTTTACAACAGGATGAAACTTTTTCACATAACCCAAATACTCATCAAAGCGCATGACGTTGTCTGTTGGTAATTCACTTTGCGAAAAACCAATGTAAAAGACACTAGAAATTATAATTACAACTAAACGTTTTATCATTTCTTCTTTTCTGAGTTAGCACTGCCTGTTTCTGGCTGATAATAATTTGGTGGAAACCCGTTGAGCTGCCTCCAAAGTTCAAACCAAATTGGCACATCTTCTAATAATGCCATTGTGTAAGCGCCAGAACCTGCTCTTATTTCTTCTGGCCATTTATGGTCTTCTTCATCTGGTGCTAAAAGCACTCTGAATTTTCCATTAGGGCTTATAAAATTCTCTACTGCAACGACTTTAGCACCATAAGTTCCGTAAGATACATTTGGCCAACCACTAAATATGATTGCTGGCCAACCATCAAACTGAACCCTTACTTTTTCGCCAATATGAATTAACGGTAAATCGATTGGTGCAACGTAAGTTTCTACTGCCAAATCTGCTTGTGCTGGCATTATACCAACCAAAGACTCTCCTTCTTTAAAGGTTTGTCCTACACCACCTCTAAGCGCTTTGTTAATGTAACCGTCGTAAGGTGCTTTTATAAAACGCAAATCGTTTCTTATTTGATAGTTTGAATACTGGTTTTCTAATTTTGAAACCTGAGCTTCTGTATCGAACTGGCTAGATTGCGCTGTAAATTTATCACTCTGTGCCTTAGAAATTTTATCAGCATACTCTGCTCCCAATCGAGATAATTCTACTTGAGCATTAATCACTTCATTTTTACTAGCCAACAATTTGTTCTCTTGAGATATTAATTTGGCTTCTGTTTCTTGAAGTTTCAAACGTTTATCTTCAACATCTTTGGTCGCCTTAAATCCTTCCTCTTGTAAAGTAACTGTACGATCGTACTGACGTTGCGCAATATTTTTGTTGGTATTGGCTGCTTCTAAATCTATGCTGTCACTTTTAACCTTTAGTCGCGATTGTGTTAACTTGTTTTTTGCCTGTTCTAGTTTTAAAGAACGCTCGTTCATTAACGCATTTATTTGACGGTCTAATGCTTTTACTTTTTCTGCATAAGAACCCACAGATTGCGCTTTAGCATTACGCTGTTGCTCTGTACGCTCAACAAGATTAGGGTCAAAATATTCACTTTTTATTTCAGAAATCTGAATAATGGTATCGCCTTTAGACACAAAATCTCCTTCTCTTACGTACCACTTTTCTATACGACCAGGAATTGGAGATTGAATAGATTGAGGCCTTTGATCTGGTGTTAATGTGGTAACGTTCCCTCTACCTGTTATAGTCTGTGTCCATGGTAAGAATAAAATAATGACTCCTACTATAGCAAATGCACCTAAAAAACGATTAAAATATTTGTAATATCTACCGTGAAATACACGCTGACCTGACTTAGAATTCTTAATGTCAACGGTTTTATTAAGTTGGTTTTGAGATATATTTAGCATACTAACTTTCTTTAAACTATTTCACCATTTTTCAACGTAATAACCTCTGTACAACCTTGTGACCAGTCATTATTTTTACTTACAACCACCAATGCCCAAGGATTAGATTTGTCTAACAAAAACTTAATGATTCTATCGACCTCAGATTTTTCAAATTGCTCTAAAGGATCTTCAAGAATTAAAATTTTTGGCTTATCTACAATAGCTCTTGCTAATACTATTTTTCGAGAAACGGTAAATGGAATTTGATTTCCGGCTGGGCGCAAAATGGTGTTTACACCTTTAGGACTTTCCTTTATAAATTGATACAACCCAACCTGCTCTATTGCCCACATTAATTGATCGTCTGATACATCTGGATTTCCGAAAGTAATATTCTCTTTTATGGTAGCTTCAAAGGTTGTTTCTTCAGACAGCGCCAAACCTAAATGCGAACGATAATGATTAAGATTCATGTTACTTAGCAAAAATTTATCTAAATATATTTTTCCTTTAGTAGCTTCAACTACACCACCAATTAACATTAAAAGACTAGACTTACCAGAACCACTTGCTCCTTCTATTAAGATTCTACTTTTTGGTTTTATGCTTAACGAAATATTTTTAAGAATTGGTGTTTCTCTGCCTGGCACACTATAACTTGCATTATCTAGCTCTAACACAAAATCATCTTTAAACTCAGGCTTATCTCCATCTTGAGACTCTAATTCCTTATCAACCACCTCTCCCATTTTTTCAAGTGATGTTAATACATCATAAAATGCTTCTAAACCTAAAATCAATTTTTCAACTGAAGCTATAACCAAAAGGATAATAATTTCTGCTGCAACAAACTGACCAATATTCATTTCTTGATTTAACACAAGTAAACCACCTATTAAAAGTAAACTTGCCGTTACGATAACCTTAAAACCAATCATTTGAATAAACTGAAGCACCAGAATCTTAAAGTGATTTTCTCTAGCGTCTAAATAACTACTAACGATATCGTCGTTTTTTTGCATACCTAAACTGGTTCTTCCAGATAGTTTGAAGCTCACTACAGCTCTTGCAATTTCTTCAATCCAGTGTGCAACTCTGTACTTATGCTTAGACTCTTGAATACTGGTTTCTAATCCTTTTTTTGCAGTAAACTTAAATACGATGTAAATAAGCAACAGTAAAAAAAGACCAAAGACAATAAAGAAGGGATGGTAAAATGATAATAAGATTAAGGCAAATATAATCTGCAGTACAGCTGATGGTATATCAATTAAAATCTTGGCCAATCCTTTCTGAATTGTTAGTGTATCAAAAAAACGGTTTGCTAATTCTGGTGGATAATAATTGCGCAACTCGTTCATTTTCATCTTTGGAAATCTGTAAGTAAACTCAAAGGATGCTCTCGTAAAAATTCGTTGCTGAATGGTTTCTATCATTCGTAACTGCATTATTTGCAATACTCCAACAAAGGCCACACCAATGGTTACCAGAATAACCAATACTACCCATGAAGTACTTACTTGTGCTCCTTGTATTAAATTAACAATAGCCTGTACTCCAAGCGGCAATGTAAGCCCTAAAAGTCCCGAGAACACCGCATAGTACACGACTTGCAAAATGTCTCTTTTCTCTAATTTTAAAAGTCCCATGAGTCTCTCCCATGGAGACATTGTAGTTTTTTGTTCGGCCATATAGATTAACTGATGGTTTTAATAGCTAATTCCTTAAAAAAATTGGTTGTAGAATTGTCTGTATGACAATCTGTAATTGATTTAAAATGTTCTTTTAAAAAATGTTGATGTAACGCTCCACCTACAATAGTGCTCGCTAAACTCGATGGATGTTTATAATTTGGATTAATGTCTAAAAGCATTTCTTTTAACCGAGTTATCAAGCGCTTGTACACCACAAAATACCCTTCTTCATTTTCTACATCTACCTCTTTTGTATGGTATGATTTTGAATATTCATTAACCACAATTCTATTTAAAACAATCTCATTAATATGAGAATAACTCATATCCTCAACTATGGTCTGCGTTACCACTTCTATTGCTTTAAATAATTTTTCTTTTGGATCGGAAACATTGTGTGTAGCAAACACTAAATGGTATTCTATCCAAGCCCAATACCAAGAAGTTATATACAATAACAGCTTGTGCTTGCTTTCAAAATAACGATAGATAGAACTCTCGTTAGAACCAATTTTAGTTCCTAGTTTCTTGAATGTAAAATGATCAAAGCCAATTTCATCTATTAAAAGTATACTATGCTCAATGATACGCTTACCCAAATCTGAAGACTCTGGATCCTTAATATAGATGGTCTCAGGAACTGAAATTCTTAAGTTTGACAACAGATTAAACATAAATCAAAACATTTGATTGCAAAAATAATAGTAATACTATTAATTATGTTTTGATTAACAAAAGTTTAGCAACAAAGATTACGACCTGTTTTCTCTATTAGGTTACTACAGATTTATAGTTTTAAGATTACGTCCTTTTCATCTTGAAAGACCTCAATTTTAGGCAGGCCAGCAATAGCTTTGTTAATCCATTTTAAGGCTTCTGTTTTGTCTTTTTTGTGTTTGTAGATTTGTGCCAAACGATAATAAGCCCATGCTTTTGGCACTCCATCTTTTGCCGAATGGTTAGACAAATAGGCTTTAAGGCATTTTTCGCCTTTATCTAATTGAATATTATAGTCCGCACAAACTTTCCCTATTTGGTAATGCATGGCATTTCGTTGGTGCTTTTGTTGTGCTTCTTCAAGATTTCCGATGGCTTTGTCTGGCTGATCGTTAGACTCATAAAAATTGGTAAGCTTTTCATAACAGGTTACAGATCCACCTACCTTAATTGCTAGCTTATAATATTTTTCTGCCAATTCTGGTTCGTCATCATATTCATAAACGTATCCTTTGGCCAAGTAACCATCAACTTTAGAAAGATTTTGAAGTTCATTAGCATACTTTAAAGCTTTAGAATTGCTTCCGCCTATAATTCCTGGAAGCGACACATACAGCTCTACCAAAGCCCATCGTGCATCAATATGTTTGGGATCTAACTCAGCAGCTTTTAAAAACGCTTGCTTTACATCTCCAATAATACCGAGTGCTTTAATTTTGCTTATACTCAACGCTTTCATACCTAAGGCTCCTCCGTACTTGTAATGGTAATTGGCATTGTTGGGATAGTTATCCTTTAACCTTTCATATTGCTCTATCGCTTCATCCCATTTTTTTTGATAACCGTAGGCATCACCTAACAACTCAATAGCTTCTATATCGCTAGGGTTTGTTTTTAAAAAAGATGTGAGCTCTTGCTGTGCTTTTTCATAATTTTTATTAGACAAATATGTTTTAGCATTCTCTTTTGAAGTTTGAGAAAAACAGAATGATGATACAAATAAAACCCACAGAAATTTTTTCATACAGAGAATAATTCTTTTTTTGAAGTAAAGTCCTCTTAAGCACAATCCAAGTACTCAATTAGACGTTTCGTTTTAACAAAAATACAATATTATTAACGAGCGTATTCACTCACAAATTGTTTAACTTAACTCATTCAAAAAACATGTTTACGCTTTTATGCTTTGTTTGGAATGCCTTTTGAAGGTATTTTGTAAAAAAATTGAAACTAATGAAAAACTATATACAGATACTAATGCTCATATGCTTTGCCACTTTCTCTAATGCTCAATCCAATTATGACAACGATTGGAAAAAAGTCTCTAAACTCGAAAAAGAAGGTCTTACCAAAAGTGCGGCAGAACTTGTTGACACTATATACCAAAGCGCAAAATCTGATAAAAACAAACAGCAGCAGATAAAAGCCTTATTGCACAAGAGCAAATACATGTTGATTCTTGAAGAAGACGCTCAGCTTAGTATTGTTAATATTTTTAAATCTGAAATTGAAGCTACTAAAGATATTCCAACACAACACTTATTAGAAAACATGTTGGCAACAATGTATTGGCAGTACTTTCAACAAAATCGTTATAAGTTTTACAATAGATCTAAAACCGAAGAAAAAGCAAGCGATGACTTTAGAACTTGGGATTTAGAAACCTTGTTCAATGAAATTCATGTGTATTATCAACGTTCTTTAGAGAATGGTTTATTGCTTCAACAAGAGTCTTTAGAAAATTATAATGCACTTTTATATGAAGCAAAAGATTCCAAAATCTACAGACCTACTTTATTTGATTTATTGAGTCATAACGCGCTTGAGTTTTATAAAACCAGTGAAAATAGCATCTCTAAACCAGCATATCGATTTAAGATTGACAACCCTTCATTTTTAGATGATAGCGAGGTTTTTATTAATTTAAAATTAAGCTCAAAAGACTCTACAAGCCTAGAACTAAATGCACTTAAAGTTTATCAGAATCTTTTAAAATTTCATCGTAAGGACAAACAAAGTAAAGCCTTTGTACATATTGATATTGCGCGACTAAGTTTTGTTTTACAACATGCCACTTTTGATAACAAAGAAGATGCATTAATTAAGACTTTAACGACTAACGCAGAAGCCTTAAAGAGCTCACCATTATCCGCACTCTACAATTACGAAATAGCAAGCCTTTATCAACAACAAGGTTTTGAATATGATTCAGAGATTTTAAACACTGAAGCGAACGAAAAAAACAGATGGAAAAACAAAGAAGCTATAGACCTATGCAACGAAGTGATAGCTACATTTCCAGAAAGTGATGGTGCCAAAAAATGTGAAATTCTTAAACAGCAAATTCTTCAACCATCTTTAGGACTTCAAGCTGAAGAATTTATTTCTGTAAATACTCCGTCTAGAATTTTAGTGAATTACAAAAATCTAAACGCACTTGATTTCATTATTTATAGAGTCAACAAAAAACAATTAAAAAATTACCAAAAATTATACAACGCTGAGGAAAAAGAACGCTTTTTTAAGAAGCTAAAACCAATAAATTCATTTACAAGCACATTAAAGTCTGAAAACGATTACCAAGCACATCGCACAGAAATCATTTTTCCACAATTGCAAAATGGTCTTTATATTATTAAAGCCAGCAGCAATAAAGACAATGTATTTGCCGCAAAACATATTCAAATCACAGATTTTGCCCTTTTAGAGAGCATACAGAATGAGATTATATACTACCAACTTATTAACAGGAATAATGGAGAGCCATTTTCTGATGCTTCTGTAAAAATCTCGTATACAAATAATAGAAACAAGTATTTTTCTAAAAGTCTAAAAACGGATCGTTTTGGAAAATTCAACTTTAAAAAAGACGACAACTACTACAGACAAGTAGAAATTAAAATAGACCACAATAACAACGAAGCGTATTTTGGCGATTACTACTTTTCTAGAGCGTACAAACCTCGCAAAAATACAGACACGCAATACAACGTCTTTATATTTACAGACCGTAGCATCTACAGACCTGGACAAACAGCTTATTTTAAAGGCATTGTTACAGCTACCAAAGATGACAAAACCGAAGTGTATGCTAACGAAAAAGCGACTGTAAAATTAAAAAATGTTAATGGTGAAGTTGTAAGCGAACTAGAACTTGAAACTAACGAATTTGGTTCTGTTGCTGGCGAATTTATTTTACCTAATGATGGACTAACAGGAAGCTTTACAATTGAAATGGTTTGTGGCAAAAAAGGCTACACGTACTTCTCTGTTGAAGAATATAAACGTCCAAAATTTAAACCAGAATTTCAACCTATTACTGAAACGTTTAAAGTTAACGACAGTATTACAGTAAAAGGAAAAGCCGTTGCTTTTGCAGGTAGTAATATTACAGATGCTAAGGTGGTGTATCGTGTAAAACGTCAGGTACAATATCCAACTTGGTGGTATTGGAGACGACCAGGTTATTACAGTTCTGAAGCACAAGAAATCACTTTTGGAGAAGGCACAACAAACGACAAAGGCGAATTTGAAATCACATTTAAAGCCTTACCAGACGAAAGCGTTTCTAAAGACAACCTTCCTGTTTTTAATTATGAAGTCACTGCTGATATTACAGATGTCAATGGAGAGACGCGTTCTACAACAACAGTTGTTAATGTTGGTTATCATGCCATGACTTTACAGATTTCTACTCCAGAGCAGGTAGACAAATCAAAAAAGGAGGTTGAATTAACCCTAAACTCTCAAAACCTCAACGGTGAGTTTGTACCTGCAAAAGGGACCTTAAAGGTCTTTAAATTAAAATCACCTGATGCTATTCTGAGAGCCAGACCTTGGGATGCGCCAGATTTTCAGGTAATTTCAAAGGAAGAATTTAAACGTTTATTTCCTCACGACCCATACAACGATGAGCATTTATCGACCAACTGGGATAAAGGAGAGGAAGTTTTCTCAACAGATTTCGATACTGAAAAAGAAAAAACCATCACATTAAAGAAACTAAAAAAATGGAACTCTGGTCAGTACATTGTTATTGCAGAAAGCAAGGATAAATTTGGAGAAGATGTAAAAGCGGAAGCGTACACAAACCTATTTAGCGAAAAAGATAAAACCGTTGCAGACAATCAACTTTTTGAAGCCTCTTTAGACAAAGAAAGCTACAAAGCTGGTGATGTTGCAAAACTCACCATTGGCTCAGCAGCAAAAGACATCACAGTAACTGTAGAGGTTGAAAAAGACAACAACATCATCGTTACTCAATTGGTAAAATTGAACAACTCTAAACAAACCATTAGCATTCCTGTTTTAGAAGATGACTTAGGTGGTTTTGAAGTTCACACAAGTTTTGCAGCTTACAACAGTTATGTTTATCAAAGCTTTAGTGTAAATGTTCCTTATCCTAAAACAGATTTAGAGATTGAAACCACAACCTTTAGAGATAAGTTACAGCCAGGACAAGATGAAACCTGGAGTTTTAAAATTAAAGGACCAAAAGGAGATAAAGTCTCTGCTGAACTTTTAGCAAGCATGTACGATGCGTCTTTAGATGAATTTAGAGGGCACAAGTGGCACTTTAACCCTATTAACAAGCCTTCTTACTACGGAAAAATAAGTAAAAATGGTGGAAGCAGTTTTGGTACTATTAACTTTAGATTGTTTAACCGTTTTGCATATCCTCAAAATTATGATTACAGAATTTATGACCAGTTAAATTGGTATGGATTTAGTTTTGACGGCTCACATAATTATGCTCGTAAAATGTACCTAAGAAGCAAATATGCTAACGTTCCTTCATATTTTACTTCAAAAAAACAATCTGACATTAAAGATGGATTTATTAAAGGTAATATAATCACTGCTGATGATGGACAACCGCTTCCTGGAGCAACTATTGTAATAAAAGGAAGTAATAAAGGAGCACAAACTGATTTTGATGGCAATTTCTCAATTGAAGCAAAAAAAGGAGATGTTATTACCATAAGCTACATTGGCATGAAGCCTCTAGATATAACGGTCTCTGATGATAACTTTTATGATATTGGTCTTATTATGGATAGTGATGCTTTAGACGAAGTTGTGGTAATGGGTTATGCCACAAAAACTAAAGTAGCATATACAGGAACTGCTACTATTGCAGATGATGGCCGATATGATTATGTATCCTCTCCTGAGGCTAAACTAAGTATGGACTATAGAGATGGTGACAAAAGGACTGAAGCAGGCTACCTAAACCTAAATGGAGATCTCGTAATTGAAGAAGACTCCATACAAAGTAACAAACAATTAGACTTAGAAAATATCCAAATCCGAAAAAACCTCAACGAAACCGCTTTTTTCTTTCCACAACTACAAACTGATGAAGAGGGTAATGTAAGTTTCAACTTTAAAGCACCAGAAGCTTTAACCAAATGGAAATTGCAATTATTGGCGCATACCAAAACTTTAGAAAGTTCTGTAAAGCAACTAGAAACTGTAACTCAAAAAGAGTTGATGGTGATGCCAAATTCGCCTCGTTTTTTACGTGAAGGAGATCAAATTACGATCAGTACAAAAATTGCTAATCTTACTGAGAAAGAATTGTCTGGAGTTGCACAACTCATATTAACCAATCCTATTACAGGAGAAGATATATCCGCAAACTTGCTCAGTTCTTCCCCTTTGGGGAAGTCAGAAGGGGCTTCTTTTTCTGTTGATGCAAAAGGTAACACACAAGTGTCTTGGAAACTAAATATTCCTGAAGGCTTACAAGCTGTACAATACCAAATCATTGCCAAAGCAGGTGATTTTAGCGATGGTGAACAAAACGCTTTACCAGTATTATCCAACAGAATGTTAGTTACAGAAACGTTACCAATATGGGTAAAGTCTAATGAAACGAAGACATTTACTTTGGATAAGCTAAAGGACAACACCTCAACAACGTTGACCAATCATAAGTTAATTTTAGAGATGACGTCTAATCCTGCATGGTATGCTGTACAGGCTTTACCATATTTAATGGAATATCCTTATGATTGTAACGAGCAGACGTTTTCAAGATATTATGCTAATGCTTTAGCACAGCATATCGTGACCTCTAATCCTAAGATTGAAGCTGTGTTTAATAGCTGGAAATCCTCAGACGCATTACTTTCTAACCTTGAGAAAAATCAGGAATTGAAATCACTTTTAATTCAAGAAACACCTTGGTTACGTGATGCACAATCTGAAACTGAGCAGAAAAAGCGTATTGGCTTGTTATTCGATCTTAATAAAATGAATAACGAACTGAGTTCAGCTTTAAACAAACTAAAACAAAACCAGCTACCATCTGGTGCTTGGCCTTGGTTTAATGGTGGCTATGCTAATCGTTTTATCACGCAACACATTATTTCTGGGTTTGGACATTTAAAACAACTCAATGTCACATCGAGCGCAGTCGAGATGCAAATGATTCAAAACGCCATTCAGTACCTAGACACTGAATTCGTTAAAGAATACAAAGACATCAGAAAATACAAAAAGGATGCAGATTTAAGCAAAGATCATTTATCTTACACGCAACTGCACTATATGTATGTTCGTAGTTTTTACCCAGAAGTAGAAGCTTCAAAAGAAGTTGAAACCATAATGGATTACTACAAATCTCAAATGCAGAAGTATTGGTTAAAACGTTCGTTATATGCCAAAGGTTTAATGACTTTAACGCTTCACAGAATGAATGATGATGCAACAGCAGGAAAGATTTTAAAATCACTAAAAGAAAACAGCATCACCTCAGACGAATTAGGCATGTACTGGAAAGCCAACACCAGTTCTTGGTACTGGCACCAAGCACCAATTGAGACGCAAGCACTTTTAATTGAAGCGTTTTCTGAAGTTGGAACTGTGATTCAAAGCGAAGCGAAGAACCTTGAAAACATCGACAACCTAAAAATCTGGTTGCTCAAAAACAAACAAACCAACAAATGGGAAACCACAAAAGCAACCACAGAAGCTGTATATGCATTATTGCTTCAAGGCAGTTCTTGGTTAGAGGTTACTGAAATGGTTGATGTAAAAGTTGGAAACGAAACTATAAACCCTTCAACATTAGATAATGTAAAAGTTGAAGCTGGTACAGGTTACTATAAAACTTCTTGGACAGGTGAAGAAATTAAAGCAGAACAAGCCAATGTTACTATTTCTAAAAAAGGAGATGGCATTGCTTGGGGAGCACTTTACTGGCAATATTTTGAAGATTTAGACAAGATTACGTCTGCAGAAACACCTTTAAAGCTGAGTAAAAAACTCTTCTTAAAAACGAATACTGATAAAGGTGAAGAAATTTCAGAAATAACTAAAAATACTAAACTAAACGTTGGCGACTTGGTTCGCGTTCGTATTGAATTACGTTCCGACAGAGATATGGAGTTTGTGCATTTAAAAGATATGCGTGCGGCAGGTTTTGAGCCTATCAACGTATTATCGCAATACAAATGGCAAGATGGTTTAGGTTATTATGAAAGCACCAAAGATGCTGCGACAAACTTCTTTATGGATTATTTACCAAAAGGCGTTTATGTGTTTGAATATGATTTACGCGTCAACAATACTGGAGATATGAGTAATGGCATTAGCACGATTCAATCTATGTACGCACCTGAGTTTAGTAGTCATAGTGAGGGAGTGAGAGTTACAGTTGAATAGGTTTTAATTCTCGCTAAGACGCTAAAGGCGCAAAGGAAAAAAAGTTAAAGCTGTCTGAAAGTTAAAGAGAATCTACCTCTCTCTAAATTCAGCATTTATAGTAAAGTTATGAGTGTGAATGTAGAATAATTTATGTAGTCGTATTAAGATATTCTTTATCTTTAGAATAACTAACTAAATTATTTTATCAATATGAATGCAACTGTTTTTAAAGTCATCCGAATCATTTTCGGAGTCTTATTGGTAGTGTTTGGTGCAAACAAATTTCTGAATTTTATGCCTGCACCTGAAGAAATTCCAGAGCCTGTAATGAATTACATGGTGGCTCTAACATCAACAAAAACCCTTGAACTCGTTGGTATTGTCGAAGTGGTTGCTGGTCTCGCTTTTGTATTTAACAAATTCGGAGGTTTACTGGCTATTATTTTGATGAGCGTATCTGTAAATGCTGTTTTATTCCACGCGTTTTTAGGACCTGCAGATATTGCAGGAGCAATTGTTCTATTACTACTAAATATTGTAATGCTAGTAGGCTACAAGGAACAGTATAAACCTATGTTGAAATAATAAAAAAGGCTTCCAAATTGGAAGCCTTTTTGTTTTATCTATTTACTACTTGGTGGTGTCGTTGGCCTTACCTCAATTTTACTTGGTAAGGTTCTAGGATTCATTTTTAATAAATCTACAACCAGTTCACCTATATCTTCAATTTGAATTTTCCAAGCACCTGCTTCACTTGGTTCGTTACCATTAAAATGTGTAGACACCGAACCTGGCATTATCGTGCTGACTTTGATACCGTATTTGCGTAAATCTAACATTACAGCTTGTGTAAATCCTGTAACACCAAACTTACTAGCGTTGTATGCAGAACCTCCTGCGAAGAAATTGGTTCCCGCTAAACTTGAAATCGTGATGTAATAACCTTTGCTTTCTTTTAATGCATCAACACTAGCTTTTATAGAATTGAAAACACCTGTTAAGTTAGTATCTATAACTGCGTTCCACTGGTCTACCGTTAAATCTTCAATACTTCCAAAGTGCCCCAAACCTGCATTTGCAACTACTAAATCTAACTGACCAAAAGCATCAAGCGTTGCTTTTACGGCTTTTTCCTGACTTTCTAATTGTCTTACATCGGCTTCAAGTCCGATTACCTGGTTTTCTGAATTGGTTTTAGATGCTAGTTCTTTTGCCACTGCTTCCGTAGATTCTTGATCTCTTCCTGTTATAGCCACTTTAAAACCTTGGTTAAGTAATGCCTCGGCAATACCATAACCAATACCTTTAGTTCCGCCTGTTATCAGTGCTGCTTTACCTTCTAATATGCTCATCGTTTTTGTTTTTTTTTTGAATTCAACCAAAATTACAAAACCGAATGACCACGATGAAGTTTATAATGTTAGGAAAATGATAAAGTTCAAAACTTACCATAGACTCCGAATCAAGTTCGGAATGACAAAACTATTTTTTAGGAGGATACTTCGCAAAAACTTTTTCAACCAAAGCATCAAAATAGGCTTGGCGTTTTTCTGGTGAAGCATTTTCACGATAACTGCTTTCACTAACAGCTTGCCAGAATAAGCGTTCGTTTTGTTTTTTATCTACAAAATCGATAATGATTTGTCGTGTATTTTGGTTGCCTCCAATAGGAATTCCAACAGAGACACCACCAAAACCGCCTCCGCCTCCACCACCTGCACCAACGCCAACGGTAGAGTTATTTCTATTCATTACATCTTCACTTTGTATATCGATATAAAAATCTGGATTTTCTGAACGCGACATACCCATTGTTGTCAATTTTGCATCTATAGCGCGCATGATACGTTTGGTATCTAATTGACTTAAACCTGTTTGCATATCACTGAAATAGTCATACGTTTTGTACTGTGCAAAGTCTGTAGATGTCTCGTAATCGTAATTAACTACTGTTCCGCACGAAGAAACCAGCAGTAAAACAAATAGAAATTTTATAGCTTTCATTTTTTTTATTTTAAAGATACTTAAAAATTAGATGCTGTATCGCTCACAAAAAAACAGTAGGAAAACTTTAACTATTCTTCCTCAGCATCTGGCTCAACAACTTTAGTGAGTGAAGAAGAAATAATTCCTGTTGGTATAGCTACAATACCTAAACCAATTAAGAGTATAAAAAAAGTAAAAATTCTGCCACCAACTGTTATAGGATACACATCTCCATAACCCACAGTTGTTAAGGTAACAATAGACCACCAAAGACTATCGAAAATGGAAGAAAAATGCTCTGGTTGCGCTTCGTTTTCAAAATAGTAAATGCCTATTGCTGCAAAATAAATAAGCACTAAAGTAACTCCCATAAAGAGAATTATTTGCTCTTTTGCCAATAGCATGGCTTTGGCAAAATGTCGCATCGCTCTGTTGTACCTTACCAATTTTAAAAGTCTAAATAATCTAAACATTCTCAACACTCTGAGAGATCTAAGATCTAAACCAAAAGACAAGTAAAAAGGCAGAATGGCGAATAAATCAATGAGCCCAAAAAAGCTAAAAATGAATTTTAACTTTCGGTCAGACACAAAAATTCTTGCTAAATATTCTAACGTAAAGACGACCACACAAAACACTTCAATAGAATTGAGAATTGCTTTGGTTTGCGGTTTTAAGTTTGGAAGTGTTTCTACTGAAAATGTAATGACAGACAACACAATTAAAAACTGAATAAAAAAAGCAAAACTCTTACTGAGCTTATTGTCGTTATATTCTACGATGCTTTTAATGGTATCTTTCATCTTCTCGTAACTAAATAATTTAGATAAAAATAGCATTATTTGTCACACTGAACTCGTTTCAGTGTCTAAATAATTAGTCTAAAAAATGAGATTCTTAAACAAGTTCAGAATGACAAGAGATCAATTTTAGAGAGTTTAATTGTTTAGCATTCCCCAAAGTTTGTCTTTCAATTCTGTAAGTCCTTGCTGCGCTACAGATGAAATAAACATGTACTTGCATTCTAAATCCTTGTCTAAAATGGTAGACATTTCAGATTTTAATTCGTTATCGAGCATATCAGATTTTGAAATACAAACAAAGCGCTCTTTATCTAACATTTCTGGATTGTAGCGTCTTAACTCATCTACTAAAATTTCGTACTGCTCAACAATATCTTTTGCGTCTGCAGGAATTAAAAACAGTAAGATTGAATTACGCTCTATATGTCTTAAAAAGTAATAGCCAAGTCCTTTTCCTTCGGCTGCTCCTTCAATAATACCAGGAATATCAGCCATTACAAACGACTGAAAATCTCGATATTTTACAATGCCTAAATTAGGCTTGAGCGTTGTAAACTCGTAATCTGCAATTTTTGGTTTTGCAGACGTTAACACAGACAGTAAAGTTGATTTCCCAGCATTTGGAAAACCAACCAAACCAACATCTGCTAATACTTTTAATTCTAAAGTAATATCTCTTTCTTCCAGAGGAATACCAGGTTGTGCATAACGAGGAGTCTGGTTTGTAGAACTCTTAAAATGCCAGTTACCACGACCACCTTTACCACCTTCTGCAACGATTTTTTCTTCGCCAGCTTCTGTGATTTCAAAAAGGATGTTATTGGTTTCTGTATCTCTTATCACAGTTCCAAGTGGCACTTCGATTATAGCATCTTCGCCATCGGCTCCTGTACTTCTACCAGAACTACCATGCTCACCATGACCTGCTCTAATGTGTCGCTTAAACTTAAGATGCAATAGCGTCCATAAGTTTTCGTTACCTCTAATAATCACGTGACCTCCACGACCACCATCACCACCATCTGGTCCACCTTTGGCTATATATTTTTCGCGATGTAAATGCGCAGAACCTTTACCTCCATTACCGGAAGCAACATGCATTTTTACGTAGTCTACAAAATTTCCTTCTGTCATATTAACTTCCCACGGAAGTGGGAATCTTTTAAATTAAAATAGAGCTTATAATCATAAGATTCCTGCTTTCGCAGGAATAAACTTTTACAGCTTATCAATCACAGCACTTAAACGCTCGGTGATATCTTCAATACTACCTACTCCATCAACACCAAAATATTTATCTTGGTCTGAGTAGTAATCTTTTAAAATAGCTGTTTTATTATAGTATTCCTTAATACGGTTTCTGATGATGCTTTCATCGGCATCATCTGCTCTTCCGCTTGTTTCTCCACGTTTTAATAAACGCTCAACCAACACCTCATCATCAACTTCTAAGGCTACCATAGCATTAATTTGAGAATCTTTACTATCCATCAATTCGTCTAATGCTTTAGCTTGTGCATTTGTTCTTGGAAAACCATCAAAAATAAAACCGTTAGCATCGGCATTTTTTTCAACCTCTTTGTTCAACATATCAATCGTTACTTGATCTGGCACCAGCTCACCTTTATCCATGTAAGACTTCGCTAACATACCTAAGGCAGTTTCGTTTTTAATGTTATATCTAAAAACATCTCCTGTAGAGATATGTACTAGATCATATTTTTCTTTTAAGAAGTTTGCTTGTGTTCCTTTTCCTGCACCTGGAGGGCCAAATAGCACGATGTTTGTCATGTGTTGTGTTGTTTTTAATTGGTATACATCTGGCAAATCTCTTCCCAAACCATCGTAGTCTAATCCATAGCCTACAATGAATTTATTCGGAATTTCTTTACCTACATAATGAAGTTTAAAGTCTTTGTCATAAGCTTCAGGCTTGTAAAACAATGTAGCAATAAGAAGTTGCTTAACGTTTTCGTTCTTAAAAATGCGATGCACCTCTTCTAGCGTGTTGCCTGAGTCTATTATATCTTCTAAAATAACAACCGTTCTATCTGTTAAATCTTGCGTTAACCCAATAAGTCTCTGAATGTCTTCGGTAGACTTAACGCCTTCGTAAGAAGCCAATTTTATAAACGTAACCTCACAAGGGTTTGGATATTTCTTCACAAAATCGCTTACAAACATAAACGAACCATTCATAATCCCAACAAAAACAGGTATTTCATCACCTACATCTGCGGCAATCTCATTGACCATTCGTTGCACCACACCATCAATTTCATCTGCATTAACAAAGGGTTTAAAGTATAAATCGTGAAGCTTAACAACCATGGTATTATTTTAGAAATGCAAAGATAATGAATTGATTGCCGATTGCCGATTTTTTGAATTACGAATTTAACAGTATCTGCTATAATTAGCTTATTTTTGCATTGAATTAATGTTGAATCTTAAAAAATTTCCCATGTATTCGGGAAGTAAACATGAACTACTTTTCTTCAAACTTTAAACTCGGAATTCTTGGTGGTGGACAATTAGGCAAAATGATTTTGTATCATACACGCAAATACGACATACATACATGCGTGTTAGATCCTAGCAAAGACGCACCTGCAAGACTGGCTTGTGATGAATTTTCGGTTGGCGATTTATTAGATTACGAAACGGTTGTTAACTTCGGTAAACAAGTTGATATCCTTACTATTGAAATTGAAAACGTAAACGTTGAAGCTCTGGAAACGCTTGAAAAGGAAGGCATAAGAGTATATCCTTCAGCAAAGACGTTACGTACCATTCAAAATAAAGCAACACAAAAACTATTTTATCGCGACCACGATATCCCAACGGCTGATTTTTCGAGATTTGCGCATACATCTGAAATTGAAGATGCTGTAGAAAATGGTGGATTAGAGTATCCGTTTGTATGGAAAAGTGCTCGATTTGGTTATGACGGACAAGGAGTAAAAGTTGTAAGACGCTACACGGATTTGGTAGATTTACCAAATGTTGAATGCATCGCAGAGGATTTAATTCCTTTTAAAAATGAATTGGCTGTCATTGTTGCTAGAAACAGTAAAGGTCATTTAAAAACATATCCAGTAGTTGAGATGGAGTTTCATCCTGAAGCCAATCAAGTTGAGTATGTAATTTGTCCGGCTAGAATTCCGGATAACATTGCAAAAAAGGCAGAACTTGTGGCCTTAAAAACTGCAGCTGCTTTTGAGCATGTTGGACTTTTGGCAGTGGAAATGTTTCAAACCGAAAATGATGATATTATTGTAAACGAAGTTGCACCAAGACCTCACAACTCTGGTCATTACAGCATAGAAGCAAGTTATACAGACCAATTTGAGCAGCACTTAAGATGTATTTTAGGGTTACCACTTGGCAACACAGAAAGTAAAGTAGCAGGTGTTATGGTTAATTTAGTTGGTGCTGAAGACTACACAGGCAACGTACTTTACAAAAACATTGAAGACATTATGGCAATGGATGGCGTTACACCTCATATTTATGGAAAAAAACAAACACGTCCGTTCCGTAAAATGGGACATGTTACCATTGTAAATAAAGATATAAATAAGGCGCGTGAAGTTGCTGAAAAAGTAAAGAAAACAATAGAAGTAATTAGTGAATAAAAATGTCACCTCGAGCGCAGTCGAGAGGTCATTCTAAAAAATTTATTTTCTATATAGAGGTCTCGACTGCACTTGACCAGACATAAAACATATTATATAAGCATGAGCAAAGTAGGAGTAATAATGGGAAGTAAAAGCGATTTGCCAGTAATGCAAGACGCTATAGATATATTAAAAGGATTTGATATCGAAGTAGAAGTTGATATCGTATCTGCACATCGCACACCAGAAAAATTATTCGATTATAGTAAAAACGCACATACCAGAGGCATCAAAGTTATTGTAGCTGGTGCTGGTGGTGCTGCACATTTACCTGGCATGGTAGCTTCGCTATCTCCATTACCTGTAATTGGTGTTCCTGTAAAAAGTAGCAACTCAATAGATGGTTGGGATTCTGTATTATCAATTTTACAAATGCCAGGCGGAGTTCCTGTGGCGACTGTAGCATTAAATGGAGCTAAAAATGCAGGCATTTTAGCAGCTCAAATTTTAGGTAGTTCTGACCAGTGTATTCTAGACAAGGTAATCGTTTACAAAGAAGGTTTAAAAGCTAAGGTTATAGAGTCTGCAAAGGACCTATAAAAAAGCCTCAACTTCCGTCGAGGCTTTTTTCGCTATTAACCAATCCTTAAGAACAAAAGTTCTTGTTCGTCAAAGATGATGCAAATGTAGGAAAAACTTAATTAATATTTCACTGCCAATTCTCTTAAAATAGTGTTAAAACACACATTATCAACAACATACGTAAGAAAAATTAGACGATAAAAATGACAATTCTCAACAAATCTTTTGATACTCAATACAATACAGCTCCATTTTCTAAAATAAAAAATGAAGACTTTCTTCCCGCGTTTAAAACCGCTATAGAGAGTGCTAAAAAAGAGATAAATGTCATTGTTAATAACACTGAAAAACCAACTTTTGAGAACACTATTGAAGCATTGGATTATTCTGGAGAAGAATTGGACAGAATTTCGAGTATTTTTTTCAATTTAAATTCTGCTGAAACTAATGACGAAATTCAAAAAATAGCTCAGGAAGTTTCTCCTTTATTATCTGAATTTAGTAACGATATTACATTGAATGAAGAATTGTTCAAACGTGTAAAAGTTGTTTATGATTCTAAAGGAGACTTAGAATTAACTACAGAACAAGAAACGCTTCTTGATAAAAAATATAAAGGATTCTCTAGAAATGGTGCTAATTTATCTGAAGACAAAAAAGAAAAATTACGTGCTATTGATAAAGAATTAAGTCAGCTAAAACTAAAATTTGGCGAACACATTTTAGCAGAAACCAACAAATTTGAAATGCTTCTTACTGACGAATCTGATCTTTCCGGTTTACCAGAAGGTGCCAAAGAAGCAGCAAAACAATTAGCTGAAAGCAAAGGTAAAGATGGCTGGCTAATCACTTTAGATTACCCAAGCTACATCCCTTTTATGACTTACGCTGATAATCGTGAACTTCGCGAAAAATTATCCAAAGCTTTTGGCAGCAAAGGATTTCATAACGACGACTTAGATAACCAGGATATTGTTTTAAAAATTGCTAATCTTCGTTTTGAGCGTGCTCAACTTTTAGGCTACAAAACCCATGCTCATTTTGTTTTAGAAGAGCGCATGGCAGAAACACCTGAGAAAGTTAACGCTTTTTTAAATGAACTTTTAGATAAAGCAAAACCAGCCGCACAAGAAGAGTTTGAAAAACTCGAAGCTTTTGCAAAAGAGTTAGACAGTATTGACCAGTTACAAAAATGGGATTCGGCTTACTATTCTGAAAAATTGAAACAAAAATTATTCGATTTAGATGATGAAAAACTAAAGCCATATTTCAAATTAGAAAATGTTATTAATGGTGCATTTACTGTCGCTAATAAATTATTCGGACTTCAGTTTGAAGAAATTAACACTGTCGATAAATATCATGAAGATGTTTTAACTTATAAAGTTACCGATAGTGAAGGCGAATTGGTTTCTATATTTTATGCCGACTTTTTCCCAAGATCCGGAAAACGTAATGGTGCCTGGATGACATCTTACAAGCCTCAAATGATTAAAAATAGTGTTAACGAGAGACCTCACGTATCTATCGTTTGTAATTTCACCAAACCAACAAAGAGTAAACCTTCCTTATTAACCTTTAATGAAGTTACGACTTTGTTTCACGAATTTGGACATGCGCTTCATGGCATGTTAGCCAACACCACCTACCCTAGTCTTTCTGGTACAAGTGTGTTTTGGGACTTTGTAGAATTACCAAGCCAGGTTTTAGAAAATTGGTGTTACGAAGAAGAATCTCTAAAACTCTTTGCTACGCATTACGAAACTGGAGACGTGATTCCGATGGAACTGGTTGAAAAGATAAAAGCTTCAGCAACCTTCCATGAAGGTATGCAAACCTTGCGTCAGTTGAGTTTTGGTATGCTAGACATGAGCTGGCATGGTATAGATCCAACAGCAATTACAAGCGTAAAAACACACGAATCTGAAGCTTTTGGCGAAACAAAACTATATCCTGATGTTGAGGAAAACTGTATGAGTACAGCTTTTGCACATATTTTTCAAGGAGGCTACTCTTCTGGTTACTACAGCTACAAATGGGCAGAAGTTTTAGATGCAGATGCGTTTGAATATTTTAAACAAGAAGGCATTTTTAATAAAACGGTTGCCGATAAATTTAAGGCATTTGTATTGTCTCAAGGTGGCACAGAAAACCCAATGACTTTGTACAAAAAGTTTAGAGGGCAAGAACCTCAACCTGAAGCGTTACTACGACGTGCTGGTTTACTGAAATAAACACTCACAATACACGTTAGTGTCTTATGAGGTTTTTAAAGCTTATTGGACACATTTTAATTATAACAATCTTAACCGCCTTAACACAAATTGGCGGTTTTGTTTGGATAATTACTATTGTATTATCTAAAGCTAAAAATTGGAAAAAACGCTATGTTTTTCCATTAATTTATTTAGTATTCAACATTATCATTGTACCACCTATTGCTTCATACTTTGGCAGAGTACAATTACCTTTATTCAGTAATAATTTAGAACCTAAAAATTGGTTTTACCCTTTAGCTTTTAGAAACTACGTTACACCAGAACTAAAAGAGATCTTACTAAAAAGCAGTCAAAAAAGTGGTATTAGAATAACATATTTAGATGCTAACTTTCCTTTTTATAACGGCTTTCCATTATTACCACACTTAAGCCATAATGATGGAAAGAAAATAGATCTTAGTTTTATGTATTTAGATAAGACAGGTAAGGCTACCAATAAAAAACCATCATTCTCTGGCTATGGAGCTTTTGTTAACTCAAATAACCTAATATCTAAAAATTGTATTGACAATGGGTATTGGCAATATGATTTCACTAAACATCTTACTTTCAGCACAGACAAAGAACTGACTTTTGATGAATCTTCAACAAAAAAGTTAATTCAACATCTTTTATCTCATTCTGAAACACAAAAAATTTTCATTGAACCTTATCTTAAAAGCAATTTAAATCTTCAAGATTCCAGAATAAGGTTTCATGGCTGCCAAGCAGTAAGACATGATGACCATATTCATTTACAAATCAAATAAACTTTCAATAATTATTGAAAGTTTAAAATTTATTATATATTTGCTACATGGAATATAAAGAAGCAAAAGATAAATTTGTAAGTACTTGGGGAAGTTTAGGGTCACTTTGGGGCATTAACAAAGCCATGGCTCAAATACAAGCGTTGCTTTTTATTTCTACAAAACCCTTATCAATGGAAGAGATTATGGAAGAACTCAGAATCTCACGTGGTAATACCAGCATGAATTTAAGACAACTTATAGATTGGGGAATTGTAACTAAAGTATTGGTATCTGGAGAGCGCAAAGAGTTTTTTACCACCGAAAAAGATGTGCAAGAACTGGCTCGTATTGTTGCCAAAGAACGTAGCCGCAGAGAAATAAAACCTGTTATAAAAGTTTTAGAAGAAGTCTCCTCAATTGAAAATGATGGTACAGAAGCCACTAAAGAATTAATAAAACAAACCAAAGCCTTAAAGGAACTTACAGACGATTTAGACACCTTAATGAACAAATTAGTAAACCAAAAACAAAACTGGTTAACAAAGTCTGTTATAAAGCTAATGAAGTAGCTATATTTTTTTAAACTAAACTTTCAATTTTTTTTGAAAGTTTTAAAACAATAGAATTATGAAAACAACAAGAGTTATTTATCAACTTAATATTACATTAATTGTCTTTAACCTAATACTCATTATTATGCCTTTCTATGCACTACTTTTCTTAATCGTATTAGGTGCTTTTCAGATTTTATTTGCGATAATTATTGGATTTTATTTCAAAGAAATGTCACCTGCTATTAGGACAAACTACCTTCTTTACATACTTTTAGTTGCATCTGTACTTTATACATTCTTCCTTGTTAATAAAGGTTTTTTAGATTCCGGACAGCAACTTATAACCTTGTGTTTTGTCACATCAATTTGTCTTGCGTTTCATAATTTATTCATAACCTATAAAATCCAGAAATAATGAATAAAAATCTTAAAACATCCTTTGGAATAATTCAATTTTCATGGAAAAAAACGATCTGGCTATACACAATGCTATTTCCTATCTTATTTATTGATTACTCATCAATTCAATGGCAAGACTTAGCTTTAAACATTCTACTCTTGTTCTTAACTGTAGGTATAGGTCACTCTGTTGGCTTACATAGAGGCATCATACACAAATCCTACAAAACAAGTAAAACTTTTAGAAAAATCAGCCTCTATCTTTTTGCATTAACTGGATTAGGAAGTCCATTAAATTGGTTAAAACAACATTACTTTAGAGACTATTGGCAAAACAGAAATGATTGCCCTAGATACTTTCAATATAAACATTCTTTGTTCACAGATTACTACTGGAATCTTCATCTTACTTTTATTCCAACAGATTTAGTACGTTATCAAATTCCAGAAGAGGATTTAAACGATTCAACTATACTTTGGCTACATAAAACATGGCAATTACATTATATCATCTTTATGCTCCTACTGTATTTTCTTGTTGGTTTTAACAGCATGCTTATTGCAACATGTTTACGTACGTCAATCATAATTCTTGGCCACTGGTATATTGGCTGCGCATCACATAAATACGGTTACTCTAGACATAAAATAAATGGCGCAGATGAGAGTGGCTACAACGACATATTACTTGGACTACTATCATTTGGAGAAGGTTTTCACAACAACCATCACTCTTATCCTACTTCAGCTAAATTTTCTTCAAAATGGTATGAAATAGATTTTGGATGGATGATTGCATATTTATTAAAAAAGTTAAAAATTATTTCTGCTGTAAAAACACAGAAAGGAAATTTAAAATCAACCGCAATAGCTTACAATTCTACAAATTGGAAATTACCAAAACTATAACACCATGAAAACACAATCCATACCTTACAGTGATTTTGCAGAACAAAACCGAATAGAAATGGTAGATTTCTATAACGAAGCTACCGAAGATTATGAGTTTTGGAGTAACGATTACAACATGCATTTTGGTTATTTCATTCCGTTTAAAACAAATCCTTTTAAACGCGATTCTATGTTAAATGAAATGAACAACCAAGTCACAAAAAGACTAAACATAGGTAAAACCAAAAACCGACTTATCGACTTAGGTTGTGGTATGGGAGCCACAATGCGATATGCATTAAAGCATTACAAAAACGTCGTAGCTTATGGTGTAACGTTATCCGATTTTCAGGTAAAAAAAGGCAACGAATTACTAGAAGGTAAAAACGGTATCATTTTAAAAGAAAATTATAACAACACCTCATTTCAATCCGACTCATTTGACTCTGCTGTAGCTATTGAAAGCTTTTGCCATTCGGGTCATAATTTTAATTCCCTCAAAGAAATGCACAGACTACTAAAACCTGGAGGACGCTTTGTTATGGCTGATGCTTTTCTAAAAAAAGACAGATCTCAACTATGCAAAGGCGGCAAATTTGCCTACAATAAATTATGTAACCACTGGAGTTTAGAAAAACTAGAGACACACCAGCGCATAACGGAAAATTTAAAAGAACTAGGATTTACCAACATAAAGGTTGAAGATGTCTCGATGAGAGTAGCTCCTTCTGTTCTGCATGTGCCTTTTGCCATTTTAGGATTTATTTTCAAGAAAATTTTTGGTTTCAAAAACCTAAAAAGAGAAAGTCTTCATAATTTAAAAGGATCTTTCTACGCTCTGTTATCTGGTTTGCACCTTAAAAGTTTTGGATATTACATTATTAGTGCAACGAAACGTTAGGAAAATGTGAACACCCATTTTAGGTCTTATTTTTTTAACTATTTTTGACTAAGCAATGAAAACTAAGAATGGCTAACCATCAATTAAATCCTAACAACTGGATTGATTTGTATTCAGATTACCTATTTAACTATACCATCTCTAGGGTTAATGATAGAGCAATGGCTCAAGATTTGGTATCTGAAACTTTTTTGGCTGGCCTAAAATCCATGAACAATTTTAAGGGCGAAGCCAGTGAGCGCACTTGGCTGGTCTCTATTCTTAAGCGGAAAATCATAGATTATTACAGAAAAATAAATTCTAACAAAGGAAAAGCTGAAGTTAGAATGACCTACAACAATGATTCTGAATCTGAAGGCGATTGGCTAGAAGAACGTGTAGCCGATCCTTTTGATAAAACTGCTGAAGACAAATTAGAAAATACCGAATTAGGTAATGCTATTTATGATTGTCTATCTAAACTTCCTGAAAAGCAAGCTGAAGTTTTTAAAATGAAGACAATTTTAGGTTACGACACCGAAACGATTTGTAATGAATTAGATATTACTGCGTCTAACCTTTGGGTAATAATACACAGAGCAAGAACAGCTTTAGCTGATTGCATGGAAGAAAATTGGTTTTAAAATCAAAATGAAAAAAAATTTTTTATTTATAAGTTGCGAAGAGGCCAAACACATTTGTGACAAATCACAATATGGAGAAGCTACCGGTTGGGAGCGTATAAAACTAACCATAAGACTTACATGGTGTCGTGTCACAAAAGCTTATTCTAAAAAGAACAGCAAATTAAGTGATGTTATTGAGCATGCCGAAGTTGATTGTCTTAAAAAAGATGAACGAAACAAACTAAAAAAACAGTTTGAAGAAGAACTAGAGAAGCATCAATAAAACTGCAAGCCATAAAATAGGCAAACCTTCTACCCAAAACGCACTGTAATATTTAGATTGTTTTTTGTGAGCAAACAACACAAAAACGAGTGTTACAAACAGTATTACACCATTTGAAATAATATCTACACTCTTTATTTCATCTTTAAAATATTCCAAAAAGAAAAAGACTAACAGCAACAACACACCTATAATTTTAGTGTTCTTAATACCTATTCGCTGTGGTATTGTTGCTAATTTCACACTGTCAAAAACAAGATCTCTAATCTCAAAAGGCAGCATTAATACTATCACAAAAATAAAACGCTGTACAGCTGTCACTACAACATTAGCGTCTATATAAAAACCATTATCAATTAATGGCAAAAAAACAGTTGTAAACATCCATACCAATGCTATTACGTAAACCTTTAAGCCACTAACTTCTCTTAAATTCTTTTTTTCATCTCTAAAGTAACGCATCGGCAATAAAGGAATAGCATATAAAAATGTTATAAAACCAAATACAGAAAGGCATATTAGAGAGTTTACATTGAGTTGTAAAGCAAAGTAACCCATTCCTAAAAAAGCAAAAAAAGAAAATATCTGAATGGCTTTTAGCCACACTGTTAAGCTTCTATGGTGAAATTTAGCTACACCAAAATACTTTACAAAATTATAGCCTGTAATGGTAGCAAAAAACACAAAGGCCAGCATAGTTGTATTATATTCCATTTCAAACTGCACAAGCGTTACCCAAGTCATTGCAACCACAGCCAAAGCCACATGAATACTACTGTTGATGTAAAAATTTAATATTTGCTTTAAAATATGCATTAGACAAAAATAATCATTGTGTTAATAACCCTTGTTTTCGGTTAAAAACTTTAGTTCTCATTACTCAATAAAATAGTGGTTTTCTGTATTTTTGCATATCAAAAAAAACAGCAGAATTAAGAATGGATACAACCTCTTTTGCACTTAGACACATTGGCCCAAACCAAGAACAAAAAAACGCAATGTTAGACACCATTGGTGCTTCTAGCATAGAGCAATTAGTTTCAGAAACTATACCAGCAGGTATTAGACTAAAAAAAGACTTAGATCTAGAGCCTGCAATGAGCGAACAAGAATATTTACAACATATAAATAAATTATCTCAGCTCAATAAAGTATTCAAATCTTACATTGGTTTAGGATATCACCCTTCTAATCTACCAGCTGTTATTCAGCGAAATATTTTAGAAAATCCAGGCTGGTACACAGCTTACACACCTTACCAAGCAGAAATCGCACAAGGTCGTTTAGAAGCGTTATTAAATTTCCAAACTATGGTTATTGATTTAACAGGTATGGAAATTGCAAATGCATCACTTTTAGACGAAAGTACTGCTGCTGCAGAAGCTATGAGTTTATTGTTTGCGGTTAGAGATCGTGCTCAGAAAAAAGCAGGTGTCAACAAATTCTTTGTTTCAGACTTAGTATTACCACAAACTATTGCGCTTTTAGAAACCAGAGCAACACCGATTGGTATTGAATTAGAAATTGGTAATGAAGCGGAATACAACCTATCTGAAGATTATTTTGGAGCGCTTTTACAATATCCTGGTAAAAACGGACAAATTACAGACATAAAATCTTTTATAGAAAAAGCCAATGCTCAAAACATCAAAGTAGCTGTAGCTGCAGATATTTTAAGCTTAGTAAAACTTGAAGCACCTGGTAAATTTGGTGCTGATGTGGTTGTTGGTACAACACAACGATTTGGTATTCCAATGGGTTATGGTGGTCCTCACGCTGCATATTTTGCTACAAAGGAAGCCTATAAAAGAGACGTTCCTGGTCGTATTATTGGTGTTACAAAAGACTCTAATGGCAATAGAGCCTTACGTATGGCTTTACAAACCAGAGAGCAACACATTAAAAGAGACAAAGCAACTTCTAACATTTGTACAGCACAGGTATTATTAGCTGTTATGGCAGGAATGTATGCTGTATATCACGGCCCAAAAGGTTTAGAATTTATTGCTAATAAAGTTCAGAATACCACAGCAACTTTAGCTACTGCTTTAGAAAAATTAGGTTTAGAGCAAGTTAACTCACATTATTTTGACACTATCCAAATAAAAGCAGATCCTGTTAAAGTAAAATACGAAGCCGTAAAAAAAGAAGTTAACTTCTATTATCCAGACAACAATACTGTTACTATAGCTATAAATGAAACTACTACTGTTTCAGACTTAAATGAAATTATTTCAATTTTTGAAGCTGTAACAGAAACGACTACAGATGAGATTACATCAATTTCTGAAGCTAATACAATTCCAGATCACTTAAAGCGTCAAACAGAATTTTTAACTTTTGATGTTTTTAACGCTTACCATTCTGAAACAGAATTAATGCGCTACATCAAAAAATTAGAGCGTAAAGATTTGGCATTAAATCACTCGATGATTTCTTTAGGTTCTTGTACTATGAAACTTAACGCTGCTTCAGAAATGTTACCACTTAGTTGGCCAAGTTGGGGCAATATGCATCCATTTGCACCAAAAGAGCAAGCTGCTGGTTACCAATTAATGCTAAATACATTAGAAAATCAGCTTACAGAAATTACTGGCTTTGCCGCAACATCTTTACAACCAAACTCTGGAGCGCAAGGAGAATTTGCTGGTCTTATGGTAATTAAAGCCTATCATGAATCTCGTGGAGATCATCATAGAAACATCTGTTTAATTCCATCGTCTGCACACGGAACAAATCCTGCAAGTGCGGTTATGGCAGGTATGAAAGTTGTTGTAACAAAAGCATCAGAAGACGGAAATATTGATATAGATGATTTAAGAGAAAAAGCAGAATTACACAAGGATAATCTTTCTGCATTAATGGTAACTTACCCTTCTACGCATGGTGTTTACGAATCTGCTATAAAAGAGATTACACAGATCATCCACGATAATGGTGGACAAGTGTACATGGATGGAGCTAACATGAATGCTCAAGTTGGGTTAACCAATCCTGGAAATATTGGAGCAGATGTATGTCACCTTAACTTACACAAGACCTTTGCAATTCCTCACGGAGGTGGTGGTCCTGGTGTTGGTCCAATTTGTGTTGCAGAACAACTGGTACCTTTCTTACCTGGCAACCCAATTATAAAAACAGGTGGTCACCAATCTATTTCGGCAATTTCAGCAGCTCCTTTTGGTTCTGCATTAGTATGTCTTATTTCTTATGGTTACATCTCAATGTTAGGTGCAAAAGGATTAAAACAAGCTACCGAAACTGCAATTCTTAATGCCAACTATATTAAAGAACGTTTAGAAGGTTACTACCCAACACTATATACAGGTGAAAACGGAAGAGCTGCACACGAAATGATAATAGATTGTCGTGATTTTAAAGCTAACGGCATCGAAGTTACTGATATTGCAAAGCGTTTAATGGATTATGGTTTTCATGCACCAACAGTATCATTCCCTGTGGCAGGCACCATGATGATAGAACCTACTGAAAGTGAAAGTAAAGCTGAAATGGATCGTTTTTGTGATGCTATGATTTCTATTAAAAAAGAGATTGATAACGCATCAAAAGAAGAACCTAATAACGTGCTAAAAAATGCACCTCACACACTAGAAATGCTAACTTCAGATGAATGGTTATTACCTTATAGTCGCGAAGCTGCAGCTTTCCCACTAGACTATATTAGAGATAATAAGTTTTGGCCAAGTGTACGACGTGTAGATGATGCTTACGGAGACAGAAATTTAATCTGTAGCTGTGCGCCAATCGAAGATTATATCGAGGCTTAAGATTAAAATATTAACACAAATAGAAAAAGTGCTCAAATTAAGCACTTTTTTTATGGTATTTACAATAGAATTCAGAATAATTAAGAATTTAAAAAAAATATCACTTTTACAAGGTTTATCCATCTTCATGTATAAGAGTTTAATTAGCTTAGTAAATTAATAGCAAATTTTGAGGCATGGGAATTAAGATCACAGGTACAGGAAGCTACATTCCTAAAGGGATTGAAAAAAATGAAGATTTTCATCAACATGAATTTTTAAATACTGACGGATCAAAAATTAATCATCCAAACGAAGTTATCGTAGAAAAATTCAAAGCCATTACTGGCATTGTTGAACGTCGTTATGCAGACGATCAATTAGTCGCTTCAGACATTGGTTTTCTTGCTGCCCAAAAAGCTATTGATGATGCCAACATAGATCCAGAAACTATAGATTATATCATCTGTGCTCATAATTTTGGTGACGTAAAAGCTAACACTATTCAGAGTGATATTTTACCATGTCTAGCTTCACGTATTAAACACAGACTTCGCATCAAGAACCCTAAGTGCGTTGCTTACGATATTTTATTTGGTTGTCCTGGTTGGGTAGAAGGAGTTATACAAGCGCAAGCATACATTAAGGCTGGCATGGCAAAACGCTGTCTTGTTGTTGGTGCAGAAACGCTTTCTCGAGTAGTCGATAAGCACGACAGAGATTCTATGATATACTCAGATGGTGCTGGTGCTAGTATTGTTGAAGCTACAGATACTGAAGAAGGTATTTTAGCACATGAATCGGCTTCATTTACTTACGATGAAGCTTACTATTTATTCTTCGGAAATTCTAACAATAAAAATCTTTGCCCAGATACGCGCTACATCAAAATGCATGGTCGTAAAATTTATGAATTTGCATTAACCAACGTAGCTCAAGCTATGAAAGATTGCTTAGAAAAAAGTGGTGTTGACGTTTCTGAAGTAAAGAAAGTACTCATCCATCAGGCAAATGAAAAAATGGACGAAGCCATCATAAAACGTTTTTACAGACTTTTTAAAGCAAAAGCTCCAGAAGGTATTATGCCAATGAGCATTCATAAATTAGGAAATAGTTCTGTAGCAACTGTCCCTACCCTTTTTGATTTAATACGAAACAATAAACTCGAAGATCACCAAATCAATAAAGGAGATGTTATTATATTTGCAAGTGTTGGCGCTGGTATGCATATCAACGCTATTGTTTACAGATATTAATAAAACTTTACCGCTGTTGCGGAAATGTAATGTACGAAAAAACATATCCTAACAAGCGATTTAAACTCACTCTTCAGTTTTTACAAAAACACATTTCTACTTCTGAAACAATTTTAGATTTAGGTGTTAAAAATCCATTTTCAGAAGTTATGGTTTCTGAAGGTTATACTGTTGAAAACACCAAAGGCGAAGACCTTGACGAAGACCGTTCTACAATAGAAAATTCTTCTGCTAAAGTTGTTACTGCGTTCGAAATTTTTGAACACTTACTCTCTCCATACGAGGTTTTGAAATCTATTAAGACCGAAAAACTTGTCATTAGCGTTCCTCTAAGATTATGGTTTGCTTCAGCGTACAGAAGTAAGACTGATAAATGGGACAGACATTACCATGAGTTTGAAGATTGGCAACTCGACTGGTTATTAGAAAAAACAGGCTGGAAAATTATAGACCGACAACAATGGACCAATCCTGTAAAAAAAATCGGTATTAGACCGCTTTTAAGACACTTTACAAATCGGTATTATATTATCTACGCTGAAAGAATTTCCGGATAGAATTCTTTAGATTTGAAATTTAGAATTTAGATATTGAATTTCTACATCATCATACCAGCTCATAACGAAGAGGCTTTTATTAGCAAAACACTAGAGTCCTTAGCAAAGCAAACACTTTTGCCTAAAAAGTTGGTTGTGGTAAATGATAATTCTACCGATAATACAGAAGCTGTAGTTGATGGTTTTTCAAAAATGCATCCTTGGATTTCTCAGGTGATTTCAAAATCATCAGATCAGCATTTACCTGGTTCTAAAATCATAAATGCCTTTTACAAGGGTTTTGAAACTTTAGATGACAACTATGATGTGATTTGTAAGTTTGATGCAGACCTTATTTTTCCGGATAATTATTTAGAAACGCTGGCTAATCATTATAGTAAAAATCCTAAACTTGGTATGGCTTCTGGTTTTTGTTACATCGAAAAAGACAACCAATGGATTCTTGAAAATCTTACCAATAAAGATCATATTAGAGGTGCCTTGAAAGCTTATCGTAAAACCTGTTTTAATCAAATTGGGCAATTAAAACCTTCTATGGGTTGGGATACTGTAGATGAGTTATTAGCAAAATTTCATAATTGGAACATTCTAACAGACGAATCACTTCATGTAAAACATTTGAAACCTACAGGACAATCTTACAACAAGGCTTCTAAATATCTGCAAGGAGAAGCGATGTATAAAATGCGCTATGGTTTTTGGATTACTTTAATTTCTGCTGTAAAATTAGCGTCGAAGAAAGGCAGCTTTAGATTATTCAAAGATTATATGGCTGGTTATTTTAAAGCTAAATCCTTAAAAACTGAATTTCTGGTTTCTAAAGATGAAGGTAAGTTTATTAGAGACTTGCGTTGGAAAGGGATAAAATCCAAGCTTCATTAACTAAGTTTTTTTTTAAAATTGAATAAAACTCACGAATTCTATTATGAAAGAAAAATTAACTTTTTTAATTTTTTCAATTTTAACTTTTCTATTAATAAGTTGTAATGCTGTAAGTATTCAAAATACTTCAAATGATTTCAAATGGAAGAATAAAAAATTTGATAATAAATTTGAATTAAAGCTCGATTATAAACCCACAATAATTAATAAGATAATATCTAAAGAACCCATATTCTTTGACTTAAATGACTCTTTAAGTCTAGATATAAATTATCGAATTAAAAGCACTTTAGTTAAAAAACTCCAAAAAAGAAATATTTATTTAACAGAAAAGGACGAAATTATATTATCGGTAGACTCTTTGGTTTTTCAAGAATATTCTGAATCAAAATCTGTTTACTCCAACGACGGATTGGAATACTTAAATGATTCGGAGCAAGATTTCTTTAAATTCAAAATAGTTGGATCCATAAAATCAAAACGCCTGGAAGAAGAAATTGCGGTAAAAAAAGAACACAATACAGATCCTCGAGAATCATATACTATTTCTGGTATTATTGTAAAAGACGGAATTAACGCAAATGCAGAAAAAATGATTGAAAACACCATTAACGAATTTAGTTATAGAGTTTATGAAAAACTAAAATAAGTCTAAGGATTCCGAAACAAGTTCAGCATGATAAAATTTATTAAAAACTCCAATTTTTATAACTGCTTGATGCTTCTATTTTGTTTTCAATAGCATCATCTAGTTCTGGGAAGAAATCTATTCCTGTTAATTTTTCAACCTCATCTACTGATACCACAAACTTATATAATGGCATATCTGAGTCATTATGATTCATCAGAAAAGCTAATACTTTTGGTTTTCCGTTGGTATAATCTAAAACAATTTTATAAAACTGATTTGGCACAGCAACACGCTCTTCACCTATTGTTTTTAGACCGTCTTTTAAAATTCCTCCTGTAACCACAAAAACACCATCATATTTTTTAGCCCAATACCTTACTTTCTGTTCTAATCTGTTCCATACACCAGCATTAAATTGATGTTCTTGCGGACTAATATTACTGGTTAAAAAAGTTTCATCGTGTGCAGCTTTACTAAACCTACGATCTCCTGCCGGACAAAGGTGTCCTCGATCGTAACCCGATTGCTTATAATTTCTCCAATGCGCTGCTCCACTTTTTACAGCATTATCAATTTCAAAATATGGTCGTTTGTGATTTGTAGAACTCAGATGTGAGGACTTAAGTTCATATGCTACCCACTCTGCTTGTTCGTATGGCTCACTATACGATAATGAATAGTTTTGATGATGTACAATTTGTCCTGTAGTACTAGTCGGTAAAAAGTATTCGTTGGTTTCTGTTTTTGGTTGTTTACCTTCTTCTACAATAGCCGATTTTTCTTCTGAATTTAGGTAATGCTCAAAAACATAAATAGCTATCAAAATTATGATAGCTATTATGGAATATACTCGTTTTTTGTTCAAAATAAAGCTTAATCTATTACAAAACCTAAAGGTTGACCTGTAGCTCCATTAGGAAAACTAATCCCTAAAAGTGCAGAAATTGTTGGTGCTATATCTGGTATAACCGTTTTATCTACCGTTTCGCCATGCTTAATTCCTTTCCCGAAAAACAATAATGGTACGTGTGTATCGTAATTAAGTCCGCTACCGTGTGTAGAGCCTGTTTTGCTGTAAGCGATGTGCGCTATATCATCTACAATAATAACATCTCCTGAACGCTTTTGGTTAAATCCGTTTTGCAACAACGCTTCAATTCCTGTTGTAAAATCTGTGCTATTCATAGCTGTTGCTGTATACACCTTTGCGATGTTTGAATAACTGATTTGCTCATCTACCAAGGCTTGTTCTACATCATGAAGATTTAAGTTTAACTCTTTAAGCTTTGCCTTATTCAAAAACACTTGGTTATTACTTATGTTTTCTACAATCTCTGTTGTACCATAAGTATCGGTTAAAAACTTATTGAACTTTTCTTTTCTAGAATTGTAGTCTAAATAACCTGCTGGAATTTTTACGGACTGTAAATACGCAGGCACATCTACTGCTCCATGATCTGCCGTAAGAAACACTGTGTATTCGCCTTCGCCAACATTCTCGTCTAAATAATTAAAGAATCTTTCTAAATCCTTATCTAATCGAATGTATGTATCTTCTACTTCTTTAGAATTTACACCAAAATTATGACCTACATAATCTGTTGAAGAAAAACTTACCGTTAATACATCTGTATCATTATCTTGTCCTAAAGCTTCGCCTTTTAGCGCTGCTATTGCAAAATCTACCGTAAGACTATTACCATAAGCCGTAGCTTTTAACACATCGTAACCTCCATTCGTATCTTTTAGAGCTGCCAAATCGTATGGAAATGTTGCTGTTTCTTTACCTCTAAATCCTTTTTCGTAATTATTAAGATCACTACCACTTTCAATATAAGTCTCTATTGGCTGGTAGGTATCCCAAACTTTAAGGTAAGATTCAACAGCATCAGAGTCATTAAAATCTTTTACCCATTGAGGTAAATCATTTCTATAAAATGTACTTGTAATCCATACGCCTTCATTCTTTCCATGAAACCAATATGCTGCATTTGCTGTATGACCTGCAGGCAAAATAGCACCTCTATCTTTTATAGCGATACCTATAGTTTTTCCACGCATTTGCGTAAATAGTCTATTCTCATCTGCAACACTTGTGGTTAACATTCTGTGTGGAGACATTTTTCCTGCAGAATGCTCGGTTCCTACAGAAGCCACAGAATCATCTTGCGCACAGTAAACAGATTCTTTAATATCTTTATCGTACCAATTGTTAGAAATAATACCATGATATTTTGGCGTAGTACCTGTATAAACTGAAGTGTGTCCAGGTCCTGTATAGGTTGGCACATAATTAAAGTGGTTGTTTTTACAGTTAAAACCTTCATTAATCATACGCATAAAACCGCCATCACCAAATTTAGACTCAAAGCGTGTTAAATAATCATAACGCATTTGGTCTACAACGATACCTACAACTAATTTAGGTTTTGAGCTGGTTTCTTTATTTGTATTTTCAACAATACTCACCTGTGTTTTTTCTTGAGCTCCACATGAATAAAACAGGGATAATGAGATCATTAAAGTGAAGATATTTTTCATAATTAAAAAGTGCATTTTTTGAACTTCAAAAATACAGTTTTTAAGACATCTTAATTTAAATTAACATTAATAAACTCATCTTTTTTCATACTTTAGCACTAAGAAATTCTTACATGAAGTACCTTCATAATATTGGCACTTATTTTATAATGATTAAAGATATGTTTCGCAGACCTACAAAATGGTCTGTGTTAAAAACTTTAATCCTTAAAGACATTGACGACCTTATCATAGGTTCGCTAGGTATTGTAGCGTTTATTGGTTTTTTTGTGGGTGGAGTTGTTGCTATACAAACCTCACTAAACATTAGTAACCCATTAATACCAAAGTACCTTGTTGGTTTTGCAACAAGACAATCTATAATACTTGAATTTGCTCCTACTTTTATTTCTATAATTATGGCAGGTAAAGTAGGTTCTTTTATTACGTCTAGTATTGGTACCATGCGTGTTACCGAGCAAATTGACGCCTTAGAAGTAATGGGAATTAACGCTATTAATTATTTAGTTTTCCCTAAATTTATTGCACTAACGTTATACCCTTTTGTAATCTCTATTGCAATGTTCTTAGGTATTTTAGGAGGTTTAGCAGCTTGTGTTTATGGAGGCTATGGTACATTAGAAGATTATGTTGTAGGTATACAAAATGACTTTATACCGTTTCATATGGCATATGCCTTTATAAAAACAATGGTTTTTGCATTTATTTTGGCTACAATCCCATCTTTTTACGGCTATTTTATGAAAGGTGGAGCGCTAGAAGTTGGTAAAGCGAGCACGACCTCTTTTGTATGGACTAGTGTTGTAATTATTTTACTAAACTTTTTATTAACCAGTTTATTATTAGGCTAATGATCGAAGTTAAGGACTTACACAAATCGTTTGGAGATGCTCATATTCTTAAAGGTATCTCAACTACTTTTGACAAAGGCAAAACGAATCTTATTATAGGTCAAAGTGGCTCTGGAAAAACTGTTTTTTTAAAGTGTTTACTTGGATTATTTGATTATGAAAAAGGTAGTATTGCTTATGATGGTAAAATTTTCAGCAAGCTAAGTAGAGATGAAAAAACCGAGCTTCGTTCTGAGATCGGTATGGTGTTTCAAGGTAGTGCACTTTTTGATTCTATGACCATTGCGGAAAATGTAATGTTTCCGTTACAAATGTTTACTAAACAGAGTAAAAGTGAAATGGAAGACAGAGCTGATTTTGTTTTAAAACGTGTTAACCTACCTGATGCTCATAAAAAGATGCCAAGTGAAGCTTCTGGTGGTATGCAAAAACGTGTTGCTATAGCCAGAGCAATTGTAAATAACCCAAAGTATTTATTCTGTGATGAGCCAAACTCTGGGTTAGACCCAAGAACTTCTATAGTAATAGATAATCTTATTCAAGAAATTACAGACGAATACCAAATAACAACAGTTATCAATTCTCACGACATGAACTCCGTTATGGAGATTGGAGAAAAGATCGTTTTTCTTAAAGATGGTCACAAAGAATGGGAAGGTTCTAAGGACACTATTTTTAGAACAGACAATGAGGCTGTTACCAGTTTTGTTTATTCTTCTGAATTATTTAAAAAAGTACGTAAAATGTACTTGGAAGAAAACCAATAATTAGTTTCTATTAATACTTACTTTATCTGTTTTTAAAGCTTGTTTTAACCAGATTAAAAGCTCGCCTTCTTTTACTAAAATCAAACTATCGTTAAGTGATTCTTTCCACTTTATGTTTGCTACAGAAAGTGTATCTACCTTAATAAAGTCTTTGGATTCTAACATCTTAGCATAACCAAAATACTCTAGGTCAGAGAATCTAATTTTTGCATCTTTTGCTAAGCTAGAAAATGCAATTTCCCCAGAAGTATTTTTAGCTTCAATCTGCTGATTTAAACCTGAAACAGTTCCTTGCAATTCTGTAATTTGTTTTTGTAATCCTGAAATAATAAGGTCTTTTTTATCTAGCTCATCAATGGCTCTATCATAAGCATCAGAAAGTTTATCGAAACTACGGTTTTTATTTCCGAAAATTTCTAAACTAAAATCCTTAAGGTTTTCGTATTGCTTTAGTTCATTTTTAAGATCTGTTTCTGTTGCTTCAGAAATTTCACCATTAAAATAAAGTGTAATTTTTTTATCGTTATAATGTGGTATACCTTTCTGAAACCAAAGCTCGTTATTAGTTTCAATTTCATTTTTTATATACCTACTATAATCGTTATCGTACCCTCTTTGTTTTAGTACTTTTAAGAATGTTATTGTTGGATAAATCATAACAATAATAGCCACTAAAGCAGCAAATCTTGCTATACGCTTTCGCTTTAATGAATTTGCATATTTAAGCATTGGAAAACGCAACACTTTAAGCACTATAAATGTTGCTAAGGCTATGAATATAGTATTGATTGTAAACAAATTCATAGCACCTAAGAAATAAGGCCAGTTGCCTTTTGCCAGTCCATATCCTGCTGTACATAATGGTGGCATTAATGCTGTTGCAATCGCTACACCAAAAATTACTGAAGCAATGGTTCCTTTTTTGGTCCTTGCAATTATTAATGCTAAACCACCAAAAAAGGCAATAAGAACGTCCCTAATATCTGGTTTTACACGACCAAGTAACTCACTTGTATCTTCACTTAATGGAAAGAATTTAAAAAACAACCAAGCTGTTAATAAACTCAGCACAATCATGGTGGCTAAATTTATTAATGACTTTTTAAGCGTGTCTATATCATTAATAGCAATAGACATACCAACACCAAGAATTGGACCCATTAATGGTGAAATTAACATGGCACCAATAACTACTGCTGTAGAATCTGCATTCAAGCCTACAGAAGCGACCATTATAGAACATACCAAAATCCAGGCTGTTGCACCTTTGAATGATATATCTGCCTTTATGGCTTCAATTGTAGCGTCTCTATCGGTATCGTCTCTAAAGTCTAAAAGCTCACTGAGAAAGTTTTTGATACTCGCAAACAAACCTTGCGCATCTTTCTTTACGGCTTCCTTTTTTTCTTCAACGGCAGCCTCTTTATTCATTTCGTTTGTTACTCTCGAGTTTTCTTCCTCAGAAAAATTGAATTTATTTTCGTTACTCATATGTTAACCATATTCTTCTCCAAAATTAGCTTTTACATTCTGGAGTACTTTTTTAATATCTTGTTCTTTTGCTTTAGGAAAGATAAGCAAAACTTCGTCTTTATCTACAATGATGTAATCTTTTAATCCGTCTACAACAACGATTTTATCTTTTTTAGATCTAATCATATTTCCAGATGCATCATCGGCTAAAACTCTAGCGTTTACGACAGCATTGTCATTAGAATCTTTATCTAGTTTATCATATAAACTTCCCCAAGTACCTAGGTCATTCCAATCGAAAGTTGCTGGAATTACATAGACATTGTCACTTTTCTCCATAAGCGCATAATCTACAGATATGTTTTCTGCTTTTGGGTAGTTATCTCTTATAAAATCGTCTTCTGATGCAGTGTTGTATGTGTTATAACCACTTTCAAAAAGTTGATATAATTCTGGTTGATTTCTTTGAAAAGCAGCAACTACAGATTTTGCACTCCACATAAAAATCCCTGCATTCCAAAGAAAATTACCTTGTGCTAAAAAAGACTTAGCAGTTTCGTAATCTGGTTTTTCTCTGAACTGATTTACAGGTTTTATATCATCTTCAGATGATTTATTATACTCAATATACCCATAACCTGTATTTGGGAAGGTTGGTGCAATACCCAAAGTCATTAAAGCATCGTTTGACTCACAATAATCAAAGGCTGTTTGCACATTGTTTGAAAATGCATCTTCATCCTCTATCCAATGGTCGCTTGGTGCCACAATCATTACCGCATTTTCATTTTCTTTTTTAATTTTTAGAGATGCATATAATATACAAGGAGCTGTGTTTCGCATTGCTGGCTCTAATACAACCTGACGTTTTGTAACACTTGGTAATTGTTCAAAAACCAAATCATTATAACGCTCATTAGTAAGAATAAAAATATTTTCTTCGGGAATAAGTTTAGCAAGGCGATTGAAGGTTTTTTGGATTAAAGTGTCTCCTGTTCCTAACATATCGTGAAATTGCTTTGGAAAGTTTTGTGTACTTACTGGCCAAAATCGAGAGCCTACTCCGCCTGCCATTAAAATGGCGTAATAATTTTTGTTTTTCATTTGTCTAGTATTTCTACTTCAGCATTAGGGTTAAACAAATATAGTTTACCTGTTTTTACCTCAACACATTCTATTCGTTTTCTTCTAGTATTTCCTTTTTTAAAAACTCTACCATTATAGAGTTTAAAAGTTTTACCTAAAGATACTTCAAAAACATAGGTTTTATCATCATCTTCATCAAATTTCTTTAAAGCTAAAGCTAGTTGCGTGTCTGTATCACTCGATGCTTTTGGATTTTTAAAGTGCTTTGCCAACAAAGGCAATACCTCCATTGGGAATATTTCTGGTCTTAAAAATGGCAACATTAAATGCTGAAACGTTAGTTTCCACTCTTTACCATGTGGCTTTATAAATCGTCCAAACTTAGCGAATGCTTCAAAATGAGCAACTTCGTGAATCAGTGTAATTAAAAACCGATAGGCATTTAAATTTGCATTTACAGTAATCTGATGCATACCATTAGGCAACTGTCTGTAATCACCATGTTTGGTCTTGCGTTCTTGCTTTACTTTAATGACTAAATTATCCTTTGCCAATAAGGCTTTAACCTGAGCTTGTGCTTGCTCTGGAATAAACTCTAAAAGTTGATCTTGCATTAAAACAAAAGTAGTGGATTTAATGCTTTTATAAAATCAATAAAACAAAAAGCACTCCTTTTTTAAGAAGTGCTTTTCTAATTTTATTCTTACAATTTTTCTGAAAGTAATTCTGCGGTTTCTATCATGCTTACAAATTCACTTCTATAACCGTTTGCATCTTTTCCTTTTGAGCCGGTTGCTAGTTTTTTAGCACGCTCATACGTCATATCTCCTTTATATTTTGAATCTCTTAATAAAAGACCTAAACCTGCAACTGCTGAAGAAAACCTAAAGTTATCTGATGTTGATTCTAGCTTCAAACCTTCATCAGTAATAGTTTTTGTTATTAAAAGACTTTCATTTTCTTTCGGATTTTTATATCTGAATTTAATTGTTAGCATTTCATCTTTCTTTGAAGCATTTGTTACTTGTTTTTTTTGATATTTTAAATCATCATGTTTCTTTACAGACTCATCTGAATTTAATGGCACAACTTCGTACAATGCTGTAACCGTATGACCAGCACCTAACTCACCTGCATCTTTTTTATCATCATTGAAATCTTCATTATTCATTACTCTGTTTTCGTAACCAATGAGTCGATATGCTTTTACTTGATTAGGATTAAATTCAATCTGAATTTTTACATCCTTAGCTATGGTAAACATATTGGCTCTCATCTCTGTAGAAAACACTTTTTTGGCTTCTTTGATATTGTCTATGTAAAAGTAATTTCCGTTTCCTGCATTGCTAATCTGCTCCATTCTACCATCTTTATAATTTCCCATTCCGAAACCACATATCGTTAAAAAAATATCTTCTTTTCGCTTATCCTCTATCAATCTCACCAATTCTGAACTTGACGAAACGCCAACATTAAAATCGCCATCTGTTGCTAAGATGACTCTGTTATTTCCATCTTCAAATAAATTCTCCTTTGCAATTTTATAAGCCAACTGAATGCCTTGACCACCAGCTGTAGAACCTCCAGACTCAATCCTATCCAAGGCTTCAATAATTTCTTCTTTGCTAGAAACTTTGGTAGATGGCAGAACAACACCTGCCGAACCAGCATACGCAACAATAGCAATTCTATCGTTAGCATTTAGTTCATTAATCAGCAACTTTAAAGCTTTCTTTAGCAGTGGCAATTTATTATTGTCGCTCATAGAACCAGAGGCATCTATTAAGAATACCAAATTGCTTGATTTTAAATCGTTGTAGTCTAATGATTTTCCTTGCAATCCTATATGCACTAACTTATGCTTAGTATTCCACGGACAATCTGCAACTTCATTAGAAAAAGAAAAAGGATGCTCATCCTTGGGTTGTGGGTAATCGTAATTAAAATAATTTATCATCTCCTCTATCCTCACAGCATCTTTTGGTGGCAATTGATTGTTAGATAAAAAACGTCTTACATTACTATAAGATGCATTATCTACATCTATAGAAAATGTTGATAAAGGATTCTGAATTGCATTTTTAAAGTCGTTTTCGTAGATACGATCGTATTCTTCTGTGTTGTGTTCTAGAACAACTTCTTCATCTGTAGTTTCGTATAATTCTACTGCTTCAATTTCGTATAGGTCACTTTTTGCTTTGCCAGAATGTACTTCGCATGCGTTGCTTAACAATAGTATAGACAATACTACTGATAATTTAATTAGAGATTTAGATGATTTTGCCTTCATAATTTTATATTTTTAATCGTTATAAGAGCAAACCTATAATTCATTAACACCTATCTTTTGAAAAACGCTTGTATATCTTTTGTAAACAGTTTACAACCTATATACAACTGGTTTTTAACCTCTTAAATTAATTTTGAATTTAGAAGAACAACATATTTTTTCTCAGTTAAAACTGGCTATCGCTTCAAAGTTTTTAGAAAGCAATAGTGCTTCTAAAACAATTGAAGACTGGAAAGGAGATGATATTGTAGCTTTTCAGGAAGATTTATTTAGCAAAGTAAAAGCTAGAGTTAGCGAAAAATGGTTTTACACCTATATAAAGAATGAAGCCAAAAAATTACCCAGAATTGATATGCTTAACCTACTTAGCTGTTATGTTGGCTATCAGAACTGGAATGATTTTAAAGCAAATCATAAAACCGCAACGCAAACTAAGACTCATAAAAAAGCTTTCTCAAAGTATCTGTGGTTACTTTTAATAGTTCCATGTGCATTGCTTGCTTTTTCTATCATTAATACTAGCTACAATTATGAATTTTGTTTTTACGATTCGATAAAAAATGAACCTATAAAAAGTACAATTTTAAATATTAAAGTTTTAAAAAATGGACAATCTCCAATACATCAACACACAGATTCTTTGGGTTGTTTTAATTACGAAACTGATGAAAAAGAAATAAAATTTATTGTTGAATCGCCTTATTACAAAACGGATACTATTGTAAGAAAATACAATTCTGGTAAGAACAAAATTATAAAACTAAAGACTGATGACTATGCTCTAATGCTGAATTACTACACCAACAAAAACATTAAAGAATGGAAAAAGCACAGAGAGAAACTAAATATTATTTTTAGCGATAATGCCGAAATATACCAGTTTTTTGAGGAAAGTGATTTTGTAGAAATTTATTCTAAACAAGAGTTTATTCAGAAATTAACAATACCAACCCGAAGCTTAAAAGGGATGAAAATTTTAGAGAAAAAGGAAATTGATGGAAAGATTGTTAAGCTAAAATTTATAATTAATTAGTGATGAATTTAAAGCTAAAACATATCACATTATTTATAGCAAGTATACTTTTTGCTGGCTGTGCCATGGAAACAAAAAAAGCAACAAGCGAAAGCTATGATATCATTGCAACTGAAGAAGTAGATGCTTATGAAGCTCCTGCAGATGCAGAATATGAGTTTAGCAATCAGCTTGTAAACCAAAAATTACAAGACTTCTACGACTTATTAGCTTTGCAAAGCGAACACCCAGAATTTAATAAAGAAGTATCAAAACAGCTAAAAAACTTCACTAACGATTCCATTAACAAGTTTAAAAATGATGATTTTTTCATCATAAAAAACATCAAACAAATAGGCAATGTTGTATTTGTAAATGATAGCGTTCTGAAAATAAAGCTATCTTATGATAAGGTATCCGATAAAACTAAAAGTACGGATACTATTAATGCGATCATAACTAAAAAACAGATTAAGGTAGATGATAAAACTTTAATCTCTAATAAAATTCAGTTTTCTAAAAACTAACTATTCTGTCTACTTTGCTGTTTTCTCTTAGTTTTCCAAAAACTACTATATGCTCAAGGGCTCTAAAAAGCTCTATGAATTACAAGATAATCATACAACAAAAAGAAGACAATAAGATGTATTGATTAGTAATGCATTAACTATAAACACTACCTTTTGCTAAAATAAAAACAGCTATAATATTGTGTTAACCTCTTTTTTAATAATTAATTTTTAAGGCGTAGAATTAGACACCTGCAACACCTTTCCATTATAATATTTATTACCATTAATAGAAAAATCGAATACATACTCAGCCATTTGCTGTGCTGTAGTTGGTGCCTGATAGCCAGGAAAAGCTTCCTCTAACATCTCTGTTTGTACAGCGCCAAGTGCCAAAACATTGAATTGAGGTCCTGTTTCTTTATATTCTTCAGCAAGTAACTCGGTTAATGTAATTACCGCTCCTTTGCTAGAGCTGTATGCTGCTAGTCCAGGAAATTTCATGCTGCCTTGAATACCTCCCATGCTACTTATGGTAACAACATGGCTGTCTTTTTTCATAAATGGCAAAATGACTCTAGTCATTTCTGAAACACCAAAAACGTTAGTTCTATAGACGTGTTCAAAATCTTCAAAAGAAGTTTCTGAAAAAGGTTTATTAAGCAAAGCTCCAGCATTGTTAATTAAAACATCTACATGTTTCCACTCATTTTTCACAAAATCTATCACCTTTTGATAATCATCTTTTTCGCACAAATCAAAAGCAAAGGATGAAATATTATCAAACTGAAGATTAGACACCGGTTTAGCATTTCTGGATAAGGCTAAAACATTATCCCCTTGATTGGCAAATAAATGCACCAATTCAAAACCTATTCCTCTACTGGTGCCTGTAATTATTATATTTTTACTCATCTTTCTCCTTTAAAACAACTTCTTTTGTTTCTGCATTAACCATTCCTTCTAAAGCTGGCACCATTTTATCCATAAAATTTTTCATGTGTACATAATCCATCTTATCTGCTTCATCATCTACGTGATGGTAATAATCAAAGTTTGTAAAATCAAATGTTGAAATGGCATGCGCAGGTATATTAAGCTCTTTATAAAATGGAAAATTATCCGATCTGTAAAAAAGTTGATACTCTTTAGCCTTTGGAAAAAAGCCAATAACCTCTTCACCTGCATACTTGTTAAGAACAGTTGCAAAATTAGACATATCATAACCACTCATATATGCCATAGACTCTTCCTTAGCTCTTGGTACACCAATCATTTCAAAATTTATCATGGTATAGGCATTTAAGTTTTCATCCTTTAAACGTTTTGCTAAATGCGCAGAGCCTTTTAATCCCATTTCTTCAGCGGCATAAAGTGTAATTAATATGCTACGTTTGTTGGTTTTTGACTTAGAAAAATAGCGTCCAAACTCCATTGCAGCAATAGTTCCAGAAGCGTCGTCGTTAGCTCCATTGGCTATAGAATCTCCATCTACTTCCTTCCCTTTTCCTATATGATCGTAATGACCACCTAGAATAACAAATTCATCTTTTAACTTAGGATCGTTACCTTCAATAACACCAACAATATTATATCCTGTAATTTCACCTAACTGAAAAGAATCTCTATACGTCTCAAAATAAGGTTTTATGTTATTACTTTTAAAGTACTTTTCAATGTAAACAGCTGCTTTTTCTATACCTTCAGTTCCTGTTGCTCGTCCAGCTAATTCATCTGAAGCCAGATATTCCATACTTTTTCTAATTGAATCTTCAGTGATTTTATTAGATGAGCATGAATAGCATAACACTACAACAATAATTAATAAATATTTTTTCATAAGACTTTGGTTAGAGTTTAAATATAAAAAAATCCTGATTTGTAAATTGTCAAATCAGGATTAGTTTATGATTATTGAAATCTTTTTTGATTAGAAACAATATACATTAAGCCAGCATTGTTACTGGATTTTCGATATAACTTTTTAGTGTTTGTAAGAATTGAGCTCCTACTGCACCATCTACAGTTCTATGATCGCAAGCTAAGGTTAACATCATTGTATTACCCACAACTATTTGACCATCTTTTACCACTGGTTTTTGAACTATAGCTCCAACAGATAAGATTGCAGAATTTGGTTGATTGATTATAGACGTAAAGCTTTCTATACCAAACATACCTAAGTTAGATACTGTAAAAGTACTATCTGTCATTTCATCTGGTTTAATCTTTTTGTTTCTTGCTTTACCTGCCAAATCACGTACTGCACCACCTATTTGCGTTAGACTTAATGCATTGGTGTGCTTTATTACAGGCACTACTAGACCTTCATCTACTGCAACCGCTACACCTACATGAATATGTTTGTGATATTGAGTTACACTATCTGCCCATGTTGTGTTAACTTGTGGATGCTTTACTAATGCCATAGCACAAGCCTTAACAACCATATCATTAAAGGATACTTTTGTATCTGGCAATGCGTTTATTGTTTTACGAGAAGCCATTGCGTTATCCATATCTACTTCTATATTTAAGTAGAAATGTGGTGCACTAAACTTAGAGTTACCTAAGGCTTTTGCGATAGCTTTTCTCATAGAAGAATTTTTAACCTCTTCTGTACCTTCTTCGCCTGCAATTGCAAAATTAGTTACTGGAGCTGCAGTAGAAGACGTTTCTACTTTAGCACTTGGAGTAAAGTTTTCGATATCTCTTTTTACTATACGTCCATTTTCTCCAGAACCATTAACTTCAGAAAGATTGATGCCTTTTTCTTCTGCCATTTTCTTAGCTAAAGGAGATGCAAATATTCTTCCCGATGTGTTGCTTGATGAAACCTCTGGTTTTGAAGCCTTAACTTCTTCTTTTGCTGCAACAGGTTTAGCTTCTTCTTTCTTAGGTGCAACAGTTTTAGTTTCTTGTTTGGCTTGTCCACCAACCTTAAAGTTACCTGCTATACCAGAAACATCTGTACCAGCAGGACCAATGATTGCTAACAAGGAATCTACTTTTGCTGACTGACCTTCTTCTAAGCCAACATGTAATAATGTACCTGACTGAAAAGACTCAAACTCCATTGTAGCTTTGTCTGTTTCTATCTCAGCTAAGATATCTCCTTCTTCAACCTCATCTCCTACTTTCTTTAACCAAGTAGCAACTGTTCCTTCTTCCATAGTGTCACTCAAACGAGGCATTGTTACAACTGTAACTCCCTCTGGAATATCTTGTGAAGCACCAGAAAAATCTACACCTGAAACATCTTGGGTTTCTTCTAATTCTTCTACTGTAGTCTCTTTAGAAACTTCTGTACCAGAATTGCCGTTTAATAATGACGAAATATCTTCTCCTTCTTCACCAATTATAGCTAGGAGCGCATCCACTTTAGTAGTTTCACCTTCTTCAACACCTATATGAAGTAATGTACCTTCATGAAAGGATTCAAACTCCATAGTTGCTTTATCGGTTTCAATCTCAGCTAAGATATCTCCTTCTTCTACCTTATCTCCAACTTTCTTTAACCAAGTAGCGACAGTTCCTTCTTCCATGGTGTCACTCAAACGAGGCATATTTATTACTTCTGCCATAGCTTATAATTTGTGTTGTATAAATGGATAGTCCTCTTGCTCGTATACCGCATCGTACATAACGCTCTTCTCTGGGTAAGGAGACTCTTCTGCGAATTTCTCACATTCAGAAACAAGATTTTTTACACGCTTATCAATAACTTTGATATCGTCTTCTGTAGCATATTTCTTTTCTAAAATAATATCCTTAACCTGAGTAATTGGATCTATTTTTTTATACTCTTCTACCTCTTCTTTTGTTCTGTAGTGCTGTGCATCAGACATAGAGTGACCTCTATAACGGTAAGTTTTAACTTCTAAGAACGAAGGTCCTCCGCCTTTTCTTGCACGCTGTATAGCTTCATCAAAAGCCTCTGCAACTTTTATAGGGTTCATTCCATCTACAGGTCCAGAAGGCATCTCGTAACCAAGACCTAATTTCCAGATGTCTGTATGGTTTGCAGTACGCTCTACTGATGTACCCATAGCATAACCATTGTTTTCACAAACGAAAACAACAGGCAGATTCCATAACATTGCTAAGTTGAAAGATTCATGTAACGAACCTTGTCTTGCTGCTCCATCTCCAAAACAACAGATAGTTACTGCATCGCTTCCGTGATATTTATCTCCAAAAGCAATACCTGCTCCTAAAGGAATCTGTCCACCTACAATACCATGACCTCCGTAAAAACGGTGTTCTTTTGAAAAAATGTGCATAGAACCTCCAAGACCTTGAGAGGTACCAGTTGCCTTACCATACAACTCTGCCATAACACGCTTAGGATCTACTCCCATACCTATTGGCTGTACGTGATTACGGTAAGCAGTAATCATTTTGTCTTTAGTAAGGTCCATTGCGTGTAAAGCTCCTGCTAACACTGCTTCTTGTCCATTATACAAATGAAGGAAACCTCTAACTTTTTGTTGAATATAAACTGCTGCAAGCTTGTCTTCAAACTTACGCCAGAATAACATGTCTTCGTACCACTTAAGGTAAACTTCTTTAGTTATTTTTTGCATTTTTTGATTCGTTCTTTTAATCCGAACAACAAAAATAACATATTAGTTAGTAACCAAAAAACTGAAATTTGTAAAATTTACTACGAAAACGTTATAGGAAACTTCTATCGAATCCAAGCGGCAATAAATTTGCCAATGAGTTTGATTTTACAACCTTGCCCATTGCTCCCATAAAGTAAATTTCTATGGGTTGTTCTTGCTTTATTTCATATTCTGAAATAGATTGTCTACAAGCACCACATGGTGGAATTGGTGAATTGGTAACTTGATTTTGTGATGATGCAGTAATTGCCATTGTTAGAATTTTGGCATTAGGATATTTTGCACCTGCAAAATATATTGCTGTACGCTCAGCACACAGTCCTGAAGGATAGGATGCATTTTCTTGATTACTCCCTACAACAACCTCATTGTTATCTAAAAGAATAGCTGCACCAACTTTAAATTTTGAGTAAGGCGCATATGCATTTTCTCTGGTTGCAATAGCAGATTGCATTAGTTGCTGAATAGCATCTGGAAGTTCACCTAAATCATCGTAAACTTTAAATGTTGATTCAATCTTAACTTCCTTCATATTTAAAACTTTTATAGACAAAAAAACTATTGCTTTTAAACAATAGTTTTTGAAAATCTGTTTATTTCTATATTCTAATATTCGTTATACTCACCGTCACCAAAATTAAATGTCAGCGAAAAACGTAATGTATTTTCTAATGGACTCTGCACTTTTGATGCCGAGAATAAATATGATAAATCTAAATTAATCGTCGTGTACTTAAAACCTGCTCCTAATGCAAAAAACTTACGAGCTCCTTTATCTTCAGCTTCATTAAAATATCCTGCTCTAAGTGCAAAATTTTCTTGATACGTATACTCAGCACCTAATGCCCAAGTAAACTCTCTAAGCTCTTCATTAAATCCTCCTGGTGCATCACCAAAAGATTGAAAAACTCCATTTAAGAAACTTACATCATTATCTTGTCCTTGAGTAATTATTGTTGGCTCACCTTCATCTACATCTAGTGTACTAGGGTCATCATCTGTTTGAACTCCATCTCCATTAGTATCCACAAATCCATACTTTGGTGGAGTTGGCACTAATAACTTAGATACCTCAGCAGTAACACCTAATTTACTGTACTCATCAAAAATAAAATCGAAACCTGCACCTAATCTTAAGTTTGTTGGTTGAAAATTTTCTCTACCACCATCATCATATTTAAACTTCGGCCCTAAGTTTTGAATTGCAAAACCAGCTCTCCAACGACCATTAAAATCATTGTAAGCCTCTTCTTCACTCTGATAATACCCAGTAATATCTGCACCAAAAGTACTTGCTGCATCCGCATTAGGTTCTACTTGAGCAATTCTTAAGTCTGACCTCATAAAACGCACAGCTACAGCCATAGAAAATTGGTCATCAAGTCTTAAGGTATATGCCACATCAGCTGAAAATTCATTAGGCTTAACATTTAATCCAGGATCATTTTCACTTTGAGTTAAGAGTATATCACCATAACTAAAATACTTAAAACTTGCTGAAAACGCACTATACTCATTTAGCCTGTTAAAATATGTAATATATCCTAGTGAGATATCATTAACAAGTTTACTTAAATAAGGTGTATAACTTAAACTTATTCCAGACTTAGCTTCAGAGAACACATACTTTGCCGGATTCCATTGTTGGGAATACGCATCAACAGATGTAGCAACTCCCATATCTCCCATTGATGCAGACCTTGCATCTGGAGCAATAAGCATGAATGGCATTCCTGTAGTTATGACAGAAGATTGATCTGGAAAGGTTATTGTTTCTTGCCCAAATGCAAGATTTAAAGTTACAAAAGCAATAAGGGTTATTACGTGTTTTTTCATGTTCATATTTAGGTTATTAACACTATAACATATAGCACTAATTCGTTAGCAAATATAATTTATTATTATAGTATGACAAGTTTTTGAATTTTTTCAACTTGCTTATTTAAACGGCTAGATTTCACTTTTAGTTTATACACATAGACTCCTTTTCCAATTTTATCACCAAAATCGTCTCTTCCGTCCCATACTATACTACGCGATAAAGATGAAGATCCACTACCACAACATTCATCTGCACCTGTTTGCCCATTGATGGTTCTTACTAGTTTTCCTGACACAGTAAATATCTGAACAGAAACCTCTAAAGGCTCTGAACTATTATGGTTAAACCAAAATTCTGTATAATTAACAAATGGGTTTGGATAATTAAGTACGTTTTTAACAACTAATTCTTCATCCTTATCAAAAACAGTAAACTGAATTTCGGTTGATGAAGAATTATTATAAACGTCCCAAGCTTTTAAGGTTAATGTATGTAAGCCTGGCTCTAAATCTCTAAATGGAAATGTAACAGTTCCGTTAGTATAGTCATCAACTTCTGCCTGATAATATTCATTTAATATTATAGGATTAGTTTCATCTCCATCTATAATAGCTGTGATATCATGACCTATACCGCTTGCCGTATTTATACCATTATCATCTTGAAGCTTTGCTAATAAACTTGGTGATTCGTTAGTAACACCTCCTGAAACAAAATTTTCATCATTCATGTACAGCTTTATTACAGGACCAATATTATCTTCTGGTGCATCTTCATTTATTCCACCTACTTTTATATCAAAATTTGCTCCTGTTTGGTCAGAAGAAGAATTACTGGTCTGAGCATAGAAACTAACTTTTCCATTTCCGACCGGAATACCAATATCTCTAGGCACTATAAAATCGAATTCAAATTGTCCGTTTTCAATAGTAGCTTGTCCCTTAAAAAGAATCTCACCAAGAGTAGTATAGTTTAAATAAATAGTACCTCCTCCATCAGAAATTCCATCGTTAGCCAATGTTTGTCTTTCAATTCTTTTATCAAAAACAGTAGCTGTTAATATGCCATTGTAATTTGATAACACATTTCCGTTAACATCTGTAACTTCTCCGGATAGTTTGGTATGACTTAAGGCTTTTAATGTATCTACTGGTTGGGTAATATCCACATCATTAACCTTAGTTAATCTTATGTCTGGCTGAGGAAATGCCAACTTCATAGCTGGATCTCCAATTAAAAAAACTAGTCGTTTTTGAATATTACCTGCAATATTGTTGTCTGTTTTGGTTAAGCGCAACACCTCACCTATTGGCAAATAATCATTAGAGTCGTAAGCAAACAAATGATCATCTAAAGTTTCATTAAAATCCTCTCCTACAGTAACAAAAATCTGTCTTGTTGTTGTCATTAATGCGATTGCGCCGCCTGTTGTATTCCAGTATGTAAACTCACCTGCTGTTGGTCTACCAGGATCGTCAAACTTGGTATATTCACATGTTACAGTAATGAATAAGTTATACTTACATATGTTATTAATTTCTTGAGCATCGAACTTATCGAAAATACGTTCTTTTGCTAATCCATCTTCACCACCATGCCCAAAATAATTTACAACCAAAGCGCCAACCTCAATGGCATCTTTAAAAGCCTCATTTACCTGAGGATATCTATTTCCCGCGGAAGAAGACTCTTGCTCAAATGCATCTGTATGTATCTTTACTACATTAAAAAAGGGCTTGTTTGTTTCTATATTAGTCCCTAAATCATCAGTTGTTTCTTGCAATGTTCTTTCCCATGCTTCATCAACATCATCAGACACTAACAGAACATTATTTCTCCAGCTACCATAGGCTTCTGGCTGATAATAAGCTTTTATTTTATCTACCAGTTCTTTTGCACGCTGAGCATCATCTGCTAAAATTCTACCTACAGCAACGTCCATCCTGTCCATATTTCCCATTCCACCTTCATTATCATCTAACATGGCGTAGAAATCATCTGAAACAAATGAGTTTGTAAGACTAAAACTTTCTCTAGAGTACCATGAAGGCACCAAATTGGTATTGTTTCTTACTCTGTTTTTATAATCATAAGACCCATCACCAAACATACAAACGTACTTTAGCCTTCGGCTTGGTATACTTGCATTATCATAAACATACTTTATAAAATTTCTAATTGCTGCAATATCCTGATTACCTGTACTAAACTCGTTATAAATTTTTTGAAGATCAACAACCTTTACATTAAGATTATATCTATCTCTGTTGATTTGCGCTAAACGCTCTGCTTGAGATAACAACTCTGAAGGTGATAAAATAATATAATCTATGTCTTGAAAAACACCTTGATTATTCAGAAATATTGTTCCTTTTAAGTTTTGATTTGCTAATGTAGATCTTGAATCTCTACTAGGATACATAACATTTGAAGTTGAAAACGCTATATAAGTACGTTCTTCTCCAGACGCAGCCTTAAAACTTAGATCACTTACACTTTCTGAATTTAAAGTGTTTGTAACATTAAACCGATCTGTAATATCCCAAACCTCATGAACACCTGAAGCATTAGTAAGATTATACTGTGCTATACCTGGTGTAGTTGCAACATCATTGTTTTTAAAGATCAATTGGTCTCCTACATAGGTTAAATTTCTGGTTGCTTTTATATTAATATAATCAAGGTAAGCGTTAGCTGACGGATTACCATTATTATTATAGTCTAAAGCTACAGTTATTGTTTCTGCTGCAATATTTAAATTACCTCCATATGCACTTGCTGTCCCTAAAACAGATCCTGGATTAATAACACCCAAACCAAGCGTTGTTATGGAATTTCCGTTTATGGTAACACCCATTGTTGTACCATCCACCTCTGAAACTGATCCTACAGCAATATCAAACCTAACAGGCTCACTTGTAACTAAATTTGGAAATTGAAAATCGAACTCTTGTTCGTTTTCAATATCAAAATCATCACCAAACCATCTTCTACCCAATTTAGCTAAATTATGCTCATCAACTTCATAAAATTGATAATCTTCAAATGTATTCACCTCTATATCCGCAGCTGCATTAATAGTGGGCATTTGCTGAATTCTCTTACCATTTCCCGAACTAATATTCACATAATAATACGTTTTGTCTGTGTAGAGATTTAAGTTTGTTAAACTTTCTTCACTATAGGTTTTAGGCCCTTCTCCATAAAATAAAATGTAATCACCATTATCGAAACTTCCATCGTCTTCACCTACAAACTTTACAGCATTCTCAACAACATCAAACGGATAGTTAGCAGAGTTTAACAATGGTAACATCCTACCTCCATTACCATAAATTTTGATTTGTCTTGGGTCTACAGAATTGGTATTAATACCAAGACTATTTAAAAAACCTTTTGTTAGTTGAAATACTCCAGATTCTTCTATGTAGAACTTATACCATTCACCAGAATTGAGCACTGAATTTGTAATTTGAGACTTAGCCACAATAGGCGATCTGTTTGCTCTGGTATTATAATTTATTGTAAAGGATTTAATTTTTTTAAATACACCTCTATCATTTATAATAGGACTAACCTGAATGTAATAACCGCGTTTGCCTCTTGCGTTAGTATTGTAAAAATTAAACTTTACCGTTTCTGGTATAAGATTAACACTTAAATTTTTAAGATCTGATTGAGTAATCGTTTCATAAGCAACATTAGATAAGGTTACAGAATTTTCGTCGACTAAACCTCCACTACTATCCCATTGCGAAAAAAACAACAACCCATTTTTGCTATCATAACTAAAATGTTTTTGATCAAAACCAGGAACAATTATCTTGCTATATTCTGTTTCTAATACCTTATCACCATTCCATTCAATGTTGAATTGTTTTTGTTGCCCAAAAGCAAAAAAACCTAACATAATTAGAATAAAAATAGAGCTATTTTTCATTTAAAATTTTATGATTTAAAAGCCTTAAAACGCTGAAAGTAAACACCATTACAACAACAATATATAAAACACAGTTGGATAACGGTTAATTTATAGGCTTATTATAGTACTTCAATTTTTATTTCAAAAATACAACAATAATTTATTTTAGTGGTCGTTATTAAAGAGCAAAACACATCGTTAAATCGACTAAAAATCCGTTATTGTGTTCAAAAAAAAGGATGAAATGCATTTTTTTTTGAATTTTCAGGCGAAAAAAAGTTGTTGGTTTACCTATAATTGTTATATTGCGGAACTAAAAATTCAACGAGCTTACTTAAACATATGGATATGAAAAATGTCTCAAACCTAAAATTTTTAATTGCACTGACGCTTTGCGCTAGTATTGTTAGTTGTAAACGTAACTCTAACTCAGGCAATATTGATAGTGCTACAGGATGGAAAATCAACGACAAAAACGGTGGTTTTCAATACAATACAAGTTTCAAAGAACAAGAAACTCCTCCTGGCACAGCATTTATTGAAGGTGGAACTTTTACAATGGGTAAAGTACAAGATGACCCAATGCACGATTGGAACAACACTCCAAATCAGCAACACATTCAATCATTTTACATGGATGAAGCAGAGGTTACTAACGTAAACTACCTGTACTACCTACACTATTTAAAGAGTGTATATCCACCAGACGATCCAAATTATGCACTTATCTATAAAGGAGCTCTTCCAGATACTTTAGTATGGAGAAATCGTTTAGGTTATAACGAAATGATGACAGAAAACTATCTACGTCATCCTGGTTATGCTAACTATCCTGTTGTAGGTGTTAGCTGGATTCAAGCTGTTGAATATGCAAACTGGAGATCTAATCGTGTTGCAGAAATGTCTTTACAAGACGCTGGTTACATAAAAAGAGATGCTCACTTAACAGACTTAAACGCAGAAAGTACTTTTGATGTAGACACATATACAAATGCACCAACACAAACTTATGGTGGTAATTCTGAAGTTTTAGAAGGTGGTAAAAGAAGACAGCAAACAGATGCTGAAGGAAATCCAATTAATGTTTATGCTAACAGAGAAACCGGATTAATTCCTGTAAAATACAGACTACCAACTGAAGCTGAATGGGAATATGCTGCTTTAGGTATGAGCGAATTAAGAAGCTACAATGTTTACAGAGGTCGTAAGAAATATCCTTGGGATGGACAATACACAAGATCTGGTAAGCGTGTAAACAGAGGTGACCAAATGGCTAACTTTAAGCAAGGTAAAGGTGACTACGGTGGAATTGCAGGATGGTCTGATGATGGTGCAGATATTACTGCCGAAGTAAAATCTTACCAACCAAATGACTACGGTCTTTATGATATGGCTGGTAACGTTGCAGAGTGGGTAGCTGATGTTTATCGTCCTATTGTAGATGATGACTTTAACGATTTTAACTACTATAGAGGTAACGTTTATACTAAAAATGCATTAAACGAAGATGGTACTGTAAAGATTGTAACAACTGAAGAAATAGTATACGATACTTTAAGCAACGGTAAAATTGTGGCACGTAACCTTCCTGGTGAAATTGCTAAGATACCTGTTGATGACGAGGATACTTATTTAAGAACTCAGTTTGACAAGAGTGACAACAGAAACTTTAGAGATGGAGACAAGCGTTCTTCTCGTTACTATAGAGAGAGCTTTGACGAAGGTGATGAAAGAATCAATACTACAGGAAAAATGTACAACTCTCCTAAGCATAGTGTTGAAGTAGATTCTGCAGGTGGTAAACTTATTAGAGAATACGATAAGTCTAACAACAGAACTTCTTTAATTAATGATGAAGTAAGAGTTTTCAAAGGAGGTTCTTGGAGAGACAGAGCTTATTGGATAGATCCAGCTCAGCGTCGTTATTTCCCACAAGATATGGCTACAGACTATATTGGGTTTAGATGTGCGGTTTCTAGAGTAGGTTCTAAATCAGTAAAATCACAAAAGAAACGTAACTAATAACACGTTAAATAATATTGAAAAAGTCCTGATAAATTTATCAGGACTTTTTTATTTTTAGGCTTATGGAAATAGCATCTATTTATAAAAAGTTTGAAGCATCTGCTTCTATCTCTACAGACACCAGAAAAATAAGTAAAGGTGATATGTACTTCGCTTTAAAAGGCGATAATTTTGACGGTAATAAGTTTGTAAAACAAGCATTTGAAAGTGGCGCAAAACACTGCATTGTAGACGATAAAAATGCAGTTATAAATGATAATTGCATCTTGGTAGATGATGTTTTAACTACATTACAAAATTTAGCCAATTACCACAGAAAAACAATTAACATACCTATTATATCTCTAACAGGAAGCAATGGTAAAACTACCACAAAAGAACTAATTAAAGCCGTACTATCAACGTCATATAAAGTAGATGCCACAAAAGGAAACCTCAACAATCATATAGGCGTACCTCTTACCCTATTATCGTTTACAAAAGACTTAGATTTTGGCATTGTAGAAATGGGTGCTAACCATCAAAAAGAAATCGAATTTCTATGTGGTATTGCAGAACCAAATTTTGGATTAATTACAAATTTTGGAAAAGCACATCTTGAGGGTTTTGGAGGAGAAGAAGGTGTTATAAAAGGTAAATCTGAATTGTATGATTATTTAAAGGCTAATGAAAAAACAGTTTTCATAAACTCAGACGATCCAAAACAACTGAAGCAAATTAATTCCTATCATAACATAAAAACGTTTGGAAAAACAAAAGAAAACGACTGCATCGTTGAGTTTAAAAGCGCAAACCCTTATGTTAACCTAAGTTACAACAATATTGACATACACAGTCAACTTATAGGCGACTATAATTATGGCAACATAGCTGTAGCTGTAGCTATTGGTCAATATTTTGAAGTTAAGACCGAAAACATAAAAAAAGCTATAGAAAGCTACCAACCTAACAATAATCGCTCAGAAATCATTAATAGACATACCACAAAGATTATTTTAGATGCATACAATGCCAACCCAACAAGCATGTTGGCTGCACTTAAAAATCTTAAGCAACTTAATGCTGATCGTAAATATCTTTTTCTTGGCGACATGTTTGAGCTAGGAAAAGAAGCTGAGAAAGAACACCAAACTATAGCAAATTTTACTGAAGATAATTTTGATGAAAATATCTTTTTAGTCGGAGAAAATTTCTACAAAACAACAACTAAGTCTACAACTAAAAAGTTTAAAAGCTTTGAAGATTTAAAACCTTTATTAAAAAACTTAGACCTAAAAAATTCTACAGTTTTAATAAAAGGATCTAGAGGAATGGCGTTAGAGCGTATTTTAGAATTATTATAAAACAAAAAATCCAAGCTTTTGCCTTGGATTTATACTTTTTACATGGGTCATTTTGAGTTGCAATCTGTGACACCTACTCCACTAACGCAACACTCAAAAAAAATACTGATTTAATGACCTTTTTATAAACAAAAAAAGTTCACATTTCTGTGAACTTTTGTGGGCGCGAAGGGATTCGAACCCCTGACCCCTTGGGTGTAAACCAAGTGCTCTGAACCAACTGAGCTACGCGCCCTAATTATTAGGACTGCAAAGATAGACTAGTTTTTAATATCTCAAAATTTTTTTTAGAAATTTTTTAAAAAAATTTGAATTCAAAAAAATGAAAAACATTTTTCAACTTAATTTATTTAATTACTTTTAAAATTCTTATAAGAATATAGCCTTGAAATACACCTCTTTAACCGACCTTCTCGACCTTAGCTTAGATGAAATATCTGAACTAAATACCAATAGTATAATTAGACTTCAAAAACAACTAAAGGCAAAAGCCATGTTAGAAGACAATAATAATATTGGTGAGGTAGCAAAAATTATAGATGACCTAAAGAATGATAGTCTAAGAGACTGCTATATTTTTGTTGAAAAACACACTTGGTTAAAGCACTTAATATCTGGCAATTTTGAGCAAATAAAACTAAAAGAGATTACTGTTGATGAGTCTTCAATACAAGACCTGGAAACACTTAAATATTTTTTGAATGATTATCTTAAAGAAAATCTCGTTATATTTTTAGGTAATGCCATAAAAAAGGGAAAGTATGAGCAAATTCACAAAACCCTACAACACAATTATCTTTTTACTGAGGCTATTAACCAATTGGTTATTAATCTTTTTAAAGCACGGTTAAACTACGCTTGCACATACATTCAAAATGATAAATTAAAAGAAAAGCAATTTCCTATTGCTTTTATAAGTAATAGAGTATTTATATTAAGCTTAAACACCTATCCTGACGCTTTTAATGAAGAAGTTTTAGAATTAAATTCTGAACTTGTAGACACCTACAATCGTTTAAGAAAAAACGTAACTAACGAAAGTTTCAAGTTTTGTTCTAGAGTTATGGTAGCCTTTGCTCATCTAGACACCTCAAATGCGTTTCTAAAAGATAATTTAGAATCTAATGCAGAAATTGCACGAGAGTATGCATACTCTTCTCACAGAAGTGAAAAATCTGATTCTGGACTAAGTGGCTGGAATATGGTCTTAATAGTATTTGTTGTTATTAGACTTATTTTTTGGATTGGAAAAGGTATTTCTAACGATTCTAAACCAGATTACAATCCTATTAATTTTGATAATTTCAACTATAAAGCACCCAACACCAGCGATGAACAACTAATACGCTTAGATAGTGTTATCAAAGAGATGCAAAAAGGAAATGCTGATAACGAAGATCTTAAAAAAGTGCTTAGTGGTGAGTACAATTCTTCTAACAGCACTTCATATAATGATGATAAATACAAGCTTTCTAATCATATAAGATTCTTGTATATGATGAAAAATAAAGTTCTTAGAAAAGATTCTTCTGATTTAGCACCTACAGAACTAGAAGCTTTTTCTAATCCTTACCCTAAAACTTTTAATCTTCTACCTTATTTCAATATCAAAGATTCTGACAACACTACGTTTTTAGAAAACAAAAGCAATGAAGATTTAATTGTTTTTCGCCTTACACAAGGTATAGATCAATCTATTTATATACCTAGAAACCAAAGCACTTATATAAATTTAAAACCTAAGGATTGCCTTGCTTTTTACACAGGAAAAGATTTTGTAGAAACAAGCCTTTCGCATTTTAACAGAAACACAGATTTTAGTTATTTATACAAGATTGACAGTCTACTTACAAAAAATTCTGAAATAACAGTTTTACCTTTTGAAGATAAAGTCTATGAATCTAGAAGACCTCAAAAATCTAAAGTTAAGATTAGAACAAGACGAATAGATAAAATTGAGCCCAAAGACATTGAGTTAATTTCTATAAATATAGATGCTTTATACGCTAAATATTACAAAAAGAAGTACAGATCTTATTAGTTTAGTCCTGTTTTGCTATTGTCATTAAAGTCTTTGCGCTGATGCCTATCATTCTCGTGTACCAGAGCTGAGAGTCCGTAAACTACGTGTCGTATAACTTTATAATCCTTTTGTTCTAAAGCTTTATCTCCTTGATCAAATAACTTTTCGGCCTTACGCTTATTTGTAAAATTATCATATAGTTTTAATCCTAAGTAGTAGGAAATAAAATTTTCGTCACTAGATTGTATAATGGCATTAAATAAATCCTCAAGTTCTTTAATTTTTGAACGAATTAGATACCTATCTAATGAATTAATAACCTCTTTTTCATTTTGAATGATACGTTGATACTTTGTTTTGTATCGCTCATTTTCATTCTGGTTAAGATGATATTCTAAATCTGCCTTTGTATCGTTATACTCTTCAATTTCTTTGGCTACTATCTCATTTCGGGTTAAGTCATCAAAATCTTGTATAAGTTTTCGTTTTCTATCATCAAGTTGAAATTTCGTATCCGAAATATCATCATCATTAATCATTGAGGCTTCAATCTGAATTTCTATAAGTCCTACTCGTATCGATTCAAGCTTATTAGAATACTCAAAGTTTTCATTAGCATTTGCCGTTTTTATTACTGCTTCTACATCACTTAAAACTGTATTGATTTCGGTATTGATTTTATTAACACTAATAGATCGTTCTGACTCACTAAACACATTTTCGAATTCCTGATCGCAAGACTGTAAAAACACATTTATTTTAAGCTCTCTGGATTCAGAAATTTCTAATTCAATCTCAATATCTGTTCCTTTTATTAAATCGTCCTCTAAATCTTCACCAAAAATTTCAATATATCCAATACTTAAACCAGAACTTGGCAAGCCATTAGATCGTCCTTCGATGACATTGATAGCAAGATTAGATTTAGACTTTTTTAAGATGGTTTTAGAAGCTGTCTTGTATATTTTCTTCTTTAATGGCAAAATACTTCCTTTAGCAAATATGCGCTCTAATCGTGTAGCCGAAGCGTCTAAATCATCGACCTCCATACAAATATCATTTGGTAATGGTTGCCCATTAACACTATAGCTTCCGTGATTAATAGAAAGTGGATCGATAACTTTTAAAACTTCTAAAGCACTATTAAGTAATTGTACCTTAAACTGGTTAAGCCTGCCTTCTAAAAGTGGTACAAATTCTGAAAACGAGTTATTCTTTAATCCCTTTACACCAGAATCGTAACCTCCATCTTTTCGTATTATTCTATAGTTATCGATATCTACTCCAGAAAATTTTGCTGTAATCAATTCCTCAGCATCTCTGGTATTTTGTTCGTAGAAAAATTTAGAATCTATTATTGCTTCCTCTTTTGTTTCTTCTTCCTCAACAATTTCATCTTCTTTAAGCTCGCTAGGTTTAGAGCCTGCATAATATGCTGCACCTTCAACAACCGCTGATGTTGGATCTATTGAAGAATTAACCTCCACACCAATAGCATTGGTAATTGATTTTTTTATTAAAGGGATATATGTAGTTCCTCCAATTAGAATTACACGTTTTATATCTGAATTAAGTAATTGATTATCCTTAATAATATCTTTAATGATAGTAACCGTATTTTCTACGTTTGAAAGAATTAAATTCTCAAAAACTTCACGTTTTACTATTAAGTGGTCATACAAATCGACATCATTAATACTGAAATCAAGTTCTATTTCGGTTTCTTCAAAATTTGAAAGTTCTTTTTTAGCTTCTTCAGCTTTTTTCAATAATTCAAAGTAAAGCCCTTTATGGGTTGAAGATTTTGATTTTAAAGACTTCCATAAATCTGACTGTCCCGTTTTTTCTTCAATAAAAGGTACTATTAAATTTTTGACAATTAAATTATCAAAGTCTGCGCCACCTAAATAATTATCGCCTTGATGATCTACAACTTTTAACTCTCTTTCATCAACTTCAACCAAAGCTACATCAAACGTTCCTCCACCAAAATCATAAACAATCCAGTGTTCTTTTTCTTTAACTTCGGTATTAGACGTATTGGCAAACGCCAAGCAAGCTGCTATAGGTTCTTGAAGTAAAACCACCTCTTTAAATCCGGCTAAATAACCTGCTTTTTTTGTGGCATTAGATTGTATGGTATCAAAAGCTGCTGGTATAGTAATAACAACACTATTGACAACCTCATCATCTGGCAAAAAGTTTTTCAACTCTTTTAAAACCAATGATGAAAGCTCTATTGGTTGCATTTCTTTATCTAATGAAGGCACAAAATATGTATCCTGTGTACCCATTTTTCTTTTGAAAAGCATGCAGACATTTTCTGCATCTTTTTCTAAATAATCCAGTGCCTTGTCTCCAATTACTATTCTGTTGCCTCTAAAGGCTATACACGATGGTAAGGTCTGTTTTAAACCCAGAGGATTATTAAATATTTTTATTTTCCCGTTATCATATTTGGCGACCAGGCTATTTGTTGTTCCTAAGTCTATAGCAAAATTTATAGTCTTCATTAATCTTATTCTACAATTACAATCCCTTTTTGAACTAAGCTAGTTTCGCTACCATTAATCTCGTAAATAACAGGTTTTAAAACTTTAGTGATTTTTGAATTTTTATTTAAATCACCCGAAATACTCGCCTCAACATCTGTCATTTCATTTCTGTATGACTTCCCAATTGGATTGATAACGTGGTAATTTAAGTTTTTAAACTCATTAGCAATACGGTCAAAATTTCTTGAATAATCATCTACACCGTTTTTTTGCAACTTAGATTCTAAAGCAAATATCTGATTGATAATTTCTATCATCACTTAAAAAAATTTGATTTTGAAATATACGTATTTTTAGACTCTAAAGAACCTCTGCTACCACAAAAGTACTTCCTCCTACGTAAATTAAATCGTCTGTATTTGCATTTAGCTTTGCAGTATGTAGTGCTTCATTTACAGAAGAATAAGAATTACCTGTAAACCCTTTGTTAAGGAAATACTCCTTCAGCAATTCTTCATCTTGTCCACGCTGTACATTTGGTTTACAAAAGTAATATGAAGCTTGTTTTGGCAATAATGATATAATTCCGTCTAAGTCTTTATCGCTTACCACTCCAAAGACAATATGTAGCTTATTGTAGGACTCAGCTTGCAATTGTTGCATTGTATAACTTAAACCTTCCTTATTATGAGCTGTATCGCACACAATTTTAGGTTGTTGCTGTAGAACTTGCCAACGTCCTTGTAATCCAGAATTTTTAACAACGTTAAGCAACCCTTTTTTTAAGTTTGAATTTGAAATATCGTAACCCAATTGCCTGAGCACTGTAACAGATTGTATAACCGTTTTTTTGTTGTGTTCTTGGTAAGAACCTTTTAAATCACTTTCTAAAACTTCTTCAATCAATTGATCTGCAAAATATATTTCGGAATTTGTAGACTTTGCTTTAGAAGAAAACACCTTTTTGGTTTCATCTTGTGTTTGGCCAATTACAACAGGTATATTCTGTTTTATAATTCCTGCTTTTTCACCTGCAATTTTTTCGAGTGTATCTCCTAAAAACTGTACATGATCAAAACCAATATTGGTAATTACAGAAAGCTCTGGAGTAATGATATTTGTAGAATCTAATCGACCACCTAAACCAACTTCGATAATGGCGATATCAACTTTTTGCTTTGCAAAATAATCGAAAGCCATACCAACAGTCATTTCAAAAAAAGACAAATTATTAGACTCTAAAAAAGTCTTATTTCGCTTTATAAAGCCAATAACAAATTGCTTAGAAACGACTTGTCCATTTATCTTAATTCGTTCTCTAAAATCTTTTAAATGAGGTGATGTATAAAGCCCAACTTTATAACCTGCTTCCTGAAGTATAGAAGCCAACATGTGGCTTGTGGAACCTTTTCCATTAGTACCACCAACATGAATTGATTTAAATTGTTGTTCTGGATGATTGAGATGTACCGAAAGCTTAATTGTATTAGATAAATCTTTTTTAAACGCAGACTTACCCTTGTTTTGATACATTGGCAGTTGTTGAAACATCCAATTGACTGTATCAGTATATTTCATTGATTAATTATTGACCGATATCAAAGTTAATACTTACAAATCCTATTTGTGTCTCAGGAGCATTAGAGTCTGCTGGCCATTTGTGAGATAATGCAATTTTTTTTGCTGGCTCTAATAGGCAAGGTGCTGTGTTTGTTGTCCCTCGTTCACCTGGAGTAGCTTTAACAACTTTTCCTTGTCTGTTAACTTCAATTCTTACGACAACTAAACCATATTCGTTACAATCTTGCTTGTAAATTTGACGAGAAGGTTTTCCTCGACCACCAAGTCCATAACCAACTCCTCCTTTTCCTGGACCTGAACCACCAAAATAACTAGGTGCATAAGGGTCACCATCTAATTGACCTTTATTTCCTCCTACGTTATCATCTCCTTCACCTCCATCGTCATTACCTTTTGAGTTTTTTACACCACCAATAAGGTTATCTAAACTTTTCTTTTTAGCCTCTTCTTCTCTACGCTTTTTTTCCTCAGCTTCACGTTTTTCTTTTGCGATTCGTTCTGCCTCAGCTTTTGCTTTTGCTTCGGCTTCTGCTTTAGCTTTAGCCTCTGCTTCCTTTTGCTTTTTTATAGCAATCGCTTCAGCTTCTTCTTGTGTTAAAACATCTTCTGTTTGTGGAGTAGATTCTGCTGGCTCAGTAGGTGTTACTTCAGCTTCTTGTGGCTGAGATTCTTCAACAACTTCTTCTGTAACAGCTTCTCTTGGTTGACTGAGTGGCTTGCTACCACTACCAACATCTGTAGTTCCAAAATTAACAGCAACACCATATTCTTCTGGTGGATCTAAATACGGAGGACCTGCAAAAAACATCAACAAAAATATAAGCAGCACTATAAGAGCTGTTATTTTAGCCGAATTACGTTGGTGTATGGTCTCTAAATATTTCACTTTATTCTGGTACTTTCAATTCTATTATGGCTTTCAAAAATGATGCCGCTAATTAGATTTAACTGCCAAAGTAGATTTTATCTTATTTCTATTAGCAATGTCCATAATGTAAACAACATGCTTTAGATCAACACTTTCGTCTGAACGTATTGTTATAGTTCTGGAATCTGAATTTCCTAATTTAGATAACACTTCTGTCTCTAACTGACTTTTGGGTACTTGCTTCATATCTACAAAATACTGAAGATCTTTGTTCACACTTACCGATAAGTTTTTAGTTTGAGTTGTTTTGCTTGTTGAACTCGGTAACAATAAATCTATTGCTTCTGCAGAAACCAATGTAGATGCTATCATGAAAAAGATTAACAACAAGAACACAATATCTGTCATAGACGACATATTGAATTCTGGTGTTACTTTATTTCTTCCTCTAATATTCATAATTAGATTGGTTCGTTTAAGTGATCTAAAAACTCTACAGAGTTAGCTTCCATTTGGTACACCACTTTGTTGGTTCTTACTACCAAGTGATTGTACGCTACATAAGCAACAATACCAACTATTAATCCACCAACTGTAGTTGTCATTGCGGTATATAATCCATCTGCTAAAGATTTAATATCTATTGAACCGCCTGAGTTGGCAATTTCAAAAATTGATAAAATCATTCCTATTACAGTTCCTAAAAACCCTATCATAGGTGCCACACCAGAAATTGTTGCTAGTATACTAACATGCTTTTCTAAGCTATAAATCTCTAATCTACCTGCGTTTTCAATAGCTGTATTTATATCTTCTAACGGCTTACCAATTCTGGAAATACCCTTACCTATTAATCGAGATACTGGCGAATTTTGCTGCGCGCATAACATCTGAGCAGAGTCTATCTTACCATTACTTACATGGTCTTTAATTTGATTCATAAAGTTTGAATCTACTTTTGAAGCTGCTTTGATGGCAAAAATTCTTTCAAAATAAATATATGTTGCTGCAATAAGAAGGATAAACAACACAAGGATAATTACAATTCCTGAAGGTCCACCACTTGAAATTAGCTCTATAATAGAAAGCGTTTTTTCTACTTGTTCGCCTGAGGCTCCATCAGCTAAAGCTTCTGTACCATCTTGAATATTACTTAGTAATATCATATAATAAATTTTAAGTTATGTAAGTTGTTGTTAAATATAACGCTAAGTTTTTAACTTAAGTATATTAGAAAACCGCTCTTGTTACCATAAAGGCAGCAGCACCTGCTAAAAATCCGATAAGTGCTAACCAAGAAATTTTCTTTAAATACCAGAAAAAGTCAATCTTTTCCATACCCATTGCTACTACACCTGCTGCAGAACCTATAATTAACATACTACCTCCAGTACCTGCAGAATATGCGATAAAGTGCCATAGCTCATTATCAAGCGGCTCAGAAAACATTCCTAAACTAGCTGCTACTAAAGGTACATTATCAATTACTGCAGAACCAACACCTAGTAATAATACTACTAAGTCTGATACACCTTCACCATGATATTCTGTACCTAACATTGGCATAGAAGTCTGTAAATTATCTGCGAAACCAAATAAAATTCCCAGAGACTCTAATGCTGCAACTGCCATTAATATACCTAAGAAAAATAATATACTTGGCAATTCAATTTTAGACAATGAGTAATGTACTGGACTATGACTTGCATGCGCTTCATGCTCTCCATCTCCTGTTGCAGAGAGTGCAAATTTTGAGTTACTGTAAACTTCTGCAAAAATAGCAACGACACCTAGTGATAACATCATACCTACATAAGGAGGTAAATGTGTTATAACTTTAAAAATTGGAACAAATATAATTGCACCCAAACCTAAGAATAACATAGTAGAACTAAACTTATTCTTTGGTTTATCATCCTCTTCTTGCAATTCTACTGTACCTTTAAATGCCGGAAGTAAAGACGCAATAAATGTTGGCACAGCCATACATAATACAGAAGGTATAAATAAATACGAGAACAATTTACCTGTAGATACCTTATCTCCTATCCAAAGCATTGTTGTTGTAACATCTCCGATAGGTGACCATGCACCACCTGCATTTGCAGCAATAATAATTAAACCAGCAAACCAAATTCTTACGTCTCTGTCTTTTACAATTTTTTGTAAGATTGAAATTAAAACAATTGTTGCTGTTAGGTTATCTATAATAGCTGATAAGATAAAAGCTAAAATTGAGAACATCCAAAGTAGTTTCTTTCTACTGTTGAAGTTTACTGCTGACTTAATCGTTGAGAAACCATCAAAATAATCTATGATTTCAACTATGGTCATAGCACCTAGAAGGAATACTAAAATCTCAGCTGTTTTGCCTAAATGATGAAGCAAAGTCTCTTCCATGAGATGCATTTTATCTTCATGATTTAAGAGACCAAAATTTTCCATCAGACTGTGTTTGGCAGAATCAAACCACTGTGTAAAATCATCAATTCCAAGAGATATTAATGCCCAACTTATAGCCATCATTACTAAGGCTGGGATTAGTTTATCAATTTTGATATTATGCTCTAACGTAATGGCTAAATAACCAAATACAAATACGAGAATTATTACGGTTTCCATATATTAAGGGATATTTTTATATTAATTGTCTTAGTGCAATTTCAAATGCGGTTTCACTTATACCAACATTTGTTTTATTGCTTTCTTTTACCTCTTTAAGTGCTTTTTTAATAACGTCTGAAGTATCATTAAAAATTGCTTCGTCTGTCATTAATACTTTGCGCTCCATAAAATAAGCGAATACTCTTGCCATTCCACAGTTAGAAATAAAATCTGGAATTAAGCTAACTTTTTGATCTGTATGCTCCATTATTGGACCAAAGAAAATTTCTTTGTCTGCAAAAGGTACGTTAGCGCCACAGGTTATAACTTCTAAACCTGTACCAATCATCTGGTCAATCTGCTCTTTAGTTACCAATCTAGATGCAGCACATGGTGCAAATATTTCAGTCTCTAAAGACCATATTTTTTGATTGATTTCATCAAATGGAATAAGGTTATCAGCTACAAGTGTATTACCGTTTTTGTTAAGATATAAATTAGTGATTTCTTCAAAAGAAAAACCTTCTTCACTAATTAATCCACCAACTCTATCAATTATACCAACAACTTTAGCGCCCATTTGAGCAAAATAAAATGCCGCAGCTGCACCAACATTACCAAACCCTTGTACAACAACACGTTTTCCTTTTATAGAATTTCCGTCTATGTCATAAAAATGTTTGGCTGCTATTGCCACTCCATAACCAGTTATCATATCTGCAACTGTATATTTTCTAGACACATCTGGAGAATATTCAGAATTTTCGATAACCTTTATTACACCATGTCTTAACTGGCCAATTCTGTTAATTTTATCTGCTTGCGTTGGTTTAAAATGCCCTTCGAAAACACCTTCTTGCGGATGCCAAACACCACTTTCTTCTGTAATAGGAATAACTTCGTGAATTTCATCTACATTAAGATCTCCACCTGTTCCGTAGTAACTTTTTAACAAAGGCGAAACCGCTGCATACCAACGTTCTAAAACACCTTTTTTTCTAGGATCTTGCGGATCAAAGTTTATTCCAGATTTTGCACCACCAATTGCAGGACCAGATACTGTAAATTTAACTTCCATAGTTTTAGCTAAAGACAGAACCTCGTTCATATCTAAGCCTTTACGCATTCTGGTTCCGCCTCCTGCAGCACCTCCTCTTAAAGAATTTATAACTGTCCAGCCTTCTGCTTCGGTTTCTGGATCGTTCCAATGGAACACTATTTCTGGGGATTTATCTTCGTACTTTTGAAGTAGCTCTTTTATCAATTTTAGTAAGTTTTTATTTGTAACAAATATAAAAAACTAAAAGCCCTTAAAAGTGAATTAAATATTAATTTTAAGAATTAGGATTTAAAATTTTTCCTGAAGAATGATCTTGCTTTGCTCCTGTAACGCTTTTAAGGCAATTAACTTCATTTCTATCTCTAAGAACACCCAACAAACCAAATACTAAAGCCTCTTTAAATTCTATTATCTTGTTATTAGGAATTATGATTTCTGACTTTGTTTTTAATCTAAGCTGCTCAATTAAAAAATCATTGTATGCTCCTCCTCCTGTTACGAGTGTGCTTGTTCCTTTACCTTTTAGAACCGAAGCTATCTGTAAAGCAATATGTTCTGTAAAAGTTATTAGTATATCTTCGGTCTTAAGTTCTAATTTATCAATATTGGGAAAGACATGTAGTTTCACCCATTCTAATCCTAATGATTTTGGTGCAGATTGCTGATAAAATTCGAGCTGATTTAATTGTTTCAACAACCCTTCGTGTACATTTCCTCTTGATGCTATTTTTCCGCGATCATCATATTCTAAACCAATTTTTGAAACATAATGATTAATCACAATATTAACCGGACAAATATCAAAAGCTATTCGCTTTTCATTTTCTTCAAACGAAACATTTGCAAAACCACCAAGGTTTAAACAATAATCATAGTTATAAAAAAGTAACCTATCGCCTATTGGTACTAATGGCGCACCTTGTCCACCATACTCAACATCTTGTAATCGAAAATCGCAAATAACTTTTTGTTGTAATTTATCTGCTAAAACTGTTCTATTTCCTATTTGGTAAGTAAGCTTGTTTTCTGGTTGATGAAGTGCTGTATGTCCGTGAGATGCCACAAAATCTATCTCACTAAGGTTATGCTTGGTTATAAAGCTCTGTATTGCGTTAGCCAAATACTCAGAATAAGCGATATCTAATTCTTTTAATTCTTCAAGAGATTTGTTTACTAGATTGCTTAGTAAAGCTTTCCATTGAGATGAATATTTTAGAGTTTCAGCATGGCTTATTTTAAAGCTCCAATCGTTATCATATCTAAAAATTGCGTAGATAACATCTATACCATCCAGAGATGTTCCAGACATTACGGCTACAACTTTATATTCAGCTTTTATCATATTAGTAAAAATAATATTACTTATTGAAAAAACAGCAAGAAAGAGTTATCTTTGCGTGAATTTTTTAACAAATCAATAATTATTTTACTTTATGGATTTTAGCTTAACTGAAGAACATTTAATGATTCGTGATGCGGCGAGAGATTTTGCTCAAACAGAATTACTTCCTGGTGTTATAGAACGAGACAACGCACAAACTTTTCCGGACGAATTGGTTCGAAAAATGGGCGAATTAGGATTTATGGGAATTATGGTAGACCCTAAGTATGGTGGTAGTGGAATGGATGCTATTTCATATGTCTTAATTATGGAAGAGCTATCTAAGATAGATGCCTCTGCCTCTGTAATGGTTTCGGTTAATAATTCTTTAGTTTGTTACGGTCTTGAAGCTTATGGATCTGAAGAACAAAAACAAAAATACTTAACAAAACTTGCGGCTGGTGAATGTATTGGTGCTTTTTGTTTAAGTGAGCCTGAAGCAGGTAGTGATGCTACTTCTCAAACTACAACTGCTATAGATATGGGAGACCATTATGTTATTAATGGTACTAAAAACTGGATTACTAATGGAGGAAGAGCTGAAGTTTATCTTGTAATCGCCCAAACTGACAAAGAAAAAGGACATAGAGGTATCAATGCTTTTATTGTTGAAAAAGGAACTCCTGGTTTTGATATTGGACCAAAAGAAGACAAACTAGGAATTAGAGGAAGTGACACACATACATTACAATTTAATGATGTAAAAGTGCCAAAAGAAAACAGAATTGGAGAAGATGGCTTTGGATTTAAGTTTGCCATGAAGACTCTATCTGGTGGACGTATTGGTATTGCTGCTCAAGCATTAGGTATTGCTTCTGGTGCTTATGAACTTGCTTTAAAATATAGTAAAGAGCGTAAAGCTTTTGGTACAGAAATTTCTAACCACCAAGCTATTGCTTTTAAATTAGCAGATATGGCTACTGAAGTTGAAGCAGCTCGTATGCTTGTAATGAAAGCTGCTTGGGATAAAGACCAAGGTAATAATTACGATATGTCTAGTGCCATGGCTAAGCTATATGCTAGTAAAGTTGCAATGGAGCAAAGTGTAGAAGCAGTACAAATACATGGTGGAAATGGTTTTGTAAAAGAATACCATGTAGAACGATTAATGCGTGATGCTAAAATTACACAGATCTACGAAGGGACTTCAGAAATTCAGAAAATTGTAATTTCTAGAGGTGTTCTTAGAGATTAATAAATCTATAACAATCATTAAAAAAAGGCTTCAATTTATTTTGAAGCCTTTTTTAATTACTAGATAGTTCATCTAACACTAATCTTATCTCTGCATAAGAAAATTTATCATCTAATTGGTGTTTTAAATCTGATAGGTTCTCAAAATTTTGTTTAGGAATTGCTAACTTTAATTCTGAGTAATGATCTTCTGAGATTAACTCGGTCATTTTAATTTTACCTGAAGGAATGAAGCTTGCGAGATGTCCGAATATGGTATTTTCATTTAGTTCTCGAATATTTGCAATTTCTTCAATTGTTTTTCCTTGCTTAAAAAGCTCTAAAGATTCTTTTTGAGAATCTCCTTTTTGACGCTTTGGCTTTTGTTGCGTTATTGGTAATGTATTTGTGATTTCTATATCATTGTCATTAATGTATTCTGAAATTATTTCTAAGATTTCAGCACCATATTTTTCAACTCTTGTTTTACCCATTCCATGTACAGCTTTAAGTTCAGCTGATGTTGTGGGTAACAACTCGCACATAGCATATAACGATTTTTGAGTAAAAACCTGAAAATGGGCAACATCTTCGCGCATAGCGATATGGTGACGTAAAGCCTTTAATAATTCAAATAACTTTACATTTTTAGTACCTTCAATAATTGCTTTACGTTGTTTTTTGGGGTGTTTCTTTGCTAAGAAAACCGCCTCAGATCTAAGCTTTAAAAAAGAGGTTGTATTAAAGCCGTCTTTTAATCCTTCAAAATATAGAAGCTTTTTTACAATGAGTTCTTCCAGAGCATCCAGTTGTTTTGTAATATCTTTTTCAATGGCTTTATTGTCGGTAGAAAAAACTAAAGATTTAAAAGGATTTTGAATATTAGATTTTGTTGCTTCTAAAAAATACAATAGTCCTTTCGTAAATCGTTCTTGTATCTGAGTTATTTGTTCAGGAAGTTCATTTTTTTGAGTTAACGATTCTAATTGCACATTAAAACTGTTACTTATTTTTAGAAGATTTGTTATGGTCTCTTTGACGCTTATAAACTTCTTTTCAATATCACCTTCAATACTTGTTCTATTTTTATAATAAACATCTAAGATTCTATTTATAGGAAATAGAAATTCATAGAAGTCAAAAATTTCGGAGATTAACTCAAGTTGATACAATCGCTGAGATTCAAAAAGCACTTTTTCATTAGGCGGATTAGCTTCTGCCTGTTCGCTAAAGGATAAAACATTTGTATCGGTTATAATTTGACTTGGTAATATTTTACTCTTAAGAACTAAGCCTTCTAAAGATTTGCATCTACTTAAAGCTACATATGTTTGTCCATGTGCAAAAGCATCTTCAGCATCAATAATGGCTTTTTCAAACGTTAAACCTTGACTTTTATGAATAGTTATAGACCAAGCTAAACGCAATGGTATTTGAGAATAACTACCAATCTTTTCTTCCTTTATAGAATTTGTATTTTCATCAATATTGTACTTTATATTTTCCCATGTTTCAAAGGTTGTTATAATATTATATTCATCTTCTGGGCATTTAACCACGACTTCATCTTTATCTAACAAGATAACTTTACCTATTTTACCATTATAATATCGTTTTTCTGGAGAAGAGTCATTCTTAATAAACATCACTTGCGCTCCAACTTTTAATTTTAATTCTTCTTTATTAGGAAAAGAATGCTCTGTATATTTACCATCGACTTTAGCATTGTACACTCTCATCTCGCCTTTTATATTCTCTAAAGCTCTGTTATTAATGCTTATTGCTTTCGAATTGTGTGTGGTTAACGAAATATAGCCTTCATCCTCTTTAGGGTTAAAATTTGGCAAATAGCGTTTGTTTAAATATTCTGCTGACTCAGCACTTAATATATTGTTTCGTATCTCATTTAAAATATTTATAAACACAGGATTGTCCTGTCTATAAATATGCTTGAGTTCAACAACTATTGGATTGCTTTTCTTATAACTATTACTACTAAAAAAGAATACGTTTTTATAATAGTTCTTTAATAATTCCCAATCGTTGTCATTTACAACAGGTGATAACTGTTGAAGATCTCCAATCATTAACACTTGTACGCCACCAAAGACTTTATCTCTATCTCTATACTTACGAAGCGTTTTATCTATTCCATCTAATAAGTCAGCTCGAACCATACTAATCTCATCGATAACTAATAAATCTAGAGACTTAATAATATCTATTTTAGTTCTACTGAATTTCCTATTAAAATCACTAGAAGCATTTAATTCAGGGATAATAGGCCCAAAAGGTAATTGGAAAAAAGAGTGAATAGTGACACCTTTGGCATTTATAGCAGCAACACCTGTTGGCGCAACGACTATTATTCTCTTGCTAGAATTCTCTTTTAACTTATGTAAAAAAGTAGTTTTTCCGGTACCAGCTTTACCAGTAAGGAAAATATTTCTATTGGTAATTTCAACAAATTTATGAGC
>NZ_JARSBN010000007.1 GCF_029624125.1 Winogradskyella marincola | reverse complement strand
TCTAGCGACTACTGGTTTACAGTAGAATACGAAGAACCCCTTACCAACCAAATTAAAGAGTTCAAAGCCCATTTTACCTTGAAACGATAAAAGAAATTATGAAATTAAAAAAGTTTTGTTTAGTAGCAATTACAGTTTTAGCAGCAAATTTTAGTTTTGCTCAGGAAGGTGTTCCAATTTATTCAGATTATTTAACAGATAATTATTATCTAATACATCCTTCTATGGCAGGTGTTGCTAATTGTGCTAAGGTTAGATTAACAGCCAGACAGCAATGGTTTGGAGTAGATGATGCGCCTAGTCTACAGACACTGAGTATTAACGGTAGAGTTGGGGACACACCTGTAGGAGTAGGTGGTGTTTTGTTTAATGATTCTAATGGATATCATTCTACATTGGGTGGATATGCTACTTTTGCGTATCATTTAATGTTTTCTAGAAACGAGATAGATCTTAACATGTTATCTTTTGGTATTAATGCTGGATTTTTACAGTATAAAGTAGATGCAAGTACATGGTTAGGGCCTGGTGATGAATTTGATCCATTAGCAACAAGCTCTACAGCTACTAACTTTAATATTGATGCTGGTTTTTCTTATCATTTCTTGGATTTTTATGCGCATTTTACTGCAAAGAATATTTTAGAGAATGATGGTATTAACTGGAACCGTAATGGAGATCAGTGGGAGTTTAGAAACTTAAGAACGTATTTGTTTTCTACAGGTTATACATTTAGCAAGTACGGAAGTGATTGGAGTTATGAGCCTTCTGTAATGTATATGTATAGAGATGCTACAGAAGAGTCTTCAATAGATATTAATGCTAAAGTTTACCGAGAAATGGATTTTGGTAAAGTTTGGGGTGGATTATCTTACAGACGTAGTTTAGATGGTGCTGAGTTTGTAGATGGGTCTGGAGTAAGTAGCCAAAAACTACAATATTTCACACCTTTTGTTGGTGTAGATTATAACAATTTTGTGTTTGCTTACACATATTCATATCAAGCAAATACAGTTAACTTTAATAAAGGTGGTTTCCATCAAATAACTTTAGGTTACAACTTTAATTGTAAACGAGAGAAGTTTGAGTGTAATTGTCCTGCAATTAACTAAAACAAAAAAGGCTCGATTTTTAATCGAGCCTTTTTTTGTTATTGCCTATTTATTCCCAGACATAATTTTTGTTTTTAGCTTGGGTTTTTATGGCATTAACCATAGCATTTTCTAATCCGTTAGTTTCATTGTCAGATTTTTTAGCGATATATGATTTTCGCTTTATGTTGAGTTCGGCAATTTCTTTTTGAAGCTTTTCGCGTTCAACTCCTTTCTTTTCAACATAAGATTTTATTTCATCTTTAGATTTTCCTTTTAATTCTTCAGGTAATTGTTTTTCATCTAAATCTTCATAAGAAAAATCAGCTTCTTTTTCTGCATCAACTAAATCCCAAGAACTATTCATATAGAGTCTAGAACTCTTACTCACAGTTCTGCTTACGGCATTAGCTTTGTTATAACTCATAGCATTAAGATCTTGTTCGGCTTGCATTTCCATTTTTTGTCTTCCTAAGTATCCATAAGCGACATACGTTTTGTTTAGTTTTTCATTGAGTTCTAAAATCTTATCGTCATAAGGAGATGCTATGTGAACAGTGGCTTTGTTTTGATTAATAGCCATATAATCTCCGTGTGTAAGATCTGCTCCATCCTTCCAAAAACCTGAAATCCCTTGGTTATAGTCACCACAAAAAATAGTATTTACTGTAACGTCTTTTTGATGTGCGAGTTTAGAAGCTTCCTTGTAACTAACTGTACCTTGCGTATAAGGCTCATTTCCTGCGATAAAAATTAATTTTAAGTCATCTTGCTTGTCTCCCCAATTAAGTTGATCTAAAGCTGTTTTTACAACTTTACCACAGTATTCATTACCACCTTTTGTAGTTAAAGAGAAAAGCGATTTTGATATTTCGTCTAAATCATCACTAAAAGCAAGTACTTGTCTTAAATACCCTTCATCTGCATTAAGATTATCATTACCGTATTCATAGAGTGCAATTTTAAGATTAGGGTTTTGCTCCTCGCATTTGGCATAAGAAAGTTCATTTACAATTTCCCATAATTGCGCCTTAGCTTGGTCTATTAAACCATCCATGCTATTACTCGTGTCTAGTAATAATGCGACCTTAATTTCAGGTTTGTCGGTTTTTAAATTCGTTTCAATCACTGTTTGATTGATGGCGAGGTCTTGCTGGTTTTGTTTTGTATTTGCATTGCAAGCAGTAAGTGATAGTATTCCCATCATTACTACAAATGGTTTTGTTATTGCTTTCATGTTTATTAATTTTTTGTGTTTAATTCTTTTACATCTATAGTGCCATTAGGCGAAATCACATAATATTTATGATCAACTTCAGTTTTTGTAACAGTTTGTGGCTTTTGCTCTTTAGGCTTTGGTGTGTAGAAAAGTTTTATATTCATTCCTATTTGAACAACAGGTTCTAATATTGATGGGTTTACCACAATATCATACTGTTCATAGGTCAGTGGTTGGTAATAATAAGACCTTTGCTTTTTGGCGCTGCTAACACCCTTGTTGGTTTTTAAAGCTTCAAAAGAAACACTATTATAGGCTTGGTAACTTTGGTAGAAATCTTTTGGAAAATAACAGTACTTATCATCTGCAATTTTAACGTCGTAGTTAGCCATGTCAAAGCCTAGTGTTGTATAGTATGCTTTTTTCTCTGCAATGAGTTTCAATAATTGATTTTGAAGATTTTTATAAACCTCCTGAATGTTTTCAATAAAATAATCAACCTTAACTAAGTTGTAAACTTCACTTTTGGCACAAGCTTCCAGAATGCCTTCAAATTGACTGGTTTTAGTAAATTGAATATGAATGTTCTGTTGCAATTCAAAACCTTTTGGTACTTCAGTGTATGTTTTACTGAATAGCTTTTTTGTAACTTCTACCTCGTACACAGGTACGAAGGAAATAACATCAATAGCAAAGTCTTTTTCGGTAATTCCGAGAGCGTTTAGTCTGGTTTTAATGTTGTCTATTCGCTCTTTCATAAGCGCATTAGTAGATTCTGCAGTTTCACCAATTTGAGACAAATTGAAAATAGCTGTGTACGTTGAAGCGCTCACATTTTGTAATGCTTTTACGTCTATAGTAAGCACATCACTCGGATGGAGCGTTTTGTTCATCTGATGTTGAACTGTTGGGTTGTAAATGTTGGCATTTCCTGAAGTTAAAATGTTCTGTCTAGAAATGTCTTGTGTAATTTGGTTGTAATTGCCTTTGTGCTGCGCAATTATAATATTAGCACATAAAAAAAGAAGCAAAAATGCCAGATTGATTTTTTTCATTTTGAATTTATATTATTGATTAATGAACAGTAAAACTCTGCTGAAAAAAGAGAAATAAAAATCCAGAATGAGTGAAGAAGGCTGGTTAATGAGTGAAGTAAAATCTTAAATGAGTTAACTCTTATATTTTTCTACTCAAATGACTATAAAATTGAAGTGCCCATTTTTTGATACCAAATAAAGTATGTAAGTTAGTCCTGTTAATACCTTATTTTGATAAAAATTAAACACACATACAGCCTTATATTTTTCTTCCTATTTACACTTTTAAGTTTTGGGCAAAGCAATAACACCAAAACTAAAAAGGAAGAAGCCTTTTTTACAGTACGAGGTTCGGTTTATCTAAAAGACACGCGAGAGCCAATAGACAATGTAAGCATACAAGTAAATGATGGTAGATATACACGTACAGATGTTTTTGGAAAGTTTGTTGTAAAGGCAAGAGTAGGAGATGAACTTACCATAATGCACAACGATTTTGAAACCGTGCGTTACACTGTTTTAAGTGATGAGCGAATTACCATATTGGTAGAAGAACAAAACAAAGGACGTTATAGAGGTGTTGGGTCAGATGGTGTTATAAGGCAATTTAACCAAATGATAGATTCGGCTGACGCGTACTTAAAAAAAGATGCTGCAAAGAGTATAAAATTTGTTGGAGATGCGCTTAATTATGATGTGTCGTCAAGGCAAAGCGCAGAAGCACACGAGCTTTTGGGAGATGTTTATGTTTACTGGAAGCAGTATGACCTTGCTATATCTGCCTACAAAGTTAGTCTTCAGAATTTTGAAATGGCCTCGTCTAAACTGAAATTGGCAGATGCTTATACCAAGAATGAAGAGTATCAAAAAAGTGTAGATACATATAAAAGCCTCAATGAAAAGGATCTGTCTAATTACGAAAAAACGGTATTGTACGAAGGTCTGGGTGATGCTTACTTAAAATTAAAAAATACGCAACAAGCTATAAGTTCTTATGAAAAGGGATTAGAGATTGCCAAGAAACATTTAATAGCGCCAAAGGTTACCGATTTAAACTCTAAAATTGCCGAAGCCTACAATCTAAAAGGTGAAGTGGCAAAGGCAAAAGGCTACTACAATAATTCACTAAAATTAGCGCAACAAGAGAACAAGAAACGCGCTGTAGAAGAGCAGGTAAAAGTTGCCGAATTCAATAGTTTAAATCGTGATTATGATAGTGAAATTCAAATAAGAAAAGATGTGATTGAAACATTAGAAGACATAGAAAAAGACTCTGTGTTGCCTAATGAGAGTCCATTAACTATTCAGAAGCAGAATTATAAATTAGGGAACGCATACTTACTTAATAATGATTTAGACAGTGCTATTTCTTATTTTGAAAAAAGTATTGAAGAGGCTGATAAAAAAGGGGATTTAGAAGTTAAAAAAGATGCAACAAGACGTGCATCTGAAGTGTATTATAGTTTAGGTGAGGATGAAAAAGGAAGAGAAGCTATAGATGAATTTAAAAGTGTGGTTGATGAATTGTATGCAAAAAAAATACAAGAACTGTCCCAAGTAGCACGTTTTAGCAGAAACTTAGCAGAGCAGCAAAACAGAATTACCACTTTAGAGAGCGACAGAGCGCTGTCTAAAAGCAAATATGACCTTACCCAAGAACGCAACAAACGACAACAGTTAATTATTTATTCCTTGCTTGGAGGATTGTTGCTGCTCTTAATTACAGGTTTTTTAATGTACAAATACATTAAGCAACAGCGTTTGGCTAACAATCTTTTGGCATTAAAGTCGCTGCGTAGTCAAATGAATCCGCACTTTATTTTTAATGCCTTAAACTCGGTGAATAGTTTTATTGCAACCAACGATGAGCGTACAGCAAATAAATATTTATCAGATTTTTCCCAGTTAATGCGTGCAGTATTAGAGAATAGTGAGGAAGATTTTATTCCATTAAAAAAAGAAATCGAATTGCTTCAATTGTATACTAAACTCGAACATTTTAGATTTCAAGATAAGTTTGAGTATTCTATAGATGTAGATGGCACTATAAACGTTGATGAATTTCAAATTCCACCAATGTTACTGCAACCTTATATCGAAAATGCAGTATGGCATGGTCTGCGTTACAAAAAAGAAAAAGGACATTTAAATATTGCTATAAAACCAAAATCAAAAGACGAAATTACAATTACCATTTCAGATGATGGAATTGGTAGAACACGCTCTAAACAAATGAAGACCGAGAATCAGAAAAAGCAGAATTCTAAAGGGATGAACAACATTAAGAAGCGTGTGGCAATTTTAAACGAAATGTACAAAGACAAGGTTGATGTAACGATTGAAGATTTTCAACAAACTGAAGAAGATGCAGGTACCAAAGTTGTGGTGACTTTAAAGAAGGATTAATAAAGTTTGAAGCTAGACGTAAGAAGTTAGAAGTAACTTCGTGCTTCTTTCTTCTTACTTCCAACTCAGAAAAACATGAAACATCCATGATTAATCTTCAATCAATAAGTGAAATGATAATAGGATGTTCCATCTGACCATTAAAAAAATAAATATTAACAGATGAAATTAAACGCTATACTAGTAGAAGACGAAGAAACAAGCAGAGCTATTCTACGAAATTATCTCAATAAATATTGCCCAAATATTTCAATTGTAGGTGAAGCTGCTAATGTTGAAGAAGCTTTGGTACTGATTAGAAATAACGATTTGGATGTGGTTTTTCTAGATGTGGAAATGCCATATGGCAATGCGTTCGATTTGTTAGATAAAGTTGGTCACATAGATTTTGAAACCATTTTTGTTACAGCTTATAATCATTATGCTATTGAAGCCTTAAATGCGCATGCATCGTACTACTTAATGAAGCCAATTTCTATAGACGAACTTATAAAAGCAGTTGACTATGTTACTGAAATAAAATCTAAAGAAGAAGCACTACAAGACCAGGTTTTAGTACCAAAAACCAATGCTGTTAATGGAAAAATAACCTTACCACAACAAGATGGTTTTGAAGTTATAGAAACAGCAGACATTATGTATTGCAAAGCTGATGATAACTATACCGAAATCTACCTAAATAACAATAAGAAAAAGCTTGTAAGTAAGACTTTAAAATATATTGAAGAAAGTCTAAAAGACGGTAATTTCGCCAGAGTTCATAAGAGCTATTTAGTTAATGTAAATGAAGTGGTGAAATATGTGAAAGGAAAAGGAGGAAGCGTCATTCTAAGTAACGGTAAAGAAATTATGGTATCTGCATCTAAAAAGGCGGAATTGTTGGCTTATTTTAAATAATGACCTCTAAAAAACATAAAACACCATGGCCAACCAAAGCGGTTATGGAGCAGATTTATGAGCAGCATTTTTGGGGAGGAAACGATTCAGATTTCTACTCAGGTGAAGGCTCTCACGATTCCAAAATTATTCAACCTTATATTGATAGTGTAACCGATTTTTTTAAATCACATAAAGGTCAACTTTCGGTTTGTGATTTGGGTTGTGGAGATTTTAATATTGGTAAAGCTCTCGTTCCATTTACAAAAGCATATGTTGCCATAGATATCGTAGAAGGTTTAATAGAGAGGAACCAGCGGTTATTTAAAGCAGATCATTTAACCTTCAAATGTCTGGATATAGCTAAGGATGATTTGCCAAAAGCAGACTGTGTGATTATTAGGCAAGTACTTCAGCATTTATCTAATCGAGAGATTCAACAAATTTTAGAGAAACTAACTGTATATAAATATCTCATACTAACAGAGCATATTCCTGTTGGAGAATTTACACCAAACATAGATATTATTGCCAGCAGCCAAAACCGACTAAAACATAACAGTGGAGTAGATGTGTTGGCGGAGCCTTTTAGTTTAAAAGTTAAAGGATGCGATGTTTTGAGTGAGGTTATTTTAGATAATAAAAGTCGAATAACCACAACTTTATTTACCTTATAAAATTATATAGGCTAAATATTGAAACGAGTTTGGGAAGACAGAATATTAAGCACTAATTTCTCTTAGTAGCCACATGTAGTCTTCTCTGTTTTTTACAAAATCCTTATCAGAAATATCAATAATTTTTACGTTCAGCTCGGTTTGGTTTCTTAAGAAATTGAGATAACCAGAGTTGATTTTTTCAAGATAGTCGTCTTGTATGTCGCTTTCGTATTTGCGACCACGCTTCTTTATATTGGCTTGGAGGCGTTTGGTATTTTGGTAGAGGTAAACGTACAAATCTGGTCTGGCAATATCTTTATAGACTTGGTAAAACAATTTTCTGTACAACCTAAACTCATCTTCAGCTAAGGTGACTTTAGAAAATATCAGTGATTTATGCACGTCGTAATCGCTTACCATAAAATCTTTAAAGAGGTCTAGCTGCGATAAATCGTCACTAATTTGTTGGTAGCGATCTGCCAAAAAAGACATTTCTAGCGTAAAGGCATAGCGCTCTGGCTCTTTGTAAAATTTTGGTAAAAACGGATTGTCTGCAAAACGCTCTAAAATCAATTTAGCATTAAAATCTTGCGCTATTTTATGAGATAAACTGGTTTTACCTGCACCAATATTACCTTCAATAGCTATGAAATTGTAGTTGCCAAAATCAAAATTATTCTTTGGGTTTTTTAGCCAGATTTTAATGGCTTCAATTTCAGATTTATCGTTACAAGTATCTAATAATTCGCTAATTGTTTTGTTAAAAACAGGATGCTTTACATCTCTGGCAATAGTAGATAGCGGTTCTAAAACAAACTTTCGGAGATGTATCGCAGGATGCGGTATTATGAGTGACTTTTCATTAATAACCTCTTCTTCATAAAACAAAATATCCAGGTCAATCTCTCGAGACTCGTAAGAATCCGATTGCTTAGCAGTTCTTCCTAAATCGGATTCAATTTGCTTAAGCGTTTTTAGAAGTTTCTTTGGTTTTAATTCGGTTTCAATCTTAATGCAAGCATTGTAAAAATTATCACCTTCAAAACCTAAAGCAGGAGTTTCATAAACTTTAGAGATTTTATGAACTGCACCAACTTTTTCAAAGATAGCGTCTATGGCCAATTGCAAGTATTCTAACTTGTTACCTTTGTTACTTCCTAATGCTATGTAAACGGATTTGCTTGCTGTCATGGAATTAGCAAAATAACTAAAACAAAAATTAATAGTTTATCTTTACTACAACAATTTATTAACCATTTTAAATGTCATTAAAAGACAAACTTTTAGCCCAACGCATCTATCTTTTACTCGGAAGTCTTTTTATAACCTCTTTGGTGGTTTCTAATCTTATTTTTCAGAAGTTTTTTTATTGGTATCCTGTAGATGTTGAAGTTTTTGGTAGCAAATTATTCGAAATTTCGGTAGGTATCCTGCCTTATCCTATTACATTTTTAATTACCGATTTAATCAGTGAGATATATGGGAAAAAGCGCGCTAATGATATTGTAGTAGCAGGTATTTTTGCGTCTTTGTTCTCGGTTGGTATTATTTTGGTGGCAGATAGTGTGCCAGCATTAGATAATTCTCCGTTAAATGACGAAACCTTCAAATTTGTATTTAGCAAAACCATTATTGCTGTGGGTTCTAGTATGTTTGCGTACTTGTTTGCTCAGTTTATAGATATTCGGATTTACCACTTCTGGAAAAATCTCACAAAGGGAAAGCATTTGTGGTTGCGTAATAATTGCTCTACATGGATTTCTCAGTTTGTAGATACCTTGTCTATTATAAGCTTACTTTGCTATTTTGAAGTTTTACCATGGTCTAGCTTTAAAGGATTATTAATTAGTGGTTTTTTGTTTAAAGTCTTAGTGGCATTTTTAGATACACCATTTTTGTATTTAGGTGTTTACCTTTTTAGAAAACGATTTAAACTCAAGGTTAATGAAGAAATTGATCTCACCTAACTGTTATTAAATCATTAAAGTCTTCCTAAAGTTTCTTAAAAGCACAACTATTCTCCGCAACTTTGCGTATAATAAGTAAAGCTATACACTACAACCATGAAGAAATTTTTAAAGATTGTCGGAATCATTTTACTAATATTTATTGCCATTCTTATAGCAGTACCATTTGTTTTAGAGTCTAAGATAGATGCTATTGTTCAGAATTATGCAGATGAAAATTTAGATGCAGATCTAAGTTTTGATGATGTTAGTTTAAGCCTAATTTCTAGTTTTCCTAGTGCAGAAGTTAGTGTAGAGAATCTTAAAATTGTAAATAGAGCTCCGTTTAAAGGTGAAACATTAGCTACAGCAAAAGCATTGTCCTTTGAAATGCCGATTGGCGAATTGTTTAAAGGTTCTGATGAACCTTTGGTGGTTAACGAAATTATAGCAGATGAGTTATTGTTAACGCTAAAAACCAATAAAAACGGAACCACAAACTACGACATCGTAAAACAAGATGAAGACGCTTCAACAGTATCTGAATCTGAAGAGCAATCTTCTGGCTTTAGTTTCGATATTCAAAATTATGAATTGAATAATAGTGCTTTTACTTATATAGATGAAGGGTCTAATACCAGCTTATATGCTACCGAAATTAATCATAACGGTAAAGGTATTTTTTCTGGTGAAGTTTCAGAATTAGATACCAAAACAGAAGCAAAAATTAGTATGTCTGTAGATAGTACGCAATATCTAAGTAATAACAGCATAAAATTAGATGCTTTAATCGGAATGGATTTAGAGCAAAATAAATACACTTTCAAAGAAAATAAAGGCTTTATTAATGCATTACCATTAGAGTTTGAAGGGTTTGTGCAAATGGTTGAAGAAGGGCAGCAAATTGATATTACGTTTAAGAATCCGGAATCATCATTTAAAGACTTTTTAGCAGTAATACCAGAATCTTATGCAAAGAATATTGAAAATGTAAATACCACAGGAAACTTTACAGTTAATGGTGTTATAAAAGGGTTAGTGTCTGAAGAAACTATACCAACATTAGACATTAATATGAAGTCTGATAACGCATCATTTAAATATCCAGATTTACCAAAAAGCGTTAGGAATATTATGATTGATGCATCGGTAAAGAACACAACAGGAAATGCTGATGATACCTATGTAGATTTAGATCAGTTAGATTTTAAGATAGATGAAGATGTATTTAAATCTGAAGCTCACATAAAAAATCTTACAGGTAATATGTTGGTGAGTGCTAACTTAGATGGAGTTTTAAATTTGGCTAATATAACCAAAGCATATCCTATAGAATTAGAAAACCAGTTAAGCGGAATACTAAAAGGAAAACTCAATACATCTTTTGATATGGATGCTATTGAAACCAACGCATATCAGAGAATAAAGAATAATGGTAGCGTGTCTGTTACAGGTTTTGTGTTTTCCTCGGAAGATATTGTAAATCCTATTCAAATAAATAAGGCTAACCTTACTTTTAAACCTGGTACAGTAAGTCTTAATAGTTTTGATGCACAGACAGGTAAAAGTGATTTTTCAGCAACAGGTACTATTAATAACCTTCTTGGGTTTTTATTGAGTGACAAGAAGCTTCAAGGAAGTTTTAATGTAAATTCTAATACGTTTGCAATCTCAGACTTTATGGTAGAAGATGAGTCTGCATCAGAAACATCAAACAAAACAACTTCAGATTCAGAATCGCTTAAAATTCCAGACTTTTTGGATTGTACCATAACAGCAAATGCTAAAAATGTCATTTACGATAACCTGAATTTAAAGAATGTAAAAGGGCAGTTATCTATTAAAGACCAAAATGCCAATTTAAGTAATATGACTACAGATTTATTTAATGGTCAGTTAGGTATTTCTGGTAATGTAAATACAAAAGAAGCTAAGCCAAAATTTGATATGAAATTGGCAATGCAGCAATTTGATATTTCACAATCTTTTAAAGATTTAGAGATGCTTCAGGTCTTGGCACCAATAGCAAAAGTGGTGCAAGGGAAATTAAATTCTACAATTGATGTAAGTGGTCTTTTAGATGAAAACTTCTCACCAGACTTAACTACTATTTCTGGTAATGCCTTAGCAGAAATATTAACGTCTAATGTAGATGTTAGTAAAAGTCCTTTATTGTCTGGTTTAGATAGTAAGTTAGATTTTATAGACTTTAATCAGCTTCAAAAAGATATTAAAACCAAATTGAGTTTTGAAAACGGTCAGGTTAGCGTAAAACCATTCACGATAAAATATAAAGATATACCAATTGAAGTTTCGGGTTCGCATAGTTTTTCTAATGCAATGAGCTATAGTGCTGTATTGCAAGTTCCAGCTAAATATTTGGGTAGTGATGTTAACCGATTAATAGGGCAAATTAATGATGCAGAGGTTAATAAGGTGTCTATTCCTATAACAGCAAATATTGGTGGTACCTTTTCTAGTCCGTCTATTTCAACAGACTTAACAAGTGGTGTGTCTAGTTTAACGAAGCAGTTAGTAGAAATTCAAAAACAGAAACTAGTCGGTAAGGGTAAAGATAAAATCAACGATCTTTTGGGTAATGTTTTAGGTGGAAATAATAGTACAAAAACCGATTCAACCACAGTAAAAACAGATAGTACTAAGAAAGATCATAAAGATGCTATAAAAGAAGGTGTAGGTAATGTTTTGGGTGGAATTCTAAATGGTAAAAAGAAGAAAAACGATAAAAACACTCAAGATTCTACTAAAAAGGACTGATTTTTTGTCAATATGAAGTCTTTTTTGCTTGTTTTCTGTTAATTATTCCTCAAAATCCTTGTATATCTAGATTATTTGATTATAATATAGGTTCACAAAATTTTAGAAACTACATGAGGCAACTTAAGATTACCAAGCAGGTAACTAACAGAGAAGACAAATCCCTAGACAAGTATTTACAAGACATAAGTAAGATTCCTTTAATAACGGCAGATGAAGAGGTAGAGTTGGCGCAGCGCATAAAAAAAGGTGATCAAGAGGCTTTAGATAAGCTAACTACGGCTAACTTAAGATTTGTAGTTTCAGTAGCAAAACAATATCAAAATCAAGGATTAAAACTTCCAGATTTAATAAACGAAGGTAATGCAGGTTTGGTAAAAGCCGCAAAGCGTTTTGATGAAACCAGAGGTTTTAAATTTATTTCATATGCTGTTTGGTGGATCAGACAAGCTATTCTTCAGGCTTTAGCTGAGCAATCTCGTATTGTACGCTTACCGCTAAACAAGATTGGTACAATTAATAAAATTAACAAAACCTATTCTCATTTAGAGCAAGTTCATCAACGACCACCAAATGCTGAAGAGATCGCTAGAGAACTAGATATTAGTACCAGAGAGGTAAAACAATCCATGAAAAACTCTGGTCGTCATTTATCTATGGATGCACCACTTAAGGATGGAGAAACTTTTAGTTTATACGACGTGGTAAGTGAGAGTGAATCTCCAAGACCAGATAAAGATTTAATGCAAGCTTCTCTTAATACTGAAATAGAGCGTGCCTTAGATACATTAACTCAAAAAGAAAGTGATGTTATTCGTCTTAACTTTGGTATTGGTAATCAGCCACCAATGACTTTAGAAGAAATAGGAAGTATCTATGATCTTACAAGAGAACGTGTAAGACAAATTAGAGAAAAGGGTATTAGAAGATTGCGTCACGCTAGTAAGAGTAAAATATTAAAAACATATTTGGGTTAATTTAAACCCTTGTTTTACATTAAAATAAGAGGCTTTTACACCCTTAAAAAAGAATTAAACAACAATTTCTCAATTATTGAGAAAAATAATTTTTTATTTTCAAATAGTTGGCCTATATTTGCCGACCATTTGCAAGATATAGATAATAAAAAACTAGCGATAGATGATTAAAATCGAAATTAAAGAAGGAGAGAATATAGAAAGAGCTCTTAAGCGTTACAAGCGTAAGCACAGAAATGTACAGATTATGCAAAACTTAAGAGAGTCTCGTTATTTCACTAAACCATCTGTTAAGAGAAGAAGAGAGATTCAAAAGGCAGAATATATTCAAGGTTTAAGAGACGCTGAAAACATCTAGGTCTCTAGCTTTTTATTTTTAAGATATTAAAAAGGGCAACATTTTGTAATGTTGCTCTTTTTGTGTTTAAGTTTTTACTTAGGCTTAATTACAGATTTTATGCCAAGAATTAGGTAAATGCTTAAGGTACACAAGACAAAAAATGCTTTCAATTTGTCATAAGTAGTCATGAGATTATAGTCAACGTTAGAGTCGTTAACGTTTGATATTATGGCAATAATCAAAAACGCTGACAATAGAATGTATGGTAGTTTTATTTTCATAGTTTTCTGATTTTACAAAACAGTTAAGTCAACAACAAGCCCTTCATTTGCTCTTACGTTAAATACGGTATCATCTTCAAAAATGAGGTACTGTCCTTTGATACCAACTAATTTTCCAGTATACGTAACCTGTTTTTTTAAGTTTAAGCTTTTAGGTTTTTCAGGATAATGTTCCACAGGAAAGTTGAGGTGCGTCTCAGCGTTATTTTCTATAAAATAATCTTTAACGTCGTCAGGAATATAAGTTTTTAATCGTTGCCTCCATTCGGTTAAGTCTTCATCGACATTATCATTTCTCAGCATTTTACGCCAATTGGTTTTGTCTGCAACATGATCTTTTAAAGCGACCTCAGTAATGCCAGCCAAATAGCGATTTGGGACTTCAACAATCTCAATAGCTTCGTGAGCGCCTTGATCTATCCAACGTGTCGGAACCTGACTTTTTCTGGTAACACCAACCTTAACATTGCTAGAATTAGCAAGGTATACAATATGCGGTTGTAGCTGTACCTTTTTTTCATATTCTAAATCTCTGTCTTCTTTATCTAGATGCGCTGTACTAAGTTCTGGGCGCATTATCCAATCGCCAGCAACAGGCTTGTCAAAAAAACAACTCTTACAAAAGCCTTGTCTGTAAATAAGCTTGTTTAGTCCACAACTTAAACATTGATATCCAGTGTGCTTCATTTCAAGAGTTTTGTTGATGAGTTGATTCATGTGAATAAAATCATTCTCAAACACCAAATAGTATTGAATAGGTTCTAAAAACTCGGTCTGCATTTTAGTAAGGACACCTGTGTAAATCATAAAAGAAATTTATTATTTTTAGCCATTAAGCCTTTTTATAAAGTTTGTATAAAAAGCTTTAAGTTTATTTAAATGAAAAAAATCTCGCTTTGCGAGTAAAGATAACCAATCCATGCCAATTCCTATTGTAAATTCTATAGCTTCCTGGTTTTTAAAAAAGCGATTTCATCAGATAGATCTGTTTTTAAAATATCCTAATGAGGTACAAAACGAATTACTATTTAGTCTTTTAAAGTTTGCAAAAGATACCGAAATAGGGAAGCAGTATGATTTTGCTTCAATAAAGGCCTATAAAGAGTTTACTGAGCGTTTGCCTGTTGTGAGCTATGAAGATGTACAACCTTTAATTGAGCGCTCTAGACAAGGCGAACAGAATATTTTTTGGCCACGACCAATAAAATGGTTTGCAAAATCTAGTGGAACAACCAATTCTAAAAGCAAGTTTATTCCTGTAAGTACGGAATCTTTGGAAGACTGTCATTATGCAGCGAGTAAGGACTTGCTGTGCATGTATCTTAATAATAATGAAAACGCACAACTCTTTACAGGTAAAAGTCTTCGCTTAGGTGGAAGCAAGGAACTTTATAAGGAAAACGGAACTGTTTTTGGAGATTTAAGTGCTATATTAATAGATAATATGCCGTTTTGGGCAGAGTTTAGTAGTACGCCAAGTAGTAAGGTGTCTTTAATGAGTGAGTGGGAAACCAAAATGCAAGCCATTGTAGAAGAAACCATAGAGGAAAATGTTACAAGCTTAGCAGGTGTGCCGTCTTGGATGTTGGTATTATTGAATAGCGTATTAGATAAAACAGGAAAAGATAGTCTTTTTGATATTTGGCCCAACCTCGAAGTTTACTTTCATGGAGGAGTAAGTTTTAATCCTTACATAGAGCAGTATAGATCTATCTTACCAAAGAAGGATTTTAAATATTACGAAATTTATAATGCCTCAGAAGGGTTCTTTGCGATTCAAGATCAGAACTATTCAGGTGACCTACTATTGATGTTGGATTATGGCATTTTCTATGAGTTTATACCAATGGATACCTACGGTACTAAGGAGCAAAAAGTGATTCCGCTAAGTGACGTAGAATTAGGAAAAAATTATGCTGTTGTTATAACAACTAATGCAGGTCTCTGGCGTTATCAAATAGGCGATACGATACGATTTGTGAGCTTAAAGCCACACAGAATTAAAGTATCTGGTAGAACGAAGCATCATATCAACGCTTTTGGAGAAGAACTTATAATTGAAAATGCAGAAGATGCACTAAAAAAAGTTTGTAAAAGAACTGAAGCAGAAATTGTAGATTATACTGCAGCTCCAATTTTTATGAGTGGAAGGGAAAAAGGAGCACATGAGTGGATTATAGAGTTTAAAACACCGCCAAAAAACATGTCTTATTTTGAAGAGTTATTTGATAATGCTCTAAAAGCACTCAACTCTGATTATGAAGCTAAGCGCTATAATAATATGACTTTAAATAAGCCAACAATTCATTGTGCACGTACCAACTTGTTTTACGATTGGTTAAAGGAAAACGATAAGCTTGGAGGTCAGCATAAAGTACCTCGTTTATCAAATTCTAGAGATTATATAGAAGAGTTATTGCAATTAAATAAGCAGGTTTAATTATCGTGTTGTCGTTCATCGTTAAAATTATCATGTAATTTTCATACAACGAGTTTTAAAACGACTTTAACCAAAATCTTGACAAAAAGATTTTCACTTCGAATGATGACACTATATTAGCAGTAAATAAATGTGCTATTTATTTATACCCTAATTAATTTTACATATAACATATTGCCTGCAATATTTATTAATCAATCCCAACAATAAAAAAAACCACAATTTTAAAATTGTGGTTTCTTTTTTTATAGCTCTTTTTAGTGATTAAGACACAGCCTTTAACTTCTTCAAAGTAGATTTGTTTAATCTGTCTTCTGCGTAAGCCTTAGTTACATTTAGTTTTGTTTCGCCAGAGCCTGGTAAATCAAACATGGCTTCGGTTAATATTTCTTCGCATAGTGAACGTAAACCACGAGCACCAAGTTTGTATTCTATAGCTTTTTCTACGATATAGTCTAATGCTCCGTCTGTAATAGAAAATTCAACCTCATCCATAGCAAACAACTTTTTGTATTGTTTGATAATGGCATTTTTAGGTTCTGTTAATATTGCTCTTAATGTGTTAGCATCTAACGGATCCATGTGTGTTAATACAGGTAAACGACCAATAATTTCAGGAATTAATCCAAAGTCTTTTAAATCCTTTGGAATAATATATTGAAGGATGTTGTCGTCATCTACATTATCATCTTTTATGGAGCTATAACCAATGGCTTGCATGTTAAGACGCTTAGTAATTACACGCTCTATACCATCAAAAGCACCACCTGCAATAAATAAGATATGCTCAGTATTAACTTCTATAAACTTTTGGTCTGGATGCTTACGACCACCTTTTGGCGGAACATTAACAACGGTTCCTTCTAAAAGCTTTAAAAGTGCTTGCTGTACACCTTCACCAGATACATCTCTTGTTATTGATGGATTATCGCTTTTACGAGCAATCTTATCAATTTCATCTATAAAAACGATACCACGCTGTGCTTTCTCTAAATTGTAGTCTGCAGCTTGTAGTAAACGTGTTAATATGCTTTCTACATCTTCACCAACATAACCTGCTTCTGTTAATACAGTTGCGTCTACAATAGCTAAAGGAACATTAAGCATACGTGCAACGGTTTTGGCCATTAAGGTTTTTCCTGTACCTGTTTGACCAACCATAATAATGTTGCTCTTTTGTATTTCGATATCATCATCAGAAGGAGGTTGTAATAAACGCTTGTAGTGATTGTAAACCGCTACAGACATAACGCGCTTGGTAAATTCTTGTCCTATGATGTATTCGTCTAAAAAGGCTTTAATTTCTTTAGGTTTTCTAAGCATTAACTCAGCGCTTAGTTCTGAGCTGCCTGTTTGTTTAGACTCTTCTATAACAATGCCATGAGCTTGTTCTATACATCGGTCACAGATGTGAGCATCTAATCCTGCAATTAATAAATTAGTTTCTGGCTTTTTCCTACCACAGAATGAACATTCTAATTCTTCTTTTGCCATAATCTTTATTCTTCTTGTTTAGGGGAGTTTTTAGTCGTAAGATATTTAGATTACTTGCGTTCTAAAACTTCATCAATCATTCCGTACTCTAAAGCTTCACTAGATTTCATCCAGTAATCTCTGTCAGAGTCTTTTTCCACTTGTTCGTAAGATTTACCTGAGTGGCTAGATATAATATTATAGAGTTCTTCTTTTACTTTTATTGTTTCGCGTACAGCTATTTCCATGTCAGATACTTGTCCTTGTGTACCACTCATTGGTTGGTGTATCATAACACGAGAGTGCTTTAATGCAGAACGTTTTCCTTTTTCTCCAGCACATAATAACACGGCTGCCATAGAAGCTGCAATACCAGTACATATTGTTGCTACATCTGGTTTTACAAATTGCATGGTGTCGTAAATGCCTAAACCAGCATATACAGATCCGCCTGGTGAGTTAATATATATTTGAATATCTTTTGAAGCATCTGTGCTTTGTAAGAATAATAACTGAGCCTGGATAATGTTAGCAACCTGATCGTTAACTCCTGTGCCTAAAAATATAATACGATCCATCATTAAACGAGAGAAAACGTCCATAGCAATGGCGTTTAATTGGCGCTCTTCAATAATGTTTGGAGTTAGATTAGTTGGGTACATACTAGAAATAATCTTATCGTAGTAGTTACTATTAATTCCTTGGTCTTTTATAGCGAACTTTTCAAATTCTTTTCCGTAATTCATTTAATTTCAATTTGTTTTTCGATTAAAAAAAAAGCGTAAAACTTTTCAGTTCTACGCCTTAAAGATACTAATTTTATTAATTAAACTTAGCTGTAGAATTCTTTTACAAAATCATCGTAAGTGATTTCTTTTGTTTTGATATTAGCTTCAGTCTTATATAAGTTTAATAATTTTTGGCTCATTAGCTGCTCAGACAGACGTTTTACCTCGTCTTGGTTAGACATTATACGAGCTGCTATATCTTCTAATTCTTTTTCTGAAGGGTTTAATTGACCAAATTGTGCCATCTGACCTTTAATCATTTCCATAGCATAAGCTTTCAATTCTTCAAATTGAACTTGTAAGTTGTGGTCTGTGATTAATTTTCCTTCTATAAGTTGGTAGCGCATGCTTTTTTCAGACTTTTCATACTCTTCTTTAGCTTGCTCTTCTGTCATTGGTTCTTCACCTGCTGTTTGCATCCATTTTTGAAGGAATTCTACAGGAAGGTCAAACGATGTGCTTTCTAGTAAGTACTCAGTAACATCGTTTAATAATTTTTGGTCACCTTGTTGTGCAAATTGCTTTTCAGAATCTTCCTTAATCTTGTCTTTTAACTCAGTTACAGAAGTTACTGCTTTAGGGCCAAAAAGCTTATCAAATAATTCTTGGTCTAAGTCTGCAAGCTCTCTTTCGTTTATCTCAGAAACTTCAAAGTTTACTTTAACGTCTAGTCCGTGAGCATCATCGTGAGATACTTTTAAGAACGTCATTAAATCGTGGTCGTCGTTAAAAAGACCTTTGGTTTTTAATTTAATAACATCACCAACTTTAGCTCCGATAAACTTCTTAGGGTTTGTTTTTCCTTTTAATTTATCTAAAGTAATAGTTGCAACGTTCTCAATACCTTCTTCTTCGTTAGAGAATTTTCCAGTGATTTCAGAATCTTTAGTTACTTCGGTTTGAGATACTAACTTACCATATTGTTTTTGGATGTGCTCAACTTGGTTGTCAATCATTTTGTCATCTGCAACAATGTTGTAGTGAGTTATAGCTTTTTTGCCTTTTAACTTTACGTCAAATTCTGGTGCTAAACCTAATTCAAACTCAAAAGAAAAAGCATCAGCATCCCAGTCTAGATCGTCTTGTGGTTTTGGTAATGGGTTACCTAAAACGTCTAATTTTTCTTCAACTAAATACTTTCCTATAGCATCTTGAAGTAATTTGTTTACCTCATCAACTAATACAGCTTTACCGTATTGTTTTTTAACCAAGCTCATAGGAACGTGGCCTTTTCTAAATCCAGGAATGTTAGCAGACTTACGGTAATCTGATAAGATTTTCTCAACTTTATCGCTATAATCTTCTTTTGCGATATCTACTTTTACAACTGCATTTAATGCGTCGATGTTTTCTCTTGTAATATTCATTATGCTTAGTAACTAAAATTGGGCTGCAAAAATACAACATTTTTCACAACCCTACAATAGTTTAAACAATTGGTTTTTAGTCGTTTTTTGGCTCTTTAAAAATGGTGTGTAAGATGGATTGCAGAATGGATAATAGAATACTGAAAATTAAGGCAGTCCAAAATCCATTAACGCCAAATCCATCAATTAATTTGTCTGCTAAAAGAATAATCAGAGCATTAATAACCAAAAGGAATAGTCCTAAGGTTAAAATGGTAACAGGTAATGTGAAAATTATTAAAATTGGCTTTACAAAGAGATTAAGAATAGCCAAAACCAATGCTACGATAATGGCACCTACATAGCCATTTACTTCAACACCTCCTAAAAGATGAGCTATTATGAAAACTGCTAGAGCATTGATTAAAAGTCTTATTAAAAGATTCATACAATTAAGTTTTTTTAGTTCACTTAATATAAGAAATTAATCACAGCTTCATAAAAATCTTCTGGATTTTCTGCATGCAACCAATGACCTGCATTTTTAATGGTAACAATTTCTGAATTTGGAAAATGACGATGAATTATGGCTTCATCTTGCTCGCCAATATATTCAGATTTATCTCCTCGAAGAAATAATGTGTCTTTATTGAAAGTAGCATGTATTGGAAATGCTTCTCCTACTTCAGAAACATTATTTTTTAAAACGGGTAAGTTAATTCTAAGCCCTAATTGCCCTTTTTCTACCCAATACAAATTCTTAAGTAAGAACATACGAGTACCTGCGTCTTTTACATAGTTGCTTAATGCTTTGTCTGCTTCTCCTCGGGTTTTTATTTCAGAAAAGTCTAGTTTACTTAAGCCTTCTAAAATGGCGTCGTGATGTACTGGGTAGTAACGAGGAGATATGTCGGCAACGATAAGTTTGCTTACCAACTCAGGAAATAAAGCGGCAAAAAGCATGGCTGTTTTTCCGCCCATAGAGTGGCCAAGTAAAACAATATCGTTGAGGTTATGCTCCTTGCAATACGCTTTTAAATCTTCAGCCATTAACTCATAGTCAAAGTCTTCTGAGTGAAAACTACGACCATGATTGCGTTGGTCTACCAAATACACTTGGTAGTTAGATTCTGAAAATTGTTTGGCTAGGGTTTTCCAGTTATCTCCCATGCCTAAAAAACCATGAAGAATTACAAACGGTTTCCCTTCGCCTATAATATTAGAGTGTAAAATCATTTTAGTTTGTCTAAATACATTTTAATAACATTTTTTGCACCCAGATACAAACTTTCAGATATAAGAGCATGACCAATAGAAACTTCTAAAAGGCCAGTGATATTTTCTTTAAAATATTTGATATTATCTAGTGAAAGGTCATGGCCAGCATTAATGCCAAGACCTAATGTATTGGCTAAGCCAGCGCATTCCATGTAAGGTTTTATACCATCTTTGTTGCCTAAACTAAACTGGTGAGCGTAAGCTTCGGTGTAGAGTTCAATTCTGTCTGTTCCTGTTTCTTTAGCGCCTTCAATTTGATGTAAATCTGGATCTACAAAAATTGAAGTTCTGATGCCATTGTTTTTAAACTCTTTAATAACATCAATTAAAAAATCTTTGTGTTTTACGGTATCCCAACCTGCATTAGATGTTATGGCATCTTCTGCGTCTGGTACCAAAGTTACTTGTGTTGGTTTTACTTCTAAAACCATGTCGATAAACTTAGGTATTGGGTTACCTTCAATATTAAATTCTGTAGTAACTTCAGATTTTAAATCGAAAACATCTTGATAACGAATGTGTCTTTCATCTGGTCTTGGATGAACAGTTATGCCTTCTGCACCAAAGCGTTGAGCATCTTTTGCAAATTGCACTACATTTGGTGCATCTCCACCACGACTATTTCTTAGTGTTGCAATCTTGTTAATGTTAACACTTAATTTTGTCATTTGTTTAAGTTTTAAACAACAAAAATACAGAACTCATCTTGGGTTTTTGTAGTTATTTTTGATTAATTTGCAAGATATTCAAACTACAAATATGCAGTTACAAGATTTTGTTATAAACGATATAAAGCCATTAAAAATCACAGATAAAATAGGTGATTTGCAAATGCTTTTTAATCAGTTAACTTATTCTCATATACCTATTCAGAATGAAAGTGTGTATGTCGGCTGCATTTCTGAGAATGATGCACATTGTTTTGAGAGCGATAAGCCCATAAGCGATTGTAGTCATACTATCGAAGGTTTTTTTGTGAGGCCAACAACCAATTGGCTTGATGTGTTAGAGGCCTTTGCGCAGAACGACTCTAATATTATGCCAGTTTTAGATCAAAAAAATACATACATTGGGTATTATGAACTTAATGATATAATTCATTTATTTAACGAAACTCCATTCTTTGCTGAGCCAGGTGGTATTCTTGTTGTAGAAAAAGGAATTCATGACTACTCTTTTAGCGAAATAAGCCAGATTGTAGAATCTAATGATGCTAAGTTATTAGGTGCATTTGTGTCTAAAATGGGTTCAGATTTGGTTCAAATTACGTTGAAGATTGGTAATACAAGCCTTAATGAGGTAATTCAGACATTTAGACGTTACAGTTATAATATTGTATCTGGTCATGAAGAAGATTCTTATATAGAAAGTCTAAAAGAGCGTTCGCAGTATTTAGACAAATACCTTAATATGTAATGATGAAAATTGCGGTTTACGGTCAGAATTACGCTAAAGATTCTACACAAAAAGCTTTTGAAATCCTCCTAGATGTTTTGCTAGATAATAAGGTCGGTGTTTATGTTGAGTCAGATTTTTTAAAGCAGCAGAGCGTTGAAATGCAGCAAAGTTCTGCTATTAGAAAGTTTAGTGAGCTTGATAATAGTTTTGATTTATTGATAAGTATAGGAGGTGATGGAACAATATTAAGGGCTATTACTTATGTGAGAGATTTGGGCATTCCTATAGTTGGTATTAATACTGGGAGATTAGGTTTTTTGGCTACAATACGAACCGATGAAATAGAGTCTGCACTTACCGAAATTTTTAATGGTAAATACAAAATATCTGAGCGTACATTGCTCAGTGTTAGTACAAAGCCAGATAGCAATGTTATTGGTGAGACCAACTTTGCGCTCAATGAAATTGCCTTAAGTAGAAAGAATACAACTTCTATGATTACCGTAGAAACTCATCTGGATGGTGAGTACCTAACATCGTATTGGGCAGACGGACTTATATTATCTACACCAACGGGTTCTACAGGGTATTCTTTAAGTTGCGGAGGTCCTGTAATTACACCAGAGACTAATAATTTTGCCTTAACTCCAATAGCGCCACATAATTTAAGTGCTCGTCCTTTAATAATACCAGATAAAACAATGGTAACTTTTAAGGTTGATGGTAGAGAAGATCAGTTTTTAATGTCTTTAGATTCTAGAATTGTAACATTACCTAACACAACAATCGTAACAATACAAAGAGCAAGTTTTGTAATAAAGATGGTTGAGCGATTAGAAGAAACCTTTTTAGATACGCTTAGAAAAAAGCTACTTTGGGGGGAAGATCGACGTAATTAAGCCTCGTTTATATACAATAAAAGCTTGTAAATGCTGTTTATCTCTAAGACAATTTGTGTCAAATTGTAATAGGCTAATCATAATTATTATATTTGCAAACTTTGAAAAATTTATGAGGTATTTATTCCTAATTTTTACAAGTGTATTTTTTATGCAAAACACTAATGCTCAAATTTATGAGATTGGTGTGTTTGCTGGTGGAAGTAATTTTATTGGAGACGTAGGTGCTACAAATTACATATCACCAAATCAGCTTGCTGTTGGCGGCATTTTTAAGTGGAATAGAAGTCCAAGACATTCATATAGATTGTCTGTAATTTTTTCAGATTTAGAAGGTGTTGATGGAAAATCAGATGATCCGAGAAGAATACAAAGAGGCTATAAGTTTAATACAAGCATTTTAGAAATATCTGCCGGAATGGAATTTACGTTTTGGGATTTCGATTTGCATACAAGTGGAGTAAAAGGAACACCATATTTATATACAGGTATATCTGTGGCTAATCACGATAATTATTATTTCACCCAAAATGGTCAGTATACTTCAGAAGATACAAGCAGTTGGGCTTATGGTATACCTATGGTCTTAGGTTATAAAACTAACATAAGCAATCACCTAGTGTTAGCAGGTGAGATTGGAGTAAGATATACATTTTCTGATGAGCTAGACGGAAGTGTGCCAGATAATGAATTTAGAGAACAATTTAGTTTTGGTAACACAAATAGTAATGATTGGTATGTATTTTCAGGAATTACCTTAACTTACACCTTTGGTAGAAGACCATGCTATTGTAATTTTTAAGATGAGTCTAAAAGAAAAAGTAAATAAACAGAAACTTCCTAACCATGTAGCTATAATCATGGATGGTAATGGTCGTTGGGCTAAACAACAAGGGTTAATACGTGTTATAGGTCACGAAAATGGCACTAAAGCTGTTAGGCAAACTGTTGAAGCAAGTGCAGAATTGGGTATAAAAAACTTAACCCTTTATGCTTTTTCTACAGAGAACTGGAATAGACCAAAGCTAGAAGTGCAAACACTTATGAAGCTTTTGGTAAAATCACTCAAGAAAGAAATAAAGACCTTACAAGACAATAACATTAGATTACTAGCAATAGGTTGTCTTAATGATTTGCCAAAAAAAGCACATCAGGAGTTGCTAGATGTTATAGAAAAGACAAAAAACAATACGAATATGACATTAACTTTGGCGTTAAGCTATGGTTCTCGTGAAGAAATTGTTAATGTTATTAAAGAATTGTCAGTTAAAGTTAAAAATAATATAATTTCTTCAGAAAGTATTGATGAATCAATTATAAATAAGCATCTTTACACGCAAAATTTACCAGACGTAGACTTGTTAATTCGCACTAGTGGTGAGCAACGAATTAGTAATTTTTTACTCTGGCAAATTGCCTATGCTGAATTATATTTTACGGATATTTTATGGCCAGATTTCAACAAGGAACATTTGTATGAAGCGCTTATAAATTATCAAAATAGAGAACGAAGATTTGGAAAAACAAGCGAACAACTTACCTCATAAAAAAGTATCAATGTCCCTTGCTAAATTAATTGGTGTCGTATTATTTTTTACAATACCTTTTTTAGGTAATGCACAAGCTCAAGATGGTGCTAAGTATTTAATCAAAGAAATTACCGTTACAGGAAATACTAATTTTAGTCCACAAACTATTATAGCTTATTCTAAGCTTAGAAAGGATGAAGAAATCCAAGTAGGTGGAGAAAAAATTGCAAACGCAGTAAAGACTTTGTGGAAGTCTAACTTGTTTAGCAGTATAGATATTTTTGTTACTGATATAGATGGAAGTAATGCTAACTTAGAAATCCATCTTATGGATTTGCCTGAGTTAAAAGACTTAACTATAGAAGGTGTTAAGAAAGGTAAAAAAGACGAAATTATAACTGAAAACAAGTTGCAGTCTGGTGTAAAAGTTACTGAAAACCTTATAGCAACAACAAGAAGTTACCTTACTAACAAATACAAAAAGAAAGGTTTTTTAAACGCTAAAGTTAACATCCGAACCTCAGAGGTTATAGACTCTGTAGAGAAGGAGCGTGTTAACATGAAGATTAAGATAGATAAAGGGCAAAAAGTAAAAATTAAGAAGATAAACTTCATAGGAAACGAAAAGCTTTCAGGAAAGAAACTTCGTAAGGCTATGAAGAATACAAAGAAAAAGAGCCTTAGTCCATTAAGAATTTTTAAGCGTTCAAAATACATAGAAGAAGATTTTAGAGAAGATTTAGTAAGTATAGTTGATCGTTACAAAGAAAAAGGATATAGAGATGCAAGAATTGTATCAGACTCTATCATCTACAATAATGAGAAAACAATCAGTCTAAATATTGAAGTAGAAGAAGGTGAAAAGTACACCTTTGGTAAGATAGACTTTGTTGGTAATACAGTATATACTGATAGACAGTTATCAGCATTATTAGGTATAAAAGAGGGTGACACTTACAATGGAGTAGAGTTAAGAGATCGTATAGACGATCCTAACGATCCAGATGCAATTAGTTTGGTAAATGCATATCAAAATAGCGGTTACATGTTCTCTACAATCAATCCGGTTGAGGTAAGTGCAGAGGGTAATGTTATTGATATGGAGATTCGTATTTCTGAAGGTAAACCTGCTTATTTCAATAACGTTACAGTTAAAGGAAATGATGTTACCAATGATCATGTAATATACAGAGAGATTAGAACGCGTCCAGGTGAGTTATACAGCAAATCTCAAATTATTAGAACATTAAGAGAGCTTGGGCAATTAGGTTTCTTTGATGCGCAACAGTTGGTGCCTAACATTAAAAATCCTAATCCTGTAGATGGTACATTAGATATTGAGTACGAAGTTGCAGAGCAAGGGTCTAGTCAAATACAACTACAAGGTGGTTATGGTGGAGGTGGTTTCATCGGTACTCTAGGGTTGTCGTTTAACAACTTTGCTATTAAAGATATTTTTAAGAAGGATGCGTACAAGCCAGTGCCAAGAGGAGATGGGCAGAGTCTGGCATTAAGATTACAGGCGAGTCAATTCTTTCAAACTTATAGTTTTTCATTTAGTGAGCCTTGGTTAGGTGGTAAAAAGCCATTTCAGTTATCAAGTTCATTATCTTATTCCAGACAGTTTTTATATAACTCAGCAACACGTAGAGCAGATAAAAGCAGAAGATTTAATATTCTTGGTCTTACTTTAGGTATTTCTACTAGATTGTCAGAACCAGATGATTATTTCTTATTGTCGCAGGCAATAAGCTATCAAAAATACGACTTAAATAATTATAACACAGGACTATTTACTTTCGGTGATGGTACATCAAATAACTTGTCTTATACTATTGGTTTAAGTAGAAATAATTTATACACAGATCCAATTTTCCCAACAGGAGGATCTAGTTTTACGGCTTCTGCTAAGTTTTCTTTCCCATATTCTTTAGTAAATGGAGTGGATTATAAGGCGCTTAAAGATGAGAGAGATGCTTTAGATTCATCAGATGAAGATGACTATGCACGTATAGGTGAAATTGACCAAGAGCGTTTTAAGTGGTTAGAGTTCTATAAAATAAAGTTTAGAGCTGATTGGTATACAGCCTTAACAAAAAAGTTGGTTCTTAGACCTAGTGTAGAATTTGGTTTCTTAGGTGCGTATAATAACGATAGAGGAGTTATTCCTTTTGAGCGTTTCTTTGTTGGAGGAGATGGTTTAGGAAATTTTGCATTAGACGGAAGAGAGATTATTCAGTTACGTGGTTATCCTAATCAATCCCTATCTACAACAGATGGTGGTTCTATATACAACAAATTCTCTTTAGAACTTCGTCATGCTATAACACTTGGTGCTCAGGCTAAGATATACGCGTTAGGGTTCTTAGAAGGCGGTCAGTCTATCAACAGTTTTAGAGATTTTAATCCTTTTAATGTTAGAAGGTCAGCAGGTTTTGGTTTAAGAATCTTTATGCCAGCCTTTGGTTTATTAGGTATAGATTTTGGTCACGCTTTCGACGATTTACCAGATGGAACATCACCAAGAAAATGGGAAACTCACTTCATTATTGGTCAGCAATTTTAACTTTGGCACGATATTTTCTAATTGCTAATTAAGTATTTCACCATGGTGTTAAAATTTTTAAGGATATATTTCGTTAAATTTGAAGATTAGTAACACTAAAAACTGACGAAAAGATTGGCAAACAATTTAATATGTCTCAAAACAAAAACAATCATGATGAAATTTAAAGTTCTTTTTTTACTGGCAGTTATAAGTCTTATGAGCTTTAATGCTAATGCACAACGTGGTGTTAGAATAGGATATATAGATACAGAATATATTTTACAAAATGTACCGGAATATCAGGAAGCTTCAACGCAACTAGATAAAAAAGTGCTTCAATGGAAAACTGAGATTGAGAAAAAGCTTAGCGTTATAGAGCAAAAGAAGAAAGAGTTAGAAAGTGAAAGTGTACTTCTTACAAAAGAATTGTACGAAGAACGCATGGAAGATATCTCTTTTGAAGAGGCAGAAATCTTAGATTACCAGCAAAAGCGTTTTGGTCCAGATGGAGATTTAATGATTCAAAAACGTCAGTTGATAGAGCCAATACAAGATCAGATATTTGCAGCTGTTCAACAAATAGCAGAGACTAAAAAGTTCGATTTTGTTTTTGATAAATCTGCAGATGTAGTTATGCTTTATTCCGCAGAGCGTTATGATATTAGTGAGCAGGTTTTAAGAACAATTACAAGAACCTCTAAGCGTAGTCAGGCAAAAAATAAAAAAGAGCGCCAAGAGTTAGAAGATGAAGAGGTAGTGCCAGTTGTTAGTGAAGAAAAAGACGAAAGACAGAAAGCATTAGAGGAACGAAAAGCGGAAAGAGAGGCTCAGTTAGCAGCAAAACGTGCAGAACGCGAAAAGGCTTTAGAAGCTAGAAGAGCAACACAAGATTCTATAAGAGAAGCTAAAAAACGTGAAGCTGATGCTCGCAGACAAAAAGTATTAGATGCTAGAAATAAAACTGAGGATGATGTTAAATCTACAGTAAAGGATAGTACAACACAGGCAAAAAAATCACTCAAAGGAGATTCTGCAGTAAAAAAAGAAAATACTGTAGCTAAGAAAGATTCTGTAAGCACAAAGAAGCAACCTACGGCTGCTGAAATTAAAGCAAACGACAGAGAGCGAAGAAGAAAAGCTTTAGAAGAAAGAAAACAGAAAATATTAGAACAACGAAAAAAAGCGCGCGAAGAGCGAGAAGAGCAACTTAGAAAAAGAGATTCAATAGCTAAGGCTAAGAAAGAAGAAGGAGAAGATAATTAATAATTATAACACACAAACACAATTTAGAAAAATGAAACATTTTAAATCATTATTATTTGCAGCAGTACTTTTTATTGGAGCAACTACTTTTACGTCAGCTCAAAGTAAAGTTGCACATATTGATACCCAAAAGTTAATTGAGGCTATGCCAGATTATATCTCAGCTCAAGCAGAGATAGATAAGCTTAAAGCGACATATCAAGCAGAGCTTCAAGATCAGTTGACAGAGCTTAATAATAAAATAAAGCAATATGAATCTGAAGCAGGATCTCAAACTGCAGAAGAAAACTTAAGACGTAAGCAAGAGGTTACTAAAATTGATCAGTCGATAACGTTATACCAGCAGAATCAGTATCAAGATATGCAAAAGAAAAATGAAGCTTTAATGAAGCCGATAATTGCGGACGCTAAAAAAGCAATTCAAGAAGTGGCAAAAGCTCAAGGATATGAGTATGTTTTAGATTCTGCAATGTTACTTGTTTCAGATGGTAAAGACCTTATGGCAGATGTAAAAGCTCACTTAAAAATATAAGTAAGTTTTAAATAAAATCTTTTTGAAAGTCGCTTTTTAATAAAGCGACTTTTTATTTTTGTAAGTATGAGTAATTATCCAATTGGTATTTTCGATTCTGGTGTTGGCGGTACTTCCATTTTTAAGGAAATACATGCCTTGCTTCCTAATGAAAATATAATCTACTTAGCAGATAGTAGAAATGCGCCATATGGTAATAAGACTCAAGAAGAGATTAAGAATCTTTCCATAAAGAATACAGAATATTTACTAAACAAAGGTTGCAAAATTATTGTGGTTGCATGTAATACAGCGACAACAAATGCAATCACCTATTTAAGGGAATCGTATGAGATGCCTTTTATTGGGATAGAACCAGCAATTAAACCTGCAGCTTTAAACACAAAGACCAATGCGGTTGGGATTTTAGCCACAAAAGGAACACTTAGTAGTCAGCTTTTTCATAAAACCTCAGATTTATATGCTAATGGCATAAAAGTGGTAGAGCAGATAGGGGAAGGCATTGTACCTTTAATAGAATCTGGCAAATTGAATTCAGATGAAATGAAAGATTTGCTACAGCTCTATTTAGAGCCTATGCTTAAGGCTAATATAGACTACCTGGTTTTAGGTTGTACGCATTATCCTTACTTAATACCAATGTTAGAAACGATGCTTCCAGAGGGCGTAAAAATCATAGATTCAGGATTGGCAGTCGCCAAACAAACTAAGGCTGTTTTGCAATCTCAAGATTTATTGAATTTAAATGAAGCAACACCTTCAGTAAAACTACATTCTAACAGTAACGTTGAGGTCTTAAATACTTTAGTAGGTGGCAATTTTGAAACCACATTTTTAGATTTTTAAGACTTATTCTTTAAACCAACCAGAATATTTTACATAGTTGTTGGCGATACGGTCAATCTCTCCAGAGATTAATTCCTCACTAATATCCTTTACTTTTTTAGCTGGTACACCAGCGTATATACTGCCAGATTCTACAATTGTGTTTTTGGTTACTACAGCACCAGCAGCAATAATGCTATTGCTTTCAATAACGCAATCATCCATCACAATGCTTCCCATACCAATAAGTACGTTGTCGTGTATTGTGCATCCGTGAACAATAGCGTTATGACCAATAGAAACGTTATTGCCAATAGTAGTTGGTGATTTTTGATAGGTAGCATGGATTACAGCACCATCTTGTATGTTCACCTTATTTCCCATCTTTATATAATGCACATCGCCTCTAACAACAGCATTAAACCAAATACTACATTGGCTTCCCATAGTAACTTCGCCTACAATAGTGGCATTGTCGGCAACAAAACAATCTTCAGATATATGAGGGTGTATATTTCTAACGGGTTTAATAATTGGCATAATTATAATTTTTTGAATGAGTAATTTTAAATCTTCTTCAATTTGCTAAAAACATCCCATATTACTACACCAGTACTTACGGAAATATTTAAAGAGTGTTTGGTCCCAAATTGTGGTATTTCTATAACTTCATCACTAGCGGTTACGATATCTTGCGCTACACCTTTAACTTCATTGCCAAATACAAAAGCATGTTTAGTATTAGGTCGAGGTTGAAATGTATCTAACATCGTTGCATGCTCAGCCTGTTCAATAGCACAAATTTTTACACCTTCGTTTTTTAAATTGGTAACAACATCTATTGTGTTTTCTGCATATTCCCAATCAACAGTTTCGGTACTTCCTAAAGCCGTTTTGCGAATATCGTTATGTGGAGGTTGAGCTGTAATGCCACAGAGGTAAATTTTTTCTATTAAAAAAGCATCACTCGTTCTAAAAACAGACCCGATATTATTCAAACTACGAATATTATCCAAAATGATAATTATAGGTGATTTTTTAGCTTCTTTAAATTCAGAAACATCGAGACGGTCTAATTCGCTATTTTTTAATTTGCGCATGTTGAAATGTTATGTGTTTTGTAAATAACTTATGTTCAAATGGCTTTATATAATAAGGCTATTTGGCTACATTAGCAATCTTACAATTACAAGTCCCGATGACAATCGGGATGAAGCAAAAATACACATTTCTCTTGGCTAAAAAGGCAAAAAAAGAAACACCATTAATGAAGCAGTACAATGCTATAAAAGCAAAGTATCCTGATGCATTATTGCTGTTTAGAGTTGGGGATTTTTATGAAACCTTTGGAAGTGATGCTGTAAAAGCATCCAAAATACTAGATATTATCTTAACCAAACGAGGTGCAGGTAGCGATAGCGAAACTGAATTGGCAGGTTTTCCACATCATTCATTAAATACATATTTACCAAAGTTGGTAAAAGCAGGTGAGCGTGTGGCAATTTGCGATCAACTTGAAGATCCTAAGCAAACCAAAACAATCGTTAAGCGAGGAGTTACAGAATTGGTAACACCTGGTGTGGCATTAAATGATGATATTTTACATTCTAAGTCTAACAACTTTCTGTGTGCTGTTCATTTTGATAAAACCTACATCGGAATTTCGTTTTTAGACATCTCAACAGGTGAATTTTTAACTTCTCAAGGAGATGCAGAATATATAGATAAGTTACTTCAGAATTTTAATCCTAGTGAAGTGCTTATTTCAAAAAAGTGCAGAAAGTCTTTCAGTGAAACGTTTGGAAATGATTTTCATACTTTTTATCTCGAAGACTGGGTGTTTCAAGCAGATTATGCCAACGAAACATTAACCAAGCATTTTAATACTAAAACCTTAAAAGGGTTTGGTGTAGAAGATTTGTATGAAGGTATTATTGCTTCAGGAGTTGTGCTTCACTATTTAAGTGAAACAAGGCATAACAAGTTAGAGCATATCGCAACCATTTCTAGGATTGCTACAGACGATTACGTTTGGATGGATAAATTCACCATTAGAAATTTAGAATTATACCATTCTACCAATGCCAATGCGGTAACCCTAATTAACGTTATTGACAAAACAATTTCGGCAATGGGAGGTCGTACCTTAAAGCGTTGGTTAGCCTTGCCTCTAAAACATGCCGAAAAAATAAAACAACGTCATGAGGTTGTTAAGTATTTACTGGAGCATGATGTTGCGCTTCAAAAAATGCAAGGACAAATAAAGCATATTGGAGATATAGAACGTCTTATTTCTAAAATTGCAACCACTAAGGTGAGTCCACGCGAAGTGATTCAGCTTAAAAATTCTTTAGAAGCAATTGTTCCGATAAAATCTATTTCTGAAAGTTGTGAAAATGAAGCCTTAAAAATTATTGGAAGTAGTCTTCATAATTGCGATTTGCTTCGCGAGAAAATAAAGCAAACGCTAAACGAAGAGGCTCCTGTTAATGTCTTAAAAGGCAATACTATTGCCGAAGGTTTTTCTGAAGAACTCGATGAACTCAGAGGCTTGTCAAAGTCAGGCAAGGATTACTTAGATAAAATGTTAGAGCGCGAAAGTGAGCGCACAGGCATTCCTTCATTGAAAATAGCATCAAATAACGTTTTTGGTTATTACATTGAAGTTAGAAATACGCACAAAGATAAAGTGCCGCAAGAATGGGTGCGTAAGCAAACATTGGTAAGTGCGGAGCGTTATATTACCGAAGAGCTAAAAGAATACGAAGCAAAAATACTAGGTGCCGAAGAACGCATTTTAGCTATAGAGCAACAGTTGTTTGCTGAGTTGGTAAGCTGGATGCATCAATTTATCATTCAGGTGCAGCAAAATGCGCAATTAGTTGGTCAGTTAGATTGCCTTTGTGGTTTTGCAAGTTTGGCAAAGAGTAATAACTATTCTTATCCTCAAATTGATGATAGTTTTGAACTAGATATAAAAGAAGGTCGTCATCCTGTTATAGAAAAACAATTACCATTAGGTGAAGCTTATATTGCTAATGATGTTTATCTCGATAGAGAATCGCAGCAGATTATAATGATTACAGGACCAAACATGTCTGGTAAATCGGCAATCTTAAGACAAACGGCATTAATTGTATTACTAGCCCAAATAGGAAGTTTTGTGCCAGCAGAACAGGCCAGAATTGGACTTGTAGATAAGATTTTTACACGTGTTGGTGCAAGCGATAATATTTCTATGGGAGAATCTACGTTTATGGTAGAAATGAATGAAACCGCTTCTATACTAAATAATATATCAGACCGAAGTTTGGTATTGTTAGATGAAATAGGACGCGGTACAAGTACCTATGATGGTATATCTATTGCATGGGCAATTAGCGAGTATCTGCATGAGCATCCTGCAAAACCAAAAACACTTTTTGCAACGCACTATCACGAGCTTAATGAAATGACAGAAACTTTTAATAGGATTAAAAACTTTAATGTAGCTGTTAAAGAATTAAAAGATAATGTGCTTTTTGTTAGAAAACTTGTTGAAGGAGGAAGTGAGCACAGCTTTGGTATTCATGTTGCTAAAATGGCTGGTATGCCACAACAAGTGATAAGACGAGCAAATAAAATTTTAACTAAACTTGAAAAATCTCATTCAAGTGAAGAGCTAACGGATAAGGTGAAATCTTTAAAGGACGATATGCAGTTAAGTTTCTTTAACTTGGATGATCCTCTTTTAGAGGAGATTAAAGATGAGATTTTACATACAGATATAGATACTTTAACACCAGTTGAGGCATTAATGAAGTTGAATGAAATAAAACGTATGTTGTTGAAAAAAAAGGAAGTGTAAAAAAAATTAATTTATTTTAAAAAAAGGCTTTGGTTTTATAAGATTTATTTTAAATTTGCATCCGCTTTTACAGCGAAATGTTCTTTAAAAAGACTACGCGAAAGTAGCTCAGGGGTAGAGCATCACCTTGCCAAGGTGAGGGTCGCGGGTTCAAATCCCGTCTTTCGCTCTATACAATATAAAAATTTAAGTTACAGTCCGTAACTTGATGCTGAAGTGGTGGAATTGGTAGACACGTTGGACTTAAAATCCAATGGCCATTATGGCCGTGCGGGTTCAAGTCCCGCCTTCAGTACAGATGAAAAGCCGAAACGAAAGTTTCGGCTTTTTTTGTTTTTATTTAACTACAATATTTTACCGGTATAAAAGCAATAAAAGAGATGATTTTTAAAGGGTTAAAAACATGTTTTTAGATTCTAATCCTAGTCGTAAAAAAATTAATGTAACCCAACGAATTAATAAAAACTCATATATTTTTTATTAATTTACCAACCAAACCAATACTATTTTAACAAATTCATAATCCGAAAATAGCAATTACCATATTTATTTATATATTTGTGTAATCGATTACAATTAAAATAAAATTATGTCAAAATACGATACAAGATACGCGTCTAGTCCGCAAGCTGTAAAAAAGTACGATACCCAAGAATTGAGAGACGAATTCTTAATTGAGAATGTAATGAAAACTGATGAATTGAGATGGGTTTATTCGCACTACGATAGGTTTATGGTTGCAGGTATAGTGCCAGTAAGTACAACTGTAAAGTTAGAAACGATTGATCCTTTAAAAGCATCTTATTTTTTAGAAAGAAGAGAATTAGGAATTATCAATGTTGGTGAATCTGGTGTTGTAACTGTAGATGGTACAGTGTACGAGTTAGACCACAAAGAAGCTTTATATCTTGGTCAAGGTAACAAGGAAGTTGAGTTTTCTAGTAAAGACGGAAGTAATCCAGCAAAATTTTATTTAAACTCAACACCTGCTCACAAAACATTTCCAAACAAAAAAATTGGAACTAACGATGTTGAGGTTATAGAATTAGGTTCTGCAGAAACAGCTAATGCCAGAACACTTAGAAAATATATCGTAAATAGTGTTGTTGATGTATGTCAATTGCAAATGGGAATGACAACCATAAAAACAGGTAGTAGTTGGAATACTATGCCTGCTCACGTGCACGATCGTAGAATGGAAGTGTATTTCTATTTTGAAGTTCCAGAAGATCAAGCGGTAAGTCATTTTATGGGTGAGCCTCAAGAAACAAGACATATCTGGATGGGTAATGAAGAAGCTGTAATCTCACCACCTTGGTCTATTCACTCTGGTTCTGGTACAGCGAGCTATTCTTTTATTTGGGGAATGGCAGGTGAAAATCTAGACTACGGAGATATGGATGTTTGTAAAATCAACGAATTAAGATAAGCATAAAATTATGTTCGATTTAACCGGAAAAACAGCACTGGTTACAGGCTGTAAAAGAGGTATTGGCTTTGCTATGGCTGAAGCTTTAGCAGAAGCTGGAGCAGATATTATTGGTGTGTCAGCATCATTAGAAAAAGAAGGCTCTGCAATAGGACAACGCGTTGAAGAGCTAGGGAAAAAGTTCTCAGCTTATCAATGTGATTTTTCAAGTAGAGATTCATTATATAGCTTTATTAAGGCTGTAAAGTCTGACCACTCTAAAATAGATATCCTAGTTAATAACGCAGGTACTATTTTAAGAAAGCCAGCAGCTGAACATCCTGATGAGTATTGGGATAAAGTGATAGAAGTAAACTTAAATGCACAATTTGTTTTAAGCCGAGAAATTGGAAAAGATATGGTTGCTAATGGTTCTGGTAAAATCATTTTTACAGCATCATTACTGACTTTCCAAGGCGGAATTACAGTTCCAGGTTATGCAGCTTCAAAAGGTGCTATTGGTCAGTTAACGATGGCGCTTTCTAACGAATGGGCTTCAAAAAATGTACAGGTTAATGCTATTGCGCCTGGTTATATAGCAACAGATAATACCGAAGCATTGCGCAACGATGAAGACAGAAGTCAATCCATTTTAGCAAGAATTCCTGCTGGAAGATGGGGAACACCAAAAGATTTTAAAGGACCTATAGTTTTTCTGGCTTCAGAAGCAAGCGACTATATGAGTGGCTCAATTTTAACCGTAGATGGCGGTTGGATGGGTCGATAAATTTTCAAAATAGATGAAACAGTTTATACACGATAATTTTCTTTTAGAAAATAAATATGCTGAAGAGTTATATCATAACTATTCAAAAAATCAACCAATAATAGATTACCATAATCACTTGCCACCTCAAGAAATTTTAGAGGATAAAGTGTATAATAATCTTACCAAAGTGTGGATTAATGGCGACCATTATAAGTGGAGAGCTATGCGTACTTTGGGAGTTAATGAAAAGTATATTACTGGTGACGCGTCAGATAAGGACAAGTTTATGCAGTGGGCAAAAACAGTTCCTTACACAATGCGTAACCCTTTGTATCATTGGACGCATTTAGAGTTAACACGTTATTTTGGTGTTACAGATTTATTAAATGAAAAATCTGCAGAACGCATTTTCGAATCTACTTCCGAGCAGTTAAGTTCTTCAGATTACAGTTGTAGAAATTTACTTCGTAAGGTCAATGCCGAATTGGTTTGTACCACCGAAGACCCGATTGATACATTAGAGCATCACCAAGCACTTGCTAAAAGTGATTTCGAAATTAAAGTAAGCACAGCGTTTAGACCAGATAAGGCTATTTTAATAGCAAACGATGGTTATAATGATTATATGGATGCGCTTGGAAAAGCAGCCGATAAAGAGATTTCTAATTATCAAGATTTAAAAGACGCACTACGCAGTAGAATTGAATACTTCCATAATAATGGATGTAGATTGTGTGATCATGGTTTAAATCAAATTTCTTTTGTTGGCTATACAGATAATGAAGTTGAAACGATTTTCAAGAAGAAAAGAGCAGGAGATACATTAACAAAAGACGAGGTGCTTAAGTTTGAAACAGCTATTCTTTTATACCTGTCGGAAACGTATCATGAATTTGGTTGGGTACAGCAATTCCATTTAGGAGCATTAAGAAATAACAATGCGCGTATGCATAGTATTCTTGGGCCAGATACAGGTTGGGATTCTATTGGAGATTATCCACAAGCTGAAAAATTATCTGCATTTTTAAACGCATTAGACGGAAAAGATAAACTTACAAAAACCATAATTTATAACTTAAATCCTGCTGACAACGAAGTTATGGCGACCATGATTGGTAACTTTAACGATGGTAGTGTAAAAGGAAAAGTTCAGTTTGGTTCTGGTTGGTGGTTTTTAGACCAAAAGGATGGTATGACCAAGCAAATGAATGCCTTGTCTAATATGGGATTAATTAGCTGTTTTATTGGTATGCTTACCGATTCTCGTAGCTTTTTATCATTCCCAAGACACGAATATTTCAGACGTTTGCTTTGTAATCTTTTAGGAGACGAAATTCAGCGTGGTGAGTTGCCAAAAGAAGAGCTGGAATGGATTGGTAAAATCGTTTCAGACATCAGTTATTTTAATGCTAAAGAATATTTTAATTTTTAATTAGAAACGCATGTCTGACGCAGCTGTTTTTTTTGAGCAAGACAAGATAGAGTGGGAAGTTTTAGATGATAAAATTAGCCGTCAAATTGTTGGTTACGATGATACAATGATGATGGTTAATGTAAAGTTTAAAAAAGATGGTGTAGGTCAAATGCACAATCATTTTCATACGCAAACCACATACATTTCAAGTGGTAAATTTGAAGTGACTATTGATGACAAAATGAAAATTCTTGAAGAAGGGGATTCTTTTTTTGTGCCATCAAACGTTATGCATGGTGTTGTCTGTTTAGAAGAAGGCATGCTGGTAGATGTTTTTAATCCAGTAAGAAAAGATTTTTTAGAGAATAAAATTTAAAAGAGAAATTATGAAAAACGTATTCCAGCATTTTATTCTTTTAATAGCAGTGACGCTTACCGCATTTAGTTGTAGCGATACAAGCGATGTAGAAACTATTAAGTTGGCACATAGCTTAGACGTTAATCACTCTGTGCACAAAGCCATGGTGAAAATGGGTGAGGATTTGGCTGAAATTTCTGGCGGAAAAATGCAGTTAGAAATATACCCAAGTCAGCAATTAGGAACTGAGCGCGAGTGTATAGAATTGCTTCAAATCGGAAGCTTGGATATGACAAAAGTTTCCGTAGGTGTTATGGAAAATTTTGCACCACGCATGAAGGTTTTCGGTTTACCATATTTATTCAGAGACAGAGCACATGCTTTTGAAGTTTTAGACGGACCAATTGGTCAAGAGCTATTAGACGAAGGTACAAAGTACTGGATTAAAGGAATGTGTTATTACGATGCTGGTAGCAGAAGTTTTTACACTAAAGATAAGCCTATTAACTCTCCAGAAGATTTAAAAGGACTTAAAATTAGAGTAATGGAGAGTGTTACAGCAATGGATATGGTAAAAAGTTTAGGAGGTTCGCCAACACCAATTTCTTGGGGAGAGCTTTACACATCTTTACAACAAGGTGTTGTAGATGGAGCAGAGAATAACCCTCCAAGTTTTTATTTGTCCAGACACTATGAGGTTTGTAAATATTATTCGTTAGATGAGCATACCGTTTTACCAGATGTACTAATCATAGGAACACATGTTTGGGATCGTTTATCTGAACAACAAAAGAAATGGCTTCAGCAAGCTGTAGATCAATCTGTATCTTATCAACGCGAATTATGGGCAGAAGCAGAAAAAGAAGCTTTAGAGGAAGTTCAAAAAGCAGGAGTAACTGTGGTAAGACCAGATAAATCTAGCTTTGCCAATGATGTAGAAGGAGTATACGAAGCATACAGTAAAGATGATGATATGAAAGATCTTATAAACCGCATAAAGAATAACTAATAATGAGAAAAAAGATAGATAAGATTTTAGGAAACCTTCTCATTGTTATTATGGGAGTTATGGTAGTCAATGTAATTTGGCAAGTATTTACAAGGTTTGTTGTAGGTACGCCAAGTTCTTTTACAGATGAGTTGGCTAGATACCTTATGATTTGGTTGGGTATTCTGGGTGCAGCTTATGTTTCAGGAAGAAACATGCATGTTGCAATTGATGTATTACCTCAAAAAGCTTCAAATAAGACACAAAAACACCTAAAGTTAGTAGTATATGTGCTTATTATTTTGTTTGCATTGTTTGCTATGGTAATTGGAGGTTGCAGATTGGTTTACATTACCTATGTTTTAGATCAGCAATCACCAGCATTACAAATTCCTTTAGCCTTTGTGTATTTAGCAATTCCGGTAAGTGGATTACTAATTATTTACTATAAAATTTCAGACATCATTAATATCGAATAATATGGATTACATCCCAATTTTAGTTTTAGTTTTAAGTTTTGTTGGTTTGCTTTCAATAGGTACACCAGTAGCTTGGAGTATTTCTATTTCGTCTGTATTAACGATGTTAGTTAGTATTCCTGCTTTACCAGCTTTTACAACAGTTTCTCAACGTATGGGAACAGGTTTAGATAGTTTTGCCTTGCTTGCCATACCGTTTTTTATCCTCTCAGGACAATTGATGAATAAAGGAGGTATTGCACACCGACTCATAGCTTTTGCCAAGACACTTGTAGGTTCTTTACCAGGTGGATTAGCTTTAATAAATGTTATAGGAGCAATGTTAATGGGAGCTATTGCAGGTTCTGCAATGGCATCAGCTTCTGCAATGGGAAGTATTCTTGGTCCTGAAATGGAAAAAGAAGGTTATTCCAAAGAGTTTGGTGCTGCAGTTAATATTACTTCTGCAACAACAGGATTAATCATTCCGCCAAGTAATGTACTTATTGTATATTCCTTAGCTAGTGGTGGTGTTTCTATTGCTGCATTATTCTTAGCAGGTTACATTCCTGGGATCATTACAGGACTATTCCTAATGATGGTTGCTATGTTTTGGGCTAAAAAGAAAAAATATAAACTAGGAAAGCGTAGTTCTTTAAAAGATGTATTTAAAACATTTATTGATGCTGTTCCAAGTTTATTTTTATTGGTTATAGTAATTGGTGGAATTGTAACAGGAATTTTTACAGCTACAGAAGCTTCTGCAATAGCAGTACTTTACACATTGATTCTAGGTTTTGCATACAAAGAAATTAGTTTTAAAACCTTACCTCAAATTTTATTAGACTCTTCATCTACAACAGCAGTTGTAATGCTATTGATAGGTGCATCAATGAGTATGTCTTGGGTAATGTCTTTTGAGAATATTCCTCAGAGTATCAGTGCTTCATTATTAGCAATAAGTGATAATCCAATCATCATATTATTAATCATCAATCTAATTTTATTGTTTGTGGGCATATTTATGGATATGACTCCAGCAGTATTAATCTTTACACCAATATTTTTACCAGTAGTAGAAGGTCTAGGTATGGATCCTATACAATTTGGTATCATCATGGTTTTAAATTTATGTATTGGGCTCTGTACACCACCTGTAGGCTCCGTCCTCTTTGTAGGTGTTGGTGTTGCAGAAACTACAATTCAAAAAGTAATGAAACCATTGCTACCATTGTTTTTAGCTATGGTAGTAGCTTTATTTTTAGTAACATATTTCCCACAATTAACACTTTGGTTGCCAAGTGTTTTCAACCTTTAAAATAGATTAAAATGTCAGTGACTGTAGATAACAAATTAAATAGATCTAATTTAGGATTAGAAGAAAAATCACCGATAAAAGTCGTACAATTTGGAGAAGGTAATTTTTTAAGAGCCTTTGTTGAGTATGCATTTCAAAAATTAAATCAAAACGCTGATTTCAATGCTGGTGTTGCTGTGGTGCAACCTATTGATAGAGGTATGGTTGATATGTTGAATGACCAAGACGGACTATATACATTGTTCTTAAAAGGGATTCAAAAAGGTAAAGAAATTCAGACGAAAGAGCTTATCACAAATATTGTAAAAGGTGTAAATCCATATGCCGATTTTCAACAGTATTTAGACCTTGCGAAAGAAGAAGAGTTACAATTTATTATATCTAACACAACCGAAGCTGGTATCGCTTATGTAGAAAGTGATACTTTAGAAATGCAACCACCAAGTTCATTTCCCGCGAAACTTACCGTGTTATTATATGAGCGTTTCAAGCATTTCAATGGTGCTTCAGACAAAGCATTGACGATTATTCCGTGTGAATTAATCAATTATAATTCTGATACTTTAAAAGAAATAATTTTAAAATATTGTGCAGATTGGAAGCTTGAAGATGGATTTAAAACCTGGTTAACGCAAGACTGTTCATTTCATAATACTTTGGTAGATCGCATTGTTCCTGGTTATCCAAAAGATCAAATTGAAGAGTACAATGCGCAGTTAGAATATAAAGACAATTTAATTGTTTCAGCTGAAGCATTTCTACTTTGGGTTATTGAAGGAGGCGATGACTTAAAAGCCAAATTACCTTTCGATAAAACCGATTTAGACGTAAAAATTGTTGCAGATATGCAACCATATCGTACTAGAAAAGTACGTATTTTAAATGGTGCGCATACCTCAATGGTGCCATTTTCGTTGCTTTACGGAAACGAAACGGTAAAAGAAACCGTTGATAATGAATTTACAGGAGCTTTTGTAAACAGTGCTATTTTTGATGAAATCAATCAGGTGTTGCCAATGGATAAAGCAGAATTAGACAGTTTTGCTGAAGAAATCCTAGACCGTTTTAGAAACCCATTCATCAAGCATAAGTTAGCTGATATTGCTTTAAATTCCATTTCAAAATTTAAGGTGAGAGTATTACCAAGTTTATTGGAATACAACGAGAAATTTCAAAAGTTACCAGCGCATTTAACCTTTGCTTTTGCGTGTTTAATTCGTTTTTATAAAGGCGAATGGAATGGCGAAGCATTGCCTATAAAGGATAGTGAAGACATTGTAAATGCTTTCAAATCAATTTGGTCAACTGATGATTACAAAGCTGTTGCTACAGCAGCATTACAAAACACGACGTTTTGGGACGAAGACCTTACAAAAGTAAATAACCTTGTAGATGCTATTGCATTGGCATTAGAAGAAATTGAAGCTAATGGTGTTGAGCAAGGTTTGAAAAATTTCAAGAATAAATTATAAGATTAATAAACCGAGAGGTGATGCAGAAGAAGTTAATAAAAGTACATCCAACAGATAATGTCGCAGTGGCTTTGGTCAATCTAAAAGCTGGAGACGTTATAGCATTTGAAGGTCAAGACATCAAAGTGATTTCAGATGTTAAGGCGAAGCATAAAATCGCGATGAATGATTTTGGTGCTGGCGACCGCATTATGATGTACGGAGTTTTAGTAGGAAAAGCGAGTGAAGCTATAGCGAAAGGTGATGTGCTTACCACTGAAAATGTAAAACATCAAAGTGCAAAAGTCACTCAAAAAACTGATACCATTGGTTGGTCTGTTCCAAATGTAGATAAGTGGAAAGACAAAACATTTATGGGTTACCATAGAGAAGATGGACAAGTTGGTACTGCCAATGTTTGGTTGTTTTTTCCTTTGGTGTTCTGCGAAAACAGAAATATTGAACTACTAAAAGATATTTTTGAAAAAGAATTACTGACTCAAAAATCTAATAACCATAGAATGTTATTACGTTCGTTGGTAAATGAAGATAATGGAACTACAGCAGTAGAGCCAGAGCAAACCACGAATGTTTTTGATAATATTGAAGTAAAATTCATCACGCATCCTGGAGGTTGTGGTGGTATTCGTCAAGATTCTGAAAGTTTAGCGCGTTTGTTGGCTGGTTATGTGAAAAACCCGAATGTAGCAGGAGCAACCGTGTTGAGTTTGGGTTGTCAAAATCTTCAAATTGATATTTTCAATAAAGCATTAGAAGCGATTAGCCCAAACAACAAAAAACCAGTGTTGATGTATGAGCAGCAACAAATGGGAACTGTTGACGAAATGCTAACAGCGATTATAAAAAATTCGTTTGAAGCCATTAAGGAAGCGAATAAAATTGAACGTCAACCAGCACCTTTATCGAAGCTTAAAGTAGGTTTAGAATGTGGTGGTTCTGATGGTTTTTCAGGTATTTCAGCCAATCCAACTTTAGGTTACACTTCAGATATGTTAGTTGCACTAGGAGGAACGGCAATTTTAGCTGAATTCCCAGAGCTTTGTGGTGTAGAGCAGGAGTTGGTAAATAGATGTGTAGAAGAAGACAAAGCGAATAAGTTTTTAAGCTTAATGCAAGCCTTTGAAAAATCTGTTGTAGATGCTGGTTCTGGTTTTGATATGAATCCATCACCAGGAAACATCAAAGATGGATTGATTACTGATGCTATGAAATCTGCAGGTGCTGCTAAAAAAGGTGGTACGTCACCAGTTGTTGATGTTTTGGATTATGGCGAATATGTTACAAATCCTGGCCTTAACTTATTGTGTACACCAGGAAATGATGTAGAAAGTACCACAGCAATGGTAGGTTCTGGAGCAAACATTGTGTTGTTCACAACAGGTTTAGGTACACCAACCGGAAACCCAATTACACCAGTGATAAAAGTATCTTCTAACTCGGAGTTAGCAGCAAAAATGAGCGATATCATTGATGTAGATACAGGTGATGTGATTAAAGGCGAAAAGACTATAGAAGAAATGGCAGAAACAATGCTTCAGTACATAGTTGATGTAGCAAGTGGTACCATAAAGTCTAAAGCAAGTATTTTAAATCAAGATGATTTTATTCCTTGGAAACGAGGAGTGTCTTTATAAAATTAAGTTTTCAGCTAGAGTTAAGCAGAAGCTTCACTTTTCACTTTAAGTGAAGAATCTCTGATAATTAATTCTGGCTGAAGTACTATTTTTTCGCTTTCCTTTTTAGGTGTTTTACTGTCTACTTCCTTTAAAAACACTTTAGCGGCAATTCTACCCATTTCAATCGGAGACTGATCTACAGAAGTGATAGAAAGTTCCATAAATTTGGTAAAAGGCTCGTTACTAAATCCAACAACGCTGATATCTTCAGGAATTCTTAAACCATGATCTTTTATTTCCTGTATAGCACCTAAAGCGCTAAAATCTGAAGAAGAGAAAATAGCATCAGGTGGATTTTTCATTTTTAGTAATTTTTTGACTGTTTTTCGTCCTTCTAAAACTTTACTAAAGGTTTCTATAACCAAACTTTCATCAAACTCTAATCCATGATCTATAATGGCTTGTTTGTAGCCTAAATAACGATTTTTAAAGATCTCTAACGACCTGTTGTTAGATAGATGAGCAATACGCTTACAACCTTGTTCTATAAGGTGTTTTGTGGCTTGGTAAGCGCCATTAAAGTCATCAATGGTCACGGAACTTACACCTGGAATTTCTTTTTTTCTATCGAAGAAAATTAATGGTACTTTTTTCTGAGCAATACTATCAAATACGTTACTTTTTGATTTGGCGTTAGAAATAGACATTAAGATACCATCAACTTGTGCATTTAACAACGAATTAATGTTACCGGTTTCTAGATTTTCCTGATCGTGTGTTTGGCAAATAATAACGTGGTAACCTTTTGGGTACAATTCTTCTTCAATACCTCTAATAACGGATGCAAAGAAATTACTGTCCATACGAGGAACAATAACACCAACGTTATAACTTTTTCCACTTTTTAACGCTCTTGCAAGTGTGTTTTGCTCATAGTTCATTTTTTTTGCAGTTTCTTGAACTAGTTTGCGCGTTTTTTCACTAATTTTTGGGTTGTTATTTAATGCTCTAGATACAGTTGCAGCGGTAAGACCAACCTCTTTGGCTATATCGTAAATCGTAGTCTTTTTCTTCATTAAATTCAAGTACAGAATAAACATGTAAATCTAAGCATTTTATTTTAAGTAAGTTTTGTTTCTAGGAAGAAATTCGCTATACTTGTGTAATCGATTACATTAATTTTTTAGATAATGAAAAACATCAATATTATCATATTACAAGTTATTGTAATACTGTATCTATTACCAACTCTTGGTTGCAGTAGTGATAGCTCTGGTGGCTCTTCAGAAACTATTGCGGTTTCTTCGATAACTATTTCAGGAAGTACTATAACAGATGGAGGATCGAGTCAACTTTCTGTTTCTGTTTTGCCTAGTGATGCGACAAACAGTGCTGTAACTTGGATGGTTAATAACAGTAGTGTTGCTACTATCTCTAACTCTGGTTTGTTAACAGCAATTTCTAATGGTTCGGTTACAGTTAGAGCGACAGCACAAGATGGCTCTAATGTGTTTGCTGAGAAAATGTTTGAAATTTCTGGAGTCAGTGATCCTGTTAATGGTACTGTAGTAGAAACGTCGCAACAACTTCTAGCCGCAATTGCTTCTGCTAATTCAGGTGAGACAATTTACGTTAGAGGAGGAGACTATATTTTCAATTCTACCATACAAATTACGGGAAATGGTTCTGGCAACAATTTAATTTCGCTTTTCGCTTATCCTTCGGACACTGAAAGACCTCGATTTAATTTTTCGTCCATGTCTGAAAATTCATCTAACAGAGGTGTTGAACTTTCTGGTGATTACTGGCATATTAAAGGCATAGATATTTATGCTGCTGGCGATAATGGTATGCATATTTCTGGAAACAATAATACTATAGAATTTTGCACATTTAGTGAAAACAAGGACTCAGGATTACAGATTGATGGAGGTGGAAGTAATAATATTATTCTGAATTGTGATTCGTACTACAATGCAGACGCTTCTCTAGAAAATGCAGATGGGTTTGCATGCAAATTAAATGCTGGATCCAATAATAAATTTATTGGTTGTAGGGCTTGGCAAAACTTAGATGATGGTTGGGATGGCTACTTAAGAGATACAGATAATATTTCGACTACCTACGAAAACTGTTGGGCTTTTAAAAATGGATATTTAATGGATGGAACTGTTGGTGCTGGTGATGGAAACGGTTTTAAAACTGGAGGTAGTGATGATAAAACATTAAAGCATAATGCTGTGTACACCAATTGTATTGCAGCAGGTAATGTTTATGATGGTTTTGATCATAATAGCAATAGAGGAGAGGTAGAAATCTATAACTGCTCAGCTTACAGCAATGGACGCAATATTAACTTTAGTTCTACTAATATTGCTCAATTTTTACTGATAAAAAACACAGCTTCTTTTGCCGGAAATAATAATGATAGCTATTCTGCTACTACAACAGATATATCTAGTAACGGATGGCAGAATGGTATTACCACTAATGCTTCGGATTTTATAACTGTTGACATTGATTTACTTGCTTCTCCAAGAAATGAAGACGGAAGCTTACCTAATATAGATTTCTTAAAATTAGTTTCTGGAAGCGACTTAATTGATGCTGGTGAAGATGTTGGACTTCCGTTTAATGGTACAGCACCAGATATTGGTGCTTTTGAATTTAATTAAAGCAAAATATGCTAGTAGATGTATTTATAGTTCATCTACTAACATATGAGCATAAACTTCTATATTAGAATAATGCTCATTTAAGGTATTTAAGTGGGCATCTTTTTTGTTTTTATTTAGCTGTAATTTTCGCTCCCATTTGTCTGGTATACCATCGTTATCAGAGTCTTTTGAAGCTTTCTTAGCTTTTATTTTAGGCCAACCACCAACATTATCCTGCGAGTCTATAATTCCGTTTTTGTAGCTTGGTTTATCCTTTTTTATGCTCTTTATAATCCTTTTGTCTACTTTGTCTCTGTTAAAGCTGGCACCAGCTTGTTTAAGCACGTTTTTATAAGCAATTTCGGTATTGGTAGTTTGAACATTGTTGTTAATATCAACAGCTTTTTCAAGTTTTGTAAGTTCTGGTTGATCGCATTGAACACCACCATTCCAATTGTTATTAGTGATGTCTTCGTAATTGTAAACGAAGTTTCCATCAACATAGAATTTTCCGTAAGGTTCAGAAGGGCTTACAATTCTGTCTAATTTTGAAGATGTTGTTGCAGGTCCTGATTTAAAATAATTGTTCACAATATTGTAAGTACCTTCTTCGCCACCATAAATACTATTTTCGCCCCAATTATATATTACGTTATTTCTGAAATCAACAAATTCATCTTCAGAATTTTTAGTGGTTTTAGAGCCGCTAAATCTTGGGTTTCTGCTATTGTTATTAGCAATTAGATTATGGTGAAACGAAGCGTTTACTCCTCCCCAAATTCCTCCATAACCATGAGCGCCTTTTTTGTGTACAGATCTGTTTAGAGCTTCTGAAACAATGTTCCATTGAAACGTAAAATTTTTGTTGTTATAAAATGAAGCATTTTCATCTGTTGCCCAACTGATAGAGCAGTGGTCTATAATTACATTTTCGGTATTTCTACAACCAAGAGCATCACCTTCAATACCATTAACATCTCCCATTCTAAATCTCAAGTATCTTACAATAACATTATTAGATTTTATAGTTACAGGATAGCCTTTTATGGTAATGCCACCACAAGGAGCTGTTTGTCCTAATATGGTTAAATTTCCTTTGTTGATATCTAATTTAGACTGAAGCTCAATAGTACCAGATACATCAAAAACAATAATTCTGGCACCTTTTTTTTGAATGCCTTTTCTAAGGCTACCTTCTCCGCTATCATTTAGGTTCGTTACTTTATAAATAAAGCCACCTCTTCCACCTGTGGCATATTGCCCAAAGCCTTCTGCAGTAGGAAACGCTTTTTGTTGAGCAGAAAGACCAAGAATGGTTATTAGGCTTATTAACAATATGAAGTTTATTTTTTTCATGTAATATTCTTCCATTTTCAATTTAATAAAAAAAGGAGAAATGTTATTTAAAACAAATCTCCTTCTTTAAAGACTAACTTATCTAAATATTATTGTCTCCAACGTGGATCTCCAACTTGGTTATCAATTAAAGATTGTGTTGTAATTGTGAAATCTCCATTAAGAGGATCTACAAAACCAGGATCTAAAGTTGTATAACTTGATGATGTGTCATATCTAGGTACTGTAGGATCATAGAATGTAGGTGCATTAAAATAATTGTTGTTACTAAATGAAATGAACTCATCCGTTCTGTCTTGATCCGAATAACCTTCTGATTCAGTATCTGTAATTAAAGTATTTGTTACAGTGATGTCATTGTCTTCAAATCTTACGTACAGAATTCTTCTGCTTGAAGAATTGGAACAAGCATATAAAGTACAACTGTCTATAGAGATATTACAAAGGTTGCCGTTAGATGCAAGTGTTCCTGCATCATCAATTCTAAAGAAATCTCTTCCAGGTGCACAATTGTTGAATGTGCTGTTGCTGAAATTTACGTTTAATACATCAGAATTTCTGAAATCAAAGAAATCACCACCACTTGTTAAGACATTTGTAACAACACAGTTCTCAACTGTTATAGATTGCACAATAGCGTCAGTAACATTTCCTGCTATAAATGATCTGTTGTAATCATGAACATTACAACCACTTACCAATAAAGAGTTAAAGTTTCCTGTAGCAGTATACCTTAACATGTCGGTTAAGTCTGTAGCAACATCTCCTGTAAGATCTAAATCTATAAGTTCTACATCTGTTGCACCATCTACAATAGAGAAGCTTAATTTTAATAAAGGCTTATCAAAACTGTAAAGACCTCTAATAGTTAAAGATTTGTCTAATGTAATTGTACCTACTTGAGCAGTATAATCACCAGCATCTAATACTAAAACATCACCTGGATCAGCATCAGCTACCATTTGAAATATATCATCTGTAGGAGTAACTAATATACCATCTCCAATATCAATACCAGTAGTAAAATCTAATACACCTCTTATTGTAGAGCCGTTAAGAATTTGTACAGTATAATCTGTTTCACCTGTTAAACCAGTTACAGTTGCAACACCTTCTGCAATTTCTTGTGCAGATAAAGTATAGGTAATGTTACCTGGTACTAAAAATAACTCAGTTACAGCAGTGTTTGGTAACCATCTAAATGTAGCTTCAGTAGCTAAAATATCTTCTGGTACTATAGGGTAAAAAATCTGCTCAGTTAATGTTTCGGCAGTAGTAGTAGCATACGTAGAGTTTTCTAAACCTCTAGAGCTAATTGCTTGTACTCTTATATAGTAGAATGTTTCTTGTTGCATTTCTACCTGAACAGGAACCTGCTCATAGGTAACATTAACAGTTTCTACGATAGTAGAAAAAGATGCATCTTCACTAAATTCAATAACATAGTCATTAACATAAGGATCAGAATCCCATTGGAGTTCAACAATTACTTGGTTTCTAATAAACGATTGTAATCCTACCGGAGCAAATTCGCGACTTACGTTTAGCTCTTCAATAACTTCATCAGGACTGTCACATCCCGAAAATGTGAATAGTAGAGAAAGAACCACTATTGAACATTTTAAAATATATTTTGCTTTCATCATGTTTTAAGTTTCTTAATTAATAGTTATTAATAGCCGTAATCGTTAACCAATTGACCATTACTTGCGTCTAAAAAGACTTGCCATATTGGCCAAAACTGTCTGTCGTCTGGATTTACACCTAACTTGTATATAGAGTTAATCATGTCGTCCTCTAAAATAGTCCAATCTTGAGCAGAATAATCTGGTCCAGGATTTTCCGTTTCATTTCTATTTAAACCATAGATGTCTAACGTTTCGCCATCCTCTTGGTATTTGTAGTAAAGTGTTGTAGGTACATCTGCATACTCACCAATTCTATTTTTTAGATTGAACATTTTAGCTTTTGCTTCATCTAAATTAGCCCCAAGTAAGTTCCAGCGAATAAGGTTCATTTTACGTTCCATTTCACCAGTAAATTCGTATTTGTGCTCATTGATTATAGCATCAAGCATGTCTGCAGGACTTGATAAAGCATCAACATAAGCGTCAACTTTTTCGGCATGTAATTCAGAAGGGAATGCTCTTCTTCTTAATGCTTTTAAGTAAGGTGCAGCAGCTCCAGGACCTTGTAATTCATTAGCAGTTTCTGCAGCAATCAGTAATACTTCAGCATAACGCATGTAAATTTTATTTACACCATCATCATTAGTAGAAGTTACATAACGATTCATCCACTCGTATCTGTATTTTCCGAAATACCATGTGTCAAGATTAACTAATTCTTGTTGAGCAAAACCATCTGTAGGATTTCCCCATTGGTAAGGTACACAAGTAACATCTCTACGAGTATCTTGTTCGTCAAAATCATAGAATACAGTTGGTAATGGACCAGCAATACCACCTCTTGCCTGACCAGTATGTTGGTCTACACCTCTGTGTCTTACAGCAAAAGAGAATAATACTCTACCACGACCTGCAGCAAATGGTATTTCCCAAAGTGACTCACCACCTGCAACAACAGATTCTTCATTGTAATTTCTCCATAAAGTTTCAAAAGAAGGCTCTAAGCTTGCTTTTCCACTATTAATAACGTCTGTAGCTTCATTAAAAGCTAAAGTGTACATATTTTGAACAGAAAGATCTGGATCATTACTTCTTCTTATACCATCAGGATATTGTTGGAAACCAGAAGCAGCAAGTGCTAATCTAGCTCTAAAAGCTTTAACAAAAGCTTTGTTTGCTTTCTCTACAGTAGTAGTTGTAGCGTTATCGTTTGGCCAAGCTACTAATTCTTCAGCTTCACCTAAGTCAGCAATGATTTGCTTGTATATAACATCTCTGCTTGATTTAGGTAGATATAATGTCTCTGCAGAAATAGGCTCAAAACGCGCAGGTACATCACCCCAAGTTTTTAATAAATCTGCATAATAAATAGCTCTATAAGTTAAAGCTTCTCCAAGTAGCTGTCCAAGAGCTGTTCCTGGCTCAGGATTACCGTAAGTTCTTAAACCTCTAATACAAAGGTTTGCACGTTCTATACCAGCATACATCATAGCCCAAACGTTATTGTCTCTGTTCATTTGAGTATTAGTAGGTGTAGCATCGTATATCATTAATTCTCCTTGAGAGCTTCCTACTTCATCAGAACTGTAATTCCATTCTGTATCAGTATTAAAACCATAAAACGGAATATAGCGACCTCTGTAAGAGTTGGTTTGTCCCATACGCTCTAGTATACCATCTACAGCACCTCTAGCTAAATCTGGTGTAGAGAAGATAACTGATTCATCTCCAGATGATGGAGCAGGCGCATCTAAAAAGTCTTCATCAAATTCTTGACAGGAATTAAATAATCCTGCTAGAAAGATCAGTGTTAGAAATATTGTTTTTTTCATTTTCAAAGTTTTTTAAAAATTAAGGTTTAAACCAAAAGCAACTTGTCTACTTCTAGGGTATGCTGAGTAATCTACACGAGGTGTAAATGTCGTTTTTCTTCTTGTTGATACTTCAGGATCAAGACCAGAATAATTAGTCCATACAAAAACGTTGTTTGCAGTAACGTATAATCTTAGTTTAGAGATTCCGAAGTCAGACACTGCTGATTCTGGTAACGTATACCCTAAGGTTAATGTATTTAATCTTAAGTAAGAACCATCTTCAACAGCCCAGTCGCTAAATACATATCTCTGCATGTATGGAGACCACATCGTTGTATTAGCATTTAAAGCTTCTAATTGAGAAGGGTCTGTAACAAGTTGACCTGAAGAAGGATCTAGGTTAGTCCATCTAACACCATCAGCAAATTGAGTAGTTAAGTTTCCGAAGTCATTACTTTCTCTTGGGGTGTTTGAGTGAATTTTGTTCGCGTTATACACGTCAAACCCAACACTAAAATTAAAAGCGGCACTAAAATCAAATCCATAAGCTCTAGCACTTAAAGTCATACCTCCTGTAAAATCTGGATTAGCATCACCAATTATAGTATTATCATCATTATCAACAACACCATCTCCGTTGATATCTTTAAGTTTTAAAGCACCAGGTCTAACAAATCCATCTCCAATTACTGCACTGTTATCAACAACTCCATCTCTTAAGGTATATTCACCTGTAGAAGAGTCATAATCAAAATCAGATACTTCATAACGACCATCGCTCTTATAACCGTACATAATACCTAAAGGCGAACCTACTTGTACAAGGTAATCATTTCCAATTTGACTAGAAGCCCACTCAGATGTCCATCCAAAATCTTCTAACTCTCCTAGAGAGTTGATACGGTTGGTGTTTGCACTAATATTAAAAGATAAATCTAATCCGTAGTTTTCTTTGTTTATTGCAGAGTAGTTAATTAAGGCTTCAAAACCAGTGTTCTGAATTTCACCTATGTTTCTAAATTGGTATTCGTAACCAGATCCTGGTGTACGGAATGCTAATAATAAATCTTTAGTTACGTTTTTATAAAGCTCAAAAGATCCACTAATACGTCCATTAAAAAGAGAATAATCTATACCAAGGTTTTGAGTAACTGTTGTTTCCCATTTTAAATCAGGGTTTGCTAATACATTAGAAGCAGCCCAATAATTATCTATACCATTTATGTAAGATGTGTTATAAGATTGGAATGTTTGAATAGTTTGTCCTGTTGGAATGTTATTATTACCAGCCTGACCGTAGCTTAAACGTACTTTTAATGAGTTTAACCAATCTGTATTTTGAAGAAACTCTTCTTCAGATACTTTCCATGCAAAAGCAGCAGAAGGGAAGTAACCCCAACGATTATCTCCTAAGAATTTACTAGAACCATCAATACGATAGGTTGCTGTAAGTAAGTATTTGTTTTTGTAATCGTAATTTGCACGACCAAAGAAAGATAATAGTTTGTCTTCTGGGCTGTAGAAGTTGTTTACAGAAAACGGTGTTCCTTGAGTTGTTAAGTTAACACTTGTATTAAAATCAAATGCTGAAGGAAAACCATGAAGCTCGCTAGTAACTTGATTGTTCTTAGCAATAATCATTTCCTGACCAACTAAAAGTTGTAATCCATGATCATCACCAAGGTGGTTTTTAAAGTCGTAGTTAATAGTATTTGCATTTCTAAAGTCTTCACGCTTTCTATCTCTAATAACTAAACTTGGTAAACCTTGATTTTCTACAGCAGGTCTGTTGCTTGAAAAATAGGTTGATTTACCATAAAAACGATAATCTAAATCATTTCTATTGTTAAGGGTAAGACTTGTCTGAAATTTAAGATTATCAATTACTTCCCACTCAAAACTACCAGATAAGTTAAGGTTTTTTCTAGATTGTCTTCTCTGGTTGTCATCTACAGCAACAAAAGGATTTACTAAGTCGCTAAAGAAAGTTTCTTCAGTGTTAGTAGGGTCAAAGCTAACTAATGGTATAGGTGAGTATCTTATAGAGTGCTTTAGTCTAGAATCTGCAGAAGAAACTTCATTCTGCTCATTAGCACCACCACCATTAATTTCAGTGTCAGAGTAACGCGCATTAAACGTTAAGTTAACTCTGTCGCTAGCCTTACTTTTTAAAGCTAATGATAAGTTATTTCTTTTAAAGTTAGAACCAACCATGATTGCCTTTTCATCATAAAGCGCATAGTTGAAATTGAAATTTATTTTTTCAGAACCACCTCTAATAGATAAATCTCTACTTTCAACTTCACCAGTACGACCATAAATTAGCTCTTGCCAATTATTTCCTTTCATGCCAACGTATTGGTCGTAATCTTGATATAAACCATAGTTTTCTTCATAAATCTGTGGTTCATCATTAAGTAACCAATATTCATATTGCCACTTTACAAAATCTTCAGGGCTTAAAACATCAATCGTGTTAGCTATCTTTTTAACACCATAAAATGTGTTAAAGTTAACAGATATTTTTCCTTCTCTACCACTTTTAGTTGTTATAATAACAACACCATTTGCACCTCTAGAACCGTATATAGCAGTAGAAGATGCGTCTTTTAAAACACTAATGTTAGCAATGTCTGAAGGTGAAATGTCACTTAAGTTATTAATAGGGAAACCATCAACAATTATTAATGGAGAACTATCTTGAGTTATAGATCCTGTACCTCTTACTTTAATTTGAACTTCGGCATCAGGTGATCCTTCAGTAGATAATATTTCTACACCAGCTAAACGACCAGTTAAAGTTTCAGCAACATTAGAGATGTTCTGCTCTTTAAGGTCATTACCACTAACTGTTACAACCGAACCTGTTAAGTCAGATTTTCTGGCAGTACCATAACCAATTACAACAACTTCATCTAAAGCTTCTTGACTTGGTTGTAAAGCCACATTTATTGTAGTCTTGTCGCCTACTTTTATTTCTTGAGTAGCATATCCTAGATAAGAAACAACTAATATAGCATCAGGACCACTAACTGTAAGAGAGTAATTACCATCAAAATCAGTAGATGTTCCATTGGTAGTACCTTTAACTAATACAGAGGCACCAGGAACAGGTCCTCCTATATCATCAGCGGTTACAGTACCTGATATAGTTTTGCTTTGGGCAAACAAACAAGAACCGCTCAAAAGGAATAATACAAATAAGGATGTCGAAATGTTTTTTTTCGAAATAATACGCTTAGTATTTATTTTTTCCCGAAAAAAAAGCAAATGTTCAAATAGAGAGTTAAACATAAGATTTTTGAGTTAGTTTATAAATTAATTAAAATATGTAATCGATTGCACAAATTTATCGTTAATTTTGAAATACACAAATTTTTGTTAATATTTTTTTCGATATGTTAATTTTTTAAGTAAATATTGAGTAATCTATAATTTCAAGCATTTTGCAGTTTATACTCCATTTTATAATTTCAAAGAGTTTGTTCTTTTTTTTGGAATATCAAACTAAATTTTATAGGTTTGGTAATCGATTACATTTTTAATAATTTGATATGATTATAAACAGACTTTTTAGTGAGATTTTAAAAAATAGCAAGTTCTTTTTAAGAATTTCTCAAATATCTCTTTTTGCAATGTTAATGTTGGTTGTTTCTTGTAAAGGGGAAGAGCCTGTAAAAGAAAAAGGCCCTTGGGCTAAGATGCAAGAAGTTGTTGAAAGTGTAAAGGAGCCAACGTTTCCTGACAAAACATTTAATGTTGTAGACTATGGAGCAAAAGCAGACGGTGTTACTAAAAACACGGATGCTTTTAAAAAAGCTATAGAAGCTTGTACAGAAAGTGGAGGAGGAAAAGTTGTTGTGCCACAAGGTAAATATCTTACAGGTGCCATTCATTTAGAAGATAATGTAAATCTTCATTTAGAAGAAGGTGCTGAGATTTTATTCAGCACTGATCCAAAAGATTTTTATCCATTAGTGCCAACGGCATATGAAGGTATTGAGCTAATGAATTATTCGCCACTTTTATATGCATATAAGAAAAAGAATATAGCCATTACAGGAAAAGGAACGTTAAACGGACAAGCTAGTAATGAAAATTGGTGGAACTGGTGCGGAAAAGATGTCTACGGATGGAAAGAAGGAATGCCACACCAGAAAGATAGTTTAAATCTTCCTAGACTTATGGATATGGGTCAAGAAGCTACACCATTAGCAGAGCGTGTCTTTGGAGATGGTCATTATTTAAGACCTACGTTTTTAGAGCCTTACGAATGTGAAAATGTTTTAATAAAAGGTGTTAAAATCATTGATGCACCATTTTGGATTATACACCCATTCAAGTCTAATAATGTTATTGTAGATGGTGTAACGGTGGAAAGTCACGGACCAAACAATGATGGTTGTGACCCAGAGTATTCAAAGAACGTCATCATTAAAAACTGTACATTTAATACAGGTGACGATTGTATCGCGATAAAAGCAGGAAGAGATGCTGAAGGTAGACGTGTAGGTATTAAAACTGAGAACGTTGTGGTGCAAAATTGCAAGATGATTGATGGTCACGGAGGTGTTGTAATTGGTAGTGAGATGTCTGCTGGAGTTTCTAACGTTTATGTAGAAAATTGTGAAATGAATAGCCCAAATCTAGATAGAGCTATCAGATTAAAAACAAACTCAAGACGAGGTGGTGCAATAGATGGTGTGTATGTTCGAAATCTTGAAGTTGGTCAAGTAAAAGAAGCGGTACTAAAGCTGAATATGTTCTATGCAACATACACTAACCAAACTGGCGAGCATATACCAGAAATAAAGAATATTGTATTAGAAAATGTAAAAGTTAAAAACGGAGGTTACTACGGTATTTTAGCCAAAGGTTACGAGCAATCGCCTATAACTAACGTGACTTTAAAAAATGTAAATATTGAAAAAGTAGACGAGGCATTTTCGTTAGAGAATGTGTCTAATTTAAAACTTATAGATACATATATCAATGGCTCGTTAATGCAGAGTCCACCTCAGACTAAAGATTAACAATTGTTATAAGTCAATTCCCTAACAATTGAGATTAATAGCGTTAATTTGAATAAGCCTGACTTGAAAATCAGGCTTATTTTTTAAAAAAACCATACAGTGCAAAAAGCCATAACATACAGCCTTTTTTTCTTGATGTTTTCGTCAAGTGTTTTTGCGTTTCAAAGTGTGAAAAAGGATACTTCATACACCGTTAGTAGTTCCTTCAAAAAGTATAAAAAATACTTTTCTGATATAGAAATACCAAAACCTCAGCATTATGAGAATGTCAACGAAATATACGATGAGGTTTACAAGCAAATTGATGAGCGAAAACTACATTTAGACGCTTTTGTAAATACAGATTCCTTGTTAAAGCCAGCGGTAGTAATGGTTCACGGAGGCGGTTGGAAATCTGGAGACAAATCGCATATGAAACCAATGGCTCAGTTTATTGCTTCAAAAGGCTATGCTTGCTTTGCATTAGAATACAGACTTTCTGATGAAGCCCAATATCCTGAAGGTGTTTACGACATTAAAGAAGCTATTCAGTATATAAAGTCTAATGCAACTCGATTTAGAATAGACACTACCAAAGTCGCGATTCTTGGTACATCATCAGGTGCGCAAATGGCAACATTGGTAGGTGCTACCAATAATAATTCAAATTTTGAAGAAGAAACAGATTACAGTACATCGACTTCAGTTCAGGCTATTGTAAATTTAGACGGAGTTATAGCCTTTGTGCACCCAAAATCTAGCGAAGGTAAGATGGCTGCTTGGTGGTTGGGTGGCACTTCAAAAGAGAAACCAGAAACTTGGAAACAGGCATCTGCATTAACGCATATTGATGAAAACACACCACCAACATTGTTTATTAGTAGTCAATACGAACGCTTTCAGGCAGGACGAGAGGAAATGATTGAAATTATGAATAAACACAACATTTATTCTCAAGTTGAGAATTTTCCAGATAGTCCGCATACCTTTTGGTTGTTCAACCCTTGGTATAAGGATACCGTAAATTACATTACCATATTTTTAGATAACACATTCAAAAAAAAACCATAAATGAAAACTTCAAAATTAATAGCAGCTTTATTGTGTGTAAGTACCATTGTAGCTTGTAAATCCGAAAAGAAGGAAGATACAAAACAAGAGGTTCAGCAAGAGCAAAAGGTAGAAGACGTTCCAAAAACATATGCTGAGATTTCAGTAGCGCAAGGTGGCGAATGGAAAGATGGACCAAGAGGTCATCAAGAATACAGCAACGGTACATCGTTTAAAAACGTAAACCGATTAAAAGTGCCAGCGCAGCACACAGACCATACTTGGTTTATCCGTTACGAAGGTCCAGGTTGGGAGAGCAACAAAGTAGGGTACAGACTTTATTTAGATTGGAGAAATGCTATTGACATTTTTGGCAAAAAGACTGATACAATGGTATTAGGGCAAGTGGGTCAAGATGGTTTTGATTCTTACCACGAGCCACAACCTTGGGGACAAGATATTCTAAAAGTAGGCAAAGGTCTTGGTGTTGGTTCATTAGGGCGTTTGGTAAATGACGAAGTGCTTCATTTTAAAAATGTAGATTCAACGTTTGCATCTGTTGAAAATTCTGCCAATGCATCTTCTGTTGTAGTAGATTATTACGGTTGGAAAACAGGCGAAGACACTATCGATTTGCAATCAACACTTAGCATTCAGCCAGATAAAAGGTATACAAAGCACACTATTCAGCCATCAAAAGCGGTAAATGGTATTGTAACTGGGATTATAGACCACAAGGTATCGTATTTCACAAAAGAAAGTGAAAATAAAAAGTGGGCTTACATAGCAACCTATGGCGAGCAAACATTAGTGCCAGACGACTTAGGTATGGCAGTATTTTATGAAGTAAATACAACCGTTGAAGCTAAAAAGGGCGAGTTTGATTACTTAGTAGAATTCAAACCAACTACCGAACCTGTTTCTTTTTACTTTTTAGCAGCTTGGGAACAAGAAACTGATGGAATTAAAACCGAAAAAGAGTTCTTAGATTACCTTGACGGATTGTTGACAGAATTAAACTCTAACAACACGTTATAATGAAAACTGGTATTAAGTTGCTAGCAGTGGTTGCGTTTTGCTTTGCTTTACAGACCACAACAGCTCAGGAAAAAACATACACAATTGAAGAATGTGTAAACACCTTTTCTGAAGAAAAAACGGTGCCTACAAAAGCTGGTTACCAATATTGGTTTGCCGATAAGGATTTTTTAGACGGAAGAACCATAAAAATGAGTGTTGTTGCACCAGGAAAATCTACACACGCACCTCATAAACACAAGGAAGACGAGTTCTTTTATGTGCTAGAAGGCAAAGCAAAATTTCATTTAGATGGTAAGGAAGTTGTTGTTGAATCAAATACCAGTTTGTACTGCCCATCGTGGAGTATGCACGGCATTAGCAATGCAGGAGATACCGAATTAAAATATTTAGTGATTAAAAAATACGAAAAAGAGTAAAGATGAAAAACATAGCACTCGTAGCAATATTAGCATTAGGTTTTCTTACCAGTTGTAAAGAAGAAAAGAAACAAACAGAAGAAACACCTGTAGCTGAAAAAGAAATCTCTGAAGACCTAAAATGGTCAGAGCGTATGGCGCTTTCTGAAATAAAACGTTTTCCAGATCCTACACTTTTAGATTTCAGAGATAAGCCAAAATGGAGTTACACGCCAGGACTGGTTCTGCAAGGAATGTCTAAGGTTTTTGAGCAGACCAAAAATCAAAAAATTTACGATTATATCTATGATTATCCTAACAGGATGATTGAAAAAGATGGTAAGATAAAGACCTACAAAATGTCTAACTACAATCTAGATATGATAAAAGCTGGAGATGTCATCTACTACGTTTACAACAAAACACAAGAGTCGCGTTTTAAGAAAGTGATGGACACCTTACACAAGCAGTTAGAAGGACAGCCAACAACGTCCGAAGGTGGCTATTGGCACAAAAAAATATATCCATACCAAATGTGGTTAGATGGAGTGTATATGGCAGAACCGTTTCATACAAAATATGCCAAAGCTTATATGAGTGAAGACGAAGCCAATAAGGTTTATGACAAAATTATGTTGCAGTTCGATTTAATTGAGAAGTACAGCAGAGACCCAGAAACAGGTTTGTACTATCACGGTTGGGACGAAAGCAAAGAACAAAAATGGGCTGATAAAGAAACAGGATTGTCACAAAATTTTTGGTCTCGAGGAATGGGTTGGTACGGAATGGCATTGGTAGATGTGTTAGATTATTTGCCACAAGACCACGAAGGTAGAGCGCGACTAATTAAGTATCTCAACCAATACGCGGAAGCCATTGTAAAATACCAAGATGAAAAAACAGGTACTTGGTATCAAGTACTAAATCTTCCAGAAAAAGAAGGTAACTATTTAGAGGCAACAGGTACAAGTATGTTTACCTACACTTTAGCAAAAGGCGTTAACAAAGGCTATTTGCCAAAACAATATTTAGACAATGCCAATAAGGCTTTTAATGGTATTTTAGAAACGTTCATCACTGTTGAAGATAATGGTGTCGTTAACCTAAATAAATGTTGTGGAGTAGCTGGTTTGGGAGGCAATCCATATAGAGATGGCACTTTTGAATATTACATCGGAGAAATTATTAGGTCTAACGACCCAAAAGGTACAGGTCCATTTATGATGGCTGCTTTAGAACTTAACAAGTAAAATTGAAAGATACATCAGTTCTAGTGATTTTGAAACGCTGGAAATTGTATCGAGAACAATAACATTATTATGGCTACCATCAACACAGCACTTTGTTCGTACGGAATGAGCGGACATTTATTTCACGCACCATTTATTGAAGCGCATCCAGATTTTAATCTTTATGCAGTTTTTGAACGAACAAAAAACTTAGCTGAAAAAAAATATCCCAATATCAAGACGTTTCGTGCTTTAGATGATATTCTAAAAGATGAAACTATTGATTTAGTAGTGGTTAATACACCAAACATTACACACTACGATTACACCAAAAAAGCCCTTGAAGCTGGTAAACACGTCATTGTAGAAAAACCCTTTACAGTAACCACAAAAGAGGCTGAAGAATTGATAGCCATAGCTGAAAAGCAAAACCTAAAACTTTCAGTCTATCACAACAGACGTTGGGATAGCGACTTTAAAACTGTAAAGAAAGTTGTGCAACAAGGAGTGTTGGGAGATATTGTTGAAGCTGAATTTCATTACGATAGATTCGACCCAGAACTGAGTTATAAAAACCACAAAGAAACACCAACCGAAGGTGTTGGTAGTTTGTACGATTTGGGTTCGCATCTCATTGACCAAGCATTGCAACTGTTTGGTATGCCAAACGGTGTTTTTGCAACTTTAGATACATTCAGAAAAGATTCTAAAGTAGGAGATTATTTTGATGTGAAACTTTACTATGATTCGCATTTTGTAACTCTAAAATCCAGTTATTTTGTAAGAGAACCATTGCCAGCCTATAGCATTCACGGCACAAAAGGTTCGTTTATAAAATCTAAAGCTGATATTCAGGAAACCGAACTTCAAAAAGAAATAAAACCCAATACAGCAAATTGGGGAATTGAACCTGAATCCGAAAGAGGATTGCTTCACACAGTTGAAAATAATACCTCAAAAAAAGAACTCGTTGTAACTGAACAAGGCGATTATATGGCCTATTACAATGGAGTTGCTGAAGCCATAAAAAACAATAAATCATTACCTGTTACAGCAGAAGAAGCCACGCAAGTCATTACAATTATTGAAGCCGCTTTTTTAAGTAACACAGAAAAGAAAGTCATTACCCTATGAAAAATATAAGTTTAATAGCCACATTTTTTATCGTCTTCAATTGTATGGCGCAAGACAAGTTTGTGTCCGAAGTTTGGGTGTCAGATAATGGAGATGATACATACACCAATCCAGTTTTACATTCCGATTTTTCAGACCCAGATGTCGTTAGAGTTGGCGAAGATTATTATATGACGGCTTCGTCATTTACCTGTTCGCCTGGTTTGCCGATTTTACATTCCAAGGATTTGGTAAATTGGGAGTTGGTAAACTACGCTTTACAAAAGCAAGTACCATTAGAGGTTTTTGACAAACCACAACACGGAAAAGGTGTTTGGGCACCTTGTATTCGTTTTCATAAGGGCGAATATTACATTTATTATCCAGACCCAGATTTTGGTATTTATATGATTAAAACCAAAGACCCAAAAGGTGCTTGGTCAGAGCCTGTTTTGGTTAAAGGAGGCAAAGGATTGATAGACCCAACACCACTTTGGGACGATGACGGAAAAGTGTATTTAGCTTATGCTTTTGCAGGAAGTCGTGCAGGTATAAAGAGTTTATTAGTTGTGTGCAGTATGAATGCTGAAGGCACCAAAACTAATGATGATGAGGTTATCATTATCGATGGTCATAAAGAAGAATCTACTATTGAAGGTCCTAAGTTTTACAAACGAAATGGCTACTACTACATTTTTGCACCTGCAGGTGGAGTACCAACAGGTTGGCAAACTATTTTAAGGTCAAAGTCTGTGTTTGGGCCTTACGAAAAAAAGAAGGTATTGCATCAAGGTAATACTGAAATCAATGGACCACATCAAGGAGCTTGGGTAGATACTGTTACTGGCGAAGATTGGTTTCTTCATTTTCAGGATAAAGATATGTATGGTCGTATAGTTCATATGCAGCCAATGTCTTGGGAAAACGATTGGCCAGTTATGGGAGTAGACCAAAACAATGATGGTATTGGTGAACCTGTAACCACATATAAAAAGCCAAATGTTGGAAAAACCTATCCTATAGTAACACCATCAGATTCTGATGAGTTTAATGAACCCAAAAGAGGTTTACAGTGGCAATGGCACGCTAATCCACAAGTGTATTATGGTTTCCCAACACCAATGGGACATTATACAATGTATTGCAGACCACGACCAGAAGGTTCTGGTAATCTGCACGACGTTCCAAATTTGTTATTGCAAAAATTTCCTGCAGAATCGTTTACAGCAACTACCAAATTAACGTTTAATGCCAGACACGATAACGAGCAAGTTGGCTTTTTAATTATGGGATTGAGCTATAGTTATATTAAATTCTCACAAGAAGATGGACAGTTCTATGTGTCGCAGGTAACGTGTAAAGACGCACACAAAGAAGGCAAAGAAAATGAAAGTGAAAAAATAAAAGTAGATAGCAATACAATTTATCTTCAAATTAAAGTCGATAAAGGCGGAGAATGCCATTTTTATTACAGTACAAATAACAAAAGATTTAAGCCAGTAGGAGACACATTCAAAGCAAGAGAAGGCAGATGGATAGGTGCAAAAATAGGTTACTTGGCATTAAGAGAAGGTAATATTAATGATGCAGGAAGTTTAGATATTGACTGGATTCGATTTAAAAAATAATGAAAAGAACAAAGTCAATACAACCGTTATTCGTGTTCGCTTTCTTTGCAATGTTCTTGTTTCAAAATTGTACAAGAGACAAAGCGAATGCATTTCCTTTTAGTGTAAATATCGATATCTTCGATACGCTTCAACCAAAAGATTTAGGTTTAAAACTTCCAAAAGGTATTGAAACACATACCATTTTTAAACCCACAGATAGTACAGATCATTTTAGTAATGGAGCTGTAATGACTGCTTTCAAAGGCGAGTTGTACTGTCAGTGGCAAAGTTCGTCTAAAGATGAAGATTCTGATGACACTTGGGTGGCCTATAGTAAAAGTACAGATGGTGTACATTGGAGCAAGCCAATGGTTTTGGCAGCATCCTTAGAAGAGGGTTATTGTACTTCTGGTGGTTGGTGGACGTACAAAGATTCACTGATTGCTTTCGTTAATGTTTGGCCGTCAAAAGTGTCGCCAAAAGGTGGTTTTACCCATTACAAAACAAGTGCAGATGGATTAAGTTGGTCTAAAGAAAAACCAGTTTTAATGGCAGATAATACAGCTATGAATGCCGTATTTGAGCAAGACCCACATCAGCTTGCTAATGGTCGTATCATCAATGCTGCACATTTTCAACCAGGATTACAAGTGTCGCCAATATACACAGACGACCCAAAAGGTGTTAGAGGTTGGATGAGAGCTCACTTTAGAAATAATTCAGAAAAAAATAATGTCTCTCAAGAAATTGAGCCAAGTAGTTTCAGAAAAAAAGATAATACTTTGGTAATGGTGTTTAGAGACCAATTTAGTTCGTTTCAGACCTTAGCTTCAATTAGTGAAGATAACGGCAAAAGCTGGACGACACCAGTTGAGACCACAATGCCAGACTCTAGGTCTAAACAAAGTGCAGGGAATCTTCCTGATGGTTCCGCTTATATCATCAACAATCCTGTGCAATCCAAAACGAGAATGCCTTTGGCTGTAACGCTTAGTAATGATGGTAATCTGTTTACCAATGCGTATGTGCTTCGCAAAGGAGGAGATGCTATACAGCCATTGCAATACCAAGGCAAGTACAAACGATTGGGTTATCATTACCCTAAGTCGTTTATCTTCAACGATAATTTATATGTGTCTTACACTACCAATAAGGAAGATGTAGAGTACACCAAAGTTCCGTTGAGTAGCCTAAAAACCACTAATCCTTAAAATGATTAATTATGAAATTCAACCCTAACTATAAATTCATACTAGTCGTAATCGGACTATGTTTCTTCACAGGAATTTCAGCTCAGGTTCACGATAAATCTTGGCGAAATATTATTCACACCAAAGACGCTGTCTGGTTTCAATCTGATGAAGCCAAGCAAATTGCAGAAAACGTGTTGTTGTACCAACGCAATATTGGTGGTTGGCCAAAAAATGTACAAATGCATTTGCCGTTGTCTCAAGCAGAAAAAGAAGAATTAATGAAGCAAAAGCAAACCAATGAAGAGACCACAACAGATAATGGAGCAACCATACAAGAAATGCTGTTTCTCTCAAAAATATATGCTCAAACCAAAGATGAAAGATATAAAAACGCCTTTTTAAAAGGTTTGGATTATATACTGGAAGCACAATACGATAATGGAGGTTGGCCACAATTTTACCCATTAAAAAAAGGCTATTACTCGCATATTACCTACAATGACAATTCGATGGTAAACATTATGAATATGCTTCATCATTTTAAAAAGAATACCGATTACTATTCTATAAAATTGCCAAAAGCACAATTAGAGCGAGTTAATGATGCTTTTAGAATTGGTGTAGATTGCATATTGAAAACCCAATACAAACAAAACGGAGTTTTAACAGCGTGGTGTGCGCAACACGATGCAGAGACGTTAGAACCAGCAAAGGCGAGAGCTTATGAGTTACCATCTTTGAGTGGTGCAGAATCGGCTCATATCGTTATGTTGTTAATGTCTATAGAAAATCCGTCAAAAGAAATCATCAACGCTGTAAATAGTGCAGTAGCTTGGTTCGAAAAAGTGAAGATTACAGGTTTGAGGAAAGATAGAGTATACAATGATGTAGGGAAGATTATTGACAAACGAATGATTCCAGATGAAAACGCACCTGCAATTTGGGCACGTTTTATGGAACTTGAAGACAATACGCCTTTCTTTTGTGATAGAGATGGTGTTAAAAAAGCCACTTTAGCAGAAATCGGAGATGAAAGAAGAAATGGCTATGCTTGGTATAGAAATGACCCTCAAATGGTGCTAGATGCCTATCTAGACTGGAAAAAGAAATACGATTTATTTCAGAAGAATTCGCCATCAAATCCATTCAAAATTGTGGTAGCACAAGATGGTAGTGGAGATTACACCTCTATTGTTGAAGCTATAAAAAACACCAAGGCTTTTCCGTATGATAGAATCACTATTTTTATTAAGAATGGAGTCTACAAAGAGAAAGTAAAAATCCACGAGTGGAACCAAAATTTAGCATTGGTTGGCGAGAGTAAAGAGAATACCATTATAACTTACGACGATTATTTTAATAAAGTAGGATTGGGTAGAAACAGTACATTTTACACCTACACATTATTGGTTGAAGCTAATAATGTCATTTTAAAAAATCTCACGATTGAAAATTCTTCAGGCGAAGTTGGACAAGCCGTTGCATTATCTGTGTTTTCAGATGAGGTAGCTGTTGTTAATTGTAATTTATTAGGCAATCAAGATACTTTGTATGCTTCAGGAAAAGGAAAGCAATATTACAAAAACTGTTATATTGAAGGTACAACCGATTTTATCTTTGGAAGTGCAACAGCCTTTTTTGAAAATTGCGAAATCTATAGTAAAAAGAACTCTTACATCACAGCAGCATCAACACCAAAAGATTCATTGTTTGGTTATGTGTTTAAAGATTGTAAAATCACTGCAGATAAAGACGTGGACAAAGTGTATTTAGGAAGACCTTGGCGAGTATACGCGCAAACCGTTTTTATGAATTGCGAATTAGGAAAGCACATCTTGCCAATAGGTTGGCACAATTGGTCTAAACCAGAAGCTGAAAAAACTGCGTTTTATGCAGAATATGAAAACAAAGGCGAAGGTTATAAACCATCAGAACGCGTAGAATGGTCGCACCAATTAACTAAACGCGAAGCAAAAAAGTACACCTTAAAAAATGTACTGGGTAAATACAAAGAAACCTCAAAAAAAGAATGGTATGAGTCATTATAGAATAATCTTAGTTTTAGTAATTATATTATTTCAATCGTGTAATAATACGACTGAAACTAAAAAAGAAGAGCCAGCAAAGACCGTTGAAAACGTTTCGATTTATACCATTGGAGATTCAACGATGTCAGATAAGGTAAATCCAGATGAAAACCCAGAGCGTGGATGGTGCCAATTATTACCAACACTTCTCAACGATAAAGCAACGGTAAAAAATCACGCTGTAAATGGTAGAAGTACCAGAAGTTTCATCACTGAAGGTCGATGGGATTCGGTGCAAAAGCAACTTAAAAAAGGCGATTATGTCTTCATTCAATTTGGGCATAACGACCAAAAAATAACCAATCCGCAACGTTTTACCAATCCGCATACAGCATACAGACACAATTTGATAAAGTTTGTAGAGGAAGCAAGAGCAAAAGAAGCTATTCCTGTACTTTTTTCGTCGATAGTAAGACGAAATTTTAATGCAGATTCCACATTGGTAGACACTCACGGAGTATATCCTTTAGAAACCCGATTGGTAGCTCAAGAGTACGATGTTCCGTTTGTAGATTTGCAATACCTTACTGAAACACTAGAGGAATCTTATGGAGTTGAAGGTTCTAAGAAACTGCATTTGCACTTTGCGCCAGGCGAAATTGCATATTTTCCAGAAGGAAAAGAAGACAATACTCATTTGTCAGTTTTAGGAGCAACCGAAGTCGCAACATTGGCTGTTGCAGAGTTGGTTGAAAAGATTGAGTCGTTTAATGTTTACGTGAAAAAAGACTAAAATGAAGAACGTGTGGTTAAGTATTTTGGGTGTTTTCTTTTTTATGACGTGCTATGCGCAAGAGCGCGAAGTAATTAAACTTTGGCAAGATTCCATTCCTAATGCTATTGAAAATCCGGATTATAAAGAGATTCAAACCCAAAAAGATTCTGCATTATGGAGTGTTGAAAAAGTTAAAGAACCAACATTAACCATTTTTGCACCAGAACAACCAAACGGAACAGCTGTAGTTATTTGTCCTGGTGGAGGTTATCATCATTTGGCCATAAACAAAGAAGGTTTTAAAATTGCTGAATGGTTAAATACGCGTGGAATCACAGCCTTTGTATTAAAATACAGAATGCCTAATGATAGTATATCGACAAATAAAACCATTGCGCCACTTCAAGATGCACAACGTGCTATGCGCTATGTGAGGCAAAATGCCAAACACTGGAATTTAGATGAAAATAAAATCGGAGTTCTTGGGTTTTCGGCAGGTGGACATTTAGCGTCAACACTATCAACGCATTATAATGATGCTGTTTACGAATCGGAATATGAAGTCAGTGCAAGACCAGATTTTTCAATATTGGTGTATCCTGTAATTTCGATGAAAGATGGTGTAACACATCAAGGTTCTAAAACAAATTTGTTGGGCGAAACACCATCAAAAAAAACTGTGGAATTCTATTCTAATGAAACTCAAATCACTTCAGAAACACCAAAAACCATTTTAATTCACGCTACAGATGACAAGTCAGTTCCTGTAGAAAATAGTCTTCAATATTATTTAGCCTTAAAAGAAAACAAAGTGCCAGCCGAGCTTCATATTTATGAAAAAGGCGGACACGGTTTTGGTTTAGGACGCGGTTTTACAAGTGATGATTGGCCAAAAGCTTGCGAGACTTGGTTGGATAAAAATGATTTGTAAACGTTATTTGTTTTAAATAATTCCACTTTTTGAAATCCCAAGACTAAGGCCTCTAAGTTCAGCAAGACCTTTTAAGCGACCAATAGCAGTATAACCAGCATACGAATTGTTATGCTTCAAATCATCAAGCATTTGGTGGCCGTGGTCTGGTCGCATAGGTAGCGAAATGTTGCGTTCTTTTTCAATCTTTAAAACTGCTTTTACAATCTCGAACATATCTGAAGAGCCTTCAAGATGATGGTCTTCGTAAAAACTACCGTCGTCTTCTCGTTTCACGTTTCTAAGATGAAGAAAATGAATTCTATTTTTGAATTTTTCAATCATCTTTGACAAGTCGTTTTTCTTGTTTGCACCCAAAGAACCTGTACAAAACGTAATGCCGTTTGAAGGGCTATCGATAAAACCAACCAAATCATCCAAATCGCGTTCTGAAGTGATGATACGAGGTAATCCCATAATATCAAATGGAGGATCGTCCGGATGAATCGCCATCTTCACACCTAATTCTTCCGCAAGCGGAATAATTTCATTCAAAAAATAGGACAAATTAGATTTTAAATCGGAATGCGATAGGTCTTTATACTGCGCTATCATCTTCTTGAATGTCGGAATATCAAGGTCGTCAACTGTGCCAGGCAAACCTTTTAAAATACCATCTTTTAAACGTTGTATTTCGGTTTTAGACATAGCTTCATAGCGCTGTTTGGCCTTAGCTAAAATAGCTTCGTCGTAATCCTTTTCAACATCATTGCGTTGCATTATATAGGTTTCAAAAACAGCCATTTCAATCTTATCGAATCGTAATGCTGTGCTGCCATCTTCGAGTTCCCAAAAAAGATGTGTACGCGTCCAATCTAAAACAGGCATAAAGTTGTAGCACACATTTTTTACACCACATTTAGCGACATTAATAAGGCTTTGTTTGTAGTTTTCTATGCGTTTTGCATAATCGCCTTGATGCAGTTTTATGTTTTCGTGAATAGGAATACTTTCAATAAATGACCATTCTAATCCTGCATTGAGAATTTCATTTTTTGTGGTTTCAATGTCTTCAATAGGCCAAATTTCGCCATTTGGAATATGATGCAATGCAGTAACTACACCTGTTGCACCAGACTGTCTTATATCCGAAAGGGTTACAGCATCAGATTTGCCAAACCATCTAAAAGTTTCTGTCATTTCTTAATGTTTAAACACCACTAAAAGCACCAAAACCACCATCAACGTGGATGACGGTTCCTGTCATAAATTTTGAAGCATTACTTGCGAGAAGTTGTACTGCACCATTGAGTTCATCAGAATTTCCAAAACGCTTCATAGGTGTGTTTTTAATAATGGTTTCGCCACGTTCGGTTAAAGAGCCATCCTCATTGGTTAATAATTTTCGGTTTTGGTCTGCTAGGAAAAATCCAGGCGCAATGGCATTGACTCTAATCTTATCGCCAAATTTGTGAGCCATATCTACAGCCATCCAACGTGTAAAGTTTTCCATAGCAGCCTTTGAAGCCGAATAACCAACAACACGTGTTAATGCTTGTGCCACAGCAACCGAAGAAACGTTAATGATAGAACCACCATTTTGTTCGGTCATTTGTTTTCCAAAAACCAATGACGGAATCACAGTTCCCATTAAATTTAAATCTGTTACTTTCTGAAAGTCATCCAGCGAGATATCAAATAACGACTGAGAAGGCGACAAAGTTGCGCCTGGCATATTACCACCAGCTGCGTTGATGAGGACATCAATTGTTTGCCACTTTTCTATAAGTTGAGTTTTAACGTTTTCTAGATTTGCTTTGTCTAGTACATCTGCTTTGATGCCTATAGCGTTTGTTGCAGAAAGCTGCGCTGCAAAATTTTTGGCTTTGTCTTCATTTCTGCCAAGGATAGCCACTTTAGCACCAGACGCAACTAGATGCTTAGCTATACCAGAGCCTAATACTCCGTAACCACCTGTGATGATGATGACTTTATCTTTTATATCGAGGATGTTCATTGTTTTGTGTTTTTAAATTTTTTTATCTGAGGATTCCCTAACTATTAATTCAGATTTTAAGATGTTCTTGTTTAGTGAGGGTTTCCAGTTTTTATCATTAATTCTACTTAAGAACGTTTCAGCTGCAATTTTGCCTATTTCGGCACTATGCTGATTTACTGTTGAAATTGTAGGCTTTACAAATGATGTAAATGGTTCATTGCCAAAACCAATTAAACAAATATCCTCTGGGACATTAATGTTATTTTCATTCAATACCTGAAGTGCACCTAAAGCAGCATAATCACTTGCGACATAAACAGCATCTGGACGTTGCTCTAGTTGCAAGAATTTTTGCATCATTTCTCTACCATCTTCAAGCGTAAGACTGCTCTCAGTAAGTAAATTTTGGTCTAAAGGTAGGTTGTGTTTCGTTAATGCGTCTATATATCCTCTTATTCTATTGTTAAAAATTCGAGTTCGTCTATAACCACCAATATGAGCAATACGTTTGCAGCCTTTTTTAACTAAATGTTCAACAATCATGTGGCTACTATCATAATCATTGATACCAACATAATCTACATTAAGGTCGTTTTCACCACGATCAAAAAGTATCAATGGAATTCCTTTAGATTTTATTTTCTCATAATAGGAAAGATCAGTTGTTTCATTTGCCATTGAAGCAATTATGCCATCAACTTGGGTGTAAAGTAATGTGTCTATATTTTTACATTCTTTTTTAAAAGATTCTTTAGACTGTGTGATGATAATGTTATAACCAGCCTTGTCTAAAACAGCTTCCATGTTTTCAATAACAGAAGAAAAGAAATTACTATTAGTACGAGGTACAATAACACCAACTAAATTGCTTTTTCCTTTTCTTAAAGCACTGGCCAAATGGTTAGGTTGGTAGTTTAATTCTTTAGCAACACGTTTTACATCTTCCTTGGTTTGTTTGCTTATCCTAGAATCGTTGTGTAATGCTTTAGAGACTGCTGCTGCTGAGATATTAAGAACATTGGCAATGTCTTTTATTGTAGTTCTTTTTTTATTTCCCAAGATTTTATATATTTGCTTAATCGTTTAAGCAAATTTAAGCTTTTTGTTTATTATAATCAAAACCAGATACGTTTTGATTTATTTTTAAAATGTTTGGTTAAACGTTTAAGCAAATAACTAATTAAACAATTTTCAAATGAAAAAAGTAGTCACTTTTGGGGAAATAATGCTAAGATTAGCACCTCAAGGATTTTTAAGATTTTCTCAAGCATCTAGCTTTGATGTAGTATATGGAGGTGGTGAGTCTAACGTAGCAGTTTCTTTAGCTAACTATGGTGTTCCAGTAGATTTTGTAACGCGTTTACCAAAAAACGATATTGGTGAATGTGCTATGATGGAAATGCGTAAAAGAGGTGTAGGTGTAGATAAAATTATATATGGTGGTGACCGTTTAGGAATTTATTTCCTAGAAACAGGAGCTGTAAGTAGAGGTAGTAAAGTAGTGTATGACAGAGCGCATTCTGCTATTTCAGAGATTAAGCCAGGTATGGTAGATTGGAAATCTGTGTTTGAAGATGTGGCATGGTTCCACTGGACAGGTATTACACCAGCTATTTCTCAAGGTGCAGCAGATGCATGTTTAGAAGCGGTAAAAGTGGCGAGTGAAATGGGTGTTACTATTTCTACAGATCTTAACTATAGAGCAAAACTTTGGACGTATTGTGATGATGCACACAGAGAAAAAATAATGACTGAATTAACATCGTATTGTGATATCGTTTTAGGAAACGAGGAAGACGCAGAGAAGCATTTTGGTATCCATCCTGAAGGTTTAGATGTACACAAGCATGGACATGATGTTAAAGCTGAAGCTTTCTTATCGGTGTGTAAGCAAATGATGGCTAAGTTCCCTAAAGCTAAAAAAGTAATTACAACTTTAAGAGGATCAATTTCTGCTTCTCATAACACTTGGGCTGGTGTATTATACGATGGAGAAAAAATGTATGAAACACGTCAGTACCAAATTACTGATATCGTTGATAGAGTAGGTGGTGGAGATTCATTTATGGGTGGATTAATCTACGGATTATTAAAATACCCTGAAGATGATCAAAATGCATTAGACTTTGCTGTTGCTGCTTCATGTTTAAAGCACACTATTAAAGGTGATGCTAACTTAGTAACGGTTTCTGAAGTAGAAAAATTAATGGGAGGTGATGCTTCTGGACGTGTAGCAAGATAAGTTATGGCAAATTTTTCGAGATTAGAAGTAGCAGAAGTTATGAAACAAACAGGTTTAGTGCCTTTGTTTTATAATGGAGATATAGAGGTTAGTAAAAAAGTAGTTAAAGCCGTTTATGATGGTGGTGCAAGATTACTTGAGTTTACAGCCAGAGGAGATTTTGCTCACGAAGTTTTTGGTGAGTTAAATAAGTATGTTCTTAAAGAATTACCAGGTATGATTATGGGAGTTGGCTCTGTTACAGATGCAGCTTCAGCTTCTCGTTTTATGGCTCTTGGCGCTAACTTTATAGTTACACCTGTGCTAAGAGAAGATATTGCTATTGTTTGTAATAGAAGAAAAGTAATGTGGTCTCCAGGATGTGGTTCTTTAACAGAAATCTGTAGAGCAGAAGAACTGGGTTGCGAAATTGTAAAATTATTTCCAGGTGGTATCTACGGACCGGATTTTGTTAAGGCAATAAAAGGTCCTCAACCATGGACTAGCATAATGCCAACAGGAGGTGTTTCGCCTACAAAAGAGAATCTGGAAGGATGGTTTAAAGCAGGTGTAACGTGTGTTGGTATGGGTTCAAAATTAATAGCTAAAAATGCTGATGGTAATTACGATTTAGCAAAGATTGAATCTGATACTAAAAATGCAATTTCTATAATTAAAGAATTAAAATAGTAAGATATTGAAGACTTCGAGAATTACAATGAAGGAGCTTTCTGAGCTTTCAGGTTACTCTGTTTCTACAGTGTCTAAAGCGCTTAATGGAAAGCAAGATATTAGTCCAGATGCTACAGAATATATAAAGTCATTGGCTAAAAAGTTTAATTATGTACCTAATAAATTTGCGTTAGCGTTAAGAGGTATAAAAACAAAGTCTGTAGCTGTTGTAATTCCCGAAGTTACTTTAAATCATTATAGTAAAATGCTTTATCATTTGCAGGAAATTGCTGAAATAAAAGGCTATAGAGTTATTTTATTTCAAACATTTCATAATGAAAAAAAGCAGTACAAATGTATTAATAGTCTTAATGATGGTTCTATTGATGGTGTTTTTCTAATATCAGACACATCAAAAGAAAATAGTGATTTAAGACTAAAAAATACTCCACTTATACAATTGGGAGTTAACCAATTTAATACTGATAAAGAAATAAAAGAATTGTCTTCTTCTGGTTTTAGTAAATTTTTAAAGCTAGATTGCTAACTTATTTTTATAAATAAGGCCTGCATGTTTATGAAGAAGGCAATTTTTTACATGATAATAAGTGCCATAGCATTTACTTTGCTAAATGTTTTTGTAAAATCTTTAGGGCAGTTTAGTGTTTATCAGATTGTTTTTTTTAGAGCTTTAGGATCTCTAGTTTTTACGTTTCCTTATTTATTAAAGAAGAAGGTTCCTATTTATGGTAATAAAAAAACGCTATTGATACTTAGAAGCGTTTTTGGTCTTACCTCTATGCTTTTATTCTTTTTGTCGCTTAGGTATATTACAATGGGTACAGCAGTATCAATTAGATATATTGCTCCAATTTTTGCTTCAATTTTTGCGGTTTTTCTGCTAAAAGAAAACATTAAACCAATACAATGGCTTTTTTTAGCGTTAGCTTTTTCGGGAGTTTTGGTTTTGAAAGGATTTGATAAAAATCTTCAAATCGAAGGTTTATTGTATGCTCTCATTTCAGCAGTGTTTGCTGGTTTAGTTTATATTACAATAAGAAGAATAGGAGACAAGGACCATCCTGTGGTTGTTGTTAATTACTTTATGTTCATTTCTACAATTATTGGTGGATTACTAACACTACGTAATTGGATAACACCTATTGGTTACGAGTGGTTAGCCTTGTTGAGTTTGGGAGTGTTTGGTTATTTTGCTCAGCTTTATATGACAAAGGCAATGCAAATAGGAGAGACCAATGTTATAACACCTTTTAAATACCTTGAGGTTATATTTACAACCGTTATAGGACTACTTTGGCTTAACGAAGCATATAGTTTGTATACACTTCTAGGAATGCTCATCATAATTACCGGTTTGTGTTTGAATTTGTTTTATAAAAGTACATCTACAAGCTCTTCCTCTCAAAAAAGCTAATCTTTTTAATAAAGCTTTTAATTACTTCAAAGATTTATACAATTAGGATGGACTCAAGGTTTTTCACCTATGAGTTATTCATGGTTAAGCATTAATTGTGATACGATATTTTGTGTTTACAAAACAAATAAATAAATTTGTATGATGTATTACATCGTATGAATTAGATTTTTATGTTTGCACCTTTAGGAATAAAAAAGTCACTTACTCAAATGATTGAGTATGAGTTAACGGAAGCCATAAGAAATGGGAATTATCTTCCAGGAAGTAAATTACCAACAGAGAATGAGCTTTGCGACTTGTTTAAAGTAAGTAGAACTGCTGTACGCGAAGCCATAAAGAAGATGAGTGCTCGTGGTATTGTTCAGGTAAAAAGAGGAAGTGGAGTTTATGTTTCAGAAATGAGCATAAAAAATGCCTCTGAGACATTAAACTTGTTTTTTGAGCTTTCTTCAGATCAAAATGTTATTCAACAAACTATAAACACAAGATTGATTTTAGAGCCAGCTTTGGCAAGTCAGGCAGCGATTAATAGAACAGATGAACAAATAGAAATGCTGGTAAATAATATTGAAATGACCTCTAAGTGTAATATTAATGACACTAAGAAAGAAGCGGAGTTAGATAATGATTTTCATAAAACTATCCTTTCTATTGTAGATAATCAGGTGCTTAATCTACTGCTAGATCCTATTTTTAATTTAATGCCAAAATTTAAAACAGGTGTTTACGCAAAACCACAAGAAGGGGAACTGCAAAAGAAGAAAGAGATTATGCTTAATCATCATAGAAACATACTTGAAGCCATAATAAATCAAGATAGTCAAATGGCAAGTACAGCGATGTACAATCATATTTTAGAAACTCAAAATAACTATACTAAATCACTACAGAAAAAATGAGCTTCATAACCTTTGGAGAAATTATGCTTAGGTTAACACCAGAGAAGCATACAACAAAAATAAGTTCGAGTAATACCTTTAGTGTTAACTACGCAGGTTCAGAATCTAATGTTGCAAGCTCGCTAGGTGTGCTTGGCAATGATGTTAACTACGTTACAAAACTTCCTAAAAATCCATTAGGAGACGCAGCTGTTAGTTCGTTAAGATCATTCCATATCAATACCAATAAAATAGTAAGAGGAGGAGACAGAATAGGAACTTATTTTATAGAACAAGGAAAGTCTATTAGGCCATCTCAGGTAATTTATGACCGCAAAGATTCTGCCTTAAGTATGATTAAGGAAAATGAGTTTAACTGGGAAGATATTCTTGAAGGTAAAAAGTGGATTTTCTTATCAGGAATAACACCAGTACTATCATCACAATGTGCAAAAGAGACTATAAAGGTTGCAGAAATTGCACAAAAAATGGATGTTAAGGTCGCTTTTGATATGAATTACAGAAGATCGCTTTGGAAACAGCCTTCTGATGCAAGAAAAATCTTTGACAAAATACTTGTTAACACAGATCTCTTGTTTGGTAATGCAAATGTATTAGAAGATGTGTATGATATACTTCCTGAAGGTAATACTAGACTAGAAAAAACACTCAATTCTATGAAAATTGCTTCAGAAAAGTTCAAGATCAATAAAATTGCTTTTACAATTAGAGATCATATTTCGGCAAGTAACAATAAGCTTTCAGGTGTATTTCTTTCAAATTCTATTTATAATCTTTCTGAAACCATTGAGGTCTCTATAGCAGATAGATTTGGTACTGGAGATGCCTTTGCTGCAGCTGTATTACACGGTTATAATAAAGGTTGGAATGATAAAAAAGTAATTGATTTTGCTACGGCAGCATTTGCATTAAAGCATACAGTTTTAGGAGATCAGCATACTAGTAAAGAAGAAGAAATATTATCCATAATGGAAGGTAATACAAGTGGACACGTTTTAAGATAAGATGAAAAGAGAAGAGATCGCTGCTATTATAAAACAAGAAAGATTAATAGCAATTGTAAGAACAAAAGAACAGGAAAAAGTACCAGAAATAATTGAAAATTTGGTACAAGGAGGTATAAAAGTGATAGAGATAACTTCTAATACACCTGGTTTTTTACATCATATACAGCAGGCAAAAAAACAATATGCATCTCAAGATGTACTCATAGGAGCTGGCACTGTAATAAATTCTGATATCGCTGAAAAAGCTATAACGTCTGGTGCTCAATTTTTGGTTACACCAAACACAAATACAGAGGTGTTAGCTGTTGCAAAGAAATACAATGTGCCAGTAGCAATGGGAGCCATAACACCAACAGAAATTTGTACTGCAGTTGCTTGTGGAGCGGATATTGTAAAACTGTTTCCAGCAGGCAATTTGGGTATAAGTTATTTTAAATCAGTAAAATCACCTTTAGATGATGTGGCTTTTTTTGCGGTAGGCGGAATAGACCTTTCTAATGCAGAAGAATGGATTTTAGCTGGTGTATCTGGTTTCGGTTTAGGAAGTGCTTTAACAAAATCTAAAGCGTTTGATGGAGTAAAGGCAAATGCAGAACAATTTGTGAAAATTAAAAACGAGTCTAAATGGATCAATTAGAAATTGTCAAATTAGAATTATTTAAAGTGCCACCAAGATGGTTATTTGTTAAAGTAACTACTAAAGGTGGAATTGTTGGTTGGGGTGAGCCTGTTGTAGAAGGAAAAGCAGATTCTGTTGCGGCTTGTGTTAGAGAGTTAGAACCTTATCTAATTGGTAGAACGGCAAACCATATCGAAGATATATGGCAAGTACTTTACAGAGGTGGATTTTACAGAGGAGGTACCATACTTATGAGTGCTATTTCTGGTATCGATCAAGCATTGTGGGACATAAAAGGAAAGTATTTAAATGTTCCTGTATATGAGCTTTTAGGAGGTGCGGTAAGGCAAAAAATGAAGATGTACTGTTGGATTGGAGGCGATAATCCTGATGTGGTTTTAGAGCAAGCTCATGAAAAAATAGCTCAAGGTTATAGAGCAGTAAAAATGAATGCTACAGGTCAAATGCCTTGGGTATCTACCATAAAAGATATAAAAAGCGTTGCCCGAAATATTAAGCTGTTAAGAGAGGAGTTTGGTAACGAAATAGATATAGGCTTAGATTTTCATGGAAGAGTACACAAGCCAATGGTAAAAAAGTTAATAGATGAGTTAGCGCCTTATGATCCAATGTTTATTGAAGAGCCTGTTTTAAGTGAAAATAATGATGCTCTCAAGCATATTTACTCTTATACAAGTATACCAATAGCAACAGGCGAGAGAATGCTGTCTCGATGGGATTTTAAAGACGTATTACATCAAGGTGTTGTAGATATTATTCAGCCAGATTTAAGCCATGCAGGCGGAATCTCAGAAGTCAAAAGAATTGCTACAATGGCAGAAGCGTATGATATAGCAATTGCACCTCATTGTCCTTTAGGGCCAATATCTCTTGCATCTGCTTTGCATTTAGATTTTTCTTCACCAAATGCTATTATTCAAGAAAGTAGTTTGGGTATTCACTATAACCAAGGTTTCGATTTATTAGATTATGTTAAAAATCCTGAAGTTTTTGATGTGAAAAATGGATACTTAGATTTATTAACGAAACCAGGATTAGGAGTTGAGATTGATGAAGAAAAACTAAAAGAAGGTCAAAAAATTGGTCACGATTGGAAAAACCCTATTTGGAGAAATGAAGATGGAAACTTTGCTGAATGGTAGAGTTGTAATCAAAACTTTCATTGATCGTAAATCAAGATAATTTAACGTCTTACAATTGCTTGAAACAACAACAACTTGATTGATTTTTATGTTTAAAATCTATACTATATTAACTTTAATTATTTTAATATAATTTTAACAGTGTTAATATAGTATAGATATAAGATAAGTTAGTGCTATTAAAATCTATCAATTTTTCAGAATTTTGCTCTCAAATTGCTAGTTATAAATAATTGCTATGAAAGAGAAAAATTCTAACAAAAAAGCTTTGTTAGCTTTAGCTGTTGGTGGGTTTGGTATTGGCTTAACGGAATTTGTTATTATGGGTATTTTACCCAATGTAGCCAATGCTTTAAGCATTACCATTCCTGAGGCAGGTCATTTCATTTCAGCTTATGCATTGGGTGTCGTAGTGGGTGCGCCTTTATTAACAAGCCTTAGTAGAAAAATTGCGCCTCATAGAATGTTATTGTTATTAATGGTTTGGTTTACCATTTTCAATACCATATCTGCTTTTTCTTCAAGTTATGGATTTATGTTAGTGGCACGTTTTCTTTCAGGATTGCCTCATGGTGCTTTTTTTGGTATTGGTGCCGTAGTAGCAGGTAAGTTGGCAAAAGAAGGGAAATCTGCACAAGCAATTGCAGTGATGTTTTCTGGATTAACCATAGCCAATGTTATTGGTGTGCCTTTAGGAACATACTTAGGAAATCAATACGATTGGAGTGTATCTTTTTTAATGGTAGGAGTTGTCGGCATTTTGGCTTTAGCAAGTGTTTTTTATTGGATGCCACAGTTTGAAAAAGATGTAAAACGACCTGCAACTTCAGAAGAAAAAGGACTTAAAAATTTAGAACTTTGGGCATTAATAGCGCTTACAACTGTTGGTACAGGTGGGTTTTTTGCTTGGTATAGCTACATAGCTCCTTTATTGACAGAAACGGTAAGTCTATCTGAAAATGCCATTAGTATAGCAATGATTTTAGCTGGATTGGGTATGTTTTGTGGAAACTTTATCGGTGCTAAACTAGCTGAAATCTTTTCGCCCTTAAGAGCAGTTGGTATTAGTTTGCTGTCTATGACTATTATCTTGGTTTGTAATTCTTTTATGATATCAAATGTTGTTGTTGCGATGATTTTTACCTTCATAGTAGGTATGATAGCGTTCACAATTTCTACACCAATACAAATGGCAATTATCAACTCTGCCAAAGGTTCAGAAATGCTTGGGTCTTCTATGAACCAAAGCGCATTTAATATGGGAAATGCTCTTGGTGCTTACTTAGCAGGATTACCAATTGCTTATGGTTACAGTGTTTCTACGTCGTCGTTAGTTGGTGCTTGTTTAGCCTTTTCTGGTGCTACGGTAGCCTTGGCAATTCTAATCTACAGAAAACAGAAGATTAGAAAGAAAAACAAAATAGCCTACTGTTCTTAGTTAACGGATTTCAATTTTAGTTTCCCTTTTTTCAAGCCTTTGCCAGTAACGGTTAATTCTATATCGCCTGCGTCTTCGGTAGATTGAACTAATACCACCAATTTACCACTGAATAATTTCATAGTTGGTAAGTGAAATAGTTCTAATGATGTGGCGTCGCCATTACAAGCAGCTCTGTAAGTTCCATTGCCTTTAACTTTAAAGTTAAGTTGATTGGTTGCTGTTGGGCAAGGAATACCATTTTTATCAACAACAGAAACCGTTACAAAAGCCAAATCTTCGCCATTAGCTTTTATAGTTTTTACGTCGGAATCAAGAACAAGTTGATAAGGTTTGCCTGCGGTTTTAATTTCTTTTTCTGCTGCTGGATTACCGTTTTCATCAAGTGCAACGACTTTTAATGTACCTGGCTCGTATTTTACATCCATCCACATTAAACGATAACGATTTTGCTTAGAATCATTATTTTTCTTTTGAATACCTAAACTTTTTCCGTTTAAGAACAGTTCTGCACTATCATAACTTGTATATACAAAAACAGGTGTGGTTTCGCCTTCGCGACCTTTCCAATTCCAATGTGGTAACATATGGAGCGTTTCATCGGTTGTGTTCCAACGGCTTCGGTACAAATAATAACGGTCCTTTGGTAAACCAGCCAAATCATTTATCCCAAAATACGAACTACGAGAAGGCCAAGCTTCATCGTAAGGTGTAGGTTCGCCTAAATAATCGAAACCAGTCCAAACAAATTCGCCAATAACCCAAGGCTTATCATCTTGTAAAACAAAATCATCATCAGGAAGATTAGACCAGCTGCAATATTCCAAATCGTAAGACGAGGACTGAAAATCTGGATAAGTTTTCATACTGGCAATCTCTACAGGAAACTTATAAATACCACGAGAACTCACAGTTGAAGCTGTCTCGGAACCTAAAAGAAAGCCTTGCGGAAAACGCTCGTAAGCTTCTTCGTAAAGATGCACGCGATAATTTAAACCAGGAACATCCATAATAGCGCCAAAGCCAGATTCCATAACTGCTTTTACTTGGTCCATACCAACCGTTACAGGTCGTGTTGGGTCTTCTCTGTGGAAAATATCTTGCAACCATTTAGCACGTTTTACACCTTCGCTTCCCCATTGGTCTGGTACTTCGTTGCCAGAACTCCACATGACGATACTTGGATGATTTCTAGTGGCTCTTACCAGATTTACAACATCCTTTTCGGCATATTCATCAAAAAAACGATTGTAACCATTTTCAACTTTTGGTTTTTTCCATTCGTCAAAACTTTCAGCTAAAAATAGAAATCCCATTTCGTCACAAAGTTCTAATTGCTCAAAAGAAGGCATATTGTGTGCGCTTCTAATGGCATTACATCCCATATCTTTTAAGATTTTGAGTTGACGTCTCAAGGCAGACATATTCACTGCAGTACCAATCGGACCTAAATCGTGATGTAAACAAACACCTTTAAATTTTCGGGTTTCACCATTAAGACTAAAACCAGTTTTTGGACTGTAATCTATGGTTCTAATACCAAAGCGTTGCGCTATTTCGTCTTTAAGAACGTTGCCTTTGTAAAGCTTTAAAACTGCCGTGTATAAGTGAGGTGTTTCAGGACTCCAAAGTCGTGGTTGGTTGACTTTTATATTCTGTTCAAATTCATCATTAATAACGGTTGAGGTTTCTTGGGAAGAAATCTCGTTTCCATTAACATCAAAAATTTTGGTTACTAATTTTAAGTCCGTTCCAGAAGCTTTAGTCTTGATATTCACTTTAGCTTCATTTTCAGTAATTGATGGCGTAGTGATGAAGGTTGACCATTGCTCAAAACTTTCTTTGTCTTTTACAATGAGCCTTACATTTCTGTATAAACCAGCGCCAGGATACCACCTTGATGATTTGCCAACATTAGTAAGTTTTACGGCTAATGTGTTTTCAGAAGTATCATTAATGTATTTTGAAACATCAAAATAAAAGTAGCTGTAACCATATTTCCATTCGCCAACTTTTTTGCCATTTAAAAAGATTTCTGGTTCGCTCATTGCACCTTCAAAAAGTAATAATACCTTTTTAGAGCCGTCAAAATTTTCAAGTGAAAATGTATTTCTGTACCAAGCTTCTCCGATGTATGGTAAAGCGCCAGTTCTGCCCGTTTTTTCTGTGGCAATGTTTTCGCCATTTTGTGTAATGGCAACGGTTTGCTTGTCTACTTCTTTGTCAAAAGGACCATAAATTGCCCAATCGTGAGGAACGGTTACAGTTTCCCATTTGGCATCATTAAAGTCTATTTTTGTGGCATTAGGATGTTGTCCTTTGTTGAATTTCCAACCTTTTTTTAGCGTGATGACTTCTCTGGTTTGCGCTTCTAAAAAAAATGCTCCACAGGTTAATAGAAATAAACCAAGAAGTGAAAATATAGTTTTATTCATCTAGTGAAGCATTGTAAAATTTAATACCAAGAGTTGCTTTATTGTCGTGGTCAAAAAGTGTGGCATTATCCCAATGCGACCCTTGTGTCCAAAGTGTAGAACAGCCTGTAGAAACCCAAGCTGGCTCCCAATAGACAAGGCCTTGCCCACCTGCGCTTTCAATAATTTGTTTTAGTTGATTAAGGTAATCTAATTGCCCTTGTTGCGTAGCAGGATAGCCACCTGTTAGAGCATCAGAACCTAAAATATTATTAGCACTATCTGCATTATCTAAGGTGAAAGGATATGCGGTTTCTACTATCATTAATTTCTTGTTATAGGTATTAATTAGAGTAGTAAGTGGTGTTTGTACTTCGTTTAAATCGTAATCAGACCAAATTGGGTAATACGACAAACCAATCCAATCAAAATCGGTAACTCCATTTGCAGTAGCCTGCTCAAACCACCAAAGTCCGTTTTCTGGTTGTGCGATATGAAGCATAACCTCTATGGTCTTGTTTTTAGCAGCTGAAATATCTCTAACCGCCTGAATACCTTTATTGATTAATGCCGAATTTCTTGCCCAGTCAATAGGCCAAACTAGTTCGCCTTGTTGTAAAATCATTCCGTTGATTTCATTACCAACTTGCACAATATCTGGCAATAAATTTTCATTAGATAATTGGTCTAAAGTGTTGTATGTGTAATCGTAAAGCAACTGACTTAATGCAGGAGTATTGTTGATTTCACTAACCCAAGCAGCCGGAATTTCTTGTTTAGAAGGGTCTGCCCAAGTATCACTATAATGAAAATCTAAAAGCACTTTTAAACCTTTAGATTTTGCGCGTTGTATCGTTTCCTTAACATCATTATAGTCAGAATAGTTAGTCCAATCAGCATTATGCCACAAACGAACTCTTACCAAATTAGCACCTTCATTCTTAAAAATTTGGTAGACATCAGTTGTTGTACCATTTGAATCTTTATAAGTAGCACCACAATCTTCCATTTCGTTAACATAAGAAAGGTCTGCGCCATAGTAAAACGAAATAGGTGTTTCTATAATGCCATCGTCTCCATCATTACTACCAGAGCTATCATCTGAACACGAATTGACTGTCAATAGAAGTGATAGAAATATTGAAATAGTCGTAATGTAATACATCTTAGAATTGGAATTTGTCATAATTTAAAGCAATTTCCTGCTAAATTAATAAAATATTTTTCAAGCACCTACCAGTACCTACCGGTTTTTACATATATTTGTTAAGTGAGTATCATATATGTAGATAGCAAAGTTGGTATACCAAAATATCGTCAGATTATTCAATCTGTTGAGGTTGGTTTACAAGATGGGCGCCTAAAAAAAGGAGATAAGTTACCGTCTGTAAATAGTATTCGTAATAGGTTTTCGCTATCAAGAGATACGGTTTTTATGGCTTTTGGTGAGCTTAAAAAGCGTGGTATTATTGAAGCTGTTTCTGGCAAAGGATATTACATAAAAAGTGAGGATATTTCAGTAGTAAAGAAAGTATTTCTGCTGTTTGATGAGTTGAATATCTTCAAAGAAGATTTATACAATGCTATAGTTTCGGCTTTGGGAGAAGGAGTTAAGATTGATATCTTTTTTCATCATTTTAATCAAGATGTTTTTGAGAAGCACATTAATGATAATGTAGGAAATTATAACTACTACATTATTATGCCAGCAAGTTTAGAAAACACATTTGAATCATTAAGAAATTTACCAGAGGATAAAGTCTATCTGCTAGATCAAACTAACGATAGCTTGAAAAACTATGCTGGTGTTTTTCAAAATTTTGAAAAAAATGTATTTGAAGGTCTTTTGAGCTTGAAAATTAAATTGCATAAATACGATACTTTGGTTTTTGTAAATCCAAAATCTAATCAGCCTAAGAGTATTTACTCAGGATTTCAAAAATTTATTTCAGACAACATTATAAGAGGTAGTAAGGTAGAAGGAACACATTCTATCTTACCCAAAAAAGGGGATGTTTACTTTGTACTTGACGACAGAAGTTTAATCGAATTGATAAAAAAAATAAAAGAGACTACTCTCGTTATAGGTAAAGACGTTGGTATAATTGCTTATAACGATTCACTTTTAAAGGAAATAGTTGAAGGAGGAATAACAACAATATCAACAAATTTTAAACAAATGGGAGAACGAATATCAACCATGATATTAAATGAAGAGTTTGTACTCGTAGAAAATCCTAATAATATTCTAATAAGAAATTCACTTTAAGTAAGTAATAAAATCACATAAAAGACCATGCAAATACTAGCGTTTATAGCATTTACCTTAATTGTAGCGATTATTTCATATATAAAAACGAGATCAACGAAAGAATCTACTTTAGATGGTTATTTTTTAGGAGGTCGAAGTTTAACAGCAGGTGTTATTGCAGGTTCGTTGTTGTTAACCAATCTTTCCACGGAACAAATTGTGGGTCTTAACGGGTCTGCTTACCAAAGCGGTTTGTCTGTAATGGTTTGGGAAACACTTGCAGCAATAGCAATGGTTGTAACAGCGATATATTTATTGCCAAGGTATCTAAAAGGAGGTATTACAACCGTACCACAATTTCTTCAAGATAGGTTTGATACATCCACTAAGACTATTACGTCTGCTCTGTTTCTTACAGGCTATGTTGTAGTGCTATTGCCAATCATTTTATATTCTGGATCTATAGCCTTAAGTGGTATGTTCGATGTGCCAGAGCTATTAGGTGTTTCAAAATCTACAGCTTTAAAAGTTTGTATTTGGGGAATAGGTATGGTCGGTTCTGTTTATGCTATTTTTGGTGGATTAAAAGCTGTAGCTGTTTCGGATTCTATAAATGCTATTGGGCTTTTAATTGGAGGACTTTTAATTCCTGTTTTTGGTTTAATGCTTGTTGGTGATGGAGATGTTTTAAACGGACTATCTATATTAACCACAGAGCATCCAGATAAGTTTAAATCCATGGGTAGTCGCACAGATCCTGTTCCTTTTTATACCATATTTACAGGAATGATGTTGGTGCAATTGTTTTATTGGGGAACTAACCAGCAAATCATTCAGAGAGCACTTGGTGCAAAAAATTTGAAAGAAGGTCAAAAAGGTATTCTATTAGCGTCTTTTATTAAAATATTGGGACCACTCATTGTTGTTTTACCTGGATTAATAGCGTTTCATGTTTTTAACGGAGATTTGGGTAATGGAGATGATGCTTATCCTATGTTGGTGAAAAAAGTATTACCAGGAGCTTGGGTTGGTTTTTTTGCAGCTGTTTTGTTTGGTGCCATTTTAAGTTCGTTTAATAGTGTTTTAAATAGTTCTGTTACACTCTTTGGAATGGATATATATAAACAGCACATCAATAAGGAAGCGAGCGACAAAAAAGTTGTTATGTATGGTAAAATATTTGGTATTGTACTCGCTTTACTTGCCATGTTTATAGCGCCTTTAATAGAGAAAGCAGGTAGTTTGTTTGATTATCTTCAAGAAGTCAATGGAATTTATAGTATTCCTATCTTAACTATCATCGTTGTAGGATATTTTACTAAGTATGTGCCAGCTATTGCCGCTAAAATAGGACTAGTTACGGGTTGCGTATTTTATATTTTGAGTCAGTTTTTCTTAAAACCCTATTTTGTTGAAAAAGCATTGAATGAAGCTAAGTTAAATGGTAACATTACTTCAGAGTCAGCATTGGCTTTAGTTGAGGCAAAAGCATATCCGCATTTTTTAGATATTATGGCTATACTCTTTGTTTTGAATATTATAGTTATGCTTATTATAGGAAAGCTTAGACCATTAAAAACTCCTTACAATATGAGATATACTAAGCAGGTAGATATTACACCTTGGAAGTATGTAAATCATGTAAGTATAGGTATAGCATTAATAGTTGTAGCTATCTACATTTATTTTGCTTAAAATTTCTTTAACTCTTACAATTAATGATATAAAAAAGGCTTCTCTAGGAGAAGCCTTTTTGCTCAAATAAACACTTAATAATTAGAGCTTGACTAACTTAGTTGTCTTAGTTTTATTGTTGTTGTCTTTAACTCTTACAATGTATGTTCCGGTATTTAAACTAGAAATATCAAAACTGTCATTTTTAGTGAAAGAGCCTTCAAAAGACTTTACCTTTTTTCCTGTTAAGTCATAGATTTCAATATCAGAGATATTAGAATTTATGCTAAATGACGATTGTGTAGGATTAGGATATATTGCAAACAACGATAATATTTCATCATCAATACTTAGCGCGTTAGATGGCTGGTTTCCTAATATTCTAAACTGTCCAGCAGGAATTGAAATAGTTAACGTAGAGTTAGAAACAGTAGTACTACCTGATGGGTCCATTAAGTCATACCATGTTGTTGTTACACCAGCTGGGAAATTGGTGTTAACAGTTTGTGTATTCACATCAAAATTTGCTAAGATTATAACATTTCTTAATTCTGTAGTAGGAATAGAGGTGTCAAAAACATCTATTCTAGGAGTAAAATTACCAGAAGACATTGTGTAGTCGCCTTCAAAAACAGGTTCTTCTATCTTAAGTTTATGTAGCTTAGACCAATCTTCATATACTTGTCCTCTTACTGCATCTGTTAGCCAGTTATTAACCCATTGCGGTTGAGGCTTAAGATCTAGCTTACAATCACCAGCAATAGCATCGTCTTGAGAGTTAACAGTGCCGTTGTTACATGTAAAAATAGATTGTTCCATACCAAGTTCTCCAAAATGCCAAATCATTTTTGGTCCGGGAACCATAATAGAAACTGCAGCCAAAGCAGACATACGAGATAATGCAGTATTCAAATCCTGAACGTTGTGGCTACTATTACTGGTATTTCCATACTGTAGGTTTTTGTACATTAAACGTTCTTCATCGTGACTTTCCGGATAACCCATTACTCTAGGACCGTTATAACCAGCACGAGCGTTATGGCCAATTCTATTAATGTTTCTGTCGCCATCCTGTCCCATTGTAAGTTCATTGTATTGATGTGTCATAATTCCCCACATCATAATACCTTTACCTTCGTCCAAACGATAATTAGCCCATTCCTTTTCTTCATTATCAGTACCTAAATGCTCAAAAATTACATAGTGGTCTGGATCTAAAGACCAAGAGTAGTCAGCATATTCTTTTAGTACATCAACTCTGTCTTGCTGGTATCCATTAGTACAACCTTCGTTACTTGCAGAACAGTTTTGGGTAAATCCTTTTGTTAAATCCCAACGGATTCCGTCTATTTTAAACTCTTGAATCCAATGTTCTAATGTACGTTTTACAAAATCTTTAGTTCGTGGGTTAGAGTGATCAAAATCATTACCAACACTGTATGTATGAAGCGCAACTTGGTTAAAGTAAGGATTATCAGAACTTGGTTCTCCCCAACCATCGCCATCAGGATCTTCCATCCACATGCGTACCATTGGATTTCTACCAAAAGCATGATTAAAAGCTAAGTCTAGTATTACTGCAATACCATTTTGATGACAAACATCTACAAGCTCTTTAAATTTTTCTTTTGTTCCGTAGAATTTATCAAGTGCCATATGAAATGAAGTGTTGTAACCCCAACTTTCATTACCTTCATATTCCATTACTGGCATAAGCTCTATGGCGTTAATATTTAAATCTTTGAAATAATCAATTTTGTCTATTACATCTTGAAAATTTCTGTTGGTATCAAAATCTCTTATTAATAGTTCGTAAACAATTAGATCTTCTTTCTTTGGTTTTTCAAAATCTGTTACTTGCCAGTTATAAGCTGTTTGTCCTGTTTGTAAAACAGTAACTTCTCTTTCCTGCCCAGCAGGATACGTAGGCATATTAGGGTAAGATGCTTCTGGTATATAAGGGTCGTCCCAAGGAGAAAGAACTAGTGTAGAATAAGGATCTGCAGTTTTAACTAGAGTAGGGGAGTTTGGAAGAGGAGTTTTGTCAACTACCCAATATTGGTAGGTTTCTATTTGTCCTGGAGTTAACCCGTTTAGTTGAAGCCAAAATTTGTTGTTTCTTGTTGGGTCTTTTTTCATTGCATAAGTTGCATCTGGTTGATAGTTATTAAAACTACCTGCTAAGTATACAAAGTCTTTACCTGTAGCGTATAATACTAATACAGCAGTATTGTCATCTAAGTAGTTAATACCATCTTCATAATCTTGCGTCATTATACCAATATTAGAACCTGGATCAACCAACACGCTAAAGGACCTTGTAATTGTAGTACCGTTTAGTGATGCGGTTAATTCATAATTTTTGTTCTCAGTAATATTTGTGTCTGTATAAGAATAATTAGAAGTAAAGTTAACGGTCTCGATTACTGTTCCATTTGCAGATAAAGTATAAGTAGCTGGACCACCTATGTTAGAGGCTTCAATGTTCAGACTTTCTCCAGAATTTACAATCGAAGTGTTAGAACTTGGTGCAGATAAACTCATTTGAAAAGTACCAACTTCATATATAAAATCACTACAACCGTTAGCTTTTAATTCTTGAGTGCCATCTTCGTTTCTAAAAACAATACCCATTTGAACCACATTTGAAACTTGTGAAGCTGAAAGACCAAAATAAGTTTCTGGAGTAAGCGTAATAGTGTAAATTCCGCCACCTTGATTTGTCATTTCTCCAACACCATCATCTTGTCCCCAATTTCCAACAACACTAATATTAAAAGCATTATCACTATCTCCAACACCTGAGTGCATATATACTTTAGATGGATTGCTAAATCCGTTACAATTACTAGAACTACTATTAATGTCTAATGTAATCGTAATAGATTCGTCAACCTCAAACGGATTTGGTGTTATGGTAACTTGACTATATCCTATTAGGGAAAATACAGCAAGTAAAGTAAACATGTAAATCTTTTTCATAAGGTTTTATTTAAAAAAAGGGCTGACATTCATCAGCCCTTTTTGGGTTTATAATAATAAACTTACTATTGAATTTTATTTAATTCGTATGTGCCATTAGCAACATCCATTTTTACACGGTACAAACCAGCTGTTACAGTAATGTCATCACCACCTGCATCTAGAGTTCCGTCAGCACCAACATCACCATAATCAGTTGACCAGTCATTGTTTGGTCTAAACTTCATAGCTCCATCCATTAGAGTTACAATGTCACCTACGTACACATCTGGTTGCACTTGAGTTAATGCAAAATCAGGACCATCGCTTCCCCAGTTATTGTAAGCGCTACCAACTATGCCCCAAACATCACCAGCTTCTAGAGTGTAAACGCTGTTATTAAAGTCTAAAGTGATATTGTAATGACCAGCAGTTACAGGGATATCATCACCACCTGCATCTAGGGTTCCGTCAGCACCAACATCACCAAAGTCGCTTGCCCAATCGTTATTCATTCTAAATTTAATAGCTCCATCTACAAGTCTTACACTAACTTTAAATGTGTCAGTAGTGTAATCGTAGTAGAATTTCGCGTCTGGACCTGCACTACCCCAATCATTATAACCAGATCCTACAACACCCCAAGAATAATCTTCCATAGTGTAAGAGCTATTAGCTATATCCAAAGTTATTTTATAAATACCAGCTGTCACGTTAATGTCAGCACCACCAGCTTCTAAAGAACCATCAGCACCATCGTCACCAAAGTTATTGTCCCAAGCATTATTTTCTCTAAACTTAATAGCGCCATCAATCAAAGTGGCATAAGCTACGTACACGTCTGACTGATCAGTAGTGTAGAAAACACCATCAGCACCTGCATTTCCCCAATCATTATATCCAGAACCAACGATTCCCCAAGACGATGGCATTATACCACTACCTCCAGAACCAGTACTTTCTAGTAATTCTACATTTAATACTAAAGTGTTAGAAAATGCATCTGCTCCATTTCCATCACCAGGAAATGCTCTTAATCTTACAGAGAAAGAACCTGTGTTTGGTGCAGGACTATCTGGGTCAGCGTCTAGACCAGCTTCTGTTGCAATTGCCATCATATCTCCAATTGACATAGCAATTTCGTTTGATGTTGTTGAAGAAACAGTGTTAGCATCTGTAAAATCACCACTTATAGAGCTTTGTAGTTCGTAAGTAACATTTGTAGGTGTACCAAAATCTGCATTTCCCCATGTAAATCTTTCACCTAGATTACTAGATGTTCCTTGGGAAAGAATATAACTGTCTGAAGTAGAGTTTGTAAATACAAAACCTTCAGGTTCTTGTGTTGTGAAAACTACGTCATCTTCAGTTTCACAACTGTTAAAACTTATTAAGGCAAAGATGAAAAGGCCTAATATTGATAATTTTTTCATAATTATAGAAATGTTAATTAATTAGTATCCTGTGTTTTGTTCTAAATTGGTGTTAATACCTAGGTCTGTAGCAGGTAAAGGCATTACATCTCTAAAAGAGTCTGTAGTAGTACCAGATTGTACTCCACCTTTCCATTGCCATACACCGTTGTCTGAAAATTGATTAAATCTAATTAGATCTGTTCTTCTGTGTGCTTCCCAGTATAATTCTCTTGCACGCTCATCTAATATGAAATCTAAGTCAAGATCAGATTGAGAAATGTTTCCACTTGTATCTCCGTAAGCACGTACTCTTAATTCATTGATATAATCAACAGCAGTACCCATAGAACCTCCACCACCTCTAAGTACAGCTTCGGCATACATTAGATAAGCATCTGCCAATCTAAACATTGGAAAGTCGATATCTGTGTGGTCTCCTGTAGTGTCAGAACCAGGATTTCCATTTACATCAACATTTCTATATTTTGCAATAGCGAAACCATCTGTAAATGTTGCTACAGTTAAAATATCTTTGTTTTGACCATCTGTGTAGAACAATTCTCTACCGTCGTTAGAATTTTCTTCACCTGGGAATTTCTCAACAAATGTTGGTGTTGTTCTTACACCAAACCATCCACCATTAATACCAAACTCTGAAGGATCCATTGAGCCTCCTACAGGTGCATGTGTTAAAAATGTCATACCGCCAAAAGCTTGTGTTCTAAGACCATCAAAAGGAATTGTAAATATTACTTCTTCTTCGGCACCGTTAGAATCATTATCAGCTAAGAAAGAGTGAAAGTAAGGTATACTTGGAATAGTGTATCCAGCTCCGATGATATTATTGGTATAAGTAATAACATCTGCATATCTAGGTGTACCTGTATAAACTTCAGCATTTAAATACATTTTTGCTAATAACATCCAAGCAGCAGCTCTATCTGCTCTACCATATTCGTTAGCTCTTGGCGCAGCCATGTTATCCATGATGTCTAGTAACTCAGACTCAACATAGTTAAATAAATCTGCTCGTTGAATTTGTGGTGGTAAAAATGCACCAATTGGATCGTTCTCAGTTATAAATGGCGGATTAGCATATAAATCCATAGCATGCCAATACGTAAGAGCTCTCATAAATCTTGCTTCAGCTCTGAAAGTTTGTATTTCAGTTCTTAAATCTGAAGATACTCCACGACCATCTAACTTACCATCTGTAGTTTGTCTTAAAAACTCATTACAAAGAGCCACTTGGTATAATAAACGGCTATACATGGTTCTTATAAATTCATTACCAGATGTCCATACTTGATTGTGTAAATCGTGTATTGTTCCATCATTCCATGCAATTATAGCTTCATCTGTAGTAAGCTCTTGCATTTTCCAGTATAATCTCAAATAATTGGAAAATCCTTCGTCTAGACCAGCCAAATCAGGAAAACCAGCAGGACCTTCTTGACCACTCAAAGAAATTCCAGCATAAATTTTTGCTAAAAATTGCTTGTATGCATCAGGATCTTCAAAGGCAGCATCAGCAGAAAGACGATTGTCTTCTGGCTGTAAATCTAATCGGTCAGCACAAGATTGAGCAAATAGCACAACTGCAAAAACCAATAAGAAGCTTTTAATTGTTCTTAACATCATAGCTTTGTTGTTTATATATTTATTTTTCATTTTCTTAGAATGTAAAGTTTAAGCCAAGAATAATATCTCTCGTTCTTGGATAGAAATTGTTTTCTATACCATTGCTAATTTCAGGGTCTAAACCATCATACTCAGTAATTACAAATACATTTGTAGCTGTTAATGACGTTCTTAATGTCATTTTTGAGAAAGGAATAGTATAACCTAAAGAAATGTTATCTAATCTCACGAAGTCTGCACGCTGAATGTATAAATCTGAAAACAAATTCTGATTTACAAAGCCTGTGTCTAAGTAGCTTGCATGTGCGTTTGCCTGATAACCAGGTTGGTTAACAACAGCATTTAAGTTACCTCTGTCAGAAGCGCTATTGTTATACACGTAGTTGCCAAAACTTCCTCTAAACGTAAAGTTTAAGTCTAAATTCTTATATCTAAAGTTGTTTGTGAAACCAATAAATGCATCTGGTGTTGCTTTTTTGTAGGCTTGTCTATCAGCTTCAGTAATTTGGTTATCACCATTAACATCCACATAAGCACCTTCTATAGGGTTTCCGTTACTGTCATATACCTGACGGAAAACAAAGAATGTTGTTGGGTCGTATCCAGGTTTCCAAAGTTGAATAGTGTTACCTACACCACCAGAAATACCTCCTTGAGGAAGGAAATAGTCAGAATCATTAGAAAGATTAAGTTTTGTAATCTCTCTTTCTTGGAACGTTACATTGAAGTTAGTGTCCCAACCAAAATTTTCTTTCTGAACGATAACTCCATTTAAGCTTACTTCCAGACCACGACTTGTCATTTCACCAACGTTTGTAGTTAATTGGTCAGAAAGGTTTGCACCAGCAGGTACAGGAACACTAGATAATAAATCTTTAGTTTCTCTGTAGTAACCATCTATAGTACCTGTTAATCTATTATTGAATAAACCGAAGTCTACAGCAAGGTTGTATTGTGTTGTTTCCTCCCACTTTAATTCTTCGTCAAAGGCTTCTGGTCTCAAAGTTTCTATAAAAATTGGCTCACCTGTTGGTGTAGTACCAAATTGAATGTTGGCAGCATTGTTTCTAGAAGGTGTATAAATACCTTGGTAACCGTAGTTAGGACCAATTTCTTGCTGACCAGTAACTCCCCAACCAGCTCTAAGCTTCAAATTAGAAAAGAATGAATTTTCCATAAAGCTTTCGTTCATAATTTTCCACCCAACAGATACTCCAGGGAAAGATCCCCAACGATTATCTTCACTAAATCTAGATGAACCATCACGTCTGTAACTTGCAGAAATCAAGTATTTATCTGCAATATCAAAACTAGCTCTGGCAAAGTAAGATTCTAAAGCATTTCTATTTATATCAGTCTGAACAATGTTAGTGTTAGTTGTTCTGTCAAAGAAACTTCTGATGTAAAACTCTTGGAATGCATGACCAGCTGTAACGTCTACTGTAGTGTTTATAGACTCTATGTTCTTTTTATAGTTTAAGTAGAAATCTAACGATGTGTTTCGGTTTAATCCACTAGAAACTTCATTAGTCTGAGCAGCATCTGGATTATTAGGGTTAGCCTCTACAAATCTGTGTCCATTGTTTTCGGCATAATCTATACCAGCATTTAAGTTAAAGCGTAAATCTTTCAAAAACCAAAACTTATAATCTATGTTGAAGTTAGAAATGACACGTTTTATTGTTTGACGACTTTCATATTCATTTTGAACAAATAGTGGGTTTTGAGTCGCAAGATTTGTTCCTAGTTGAGTATAGTTTCCGTTTTCGTCATAAACAGGTTGTGTAGGATCGAAAGCTATTGCAGCACCAATAGCACCTTCATTTGCATAATCAAATTCATCTTGTACTGCTTTAGCAACTAAAGTTAATTTTAAGTCGTTATCTAAAAAGCGATGAACAAATGATGTATTAACACCAGTTCTTTCATAAAGGTCATTTAATGGACCTTCTTGAGATACGTGGTTAAAGTTAATTCTAAAGTTGAAGTTTTCGTAACCTTTAGAAGCTGTAAGGTTGTGTATTGCGCCTACACCAGTTGTGTAGATTTCATCTTGCCAATCTGTACTGGCATTACCTAAGGTAGAACTGTCAAAATTTGGGTCAGAAGCTAAAGCTCTATATTGCTCAGCAGATAAAACATCTACCTTGTTAGCAACGCGTCTAGTAGAAGCTTGTAAACCATATTCTAATTTAAGGTCTTGATTTGCAGATCCTTTTTTGGTGGTAATTAGTATAACACCATTAGAAGCACGAGAACCATAAATTGCAGTTGCAGATGCGTCTTTTAAAACTACAAAATCCTCGATATCTGCTGGGTTAATAGCATTTAAAGCATTTCTACTACCTTGAGAACCTCCACGTTGGTCTATAGGTAGTCCGTCAATAACTATAAGTGGATCATTTGTAGCAGATAGAGATGCACCACCACGAATTCTAATTTCACCACCTTCACCAGCAGCACCACCACCAGTAGTAATACGTACACCAGCGGCTTTACCAGCTATAAGTTGTTGAGGTGCTACAATAGCACCACGGTTAAAATCCTCGTCACCTACTTTTTCTACGGCTCCAGTGGCATCTTGCTTGGTGGTAGAACCATATCCAATAAGTACCACTTCATCTAATTGTGCTGCATCTTCTTCAAGGACAACATTAAAACTAGACTGACCATTAAATGTTACTTCTTTTGTTTTGTAACCAACATAAGAAACGACGATGGTTTCTCCTTGGTTGACTTCAATGCTGAACTTACCGTCAAAATCAGTAGAAGCACCTCTGGAAGTCCCTTTTACCAGTACATTTACACCTGGTAAAGGCATAGCGTTTGCTTTATCTGTTACTGTACCGGAAACGGTTGTCTGAGCTAATAAAGCGGTAGGTACCATTATCAAACAAAACAGTAAAGCATTTAGGAATGTTTTCATACAATGTTTTTAAGTTAATTGCTTAGTTAAATTGATTTATATTTTCACTTCTTGGGTTAAATCTATGTAAAATTGATGTGATTTTTTTGTAAAAAGATTGTACTACACAAACGAAAACGTTTTCGTGTTAAAAACTTTTTAATAATCATTAACATTTCTATTAAAATAGTGAAAAAATGAGGAATTCGCAATAAGAGCTCGTTAAAATTAAGGAGTTTAGAATTTAATTTGTTAAAATAAGGTTATATTCGCTCTTCGATTTTTAGCCGAAAATATGAAACGAAAAATTACCCTTAAGCAAATAGCAAGAGAATTAGATGTCTCTATTTCTACAGTTTCAAAAGCCCTGAGAAATAGTCCTGAAATTAGCGAAGATACCAAGCAAAAAGTACAAGCTTTCGCAAAATTATATAACTACAGACCAAACAATATTGCTTTAAGTTTAAAAAACCGTAAAACAAATACCATTGGTATTTTAATTCCTGAGATCGTTCATCATTTCTTTTCTAAAGTAATTAGAGGTGTTGAGCTTGTGGCAAACAAAAGAGGGTATAATGTTATTGTAGGACTTTCTAATGAATCCTTTTCTAAAGAGGTAATTAACATGGAGATGCTTGCTAATGGTAGTATTGATGGTTTTATTCTTTCTATATCTAAAGAAACACAACAGCTGCAAGATTTTCATCATTTTAATGAAACTATGAGTCAAGGTATGCCTATCGTAATGTTTGATCGTGTTGTGTCAGATATTAATTGCGATAAAGTGATTGTAGATGATTTGAAAGGAGCTAAAAATGCAGTTGAAAAATTAATAAAAAATGATTGTAAATCCATCGCGCTGATTACTACCAAAGATTATGTAAGTGTTGGTAAGCTTAGAACTCAAGGTTATCTTGAAGCCTTAGAGAGTCATAAAATTCAGCCTAAAGCAGAGCTTATTTTAAAAATTGATGACACTCTTGAGTATGAGTCTAATTTAGAAGCCTTAGAAAAGGAGATAGAGCAGTTATTTAAGTCTAATGAAAAGATAGATGGCATTTTTGCAGTTAATGAACTTTATGCTTTATCAGCCATGAAAGTAGCTAGAAAATTAGGGTTCGATATTCCAAATGACATACAGGTTATTGGTTTTACTGATGGTGTGTTGTCTAAGCATTCAACACCAAGTTTAACCACTGTAAGTCAGCATGCACAGCAGATGGGAGAAAGAGCTGCGGATTTGTTAATTAATAAATTAGAAAACAAAATAGAGACTGAAGAAGAAGAGTTTCAGACTATTGTAATAGCTACAGAATTAATTGAGCGCGAATCCACTAAATAATAATTTAACATTGGTGTTCTAAAATCTTTTATATCTTTACACCCGAAATCAAGACTTATATTTTCACTTCTTACATAAGTTTTGATGAGCACTGCTTATCAGAATAGTATTAATATTAAACATACTATTTAATGAAAAAGCGCATTCTCGGTTTTTGGGAAATCTGGAATATGAGTTTCGGATTCCTAGGAATTCAATTTGGTTTTGCTTTACAAGGTGGCTTTATGTCACGTATCTTTCAAACGCTAGGCGCAGGTAAAGATGAGATTCCACTATTGTGGATTGCTGCACCTTTAACAGGCTTACTTGTACAGCCTATTATTGGTTATATGAGTGATAGAACCTGGCACTCTCGTTTTGGTCGTCGTAGACCTTACTTTCTTATTGGAGCCATTTTAAGTTCTATAGCCCTATTCTTTGTGCCTTATTCGCCTGCCTTGTGGGTTGCTGCAGGGTTTTTGTGGATTCTTGATGCTTCTATCAATGTATCTATGGAGCCATTCAGAGCCTTAGTTGCAGACAAGTTGCACGAGTCGCAAAGAACCTACGGGTTCGTAGTGCAAACCTTAATTATTGGTATTGGTACTTGGGTAGCGAGTAATTTACCTTGGCTGGTATCTAAGATGGGTGTAAGTGATTCAGCAGATTTGGGAGTTGTTCCAGATTCTGTTAAAGTAGCATTTGCTATTGGTGCTTTTGTCTTCTTGCTAAGTATTCTTTACACAGTATTTACCACAACAGAATATCCGCCAGAGGATATGGAGGCTTTTGAAAGAGAGAAAAAAGAGAAGAACAGTTTTGTTTCAGATATTATCAATAATGTAGGTAATATGCCAATTACGATGAAGAAATTAGGTGTTATCCAGTTTTTTAGCTGGTTTGCCTTTTTTACAATGTGGAGTTTGGCAAATCCTGCACTAACAGAACACGTATTTGAAACGCCTGCACCTGTAGAAGCTAATTTCGATATGAGTGTACCTGCAGATAAGGAAGCTTACGATATAGCAAATACTGCATTTCAAAAATCATCTAATCTTGTGGGTTCAGCAATGGGAGTTTATGGACTGTCATCTATGGCTTTTGCGTTGTTATTGGTGTTGTATACTTCAAAACGACGCATTAACAGAAAGTATGTGCATATGTTTTCACTCTTTTTGGGAGGAGCAGGATTCTTATTTATGAATTACGCTTCGCCAGAGAGTTTAAAATACTGCTTTTTGCTCATAGGTTTGGCTTGGGGAAGTATTCTTTCAATGCCTTATGCAATGCTATCAAGTTCAGTGGATCCAAAACGAATGGGTATGTTTATGGGAATATTTAATATGTTCATTGTAATCCCACAAATTATTGCGGCACTTGGTGGAATCAACTTTGTGTCAGGATTATTAGGTGAGCAAGCTATTAACGCAATGACTGTAGCTGGACTTAGTTTAGTTATTGCGGGACTTTGTAATCTTCTTATAACTAATAGAAGTGCTATTTCTTATCAATCAGAAAACTAAATAAATGAAAACTAAAGGCTTCATATTCGATTTAGATGGTGTCATTGTAGATACCGCAAAATACCACTTCTTGGCGTGGAAAAAACTAGCCAACGATTTAGGTATAGACTTTACCGAAGAAGAAAACGAACAACTAAAAGGTGTAAGCCGAGTAAAATCGCTTGAAAAGATTTTAGCTTGGGGAAATAAAACCCTTTCAGAAAAAGATTTTAACGCGCAAATGGCTAAGAAAAATGAAGATTACTTAAGCCATATTGCTAAAATGGACGAATCCGAAATTCTTCCAGATGTACCAAAAGTACTCAACTTTTTAAGTGAAAATAATCAACCTATATCTTTGGGTTCGGCAAGTAAAAACGCCAGAACCATTTTAGAGCGTGTTAATTTAAAAGAACAATTCAATGCTATTGTAGATGGTAACGATGTTACCAAAGCAAAGCCAGACCCAGAAGTGTTTTTAATAGCTGCAAAACTGTTAAATGTAGCGCCAGAAAACTGCATTGTTTTTGAAGATTCAGTTGCTGGTGTAGAAGCTGCTAATGTTGCCAATATGATATCTATAGGTATTGGTAGCAAGGATGTGTTGGGTCACGCCAAATATGTCTTCAACAATTTCACAGAAATTTCTGAAGAATTTATAGAAAAACTTATAAACGAATAAAAAATAAGCCTTTGTTCTTGGCTAAAAAAGGAAATAAATGAACTTAGATTATATCATACCTAACGCTTGGTCAATCATCGAAGAAGGATTCGACCCAAACAAAGTTAAAGCTTCAGAAAGTATCTTTAGCTTAGGAAATGGTGCAATGGGACAACGTGCCAATTTTGAAGAGAGGTATTCCGGACCTACGTTTCAAGGGAGTTACATTGCAGGTGTTTACTATCCAGATAAAACTAGAGTAGGTTGGTGGAAAAACGGTTATCCAGAGTATTTTGCTAAGGTGTTAAACGCACCAAGCTGGATTGGTATCAACGTTATGATTAATGACGAAACCTTAGACCTGTATACGTGTAAAAAGGTTGAAAACTTTAAACGCGAGCTTAATATGAAAGAAGGTTGGCTGTTTAGAAGTTTTACGGTAACACTTCAAAATGATGTAGAGGTTGAAGTCAATGTAAAACGTTTTCTAAGTCTTACTGAGGATGAAGTAGGTGCTATAAATTATGAAGTAAAGCCACTAAATTCTGATATTAAGGTAACCTTTCAGTCGTATTTAGATAGTGGAATTACAAATGAAGATACCAACTGGGACGACCAGTTTTGGGATACGCAAGATGTGGTTCAAGATGGTGAAAAGGCATTCATCAAAGCCAAAACGATGAAGACCGAATTCCATACCTGTACATTTATGGAATCTCGTATTTTTCTTAATGGAACTTCAGTTGAATCAAATGCAGAGGTTGATAAAACGTCAAACAAAATAGCATTTACCTATGCACAAGATGCAAAGCAAGGTGAAACTGTTGCTATTCATAAATTTGGTGGTTACACAGTAGATAGAAATCACGATAAAGACCAATTAATCAACGCAGCAAGTTCAGTTTTAGATACAGCTGTAAATGCTGGTTTTTCAAACTTGTTAGAATCTCAAAAAGAAGCTTGGGCTAAGATTTGGGATATGGCAGATATTACCATTGATGGTGACTTAAAAGCGCAACAAGGTATTCGATTTAATATCTTTCATTTGAATCAAACCTATTTAGGAACTGACCCACAATTAAACATAGGGCCAAAAGGGTTTACAGGTGAAAAATATGGTGGAAGTACGTATTGGGATACTGAAGCGTATTGTATTCCATTTTATATGGCAACCAAAGACCAAAGCGTTGCTAGAATGTTGTTAACCTACAGATATAAGCACTTAGAAAAAGCTATTGAAAATGCCGAAAAGTTAGGCTTCAAAAATGGCGCAGCTTTATATCCAATGGTAACAATGAATGGTGAAGAATGCCATAACGAGTGGGAAATTACCTTTGAAGAAATCCACAGAAATGGTGCTATAGCATTCGCTATTTACAACTATTTCCGTTATACAGGCGACTTTAGTTATGTGCCAGAAATGGGACTTGAAGTATTGATTGGAATTGCAAGATTTTGGCACCAACGTGCTACGTTTTCAACATACAGAAATAAATATGTAATCCTTGGTGTAACTGGTCCAAACGAGTACGAAAATAATATTAATAATAACTGGTACACCAACTACATTGCGCAGTGGTGTATTAAGTATGCTGCAGAATGTATAGATAAGGTTGAAGCCGATTATAATACAGATTACACGCGTGTTATGAATAAGGCTAAACTCTCTAAAGCTGAAGTTAAAGAATGGTTAGAAGTGGCAAATAATATGTACTTCCCACATTCTGAAGAACACAATGTATTCTTGCAGCAAGACGGTTTCTTGGATAAGGAATTAATCACTGTGGCAGATTTAGACAAATCACAACGACCAATTAACCAAAAGTGGTCTTGGGACAGAATTTTACGTTCGCCATACATTAAGCAAGCAGATACATTACAAGGATTCTATTTCTTTGAAGACCATTTTTCAACTGAAGAATTAGAACGTCATTTCGATTTTTATGAGCCATTTACGGTTCACGAAAGTTCGTTGTCCCCTTGTGTGCACAGTATACAAGCAGCGAAGTTAGACCGAATGGAGCAAGCATACACGTTCTACTTAAGAACATCACGTTTAGACTTAGATGACTATAACCACGAAGTTCACGAAGGACTTCACATCACATCAATGGCTGGTACGTGGATGAGTATTGTAGAAGGTTTTGGTGGTATGCGTGTTAAGGACAATATGCTAACTTTTGAGCCTCGTATTCCTGAGCAATGGGAAGGTTATTCATTCAAAGTAAATTTTAGAAATCAAATCTTAAAGGTTATCGTTAATCAAGGTAAAACACATTTTGAAGTTGATGGAGACCAAGATTTACAAATAGTAGTAAATGGTGAAAACGTAACTATTTCACCAAATAACTTAGTAACAGTTTAAGCTGTTAAGTTTTACAAGAACATTAAACTTATTCTTATGAAGAAACTATCATTAGTTATAACACTTTTTTCAATCGTTTTAATGTGGTCTTGTAAAGAAAAGGCAGATTCTACTACGACTGAAACTGAAGATAAACCATTACCTGAATTTAATGATGTTGAAAAGATTGAACCGCCATTTTGGTGGACAGGCTTTAAAAACAAATCACTTCAACTTTTGGTTAAACATCCAGATATAGGGAAGTTTATTCCAGAAGTTGATTCTGGTGATGTTTCTCTGGTCAAATTTCACAAAGCAGAGAGCCCAAACTATCTATTTTTAGATTTAGAAATTGCAGAAGGAGCAAAACCTAATAAATTCAATATTATTTTTAGAGAAAACGACTCTATTGGATTAGTGCAAACCTACGAGTTAAAAGCCAGAGAAAAATCTGCTGAAGATTATATAGGTTTCAACAGTTCTGATGCTATTTATCTCATCACACCAGACCGTTTTGCAAATGCCAATCCAGATAACGATGAGGTTGAAGGTTTACTTCAACAAGGCATCGATAGAACTGATGGATATAAGCGTCACGGAGGCGACATTCAGGGCATTACTGAGCATTTAGATTATATTGATGAAATGGGCTTCACTGCCGTTTGGCCTTGCCCAGTTTTAATCAACGATATGTCAAGTGGTTCTTATCACGGCTACGCAATGACCGATTTTTATAAGGTAGACCCTCGTTTCGGAACTTTAAACGAATACAAAAATTTAGCCAACCAACTTCATAATAGAGATATGAAACTTATTATGGACCAAGTGGCTAACCACTGTGGATTAGAACATTGGTGGATGAAGGATTTACCATTCAAAGATTGGGTAAATTACCAAGAGCATTACGAGCAAAACAAGGATAATTGGGATTGGAAAACCACTAAAATGTCTAACCATAGACGTACCACAAATCAAGACCCTTATGCTTCCGAAGCCGATTACGAAGGCATGTCAAAAGGCTGGTTTGTGCCAAGTATGCCAGATTTAAATCAGAAAAATCCATTTATGGCCAAGTACATTATTCAAAATAGTATTTGGTGGGTAGAAGTTTTAGGTTTAGATGGTATTAGACAAGATACGTATCCATATCCAGACAAGGATTTTATGAGTGATTGGGCAGGAGCTATTATGACTGAGTATCCAAACTTCAGCATCGTTGGTGAAGAGTGGAGTTTAAATCCGTTGCTAATTGCATATTGGCAAGAAGGACATCAAAATACAGATGGTTATGATTCTAACTTAACATCGTCAATGGATTTTGCAATGCAAGCTAAATTAGTAGAGTCTTTAAACGAGGGCGAAGCTTGGAATAGTGGTTTGGTTAAGATTTATGAAGCTCTAGCAAATGACTTTGCATATACAGCACCAGAAAAGATTATGGCATTTCCAGATAATCACGATATGAGCCGAATCTTCACGCAACTAAAGGGTGATGCAACAAATACCAAAATGGCATTAAGTTACCTGTTGATGTTGCCGAGAATTCCACAAATCTACTACGGAACAGAAATCTTAATGGATGATTTTGATAAGCCTGGAGACCACGGATTAATCCGTACAGATTTCCCAGGAGGTTGGCAAGGCGACACTGTAAATGCATTTACAGGTGAAGGGTTGACATCAGACCAAAAAGAAATGCAATCCTTTTTAAAGACCGTTTTAAATTACAGAAAAACGAGCGAAGCTATTCACAAAGGCAAGACAAAGCATTTTGCACCTTTTCAAGGCACTTACTTTTTATACCGTTCCAACGGAGACGAGACAGTGGTTCATATTATGAATAAAAACGATGAACCAATTGAAATCGATTTAAAGTATCACGAAGAAATGGGATTGAAAGGTAAAACCTTAAAAAATATCATTACAGGAGAGACTTTAACTTGGGATGATAGTATTAAACTTAATGAGAAAGGAAGTTATATCTATACCACGAAATTGTAATTATGAAACATCTAACTGCCTTTTTTTGTTTATGTCTAATGGTGTTTTCCTGTAAAACCGTTAACACAAAACAAAAAACTTCGGAATCCAAAATAGTTGAAAGGTCAACAATTGAATTTAAAACAGTTGAAGATGCCAAACTAGCTTCAGGACAATTGTTGCGAGTAGAAGATTTTCCATCAGAATACATTAAACCAAGACCAGTTGATGTTTGGTTGCCAAAGGACTATTCCGAAGACAAAAAATACAATGTCTTATATATGCACGATGGCCAAATGTTGTTTGATAGTACCACAACTTGGAACAAGCAAGAATGGAAAATTGATGAGTGGGCAACACAATTAAGAGAAGATGATAGAGTTGAGAATTTTATTGTAGTTGGTATCTATAATATTCCTAAAATCCGATGGCAAGATTTATTTCCTCAAAAGGCGTTCGATTCTTATTTAGATGAAGAAACTCGTGAAAGCTTATTAGAAGAAGCTGTAAATGCTGATAAGGATACTAAATTTTATGGCAATAATTATTTAAAGTTTATTGTTGAAGAATTAAAACCTGTAATAGATAGCACGTATTCTGTGTATACAGACCAAGAACACACTTTTGTAATGGGTTCTAGTATGGGAGGATTAATGTCTATGTATGCTATTAGTGAATATCCTGAAGTATTTGGAGGAGCTGCTTGTTTGTCTACGCATTGGATTGGTGCTGCACCAAGAGAAGATAATCCTATACCAGATGCTATATTTAAATATATGGAGGATAATCTGCCACAAGCAGGACAACACAAATTGTATTTCGATTACGGTAACAAAACTTTAGACAAACATTATCCACAATATGCACCAAGAGTTGACGCTATTTTAAAACAAAAAGGATACACAGAAGACAACGCCAAGAACTTGTTTTTTGAAGGTACAGACCATTCTGAAAATTCTTGGAATGCAAGGTTAGACCAACCGTTAACTTTTTTGTTAGGTAACTAAATCCATTATTGTCATCCTGAACTCGTTTCAGGATCTTATTAAATTATATGAAACACATCATCCTATACATATCAATTTTCTTCATAACGGTTTCAGTAGCTGCACAAAATGTAGAGCGCTTCTTCGTTACATCTGAAAATATTCATAATGGAGCACAAGTAGCTATAGAAACAAATGATGGTAAATATTTGATAAGACCCATTTCATCTCACATTATAGAAACAACCTTTGTGCCGAATGGTGAATTTTTAAAAACAGAATCACATACTGTGGTTTCTGAACCGAATACTTCAAAGTTTGAAATTTCTCGAAAAGGACAAGATATCATATTGAAAACGACATCAGATTTTTATGTAGTAATTCAAAAAAATCCTTTCCAAATCTCATATTACTATAAAGACAAATTCATCACTTCCGAAAAACGTGGTTACTACAAAAGTAAGCACGAGCCAATGGATATGGTAAAAGGCAACATCGTTGCAGATTCCACCGAAAAAATAGAGTTCAATCTATCAAAAGACGAAGTATTGTACGGAGGTGGAGCAAGAGCTTTGGGTATGAATCGTAGAGGGCATCGTTTGCCATTGTTTAACCGAGCTCATTATGGTTACGAAACGCATAGTGAGTTGATGAATTTCACAATGCCAATCGTATTGTCGTCCAATCAATATATGATTCACTTTGACAATGCACCAATTGGGTGTTTGGACTTGGATAGCAAAGGCGATAACACCTTAACTTACGAAACCGTTTCTGGTCGTAAAACCTATCAAATCATCGTAGGAGAATCGTGGTACGATATGTTGAATAATTATACAAATCTCACAGGAAAACAGCCAATGTTGCCACGTTGGGCATTGGGTAATTTTTCAAGCCGATTTGGGTATCACTCACAAGAAGAAGTAGAACAAACTATAGCTAAATTCAAAGAAGAAAAAATTCCTGTAGATGCCATTATTTTAGACTTGTACTGGTTTGGAAAAGAGGTTAAAGGTACGATGGGAAATCTAGAAGTATTTAGAGATTCTTTCCCGGATTTTGAAGGTATGGTAAAACGACTCAATGATAAAGGCGTCAAAACGATTACAATCACAGAGCCATTTGTGTTAACCACATCAAAAAAATGGGATGAAGCAGTTGCTAAAAATGTACTAGCCAAAGATTCTGTTGGCAATCCTGCGAAGTACGATTTCTTTTTTGGTAATACAGGGCTTATAGATGTTTATAAACCAGAAGGAGAACAATGGTTTTGGGATATTTACAAAGATTTAGCCAACAAAGGTGTGGCTGGTGTTTGGGGAGATTTAGGAGAGCCAGAAGTGCATCCAGATTGGGTACAACATCATACAGGTTCAGCTTCCGAAGTGCATAATATTTACGGTCACGATTGGGCACGTTTAATCCACGAAGGTTATCAACGCGATTTCCCAAATACAAGACCCTTTATTTTAATGCGAGCAGGTTATTCTGGTAGTCAACGTTACGGAATGGTACCTTGGTCTGGCGATGTTAACCGAACTTGGGGAGGATTGCAAAGTCAGCCTGAAATTGCGCTTCAAATGGGAATGCAAGGTTTGGCATATATGCATAGCGATTTAGGTGGTTTTGCAGGTGCAAATTTAGACGATGAGCTTTATGTGCGTTGGTTGCAGTATGGAGCATTCAATCCAATTTTTAGACCTCACGCGCAAGAAGATGTACCAAGCGAGCCAATTTATAGAAGTGAAAAAGCCAAACGATTAGCAAGTTTTGCCATCGCAATGCGATACAGATTATTACCATATAACTATAATCTGGTGTACGAAAACCATAAATATGGAAAGCCGCTAATGCGTCCACTATTGTTTGAAGAACCTAGAAATCCAGAATTATTCAATTATTCAAAAACCTATTTATGGGGAAATGATATTCTGGTCTCGCCAGTTTTAGAAGCAGGCAAAAAGGAGCAAGAAATTTACTTCCCAAAAGGTTCAAAATGGTTTGATATCGAAACCGATAATATTACCGAAGGAGGTACAACAAAAACCGTTCAGTTGAGAGAAGATTTTATTCCGGTTTATGTCAGAGCAGGTGCATTTATTCCGTTAACTGATATGGTTCAAACTACCGAAAACTATGAGGATAGTACATTTCAATTACAATACTACCACGATGATTCTGTTACAGAATCTGAGCGAGAATTATATTTTGATGATGGAAAAACTGCTAATCCAATCGAGAATGAAGCTTTTCAAATTTTAGAGTTTGAAGCAGAGCAAAAAGGTAATTGGTTGGAGATTAATTTTGAAGCAGAGACAGGAAAAAACTATTCAGCTAAATCAAAAACGATTGCCTTAACCATTCATAACATCAAGAAGGAACCTAAAAAAATCAAAGTAGGAAGAGAAAAGGTTCAAGGGACATACAATTCAAAGTATAAAACCTTAACCCTAAATGTGAGTTGGGATACTTCAACCGAAAAAGAAATTAAAATAAAGCTTAACAAATAGTATGCGTTCAAAATATATAATTGCTTTAATTTTACTTGTATCGCTTGTTTTTAGTTGCAAAAACGAGCCAAAACAAACTATAAAAACTGAAGAAACTAAATCAGTGATGAAAAAGAAAGAAGTCGTATATCAGGTGTTTACACGTTTATTCGGAAACACCAATACCAACAACAAACCTTGGGGAACTTTAGAAGAAAATGGCGTTGGTAAATTCAACGATTTCACGGACAAAGCACTTGCTGAAATCAAGGATTTAGGAGTTACGCATATTTGGTACACTGGAGTGCCACATCACGATGTAATAACGGATTATACTAAATATGGCATTTCTAACGACGACCCAGATATTGTAAAAGGTCGTGCAGGCTCGCCTTATGCGGTTAAGGATTATTATAATGTAAATCCTGATTTAGCCGAAAATGTAGAGAATAGATTGCAAGAGTTTGAAACCTTAATTGAGCGTTCGCACAACGCAGGTTTAAAAGTGTTAATAGACATTGTGCCAAACCACGTGGCTCGTAATTATCAAAGTTTAACGAATCCTGAAGGCACAACAGACTTTGGTGCAGACGATGATAAAACTGTGACTTACGCAGTCAATAACAACTTTTATTACAATCCAGGCGAACCATTTAAAGTACCAAATTGGGAAAACGGTTACCAACCTTTAGGAGGTGAAAATCATACAATAGCAGATAGTAAGTTTGAAGAAATTCCAGCAAAATGGACTGGCAATGGCTCACGAGCATCACAGCCAGATATGAACGATTGGTACGAAACCGTTAAGGTAAACTATGGAATCAATCCAGATGACAAAAAAGATTTTGACGAACTTCCAGAAGGTTTCGATAACGAAGATTACAACGCACATTATAACTTTTGGAAAAACAAAACCGTACCAAGTTCTTGGGTAAAGTTTAAAGACATTGCACTGTATTGGACAGCCAAAGGCGTAGACGGTTTCCGATTTGATATGGCAGAAATGGTACCTGTGGAATTTTGGAGTTATATGAATTCGCACATCAAGATGCAGAATCCTGATGCATTTTTATTGGCTGAGGTCTACCAACCGCATTTGTACAGAGATTACATCAAAAAAGGAAAAATGGATTACCTGTACGATAAAGTACAATTGTATGACACCATAAAACACGTGATGCAAGGTCACGGAAGCACGTACAACATTCCGCCAATTCAAGAAGATTTAAAAGATATTGAGCATCATATGCTTCACTTTTTAGAAAATCACGATGAGCAACGTATTGCGAGTCCAGATTTTGCAGGTAATGCTGAAAAAGGAAAGCCAGCAATGGTGGTATCTGCAACCATAAGCACATCGCCAACAATGGTGTATTTCGGTCAGGAATTTGGCGAAAAAGCCGAAGAAGATTTAGGTTTTGGCGACCCAACCCGAACCTCGATTTTCGATTACGGAAGTGTGCCAAGTGTTGTGCGTTGGGTAAACAACAAACAGTTTGATGGAGGTCAATCTACTGAAGATGAAAAAGTATTACGAGACTTTTACAAGCGCTTATTAAACTTCACAATTACCAGTGAAGCTTTGATGGGAGACTATCAAGATTTGCAACATTACAATCAACAACATACAGAGTGGTATAATGATAAAGTCTTAAGTTTTGCACGTTGGAGTGAAGACGAAAAACTCATTGTAATTTCAAATTTTAATGCAGAAAACACCTATGGTTTTGAATTGCAATTACCAGAAGATTTGGTCTCAAAATTAGAATTGAAAGATGGAGACTATCAAGTGGAAGACCAGTTGTACAACAATTATACTTCAACATTAAAAGTTGAAAATGGCAAAGCCCAAGTACGTATTGATATAAAACCTTTAGAATCATTCATCCTTAAGATTAAATAAAATAAACCTAAACCAGGCCTAGTAGGTCTAAACCATCAAAAAATGAAAAAACTATTAATAGCAATTTTTGCAATCGCGTTAGTTATATCGTGCAAAGAAGAAAAGAAAGCATCCGAAGTTAAAGAAGAACAAAAAGCAGTTTTAGACATAGAACCAATTTCGGATGAGGTCTTAGAAACAGCTGTAATTTACGAAGCTAACATTCGTCAGTATTCGCCAGAAGGTACCTTTAATGCCTTTGCAAAAGATATTCCTGTGCTAAAAGATTTAGGTGTTAAGGTTATTTGGTTAATGCCAATCAATCCGATTTCAGAAGTTAAAAGAAAAGCAACAGATGGACAATTTACTTCCGAAATTGAAGACGAAAACGAACGCAAAAAATACTTAGGTAGTTATTATTCTGTGTCAGATTACAGAGCTATAAATCCAGAATTTGGTACAAAAGAAGACTTCAAAAATTTGGTAAAAACAGCGCACCAAAATGGCATTTATGTTATCGTGGATTGGGTGCCAAATCACACAGGTTGGGACCATCCTTGGATAAAAGCACATCCAGATTATTACACTCAAAATGAAGCTGGCGAAATTATAGACCCAATAAATCCAGATACTGGAAAATCTTGGGGCTGGACAGACGTTGCGGATTTAAATTACGACAATATGGAAATGCGTGAGAAGATGATTTCAGATTTAAAATATTGGTTAACAGAAGCCGATATTGATGGTTATAGAATGGATGTTGCTCATAAAGTGCCAGTAGATTTTTTCGAAAAAGTAACAGAAGAATTAAAGACCATAAAGCCAGTGTTTATGCTGGCTGAAGCTGAGCAAGCAGATTTAATGGTTAAGGCTTTTGATATGCAATACGGTTGGGACGTACATCATATTTTTAATAAGCTATCGAAAGGAGAAGTGACTACCAAAGCTTTTGATGAGTATATGGTAAAAATAGATTCTACGTATCAAGAGGACGATATCAATATGAATTTTGTAACCAATCACGATGAAAATTCTTGGAATGGTACTCTAAAAGAACGTATGCCAAATAATAAGGAAATTTTCACGGCTTTAACTTATGTTATGCCAGGAATGCCTTTGATTTATAGTGGTCAGGAATATGATTTAGAGCATCGCTTAAAGTTCTTTGAAAAGGATTCTATTCCGAAAGAAAAAGGAGCGTATTTCACTTTGTTGAAAAAGCTAGGAGAACTGAAAAATACAAACGTAGCTTTAAATGGTGGTAAAGATGCAGCTTCCTATAAATCTATTCCATATTCAGATAGTATTTTAATGTTTGAAAGAAGTAAAGGCGAAGAGACCATAGTTTTTGTTGGAAACTTTACAGATAATGACAGTAGAGTTGTAATTCCTAAAGGAAAATATAAAAACTACCTTACAGGAGAGGTTGAAACTATTACGCCAGAAACACAGCCTATAGATGCTTGGGAGTACAAAATCTTAATTAAATTATAATGTACAAGTATTTCTTCATAATAGCTTTAACTTTAACAATACTAAGTTGTAAAGAACATACTGAAAGTATAGAAGTGCAAAAACAAGAAACACCATTTGTTTGGGAAGGTGCCAATCTTTATTTTCTGTTAACCGACAGATTCAATAACGGAGACACCTCTAACGATGTTAATTTTGAAAGAACTTGGAAGCCAGGAAAACTAAGAGGTTTCGAAGGCGGAGACATCAAAGGTATCACTCAAAAAATCAAGGAAGGCTATTTTACCGATTTGGGCATCAATGCAATATGGATGACACCAATCGTAGAGCAAATTCACGGAGGCACTGACGAAGGTACAGGAGTTACTTATGGTTTTCACGGTTATTGGACTAAAGACTGGACTAACATAGACCCAAATTTCGGTACCAAAGAAGACCTACACGAGTTGGTTAAGGAAGCACACGCCAAAGGAATTCGTATTGTGCTAGATGCTGTGATTAATCACACAGGACCTGTAACTGGAAAAGACCCAGTTTGGCCAGAAGAATGGGTAAGAACAGATGTGCAGTGTACTTACGATACTTACGACCATACCATCAGTTGTACCTTGGTTGAGAATTTACCAGACATTAGAACAGAAAGTAACGATAATGTAGAATTGCCACCTCAATTGGTAGAAAAGTGGAAAGCCGAAGGTCGTTACGAGCAAGAAGTAAAAGAACTCGATGCTTTTTTTGAAAGAACAGGTCATCCTAGAGCACCACGTTTTTACATTATGAAATGGCTAACCGATTATATTACCGAGTTTGGTATTGATGGTTACAGAGTAGACACCGTAAAGCATACTGAAGAATACGTGTGGCAAGAATTTAAGGTAGAGTGCGATTATGCCTTTTCAGAATTTAAGAAGAACAATCCAGATAAAGTTATAGATGAAAATGATTTTTATTTAGTCGGAGAAGTGTATAACTACGGAATTTCAGGTGGCCAATGGTTCGATTTCGGAGATAGAAAAGTGAACTATTTTAATCCACCAAGTTTTCAAAGTTTAATCAATTTTGAATTCAAATGGAATGCTAAGCAAATGGGTTATGAAGCAATGTTCAAAAAGTATAATGATACTTTAAAAGGACCATTAAAAGGATTTGGTACTTTGAATTATTTAAGCTCGCACGATGATGGAAGTCCGTTTGATGCTTTAAGAGAAAAGCCTTTTGAAACCGCAAACCGATTACTATTATCGCCAGGAACATCGCAAGTATATTATGGCGACGAATCTGCTAGGTCATTGGTTGTAGAAGGAACAGAAGGAGATGCCACTTTACGTTCTTTTATGAATTGGGAAGCCATTAAATCAGACCCAAAAACCAAAGCTGTCTTAACGCATTGGCAAAAAATAGGGCAGTTTAGACAACATCATCCAGCAGTTGGTGCAGGATTGCATCAAATGATTACAGAACAACCATATTATTTTTACAGGTCTTTTCAAAACGGGGATTTCAAGGATTTGGTTATCGTTGGTTTAGATGTGCCAAAAGGAAAAAAAGTGATAGATGTTTCCAAAATATTTGAAGAACGTACAATGTTACAAGATGCTTATTCAGGAGAAAAAGCAACTGTAGAAAACGGAAAAATAACTATCAATTCAGATTTTAATATCGTACTTATAGAAAAACAATAGAATAAAAACTTCTAAAGTTACCTCTTGAGGGAACTTTAGGGTTGTAAAACATAAAACTCAATTATGAAACAAAAATTATTATCAATAGCCTTTGCAGTATTACTATTGGCTTGCAATTCAGAAGAAAAGCAAATTACAGAAGTATCGTCGCCAAATAAAGACGTAACCGTCAACTTTAATCTTACCAAAGAAGGACAACCATTTTATACTGTAATGTTCAACAACAAAACGGTTGTGGATACATCGTATTTAGGCTTCGATTTTAAGAATAATGAAGATTTTGATAAAAACTTCAAAATAAAAAAGGCATCAACATCAACGTTCAACGAAACTTGGCAAATGCCTTGGGGAGAACAACTAGATGTTGTAAATAATTACAATGAATTAAAGGTAGAGCTTCAAGAAAATAACGAAGCTGCACGTTTAATGACTGTTGTTTTTAAAGTCTATGATGATGGTATTGGTTTTAGATATGAATTCCCAGAACAAGACAATTTTAAAGGGGACGTTTACATTAACGACGAGCATACCGAATTTAATCTAACAGAAGATTACAAAACCTTTTGGATTCCCGGAGATTGGGATATTTACGAACATTTGTACAACACTACAAAGTTGTCTGAATTAAATGCTTTACAGTATGCCAACCACAAAGATTTAGCGCAAACAGATATACCAGAGAATGCTGTTAATACACCAGTAACAATGGTTGGTTCAGATGGTACGCATTTAAGTTTTCACGAGGCAGCTTTAATTGATTATTCAGGAATGACTCTAAAAGTGGATACTAAAAATTTAGACTTAAAAAGTAATCTTGTAGGCTCAAGAAATACAGATTATAAGGTTAAGAAAACAGTGCCATTTCATACACCTTGGAGAACTATTCAAATTACAGATAATGCACCAGATTTAATTGAGTCTAACCTTATCGTTAATTTAAATGAACCGAATAAACTTGGAGATGTGTCTTGGTTTACGCCAATGAAATACACAGGAGTTTGGTGGGAAATGCACTTAGGAAAATCGTCTTGGGATTACGGAATGACTCAGAATATGAGTACTTGGACAGATACAGGTGGAGCACACGGAAAACACGGAGCAACCACTGAAAACGTTAAGAATTTCATCGATTTTTCTGCAAAAAACAATATGAAAGGTGTTTTGGTTGAAGGCTGGAATACAGGTTGGGAAAACTGGATTGGTTTTGAAGATAGAGAAGGCGTGTTCGATTTTGTAACACCATATCCAGATTACGATTTAGATGAAGTAACAAGATACGCTAAAGAAAAAGGTGTAGAAATTATAATGCACCACGAAACTTCTGCAGCAACCGAAACCTACACCAAACAGCAAGATACCGCTTATGCTTTAATGCAGAAGTATGGTATGCATTCTGTGAAATCGGGTTATGTTGGTAAAATTCTTCCAAAGGGAGAATTCCACCACGGACAATATATGGTAAACCACTACAACAATGCAGCCATAAAAGCAGCAAAATATGAAGTGGCAGTGAATGCTCACGAACCAATTAAGGACACAGGTTTACGTAGAACATATCCAAATATCATTTCTCGAGAAGGTCTAAGAGGTCAAGAATTTAATGCTTGGGCAAGCGATGGTGGAAATCCACCAGAGCATTTGCCAATTGTAGCTTTTACAAGAATGTTGTCTGGTCCTATAGATTTTACACCAGGTATTTTCAATATTAAGTTTGATGAATACAAGGAAAACAATCAGGTAAATACTACGATTGCTCAGCAATTGGCGCTGTATGTTGTAATTTATAGTCCAATACAAATGGCAGCAGATTTGGTTGAGCATTACGAGGCGAATCCAGAACCACTTCAATTTATAAAAGATGTTGGTGTAGATTGGCAACAGACTAAAGTCTTAAATGGCGAGGTTGGCGATTATGTAACTATAGCAAGACAAGAGCGCGAAACAGGCGATTGGTTTGTTGGTGGTATTACAGATGAAAATTCAAGAACACTAGATTTAACTTTTGACTTTTTAGACGAAAACCAAAAGTATGAAGCTATTATATACAAAGATGGCGAAAATGCACATTGGGATAATAATCCACTAGACATCACTATCGAAAAAATTGAGGTGTCAAAAGGCTCAAAACTTTCAGTGAAATTAGCCGAAGGTGGTGGCTTTGCTATAAGCATTAAAAAGGTATAATCTTTATTGGTTTTAGTGTAACAAAAGTGGTGTAAGTACGTCTAGTTAGAAACGACTAAACGTATTTATTCGTAACTTTGCATTACACTAAAACCATTTTTTTTGAATATCAACCACCATATAGATTCACCTTTTAACTTAAATGTAAGCTTTAATAAGCTATTAGATAAGTATGAAGAATTAAGTCAGGCAAACAATGACTTTCAGGTTTCTAATGCGCAGCGTGTACTGCAAATAGCTGAAGAAAATCCTGTGCTAAGAGAAGGTTTTAGTGATCTGTCTTTGTTAAAGACCTACGAAAAGGAAATAGCCGGAATTCTTCAGGATTCTTTCAATCCAATTTTAACTCTAAACGAAATAAAAACAGCATCTATTCCTTTGCATGATGTTATTTTTAACTCTTCGGAACGGTTTAGAAATATCTTAAAAGACGCTGGTGATGATTTTCAGTTAGAAATAAAAAATTTACCAGAAGACGATACTTATATTGTAGCCTGTACCATTATTTTAATGTTTTGTTACGGTTATGATTTAAATTTTAAAAGACCTTTTTTTTACGAAATACCAGATAAAAAAGGTGTAATGCGTTACTATAAAATTCTGTACAATGCAGATTTTGTAGAAATAACTCCAAACGAAAAGGCGCCAAAATTAACTCAAGAAGACTATGACGAACTCATAGATAATTTTGAAAATATTGAGTTATGGAGAGAAAAATTTCCACCAAACAGTTATGATTTTAAAGGTTTCGTAATTTCAAATATTTTTGATGTTACAGATGACCAGTCTATATCCAATATCAAATCTTCTCTTTTAGGCAAAGGAAAGCGTAAAGACGAAGCTTTTATGAAAGACTTTCAGGATATATTTCGTTCGCTTTTAGGATTAAAAGATATTAAAGTCGGTTTTTCTATATATAATAAAGAAGAAGACTCTTTTGTTAGGGTTTATGGCGCTGGAATGACGAGCTATCTTCTTAATGAATTGGAGGCATCTTATTGTACAGACGCTTTATGTGATTGGTCTTATGAAAGGCTGATTAAGGAAAAGAAATACTTTACCATATCTAATGTAGAAGACGCATACAACAATTCTGAGTGCAATGTGCCTCATATAAAAATGTTGTACGAGCAAGGAATTAAAAGTGCCATTTTTGCACCTATAGCCAATGATACAGGCTTAATGGGAATTCTGGAGATTGTCTCTGAGCAGCCAAAGGTTTTAAACAGTATTAATGCTAATAAATTAGTAGATGTAATGCCTTTTATTGTTTCTGCTGTAGAACGATCAAAACGAGAAGAAGAAAATCTGATAGAAGCTGTAATTCAAAAAGAATGTACATCTATACACTCTAGTGTGCATTGGAAATTTGTGCAAGAAGCCAGAAATTATATAAAATCAGAATACAGCAAAGACGAGTCGCCAACATTTAGAAAAATAGCTTTTGATAATGTGTATCCGCTATTTGGGCAAATTGATGTTAAAGGCTCATCAGACTCCAGAAATGAAGCTACCAAAAAAGATTTGGTAATGCAGTTAAATCTTGCTGAAAAGATTTTAGAAAAAAGTTTAGAAGAACGACACATACCTTTTTACGAACAAATTAAGTTTCAGATTGCAGAGTATAGTTCTGAGCTAAACAATAATTTTAAAGTAGATAGTGAGCATGCAATAACAGTCTTTTTACGAGAAGACGTTAAGCCTGTATTTCAACTTATAGCAAAGACGCAAGAAGCTCTTAAAGAAGATATAGAAGGCTATTTTAGTAAAATAGATGAAGATCTTAATGTCATTTATTTTTACAGAAAGCACTATGACGATACCATAAAGCTTATTAATACTAATATGTCTTCCTTGTTAGATGACAAGCAAATGGAAGCTCAGCAAATGTATCCACACTTCTTTGAGCGTTTTAAAACTGATGGAGTAGAGCATAATATGTACATAGGAGAATCTATTACAAAACAAGACAGTTTTAGTATGATTTACCTATACAATCTAAGATTATGGCAGTTGCAGGTGATGTGCGAGATGGAAAATGCGTATTATCAAAATCAACATGAATATCCAGTAGCTTTAGATGTAGCATCTATGATTTTGGTGTTTAATCAGCCTCTATCTATAAGATTTAGAATGGATGAAAAACGTTTTGATGTTGATGGTACATACAATGCTAGATACGAAGTTGTAAAAAAGCGAGTAGATAAAGCGTTTATTAAAGGAACTGAAGAACGTATCACAGAAAAAGGAAAGTTAACGATTGTTTATTCTCAAAAAGAGGATGAAGAAGAGTATAAAAAATACATAAGTTTTCTTCAGTCTAAGAATATACTAGATAACGATTTAGAGATTTTAGAACTGGAAGACTTACAAGGCGTAACAGGTCTAAAAGCATTAAGAACAAGCATTCTTTATCATAATGAAAATGATGATAAGAATTTCTATACTTACAATGATTTAATGGAAACCATTAAATCATAAACCTATTTTCTTTTGTCTTTTTAGGGGTAAAGTAACTTGTCTCTGTACTGGTTTCTGGTAAAACATCCTTGATATTTACATTAGGGTTATCTTTCACTGCGATAGCAAAAGATATTAATGAGATAATGATACCAATCATAAATACAGTGTATGTAATACGTAGCAATCTGTATTTGCGTTCCAAAACTTTTCCTAAGAAGTATAAATCTTTGGTCAGCGCTTTATAGATATAGTCTTTGTCTTTTACCATTTCTCCTATAGCCCATTCAAATTCTTTGAGTTCCATTTTATGAAAATTACCAAAAAAGCTAAGGTTTACTTCTTGGTTTTTTACATCTTCTTTGGTGAATTCTCCACTTGTAACGTTTGGTCGGGTTGCTATGATAGAGAGTACCATAGAAATAACACAAAACGACAAGAAAATAATTGTAGGCCAGGTTAAATATGGGTTTGTATCTAGTTTAGAAATAAGATTAGCAAGTACAACAGATATAATAATAGCATTAACCGATAATAAAATATTGGCTTTTGTATCTGCAATATCACTAAGTTTTATGTGGTTTCTTAAAGCCGTTCTATAGAAAGTTTGTACACCACGTTCTGGGCTTTCGTTTTTGTATTGTGCTTTGTATTTTGCTTTAAGTTTTTCAACATCAAGCTTCTTTTTTCTTTTCTTCTTTTTACCCATTAATTTGGCTAAGTTCTTTTCTTTTCTTGGCTGCCAGTTTTTTAAAGCATATTCTGTGTAGAAACTGTGCTCAGTTAAAACATTTATGTTTTCAGCACGCCATTCTGCAGGTGTGTAATTTTTAATACCTCTAAGTTCAAGCTCTTTTCTAAGAAATTCACTAGCCTCATTAAAATATTTTTTTCCAAAATGCGAAGCATCAGCATCTCTAATAATTTCTTCGAGTTTGTTGGTTGGCTCTTTGTCAAATTTTGTAGCCAATATGCAATCCATAACAGATTTAATAATGCGCTCTTCAACACCTTTCTCTTTTAAGAAAACTTTAGCAAGCTTTACACCTTCTTCTTCATGGTTTTCTGTGCTAACAGTGTAACCAATGTCATGCAATAAAGCAGTAAGTTCTAATATTTTGGCTTCTTCGTTGCTAATTTCAGAGTTCTCAATAAGTTCTCTTGTACTTCTTAAAACACGCTCTGTATGAGTGTAGTTATGGTATATAAATGTATTCGGAAGCTTTTCTGTTAAAAGGTTAAAAACATATTCCTGAGTGTCTTCAATAAGAGACTTTGTCATAAGTAAGGTAGATTATTAATTAGGTCTAAATTACGAAAAATACAAGACTTAACATTTAATTAGTGCACATAGTAATTACTAAGTTGTATTTTTATACATATATTACAATAAGTCGTAACTACCAACATTACATTTCAGACTTAAGCGTCTTCACAGCATTTATATGAAATTAAAAATAGCAGATAGTTTTAATAAAGAGTTATCGTCTGATGCCAATTTAGATAATACAAGGCGCAAAGTATTTGGTGCCATGTACTCTTATGTAAAGCCAAAAAGACCTTTATCTCCGAAATTAATTCATGTTTCGCCAGAAATGTGCGAAAACATTGGTATTCATAAAGACGAAGTAGATTCTCAAGCGTTTTTAAATGTTTTTTCAGGCTCAGAATTGTATAAAGAAACGCAGCCTTATGCCATGGCTTATGCAGGACACCAATTTGGGAATTGGGCAGGACAGCTAGGTGATGGAAGAGCAATAAATTTATTCGAGGTACAGCACAATAAAAAACGTTGGGCAATACAACTAAAAGGAGCTGGTGAAACGCCATATTCTAGGCAAGGAGATGGCTTGGCTGTTTTAAGATCTTCCGTAAGAGAATATTTGTGTAGCGAAGCAATGCACCATTTAGGTGTGCCAACAACAAGAGCATTGAGCCTTATGCTTTCTGGAGATGAGGTGTTAAGAGATATGCTTTATAACGGCAATACAGCCTATGAGAAAGGAGCTATTGTTTGCAGAGTAGCACCATCATTTATTCGTTTTGGTAATTTTGAATTGTTTGCTTCAAGAAACGATATAGAAAATCTTAAAAAGCTTACAGATTATACCATAAAACATTTTTATCCAGAACTTGGAGCACCTTCAAAAGAAGTCTATATTCAGTTTTTTAAAGCAGTTGCAGATAAAACTTTAGATATGATTATTCATTGGCAACGTGTCGGTTTTGTGCATGGAGTTATGAATACAGATAACATGTCTATTTTAGGACAAACCATAGATTATGGACCTTACGGTTGGTTAGAAGGTTTTGATTTTGGATGGACACCAAACACTACAGATAGAGAGCATAAGCGTTACCGTTATGGTAATCAGCCAAATATTGGGTTGTGGAATTTGCTGCAATTGGCTAATGCGTTGTATGCTTTAGTTGATGAAGCAGAGCCATTTGAAACAATTTTGAATCAATATCAAAAAGATTTTGAAGAAGCGTTTTTAAATATGATGCGTTCAAAATTAGGGTTAGATTTCAAAAAAGAAGGAGATCAAAAATTAGTTGAAGATTTAGAAGATTGCTTGTTGCTTTCAGAAACAGATATGACAATTTTTTACCGTTTGCTTTCTAATTTTGAAAAAGGAAAAGTTGAAAATAGCCTAGAAATTGTAAAGCAAGCATTTTATAACCCAGAAGAAATACAAGGCAAGAAAGAAGAGAAATGGAATGATTGGATTATAGATTACGACAAAAGATTAAAGTTAGAAGAAGCTACAGACCAACAACGACAAATAAAAATGAATGCTGTAAATCCTAAATATGTACTTAGAAATTACATGGCACAGTTGGCTATAGATGATGCCAATGAAGGAGAATATGGTTTAATTGACGATTTGTTTCAAATGTTGAAAAATCCATACAGCAATCAACCAAAATATGAAAAATGGTTTGCTAAACAACCAGAATGGGCACGACATAAAGCAGGATGCTCTATGTTATCTTGTAGCTCTTAACCTTTTTAACAAGTTTATTTTTCAGTTATAAATAATACACATGAAACATATTTACAAAAGAATTACAATCTTAGTTTTAATCATTTTAAGTCATGCATGTGCTACGTATAAAGCGCAGTATGCTGAAGATGATTTTACAATTCAAAATTTACCAGAAAAACCAGTTGATAATGTATTTTACTTAGTTGGTGATGCTGGTAAATCTCCTATGAATGGCTATTCAGATGCTTTAATGGCGTTTAAGAAGCATATAGCAGCGCAAGGCAATTCAAAAGAAGATTATACACTGTACTTGGGAGACAATATTTACCCAGCAGGATTACCAAAAAAAGAGCATAAAGACAGAGCGTCGGCAGAAAATGCACTTCAGGCTCAGTTTGGTGCTGTAAAAGATTTTAAAGGTAAAACCATATTTATACCAGGTAATCATGAGTGGTATGCAGGCGGATTAAAAGGAGTAAAGCGTCAAGAAAAGTATGTAGAAAACGCATTAGGTAAAAACACTTTTCAGCCAGAAAATGGTTGTCCGTTAGAGAGTATAGATGTTAGTGAGACAGTACAACTCATCATTATAGATACCCAATGGTATTTAGAAAACTGGAATGATAATCCAGGTATAAATGACGAGTGCGAAATAAAAACAAGAGAACGTTTTTTCCTAGAAGTAGAAGGAGAACTAAAAAAAGCACAAAACAAGACCATAGTTTTTGCAATGCATCATCCTATGTACACTAATGGTGTTCATGGTGGTCAGTTTGCAGCTTCTAAGCATTTGTTTCCTGGTCAAAAGAAAATACCTATTCCTGTTTTAGCAACAGTAGTTGCTCAGGTAAGAACTCAAGGAGGTGTGTCTATACAAGATCGTTATAACGAGCGTTACAATGAGTTAATGAAACGATTAGAAACGCTTGCTGTAGACAGCCCTAAATTAGTGTTTGTGTCTGGTCACGAGCACACTATGCAATATATAGAAGAGGGAAGAATTAAGCAGATAGTTTCGGGTTCTGGAGCAAAGGAATCTTATGCAACATTGAGTGATAATGGTTTGTTTTCTTATGGAAAGCAAGGGTTTGCAAAGCTTGTAGTTTACAAGGATGGAAGTTCTTGGGTGCAAATTTTTAGTGCAGTTAATGGTGAGCCTAAAGCAATATTTCAAAAAGAAATTATACCGCCAAACAAACCAGATTTTGACATATCAACATTACCAGATAGTTTTCCTAATACAATAGAAGTTTCTATTTATTCAAAAGAAGAAACAGATAAAACCGGTTTTTTTGAAGCCATTTGGGGCGAAAATTACAGAGATATTTACAGCAAAAAAATTACAGCAAAAGTAGCTACTTTAGATACGCTGTATGGAGGTTTAGAGGTTGTAAGAAAAGGAGGAGGACACCAAACACGTTCTTTAAGACTAAAGTTAAAAGACGGTAGAGAATTAAACATGCGCGCACTTAGAAAGAGTGCTACACAGTACATACAGACTGTAGTATTTAAAGATAATTTTGTAGAAAATGAGTTTGATGAAACCATTGTAGAAGAACTCATATTAGATTTCTATACAGCGGCACATCCTTATGCTTTTTTAGCTGTTCCAAAATTGTCAGATGCTGCTCAGGTGCTCCACACCAACCCAAAGCTATATTACATTCCAAAGCATAAACATTTAGGTAAGTATAATGATGAGTACGGAGGAGAATTGTATATGATAGAAGAACGACCAGAAGATAACTACTCTAACGATAGAAATTTTGGGTATGCAGATGATATAGAAAGTACGCATGATATTATAGAAAAGATACGCAAAGACGAAGAGTATAAAATTGATGAAGTCGCTTTTGTAAGAGCAAGGCTTTTTGATATGCTTTTGGGAGATTGGGATAGACACCAGGACCAATGGCGTTGGGCACAATTTGATCAGCCTAATGGAGATAAACTATATAGAGCTATACCGAGAGATAGAGATCAGGTGTTTTCTAATTTTGATGGTACTTTATTAGATATAGGAAGAACAATTTCTAGTGCTACAAATCAGCTTCAGGTGTATGATGAAGAGCTAAAAGACATCAGATGGATGAATAGCGCTGGGCACAAACTAGACAAAGCATTAATAAAACAAGCAGACAAATCGGTTTGGATAGCACAGGCTCAGTTTTTACAAGAGCACGTAACAGATGAAGTTATAGAAGCGGCTTTTTCAAATTTGCCTGAAGAGATTCAAGACAAAACCATTGAAGACATTAAAACCAAGCTAAAAGGCAGACGCGATAACCTTATTGATATAGCCACACGTTATTCAAACTATTTAGATGAATTAGTTATTCTTACCGCTACAGATAAAGATGATTTTATTGAGATTACCAGAACTGCTGACAAAGAAACCAGAGTGCAAATTTGGAGAAACAAAGGTGGTAAAAAAGCAGATGTTATTGTAGATAGAACATACCATAGAGATACAACTAAAGAAATTTGGGTATATGGTCTGGATGATGATGATATTTTTGAAGTTAACGGAAAGGCCAATAATCTAATTTACACAAGGATTATTGGTGGGCAAGGCAATGATATTTATAAGATTAATAATGGCAGACGTGTAAAAGTGTACGACCATAAATCGAAAGAAAACACCATAGAAAAAAATAAAGGAGCACAAATAAAACTTACAGATAACTACCAGTCTAATTTATACGATTTTCAGAAATTTATAACAAAGACAAGTGTTATTACTCCAAGTGTTGGTTTTAATCCAGATGATGGGTTTAAAGTAGGTGTTAGTTTAACCAAAACCAAAAAAGGATTTGAGCGCAATCCGTTTTCGCAACAGCATAAGTTTAGATCGGGTTATTATTTTGCAACCAAAGGTTTCGATTTAAGATACGAAGGACAATTTGCTAATATTTTTGGCGATTGGAATTTAAAGCTCGGAGGCATTTTTACAAGTGCTAATTTTACAAATAACTTCTTTGGAATTGGAAATGAAACACAAAATAATGACGATGATTTAGACTTAGATTACAACAGAGTTAAGACAAGTATTTTTGGTGTAAATGTAGGAGCTGTTAAAAACTCTGGTTATGGTAGTGAGTATGGTTTTAAAGCTGTTTTTGAAGGTGTAGAACTAGATGCTACAGACAACAGGTTTATAACCGATTATATTCCTGCTACCAATGAAGAATTTTACAAAAGACGTTTTTTTACAGCACTTGAGACTGCCTACAAATACCATAGTGCAGATGACGAAATAGCAACTTCTCGAGGAATGGATTTTAACATTGTTGCTGGTGCAAAGACAGAAATAGAAGAGTTTAATAACATTTTTGGTTATGTTAATGCACATCTAGGGTTTTACAACGCATTGAGTGTTAATAGAAAACTGGTTTTAAAAACAGATATAAGAACTCAATTGCGTTTTGGAGATGACTTTTTGTTTTTTCAAGGAGCCAATATCGGAGATGGTGGTGCAGGACTAAGAGGTTACAGAACAGAGCGTTTTACAGGTAAAAACTCGTTGGTAACAAATGCAGATTTAAGATATAGTTTTAATAGCTTTAAAACAGCATGGTTTCCTATGCAAATAGGTATTTTCTCTGGTGCAGATTTAGGGAGAGTTTGGGTGAAAAATGACAATTCAGAAAAATGGCACAACTCTTATGGTGGTGGATTTTGGGTTGCAGCAGCAGACTCTGTAGCAGGAACATTTAATTTCTTTACAGGCGAAGATGGCTTAAGATTTTCTTTCGGTTTCGGACTCAATTTTTAATTGAGTCTGTAACTGTATATGTTGCCGCCTTCATCGCCATTGCGTTCATCAGTGATGTAGATTGTAGAATCATTTTTAAAACAAATTCCTTCTTTTTGGGTGTTGTGGTCCAAAGCTTGTGCTTCAACATTGCCAGAAAAGAAATCATCATTACTAAAGTCAGTAATTTTCCAGACTTTATCATGGTTAAGTAGTACTATGCTTTTACCGTCATCGCTTATGTCGGCAGAGGTGATTTTATTGTTTTTACCGTTTAAGTTAAAGTCAGATCTTAAAATAGCTTCATGTTTACCAGGTGTATTAGGAACCTTTAAGGTGATAAATTTCTTTGTCTCTTTACTAAAGATATAGAACGAATTATTATACAAAAAGAAGGCTTCAAAGTCTTTAGAATACTTCTTTTTTGGCACAGTAAAGTCAATGATTTCTGCTTCAGCAGTATCGTTGTCTAAGTCGTTATGATTTATTTTCAAAATCCTAAAATGCTTTCGCTTTTCATTGTTGTTTCCAAAGTCACCAATGTAAATGTTTCCTTCTTTATCAGAGGTTAAATCTTCCCAGTCTATATTACTGGCATTGGTAATGTTAATTTGTTTTACAATATTTCCGCCAGAATCTAATCCGTATAAATTACTGTCATTACCAGCATCTTCAATAGTCCATATAAGGTTAGATTGAGATGTGGTTTCGGCAGCCGAAGCCTCTTTTATAGCATTGTTAATACTTCCTTCTATTTTAAGTTGTCCTGCAGATTGGCAAGAAACCGCAATTAGCGTTATTAATATTAATCTTTTATAGTGTATCATTGTATATTGTTTCTGATGTTAAGAATAGCTATTGAAGTTGTTAATAACAAAGATTTACTCATAAAATCTCGTTAAATCAAAGTTTTGCAAGTACAAAAAGACATAATTGTTATAGGTGGAGGAGCAGCAGGATTTTTTGCTGCAATTAACATAGCAGAAAAACATCCCGAATTATCCGTTGCTATTTTAGAGCGTGGTAAAGAAGGTCTGCAAAAGGTGAAGATTTCTGGAGGTGGACGTTGCAATGTTACACATGCAGAGTTTATACCATCAGAGTTGGTGCAAAATTATCCAAGAGGCGAAAAGGAATTGCTTGGACCTTTTCATACTTTTATGACAGGAGATACTATTGCATGGTTTGAAGAGCGTGGAGTAGAATTAAAGATAGAAGAGGATGGTAGGATGTTTCCGGTCTCAAATTCATCTCAGACTATTATAGATTGCTTTTTGTTTGAAGCTAAAAAACATAAGGTTGAGGTTTTATATAATTATTCTGTAAAGTCAATAAAACCAGTTGATAATAGATTTACAGTTACTACATCTCAAGGAGATGTTGAAGCCAAAAAAATAGTTTTGGCAACAGGAAGCAACCCTAAAGTCTGGAATCTTTTAGAAGATTTAGGACATTCCATAATTCCGCCAGTACCTTCGTTATTCACCTTTGATATAAAAGATAAACGCATAAAAGATATACCAGGAGTTGTGGCGCAAAATGTAGAAGTAAAGGTTTTAGATACCGATCTTTTTTCTGAAGGCCCTTTGCTTATAACTCATGTAGGTATGAGCGCGCCAGCGATTTTAAAATTATCGGCTTATGGAGCTGTGGAGTTAGCAAAGCTTAATTATAATTTTAAGATTGAAATTAATTTTATAAAGCAAGATTTTGAAGATTGTATAGATCAACTAAAAGATTTAAAACAAGATTTAGCTAAGAAACAGATTTTTGGCACTGCGCAGTTCGATTTACCAAAACGACTGTGGAGGAAATTAGTTGTAGCATCTCATATCTCTGAAAACGAACGTTGGGCAGATCTCAATAAAGAGCAACTGAATGCTCTGGCAATGCAGTTAACACAAGCCGTTTTTCAGGTAACAGGCAAAAGTACCTTTAAAGAAGAATTTGTTACAGCAGGAGGAGTAGACTTAAAAGAAGTGAACTTTAAAACGTTTGAAAGTAAGTTAATACCCAATTTATTTTTTGCAGGAGAAGTTATTAATGTAGATGCAGTAACAGGAGGGTTTAATTTTCAGAATGCTTGGACAGGTGCTTACATTGTGTCGCAATCAATAGCAGAATAATGAAAACTTACATCGCATTATTAAGAGGCATCAACGTTGGTGGACATAGAAAAGTGCCAATGGCAGAGTTAAGAGATTTGCTAACTAAGATTGGATTTTCTAATGTTAAAACATACATACAAAGCGGTAATGTAATCTTTCAAACAAAAGAAATACCATTTACGCAGTTAGAAAATGGAATAAGAAAATCTATTGAAACTCATTTTGGTTTTGAAGTTTCAGTAATGGTAAGAACCAGACAACAATTACAAAAAATATTTGACGATTGTCCGTTTTCCGAAGACCAAAAAAGCAACAGTTATTTTGCCATATTATCTCATGTTCCGCAAGAAGATTTAGTTGAGGTAGCTTACGAAAAAGTCTATGAACACGAGGAATATAAAATTATAAATGACGGTCTTTATTTCTATTCAGACAAGGGTTATGGCAATGCAAAATTCAGTCTCAACTATTTTGAGAAAAAACTAAAAGTCAATGCCACAGCAAGAAACTATAAAACTATGCTAAAGTTACTATCTTTGTCGGCAGAAAATTAAAAAATGAAGGCTGAAGATTTTATCCTTAAAAATTATAATTCAAGTGTAGAAAGTGGCTCAGTAAAATGGGAATCACCAAGTAATATTGCATTAATAAAATATTGGGGAAAAAAGGAAAATCAAATTCCAGAAAACCCATCAATAAGCTTTACACTATCTAACTGTAAGACCATTACAAAGCTTACTTACACTAAAAAAGAAACTAAAGATTTTAGTTTTGATGTGTATTTTGAAGGAAAGCAAAACGAAGCCTTCAAACCAAAAATTCAAACTTTTTTTGAGCGTATAGAAGCGTACGTACCTTTTTTAAGAGATTATCATTTTAAGATAGAAACTTCTAACACCTTTCCTCACAGTTCTGGTATTGCATCTTCTGCTTCAGGTATGAGTGCGTTGGCATTATGTTTAATGAGTGTTGAGGTAGATTTAGGTACTGATTACACTTCAGAATATTTCAACAAAAAAGCATCGTTTTTAGCCAGATTAGGCTCTGGTAGTGCTTGTAGAAGTATCGAAGGAGAGTTGGTAGTTTGGGGACAAAATGAGAGTGCAGAAAGTTCAGATTTATATGGAATTAAATTTGATGGCGAAGTACATTCTAACTTCAATAATTATCAAGATACTATACTTTTAGTTGATAAGGGCGAAAAACAAGTGAGCAGTACAGTTGGTCATAAATTAATGTATGGTCATCCTTTTGCTCAGCAACGTTTTGCGCAAGCACATGAAAATTTAGCAAAACTTAAAGCCGTTTTAGCTTCTGGTGATTTGCAAAGCTTTGTAGAAATTGTTGAGAGTGAGGCTTTAACGCTTCATGCAATGATGATGACGAGTATGCCTTACTTTATTTTAATGAAGCCTAATACGTTAGAGATAATTAATAAAATCTGGAAGCATAGAGAAGAAAATAATTCTAATGTATGTTTTACTTTAGATGCAGGTGCTAACGTGCATGTGTTATATCCTGAAAATGAAAAAGAAAGTGTGCTAAATTTTATAAAAAAAGAACTGACTGTATTTTGCCAAAATGGGCATTTTATTACAGATGTTGTAGGTAAAGGCGCACAGTTAATTAAAAAATAACACTGCTTAGGGCTTGACAGCAAACCATATAGCGGATTAATCCGTATATTTGTTAAAGAAATCGTTTAATACCATTATGAAAGGACCTCTTTTCTACTCAAAAATTTTACTCTTCGGTGAGTATGGAATCATTAAAGATTCTAAGGGTTTATCTATACCTTATAATTTTTACAATGGAGCTTTAAAGGTTGATGAAAATCCATCTGAAGAGGCTGTAAAATCTAATGAAAGTTTAAAACGTTTTGCTTCTTATTTAGCAAATTTAGATAAAGATTTAGTGTCTTTTGATATAGATAAACTAAAGACAGATGTAGAAGCAGGTATGTACTTCGATTCATCCATTCCTCAAGGCTATGGAGTAGGGAGTAGTGGTGCATTGGTAGCAGCGATTTATGACAAGTATGCTACAGAAAAGATTACGGTTTTAGAAAACTTAACACGAGAAAAACTATTAAAGTTAAAAGCTATTTTTTCTGAAATGGAATCGTTTTTTCATGGAAAATCTTCAGGTTTAGATCCTCTAAATAGCTACTTAAGTCTACCAATTTTAATCAAATCTAAAGATAATATTGAGGCAACAGGCATACCATCTCAAAGTACAGAAGGTAAAGGAGCTGTGTTTTTATTAGATAGTGGTATTGTTGGAGAAACTGCACCAATGGTTAGTATTTTTATGGAAAACATGAAAAGCGAAGGCTTCCGTAGTATGCTAAAAGAGCAGTTTATAAAACATACAGATGCTTGTGTAGATGATTTCTTAAAAGGAGATATCAAGTCTTTGTTTAGAAACACAAAGCAGCTTTCTAAAATTGTATTAAATAATTTTAAGCCTATGATACCTAATCAATTTCATGAACTTTGGAAAAAAGGTATCGAAACTAATGACTACTATCTAAAGCTTTGTGGCTCTGGAGGTGGTGGCTACATCTTAGGTTTTACAGAAGATATAGAAAAAGCTAAAGCAGCTTTGAAAGGTCAGAAATTAGAAGTTGTTTACAACTTTTAGAACTAAAAATATTACATTTAAACCTCACAGATTCCTGTAATTTGTGAGGTTTTTTTAATTCTAATTTTTATGCTAAACAGAAAGCAGAAACATATTCTGTTAAAATTCTTCAGCCTGTTTTCGGTAGTACGTGGCTACAATATTTTAGTTGTAGTTATTGCGCAATATCTGGCATCAGTTTACATTTTTGCTCACGATAAGCCATTAAAAAAGGTGTTGTTTGATGTTAATTTGCTAATGCTGGTTTTAGCCTCATCTGCAACCATAGCAGCAGGTTACATTATTAATAATTTCTACGATTCCGAAAAAGACTTAATCAACAGGCCAAGAAAAACAATGCTAGATCGTTTGGTAAGCCAAAATACAAAGTTGTCCTTTTATTTTGTATTGAATTTCTTAGCAGTAGTTTTTGCAAGTTACGTGTCCTTTAGTGCTGTTGTATTCTTTGCGTTTTACATTTTTGGTATATGGTTGTATTCACACAGGTTCAAAAAACAACCAATGACTGGGAATTTGGTGTCTGCAATCCTTACTGTAACACCATTTTTTGTGATTTTTATCTATTATCAAAATTTTGAATTGGTCATTTTTGCGCACGCCATATTTTTATTTTTATTGGTGTCCATGCGAGAATTAACCAAAGATTTAGAGAATATAAAAGGTGATTTAGCTTTAAACTATAAGACAGTTCCTGTGGTGTATGGTGAGCGTACTTCTAAAGTAATGCTTACTGTTTTAGCTTTTCTAACAATCATTTCTGGTATTGCACTTATTCTGTTTTTTAAGATTGGTTACATGTATTATTTCTTTTATTTAAGTGTGATTTTGCTCTTCTTTTTCTTGTTAATTCTTTGGAGGTCTAATAACAAAACACACTACCTCATTCTTCATAATATTTTAAAATTTATCATAGTAGCAGGTGTATTCTCTATTTTGCTTATTGATGTCTCTGTGGTTTTAAATAGATTATAATCTTTTCATTCTAAGTATAAACAACTATAGAAATTAATAGTTGATATAAACTATTGTTATACCTTTGCATCAAAATTCATCAAAGCTTTAATGCAGGTGAAAAACAAATTAATATGAGCAGACATCAAGATAGCAAAGGAAGAGGAAATACTTCGGGAAGAGGACAAGCTAACCGCAAATCAAAAAGTTTAGCGCGAGGTAATGCTCCTTTCAAAAAGAAAGCAAAACCAAAAACGACATCTAATTCAGATGAAATACGTTTAAATAAATATATAGCGAACTCTGGTATATGTTCGCGAAGAGAAGCTGATGAAAATATAGCCATTGGTTTGGTAACCGTAAACGGAAAAGTGGTTACAGAAATGGGTTATAAAGTAAAGCGCGAAGATGATGTGCGTTTTGATGGTCAGCGTATTGCGCCAGAGCCAAAAGTCTATGTATTACTTAATAAACCTAAAGGTTTTGCAACTACAACAGCAGAAGGTAAGGGAAGAACGGTTATGGACTTAGTTGCAAATGCAACGAGTGCTAATATTAGACCAATAGGTCGTTTAGGAAGAAATTCTCTTGGGCTTTTATTGTTTACTAACGATGAAAAAGTAGTTCAAAAATTTACCAATTCTAAAAATGGTGTTGCTCGATTGTTTCAGGTAGAATTAAATAAAAACTTAAAGTTTGAAGACTTAAAGAAGATTAAAGAAGGCTTTAATATAGACGGTAATTTAATTACTGTTGAAGATATAAGCTATATCGAAGGTGAGTCAAAGAATAACATAGGTATAAAGATTAAAAACACCGGAAACTCAATACTAAGAACCATTTTTGAAACTTTAAAATACGACTTGGTAAAGATAGATTGTGTTGCTATTGGGCATTTAACCAAAAAAGATATTCCTAGAGGTCATTGGAAACATCTTACAGAGCAAGAAATCAACACGCTAAAAATGCTTTAATCATTTCTTAACTTCTACAGTATATGTAGAAATTAAATCATCATCTATATAGAGATGCACATCATAAAAGCCAGTTTGAGTAAACTGGTGTTCTACCTCCAAAGATTTATCATTTATAGAAATCGAAGTTGGCTGATTTTTCCATGTGCTAAAACCATTATCAAACCCAAGCTTAATGTTTTGGGTTTTGGTGTTATCCTTTAGCTGATACTTAAAAATCACTTTTTCTAAAGGTTTTATATTATGATGCATCTGCTGAGGCGCATTGTGTAGTTCTAGTTTTTTGTATGCGTTACCATAAAGAATAGGAGAGCTTAAAAAAGTCTCAAAAGAAGGAATATCACTACCATATAAAAGCCACCATTGTTTATCAACAGGAAAGTGGTTTACAGCAAATAGTTTTGGGTTAGCCAAAAAGAAACCATCATTATACTGAAAAATAAATTTATTGGTTTTAGGACTAGGAATACCACTTGCCCAAGTAGGATCGCACAGATACCATTTGTTATTAAGGTTTACGGCATTCCAAGAGTGGTTTGGCAAATCTAGAGTTTCAATATTTGTAGTGCTAACACGTCCATATCCTTGCACAATTTTACAGTCGATATTAGCAAAGTCAGCTAAAGTTTTTACCAAATAAGCATATCCTGTGCATATGGTTTGTTTTCTTTTTAGTAACCTGTTGAAGAGTTTGGTCCTAAACTTTGTATTCCAAGCAGTAAGTTTTAAGCTGTCTTTTTTAAAACGCTGTCGTTGTCGACTGTTTCTAAGGTAAAGCGTGTAATCATTAGCGATATTATCGCAAACCCATCTGTAAATAGCTCTAAAACGCTCTGCGTCTGTTTTAAGATTGCTTGTAAGCTTGTAAGAAAGTTCAGGTAGATTTGTGAGGTTTTCGCCTTTTAAACTTAAGGCAATACTATCTGCTTTTTTAAAATTTATATGGTCAAAATCTGAGATTTGAGCATTAAGTTCACATAAACTTAAAAAAAGCAGTACTAGTAATAAAGCTGTCTTTTGCAAAGCTTAAATTTAATTCTTTTTGCGTTTAGATTTGTAAGGCTTATTGGTGTCAACAGCACCAATCATTTCTACCATGTCTGGTGTAAGTTCTAAAGTAATAAAGCTTGTTTTGTCTGTAATGGATACCTTTTGGGTTTCGTAACCAAGGTAGCTAAAGACCAATACATCTCCGGTTTTAAGTTTTTTTGGAAACGTAAACTTACCATCATCGTCTGTTACTGCGCCAACTCTGGTGCCATCTAATGTAATGTTTGCGCCAGGTAAAGGGCCATCTTCGTTAGATACTAGCCCTTTTATGGTACGTTCTTGCGTAGCTTCTTTAGTTTGGGCAAAAGTGGTGTTAAACGAAAATAATGTCATCATTAAAACCAATGCAAAACCAAAAGTTTTGAATGCTTTGTTCTGTGTAGCTGTTTGTGTTTTCATAATATCTAGGTTTTGTTTACCTCTAAACTAAAGCGTTTGGTTAAAGATATAAAATACGTGTGAGTTAATGATGCCTTTGGTTGAGTAAAGTGTTGGTTGTGGTGAGGGAGTTTGAGTTGCACACAACGGTCTCGGCTATGAGTAGTTGCGAGGATTTTCAGAAGAAGGCTAGACCAAGCAATTACTTTTAGCCATTATTAGCATTTCGTCATTTTTGTTTATTATGTTCTTTTAAAAACGCTTCTGTCCGCTTTTTTTGCTCTTCAAGATTCCATTCAAAATTAAATCTATTTTTTAGAAATATCGCTATTGAATCGAGCCCAATTTCAGTTCTTCTTTTATCTATATTTTCTGGATCAAAAACAGGCCAAAGATTAAAGCTCTTGGTTTCTGGATAGTACTTCATTTGTCCGCCATAGATTTGTAAATTACCTCTTTCTGTTGCTATTCTGTCTTCTGCTCTAACTAAAAATCGAGGCTCTAATTTTTTATCTTTTACAGCTTGTTTCATCATTGGAAGATACTGTATTCTAACTGCATTGTCTGAGTGTTGTATAACATTGCATATCGTCCAATTACCTTGCTCGCCACCGGACATTTCTTTGGTTGGCCATCCATAAGTGTCTAGAATATCCTTCACTTTTTTTTCATTGATGCTATGATTTTTTTTATAGTTGGCTTGTTGTTCTTTCACTAACTCCGATTCTGCACCATATAGTTTCATAAGAGAATCTCTTTTTCTAATTGGTAGTTGTTCCGCTTTCCAGATAGTGTCTAAAACTGCGATTAAATTTTCTTGATTTTCCGTTTTTGTTGATGTAGTTTCAGACTTGGTTTTACTGGAGCAACTCATTGCTAGTACTAGACTGAGTATTAAAATATATTTCATTGGTTAATATTAATTTTTTTGGTTTGTATGCAACGATTAAAAGATTCTACATACACTTTATTTTTGGTTCTTAATGATCTTAACAATACGATTAATCGAAATCTCTGATAAATTCCATTCGTAGCCATTAAAGTCAGTTGTGTTTAGAAATTGTACAACCACAGTATCTATATTTTCGTGATATTCGGCAAGGCTTTGGTAACCAGGTACCAATCCACCATGTTCAAACTCATAAATAGACGCATAGATGTCTCTCTCACCTTCATTAAACACAGAACCATCGTTTAGAGCGCGTAAGAACGTGCCAACATCTTCTGCGGTAGCCAACATGCCATATTCATTGGTTTTAAAATCTTGGTCTATACCAATATAATAGCCACTCATTACATCGTCTAAGTTAACTTCTTTAAGAGAAAAAAACGTATGATTAAGATGGAGTGGACGCAATATGGTGTCTTTGATGTACTGTTCGTGGCTATAGCCTAAAACCTTATCTATAATTTTACGAAGTAAAAGATAGTTAGTGTTGGAATATTCGTAACCTTGATCTGGTTTAAAACTTGCTGGCAAATCTAAAGCAAAATCAAGTGCTCTTTTACCATTTTCTTGTTCGTCTTCCCAGTAAGCAGGATTATCAGTAAAATTTGGAATACCACTACGATGCTGTACCATCATTTTTAGAGTAATGGTCTCAACGTTTTCAATTCTACCAACCAATTCCGGAAAGTAATCTGCAAGTGTATCATCTAATGACAATTCATTGGCTTTGGCGAGTTTAGCAATAGAAACTGCAGTGTAGAGTTTGCTTATGCTTGCAATTTTAAATAACGACTTAGGGTTTGCAGGTGTTTTGTTTTCTCTGTCTTTCCAGCCACCAGTATAAAATGCAGGAGGTTTTCCTGCTTGGTCAACATAAACAATCATGCCTTCAAAACCATGAGATAAGGTTTCGTCTACTTGTTCTTGTATGGTGTTTGGTAAGGGTAAAATCCAAGCCCAAACCAAAATCCATGGCACATAGAATAATGAAATTACAGTACCAACCAACAAGACGACTCTAAATATGTTTTTTTTCATGATGTCATTTGCTATTAGTAGAACAGACTACTTGTATTTTACAGTTGCAAATTTCCATTAATATACTAAGAGTAAGAATTTTATAACTCTGAATTGTTGAATTGTCTTGATGAGTTGTTTGTTTTGTTCAATTCCGATTCAGTGTTTTCAGAATTGAGTCGACAAAATCAGGCCTAATGGAATTATCAGATAAACAATCGTTATTATATTTAAAATCAGTCCAATTTTATAGAATCTATTTTTTCTTTTCATTCCAATTATACTCAATATTAATGATATTAACATTGGGATTAAATAGAGTAGAGCAACTTTAATTCCACCTGCTACTAAAGTCGGTTGCATATCACCATTCCCAGATTCCAATTCAGTCGTTATTATTCTATAAGTTTCTAAATCTAAAAATGCTTTTTTGATTATAAAAAATGATGTGATTAATATTGAAATTAGGGATAAATGTTTTCCGATTTTCATTTCTCGTTTTGTTATTCGATTCTTATTGAGTAATAATGCTAGAGATTCCTTTTCAGATTTATCTTCGATTATTTACATAAAGAGTTAGTCCGAAATAAAAAAGAGCCATAAAAATAATAGTAACGATGACTGGAACAGATTCGCGATTTGTATTGGCGATTATTAGTTCCATTACCATATTAGCAGCAAAAAAACTCAATACAATTCTAACGAAGGTTATTTTTAAGTATCTCATTAATTAATTTTCAGATTTTGAGTGCATCACCGCAATGAATAGCAATGGTCTCGTATAACCGTCAGTTACGGGTTAATATGCGTTGATTTTCGGTTTGGCCTTGATGTTAGCAATTCCGAGTGGATTCGGACGAAGTCGAATCCGCCGTAATTGCGGTTATACATTGTTGTAAGCAGTTTTATTTTTCTGGGTCATAAGAAATTTGACTTGGTATTTCAATTTTATTTCCGTTTAAGTCAATTACTACTGAATAATTTAAAGAGGTTCTTTCGTTAGTTTTAGGGGTAAATTCTATGTCAAAGCTTGGTTCGCTAAGATTTTCTTTTAGAAGCTCTTTTACATCATTTTCTTTAATTCGATATACCTGATAATTAGGATATGGGCTAGATGTATGCATTAATACATTTAATTTATTTGGTACGCCTAGAATTACCTCTTTTTTTTCAGGTATTGCAATAAGTTGTGTGTTGTAAATTCTGCTTTTCAGTATTTTGTTCAACGAGTCTGACAAGGTTTTATTCATTTTTTCGAGTTCAGTTATTCGTTCATTTAATTCCAATTCTTTGCTTTGTACTTCCATACATGAATTAAGGGAGAGAATGACTAATAGGACAATCAATAATATTCTCATATGGGATAATTGTGTTAGTTGATGGTTTCATTACGTGTTTAAGTAATAAAGTTAGTAAATAATCACAGATATAAAATTTCAGCGGAATTTTCGTGAGTAAGCCTTTACTATCAATGGATTATAGCTGTTGTTGTGCGTTCGTTTTTTTTATTCGGTTAATAATTTCAATTCCTAAATAGTCTTTTAATTTCGGAAATTTATATCTGTAATATTTATTCCAATAACTTGCTATTCGACTTTCTGTTTGTTGCCAATATTTTGGGTTTTCATTTTTGAATTCTTTATAAAAATCCAACGTGTTATTATTCACTTTTTTGTCAATAATCGGGAATAATTCATAAACGTATTCTCCCAATAATTGAACTAAAAAAGGTGTTTTCCATTTTTCTGGTTTTTCAGATAATTCATTTAACCTTTTTTCTCTTATAAATCCATTATGATGTCTGGTAAAAAAACAATTTAAAATATCTTTCTGTATTTCGGTCAGTTGGTTTTCATTTTGTGGCTTTGGTTCGTCAAAATAAATTCTTACTGGGACTTTTAATATTTCTTCGCTAACTTTTACGTTATAAAAATCAGAACTTATTAAATCAAATTTGTATTTACTTTCTAAAGGAATGATGCTGAAAACTTTTGTAACATCTGATTTTAGATTTTCAGGGAAAGAATCTATTATTATTTTCAGATAATCAGGTGTCATTTTCTTAATTAGTTCTTGTTTCCGTTTTGTTTTTAAATTACTTACAACTCGTTACATGCCAATAAATATAATAATTATCCTCTCTTAATCTGGCGATTAGAGAAGTTAATGCTTCATTTTGTCATCATCAATCCTAAATAACTTTCCGTTAGTTATTTTTAAAACAAATAGATTATCTTAATTTTACACGCTTGTCTTTGCTGCGTGACATACAGACCATATCTGAGTGTTTTTTTGGGTATGACATTTAAAAATTTGAAAAACTAAAAAGAATCCTGTTTTTACAGGAAGTATTATGATTTCACAAAATTCTATATCTCAAGTATTTGAAACTGCTCGTGTAGAGGAGGTTATTGGTGATTTTGTGCAATTAAAAAAAGCAGGTAGCAACTATAAAGGTCTTAGTCCGTTTAGCGAAGAGCGTACACCAAGTTTTATGGTATCTCCTGTAAAACAAATCTGGAAAGATTTCTCAACAGGAAAAGGAGGTAATGCTATTACTTTTTTAATGGAGCACGAGCATTTTACCTATCCTGAGGCTATAAGGTACTTAGCAAAAAAGTATAATATAGATATAGAAGAAACTGAGCGTACAGATGAAGAGAAAGAACAGTTAAACGCTAAAGAAAGTTTGTACCTGGTTAGTGAGTATGCTAATGAGTATTTTCAAAAAGTTTTACAAAAAACAGACCAAGGACAAGCCATTGGAAAAAGCTATTTTAAAGAACGTGGCTTTACAGAAGATACCATTAAAAAGTTTCAATTAGGATACTCGTTAGATGAGTGGCAAGCCTTTACTGATGATGCATTGGGTAAGGGTTATAAGTTAGAGTTTTTAGAAAAAACAGGGCTTACAATTGTTAAGGATGAGAGACGTTTTGATAGGTTTAAAGGCCGTGTAATGTTTCCTATTCATAGTATGAGTGGGAGAGTTCTTGGTTTTGGTGGAAGAATCCTAACAAATGATAAAAAAGCAGCAAAATATCTTAACTCGCCAGAGAGTGATATTTATCACAAAAGTAAGGTGCTTTACGGTTTGTTTTTTGCAAAGAAAACTATAGCAAAAGAAGACAATTGCTTTTTGGTAGAAGGTTATACAGACGTTATTCAGTTTTATCAAACAGGTGTAAAAAATGTAGTCTCGTCTTCTGGTACAGCGTTAACCTCAGAACAAATAAGGCTAATTAATAGACTTACCAACAATATTACGGTGCTTTTTGATGGTGATGCTGCAGGTATGAGAGCTTCTATTAGAGGTGTAGATTTAATTTTGGAGCAAGGTATGAATGTTAAGGTTTGTACTTTTCCAGATGGTGAAGATCCTGATAGTTTTGCAAAGTCAAATACTTTAGAGGAACTTACCGAATATCTTAATGAAAACGCAAAGGATTTTATACAGTTTAAAGCATCGCTTTTAGTAAAAGATGCTAATAACGATCCTATAAAAAAGGCCGAAACTATAAGGGATATTGTAAATAGTATTGCAAAAATTCCTGATGCTATAAAACGCGAAATATACATTAGAGAATGTGCTTCTATAATGGATATTAGCGAAAACGTGCTGTTTAGTACCTTGGCACAAATCAACAAAAAGGATGTTAAGGAAAACAATAGGCAGTATAAGCAAGAACAAAAAGCGTTTGAAGTTGTAAAAAGTGAACAGCAACAAAAACGAAAGATTGATGTTCAGTACGAATTAGAGCGAAAGATTATAGAAATCTTAATGCTTTATGGTGATAGAACAGAACAGTTTGAAGATTTAATCTTAAAAGAAGATGAAGGGTCAGGAGATTTAATTTTGGAGCCAGCTATACATGAGGCTCGTGTTTTCGAAAAAATATATTTAGATCTTCAGGAGGACGAAATGATGTTTTCTAATGAGAACTTTAAAGAATTATATTACTCAATAATAGATAGGCTAAACCAGGAAGAAGATTTTTCAACCAAGGATTTTATAAATCAACTAGACCAAAAATACGCTACAGAGGTAACAAGTATTTTAATGGAGGATGAAAAATATAATCTACACGATTGGCATAGAAATAATATAGTACCTAAGGAAAAGGAGCATTCTGTTGCGCAGTTGGTAAGCCAAACGATACTGAGTCTACGTTGTTATCTTATAGATCAGAAAGTAGCAGAATATAAAAACGAGACTTTAAGGCCAAATGCAGATATACGTTCTGTAATGGAAGATGTAAAAGACTATTTAGGTCTTAAGATGTTGTTGTCTAGAAAGTTGGGTAAGGTTGTTGGTGGCTAGTTTACTAAGTTAAGTTGTGGTGTTTGGCTTGATGAATTAAATCTACAATATTATTTACATTAAGCTTCTTAAAAAGTCTTGCTTTGTAGGTGCTTACAGTTTTTTCGTTAATATCTAATTCTTCTGCAATTTCTTTGTTTTTGCGTCCAATAGATAAAAGTTTAAGAACTTCAACTTCTCTTGTAGAGAGCTTTTTAAACATACGGCTTCTGCTCTTGCGAGTATCTTCGTAACGCAAGTGCTTATCCATTTTTTCGCTTAGAGACACTTCGCCTCTATGTATTTTTCTTACTGCAGCCTCTATAGCTTCTACACTGCAAGTTTTATTTAAGTAACCAGATGCACCAGCTTTTAGAGTGCTTATGGCATAGATTTCTTCTGGTTGGTGGCTAAACATAAGTACATTAACCGATTGATTTTCCTTTTTTATTGCCCTTAATGCTGTAATTCCATTAAGCTCAGGTAAGTCAATTTCTGAAATAATAACATCGACATCATGACGTCTTACAAATTCAAAAATTTCAATTCCGCTACTTAGTTTACCAACAACGTTTAAATCTGGCTTACTGTTTAAGTAGAGCTCTAGACCTGTTCTTACGATAGGATGGTTATCAACAATCAAAATACGTATCATGACAATAGAGAGTTTAGTTAAGGTTAATCAGTATGATAACAATTATTACTAAGTCAAGATTTTCAAGGGGATAATGGCTTAGTAAAGGTAATCAAAAAATAAGCAGTTAGAGAAAATTATTCGATAAACTGCAATAATTATCTTAAATTTTTAGGAATTTCACAAATAGGAATAGGAATCATTTTGTGTTGATTTCTAGAGTTGTAGCTCATGAAAATGTCAAAAACCTCTTTTTGTCGTCCAGAAAAGTCATTTGAGGTTTTGCCTTCATCCTTCATTTTCATAGCCCATTCAAGTTCAGGATAAGAAGCTCCTATTTGGTCTTCGTCACTTCTAGCATCTCCAAACAATCCATCACTTGGTGCAGCCTCCATAATAGATGCTGGTACATTAAGAAGATTTCCAATTTCATAGACCTCAGATTTTAATAAATCAGCAATTGGGCTTAGGTCTACACCTCCATCACCATATTTGGTGTAAAAACCTACACCAAAGTCTTCAACTTTGTTGCCTGTTCCGGCAACCAAACGTCCGTGTAAACCTGCGTAGTAGTAGAGTGTAGTCATTCTTAATCTGGCTCTGGTGTTAGCTAAAGCCATATCTACAGTAGCTTGTTTGCCATCTAAGCTTACTTCGGTTTTAAACTCTTCAAAAACAGGAGTTAAGTCAACACGAGCCTCACTTACATTAGGAAAACGTTTCTTTAATTGTGCAATATGTTCTTGAGCTCTGGTTACATGACTTGCAGCTTGGTGAATAGGCATTTCTATGCATAAAAGGTCTAAGCCAGTTTTGGCACAAAGTGTTGAGGTTACGGCAGAATCTATTCCGCCAGAAATACCAACAACAAAACCATTAACCTTTGCATTATTTGCATAGTTTTTTAGCCAATTTACAATGTGATCTACAACCTTTTCTGTTTGCATAATGTTTACAATTTAAAACAAAGAAAACGTACCTTTGCACAACAAAAATAACGGAAACGTGTTAGGATTAAAAATGTTTCGTAAAATGTCATTAAGAATTTTCTTATTATTAATACTGAGTTTCACTTTGGCGTCTTGTAATGAGGATGATAAGTTAGAGGAGGAAATTTCAAAAATTGAAGTAGACTTTATCGTTGAACGTTTTGATAAAGCTTATGCAGCTGCAAAACCTTCAGATTTACCCAAATTAAAGCAAGCTTATCCGTTTTTGTTTTCTAAGTATGTGCCAGATTCTGTATGGATTGATAGAATTAATGATACTTTGCAAAATCAATTGTTAATAGAGGTTGGTAAGGCATTTCCAGATTTTAAAGATGTAAATAAAGATTTTGAAAAACTGTTTCAGCACTTAAAATACTACGATAAGACATTTACCGCACCAAGGGTAGTTACATTAACTAACGATGTAGACTACAGGAACAAAACTATAGTTACAGATTCGCTGTTGCTTGTAGCATTAGATAATTTTTTAGGTGAAAATCATGAATTTTATCAAAATATACCAAGGTATTTAGTGCAGAATATGCGTAAAAATCAGATTGTGCCAGAAGTGGCCGAAGCTTACGGAAAAAAGTATGCCTATCAATCCAGTCATAAAACCCTTTTAGATGAAATGATCTATTACGGTAAGTTGCTGTACTTTAAAGATGTAATGATTCCGTTTAAAACTGATGCCGAAAAAATAGGATATACAGAGCAAGAATTAAAATGGGCAGAAGCTAACGAAAGTCCGATCTGGAGCTATTTTATAGAAAAAGAATTGCTGTTTAGTACAGATAGTAAATTACCAAGTCGTTTTATTGCAGATGCACCTTACTCTAAGTTTTATTTAGAATTAGATAATGAATCTCCAGGACGATTAGGGCAATATATAGGTTGGCAAATAGTGAGAGCTTATGCAGAAACAACAGACGAAAATGTGCTAGCCATTTTAGAAAAAGAACCCGAAGAAATTTTTAACAAAGCAAAATTTAAACCAAAGAAATAATGTCTAAAACTATAACTTCAAAAATAGAATTAAACGTAGAACTTGATGAAAACAGAGTGCCAGAAAAATTAAACTGGTCTGCACAAGATGGAGGTGTTAATAATGAAGAAGCTAAAGCTATAATGCTTTCAGTTTGGGATAGCAATGCTCAAGAAACTCTGAAAATAGATTTGTGGACCAAAGATATGCCTGTTGATGAGATGAAGCAGTTTTTTCATCAGACATTAGTTACCATGAGCGATACATTTTTAAGAGCTACACAAGATGAAAAAATGACAGCTACAATGAAAGATTTCTGCGATTATTTTGCAGAAAAATTAGAGCTTAAGAAAAAGTAGGTTTTGCCTAACTACCTTCAGATTTGTAAAAAGGATCTGTATTAAAACAATCTGCTTTTTTTACAGTTGCATAGTCTGGGTTGTGTTTTTTAAAGCGTAAAAACTTTGAAGTGTCGTATACTTCCCAGATTGTTAATTTATTATGTTTTCCTGCTTTAGACTTTAAGTCTATTTTATGTTGAGCAATCATTTTATCTACAACTTCTCTGTCTCCAATGCGCATTTTTTTGCTAGAGCTGTGACCTTTGTTAATTTGTTTTTCAATCCAATAAAATCTTACAGGCTTATCTAATGATTCGTCTATGACGTCTTCAGAGTCAAGATTAGACATAGATTTACCTTCAGATTTGTTTTGATGAGTAGATTGCCCAAAAATACTATTTTGCTCTTCTGTATCTATTTCGGTTGTTTCGGTGAGATCAGATTCATTATCAAAATTCTCGTGTCTTAAGAGGGTTATGATGATGAGTTTGTTGTTTACCTTCACCTCAGTAACAAACCTTCCAACAGGAATGTCAGTTAAAGGTATTTTGGTGTCAAGACGGTTTACTATGTAAGCTTTCTGAAAATCACTATTAAAAATCTCAACTTTATCTATGGTGCGTTCACCTTTTAAAATTAGAGTATCTCCAACTTTATTTAAGCTGTGATGTAGCTCACTTGCTCTATAGTTAATATTTTTAAGTAAAGTTGATTTTTGGCTATATACAACAGTAGCCAAAAGCAGTAGAAATGCTGTTAAAAATCTTGTCATCATAAGTAGGTTTTTTTTGTTTTTTGGGGAAACAAAAAGAGTTTAGTTCAAAACTTGGTGTAAAGATAATTTGGTGTCTTTAATTATTACTATTCTTAGGCTATAAGGTGTTTTTTTTAGTTGAAAAGTATGTGTGTTCGGTGTGTGTTTTAAAAAATCGGTAAAGTAGAGAAGTGTTACATACAGTTAATATATAGATAAGAATTTGGTAATCTATAATTTGAAAAATGAGACTAAATTTGTAGTGTTAGTTTTTTATTAAATAAACATTAGTTGGGCCTTTATTAGAGAAGGAAACTAGTGTTTTTTTTGTTTTTAAAAGACCATGAAGCATATAATTTTTTTAAATTAGCTTATGCGAAAAATCTTATTTGGAGTTATAATTACATTGGTTGTTCTCTTCACTTTTAAATATTGTGGAGATAAAAAAAACGAGCAAACTATTATAAAGGAAAATTCGGCTTTAATACAAGAGCAGTTAAAAAACGTTAGTAAACTTGTTGTTACCGAAGGTCATTTCAGTGAAGTCTTTACGTACGAAAACTCCAAACGTGTCTTTGGTGATTTATTAGAAGCTGAAAAAAAGGCAATTGTGGTAGTAAATGCAGATGTAACAGTAGCTTACGACTTGTCTAAAATTGAATACAATATCGATGAAACCACAAAGACACTACAGATATTGAGTATACCAGAGGAAGAAATAAAAATAAGTCCAGATTTTGAATATTACGATATTCAGGCAGATTATCTCAATCCTTTTAAGGCTAAAGATTACAACGAAATCAAAAAAACGGTGCGCAAACAATTAATGAAGAAAATTGAAGCGTCAGATTTAAAGTCCAACGCGCAAAATAGATTGTTAAGCGAACTCTCAAAATTCTATATTCTTACCAATTCCCTTGGTTGGACACTTGAGTACAACCAAACGCCTGTTGAGAGTCTGGAAGGTTTAAATACGCTTAAACTATAGTTTGCCTTTTAGAGAAACCCAGCCGCCACCATTAGTAGCTTCAATATTATTCAAATTTAAAAACTTCGCAGCTTTAGCAGAGCGCACACCACTAGCACAACAAGTTACTACTGGTTTGCTTAGTTTTTTTATCTCGTCAACTCTATTGTTCAATTGGTCTAGCGGAATATGTACAGCATTTTCAATGTGGCCAGCATCCCATTCACGTTGGCTACGCACATCAAGAATTACTGCACCATTTTCTAAAAATTCATCAACTTGTCGCTTCTTGCTTCCAAAAATAAAATCTAAAAATCCCATAGTTTTCTTTTTTATAAATTTACGTTGAATTAATCACTTCCTAAAATTGAAAACCGAAACACGTAAAGACGAAATTATAAAAACTGCAGCCAAACTCTTCAAAGAAAAAGGTTACAGCGCAGTAACAATGCGTGATTTGGCATCTGCAATGGGAATGAAAGCGGCAAGCTTATACAATCACATAAAATCTAAACAGCAAATCTTAAAAGAGATTATTATTACTCTGGCAGAAGAGTTTACAAGTGGTTTAAGGCAAATTCAACAATCCGAAAAATCAAACATCAAAAAAATTGAAGAGGTTGTAAAACTACACGTTAAGATTGCATCTCAAAACCCTTATGGAATGGCATCTTTAAATAATGATTGGATGCACTTAGAAGAAAAGTTAGATTACTATTTAGAGCTACGGACTAATTATGAAGAAGAATTAAGAGAAATCATAGCAGAAGGAGTGAAGAAAGACGAAATTATTGACGAGAATATTGAGATAATGTTGTTCTCAATATTAACAACCCTCAGATCGCTGTATTCATGGATACCCAAAAAAGAGTATCGCAATCCAGAAAAATTGTCTCAACAATTAAGTACGGTACTCATTCAGGGAATTAACAAAAATTAGATTAATTTTTTGTAAATTTGACAATGAAACTAACAAGTGTTAGTTTCATTGTCATTTCTGCGAAAGCAGGAATCTTAATAATGCTAAATTTTATAAATCAATTCTAGTTGTCACCAAAATGGCAGATTTTCATAAATTAAGAATAAAAGATATTTACAAGGAAACAAAAGATACATCAGTTGTAACTTTTGATATTCCTGAAGCATTGCAAGGCGAATTTAAATTCTCGCAAGGGCAACATTTAACGCTTAAGGCATTAATTAATGGCGAAGATGTACGTCGCTCATATTCGCTATGTTCTAGTCCATTTGATAACGAATGGAAAGTGGCAGTCAAAGAAATTCCAGGAGGGAAGTTTTCAACCTTTGTCAATAGCACTTTAAAAGCAGGAGACGAGCTAGATGTTATGGCACCTAGCGGAACATTTGGCGTAGATTGTAATGTAGACAATGCTAAAAACTACTTGTTTTTTGCAGCAGGAAGTGGTGTTACGCCAATTCTTTCAATGATTAAAGCGCATTTGGCAGCAGAGCCAAACTCAACTTGTAAGTTGTTTTATGTCAATAGAACAGCAAAATCCATTATCTTTAAGGAAGAGTTAGAGCAATTAAGAAACACCTATTTCGGTCGTTTGGAAATCTATTATTTCCTAACCAAAGAAAAGCGAGATATTGAGTTGTTCAATGGTCGTTTTGATGATGAAAAAATGAAAGTGCTCACCAAAACATTCATTGATATTCCAGATACAAGCGAAGTGTTTTTGTGCGGACCAGAAGATATGGTCAATTACGTGAGTAATTATCTGGCTGAAGCCGGTTTACCAAAAGATTTAATTCATTTCGAATTATTTGTAAAAGGCCTAACCGAAGAAGATAAAAAACGTGTTGAGCGTTTATCAGAACAAAAAATTGATGGTGTCGAAGTTGTTATTATTGATGGCGGAAAAGAATTCCGTTTCACAATGCAGCAAGACGATGATAATATTTTAGATGGTGCACTAACTGCCGGAGCAGATTTGCCTTTTGCATGCAAAGGAGGCGTTTGCAGTACCTGTAAGTGCCAAGTAATGGAAGGCGAAGTTGAAATGAAAATCAACTACGCATTAGAAGAAGATGAAGTCGCACAAAACTATGTGTTAAGTTGTCAAGCCGTTCCAACTACTAAAAAAGTGGTGGTCGATTTCGACGTGTAAAATAATGGCGTTACCCAAGGGTCAGGCTTTCGGCAGTCGCTCTCTACGAGGAGCTTCAACAAAGCCTCAATCCTTAACGCACCAACAGCCAATGGCAAATAGCCAGCAGCTATAAAAATTAAGTTTCACTAGCTAACAGCGAAATGCTAATAGCCAAAAGCTAAAAGAAATGAGTGAAGAACAAATAAAAAACCTAGAAGAGCAATTTGAAGCGCGTATCGCTCGCGACGAAAAAATTGAACCTAAAGACTGGATGCCAGAAAAATATCGCCAAACGCATATTAGGCAAATTAGTCAGCACGCACATTCCGAAATTGTAGGAATGTTACCAGAAGGTAACTGGATTACTCGTGCGCCATCCTTACGTCGTAAAGTAGCCTTATTGGCAAAAGTACAGGATGAAGCTGGTCATGGATTATACCTATACAGTGCTTGCGAAACATTAGGCATCTCGCGAGACGAGTTGTACGAGCAATTGCATTCGGGTAAAGCAAAATATTCTTCCATATTCAATTACCCAACAGTAACTTGGGCAGATATGGGAGCTATCGGCTGGTTGGTAGATGGTGCAGCTATTATCAATCAAGTGCCACTTTGTAGTACCTCTTTCGGGCCTTATGCAAGAGCAATGGTACGCGTGTGTAAAGAAGAAAGTTTTCACCAGCGCCAAGGTTACGAAATTATGCTAAAGCTTTGCAATGGAACACCAGAACAAAAAGAAATGGCACAAGATGCACTTAACCGTTGGTGGTGGCCAAGTTTAATGATGTTAGGGCCAACTGATGATATGTCGGTTCACACCGAACAATCAATGAAATGGAAATTGAAGCGAAAAACCAATGACGAGTTACGTCAGCAGTTTATTGACCAAACCGTGCCACAAGCTGATATTTTAGGATTAACAATTCCAGACCCAGATTTAAAATGGAACGAAGAGCGTCAAAGTTATGATTTCGGAGAAATTGATTGGGAAGAATTCTGGCAAGTTGTAAAAGGTCACGGACCAATGAACAAAGCAAGAATGAAAGCAAGAGTTGGCGCTTGGGAACGTGGCGAATGGGTTAGAGACGCAGCTATGGCTCACGCTGAAAAACAACAAGAAAGAAAAAACAAACAAGTAGTATAATCAGAAGGTTAGACTCGAGAAATGAGAAATGAGAGAAGTACTCTGATAAAGTCTAACATCTAACATCTAATATCTAATGTCTAATAAAAAGAACTGGCCACTTTGGGAGGTTTTCGTAAGAAGTAAAAACGGATTAGAACATCGTCATTTCGGAAGTCTTCACGCAGCAGATGCAGAAATGGCTTTAGAAAATGCAAGAGACGTTTACACAAGACGTAACGAAGGTGTAAGTATTTGGGTTGTAGAAAGTAAGCATATTACAGCATCAAATCCAGAGCATAATGGCGAATTATTTGAACCAGCACAAGATAAGGTGTATCGTCATCCAACATTTTATGATTTACCAGACGACGTAAAACATATGTAACAAAGCAAGGCTTTGTCATCCTGAACTCGTTTCAGGATCTCTTTATTTATGTTAAATGTCACCTTAAGCGCAGTCGAAAGGTCTCAATTTGATTAAAAATGAAAAACGAAAACTTATACAACTACATCCTGGGAATCGCAGATAACAGCCTAATTCTCGGTCAGAGATTAGGAGAGCTTTGCGGTCACGGACCAAGTTTAGAAACCGATATCGCGTGCACCAATATGTCGTTAGATTTATTAGGGCAAGTACGTAGTTATTATCAATATGCAACAAAAATTGCCGGAGATGGCAGAACAGAAGATGATATCGCGATGCTTCGTAAAGAACGCGAATACTTCAATGTTTTATTGGTAGAACAGCCAAATACCGATTTTGGGTACACAATGGCAAGACAATTCTTATTCGATGTATATCATTTTTTAATGCTAACCGAATTAGAAAAAAGTACTGATTTAAATCTGTCTGCAATTGCAAAAAAATCCATCAAAGAAGTGAGTTACCATAAGCGTTTCTCATCTGATTGGATTAAGCGATTAGGAGATGGTACTGAAGAAAGTCATAGTCGTATTCAAACAGCAATAAATGATTTATGGACGTATACCGATGAGTTATTCCATCAAACCGAAGCTGATAAAGCTATGGTTGCTGAAGGCGTTGGAGTAGATGTTACTAAATTAAAAGATGCTTATTACGAAGAAGTAAACGCAGTTTTAGAAGAAGCAACGTTAAGCGTTCCAGAAAGCAAATACTTTCAAAAAGGAGGAAAGCAAGGCATTCATACCGAACATATGGGTTACTTGCTGGCCGATTTACAATATATGCAACGTACCTATCCAAATATGGAATGGTAACAAATTCCTGCGAAAGCAGGAATCTCTTTTAAAATAATGACAACAACAGAGCAACATATCAACCCAAAACTGGTAAAGGTTCTGGAGTCTATTTCAGATCCAGAAATTCCAGTATTATCCATTATGGATATGGGTGTTGTGCGTTCTGCTGTTATCGAAAATGATATTGTAAAAATCGAAATCACACCAACTTACAGTGGCTGTCCTGCTATGGATGTTATCGGAGATGATATCAAACGCGCAATGCAAAAAGCAGGTTATATAGCTGAAGTAGATTTGATTTTACATCCAGCTTGGACAACCGATTGGATTACACCAAGAGGCAGAAAAGCACTCGAAGATTATGGTATCGCAGCACCATTAGATGAAGAAGCTGACAAGTCCGTGTTGCTGGAAGGAAAACAATTAGTAAAATGTCCGCAATGCGGAAGTGCAAATACAAAAATGATAAGTCAATTTGGTTCAACGGCTTGCAAAGCACAATTTCAGTGCAACGACTGTCAAGAGCCATTTGATTATTTTAAATGTTTGAAGTGACAACTTGTTGTTATCCTAAACTCGTTTCAGGATCTCATTAAGATTAATAATTATAAAATTATGAGTTCAATAGAACTAAAAATAGAAAACAACATAGCCTACATCACACTAAACCGACCAGAAGTTTTTAATAGCTTCAACCGTGAAATGGCATTAAACCTACAGCAAGTTTTTGACGATTGCGAAAGTAATTCTGAAGTAAGAGCAATTGTGCTAACCGGAAACGGAAAAGCATTTTGCGCAGGTCAAGATTTAAAAGAAGTAACAAGTCCGGAACTAAATCCAGGATTCAAGAAAATTCTAGAAGAGCATTACAACCCAATCATCACCAGAATTAGAAATATTAAAAAACCAATCATTGGTGCGATAAATGGTGTGGCGGCTGGTGCAGGAGCTAACATTGCATTGGCTTGTGATATCGTTGTGGCTAACGAAAAAGTAAGTTTCATACAAGCATTTAGTTTAATAGGTTTGATTCCTGATAGTGCAGGAACGTTCTTTTTACCTCGTTTAATCGGTTTTCAAAAAGCATCAGCACTAGCGATGTTAGGAGATAAAGTCTCTGCCGATGAAGCCGAAAAAATGGGAATGATTTACAAAGTGTTGCCATTAGAAAGTTTTGAAGAAGAAGTGAATAAATTAGCCTTAAAACTCGCTAATATGCCAACATTAGCTTTAGGGAAAATTAAGGAAGCGTTTAATCAATCTTTAACCAATAATTTAGAAGAACAGTTAGCATTAGAATCAAAATTACAGATCGAAGCAGCTCAAACTAAAGATTACGAAGAAGGCGTTTCAGCTTTTGTAGAAAAACGTAAACCAACTTTTAAAGGAAAATAACTTAGGTCTATCATCCTGAACTTGATTCAGGATCTCACCAATTATGAATAAAGAACTTCTCATACAAACCCACCAAAGAATAAAACCATTTATTCACAAAACACCTGTGTTAACATCACAATTATTAGATGAAATAGCAGGTTGTAATGGGTTTTTTAAATGCGAAAACTTTCAAAGAATGGGAGCGTTTAAAATGAGAGGTGCAGCAAACGCGATTTTATCCCTTTCTGATGAAGAAAGAAAAGGTGGAGTCGTAACACACTCTTCAGGTAATTTTGCTCAAGCTGTTTCATTAGCTGCCAAGAAAATTGGTGTTAAGGCATATATCGTTATGCCAGAAAATGCACCACAAGCCAAAAAAAATGGTGTTAAAACCTATGGTGGCAAAATTATAGAATGTGAGTCAACAGCTGAAGCGAGAGAGTTCACGGCCAATAAAATTCAGAAAGAAACCAAAGCCTCATTTTTACATCCATCTAATCAGGATGAAGTGATTTACGGTAATGCGACAGCAGCAATGGAGTTGTTAGAAGAACAGCCTAATCTTGATGTAATTATTACACCAGTTGGAGGTGGTGGATTATTAGCAGGTACAGCTTTAGCTGTTAATCAGTTTACACCAAATTGCAAAATAATAGGTGCAGAACCAAAGGAAGTCGATGATGCTTATCGTTCTTTAAAATCAGGTAAGATTGAAAAAAACGAAAGCGCAAATACCATTGCAGATGGCCTAAAAACCTATTTAGGCGACCGTAATTTTCCAATCATTAAAGCTTTGGTAAATAAAATTATTAGAGTAGAAGAACAAGAAATTAAAGAGGCTATGCAACTCATTTGGGAACGAATGAAAATAGTTGTAGAGCCATCAAGCGCAGTAGCTTTTGCGGCTGTTTTAAAGAATAAAGAAGAATTTAAAAATAAGAACGTCGGAATCATCATTTCTGGCGGAAATGTAGATTTGACAAATCTTCCCTTTGGATGATTTGTCATCCTGAATTTGTTTCAGGATCTCAATAAAAAACAAATATGAACGTAGGAATAATAGGTTCAGGAACAATGGGAAGCGGTATCGCTCAAGTAGCGGCAACTGCAGGTTGTTCCGTGGAATTATACGATACCAACCAAGCGGCTTTAGATAAAGCTAAAGCAAGCCTTGAAAAAATATTAAATAGACTCATAGAAAAAGGTCGAATAGATGCTGAAGAAAAAAACAGAATTCAGTCAAATATCAGGTATGTCGATAGCCTGAAAGCATTAGCAGATTCAAATCTTACGATTGAAGCTATTGTAGAAAATATCGATATCAAGAAGAAAGTCTTTTCAGAATTGGAAAGCTATGTTGCGGATGATTGTATCATTGCATCAAATACATCGAGTTTATCGATAGCATCCATAGCATCATCATTGCAAAAGCCGGAGCGTTGTATCGGAATTCACTTTTTCAACCCAGCACCATTAATGAAGTTGGTTGAGGTTATTCCAGCAGTGCAAACCTCAAAAGCAGTTTTAGACAAATCTGTTGAAACTATAAAAAGTTGGAAGAAAACAGTAGCTGTTGCCAAGGATACACCTGGTTTTATCGTAAACCGTGTAGCGCGACCATTTTACGGAGAAGCGTTAAGAATTTACGAAGAAGGCATTGCTGATTTTGAAACCATTGACCATAGTTTAAAAACATTGGGAGGTTTTAGAATGGGACCATTCGAATTAATGGATTTCATTGGTAACGATGTCAATTACACAGTAACGGAAACCGTGTTTACAGCCTTTTATTTCGACCCAAGATACAAACCTAGTTTCACACAAAAACGTTTAAGTGAAGCAGGCTATTTAGGAAGAAAATTTGGAAAAGGTTACTATGATTACGACCAAAATGGAAAAATTATAAATACTTGTCATCCTGAACTTGATTCAGGATCTCGTGAAGATTTGGCTCAAACCATTTTCGACCGTGTTCTAGTAATGTTAATCAACGAAGCAGCAGACGCTTTGTTTCTAAACATCGCATCAGCAGAAGATATAGACAACGCTATGACCAAAGGGGTTAATTACCCAAAAGGATTATTAGCTTGGGCAGATGAAAAAGGCATTGATTGGTGTGTAGTCAAACTAGATGAATTATACAACGAGTACCACGAAGACCGTTACCGTTGCAGTCCGTTGTTGCGTAAAATGAATAAAGAAAATAAAACATTCTTTTAATGCAAAAAAGTGCTGTTTTCTTTGTTCAATTTGTTGCAGTTATGAAAGGAGAAGGTTTGACTTTATTTGGGTATACGATTGATAATGAAAATGTTGAAATAGGAGAGTGCGTTGAGTTCAAATTTGAGGATAAAAAGATTCGAAGGAAAATTAAGGGAATAGCATTGGTTAATAATAGAGAGAACTTTGAAAAAGGACTTAATTCTATTGCACTTTTTATTCAAAGTAAAGATAAAGAAGAGTCTAAAATAATTTCTAATTCTTATTTAAAGAATACAGAGTGTGAAATTTATAAAGAAAAGAATTGAAAGGAAGAGATATACCACATAAAATGTTAAGTCAAGATGCATTCAGTACTTGGCTAGGCATCGAAATTTTAGAATGCGAAATTGGTCGTTGTCGAGTGGCAATGACGGTTCGGAATGAAATGTTGAATAGTATGGGAAAAGCACACGGTGGAATCAGTTACGCATTGGCAGATACCGCTTTTGGTTTTGCGGCAAATACACACGGAAAATTTGCTGTGTCCATAGAAACCAGCATCAACCATATAGAAGCTTTAGAAGAAGGAGATTATTTAGTCGCTGAATCTGTGATTGAAAACGTAAAAAATAAACTCGGATTTAATATCGTAGAAGTAAAACGAGGAGATGAACTGGTAGCCCTTTTTAAAGGTGTTGTTTATCGCACTCAAAAAGATTGGGAATAAAAAGACTTGTCATCCTGAACTTGATTCAGGATCTAAAAAAGAATAGAGAAAAATAAAAAGTAAGAAGTTCGACTTCAATTTCGATTTCGGCTTCGATTTCAAAATAATATGGAAGCATACATAATAGACGGCATAAGAACACCGATAGGAAATTACAAAGGCACATTATCGGCTGTACGTACAGACGATTTAGCAGCTTTAGTAATCAAAGAAATCGTAAAACGAAACCCAAATATCCCAAAAGAAGCATACGACGATGTTATTCTTGGTTGTGCTAACCAAGCCGGAGAAGACAATCGTAACGTAGCTCGTATGGCATCACTTTTAGCAGGATTACCATTTACAGTTCCAGGAGAAACCGTAAACAGACTGTGTAGTTCAGGTTTGTCAGCAATTATTCACGCAAACAGAGCGATAAAAGCTGGTGATGGAGATGTCTTTATTTCAGGAGGCGTAGAGAATATGACACGCGGACCATACGTTATGGCAAAACCATCAAGCGCTTTTGGAGGCGATTCAAAACTGTACGATTCTACATTCGGATGGAGGTTTGTAAACCCAAAAATGCACGAAATGTATGGCACTGACGGAATGGGAATGACAGCCGAAAATCTTGTCGAAAAATATAACATTTCAAGAGAAGACCAAGATGCATTCGCGTACTGGAGTCAGATGAAAGCATCACAAGCACAAGAAAACGGACGATTAGAAAAAGAAATTCTACCTGTCGAAATTCCTCAACGCAAAAAAGACCCAATCGTTTTTGCAAAAGACGAATTTGTAAAACCAACAACATCAAAAGAGATTTTAGCCAAATTACGACCAGCCTTTAAAAAAGAAGGAGGAAGCGTAACAGCAGGAAACGCATCAGGTTTAAACGACGGAGCAGCAGCAACCATTATCGCTTCAGAGGAAGCTGTAAAAAAATATAATCTAAAACCATTGGCGCGCATCGTGAGTTCAGCTGTCGTAGGAGTAGAGCCGCGAATCATGGGCATTGGTCCAGTCGAGGCGTCCAACAAAGCTTTGGCAAAAGCTGGATTAACAATGGACGATATCGACATCATAGAGCTCAACGAAGCCTTTGCTGCACAAGCATTGGCGTGCACCAGAGCTTGGGGATTGGCGGACAATGATCCAAGAATCAACCCAAATGGAGGTTCTATCGCAATTGGTCATCCGCTTGGCGTTACAGGTACCAGAATCGCCTATTCAGCGGCTTTAGAGCTCAAAGAGCAAAACAAACGTTACGCATTGGTAACAATGTGTATTGGCGTGGGTCAAGGCTATGCAGCTGTGATTGAAAACGTGAATTAAAATTAGAATGTAGACCGCTACGCTGTTAGAATTTAGAATAGAGACAGCAGATAGGTCTCGTTGAAATGCAGAATAAAAAAATGAAAGCGTTAAAAATTTTTGAAGCCTTGGAAAAAATTTAGATTTCATTTTGAGGTTTTCAATCTGTAAAACAAGATTGAAAAATTCCTCATTTCAACTTGAATTTTTGGTTCGTTTTGTTTCAAGACAAAATGAACATAAATATAAAATAAGATGAAAAAAATAGAACATTATATCTGCGGAAACTGGACCACAGGAAAAGAAGAAGGAGCACCAATTTACGATGCCATAACAGGCGAACACTTCACAAATTGGGCTGTTGAAGGATTAGATATTCCTGAAGTTCTTAACTACGGACGCACAAAAGGAGGCGAAGTACTTCGTAAAATGACCTTTCAAGAACGAGGTAATATGCTTAAAAAATTAGCACTTTACCTTACAAAACGCAAAGAGCAATTTTACGATTTAAGTTACAGAACTGGCGCAACTCGTGTAGATAGTTGGATTGATATTGAAGGTGGTTTTGGTAACTTGTTTGCCAATGCTTCATTACGAAAATTGTTTCCAAACAAACCGTTTCACGTAGAAGGCGACCCAATCGATTTGTCTCGTGGTGGACGCTTTATGGCGCATCATATTATGGTGCCCAAAAAAGGTGTTGCAGTACATATCAACGCTTTTAATTTCCCGGTTTGGGGAATGTTAGAAAAGTGTGCTGTAAACTGGATGGCTGGTGTGCCAGCAGTGGTTTTGCCAGCACCATCATCGGCTTATTTAGCAGAAGCGGTTGCGAGAGAAATTATCAATTCAGGTATTTTACCAGAAGGCGCACTTCAAATCATAAACGGAACAGTAAAAACCATTTTAGATACTGTTGAGTCTCAAGATGTCGTAACCTTTACAGGTTCGGCAACAACAGGTCGTTTGTTAAAAACACATCCAAGATTGATTGAAGAATCTGTGCCTTTTACTATGGAAGCCGATTCGCTTAACGCTTCTATTTTGGGCGAAGATGCAGTTCCTGGAACACCAGAATTCAATTTGTTCGTTAAGGAAGTTCGAAAGGAAATGACCGTAAAAGCTGGACAAAAATGTACAGCCATCCGACGCATTATTGTGCCTGAAAATTTAGTTGAAGATGTTCAAATTGCATTAGCAAAAGAACTCGATAAAGTTACCATTGGAGACCCAAGACTTAAGGAAGTGAGAATGGGCTCATTGGTGAGTAAGCAACAAGTTGAAGCTGTTAAAAGTTCTATTGCAGACATCAGTAAAGAAGCTGAAATGGTTTATGGCAATTTAGATAATATTGAAACCATTGGTGCGGATGCTAATAAAGGTGCGTTCTTAAGTCCAATAGTCTTTAGAACAGATAATCCTTTCCAGAATAATGTAGTTCACGAGCGCGAAGCTTTTGGACCAGTAAGTACCATTATGCCTTACAAGTCAATGGGCGAAGCTGTACAATTAGCACAAATGGGTAAAGGGTCGTTAGTGTCTTCTATTGCAACTTACGATGATAACATTGCAACCGATTATGTTGTAAATGCCGCTAGTCATCACGGAAGAATATTGGTGATTAATCGCGAAATGGCAAAACAAAGTACAGGTCACGGTTCGCCATTACCTTACTTGGTTCACGGAGGTCCAGGACGTGCTGGTGGTGGAGAAGAAATGGGTGGAATGCGTGGTATTAAACACTATTTGCAACGTACAGCCATTCAAGGAACACCAACTACAATTACAGAAATCACTGGCATATATCAGCAAAATGCAAAATATAAGGAAGCCGAAGACCATCCGTTTAAGTACCATTGGGAAGATATTCAACCAGGAGTGTCTTTAAAAACGCATAAGCGTACACTTACGGATACTGATATTCAGAATTTTGCCAATTTAACTTGGGACCATTTTTATGCACACACAGATATTACCTCTTTAGATGGAAGTATTTTCGAAAAACGAACAGCTCACGGTTATTTCATAATTTCGGCTGCGGCTGGATTGTTTGTGTATCCTAATAAAGGACCTGTAGCGGCAAATTACGGTTTGGATTCTATCCGATTTTTAAGACCGTTATATCACAACGATACCATTTATGTGCGTTTAACCTGCAAGGAAAAAGTAGATAGAGATGTGTCATCAACAGAACATCCAAGCGGTATTGTAAAATGGCACGTTGAGGTGTTTGATGCTAATTTTGAAAACCGACCAGAAAGTCAAAAAACAGACAAAGATAGTCCGTTGGTTGCAGTGGCTACTATTTTAACAATGGTTCAGAAAAAACAAGAAACCTTTGTTGAAATGACCGAAGAGAAAATCAACGAATGCTTATCAAAGTTAAAAGCAGATGCTAAACCAAAATGGGGCATTATGACGCCTCAACATATGATAGAGCATTTAGAATACACTTATAAAATTGCGTCTGGCGAAATTCAAGATTTTGAAATTTCTACACCAGAGAAGATTTTAGACAAGGTCCATGCAAGCTTGTATAACTATAGAAAGTTTCCACAAAACTCTCAATTTCCACAGTTAGAAAAAGACACGCTAGACGATTTAAAACATCAAGATTTAGAAACAGCGATTGAGAAGTTTAAAGAACAACGTAAAAAATACATCGAGTTTTTCAAGGAAAATCCAGATGCTAGATTGAAGAATTTAGTATTTGGCGAGTTGAATCGTTATGAGTCATACTTACTCGAAAGAAAACATTTAAACCATCATTTTGAGCAATTCGATTTGTTGTAGTTGGTTGTTAAAAATATATTGTGAAAATAAGCGCTTCCGAAAGGTGGCGCTTTTTGTTTTATAATGCCTATTTATAAGGTTTTGAAAAAAATATACGACATTCATCGTATGTTTTTACGTAGGATTTACAGTTAGTTTTGACTATCAAATCTTACTAAATGAAACATCTATTTTTTTGTGCCGCTATGATAGTGGCTTCTTTTTGTAATGCACAAGGAAATCATTTTTGGAAATCGCAAAATGAGAATACACAGATTCAAGTCATAGTAAATGCCAGCGAAACAAAAGCAGCAGTCTTTACAGGTGATTATCTCACAACCTACGATTTAGCAACTGGAGAAAAAATTACAAGTCACGGTTTTGTTTATGATGACGTGGTTAAATTTGCAAATGGCGAGCATATCACTTCTTTTTCTGAAGACCTTTCATTGGTTATTATTTCAAATGAAAATAACTCGTTCTGGTCTTTAAATACCGTAAAAAATAAGTTTGAATTACCAGCGAAGTATGATAAAAAGCATGCGTTCTCAGGTCTTGATTATGACGGTAACCCAATTCAATATAAAAAGAACGATAAAAGCTTATACATTAATTATACTTCAAGCGAATTTGAAATTGATTCTAAAGTAGCGAACTACAAAGATCTTATTGTAAAGCCGAGCGGATTGTATAGTGTTTATACAAAAGAGAATGATAGAAATATTTACATATTTAATCATAAAACACAGAAAACATCAAAGTTTCCTGAAAAGGATTTTATTCTAGATTTAGCTGAGAATAGAAACTTAAATAATGGAAATTACATATACGCTACACAAGGTGATACTTATGCTATTTATGATATAGAAAACGAAACCATTGAGAAACATAAAACCGCTTTAGTTAACTCAAAAGTACCAGAAAAATTCAAGAATTGTATAAGTAGCAATTCAATTAGTGCTAACAGTTTCAAAACTAAGAATTACTATTTCTCGGTTGAGGTTGATGCTGTTTTAAACAATTCAAAACCTTCAGGAGTTGAGCAAACACCATATAAACTTGTGCAGTATAATGTAGGTGACTGTGAAAAAAAATCTGAAATTCGATTCAGTTTACCACTAGAGGATTTTCAAAAAAGGTATAAAAAAGTACAAGATATTATAATCGCTAAAGAAGCAAAAGAGCAAGCTGAAATTGCAAAGGAGCAAGAACAAATTGATGCTAAAGCACCTATTTTTAAATTTCCTGAGCTTAATAATTTTGGTTGGAATCTTGGTCAGGATGGTAAGTATTTAGCAATAAATAGCGAAGAGGGAAAACAAATTGCTATTTGGAATCTTGAAACTATGGAACAGGTTTATAATTTCATAAAACCTGTAAGTAAAGATGGTATATATTATTGGCATTTCGATTTTGAAGAAGATAGAGATAATGCGCTCATTATTGGTATGCAGAGAGGTGGAAGTTCAGGTGTGTATTCAATTGTTGATAAGAATAAACATTTAGATGGTAACACAAATATACCTAATGATAGAGGTTACATAACTTATGTGAATGACAGAGAGGTTGGTATGGTAATTTCGAGATATGAAAAGGACAAAAAAGGACGCTTAGATTTTGATAAACCACTGTGGGCACAATATCAATTTATGAATGTAGATACTAAGCAATGGCATTCTAAGAGGTTTCCGGAGGCGAAAAGTTTAGAGCTTATACCAGGACAAAAGATCTTGTTGGTAAAGTATAAAAAGAAGTATGAATTGTATAAATATAAAGATGTTACATTCAGTAATCTTCAGAAAATAGATGAGGTGAAAACGGATTATCAAGATGTTAAATTCGATTTACAGAAACAAGATCATATATATTTTGTCAGAAAAACAAAAAGCGGACTACCAGATAAAGTTTTAGCCTACAACATTAACACAAAACAAAGCCATAATTTAGGTCCTGAAATAGCTAGAAGTCTCAATTACGAAAATAATGTTAGTCATTACGTGCCAGAAATAATTGATGTGGTTTCTGATGGGTTTAAAGCAAAGAAATTAGTGGTTACTAATTTGAAGAATAATAGTAAAAGTGAAGTGTTTCTAACGGCACAAACTACTGCTGAAAAAGAAGATTTAGAAGCCCAAATAAAAACATATCACGAAAATGATATAGAAAGCCAAATAGAATTAGAGGCTAAAAACTTAAAAGAGCTAGAGCGTCGCAAAAACATCAACTTCTTCTTTAATAATTTTGATTTTGTTGGTACAGGTAAATCCTACAGTTTAGATAAACTTCGTGGAAGAGAACTTAACAGTATTCCTATTGCAAATGAAATTTTAGGACAAACTTGGGGACAAAAAGCAGCTATTGGTAAGATTAAAGATTGCGGTTTTACTTGGATGCTATTCTATGTCATTAACGACCCTAATAATACAGATATTCGCGTTGCTAAAGTTAGTAAAGGTGGCGGACAGCTTATGGGTAAAAAACATTTGCTAAGTGTACCAATGGTTAATGGGCAAATAGCAGCTAAAACTAGCTTTACGTTTTTTAACACAACTAAAGGAGTGCGATTTGATTATACCAAAACCGACTTAAGAACTGGTAAGTCTGCCTCTGGTCAAATCGATTGTGGTTGTGATACTAGTTGGTAAGCTTCGGTCTGCATAAAAAGTTCTCTCTTTCTTTAATACATCTAAATTATGAAACATATTTCCTTAATTCTTTTATTGTTTTTGTCTTTGTTTACAAAAGCTCAAAATGCACAAAAAGCGCAAGAAAAATTTTCTCAAGGTTATGATACCAAAAATATTGCGCTAATGGATGTTGGCGCAGATGAGTATATTAAATACAATTCAGACAACAGTTTTGGGTATATTTTTAAGGCTTTTGCAGCAATAGCAAAAAATGATTTAACTACAGCAAAGCGTTATGCAAAAGCTGCAAATCAGATGTTTCCTATGGAGTCTGCCAATTACACATTGGCGAGTTACATCGCTTTTTTAGAAGGAAATACAAGTGAAGCTAGTAATCTTATGCATTACGCGTTTCAACTTTCGCCAGATGTAAAGGGAGCAGCATCTACAAAAGAGGAATTAGATATTTTGGCAGAATTAACTGGTAAGGATTTTTCGGCTTTAAAAACCATAGCAGAAAATGCAGAAAAAGCAACACCTGGAGCAATTCAGAATTTTAATAATTATAATGCTTGTGTTGGTCAATGGTATGAAGGAAAGTCTTGCGATCCATCTCAGTACTTAAAAGTTTGGGCAAGTTATTCGCCATCAAATCCTTTGTTAAAAGATTTTGCAACTGCAACGCAAGCTATTGCTTACTATTATGCAGGTCAGTTTGATTTGGCAAAACCAAAATTAGAGGAAGCTATAAACTCTCAGTATCTTAATCCATATACAAAAGCCTTGTGTTTTGAGCGCTTAACGTGGTATGATAGATATGATCTCAATAAAACATTTTTATATGCCAATAAAGGGCTTGCAGAAATAGATAAGCTAGGTTTTCCGACATTAACCAAAGCAGATTTGTTGTTTAGAAAATCACAAATTGTTGGAGATATGGGAAAACGAGACGAAATGTTACAGTTAGCTCAAGAGCTTTTAGTGCTGGCTACAGAACTTGGTAACGATTACCATATCATTAATGCCAACAATCTTATAGGTGCTTATTACGTAATGAAGCCTGGGTCTAATTCTACTAGTTTAGCCAATAAACACTTGGGAGAAGCCTATGTTTTAGCAAGTAAGCGGAATTTTGAAGATCAAAAAATGAAAGCAGCAGGTAATTATGCTGTTGTTCAGTTTAAAATCGGAAACAGATCTAAAGCCATAGAATTGAATAATGAAGTTTACGACTATCATTTAAAAACCGAGAATTGGTCTTCTGCACAGACTGCTGCCAATAATATAGGCTTTATGTTTTATATGAAGAATGATTATGCTAATGCAGCAGAACAGTTTCAGAAAGCAGTTGATATTACGGAGCAATTTTTGCCAAAATTCAGTACCAAAGAGCAGCTTTCAGCTCGTAATTTGCACGCTAGTGCCTATTCAGGCTTAATAATGTCGCTTCAAAAATTAGGCAATACAAACGAACTTTTTAAAGTTCAGGATATGAACCGAAGCAGAATTCTTCGTCAAAAATTAGATAAAAATTTACCCCAAATTACACTGCCACAAGTCCAGGCAAAACTTCAGCCACACGAAGCTATTATCTACTATTCTAACGGAGAACCAGGTCAAATGATTGCTACTGTTATTACAATGAATAGTGCTGATATAGTAGAGCATTTTCCGGTTAATGCTTGGCTGAATATGAAAAAGCAATACATCAATAACATACAGAAGAAGCCTAATAGCATCAATGGATATGTAACGAAGTTAAATGAAGAAATAATAAACGGTCAAATTTATAGTCATTCGGACCCTAAAACTGCTTTTAAAGCAGAAGATTATAGAGATTTTGTTGCCTTGTCCAGAGAAGTAATGGAAGTGTCAGATGCTCAGTTTTTAGATCTTCAACAAAAGATATTAAAGCACTGGTACTATTTTTTGATACAACCTTTAGAGGCTAAATTAGTCGGAAAAACAACACTAATTATTAGTGCAGAAGGCGAGTTGAATGCGATGCCTTTTGAAGCATTTTTGGATAGTAACGGTAAGTATGTTTTAGAGCGTTTTAATGTTAAGTATATGCCATCTGCAAGTGTTTGTGCAAGTCTGTCTAACCGAAATTATAGTGAGGACAGAAAACCGCTTTTAGCAATGGGAGGAGCTACGTATAAAGAACCTCAAAGTAGTGCTTCCAATAGCAGATCAACTCAAAGCTACTTTGAGTTGCAGGACCAATTAACCACAAAAATCAATAATAAACAGTCTAATTTAAGCAAAGAATTGGCTGCTTTGGGCTTTGGTGGAGCTAACTATCTACCAGGAACTTTGAGAGAGGTTCAGAATCTTAAAAAAATAATTCCAGAAGCTACTGTTTTGATTGATGGTCAGATGAAAGAAAGCGATATCAAAAGATTGAATAAATCAGGCGAGTTGAATCAATATAAATATGTACACATTGCAACTCACGGGTTTGCTAGTAATAGTATTCCTGAACTTTCTGGTGTAATGATGACACAGCCTGCTAATGGAGATGGATCTGAGGATACATTTTTGTTAGCTCACGAGATAGCGCAACTAGATTTAAAGGCAGATTTAGCTGTGCTTTCTGCTTGTGAAACTGCATTAGGAAAAAATTATAATGGAGAAGGAGTTAATGGTCTAAACTCAGCATTACTTGTAGCAGGTGCTAATAGTACCTTATTGAGTTTGTGGCCTGTTAATGATGCAGGAACTATGATATTAATGACCGAAACGTACAACAATCTTTACGTAAAAAAAATGAGTGTGGAAGATGCTGTGAATACAGCTAAACGCACAATGCTCAATGGCGTGTATGGCGAGCAATTTCAAACCCCAAAAATCTGGGCGCCATTTGTGTTGAGTGGTAAATAAATACCTAAATCTAGTGTGAGTTTTTGATGGTTTTTTCTGTGTTATCATTTAACAATGATAAGTTTTATTGTAATTTTGAAAATAACATATCAAAATTCAAAAATGAGCCAACCATACGTAAAATTAGAAATAGAAAACCAAGTAGGATACATCGAATTTTTTCATCCTGCGCATAACTCATTACCAGGAAATATTCTAGCTGAATTAGCACAAACTATTACAGACGCTGGCAATAATGACGATATTAAAGTTATCGTTCTTAAAAGTGGAGGAGATAGAACGTTTTGTGCTGGCGCAAGTTTTAACGAGCTTATTAATATTAATGATGAAGCCACAGGGAAAGTCTTCTTTTCAGGATTTGCTAACGTGATTAATGCGATGCGAAAATGTCCAAAATTTATCATTGGTCGCGTGCAAGGAAAAACCGTTGGAGGTGGAGTAGGAGTTGCGTCGGCAACTGATTATTGTATGGCAACCAAGTTTGCAGCTATTAAATTAAGCGAGCTAAATGTTGGTATCGGTCCGTTTGTAGTTGGTCCAGCAGTAGAGCGCAAGTTAGGTTTAAGCGGAATGTCACAAATCGCCATTGATGCCAATACATTTTATCCAGCAGAATGGGCAAAACAACAAGGCTTATTTACACAAGTGTTTGATACTACAGAAGCATTAGACGAAGCCGTAAAAACCTTTGCTGAAAATCTTTGCAACTACAATCCGGAAGCAATGAAAGAAATGAAGAAAATTTTCTGGCAAGGTACCGAAGATTGGGACGCGCTTCTAGCCGAAAGAGCAGCTATTAGTGGTCGCTTGGTATTAAGTGATTTTACAAAGAAGAAATTAGAATCGTATAAGTAAATAATAGTTTTGAGAAATGAGCTTTGAGTTGTGAGCAATTAGAAATGTATATGTTAAATGGAATTTAAAAGTCAATATCATTTTAGTTTTGAAAATTTAATAGTTTATCAAAAAGCTATTTTATTTGGAGAAGAAGTAAATAAATTGGTTGATACATTTCCTAAAAAGGAGATGTTCCGTTTATCATCACAATTTAGTAGAGCAGCAGACTCAATAGCAGCAAATATTTCGGAAGGTTCAGCAAGTACTGATGCTAATTTCAATAGATATTTAAAAATGGCTTGGGATAGTAGTCACGAATGTGTCACTTGGAATACAAAAGCCTATTTAAGAAATTATATCAACAAAGAACAGTTTGAAAAAAATAGAGCTATGTTAACCGAAATTGGTAAAATGATTTCATCATTAAGTAAAAAATTAAAAAATAATTAAACTCAAAGACTCAAGGCTAACTACTAAGAACTCACAGCTTATGATTTACGCATTCCAAGGATACACACCAGTTGTACACGAAAGTAGTTTCGTACACCCATTAGCTGCAGTCACTGGCAATGTCATCATTGGCAAAAACTGTTACATCGGTCCAGGTGCTGCCATTCGTGGAGATTGGGGACAAATCATTTTAGAGGATGGCGTTAACGTGCAAGAGAACTGTACAGTGCATATGTTTCCGGGTAAATCTATTACCTTAAAAGAAAGTGCGCATGTTGGTCACGGAGCCATCATTCACGGAGCGAATTTGGGTCGTAATTGCCTCATTGGTATGAATACCGTAATTATGGATGATGCCGAAATTGGAGATGAAAGTATTGTTGGCGCCATGGCATTTGTTAAGGCTGAAACTAAAATACCACCACGTAGTTTGGTGGTTGGTAATCCAGCAAAAGTCATCAAGCAGGTAAGCGACGAGATGATTGCTTGGAAAACCAAGGGAACGCAGTTATATCAGCAGTTACCGCAAGATTGCCACAACAGTCTAAAAGAAGTAGAACCATTGCGTGAAGTTCCCGAAAATATGAAGATGCAAGACAATGTCTATAAAACGCTTCGCGAAACTTTCAAATAGGAGGGATTGTCCCCTTGAGGGGACTTTAGGGGTGTTTTCATTATAGATAGAATGTCATTTTCAAGTTTAGCCTCGATTTTAAACCCTACTCAAATCAATCTCATTGGTTTCCTTTCCTGTAGATAAAGTTATTAAACTCTGCACATTCCCTAGATAAGGAAGAAGTGTTAGTTTAGAAATAAGGAAAGTTTCATAAGCTTGTATGTCTTCAACAATGAGTTTCAGTAGGTAATCATAATTTCCACTTACGCGATGGCATTCTGCAATTTCTGGGAAATTATTTATTTCAGTGACAAATTTTTCCAAATAACTTCTGGTATGACCTTGAAGGGTTATGCCAATAAATACAGTTAATTTCAAACCTACTTTCTTGTTATCTAATACAGCGACATATTTTTTGATGTAACCTTCTTTTTCAAGCTTTTTTATACGCTCAAAAACGGGTGAAGTGGTCATTCCTAATTCTTTAGCTATGCTTTTTGTAGTGCGATTGCTGTCTTTTTGGAGTATCGCTAAAATTTGGGTGTCGATTTTATCTAGTGTATAAGACATTAGAAAATATTTTTTTTGATTAATCAAAATTAACAATTAAAAGTTTAAAATTCTTCAAGTAAGTTATTTTGAAGATTTTTTTTCTTTTAAAAAATAAAATTAAGGGTTTTAAGAAAAGTGATGTTGAATATGTCTTATCTTTAATTCTTAAAATAAAACTGAATTTGTTTAATGATTTTTGAACTAAAAATGCCCAAAATGGGCGAGAGCATCACAGAAGGAACCATCATTAATTGGTTAATCAATGAAGGCGATTCTTTTGATGAAGGCGATATCATATTAGAAGTAGCCACAGATAAAGTAGATAACGAAGTGCCTGCACCAGCAGCAGGAACGTTGTTAGAACCCAAATACCAAGCAAAAGATGTGGTAAAAGTTGGTGAGGTTATCGCTATTTTAGAAGTTTCTGAAGAAGTAAAATCAACAAAGAAAACTGATGTCATTCAGAACGATAGCGAAGCATCTAAAAAAGATAAAAAGCAACAAAAAAAGAAGCGTTCTATAACATCGAGCACAGTTGAGGTATCCACTTCAAATTCATTTTCAGTAAATAATACAAATACATTCTTCTCACCACTAATTATTTCCATAGCCAAAGAGCATCACATTAGTTTTGAAGAATTAGCAAGAATCCCAGCAACCGGAAACGAAGGGCGATTAAGAAAAAGCGATGTATTCAATTATATCGAAGACGGAAGGCCTTACAAGTTTGCGCAGCCAGTGGTTCAAGATCCAACGGCTTATCGCATTCCGCAATTAACGTTTGATAAAGGCAAAGGGAAGATTGTAGAAATGGATCGTATGCGTCAAATGATTGCAGATCATATGGTGTATTCCAAACACACGTCACCGCACGTAACGGCTTATGTTGAAGCTGACTTAACCAATATGGTAAATTGGCGAAATGAAAATAAAGTTGCTTTTCAAGAAAAATATGGCGAAAAACTAACCTTTACACCATTGTTTGTAGAAGCAGTAGCTAAAGCGGTCAAGGATTTTCCAAATATCAATGCGTCTGTTGATGGCAGTAATATTATCGTAAAAGAAGATATTAATATTGGTATGGCAACAGCATTACCAAGTGGAAATTTAATTGTGCCAGTAGTTAGAAATGCCGATACCAAAGACTTAAAAACGTTAGCAGAAAACGTAAACGAACTCGCTGGAAAAGCAAGAGAAAATAAGTTGAGTGGCGACGATATTAAAGGCAGTACGTTCACTATTTCTAATGTTGGGACGTTTGGAAGCGTTATGGGAACACCAATAATCAACCAACCAGAAGTGGCCATTTTAGCATTAGGAATCATAAAAAAACGAGCCGAAGTCATCGAAACTGAAAAAGGCGACGAAATCGCTATCAGAAGTATGATGTACTTATCGCTGTCTTTCGATCATCGTGTCGTAGATGGTTTCCTAGGTGGAAGCTTTGTGCGTCGCGTAGCTGATTATTTAGAGCAATTTGATACGAATAGAAAAATATAGTTAACTGTCATCCTGAACTTGATTCAGGATCTCATCATTTATAAAAATTATGTCTTACAACATAGAAATCAAAAAAATAGAAAAATCAAAAGTCGATACTATCGACTTCAACAACATACCATTAGGAACCTCTTTCACAGATCATATGTTTATCTGCGATTATAAAGATGGCGAATGGCAAAACCCAAGAATAGAACCTTTAGCTTTAATTCCAACACATCCAGCAGCAATGGCGTTGCATTACGGACAAGCCATTTTTGAAGGTATGAAAGCTAATGTAGATGCCGATGGAACACCAATGCTATTCCGTGCCGATAAAAATGCAGCACGTTTAAACTTTAGTGCAGACAGAATGGGAATGCCAAATGTTCCAGAAGAGTTGTTTGTAGATGGTTTAAAACAGCTTGTAGCTATGGATAAAGCGTGGATTCCACCACAAGACGGTAGTGCATTGTACTTACGTCCATTTATGTATGCTGACGAAGCTTTTATTGGAATGCGTGCAGCCACAAGTTACAAGTTTATCATTATGGCATCACCAGCAGGTCCGTTTTTCAGCAAGCGTATAAAATTGTGGGCAGAAAAGAAATTCGTTCGTGCTGTAGATGGTGGTACAGGCGAAGCAAAAGCGGCTGGAAATTACGCAGCAGCAATTCGTCCAACGGAATTAGCAAAGGCAAAAGGCTATGACCAAGTATTGTGGCTAGATGCTGTTGAGCACGAGTACATTCAAGAGGTGGGAACAATGAATATTTTCTTCAAAATTGATGGAAAATTCATCACACCACGTCGAGATGGCGCCATTCTCGATGGCATTACCAGAATGAGCGTTATCGATATTCTAAAAGATAAAGGTTTTGAAGTTATTGAGCGTCCAATCACGCTTACTGAAATCCGAGAAGCATCAGAAAAAGGCCTTTTAGAGGAAGCTTTCGGAACAGGGACAGCCGTTGGTATTGCTTACATTCAGAGCATTGGTACGGAAAATGACGACATTCACGTCTCTGACGAAAGTCCGGTAGGATTAGAGGTTAACGATACGCTAAATGCCATAAAAACAGGAAAAATTGAAGATAAATTCAACTGGATGATAAAGGTTGAAAAGGAATTAGTGTAAAGATAACGTCACTTCGAGTGATTTGTGAGGAACGAGCAAATTGTATCGAGAAGTTATTATTAAGTTCTCGATACAAAATTGCTTAAGGCCATTTCACTGGAACTAATGTGAGTTTTGTCATTCCTGCGCAGGCAGGAATCTTTAACCAAAAAAGTATAGTATAACAAAAAGGATTCCCACTTTCGTGGGAAATAGTTATGAATAAAGACATATTAAAAAAAGGGTTTACCAATTTAGTAACCGCCAAAACAATGGCAGAATTGTATGAAGCCAACTTCAAAGTAGTTTCAAAATACGTGCACGCCACATCACGTGGTCACGAAGCCATTCAGACCGCTTTAGGAATGCAATTATTACCTCAAGATTATGCATTTCCGTATTATAGAGATGATGCAATGTTGTTAGCATTTGGTATGACACCTTACGATTTAATGCTTCAGGTGTTAGCTAAAAAAGACGATCCATTTTCTGGTGGAAGAACCTATTATTCGCATCCAAGTTTAAAAGATGCTGATAAGCCTAAAATTCCACATCAATCATCAGCAACAGGTATGCAAGCCATTCCTGCAACTGGTGTCGCGATGGGAATGCAATATTTGGAAAAGCAAGGACTTCAAAATTCAAATGTTGTTCAGAATGATAGCAAAGAATCGCAATTAAATCCAATCACGGTTTGTAGTTTAGGTGACGCATCAGTAACCGAAGGTGAAATTGCAGAAGCCTTTCAAATGGCTGCTTTAAAGCAAATGCCAATTCTATATTTGGTGCAAGACAATGGTTGGGATATTTCAGCCAATGAAGCCGAAACCAGAGCTCAAAATGCTGCAGAATATGCAAAAGGTTTTCACGGATTAGAGGCTATTTCTATTGATGGTGCTAACTTTATTGAAAGCTACGAAGCTTTAGAAAAAGTTATAAAAACCATAAGAGAAGAGCGTCGTCCATTTTTGGTGCACGCTAAAGTACCGTTATTAAATCATCATACGTCTGGTGTGCGTATGGAATGGTATCGTGATGACTTGGAAGAAGCAAAGTCTCGTGATCCATATCCTGTTTTAAAACAGCAAATGTTAGACAATGGTTTCACTCAAAATGATATAGATGCTATTGAAGCGGAAATAAAAACCTTGGTTGAAAGTGATTTTCAAAACGCCTTAAAAGCCGAAGATCCAACACCAGAAGATTTATTTACGCATGATTTTGCACCAACACCGATTACCGAAGAAAAAGGTGAGCGTTCACCAGAAGGTGCAGAAAAAGTAGTAATGGTAGATTGTGTCTTATTCGCTGTAGAAGAATTGATGCGCAAGCATCCGGAGTGTCTGCTTTACGGACAAGATGTTGGTGGACGACTTGGTGGTGTATTTAGAGAAGCGGCAACATTAGCACAGAAATTTGGTGACGACAGAGTCTTCAATACGCCTATTCAAGAAGCTTTTATTGTGGGCTCTACGGTTGGTATGAGTGCGGTAGGATTAAAGCCAATTGTTGAGGTTCAATTTGCCGATTATATTTGGCCAGGACTTAACCAATTATTTACGGAAGTGAGCCGTAGCTGTTATTTAAGTAACGGAAAATGGCCTGTAAGTATGATTTTACGTGTGCCAATTGGTGCTTATGGTAGTGGTGGACCTTACCACTCATCTTCTGTGGAAAGTGTAGTCACTAACATTAGAGGTGTAAAAATTGCTTACCCAAGTAATGGTGCTGATTTAAAAGGTTTAATGAAAGCCGCATATCACGACCCAAATCCAGTAGTTATTTTTGAGCATAAAGGTTTGTACTGGTCTAAAGTACCAGGAACACAAGGTGCAACCTCTGTAGAACCTGCTGAAGACTATGTATTACCTTTTGGAAAAGCTTGGGTATTACAAGAAATCTGGAAGCAAGACGATGTAGAAACCTGCACGATTGTAACCTACGGAATGGGTGTACATTGGGCAATGAATGCTTCAGAAGAATTGGGTTTAAAAGACCAAATAGAAGTTATTGATTTAAGAACATTGTATCCTCTAGATGAAGCAACGATAATGAAGTCGGTTAAGAAAACAGGTAAGTGTTTAGTGGTAACTGAAGAGCCAAGTAACAACAGTTTTGCAAGAGCATTATCTGGGAAAATTCAGGAAGAATGCTTCAAATATTTAGATGCACCAGTAATGACAATTGGTAGTGAAAATATGCCTGCCATTCCTTTGAATTCAACATTAGAGCAAACAATGATTCCTTCAACTGAAAAGGTGAAAGCAAAGATTGAAGTTTTACTTAATTATTAAAATAAAAAAGCGACTCTATTGAGTCGCTTTTCTTTTATAAATCGTATTCCGAAAGGGGTTTTGTAAATTCTTCAGGATTGGCTGCTAAATAATAGCGAGGATCGTTAATGTCTTCGATAATAACCTCTTTAAATTTAGGGCTTGCTTTATACATTAAAGCTTTGCAATCTTCACTAAGATGTTTCAATTTTAAGCTCTTACCAGCAGCTTCATATTTATTCACTAAATTGAAGATAGCTTCTAAGGCAGAATGATCACTTACACGAGATTCAATAAAATCGATTTCAACGTTTTCAGGATCATTTTTTACATCAAACTTAGAATTAAAACTCTGAATAGATCCAAAGAATAACGGTCCCCAAATTTCGTAAGTTTTTGTGCCATCTGCTTGCATACGCTTTCGTGCTCTAATCATTGTTGCATTCTTCCACGCAAATACGAGAGCTGATACAATAACACCAATAAATACAGCAATTGCTAAATCGAAAATTACTGTTACTGCAGAAACAATAACCAAAACAACAGCATCTGAAATAGGAATTTTTCTAATAATTCTAAAACTAGACCAGGCAAAAGTGTCTATAACCATCATAAACATCACACCAACTAAAGCTGCTATAGGAACTTGTTCTATATACTGCGCTGTGAATAAAATAAAGGTAAGTAATGTGAGTGCCATCATTATACCAGATAGTTTTCCTCTACCACCAGCATTGATGTTAATGACTGTTTGACCAATCATACCACAACCACCAGTGCCGCCAAAAAGACCACTGGTAATGTTTCCTACACCTTGAGCTACACATTCTCTATTTCCATTTCCTCTAGTTTCTGTAAGTTCATCAACAAGATTCATGGTCATTAAAGATTCTATTAAACCAACAGAGGCAGCTAAGAATGCGTAAGGTAGAATGAATTTTAATGTATCTAGATTTATCGGAAGGTTTTGCCAAAGTTCTACGTTTGGAGTAGGGAATTCACCTTTTAGGCCTTCACCACCTCCTTCAATAATATACGAACCAACTGTGCTTACGTCTAAACCACCAAAAACAACTATTCCTGTAGTGATTAATATAGCAGTAAGTGCGGCAGGAATTTTAGTTGTTAGTTTTGGAAGCAACCAAATAACAGCCATCGTTAAGCCTACAAGACCTAACATAGTGTATAGTTCAGTGCCTTCCATAGGAATGTTAATGTATTTTTTTAGTCCGTCAGCTCCAACTTGTAGTTCTTTGTGAGAAAACATTCGTACTTGAGCTAAGAATATAACTATGGCTAATCCATTTACAAATCCCATCATTACAGGATGTGGAATTAATCTTACAAAGCGTCCTAATTTTAAAACTCCAGCCGCAACCTGAATACCTCCCATTAGTATCACAGCAGCTAACAAATAGAAATAACCCATATTGTCAATTGGAGAATCGAACAATAACCCTTTATCATGCCCTTTAGCAATAAGGTCAACAAAAATAACAGCAACTGCACCAGCAGCACCAGAAATTAATCCAGGTCTACCGCCAAATACAGCAGTAATAAGACCAACGATAAAGGCACCTGAGAGCGCTACTAAAGGATCTATCTGGGCAACAAAAGCGAAAGCAACAACCTCTGGAATCATAGCCAGAGATACTGTAATACCTGCAAGAATGTCGTTTTTTGGGTTCTGAGTAAAATTTTTGAATAGAGTTTGACCTAAAATCATAACATTTTCATTTTGAAGTCGGCAAAGATAGAGTTTTTAAAGTAATCGACTGTTTTGAAATTGTAAACAAAAAAAAGCACTGATCTCTCAGTGCTTTAATTTTTAGATTTTCAATCTTTTATTTTGATGGAGGAAACTGCTCTAAAGTTTTTGATACAAATTCTTTGATACGTGCTTCTTTCTTTTCTACATTCTTGGTTACTAAGTAGCCAGTTCCTGAGCCTTGCCAAACCAATTCTTTTTTATTGGCGTCGATAAAGTCAATAAATAACATGCCTTCGGTTGTGGTTGAGATATTACTGCCTCCCCAGCCAAAACCAGGTCCCCAGCCCCAACCCCAACGGTTGAAACCTCCCCAGCCCCAAGCACCAGCACCCCAAGCATTATTGTATACGTCTACGCGTTGGTTTGATTTGGTGAAAATACTCACTAACATATCCGGATTTTCGGATTTAGTCATACCTTTTGCTAGTAATTCTGCTTCAATAGCTCTAAGGATACGTCTTTTGTCAATATCGCTTATTTCGGCTTTATCAATACCTGGTTTAAAAAATGCAAAGGTTTTGTATTGGTCAAAATTAGCCTCTCTGTCGTAATCTGCAGCCACTCTCACTGAGCTACATGACGATAGAAGGATGGCTAAAACTAAAATCGGAGTAAATTTGAGTAGTTTCTTCATATCACTTTTTTTTAAATGGTTTCTAAAAGATTATCATCAACAGTATTTGGTAATGTTACTTTTAAATTTGGTTCGGTTTCCATAGCACGCTTTATCGCGAAAACCGCACCTTCATTCCTTGCCCAGCTTCTTCTTGAGATACCATTATTTACATCCCAAAATAGCATTTGTCTGAGACGTGTTGATGCTTCTTTAGTACCATCAAGAACCATGCCGAAACCACCATTGATAACTTCTCCCCAACCAACACCACCACCATTGTGGATGCTTACCCAAGTGGCTCCTCTAAAACTATCACCTATAACATTGTGTATAGCCATATCTGAAGTGAAACGAGAACCATCATAAATATTGCTGGTTTCACGATAGGGTGAATCTGTCCCAGAAACATCATGATGATCACGGCCTAGAACTACGTAGCCTATTTCTCCTTTTGCAATTGCCTCGTTGAAAGCTTGGGCAATTTTCATTCGACCTTCGGCATCTGCATATAGGATTCTGGCTTGTGAGCCTACGACTAATTTGTTTTCTTGAGCACCTTTAATCCACTGAATATTATCAGCCATTTGCTGTTGGATTTCTTCAGGTGAATTTTTCATAATTTCCTCTAAAACTTCGCAAGCAATAGCGTCGGTTTTTGCCAGATCTTCTGGTTTACCCGAAGCACAAACCCAACGGAATGGACCAAATCCATAATCAAAACACATTGGTCCCATAATATCTTGCACGTAACTTGGATACTTGAATTCACGACCTATAGTTGGGTTTTTAGACATTATATCTGCTCCAGCACGAGAAGCTTCTAGCAGGAAAGCGTTTCCGTAATCAAAGAAATAAGTGCCTTTCTCTGTATGTTTATTAATTGCAGTTGCATGACGACGTAAGCTTTCCTGAACTTTAGTTTTGAATAGGTCTGGATTATTAGCCATCATGTCGTTAGCATCTTCAAAAGATAATTCAACAGGATAATAACCGCCTGCCCAAGGGTTGTGAAGAGAGGTTTGGTCACTACCTAAATCGATATGGATATTTGATTCATCAAACTTTTCCCAGACTTCAACAACATTTCCTAGGTATGCGATTGATATTGTTTCTTTATTTGTCTGTGCTTTTTGTACTCGTGCTACTAATTCATCTAAATCGGTGATTTTTTCATCAATCCAACCTTGGTCTAATCGTATTTGAGTGATTTTAGGATTCACTTCTGCGCAAATCGTAATACAACCAGCAATGTTACCAGCTTTTGGTTGTGCGCCAGACATGCCACCTAAACCAGAGGTAACAAAAATGTGTCCTTTAGGTGATTTATTTATCTTTCTAAATCCGTTTAAAACGGTTATTGTTGTACCGTGAACAATGCCTTGAGGTCCAATATACATGTAGCTTCCGGCAGTCATTTGTCCGTATTGTGTAACACCTAATGCATTGAATTTTTCCCAATCATCCGGTTTAGAATAGTTAGGAATCATCATGCCGTTGGTAACAACCACTCTTGGTGCTTCTTTGTGAGAAGGAAATAAACCCATAGGATGACCAGAATACATTACAAGTGTTTGCTCGTCATTCATTTCAGCCAAATATTTCATTGTAAGTCTGTACTGTGCCCAGTTAGAAAATACAGCACCATTGCCACCATAAGTAATTAATTCGTGCGGATGTTGTGCTACAGCATAGTCCAAATTGTTTTGAATCATTAGCATAATCGCGGCAGCTTGCTTTGATTTTGCAGGATACTCGTCAATTGGTCTTGCATACATTTTATAATCAGGACGTAAACGGTACATGTAGATACGACCATATTTGTCTAATTCTTCCTTAAATTCAGGGAGTAGAGTACTGTGGTGTTTTTTATCAAAATAACGCAATGCATTTCTAAGTGCTAGTTTTTCTTCTTCTGGAGATAGAATAGCTTTTCTTTTAGGCGCATGATTTATATTCGGATCATAGGGTTTTGGTTGAGGTAAGGTGTTGGGTATACCTTCTAAAATCTGATCCTTAAATGATATTTCTGTTACTTGCATTATTTCTTCTTTAATTTTTCTTTGTTAAATCCGTAAGGGCAATGTCTGCAACCACTTTCGCAACAGTAGCCACGTTTTAGGTGGTATTGTTCTGTAAAACAACGATAACCTTCTGGAGTTAAGTAGTAATCGCCTTCTTCTATTGGGACATATTTTTTCATGTCTCACAAAGATAATGTAATTTGGATTGATTTTTGAATGGACACTGTTGTGATATTAGTTTCAAAATATTTAGTTCCTGATGGTTATATAGGTTTAACCTTGTTTCCTTTTGTGATTCTGAAAGATAAATCATTGAAGACGAATGAGGTATTAATTAATCATGAAAAAATTCATTTAAGACAACAGTTAGAGTTATTGGTACTTCCCTTTTTTGTGATTTATTTCATTGAATTTTTTATTCAATTAATACGATATAAAAATTGGAATTTAGCTTATAGAAATATTTCATTTGAACTAGAAGCTTATACAAATGAAAGCGACTTTAGCTACTTGAAAAGAAAATCGTTTTTTAGTTTTACGCGCTATTATAAGAATTTAAATGTTAGAAATTAATACTGTACATAATCAGTTTTTAGAATTAAATAACAGTACTGTTCAATTGGCTCTAAAACCTGAGTATCTCATACATACTTTTATTTCCGGAAATAAGTATAGAAAGCTGAAATATAATCTTGAAAAAGCTAAAGATCTTAAGAACGATACTATATTAAGTTTTGGTGGTGCTTATTCAAATCATATTGCAGCAACCGCATTTGCAGGTAAGTTTTATGGATTTAGAACAGTTGGTATTATAAGAGGCGAGGAGTTAGTTGATAAGGTAGACTCTAATCCTACTTTAAAGTTTGCGAAAGGTTGTGGAATGCAATTCAAATTTGTAGATAGAGAAACGTATAGACATAAGGCAGAAGTTGATTTTATTGATAGTCTAAAAGCAGAGTTTGGTGACTTTTATTTAGTGCCAGAAGGCGGAACAAATCTTTTAGCTGTGCAAGGTTGTGAGGAAATTTTAAATGAAAATGATTCTGATTTTGATTTTATTTGTTGCAGTATTGGTACAGGTGGTACAATTTCAGGTGTAATAAATGCTTCAAAATCACACCAGAAAATATTAGGTTTTCCTGCATTGAAAGGTGATTTTATCCGAGAGGATATTCGTAAATTTGCAACAAAGGACAATTGGGATTTAATAACGGATTACCATTTTGGAGGTTATGGGAAAATAAAGCCAGAATTAATCGCGTTTATTAATGACTTTAAAAAGAGATACAATATTCCTCTTGACCCTGTATACACAGGCAAAATGATGTATGGTATTTTTGATTTGATGGAGAAACAGTTTTTTCCAAAGGACTCAAAAATATTAGCAATTCATACTGGTGGTTTGCAAGGTATAGAAGGGATGAATATAACATTGAAACGAAAAGGATGGCCTCTAATAAAATAGAAATTAAATTTAAACATATCGCCTTAGTTACAGCTTTGGTTGTGTTTTCTTGTGGACCAAAAAAAGGAATTGTAACCAAAAAAAGACAGCAGAAAGAAAAGGTAGAAACCGTTGAGGTTGTAAAAACTGAGAAACCAGAAGAAGTTAAAACTCCTGAGATAGAAGCAGAAGTTAAGCCGCCATCTTCTACGGCTGTATATATTGCAACTTATGCAGATATAGCAAAAGAAGAAATGCGTAGGTACAAAATACCAGCAAGTATTACATTGGCTCAGGGAATTTTGGAGTCTGCATCTGGAAAAGGAAGATTAGCTGTAAAAGCTAATAATCATTTTGGAATAAAATGTCATGGTTGGACAGGAGCAAAAATCTACCATGATGATGATCGTTCTCAAGAATGTTTCAGGAAATATAAAGAAGCGAAGTCTTCCTATGAAGATCATTCTAAGTTTTTAACAGGACGAGGTCGTTATGCCGATTTATTCAAATTAAAGCAAGATGATTATAAAGGCTGGGCTAGAGGTTTAAAAAAAGCTGGCTATGCTACTGATAGAAAATATCCAGATAAACTTATTAGTCTAATTGAACGTTACAAGCTTTATGAATATGATGAGGAGGTTCTGGGTTCAAAAAAAGATGAGATTAAAATTGTTAGAGTCAATAGCGGAACAAAGATACATATAGTAGAAAAAGGAGATACATTATATTCCTTGTCTAAACGTTACAATACAACTGTAGATGCTATAAAAAGTACAAACAGATTGAGTTCTAACTCGCTTGCTATTGGTCAAGAATTAAAGATTCCAAATTAAATATGTTATATCAAAGAAGTAGTGCTTTGTTTAAAGAAGCACAACAAGTAATTCCTGGAGGTGTAAATTCTCCTGTAAGAGCGTTTAAAGCTGTTGGTGGTACACCAATTTTTGCCAAATCAGCAAAAGGGGCTTATGTCTATGACGAAGATGGAAACCGTTTTATAGATTATATTAATTCTTGGGGACCAATGTTGTTGGGTCATGCTTTTCAGCCAGTTGTTGATGCTGTAATAGAGAAAACTAAAGAAGGAACTTCTTTTGGGATGCCAACAGCACTAGAAACAGAGATTGCAGAATTAGCCGTTTCTATGGTGCCTAATATTGATAAAATTCGTTTTGTAAATTCTGGTACAGAGGCCTGTATGAGTGCTATTCGCTTAGCACGAGGTTACACCAAAAAAGATAAAATTATAAAATTTGCAGGTTGCTATCATGGACATAGTGATTCTTTTTTAATTGCAGCAGGTAGTGGTGCTGTTACGTTTGGTACTCCAAATAGTCCAGGAGTAACACAAGGTACAGCTAAGGATACGTTGTTGGCTACTTACAATGATATTGAGAATGTAAAATCATTAGTTGAAGCAAATAAAGGAGAAATAGCTGCAATTATTATAGAGCCTATTGCAGGAAATATGGGTTGTATTCCGCCAGTTGAAGGCTTTTTAGAAGGCTTAAGAGCGGTTTGCGATGCTAACGATATACTCTTGATTTTTGATGAAGTTATGACTGGTTTTAGACTGGCTAATGGTGGAGCGCAAGAGCTAAAAGGAATAGATGCAGATATCGTATGTTTTGGTAAAGTAGTAGGTGGTGGTTTACCTGTTGGTGCTTTTGCTGCGAGAAATGAAATAATGAATCATCTGGCGCCTTTAGGACCTGTATACCAGGCAGGAACTTTAAGTGGTAACCCATTAGCAATGGCTGCTGGTTTGGCTATGCTTAAGGCAATTAATACAGATACAGGCTTAATGAGTAGATTGGAGGAGAAGACAAAATACCTTCATAAGGGTATTACTGAAGCCTTAAGTAAAAATAATGTTACACATACTATAAACAGAATAGGTTCAATGATTTCAGTTCATTTTTCTGATGAGCCTGTTGTAGATTTTGAAAGTGCAGCTAAGGGTAATAATGATACCTTTAAGAAATTCTTTCACGGTATGCTTAATAAGGGTATTTATATAGCGCCAAGCGCTTTTGAAACTTGGTTTATTACAGATGCATTGACTTATCAGGATTTAAATGAAACTATTGCAGCTGTTGAAGAAATAGCAAAAGATTTATAAATAAAAAAAGCTTCGCAATTGCGAAGCTTTTTTTTTGTGTCTTTATGATTATTCGTTTGACAAGGCTTTGTATTTAGAAAATTGCTCGTCATTTAAAATTTCTTTCATTTGGCTCTCCAGTCTTGTTTTGTTTTTTTCAATTTCAGCTGGTAGAGTATTTTCGTTCCTAGATAAACTTAACTCAGTGCTAAGGAAAAGTTTTAATGCTTCGTATACATCATCTTTTTGATTGCTGTGAAATTTTAAAGCTCTTCCAAGAACTTCTGTTTTTTCTGAAGCTTTAGTATTTATTTCTACTTTGTCTTCTAGTTTTGTGTTTTGTGCAGTCAGTGTTTGGCTACCAATAAACATTGCAAAAGCAAATAAGCCTAATGTAAATATCTTTTTCATTATGGGTTGTTTAGTTAAATAGATTACTAAAGTAATAATTTTTATTTAAATCATTGAAGTTTTTGTTTGTTTTGAGTGAATTTATTTGTTTGTACACAGACAATATAATTTATACATGTAGCAGCATTTATTTTAACCAAAAAAGGCTTCAAATTAACTTGAAGCCTTTTTTAGAATGTTATTTATTTTAGATTATTTAGGATCTAAAATATTATTGATACGCTCTATCGCGTCAGCAATATGAATTCTACTCATACTATCTCCTCCTCTTGCAGAACGTAATTGACTACGTAAAGTCTTTAATTCTGCTCTTACAACTGCTCTAATATCAGATTGACTCGTGTTAACAGCTGTAGCTTTCATGTAAGGACTTCTGGTTCTTCCGCTTTGGTTTTCAGCAGTCATTAAATACGCTAAACGATCTATGTGTGCACGTTGAAGATTACGTCTGTAAGTATCTATTTTCTTTCCAGTGCGTAATTCGCTCCATACACCTTTGCGTAAATCGCTCATCATGTCAGTTAAAGCATATGCTTTGCTGTCATAGGTGTGTGCTTCAGTTAAACGTTGCATCTTACCTAAGCTTAAAATGTTATTTAGTGTTCTTGCTTGTAAAGCACGTATGCGTTCTACAGAACCAGAATACTCAATACGACCAAAGATTTCCTCATCTAATAACCACTCTGGAGTCTTAAATAAATTATCTTGAATAAACTGCATAGCTTCTTTTTGATGAGATTTTGGCACTGGAGTGTAAACTGCTCCTTCTTGGTCAGCAGTTTTGTAATACTCATAAACACCACCAATATTGTTAGAAACATGTCCCATGTATCTGTTAAACTGAGATATAACATGGCCATACATTTCATCTAAATCATCATAATCTTCACCAGCTTCAGTAGTCCATTTTATTAGGTTAGGAACAATACGCTTTAAGTTTTTAATACCATACTCGCTGGCAAGCATTGCGTTATCACCTAAATCTTCAGTTTGAGAACTTGGATCGTGAATATCTCCAACTTGTTGGTGACCGAAACGATACATTGGGTCTCCTGCGTGTTCAGTAATCCATTGGTTAAGGATTTCTTTTTCTTCTTCAGCAGTTTTGTCTAAAATAGGTTTGTAACCCCAAGCAATAGCGTATTTATCATAAACGCCAATATTAGGCATTAAAGCAACGCCTTCGTCACCAGGTTGAGCTACGTAGTTGAAACGTGCGTAGTCCATTATAGATGGTGCTGTTCCAAATTTTTGAGTAAACTCAGCATCTCTAAGCTTTTCAACAGGGTAAGCAACACTACTTCCCATGTTGTGTGGTAATCCTAAAGTGTGTCCAACTTCGTGAGCTGAAACAAAACGGATAAGACGTCCCATAACTTCATCTTTAAACTGTGGACTTTGTGCATCTGGATTAATAGCAGCAGTCTGTACAAAGAACCAACCACGTAATAATGACATTACGTTGTGGTACCAGTTAATATCACTTTCTAAAATTTCACCAGTTCTAGGATCGCTTACGTGAGGTCCGTTTGCATTAGGAATCGGAGATGCTAAATAACGTACTACAGAATAACGAACATCTTCAGGACTCCAATCAGGATCTTCTTCTACTGATGGTGGATCTTTAGCAATGATTGCTTCTTTAAAACCAGCAGCTTCAAATGCAACCTGCCAATCTTCAATACCTTGCTTAATATATTTTCTCCACTTTTCAGGTGTAGCTCTATCAATATAATAAACGATTTGTTTCTTAGGAACTACTAATTCGCCTCGTTTAAACTTTTCAATATCCTCATCTCTAACCTCTAGTCTCCAACGGTCTAAATAAGTTAATGTTTCACTTTTTTGATCTTCTAAACCATAATCGGTAGTACCACTTGTAAACCAGCCTACGCGCTCGTCAAAGTAGCGACGTTTCATAGGATTGTCTGGTAGTAAAATCATAGAGTTATTAATCTCAATTGAGATACTTCCTGTGCTCCAGTTAGATGGAGGTGAGCCAGCAGCATATGTTTTTACGTGGCGAGCTTCAATGTTTCTAGGATAGCTTTTAATGGTTTCAATAAAAGACTTATCGCTCTCTAATCTTGTAACTTTGTATGGTCTTCTTCTAAATTGAGGAAGCCCTAATGATTTTACATCTTTGCTAAATAAAGGCGTAGCATCTATAACAGTGCTTGTAGAATCTTTGCTGTAAGCTTGTATTGGAAATGTAAATAATACTGGTTCAAAATTAGAATTCTTTACAGCTTCATTAACAGGTAAAGAGTCTGCAGCAGTAACATTGTAAGATACCACACGAAGCACTACTTTTTTGCCTTTCTTTTCCCAGCGTAAAACTTGCTCGTTTTGCTTTCCTCCACCAAAACCAAGTCCGCTTGCGGTTTTAGAAATACGAGTTACCATCAGCATTTCTCTATTAAAAAGAGAATCTGGAATTTCGTAATAAAATTTATCATCTAAAGAGTGCACTGTAAAGAGACCTTTGTCTGTTTTAGCGTCTTTAGTAATAACTTTACTGTAAGGTTTTGGATCATTTTTGCCAGGTTTTTTTCCGGCTGGTTTTGCCATTGCTGTGGCATCAGTTTTTTTTGATTTACTGGCTTTTTTAGCGGTAGAACAAGAAAATGCTAAAAAAGCAGAAGCTACAAAAAGTAGCTTAACGGATAGTTGCTTCACTTTGAGTCGGTTTTAAAAAATTTGCATGAAAATAAGGATTCCATTAAGAATCTTTCAGTTTCAAAACTTATTTTATAATTTTTTTAACGCTGGTTTTTGTATTATTCTAAAGAGTCTAGATACTCGCGAATAAGTTCTACGCCTTCAGGATGAATCATAGTTGTGCCAATGTATGGCATGCTAAACCCTTCGCTGTACTCTGAAACTCTAATTGAAATACTGAAACTTCTTTCAGCTATTTTAGAATCTCCCAATGAAGTTTCGTAAGCCAATCGTAGAATAGATTGATTTCCGCAATTACCACCTTGAATATGGCAATGTGCACAATTGATATCAAAATATGATCTGGCCCTGTCTTCTAATGATGCTGAGGTGTCTTCCCAGTTAACAATAGAAGAAACTTCTGAGCTACCAGATAAACCGCTTAAATGTTGATTGTTTATAAAAGCATCTAATTGATTTACTCCATCAACTTCAAAGTTCATGTTTCTCAGTTTTGGGCCGATGGGAGTAACGTCTTCATAGATGTTATGGCATGTAAAGCAATCGGTATTAGACGGTATATTGTAGTTAGAAGAATTTGTGGCACCATCAACATCAATCCAGGTTACAGGAACAATACTACCATCTAAATCTAATGTCGCTTCATTTTGTGCTGCGTTCCATTTGTAATCTCCAGTTTCCCAAACTCCGTTGATTTTTATGAGCACACGAGTTTCTATAATTATTCGTCCAAGAGATAAGTCGCGCTCGTCTACATTGTAATAAAATGTTTTGGCAATTACAGTGTTGTCAGGAAAAATAGGTAATCCATCACCATCGTATAGCATTGATGTATTTTCTGGTAAAGCTATTAGACGTTGTTTGTGAGCGTAGTCTGTAAATAACTCTGTGTTAAGTTCGTATTTAAAGGCTTTCGATGAAATGTTTAAATCTCCAAGATTACCTGAAAATAGATTCAATTCAGAAAGGTTAGTTCTAAATTCTGGTACCACAGGCGATATCTCTGTTGTGAAGCTTAAAACTTCAGAATGTAAGCTTGTGTTATTAGTAGCGCAAATTGCCTGAATATAAACATCGTAAGTTGTTTCAGGATTCAGGTTTGTTAAAGTCGCTGAAGTTGTGGTTTCTTCAATTGTAGAACCAGATCCTAAAGCAAAGCCTGATTCTCCATATTCCACAACATAAGCGTTGCTTAGATTGGGGTCTGTCCATGTAATAGTTGCAGAGGAGGTAGTAATATCGTTTGCTACAATATTTGTGGTTGCAAGGCAAGCACTTACTGTATCATCTTCATCTTTTCCGCAGGAAAAAATAACAAAACAGATTAGGAATAGGAATGTAATTTTTCTCATTTTGTAATAAGTAACTGATTCATAGCGATTGTGAAAATAAGAAAAAAGCTGTAATGAACAAGTTGTTAAAATGTAATGTGTATTGATTTTAAATAAAAAAAGGATTCATCTTTCGATAAATCCTTTCTTAAAATTATATATTGTTAGTTGGTGTTTATGCCATCTCAACAAATAAGCCTTCATCCGTTTTTTCAACTTTAGTTAAGCCGTGTTTTCCTAAGCCTTTAATACCTTTATCCCAACCTTTATTACTTAGACCAGATTGTGCTTTAAGTTCATTTAAGTCCATTCGTTGTTCTTTTTTAAGAATTTCAAAAATGGCTTTTTCGTTATCGCTTAAATCCACTTTTTTCTTCTCTGGTCGCATTTGTGGGAAGAACAATACTTCTTGTATACTTTGGTTATTGGTTAAGAACATTATTAGTCTGTCCATTCCAATTCCCATTCCAGATGTTGGTGGCATACCGTATTCTAAAGCACGTAAGAAGTCGAAATCAATGAATTCCGTAGCTTCATCATCACCTTTTTGAGCTAGTTTTAATTGGTGCTCAAAACGCTCGCGTTGATCAATTGGGTCGTTAAGCTCAGAATAGGCATTTGCGATTTCCTTACCACAAACCATAAGTTCAAAACGCTCTGTTAATTCAGGATTTTCTCTATGCTCTTTACATAAAGGACTCATCTCCTTAGGATAGTCTGTAATAAATGTTGGTTGTATGTAGTTGCCTTCACACTTTTCTCCAAAAATCTCATCAATCAACTTGCCTTTGCCCATTGTGTCGTCAACTTCAATACCCATGTCTTTGGCTGCAGTTCTAATTTCAGCTTCAGTTTTATCGTAGATGTCAAAACCTGTAAATTCTAAAATAGAATCGCGCATAGAAATACGCTTGTATGGTGCTTTAAAGTTAATTTTGTGCTCGCCAAACGTTGCTTCAGAAGTTCCATTAACTGCAATGGCACAATGCTCTAATAGCTTTTCGCAGAAATCCATCATCCAGTTGTAATCCTTGTAGGCAACATAGATTTCCATTGCTGTAAACTCAGGATTATGCGTACGGTCCATACCTTCGTTTCGGAAGTTTTTAGAGAACTCATACACGCCTTCAAAACCACCAACAATTAAACGCTTTAAGTAAAGCTCATTGGCAATTCTCATGTATAATGGAATGTCCAAGCTATTGTGGTGTGTAATGAACGGTCTTGCAGCTGCACCTCCTGGAATTGGTTGTAAGATTGGTGTTTCAACTTCAAAATAACCAGAGTCATTAAAAAACTGACGCATAGCGTTAAATAATTTTGTACGCTTTACAAACACATCTTTTACGTGCGGATTTACAGCCAAATCTGCATAACGTTGTCTGTAACGTTGCTCTGGGTCTGTAAATGCATCATAGGTTTTTCCGTCTTTTTGTTTTGGGATTGGTAATGGTTTTAAAGCTTTGCTCAACAGTTTAAACTGTTTTACCATTACCGTTTTTTCACCAACTTTAGTGGTGAATAATTCTCCTTCGATACCAATAAAATCGCCTAAATCGATTAATTTTTTAAAGACATCGTTGTACAATGACTTGTCTTCGCCTTGGCAGATTTCATCTCTGTTAAAATATACTTGAATACGTCCTTCGCTGTCTTGTAACTGAGCAAAAGAAGCCTTTCCTTGAACATTAATTGCCATAAGACGACCAGCTATAACCACCTGTTTACTTTCTTCGTAATCAGATTTTATCTGTTTGGAAGTGTGTGTTACAGGATATAAATCGGCTGGATAAGGATTAATCCCTAAAGCACGAAGTTTTTCTAACTTTTGACGTCTTACTAATTCTTGTTCTGAAAGTTGCATTTTTTAATTCATTTAAGACGGCAAAATTACGTTATTTATTTAAAGTATAAAACAAAGAAATAAGGCTGTTTGAAAAGAATTTGTTTTGTCAATCTGAACTTGATTCAGATTCTAAAACAATGAAGAAATGTGTATTTGAATATTCTGAAATAAATTCGGAATGACAGATTTCTCACTTTCCAAACAGCCTTGTTTTAAGACTGGTTTCAAATTATTTTGAAGCTACAATGTTGCCTTTAATTTTTAAGATTTTGTTGCCACCTTCAGCATTAGAAATTACCGTAATGGTTTTTGTGAATGCACCAAGTCTTTTGGTGTCGTACTTAATGTTTAATTCTCCAGTTTTTCCTGGTAGGATAGGCGCTTTAGAGTAGCTAGGTACAGTGCAACCACAACTGGTTTTTACATTAGTAATAAGTAGTGGTGCATCGCCTTCATTGGTAAAGGTAAATAATCGTGCGCCATCGGAATGTTGTTCTATTGTTCCGTAATCAATCACTTCTGTTTCAAATTTAATAACGGCTATTTTGTTGCCTTTTAATACAGTGTTGTTTGATGTTGCATTGAATAATCCAACTGAAAGGATTAAAATTAAAATAGTGTTTACTGTTCGTTTCATAGTAAAATAAATTTTTGATTAATACTGAAACAAACTTCAAACTTAGAATTGAAAAAACTGAAAAATGATGGTTGGAAAAAGGTACTAGTACCTGGTTTGAATTTTGTAATCACTTAATAAACAGTGATTTTGCTTCGTCTCTGGATTGTACTTCTAACTTTTTGTAAATGTTATTAGTATGTGTTTTTATGGTGCTAACGCTTAAGAAAAGTGCCTCAGCAATGTCTTTGTTGGTTTTGTCTTGTAGTAAATGTTCTAAGACAACTTGCTCTTGTTTGGATAGTTTAGATTTTAAATCTTCGGATTTAGATTGCTTGTTTTTCCAAATTTGGTAAAGGAGAAATAAATTCAAGAGAAAAGAAGCGGCAAGAACAGCGTATAGGTAAATATTAGAAGAAGTACTTCTGTTTTCTTCTGCCGATGAAAGCATAAAGCGATCTGCAGCTAATTCATTTCTGTATTGAGCTGTGTATGGTGCATTAGGATATGCGGTTTCTAAGCGTTCCTTGAGATTATCGTAGTAGGAATTGTTTTGTAGGTCTTCAACATAGTAGCTGTGTAAATCACTGCTTCTATCTGATAAATAAGCGTAAATGGCGAGTTCGGCTACTGGCTCGTTTAAGGCGGTTCCGTAGTCTTGTAATGTAGTAAACCACTTTTTATTGTTCAGTTTTCTGTTGGCTTCACTTCGTACCTCACCATAAGCAAAACGCATATCGTTTTTAAGGGAATCTATCTTTAAAAACGCATTCGCCTTAGGATTGTTAGATTCAACTCTGCAAAACACCTGGTTACCAAACGAAAAAGGCAGTTTTAAAGTGTCCGTGTTTTTGGCAATAAAAAGTAACTCTTCACTATCACTACAATGACCGTTAAAGTGGTTAATGTCTTGTTGTGTTTCGGTGCACTTATCTACATGGATGCGATAGATGCGGTTTTCTGCACTAAGCATATCACCTTTAAACTCAAAGTATCCAGTCTCATCTGCTGAAGTTTTAGCGATGATTTGTTCGGAATACACACCAGACATTTTTCGGTAATCTTCTACAATAGAGAGGTACACGGTTTTTTGCCATTCTTCAGGATTGGTGTAGCCAGAGAAAGAGTACTGGGCTTCACAACACCAAGAAAAAATTAAAAATGCTATAAGACATCGTAATTGCATAAAACGAATCTACACAATTTTATAAAATTCTAATAGCTTCATTTTAATAAGTGTAACAATTTTAACACGATTACGTCCTACAAGTACATCAAATCATCAAACGAAATTATGAGTGTCTGGCGTGTTATTTTAGCTGTTATTTTTCCACCTTTAGCTGTTTTGGATAAGGGCTGTGGGTCTTTTCTTATTACCTTTATATTGTTCTTCTGCGGATGGGTTCCTGGAGTTATTGCAGCTTTGGTTATTCTTAATAATCCTGAGCGATAAATCAGTATCTTTGTACTTTATAAAATCAACATAAAGTACATGAAAAAACTATTCCTACTTATCATTTTTGCTTGTTTTATAGCAAGTTGTAATGTTACAGAGTCTATTGCTTTTAATCAAGATGGCTCTGGTGAATTTTTAGTTACCTATGAGATGGGTGAAGCAATGAAAGCTATGACCAAAGCAATGGGAGGCGAAGAAAACAACGAGAAAAAAGACGGAGGAGAAATTATGGATACCACTATGGTGTTTGCAGATATTATGGAAACCTATAAAGATAGTGTGGCAGCTTTGCCAGAGGAAAAGCGCTTAGCTATGGAGGCTGTAAAGGATATGTACATGAAAATGCATATTAACGAAGATGAAGGAGTAATGAATTTTGGTATGGGAATGGATTTTGAGTCTATCGAAGAGCTCAAAGATATGAACCAAAAACTTAAGAAAATACAAAGTTTAAACTCGCAAGGAGATCAAGTTGGTGCCATGAAAGATAATTCGCCATTAGGCAAATTTATGGGTAGTGAAAACAGCAATGTTGCATATTCTTACACAGACAAAGGGTTTTCTAGAGCTACAAGCATAAAAATGAATGATGACGAAACAGAAGAAGCTATAGATGAACTTTTTGATGAAACAGATGAGGGTAATCAAAAGTTTTTAGAATACTTTAAAGGTTCTTTTTATAACGTGAAATTAACCTTTCCGAAGGCTGTCAAATCTATAGATATAGATGGTGCAGAATTCTCTGATGATAGAAAAACAGTAACTTATAAAACTAATTGGGTAGAGTATCTTAAAAACCCAAAGTTGCTAGATGTTAACGTTAAATTTTTTGATGAATAAAACTGTAAAACTTCAAGATTTAGGCTTAAAGGACTTTAAAGAAACCTGGGATTATCAGGAAACCCTTTTTAAAGCCATTTTAGATACTAAAATTAAGAACAGAAGAGAAGATGCTGGTTTAGCAACCGATAACTATTTTTTGTATGTAGAGCATCCGCACGTCTATACATTAGGTAAAAGTGGAGACTTGTCTAATCTATTACTTTCAGAAGAACAACTGGTAGAAAAAGGGGCAACATTCTATAAGATTAATAGAGGTGGAGATATTACTTATCATGGTCCTGGACAAATTGTAGGTTATCCTATTTTAGATTTAGATAACTTCTTTACAGATATACATAAATACTTGAGGTTTTTAGAAGAAATGATCATTCTTACATTAGCTGAATATGGTCTAAAAACTGAACGCAGTCCTGGTGAAACAGGTGTGTGGCTAGATGTTGGCACTCCATTTGCTCGAAAAATTTGTGCTATGGGAGTGCGCGCCAGTCGTTGGGTTACAATGCATGGTTTTGCACTAAACGTCAATGCTGATTTAGGGTATTTTGATAATATTATTCCTTGTGGAATTCGAGGTAAGGCAGTAACGTCTTTGAATAATGAGCTTGGTGTAGATAAGGTAGACGAAGAAGAGGTGAAATCTAAGATTTTAAAGCATTTTAAGGTGCTTTTCGAGGCAGAGTTTGTTTAGTTTAACTCTGCTTTTTCACTTTCATTAATTCTACTAACATCGACTAGTAATTTTCCATTGTCTCTTTTGGCGGCATAGACAAATTTTTGTCCCCATTCTATTTCTTCTGGTTTGTAAGAAGATCTTGAATATACCATTTGACCTGAAGACTCGTCAAAAGCCTTTAGCATAGCAATAAACTCAAGGTCTTTTTCAAAATAATCACTTTTGCTTAACTCAGAAAGTGGGCTGTTTTTATCAATGGGATGAACAACCGTCCACATGGATGGGAAAAATCTAACATTATCTCTTTCTAAATCTAGAATATGAAAATCTCTTAGTTCTGAGTTTTTTCGTTTCATGGATACGCTTACGTTGATTTCAACATCTAATAATTCGTTTTTTTGAGGGTTAACCAATCTAAACATAAATCCGTTAATGTCTTGGTATGGTGCAATTATGGCTTTTTGACTAAACTTAATTTTAGAGATAGGTTTAGAGAATCTTCCGTAAAATAAACCTGTAGCAAGTGCAAAAAACAGAAGTCCAAGAAGCGATTCTATAGCTGCTACAATATTAGCTAGAAGACCTAAAGGAGCAACTTGTCCGTAGCCTAAAGTTGTTATGGTCTGTGCACTAAAAAAGAAAGCTTCCATAAACTGCTCAAAAGGCGATAAGCCATGAATACCTGTTAGATTTTCTATCCCAATAAGGCTGTAGATGGATGCAAAAAGTGTATTAACAAGAAAATATGTAAGCGCTACAATACCAAAGAAATGCGACCATTTCATGGTTACAAGGCTATGGAAAAAATTTAAGCGCTCAAGGAAAGAGATGTTTGTTTTTTCAATATTAAAACTTCCATCTTTGTTTAAGCTTCTATAGCCTTTAGAGTATGATTTTTCGCCTAAACCAAAATCTTCAAAATCTTCTTTTGTGTGTTTTGCCATAAGGCTCTAAATTAAGAAAAAAATGAATGATGTTTTTTGTTGATTTTCTGTGTTTAAAACTCTTTAGCTAAACAGATTTTAAATTACTTTTGATGTGGATTTCGTCTAACGAATTTGTTTAAATTACTTAATTAATGAAGGATTCTATGATTGATAACTTCAGTTTTAATCAGCTTTTTATTCTTGTCATATGTTTTTATAATAGTCTTCCTTCCTTTTGACGTACGAATCTCATACTTAATCAACTCACTATTATCGTTATAGTACAATATTTTAAAAGGAACGAATCTTTTTTTATTATACAACTCCGTTCTTTTTTTACTTCCATCTTGTCTAAAATACGTAATTAATTTTGGCTTTCCCTTTTTAAACTTTCCTTCCAATCGTTTATTACCATTTGTATAGAAATCAATTTCATCTCCATTACAGAGTTTTGAGCAGTTAAAATAATAGTCTTCACTATTATGGTGCTCTTTAGTTGACATATAACGTATTTTTGGCATTACAATAGTGTCTCTGTATACACCTTCTTTTTCAAATTCATATGTTTTTAATCCAACAGATGAATATTGATTTTGTCCTAATGTTTCAATTTCGTAGACAATACTCAAAAAGGTTCCTACAGGTATAGAGTCAATTTTTGAATCATAAATTTCCAAAGGGTCATAATCTATTTCAACGTTTGGATTGTTCATTATATCAATAGAAAATTTTAGCTCTTTTACCGTTCCATTACATTCATCAAGGGAATATAGGTTTAATTGCACTTGAGAGTGTGAGAAATAAAAGTTAAAAAACAAAAGAAGATATAGTGCGTATTTCATCTATTATGTCATGTCTTATCGCTATAAACCTATTTAAATAACTAAAGTGAGTTATAAGACGAAGTTAGTTGAAAATTTCTACAAAGTCAACCTAAGCTTCCTCATTAAAAAACACCTTGTAATAGTGCATCTTCTTCTCTTCGTCATAACCGCGTTCTAAATATTCAGCAGAAGCATCTGGTGCATCAACATCGAGTTTTATCTGTATGTTGGTGTCTAGTTTTATTTCAGGTTTTATCTTTTGTTTTTGCTTTTTTAAGACGCGTTCTGAGACATCAAATTGGTTTCTAATGAGTACGTTGTTTTCGGCTTCGTAGGTTTTTTTGTAGTCTTCAAAAAGTTGTATTTGGTCTTCCTCTTCAAATACTTCTTCTTTAAAGTTTTCAATATTTACAATTTCATTTTCTTTAAAAAAGTCTACTGTTTTTGCTAAGAAATTACTCTGCTCTTGGCCGCCAAAATTGGGTTGCAAAACCTCTTTAGAAAACTCTCTACAAAGCTCTATGCAGTTTTTGGTGTGTTGGTTGCTATCGTCTGGATATTTAATGTTTAAGAAGCTCTTAATCCAGTAATGGGTATCGTAAGTGTTATTATCTACGCTAAACACTATTTTGCCTTCCATGTCTGAGGTGTTTAGGATTAGACAACCTTTGTCGACCTTTTTGGCCTGAATTCCTTTTTGCACCAAAATATCGTAGTTACCTTCTTCTAAATAGGTCTGAAAAAACTCGGTTTTATTTTCAATTTTATAAATACCAATGGCATCTACAAAAAAGTCTTCGTATTGTATGTTTTCAAAATGACAAACCAATACATCTCCAGTTTTTATTTGGGCAGAATTACTCTGTTCGTATAAATGTGTTACGATGTGTTTTGAGGTCTCTACAAAATCGGCTTCCTCTTTAAAAAGTTGCTCAGAGTAGGTGTTGATTTCATTAAGACCAACGTTGCTATGATGATGAAAACGATAGCTCTCGGCAACACTGACAAAAGGCTTTAGTAAATAAGGTAGCATAAGGTTGTATGTAGCTTCATCAAAGTGTACGTCTGTGTCTGAGAAAGCATTTTTAGTGTCGTTAAACTTGTTACCAACCTTATGAATAATACAGTGTTTTATTGAGGCTTTTTGTCGTTTTATCATCAGAAAATAAATAAGAAAATAGTGTTTGCAATACTACAAAAGGAATGGCTTAAAACTAAAGAAAACGCCAAAATAAATTTGGCGTTTTCTGACCCAGGGACTTTTAGATTTGGTTACCGTTATATTTTTATAAACTCGACACGTCGGTTTTGTGCTTTTCCATCTGCTGTGCCATTATCTGCAACAGGTTCTGTTTCGCCTTTACCATTAGTTGTAAGACGATCTGAAGAAATATTGTAAATACTTACTAAAGCATTTTTTACAGCTTCAGCTCTGTCCTTAGAGAGTTTTAGATTAGAGTCGTCAGGACCATCAGAATCTGTATGCCCAACAATGTTGAGTTTTATACTGTTATCTTGCATTAACACTTGAGAAATTTGCCTTACAATTCCTAAAGATTGTGGTTGTATGTTAGCTGAACCTGAATTGAATAAAATGCCATTGGTAGATATTTTGCCTTCTGACATTAATTTGCGTCTTAGATCTATTCCGCCTTCTGCAACTTTAACGTTTTTGATAAAAACACGTTCTTCTCCATCTGCTAAACCGTAAACATGGAATTTTAAATAATTGAGAATGTTTAGTTTTTCAATAAATCTTGGGATGTCTACATATTTTACTTCATTAACCCAGAGTCTGTAACGTTTTTTGGTTACAGAAATAGCAATGTGTGGCTGGTTTTTAATTTCGTCTCTTATATCTGCTGATAAGCCAGAATTAATCATTCCATTTTGATTGTCGAAAAAATTATACGCATCAATATCAAAAGGCGCGTATTGACCTAATGGAATTGAAATTGATACATAGCTACTTTCGCCTTGTGTAAAGGTATTTGCATCACTCAATATTATAAAGAGTCTTGTGCCTGAGGATGTTTGGTTGCTTAGGCCAGAAGTGAGCAAATCAAACTCTATGGTGTAGTCTTCTGGCAGTTGGTTAATGTCTGGTATGGCAAATAATCTGTAGCCTGCTTTTAGCTCGAACCAGTTGTCTTCAACTTTATTGAATTTTACGATGTTTCCAGAGCCATTAGTATTCCATTTGCTTGGTAAATCTCCAATGAAATCATTGGTGAAATCATCAAAGAAAATAGGCTTATCGCCTGGTACAAAATCGTATTTGCTGTAGACTTCTAGACCGTCAGACACATTTGTATTTGCATTTTTAATAGTGTCGTCATTGTTATTTTCAATGTTACTAACTTCATCATCTAAATCTTCATCGGATTTTGAGTTGTTATCTTCGTTTTCTGTTTTGCGTTCTCGTTGTCCTAAGAGAAGTTCTTTGGCAGTTTTTATACTGTATTTTAAGGCTTTCTTTGCTTTGTTCATCTGCAAAGTGGCTTTTCCTTGTTTTAAAACACCGACTCCGTCTAGATCATTTAAAATATCAGGTGCGCTTTCGCTAAGAGAAGACATTTCGTCTAGTGCTTCTTCAAGGACATCTATGTCGTCATCATCTAGAGACTGGCCGGAAGCTGCGTAGCCATCATATTTGTATACTTTGTCATATAAATCAAACGATTCTTGAACAAAATTATCTACACTAGTAACGCCAACTCTGTTTTTGGGGCGTTTAATTTTTTTTGTCTGAGCGTTAAGCGTGGGAGAAATAATGAGTATAACGCAAAACGCAAGAATGATTTTTGTGAAATTCATTTTAAGTGATTGATTAATAGCGCTCTAAAAATAAAAAGAACTATCGATACTTAAAAATGAAAATTATAAATGGTTGATAAATTAATGTAGTTTGTAAACAACTATTGTTTTATCGTCAGTCTGAGTTATTAATTCTAAGCCTTTGCTCTTATCGAGTTTTTGTAATTCTGCGGAAGAAGTTCCAAAAACAGGAAAGTTAGGAATGGATTTTGCTTGGCTGTCAAATAAATATACTTTTTTAGACTGTAAATCTGTTGTGGTAATATAGATTTTATCGTTAAGGTAAAAGATTTTTGGTGCTGTGTAAACACCGTAATCTAGGTCTAACTTTCGGGTTTTGATGTAGAGTTTGTTCTCGTACATAGAAACCAAAGTTTTGCTTGTGGTGGTAATATTGTGTTTGTCTGTAAGGTTGAGATCTTTTCGACTTATCTTTCCTTTAGTGTCTACTTGCACGAGTTGCCCAAGAGTGTTTGATGATGTAAACTTGTCTTGATAGAGATAAACCTCGTTATTAGAAAAACGAATCTTGTCTTTTACATCTATTCTAACGCTGCCTTGGCGATTAAGAATTTTTAGATTGTCTTCTGTAGAAAACACAATGTAATCCTTGCTTCCGATTCTAAAATGCTTAGGTTGAGATGTTATGCTTTTAGAATTGCTTTTGTACCTAAAGCCATTAATAGCTTTTCCTTTGACATCATACATAAGAAGGGTTTTGTCTTGTGTTACCAGTAGTCTGTAGTTTTTTTGTTTGTCGTAATCAAATACCGAAAGAGGTTGCGTTATCTCATCATTAAATTTTCTTGGAAATGGTGAAACGTCATTACCATTTCTGTCTAAAACATAAAGACGGTTTGGTGTGGTGAAAGCCAATTGTAGCCTTCCGTTTTTGTACATATCTATTTGTTCTATTTTTCCGAGTATTTTTCCTTGAAGTTGTTTTTTCCAAAGTATGTTCCCTGAATTAGAGATAAGATATAGTACGTTATTGGTGTCTTGTACCGCAATGTCGTGTGTGTTGTTAATGTAATTCTCTACCGTTTGTGGAGGTGAGATGATTTGAGCATCTAAGCCAGTTGTAAATGTTTCAGTCACCGAATTAGAAGCAGCTCTTTTTTTGAACTCTTCAATAACTCCATTGACGTGAGCGTAGTTGTCTTCGTATGTATATTGCACCACATTGGCATGATAATTTTTTAGGCCAATGCCTAAATGTTCAGAAAGTTTATCATTGTTTTTATAGATAAAGATTGAAGCGTCGTCACTTAGGTAGGATTCAATGTTTTTAAAAGCTTCAGAATTAGCTATGGTTTGGTCGTTTAGCGCATCAGAAAGAAATGATTTTAAGGTTTCTATATTGTCCGAAAACACAACAAAATCTTCGTGTTTAAAAAAGTAGCTGGCAGTTTCGAAACTAATAATTGGCTGTAGTCTTTGTTTGAAAAACGCTGTATTTTCAAATTCATAGATGTCAACATCTCTAAAAGTTTCTGCAATAGATTTTTCTTCAATAGTTTCTACAATAAGATTTGCGTCCAGAGAGTGGAGGATTAGTGTGTTGTCTGCCAGAGCAATTTCGTTTGTAAAGTTTAAAAATGTTTTAGTGCTATCAGGTGTTTTAGAATTTAACTTTTTTAAGTTGTTTTTGAAAAGAGAGTAATCATCAAAAGACACACTAAATAAAGACTGGGTAGTTGCAGGAGCTATATTTATTGTCTTTGTAGTTTGCGGAATGGTCTTTTTAAAACAATCTAAAATTTGAGATATAGAATCAGTGGCAGTTACAATGCCATTAAAATGTAGGTTGTTGTCAGAGAAATTTAAATCGATTAACGAGTAATTGTCATTAGATTCTTTGAAAGTGTTAGAAAATAAAAGATTTGAATAGTTTGAGGTTTTTGATTTAAATATTACAGAAGCAATTGTTTTATTTTCTACTGTTTCTAATAAATCGGTAAGCTTATTTTTTGTTTCGTTCTGTTTTAGGTTTTTAATGACATCTAAATTGTTTGAGGCTGCAAATACATTATTCAAAACCTTATGGTAAAATATGATAGAGTCAATTTGTGTTTTGGTAATATTAAACTCTGGTAAATTTTCTGAAATATGATTTGGTATGGAGTCTACAATAAATAAAGAGGAGTCGTTTTTTGTTAAAATAAGATTTTCTGTAGCTGATGAATTTAAGAACGCAACATAAACCTTATTTGAGGTATTTAAGTTTTTAAGTATTTCTGATGTCTTGTTTAACTCCTTATTATATATACCATTTAGAATGCTGTGTTCTTTTATGCTACTTGTAAAGTCGCTTAACTCATTTATTGAAATAACAACTTCAGTGTCTGAAGAAATAAATTTATAAGGAGATTTTGAAGAATTATAGTCTTTTTGACAAGATGATAAAGTAAAAAGTAAAATCAGTAAAAATCCAAATGGCTTCATATGTAAAGATATATTTACAAATATAAAAAGTTATAAATCTAAACAGTATTGCTCTGGTAATAATCTAAAGGATTTTCTATGATATTTTGTAACTCCGTATTTTTCTATTGCAGCTCTGTGTTCTTTGGTTGGGTAGCCTTTGTTTTTTTTCCAGTTATACATAGGGAACTCTTCATGGATTTTTTCCATATAAAGATCTCTGTATGTTTTTGCTAAAACCGAAGCTGCGGCAATGTTAAGGTATTTACTATCTCCTTTTATAATAGTTTGATGCGGAATGGAGTTGTAGGGTTTAAATTTGTTTCCATCCACTATAATATAATTAGGCACAATGTTGAGTTGAGCAATAGAACCATGCATAGCTTTTATGGAAGCGTTAAGTATGTTTATGGAGTCTATCTCATCTTCAAAAATGTGTTGCACGCCATAGGATAAGGATAGCTCCTCTATGATAGGTTTTAAAACCATCCTTTTCTTTTCAGATAACTGTTTAGAGTCATTTAATACTTTGTTACTAAAGTTTGTAGGTAGTATAACTGCAGCAGCAGTAACAGGGCCAGCTAGACAACCTCTGCCAGCTTCATCGGTGCCACATTCAAAATCGAAAGAAGAGAATTGAGTTTTTAATGTCAAAATGTTAAAATTTGAACAAAGTTAATATTTTAACGCAACCCTTTTACAATTTTGGTATCTATGTAATGAGTTAAGCGTCAAAAAACACTAATTAAATTATAGTTAAGTTTTGTTGATGAAATCGCAAAACCATTAACATTTTTTTGGCAAAAACGCTTGTTTATTTAATATTTAATTAAGATGTTTGCAACTAGACTAACTCAAATAATTGTTTTATGAAATTAAAGTTAACATGGTTATTAACGCTTTTTATGGCGTTCGTGATGCAATTTTCTTTTGCGCAAGAAAAAATGGTCACAGGTACAGTTACAACTGAATCGGACGGTTTACCGCTTCCTGGAGCAAGTGTAATTGTAAAGGGTACTACTAAAGGTGCTCAAACTGACTTTGATGGTAAGTATACCATTGGAGTTAATTCAGGAGATATTCTTGTTATATCTTATGTTGGTATGGATCCTATTGAAGTAACAGTAGGTGCATCTAATGTATATGACGTTGTTTTAAAAGAAGGTAATTCTCTTGATGAAGTAATAGTTGTAGGATATAACACAACAACTAAAGAAGCTTACACTGGTACCGCAACTAAAATTGAAACTGAAAATGTTGAAGCAAAGGCTGTTTCGAATGTTTCTCAAGCACTTAGAGGTGAGGTAGCGGGTGTTAATGTTGTTGCTGGGTCTGGTGCTCCGGGTTCTGATGCAACAGTACGTATTCGTGGTTTTGGTTCTGTGAATGGTAACCGTGATCCATTATATATAGTTGACGGTGCTCCTTATACGAGTGATCTTTCGTCGATAAACCCTGCGGATATTGAGAGTATGACAATTTTAAAAGATGCTGCTGCGACTTCTATCTACGGATCTAGAGGTGCTAATGGTGTGATTGTAATTACAACAAAGCAAGGTAAGGTTGGAAAAACAGTTGTATCTGTAGATTTTAAAACAAGTGTTAATACACTGTATTTGCCTCAATATGATGTGATAGAGTCGCCTGAAGATTATATTGAATTGTCTTGGAGGTCTTTAAAAAATAAAGGTCTTTTGCTGGGTGAGTCAGATCCTGCTGCTTGGGCAAGTGCAAATCTTTATGGTACTACAGAAGGTATTAATAATGCTTATAATATATGGAACGCTGCTGGTGCTGATTTAATCAATCCAGCTACTGGAGAGTTTAATTCTGGTATTTCAAGAAGATTTACACCGACTAAATGGGCTGATGCAGCGTTTAGTGACGGGCTTAGAACCGAAGCAAACGTTCAGGTTAGAGGTGGTAATGAGAAAACTCGTTTTGCACTTTCTTTTGGATACTTAGATGATGAAGGTTATGCTATTAAGTCTAATTACAAACGTTATACTACGAGATTAAATGTAGAGCACAAACCTTATGATTGGTTAACTGTTGGTAGTAATATAGCATTAACAGGTGGTAGATATACCAACTCATCAAGTTCAGAAGGTTCTGCAGGTAGTTCTGGAAATGTATTTGCCTTAACAACTACAACGCCAACTATATATGATGTTTTCCTTAGGGATACTGACGGTGTTTTAGTGGCGGACCCAATTTTTGGTGGATCCCAATATGATTATGGTAACGAATATGGTCGTAGAGCATGGAATGCTACAAATGGTATTGCAGATGCTAATTATGATTTGTCAAGAACTGATGTAATGACAGTGCTGGCTAACTTTAACGTTGGTGTAGATATAACAGATTGGTTAAAGTTTGAGACAAGGTATAGTGGTCAATATAATACTTTCAATGCTTCTTCAATGCAAAACCCTTACTACGGTGCAGGTGCTTCTAGTCAAGGTTTCTTAAGCAGAACTGAGCGTACAAATATTAATCAAAACTTCCTTCAAATGTTGCGTTTTTCTAAGCAGTATGGAGATCACGGTATTGAAGCTTTTGTAGCGCATGAATCTACAGTAAATAGATTTGATTTCTTTAGTGCTGCTGCTCAGACTGCAATTATACCTTTTTCTTTAAGTTTGAATCAATATACTACATCATTTGGTAGAGCATCTAATTATACAACAAGAACTAGTTTAGATAGTTATTTTGCAAACGTAAATTATAACTACGCTCAGAAATACTTTTTAACAGGATCTGTTAGACGTGATGGTTCTTCTAGATTTATTAGAGATAAATGGGGTACATTTGGTTCTGTTGGTTTAGGATGGGTAGTTTCTAAAGAAGATTTCTTTGATGTAAATTTCATAGATTACTTAAAGCTTAAAGCTAGTTATGGTGTAATAGGGGATCAAGGTGTAAATACACTTTACGGTTATAAATTCTTTAATATCAATACTACTGCTGATGGTTCTATTTCTTACTCACCTAATGGTGAAGCACAAAATGTAGATTTAACATGGGAAACATCTAAAGTTGCTCAGGTTGGTTTAGAGAGTACTTGGTTTAATGGTTATTTAGATTTAGATGTAGATTACTATGTGAAGAATACTACTAATCTTTTCTTTGAGCAAACCTTACCACCTTCTCCAGGTGATGATTATATCCTTTATAACGATGGGAAGCTTAGAAATAGTGGTATAGAGTTTAATGCTACAGTTCAAGTGTTTAAACCATCAAATGATTTTAGATTATCTCTTAATGTTAATGGTGAAATGTTTGATAACGAAATTGTAGAAATGCCTATAGATTTTTCAACTGGCGAGCCAAAAGTATTAGATGGTAGATATTCTCAAGGACACTCATTATACGATTGGTATATGAGAGAATGGGCTGGTGTTGATCCGGCAACTGGATCGGCTTTATGGTATTCATATTATAACGATGTTGATGGTGATGGTGTGTTTAATGAAGCTAATGGTGATGAAACTATTACGAGTTTAACAGTGTATTTAGATGAAAACCCTGATGCTAATGTTCAAAAAAGAACAACAACAACCTACAGTGAAGGAACTCAAAAATATGTTGGTAAATCGGCTATTCCTGATGTAAGAGGAAGTTTCCGTATAAATACTGGTTTTAAGAATTTTGATTTATCTGCTCAATTTGGTTATAGCATCGGCGGATATGTTTACGACTCTGGTTATGCTAGATTGATGGAGAATAGAGATTTAATTGGTACGACAAACTGGCATACTGATATGCAAAATGCGTGGCAAGAGCCAGGAGATATTACTAATGTACCAAGACAATCAGCTGGTTTTAATACAGATGTGCAGTTTAATGGTACGTCAACACGTTTCTTAACTAAGGCTGATTATCTATCTCTTAACAATATTAGGTTAGGATATAATTTGCCAGCTGATGCTGTAGAAGCTCTAAAACTTAGCAAATTTAACGTATACATTTCTGGAGATAATTTAATGATGTTGAGTGCAAGAGATGGTTTAAACCCAACAACTTTAATTGGTTCTAGTAATTCAGGTATATATATGCCGATGACCACTTTTAGTCTTGGTGCCAAAATAGAATTTTAAAAAAAAAGTGATGAATATGAAAAAAAAGTTAATTTACGGAATGATGTTAACCTCAATGTTTTTTTTGGGGTGTAACGATGAATTTTTAGAAGGAGAACAAACAAATGTTTTAACCTCAGAAACAATAGCAGATCATTCAGATAATTATCCTGCATTGTTAGAAGGATCTTTAAATGGTATTACAAGTTTTATTATTGAACCATTTGCAGTAACTGGTACTAGACATTTTGATTTTGGACAAAAGGCTGTAGATATTTGGATGGATATGACTTGTGGTGATATGGCACTTTCAACTAGTGCTTATGGTTGGTATAATGATGCTGCTAACTTAATTGCACCTGTAGATTTTACCCAAGAAGAAAATGAGATAATTTGGATATACTATTACAGAATTATCAGTGTTGCAAATACTGTGATTTCTTCTATTGGAGGAAATGATGTTGTGCCTGAAAATGATGAGTCTAAACGAATCTTAGGACAAGCAAAGACTTATCGTGCTTATGCATATTTCTATTTGCTACAATTGTATCAAAGATCTTATGATCCAGCGCAAGAAGTACTGCCTTTCTATAATATAGATACTTTTAGTTTGGCTAAAGTGCCTGCAGGAGATATATATGATCAGGTAGTTAGTGATTTAACTCACGCTATTGAGTTATTGGATGGTTATACTAGGTCTGCTAAGAATTTAATTGATAAAACTGTAGCACAAGGATTTTTAGCATATACGTATGCTGCTATGGGGATGTACCCTGAAGCAAAAGTTCAAGCAGATAATTTAATTAGTGCTTATTCTCCAACTACAGCTGGTCAATTAGTATTCCCTGGAGCAGGTTCTGGTTTTAATGATGTGAATACCGCATCTTGGATCTGGGGTTATGATTTAACAGAAGACTTAGGACACCAATTAATTGATTGGTGGGGTCAAGTAGATCCTTTTACCTATAGTTATGCTTGGGCTGGTGATTCTAAATCTATTGATGATTTATTATATTCTCAAATCCCTGAAGGTGATGTGAGAAAAGATCAATTTGCTACTGCTACTGGAGCTTTACAGCCAATCAACAAATTTTTTGATCCAGGTCGTACTATTGGTGGACAGTATATAATTACTACTGATTTAATTCATATGAGAGTAGAAGAGTTTATTCTTTTAAGTGCAGAGTCTGCTGCTAAATCAGGTGCTGCTGGTGGTGAAGCAACTGCTAAGGCGATGATGATAGACTTTTTAACACCACGTGTTGGTGCTGCAGAAGCCTCTGCTACAATTACACCTTTATCAGGTCAAGCTCTTCTTGACGAAATTTACTTACAAACAAGAATTGAACTTTGGGGTGAAGGTAAGAGTTATTTAGCAATGAAACGTAATCAAGCCACAGTAACTCGTGGAACTAACCATGTGTATCGTTCAGGCGAGTCATTTGCATACGATTCAGATGAGATGAGTTTCCAAATACCTGAAGTTGAAATTATTAATAATGGACTTATTAACGGCCAAAACTAAAATTAAAATTATGAATAAATATTTTAAATATTTTACAGTTTTTTTAGCTGTAACCTTAATGTTCAATTGTGAACAAGACGATAGTTCAGAGTTGTCTAACTATGTAGGTTTTGAGCAAGGTCCAAGAGCCTATACTGTAGACAATGGTGCAACACAAACTTTTGAAGTAGCTGTTGCAGCAAGTGAAACAACTAGTTCAGATCGTACATATACTGTAATTGTTGATGATGCTTCAACATTAGCTAGCCCTTACACAGTACCTTCAACAGTTACTATTCCTGGCGGATCTAATGTAGGATCTATATCAATAACAGTTACAGATAATGATGATTTAAGCTTTGTGTCTCAAAGTTTAATTTTAGATTTCTCTGATGAAGTAGGTATGGATTTTGGTAATCCTCTTACCCTAAATTTTACAGAAACGTGTTTAGATACTATAGTAAGTTTAGAATTAACATTTGATGCTTATGCTGAGGAATGTGTATGGGAAATATATGATTTATCTGGGACTCCAACTGTTGTTCAGACAGGAGGTTCGGGTAGTGAGTATGATGATTTAGATAACAGTACTATAAGCTTTGATTTCTGTTTACCTTCTGGAAATTATGGTATCGTTGTATATGATTTATATGGAGACGGAGGTACAAGTTATACTGTGACATCTGGCGGGGCTACATTAGCTTCAGGATCAACACCAGATGCTGGTGGTGGATATCCTGTTACAACACAAGATTCTGCAACTTATACAGTCAACTAGATTAATTATTTAGTAATTACAAATTTTTTAAAAGGTCACCTCATAGAGGTGGCCTTTTATTTTTATTTATGATATGATTTAAAATATCTTTATATTGCGTCAAAAATTTCAATACCTATGAACATGAGAAAAATTTTATTTTCTATTGTATTACTTTTTACCTACGGTATTTATGCCCAAGAATTAAGTAATGATATTTCTGAAGAAAACAAACAACTGCTTGTTGAACTTAGTGAACAAGAGAATTTAAGAAAAGCAAGAGTAAATACTTTTTTATTAAATAACCCTTCTGTTAAAGCTACTTTAGTCAATGATGGATATAAATTAGTGTGTATATATGATGTCTATGATGGGAAACCAATTTATAGATCTACGGATAACCTAGAAGCTGCAAGAGCAACCAAAACAGTAGAGTTGTGGGTAGGTGGAAGCATGGGCTTAGATTTAGACGGCACTGGTATGACAGTTGGTGTTTGGGATGGTGGACCTGTAGATAATACACATGCAGAATTTCAAAATTCTACTAATACAGTTACACGTGTTACAGTAATTGATAATTCTATGTCAGATACTGATGATCCAGGTCCTTCCAGTACTCATGGCACCCATGTCGCAGGGACTATTTCAGCAAAAGGAGTAAATGTTGATGCGCATGGAATGGCATCTAATGTTAATGTTAAATCCTATAATTGGGATAATGATGAGACTGAAATAGTTTCAGCCGTAAATGCTGCTACTAACCCTATCATTTTATCAAACCATTCATATGGTGTACCAATAGGAACTGGTGGTAGTCAGCTAGATGCATCATTAATTGGAGCGTATACTCAAAGTGCTAGAAATGTTGACCTCATTGCTAGAAATAATCCTAAATATTTAGGAGTGTATTCAGCTGGTAATTCAGGTACAGTTAGTTATTCCGGTGGAATGTTAGCTGGTTATGATAAATTAACTACAGATAAAAATGCAAAAAACAGTTTAATTGTAGCAAACGCAAGTCCAGCCTCAGCTGAACAACCCCTTTTTAGCGGTAACTATGAGTTAACAAATTTAATTATTAATACAGGAAGTAGTCAGGGGCCTACGGATGATTTGCGTATTAAACCAGATATAGCTGCTGATGGTACTGATTTAGAATCAGCGACTCCTAATAATACTTACTCAATTTTTACAGGTACTTCTATGGCAGCTCCTAATACTACTGGTACATTAACTTTGTTACAACAGTATTACAGTCAATTACGAGGAGAGTATATGAATTCTTCAACGTTAAAAGCCTTGGTTTGCCATACTGCAATAGATGATAACGCGGCTACAGGTCCTGATCCAAAGTTTGGATGGGGTTTCTTAAATGCTCGTGAAGCAGCACAAACACTTACTGATGCTGATGGTTCTCAGGCTGTTGTTGATGAATTGACTTTAGGTCAAGGCGAAACATACACCTATACTTTCTCTGCTCAAGCTGGAGAAAAATTATCAGCTACTATTTGTTGGACAGATATGCCAGGTAATATTGCCAATGGTCCAGCTAATGACCCTACACCAAGATTAGTGAATGATTTAGATTTACGTATTTCTGATGGCACTACTACATACATGCCTTGGAAGCTTGATTTTTCTGGAAGTGCATTTACAAACTCAAAAGGCGATAATATTGTAGATAATATAGAACGAGTTGATATTGATGTGCCTGCTACTGGTATGTATACATTAACAGTTTCTCATAAAGGTACGTTAAAAGGAACTGTAGGTGGACCTTTCGATCCTCAAAGTCAAGATTTTTCATTAGTAGTTACAGGTAATAACTTAACATTAAGCGTTGATGATAATGATTTAGCTAGGAAGTTAGCTGTTTATCCTAACCCTTCTAAAGGTAAGTTCACTATTACTTTTGAGTCTAATAGTAATAGTACAAGTAATGATGTTAAAGTAGATGTGTATGATTTACAAGGTAGACTTGTATATAACAATAGTTTTACAAATACATCTTCGATTTTTAAAGAAAAGATTATTTTAGAAAATGCTAAAGCAGGTGTTTATATGGTAAATATTTCAGAGGGAAATAGAACAACATCTCATAAGCTTGTTATCGAATAATTCTATAATTCAAATCAAAATTAAAAGACCAACAATCATGTTGGTCTTTTTTTGTGTTAAGTAATTTGTAATTCTTCTCGCTAAAACAATAAAATATAGTTTACTTTGTTTTAGTTTATATTTGAATAGATGCGACGTAAAATATTTATAATTTTTTTGTTTTGTTTTGTTACAGCGAATGTTAATGCTCAAATAAAATTGAATAGTACAAACGCTCCTAAAGGTTCACGAAACTTAAATGATTCTACGGACACTAAACGGTCTCGAGGTTTTAAAGATGTAGCCTCAATAGATATGTATTTGCAGTTCAATACAGAGGTAGATACTTCTATGGTTGATACTACACTAACAATAAGGAAGGATTACAAGTTCAACTATCTTCAAAAAGATAATTTTGGTTTAATGCCTTTTGCCAACATAGGTCAGACGTATAATTCATTAAGCTTTAATGCAATTAATTTTGAAACCAGCCCATTGTTTGGTGCAAGAGCTAGGCATTATAATTATATGGACAAAAATGATGTGCAATATTACCAGGTTCCTACACCATGGACAAGATTGACATATAAAACAGCATTTGAGCAAGGGCAAATGTTAGATGCATTCTTTTCAGTAAATCTATCCAAACAGTTCAATTTTTCAATTGCCTATAAAGGTCTCAGGTCACTGGGGAATTATCAAGATGCTTTAACAAGTACAGGAAATTTTAGAATAAGTACTAATTATATAACAAAGAATAATAGGTATACGGCAAAGGCTCATATTGTTATGCAAGATTTACTCAATCAAGAGAATGGTGGCATTAAAGATGACGATATTGAAAGTTTCACATCAGGTGATGAAGAGTTTATTGATAGGTCAGTTTTTGATCTCAATATTGAAAATGCTGAAAGCATCTTAGAGGGTAAGCGCTTTTTCTTAAATCATTCGTATGCTATAGTCAACCAAAAAGATTCAACTAATACTAATAGGCTTGCCGTCGTAAACGAAATCTCTTTTGAGGATAAATATTTCCAATATTATCAAGATACACCTTCTAGTGCTTTTTTCGGAGATTCATTTACGAGTAAAATTAATGATAAAGTAACTTTAGAGGATTTTAGAACAAAAATTTATTTAGAATACATTAACGACCTTTTAGGAGAGGTAAGTTTTGGTATTAATTATACAGATATTAATTATGGCTACAATAGCGTAGTTTTATTTTCTGATCAGTTAATACCAAATAGAATTAAAGGAAATTATATTGGACTAGATGCGTCGTATAATAAAACTTTAAAATCTATAAACTTAAAAAGTAAAGCAAGTTTAAATTTGTCCGATGAATTTACAGGTAGTTATATTGACGCAGAATTAGGTTTAAAATTAAGTGACGATATTAGGATATCAGGTGGTGTAAATGTCAGTTCTAAGTTGCCAAACTATAATTATCTTTTATATCAAAGTGATTATACTAATTATAATTGGTATAATTTCAATGATTTTAAAAATGTAAATACTCAACAGTTAAGATTCAACATTCAATCTCAAAAACTATTTAATGCCACTTTTGATTTATCTAATATTGAAAATTATACATATTTCAATTTAGAGCAGATAGATGATGAAGGTGTTAAAGTGATAAAACCAAAGCAGTATAATAGATCAGTACAATATATAAGAGTAAAAGCACAAAGAGAGATCAAGGTAGGTAAGTTTGCATTAGATAATACAATAATGTATCAAAATGTTCTTAGCGATTCTGAAGTTTTAAATGTACCTACTTTTATTTCCAGAAATACCCTTTATTATTCTAATCATATCTTTAAAAAAGCCATGCAGCTTCAAACAGGTATAACATTCAATTATTTTACAGAGTATAATATGAATGGTTACGATCCACTTTTGGCAGAATTCTATACACAGAACACAACCAAGCTTGGCGGCTTTCCAAGATTAGACTTTTTTATAAATGCTAAAGTAAGGCAAACACGCATTTTTTTAAAAGCTGAGCACTTTAATTCATCATTCACAGGTTATGATTATTTCTCAGCTCCAAACCATCCATATAGAGATTTCACTATTCGATTTGGTTTAGTTTGGGATTTTTTCTTGTGATCAAAAAAAAAATAAGACCTCATATAGTTGTTATACAAGGTGTTGGTTGTTTGGGGTTAAAAAAAGGCAAAAATAATTTCA
>NZ_JARSBN010000006.1 GCF_029624125.1 Winogradskyella marincola | reverse complement strand
AAATTGTACTTAAAAAATCTGATATATTATCTTTTGTATTTTTCTGAAGTTCGTTCATACAAATTGCACCTAACGGTCTCGTATAACCGTCAGTTACGGGTTTATATGCGTTAATTTTCGGTTTAGCACTGGCATTAGCAATTCCGAGTGGATTCGGACGTAGTCGAATCCGCCGTAATTGCGGTTATACATTGTTGTACACCGTATTTTTTTCATTCCGTTGTAGCTTTTTCAGCTCTTTCCATAACAGATTCAGCTAATTCATACATTGAGCAACTTGCTTCGCTCATATTCCGTTTTCCAGTCCGCTTTATTTCCGCATTGTCATTCTCCCAATCAAAAACGTAAATTATTTCTCTATAGACTTCGCTTAACTCTTCGTAATTCAATTCGTCATTTTTGCGTCCAAAGTTTTCTTCGGTTTCTATTATTTTAATTGGGTTTCCGTTATTCAGGTAAATTATTGTCCTAATTCGACCATAAGAGAGTCCGATTTCTTCCACTATTTTACAAATCTGTTTATCATTCCGCCAGACTTTTAGAATTCCGCCACCATCAGTTGTAATTCCAGTCAGTTCAACCAAGTCAAATTTCATTTTCATAAGAGTTGAATCCGATTCTATTGATTTTACTTCATTCTCAATTCGGTCAAGATTGTTTTCTTGTCCAAATGCTAAAAATCCGATTAAAGTCAATATAGTTACGAATGTGTTTTTCATATGGTGTACAACGCTTTTGTGTATGGCTCGTTGCGGAAAATAAACTATGATTTTCCAGCGTAACCGAAAGATAGCAGATTGCAATGAATTCCGATTAGGAATTCAGCCGCAATGAGCTATACACATTGTTCTACACAGTTTACCTCGCTCAATTTTCCGCAATTATACCTTTAGTTTGGATGTAAATTGCTATCACAAAGAAGATAAATAAAAACGGAATTCCAAAAAACGTTATTAATAATGGTGGGAAAAACCAAAATATTCCGTTGATTGTAAATATGACTAAAATCCAAGTTTTAATTCCGATTTTATCAGCAAGGAATATGTTTGATATCACACTTATAATTCCAAATCCCCACGCAATGTAAAATAAATAAAATCGCCAGTCGAACTATCAAACACAAAATTAAGTATCAAAAATATATGACTTAATGTAAACGTTGCTAATCCTAAAATTTGCGTCTTACTCACTTATATATTCTAAAATTTGTTCAACTTCTAAATCCGTTAGTTCAAATTCGTGCGAATAATCACGAGAATATTCATCATTTATCGCTTTTGCATATTCATCATTTTGTTCAATCAGTTTATTTTCATTACGCACATATTCATAAAAATATTCTTTTGATGGATAGCGTCCATTTTGTACAAGTCCTTTTAAACTTGGACCGACCATTTTTTTATATAATTTATGACAAGCCGCACAATTTGCATTAAATAGATTTCTCCCTTCTTTTGCTTTTTCGCTAAATGCGTTTCCACAAATAGGTTGTGGGATTTCAGTTGCACAAACAAACTCATTCCGTTCAGCTTGGCTATACACAAAAGCCACTATTCCGATTGTCAAAATCAGAAAGATTGAAGTGAGCAAAATGATTTTATTAGTAACGCTTTTCATTTAATCACAATGTTTTTTTTAAATTGTGTAGAACGTTTTTGGCTATGATACGTTGCGGAAAAATCCGCAGGATTCTTTCCACCATAGCCGAAAGATAACAAAATTGCAATGAAATTCCGATAGGAATTTCAGTAGCAATGGATTATAGCCGTTGTTGTACCCAGTTTTTATTCAGTCATTGTATATCCAGCTCTTGTTTTTAATTTATTAGGCTTAAACATAAATGAAATTCCATTAATATTCAAATCGGTAAGTTCGTCTAGACTTTTATAGTCAGTATAAATTTGACAAGACACTGCTGTAAAATCAAATCGCTTATCTACAGGGTTAAAAAACAACTGAATTCCGCCATCGTAAGTGTTTTCAACCAAATCAACATTAGGAAACAATTCAGTTAGGTAATTCAGTTTCAAATTCAGTTTTTCTCCGCTAAACGCTAAGTATGTAATGGGTTTGTCGGTTTCAGTTTCGTCTAAGTCTGGATTTATAGCAATGTAATTCAGATTCGTGTTTTTAGGAATTAGGAATTTCGATCCACGCTCTTTTCTCTGATATTTTGTATTTTCAGTACCTAACAATTCAGAAGTAGCTCTTGTCGATTTAGAATTACCATTTGATAAGAATTCGGTTATTAAATTTAACCATTCTTTTGATGTTGTATTATTTAATTTTTGTGTTTCAGTCACTATTTTCTCAAATTGGGTACAACGGTCTTGTATATGAAAAGTAGCGAATTTTAAGCACTAACTTTTCGGTTTATAACAGACCTTTAATTTATTCATTTTGTTTCGTTTAATAGGTTAACCCGCTATTTTTTATATACGTTGTTAGGCAAAGTTTTTTTCAGAAAATTGCTCTACATTTTTTATTAGCAGGTTCTTTAACAATGTCAATTCCTTCAATAGATTCAATTTTTTCCACTCTTTCACAACATTGAATTCCCATATAGAATTTACCTTTTATGTGTTCGCATTCTTGCATATCTTTATTGCAAATAGTGCAAGAACTTTTTGAAACAATAGTTCTGTCACTAAAAAATAGTTGTGGTGGGAATAGTAATTTTTCTATGATTAGCAATCTTTGGTTGTACTTATCTAAATGACCATTAACATTATGAGCCTGCATAGATAAAATGGCAAAATCTTGTGCATCAACTAAAAAGTCCCAAGCCTTATTGTAGTCTTTTTCGTTTAGTGATAACCACATCTTATATTCAGATTTCATAGATTCGATTACAAGCTCAAAACTTGCAAATCCATTAGCCAAATCGTTATCAGAAATTTTAATAGCGTTATATTTTTCTTCTTCGGCTTTTTCTTTTAAATCATTTAAACTTTCTATTGCTTTCTTCTTGTCTTCATCACTTGATGTAAAGTTTAAAAACTTACCTTCATTTTTAAACACTTTGTCAGCAATGTCTCGAAATTCGAGTAGCTTGTTATTCATCTTTTAACTTTTCTAGAATTTTTGGTAATTTGTCCAATCCTTGAATATCTCCTTCGTAACTGAATCTTACGTTTTTAGATTTTTTCTTTGGATTCTTCTCGACTATATATTCTAATTTTATTTTTGGCGAACCAGTTTTGCCTTTAAAAAAATCGGTTAAATAGTTAGCAACGACAGATAGACCTACAGCCATTAAGTTTGGATTTTCAGACCAGAATGAATAAGCAATAAACACAGTTGGTCCAATCCAAGTTATATCATTTTCTTGATAATACTTTGTTTCCGAAATATCATTTTCTAGTCTTTCTATATTTATATTTTCGCTACGCCAAAGCTTATTTACTACCTTAACAGAATCATCATAAATAAATTCTTTAACGTCTTTTGCACTTTCAAAATTATAAGGCAGAAATATTAATCCATTTCCATTATTAAGAGATAAATCTTTAATCTTCTCTCTAACGTTAATATATTCTAATTCTTTCATTCTTTACGGTTCGTTTTAAATTTTGCCTAACGGTCTCGTATAACCGTTAGTTGCGGGTTAAATTAGTTATTATTTTCTTTTGTTCACTAGCGTTAGTAATTCCGAGTGGATTCGGACGTAGTCGAATCCGCCGTAATTGCGGTTATACATTGTTGTGCAACGTTTTTTTTAATTCTTTTATTCCGATTATTTCAGTCAATTTATTTATTCCGATGTTTGAAATAATTCTAAACCCTAGTTCTAAAAAAATAAATCTCATTATTAAAATAGTCATAACAAGATGAAATATCAGTTCTAGTTTGTTTTGTACTATTGCTGTAACTATTCCAGAAAGAGTAAATAGAACTATCGTAACAAATATGATTTTAAAAATTCTACCAGTTCGTATTTTCAACGTCCCCTTTTCATTTTTCAATTTCCCTTTCAGAAAACAAAACTCACCAATTATTTTTTTTGAAAGTTTAACTTCAAATTCATTCTTTTCAATTTTTCCGATGAAAGTCTGATTATTCCAATTCGCAACGAACTGTTCTTTCGATAATGTTTGATTTACTAATTCCGAAATTGCTAACGAACAATCATCATTTAATTCAATAAAATAGTCGATTTCAGGAAATATTTTCATTCAGTTTTCGGTTTTTTTGTAATGTTACACAACGGTCTCGGCTATGAGTAGTTGCGTGGTTTAGCACTTAACTTTGCAAGTATATACCAAACTGAAAATCCGCGAGGATTTTCAGAAGTAGGCGAGAACAAGCAATTACTTATAGCCATTGTTAGCAGCTGGTTTTTAATAATTTACATATAGAAATATTTCCACAACCAAATTCCCGAGTAATTGGTTATGCACATATCTTTTATCTTAAATGTAATTATTTTGTCATTAGGTTTTGGTTCAATCTTTTCTCCATTCATAAGTTGTTTTAATAAATATGATTTCTCTTTAAACCACTTTTCTTTTTGATTTGTAGAAACTGCGTATACTTTTAAATAGTTTTTATTTTCGTTCAGTTCAGTCACAATATCTTCAAGAATTGAATTATCTTCAAATTCAGAAGCTGATTCTTTATCAATCCAACCATTTTCCTTTAATACTTGAATTCCGTTATTCGAGTTAGATTTGGCTTTATATTCTATTTCAAAGTTTATGTCAATCAAGCCATATTTCGCAATTGTTCCTTTTATACTGTTACTTTTATTCGACTTGACTTGAATATTTAAATTTTCCTCTACGAGAATCTTTATTTTCTCTGCAATTTGTTCTCCGCTTTTTGATATATCAATTGGGATTTCAATTCCGACATAATCGGTTAATGAATTATATCCTAATTCTCTATTGATTGTTCTTAATGTACTTATACTGTTCACGGTTGTTTTCTTAACTTGCTGCTAACGGTCTCGGCTATGGTTTCGTTGCGTGAAAATCCGCGAGGATTTTCCGATTAAGAAACCAAGTTAGTAAAAGTGCGAGGATTTTCGGCAGAAAATCCGAAGCAATGAACTATAGCCATTGTTGGCATTAGTTTTTTACCATTCATGTTTTGCAATTATTAGACAGACATAAATTTTATGGTCACTACCTATTTCGCGCCTTACAAATCCAATTCCAATATCTTTTAAAGATGCATTCCACTCATCAAGTCCTAGTAAATGTGTTCTATGTCCGAGAGAAGGAACTCCATGGTCATTTATAAAGATGGATATGGCAGAATATCCATCAGGTGTATCGACAGCGATAGACTCAAAATAGTTAGCTTTTTTGTCTTCTAGCCAATCAGCGTTTAGTTTATATCCACTTTTATTTATATAATGATTAATTCCATATCCAGATGGGTCAACATGAGCATAAAAGTTTCTGTCTGCCATATCAAATGCTTTTTTTTCAGCTACAAGTGCTAAAGTATCATTCCACACCAACTTTGTTTTTTGAACTTTTGCATCCTTTAAGAATGGGAAGATATTTTCATATTCTTTTGGATTTACTCTAATATTATTAAGCAAATCAAATGCTTTTAAGGCCTCCTTTTTGTCAATAGTAATATTATTATCACCGTTGAAAGAGGTAATTAATATTGATACAATTATGACTAATGCCTTCTTCATTATTAAGAGTTTGAGGGAATTAATGCCAACGGTCTCGGCTATGAGTAGTTGCGTGGTTTAGCGATTAACTTTGCAAGTACACACCAAACTGAAAATCCGAGAGGATTTTCAGAAGTAGGCGAGAACAAGCAATTACTTATAGCCATTGTTAGCAGCTGTTTTTTTATTAATAATTATATCATTTTCAATCTTTAACAAGGTAAGAATAATTATTTTGAGTATTAAATAATAGTCATCTTTATGTTTTTGCTCAGATTGAGTATTTGTTCCGTGTGAATATTTATTTCTCAAATCATAACCGTTTGTATATATCTTTTGGTTTAGATAGAAATTAAGATATTTTACTTCTTCTTTAGAAAACAAAGTGTTTTCGGTAAACAATATTTTTTTCTCAATTAACAAGTCCATTTCGTCTCTTACGAATTTTGGATAATGCCAATAACTCAATAATTCATTTCTATGAATTTCTCTAATGATATATATAAAAGTGATTTTATCTATTTCTACATTATTTTCTTTGTTGATTCTTAGATAACCGTCTTTAACTAAACTTTGAATTGTGTCTTTTTGATAGTTAGCAAAATCGTCTAGGTTTACTCTTTCCTTTGTCAATAAATCAAATAAGTTCGTGTGTTTTGTTCCAAAAGTTTCTGTATAGTATATATGACTTTGGTCTGAAAAAAATATGTGCTTGAGTTGCAGAATTAGTTTGTCATTTGAATAAACATATTTTCTTTTATTTTGACTGGTAATTTGACTAAACCCTATTGGTTTTGAGCTTACTTGAAGAAGCTCTATATTAATAGTACCATCATCAGCTAAATTTTTGTATTGCTTTAATAAAAAGTCAAAATCAGGTAAAAGAGTTCGGATTTTGTCTAATTCAGGCGAGTTTGAAACTCTGACTTGAAATATCATGTTATTTGGTTCAAGTAATTCGTTTATGTGTGAGATAAATGAATTAATTACTTGCTCAATTCCGCTGTCATTTCTTTTTAAATAATTTTCAATGAGATGTAATTGTAAAATAGAGAGCATTTCTTTTCTAATAAAAACTTCTCCTATTTCATACTCATTTTTGGATTTCAAACCCATCACACGTTCCATAACATCTAATTCACTTGGCTTACTCACTAAGTATATTAATGAGGTTTCATCAGTGTAATTGAATAGGTGACTAAACACTTTAAATAAATCTACTTGGTTTTTAATACCATCAAAATACTTTTCGCTGTAAGTAGCTTCTATTAATCCATTTTCGTTTTTAAATATTACTGGTTCTTCTTGGTCTTTACTAAGTCCACCTTGTACTCTTATATTCCAAGTATGCCCTTTTTCTAGTATTTTATTGTTTTGTTCTTCAGCCTTTTTCTTTGCTTTGTATCTAGTTTTGTCAGAAAGTTTTAAATCATTTGAATCTTTTGACTTCTGTGCAAGTCTTACGTAATTCAAGTTGGAATCTTCACGGTCTAAGTAAATACTTATAATTTCTTCTTTATCTGATAAACTTAGGCTTTTTGGGAAATAGAATCTTGGTGAATTTCTGTCACTTTTCTTTTCTTCAAATTGAGACAATAAAATTTCAGCGGAATATTTATGATTAAGCAAAAAATCCCTTATTACTTTATTGAATTTCTCAACAATATTCTTTTGTTGCAGTATGTAATTTATTTGGGAAGAAAAATTTTCGAGAATACTACCAAATATCGGATGAGATACATTTTTATAGATACTTAGCTTATTAACTAACTCCCAAAAGTTACTTTTATATTGATATTCTAATTCCTTTATTATTTCCTCAATGTTTAGGTCGTTAATTTTTAGGAATCTTTTTTTTAGTGAGGACCAATTTTCCTCTACGATTTGATTATACTTTTCTCGGTCAGATTTATTCCATTTAGGCAAAAATAGGTCGTTGTCAAAATGTAATTTAACATTGTAGAATTCAAGTAAGTCGTTCAATGTTAATATTTTATTGGAATTGAAATTGTTTAATAATTTTTCTGCTTTAAAAAGGTTATGATTTGTAGCCATATCCTCTTTTGAGTAAAATACTATTCTTTCTATTTCGTTTCTTGAACTCACATTTTTTGTCAAATTGCTGCTAACGTGTTTGTATATGGTTTGTTGCGTGTTTAAGCACCTAATTTAGTAAATAATTACGGACAAAGAAAGTCCGCGAGGACTTTCGCAAGTAGGCAAGAAGCCAGCAATAAATTATATACGGTGTTAGCCATCTGGCATTATTCCGATTTACAAGTAAATTTAATATTCAAATTTCTAATAAATTCAAAATCATCTATCCACTTAACATTCATATTGTCGCAAACGTGAGGTATTTTAATTTTCGTTTGTTTTTTAAAATAGTCTTTCGTTTCCTTTGTAACTACGATTGCATTTTCTTTCATAGCGTGTGCAATAACCCAAGGGTCAGCTTTTGAGTGAATTCCGTTACTTGAAACTAAGTATTTATGATTTGGATTAGATGAATATATTTGTTTTAGATGATTTGTTACTTCTCCATCAATTTTTCTAATTGGAATATCACTTTTCTTTAACCAATCTGATAGGTTATCTTCTCCATTCTCAATTTCTTCGTAAACCAATTCTGGAATAAATATTATTCCTTTTTTACCTAAATCATTTAATACTTCCCAATATGATGGACAAATTTCGGGTGAGTAATATTTTTGCCAAGCTTGAATAAGAATATTAGCATCAATACAGTAAACTACTTTTTCATTTTTAAACATTAGGCAAGTAGTTTTTCGAATTTTTGAAATTTGTTTATCTGAGTATTAAGCAGATTACTAGCAATTGAAGGTGATAGCGAGCCATTATTAAAAGAGTCCATAACTATTCTTGTAAATAGTTTGCTGTTTTTATTTAAACGAAGTAGATAAGCATCAGGACCTCCTTTTCGTTCTTTTTGTTTCTCTTTTTTAATTTTTTCTCTTTCTAAAAACTTTTCAAATTCATTTTGTGCATCTTGTTTTAAAGACTTGTATTCGGATTGAGAAATTAAATCTAAGTTTAATGCACGAACTAAAAAAGCAAACGAACTTATTCCAAGCTCTTTTGATTGTTTAAAAATCTTATTATTTGATTCAAAAGTATCATTTCCAAGTTGAGTTATTAATTCTTTAGGCATTAAAGCGTTGGCTGCAACTTGGTTGCAAAATAACTCTACAGGATGAAATTTTGATTTTGGTTTGTCTGTAAAATCAATTTCTATTTCATTTGACACACCTGATTTTGCTATCCAAATGTGAGCTAATTCGTGGACAAGCGTGAAAAGTTGTGGTGCATTCCAGTTTTTTGAGTTTACAAAAACAAAAGGTGCATATTTATCGGCAATTGCAAATCCTTGAATTAAATCTCTATCTAAGACTAATCTTGAGTGTAAGAAACTTGCACGAGAAATAAATATTCCTGCACTTTCTGCTTTATCTATCCATTCAGAAATAGGTGTTTTTTTATAATCACTCGGATTAATCTTTAATGTATCTAAAATGTCTTTTGCAACAACCTCTGGATTATCGTTAATAGAATACTTACCAACAAATGGAAGTGTATTTTCTCCTATTTCTTCAAATAGTTGACTTATCCAATTTTGTTTTTCTTGAACTTCTCGGATTATAAATAAAGAAGCTGTATCCAATTCCTGAGAGTCATCTCTTCTATAGTCTTGAAGTGGATGAAAATCTTTTGGTACCTCAGGCAAGAAAAATAACGAAAAAGGTCTTCTAAAACTTTTCGCTAAGATTTTCGCTTGTCGAATAGTTGGAAAATCAATTCCATCTTCCCAAGTTAAATACCTTTCGGGCGATACAGAAATTTTTTTGGCAGCATCTTCCACAGAAATTTTAGCGGACTTTCTAGCCCACTTTAGTATTTCAGATGTTATGAATGCTTTATCAGCCATTATTTTTTTCTACAAAGGTAAAACTTTAAATTGGAACGTAATTTTTTTTTGCTTGTGGCTAACGGTCTCGTATAACCGTCAGTTACGGGTTAATATGCGTTAATTTTCGGTTTGGTACTGACGTTAGCAATTCCGAGTGGATTCGGACGTAGTCGAATCCGCCGTAATTGCGGTTATACATTGTTAGGTGCTGGCCTTTCTCCATATTTCTCTTAAGCGAACACATCAGCAATTAATTTTTTGATTGTTAAGTTTTCCAGTTTAGCTGCGATTGGTGATACATTATCTTGGTTCAACTTCCAATGCATTCCTTCATTATATATGATTCCTAATAAATAGTGAGATTCTGGTGAGGTAACACCCATTTCTTCTGCTTTTTCTAATTTACTTCTAGTTTTATGAGTTTCTAGAAAGGCAGTTCTGGCATCAGGACTTTGAAGTTTGTTATAAGCAATTTCTTCTATTCTTATTCGTAAACCACCACATACAGCAAATGGGTCGTAAGGTTGGTCAGATAAATAATTTTGAACTTCATTATTTAAGTGATTTTTGAAATTGTCATTTTCTCCCCAAAGCTCAGGTATGCTTAATGCTCTAAATTCATTACGCTTGTCAATTGTTCCTGGGTCGTAATGAAGTAAATATTTAGACACATCATCTTTGATGGTTAAATCATCTCTATTTCTCAAAAGATTAATTATTCCTTGTGCAATTTGAATATTGGACTTGTTGAGATAATAGACCTTTTGATTACTAAATGTGAAATTTTTAAAATAATTAGGATTTAAATGTGTCAATATTAATGGATAAATCCTTTTGTCAGCAAGTTTGTAATCCTTAATGAATTGAGTAATATAATATTGAGCAGCTGTTAGATTTGCGTCATCTAAATAATCAAATACTTCATCAATTATTAAAATATTTGCACCTTTTTTTAAATGTCTTTTAGCTCTAAATAGCATTGATATAAATGTCAAAATATCCCTTTGACCATTAGAAATATGTATCGCCTGTGGAAATTTCACTACTAGTTTTCCACCTGTCTGACTTGTGCTAATATTTTTCCAAGTACAATTAAAAGTTGCAAGAGTTTGGTCGAAACGTTGCTTGTCTAAACGGTAATTACTAAAAGTACAAGCAGCTTTAAAATTATTTGGGTCGTTGTTATAAAGTGAAATTATTTGAATAGCTGCCAAATAGCTTTTGGTTTCACAATTGTAACCAATATCAAACTCATTAATTAAATTCCCAATCGTGTTTAAATATTCAATCTGTTTTAAATCTTCTAAACAGTTTAAAGAAACCCAATTGTTTAATACATTAGCTGTTGCTGTTGAATCTTGAGCATTTATTGAGTCGATTATGAGATTTAGTCTTTGTTGAATTCTATTTCCATTTGCACGTTGTAATGCTTGGTAGTTTTCACTTAATTTTTCTACCAAAACTAAATTTGTTAAAACAGAATTGACATTTGGAAGAACCTTACCACAGTTACCGAAATCAGCTTGATTATTTCTATATGAATACCCGAATTGCGTATTTGCAGGAATTCTATCAACTAAAACAACATCCTTTATTTCTAATCTAGCCGTTGCATTACCGAAACGTGAACCAATTCCTTTTGGTTTAGTTAAGTTATTTATCACGAAATAGTCAAAGTGTGAGCTTATCGTATTAGAATTATTGGTTGCCTCTAAATTATGTGTTGTTCCATTTACATCAATGTATTCAATTGCTATTCGTGGTAGATTCGCATCATTTTCGGCGTGTAAATCATCTTCTGCAAGTGTAATTCTTCTACTATTCATTGAATTAAATGCAGTAGCTAACGAGCTTTTTCCAAATCCATTTGGCGCAACAAGTAGACTTGGTTTGTTGGGATAAATTCCAAGGTCGAAGGTTTTTTGGTCAATTCCTTTTATATTTTCGATTTCAATAATCCTGATCATAAATATTGGCTGGTTGGTCTTTTGGCTTGCACCTAACGTGTTTGTGTTATGGAAAGTTGCGTTTCTATGAACGGCAGATTTTCCGCAGGAAAATCAAAGTTTATAAAAATGCAACAAACTTTAGTTTAAGCTAAAATTAAGCAATTTTTTATACACGGTGTTGCAAGTAGTAGTTTTTTTAAATTTATAATTCCGATTTATTTTTTTTCAATCTTTTTATAATTCCACATTTGAGTTATTTTTCCACCATTCAGATTTTCTGGATTTTGCTAAATTCCGCAAACTTGCTAATTCCGACTTCGAGTAAGATTTCCGCAATTTTGGTTTCCGACTTTGAGTTAATTCACACGTTTTAAAATTCCATAAATAAGATAAATTCCGATTTGAATTTTTCACGAGCGAGAGACTGTTCAGCACTTTTGAAATTCCATTTTTCTCCACTTTAAAACTCAAGAGTTTCGAACCGCAAATTATTCGAGTTTGAGTGGTTTCCGCTATTACTTGCAACTTGTTATATATCAACGAATATATGGTTTTATTTGTTAAAATCACGGGATAAACCAAGTTTTGAGATTGGTTTATCTTGTATAAAGATAGCTAAATAAAGAGGTCCGTTTTATACGTAAGGATACGTATTTTTATGGAGCAGAAGCCACAACACCAAGCGTGTAAAGTTGTTCCATCGTTGGGCTTTCGCTACCACCTGCTGGCTCTAAGGTTATACCAAAGGCCTGACTTTCGTTAGCATTGGCAATGGTAAATATTTTGTTATCATCCGTATTAAAGTCGTCAATAGTACCTAAGCTTGTAGGTGTTAACGGATTTAGTGTTAAAGACCATACTTGCCATACTTTACCTTCAGGTGCGTTTGGTAAACCTTCTCCATCTAGATAAATGGTATCGTCAGCTTTGTTCCAATATACTTTAGCATAGGTAGCAGCATAATCGCCTTGGCCACCTAGAGGTACTGCAATAATATCTTTATTTCTAATGGCATCTAACAAGTTTTTGGTAGCTGCAAGATCGCCTCTGGCTTCTTCAATTTGTATTTCGAGATATTGTTTTTCTGTAGAAACAGTTTGCAACTCTTCTTCAACTTTGTTTTTGTTGTTAAGTGTCCATAGCAAACCACCAGCAAGTAAAACAGAAGCTGCCCAACCTGTGTAAGAAATCCAATTTGGTTTTCTTGGTTTTAAATCTACAACTTTAGTATCTGTGTTTAGTTTTTCTTTAAACGATTCAAAATCTATAGCATGAGGAGATACAGCAGCCGTAAGTTTTACAACAGCGGCTTCTATTTCTAGAACTTCTTGTAATATTTCTGGGTGTTGCTGAATGAGCTCATACACCTCTTGATTTTCTTTTTCAGAAAGTGTACCAGCTACGTAAAGTTCTAAAATACCCGATTCTATATATGCTTTTATATCCATGTTACAATACCATATCCCTTAATTGTTGAATACAGTTTCTATTTCGTGTTTTTATTGTGCCTATTGGCATTTTTAATTCTTCTGAAGCTTCTTTTTGTGTAAAACCTTTAAAGTAAAGTAGTTCTATAACATCTTTACATTTTTTACCAAGGTTTGTCACAAATTTTTTAATTCCGATAGCATCTGTGCTACTATCTAAATTATCATTGCTTGTTATACTATCTACGAAATAATCGGAGTTGAGGTTTTGTTTAGATTGTTTAAAGGCTTTAGACCTCGTCATATCTATTGCTGCATTACGTGCTATGTTTAGTATCCACGTAAAAAAGCGTCCTTTTTTTGAAGAATAGGTGTCTGCTTTATGCCATGCCTTTATAAAGACATCTTGCATAATTTCGTCAGCAATGTCAGTATCTTTTACAATGTTAAAAACTACACCATGTATGCTATTGCTATACATACCATATAGTTTTTTGAACGCAACTTGATTTTTAGACTGAAATTGCTGTACTAATGTATCTAATTCGGTCATACGCGACTTGCTTAGAATTTTTGCAGACAAGAGGAAGGATTATTACTGCAATAGCTCTAGTTATTTTTTGTTAATGTTTTTATTTGAGTTAATAAATATAGTTATTCTTTTCTTAAGTAAGTGTTTACCTCAATGGCAACTTCTTCCCATGTTTTGCTTACACCATCAGCTCCTTTGTGTAGTTCAAAACATATTTCATTAAGTGCAGCTAATGCCTCTAAAGCATTCCAATCCTTAAGTTGCATTACTGTTGTCATTTTTACACGTCTTTCATCAGTAATGGTTACATCTAGAGGTAAATCGTTAGTGACACCATTCATAGTAATTGATGCTGTGTATTTGCCATTTTCGTGTTTTATTGTTCCGCCAATCAATTCAGGATCTAGCATAGCACCAAAGAATGAGGTTTTAATTTTAGCGTCTCTAGATTCGTCTTTGGTAAATAAGCTACTTATAGGTATAGAAAATTCTAAATTATTGAGAGCTTCTGCTGGTGTACTACCTTGTTTTTCTTCAAAATTTACAGTTGTAAATTGCCCTCCAACAGGTGTTTTTTCGGTGGTTTTATAAGCCGTCCAACTTACAGTAGTGGCTTCAGGTTTTGCTACATATAATGGTGTTGATACCACTTTGCTTTCTTTAGAGCCTTTAGCTTCTGTTTTATCATTTTTACAAGCAGTAAAAGTAATAATAGCTAATGATAATAATGTAAATTTTAAGTATTTCATTTCTGTTTTTTTGTTTTTAGTAAAGTTAAGGATATAAGACTTCCAATGCAAATAGAGAAAGATTAATCTTTTAAAAAAGAAGAAGAGAAGATACTATAAATATTAATTAAAAAAGGGTGTTTTTAGAGTGTATTTGTTTTAAGTGTTTTGTGTTTAGATGGTTGCATGATAATTAAAGTGTTATATGACAAAAATCATATTTTATACAGTAGCATACGAGTAATTTTGGCACAAGACAAAGTTAGTATGTGTCAAAAATTAATAAACAAATATAATGTAGCAGGTCCGAGGTATACCAGCTATCCAACGGTTCCGTATTGGAATGCAGAGACGTTTTCATTACAGCAATGGAAACAGGTTTTAAAGCAATCCGTTGATGAATCTAATACCGAAGAAGGTATAAGTCTCTACATACATCTGCCATTTTGTGAAAGTCTTTGCACATTTTGCGGTTGCCATAAACGTATTACCAAAAGACATGAAGTAGAGCTGCCATATATAAAAGCTGTATTAAAAGAGTGGCAATTGTACCGAGATTTATTGGTTACAAAACCAAAAATAAAAGAGTTGCATTTAGGAGGTGGTACACCAACATTTTTCTCACCAGAGAATTTAAAATTACTTATTACTGAATTGCTAAGAGTTTCTGATGTAGCTGAAGATTACGAGTTTTCGTTTGAGGGACATCCTAACAATACTACAAAAGAGCATCTACAGACATTATATGATTTGGGTTTTAGACGCGTAAGTTTTGGAGTTCAGGATTATAATTTAGTAGTTCAGAAAGCTATAAATCGTATTCAACCTTTTGAAAACGTAAAACACGCTACAGAAACTGCAAGAGCTATTGGTTTTACATCAGTTGGTCATGATATTATTTTTGGTTTACCTTTTCAAACCGAAGCAGATGTTATAGAAACCATACAAAAAACTGAAGCTTTAATGCCAGACCGTATTGCCTTTTACAGTTATGCGCATGTACCGTGGATAAAAGGAAATGGACAAAGAGGTTTTAATGATAAAGACCTTCCTTCAGCTGAGTCTAAGCGTAAGCAATACGAAACAGGCAAATCACTCTTAGAAAAAGTTGGTTATACCGAAATAGGGATGGATCATTTTGCCCTAAAAACGGATGGGCTTTATAAAGCCATGCAAAACAAAACGATGCATCGTAATTTTATGGGCTACACAGCATCTAAAACACAAGCTATGATTGGTTTGGGTGTGTCTTCTATAAGCGATAGTTGGTATGGTTTTGCACAAAATGTAAAGTCTATAGAAGAATATTACAACTTGATAGAAAACAATATAATTCCGGTGTATAGAGGCCATATTTTAAGTGAAGAAGATCTTAAAGTAAGAAAGCATATTCTTAATTTAATGTGCCATTTTAAAACATCATGGGTACAACCAGATATGATGTTTAATGAATTACCAGATGTTATTATAAAACTGAAAGAACTAGAACAAGACGGTTTAATAGAGTTTGAAAAAAAACAACTAATCGTAACCAAAAAAGGAAAACCTTTTATAAGAAATATATGCATGGCTTTTGATTTGTTATTGCAACGAAAAAAGCCAAATACTCAACTATTTTCAATGACCATTTAACAAAAACACTAAGATCATGAAAAAGATAATTGTGCCTGTAGATTTTTCAGAGCATTCCGAATATGCTCTAGAAGCCGCTGCAAACCTGGCTAAAAAATACGACTCAGAACTTATAGTCCTACACATGCTAGAATTGTCGAAAGCAGTATTAACTGCAGAAGAAAATACTATTAATGAAGAGGCCGTTTTTTACCTAAAATTAGCAGAACAAAAGTTTATTGATTTTTTAGACAGATCATACTTGGAAGGAATAAAAGTAACACCTATTGTAAAACATTTTAAGGTTTGGAGTGAGGTTAATGATGTGGCTAATAAACATCAGGCAAGCCTAATAGTAATGGGTTCTCATGGCGCAAGTGGAGTTAAAGAAGTGCTCGTTGGCTCTAATACAGAAAAAGTGGTACGTCATGCAGATATTCCGGTATTGGTAATAAAGCATAATCCTATTTTATTAGATTTTGAAATAGGTGTGTTTGCAAGCGATTTTTCAGAAGAAGCTATCGCACCTTATCTAAATGCCAGAAAAACTTTTGAAACATTAGGAGCAAAAATGAACCTGGTTTACGTAAACTCACCGGACGGAAATTTTAGAAGTTCTCCAGAAATTGATAAACGTATATCGTTGTTTCTTAAAAAAGCAGATGGAGATTTAGATAATCTAGAGAACGTACATGTTGTATCAGATTATTCTGTGGAAAAAGGCATATTAAACTTTGCAAATACCATAGGTGCAGATTTAATAGCTGTTGCAACACATGGTAGAAAAGGTTTAGCACATTTCTTTGAAGGTAGTATCTCAGAAGATATTGCAAACCATTCTACTTTGCCTGTAATGACATTTAAAATATAACTCTTGATATTTATTTGGTTAGTTAGTGTTATTAATATCAAGTTAAAACGCCAAAGAACGAGGGCTTTGGCGTTTTTTATTTGTTATATTTTTTAAAAATTAAAAGCGATAGCCAAGTCTTAAATGCAAGTTGACAGCAACACCATTTCTATCATCAAAAATGATAACATTGTCTTTTTTAAATAAATGGTAATAGCCAATACCAATACCTGTTTCGTAAGTAAAATGTTTACCAACATTACGGCGAATTCCCCAAGTAGGTATAATGGTAATGTCAGAAATAAAGACTGTATATTCTGGTAAAGATCCAATAACCATATCTGGATGATAGGTGGTTTTTATTGATATAAAATTTCCGCTGTTACCATCGATGCGTCTTTGTTTAGAAACGCGTTTGTTGAGGTTGTAATACCATCTGGGTTCTAAGGTTAATGCTGGTACCATGATAAAACTTCTTGACCCAACAAAATTTTCACTATAAATACCAGCGTCTAAGCCAAGCTCACTTCTAAGAGCAATGGAGTTAGATAGTTTAGATTCGTTATGAGCCCAAATGCCTAGGAAACCAGTTTGTATTCCATAAGTTGATTTTTCTACACTTGCATCTTGAGCATTAGTTGTGTTGATGAATAGCAATAATGCTAAGCCAAAAAAGAGTTGTTTTATAATTTGATTGAAGATTAATAGTTTACTCCACAATTATAACAAAAAAAGTGACTAGATTAACTATTAAGTCTATTGCTTAGTATCGTATAAATGAAGTTTGTTTTTTTTAATGACACTCAATAGTACTAGTTGCCATTTCAACAACAGGAGCAGGAGAGAGGTAAGGAATACCTAAGCCTAAGCCTCTTAAAATGAATAAAACACCAATAATGACAACAAAAATAGGTATGGCTTTCTGTATACGTTGTTTTATGGTTTGATTTAAAAATTTACCTAAATAAATCGCAGAAGTCATAAGCGGTATTGTACCAATGCCAAACAAAATCATATAAAGACTTCCTTGAAGCAAACTACCAGTTGCCAATGAACCAAATACAGCCATATAAACTAATCCACAAGGCAAAAAGCCATTCAAAAATCCGATAGTTAAAAAAGTATCTGATGTTTTCTTTTTTAAAGCTTGTCCTAAGTTGGACTTTACTTTAGAAATAATCTTGTTAAGTGGTTTAGACAAATTGTATTTAGCAAACGTCTGGTAAGGAATAAGAACAACAACTATCATTAAGATACCAATGGCTATAGAAAGTTGTTGTTGTACTCCAAAAATGTAAAGACTTTTACCAAGTAGACCAAAAACTAAGCCTATTATGCTATAAGCTAGTAGTCTTCCAAAATGATAAATACCAATCTGACTTACTTTTTTTATTGAATTAGAACGATCTACAGGAAGCATAAAGGCTATTGGTCCGCACATACCAACGCAGTGCAGACTTCCCAATAGCCCTAATACTAATCCTGATACTAACATTGACTAATAAATAATTTCTTCTTTGTACAAGTAAGCTTCGTTGTTGTAACTCCAGTCTATGGTAATGTTCCAGCGACCACCTAACAAGTTGTTGTCAGGTATGAGCAAATTGTGGTTAGATAATGAAATAGGAATTTCAAAATCTAGAGCCTTGTTAGATGGTCTGTATAGGAACACTTTGCCATTAATGTTCTTTTCATTTAGTTCGGAAGGAAACGTAACAATTATGCCTTGTTTTGTCTTTTTCCAAGTGATGTTTTTACTTAGTTTTTTGGCATTTTTTTCTTTGTTAATTTCATTTTGAAATTTTAATTCTTGTTGATAATAATCTTCAACAACCAAATCGTGTTCGTATTTAGAGTTTGTACTCATGCTTACTATAAAGTACATGATAAAACCTATAAAGCCTGCAAAAGCTATTACTATTGCTGTTCCCCAATTTATTTTCATATTTCTACTTCCTGCAACAGCAGGAACCTCCTTTTTTTTAAGACCTGCCAGGTCGTTGTTAATTATAACTTCTTGGGCCTAAAAAGGTCACCGAAGTTGTTTCTATTAATTTGTTTCCACTATACACATCTATAGTAAGGTTGTTTTTGTCACCAGATAGTAAACTCTGTTTTAACTCTATAAACAATGTACCTTCTGCCAATCCTTGAGAGCTTACTACAAAAGATTCACTTGTAGATACAAGCTTTATATTACCCTCTATTCCTCTAAGCTTAAAGGTTACATTTTCTATGGTTTCTGTAGTTTTATTAACCAACTTGTAGGTATATACATTGCTTATAATGTTATTGTCTTTATGCTCATATAATTGACCAGGTAACCTTAAAATACGTGCTTCAACATCATTTCTTAAGGCCAACATTCCTGCTAAAACACCTATTAAAATAAGTAGTACAGCAATGTAACCTTTCATACGAGCCGTTAGTTTAAAAGGCTCTTTCTTTTCAATATTATCTTCACTGGCATAACGGATTAATCCTTTTGGTAGATTAATCTTTTCCATTATTGTATCGCACTCATCAATACAAGCAGTACAGTTAACACACTCTAATTGCGTTCCGTTTCTAATATCTATTCCGGTTGGGCAAACATTAACACACTGAAAGCAGTCTATGCAATCTCCATGGCCTAGCGCATTTCTATCTTCATTTTTTCTGAATTTTTTTCTTCCATTTTCGCCTTCACCACGTTTATGATCGTAAGCAACTACAATAGATTTATTGTCTAGCAATACACCTTGAAGTCTACCATAAGGACACGCTATAATGCAGACTTGTTCTCTAAACCATGCGAAAACAAAATAAAATACTCCTGTAAAAATAAGAAGAGGAAACAATGTGCTTAGATGCTCTGATGGCCCTTCTTTTATGTATCTAAGCAGTTTGTCGCTACCAATTAAATAGGCCAAAAAGACATTGGCTATAACAAAAGAAATGATTAAAAAGATAGACCACTTAAGTGTTCGTTTTTTTATTTTTTCGGCATTCCACTTTTGTTTTTCTAAGCGTATTTGTTTGTTTCGGTCACCATCTATCCAATATTCTATGCGTCTAAAAACCATTTCCATAAAAATGGTTTGAGGGCAAATCCAGCCACAAAAAATACGACCAAAGCCTACAGTAAATAGTGTTATAAATACAACACCTATTATCATAGAAATTACAAAAAGATGAAAGTCTTGTGGCCAAAACGGAAAACCAAAGATGTTAAAACGTCTTTCTAAGACATTAAACATTAAAAATTGATTGCCATTGATCTTTACAAAAGGAGCTGCGATTAAAAAGGCTAATAAGAAGTAACTCACTAGCTTTCGCTTATCGTAATAAGGTCCTGAAGGCTTTTTAGGAAAAACCCAATTGCGTTTACCCTCATCGTTAATGGTACCAATTGAATCTCTAAAAACTTCGTTGCCTGGCGTTTCCATTTTAGCCTAAACTTTTTTTGTTAATCTCTAGATACAACAGTTTGTGTTTCTGTAGTTTCTTCTGAGTTTTCTTGGGTTTTGGTATCTTCAGTTTTTTCTGTCTCTGTTTTTTCAACAGAATCATCTACCCAAAGATCTCCTTGTGGTTCTTTTGGGTTAGCAGGTGTGGAGCCTTGAAATTGTAAAACATAACTTGCGACTTGAGCCATTTCTAATGGTTTTAGATTGGTTTTCCATGCAACCATACCTTTTCCGTCTCGTCCACCTTCAGAAATCGTTCTAAAGACATTTTTTATACCACCTCCAAGAATCCAGTGTTGGTCGGTTAAATTTGGTCCAATTCCACCACCTCCATCTGCCATATGACAGGCTACACAGTTGGTTTCAAAAATCTTTTTTCCAGCGTTTAAGTCAGAAGTTTCGGTAAGCATTTCAACAGTGTTAACATCGACTAAGTTTTTTGCTGTTTTTTTGTATTCTTCAATCGCTCTATTCGCTTCGGCATATTCAATTTCATATTCTGCAAATTGATCATCGGCATTAAATACATGGTACCTTAGCATGTATATAACAGCAAAAACAATTGAAGCATAAAAACCGTATAACCACCATGGTGGCAGGTTGTTGTCTAATTCTTTTATACCATCGTAGTTGTGGTCTAAAATAATTTCGCCTTCTTGTTCTATAGGTTTAGAATCTAGGAGTTTTTTGTAAGTAGACTTTACCCATAGTACCAATTTTGAAGGTTTGTTGCGTTGTGCATCGTATCTTGCTTTGCCTTCGTCATTAAGGCTTTGGTATAAGATGTTGTCTAAAGCACCAACAATACCTTCTATTGCTATAAGAACAAGCAATACCAATAGTAAAAACAGCAATATTAAAGGTTGCTCTATAAAAGCGGGTTGATCTCCAGAGTCTACAAAATATTCTACAAGTGCTGCAATAGTAAAAAACACTACAGGAACTCTTATGTATGATGGAATTAAATGTCTCATAATTGTGAATCGTTTTGGTTGTCTAATGGTATATTGCTTACTTTAGAGATGTAGTCTTTCTTTGCTGTAAAGACCCAGTAAAAAAGGCTTACAAAAAAGATGAAGAAGATTAAAAGGGATATCAAGGGATAGATTTCTATCCCAGTGATACTTTCCATATGATTTTTTACAAACTTTAGCATGGCGTTTAGTTTTGAGCGGTTTCGTTAATAATTTCTTTGACTTTTATATCTGTACCCAAGCGTTGTAGGTAGGCAATAAGAGCAACAATTTCTCTGTTTCGCATTTCAACAAAACCTTCGCCAGCAGAAGCTTTATCCGCTTCATATGATTTTGCAAAATCAGGATCGCTGTAAAGATTTTTTTCTATTTGCGTACCTTGTTCTAACATTGAAGCTTGTGCATTAGCGATATCTTCTTCTGTGTATGGTACACCAAGGCTAACCATGGTTTCCATTTTCTTTTCTGTCATAGACTTATCTAGCTTACTGCCTTCTCCAACAATTAACCATTTGTAGGCAGGCATAATAGACCCAGAAGAGGTACTTTGAGGATCGTACATGTGGTTAAAGTGCCAGTTGTCGTTGTATTTGCCACCAACTCTGTGTAGATCTGGTCCTGTACGTTTACTTCCCCAAAGAAATGGATGGTCGTAAACATATTCGCCGGCTTTAGAGTATTCACCATAGCGTTCTACTTCACTTCTAAAAGGTCTTACCATCTGAGAATGGCAACCGACACAACCTTCTCTTATATAAATATCTCGTCCTTCTAATTCTAAAGGTGTATATGGTTCTACACTGCTAATGGTTGGTATGTTAGATTTTACAACTATGGTTGGTATAATTTGTACAATACCTCCAATTAAAATTGCAACAGTTGCATAGATGGTTAATAAAACAGGCTTACGCTCTAACCAAGTGTGCCATCCTTCACCAGACACTCGTCTTTTTGATACACGTTGTAGTGCAGGTGCTTCTGCAAGCTCATCTGTAACTTTGCTTTCAGATTTTACAATGGTCATTATTATGTTATAAACCAGAATAAGTAACCCTATAATAAATAGTGTACCACCTATAGCACGCATCCAATACATTGGCATTATCTCTGTAACTGTTTCTAAAAAGTTACCATATACTAATGTGCCATCTGGATTAAACTGTTTCCACATACTGGCTTGTGTAAAACCAGCAACATACATTGGCAAAGCATATAATATGATACCTAACGTGCCTACCCAAAAATGTAAGTTTGCCATTGCAGTAGAGTAGAGTTTGGTTTTAAATAATCGAGGTACTAACCAATAGATCATACCAAAGGTTAAGAATCCATTCCAAGCTAAAGCACCTACGTGTACGTGGGCAATAATCCAATCTGTAAAATGGCCAATAGCGTTTACGTTTTTTAATGATAGCATTGGGCCTTCAAACGTTGCCATACCATAGCCAGTAATGGCAACTACCATAAATTTAAGAACAGGATCTGTACGAACCTTATCCCAAGCACCACGTAAGGTTAATAATCCATTAATCATACCTCCCCAAGAAGGTGCAATAAGCATTACAGAGAAGGCAACACCTAGATGTTGAGCCCATTCTGGTAAAGCTGTATATAGTAAATGATGAGGTCCTGCCCAGATGTATATAAAAATTAACGACCAGAAATGAACAATAGAGAGTCTATAAGAATATACAGGTCTGTTTGCGGCTTTAGGAATAAAGTAGTACATCAGCCCTAAAAATGGTGTTGTTAAGAAGAAAGCCACAGCGTTATGGCCATACCACCATTGTACTAAAGCATCTTGTACACCTGCATATACAGAGTAACTTTTTAAACCACTTACAGGTAGTTCTAAGCTATTAAAAATATGAAGTACAGCAACCGTAACAAACGTGGCTAAGTAAAACCAAATAGCAACATATAAATGGCGTTGACGACGTTTTAGAATTGTCCCTATCATGTTGATACCAAAAGCAACCCAAATAAGCGCAATTGCAATATCAAAAGGCCATTCTAACTCTGCATATTCTTTTGAAGTTGTGTAGCCTAATGGCAATGTAATAGCAGCACCAACAATGATGAGCTGCCAACCCCAAAAATTAAAGTTGCTCAAAAAATCACTAAACATTCTTGCTTTAAGCAAACGTTGAAGTGAATAATAAACACCAGCAAAAATAGCATTACCAACAAAGGCAAAAATCACGGCATTGGTATGTAAAGGTCTTAAACGACCAAAGCTTAACCATGAAACTCCATCTGTTAGGTTTGGGAATATAAACATAAAGGCTAGCAGTAGTCCAACTAGCATACCTACAACTCCCCAAAGTATTGTGGCATAAAGGAACTTTTTAACGATTTTGTTATCGTAGTAAAATTGTTGCATTTCCATATTAAAATAATTAGTCAGTTTTTGTTGATTTCTTTGTTTTTGGTTTTACCAGCTCGTCTTCAAAAAGCATACGTACAGAAGGTGTGTAGCTATCATCATACTGACCAGATTTTACTGCAGTTAAAAAGATGATAAAGAAAGCTACGCCAACGACGACGCTTACTGATAATAAAATGTAAATAACACTCATACCTAATTGAAGTTATGGTTCAAAATTACTGTGCATCTCTAGCATAAAACATGACATTTATCATGTTGGCTTTTTTATTTGAGTTTTTTGCCGATTAAATTTGTTGCTATAGTTGTAAAGACCACTATGCTTATAGAACTCAAAGGCATTAATATGGCTGCTACCACAGGTGCTAACTGTCCTGTAACTGCAAAATATAGTCCTACAACATTGTAGATAAAAGACAGAACAAAACTCCACTTTATAACTTTTATGGCCGATTTAGACGCTTTTATATAGGCATACAACTCTTTGAATTTTGAAGCATCTAAAATGGCATCGCAAGCAGGTGAGAAGACGTTAACATCTTCAGATATAGCAATACCAACATCACTTTGAGCTAAGGCGCCAGCATCGTTAAGACCATCGCCAATCATTAGGACTTTAGCACCTTCAGATTGATGATATTTTATAAACTCTAATTTGTCTTCTGGTTTTTGATTGAAAATGAGTTTCGTTTTTGCAGGCAATAGCTTCTTTAGATTTTCGCGTTCGCCTTCATTATCACCAGAAAGGATAACTAAATCGAATTGCTTTTTTAACTTATTGAATAGTTTTGAAACACCTTTTCTATAACTATTATAAAAGGTATATTTTCCTTTATAAACATTATTACTGCTTATATGAACAGTTGTATTTAGAACATTAGTTTCTTGAGGATTACCAACAAAACTTGCCGAACCTATTTTGAGATTAATATCATTATGTTTGGCCTCTATACCTTTGCCTATATGCTCTTCAAAAGTATCTAGAGTTACAATATTGTGTTCCTTCAGAATGCTATAAAGGCTTCTGCTCAGTGGATGGTTAGAGCCTCTTAGAGAATTTTTTAATACCAGGTTTTCAGTATCAGAAAGTAGCTCTCCATCGTAGATAGCATTGCTAGATTTGTTTGAAGTTATGGTTCCTGTTTTATCAAAAATTACAGTATCAATCTGTGCTAATTTTTCAATAACACTGGCATTTTTGATGTAAAATTTCAACTTACCAAATATGCGTAATAGGTTGCCAAAAGTAAACGGAGCAGAAAGCGCAATAGCACAAGGGCACGCAATAATAAGTACAGCAGTAAACACATTCATGGCTTTAGATATATCTGTGATAATCCAAAACATTGTTGCTACTAAGGCTATAAATAAAATAGCGATGGTAAAGTGCTTGCTTATTTTGTTTGTAATGGTAGCAAAACCATCGTCTTTATTTTTATTAAAAACGTCATTACTCCACAATTGAGTTAAATAACTTTGTTCAACAGATTTTAGGGCTTCAAGCTCAATAACACCAGAGGTTTGCTTGCCACCAGCAAAGAGTTTATCGCCAGAAATTTTGGATACAGTTTGCGATTCACCAGTTACAAAACTGTAATCTATTTTGCCTTTACCATTAATAAGAATGGCGTCTACAGGAATTAATTCTTCATTTCTAATGAGTATTCTATCTCCTTTTTCAATATCATAAACCTGTATAGAAGATTCGCTGCCATCAGGTGCTATTTTTGTAATTGCAATTGGGAAATAGGATTTGTAATCGCGTTCAAAGGACAAAAAATCATAAGTTTTTTGCTGAAAGAATTTTCCAACTAATAGAAAGAATATCAAACCAGCTAAACTATCAAAAAAGCCAGAACCTAAATCAAAAAGAATTTCAACTGTACTTCTAATAAATAATACCGAAATACCTAAAGCAATAGGAACATCTATATTTAGAATTTTTGCTTTTAAACCTTTGTATGCAGATATAAAATAATCTTGAGAAGAATAAAAGACTAACGGAATAGACATAATAAACATTAACCATCTAAAGAGGTGTTTGTACTGTTCTAGCCAATATTCATTGAGTTCAAAATACTCAGGGAAAGACAAAAACATAATATTGCCAAAACCAAAACCAGCAATGCCTAGTTTGTAAATTAATGAACGGTTAACTTGTTTTTTTTCGGTTTGGTAATCTTCTAAGCTTATATACGGTTCGTAACCTATAGAGCTTAGTAAAATTACAACTTGTTTTAAACTCGTTGTTTTTGGAGAATAAGAAACACGAACAGTTTTTTTTCCAAAGTTTACCAAAGAATCTGTGATACTTGTATTAAGCTGTTTCAAGTTTTCTAGTATCCAAATACAAGAACTACAATGAATGTGTGGAATGTAGAGCGTTACAATTTCTATTGTATCACTTCTAAATTCTGTAAGGTTTTCAATAATTTTTTCTTCCGAAAGAAAATCATATTTACCTTCTATTTCTTTTGGAACTGCGCCAGGAGAATTTTGTAAATCATAGTAGCAGGTAAGATTATTTTCGTTAAAAATCTCAAAAACGGTTTTACAACCATTGCAACAGAATGATTTTTCTTGAAACGTAATAGGATGATTACCACAATCATCACCACAGTGAAAACAAGTTTTGTTTTCCATTTTATTTGCTCATTTATACCTAGAGCAAAGTTGATTAATTGTGTAAGTTTAAAATATGATATTTGTCATGATTTCAATACTTTTACCGAACATCATTTAGTAACACGCTACATTCAATCTATGATTTTTCAAGACGATAAAGATGTTTTTAATGTGCTTTTTGAAGCGGTTTCAGAAGGCGTTATTGTTGTAGATAAAACGCAGCATATAGTAGCTGCCAACAAATCTGCTGAAAGCATGTTTGGATACAATAACAAAGAACTAATAGGGCAGCATCTAGATACATTAATACCAAAACCTTACAGAGCTAATCATGATACTCATGTCAATGGCTTTATGAAGCATCAAAAAAAGCGTCAAATGGGACACGGAAGAGATTTATATGGTGCTCATAAAGATGGTAGTGTTTTTCCTGTTGAAGCAGGTCTAAACCCTCTTCAAATTAATGGAGGTAACTACATTATGGCTTTGGTTATCGATATTTCGGTGAGAAAGAAGCAAGAGGAGGAGCTGCAAGAGTTAAATAACGAATTAGAACAAAAAGTTACTGCCAGAACAGAAGAGTTGAGTGCTACTGTAGAAGAACTGAAAATAGCCAATCAAAAACGTGATGCTGAAATACAAAAGCGTATTGAAGCCCAAAATAAAATCAGTAATGCGCTAAAAAAAGAAAAAGAACTCAACGAACTAAAAACAAAGTTTTTATCTCTGGTATCTCATGAGTTTAAAACACCATTAAGTGGTATTTTAACCTCGGCAATGCTGCTAAGTAAATACAAGTTGTCGGAGCAGCAAGATCGTCGCGATAAGCACATTAAAACCATCACTGATAAGGTACATTATTTAAATAATATTCTAAATGATTTTCTGTCGATAGAAAAACTAGAAACAGGAAAAGTATCTTACAATTTTTCAGACTTTATGCTAACTAAAGTTGTGGATGAGGTTGTTTATAACGCTAATATGCTTCTCAAAGAAGGACAAACTATTAAATATCCAGAGAATATTGATGGCTTATCATTGCACCAAGACGAAAAAATAATTGAGTTGGCTTTGAGTAATCTGGTACATAATGCTATAAAATATTCGCCAGAAAACACTGAGATAAGTATTGAAATTTCACAAGATTCAACCACAACAACATTTAGTGTTATTGATAACGGAATTGGCATACCAGAAAAAGACCAAAAACAAATTTTTAATCGATATTTTAGGTCAGAAAATGTATTGTTAATACAAGGAACAGGTATAGGACTTAATATTGTAAAAAGCCATTTAAATAATCTAGGTGGTGAGATTAACTTTGTTAGTAACGAAAATAAAGGAAGTACATTCACTATAAAACTACCCAATAAAGCGAAGTAATGAAACATATATTACTCATAGAAGACGACCCAATTTTAAGAGAAAATACAGCAGAATTATTAGAGCTTTCTAATTATAAAATTACAACGGCTCCAAACGGAAAAATAGGTTTAGAAACGGCTTTAGAAATTCAACCAGATATTATTGTTTGCGATATTATGATGCCAGAACTAGATGGTTATGGTGTTTTACAAGGGCTTGCAAAAACAGAACAGACAAAGCATATACCGTTTATTTTTCTTTCGGCAAAAACCGAGCGAAAAGATGTAAGAAAAGGGATGGATTTGGGTGCTGATGATTATATCACCAAACCTTTTGAAGAAAATGAGTTAATCAGTGCAATTGAGAGTAGATTAGCTAAAGCAGCTATTTTAAAAGATAATAGAGAAAGTGCTACTAACGAAGTAGAAGAAGAGCAGAGCATCAGAAATTTAAATGATTTAAAAAACTTTTTTGATGATAATGGTAAAAATTTCAGTTTTAAACAAGGTGAAATTATTTATAAAGAAGGTCAGCACTCTAACTACATCTATTTGATAGAAAAGGGCTTGGTAAAATGCCATAAACTAGACGATCAAGGCAAAGATTTAACTACAGCATTGCACAAAGAAGACGATTTATTTGGCTATACATCTTTTACAGAAAATACGGTGTATAAAGAGACTGCAGCAGCAATTAAGGAGTCGGTTTTATTAGGGATTTCAAAAAACGAATTCATTGAGATTATTAGTAATAATCATAAAGTGACCTTAGACTTAATACAACTTTTAAATGATGATTTGGTTAATGTAAAAGACCAATTATTAGAAATGGCTTATAGCTCAGTAAAAAAGAGAACAGCTCTTACCATATTAAAATTTGCAGATAAATTAGGAAGCAAACCAACCGATTTTATTAGGATTTCCAGAAATGATTTAGCAAGTGTAGCTGGTGTTGCTACAGAGAGTTTAATAAGAACCTTGTCGCGTTTTAAAGATCAAGGTATCATAGAAATTGAAGGACGAAATATTAAAGTTTTAGATCTGCAACAGCTAAAAAATATAGATTAGCACGCAGTATTAATCTCAATTACTGACAACGGTCATATTTCAGACATAGCCTTAACGCTACCTTTGTCCATACAATTATGGATAAACAAGCAATGGCTAATATTTTAATACCAACAGATTTTTCTGATAATGCTTGGAATGCAGTAGAATATGCAATAGAATTTTTTAAAAAATCAGCATGCAATTTCTATGTGTTGCATGTGTGTCGTGGTCCTAATGCTAAAGCAACTTTAGAGGATCAAAAGGTATGCAAAGAAAAATTGCAATCTCTATTGCAAAAAATAAATCAAGATCTATCGTATAATACAAAACACAAGTTTTTTTCTATTATAGACGAGGGTTACCTTGTAAGTTCTGTACGCAAGCAAATAGATCAAAATCATATAGATTTTATCGTTATGGGTACCAGAGGAAGTTCTGGCACTGTAAAGACTCCAATAGGTAGCAATGCATCTAATGTTATTACAAAAGTAAGATGTGCCACCATCGTTGTGCCAGAAAATGCCAAGTATTCTAAACTAACTGAAATTGCATTTCCAACAGACTTTCTTTCAGTGTATTCAGTAAAAATGTTAGAGTCTATTACCAATATTGTAGAGTCTAATAACGCTTCGGCAAGAGTTCTGCATATTAAAAACGATACATCAGTTTTAAATGAAGATCAAAAAAGAAATAAAGAATTGCTCGATGCTTACTTAGGCTCTAACGAGCATAGTTTTCATTTTTTATCTAATGCTCAGCTAGAAAATCAGGTGCAAGATTTCGTTGAAAAACGAAAAATTGATCTTATTACAATGCTGGCCAAAAACCTCAATTATTTTGAAAAGCTATTGTTTCATCCTAAAAATTCTCAAATAAAATACTACACAGATATTCCATTTTTGGTATTACACTAGAAATATTAGAGGAGCTGTATTAAACAATAAGTTATGGGCAAATGTGAATCTTGTATCATTAGAGAATTTAATTCTTTAAAATCATTAACTCGAGAAGAGTTAATCAGAATTTCGGCATGTAAAACAGGTAAGCGTTACAAAAAAGGAGAAATTATTTTTGAAGAAGGGGAGTCTTTAAATGGAGTTTACTGCATTAGAGATGGAGTTTGTAAATTAACTAAGCTAAGTGAAAATGGTAAAGATCAGGTTGTAAAACTTGTAGTTAAAGGAGATTTATTAGGAAAACGCTCATTGGTGGCAGACCAAAAAACAAATTTAAGTGCCATCGCTTTAAATGATATGGAAATGTGCTTTATTCCTAAAAGTGAAATTATGAACGATTTGGCCAAAAATCCTAATTTTACAATGGATGTATTAAAGGATATGGCTAATGAATTAAGAACCTCTGAAGAGTCTCTGGTTACCATGGCACAAAAGTCAGTAAAGCGTAGAATGGCAGAAATTCTTATGTACAGTCATGATAATTTTGGATTGGATGAAGAGGGTTTTTTAAGTATTGTGCTTTCTCGCGAAGATTATGCAAGTATCGTAGGAACAGCAACCGAATCTGCAATTAGAATACTTTCGCAATTAAAAAAGGAAGGTTTAATTTCTACTCATGGCAAACGAATAAAAATAGAAGATTACACAGGCCTTAAATGGATAGAATAAAGTAAGTAATCCATTAAGTAAAATAGTAAAGAGGTTGTTTGAAAAATATGAGAATCTGTCATTCTGAATTTATTTCAGAATCTCAACAGGTCGATTTTTAAATGGTTTTAGAATCTGAAACGAGTTCAGATTGACAATATATTAACTTTTCAAACAACCTCCTCTTGTTTTAGTCTACACTAAAGGTTTTGATGTCTTTAAATGGGTTAATTTTTAAATCCTTCATTGTGTTTTGATAATCTTTCCAGGTGGTATTAAAGAAATTATTGGTCTCGCCAAAAACCTTATTAAAAGCATCTTTAGCGTGCTGTATTAATGTGGTTTCTGTCGAAGTTAATCCTGTTTGGCTATCATATACATAACCTTGGGCAATTCTTAAACGCTGCATTGGTGTTACTTCTGGGTTTCTGGTAATACCTTGTCGCTTGTCTACTTTGCCCAAGTATCTGTCAATTAAACTCTCAATAGCTTTGATGGTTTCTTTAGAGCTTTCAATTTGAGCTTTGTACAATTCTTTATCAAGCTTAGATAGTTCATTTTTATAATCCTCAGCAATAGACTTACTTTTTACAAGCTGTTCAACGGCTTCAGCAGCTTTTTGTTGTAGTTGTTCTAACTCTTTTGATGCAGCATAAACTTCATCAATATTCTTTTGAGAAACATTTAGTCGAGGATCAGACTTTACAGAAATCGTTGTTTCAGAAGTTAAATTTCCATAATACAATACAGCTTTATAATTTCCTGGTTTTACAGTAACTCCACCAGGTTCTCTGTTTTGCTCACGAACACTTCTAGAAGGTCTGCTTACACCTGCTTCGTCCATGTACCACGTCCATTTATGTATGCCATTGTCTTTAGGTGCTTTTTGTTTAAGCGTTCTTATTAATCGGTCTCCGTCATATATTTTTAGAGTTAGAGAGTCCCAACTAATCTCGCTATCAACTTTTTTGTCACTTATATTTTTATCGCCTTTTTTAGCATCTGCTTTAATATCAGATTTAACGGCTTCTTTTTTATTAAACAAATACGAAAATTGAGCTCCATAAGCACGATTTTCGCCATGATACATAGCATCTGCACCAAAACGACTTCCGGTTGGTTGTTGGTAAGCGGCTTGATATGCTGTTGGTGGATTAAACAATTCAATATTAGAATTGATGATTGAATTGTTTTTAGCCAAAGCGCGCAATGGTCTAATATCATCTAAAACCCAAGCTGCTCTACCAAAAGTGCCAATTACCAAATCGTGCTCACGTGGATGAATTATCAAATCCTTAACCGACGTTGTAGGGAAGCCTTCAGTCCATTTGGTCCACTTTTCGCCTGCATTTATGGTTACATATAAACCATCATCTGTTCCTAAAAACATAAGGTTTGGTTCTTCTAAATCTTCAACTATAGCTAATGCATAGCTTTTTACATCTCTATCATCTACAATACGTTCCCAGGATTTACCATAATTCTTTGTTCTGTAGGCATAAGGTGTATAGTTAAAACGTCTGTAATCATTAGCAACTAAAAGCGCTTCGCCTTTATTTTTGTTAGAGGCTTTAATCTGTACAATCCAGCTGCCTTTTGGTAAACCAATAATGTTTTTAGAGACGTCGGTCCAGATTTGTCCACCATCTGTGGTGTAGTGTACACGACCATCATCTGTGCCAGCCCAAAGCATGTCTTTTTCAGCAGGTGAAGGCTCAATAACTAAAACAGTACAGTGATTCTCTGCGCCAGTAGCATCCATGGTTAAACCACCACTTTCAGATTGTTTTAGTTTTTCAGGATCGTTAGTTGTTAAATCTGGTGAGATAACCGTCCAGGTTTCTCCTTTATCAGTTGATTTGTGAACAAACTGGCTTCCAAAATAGATGGTGCTATTATCAAAAGGGTCTATGTTAATAGCAGAATTCCAGTTGAAACGTAACTCTACATTAGCATCAGGATGCGTTGGTCTTACACCATAATTATTACCGGTTTGCCAGTCGTAACGGCTTACGTAACCTTGCTGACTCATCGTCCAGCCGTAACGAGAATCGTCCTTATCTGGAATAACATCAAAACCATCACCAAAACTAATCTCTTGCCAGTAACTATTTCTAATACCTTGTGTGCGCCAAACGTATGCTGGTCCACGCCAAGAACCGTTGTCTTGCATACCTCCATACACATTGTAAGGAAATTCATTATCTACATTAATATGGTAAAATTGTGCCACAGGAAGATTACCAATAAATCGCCATGTTTTTCCTCCGTCTTTAGTAATATTCATACCTCCATCGTTACCATCAATCATAAAACTACCATCTTCAGGATGAATCCACCATGCATGATGATCTGGATGCACACCATTACTCACACCATAAGCAGGCATGAGTTGTTCAAAGTTTTTTCCACCATCTTCAGACACGTTTATGTATGTAAAAACTGAATACACACGGTTTTCATTTTGTGGATCGACGTAAATTTCAGAATAATAAAACGGACGATTACCGATATCGTTTTTATCGTTTATTTTTTTCCATTTAAAACCACCATCTTCACTCTTGTAAAGCGCATTTTTTTCAGCTTCTACAAGCGCATAAACTATATTTGGTTTTCCAGGCGCAATGGCTACACCAATACGACCTAAATCGCCTTTTGGGAAACCATCATCTTCAGTAATTTTTGTCCATGTTTTTCCACCATCGTGCGTCATGTGCAATGCAGAACCTTTTCCTCCAGAATTAAAAAACCAAGGATCGCGTTTGTGTTCCCACATGGCAGCAAATAATTTGTTTGGGTTAGAAGGATCCATCACCAAATCGGCAACACCAGTTTTGTTATTGGTAAACAAAATTTTTGTCCAGGTTTCGCCACCGTCAGTAGTTTTAAAAACACCACGTTCTGGATGTTCTCCCCAAGGCGAACCAATAGCACCAACATAAACCACATCTGGATTGGTTGGGTCTACAATGATTCTGTGGATGTGTCTTGTTTTTTCTAAGCCCATCAATTTCCAGGATTTTCCACCATCAATAGATTTGTAAACTCCATAACCACCATTTAATGAGTTTCTTGGATTACCTTCACCTGTACCAACCCAAATAACACTTGGATTGGATTGTTGAATTTCAACAGCACCAATTGAAGCTGTTACTTCATTATCAAAAATAGGTTCCCATTTTATACCTCCAGAGATTGATTTCCAAAGTCCGCCAGAAGCTGTTCCGACATACATAATATCTGGATTGTTGTTGACAACATCAATGGCAGTTACACGACCAGACATGCCACCAGGACCAATATTTCTTGGTGTCATATTCTTTACTAAATCCATTGAAAATTCTTGTGCAGAAAGCATCGTTATACAGCAAAGTATAGCAAGAGATAGAAAATGTTTCATTATTAATTTGGTAAGTTAATTTTCCTAAAAATAATGAAAAAGAAGCTTTAGAATTATAAAAGCGATGTTAAGTATTATTTATTCGTCTAATAAAACAGGAATAGTACTGCTGTTGTTACTGTAGTTTTCGTTAGATAACAGCCATTTTGTACCATAAACATCTTTGTATGTTATTTTATAAAGAATAGTTTTTTTACTTAGTAGTTCTTTTACAAAATCTAGATTTTTAGCGTTATTAATTTCTAAAACATTAATCTGCTCGTTTGCAGATAAAACAAAGCCTTTTATAAGTGTGTTTCTAAGGTAAGGTATAGTGTCTAAGCCTTTGGTGTTTTTAAAAATATAGTCAAATAAATCATCGGTATTATTGAACTTATGTTTTGCATCTAATTCAATTTCAACATCCTCTATAAAAGCTGGCCCAACACCTTTATTACCTATTACAAACTTAAAATTATTACCATATTCACTATACCATTGATTAAGGTGCGGAAGTACAGATGCACTTTGTTGCATTTGTGTAAGTTTGTTTTCTTCTCTGGCTAAATAGGATTGATATAGTAGCGCAATAAGAGAGATTACACTAATAAATAGCGCAGAGGTACTCATAATTTTATCAGTAGTCCAGTTGATTTTTTTTCTGGATTTTTTAGGTTTTTTTGGTTCGGTTTCCTCAGACATTTTAACTGTAAGTTTCTAGTAAAGTTAACAAAATGTTAGAATCTGAAAATATATAAATGTTACATATAAAAAGTAGTATTTTTATATTGCTATGAGTGAAAAACAAAACAGATCCGGATTCGTATTTAAAACATACGAAGCATCATATCAGTCTCCGTTTGATAAATTGTTTGAAATTTTCAAGGAATTAATCACGCATACCTCAGGAGATTTTGATGAAGCTATAGACTGGCTACGTCAATTAGATATAGAATACAAGCTTACCACACCAGAGTATACCATAGATGATTTTATTGAAGACCTTAAAAAGAAAGGATACATTAGAGAGGAAATCGATCCTAATGGTACTGGAGCTGGTAAAACGACCATTACCGCCAAAACCGAACGCGCTATAAGGCAACAAGCGTTGGATCATATCTTCGGAAAAATAAAGCGAAGCGGTTCTGGAAATCACAAAAGTAAAGGTGTTGGAATAGGAGATGAGCATACAGGTGAATTCAGGGCTTATCAGTTTGGCGATGCTTTAGAAAAGGTATCGATGACAGAGAGTTTGCGAAATGCACAAATTAATCATGGTGTAGGTAATTTTAATTTAACCGAAGATGATTTAGTTGTAGAAGAAACGCTTCACAAAAGCCAAATGAGTACCGTGTTAATGATTGATATTAGCCATAGTATGATTTTGTATGGCGAAGATCGTATTACTCCAGCTAAAAAAGTAGCCATGGCTTTGGCCGAATTGATTACAACACGCTACCCAAAAGATACACTTGAAATTTTAGTATTTGGTAACGATGCGTGGCCTATAAAGATTAAAGATTTACCCTATCTTAATGTAGGTCCATATCACACTAATACAGTAGCTGGTTTGCAATTAGCAATGGATATGCTACGTAGAAAGCGAAATACCAATAAGCAGATTTTTATGATTACAGATGGTAAACCAAGTTGTTTGCGTATGCCAGACGGACAGTATTATAAAAATAGTGTTGGGTTAGACCCTTACATTGTTAATAAATGCTATGCTATGGCACAACAAGCCAGACGTTTGCATATACCAATTACAACCTTTATGATTGCTGAAGATCCATACCTTATGCGTTTTGTAAGAGAGTTTACGCAAGCCAATAGAGGTAAGGCTTTCTATACAGGATTAAAAGGCCTTGGTGAAATGATTTTTGAAGATTACGAAAACAATAGGAAAAAGAGAATTAAAGGATAAAAATAGCTATTAGCTTTTAGGTATTAGCAATTAGTTTTATAAAAACAGAATAGCAAATAGCCAGAAGCAAATAGCCAAAAGCTAGAAAATGAAAGACATTAAAACACTAGGAGAATTAAAAACATCAGGATATCAATCTAAATCGATTAAAGACGAATTAAGAGATAACCTTATTGAAAATATAAAAAATAAAGTCACCACCTTTGAAGGTATTCACGGTTATGAAAATACTGTAATTCCGGAGTTAGAACGTGCAATCTTATCAAGACATAATATTAACCTTTTAGGATTACGAGGTCAGGCAAAAACACGTTTGGCACGTATGATGGTGAAGCTTTTAGACGAATATATACCAGTAGTTGAAGGTTCAGAAATTAATGACGATCCTTTGCAGCCAATGTCGCGTTACGCCAAAGAATTGATTGCCGAGAAAGGCGATAATACACCAATTACGTGGTTACACAGAGACGAGCGTTTTGCTGAAAAATTAGCAACTCCAGATGTTACGGTTGCAGATATTATTGGCGATGTAGATCCTATAAAAGCGGCAAATTTAAAATTAAGCTATGCAGATGATCGTGTGATTCATTTCGGGATGATTCCTCGTGCTAACCGTTGTATTTTTGTGATTAATGAATTGCCAGATTTACAAGCCAGAATTCAGGTAGCACTGTTTAATATTTTGCAAGAAGGAGATATTCAGATTAGAGGATTTAAGCTACGATTGCCATTAGACATGCAATTTGTGTTTACCGCAAATCCTGAAGATTATACCAACAGAGGTAGTATAGTTACACCTTTAAAAGATAGAATTGGTTCACAGATTTTAACGCATTATCCAGCCACTGTAGATATTGCCAGAACAATTACATCACAAGAAGCCAACCTGGACGAAAGACAAGCCGATAGTGTGTATGTGCCAGATTTGGCAAGAGATTTATTGGAGCAAATTAGTTTTGAAGCCAGAGATAGCGAGTATGTCGATGTAAAAAGTGGAGTAAGTGCCAGAATGAGTATTACGGCTTTTCAGAATTTACTCAGTACAGCAGAACGTAGAGCTTTAGTATCAGGTGATACCAATACGTCTGTGCGTTTATCAGATTTTATAGGAATTATTCCTGCCATAACCGGAAAAGTGGAGTTGGTGTACGAAGGAGAACAAGAAGGTGCAGATTTTGTTGCAAATACCTTAATTGAAAACGCCATAAAAACACTGTTTCCAAAATATTTTCCAAAGATTGAAAAATTAGAAAAGCAAGGGGAAGAAACACCATATGACACCTTGATTTCCTGGTTTTTTAATGGTGATGGTTTTGAGCTTTTAGATGATTTTAATGATGCTACTTACAAAGCAAAATTAGATGAGGTAACACCATTGGATGCATTAATAGCCGATTACCAGCCAGACATAGATCCAAAGGATGTATATTTTGAAAAAGAGTTTATTCTTTGGGGATTAACACAATTCAATAAGTTGAGTAAATATCGTTTTTCTGAAGGCTTACAGTTTAAGGATCCTTATGGAAGTTATATTAACGGCTTATAATCGTAAACACGAATTTAAATCTTGTTGCGCTTTATTTGTTTTGGCTTTTTCCAAAGCCAAAAGCCACTGAAGGACAAAAACAAAAGCCCAAATCCTATTAAAGAAGAATAGATAAGCTTAACAGATTTACTTTCAGAATTAAATAAAAAATCTACAATAGAACCGTCGTGTATCATTTCTATGATATCTGCGGTTCTTGTTTTTTCTGATAGTATTTTACCTGTATAACAATCTATTTGAAGCTCGGTAAAATGGGTTTCAAAACGCACTTTTGCGATGCCTTTTCTTGGTCTGTAATCAATACGGTTTATGGTAGCATCTAAGTTTGCATCCTTAATATGGTTAACAGCAATACTTTCAATTTTGCTTAATGGCAGTAATTCTAAAGTTGTATTCCCTGACTTTTCAGAAGGTGGTTTTAGTTGTAATTCATCTTTCCATGCCAGTAAAATGCCACTAAGGCTTATAATAGCAATAAATACCAGAAGCGACATGGCAATGTAGCGATGCCATTTTCGGTACCATCTTACAGATTTTGCTAAGGATTTGTTTTTAGATTTCACAGTTGAGCATAAACCTGCAAACTAAGAAAATTCCGTTGGTATTCTTCTTAAGAAGACGTTAACGAAATTACCAACTGTCACGAGTTTTTTTATTGGCGTCGCAAAGTTTAATAATCTCTTCAATTCTTTTTTGTCGAGTAGCTTGGCGCTTAGCACTGTGTAACCATGATAAGTAACTTTTTTGATAGCCTTTTGCAAAGTTTTTATAGTTATCAAAAGCCTGAGGATTGGCATCAAAAGCATCTTGTAATTCTTGTGGAATAATACCATTTTCTACATCATCCATTTCTGACCATTTACCAGATGCTTTAGCGAGTTCTATAACCTTGTAACCTGCTTCTTGGATGAGGTTGTTTTGTTCTAATTCTATTATGTACTTTTTGTTGAGCGCACTCCAAGTACTTTTAGGATTTCTTGGCGAAAAGTATTGTCTGCGCTTTCCATTGCCAAGACTTTTTACTGTAGAATCTATCCACCCAAAACACAGTGCCACCTTAACAGCTTCTTCCCAACGCATAGATGGCAAATGATGCTCTACTTTGTAGAAAATTAAATACACTGCTGTGTAGTTGGTATGATTGTTTAATAACCAATCGTACCAATCGGTATCGCGTTCAAAATAGAGTTCTGGTATTTGCAACTTACAGTTTTTGAGAATGAATGTAGAAATCCTTATCTATACTAAAATCTTCACCCTTAATAGGTTTAGTTTTCCATTCTGAATTTGGGAAAATCCATTCAGGTTTACCATCAATTTCAACTTCTATAGGCATGTCAAAATCTTCTACAATGTTGGTATAACAGAATTTTAATTGACCGTTTTCAATTTTATATTCTAAAGTTGGAATACGTGTATCTCTTAAATATTGATTGAAAAACGCTGTCAAATCTTTCTTGGTCATTTTACTGATGTAATCCTCAATTTGTTTGGTAGTCACAGTTTGGTGATAAAATTGAGTATTTAAACCTCTTAAGATATTTCGCCATAAAACATCATCTTCAACAAGTTGACGTAAGGTATGCAACATGTTGGCACCTTTGTAGTACATATCGCTAGAGCCTTCGTTATTTACATTGTAAAGACCAATAAGAGGCTTGTCGTTCATAATACTTCGACGTGTACCAATAACATATTCTGCACCTGCTTGTTTTCCGTAGTAGTATTCTAAAAATAAACTTTCAGAATATGCGGTAAAGCTCTCGTGAATCCACATGTCTGCAATATCTTTATTGGTAATATTGTTGGCAAACCACTCGTGACCAGCTTCGTGAATAATGATAAAATCGAATTTTAAGCCCCAACCAGTGCCAGATAAATCTCTGCCTAAGTAACCGTTTTTAAACCTATTGCCATAGGTGACTGAGCTTTGATGCTCCATACCTAAATAAGGCACTTCAACCAGTTTAAAGCTGTCTTCGTAAAATGGATAAGGTCCAAACCAATGCTCAAAAGCTTTCATCATTTTTGGAGCATCTTTAAATTGTTTTTTTGCTTTTTCAAGATTGTAAGAAAGCACCCAATAATCCATATCTAGATTGCCTTTTTCACCTTCGTAAACTTCAGAAAAGTTAACGTAATCACCAATATTTACATTAACACCATAATTGTTTATTGGGTTTTTTACAGTCCAGTGTGTGGTAATGGTTTTGTCGTGTTCTTCAGTATTCTTTAGTCTGCCGTTAGAAACATTCATAAGCCCTTTTGGTATGGTTACACTAATATCCATACTATCGGCTTCATCGTACATGTGATCTTTGTTTGGCCACCAAACACTGGCTCCTAAACCTTGGCAAGATGTCGCTATAAAGTGTTTTCCGTTTTTGTCTTTTTTCCAGGAAAAACCACCATCCCAAGGTGCATTAACAGCTTCTCTTGGATGGCCTTCATAATGCACTACAACAGAATTTACATCACCTGTATTTTGTTCATCAAGAGTTATGAAAAAAGCATTGCCATTTCGTTGTATAGTAAGCACCTTACCATTTTGAGTCACTTTGGTAATTTTCATAGGCTCTTGCAAATCTATTTGCATAACCTGATGTGGTTTTAAAACTTTGTACTGAATGGTATTAGTACCAGAAATAAATTTTTCCTCTGGCTTTACTTCAATATCGAGATGATAGTAGGTGAGATCCCACCATTGGCGCTCTGGAGTTATGCTTCCTCTGAGCGTATCTTGTTTTGTGAAGTTGTTTTTTTCTTGGAGTAATTGTGCGTTAGCTATTAGTGTACTAACTAATAAAAATGTAAACGCAATGTGTTTTTTTTTCATTTTGAATGAAGTTTAGATTCCTGTTTTTTTCAGGAACGACAGAAAACTATCTTAATATTTTGTTTGGAAAGGTAACTAAACTTTCGTGTCCGTCCTCGGAAACAGAAGCCACACCAAAAAAGAAGTTATCAATAACTATACCTTCTAAGGTAAATTCAGTAATGTTTTCTACATATCTACTGTGGTCCCAAGTAGGAGAAGTTGTGTCTCTCCAATAGATTTTATAACCTTTAGCGCCTTCAACTTTGTTCCATTGTAGTTTTGCTGAAGCTTCTACAATACCACCAATACTCACTTCGTTTGGAGCAGGTGGAGCAGAAGCAAGGCTAGCCATGGTAATTGCATTGACAGCAGTTAATTTTTTGCAATATGGAAAATTGACATGCTCAAACGTGTCTCCATAAGCAATACCATTTTCTATTCTAATATCTTGATGTTGCTGCGTGTAATTTTCATGTGCTTCCATAATTCGGATACCTGCAAAACCTAAATCGTTAAATGGTCTGTGATGTCCACCACGCCCAAAACGATCTAGACGATACACCATCATCGGATTCATTTCTGGCATATAAGTTTTGGTTGTTGTGTACACGTATCTTGCTAACTGTCGTGAAATTCCATCAACTTCTCCACCATAAAAACGTCTTGCTCTTGCTTGTCTGGCTAATTTTTCAGCATCGGTTTCGTCTGTTGTAATTGGTTCAGAAAAAATTCTGAAGGTACGATTGTCTATTACACCATCTACACCTTCAATGTTTCCAATCATGTCGTTATTAAGCACTCCAATAATTTGCCAATTATTATCCTTAGCATATTTGGCTAAACCTTGTCCACCAAAAAGTCCTTGTTCTTCACCAGATAAGCCAACAAAAATGATGCTGTTTTCAAATTTATATTTAGACAATACTCTGGCAGCTTCCATAGCACCAGCCATACCTGTGGCATTATCATTGGCGCCAGGAGCATCTGAACTATAATCATTAGGATCTGAAACTCTGGAGTCTATATCTCCGCTCATTATAATAAAGCGATTGGGATATTTTGTGCCACGCTGAATTGCAACAACATTAACCACATTCACATCTTTTACAATACGCTGATTAGTGCCTTTTTCTACCAAATTATTTTGATAAAACACTTCTAAACAATGGTTGCAATCTTTTGAAATGTTATCGAATTGCGATTTTATCCAGCGTCTTGCCGCACCTATGCCACGCGTATTAGAAATGGTGTCACTCAGTGTGTGACGTGTGCCAAAATCGGCTAAGGTTTTTACATCATTTTTTAAACGTTCTTCTGAAATGGCATCAACGATATCATATATTTTGGGATCGGTTTGTGCACCAATTAATATGATTTGAAACAGGAATAAAAATATGAGTGTTTTTTTCATTTTTAATCTATCAGTTTTAGGGTTCCAAAAATATTTGCATCTATCCAGCCACGGTTTTTATCGTCTCCTTCAACAGGAATAGAACCTATAAAATTTTCTCGTTCTACGCTGTAATCGTTGTCACAATAGGCAATGGCAAAACCTACCTTTTTGTTTGCAGCTAGTTTTACAGAATTATTAGAATTTGAATTATCATCATAGGTGTCTTTGTATAAATACATTTTAACTTCCCAAATAGAGGTCTTGTTGGTTGTTACAAGTTTAGACTCTACATGAGTGTTATATAGTTTGCCAACCTTTTCTGTAGACATATCTACAACATTACCATTAAGCGCAATGTGGTAGGCAAAAGCATTGTGATTATACTGATGTTCGCCACCACTATTATCTTCATCTATAAAAATCTCTAAGCAATCGTCATCCCACCATTTTACAAGAGGATCTTTAATGTTATCAATTAATGTATCGTCTTTTATTTCTGCTAAAACATAAAGCGCTTCATCATCCCAAGTTATTTTGAATCTTCCTGAAAAATCTTCTGCTGTTAAAGAATCGCCAAGCCAAACCTGGTCCATTGGATACCATTTTGCATTGGCCCAAGAAGCTTCATTGGCAATGCCGTCTATTTCAATGGTATCTTTTGTTTTTGAAATTTTGCGTAATTGATTTTCAGGTTTTGTGGATTTTATTGTGGCTTCTACAGTTTCTTTTTTGTCATTTTTGCAACTAAAAAAACATAAGGTAAGTAGTATGAGGATAATTGGGTTTTTCATGCAGTTTTTTATTTTTTATAATTGAATTTTACGGTTTCTATAGTGTCATCATCATTTTTAATATCTACATAAACATTCATTTCGTTTGAAGAAATTTTTTCAAACGTCATGCCTTCAAAGATAACTTTGGTTTCTGTAATTTCAATCAAAGGGAAGTCAATGGTTTCATTTTTAGTTTCCCATCCTTTTAAATCAGAGTCAAAATGTTTTAACTGAAGAATTAAAGAGTCTTCAATTTCTCGGATAACTTCAATTTCGTAGAATTGTACTTTTTCATCGACAATTAATTTAAAAGTAGCCATCATAGAGCCTCCAGAGGGTTCGCTCCAGATTTCTTCGGTTATACCACCAAAAGCTTCGCCATGCCATGTGCCAGCAATCCAAGCGATGTTTTCTAGCTTAGGTTCTAAGGTTTCTTTTTCTTGTGAAAAGCTATTTAAGCCAATGGCTAATACTAAAAGTATAATAATGTTTTTCATAGTAATATTATTGAATAAAAGTAACTTTTGAAATTAAGCCATCATTTACTTCGTAAATGGCGATGGCGTAATAAGTTTTTCCGTTAATGGTAACTTTTTCTTTATCAATGACCTTATTGCCTAAAACAATTCGGTTCATAATTTCTGCATTGAGATCAGGAACTTTTTGGAAAATTACCTTATATCTTTTTTCTATATCTTCAATTCCGCTAGAAGATATGTTTTCAGGAAATTCATATAGCTTAATGTCTTTGGTGTAAGTTTTTGTGAATTCGTCTATGTCTCTTTTGTTATAAGCTTCAAGCTGATCGTTTACAATCGTTTCAGGATTAGAAGTTGTGTTTTTATTTCTAATAAACGTCATGGATTTTATGCCATCTTTATCTACATTATAGATGGTAGCTTGTCTTATGGTTAAATTGTTTAATGTTACCAATTCTTCATCAATAACATAATTATTATGCACCATACGATTAAGCACCTTGACGTTAGATTTTTTATTGTTTTTAAAGAATTGTCTGTAGTTTTCTTTAAGAGCATTTCTGCCAGAATACATATAATCTTTAGGAAATTTATTGACAACAACATTGGCATCAAAAGCATTGGCAAAGTCATTGAGCTCTCTGTTATTAAATGGCTCTATGTGTTTTTGAACTACTGCAGCAGCTTCATCTTCTGATAGAATTGGATCTGTAACTGTTTGTTCTGTTACGTTGTTTTGAGTTTCAATATCTTGCTTATCTGATTGTAAATCTGCAGCAATCAATAATTTTGTACCGTTATTGTTTACTGCTAATCGGGTAATATCAGTAATGCCATAAGAGGAAAGATCGGCTATTTTTCTCCAGTTATTATCTTGTTTTAAGGTTAGTTTATACAAATTTCCATTTTTACCAGAGAGTAGAGTTTTACCATCTAACCAACAAATATCTTCAACATCTTTCATTGTATTTGCAATAAGCTTGTTAACTCCATTTTTAGGGTTTAAAGACCTTATTTGCCATGGTTTATTTGCTTCTTTATAGATGAAACTTACCAGATCTGAGTTAGGGATTTTATGAAATGAACGACCAACATTTGTAGCATATTTTCTGCTTGTACCATCCGTAATATTTACGACGTATAAGTTTAGTTGCTCATTCTCAATCACTGCAGAAACGATTGAGTGCTCATCGTACCAAGTATAATAAGCAACGACTAAGTCCTTGATAAGTTCTGTAGATTCGCCATTACTGAGATTATAGCTATATAAACGTTGCTTACCGTCAATGTCTAATCTAACAGCTGAAACAGCGTTTTTTTTTGGAATTTTTAATGGAGTATACTCACCTCCTTTGGTAAAGTTTATAAATGTTTTTGATTTATAATTGATGTTGTACTGAGCGATGTCTGTTTGCCCACTTCGTGTTGAAGCATATAGGATATTATCTTCGCCAAAAAAAGAAGGCTGATTATCGTAACCTTCATTATTAGATATATGAATTCCGTTTGAAACTTCAATTTTAGAGTTGCTCTGTTCTAAGTTAAATAGAAAGACTTCAGTATTAGCTTGAGAGAATGATAGGGTAGATAGAAAGGGAAATAGGATTAAAAAATAATATTTCATGAGATAGCAAGATTGATTCCCTAAATATAAGGATTATCTAGGTTGTTATAATGTGTAGATAAAATAAACATGAAGGCTTTGTACTTAAAATATCATCATAATTGAAGATACAATTTGACGAAGAAATATACAAATAAGTACATTTTAGCGAATTAATGAGCCTTTAAATGAATTAAATGATTACATAGTTCCTTTTTTTTCAATATTAGGACCACCAAACCAACTAAAAACATAAATCCTACAAAGGAGTTTAATCCCTCTATCTTATGAACTCGCCTCAACCAACCCTCAAATTCTATTGTTTTTTTATTAGCCTTTTATTCTTTCAAATTGGTATTGCTCAAAGCGCATTAGACACGGAAGATACAGACACTTTACCCTCAGATGATTTAAATGTATCTGCTGAGAGTTATACAGATAATAGACCTAAAATAAGACTTCAGTTTACGTCTTTAGGTATTATTAATAGACAAATTCTGTTAACAGTAGATGATAATTGTACCGATGGGTATGATTGGGGATATGATGGTTATTTAAATGATGTACAATTAGATGATATGTCCTGGTTAATTGAAGATGAGTTATTCGTCATTCAAGGGATAGGCCAAATTGATATGGAAGAAACATCTCTGCCGTTAAGTATTCAAAAAAGTAACATTGGAGACGTTGTAATTTCAATTCAATCTTTAGAAAATATACCTGATAACTTAAATATTATACTTCATGATACTGAATTAGATACGCATTATGATTTAAGAACCACTAATTATGAAGCTTCTTTATCAGCTGGTACTTACGATGATCGTTTTGTGATAGGGTTTCAAAACCCAAGTACGTTAAGTATTGACGATAATATAGACACGCAATTAGATTTTTATTATGAAATGAATACAAATCAACTGGTAGTTCGTAACCCAAAAAACTTAAATGTGACAGGTATTGAAGTTTATAACATTTCTGGTCAAAAAGTTTATATTATAGACGATGTTTTGAATGAAAATCATAGCAAATATGATATTACGAGCCTAACCTCAGGTATTTATATTATTAGAATGAGGACTGATGATAATGTTATTGTTTCTAAGAAAATTGTAATACAATAAAGGATAAAAAAAAGCCAATTCAACAGAATTGGCTTTTTTCATTTCTAACTTAAACTTAAACCTAAAAGCAGTATTTATTTTCTGCTTTTACTTTTTCGGCAATTTCGTTTCTTAAATCAACAATATCTGGATAGTTTTGATATTTAGTGAAACGTTTTAAGCCCATAAGCATCATACGTTGCTCGTCTCCTTCAGCAAACGATATAATACTTTCTTTACCTTTATCTTCAATGGTGTTTACTGCATTAAATAAATATAATTTAGACATTGCAATTTGCACAGCCTGAGTATCTTCACCAAAGCGTTTTGCATTCTTTTCAGTTCTTAAAATGGTAGACTCTGCCATATATATTTCTATTAATATATCTGCAGCAGCAACTAAAAGCTGTTGGTGTTTTTCCATATCTGGACCAAACTTTTGAACAGCTGCACCAGCTACCATTAAGAATACCTTTTTAAGCTTAGCAATCATTTCTTTTTCTTCAGAGAAAAGTTCTGAGTAGTCTGGTGTGTCAAACGACGGAATACCCATTAGTTCTTCTTGCACTTTCATTGCAGGACCTAATAAATCTACATGGCCTTTCATAGCTTTTTTAACTAACATACCAACAGAAAGCATTCTGTTAATTTCGTTAGTTCCCTCGTAGATACGAGCAATACGAGCATCTCTCCAGGCAGCTTCCATTGGTGTTTCTTCAGAGAATCCCATACCACCAAAAATCTGGATGCCTTCGTCAGCACAGTTTTGTACATCTTCTGATACAGCTACTTTAAGAATAGAACACTCAATAGCGTATTCTTCTACACCTTTTAGCTCAGCTTCTTGGTGAGAGTTTCCTGAAGCTTCACGAATTGCGATACGATCTTCAATATTTTTAGCAGCTCTGTATGTAGCAGATTCACCAGCATAGGCATCTGTTGCCATTTTAGCTAATTTCATTTTTATAGCACCAAAATCTGCAATAGGAGTTTTAAACTGTTTGCGCTCGTTAGCATAATTTACGGCTGTAGTTAAAATTCTTCTTTGAGAATCTAAACAAGCAGCAGCTAATTTAATACGACCAACATTTAGTGCATTCATGGCAATTTTAAAACCTTCACCACGACCAGCTAGCATGTTTTCTACAGGAACAACAGTATCATTAAAGAAAACCTGACGAGTAGAACTTGCTCTAATACCAAGCTTGTGCTCTTCTTCACCTAGAGTAACTCCGTTAGGGTTTTCTGGATCGTATTCTACAATAAATCCAGTAATGTTTTTATCATCTTCTATGCGAGCAAAAACAATCATTAAGCTACAAAAACCAGCGTTAGAGATCCACATCTTCTGGCCGTTAATTTTGTAAGATTTACCATCGGCAGATAACTCAGCAGTAGTTTTACCAGAGTTAGCATCAGATCCTGCCCCTGGCTCTGTTAAACAGTAAGCGCCAAACCATTCTCCTGTGGCTAGTTTAGGAACATATTTTTGTTTTTGTTCTTCAGTTCCGTAAAGCGTAATTGGCATGGTACCAATACCAGTATGCGCACCAAAAGCAGTACTGAAAGATCCTGTTCCTGAAGAGATATAATCACAAGTAAGACATGTAGAAACAAATCCCATTCCTAATCCTCCATAAGCTTCAGGTACAGCAACACCTAAGAAACCAAGCTCACCAGCTTTGCGCATTACTTCTTCTGTTAGCGCATAATCTTTAGCTTCAAATCTTGCTTTATGAGCAATAATTTCACGGTCATTAAATTCCATAACCGCTTCTTTCATCATTTGTTGTTCTTCTGAAAAATCTTCAGGTGTGAAGACATCTTCACAATTTGTTTCTTTTACCAAGAATTGACCTCCACGAAGGATATCTTTATTTTCTTTTGTTTCCATAAGCCTTTCCCTAACCCTTTCCAAAGGAAAGGGGATTTTTAGGGGTTTTAAATTATTACTGTATACTTTTATTTTTTGTTTTCTTTTTATTCCTTCCCTTTGGGAAGGTTAGGATGGGCTTCTAATTTAAAAATTCAAAAATTCCAGCTGCACCTTGACCTGTACCAACACACATTGTTACCATTCCGTATTTGTTTTTCATGTCACGCTTACGCATTTCATCAAATAATTGAACAGAAAGTTTTGCTCCTGTACATCCAAGAGGATGTCCTAGTGCTATTGCACCTCCATTAACATTTACAATTTCTTGGTTAAGGTCTAACTCTCGCATTACAGCTAAAGACTGAGACGCAAAAGCTTCATTAAGTTCAATTAGCTCAATATCTTTTTGAGATAAACCACCTTGTTTTAATGCTTTTGGAATCGCAGCTACTGGACCAATACCCATAATTCTTGGTGGTACACCTGCTGCTGCATAACTTACTAAACGTGCCACAGGCTCTAAGTTTAATTCTTTAACCATTGCTTCACTCATTACTAATACAAACGCAGCACCATCACTGGTTTGAGATGAGTTTCCGGCAGTGACTGAACCACCTTGAGCAAAGACAGGTCTTAATTTTGCTAATGCTTCTTTACTAGTTCCTTTTCTTGGTCCTTCGTCTTTTGAAACGGTGTATTTGCATGTTGCTTTTTTACCGTTGGCATCAACATAAGTTTCTTCTACTTCAATAGGTACTATTTGATCTTGAAATCTGTTTTCTTCAAGTGCTTTTAAAGCTTTCATGTGTGAGTGGTAAGCAAACTCATCTTGATCTTCTCTAGAGACGTTATATTTGTTTGCAACCGCTTCTGCAGTGTTACCCATTCCCCAATAATAGTCTTCATGACCAGCGTTTACGATATCGTAGTTTAATTCTGGTTTAAATCCTGTCATAGGAACAGAGCTCATACTCTCGGCGCCACCAGCAATTATACATTCTGCCATACCAGCTTGAATTTTGGCAACTGCCATAGCAATGGTCTCTAATCCTGAAGAGCAGAATCTGTTAACCGTTACACCTGGTACGTCTACTGTATTTAATCCTATTAACGAAATTATACGTGCCATATTAAGACCTTGAGATCCTTCTGGCATTGCATTACCAACAATAACATCATCGATACGAGTAACATCAAAGTCAGGGAGTTTACCCATCATATACTGAATGGTTTCAGCAGCAAGCTCATCGGCTCTTTTAAATCTAAAACCACCTTTTTTGGATTTACCAACTGCAGTTCTATATCCTTTTACTATATATACTTGTTTCATTTTTTTTAATTTCTTAAAGGTTTACCTGTTTTTAGCATGTGCTGAATACGCTCTAGCGTTTTACGTTCTGTACAAAGCGAAAGGAATGCCTCACGCTCTAAATCAAGTAAATATTGTTCTGTAACTAATGTTGGCTCAGATAAATCACCACCAGCCATAACGTAAGCCAGTTTATTAGCAATCTTTTGGTCGTGCTCACTGATGTAGTGACTTGCTTCCATGGAATCTGTTCCTACTAAGAACATTCCCAGAGCTTGCTTACCTAAAACCTTAACATCTTTACGTTTTACAGGTTGTGTATAACCAGCGTCTGCTAACATTTTGGCATGTGCTTTAGCTGTTGCAATCTGACGATCTTTGTTAACTACAACAACATCTTTTCCTTTTTGAAGAATACCTAAATCATAAGCTTCATATGCAGATGTTGCTACTTTAGCCATACCTATAGTTAAGAAATACTCCTGTAATACGTTAAGCTCTACATCACCTTTATGGAATACATCTTGTGCTCTCAACGCCATTTCTTTAGAGCCTCCTCCACCTGGAATAACACCGACACCAAACTCTACTAAACCAATGTAAGTTTCTGCTGCAGCAACAACTTTGTCTGCATGCATAGATAACTCGCAACCACCACCAAGCGCCATACCATGAGGTGCAGCAATTGTTGGGATAGAAGAATAACGCATACGCATCATTGTATCTTGGAAGTATTTGATAGCCATATTAAGCTCATCATATTCTTGCTCTGCTGCCATCATAAAAATCATTCCGATGTTAGCACCAACAGAGAAATTAGCTCCTTGGTTACCTATTACTAAACCTTCGAAATCTTTTTCTGCTAAATCCACAGCTTTGTTAAGTCCAGCTAAAACATCACCACCAATGGTATTCATTTTAGATTGGAATTCGCAATTAAGGATACCATCGCCAAGGTCTTCTATAACGACACCAGAGTTTTTAAATACTTCGTTAGATTTTCTGATGTTGTCTAAGATGATAAAACTATCCTGACCAGGAATTTTTTGTTGTGATTTTGAAGGAATATCGTAAGCAAAAGAAGCTCCGTCTTTTACAGTGTAAAATGATGTGCTACCTGATGCTAACATTTCGTTAACCCAAGCATTTGGCTCTAGACCTTCTGCTTTCATCATTTCAATACCAGCTTCGACACCAATAGCATCCCAAATTTGGAAAGGACCATGTTCCCAACCAAATCCGGCTTTCATGGCATCATCAATTTTATATAAATCGTCTGTAATTTCTGGAATACGATTAGATACGTAAGCAAATAAAGCGGCAAAGCTTTTTCTATAGAACTCTCCAGCTTTATCTTTTCCTTTTACTAATACTTTAAAACGATCTACAACTTTGTCAATTGTTTTAGTTAATTCTAAAGTCGCAAATTTAGCGCGTTGTTTTTCTCTATAATCCAGCGTATTAAGGTCTAAGGATAGAATATCCTTTTTACCATCTTTTGAAACCGCTTTTTTGTAGAATCCTTGTCCTGTTTTGCTTCCTAACCATTTGTTTTCCATCATGGTGTTGATGAAATCTGGTAAAGCAAATAACTCATGACGTTCGTCGTTAGGACAGTTTTCTCTAATACCGTTTGCTACGTGAACTAGAGTGTCTAAACCAACAACGTCTACGGTTCTAAATGTTGCAGATTTTGGGCGACCAATTACAGGACCAGATAATTTATCAACTTCTTCAATAGTTAAGTCTAAATCCTTTACCGTGTGAAACAGACTCATGATACTGAAAATACCAATTCTATTACCAATAAAAGCAGGAGTATCTTTAGCAACGACAGAAGTTTTTCCTAAGAATTGCTCTCCATAACCATTTAAAAACTCTAATACTGAAGTATCGGTTTTTGGGCCTGGAATAATTTCGAATAATTTTAAGTAACGCGCTGGATTAAAGAAGTGCGTACCACAGAAGTGTTTTTGGAAATCTTCACTTCTGCCTTCACTCATAAATTTAATAGGAATACCTGATGTGTTAGAGGTTATTAAAGTGCCAGGTGTTCTATACTTTTCAAGATTTTCAAAAACTTGTTGTTTAATATCTAATCGCTCTACAACAACCTCCATTATCCAGTCTACATCAGCAACTTTAGCAATATCATCTTCTAAGTTTCCTGTTGTAATACGATTTTTAAAAGATGGATGGTATAGTGGCGCAGGCTTAGATTTAATAGATGCAGTAAGAGCATCATTAACTAAGCGATTGCGCACAACCTTGTCTTCTAAAGTAAGTCCTTGTGCTTTTTCTTTGTCATTTAGTTCTCTTGGAACAATGTCTAATAGTAAGACATCAACACCAATATTGGCGAAATGACAAGCAATACCGCTTCCCATAATACCAGAACCAATGATGGCGATTTTTTTTATTCTTCGTTTACTCATTGTTTTAAAATGTGTTCTTTTTGATTGTATATTTTTTTATTAGAAATCATGTTATTTATAAGCTCAGCAACTTCATAGAAACTTTCAATCTTTTCAGAACTTATATTAGATTTTATGGCTTCATTAAAAGTTAAAACACGCTCTCTAGAATAGGTTCTTTTTTCTCTTCCAAATTCTGTTAGGTGAATAAGAACTCCACGTCCATCTTCTGGATTGGGTTTACGTTCTATAAGCCCTTTTTCTTCCATGCTTTTAAGTGTGCGTGAAAGGCTTGTTGCTTCCATTCCCATTTTAGGGCCAAGAGAAGTAGAAGGTGTGCCATTTTCTGGATCAATACTTAATAAAGCAAAACCAGTAGCCATTGTAGTATCAAACTTAGAGGCCTCTTCGTTATACATTTTATTTACTGCTAACCAAGTCGTTCTCAGTACGTAATCTATTGTCTTATCTTTCATTAAAATCTTGTTAGGATTCCAAAGATAATAAAAAATACTATGCATGCATAATAAATTTAAAAAAATTATGCATGCATAGTATAAGATGTTGTTTTTTGTAAAGTCCTAAGCGTTAGGTCTGTATATTTTTTCGTAGAGAGCGTCGTATTTTTCTCTAATAATACTACGTTTCATTTTCATGGTAGGAGTGAGGTGACCATCATCAATTGTCCATGCTTCAGGTGTTAATTCAAATCGTTTGATTTGTTCCCACTTTCCGAAGTGTTTATTGTATTTGTCTACTTCTTTTTGAATTCTATTGATAACAATATCTGAAGTTGCAATTTCGCTTTCTGATTTACCTATATTAAGATTTTTATGATCTATCCAGTCTCTGATAAAATCAAAATTTGGCTGTATAATAGCACCTGGCATTTTCTCGCCTTCGCCTACAACCATAACTTGTTCTATAAATAAGGATTGTTTTAAGTCGTTTTCTAAAAGTGTTGGTATAATGTACTTACCACCAGAAGTTTTAAACATTTCTTTTTTACGTCCTGTAATCTTTAAGAAGCCATCTTGATCGATAATGCCCTTGTCTCCTGTATGAAAGTAATTGTCTGTCATTACAGAATCTGTTTTTTCTGGGTCTTTGTAATAACCCAACATAACATTTGGTCCTTTGATTAAGATTTCACCATCTTCAGCAATTTTAACTTCAACGTTGTCTATTGGTTTTCCTACTGTGCCAACTTTATAGCAATTGTCTCTATACATACCTACGCCTACAACTGGAGAGGTTTCTGTAAGACCATAACCTTCCATAACTTGCATTCTGGCAGCTCCAAAAATTCTAGATAAACGCGGTTGTAGAGCGGCACTACCAGAGACCATAGTCGTTAATTCGCCTCCTAATGCTTCTCTCCATTTGCTAAAAATTAGTTTATTAGCGATGCTAAGTTTAAATTCGTACCAAGCTCCATTTGTTTTGTAGGGTTCCCATTGTTCACCTAATTCTACAGCCCAATAAAACAGCTTTTGTTTAATGCCAGAGAGCTCATCTGCTTTTAGCATAATTTTGTCAAAAACTTTTTCTAGCAATCTAGGTACTACACTCATTAAGTGTGGTTTTATTTCTTTGGCATTGTCACCAATTTTATCTAAACCTTCAGCAAAGTAAATACTTGTTCCTGCGTATTGATATATGTATATGAGTACGCGTTCAAAAATATGACAGATAGGGAGAAAACTTAATATTCTTGTTTCTCCATCTATTTTAGGTAATCGTTTTGAAGAATCTAAGGCATTACTCGTTATATTCCAATGCGATAACATAACTCCTTTAGGTCTTCCTGTGGTACCAGAGGTGTATATAATGGTGGCTAAATCATTTGGTTTTACGGCATCTTTTCTGGCTTCAACCTCATTTTGATTACTTTTATCTTTACCAAGTTCGAATAATTCAGAATAGTGTTTGCAACCATCGATATGATTGAAAGAATAGACTTCTTTTAATTTGGTGTTAGCCTGAACTTTTCTAACTTTTTCAAGAACTTCTTCGTCTGATACAAAGCAGTATGTGGATTCGCTATGGTTTAAAACATACTCGTAATCTTCAGCTGAAATTGTTGGATAGATAGGAATGTTTTGTGCACCAGTTTGAAGTATTCCGATATCCATAATATTCCATTCTGTTCTGTTGGTTGAAGAAATAACAGCTATTTTATCATCTTTCTGTACGCCAAGTCTTAATAATGCTCTACTTATGGTATTGGCTTTATCTATGTATTCTTGAGTTGACATTGGCGTCCATTTACCGTTGTATTTTGTAACCAAAGCTTTATCGGTTGGTTTATGTTTTAGTTGATAATATGGAAAATCAAAAAGTCGTTTTATGTCTGTCATAATCTAAAATCAGCAAAAAATATTAGGGGTATTTGCTAAAATAACAAATTTAGGGTTAATTATTTTGGAGTATAAAAATATTTCATGCTAAAAATATGTTTATTTATTATAACAAGCTTTTATTCAATACGATTGTAATAAAAAAAAGGGGCCATATAATTGAACCCCTTTTTTAGTATGATACTTGTTCCCCTAACTACTAACAAAATTTAAGTGATAACCCTAAGTGATTAATAAAGATCATCAGTAAAAAGTATCATTTCTTAGGCAAATATATCAATTACAGTTTATTTAAGTAGCTAGTTATTATTTAGTTTCAATTTATTTTCTGCTTTTTCATTCTTTTTAGCAATAAAAGGTTAAGGGAGTAATTACCTTAACCTTTTAAATTAGGGCTAATAACAGAAGTCTATTATAGTTTAGTAATTTTAAAACTTTGAGATTTGTTATCACTTGATATATTTAGGACATAAATACCAGTATGTAATGTTGAAAGATCTATGGTAGATGATGTAACGTTATTAGCCTTGAGAACCTCTTGACCTTGTATGTTGTATATTCTATAATTGTACTTTTGAATGTCTGTTTTTATATTAAGAATATTATTTACAGGATTAGGGTATATTTTAAAATCATTTGCTAAAGTATTGGTGATACTTAAAGTTGATTGAAGCTCGTAAGCACCAATATCTACCGTTGTGTCAAATATCCTTGGGTTGCCAGCAAGGTCTGTAGATTGGGTTACACCAGTATTAGTGCCTAAATTTACAACAGTAGAGTTTTCAGTTAATTTATAACCATTAACATTGTTTATACTATTGTATATAGGATCTGTATAGGTTATGTTATTTCCATCATTGATTATGCCTGATGGTATGTCACCATTGTTACTATCAGTTGAATTGAAGAATAAGCTATAAGATACATTTGCGCTACCAATACCATTATCGTTGTTAATATTACCATTAATACCAGAATTATTTGTGAAAATAGAATTTATGGCTACTAAATTACCGTTGTAAAAATGAATTCCACCACCTTTGTTACCAGTGTTATTAGCTATGGTAGCATTGGTTAGGTTAACGGTACCGCTTTCAATTGAGATAGCTCCACCATTACCTGAAGCATTATTTTTAAAGAATAATGAGTTATTAATGTTAAGTGTACCAGAAAAGTTTACAATTCCACCACCAATTCCATTCTCACCTGTACCTTCTGCATAATTTCTATGAAAAATACAATTAGATATAGTGTTATTACCTGCATTGTAAATTCCTGCGCCAGAACGACCAATAGCAAAGGTACTACCGTCTGTACTATCAGCATAAGAGTTTTGAATGATAAAGCCGTCTAATGTAATATTGTTTTTAACCATTTTTATTATTGTATGGCTATCTCCTGCATTAGAGGAGTTACTATTATTAATGTCTCCACTCAATGTGGTTGGATTATTCAACCAATTTCTATCGTTAACATTGGTTTCATTGCCACTAAACCCACCTAAAAGTGTTACACCTTCAGGTATTGTAAAAGTATCTGTATCTAAGGTTCCGGGTTTGTATGTGCCAGATGCCACCCATATTTCTTGTATTGTAGTACAGCTTTCGGCAAGACTCAAAGCTTCGTTTAAATCAGGTATTGCATTGGCCCAAGATAGGCCATCGTTTGTACCACCACTTACATTGGCATTTACAAAAATAACGTTACCGCTGTATATGGTACATCTACTTTCGTATGGTCCTATGTCTATAGTTCCATTTACAATTCTAGAGTTGCCATCTAAATCCTCAGTTTCATTGTTATAGCTGTTATTTCCAGCATCTAATAAAGGCGAACTGCTGCTAAGTCTGTAATTATCATTGGTGGCATCAATAAATTCAGGGTCAGAGTTTATAATATTGTTATTTCCAGAGATACCAAAATTAGAATCAAAATTAGTGTTGTTGGCAGTAAAAGAGCTTGAGGCGTCTCTTCCCATATCATTTCCTGGGTTTATAACTATGGTGTTTTGTAGTGTTACATTTGAATTTGAAAAAGCACCAATTCCGCTTCTATCGTTAGATGTGTTGTCCACCAAGGCATCGTTGGTGAAAATAGAGTTTGAGCTTTCTGTCAAATAAATTGTACCAGCTTGTATACTACCATTGTTTTTGGCGTAAAGGTTGTTTGTAGATGTTATATTACCAGCAGAAATTAAAATAGCACCACCATTTGTAGCAGTATTATTTATATACTCTGAATGCTTACTGGTGAGATTTCCAGAAATCATAATTATAGCTCCGCCATAGGCAGTAGATGTATTGTTAGAGAATTTAGAATGACTAATATTTAAGTTGGCATTAGCAACTAATATTGCACCACCTGAGCTTGAGGTTTGGCTTTCCGAGATTACTTGTGCATTACCATCTTTGAAATGAATGCCTTCAATAGTTAAATTTTTGCCATCAGAAAACAAATGTCTTTGATTGGCGCCTGCCTCCATTTGCAATATAGTTGTATCCTTTCCATTTCCGGATAAGGTTATGTTGTTTTTAAATATTTGAGAAGTTTCGGTAATTATTATTGGTGTATTGTTTGTAATAGGATCAAAAAAAACGGTTTTACCCTCACACAAGTTTAACACGGCTTTGCTAAATGAACCAAAAGCATTGCCAGTAACTTGTGTTACAACCTGATCGTTACATCCGTTCTCGTAGGCTCCTAAATCATAATTACTTCCAGTTTGCCTAGGGTTACCATCTAAATCCGTTTCGTTTAAATAGTTTGATAGTTCGCTATCACCAGCATTAATAGTTGAAGAAAATGCTAAAACTCTAAAGTCATTATTAGAGGCATCATAAAATCCAATATCACCTTGTACTTGAGTATATGGTTCTGAGCCAATGACATTAGGAACTGTTATTGTATTGTTTGAAAAAATTCTTTTAAAATCTATTCCTGCATTACTTTCACCATAAATAGTGTTTGCAACACTGTTGTTGTCAACGTGAATACTATTGTAGGTTTTTAGTTTCTGATTTACATCTAAATATATAGTGCTTGCATTTGCAGTTGCTGTATTGAAAGCAAATGTGTTGTTTCGTTCTTCTACTGCAGATGCATTAGAGCTACTTTCTAGTGCAATAGCACCACCATATTCTGCAGTATTGTCATTAAATAATGAATTATAGATTGTAGTGTATGGATTGCTTCTAAAAATAGCACCACCTTTTGTACCTGCAGTATTAGAAATAAATTTACAACGACTAAATAATGCAGTATCAGGGTTGCCACTACCACCACCTAATACAACAGCACCTCCACGTGCAGTAGCAGTATTGTTTTCAAAAGTACATTCTATAATGCTTAAATCAGTTGATATTGCTGTAATTGCACCGCCTTCTGTGGCATGGTTGTTTTTAAAAACACATCTAGAAAGGTTTAGTGATGTTGGGTAACTAGAGCTTAGGCTTTTTATTAAAATAGCGCCTCCATAAGCCTCATAAGTATTTACAACACCATTTGTGTAGCCATCCATAAATACAATGTCACTAAAGCTAACACCATTGGCATTTTCAATATCAAAAAGTCTTTGGTTAGCATTCATTTTAATGTATGCAGTTACAGGATAGTTTATAGGAAGTCCAGAAACTCTTCCCAAAATACTTACGGTTTTGTTGATGTATATTGATGAATTGAGCATTATTGGATTAGATTCAGAGCCAGCTATACCGTCAAAAATGATTTTATCACCTGGATTGGCATCGATTACTGCTTGGCGTAATGTTCCTGGTCCACTGTCGTTTGTACTGGTAACAACTATTGTTGCAGAAAATGCAGATGTTACAGAAAGCATAAATAATAAATAAAGTAGTGTTGTTTTCATGGTTATATTGATTTGATAGCTAAATTATTGACGATGATGGTTTTATTCAATACGTAGGTCTACGTAGTGTGAGTATGATAAAAAAGAAGAGGCCAAAACATTTTAAAGTTTTGACCTCTCGAAGGGTTGATTAATAGCCTCTTTTAATTTTGTTTTATGATTTTAAAACTTTCAAATTTATCATCAATAGACAGCTTGAGCATGTATATTCCAGAAGGTAGCTTAGATATATCTATAGTTCTGGCAGTTTGGTGTTTTGCTTTTAATATTTCTTGACCCTGAATATTGTACAAATTATAGCTGTATTCTATACTGTTTGTTTTAATGTTAAGTATGTTGCTTGTAGGATTAGGGTAGATTTTAAAATCATTTGCAAAAGTATTAGTAATGCTCAAAGTTGATTGAAGCTCGTATGCACCAATATCTATAATGCCGTCAAATATCCTTGGGTTGCCAGCAAGGTCTAAAGGTTCGTTTGCAATTGTATTATTTCCGGCATTAACTAAAGGCGAACCGCTTAGAATGCTGTAGTCATCACTTTCGGAATTGGTAAACATTGGACTGGTTACTGATGTTCCGTCTATATTTCCAGTTCCAATTGGGTTTTCATTTTGTAAATATGAATAATTAATTGAGTTTGTACTACTACCAGCATTGTTAATGTTGTTGTTTGAATTTGATGCTATGTTTTCATGAAGTACACTATTGGTAATATTTACAGTAGAAGAAAAGCTATGGATTGCACCTCCGTTGACAGAATTGTTATTTACTAAAGTATTGTTTATAATATTAAGTGTACCTCCTTGAGGCGATATAGCACCACCTTCTGCAGATGCTTCATTATTATAAAACAAGCTATTGGTTATAGTGGTAGTTTCTGGACCAAATTTAATAAAGGCACCACCAACACCATTACTGCCACTACCTATAGCTATATTGTTTCTAAAAATACAGTTGGTTATTGTTAAATTATCTGCATTGCGTGCATAGATTCCTGCTCCTGAGCGACCAATTGCTGCTTGTGAATTGTCTGAAGCATCGTCAGCGAAACCATTTTCAATTATTAAACCATCTAATATTACATTATTGCCATTAATGGTAATTATTGTGTGAGCATCTTGAGCATCTGGTAATGATGAATTGTTTAAGTCACCACTTAAAATGGTAGGATATAAAAAGTAATCTCTATCAGATTCATCTGTGACGTTATTTACAGGTGAAAAGCCACCTTTAATAATCAATTCAAAATCAATATTAAATGATTTTTCTTGTTTAGAGTTTTTGTTTGTAAGATATACGCCTTCTGCTATATGTATTTCGTTTATGTTGCAGTTTCTGGCATCTTTAATAGCATCTTCTAAAGTAAGAAATGCGTCTTCCCAGTTATAGCCTGTGCCTTTCCCTGATGATGCCGAAGCATCTACATAAACAATATTAGAGGGATTGCACAAATCAATTTTAAATAACTCTTTACCTACATCTATATCGTTGTATGTTAAATATAATCTATTGTTAGAAGGGGTTAAATTCTCAAAATCATCATCTAAAACAACTGTTGTTATTGTGTTGTTTTCATCTATAAAGTACAATTCATTTTCTGTACTCATAAAAAGCTTGTCTGCTACTATGGCAAACTCTTCAATGTACTGTACATTACCAACAGGTTCTGTAGTAGTGCCATTAGTTCTGTATAGCCATGTGCTATATGTTGTTCCAGAAGGGTTAGATTCAAAGTACAAATACCCATTATATTCTATAGAAAGAAAATCTGAAACCATATGACCTTCTTCAATTAGGTCGTCTACAAGAGATACTGAATTGCCATCGGTTTTATATAGTCTATCATTATTTTCGTTATTTTTTGCATTAAAATAGACATTGTCGTTAAAAGCAATAAGTTCACTTGGGTTAGAGCTTATGTCACCAAAATCATACGAAAATAAATCATCAATAATGTAAGTGCCTGCATCTGTCCCGTCAGATCGGTAAGGTTCTCTTCCGCTAGATCCATAAGCAGAAAATATTAAAATATCTCCTAAAGAAGTAAAATTACTAGGTGACGAAGGATTAGTACCAGATCTGATATTTTTTACCATTGTAGTATTGGCAAGTGTACCATCGGTTTTCCACAATTCTGCGCCTGTAGTTGCATTATAACCACTAAAATAAATGTAATTATCAGTATGCACATATAATTCTGTAGTATTACTGAAAATTGAACTATTTGCAACTGCTATTGTGCCAGGTTCTGTAAGGTTAGACTGCCATAATACAGAATCGTTAGTGTCACTGGTTGTTATAACGAAGTATAAAATATCATTAATCTCTACAAAGTTGCTTGAATAGTGATTTAAGCCACCATTTGTTAACGTTTTTACCAATTGCGTTCCTGCTACTGTACCATCACTTTTCCATAGTTCGTAATTAGAGTTTTTATTAATAATAAAAACATAATTACCATTGTAAGTTGTTGATTCTTGTATGTATTCTATTTCAGAGAGCATTGAGGTACCGTTTTCACTACCATCACTTTTCCATAATTCATATGTGTTACTGACCTCATTGTAGTAAGAAAATATCAATAATTCATCATCTATGACACTAAGCTTATCTATACTTGCATCTTGGGTTGATGATCCTGCATTTAAAATTTCGGTAGCTTCTCCAGTAGAGGTATTACAAGACCATATTGCGTTATAGTTGTCGATAAAATTACTACATACTATGTTATTTGAGGATGTGTAACCCATTACTTTTCCATTAATTTCCGAGCTTAATAAAGTTGTTCCGGAAGTAGTGCCGTTTGTTGTGTACAACCCTGTATTAGTATTTAAATAGTTTGTACCGTTGACTACTTTGAATCCAAATGAAAAGTTGTGCGAAAAAATAGTTTCTATTGTATTACCATCTAACTTATACAAGTGATATTGATTAGGTGTGTTTCCACTATAAAACAATAAGTAGTCATTTGTTTCTAATGAATTAAATTGTGTATCATACATTAATGGAGCGCCTGGCGAATTTGTAAATTGTGTGGTTCCAGAAGATGTGCCATCTGTTTTGTAGATATATATATTGCCATCTGAGTTAATTGCATTAAAGTATACGTGTCCGTTGAACGTTGTTAAGTAGTAAGGATTAGAACCACCTGAGGTGTTTATATTAGCTAGCATGGTATCTGTATTGGTTGCATAATCGTAGCTGAATATTTCTTTATTAAAAACACTAGCACCTTCTTGTCTGGTGTGTATAATTAGATTTCCTAAAACAGCATAGTTAAACCCTACATTGTCATCTATGTCTACGGTAGAAGTTCCTGCAACCGTACCATCACTTAAAAACATTCTTAAGTTATCATTTTCATTTTTATATATAGTCATAATCTGGTTGTTAAAAACGCTCAACTTATTTGAAGTTTGTTCTATAACTATATCCGAAGAAATTTTGAATGTTCCTGCATTAGTTCCATCAGTAGTCCAGATTTCACGATTACCATCATTTATGCCAACGAAACTATATTTATCATTGATAAGATAGTATAGGTTGCCATTTATATAATCTAGATCTAGGTCTTTTATTTTAATAGTACCGCTTTCAGTACCATCAGTTTCCCATAATTCTAATGAGGTTTCAGTCTTAATAAAAAAGTTAGCGACATTGTTAGCTGGTATCTTAAACAGAGCACTGAAATTAGTGTCTTCTATACCTGGTGTAATATCTTTAAGAAGATATGTACCTGCTGTAGTACCATCACTTATCCAAAGCTCAAAACCGTAAGTGTCTTCGCCTGAAGTAAAAATAACTTTGTTCCCAAAATTTACAGACCTTGAACCTAAGTTTGTAAAAGTTTCTGTATTTGCGTTTGTGTTGATATCTTTTATAAGATCTAGTTGTTGTGCTGTTCCTTTGTTGAATAACACAAGAGCAATAGTTGTAATAAGAAATGTAATTTTTTTCATAACTATATAGGTTATTGATTCTATATGCTAAATTATATTAGTGTAGAGCTCTATTCAATACGTAGGTCTACGTAATGTAATTAGGATATTTTGATACTGAATAAAAGAAAGTCCAACGCTACGTTTAAACAGGTTTTCAATGTTTTTGGTATCGTATTGATAGCGTTTAGAAAGTTGTTTTAGTGATGTGTTTTCGTTTAAAAAGTGAAGGTGAAAAATAATACTATCTAATATTGAAGGTGTAAGATCTTTAAGTTTAGGTGTATTTAGTTGCGCTAAAAATTCATCAGAATTGGTAGCCTCTATAGTTATATTATTCTGAGTAAGATGATCTACATATGTTGGTCTGCATTTAACTACAAATTGAGAATGTTTTAATTGAAAAGGGGTTGCAAGTGGCTTATGATAGGTTGTGTTGTTTTCTTCAGAATATAAAATATAACTATATCCATCGGGTTGTAATAGATGATAGTCTTTATTGCTTATGCTTACATAAAAGATATCTACAACCCAATAATTAATAGGTAAATGATATTTGTGCTTAGTGATAATAGGATGTTACAATTTTATAAGTTTCAAAATTATAACATATTGTTTGGTAGTAAAATACGTAGGCTTACGTATTAAAAAGATCTGGGTTTTGTTTTAACCAGACAAAAAGTGCATTTTGGTTGGTGGTATCTATCTCTAGCTTTTTTATAATGTTGCTTCGGTGTTTTTCAACAGTACGTTTAGAGATAAATAGCTCTTCGGCAATCTGTGTACTGTTGAGGTTTTTTTCTAAGTATTTTAATATTTTTAATTCGGTAGCAGTTAAAGTTTCAATAGATGTATTAGTGCTGCTATCAAAATGAACTGTGCTTTTTAGTTTCTTTCCTATGTACGTGTTGTTATTATTAATACTATCTAAGCATAGCTCTAACTCTTCTAAAGCACTATCTTTTGTAATGTATCCATGTATAGTTTTTCCTACTTCGTTTAGTAACGATTCTTGCTTATGAAGTGTTAAAATAATAACTTTAGTATTTATCTTATTGCGTTGTATTTCTTGTGCGACTTCGAGCCCATTTAGTTTAGGCATGTCAAAATCCAGTATAGCAATATCAGGAACTTGTTTTGAAATTTTGTTGTACGCAGTATTACCGTCGGTTGCAGTATCAATAACTTTAAACCACTTTTTTTCTAAAAATTCTTTTGTTCCATTAAGTAGTAATGGGTGGTCATCTGCAAGAATGATAGTTGTTGGCATTGTTTAACGTTTAGGAACTTTTATTTGTATCGTTGTGCCTTTTCCTTTAACAGAATCAATACTCAACTGAGCACCGATTATTTGGGCACGCTCTTTTAGAGTTTTTAATCCAAGGCTATCAATAATTTGACTGTTTTCAGACACGTCAAACCCAATACCATTATCTTTTATTTGAAGTAATACAGAATCGTTGAGGTTTTCAACCATGATGTTACAAGCTTTAGCTTTAGAGTGTTTTTCAACATTGTTTAAGCATTCTTGTAGCATTCTAAAAACAAAAATTTCTTTGTCTTTAGAAATTTCTAACTGTTCGATTTCAATAACTTCTGAATAGAAGATGTCAGAGTTTTTCTGAAAATTCTCAACCGTATTTTTAATTGAAGCTAATAAACCTAATTTTTCAAACTGAAAAGGATGAAGACTTTGAGATATATGTCTCACTTCATCAATAGTGTCGTCTATAATTTTGGTGTCTTGGTTTTGCGTATCGTTGAGCAAAACTTTATTTTTTATAAGTAACAGACTTTGGCCCACACTATCGTGAAGTTCGCTAGAAATACGTTTACGTTCGGTTTCTACATTTCTAATTAAATCTTGAGCAAAGGTTTTTTGTAGTTGTGCTTTTTTTTGTGAAAATCTTCGAGAACGCCATAAAACGATAATACTAAACAGTGCTATTAATGCTAAAATGCTAAACCATAAGGTTTGTTTTTTGAGTTTGTTTTGTTCATCTAGAAGTGCAATTTCACTATTTTGTTCTTCTATCTTTTTGTCTCGTTTTGCAGTTTCATAAAGCGTTTGGTAATAGGTTAGTGCTTTGGTTTTTTGTACAGACTGTATAGAGTCTTCAATTTTTTTTGAAGCTTTATAAAACGAAAGTGCTTCATCAGGTCTGTTTAATTTTTCGTAGACTTCAGATAAGAATTTCTGAGCCTTTCTCTTGCCTTTAATGTCGTTACTTGTAGAGACAATGTTTAAGTGCTCTATACCAAGTGTCTTTGCCTTTTCGTAGTCTTTTTCAGCAAAAGCTAGCTTTTTTATGGCTTTATAATATCTAGCTTTATGGATGCCTTCTGTGTTTTGTTGGTCTTTTTCAACTTCTTTTAAATAGAATTTTGCCTTTTCTAAACTATCATTTTCGGCATAAGCAATAGTGAGCGCATTCAATAAAATAGGGTTGAAGTAATTGAAATGATTTGATTTTTTACAAACCACCATAGCTTTGTGAAGATTCTCAATGCGTTGGGTTTCTAAACCTAGCTTTTTTAAATCGTTTGCTTCATTAACATACAAGGAAATAAGCTGTCCGTAACTTTTAGTTTCGGTGGCTAATTTTATAGTTTCTTTACGTTCTTTTTGAGCTTCTTGTATAAAACCATTAGCACTATACAATATGGCTAAGGAGTTTTTAGCAGCTATAATATTGAAAGTGTCTTTTTCTTGGGTGAAAATTTCTGAAGCTTGTTTTAGAGTTTGCGAAGCCAACGCAAATTTTCCTTCATCAGAATAGGCATAACCTTTATACAGAATAGCAAATCCTTTAACCCGATTATCATTAGCTTTTTCGGCATAAGTAATGGCTTTGTCGTAGTGAGACATTGCAGAGTCTACTTGCTTGGTAAAGTAATAACTATCGCCAGAGTCTATATATAAACCTGCTAAATTTCTAGCACTAATATTATTTTTTAAGGCTTTAAAATAAGTATTGAAAATAGCAATGCCTGTTTTAGGTTTTCCTAAAAAATTATTGTGATAATTAATAAGGTTTGTAGTATTGTAAGCCGCAATATTAAAAGAGTCTAGCTTTATAGCGAGATCTATAGTAGTACGTGCAATAGAGTCGTAAGGAAAACTAGATTTATCTCTAACAACCGATGTTAGGCTATCTAAAAGAAATAACTTTTTGGCATTATCCTTTTCAGATTGTATTTCAGTTTTTAGTTGATCTACGAGTGGTTTTAAATCTGAATCTTGAGCATTTACAGATAAAAAAAATAGTAGAGAAAATACGAGTGAAAGTTGTTTCATTTGGGGTAATTTCTCTACTAAATTAATTAAAAAAAATAATTAGTTGTTCTCAATCCACTTTCTAGCATTTACAAAAGCTTCTAACCAAGGCGACACTTCATCTTGTCGTCCATCAGGATAGTTAGCCCAATTCCATTGGAATGTAGAACGCTCAATGTGTGGCATAGTCACTAAATGCCTTCCAGTTTTATCAGTCATCATAGCTGTGTTAAAATCTGAACCATTTGGGTTGTGAGGATATTCAGCATAACCATACTTTGCTACAATATTGTATTGATCTTCAGCATAAGGAAGGTTGAATTTTCCTTCACCATGAGAAATCCAAACACCTAGTGTGCTACCAGCTAACGTTGAAAGCATAATAGAGTTATTCTCTTGAATTTTTACAGAGGTAAATGAGCTCTCGTGTTTATGAGAATCATTATGTACCATTTTACCATGCTGCTCATGCTCTGGATTAATAAGATCTAGTTCCATCATTAACTGGCAACCGTTACAAATACCAACCGAAAGCGTGTCTTCTCTTTCAAAGAAATTTTTAATGACTTCGTTGGCTTTGTCATTGTATTTAATAGCACCAGCCCAACCTTTAGCAGAGCCTAAAACATCAGAGTTTGAGAAACCACCAACAGCACCAAGGAACTGAATGTCTTCTAATGTCTCACGACCAGAAATTAAATCGGTCATGTGTACATCTTTAACATCAAAACCGGCTAAGTACATAGCATTTGCCATTTCACGTTCAGAGTTACTTCCTTTTTCACGTAAGATAGCAGCTTTAGGTCTTGGTTTGCTACTGTCAATACTAGGTAATTTACCTGTAAAATGACTTGGGAATGTATATTGAAGTGGTTGTTGCTTGTAGTTGTTGTAACGTGCTTCAGCTAAACCATTAGCAGTTTGTTTCTGGTCGAGTAGGAAAGAGGTTTTGTACCACATATCTCGTAATCTCGAAACCGTCATGGTAAATACGTCGCTTCCGTTGATGATGCTTAATACATCAGCATCAGTTACTTTTCCAATGTTATGGAAGGTAATCCCAGCTTCAGACAAGGTGTTTTCTATACTGTTATCTGTAGATTGAATAACAATACCAGCGTTTTCAGCAAATAAAACTTTGAATGAATCTTTTTCAGCCAATTCAGTAATGTCTAATTCTGCACCAAGATTGTTATCTGCAAAACACAATTCAAGTAAAGTTGTAATCAATCCACCAGAAGCCACATCATGACCAGCAACAATTTTATTGTCTTTTATTAATTGCTGAATCGTGTTAAACACAGTTTTAGTATAAGCTGCACTTTTTACACTTGGTGTGCTGTTTCCTACTTTATTATTGATTTGTGCAAACGAGCTACCACCAAGTTTAAAATCATCTTGCGATATATTGATATAATAAATATCGCCTTTATCCTTTTTGAAAACAGGCTCTACCACCTTGGAAATATCGTTACAATTTGCTGCAGCAGAAATGATAACTGTACCAGGAGAAATAACATCACCATCAGGATATTTTTGTTTCATAGACAATGAATCCTTGCCTGTTGGTACGTTAATACCTAAATCTATTGCAAATTCTGAAACCGCTTTTACTGCTTCATATAATCGAGCATCTTCACCTTCATTTTTACAAGGCCACATCCAGTTAGCAGAAAGCGAAACACTTTGCAAACCATCTTTTAATGGTGCCCAAATAATATTTGTTAAGGCTTCGGTAATAGAATTGCGACTACCAGCCACAGGATCTATTAATCCTGAAATAGGTGAGTGGCCAATACTTGTGGCAATGCCTTCTTTTCCTTTATAATCTAAAGCCATTACACCTACATTATTTAATGGAAGTTGTAATGGACCAGCACACTGCTGTTTGGCTACTTTACCACCAACACAACGGTCTACTTTGTTAGTTAACCAATCTTTACAAGCTACAGCTTCGAGTTGTAATAGTTGGTCTAAGTAATCGTAAAAATTATCTGAATTATAGGATAGATCACTGTAGTTTTTATCAACCGTATGATCTGTCATTATAGTTTTTGGAGAGCTACCAAACATGTCTTCTAAAGCCAAATCCATTGGTTTATCACCATTGGTTTTAGATTCAAAAGTAAAACGATGCTTGCCAGTAACCTCACCAACATCGTAGATAGGTGAACGTTCTCTGTCTGCAATTTTATGTAATGTGTCTAAGTGTTTTTCTGAAATGACTAATCCCATACGCTCTTGAGACTCGTTACCAATAATTTCTTTGGCAGAAAGGGTAGGATCACCCACTGGTAATTTATCTAAATCGATATGTCCACCTGTGTCTTCAACCAATTCTGATAAACAGTTAAGATGTCCACCAGCACCATGATCGTGAATAGAAACAATTGAATTTTCATCACTCTCTACCATACCACGAACCGCATTGGCAGCACGTTTTTGCATTTCTGGGTTTGAACGCTGTACGGCATTTAGCTCAATACCACTATCAAATTCGCCAGTGTCAGCAGACGATACAGCAGCACCTCCCATACCAATTCGGTAATTATCACCACCTAAAATTACGATTTTGTCACCTTCTTTAGGTGTGTCTTTTATGGCTTGATCTGCTTTTCCGTAACCAATACCACCAGCTTGCATAATCACTTTGTCATAACCGATTTTATCAGTACCTTCTTGGTGTTCAAAGGTTAAAACAGAACCACAAATAAGAGGTTGCCCAAATTTATTTCCAAAATCAGAAGCTCCGTTAGATGCTTTAATTAGAATATCCATTGGAGTTTGGTACAACCATTTGCGCTCAGGAAACGCCTTTTCCCAAGGACGCTCTTCTTCTAAACGCGAATACGATGTCATATAAACAGCTGTTCCGGCTAACGGAATAGAGCCTTTACCACCAGCAAGTCTATCTCTAATCTCTCCACCAGAACCTGTTGCAGCACCATTAAAAGGCTCTACAGTTGTTGGGAAATTGTGTGTTTCTGCTTTTAATGAAATTACAGATTCATAATCTTTGGTTTGGTAATATTCAGGAACATCAGCACGCTTTGGCGCAAACTGTTCTACAACAGGTCCCTTTATAAACGCTACGTTATCCTTATATGCAGAAACAATATCGTTTGGATTTTGTTTCGAAGTTTCCTTAATCATTTTGAATAACGATGTCGGTTTTTCTTCTCCATCAATAACGAATGTTCCGTTGAAAATTTTATGACGACAGTGTTCTGAGTTCACTTGTGAGAAACCGAATACTTCAGAGTCTGTTAATGGACGACCAATCTTTTTTGAAACACCTTCAAGATATTCAATTTCTTCGTCGCTAAGCGCTAAACCTTCTTGTTGGTTATATGCCGAAATATCTTCAATATTCTGAATCGCTTCAGGTTGAATGTTTATGGTGAAGATGTCTTGATCTAAGCTTGAAAACTTTTCAGAAATCATTGGGTCGTACCCTTTAAAATCTTCAGATGTAGAAATGAATTCTTCAATTCTAATGATGCCAGAAATTCCCATGTTTTGAGTAATTTCTACAGCATTTGTACTCCAAGGCGTTATCATGGCAGCTCTTGGACCAACAAAAAAAGCATCTACTGATGCTTGTTCTATTTTTGGCTGGTCGCCAAATAACCATACTAATTTAGATATGGTTTCTGTTGATAATTCTTTTGTGGCTTGAACAGCAAATACTTTGCTGTTTTGGTTTCCAAAGAAATGAATCATTTATGTGTTGTGTTTGGTGAAAAATTAAAAGACAAAGTTAATTTATTTTGTCAATATGAACGCTATTTATTTAAAGCTAAAGGAAAGACTTATTCAACAAGTTTTAAACAAAAAAGAGCAGCTAAAAAGCTGCTCTTTTAAATTATGATTTAATCAGTTTTTTACTGATTGTTTTGTTGTTTTGAGTAAACTTGATGATGTACACACCTGTCTTTAAACTCTCAAGGTTAAGACGCTTTGTACTTGATAACTGATTTTTGTAAACTCGCTTGCCTAAAACATCAAAAATCTCAATTGTTGTTGCTTGTGGATTTTTAAGGTTAACATTTAAATACGATCCTACAGGATTTGGGTAAATAGTAAGACGATCCAAATCATTTTCATTAATACTCAATGAAGAATAGCACGTCCATGATAAATCATCAATACCCACTCTTGCGTCTCCAGAGTCGTTATCAGAGATTTCTACAGTAACATTACCTTCTATATTAATATTGCTAATTGTGGTTGTTTGCTGAGTATCGCTGTAAGGTATAGTACCAACTATATTGCCGTTAACAACAACGTTTAGGTTGCCATCTGTGCCAGAAAAAATTCGTTGTGTTGTTACTGTAAGGTTGCCTATACCATCTGTTGCAGTTGGTGAGGTTAACACACCAGAATCAGAACTGCCTCTATAGTCTATTAAAATTGCTCTGTTGTTAATGCTTTGATCGGTTCTGGCTTCCGTTGCATTCCATGTACCATTAGTACCTGTCCAAGTTCTGCTTGTGTATTGCGAGCTGTTGGCAGGAATGTTTTCAAAATCTTCTACAACACAATCACTTCCTGGAGTACCAACTTCTGTAGTTGTACCATTTACAGCATTGCTTTGAGACGACTCGTTGCCTGAAGTATCAATTGCAATAACATAAAATGAATATGTAGTCTCAGGAGTTAGGTTAATAATATTTGCAGCAGTTGCAGTAACATTGGTGTTAAAAACACCATCTACATAAACATCGTAAGACTCTACACTAACATTGTCGGTAGAGGCTGTCCAGCTAATGTTTATAGAAGTAGAAGCTTCATTGGTAACCACTAAATTAGTTGGTGCAGTTGGCGCTTCGGTATCTGGAGTAGATACCCAAATAGCATTTACCCATTCTGGATGATCTACAAAAGGATTTCTATTACTCTGATGGTTGTAATAGATATTATTATTTCTGTCTATTTCTTTTTGAGAAACAGGATCGTTTTGATGCCATGTTAAAAGAATACTTAAAAATGGATCATCTAATACTTTGTCTGAGCTTCCGTCGAACATAGCATAGCTTCCCCAACTACCAACTTGGTCTTCGTATCGCGTTACAAAATAGAAGTATATACGAGCAATGTCTCCTTTAAATTCATCAATAGGTTCAAAAACGGTATTTGTATAACCAGCAGAATAACCACTATTGAGATTACCACCCAGTTTAGAACCATTTTGTGTTGGGTTAGAAATACCACTTTGGTTAACCAATTGGCTATCATCTACTACACCAAATGGGTAATTACTTCTAAAACCATTAACACGACCATCAGTAGGTAAGAGGTGGTGCGCATCGCTACGCATAGGTAAACTCTGATTAAAAACAGATTGCGGAATGATGTGTTCTTTGTTATAACAATCTCCTTCGCTATTGTAGTTTCCACATTCATCACTAACAGGTGAGAATGTATATGGGTCTGATCCTGTTGGGTTTTCTGAATAAGGGTCTAAAATAGTGTTGCTTCCGGTTTCATAATAGTTGTCTAAATCATAAGACGAAATAAAGCCATCCATAGCATTATAACCTTGATCGTTATGATTGTCTATGATGTTGTGAAGTTGCGTTTTTAAAGTGTATCCTGTGCCTGTTGCGCTATCGTAATAACCAGCAGGAATTTGTGCAAAAGCTACAGTTGAAAAAATTAAAGTAGCTATTAAAGTGTAGAATTGTTTCATCTATTTGGGTTTATTTTTTCTTTTCTAATAATGCCATATAAAATCCGTCAAAGCCAGATTTGTGTGCTAGGACTTTTTTGTCCTTTACAAGCGTAAATTCTTTTCCGTTTTCAGACTTTAAGAAATTTTCAACTTGTTTTTCGTTTTCAGAAGGTAAAATAGAGCAAGTTGCGTATACCATTTTGCCTCCGGATTTAACCATTTTTGAGTATTGTTCTAAAACTTCAGATTGAGTTTTTTTGATGTTTTCTATAAACTCAGGTTCTAGTTTCCATTTGGCATCAGGATTTCTTCTTAGTACACCCAACCCAGAACATGGAGCGTCAATTAATAAACGATCTGCTTTGCCATGAAGCTTTTTTATAGGCTTTGTAGAGTCGATAACTTTCATTTCAATATTATGAACTCCATTACGACGTGCTCTAACTTTAAGTTTCTTTAGTTTACTCTCGTAAATATCCATAGCAATCACTTGGCCTTTGTTTTCCATAAGTGATGCTAAGTGCAATGTTTTGCCACCTGCGCCAGCACATACATCTACAATTTTCATGCCTGGTTTTACGTCTAAAAAGTCCGCAACCAATTGAGATGATGCATCTTGAACCTCGAACCAACCATTTTGAAAAGCTTCTGTTTTAAAAACATTAGCACGTTTAGTTAGCTTTAATGCCCAAGGATGATCTGGTAAAAATTCGGTATCAATGTCTTCAGACTGTAGTTTTAGCTGTAAGTCTTTTTTGTTAGTTTTAAGTGTGTTAACTCTTAAGATAACATCTGCCTGCTCATTTTGCATGGCAATCTCTTCGGTCCAGATTTGTTCACCCAATTCTTTTACACCCAAATCATCTATCCAGTCTGGTATAGACTCGCGGAACTTTCTAATTTTAGAAAGTTCATCAAAACGACCTTTAATCTTGCGTGTTGGAGTATCTGTAAAATATTTCCAATCCGGAAGTCTTATTCCTTTTAGCGTTGCCCAAACAGCAAAAATTCGCCAAAGATTATCTCTGTCGTAAGGTGCTTTTACGTCAGCGATTTCAGAGTATAATCGTTTATATCTAACAATTTCGTATACGGTTTCTGCAACAAACCCTCTGTCTCTGCTTCCCCAACGTTTATCGCGTTTTAGTAATTGCTGTACTACTTTGTCAGCATATTCATTTTCATTGAAGATTTTGTGTAAACCATCAATAACCGCAAAACATAAATTTCTATGTAATCTCATTGCAAAAAATTAGCATGCAAAGGTAGTATAAAAGTTGGGAAGTGCTACAGTATTAGACCAAAGTCTTTTGCAAAACAAAAAAATAGAGAACAAGTTTTTGCTTGTTTCCGCATCTCAATTAAATTGCAGTAATTTCTTAAATATAATTTGAAAGAAGAGAAGATAATAGAACAACTAAAGGAAAGAAATACCGCAGTGTTTTCTCAACTTATAGATGATTACCAGCAAAAGGTTTTTGGTACCTGTATTTCTTTTGTGCCCAACAAAGAAGATGCAGAGGACTTAGTGCAAGAGGTGTTTTTGGAGGTTTATAATTCTATTTCAAAATTTAAGGGTAATTCTAAGTTATCTACCTGGATCTATAAAATAACTACTAACAAATGTTTAGAGTTCATCAGAAAAAAGAACACTAAGAAGCGAAGCGGTTTTTTAAAGCCATTGTTTAGCGAAGAATTTTCTATAGACAAGACCAATTATTTTACAGAGTTTAACCATCCTGGATTTTTATTAGAAAACAAAGAATTAAACGAAACCTTATTTAAGGCTATAAACAGTTTGCCAGAAAGTCAGGCTTCGGTCTTTACTTTGCATAAGATTGATGGAAAAAGCTATCAGGAAATTGCAGACATAACAGATAAGAGTGTGTCATCGGTAGAGTCTCTTATGTTTAGGGCTAAGAAAAACCTTCAGCAATTATTATACGACTATTACAAAAATGAAATTTAGCACAAGTTTTTTATAACTTATGCATCTAAATAACAAATGATTTATGATGAAAGATACTGAGATTAACAAAAAAGTAAATGCTACGCTAAATGTGGCAGATACTATCCAAGAGGTAAAGGTGTCGCCTTTTCTAAAGGATAGAATATTGAACAATTTAACCAATGAGGTTGATGAACCTCAAAAGGTTTGGGCATGGTTTTCTCCTAAGTTTCAGTTAGCAACTTTGATAATAGTCATTTTACTAAATGTGTATGCATATAAAGTACTGACATCGGATAATTATAATACAACCGTTGAAGAATTTGTAGATACTTATGATTTTGGAGACGAAACATATACTTCTATTTTTAATTAGTTGAGTTATGAAAAAACAAACCCTATTATACATATTGCTTGTAGTACTTTTTTTGTCTAATGCTTTTTTTATTTTTCATCATTTAACAAGCCAAGGAAATAACGATCATAAATCTCGTTTTTCTATGGTAGAAGAGTTAAACTTTAACCAAGAGCAACAAGATGCTTATAACAAGATGCGAAGTGAGCATTTTGATAAAATGAAATCCTATTCAAAAAGAATAGGTGAGTTAAAAGAAGAAATATATTCTAATAAAGGAGAAAATGAAATCTCTGAAGTGTTTTTAGATTCTGTAATAGATTTAATTGCAATAGAAGAAAAGAACAAAGATTTAGAGATGTATAAGCATTTTAGAGACGTAAGAGAAATATGTAACGATGAACAAAAAGCGCAACTCTCTAAAATTATAAACGATGCTATAAAGCGTCATGGCAAAAGAGGAAAGTCTAAAAACAAAGAATGAGTTAAGTTTATAATTTCTCTTTAAGTAGGCTTTATAGACTATTATTTGATTGATTATTGTTAATATGAAAAGCTTTGCGGTAATATCGTAAAGCTTTTTTATTTTTAAGCAAAATTGAAAGTATGCGAATTTTACTGTTTTGTTTGTTGTTATTTAACTTGTGTTCTTGTAAATCTGAAGAACCTTTAAAACAAAGAAATTTTTCTGAATTAGAAATTGAAACCTTATTGAAAGATTCGTTATTGAATGTTAGGGCTTTAGAAGTTGATAAATCTGGAACTGGTGTTTTTGCCACATCAAGAGGAGAAGTAGGGTTTATTTATCAGTCTAAGTTTTTGAATATGAGTTATACTCAAGAAGAAAAACTTATTTGCCATATATATTATGAATACAATTATGCTAAGGATTCTTTTCCAAATTTCAGAGCAGTAGCAAAAAATAGTAATTCTTTTTTTGCAATGAGTATTGGCAATCCCGCAGTTGTAGCGACTACTTCAATGGTAAATGATATGCACTTACCTGATTTTGCTTACAAGGAGATCAACGAAAAGGCATTCTACGACTCTATGGACTTTTGGAATGACCAAGAAGGTATTGCAATTGGTGACCCAACAGATGATTGTATGAGTATCATTATTACCAGAGATGGAGGTGAGACTTGGACGAAATTATCTTGTGATGATTTACCAAAAGCAAAAGAAGGTGAAGCAGCTTTTGCAGCAAGCGACACCAATATTTCAATAGTTGGAGATCATACTTGGGTAGCCACAGGAGGCAAGGCAAGTCGGATTTTATATTCGCCAGATAAGGGTAAAACCTGGGACGTTTTTGAGACACCAATTATTCAAGGCAAAGAAACTACAGGTATGTATTCTATTGATTTCTACGATGAAACCAATGGATTTGCCATTGGTGGTGATTATACCAAAGCTAACGATACTTTAAATAATAAAATAAGAACTAAAGATGGTGGCAAAACCTGGCAAGTTGTGGCTAACGGTAAAGGACCAGGTTACAGAAGTTGTGTGCAGTACATCCCAAATTCTAATGCTAAAGAATTAGTGGCTATAGGTTTTAAAGGTATTGACTATAGTAATGATTCTGGTGAAACATGGAAGCATTTAAGCGATGAAGGTTTCTATACCATTAGATTTTTAAACGACTCTGTAGCTTATGCAGCAGGAAAAGGACGTATTAGCAAGTTAACTTTTAGAGAATAAAAAAGTTTTTTTGTCAATCTGAACTCGTTTCAGATTCTAAAATAAATTCAGAATGAAAGATTAATTTTAGTTTCGTCTGTTTTGTCTACGGTCTTTAAATTCTTTTAACCTATCTAAAAGCTTACGGTCAAATTCTCGTTCTGCTCGCATTAAGGCTATAATTTTTTTACTTGAGATTACTTCTTCTAATTTAGACACTAATTCTCTGTTTAATTCGTGTTTTTGGTCTTCAATGTCAAGCATTTCATTAAGTAAGATTTTTGCTTCTTCTTCGGTTAGATCTTCTGGCTTTTTTTCTTTTCTTTTTAAAACCGATTCTTTTCTAAGTTCTTCTTTTTTAACTTCTATTTCATTGTAAATAGGCCAAAATTTTTGAGCTTCTTCAGAAGTTAATTCTAACTTATCTGTAATAAAAGCTACTTTTTGAGCTTTTATTCGTTCTTTGATTTTTTCACCTCCTTGTGCAAAATTTGTAGCACTGGTTAATAAAAGTATAAATAGGATTAGTTGTTTCATTATAATGTTTTTATTGTTGTAAAATTGTTTCAATATCTGTGTTTTCTAAAAGATATGATTCTATATTTTCTTCATTATATTCTGTTTCTACCACAGTAAAATCTTCTTCCAGAATGTCTGCTTCTACTAATAGTTGGGCTAGCTCATAACTGTCTAAATCACTATTTTCAAAATAGGTTTCTACCATTTCTGCAGATACTTCTTGGGTGTCGTTATCGTTATTAATAAAAATTGCAAAAAGCAATACTAAAGAAGCAGCAATGGCAGCTATAGAATAGAAGGTTTTTCTAGCGTTAAGTTTTATTACAGGTTTATCTTCTAATTTGTTGAAAATTTTATCATCAAGCGATTCAAAATAACCATCAGGTGTTGTAAAACCAGAATTATTAATGTCATCTATAGTTTCTTTAGTTTTAAAACGCTCAAAGAATCTATCCTCAAAATTTTCAAGGTAGTCTTCAGGTGCTTTAAAACCACTAGATTTAATGTTATGTAATTTTTCTTTTTTCACGTTATGCTGAACTTATTTCAGTATCTATTTCTTTGACTTCAAAATAATAAATAGGTTTAATCTGAAGTTAAAAAGCTTTCTATTTTTTTTACAGCTATATGATATGAAGCTTTTAAAGCTCCTTCACTGGTTTCTAATATTTGGGCGATTTCCTTGTATTTAAGATCATCGAAATATTTCATATTAAAAACGAGTTGTTGCTTCTGTGGAAGCGAGGCTATAGCGTTTTGTAATTTTAATTGTATTTCATCTCCTTCAAAATAAACATCGGCTTTGAGATTGTCAATTGCTAATTTTTGATGTTCCTCATTAGATAGTTGCATGCGTTTTGCATTTTTATTGATATGCGTAATAGATTCGTTTGTAGCGATGCGATATAGCCAAGAGTAAAGTTTACTATCTCCTTTGAACTTGTCTATATTACGATACACCTTAATAAAAGTGTTTTGCAAGACGTCGTCTGCATCATCATGAGAAATTACAATTTTTCTGATATGCCAATACAGACGCTCTTTATAGAGGCTCAATAATTCTCTAAAAGCCGCATCTTTAGTTTTAGTGTCTTTGAGGCGTAATATAAAGTTTGTTTCGTTTGTCAAGTAAATTACTTTTCTATTTAGACTATTGAAATTAGTAAAAGTTTAAAACTGAAAAAAATAATTATTTGGCCTTTGATTCAAGTATTTGTAAACCAATGGTTTTTGTTTTTAAATATCGATTAAAAGCAAAAAAACACGATAAAAAGCATTTTTTTCTTGTTTACTAGGTTTATTTGTTATATGTTTGACACAGCTTAACCTATTAAATTGTTATCAGTTTCCCCAAATCTGGTAACAAAAACGAGAAGGATGCATATTGTTTGCATCCTTTTTTTATGCTTGATATTTTTCTATTTGTCTGATAATTTTATGTTTAGCTCGATTATTTGTTGGGTTTTTTGCTGAGATGTTGTACATTGTTATGTTATCTCTTAGTAAGATTTTTATGTAATGAAGATTTTTTCTCTACTTTTTTTGCTGGTATTCTCCACTTGTATTTTTGCTCAGGTAGGTGTAGGTACAACTGAGCCCAAAAGTACTTTAGATATCAATGGTAACTTATCTGTAAAAGTTGTTAGTTTGGTAGGAAATGGTACCGGAACTCAGACAAACGCAGGTTCTACTGTAGAGATAGATGATGGTGTTTATATTTCGGTTAACCCTCAGGTTCAAGACGATACTTTTGAATTACCTAATCCATCGGAGGTTCCTGGACGTGTATATTTTATTAGAAATGTAAATCCAACAAACACTATAACAGCTAAGATTGTTACTGATACAGGTCAGTTGTTTTCTTCCGGTAGTACCACAAATGGTTCAAATGAAATTTACTTGTACGAAAGTGGTAGTGACTTCCGTAAAAGTGTCATTGTAATTAGTGATGGTGCTAATTGGACCTATTTTTTTGGTTTACTATAGAAGTTATTCAAAGCTCTGCATAGCTACCAGTTTCTTGTAAGCACCATTTTTGGCTAATAATTCTGTGTGTGTACCTTGTTCTACAATTTCGCCTTTTTGCATTACTACAATTAAGTCTGCGTTTTGTATTGTAGATAGTCTATGTGCAATTACAATTGATGTTCTGTTTTTCATCATGTTTTCCAGAGCATCTTGTACCAAGCGTTCGCTTTCTGTATCTAGGGCAGAGGTTGCCTCGTCTAATATCATGATAGGTGGATTTTTAAGCACTGCACGTGCAATACTTAAACGTTGTTTTTGTCCACCAGAGAGTTTATTTCCAGAATCTCCAATATTAGTGTCTATGCCTTGTGGTAATTCTTTTACAAATTCCCAAGCATTAGCAATTTTTAAAGCATCAATAACTTCGTCATTTGTAGCATCCTCTTTTCCTAATAAAACATTGTTTTTAATAGTATCATTAAATAAGATAGAATCTTGAGTAACAATACCCATTAAGTTGCGCAAAGAGTGTTTTGTAAGTCCTTTTATGTTATCGCCATCAATAGAAATACTTCCTTCGTTAACATCATAAAAACGCGTTACAAGGTTGGCAATAGTACTTTTCCCACTTCCAGATTGACCAACTAAAGCAACACTTTTTCCTTTAGGTACTGTAAGTTGAAAGTTTTTGAGCACTAAATCATCTTCATATTTAAACGAGATGTTATCAATGCTAATTTGTGATGTAAAATCGGTTTTAGTTTTAGCATTTGGAGTATCTTCTAATGGAGATTTTGTGTTTAATATTTCTAAAACACGCTCTGCAGCAGCATTACCTTTTTTAACACTATAACTGGCTTTACTTATAGCTTTTGCTGGTGTTAGAATATTATAGGCTAATCCCATATAAACGATAAATAGACCAGCTTCCAGGTTGCCATCATTTAAAACCATTTGTCCTCCGTACCATAAAAGTATAGAGATAACAAGAATGCCTAAAAACTCACTTGTAGGTGAAGCTAAATTTTGACGATGAAGAAGGTTGTTAGAAAATTTATTAAATCGATCTGTGGATTCTTTGAATTTGTCGCCAAATATCTTTTGAGAATTAAACCCTTTTATCACTTTAAGACCTCCTAATGTTTCTTCAATAATAGACAATAATTGCCCTTGTTCACTTTGTACTCTGTCTGAACGCTTTTTGAGGCTTTTTCCAATTCTTGAAATAATAAATCCTGAAACTGGAATAAAAATGAAGACAAATAAAGTAAGCTTAGCACTAATTAAAAACATTGTAATTATCGTAAAGAGAATCATTAATGGTTCTCTTACAATAAGTTCTAATATAGATAAGAAGGATGTTTGTATTTCTTGAACATCTGTTGTTATTCTTGCTATAGTGTCACCTTTTCTTTTTTCTGAAAAATAAGCAATTGGTAGGTCTACAACTTTATCGTAGAGTGCATTTCTAATATCTTTTAGAACACCGTTTCTTAAAAAGGTAATAAAGTACATAGCCAAGTAGCTAAATAAATTTTTAAGCAAAAACATACTCACTACTAAGACAACCATAAAAATAAGAACATCATCATGCCCTTCATTGGCTTTTTGAGTTACAAAATAGTTTAAGTAGCTTTCTAGATAATCTTTTACGTTGCCAATACCTTCCCAAGTTGGCTTTGTATTTATTTGCTTTGTTTTATCAAATAAAACATTAAGCATAGGGAAAAGAGACACCATTGCTAGTGTACCAAATAAAGCGTAAAAAATATTACTTATTATGTTTAAAACTGCAAAGGTTTTGTAGGGTTTGGCAAAGCCAATAATTTGCTTAAAATAATTCATGTACTATAAATTCATATCCTTTAGGATGGCATCAATCTTACTTTCCAATAACTGCTCCGTTGTTGCAAAAGCAGACACATTGTCAAGATCTGTATTGACACTGATGTAGAATTTAATTTTAGGCTCAGTCCCACTTGGTCTCAGAGCAATTTTGCTACCTTCTTCTGTATAATAAATTAATACATTAGATTTTGGTACATCTATAGTAGTTTCTTCTAAAGTTTGAAGGTTTTTAGAAATTGAAGTTTGGTAATCTTCAATTAGCACCACTTTTTCGCCATTAATTTCTTTTAAAGGATTGTTTCTGGCATCAACCATCATTTGTTTGATTTCTGCAGCACCTTCAATCCCTTTTTTAGTAAGCGATATTAATCGCTCTTTAAAGAAACCATGCTCAACATATAGATCTATTAGTTTTTCGTATAAAGTTTTGCCTTCTGCTTTAGCTTGTGCTGCAATTTCGCAAGCTAAAAGGGTAGAGGTTACAGCATCTTTGTCGCGCACAAAATCGCCAACCATAAAACCAAAACTTTCTTCACCACCACCAATAAAATCTTGTTCTGGGAAGTCTTTTATCATTTTGGCAATCCATTTAAAACCTGTTAAGCCAATTTTGCATTCTACATCGTATGCATTCGCTAACACAGACATCATTGGTGTAGAGACAATCGTAGAACCTACAAACTGATTACCGTTAATTCTTCCTTCTTTTTTCCATTGTTTTAAAAGGAAATCGGTCATTAAAATCATGGTTTGGTTACCATTCAGAATCACCAATTCGTTTTCTAGATTCCTCACTACAACACCTAATCTGTCGCAATCTGGATCTGTACCAATAACAATATCTCCATTTACTTTCTCAGCTAATTTCATAGCCATTTTTAGAGCTTCTGGCTCTTCTGGGTTTGGTGATACTACAGTTGGGAAATCTCCATTTGGATCTTTTTGTTCTTCAACAATATTTACATTGGTATAACCAGCTCGTTTTAGAGTTTCTGGTATTGCCATGATAGATGTACCATGAAGCGATGTAAAAACGATATTTAAATTTTCTTTAGCTTTTGTAGCGGTATTAAAACTTCCATTTTTTATAGAAGCATCAATAAAAACATCATCAATGGCTTTGCCTATATATTCAATTAAATCTGAATTTGCTTCAAACTTAATCTCAGAATAATCGAGTTTGTTTATTTCTGCAATAATTTCTCCATCTTGTGGTGGAACTAATTGTCCGCCATCTTGCCAATACACCTTATAACCATTGTATTCTGGTGGGTTGTGAGAAGCTGTAAGTACAATACCACAATGACAACCCAAATGCTTTAGTGCAAAAGAAAGTTCTGGTGTAGGTCTTAAATCTTCGAATAAATAAACCTTAATACCATTAGCAGAAAATACATCAGCAACCACTTTACCAAAAGTTTTACTGTTATGTCTACAATCGTAAGCAATGGCTACTTTTATCTGTTCACCAGAAAAAACTTGATTTAAATAATTACTAAGCCCTTGAGTGTTTTTGCCTAATGTATACTTATTAATTCTGTTAGTACCAAGACCCATTATGCCACGCATTCCTCCTGTACCAAACTCTAAGTTTTTGTAAAAACTTTCTTCCAGTCCTTTAGGATCTGAAGCTATCATGTTTTTAATTTTGTCTTGAGTATCTTGATCAAAAGTTGGTGTTAGCCAAGTGTTTACGCGTTCTAATATTTCTGGTTTTATATAAATCATAAGTGAAAAGTATTATTATACAAATGTAAAAAATCTTACGCTTGCAAGATTGAATCTTAGGGATTATTACATTTATTCAGAGACATTTAATGCTTCCTTAACGTAATAACGTTGTTGTTGACGTTTGGATCTTAAAATAAGTTCTCCTAAGAAGCCAGCAATAAATAATTGAGATCCTATAATCATAGTTGAAAGTGCAATGTAAAACTGAGGTCTGTCTGTAATAAGTCTCCCTGTAGGGTTAAAAAACAATTTGTCTAAGCCTAGATAAAACGAAAAACCAAAACCAATAATAAACATTATAACTCCAAGAGCACCAAAGAGGTGCATTGGACGTTTACCAAAGCGAGAAACAAACCAAATGGTTATAAGATCTAAAAAACCGTTGATAAAGCGATTCATTCCAAACTTGGTATGGCCATATTTTCTGGCTTGATGCTGTACCACTTTCTCACCAATATTAGTAAAACCAGCATTTTTGGCAAGTACTGGTATGTATCTGTGCATTTCGCCATACACATCAATATGTTTTACAACTGTATTGCTGTAAGCTTTAAGTCCGCAGTTAAAATCGTGAAGTTTCACTCCAGATGTTTTTCTGGCAGCCCAATTAAAAAGTTTTGATGGTAAATTTTTAGCAATAACAGAATCAAAACGTTTCTTTTTCCATCCAGAGACGAGATCGAAGTTCTGATTGGTAACCATGTCATACAATTCAGGAATTTCATCAGGATTATCTTGTAAGTCTGCATCCATAGTAATAACAACATTACCTTTGGCAGCAGCAAAACCAGCATGTAAGGCTTGGGATTTTCCAAAGTTTTTTAAAAACCGAATGCCTTTGACACAAGCATTAGTTTTAGCAAGTTGCGAAATTACTTGCCAGGACGTATCTGTACTGCCGTCGTCTATAAATAGAATTTCATAAGAAAACGAATTGGATTGCATCACAGATACAATCCAATCGTGTAGTTCTTTTAAAGATTCTTCTTCGTTGAGTAGTGGTATAACTACTGATATATTCATATTTTGAAAGCTCTAATTTATAGACTTCAAAAATAAACGAAATTATTTAAGCAGCGTGTGGGTCAGATTTTTTAACCACTAGAGCTACAATTAACCCTACAATACTAAATCCAACAAGTTGGTATGCAATAGATTTTAGAGAATTAGTTATGGTAAAGAAACTTCCCTGAGCTTCTAACTGTTCTAGAGTTTTATCTATTGTTTCTTGAGGCGCTCCCCAATTTTCCATCATTCTTAGTTGAGATTCTATAATTTTCTCTTGAAGTATTGCTGCTGCTTCCGGATCTACAAAATTAAAAATAACCAAACCTACAATGGCAGGAATTGCAATTCCAATAGCTACAGCAATAAAGAAAGCCGTAAAAGCGTCTTTAAAGGAAATATAGCCACCCAATATACTTCTGGCTTTTAAAGATGATATTACTCCAAAAATTATAACTAATACCATTTGGCTAATTCCAAACCACCATTTTGTAAAAAGATCTAAATAAGCAGCATAGCCAATTACTGTTAAAGAAGATAGGATTAACGCCAGATAGATACCGTATTGTGTAGCAGAAGATTTATAAGATTTTTCCATAATAAAGGTTATTTTTGTTAGTTAATTGATTAGTTAGTATTCAAAGATACTAATTTGTTACATCAAAATATGAAATAAAAATTATCAAAAAGATTGTAGAATTGCAAAATTTACTTAAATTTGCACCTCGAAAAAATCGAAATTATTTAAAGCAGATAGCGATGAAAGCAGGAATACATCCAGAAAATTATAGAGTAGTAGCATTCAAAGACATGTCTAATGAAGACGTATTTTTAACTAAGTCTACTGCAGAGACAAATGAAACTATTGAGGTTGATGGTGTTGAATATCCATTAGTAAAATTGGAAATTTCTAGAACTTCTCATCCTTACTACACTGGTAAATCTAAATTAGTAGATACAGCTGGTCGTATTGATAAATTCAAAAACAAATACGCTAAGTTTAAGAAATAATCTTAGTTATTTAGATATTTTAAAAAGCCTTTCTTTTGTAGAAAGGCTTTTTTTATTTTTACATAAATTCAAATTTAGATGAACTACATACTTTTTGACGGACCGTACAGAGATAATCTCTTACCTTTTACATACACAAGACCTGTTGCAGAAATTAGAGTTGGCATATTAACGATTCGTCAGAAATGGGAATCCTTCTTAGAATATACCACAACCACTGTTACAGAAGATTATTTGTCTGACAAGTTTCCAATGGTAGAAATGGAAGAGAATATAATGATTAATGCTTCTTTTTTGCCAAATACTGAAGTTGTAGAGCTTGTTAAAAATTTAAATCATAATCAAGCGTTGTTTAAAGACGAGGATGTTATTGCTTTTTTTGCAAAAGAAGGTGAAGAGGTTAATGATTTTTCAAATTTTGAAGCTATTGAATTTGATGGTGATATTTTGAAAATTGAAAACACTTGGGATATTTTTTCAAAAAATGGCGGAGCTATAGAAGAGGATTTTAATCTAATTACCAATGGAAGGAAGTCAGAGCCTATTCCTGCAACGGTAAAAACTCTAAACCCTGAAAATATCTTTATTGAAAAAGGAGCAAAGCTCAATTTTGTAACCTTAAACGCTAGTTCTGGTCCAATTTATATTGGTAAAGACGCAGAAATTATGGAAGGCACAGTTGTTAGAGGTCCCTTGGCACTTTGTAATAACGCAACACTAAAATTAGCAACCAAAATATATGGACCAACTACAGTAGGACCTCATAGTAAAGTAGGAGGTGAGGTAAACAATTCTGTAATTTTTGGTTTCTCTAACAAAGGACATGATGGTTTCTTAGGAAATTCAGTATTAGGCGAATGGTGCAATATTGGAGCAGATTCTAATAATAGTAACCTTAAAAATAACTATGCTGAAGTGAGACTCTGGAATTACCAAACAGGAGGATTTGCTAAAACAGGTTTACAGTTTTGTGGCTTAATGATGGGCGACCATAGTAAGTGTGGAATCAATACTATGTTTAATACTGGTACAGTTGTTGGTGTAAGTTCTAATATCTTTGGTAGTGGATTTCCTCGCAATTTTGTACCAAGTTTTTCTTGGGGAGGCAGCAAAGGTTTTGTAACATATAAAACCAACAAAGCTTTTGAGGTTGCAGAAGTAGTAATGGGAAGACGCAACGAGGAGTTTACAGATCTAGACAAAGCCATTTTGGAGTATGTTTTTGAAGAAACAAAACAGTACAGAAGAGAATAGGTGTATTTTAGACAGTGTGTTTTGTTCCATTTGTATCTGTACTAAACTATAAATCATTACAATAATTAAAGTATGACATCCAAATTTACACTACTAACTGTTTTATTATGCTTTACTTTCGGATTTTCACAAAGTGAAGATGTTGAAGTAAAAAAATTGAAGATTAATACAGAGTTAGACCATTTTGCTGCTCGTGTAGTTGGTGATAAAGTTTTTTTTAGTCACAACCTTACAACCAAAAGAGGTCGACCGATAAAAGATAAGTATGATGGTTTTATTTACATTATGTATGAAGCACCATTAAGCGAAGATGGTGAAATAAAAGACGAACAACCAATTGTAAAAACAGAATTAGGACGTTTCAATATGTCTTCAGCAACCTTTTCTAAGGATGGTAAGTATATGTATTTTACGACCAATCATATAGATAAAGGCACTAATAAGTTGAAAGGTATAGAAACCTATAATCTACAAATTCAGCGTGCCGAATATGAAGAAGGTAAAGGTTGGACAAATTTTGAAACCTTACCATTTTGCGATCCAGATCATAATTTTGCGCATCCAGCATTAAGTCCAGATGGAAATACGCTTTATTTCATTGCAGATGTTAAAGGAACCAAAGGAAAATCAGATTTATACAAGGTTTCGGTTTCTAATCACGACACTTATGGTGAAGTAACAAGTTTAGGTGAGACTATAAACTCATCGCGTACTGAAATCTTCCCGTTTGTAAGCGCAGATAACAAACTGTATTTTACTTCGGATAGAAGAGGAGGAAAAGGGGGTTTAGATATTTATGTTTATGATTTGGACTCTGATGATACAGAGCAAGAACCAAAATCTTTAGAAGAGCCTATAAACAGTAAAGGGGATGATTTTTCTTTCTTCTTGAATCAGGATTTAACGACTGGCTATATTTCATCACGACGTTATAAAGGTGAAGGTGGTGATGATTTGTATTATTTTGAGAAGTTTTAAGGTTGTTTCTCGCAAAGCCGCTAAGCTGCAAAGTTTTATTTTTAATTGTGAGGGTTGATATTAGTGCGTTATCTCCAATTGTAGAGAGGATTAAATATCAATAAACTTTGCGAATCTGCGCCTTAGCGTGACTATTCTGTCTTTTTAACTTTCTTAAGTTCCAATAAATTCGTTGCATTGATTCCTAGGTCTTTCACCTCTTTTCTGGTAAAACGTACTACTTCATCGTAAAACATAGGAACAATTGGTGCTCTATTTATTATCAAAGCATCCATTTTAGTATAAAGCTCAGCTCTCGCTTCAGGGTTGATTTCTAAATAAGAAGCTTCATACATTTTATCAAATTCAGAACTAGAATAATGTGTGTAATTTGGTCCATTCGGCGCAAAATTCTTACTGTAATAAAGCGACAGATAATTTTCGGCATCAGGATAATCTGCAATCCAGCTTGCTCTAAAAAAGTCGAGTTGACCATTAGCTTTTGCATCCTTTAAACTCGAAGCAGGAATTACATCTACATTAACATTAATACCAATTTTCTGAATTTCGCGTTGAATAAATTCACAAAAACTTAAATAGTTGCTCGTAGTTGTTAAGGTCACTTCTGGCTTTTGGATACCAGTTTCAGATTTAAATTCTAAAACTAATTGTTTTGCTTTTTCGGGTTGATAAGTAAAACCGATAGTATCATCAAAACCTGGTAACCCTTTTGGGATAAAGCCACCAGTTGCAGGTATACCAATGCCGTTTCGCAGATAAGTAATCATCTTGGTTCTGTCAAAACCAAGGTTAATGGCTTGTCTTAATTTTAAAGCCTGAATTTCTTCCACTTCAGTTTCCATAAAAAATGCCAGATATTCAGTGTTGAGGTATGGTCCTCTAATCATATTTACGTCATCAGCATACAGTTCTCTAAGTTTGCCTTCAGCGGTTAAAATTTCATCCTTGTAAGAGGCATCTAAACCAGAAACAAAATCGATATTGCCTTGTGCAAATTGTAAAAATTCACTTTGTTTATCTGGTAAAAATGTAATGGCTATGGCTTCAAGATAAGGTAATTGCTCTCCCTTTTCATCAGTTTCAAAATAATTGTTATTACGTCTAAAAACGAGTTTTACATTTTCTTCCCAACGCTTAAATTTAAACGGACCAGTACCAATAGGATTAGATCTAAAATCACTGCCATAATGCTCTACAATTTCTTTAGGAACCACAGAACAATATTTCATGGTGAGTAGCCCTAAAAACGCAGGAAAAGGTTGTTTTAATTTAATCTGAAATGTAGAATCATTTAAAGCTGCATAACTTTCTACTTTTTTAAGCACCCAACTTCCTGGTGAGGCTAGTTTTTCGTCTTTAAGTCTGTTGAAGCTGTATTCAAAATCTGAAGCATTAACTGTTCTTGTGGAGTCTTTACCGAACAAATAGTGCTTATGAAAATATACATCTTTTCTAAGGGTAAAGCTGTAAGTTTTGGCACTGTCTGTAACCACCCAATTTTTAGCAATGCAAGGCATTACGTTGAGCTGATCATCCATTTGAACCAATCCATTAAAAAGCTGGTGTGTAGCCCAAATATCTGCTAAATCTTTAGAGAAAGCAGGATCTAAAGAACTGATGTTTTTGTGCTCATTATACCTGAAAACTAACAAGTCATTATTCTTATTGTTTTTAGAAGAACACGAAAACAAAGTAATACTAAAAATTAAGAGGCTGAATAATAAGGTTTTAATGGGTTTTTGCATCTAATTAATATGTTGTAAATTTGCCAACTTGGTAAAAATACAAGAATGAACCCAACAAAAAAAGTCGCATTTTATACTTTAGGTTGTAAGCTTAATTTTTCTGAAACTTCTACAATAGCTAGAAGTTTTAAGGATGAAGGTTTTGCACGTGTAGACTTTAATGAGGAAGCGGATATCTATGTAATTAATACGTGTTCTGTAACAGAGAATGCAGATAAACGTTTTAAAACTATAGTAAAGCAAGCGCAAAAGGTAAATCCGGAGGCATTTGTTGCAGCTGTAGGTTGCTATGCGCAGTTAAAGCCAGAAGAGCTTGCAGATGTTGATGGAGTAGATTTGGTATTGGGTGCAACAGAAAAGTTTAAAATTACCGATTACCTAAACGACTTAACCAAAAACGATTTTGGTGAAGTGCATAGTTGTGAAATAGAAGAAGCCGATTTTTATGTAGGTAGTTATTCTATTGGAGACAGAACCAGAGCATTTCTAAAGGTGCAAGATGGTTGCGATTACAAATGTACTTATTGCACAATTCCTCTAGCAAGAGGGATTTCTCGTAGCGATACTATGGACAATGTTCTTAAGAACGCTCGTGAAATTTCTGAGAAAAACATAAAAGAAATTGTTTTAACAGGAGTAAATATTGGTGATTATGGTAAGGGTGAATTTGGAAACAAAAGGCACGAGCATACTTTCTTAGACTTGGTTACCGAGTTAGATAAAGTAGAAGGTATAGAGCGTTTAAGAATTTCTTCCATTGAGCCTAATTTATTGAAGAATGAAACCATAGAATTGGTTTCAAAATCTCGAGCATTTGTTCCTCATTTTCATGTGCCATTACAAAGTGGTAGTAACGATATTCTAAAAAAGATGAAGCGTCGTTACATGCGAGAGTTGTATGTAGATCGTGTTTCAAAAATAAAAGAAGTAATGCCACATGCTTGCATTGGTGTGGATGTTATTGTTGGTTTTCCTGGTGAAACCGAAGAGCGTTTTCTGGAAACTTACAACTTCTTAAATGAGTTGGATATTTCCTATCTACATGTATTTACATACTCTGAGCGCGATAATACAGAAGCTGCAGCAATGGATGGAGTAGTGCCAAAAAATGTAAGGTCAAAGCGTAGTAAGATGTTGCGTGGTCTATCAGCCAAAAAAAGAAGAGCTTTTTACGAAGCGCAGATAGGAACTACAAGAACTGTTTTGTTTGAAGGTGAAAATAAAGAAGGTTACATTCATGGCTTTACCGAAAACTATGTAAAGGTTAAAGCACCATGGAATCCAGAGCTGGTAAATACGTTACACACCGTAGAATTAACCAAAATAGACGAAGACGGATTAGTGCGTTTTAACTTTGTGCACTCTAATAATACTGTTAAGGCAATTTAGTTGGTCTAATAAATCTGTGACTTAACGATTTAATTTTAATTGCTGTATAGCCGCAAATACATTTATCCAAAACTAAGTATTCGTTATCATATGAAGCGTTATAAAATAACTTCATTTTTAATAATTTTATTCTCTCTGGCGCTAATGTCTTGCTCAGAAGAGGATCATGAAGATAATGGAGTTGATATTTTAGGTGTTTGGGAAAATACAGAAACAAATACTGAGACTACAACAACGTATAGACTGGTTTTTGGTGCAGATAAAATAGGAATTAATACAGAAAGTATTCAGTTTGCTTCTGGTGAAATAATTTCTAACGCATTATCTTTTACTTGGAAACTGAATGGTAATGAAGTTAATCTTTATGATGCTAATGAAGTGCATATAGATACTTTTACTATTACAAACGAAGGCCAACTTTTTTTAACCAATAGTTCTCTTCAGCTAGAAAAAGTTTCGGATGATTACACACAATTTTTTTGAAATTGAGATATAAACCATAAAAAAAACCGAAACAAATTTGTTTCGGTTTTTTTATTTATTCTATTTCAGATTATATGCGAATACCAACTGGTAGCATACGCTTGTACTTTCTGTTGCTTCTTACAAACTTTGCAATTTCAGGACTTGTAGGTACTACACTAATGTTTCTTTCTTTAATATCAGCAAATACCATCGCTAAAAAATCTTTTTCAAATTCGGTAGATTTTACCGAAGTAGGAATTACCATCTTAGTTAAAAATATTTTTCGCTCTTGTAAAGAGTACTCAATAATGGCCATGTCATTTTCAACTTTTAATTCATATTGACGTAAAAAGTCATTATCAATTAATTCAGCAGTTTCAGTCATAATTTTCCTTGTTTTTTAAGTTAGCGGTTGGCAAGTAGATACTATATTTTATATAGTTTTGCTGTGCAAAGGTACAAAAAATCGACGTAAGTTTTAAATTAAGGTTGTTAAAACGTTAAATAATAGGTTTTTAACGGCTTTTTGGAGCCTTTAAACTTACATTTATACATTAAAATTTAGTTATGATCTCAAACCTTACCCATGTATATTTAATGCCAGGAATGGCTGCCAATCCTACAATTTTTGAGTATATAAAACTGCCAGAAGATAAGTATCAAATTCATTGGTTAGAATGGCAAATACCAGATAAGGATGAAACATTACAAGATTATGCCAAGCGTATGTGTAAGTTTGTAGAACATGATAATGTGGTGTTATTAGGAGTTTCATTTGGAGGTATATTGGTTCAGGAAATGAGCAAATTTTTAAATGTTAAGAAACTCTTTGTAGTGTCTAGTGTAAAGTCGCATCACGAACTTCCAAAACGCATGAAGTTGCTAAAATACACCAAAGCCTATAAGATTTTACCTACCAGATTGGTTGGTAATATAGAGCTTTTGGCAAAGTACGCATTAGGAGAAACTATAAAAAAACGAGTAGACCTTTACCAAAAATACCTTTCTGTAAATGACACGGTTTACTTGGATTGGGCCATAAAACAGGTGGTGTGCTGGGAGCAAGAAGAACCAAATATAGACGCTGTGTATATTCATGGAGATAAGGATATGGTTTTTCCAAATTCTTGTGTTGGTAATTGTATTGTTATCAAAGGAGGAACTCACATAATGATAATTAATAAGTATAAATGGTTTAACGAAAATTTACCAAAACTTATAGAGTCTCATACTTGAAAGAGAACGGTTTATTACTTACATTTATAAAAAAATAATAGTATGAAGACTTTAAAAAATATATTAGCAGTAGTAGGGCTTGTGTGCGTATCAGGATTATTTATTTTTTCTATGCAAAAAGCACCTTCAGACGAAACTATAGGCAAAGAAGATCCTTTAGTAAATGATTATAATGTATATGCCTTGGAGATGCCAGAAGGCTTAAACTTTGCAGGAGAAAAGATACCTGTAGAAAACCCAGACATACACGAAAGAATGGACAGAGAGCTTTTGGTTAACACTTACTGGCAGTCTAACGGATTGCTTATGTTTAAAAGAGCACAGAAATATTTTCCTGTTATAGAACCAATATTAAAAAAGAATGGAGTTCCTGATGATTTTAAGTATTTGGCAGTAATAGAAAGTGGCTTAACCAATGCTGTATCACCTGCAGGTGCCAGAGGTTTTTGGCAAATTATGAAAGCTACAGGTAGAGAAAATGGATTAGAAGTTAATAATAATGTAGATGAACGCTACAATCTAGAAATGGCAACTGAGGTTGCTTGTAAATATTTAATAAAAGCCAAAGAGCAACTTGGATCTTGGACATTGGCAGCAGCAGCATACAATGCAGGTAATGCAGGTATTTCTAGACGATTAAAAGAACAAGGAGTAAGTAATTATTACGATTTGCTTTTAGGTGAAGAAACAGGTCGTTATATGTTTAGAATAGTGGCATTAAAAGAAATTTTAAACAATCCTTCTAAGTACGGATTTAACTACAACAAAAGCCATTTATACAAGTATATACCAACATACAAAGTAGAGGTAGATACAGCAGTTACAGACTTTTCTCAGTTTGCAAAACGATTTGGCATTAACTACAAAATACTAAAGATTCACAACCCATGGTTAAGAGAACCACATCTTAATAACAAATCTCGAAAACTATACACCATAGAAATTCCTAAGGAAGGGTATTATAATGTTCAGCCTTAATATTTGGAATACATAAAAGAACATATTTGGCAAATACTTATAGGACTTAACTATGTCTTAGCGACATCAGCAGTAGTTACCGTACTTTTTAAAAAGATAAATCCAACAAAGACATTAAGTTACATTATTGTTTTGTTGGTTTTTCCTTTTGTAGGACTCATTGTATATTATCTCTTTGGACAAGAATACAGAAAGTCTAAAATTTTTAATAGAAAACATGTTTTAAACCAGTCTGTTGTAAAGCAAATACAAAAAGAGCTAGAGTTAGATATCAAGACCATTGAAAGTGTAGATGAGTTGCTTGATGAAAAATCAAAGCTTATTAGACTTTTATATAATAGTGAAAAGTCTAAACTCACTGTAAAAAATGAAGTCAAACTCATTAAGAATGGTGACAAAAAAATGCAATTGTTATTAGAAGATCTAAACAATGCGAAGCATCATATACATATTGAATATTTCATAATTAAAGATGATACCATAGGGACAAAGTTTCTAGACGTATTATGCCATAAAGCAAAAGAAGGCATAAAAGTTAAAATAGTAATAGATGATGTAGGTAGTGATATATCATCTAAAATGAAGCGCAAGCTAAAAGACAGTGGAGTAGAGCTGCGTAAATTTATGCCTGTACTTTTCTCTAAATTTACAGGAAAGATGAATTATAGAGATCATAGAAAAATTGCTATTATCGATGGGAAAATAGGATATGTTGGTGGTATAAATATCTCAGATAACTATGTTAATTCTAACGATACAAGATATTGGAGAGATACACACATTAGAATAGTTGGTGAAGCTGTTAGGCAACTTCAAATATTGTTTTTTACTACTTGGGATTTTACAAATGAAGAAAACGTAAAAATTTCAAAAGACTACTTTCCCGAAAATGATTGCAAAGATGATGTAGCATTACAAATAGCAGCCAGTGGTCCGGATACAGATTGGTCTAACATTATGGAATCTATTTTTGTAGCCATCACTAATGCAGAAAAATATATTCATATTACCACACCTTACTTTATTCCTAACGATGAGATTGTAACAGCACTACAAGTAGCAGCAAGAAGTAATATTGAAGTAAAACTAATTGTGCCAAAAAAATCAGATTCCTGGATTGCAGAATATGCTACCAATTCTTATCTAGAAAAATTACTTGAAGCAGGAGTAGAGGTTTATCAGTATACCAAAGGATTTGTACATGCTAAAACTATGGTAATAGATGATGTTTTTAGTACCGTTGGCACTGCAAATATGGACTATAGAAGTTTTAATATAAACTTTGAAGTCAATGCTTTAATTTATGATAGGCCATTTGCCAAAGAACTGAATCAGATTTTTAGTTCAGATCTAGAGCATACGTCACAGTTAAAACTAGATGTATGGAAAAAAAGAGCAAAGTCTACCAAGCTTATAGAAGCTTTAGCGCGTTTAGCAGCACCATTATTATAATTTTTTTAGCGACGGCTTCTTCTATTTTGTCTGGCAGAAGTAGGTTGTCCGTAGTGTTGTCTTGGTATAGAAGCTTTTTTCATTTGTTGCTTCATCATTTTTATTTGGTCAGCAAGCATATTACGTTTGTCAAGCTTTTCTGCTTCAGATAATAATTTTTGAGCTTCTTGTTTTTTGCGTTTAGAAAAAGCAATACCAGCTAAGTTTAATTTTGCCATTGCCAAATCATGATCCATAGATAGCCCAAGAGTAATGGCTTTTTTAAAGTGCTTTTCAGCCTCATTCATGTTGGTTTGAGAAACCATAATACCATTAAGGTAGCTAAGATACCCTTGCTGTTTTTTTACTAAAGAACTTTCAGGATTTTTAATTTTATCTAACCATTTTTTAGCACCTTCAAAATCTTGCTTACGCAATTTGAAGAAAGCTAAAAGAATCATTTCATTTTTATAATAAAGGAAAATAAATATCGTAGAAAGTAATAAGTACATAATCCCATTACCAATGTACCCTTCGGTAAACTGGTATATGGCGTATCCGATTATTAATGCAGCTATTACTAATTTTATATTTTTATTGAACATTTTTAAGGTTTAAATATTGAAGTGAGCAAAGGTAATAAAAACAAATAAAATTTTTTTGAAAATAGTACTTGCTAAAGCAAAAACTTGTTGTATATTTGCACCCGGTTTTTGAAAGAACCATCAACGATTAATTTAAGAATTCAGGATTTTAAAAATATAAGACAATGCCAAAAAGAACGTTTCAACCGTCAAAAAGAAAGAGAAGAAACAAGCACGGTTTCAGAGAAAGAATGGCTTCTGTTAACGGAAGAAAAGTTTTAGCACGTAGAAGAGCTAAAGGAAGAAAGAAATTGTCTGTATCTTCAGAATTAAGACATAAAAAATAATGATTAACAATTGTTAATATTTTAAAGGTGTTACTTAGGTGTAACGCCTTTTTTTATACCCAATCGATATTTATTTTTGCAAACCAAAAGACAATCTCATGCCTAAAAACAAAAACATTAAATCTATTTTATTAATTGGTTCTGGCCCAATCATTATCGGTCAGGCTTGCGAATTTGACTACTCTGGTTCTCAGGCGTTACGCTCATTACGTGAGGATGGAATAGAAACAATTCTTATAAATTCTAACCCAGCAACTATTATGACAGATCCTGCAATGGCAGATCATGTTTACCTGTTGCCGTTAACTACAAAATCTATTGTTAAGATTTTAAAAGAGCATCCTCATATAGATGCAGTACTGCCTACAATGGGTGGACAAACAGCTCTTAATCTTTGTATTGAAGCAGATGAAAAAGGAATTTGGGAAGATTTTGGAGTAGAAATTATAGGTGTTAATATAGATGCTATTAACATTACTGAAGACAGAGAGAAATTTAGAGAATTAATGCTGGAGATTGGTGTGGGTATGGCACCACAAGCTACTGCTACTTCTTTCTTAAAAGGAAAAGAAATAGCTCAAGAGTTTGGTTTTCCTTTATGTATTAGAGCTTCTTTTACACTTGGTGGAGCAGGTGCTTCAATCGTATATGACGAAAAAGAGTTTGATGAGGCCTTAACCAGAGGTTTAGAAATCTCACCAATACATGAGGTGATGATTGATAAAGCCATGATGGGATGGAAAGAGTACGAGTTAGAACTTCTTAGAGATAAAAACGATAACGTTGTTATTATTTGTACTATAGAGAATATGGATCCTATGGGTATTCATACAGGAGACTCTATAACGGTAGCACCAGCAATGACCTTATCTGATAAGACATTCCAAAAAATGCGTGATATGGCAATTCATATGATGCGTAGTATTGGAGATTTTGCAGGTGGTTGTAACGTACAGTTTGCAGTAAGTCCGGATGAGGAAGAAGAAATCATTGCTATTGAGATTAATCCACGTGTATCGCGTTCTTCTGCATTAGCAAGTAAAGCAACAGGTTATCCAATTGCAAAAATTGCGGCGAAGTTAGCTTTAGGTTATACATTGGATGAGTTAAGTAATCAGATTACAAAATCTACATCTGCTTTATTTGAACCAACTTTAGATTACGTTATTGTAAAAATACCACGTTGGAATTTTGATAAGTTTGAAGGGTCAGACAGAACTTTAGGTCTTCAAATGAAAGCTGTAGGTGAGGTTATGGGAATTGGACGTTCGTTCCAAGAAGCATTGCATAAAGCGACGCAATCATTAGAAATAAAACGTAATGGTTTAGGTGCAGATGGTAAAGGTTATAAGAACTACGATCAAATTATAGACAAGCTTACCAATGCAAGTTGGGATCGTGTCTTTGTATTGTATGATGCTATACAAATGGGAATTCCATTAAGTCGTATTCACGAAATCACTAAAATAGACATGTGGTTCTTAAAGCAATACGAAGAGTTATTCCAGTTAGAAAAAGAAATTTCTACGTACTCAATAGACTCTATCGATAGAGAATTACTACTTGAAGCTAAGCAAAAAGGGTATGGTGACCGTCAGATTGCACACATGCTTAAGTGTTTAGAAAGTGAAGTTTATAACAAACGTAGAGAGCTTAAAATAAACCGTGTTTATAAACTTGTAGATACATGTGCTGCTGAGTTTAAGGCACAAACACCATATTACTATTCTACATTTGAGAGTGAAGTAGAAACTGCAGACGGACAAGTTTCTGTAGCTAACGAAAGCGTTGTTACAGATAAGAAGAAAATCATTGTATTAGGCTCTGGTCCAAACCGTATTGGACAAGGTATTGAGTTCGATTATTGTTGTGTACATGGTGTACTAGCAGCATCAGAATGTGGTTACGAAACCATCATGATTAACTGTAACCCAGAAACTGTTTCTACAGATTTTGATATTGCAGACAAATTATATTTTGAACCTGTATTCTGGGAACATATCTACGATATCATTCAGCATGAAAAACCAGAAGGTGTTATAGTACAGCTTGGTGGACAAACTGCTTTAAAGCTAGCAGAAAAATTAGAGCGTTATGGTGTAAAGATTATGGGAACAAGTTTCCAGTCTTTAGATTTAGCGGAAGACAGAGGAAGTTTTTCAACTTTATTAAAAGAAAACAACATTCCTTATCCAAAATTTGATGTAGCCGAAACAGCAGACGAAGCTTTAGCAATTGCAGATGTATTAGACTTCCCTATTTTGGTAAGACCTTCTTATGTACTTGGTGGACAAGGCATGAAGATTGTAATTAACAAACAAGAATTAGAAGAGCATGTTATAGATCTTTTAAAATCTATACCAGGAAATAAACTTTTATTAGACCACTATTTAGATGGCGCAATAGAAGCAGAAGCTGATGCGATTTGTGATGGTGAAAATGTGTACATTATTGGTATAATGGAGCATATTGAACCATGTGGTATTCACTCTGGTGATAGTAATGCAACATTACCACCATTTAATCTTGGTGAGTTTGTAATGCAGCAAATAAAAGATCATACTAAGAAAATTGCATTAGCGCTTAATACGGTTGGTTTAATCAATATTCAGTTTGCTATTAAAGATGATACGGTTTATATCATTGAAGCAAACCCAAGAGCATCTCGTACAGTGCCATTTATAGCTAAGGCTTACAAAGAGCCTTATGTAAACTATGCAACCAAGGTAATGTTAGGAGAGAATAAAGTAACGGACTTTGAATTTAACCCTCAATTAAAAGGTTATGCAATAAAACAGCCAGTTTTCTCTTTTAATAAGTTTCCAAATGTAAATAAGAAATTAGGACCAGAAATGAAAAGTACCGGAGAAAGTATCTTATTCATTGAAAGTCTTAAAGATGATGAATTCTACGATTTATATTCAAGACGAAAAATGTATTTGAGTAAATAATTAAAAAACCGCGATTTAATTCGCGGTTTTTTTTTGGTCTGATTTTTGAATATAAAAAAAGATATCAAATAAATTTGTAACTTAGCTTAAAACATAATTCATGAAAAGAGCTTTACTATTATTTTCCTTTTGTCTATTTCTTAATTTTTCCCATGCTGGAGAAGAGGATAGACGTTGGATAGAGTTTGATTGTCATGATTGTATTACAGAATTGAATGTAATAGATGTGTTTCAGACAATTGATCAGGAAGATTTAGAATTTGTTATCTCTCCAAATCCAGCAAAAAATAAGTTAAATGTAACATTACCAAAAGGGACAGATGAAGCAAGTATAGAAGTATTTGATGTTTTGGGTAAGCGTGTACACAAAGGAACGATTACTAAGTTAGCCTCTTCTGTAAATGTGTCTAGTTGGAAAAGTGGAGTTTATTTAGTTAAGGTCTCTGATGGAAAAACCTCACAGACCAAAAGATTTATTAAGCAATAAAAATACAAAGCACTTATAAGTTAAAGTCATTTCCTTAAAACGAAATGGCTTTTTTTTATTAGTTTTTAATGCTCAGGAAGTTCAACCTTTACACGATAACCTTCTAGTTGATCAATATAATTTTCTAACGAAAAATTAATGCTATCAAATTCAGTTTTTCGCTGATGCTTGGTGTTCATTCTTTTTATAGCTTTCAAGAATCGTTTTACTTCATTTTTGTCATTTACAATAAGACCAGGAACTTTTTTAGGTTTGCCATCATCGTCTTTTGCAACCATTGTAAAATAAGAAGAGTTACAGTGCTTTTTTACACTAGTCTGAATGTTTTCAGACTCAACTCTAATACCAACAACCATTGATGTAGAGCCAACATAGTTTACCGAAGCTTTCATGGTTACTAATTCGCCAACTTCAATAGGGTTTATAAAATCTACAGTATCAACAGATGCAGTTACACAGTAACTTCCAGAATGTTTAGAAGCACAAGCAAAAGCAATTTGGTCCATTAAGTTAAGAATGTATCCTCCATGAATTTTACCACTAAAATTAGAATGTGAAGGTTGCATAAGTTGAGATATGCTTACCCTTGAAGAATCGACCGTTTTATACATAAGATTTTAAATTTAAAAATATTAGGCTAACGACTATAGCGATACCAAAACTAATTAACGTACCTATTAAAATGTATTCTGTAAGTTTTCGCTCTTTAGTAGAAGTTAAATCGCCAAATCTAAATACCGATTTTGCTGTAATTAAAAAACCAACAGCTTCCCAATGACCTACAATAATGAAGATAAAAACTAGCAATCTTTCTAAAATACCAATGTATTTACCTGCATCTTCTAAAGATTCGTTATCCTCAGTATATTTTGAAATATCCCATTTTGAAAAAATGGTTTTCATAATTATTGAAGTTGGTTGTGTTAAAAAAGCCAGACAAATTACTAAGAGCAGCGCAGAGGTGCTTATCGATAATGAAGGCGCTACATCATCATAAAACATTGCTGCGGTAATAAGAAATATAGCTATAACATGAAAAACCTGATCTGCAAAAAAGTAAAAACGCTTCGTCTTTTTTTTCTGAAGTATGAGTTTAAGAGCATCAATGCTAAAGTGAGAAATACCTACAAGTAGAATTAATAACCAATACGAAAAATCCCAGACCAAAAGAAGCATTAAAGCGATATGAACAGCTATGTGTACATATAACCATTTAGATTTTAATTTCTTTTTTTCTTTGTCCTTTACCCATTTTTTAGGTTGAAGAAAAAAATCACCAAGAATATGAGCGAGAAAAAGTTTTAAAAGAATTAGCGCCATCTTTAGCTTAGATTTTTAGTGGTTAGTGCTGTTATGTGTTTTTCGTATAGGTTATTTAGTTCAAGGATTTCATCAATATTTGCGCGTGTTAAACGTTTGCTTACAGCATCTTGATTAATGCCTATTTGTTTAGCAATTTCTTTTTGGTTGCCATAATCTGTTTCTATTAATAGCTTTACGGCTTCAGCAGAATTTACTGTCCAGTTGTCCATTATTATACTGGCAAACCTAAAATACAAATTAAAAATTGTATCAAAGTTATAATCTGAAGACTCATTTTTTATATCAGACTTTAGGCTAAGATTAATTTTATTCTGTTTCATAGCATCTAGCATACTACCAGAATTTAAATAAACAGGACCGTTAGATTCTGATACTCCTTGAGCATTGTAAGTTTTATGTCCTAAACCAATGGCTAACCTTACATCAAAACCTTTTATAGATTTTATACAAGCCTTAATATATATAGCTTTTTTGAAAGTTGTTTTAGCATCTTCAATTTCTAACTGAAAACTATCTCCTCTAAAAATTTCATATCGAGAAGCGTCTTTAGTTACAAAATCTAAAGCTTGCTTTAGTGGTTGTAGCCACAAATTTTGGTCTACTACACTTCTGGAGTTTATAATGTCTCCAGTTATTACACTTATCATGGCATCTAATATTTACGTAAATATATGCCATAAATACGGAATAAACAAATATATGCCATATAAACAGCATATTTTTATTTATGCCTTAATTTAGGAATACTTAAATATCGTCTTCAGAAGCACGTTTAATAATGCTTTCAGGTAATGCTTTTTTTGCTTTTGCACCCATTTTCTTAATTTTTTCAACTCTCGAAATTAGGTTGCCTTTACCTTCAACAAGCTTATTCATTGCTGCGGAATAATCGTTTTTAGCAGCATCTATTTTTTTACCAACACCTGTTAAGTCGGTTACTAAACCTTCAAACTTATCGTACAACGCACCAGCTTGTTTTGCAATTTCAATAGCGTTTTGTTGTTGTTTTTCGTTATTCCACATGGTGTCTATGGTACGTAATGTTGCTAAAAGAGTAGAAGGAGTAACGATTACAATGTTTTGTTCAAACGCTTTATTGTATAGTGTGTTATCTTCGTTAATGGCAACTGCAAAAGCAGGTTCTATAGGAATAAACATCAACACAAAGTCTGGCGACTCAATGTCATATAAATCCTGATAGTTTTTAGCTGATAGTTGATCTACGTGTTTTTTTATAGAATTAACATGAGCCTTTAAATAGAGTGTGCGCTCGTCATCTTCAGCATTCACTAAGCGCTCATAATCGGTTAGTGATACTTTAGAATCTATAATCATTTTCTTATTATCAGGTAGGTGCAACACCACATCTGGCATTACACGAGAACCATCTTCGCGCTGAAAGTTTTGTTGTACAAAATATTCACGGTCTTTTTCTAAACCAGACTTTTCTAAAACACGCTCTAGTACCAATTCGCCCCAATTACCTTGTGTTTTGCTATCGCCTTTTAAAGCTTTTGTAAGATTAGTGGCTTCCTTAGCCATTTGCTGATTAAGATCTTTTAAGCCCAACAATTGCTCTTTTAAAGCCGAATGCATGCTAATACTTTCCTTTTGAGAATCCTCAACTTTCTTTTCAAAGGTTTTTATCTTTTCTTCAAGCGGATTAAGAATATTTTTAATGTTCTCTTTATTCTGAATGGTGAACTTCTCTGACTTTTCATCTAATATTTTAGAAGCCATCAATTCAAAATCCTTGCGTAACTGCTCTTGTTGTTTGGCAAGTTCTTCATCGCGTTTTAGGTTTTGTTCTTGTAGATTTTGAAATTCTGTATTTCGTCTAGAAAGTTCAGTATTTAAAAAATCTTTTTCTCTTCTTATGTCTTCACGTTCCGTTTCAATTTTAGCAATCGTAGCTTTTAAATCTTGTAGTTGTTGATTAAAAAGTACATTCTGTTTTTCATTTTCTGTTTCAGAATTTTGTTTTAATTCTTCAAGCTGCTGGTTGAGGTTAGCATTACGCTCTTCCAGCATACTGGTGCTACTTTTGCTTTTTAGTTGCGAAAATTTTAAACCTAAAAAAGCACCAATTGCAGCAGAAAAAATGATAGCGATAAATAAAATAAGTGTGTCGGTCATAAGATGAAAAAGAATTTCATCAAAGATAATTTATTTGTTATTCAGAAGGAATGAAATGACTGAAGAATCTCTAAAAAATAGATTTTTCAGTGTACTAAGAATCATATTACTTTTTCACTCTAAAACAACCAGAAGTATTATCAAACTTGATTAAATCACCAGGAAAAAGCGATTCAAAAACACCGTTAGAAATTAAGTTGCAAGGTTCATCAAAAACCACGCTGTCCTTTTGCATTACAATCATTTTGTCGCAAAGTTGAATAGCTAAATCTATTTCGTGAGATGAAAATAAGATGGTTTTTTTTGTGTCTTTTGTTAACTTCTGAAGTAGTTTTAAAATGTATGCTTTATGATACATATCGAGATGCGTAGTTGGCTCATCTAAAATGATAATGTCTGTATCTTGTGCTAACGCACGTGCAATCATAACTTTTTGAAGCTGGCCATCACTGAGTTCGTAACACTTTTTGTCTTTTAAATCTGGAATATTTACTTGCGCTAGCGCATTATTGACAATGCGGATGTCTTCGTTAGAAAGATTGCCAATCCAATTGGTGTACGGTTGTCTTCCTAAAGCAATGAGTTCAAAAACCGAAAGATTTTTTGATGTTATAGCTTCAGTTAAGACTATACTTAGTTGCGTGGCTAATTTACTAGCAGAAATACTTTCTAAAGCTTGATTATTGAGTAAAATGTTGCCACTAAGCTTTGGTTGCACACTAATAAGTGTTCTTAATAATGTGGATTTTCCGATACCATTAGCACCAACCAAACCAATTAATTGTCCGTTTTCTAATTCAAAATTGATGTTATCAGAAATAACCGTTTCTTTCTTTTTGGTTTTGTAACCAATGGAAAGTTGTTCAGCCTTTAGGATGGTATGTTGGTTGGCTGTCTTCAAAATTTAATAAATGTTCTGTCATCCTGAACTTGATTCAGGATCTCATTAGATGTCGCATCATGTGCGGAATGACAATTAACTTTTACCTTCATACTTCTAACTTTTTTAAAACATCATTTTTCGCTGTCTTACCAATAACCAAATGACTACTGGTGCACCAACTAGGGCTGTAATGGCATTAATTGGTAACGTGTAATCGCTGCCTGGTATTTGCGCTATGCTATCGCAAATGAGCATAACAATAGCACCAAACAAAAATACTGCAGGTAATAAGATTTTATGATTTGTGGTTTTAAAAATTTGACGTGTTAAATGCGGAATAGCCAAGCCAATAAACGCAATTGGGCCAGCAAATGCAGTAATAGTACCAGCAATAAGACTTGTAGCTATAATAATTAAAAGTCGGCTTTGTTTAAGGTTGAGTCCTAAACTTTTTGCATAATTATCTCCTAGTAACAAACTGTTTAAGCTTTTAATTGAAAAAACACTAATTACAATACCAATAGCATAGATTCCAAAGAAAATTAAGATTTCTTTCCATGATAAATTGCTCAAACTACCAAATCCCCAAAAAATGTATTGTTGTAGTTGCTCAGCAGAACTAAAATACGAGAGTACACTAACCACAGCAGCTGTAATACTGCCAAACATTAAACCAATAATAAGAATAGCCATTGTGTCTCTAACTCGGCTAGACATGGCTAAAACTGCCAGTAATACTAAAAAACTACCCAAACTCGCAGCGATAACAATACTCCAATTAGACATTATGCTGCCAGCTAAAAGACCTCCAAATAAACTTGATCCCAGAATGACCAAAGAAACACCAAGACTTGCACCAGAACTTATGCCTAAAACAAAAGGACCAGCAAGTGGGTTTCTAAACAATGTTTGCATTAAAAGCCCAGAGATACCTAAGCCAGAGCCAACAAGGATAGCTGTGATGGCTTTTGGTAACCTAAAATCTATAATAATAGTTTGCCAGATTTTGTTTTCGGTAGAGCCAAATAAGCTAGAAAAAACGGATTTAAAAGGAATGCTTACCGAACCTAAACTGATGTTTAAAAAAAAGCACACCAATAGTAATACTGCAAGCACAGTAAATGTTTTGTAATATGTGTTCTGACTATTCAACTACTCAAGAGGTTTAAAAAAATGAGGTGTGTAGTCCTTTAACAATTCAGGATGCCCAATTTTAATAAGGTCTTTTAAAATATAATCTGGTCTCGTCGTACCAAGTTCGTAGTATAAAACACCACCTGTTTTTCCGGTTGTATTGGTAAAACTATAAATAGCTTTATTTTTAAAAGCTTCAAAATTAGTGTAAAGCGTATTAGCGCTTTCTAGCTGTTCTAAACTTCTAAAATACGAAGGACTTAACCATAAATCAGCATCTTTAGCTTTTTCAAAAACGGTTTCGAAACTTAGCTTTAAACTGCCATTTCCTTCGGTGTCACTCCATAAATAGTTAAGATTGGCATCTTTTAAAAATTGGGCCTCAAAGCTAGAGCCATTAGGAAGTTCCCAAACATTACCATTTACAACACCACTTAAAACGGTAGGTTGATGCTCAGCATTTAAAGCAATTTTTTTAGCTTCGAGATAATTGGTTTCTATAGTGTTGAAAATAGAATCTGCTTGCTTTTCTTTATTAAATAAAACACCAAAGAACTTAATCCACTCAGCTCTTGCCAAAGCAGAAGACTCTACCCAATCTCCATTGTAAATTACAGGAATACCAGCTTTTTTAATAGTTTCGAAGGTTTTATTAACACCATCAACACCAAAACCGATAACCACATCAGGATTTAGTTCTAGTAAAACTTCGGTATTAATGCCTTCGTTTTTGCCTAATTCTCTTACGTCGTTAGCTTCTATACGCTGTCTTGTTTTTTCTGAAGACACGTAATCTGTACCAGGAAAACCAACTAAACTTTCTTCGATGCCCAACAGTTCTAATGCAGGAATATGTGTTGTTGAAGTTACAACAAGCTTTGCGATGTTATCCGTAATTACACCATCGTAAGCATCGCTAGGAAAGGTCATTTTAGCTAACTGTTCTTTTGAAGCTATAAGGTATTTGTAACTCTTTTCGGCCTTAGGCCAAGGTGTTTTTATGGTTAATACTTTATAGTCTGTAAAATCTTCAAAAGAAAACCCTTGTGCATATTTTAAGTTTATACGATTCTCTGTTTTTACAGGTAGCGGTTGGGTATTGCTCTTATCGTCTTTACAATTAAAAAAGAAAAGCGGTAAAAGTGCAAAAAGGACGTAAAATGGATGTTTCAAGGTCTATTAAAATTTATTTCAAAAGTAATATTATTTCAACATTTGAATTCAACATGAAACAAAATGTTTATTTTCGCGGTGAATTTTGGTTTGACTATGATTAAATCTTGAAACGATTCAGGATTGCAAAGTCAATTAAAAGGGAATTTGGTGCGAATACTATTTTCAATTCCAAAACTGTTCCCGCAACTGTAAGCTACAACGCTTGTTATAACCTTCAATGTCACTGGAATTTTTTCTGGGAAGACCAATAACAAGACGCAAGTCAGGAGACCTGCCAATTTTCCTAATTAAACATTAAAGCTTTCGGGAAAAAAGCTTTTGAGTTATGAGACATTTATTTTTAGCATTATTATTTTGTTGTGTGTTTATGTTTTCAAATGCACAAAAGCCATCAGATTCAATTCATAAATTGGATGAGGTGGTATTGAGCGACGTAAAACTAAAGCGTTATTCTAACGGTTATAAGGTTACAGTGCTTAATGATTCTGTGATTAGAAAAAACGGCAATTCGCTTACAGATTTATTACGATTTAATACCAATATCTATTTTAAAGAAAATGGCTATGGTATGGTGTCTTCGCCATCTTTTAGAGGTACTAATGCTTCGCAAACAGCTGTAGTTTGGAATGGTATTAATATAAACTCTCAGCTCAATGGTCAAGTAGATTTTAATTTGTTATCGACTTCAAACTATAATAATGTAACCATAAGAAACGGAGGTGGAAGTGTACAATATGGAAGTGGAGCAATAGGCGGAAGTATTCATTTAGCAAATACTCTAAATTTTGATAAACACTCTGACCATAATATTCGCTTAGATTATGGAAGTTATGATACTAAACGTGCTAGTTATAACGCCTCGTTTAGTAATGAAAAATTAGCGATTAATGTTGGTGCAGCTTATTTAGATTCTGATAATGACTATAAAATATTAGGCACAGACAGAAAAAATGAGAATGGAGCTTTTAAAAATTTAGACCTGAATTTTAATCTAGGATACTTAGTATCTAATAAAGATATTTTAAAGCTATACTATCAAAGTTTTTATAGCGACAGAGCATTTTCTTCAACCTTACTAGCGCCTTCAAACAGTAAATACGAAACTGAAGATTACAGAGCAATGGTAGAGTGGAGGCACCTTCACAAAACCTATACATCTACATTAAAGGTGGCTTATTTATCTGAAATATTTAAATATTTTGAAAATAGAGAGTTAGATAATTATTCTAAAGGAAGAGCAACGACTTATTTGATAAAGCATCGTTTTGAAAAGCATTTAAACGAAGCAATAACCTTTAATGTTATTACAGATTATGCCTATATAAATGCTGAAGGTAATAGTTTTGACGATCCTACAAGAAATGCGTTTTCTGCCACAGCAATTTTTAGTCATGCACTAAACGATAAGTTAAACTACAACCTAAACATTAGAAAAGATATAATCTCAGATTTTGAGAGCCCTTTTGTAGCATCAGCAGATTTTAGATATCAACTGTTAAGCTTTTATGCTTTAAAATTAAATGCTTCAAAGAATTTTAGAGTACCAACGTTTAATGATTTGTATTGGAATCCTGGTGGAAACTTAGACTTAAAACCAGAAGAATCGTATCAAATAGATTTAGGACATCAATTCAATTTTAAAAATTCTGAAGTTAAGTTTAATGCGTTTTATATTAAAACATCAAATCTTATACAATGGAGGCCAAATGCAGAAACTGGCTATTGGAATCCGGTTAATGTGGCCAATAGCTCGCAGTATGGTTTAGAGCTTGAAGCAACAGTGCGAAAACAATTAAACGAAAATCATAAATTTTTACTTTCATCTTCGTACGCTTATACTATTGCTAACGATGACGATAAAGATCAGTCCTTGTTTTATGTGCCAAAGCATAAAATAAACACCTCTTTGGCATATGATTTTAAAGCCTTACAGTGCTTTTACCAACACTTAATAAATGGTGAAGTTCAAATAATAGGTGGAGATCTAAGAGGTTATAATGTTGCAAATCTTGGTGTAGACTATAGATTAAATAACAACGGAAAATTAAAATATACACTTGGTCTTAGAGTAAACAATATATACAATAAATATTACGAAAATGTGGCATTAAGACCAATGCCAAACAGAAACTATAATCTAAACTTAAATTTAAATTTTTAAACAATGAAACTAAACAAATTACTTTTACTTTTCTTGTCTATATCTGTATTATTAACGTCTTGTAGTGATGATGATGACAATGGATCAAGTGCGCCTTTAGGTGATTACGAAAATGGAATTTTAATTTCTCACGAAGGAAATTTTGGTCAAGGAAATGCTTCGGTAAGTTTTGGTACTTATGACTTATCTGTAATAGAAAACGACATTTTTTCTTCAGTAAACGGAACTGCATTAGGAGATACAGCACAGAGCATTGGGTTTTATAATGATTTGGCTTATATCGTACTAAATGCATCAAACAGTATTGAAATTGTAAACAGATATACTTTTGAAAGTGTAGCAAGTATTACAACAGGTCTTAACAACCCAAGATTTGTAGCTTTTTCTAATGGAAAAGGATATGTTACAAATTGGGGAGATGGTGGAGTTGCTACAGACGATTATTTAGCAATAATTGATTTAAACACAAACACACTAAACGCACAGACCATTAGTGTAGAAGAAGGTCCTGAGGAAATAGTGGCTAGTGGAGATAAGGTATATGTAGCGCACCAAGGTGGTTATGGACAAAACAATATTGTTTCTGTGGTAAATGCTAACACAGATGCCGTTACTACTACAATAACAGTAGGCGATGTACCAAACTCATTAGTTGTGTCAGGAAATAATCTATGGGTTTTATCTGGCGGTAAGCCTTCTTGGACAGGAGATGAAACTGCAGGAAAATTATCTAAAGTTAATATTTCAGATAACAGTGTAACTTCTATCGATTTTACGTCTACTCAGCATCCAAATTTCTTAGCTGTTGAAAACAACACGTTATATTACTACATGTCTGGAAGTGTTTATAGCATGAATGCTAATGCTACAACTTTGCCAACAGATGCAGATATTACAGGTTTAAATTTCTATGGAATGTCTGTTAATAATTCTATTTTATATGGTGTAGATGCTGGCGATTTTACAAGTAATGGTTCTGTTTTTGCATACGATTTATCTACAAATACATTATTAAATTCTGCATCAGTGAATATAATTCCTGGTGGAGTTTATTTTAACTAGTTAGTTTTCTATAGGCTTTGTAACTCTAATTCTATAAGTATGAATGATCCTTTTTATATGAGCTGTTTAGATATATATACATCTTATGGTGAGGATTCTCAAATTGAAAAATTACAAGAAGCTATAGCATTGTCTAAGCCAAATGTAATGCCTTTATTAAGTTGGGATATTTATATGTCGCATTACAAAGATAAAATTGAAGCGTCGGTTAAGCTGGCAGAGTTACGCCAGGTGTTGTCGTTTTCAAAGAAGTTTCAATGGCAAAATGATATTGAGACTGTATTTAATAAAAAGGATTACGAAGCTCTTATTATTACCGATAAGAATCAGAAGATTATTTGGGTAAATAATGGATTTACTGAAATGACAGGATATTCAAAAACTTTTGCACTAAATAAAACACCAAGATTTTTGCAAGGCGAATCAACTGATAATAAAACCAAAAGTAGAATTAGAGAACATATAACTAAGCGTAAACCTTTTAAAGAAATTTTACATAACTATAAAAAGGATGGCACACTATACAAATGTGAAGTCCAAGTAATTCCTTTGTATAATAAAGAAACTACACATTTTATAGCTTTTGAAAAACAAGTAGTATGATGGATATAGAAACAAGAAAGAAGAATTCTAGAACTACTATTTTTAAAGCAGTTTTTCCGAATACAACAAATCATTACCATACGCTTTTTGGTGGTACTGCAATGCAGTTAATGGATGAAACCGCTTTTATAACAGCTACTCGTTTTAGTAGACAACAAATGGTAACGGTTAGTAGTGATAAGATAGACTTTAAAAAACCTATTCCAGCAGGTACTATAGTAGAATTAACAGGTTATGTAACCTATTTAGGTTCTACAAGTCTAAAGGTAAGAGTTGATATTTTTGTAGAAGAAATGTACACAGACTCCAGAGAAAAAGCAGTCTCTGGCGAATTTACCTTTGTAGCCATTGATGAAAATAAAAAGCCAATAAATATTCTTTAATAAAAAAGCCGCTCACTGAGCGGCTTTTTTATTATTCATTATCTATATACATTTCTTGTTCAAAAGGTTTAAATAACCTTTTGTCATTAACAGGTTCAGGACCCGAAATAGTATTGTAATTAAATCTTCCGGAACCAGATATATCTTGCAGAGCAGCTTCTAATAAGGGTTCATTAATTTCACCTAAAACACCAAGAGTACTTGGATATTCTCTTAGTTCTATATTAGGTGTTAAACCTTCTGTAGGTACTAATTCATCATTTACGTTTACTGAATTAGCAACCAGAGGTTGCATGGCATAAAAATGTCCAGGATTTCTTCCATTGTATCCAAGGTCTGGAGAATCGTATATGGTAGTAGAAATTTGTGTTTTACCAACAGTGTTTTCGCCAATGACCACAACATCAATATACGCGCTTAGACTATTAATAACCAACTCGCTTGCCGAAGCAGTTCTTCTATTGGTTGTTAATACGTACACTTTGTTAAGGTTTAAACTATTTATAGCAGCTCCACCAGCACCAATAGAGTTGGTAAATAGGTAGTCTCTATTGTTACTCGCTAAATTTTCGTTATAAAATGCCTTAGAATATACTTGTCCTGTAAATTGCCCAGTAATCATGCTACCTAAATAAGCAGCAGTTTGTACAGATCCTCCACCATTATATCTTAAGTCTAGCACCAGCTCAGTAACTCCGTTTGAAGCAAAATCACCAAAAACATTATTAAGCGCATTATTAAAGTTAGAATTGAATTGATTATACATTAAGTATCCAACTTTGGTATTGTTATCTAATGTAATGGTCTTAGCAATATGAATAGGGTTTTCTGAATATTGTACTTTGGTTAAAGTTTCACTTTCTCCGTTTAATGTTACAATATCATCATTAACGTCTTCGGTGCCATTATTGTCATAATCGGCAAAATTTAAGGTGTACGTTTCTTGAGATAAAAGTTCAGGATAGTTAGATGCTGTTAAGTTAGTGCCATCAACAGCTCTAAATATCATATCGCGTTGTAAACCTGAATTATCGGCTTCACTATCATTTAATACCAATGTAATAGCACCAAATATATCTGTACTGCTACCTGGAACAAAATATAGATTAAATTCCAAACCATTGTTTAAGCTAACGCCTAAAAATTGATTTCGTAAATTGATATAGTTATCTGTAATAATACTAAATCGATCTATAGTTTCTGGTTGGTGTTTTAGAGATTCAAATAACGCTTCTGGAGATTCAAAATCAGCTAAGTAGTTAGAGTATTCTTCATTTGTTGCAAATCTGTCATTAGCCAAATCAGGAATTTCAGATTTGTATAGATAAACAGCGTTCATGCCTTTCCATACAAAGTCCTTTACACTAGATGATGCAACTAAGTTATCATCAAAATCTTCAGAACAGCTAGATATGATTGTTGTGACGGCTAATAAAAGCGCCAGTAATTTTAAATTTTTCATCATTTTTCTTTTTTAGATAGCTTTTTTACTTATGTCTGTAAAACTCTAAATTTACTTACATTATTATAAATAAAAAAACTTTGTAACAAAATGTAATGTGTATCGTCGTAATTATGAAAGCAAGTAAAAAAGGCTTTCAACCACCAATCAAATAAGTAATGAAGCAGGCAGATTTTGTAAGCTTAGTAATGCCATTTAAGGATAAAGTATTTCGTTTAGCCAAACGTTTATTGGTGTCGCGAGAAGAAGCAGAAGATGCTACGCAAGAAATACTATTGAAATTATGGAAGAATAAAGAGAAGATAGAAGACTATAAAAATGTTGAAGCCTTCTCTATGACAATGACAAAGAATTTTTGTTTGGACAGACTAAAATCTAAACAAGCACAGAATTTAAAAATTGTTCACAGTAATTATACAGATAACAATGCGTCATTACAAAAGCAAGTAGAAGCTAAAGATAGCTTAAACTGGGTATCTCGAATTATGGAAGATTTACCAGAGCAACAAAAAATAATTGTACAACTAAGAGATATAGAGCAGTACGATTTTGCAGAGATAGCAAAAATGCTAGATATGAATGAAACCGCAGTGCGTGTTAATCTATCTAGAGCAAGAAAAACAATAAGAGAAAAATTAACTAATACACATAGACATGGTATTAAATAATATTGAAAAGTTAATAGAAAAGTACAACAATGCAGAGACAACACTAGCTGAAGAAGCACAGCTAAGAGATTACTTTACAGGTAGCGATGTTGCACCGCATTTAGAACACTACAAACCAATGTTTGTATACTTTTCTCAGGCACAGCAAGAGCAGTACACTAAAGACGTTCCATTAAAACCTAAGAAAACAAAGATGTATCAATGGATTTCTGTCGCAGCAGTTGCAGTTCTTATGTTAGGTCTTATTATTCCTCGAATTCTCGGTCCTTCTCAAGAAGAGAGAAGAAAAAAAGAATTAGCAATGGAAACTTATAATAAGGCTATGGAAGCTTTAAGTTTAGTTTCAATAGGAATGAACGAAGGTAAAGAACAACTTAATTCATTAAGCTTAGTTTCAGAAAACTTAAATCAAGGTTTAGAAGAAGCGAGCAGACTAAGTGAGTTTTCAAAAGCAACAAACAGAATATTTAAAAACAAGTAACAAACACACAAAAATTAAAGAATTATGAAAAAATTAATTGTAATAATAGCGCTTATTATAGCACCAATGCTATCAGGAGCACAGAGCATCTTTGATAAGTATGAAGATATGAAAGAAGTAACATCAATAGTTGTTACGCAAAAAGCTTTCAGAATGTTAGCCACTATAGATCTAGATGTAGACGATCCGGAAGCTAAGGAGTTTATGGAAATGGTAAAAAAGATTACAGGTCTTAAAGTATTTACTACAGGAGATGAAAAAATATCATCAGATATGAAAAGTACTGTAGATAAGTATTTAAAATCCTCTGCTCTTGAAGAGCTAATGCGTATTAAAGATGGAGACCAAACCGTTAAGTTTTATGTTAAAGAAGGTAAAGATGAAAACCATGTAAAAGAGTTATTAATGTTTGTAACAGGACTTAAAGAACTTACAGAAGGTAAAGACATAGAGATTAATGGTAAGAAACGAGAAATAGAAACTGTTTTATTGACCTTAACAGGAGACATAGATCTAAGACAAGTGTCTAAAATTACAAACCAGATGGATATTCCTGGTGGAGACCAGTTAAAAAAGGCAGGAGAAAAACAAAATTAAAATGATACAATCAATCAAAAAATCAATAGTAATGTTGCTTTTGGTTGTGGCTTATACAAGCTGCAACCAAGGGCCAACTTTGCAAACTTACTTTGTAGATAACCAGGTAAAACCAGGTTTTTTATCTGTAGATGCACCAATTAGCCTACTTAACATAGAAGAGGTTAATCTTACAGAAGAGCAAAAAGAAGCCTACGAGTCTATAGATAAACTAAATATATTAGCCTATAGACTAGATAATAGCAATATGGCGGAATATGATGTAGAGCTTGCAAATGTAAAAACCATTCTAAAAAATCCTAAGTATGAAGAGTTAATGCGTGGTGGAAATAGTGTAGATGGTCGTTTTATGGTAATGTTTATAGGAGATGTAGATAATGTAGATGAGCTTATTCTTTTTGGTAATGCAAAGGATAAAGGCTTTGTAGTTGCCAGAGTTTTAGGTAACGATATGAATGCAGGAAAAATAATGTCTCTGCAATCTGTACTTAAGGATATGGATTTTGAAAATGCGAACCTAAAAGGTATCACCGATTTTATAAAATAAATAAACTGACAATTTATTTAGAATGTTAATTAGAATCATCCTGAAGCTTGTCTTCAGGATGATTTTTTTTAGTGTCATTTTTTAAAGCGTACCAAAAAGCCAAAACAAACATACCACCAAGAAATCCAAGCAATAGCGTTTTGATAATAAAATAATCTAATACCTCAAACATTCCAGAAGTAAATAATCCTAGTGCTGTTATAGCCACAAAAATTAGCGCTAATGTATTTCTGTTTAGAGGAAAAAAGAGTTTCATATTCCAGTATAATTGCTTGGTGATATAGCTTTTAATTCAGATTTTATAGCATCTGAAACCTCTAATGTATCAATAAATTCTGAAATGGATGTTTTAGTAATTGCTTCGTTGGTTCTTGTTAAGCCTTTTAAAGCTTCATACGGATTAGGATAACCTTCTCGACGAAGAATTGTTTGAATCGCCTCTGCAACAACAGCCCAATTGTTTTCTAGGTCTTGTTCAAATTTAGCAGCATTTAGAAGTAATTTTCCTAAACCTTTTAATGTAGATTTAAAACCGATAATTGTGTGTCCAAAAGGGACACCAACATTTCTTAATACTGTACTATCTGTAAGATCGCGCTGTAATCTAGAGATTGGTAATTTTGCAGCAAGGTGTTCAAAAATGGCATTAGCAATACCTAAGTTACCTTCACTGTTTTCAAAATCTATTGGGTTTACCTTGTGTGGCATAGCCGAACTACCAACTTCGCCTTTTTTAATTTTTTGTTTAAAGTAATCCATAGATACATACGTCCAGATATCTCTATCTAAATCTATGATAATGGTATTAATACGTTTTAAAGCATCAAACAACGCAGCCATGTGGTCGTAGTGCTCTATTTGTGTAGTTGGAAACGAGTGTTGTAAGCCTAATTTTTCTTGTACAAATGATGTTCCAAAAGCTTTCCAGTCAATATTAGGGTAAGCTACTTTATGTGCATTAAAGTTACCTGTAGCACCACCAAACTTAGCAGTACTCGGCACATCATTTAAAAGATTGAATTGTTCTTTTAATCGTACTACAAAAACATCAATTTCTTTGCCTAATCGAGTAGGAGAAGCAGGCTGTCCATGTGTTCTTGCTAGCATTGGAACAGCTTTCCACTCTTCAGCTAATTCTTCAATTTTATTAAGAAGAATATTATATTCCGGAACATAAACATCGTTCATAGCTTCCTTAATGCTTAGCGGAATAGCTGTGTTGTTAATGTCTTGAGATGTTAATCCAAAATGAATAAATTCTTTATGTTCAGATAAATCTAAAGCATCAAACTTTTCTTTTATAAAATACTCAACCGCTTTAACATCGTGGTTGGTTACTTTTTCAATTTCTTTTATAGCAGCTGCATCAACAGCAGTAAAGTTTTTGTAAATAGCTCTTAAGTCTTCAAAAACACTTGAGGAAACTGATTCTAGTTGAGGTAACGGTAGTTCGCAAAGTGCAATAAAGTATTCAATCTCTACAAGAACGCGATATTTTATTAAAGCTTCTTCAGAAAAATAATTGCCTAAAGCGTCTACTTTAGATCTGTATCTACCATCTATTGGTGAAATTGCGCTAAGTGCTGTGAGTGCCATTTAAGTTGATTTTTAAGAAGCATCAAATATAGCAAAGTTAGGTCTAAGCAGGAAGCATGAAGTAAGAAGTTTTTTTGTTGAGGGTTGTCTGTTTAATAGTTCAATTATATGGTCGTCAGTTTTTTGATGTTTAAAGGTTTTTTAGATTACGTTTTAAGAATTTACACAGTTGTTAATATCACTACTAACTACTCACTTTCTTAATCTTCTTCAAAATATGCCTTGCTCTGGCTTTAAACCCTGAACTTTGCATCTGAAAATCGCGTTCTAAAATCATAGCGAGTTCTGGATGAATCCAATCGTACTCTGTGCCAAGTAAATAAAGTGAATTCATGGAGTAGGCTTTTGGTGCAATTTTTTCGTCATTAATCATCCAGTCAAAACAGGCTTCAATAATTTTTTCTTTATGACTTTCGCTTAAATGTTGTTTTATTTTAGAATCAGATTTTCCGTAGTAAGCAGTTGTTAGATATTCGCAAATTTTAGCCATTGGTCTTACTGCAGGATCAAGATGAACACTGCTAACGTTGTTTGTAAACGTATCTAAATGCGGAATAATAGCTTCAAGGTTTTCGCCACACATAAACTCAAAGACCCAAGCTGCTCTGCACGAAATTTTATCGTCCACATCAAATAAAATTTCTAAAAGAGGTTCTAACAGTTCAGGTTGGCTTAAAACCAAATTGGCATAGTAGAGACGCTTCTCTCGCGAGTGGTTAACGTAATTTAATTCTTCGTAGAGTTGTGCCTTTGTCAATTTATTTTTTTTAAATTTCAACTTCTAAATTAATTAAAAATGAAGATTCTCAAAAAAATCTTAATACTGCTTTTGGTAGTTTTTGTAATAGCTCAGTTTTTTGGACCAGAAAAAAATGATGGAGATATCACCTCTGTTAAGCCATTTTTGCAAGCTACAAATCCACCTCAAGATGTAATGGCTGTTTTGAAAAATTCTTGTTTTGACTGCCACAGCGACCATACACGTTACCCTTGGTATAGTAAAATTACACCAATAAATTATTGGATGGCAGACCATATAGAACATGGAAAACGTGATTTTAACATGTCTAAATGGGATGATTATTCAGATAAACAAAAAGACCATAAGTTAGAAGAACTTGCAGAAGAAGTAAAAGAAGGTCATATGCCTTTGCCTAGTTATACTTGGGGACATAGTGATGCTAAACTTTCTAATGAGCAGATTGAAGCTGTTGAAAAATGGATAAAAATGGCAAGAGTTTTCTATATCTTTTCTAAAGAACCACAATAGTTATTAGTGAGTGGTTAGTAGATTGTAAATAGTATTTTTGCATTATGAAAAATTTGCTAATCATTGGGTTTGTTTGGCCAGAGCCTAAAAGTTCTGCTGCAGGTAGCAGAATGTTGCAGCTCATAGAACAATTTCTATATCAGGATTTTGAAATTACTTTTGCTTGTGCAGCCAAAACATCTGCTAATACCTACGATTTATCTCAACTAGGTGTAAAAACACAAACCATACTGTTGAATGATTCGTCTTTTGATGATTTTATAAACCAACTACAACCAAATGTAGTGCTTTTTGATCGTTTTATGGTAGAGGAGCAATACGGTTGGCGAGTGGCAGAGCAGTGCCCAAATGCTTTACGTATTTTAGATACCGAAGATTTTCATGGCTTACGAAAGGCTAGGGAACACGCTTTAAAAGCAGGTGTAGAGGTAACGATTGAACACTTACAAAACGATACCACCAAACGTGAAATTGCAAGTATTTACCGTTGCGATGTAAGTTTAATAATTTCAGAAGCAGAAATGGTGATCTTAACCCAACAATTTAAGATAGACGAAAGCTTACTCTATTATCTACCTTTTTTATTAGAGCCAATAGAGGAAGAAAAGATAAGTAGTTTGCCAACTTTTGAAGAGCGACAGCATTTTATAGCCATTGGTAACTTTTTGCATCCACCAAACTATGATGCTGTATTGTATCTAAAACAAGTTATTTGGCCTTTAATACGCAAGCAACTTCCCAAAGCAGAACTGCATATTTATGGTGCTTACAAATCTCAAAAAGTAATACAACTGCATAAAGAAAAGGACGGTTTTTTAATAAAAGGATTTGCTGATGATGTGAATGATGTAATGCAACAATCTAGAGTTTGTTTGGCACCATTACGTTTTGGTGCAGGGTTAAAAGGCAAACTAGTAGACGCTATGCAAAATGGCACACCTTGTGTTATGTCTGTTATAGCAGCCGAAGGTATGTTTGGTGGTTTGTGGTCACTGAACGAAGTCGAAGTGAACGGTTTTGTAGAAAACCATCCAGAAGCTTTTGCCCAAAAGGCAGTAGAACTCTATACAAATACAGGAGTTTGGAAAGACAAACAGAACAACGGTTTTAAAGTTTTAAATCTGCGTTTTGATAAAGCTAATTTTAAAGATGAGTTTGCACAAAAAATGGAAGCCCTAAGTATAGGTTTAGAAAAACATCGTCAAAACAATTTTATTGGTCATATACTACAACATCAGACTTTGCAAAGTACTAAGTATTTGAGTAAATGGATTGAGGAGAAGAATAGGTGAGGTTTTGTTATTTGTTTTGGCTATGGTTTCGTTGCGTGAAAATCAGTAGGATTCTTTACTTCATAGTCGCAATTAATTAAACATGTTGTTAGCGGTAGTTTTTATTATTTCGTATTCTGTATGTTCTTATCATATTTTCCAATTCTCTATGAGTTACATTCAGTGGGTCAATTGCTATTTTTTCAAACTCACCCTCATCGTAAAAATAAGTCAGGTAGGATTTTGCTGATTTTCCGTAACCTTCTTGCACAACTTCCTCACTTTCTATACATAACCAGTTTTTAAATTCAACATTTTTAGTTTTGATTCCTTTCGAATCTAATATTATTTGTGGTTTGTTATTAAATGCTTTTTGGGATTCTTTTATTGTATTATAAAGTCCAATTCCAGCCATAACTGCACCTAAAACATATTGCTTGATTTCTCCTTTAGTGAAAAAATAAATTCCAACTCCGATTATTAAAATTGAAATTCCAAGTTCGAAATAGTTGTATGCTTTGGAATAGTAAATTTCTATTTTAGGAGGAAGAGAATAATCTTCTCTATACTCAACTTCTTGCTCAAATTTTCTTTCAAGTTCTTTGAGTTTTCTTTTATCCTCAGTGTTTCTGATTTCGGTTTTTTCCAAAATATTTCTGTCATTCCAAATCAACTTTTCTTGGATGGCTCTTTTTTTTAATTCGTGAACGTTTCTTACATTCTCAAATGCCCAAATTCTCCATTTGGTAATCATAAAACTCCAAATTAACCAAGCTAAAACAAATCCAAGTAAGAATGCTAATCCAATTCCCCAACCAGGTATTAAGTTCTGTTTTGATAAGTATAGAGCTAAAGCTGGGCAACCAATGAATGCTATAAATACTGGAATATTCACAATTAAATGTCCTCTTTTTATAGCTTTATCGACTGTTATTTGTTCTCTCATTCGGATTTGGGTTCAAATTATCGCTAACGTTCAGGATATGAATCCGTTTCAATGATTTATACCTACCGGTAACGAAGTTCGACGAAAAATTTCAGAAAATCAAGAGTAATAGCTTATTAAAGATAAGAAAAGAGGTGATTTAAGAGTTTTTGGGATTAAATACTTTTTTGTAGTTCAGTAAATTTCTGTAAAACATAAATACGAAACTAAGAGTCCAGAGGTAATATCCTAAGCCATAACCTGTGATTTTTCTATAAATATTGTTCGTTCCTGTGGTGATTTTGTCAATAAACAAAAAGGAGATGCCAAGTATAAGTGCTAAAAGACTAAAATATATGGATATCTTTTTATGTCTATATGCCCAAGAAAGTATAATACAAAGGTTTGCTATCCATGATATACCTGTGTCAAAAACCACATAGAACCCGAAAATTAAAGCTAGATACCCTACACAGGTATTATTTTTATCAGTAAAGAAAGCATTTTGAGTTAATGAAATAACAAATAGAATGACACTACAGTAATAAAAGATATTTGAGTTTGTTCTTTTCATTAGATGTTTTGTTTTTCAATAAAATGCTTGTTATCAGTCTATGAAACTTTATGCTCAGAATTACTTAAAATTAAGAGTAATGCGAAATTCGTTTAAACTAACCACAAATTCAAGTTTCTGTTAAAATAGTTGCGTAAAATCTAAATGTAAAATATATTTGTCATATAGTAAAAATAATTTTACTAATTATAAAATATATTTGTCAATTATGAATACAGAAAAACTAATCGATTGCGAGCGCAGTCATCTTTTAAAAATTACAAAGTTTAGGTTGCCACATCAGTTTATAGTAGTTGGTGTAGTTGTGGCTGCAATATCTATAATTATGATGTTTGTTAGAGCATCAGTTATGGACGGAGATACAGAATGGTTAAAGTTATTGCTTCAAAAAACATTACTTATTGGTATGTTGTTAATGTCGGTCTCAAAAGATAAAATAGAAGATGAAATGACCGTTAGTTTAAGAGCACAATCTTATACTGTTGCATTTATTGTTGGTGTGGTCTATGCATTAGTAATGCCTTATGTAGAATTTGGTGTATCTAACGTAGTGCATTCCGGTGGCGAGGTTTATAAAGACTTGGGTGATTTTCAGGTATTGTTATTTATGCTTATGATTCAGTTAATGTTTTACCACACTCTAAAACGCTACAGATAATGGAAAATACAATAAAGGTAGAACGTGCTATTCTTAATATAACGCAAAATGATTTAGCAGAAAAAATAGGAGTATCTCGCCAAACCATAAACTCTATTGAAGCTAATCGCTATGTGCCATCTACAGTATTGGCTCTAAAATTATCAGAGGTGTTTGGTAAACCTGTTAATTCATTTTTTAAATTAAGTGATTCTGATTATGAATAGAATTTAAAATATATTTAATTTAAATATCAATACATTTGTATTTGTCAATGTATTTATATGATATGAATTTAAGTCAGGTTGAAAAAATATCTAAAGCATTAGGTGATAGTCATCGGTTAAAAATTTTGCAGCAGATGCAAAAAAATAAAGGTAAATTAGAATGTACCGAAGCTTGTAATTTATTGTCTTTAGCACAACCATCCGTTAGTCATCATATAAAAAAGTTAGTTGAAGCTGGATTAATACACCAGTATAAAATTGGAAGACATTACCACTATGCTTTAAATCATGAAGTTTTGGATATGTATAGAGAAGCATTAAAACAACTCTAATTTTTTTCATTAATACATTGAAATATTTCAATATATAAATAAAACGAGATGTTAAAAAAACAAACAGCATATTCCATATTAGACTTGGCTATCTTATCCAAAGGATCATCCTTGGCTCAAACGTTTAAGAATACAATAGAATTAGCACAAGAAGCCGATAAGCTTAATTATAAGCGGTATTGGTTGGCAGAGCACCATAATTCTGAAGCTATTGGTAGTAGTGCTACAACTGTATTAATTGGTAAAGTTGCCGATAATACTTCGCGCATTAGAGTTGGTTCTGGTGGAGTAATGTTACCCAACCACTCGCCATTAATAGTAGCAGAGCAATTTGGTACTTTAGGAACCTTGTATCCTAATCGTATAGATCTAGGTTTGGGTCGTGCTCCAGGAACAGACCAAGCTACAGCAAGAGCAATAAGAAGTGATTTTTTTCAGGCAGCACAATCGTTTCCAACAGAGGTAGAAAAAATTCAGAATTATTTTTCAAAATCTAATGCATCAAGCAAAGTAAGGGCTAATGTGGCAGAAGGTGTAGATGTGCCATTATACATTTTAGGATCTAGCACAGATAGTGCACATTTAGCGTCTCGTAAAGGTTTACCTTATGCTTTTGCAAGTCATTTTGCAACAACACATTTGTTTAATGCTTTGCAAATTTACAGAGACCAGTTTAAAGCTTCAGACGTTTTAGCTAAGCCTTATACTATAGCAGGAGTCAATGTTATTGTAGCAGACAGTGATGATGAGGCAGAGCAGATTTCTACATCAATGTATCGTATGATTTTTAGTTTGCTTACAGGGCAGCCAACTTATTTACAAGAACCAACAGCAATGACTTCAGAGTTACGAGCAATGGCTCAGCATCCTTCTGTACATCAAATGCTTAAATATAGTTTTATAGGAAGTAAAGCCACAGTAAAAACTAAAATAAGTGAATTTTTAAAACAAACCGAAGTTGACGAGATTATCGTTGCAACCAACATTTATTCTATTGAAGACCGTATAAAGTCTTACAAACTTTTTTCAGAAATTATGAATGAACTTAATGTTGAAAGCGTTGGAACAAAAGGAACTATAACAAATTTATAAACTCTTTTACGCCTTCAGTTGCGGTTTTAGCAATTACATTAATATTTTGATTTCTAACCACAGCAGGTTTAGGGTCTATGTAGTAAATTGGAGTATCATCACTAACATAATGCATTAAACCAGCAGCAGGATACACCTGCATACTTGTACCTATAATGAGTAAAATATCTGCAGATAAGCAGATTTCTACCGCTTTTTCTATCATTGGTACATCTTCTCCAAACCAAACAATATGAGGTCTTAGTTGGTGTCCGTTTTTACAGGTGTCGCCTAGGTTTATATCATCTGTCCAAACCTTTATATCGTTTGGGTTTCCTGTACTACGTACTTTTCTAAGTTCACCATGAAGGTGTACTACATTTGTGCTACCAGCGCGTTCATGCAAGTCGTCTACATTTTGTGTAACTATGGTTATCTTATAGTCGGTTTCTAGCGATGCTAAGGCTTTGTGTGCTTGGTTTGGTTGCACTTCCTTAAGTTGTCTGCGTCTTTGGTTGTAGAAGTCTAAAACCAGTGCTGGGTTTTCTCTAAAACCTTCTGGTGAGGCTACTTTCATAACATCATGTCCTTCCCAGAGACCATCATGGTCTCTAAAAGTTTTTACACCACTTTCGGCACTCATACCAGCTCCGGTTAATACAACAATATGTTTCATGCTTAGTGTTAGGGTTTAACTTTCCAGTTTTTATAAATTTTAGATTTTACAAAGGCTTCTAGTTCATTAGAACCATCGGCTTCTTTTTCTTCAAAAAAATTGGTTAATTCTTTTTTGTCATAGCCTTCATCAACCAGGCTTTGAGCAATTGCTAGAGTTTCTTCTAAACGATTCTGATAGGTGAGGCATATCATTTCGCCTACGTGAGCAGAAAAGCTTGCAGGATAATTTATCTTAATGTAATGATAGCTTTTCTCAGCATTTTTATAATCTTTTTGTAGTAGATAAGCATTAGCTTTCATAAGATTTAAAAAATCATCTTCTGTTTCAAACATTAGCTTATCTATGTAGATATGAACCATTTTGTAATTTTCTTTCAAGAAATAGTAGTCTATAAGTTTTAGGTACAAAGTAGGATCGTCTGGATATAACTCAGCAAATTCACCGAGAGTGTTTTCATAAATTTTATCATCGTAAGAAGAAGCTATAAGGGCTTTAATTAAAAGAAAAAACTTTTCTTTTTTTAGAGGTCCGGTAATACTATTTACCATGTTGTAGGCTTCTTTGTACTTACCGCTTTGAAGTAGTTTTTGAGCACTAATAACCTTAAACATGCTACTTACCGTGCTTTCTTTAGAGTTTAAAGTATTATTCTTTTCATCTTCTAAAGACATTATAAAAATGCGATTTAAAGTTTCAGAAAGATGTTCGCCAGATAAGTAGATATAGATGTCATTGACTTTTATGTTTTTGCCATCAGTACATACTTTGTAGTCGTGATAGTTTATGCCAGTTTCTTCAGAGTACATTCTAAAAGTAAAATAGTATGCCTTTTGTACAATGCTATATCTGTAATTAACAATGTTGTAGTAGGCACCATTTTCAACTTCATAAACAATTTTTTCGGCTAGTTTATCGCCAGCTTTACCAACACCATTTAAAAACCCTTTAACGTAAGATTTGTTGGCATCATAATCAATACCATTTATTAGTTTCTGTTTAAAAGATTTAGTGTCAAAGTATTTGTTAAAGCCATCTGTGCTTAAATCATGGAAAGAAGCTTCAATTTCTCTGGCAAGCATTGAAACTTTTTCATCATTTTCTTTAGATTCTTTGAGTAATTCACAAGAACAGATAGATTTGTCCTGAAAAGCAGTTGCAAACTGAAAAATTAACAGAAATAGAATAGAGGTAAGGTATTTTGATTTCATAGCAGTATCTTATCAATCAATAAATATAATCTTTTTATGACCGAAACAAAGCTTCTACAATATTTAGAAACCCATCTTACAGAGAATAGAAGAGAGCGTTTTAAAAAAGTATTGGCTCAGCGCACCAAGCATTTTACTGTAGCTACAGAAGATGTATATCAGTTACATAACACAAGTGCAGTAATACGCTCTTGTGATGTGTTTGGTATACAAGAAGTAAATATTGTTGAAGAGGTAAACTCTAAACGTATTGACAGAGAAATAGCCATGGGAGCGCAAAAATGGGTAGACCTTAACCGCTATCATACAACCAAGTCTTGCATTGAAGATTTAAGAGCTAAAGGATACCAGATAGTAGCAACAAGTCCGCATGCAAAGGATTGCGATCTTATAGATTTTGATATAACAAAGCCCTCTTGTTTCTTTTTTGGACGCGAAACGGAAGGATTATCTCAACAAGTAATAGATGAGGCAGATTGTTTTTTAAAAATACCTATGGTAGGTTTTACGGAGAGTTTAAATATTTCGGTTTCTGCCGCTATTATTCTTCAGCACGTTACAGCAAGATTGCGTAAATCTGATATTAACTGGCGGTTAACAGAACAGGAATATTTGGAAAAGCGTTTTGACTGGATTAAGAAAACACTGAAAGATTATGATGCCATTGTAGAACGTTACAAATCGGAACATTAATTTTTGTAATTTTAAGTACTAACTAAAAAAATAAAATTATGATGACTGCACTTTACATCGTACTAGCAATTATTGCCTTAATTGTATTACTGGCTTTAATAGCACCAAAGACCTACAACGTAAGCCGAAGCATTACTGTAAATAAGCCAGTAACAGAGGTTTTTGATTATTTAAAATATATAAAAAACCAAGATGAATGGTCTCCATGGAAAAAGAAAGATCCAGATATGAAACAAGAATTTACAGGTACAGATGCTACTGTCGGATTTGTATCTAGATGGGAAGGAAACAAAGATGTAGGAACAGGAGAACAAGAAATTATAAAGATTACAGAAAACAAATCGGTAGAAAGTCAATTGCGTTTTTACAAACCATGGGAGTCACAATCTGATGCATACCTAACCACACGTGCTGTTGGAGAAAATGCTACAGAAGTGGTTTGGGGATTTAAAGGGGTAAATAAAATGCCTTCAAACATTTTCTTTTTATTCTTTAATATGGATAAAACAGTAGGAAAGGATTTTGAAGAAGGCTTAAATGATTTAAAACGTATTTTAGAGTCTAAATAATTATGCTATGGTAGGATGGTTCGAAATTCCCGTAAATGATATGTCTCGTGCTAAAGCGTTTTATGAAGCTGTTTTTAAGGTTGAAATTCAAAAAGTGGATTTTGGAGGATTAGAAATGGGTTGGTTTCCAAATCACAATGGAGGAGAAGGAGCAACAGGAACTCTCATTAAGCAAGAGTCATATATACCTAGTCAAGAAGGTACGTTGGTTTATTTTATGTCTGATGATGTTCAAAACGAATTAGACAGAATAGAAACAGCAGGTGGTAAGATTTACCAGCCAAAAACTAAAATTTCTGACGAACACGGTTTTATGGGAGTGTTTATAGATACCGAAGGGAATAGAGTAGCGCTACACTCTAATGCTTAAGAATTTTTAAGCTTTATCTTTCTTCTTGTTTTTACGCTCTTTACTGCGTTGAATGACCTTGTATTCTTCGTAGCACTCACTTATTGCATCTAGAATTTGAAGATCGTTAGCAGTGTTTATAAAGTCTTTAGAGTAGTTACACTGGTTAACGATTTCATCTAAATCGTACTTGGTAACTTGTAGTAAAACCATGAGCATTTCTCTATCAAAACGCTTAGCTAACTGGTTTCTAATTTCGTCGTCTTCTTTAATTTTCTTTAGCTTGTGCATTTCGTTTGGCTTCTTACCAAACATATTGTAAAGAAAATCAGCAGGATTAAAAATAGCACCTAAAACTTTGGTCGCAATGTTAGGTTTTCCACCTTCGTAGGCTTTACCATACAATCCAGAAATACGATATTGGTTGTTGTTTGTTATAGGTATTTGTTTAATATCTACTTCTAAATATCCAGTAAGTTCCAAAGATTTTACAGTAACTTCTTCTAGCGCTAGAGCTAATTCGGTCATTACAATTTCAGTATTACCAAACTTTAACCAGTCGTTTGTAACTCTTACTTTAATAGATTTGTAACCTAAATAAGATAAGTGTAATGTATCGTTAACTTTTGCTTTAATTTCAAATTTACCATCATCATCAGTAGCTGTACCCACAACTTGATTAATATTTACAATATTAACTTCACTCAACGCTTCTTTAGTAGAAGAACTTGTTATGGTTCCTTTTACTGTTTCAGGTGTTTTTGTGGCAGTACTATCTTGACTATAGCTATAAACTGTAGTGAAGCATAAAAAAATAAATAGTAAGTGTCGCATAGTGTTAAATACAATGTAAAGGTAATAAACAAAACGGATATTGCTGTTTTTAGTAAAATATTTGACTAAATATTAACAAGATGCAGTTTATAAAAAAAGCCTCCGCTTAGGAGGCTTTAGTTTATTTTCTACGAGATCTACGTGGTCTGTCAGATGCTGAGCGTCTTCCTTTTTTAGGTGATCTGTCAGAACGTCTACCTTCTGGCTTATTAGAGTCGTTACTACGTCTAGAGCGTCTTTCGCCTCTAGGTCTATCGTTGTTGTTACCCTTGCGTTTTCCACCACGACCTCTGTCGCGTCTTCCGCCACCACTACGTCCTTTATTTTCACTAACTTCTACATTAACAAAGCGACCGTTGTGTTTAAATTCTGTGAAAAATGCTAAGACTTTTTCTTCATTCTCTTTTTCAGTATTAAAGAAAGAAAAACTATCCTTTACATCAACTTTAAAGACATCGTCTCTACCAAGTTCTAAAACTTCTTTTAAGAAATCCTTTAAAGACATCCAGTCATAGCCATCTTTACGGCCAACGTTTATAAAGAAACGCGTGTCCGAACCAGAAGCTCTTCCACCATCATCACTACTACGACCAGAATCTGAAACTGCAAGATCTTTTGAGTTTTTATAATAGTTAAAGAAACGTGTAAACTCTACTGAAAAGAACTTCTTTATTAACTCGTCTTTTTCGGTATCTTCAAACAGTTCGTTAATGCTATCTAAATATTTATCAATTTCATGATTAACTTCTGTATTGTGAATCTTGTTGGCTAAACTCATTAATTGTACTTCGCAGATTTCCATTCCAGAAGGAATATCTTTCTTTTCAAACTGTCTTTTAATGATGCGCTCTATACTTTTAATTTTTCGTACTTCGCTCTTGGCAACAATAACCATAGAAACACCAGTTTTACCAGCTCTACCAGTACGTCCAGAACGGTGAGTGTAGGTTTCAATCTCGTCTGGTAATTGGTAATTGATAACGTGTGTAATATCGTCTACATCGATACCACGAGCCGCAACGTCTGTAGCTACAAGCATTTGTATTTGCTTGTTTCTAAAAGATTTCATGACTAAGTCACGTTGATTCTGGCTTAAATCTCCATGTAAAGCACCTGCGCTGTAGCCATCTTCAATCAATTTTTCAGCAATTTTTTGAGTATCGCGTTTTGTTCTACAGAAAATTACCGAGAAAATATCTGGATTGGCATCTGCCAGACGCTTTAAAGCTAGGTAACGATCACGACCATTTACTAAATAATACTCGTGAGAAACATTGCTTGTGCTTTCATTTTTATTTCCTACTGTGATTTCAATAGGATCGTACATAAATTCTTTTGCAATGCTAGCCACTTCTTTTGGCATCGTTGCAGAGAATAGCCAAGTACTTTTATCTGTTGGTGTATGAGCCAGAATATCTGTGATATCTTCATAAAAGCCCATATTTAGCATCTCATCAGCTTCGTCTAATACACTGTATTGTATTTTTGAAATATCAACAAGGTTACGGCTAATCATGTCTTTCATACGACCAGGAGTGGCTACCACAATTTGTGCACCCTTTTTTATTTGTTTTGCCTGGTCTGTAACACTTGCACCACCATATATAGCTACTACATTTAAGCCTTTACAGTGTTTACCATAAGCTTTTAGCTCATTAGTTATTTGTAAACATAACTCTCTGGTAGGCGAAAGGATTAATCCTTGTGTAGTTCTACTGTTAACGTCAATTTTTTGTAGCATAGGAAAACCAAATGCTGCAGTTTTACCTGTACCTGTTTGAGCTAAAGCTACAAGGTCGCGCTCTTCTTCTAATAATACCGGAATTGCTTTTTGTTGGATTTCACTTGGTGTTTCAAACCCTAAATCTGAAATACCATTAAGAAGGTCTTCGTTAAGACCAAGTTGTTGGAATGTACTCATTCTTGTTTTTTATGTATGCGATAAATTAATGTAGTGTTACATTAGAAGCGTATCGACATACTTAAACCAAAACTTCTTGTAACACACCTCACTCTGAGGTTTTCACGTTTTTTATATGTTTTACGCGAATTTTGGCGCAAAGATACTCTTTTATTTGACTATACGAATATTAATAGATTAAAGTAGAAATAAATGTTTTATTTAATTATATATTTGAGACAATCTAAATATTTATATAAAATGAAAAAATTAATAATTTTAGCCACTTTATTCTTAGGTTTTTTTGCTAATGCTCAAGAAACAGAAGCAGAAAAGCAAGCACGTGCTGTGGAGTTGATGTCTAAAAAAGTAGACATAACTGTTGATGAAGAGTTATTTAAGACAGCAACGCCTAATGCTTATGTATCGGAAAGTCCTAAAGCAGTTGTTATGGGAATGTATGTGCCAGAAAATTATGATAATGCTAAGAAAAAATTAGGTGAGAATGCTACTGCTCAAGACTTTGAGGTTACAAGTTCTGGTGAGAAAGAAATAAATGGTATTAAAGTGCTTTATATGTATGGAACATCTGAAGCAGAAGGTGTAAAATTAGAGAATAAGATTTATTGTTATGAAGTAGATAAAAATACCTGCTTGATGCTTATAGGAATGCTAGAAGTTGAAGCAGACAAAAAATATTCTGACGCAATAGATGCTGCACTTAATTCCGCTATTAAGAAACAAGATTAAATACCTTATTAAATATTAGTAAAGTAGCTGCTTATGCCATTCAATATACTTTGTATGGCGTAAGATGCTAATATTAGTCCCATAACCTTACTCAGTACAGTAATACCATAATCTCCAATTACTTTGTGTAGTTTGTTTGCTGCAAGTAGAATAAAACAAGTAGCTCCAATAACTGCAAGTACAATAAGAGTTGTAAACGTTTGTTGTTTTATGGAGTAAATGTGGTTGTTGGTCATAAGTACTACAGCCATTATAGCACCTGGTGATGCAATAGAAGGTATTGCGATTGGAAAAACAGTAACGTGTTTGTAATCTGTAATACTACTTTTCTCTTGTTCTGGTTTTCCTGCGCCAAAGATCATAGTAAGGGCAAATAAGAATAAGATAACACCTCCAGAAATCTGAAAAGCATCTAACGATACAGACATACCTTCTAATATAAGCTGCCCAATAACTATAAAAAAGAGAAGTATAATAAAAGCTACTACACAAGCTCTTATTGCTATTTTCTTTTTATGTACAAGATCAAACTCTTTGGTAGCTTCTAAGTAAACAGGTATAGACCCAATAGGATCTATTACTGCAAATATTAAGAAGATAGTAGATAAAATTTCTGCCATATTATTCAATTCTTTTTGCTTGAGTTGTAAAAGATAAACCTTGTTGTCCCATGGTAGAAGTCATTACGCCTTCAAAAAGTGGCTCTGGACAATTGTCGGGTATTTTCCATTCAAAAATAAAATTAGAACCTGTTCCGCCAGAAACATCTATTTCGTCTATTACAATTTCTGTTGTCTCCATAGGCGCAAGGTATATAGGGAAATCAAAATACTTTCTTACAGATTTACCATGAGTATCATAATACTCTGCTCTTAAAAGGTAGATTGTATCTCTGTCACTTGTATTTCTCATACTTGCCATAGAGGTTAAGTTGTGTTTGGTGTGTTCTGTTAAGCTGTAGATCTGCGAGTATATAGATAGGTAAGACTTACCGTAAGATAAAGAGTCGCTTGCGTTTAACTTTATAGCTCTTTTAGACCAGTTTTCTGGATTTAGAGCTGTATTCTCTTTTTTAGTTTCGCAACTAAAAGCAAGTAATAAGGTGAAAATTAAATAATGAAATTTCATAAGCTTGTAATTGTTATGGCGTTTATTTAATGTCGCTTTTTTTATGTTTTAAGCACATTTAAAGATAACAGTAAAGTGCATTAATTCATATATTTTCTGTTAAAACTCATTTAAAAATTGAATGAGTTGAGTTACTGCTTTGCCACGATGACCGACTTTGTTTTTTTCTTCTAAAGAAATTTCTGCAAATGTTTGGCTGTAGCCTTCAGCTTTAAAAATAGGATCGTATCCAAACCCTTTTTCTCCTTGTTTTTCTGTTGTTATTTCACCTTTACAGATTCCGGTAAAAGTTTTTAGTTCACCATTAAGGTGCAAAGCAATAACGGTTTTAAATTGTGCTGCGCGAGAACTAGCGTTTTCAAGATGAGATAACAATTTATTCATATTGTCATCTGCATTGCGCTGAGGGCCTGCATAACGTGCAGAAAGTACGCCAGGCTCACCATTTAATGCTGTAACTTCTAAACCTGTATCATCTGCAAAACAATCATAGTTATAATTGTTTTTTACGTATTCAGCTTTTTGTATAGCATTGCCTTCAATAGTAGGTTGTGTTTCTGGTATGTATTCGAGGCAACCAATATCTTCAAGGCTTAAAAGCTCTATAGTTTCAGGAATTAAAGATTGTACTTCTTTTATTTTGTTTTTATTGTTTGTGGCGAAAACGATTTGCATTTCAATTTATTTTTTTCAAAAATACTTCATTAAAAGGGATAATTTAAATAACATTTTATTTAGAAGAAATTAGGGATTATTTATGACAATTATCAGTTGATGATAAGGGCTAAATTTTGTATCTTAGATAAAAGGAAATATTAATTTAAATAATTGAATTATGACAGTAAATTTTCAATATGTAAATACAGATGTAAGTGAGTCATTATCGGCTTATATTAATGAAAGATTAGAAAAATTAGCAAATAAATTTGAGTTCCTTATTTCTGCTCAGGTATATATAAAACACGAAGATCCAAACCACGAAGCAGGTAAAATATGTAATATAGAACTTAGCTTACCAGGACCAAGAATTTTTGCTACTTCAAATGAGCATACATACGAATTGGCTGTAAATCAAACTATAAGTGATCTAAAACGTCAATTAGAAAAGCGAAAAGAAGTATATAAAGTATATTAACGTTAGTTGATGTGTTAATTAGGAAAAACGAGTTTTATCTATGATGGTAAGGCTCGTTTTTTAGTATTGTAAAACCTCGATATAATTGCTCTGTAAAAAATAAACGAACCATTTGATGCGAAAACGTCATTTTAGATAACCCTAACTTTCCGTTGGCTCTTTTATACACCTCTTCAGAAAAACCATACGGTCCGCCAATAACAAAAATTAAAGTTTTTATACCAGAGTTCATGTGCTTTTGCAGATATGTAGAAAAAGCAACAGAATCCATCTGTTTTCCATTTTCATCTAGCAAAATTAGCACGTCTGAATTTTGAGTTTTTGCCAAGATTAGCTCTCCTTCCTTTTCTTTTTGTTGGTCTTCAGAGAGGTGCTTCACTTTTTTAAGATCTGGTATAATCTCAAATTCGAATTTAATATAGTGGCTAAGCCTTTTTTTGTAATCTTCAATTAAGGTCTGAAGGCTTTTGTTGTCCGTTTTGCCTATGGCGATGAGTTTAATATTCATATGCTTTTGTCAATTCGAGTGATTTTATTTTCAATTGCTATTGAAATTTGAATTGTACCGAGAGGTCTTTTGCAACTGGTTCTCGATACAAATTTATTCGTTTTGCTCATAAATTCCCTCGAACTGACGTAAGATTTATTAAACGTTTCAAATTTCAATTTCCTATTTTTACATTAAATATAAGATCACATGATTTCAAAAGAACAATTCCAAACCGAAATAGATTTAATTATAGCTAATGCCATTAGAGAAGATGTAGGTGATGGCGATCATAGCTCTTTGGCATGTATACCAGATTCTGCTACGGGAAAAGCTAAGCTTTTAGTAAAAGATAATGGTGTCATTGCAGGTATTGAGTTTGCTAAGCAAGTGTTTGCTTATGTAGATAAAAATATGAAGGTTGAAACACTTATTACCGATGGAAGCAGAGTAAAGTACGGAGATATTGCATTTTTTGTAGAAGGGTCTTCACAGTCTATCCTTAAGGCAGAACGTTTGGTGCTTAATGCCATGCAGCGCATGAGTGCTATTGCTACAAAAACCAGAAAGTTTGTGGATTTATTAGAAGGTACAGGTACTAAAATTTTAGATACAAGAAAAACGACACCAGGAATTAGAGCTATAGAAAAATGGGCTGTAAAAATTGGAGGAGGAGAAAACCACAGATTTGCATTGTATGATATGATTATGTTAAAAGACAATCATATAGATTTTGCAGGTGGAGTAACCAAAGCCATTGAGCAGACTAAACAATATCTTAAGGATACAAATAGAGATTTAAAAATTATTGTTGAAGCACGTAATCTTGAAGAGATAAAAGAAATTCTAGATTGTGGTGGAGTATACAGAATTCTTATAGATAATTTTAATTACGAAGACACAAGAAAAGCTGTAAAACTTATAGGAAATCAATGTCTTACAGAATCCTCAGGAGGTATTAACGAAAAAACTCTAAGACACTATGCAGAGTGTGGTGTAGATTATATTTCGTCTGGTGCATTAACACACTCTGTTTATAATATGGATTTAAGTTTAAAAGCAGTCTAGAAAGTCTAAAAATCTAACCATATAAGTAGTCTAAATCTCTAAAGCTGAATGACAAAACATATTGAAGATAAACTAGATAAAATACCTGTAATCAATCTGTTGGTTAGGTTTTTTAAAGAAATCCGACTGCCTGGTTTTGAAGGTTTATCTATCTACGACTTGTTAGAACTCTATGTAATGGGTATTGTAAAAGGTGCACTTACCACACGAGCCAGTGCTATTGCATTTAGTTTTTTTACAGCTATTTTTCCTTTTCTATTATTTGTTATTATTGTAATGCCTTACATTCCAATTGATGGATTTCAGGTTGAGTTTGAACGTTTTCTTAATGATTTTTTACCACCACAAACATCAGAATTCTTTTTTGCCAATATTTTTGAAAACATAAGTGGTGGCTCTGGTGCAGGATTATTGTCTTCGGTGTTTCTGTTATCCATGTTGTTAATGGCAAATGGTGTAAATGCTGTATTTTCTGGTTTCGAAAACTCGTATCACGAGCAATTAACACGTAATGTGTTTCAGCAATACATGTATGCACTTGGTGTAGCGTTGATTTTGGCAATTCTTGTGCTTTTAACAGTTGCTGTTTTTGGATATTTTCAGATATACATTTTAAGTCCTATTTACGAAAGTTTTAGTGGTGAGGTGTTGGGAGACAATAGCCAAGGAGTAGGTTGGATTATTTTTGCAAAATACATGTTCTTTGTAATTATGGTGTATCTGGCAACAGCAACATTATATTACTTTGGCACTAAAGAAGGAAGGCATACCAGATTTTTTTCAGTAGGCGCTTTGCTTACTACTTTAATGATTATTCTTACTTCTTATCTTTTTGGTATTTACATCGATAATTTTTCACAATACAACAAGCTATATGGTTCTATTGGAGCACTATTAATTTTATTATTGTACTTATGGCTAAATGCAAATATTTTGCTACTTGGCTACGAGTTAAATGCCTCATTACGATTGTTAAGAAAGATTAATAATAATATTAAAGCTAATTAAAAAAACTACCATAGAGATTCATTGATGACTTACTTTCTAGATGTCATATTGCCAATACCGCTTCAAAAAGCGTTTACCTATCATATAACTGAAGCAGAAGCTCAATTTATAAAACATGGTATGCGAGTGGCTGTACCCTTTGGTAAAAGCAAAATTTATACAGCTCTAGCATATAAAATTCATACCAATCCACCAACAGCTTACGAAGCCAAAACCATTCATCAAATATTAGATGAAGCGCCAATAGTTACAGATTTACAGTTAATTCTTTGGCAGTGGATAGCAGGCTATTATATGTGTAGTTTAGGTGAGGTAATGCGTGCAGCAATGCCAAATGCTTTTATTATAGAAAGTGAAACTGTTCTTGTTAGAAATGAAAATATTGAAATCTCTGAAGCAACTTTAAAGGATGATGAATTTTTAATATACGAAGCCTTGCAATATCAATCATCTTTAAAAATTGAAGATGTGGTTTCTATTTTAGATAAAAAACGAATTCTTCCAGTAGTAAATAGTTTGGTGGAAAAGGGAGTATTGCAGCTGCAAGAAGAACTTTATGAAAAGTATAAACCCAAATTGGTACGCTATGTAAAGCTTCATGAAGCACATAAATCTGAAGAAAAACTTCAAGAGCTTTTAGAAATTTTGAGTCGTGCACCAAAGCAACGCGAAGTTATTTTAACCTTGTTTACACTCGAAGCTTCAGAACAAAAACCAATAAAAGTTTCAGAATTAAGCGAGCGAAGTGGAGCGTCAACAAGTATCATAAAAACCTTGGTTGATAAATCCATTTTACAAGAATACTTTATACAAACCGATAGAGTTCAGTTTGAAGGAGAAGGAGATGAGCAAACTAAACAATTAAGTGACGCACAAACCCAAGCACTTGAAGCGGTTAAAGGATCTTTTGATACAAAGTCTGTAACATTATTACATGGAGTAACATCTTCTGGAAAAACGGAAATCTATGTAAAGCTTATAGAAGAACAACTAAATCTTGGAAAGCAAGTATTATATCTACTACCTGAAATTGCTTTAACAACGCAATTGGTACAGCGACTACAAGATTATTTTGGCGAAAAGGTTGCGGTTTTTCATAGTAGATATTCTAGTAATGAGCGTGTTGAAGTATGGCAAAATCTTAAAAACAATTTAGAAAAAGCACAGTTGGTTATAGGTGCACGTTCGGCTTTATTATTGCCGTTTTCTAATTTAGGATTGATTATTGTAGATGAAGAGCATGAGCAATCCTACAAACAATTTGATCCTGCACCGAGATATCATGCCAGAGATGCAGCCGTTGTCTTAGCTAACATACACAAGGCAAAAACACTTTTGGGCTCAGCAACACCAAGTCTAGAAAGTTATTTTAATGCTACACAAAATAAATATGGATTTGTAGAATTAAAAACACGTTTCAACAATGTGCTTATGCCAGATATTGAGCTGGTAGATTTGGCAGATAAGTACAAGCGTAAACGCATGAATGGTCATTTTTCTGACCGTTTAATTGAAGAAATGACAGAAACCTTGGACGAAGGTTTTCAGATTATTTTATTTCAAAACAGAAGAGGATTTTCGCCAATAGTAGAGTGTACAACTTGTGGTAACTCACCACAATGTCCTAATTGTGACGTAAGCTTAACGTATCATCAATACAAAGATCAGTTGCGTTGTCATTATTGTGGCTATTACTCGGTAATGCCAAAAGCGTGTCAGGCATGTGGTAACGCTACCTTAGATACTAAAGGTTTTGGTACAGAACAGATAGAAGAAGAAGTGAAAACACTTTTTCCAGAAAAGAAAGTGGCTCGTATGGACTTAGATACTACACGAGGAAAGCATGGTTTTGAAAGAATCATTTCTAAGTTTGAACAACAAGAAATAGATATATTAGTAGGAACTCAAATGCTTACTAAAGGACTAGATTTTAGGCAGGTTAAACTTGTAGGCATTATGAATGCCGATAACTTACTCAATTTCCCAGATTTTAGAGCGCATGAGCGTAGCTATCAATTAATGACACAGGTAGCAGGCAGAGCAGGCCGAACAGATATAAGAGGAAAAGTGCTGATTCAGACTTATAATCCGCATCATAATATTTTGCAACAAGTATCTACAAATGCTTACAAAGAGATGTTTGCAGAGCAGATGAATGATCGTTACAATTTTAAATATCCACCAATCTATCGTTTAATTAAAATAACGTTAAGGCATAAGGATTACAACAGAGTTAATCTAGCAGCAGATTGGTATGCTAAGTCTTTGAGACAGGTGTTTAAAGCAAATGTTTTAGGACCAGAGTTTCCTCCAATTTCCAGAATACGTAATTTATTTAATAAAAACATCTTAATCAAGATTCCGCAAAATCAATCCTTGGCAAAAACCAAAGAAGCGATTATAAAAATAGATAACAGTTTTAATGCAGTTAAGGATTTTAGATCGGTTAGAGTAGTGCTGAATGTTGATAACTATTAGATATAAAAAAATCCCAACAGTAGTGTTGGGATTTTTTTATATCAATGTTAGTAGAGATATTAGAAAAGAGTAGTTGTTCTACATATTATTCAAAGCATCTACTAATTGTGTTTTCTTATTTCGACTCAAAGGAATCTCATAAGCACCTACTTCAACATTTTTACTATTAAAGCGATCAATTTTGTCTAAATTCACAATATAGGATTTATGAATTCTTAAAAATTTCCCTTCGGGTAATTCTTTTTCAAAAGCCTTCATTGTAGATAGTACTACAAGGCTGTTTTCTTCTGTTACAACTTTTACGTAATCGCCTAAAGCTTCAATCCATTTAATATCTTTAATGTATACCTTACGTTTTTTAAGGTTACTTTTTACGAAGATGTGTTCACCATCAGTTTCGTTAAAGTCTAATTTTAACTTATGCTGCTCAATAGCTTTTTCAACAGCAGTATTAAAACGTTCTTTGGTGATAGGTTTTTGAAGATAGTCGGTAGCATCGTAATTAAATGCTTTAAAAGCATATTCGGTTTTACCAGTAACAAAAATAATTTGGGGTTTGTTGTTAAGTACATCTAGGAGTTCAAAACCGTTTAATACAGGCATTTCAATATCTAAAAAGATAAGATCTACTTTGTGGGTATTAAGACCGTTTTTTGTTTCTAACGCACTGCTATACTCTGCAATAAGATTAAGTGAGGAATGATTCTCAATTAACTTTACTATAGAGAGGCGCTGAATCGCAGAATCATCAACAACTACACAGTTTAAAGTCATAACATTAATATTTTATTAGGTTAAGATATCGACAATAGTACAATATTTTCGGTTAAAAAACAAATTTTACCGACAAACAGTAAAATTTAACATAATAATTATTGTGGAAATTGTTAGAAACTTTACAGTGTAAAACGTTGCTAGAATTAGAAATAATGTGTATTTTTGCAGCCGTTTTAACAATAAACAAATATAATTAATTATGAATCATTATGAAACTGTTTTCATCTTGAATCCCGTTTTATCTGAAGATCAGATAAAGGAGACAGTTAAGAAATATGAGGATTTCCTCGTTTCTAAAGGAGCAAAGATGATAGCCAAAGAAGATTGGGGCTTAAAAAAATTAGCTTACCCAATTCAAAACAAAAAAAGTGGTTTTTATCACTTATTTGAGTACCAAGTAGCTGGTGAAGTTATTGAAACTTTAGAATTAGAGTTTAGACGTGATGAGCGTTTTATGCGTTACTTAACTGTAAAATTAGACAAGCACGCAATTGCTTGGGCTGAGAAGAGAAGACAAAGAAACAAACAAAAAGCTTAATTATGTCATCAATAGAACAACAAGCAAAAGGAAAAAAAGATGGTGAGATTAGATATCTTACACCATTAAATATAGAGACTCAAAAGACGAAGAAGTATTGTCGTTTTAAAAAGTCTGGTATTAAGTATATAGATTACAAAGATCCAGATTTCTTATTAAGCTTTGTAAACGAGCAAGGTAAATTGTTACCAAGACGTTTAACAGGAACTTCTTTAAAATACCAAAGAAAAGTATCTGTGGCAGTAAAAAGAGCTAGACACTTAGCCTTAATGCCATATGTTGCTGATTTATTAAAATAAAATATCATAACAATGGAACTTATATTAAAACAAGACGTTGAGAATTTAGGATTTAAAGACGATATTGTAACAGTAAAGAGCGGTTATGGTAGAAACTTTTTAATTCCTCAAGGACATGCTGTAATGGCTACAGCTTCAGCTAAAAAGGTTTTAGCTGAAACTTTAAAGCAACGTGCATTTAAAGAAAAGTCAATTATAGAGGCTGCACAAAAAACAGCTAATGCGTTAGCAGAATTAGAAGTTAAAATTTCTTCTAAAGTAGGTGCTGGCGATAAGCTTTTTGGATCTGTAAACAATATAGATTTAGCAGCAGCTTTACAAAACGAAGGTCACGACATTGATAAAAAATATATCAACGTAATTGGAGGTAACGTAAAGCGTTTAGGAAAATACAATGCTGTAATTAGATTACACAGAGAAGTAACTATAGATTTTCCTTTTGAAGTAGTAGCAGAAGCTTAATATTTTCAAAATTTAATATTTATAAAAACCGTTTAGTTTCCTAAGCGGTTTTTTTATTAATAAAACCTATATTTTATTAAGGTATAATGTTGAATTAATTCTGGTCTAGTGCAGAATTTCATCTTTTTCATCATGAAAAAAATCTTTTTTTTATTTCTCATTTTAGGAGTTGTAGCTTGTAAAGACTCTAAGTCAAATACAGGGTTAGAGCAGGTGCAAAAATCTAAACTCATTGAAGTGTTTAGAGCTTCAAAAACTAATTATCCGAGTATTAGTGTGCATAGAGGCGGAAAAGGCATCAAGCATTATCCTGAAAACAGCTTAGAAACCCTAAGGTATGTGAACGATAGTATTTCGGCAATTTTTGAAATCGATATTGCACAAACCAAAGATGGATCTTTAGTCTTAATGCATGATAATTCTATTGATAGAACCACAAATGGAAGCGGTTTGGTGAAGAATCTTACTTATAAAGAATTAAAAAAGTATAGTTTAGTTGATGACTATGGAAACCAAACCAATTATAAGATTCCTTTATTTTCTGAAGTTTTAAAATGGAGCAAGGCAAACAACGTTATTTTAACAATTGATATTAAGAGAAGTGTAAGCCAAAAAGATGTAATAAAGGCTATAGAAAAGGCAGAAGCAAAAGATATAAGTATTATTATAACATACGATGTTGAGCAAGCAAAATCAGCTCACAGTCTGGCACCAGACCTATTACTTTCGGTTTCTGCAAGAAATGATGAAGAGTTTGATAGATTATTAAAAGCTAATATACCAACAGAAAACATGCTTGCTTTTACAGGAACGCGTTTGTCGGATAAATCTCTATATCAAAGGCTTCATGATAATGATATCGTTTGCATTTTGGGTACATTAGGCAACTTAGATAAACAAGCAGAAGCCAAAGGAGAAAAACTATATCTACAGTGGAAGAAATTAGGAGTAGATATTTTAGCTACAGACAGACCTTTTGAAGCACATAAAGCAATAAACAATTAATTCTGATGAAATACGCAAGATTAACAAAAGAACAATTTGAAGAGTTACACCAGGAATTTATTAATTTCTTGGCAACACAATCTATAACTGCTGATGAGTGGGAGGATATAAAAAAAAATAAACCAGAGGCTGCAGAACAAGAGCTAGATGTATTTAGCGACTTGGTTTGGTATGGTGTATTGAGTAAGGTAGAATACCTAGAGCATATTTCTCCAAATCAGATTCATCTTTTTAAATGCAGAGAAAACGATATGCACCTCATAGCAATTAAGTTAAAAGAAGATAAGGCAGATTTAACGACTAAAGAAGGATTTCAATGGCTGCGAGATAACTTGTTGTCTGATGATATCGAATTTTTCAACGCAAAGAAAGACTACTCAGAAGATAAGCACCAGGATATTTTTAAGCTAATTCAACAAGGAGCTAATATCACTAAGGGAGACTTATTTCAGTATTTTGAAAAACTTATAAGACAGTAGTAGTTTAAAAGCCTCTACTTTGTTCTTCACGTTCTTTAACACGTTTTTGTTTTATATCATTTTTTTGTCTTTCTACAGAACCAAACTTTCTGTGATAGGGAAGAGGTCGTCCATAATCTTTATCCACATCATCAAGAAGTAGATTTCGGATAAAATTATTTATTCGATTAAAAAACTTTAGCATAATTATTCGTATCTAAGAGATTCTATAGGATCTAATTTTGCTGCTTTTGTAGCAGGATAAGAGCCAGAAATAATAGCTACAATAAAAGCAATGCTAGTTGCCCAAATCATGGCTACCCAAGGTGTTGAAAATTCTAATTCAAAAGCAGCTGCTATTCCCCAACCAATCAGAATACCCAAAATAATACCTAAAATTCCACCAAGTTGTCCAATAATGATGGTCTCAATAAAAAATTGAAAAGCTATTGTTCTTCTTTTTGCACCTAGAGCCTTTCTAATACCAATCTCTCTAGTACGCTGAGTAACAGAAACCAACATAATATTTAATAGCGCTATTGTTGAGCCAACAATGGTAATAATACTAATTACCCAAGCAATAACATATAAAGCAAAAGTGTTTTCAGCAGCACGGTTTAGTAAATCATCACTTCGCTCTATACCAAAATTATTTTCTTCAACAGGATTGAGGCCGCGTACATTTCTAAAGGTTAGAATAGCATCATCTTGAGCACCTTCGAGCATATCTGTTTTATCTACTTTAACACTTAGAGTGTAGTTTATATTTGCGTTGGTAAAGATAGATCGTGCTTTTTGTATTGGTAGTATTACAGTTAAGTCTTGATTGTTGCCAAACGTAGAACCTTTCTCTTTTATAACTCCAATGACCTTAAACTTAGATCCTCTAACGCTTATCGTTTTATCTATTGGGTTTTCATTAGGAAAAAGCGCCTTTTGCAAATCGCTACCAATAACACAAACGGTATTGTTGTTTTCAACGTCAGCAAAATTTAAAGAACGACCATTCTCAATTTCTAATCCAGAATTTTCAATATAGTTTTCATTTGCACCAATAACAGCAACTTCAGGATCGGTCTTTTCGTTTTCATATTTTACTTCAGATGTAGCAGAACCATAAAAAGAAACCGCAACTTTAGTATAAGGGTAGTCATAATTGTCAATAAAATCTTTTACGTTTCTATAACTTATAATAGGATTAATTTTCTGACGCTCTCTACTGCTTTGACGTTGAGCTCTAAACTCGTAGCGTTGAAAATTGAAAGTATTAGCACCCATTGAAGAAAAATTACTAGAAATAGTATTCTCTAAAGCAGATACACCACTTAATATGCCAACCAATGCCATAATACCTATAGCAATGATTAAAACCGTTAAAATGGTACGAAGTAGCTGGCTTTTTATAGAACCAAAAGCAATTTTTACATTCTCTTTAGCTAATGAAAACATAGTAATGTTTGAAGTTAGTTGGATTGTTTAAAACCATAAGACGTCTCAAACACCATAAAGTTACTATAAATTTAAAATTACTTGGGTATGCCTCTAAAAATTATAATATTTTTGTGACTTAAATATGAAGTTTCACTAAAAGAGATTCCCACTTTCGTGGGAAATATTATGGCACAAAAACCAAGTATTCCAAAAGGTACCAGAGATTTTAATGCAGTAGAGGTTGCAAAACGTTCTTATATAATGAACATTATAAAAGAGCGATTTGAGTTATACGGATTTCAACCGATTGAAACACCAAGTTTTGAAAACTCAGATACTTTAATGGGAAAATATGGTGATGAAGGAGATCGCTTGATTTTTAAGATTTTGAATAGTGGTGATTATTTAAAAAAGGTTTCTGATGAAGATTATACTTCAAAAGATGAAACTAGAATAACGTCTAAAATCTCAGAAAAAGCCCTTCGTTATGATCTTACAGTGCCTTTTGCACGTTATGTCGTACAACACCAAAATGAGATAGAATTTCCGTTTAAACGTTATCAAATACAGCCAGTATGGCGTGCAGACCGTCCGCAAAAAGGCCGTTTTAGAGAATTTTACCAATGTGATGCAGATGTTGTTGGTTCAACGTCGTTATTTCAAGAGGTTGAGTTTGTACAATTGTACGATGCTGTGTTTACAGCTTTAGATTTAAAAGGAGTTACTATAAAAATCAACAACCGTAAAATTTTATCTGGTATTGCAGAAGTTATTGGAGCTCAAGATAAACTTATTGATTTTACAGTGGCTTTAGATAAGCTCGATAAAATAGGAGAGGAGAAGGTAAAAGAAGAAATGCGCAGCAAAGGCATTTCAGAAGATGGTATTTCTAAGTTACAGCCTTTATTCTCATTAGAAGGAGATTTTGGTACGCAAGTAGAAAGCTTAAAATCTATTTTAAACACCTCTGAAGTAGGACTAAAAGGTATTGAAGAATTAGAGTTTATAGATGCTTCAATTTCTAAATTAGGATTAAAAACGGCTAACCTTCAATTAGACGTTACTTTAGCCAGAGGACTTAATTATTACACAGGTGCAATTTTTGAAGTGGCTGCTCCAGAAGGTGTAAAAATGGGCTCTATTGGTGGAGGAGGTCGTTATGATGATCTAACAAGTATATTTGGAAAACCAGATACAAGTGGAGTAGGAATTAGCTTTGGCTTAGATAGAATTTACCTGGTTTTAGAAGAACTTAATTTATTCCCAGAAACAATAACTGATGCCACCAAAGTACTCTTCATTAATTTTGGTGAGAAAGAAGCTATGGCTTGTTTGCAAGCCGTAACTAATTTGAGGCAACATGGTGTTAAAGCTGAGTTGTATCCTGATAGTGCTAAAATGAAAAAGCAAATGACCCATGCTAATCGTCGTAATATTCCTTATGTAGTTTTAGTAGGAGAGGAGGAGCTAAATTCTGGCACTTATACTCTTAAAAATATGAAAACAGGCGAGCAAGAGAAGTTAAATATTCAAGAGTTATTATCTACACTAAAATAGAGTAATACATATATTATAAAAATTAAAAAGCCCTGAATTAATTCAGGGCTTTTTTGTAGTTAAGATTTAAGATTTGGGGCAAAAATTACTTTACTAAAACTTTCTTAGTCGATACTGAACCGCTTACAGTATATAACTTAATAACATAAGTTCCAGTGCTTAAATTCTTAACATCATATTCAGAGTAACCGCTCTCTGAAATGCTTTCTAATTTTTGGACAGATTGTCCGAGCATATTAAATAGTTCTATATATTTTACCTCTACAAGATTAGGGTTTATTAATACAATTTTCTCTTTATCATTAGAGTACAATACATCTAGACTGCTGATGTCTTGCTCATCAATTCCGAGTGAGTTAGACATGATTTTAAAGGTAATTTCAAATCTATCTAAGTACTCATCTTCACTTAAGAATATTTCATATGCATTAGTTCTTAAATCATGAAAGACGTTTAATGCTTTATCGTGTAAAAAAATATTTACACTATCAGGCACATTTTCTAGAGCATTGATAGAAAAAGTACTTACACCATCTGTACTTGTTTTAATTCCGAGTGGATATACAGTAGTAAGGCTGGCATTATCGTTAGCTTGAATAATAAATTTTTCATCTTCAATCATCCAAAACATATCGTCTGTTTGGTCTTCGTTAAGGTGAGCATCGTAAGCCCAATCTATACCTTCAGTTGTGTTTTCGTCTATAGTTAATAGAAGTTCTCTCTGTAAATGCATAGTATTACATGCTCTGTAGCCAAATCTAAATTTCATTCTGTCATCTACATCAACAGCTTCAGAATTTTGATTGTTTGAAGAATTAGCAGATCTCATAAAAACTGAAGAGGAACCACCTTCCTTAGTAAAAGCACGTTGATCGTTTTCAAAATTTATAGTGCCATCGCTAATACCTGAAACAAAGAATCCTTGACTTACAGGTACGTATCTACCTGGTGTTTTTGTACCTACACCAACTTGAGCAACATCTGGATCTGGTGCTGGTGCTGGTACACCTCCAGAAAGGTTATAAATTGCATATCCACCTTGATATTGTTGTAAGACATGAGATCCTCCACCCCAATGTTCCCAGAACTGAAGTGCTCCTGTAGTATTAGGATTGTCTAAAATAAATTCGTTAGCATCTAATGATGAAGCGTAAGGGTTGCCAATTAAGTAATCATTATCAACGTTAATTGTTAAACTAATATCTCCATTGTTTGGTCGTCCTAAGAAAACATAATTTTGATCGTCTAATATACCACCAGAGTCTGGACCTTTCATGGTGAAACCTTCTCCGGCATATATAGTACCTGTTCGTCTTACATGTTGCCAAGCAGAGTAGTCATCACTTGGTAAATTTGCAAATTTCCAAATCCAATAATCTGCAATTCTTATTGGGTTTGTGTCTGCACCATCGTAACCAGAACTCGAAAAGTTAACAGGATTACTTCCATCAAACATTACATCTTGTACAGAATAACGATAATTGTTTATTGCAGTGTCTACATCGCCAACAGGAGATGACCAGTAATTGTAGGTGTAAGTGTCTGCAGTACCTTGCTGATCTTTTTCAAGTTCACCATTAATGCCAACTAGCAAGTCACTATCTTCTGTTTGTATAAGCTGAGAATCTCCCTCTAGGTCAATTTTGCTGGTTAAATTTAGATAATGAGATACTGTAATGCCACTACCTGTATTTGTAGTATTGTCTCCATTTAGGGTTAGTGTATTTGCATCAACATATAACCCTAAAACATTTCTGTTTTCATTGTTGCCAGCAGGTAATGTACTGTTGTCCATTGTGACATTGTGAGCGGTTCTAACAATGTTCCAATTTACGGTAACACTTGGGTCAACTATAGAAGCAGTACCTGGAGTGTATTGAACGTCTCCGTTCACCCAAGTAGCGTTAGTGTCCCAATCACCATTTTGAGTTGATTCGTATGGTAATGGTGCTGTTTGTCTGTCAACAGTATCTAGGTTTCTCAATGCACCTTGATTACCATTTCCAGAAGCATCATCTGTGTTTGTGTATGTGTAAACAGACATAGGGTAGTAGCCTGCTAAGTCGCTCCATGGTACGGCATTAATATCATTTTTTGTTATCGAAGTTGGTAATACAGTACCCATAACCTGACCAGCGTTTTCTTCAATTTCTTGATTCATTACAAATCTTAATTGATCCTCAGTTAGAACTGTATTCCAAACTCTTACTTCATCAATATTTCCTCTAAAATGTTGCGTAGTAGTATTTTTACCTGCAGCAGCAATTAAGAAAGAATCGTTTGTTGTAGTTGGAGCTGTTTTTGCCTCATTTTTATCTAGCACACCATCTATGTATATAGATGCGGTTGTGCCATTGTATATAACCGATACATGGTGCCATTGATCATCTGGGATACTTGTATTAGATACAGTTATTTGATCTGTACCATTTTTCCAATATGCTTCTATTCTATTATCATCTAATATCCTTAAGTCGTAACCTTGAGTAAAAGTTAAGTCTCTTTTTGATAATATTGATTTTGTGCCAGAATCTGCAGCATCACGCTTTATCCAAGCAGAGACTGTAAATCCAGAAGGGTCTAAGTTTAGATTGTTTTCAATGTCTATATAATCTCCAGAGCCATCAAAATGGATTGAGCGAACAACTTCAACTTGTGGTGCATACCCAAAAGTAATATACTTTGTACCGTCAAAATCGTATTCAGCTTCTAGGTTTCCATTACCATCAGAGCTCATAACTCTATAGTTTGCAGTAGGATCAAAGATACCTGTGTTAGAAATAAACATGTAGTAATTACCAGGAGGTGATATGTTTCTTATTGCATTTTGAGGTATTCTAACTTTTACAGTTGGAATATCTCCACCATTCTCAACAACTTTCCAAATACGTTGCATAGCAGTAAAGCTTACATTAGTGGTTAGGGAAGGAGTTATATCAGAACTCATATTAACTGTTACCGTTGACGCAGAAAGGTTAAGATCAGCACCATTATTTCCCCACATTAAATATTCTTTATCATTTAGGGTTGTTGGGTTTGAAGATTTGTTTTCTGTGTTGGTATCATAGATGTCTGTAAGTCCAAATGTTAAGATTCCTTCAGTAAGACCTGTTCCGTCTGTAGCATCATTGACACTACTAGACTGTTTTTGGTTTAACTCTGAAATATCATCTCTACCAATACCTGCAATGTCATAATTGTAACCTGAATTTGCAGATTGATCCCAAATAACTGTACCATCACTATCTACATAGTCTTGGGATGTTCCATTTGTTCCTAGGGTAATACCATATTTAACAGCTAGATAGGACTGAATTCTGTTTCTGGCTTGTGTTAAATCGCTGTCGTTATTTGTTATAGAATAAGTTACAACTTCTGCAATTCTTCCATCAAAACTTCCATTCCAATATTGACTTCTTCCAAGCCAAAATCTTGTGTTGTTAACAGAAGCAAAGTCAGCCGCATCGTTGGTGGTATCTCCAACTTGATTTGCGTTGAGATAAAGTTCAGTTCCAGTATCTGAATCATTATTTCTAATGTTTACGATACTAATTTGATTATAATCATGACTACCTGAGGTATCAGCTCTACCATAACCAGGTCCACCACTGGTTCCTGAAGTAACTCCAATACAATAAGCAAAGTATTCACCAGTAAATCTGGCACTATATCCACCATAACCAAAACCTGTAACATCTTCTGTTTGGGTATCGTTAACGGAAGGGTCTGTACTTGTAAATGTATCTAGCGGAATCATACTAGTTGTTACAGTAGGATCTGGCATTAATACCACAAACATATCAGTACTATTAAAACCTCCAGTACCTGAGAGTTCATCTCTACTACCATCGTTAATAATATAGGTCATGTCTCTATTTGCAGTAGAATTGTTATTTTCAAAATCTATAACAGGATTGAAGTTAAAGTTTCTTGTTGTATTATTTCTGTATACAGGTTCTTGTCCTGTAACAACAGTTTTAGCATCATTGCCTTTACCATTATCTATCCATGTATTAACTAAAGAACCATTTATGCCTTCACTGCTTCCGTCTAACATATCGGCTTTTAGCCAAAGGTCTAAATTATTGGCAACTCCACCAGGAGCTTCGGTAATGTCGCAATAGGTTGTACCTGTAATGGTTATATTATCTATAAAAATTTCATCATCATCATCACTAGCGTTCGCTCTAATTCTAAAACGACCGTTGCTAGTTCCTATTTGGTGTAAATCACTTCTTAGTGTAACTGTTTTACTGTAAAATATAGCTGTAGTTGTTGTTTCAAAATCAGCATCTTTTGAAGATACTGTACCACCTTCGAAACTTTGAGAATATGTCCAGGTTGTACCTCCATCTGGACTATATTCTATAAGGAATTCTTCTCCATTTTCTACGCTATCTGGAGCAAAGAAGAATTTAAAATCTACTTTATCATAGTAGTATAATTCAAACGTTGGAGAGTTAAAAGCTGAAGCATTTCCTGAGTTATCTCTAACTCTTAAGCTATGGCTACCGTCATAAGACCAAGTAGCGTCGGTAACTCTTGATGCGTCACTTCCTCCAGAAGTCCAACCATTTTGATCACTTTCAAATGTGGCATTGTGCAATATGTATTCGTCACAGGCTAATGCCGTGAACCCTCTACCTTGTATATTAAAGTTATAAGGATTCTCATCACTATCATCATTTAATATCGTTACAGTGGCTGTTCTTAAACCAGCACCGCTTGGGTTGAAAGTAATTGCAAAAGTAGTGTTAGAACCTGATGCAATACTACTAGAAGGTATTGTAGTTACTGTGAAATCAGTAGCATTTGTACCACCAATAGTAACATATGGTGAAACACCAATTAAATTTAATGTGTTTGAGCCACCAGTATTTTCAATTATAAAGGTGTTTTCTTTTGTACCGCTGGAAATGTCAGCGTAGCCAAAGTCTGTGTAATCAGATAAGGAAGGTGTGGTATCACCATCTGCTATGCTATTTCCGTTTCCAGTAATATTAATTTCAGGAGCTGGAGATACAGCTGTGAAGTTTACATTATCTATAGCTATATCGCTACTCCAACCGTTGCTTCCAGAGTTACCACTTATAGCTCTAAACCTTAGCTTTATGGTTTGCCCTATATAAGCCGATAAATCTATAGAATCTTGATTCCAAACATTACCTAAATTACCGGAAAATGTTCTCAGTGTTGTAGGGAAGCTTGCACCATTATCTGTACTTATTAACACGCTTAATGTCCCAACGTTAGCTCCATACATATGGTAGCTATAGCTAAATGAAGCGGAACCTACAGAAGTTATATTAAAGCAAGGGCTATCAAAATGAGCTGATCGACTTGGGAAATTTGGGTTAGAAGCCTCTATATACATATACCATGTATCACCATCACCAGATGAAGGTCCTGTGTTAGAAGAAGGGGTTCCTCCAGAATTTCTAGTCCAGTTAAAGTTATCTCCTCCTCCTTGCGTCCATGAACCTGAACCAGATTCAAAATTTTGGGAATAAGGAAAGGTTGATATAGTAGAGCCACAAGTTTGCGAAAAGATTAATGTGGTAAACAAAATTGCACATACAAAAATTGCATACCTAATCACGGTTTTGGTAATTGTTCTCATAAGCGGTTAAATTTTAGTTTTTGGGACTAAATTCTGGACAAACATAATTATTTTATCCGTGAAATGCAAAAAAAACCGACAAAATGCAGGGCAGTGTAGTTTAAAGAGTGTTTTTTGTCGTTGAATGGTATGATAAATGGGTTGTATGGAAAAAACAAAGCCGAGATAAAATTCTCGGCTTTGTTATACTATTTTAAGCTATTTTTTTACTTAATAATTACTTTTTTAGATGTACTTGAAATGTTGTCTGAAATTTTTAATAAATAAACTCCAGAACTAATATTTGTTGTGCTAAGTGTATTTATAGCACTTCTGTTGTTTAGTTTGTTTCTAAAAACAAGTCTTCCTTGCATGTCAAAAAGGGCTGCTTGAGTTTCGGATGTCAATGTTCCTTTAATGACTATCTTATCATTATTGCTATAAATCTGCAGTATTTCTATATTAGATTCATTATTAGATAGCGTTTGGTTGCTAAATCTTAAATAAAATCTACCAGTATCAGAAATTGATGATGAAGGTGTAAATGTATATTCAGATTCGTTTAATAATGTAAATGTATTTGTAACAGCATCTTCTAGGTATACATTGGTATTAATGCTTGAGTTGGTTAAGCTTATAGTTACTTGCTCACCTTGACTAGCATTGACACCAAGAGGAATAATAGTGCTGTCGTTAGCGTCATTAAAATTAATAGCTTGTATAGCCATATCTTTTCCTTCGTTTTCATTTACTAATTCAGAGTAGATTGCAAAATCTGATGGAGCGTTATTAAAATGACTTGCATCATAGCCAAGATCTAATCCTAGAGATGAGGTATTGGTAAGGTATATATCTGTGCTAAAATTTTTCTCAGCAGATGTTAATACGATGCTTCCAAACTCTGGAGTATTATTGTTTCTTCCAGATATAAAATCATCAGAGCTTCCAGAAGTTTGCATTGCAGTTGTAAAGGAAACATTACCACCTCCATCTTTTGAAGACACAAAGAAACCTTGTCCTGGAGCAATAAGAGTGTTTGGATTAGCAGAAGCGTAAGCAAAATTCCAAATGGTCCAATAACTCCCGTTAGAATTGTCTGCATCATAGCCATAAACAGCAGCTGTAGATGAATCAAATTCTGATATGTTAGCTGTTAAGAAATCTTCTAATCTTATGTAAGAAGGGTATGGGTTTCCTATTAAATTCCATATCTCGTAAGTAGAACCGGTTTTTGCAATAGGAACATTAACAGTCTCTGTAGTTACTGCACCTGTAAATGTAAATGTGCTATTGTCTGTAGAAGCTGTTCTGTATCCTTTACCAGCATCTAAAGTGCTTACTTCTGTATTAGAATACGTTAGATAGTCACTTGTAGTTTTGTCAAAAGGGCCAAATAGATAAAGTGTTTCGCCAGCATTGGAGAGGATGTTAGAGTTGTTAGAAATAAAATCTACAAAACTCTCTCCACTAAAAGGCGGAGCAACTAAATCATTTCTGTTAGTATTAGAGTTGACATGTCGATTATATTTTAAGTTATCTGAAGCACTTCCTGATAGAAGAAGGCTTGAAAATTCATCTGAATCTGAATGCATTATAAAGTCTCCGCTATTAGAAATATTTCCATTAACAGTTATTGCATTTTCTTTACTAACATTAAAAGTTGCGCCTGAAGCTACAGTAACGCTATTAACTTCAATATTTGAGGAGGTATTATATGATCCGTCTAAAATCATAATATCCTCAGCTCCTGTTAAATCTGTTGGCGCACTAGGTGTCCAAGTAGAGCTACTGTATAATAAACCATTAAATAAATATATTGTGTAGTCTTCAACTTCACCATAAGTAAAGGTTTCACAAGGGTCAGGAACATCATTGTACTTTAATGCTACTCTCATTCTTACGTTTCCTGTCGCAATATTAGAAGGAACTGTAAAATTACCTGATTTTACAGAGTCTCCACTTACTGGACCTGCAGTGAAAATTTGCTCACCAGCATCTTCAAAATCCCCATCTCTGTTATAATCTATCCATACAGAATAGCCTAAATTATAACTTGTTGTAATATTATACTGAGGTGTAATACTTATTGAATAATTTGTGTCTTTAGAAAGGGTAGTACTTAAACCGGTAAAATCAGTATATAATGCATCACCAGAGGTGTTATCAATAGTATTAAGTTGAACTCTGTTTATTGCAAAATAAAAATTTGTATCTGTTGCTGTAGATGAACAATAGGTTAAATCAGTTGTTGTAAAAGTTGTAAGGTCTGTGTATTCAGAGGTTGAAGATATACATCTACTTCTTACTTGTACTTCATAATCAGTGTTAGGGTCTAAATTGGTTAAGGAATAATTAGAACTTCCATGATCGTTAATTTCTATCCATGTGGAAGTACCAACTTCGCGATATCTTAAGTCGTAGGTTGCTGATGGAATATTATCCCAAGTAATTTCTGCGCTAGATGCTGTTACTGAATTAGAATCTAGATTTGTTGGCACAGTAGTTTCACAAGGAATTGTAAGGCCTATAATTTTAAAGTTATCAAAAAAGAAGCCTTCTCCATTTGCAGAATAGTTTTCAAATTCGTTTCCAGAATCGGTACGCATTCTAAATCTAAATTGTACACTAGGAGCTTCAAAAAATGTGCTGTTTTCAGAGCTATTAATAGTTACTTCTTCCATAATCCATTTATCCATTCGGTCTCCATCATAAATGTGTCCAGAACTATTATTATCTTGGAATGCTTCATCTGATGCGCCCTTTGCATTATGATCGTTGGTGCTTGAAGAAGATTTTGGTTTGGAGTACTTTCCATTTAAAGTTGTCCATGTAGATCCATTAGTTGATGCTTGAAACTCAACCAAATCAAAATTACGTTCAATATCCCATTTTGAGTAAAATTGAATTAAAACTTCAGAAGAACTAGATAAATCATAGCTACCTGTAGTGGTTAGTGTTTTGGTTGTGTTGTTTGCGTAAGGTGCGGTGTTTCCGGTTCTTAATGCATTAGATCCAGAGTATGCGTCTGCAGAAGAGTTGCTCCATCCAGAATTTGTCCAACCTGTTAATCCGTCAGTATCTGCATCATGAGAAAATAAAACAGATGGCTGATAATACTTTTCAATATTAGCTTCATAAAAAACACCATCATCATTAGAAAGTTGAATTTTATAAGCAATCTTATCGTCTGGCTGAATGCTAGGATCTAAAGTAATTGAAGCACTAACATTACGCTGTTCTAAAATTGCCATTCCTGTCTGTGTAGCAGGAGGAGTAATGTTTGTTATGTTAGAAGAAATAGGTGTTACGTTAAGTGTAAAATTACTGGCTGTCTGACCTACTCTTTCTATTGCAAAATCTAAGTTAGCAGATGTGCTATTAATATCACTTTGAGTTAAATCGTGAAATACGGCATACTTACCTCCATGATAAGCACCCATTAAAGAAATTCTTACAGAACGTTTAGCAATAGGGACAATGCTACTTGGAGAAGGCCAAAAACCTTCACCACCATGCTCTGGAGTAGTGGCCAAAATATTCTGGCCAGAACCAACAGATCCATTTGTATCTGCACTTCCACCAACCATCCAATCGTCGGCAATACCATTTGCAGGAGTAAAAATTGTAGCACCAGATACGTATCTATTATATTTAGTCATATCCTCATGCCACTTATGCATTTCATCTTCTCTACCAGAAACAAATGTCGGATTACCACCATAAGGATGTGGTATTGAGTTGGCATAAGTATGATTCCAAATCGCTGTTTTAAAATTTCTACTTAATATAAAATCTACCATAATCTGAGTCTCTGGCTCAGAGGCAGCACTTGGTCCTCTGTAAGAATCACTGCTTGCAGTTCCTGATGATCCAGATCCTGCACTTCCCCAGAAATAATCAAAATTTCTATTTAAATCTACACCTCTATTCGAAGATGAATTACTAGTTCCACCAGCTCCAGGTCTTAAATTTTTACGTTGCATTCCTGTACCTGAAGGATTAAGATGTTCGTTCCAACGAAGACCATCTGGGTTTACAACAGGCACAAAATATAATTCGTTATTGTCTACTAAATTTTTAATTGCAGGATCTGTATTATAATTTTCGATGAGATACCACATAAAATAAATATTATTCATCAAAGCGCTAACCTCTCTAGAGTGTATCATAGAGGTAAATAGCATTTGAGGTTTGGTTCCCTCTGGTGTTGTTGACTCATTACCAGTGATTCTTACATAATATATAGTATTAGGGTCCCATCGAGAGGTTCCTATACCATTATATGTTAGACCATTATTTGTAATTGTACTAGAAGGGTTTCCCCAAGTGGTTTGTCCTGTTGAGGAAGCATCTTGTTTTGCAGAGACAATATTTAAACCGTTACTTACAGAATATGTTCTCATACTATCCAATTCTGTTTCCATTTCACTAAGAGTTAAACAGCCACCCATAGAACCTAAGTTGAATTCAGATGGTAATGACCAATCTTTTTCATTAAGTTCACCATATTGCAGATAGCTTTCAATTAAGGTTTCTGATACAGAACCTCTTTTGGCTGTTTGCATATTTTTTTGAGATAAACTTTGAGCTCTCTCAAGGGCGAGCTGCGACTTAGCATACGGTAAATCATTTTCTATTCTTAAACTTTCAAATGTTTCTAAATCATCTATTTCTACAGAATAGGTAATACCGAATTGTTGTAGTAAACTTTTATCATGCGCAGAGACGTCTAAAATTAAGTTATTTTGAACATGCTTTACACCACATCTTAAATCTATACCTTCTTCAGCTAATAGATTTAAGGTTTCTTGAGAGGGATTTAAAATTTTTATTCTCGAATGATTTTCTTGCGAAAAAGAATATTGCAACATTATTGTGAATATTGCAATTAAGCAGGTAATTTTTCTCATTAGTTTGGGGTTTAATGAATTTAATTTGAGCGCTAATATATCAAAAAAATTCAAAAATCATCCGTAAAATGCAAAAAAAACCGATGAAATGCATTTTAAGGTCAGATTACATTTTTTTTGAAGTATTTAAAAGCATGTGTTTTTACTTTTCTGTTAGTTATCTTTTTTTATCTTTATTGTCCCTTAAAAATCTAATTTTCAATTCATTTTTTGTAACAAAAGAAATTATGTAATCTCTTGAAGTTTCAAGAAGAAAAGTGTTATGTCTAAATTCAATAATTAAATTCAAAATAAAATAAACCAATATTAAAATGAAGCTATTGCCAATCAATCAACAATTAAAAACAATAATCTACAGTCTAGTCTTAGTGCTGTTTGCATCATGTAGTAGTAGACCAGAAAGCTTAAAAGCAATACCAGAGAACACTAGTGCTATTGCTGTAGTAGATGTATTTTCACTTTACAAAAAAGGAAATCTTGAAGATTTAGATGATTTAGAATTTTTTAAAACATTTCAGAAAGAAATAAGAAATGAGGATAAAAAAGTAGCTAATTTTTTAGAAGACCTTAGAGAAGATCCATCAAAGACAGGAGTAGATTTTACCAAAGATGTTTTTATGTATTACATAGATGAAGGTACTGACGAAAAGTTTGTTTGTGTTTCCTTAGATCTTAAAGATGAAGAAAAGTATGCAGAGTTTTTAGAAGATATTTTTGATAAAGGAGGTGTTGATTTTGATGTTGAAAAAGAAGATCTCTACAAATATATTAAAGTACAAAACGAAGTCGTTTTTGCTTGGGATAGTAACAAAGCGTTAATTGTAACTGCACAGAACTGGTCTAGTAGAGAAAATCTAGAACTAGAGGTAGAATCTTTATTTGAACTTAAAGTAGATAAGCAGATAGTTGTAAATAAAGAGTTTATGTCTTTTTACAGCAACAAGAAAGACGTTAACTTTTGGGTATCATCCAACATATTAGAGTCTAGTTTCTATCTTAAAGAGTTAGAAAAACAATTTGATGTAGACATGACAGATAACTACATTTCTGCTTCTTTAGAGTTTGAAGATGACCGAATTAGTCTTCAAGGTAAAATGTTTCCAAATAGAGAAGTAAGAGAGATGATGAAAAGAGATAACGTTTGGGATCATGATTTTAATAATGCCCTTTTAAAGTTTTTGCCAAAGCAAAGTTTTGCTAATCTGGCAATGTCTTTTAATCCTTCTGAAAATTATAAAGTAATGCAAGAGCAAGGAGAACTAGAAAGCATTGAAAAAGAATTTGAAAAAGAAATGGGCTTTGAGCTTGAAGATCTGATAAAAAGTATAGAAGGATCTATGGTTTTTAGTTTATCTAACATAGAAGAATCAACTTACACCTATGACACCTACAAAATGGTGTATAATGAAAATAAGACCAGACGCTTCGATGCTTCAACTAATGAATATTATTATGAAGGAGGTTATGAATACAGAGATACCACAGAAACAAGAACAAAAACATTACCTGTAATGTCTTTGGTTTTTGATATAAATTCTGATAAATATCTAAAGAAGGTTATTAAAAAAATACCTGAAAGTGAAATTGAAGAGAAAGACGATTATTACGAAGTTAAATTAGATGGCTCTTACTCTGGATACTTTGCTTTTGACGACGATACATTTTTGTTTACTAATGATAAAAAGAGTATAAAGGCCTTTAAAGATGGTGGTTTAGGATCTAAAAGCTTATCAGGTTCTTCTAAATTATCAGATTTTTCAGGTGGAGGATACTATGCTTATTTAAACTTAAATTACGACGATTATCCTAAAGAGGTAAAGAAGATGATAGAAGAAGAGCAAAATGATAAAGAAGAAGAGGTTTTTGAAATTTGGACAAATTTTGCAAGAGGTATTGAGTTAAAGATGATAGACAATTTTACCTTAGAGTTTAATTTAGAAACTAAGGATAATGGTAAAAATAGTTTGCAACAATTATTAGAGCTTATGGATGAAAGCTTCAAAAGTTTTTCTTCACTATAAGTCTTATGCAAATACGTTTAAGCAATTTAAAACCAACATACATGTCAGAGGCTGAATTATCGGCTTCTGACATATATCTACAAAAGGAGGTCGTTTTTGAAAAAGGTAAAAAATACTTAATCAAAGCAAATTCTGGCCACGGTAAATCTTCGGTATTAAACTTTATTTATGGAAGTAGCCATAACTATACAGGTGAAGTGGTATACAGTAAAAAAGAAGATTCTGTTTTTAGCTTACGCCAAACAGAGATAAGCTACGTTTTTCAAGACTTTAAATTGTTTCCTAGCCTAACGCTTTTTGAAAATATTCAGTTAAAAAACAAACTAACACACCATAAATCTACTGAGCAAATAGATGCGTTAATCAACAAAATGCAATTAACTCATAGACGAGACAGTTTGGTAGAGACATTGTCTCTTGGTCAGCGACAAAGAGTTGCAATTATACGAGCGTTGTGTCAACCTTTTAATTTTTTGCTGTTAGACGAGCCTTTTAGTCACCTGGATAGTTCAAATATTAAGATTATTGTAGATGTATTAAACAAAGAATTAGAAGAGCGCCAAGCATCAGTAATTATTACGGCATTAGACGATTTGCCATTTTTTGAATTTGATAAAACTATAAATCTTTAGTATGCTCATTAAACTACAAAAGAAGACACTTGTCAAAATTCAATTAATAGGCTATATACTTACCTTATTTATTGGTGTTTTTATTGTTTTAACAACGCTTCAACTGTATCAAGATGTAAAACCGTTATTATCTGAGCAAACAGATGTTTTTAGCGATAAATCCGCAGTGATAAGTAAAGAGGTGTCTGTATTTAAAAGCGTTAACAAAGACCGAATTTATTTTTCATCTAAAGAAATAGAAGAGCTAAAAGAACAACCCTTTATAAAAGATGTTTCTGTTTTTAATAATGCTGATTTTAGAATTAAAGCCTATTCTAACCAATCTGAAAATATACCGCTGTTTCAAACAGATTTGTTTTTTGAAAGCATTCCAGATGCATATATAGATGTAAAAACAGAAGACTGGATTTGGAATGAAAACGATGAGGTTGTACCTATTATAATTCCAGAGAATTATCTAAAATTATACAATTTTGGTTTTGCCGAAAGCCAAGGGTTGCCAGTATTGTCCAAAAATACAATATCTCAAATCACCTTTAATTTAAAGGTCATTGGAAACTTTAATAGCGAAGTGTATAAGAGTAGGATAGTAGGCTTTTCTAATAAGATCAATTCTATTTTAGTGCCAGAAACGTTTTTAGAATATGCAAATAATAAGTTTGGACGTTCCAAAAAATCTAGAATAAGCCGACTGTTAGTTACATTTAACAATCCTACAGACGAAAGAATTTTACAGTTTTTTAATGAGAACAATTATTCTATAAACAAAGATAAGCTTGAGTTTAGTAAACTTTCGTTTTTCTTCAATTCTGCATTAGTGTTTGTAATAGCGGTAGCACTGATTATTCTTGTGCTTTCTATAGCTTTTATTTTATTAAGTTTTAATTTAATAATACAAAAGAATAAAGCTATGATTTCAAATTTAGGAGCTATTGGATATTCTTACAAATCGATATCAAAATTTTACCAGATTGTCATTTCATTAGCAACTGTAATAGCTATAGTGCCTGCAATAATTTTGGGTATTGTAGTCCGAAAAATATATTTAGAAAGATTAGAATCTTTATTTGAATTTTCTGAAAGTAATAGTTTTATCCTCATCTTAGGAGTCGCTATTTTATTAGTGTTATGTCTGTCGTATAGTTTTATTATTTTAAGAAAAATGAAAGCGATAGTATTACCCAAAAGCTAGGTTTAGAATTAATATTGAAATGTGTAGTAACATTCTATAAATAAAAAACGGTTGAGTTTTATCTCAACCGTTTTTTTTGAAGTATGATAGATCTTAGTAGGTAGATTATAACATAGAAAATCTACTGATTATTTATTTCCTTTAGTATATCTAAAACCAAAACCAAAGCGCTTTTTGAAGCTTCTAATTGATTAAAAGTACCTGAAATATATGTGTCTAATTGCGGACAATACCACAAGAAAGAAGCGGTACTACCAGAATGTCCAATGAACTGTAAGTCACTTTCTGTATTGGTTAATTCACCTATTGAAACTTGTCTTATTCCAAAGCCGTAATTCATTCCTTTAGTTTCGTTTACCCAGTTTTGCATGGCTAATCTTGTATCCTTTTTTACAATTTTATCTGTATTGTAGGCTTTTAAAAATGCAATTAAATCGTGAGTGGTAGAGACCAAACCGCCTCCGCCCCAATCCGCACTTAGGCTTTTTAATGATGATAATTCATATTGACTCGCATAAAATTTAACAACAGGTAATTTGTTATCTATGGCTTTAGACTTTAAGTTAATGTACGAACTGTTCATTTTTATAGGTTGAAAAATGTTCTGTTGAAAGAAGTAATCTAAAGATAAACCACTGACGTTTTCAATAATTAAGGCTAAAAGCACATATTCGGTATCTGTGTAATGATAACCTTCACCAGGAATAAAATGAGGTGTCATTTTTTCTTTTGAAAACTGAATCATTTCTTCTGCAGACCACAATTTATTCGGATTCATTAATAGTTGATTAATGATATTTTGACTTCCATCATTTGTTGAACCTGTGAAATAATCAGGTAAACCAGAGGTGTGTTGTAATAGATGTGCTATGGTTAATTCTTTAGAATAGTCTTTACCATCTAAAACATGAAGATTAGTAATCAATGAATCTGGTAAATATCGAGTAATCTTATCTTCAAAATTTAATTGTTTTCGATCTTTTAAAATACCAATCGCTGTTGCGGTAAACATCTTGGTAATGCTAGCTGTATAAAATGGATGATTTATTGAAATAGAATCTTCTTTACTTTCTGCTAATTGAACATCAATATCTCGAGATTCAGAATATACATGAAGTATTCCGCTCTTAATGTTCTCTTTTTCTAATTCGGTTTTAAATAATTTTTCAATGCTTTCGCTTATTGTGTCCTGAGCAATCGCCGATAATCCAACGAAGCATAGTAAACCTAAAAGTATATTTCTCATAAGGTTAAAGTTTTACCAAAGTGCTTTAAGTTAAAATTTTATACCAATATAAAGGTTGGGTTCAAATAGAAAATAGGAATCCCACTTATTGTCTAACTGCTTAAATGATTCTGGCGTATTTGTATCAAAATGCCAAACATTACAATGAAATTGCGGTTCTATAAAAAACTGCTTCTTTTTACCAAAGGCAAAATGATAACCTACATGATACGAGTTGTAAAGTTTAAATCCGTTGGCTATTTTCTTGTCATCAAGATCTAAATAGGTTTTATACAACGGTAAAACTTCAACCGAGGCAAATAGTCCTTTCCAAAGCATGCGCTGATAAGATATACCAACACCCGTTTCGCGTAAATAGCCAGGATAAAATTCGGTTTCAGAATCTATTTTGCCTCTAAGTCCATCCCACCATTGTATACCCATAGGTTGAAATAATCGCCAAGTGGCTAATTTAACACCAACAATGTTTTTTGCATCAAGTTCGCGTTTAACATGCAATTCAATGTGTTCTGTGTTGGTTCTTTCTCCACCTTTCCCAATATTACCTAAAATAATAGCTGGAAAACTAACTCTGTATTTCAAGTCGTGATTACCAAGTTTTGACGATTCTGATTTCTGTTGTGCAAAAACATTAAGTGCGCATAATGTTAAGCAGATAAATACTAATTTTTTCATTGTGATTGATTTTTAAATTGTTCGTTTTTGATTAATAATTTGATGTTACAAAGATGTTAAAGAAGTGAATGCTAATCGTCCTGAATTATGATTTGAAACTTCTTTGAAATTCAGTACTTAATATTGATTTTGAGTTATTTGAATAAAAAAAGGCTTAACACAATTAGTGCTAAACCTTATAATAATCCTTATAATTTTACTTTAAATTAACGCTTCTGGATGCGATGTGAGTTTATCTACATTTCGTGTAATTTTATCGATATCCCAATCCCACCATTTAAGTTCTAATAATTTAGAAATGGTGTCATCAGAAAACCGCTTTTTAATCAATTTTGCAGGATTGCCTCCAACAATAGTGTAAGGTTCTACATCTTTTGTTACTACTGCTTTTGCGGCTATAATAGATCCATCACCTATGGTTACACCAGGCATGATGGTAGCATTGTGACCAATCCACACATCGTTACCAATTACAGTATTGCCTTTAGTTGGATAACTTTTACCATCCATAGCGTGTTGCCATGCACCACCAAATATGGCAAACGGATATGCTGATGTTGCTTCAGTTAAATGGTTGCCGCCATTCATAATAAAAGTTGTACCAGATGCAATCATGCAAAACTTTCCAATGATGAGTTTATCGCCAATAAAATCGAAATGATATTTTACATTTTTTTCAAAATTTGAAACAGCTTCAAAATCGTCGTAATAGGTGTAATCACCAACCTCAATGTTCGGATTTTTGATGTAGTTTTTTAAAAAACATAGCTTATCATAATTGGCTAACGGGAAAACGGTATTTGGATCTGGAATATTCATAATTTATAGCGTTTTAGCTTCTTCTCTAAAATAGTCTTTTAAATGATATTTTCCGTAGGTAGGCGCCACATTATCGTCTGCCATTAACGTTAAGAAAAATTCAATCGGACCATAGGTTTTTACACTAGTAAAAGTTCTTAAAGTCCAAATAGTGAATCGTCTTAAAAAATCTGGTAAATGTGTGATTTTTATTGGTTTATTTAATGATGTTAACGCTAGTTTACTAATGTCATTAAGACTTAAAACCTCGGGTCCGCCTATGGTTATTGTTTTGTTGTAATCCTTCAAATTATCGATAATCGCATTGGCTAAATCTTCACCATGAATTGGATTGAATTTTTGACTGCCAGATCCAAATAAATACACACGACCCGATTTTGCCATTTGTAAAAAGTCTTTCATATCTGAGAAAAACCCGTTAGGTCTTACAATCGTGTAATTTAACCCTGAAGTTTTTAAAGCATCAACAAACTTTTCCTTGGCTTCAAAAATCTTCAAATTTCGATACTTATCGCCATTAATGGCAGACACATAAACAAAATGATTAACACCACTTTTTTTAGCTTCAATAAGCAAATTCATATTCGCTTGATAATCGACATCCATATAGGTTAAACCATCTTTTTGCCTAGTAATACCAACGGTTGAAATGACCGTGTCTATACCTTTACATATATCTCTTAATGTTTCTGGCTTGGTGACTTCAGCCTGCTTAATTTCCAGATAATTTTCATTAGGATTATCTATCTGATTTGGATTACGGACAATTGCAACTACCTGGTTTTGTTTTTCGATTAAAACCGTTAATAAATGCCTTCCTAAATAGCCTGTAGCACCTGCTAATAATATATTGGTATGTTGCATTTTTTCGTGTAATTTAAAATTGAATCTTAGTTAAATTCGTTGGTCAACAGTTGCTGAATTATGGCATTGCGCTGCTCTCCAGAATCGTCTTGCTGATTGCTTAATAGCACAATGGTAGCGTTGTGTTCCGGTACAAAACCAATCATGCTCCAATAACCGTCTATATCGCCACCATGCCAGTAAAGTGTGGTATTGCCTTCTTGTGTGGTAAACCAACCTAAACCAAAATCTACGTAGCCACTTGGTACATCTTGAGCAAATATTTCATCTTTTTCAGCAGTAGTAAACCAGTTTGTTTTTACCGCATTTGTCCATGTTTCCATATCTTTTGGTGTGCTGCTAAAATCTCCAGCTCCAAACGCTAAATTCATTGGGTAAACACTGTTAGCATTACCATTGTTGTAGCCTTCTGCATGTGTGTTTGGGTTAATATTGTCTGTACCTCTGTAGGTATTTGTCATTTGCAAAGGATTAAAAATATTCTGCTGAATGTAGTTGTGGTAAGACATATCAGTAAGCTCTTCAACCAACAACGCAGCGATAAGGTAGTTAGAGTTACTGTATTGTTTTCCTGAGCCAGGTGTGAAATTGAGTCCGTTTTCGGAAATGAGTTCAATAATGACTTCATAGATATCTTCTTCATCAAAAAAGTAGCCTTGTTCTGTAGCGTCTTCAACAACAAATTGATAATCTGGAATACCTGATTGGTGCGATAAAAGTTGAGCAATACTAATTTGATTGCCAAAAGGAAACTCAGGATCAAATTCGTTTAACGTTTGGTTGTAATTAGAAATATAACCATCGCGTTTTAGCTGAATAATAGCTGCTGCAGTTAAGGTTTTTGATACCGAACCAATACGATAGGCTAATTCGTAATCTTGAGGAAGTGCAGTGTTTTCATTTGCTAAACCAAAGCCTTGTCGCACTAAATCGTTCCCATTTTTTGTAATAATAGCGTAGCCATTAAAGTTGGTGTCGGCTAATAAATTTTCAGCGGTTGTGTAATTAATGGCTGGTGTGTTGTTGTCATCATTTGTTGAGCATGATGTAAAAAGTATTACCAGACCTATTGCTGATGCTACTAGTAATTTGTGTAAAGTTGTCATAACTGTTCGTTTTTTAATTGATTATTTGATACTGCAAAATTGAAGTATAAACAGTTATGTGTCGTACTAAATTATAATGTAGAACGTTCGGAATTTATAAAAAGAAGCGGCTTACTTGTTATGTTGCTGTACCCATTTACTCGGTGTAATACCTTCAGTTTTTTTGAAAAAAGTATTAAACACACTTTTAGAATTAAAACCACTATCGTAGGCCAAACCTAGGATTGTAAGATGAGAATTTTTAGGGTCTAATGCTATAGTTTTAAAATGATTTAGGCGAAAATAGTTTATAAAATCATTAAAATTCTTATTGAATTCAGTATTAAGCAACCAAGATAATTTATTAGGATGTAAACTAATACTCTTGCCAAGTTCTTTTAATGAAAGGTTTGGATTTAGAAATGGCTTATTGTTTTTTATGAAATTTTCTAGAATCAACTTATACCTAATAATTTCAGAATCAGATAAAGGTTTTAAAGGTTCTCTTTCAATTTTATTTAGAACTTCTTTTTTTGCTGGAATTAGTTCTGGTGAAATAAATTGCTTTACTATTAATTGAAAGCGTTTATCTTCTCTTAAAGGATCTAAGAAAGGATCTAATTGAAAATTGACTAATTGTCCTACTTTCAGTTTCATTTTATCTGCAAAAATATCTAATGCTCTTTCTTTATTTCCAGAATGTATCAGTAAATAAAAATGCCAAGGATAAATATTTTTGAAACCTTCTTCAACATCAATAGCCTTAATATCAATAGCTACATTTAATTGCCTTTTATTAATCAAACAAAATAAGGCTTCACATATTTTGGGACTAATAAGTTGTGGCATTATGGCTATATAATTCTCAAATTTAGAAGTGTCGTTTAAGAATATAAAACAAGCTAATTTGGTCTCTATTGCTAAACTAAAATTAGGATCAATTTTTAAGCATTCTTCTAAATGTTTTATGGACTCTGTGTACTCTCTTTTTAGAAAATAAATGTTACCCTTAGTGAAATGATGATTCGGTGACAAAGGACTTATTTCTATAGCCTTATTAATATTTAACAGGGCTTTTTCTAGTTGGTTAGTCGCCATGTAAATTTCAGCAATACCCTCGTAAGCGATAGCATAGTTTGGGTTTTTGTGTAATGTATTTTTTAGTAAATCGATACCTTTGTTGTAGTTCCAATCATTCCAAAAGCTTAATGATGATTGAGAAAAACACGCTAAATAAGATGATGAATTAATTTTTAAGCCTTGATTTAAATAACTTTTAGCAAATTTTTCGCCTTCTTGCTTATTTATTAATCCCCAACTCGATAAAATGCCATAAGATCTGCATAATGTAAAGTATGCATCATAAAAATTTTTATCGACTTCTATACTTTTTTTGTAACAATCTATAGCCTTAATGTAATCTTCTAAAACCCAATTAAGCTGATATGCTCTACCTTTTAAATATAACTTATATGCATAAATATTTTTAGTTCCAATTATAGATATGTGGTTAGATATGTATAGATGTCCAAAATTTTCCCGAATCTGTTCAGCAATTATTAAACTTATTTCGTCTTGAAGCTCAAAAATATGGTCTAATTTTCTATCAAAATTTTGTGACCAGATTTGAAAGCCATCATTTGTTCGTATTAACTGAGTATTAATTCGGATTCTGTCATTAAATATTCTAATACTACCTTCTAGGATAGTTGCAACACTTAGTTCACAACCAATTTGCCTTACATCCTTATTGTTATTTTTAAAAGCAAAAGAAGATGTTCTGGCAATTACTTTTAGACCTTTAATTTTGGTTAAGGCGTTAATAATCTCTTCAGTAATACCATCACAGAAAGACTCATTATCAATATCATTGCTCATATTGACAAAGGGAAGGACAGCGATGGATTTTGAATTGGTTTTCAATTAAACTATTGCAATGAAATAATTTACGATTCGAAATTAAATAATTTAACAAAACCTAAAAATAAATTTAGAGAACATTTTTTAACGGATGTAATTCAAAAAAATCTTACAATCATGAAGACGTATAGATTTAGTTACTTCCTTAACTGACAGATTCTAACAATTAGTTTGAAATAGTTTTTAAATTTGAGGAATGAAACATCTCAATCAATCATTCTTCTTTTTATTTTTCTTTTGTTCAACGTTCTGTTTTGCTCAAAAAAGTACAGACAGTTTATCGTACTACAGAGGTATTGCAATGCATCCTAAAGCATCATCAGATTTAATAAATGCTTCGGTTTATTTTAATGAACAATTAGAAGCTTCTAAAACAACAAAAGATGTACATACTCAACTAAACAGTCTTTATTATTTGGCAAGTATCAATTATAAAATTGGTTTTTATGAAGAGAGCGAAAAATTGGCAATGAGAGCGATTAAAATTTTAGATGAAAATTCAACAATAAGCAATAAAAAAGCCTACAAAAAGAGTTTTTACAATCAACTTGGTGTGTTGTATTCAGAGCAACAAAGTTATGATAAAGCAGTAGAGTTGTATAGTCGTGTACTAAAAGTGGCTAATAGTACAAAAGATAGCCTTATAGCTTATAATAATATAGCTAATGTCTATAAACGAAATAATTTAATTAATGAATCACATAAGTTTTCGGTAAAAGCACTGCAACTAACTTTAGAATTAAAGGATACAATATCTATAGCTATGGTGTTGAATAATCTTGGATATATAAAAACGAGATTAAACGACTTTAAAGAAGGACGAAAACTGTTATATAGAGCACTAGAACTTAGAAGACAGTTAAAGGATTCTTCTGTTTTGTATAGTAGTTTTTCAAACTTAACAAAATACTACATGGCTACAGACAGTATGGATATGGCCAAATTTTATGCAAAAAGAGCACTGGACTTTGCTAGTAAACTTAATTCTGCATCGTATAAACAAAATGCGCTTGGTTTGTTGGTGCAACTTAGTCCAGATAATTATTCAAAAGCATATAAGGCTATAAATGATAGTTTAATAGCAGAAGATAAAGCTCGGTCTAATCGGTTTGCTCTAATGCGTTATGATTATTCTGAATTTGAAAGACAAGCTCTAGAAAGTCAATTGAGAGTAGAACGTCAGAGGTCTAGAGCAATAATTTCTACTTTGGTAGCTATAGGTGTTGTAATGCTTTCTGTTTTAGCATTTTTCTTTTTTAGAGCTAGGCATAGAAAAGAAAAATTACAACAAGTTATTATAACAGAATCCAGGATTTCTAAGCAAGTACACGATGAGGTAGCAAATAATGTTTTTCAGATTATGACAAAGTTTGAAAACAATACCTACCAGAGACATTCTCTAAGAGATGAGTTGTATCTCTTATACCATAAAGCTCGCGATATATCTAATCAGCATAGTTTACTCGATACAAAAGTTTCGTTTAGAGAAAATCTAGAAGCGTTATTAGAAAGCTATGAATCCGAAAACACCAACATTGTTGTTAAAGGGTTGGCAGATGTAAGATGGGATGTTTTTTCTGATGTCTATAAAAACACCATTTATAAAGTATTGCAAGAGTTACTAATTAATATGAAGAAGTACAGTGACGCGTCTTTAGTTTTAATTCTTTTTGAAAAAGAAGGTAAAAAACTAAAAATAAATTATTCTGATAATGGAGTAGGAGCCGAACTTGTAAAGCATACAGGATTGTTTAATACGGAAAACCGTATCCAATCTGTTGGTGGTACTATTATTTTTGATACACAACCAGAAAAAGGGTTTAAAGTAAAAATTGTGATATGAAGACGTTAAAAAAAGTTCTTATAAATGATGACCACGATGCAATTGTAGAAAGTGTAGCTCAGGTTTTAGAAAAGAGTGGAGTTGCAGAGATTGATAAAACACAATACTGTGATGAAGCCTATTTACAACTAAAAAAGGCTGAGTTAGAAAAAAAGCCTTACGACTTAATTATAACAGATTTGTCTTTTAAAAGTGATTACAGAAATGCAACACTTGCATCTGGAGAAGATTTAATAGAACAAATACGTGTAGATAAACTGGCAATTCCGATTATTGTGTATTCTATGAAAGATCAACTACAAAAAGTACGAGGATTAATAAAAAAGCAAGGAATTAATGGGTATGTATGTAAAGATAGAAATGGGTCTAAAGAGTTAAGCACAGCTATAAAAGCAGTTTTGGCAGGCGATTTGTTTTTGTCTCCTCAAGTAGATAAGGCATTGCAACCAAAGTCTAAAATGGAAATTGATGATTTTGATATTCAACTTATCAATTTACTCTCAAAAGGATTCTCTCAAGAAGATATAAGTGAAGATTTGAAATCAAAAAGTATCACACCAAATAGCCTTAGTACTATTGAAAAAAGGCTTAATAAATTAAAGATTCAATTTAGAGCTAATAATACAATTCATTTGGTAGCAATTACAAAAGATTTGGGTTTAATTTAAGTCTTTTACGGTTAACCGTAATCTATTGTATAGATGTACTCATATCTTTGAGAGTAATATAATTAATATTGTTATTGATATTAAAACTTAGGGGATAAAAAAGGCGTGTATGTTTTACATGCCTTTTTTTGTTTTTTTAGAGATATCGGTCTATGAAAAGATTAAATTTTGTTCATTTAGTAATAGTGAACGACATCCAATCTTATTTAATCATATGCCACTATAAAGAGTTATTTTTTCTATTTCTTCTTTAATTAATTCATAGGCTCTATAATGTCCCAGATCATTAAAATGGGTGCCATCTATTGTGGCTTCATTATCTTTGCCTATTAGGTTTTCACTTCGAATGTAAAATACATTTTTGTTTGTTTTAGAGATGTTATCATAAGTTTCTTTCAGGGCTTTGTTTTGTTCTTTAATGAATGATTTTGTACCAAAAATAGATTTATCATCTTTTTTGAAAAACGCAAAATCCCTTATAACACTCTCAATAAGGACAATAGGAGTTTTATTATCAATAGAATTGATATAATTAATCGTTTTAGGTAAATTCTTTCTTATAACATCTGCAGAAGAATTTGGTGTACAATCTAAAATTATTAAAGATGGGTTTGATGTCATAGCATATTCTATAATCTCTTTTTCAAACCATCCATTGCCACTAAATCCTAAATTAATAACGTCTTTGTTAAGTCTTCTTTTTATTAGCGCAGAGTAAGTAAGGCCAGGTCTTGATGCAGAAGCTCCTTGAGTTATACTTGTACCATAAAAAATTATTGGACGAAATGTATCAATAATCTCTTTTTTAGGATTACTTATTCTAGCATTTTTATCTATTCCAATCTCTAATAAGTCAATTCCATCGTAAAGTGGTAAATTTAATAAATATTCACGGTTAATGGTTTCCATTCCTTGGATTACAAGAGCTTCATTTTTATTGGTTCCATTTGGTTTTGCAACACCAACAAATTTCCAATCATTGTCATTGTATGCATATAGGTCTAATCCTTTGGCTGTTATTGGAGTCATGTTTGAAGGATTTCTGTTGTCTTTTAGTTTCCATCTAATTTTTATAATTGAAGAGTTAGAAGAAAAGCGAATGGAAATTCCAGCTGAGTTTTTAGAGAGTCCCCAAACAGGTTTTCTTACTTTGTTTTTAGAGCTTAAAGGAAGACGCTCGTAGTTTTTTGTATTAGGAAGTTGACCAATTATTTTAAAATTTGAAGCATCATAGAAATCTGTAGCAATATCATTTTGATCTTTTAGTTTAGCTTCTTGTATTGCGGTTAAATTTTCTGGAAAAAATTTTGACTTTATTGTAGGGTAGTACCGATAAAAAAAGAACAGTATTCCGGATAGTAAAATAATATTTAATATAACAGAAAATTTTTTTATTACTCCCTTTTTCATTTGTGTATTGGTTTGATATTGTGATTTTTAATTTCAAATATTATTAATAATCGTAATATCTACTTACGGTTAGCCGTATGTCCCCTTTTTTTTAGGGTAATATTTTTGTTAAATGAATTTTATACAGAAAGATAAATCTGTAAATAATAAGTAAAGTATTCCGTTTTGTTTTTTGGAGCGTAAGTAATAATATTAAAAAGCTCTAATTTTCTTTTAATGACAGCGCATAGTAATTAACTGTTATACAAAGACCGTTTAGAAATTTTAATAAAAACACACATTATTTAATAGCATATCAAATAATGAACTAAAAATTAAGATTTTGATTTCGTGTGGTTTAAGTTTTTTTGTGTCGAGATCGAGATTTGAATTCGAGACCTCCGGGTTATGAATTTACGAAATTAGGTTGTAAATCCTTGGTTTTCAGTGTTTTGAAAATTTACAAAAATGTTAAATCGTGTTCAAATCGTGTTCGGTTTGTGTTCACTGATTAATGCTTCAAATATATAAAAATAAGTTGATATTTTTATTTGATTTTGGTTAGTTCAGAATAATTGATTTTATGGATTATTGATTCAACATTACTATCCACCTTGGGACTAAACAAATCTTTACTTACGGAGTAAGCATCCAATTTATCTTCTGGAAAACTAAAATGAAGGATATCTTCAATATCTGATTCCTTTAAATCAACGGACAACCAATTGTGAGTTAACTCTTCATCTAGGATTAAAGGTTGTCTATTCTTCTTATTATGAATTTTAGCAAATAAAGGTGACGCTTCTTTTGTCAGAATGGTAAAAGTGATGTAAGTGTCAATTACAGTATAAAGTCCTGCTAATGCAAGAGGTTTATCAGCTTTGTCTTTAAAATGAAAAGGATATTTTTTGCCTTTATGGTCATGCGGCTCAAAAAAACCTGAGACTGGAACTATGCAACGGTTGTCCATAATCGCCTCCTTATAAATAAAGTGATCAAATGCTTTTTCGGATCGTGCATTTAGACCACCACCATAGCGCACAGATTCTTTATGATATTCTTTTATATCGTCCTTAGTCTTATAGTTTGGTACTATTCCCCAAATTCCTGGTGCTAGAACGTCTGAACGCTCTTGAGGTATAACAAGCATATTTGGGTGCGAAAAACCGTTATGATGATAAGTAGGTTTATCAAAATAGGATTCCATAGAAGAATCAACTATGTTAACGTTGAAATGCTTCTCTAATTTTTTGACCTTATCAGTAGTACTTGTGTGAAAACACATATTCTATTTTTTCTTAAAATTAAGAAATCCTGTTGATAGTTTTTAAATTAAGATGAGATGTGTTTCTTGGATCAGGCTTTATCGATAATTTTCTGCTCTTAACTATTACCATGCTGTAAAAACCAAACCGATCCTTTATTGTACCATAACATGCATAAACGCCTAAACCATTAATAGGATACTTGTCAACGACGTCAGTAAAGTGTACTGCGTCAAAATAATTACCCATTTTATCAATAAATGTACTTAATCTCATAAGTTTACCTTGAGATGTCTTATTAAATCTTGTGGTTACCAAACTGCCATAAATAAGTACATTTTTACCAACAAAATCTTTCATCTCATTAGCCATGACATCGCTGTTCATCTCTTCATCGATTAAGTTAAAGTAATTGCATAAAGGAAAACCTAAAAGTTCCATTTCATCATAGGCATCTTCGACCCAATTCGTTTTAAGTTTAGGAAGATTAAATTGTCTATGCTGGATTTTAAAAAGTTGTGCCTGTTTATTTTTAGATCCATTAGCATTGATTTTAAAAATGGCTTGCCACAACAATTCCGTTTTATGTTTTTTTGTAAACCTAAAGGCGTTGATACGTATGAGAATCGTTAACTGTTCAATGCTAATAGCTAAACGGTCTATAAAATCATCAAGGGATTTATAAATTCCATGTAATTGCCTTTCACTTATGATTCTTTGAATGGTATAAGATTCCAAATTTTTAAGATAACCAAAACCTAAGTAAATAGAAGTTCCTATTAACCTATTAGGATGGTCGCTTTTATTGATACAGGGCAAACAAATATTTGCACCTTGTTTTTTAGCTTCATGTAAATAATGTTCTGTGCTATAAAAACCTCCACCATTGTTTAAAACAGCAGTCATAAACTCTAATGGGTAATAACATTTCAAAAACAAACTCTGATAGCTTTCTACAGCATAAGAAGCCGAATGACCTTTAGCAAAGGCATAGCCTGCAAAACTTTTAATCTGATTCCATACCTCAAAAATCAAATCATCATTAAAGCCTTTATTTCTACAATTGGATATGAATTTTTGTTCTACCTCTAAAAACTCTTTCCTTGACCGATATTTACCGCTCATTCCACGTCTTAATATATCCGCTTCACCAAGTGTAAGATCAGCAAACTGATTGGCTACTTTAAGTACATCCTCTTGATAAACCATAACTCCATAAGTTTCTGGCATTATTTGCTTTAATATAGGATGTGCATCTTTTCGTTTTTCTGGGTTCCGATGACGTTTTATGAATTCATCTTTCATTCCTGAACCAGATACACCAGGTCGGATAATGGAACTTGCAGCAACAAAACCCAGATAATCATCAGTTTGTAGTTGTTGCATTAAACCACGCATTGCTGGTGATTCAACATAATAGGCACCTATTGCACCACCAGTTTTTAAAAGTTGATTGATGTTTTTATCTGACTTAAATGCTTCAACGTTCGTAATGTCTATATCTCCAACTTCAGGTCTGTTAGTTTTAATTATTTCTAAGGCATCTTTAATTTTAGCTAAACCACGTTGACCTAAAATATCAAACTTAAATATGCCAACATCTTCAGCTATAATCATATCAAATTGAATCGTCGGAAATCCTTTAGGCGGTAAATCCGTAGCTGAATAGTAATGAACAGGTTTCTCTAGTATTATTATACCTGCCGAATGTACACTGATGTAATTTGGGAATCCTTCTATTAATTTACCGTACCGTAAAACCAGTTTTGACAGGTCGTCTAAATTAGAATATGAATAACTGCCTTTACTTAACTTATCGATCTCTTCTTTTGGCAAACCGAAAACTTTGCCTAATTCCCGAACTACAGCACGATACTTAAACGTATTGTATGTAGCCATTAATGCGGTATTTTTAAACCGTTTAAAAATATATGCGGTTACGTCATCTCTATCTTTCCATGAAAAATCTATATCGAAATCTGGTGGCGATGCCCTAAACGGATTTATAAACCGCTCAAAGTACAAGTCTAGTTCTATAGGGTCAACATCGGTAATTCCAATAATATAGGCAACTATGCTATTAGCACCACTACCTCGACCAACATGAAAATAGCCTTTGCTTTTAGCATAACAAACAATATCATAATTAATTAAAAAGAATGATACAAATCCTAGATTTTTTATAGTACTAAGCTCAGTTTTTAACCGCTTTTTGACTGGAGGTAAAGGGTTTTTATACCGTTTATTTATGTTCTCATAACATAAACGCTCTAATAGTATATAATCATTTTCAGAAGAATCCGTATAGAGTTTTAGATTTTGTGATGTTCTGTTATTACCGAAAGAGAAATCAATCCTACAATCTTCAAGTACATACCTTGTGTTATCTAGTATAAAGGGGAATTCTTTAAAGACTTCTTCTAAATTTGCTTTTGAGTACATTTTGTCTGTTAACAAGCACTCTTCAGATTTATCTAGTTTGCTTAATAAACAGTTTTTATCAATGGCACGCAGTAAGCGATGAGCGTTAAAGTCTCTTTTATTTCTTATTGTTACTTGTTGCTGTATAACTAATTTGTTCTTTTGTGAAAGCAATTTAGAGAAGCGTAATTTTCTGAGTTCTTCAACAGAAACACCTATAAATTCGTTATCCTTAAATGCCGTTTTTTCTAGTTCTAAAACTTTTTCAAAAGGGTAGATTATATAGCAGTTTTTAAGCGGTAAATTAGGAGTATCGGGTAATTCCATTCCATTTTCAGAATAATGAGACAAGTATTGATTTAATTCCCTAAAACCCTTATTGTTTTTTGCTAAACCAACATATAATTGGTCATTACCGTTTCTAAAATCAATTCCAATTACTGGTTTAATTTCAAAATCTTTTGCTTTCCTGATAAAGTTCAAGCAAGCAGAAGTGTTGTTGATATCGGTCAAAGCCAAAACATCAATATCATTTTCCTTGGCAAGCTCTAATAACTCAATTTCAGAAAATGTACCGTATCGTAAGGAATAATATGTATGACAATTCAAATACATTATTGTTTACGATGTGCCAATAATATTGGTGGTTCACCACTAAAAGGATTTTGAAAACGTCCTATAGTTTTTGCTCCCATTGATGAAGCTCTCATAATGCTCAACTCTCCATAACGCATCCGCACTTTGTCCATGGCATTATAAAGGTTAACCATCTCTTCGGTATCATCAAATAGATTTATTTGGTAATGCCCACTAACTATATCGCTAATTTTAACTCCAACTAATCGTATAAGTAAACGTCGTTGGTACAATTTTTCAAATAGTTCAAGTGCTCTAGGGATTATGACATGATCCGCACTTGAGTATGGAATTTTTACTTGCTTGCTATAAGTGTTAAAATCCGAATATCTAATCTTAACACTTATCGTTCCTGCGAGTTTATTTCCTCTTCTCAGTTGAAAAGCTAAATTTTCTGCCATTGCAAAAATTGTGGTCTTTAAAACGTGTAGATCAATTGTATCCTTATTGAAAGTGCGTTCGGTTGAAATTGATTTACGTTCATGAAAAGGTACAAGAGGTGGGTTATCTATACCATGTGCCCGTTTCCAGATTGTTTTACCGTTGATACCCAAAGCACTAACCATCATTTCCAAAGGCATTTCTTGTACCACTTTTACCGTGTCTACACCAAGATTGCGCAATATCTGATATGTTTTTGTCCCTACGGATGGAATTTTCCTAATGGATAGTGGTGCTAAGAAGTCTTTTTCAAAACCATTATCTATTTTCAACTGGTTATTAGGTTTTGCTTCTCCAGTAGCAACCTTAGAAACTATTTTGTTTGCGGATAAACCAAATGATATAGGCAGTCCAGATTCCTTGATAATACGCTTTCGTAATTCTGATGCGTATTTATAGCAACCATAAAACTTATCCATACCAGAAAGGTCGGCATAAAACTCATCAACGCTTGCTTTTTCAAAAACAGGAACACTTTCCTTGATAATCTCAGTTACTATGTGGGAGTATTTGGTGTATATGGAAGAATTACCTCGAATAACTACTGCTTCTGGACATAATCTTCGGGCAACTTTCATAGACATACCGGAATGCACTCCAAATGGACGAGTTTCATAACTGCAAGCAGCTACAACACCTCGATCACCTGTTCCGCCAACTAATAAAGGTCTATTTTGTAAACGTCTATCAATAAGACGTTCGCAAGAGACAAAAAAAGTGTCTAAATCCAAGTGTAAAATATTCTTTTCCATTTTACAAAATTAGCTACATATGTAAGTAATTATTGCTTATATTTGTAGTATTATGAATATTGTAGCAAAGAACATTCGTCATCTAAGAAAGCTCAAAGGCTTAACACAAGAAACACTGGCAGAAAATCTAAAAGTATCAAGGTCTAGGATTGGATCATATGAAGAGGGTAGGTCTGCACCAACTATTGAATTTCTTATCCAGTTATCCGATTTTTTTAGATTACCAATCGATATATTGTTAAGAAATGATTTGACAAAATCTAAAGATGCTTCATTCATTGAAATTGGGAAACAACGTGTACTGTTCCCTATAACAATAGATGCAGATAATGATGATTTAATTGAAATAGTTCCTGCAAAAGCATCCGCTGGTTATCTTAATGGTTATGATGATCCTGAATATATTGAGCAACTTCAAAAGATTAAACTTCCTTTTTTACCCACAGGAAAGCACAGAGCTTTTCCAATAAAAGGGGATTCCATGTTACCAATGAAGGATGGTGCTTTTGTGATAGGTAGGTTCATAGAAGACCGAAGTGATATTAAAACTGGTAAAACCTATGTTTTGGTAACGCTAAATGATGGTATGGTCTACAAACGTGTAATTAACAATATAGATTTTAACGGTTCATTGCTATTGATGTCTGACAATAAAACTTACAACGATTATTGCGTACCTATTGATGAAGTTCTTGAAATTTGGGAATTTACCTGTAGTATTAATACCCAAGAGTATACCGAAGAAGAACTCAAAATAAGTAGTATTCTTGGTATGTTTAATGAACTTGGTATTGAGCTAAAAGCTTTGGAAAAGGTGGTGAGGTAAGGCTTTTGTTATTGTATTATTTATGAATTTAAATTATATAGATATGTACTTAAAATCTCTATATTTCATTACTTTATAATTAATCGCATATATGGTTTTTAATAATATATTTCGTTATTTTCTTTAGAGTTTTTCCTGTTTCTGGATGACGGCCTAAATCAGTAAAAAATTCATACTCTTTTTTTTTGTTTTTACCATACCAAACACGTTCAGAACCATCTGGATAAAAAAACTGATAATTACAATCTGCTTGAATTTTTTTAAAATTATCTATCCGTTCCTGTTTGTAAACCTTTAGATCGCCTAATTTATATTTTTTTAAATCCAATTCAACTTCTTCGTAGTGATCTGTTTTCCATATCATGAATTTAGGTTTATCATTACTAATGAAAAACAAAACTGTTATTAAAACAGTAATTATAATAAAAAAACCTAATAGATAAATTTTCTTGGAACCTTTCTTTTGATTTTCTATTTCAACCGTTATGTCATTTATATTTTCATTTGATTTAATAAAGTCATTATAGTTTTTAAAACCTAGATACTCACATAATCCATTGACGGTTTCATTTCTAGAAATATTTATATGTTCATCCTCAAGAGCCTTTTTATAATAATTTCTTAGAGTTCTGGAATTGGTTGAATGTTTAATGTCTTCTGTTAAAAATGTCGCAATATGCTCTGATATTGAATTAATAGATGGATGATTTGATCCGTTTTTTATTAATTTTTCTCGACCTCTACTAAAGGCTTCAAGTATTAATTTTTTATGCATAATAGGTCGGTTTTTAGTGGTATTAAAATTAAAAATTTAAACAGGAAAAATGATGGAAATTTTTTTTCCAATTGGTTTCCATACCTTTTCCTAATTCTTTCCATTGTGGATATAAATATCTTTTTTCATTTGTAGTAGAATTGATTACCGCCTTAGGCGTAATAAGGTTTACGAAATTCGATTCTAATTAATGGAGTAGCAAGGTGAAATGGCATTGCTATTTGGGAAGTAACAATTCTTTTTACTTCTGCTCTCCATACTTCCCAAAGAAGAGATTACTCTTCAAACTTAGTCTGTGTTGCTATGCAATAAATAGTCCGAAAACCTCGGACAGCAACACTATTGTCAAATTTCAAAAATCATATACAAAATGAAAAAAATATCTATAATTCTGTTTACGGTTTTCCTCAATATGGCTTTCTTCTCATGTAATCCTGAGAGCATAACCGATGAAGCAATACCACAAGCTTGCTGTGATGAAGATGGAGAAATACCACCACCGCCACCACCACCGCCAACAGGCTCTGGCGATTAATAGTATCAAGGTTTAAAGGAGGAATACATTTATTTGTATTCCTTTTTTATCAATTAAAAAGTTCCTGTAATATTGGCGAAATAGTTGTTGTCTAGAATTTTTGTTTTTAAATGATTTAATCTTTGCGTGCTTTATTTAGTTAATTTTTTGAGAGACCAATGATGAATGAATTATTTTAGGGCTTATTTGGGGTTAAACACATCTATAAGCAAAGTAGACACAGTTTTATTGAGAAATTACTTGTGTTAGAGACAATATGTAGCGTAAAAGGATATTTAAAGGTATAAAGATTAATAAAATATATCCATGATAAAAATTTCATAAATATTATTTATTGTTGCTTAAGTGTTTGGATATTAGTAGTTTTGAATACGTTGTGAAGTGTTGATTTTAGAGTTAGTATGAAATAGGTTTTTTTATAAAAGTTTTCAATTCATACATGAATTCTTCTTTAGAGTTAGAAGTACCTAGTAACTTATAGTGTTTTATACCTGATTTCTCTAGCCAATCAGCCCAAAAAAGTTTTATAATTTCAAAATCATTCGGAGTAATTGTTTGACTACCCGTTTTTCTATTGAGTGATCTATCATATATTTCAGAAACAAATAGTTCTATGTTTTTTAGGTTTATATTATTAATTGGTATTATCCCATAACCAGAACTTTCAAAAAAAGATTTTAAATCAGGGTTCCCTGATTTTAAAAAAGCTGATCTAAATTCATCAATTTTAGACTTCGATAAATAATAACACTTTTTAGAATGACAATTCTCTTTGCCGTATAATCCGGCTTCAATATATCCATCAGTGAGTAGAACTACGATATTTCTTTGTAAGTTTTTGACTTTATTGCCATTAGTGGTGATTATTGTCGTGTTTTTTTTTATAATAGCGGAAGATATTTCCTTTTTTAAGAAATTGTAAATGTCTCCACCTGTAGTGTGTTGTTTTGCTTTTAAATATATGTCTTCTACTTCTTTAGTTATAGTATCAACTTTTTGGTTTATTCCACCTTTTGTTAAATAGTTAATACGCGTGTTAGGTGACATTTTAGATAGGTCCATTTTTAATTTTTCTATGCTAATATGAAATTTACTAATTATGTCAGGGTTGGTAAAACGAAATTGTATAACATCTTTTTGACCTAGAACTCTATTATTTATCTTGTAAAGATTTGGATAATAACTTTTATAAATATTAGTTATTAACTCCGTATCAAGAATAGGCTTTGTGTATAAATCCTCAATTCTATTAGATAAATCAGGAGTGATAATGATATTTAGATGTTCATTAACGATCGTTTTCTTTTCAGAAGAGCAGTTGATAAACAATAAAGAGATTAAAATAAGAAAATATTGTTTCATTAGGATTCAATTTTTTTAACGTTTTCAATTAGCCACTTGTCACATGCAAGCATAGCTTCTTGAGATTTAATGATAGCTTTATCTACTGCATATTCGTCATGGAGCCATTCGTTCCAACCCTCAATAAATGCGCTAACTCTATCTTTTAAACTACTTAATGATATTTGTATATTGTCATTTTCTATATCGTTTTTATATACATCAGCTTTTTTTCTTATATCAGCAATTTTATTGTTAGTATCTTGAGTTATTTGCACTAATTTTGAATCTAGTTCTTTAGGCAGAAATATTAAAGACTGCTCCAATTGAAGAAGTTGATTCTCTAGTTTTTCAATTTCTAAATCTAAAATGTTGGCATCCTCTTTACAGGCAGAAATGTTTTCATTCAATTTTTTAATTTTTTCTTTTAGGTATTTTATTTCAAGAATCATTTTTTCTCTTCCGGCTTGTGTGCTTCGAGCTTTAAAAAAAGCGATTAACTTGTCCATTAAAATAGCTAAAAAGAAGAATGGGATTGCTCCAAGAAAGAAGACAAGCCAAAAATTTATATCAGTTAACATCGCGTTAATAGAGTAATCAGGTATAATGCCTTTAGATAAATGGTTAATTTCACCGATAGTTGTTGCAACTTTGATCGCAATAAAAATGTCTAATCCTATGACGGCAGAAAAAAAAGTAGTTTTTAAAAGATTTTTCTTTCTTGAGGTCTCATTTAAGTTGTGAGCACAGTATGCAATTGTAAACGGAATAAATACAAAAAATCCAATGTAAAATAATGCTGTCCCGCCTTTTATATAAGCTTTTGATAACGCAGAGGCTTCATAAACTTGAGGGTTCTCAATTACGCCTAGTTTAGCAGCCTCAAGTGAATCATCATAAGAATACAGCATAATGTATGCAGAAGAGGAATAAAACAAAACCATACAAATAGATAGTCCAACAAAAAATATAATTAAAGGAATAAATTCATGATATTTAAATTTAGGTTTTACAAACTCAATATTAAGATCGTTTATCTTCTCTTTGTAATTATCTTTTTCTTGTTCTAAGTTTTTAATTTTTGTGTTAAGTGTGTTGTGTTTCTCTGTTTCTTTAAGTTTTATCTTTCCGTTTATATCTGTTTTTTCAAATTCTAATTTCTTTTCCTGTGCTTGATTTTCTATTTGTAATGTATTTGTTTTATGATCTTTCTCAGAATTATAATTTTGGGAAAATTCAGCAACTTTATCATCTATTTTCTGGAGTAATTTTTCTTTGTTTAAATCATTCTCTTTTTTGTCTGATACAAATAGATGATATAGAGAATCCATTGATTTAGATATAACTTGAGCATCACCACTAACTTCCTTAGCTTGTTCATATGCCTTGTTTTTAATTTCTTCTCTATTTGTCTTTTTAATTTCTGCTGAAATTATGGATTTAAAAATGTCATCTGATGAAATTCTCGGCTCAAAAGTTTTTGTGTTTAGTCCTTCGTCTTCTAAAGATGATTTCGGCTTTTTTGTTTTTTTAGTAAAAAATGATAACCAACCATTATTTTTGGTGTTTTCATTGGATGATATAGTTGAGTTTTTTATAGTAAGTTCATTGAAATCCTCTAATAGATCTTCTATTGTAGATTTCAAATCTGTTTTTATAACGGATTCCGAATTGTTTTTTCGGGCATTAATAGTCCAATTATATGAACCATGAAATGCTGTAGTTTTATCTATTATGCAATATTTTTGATGCATTATACCGTACCCCTTTCCTTTAATTCGGAAAATTTTACCACCTGAAGATTCTAGAGCTTTGAAGTTTAATTTACGATTGTCTTTATTATCACCAATAACTACGGATACATCTACATTAGCTTGAGATTTTACTACTAAGATATCTAATAATGATTGATCTGTAAACCATGCTGATACCACATAGATGCTAGAAGTGGCAGAGTTAAGACTATTAATTAAGTTTTCATAAATTTCGGTACCTTTGAGTAGAGATTGATTCATTATGCTCTTGGTTATTTGTTTTTAATTGACTGACATTTGTTTAGGTTTTTAAAATCCAAACTTATATCAAATTTAAAAGGTTTTGTTACGGTTTTCCGTAAGGTGACTTTTTCAAAATTTTTTAAATTTATTTTTTAAGAATTCGTCTTTAAATGACTAGATGAATAACTCATTTTATTTAATTTTAAAGACCCTTAAAATTAATTCTAAGTTTTATAAATCATTGCGCTGCTTGTAATGATTTTGTTATTAATTTAAAAATCAATCAATGAAATTACGATTTCTGTACGCATGTTTATGTCTTTTTTTGTCTACAGTTCAAGCCCAAAAGCTTTCTTTAAATGATTTAGAAAATATCTGCCAGAAAAAAAACTGGGAAAGTGTTAACCAGTTTTTAATGAATAAAGGATGGGAATATTACGAATCTTCAAAAGGAGATTCTGAAAGTTACAATACTATTACTTGGTCATACAATAAATCTTATGACGATAAAGCATCAGCATGGTTCTATCTGTATACATTTGAAGGTTTTCCAAATAAAATCAGTTATTCTGTTTTTAACAAACCATCTTATACTGCAATTCAGAAGGCTTTAGGCGTAAGAGGATACAGGCTTAAAAACAGTGAAATTGAGGATAATGAATTAATATCAACTTATGCTAATAAAAAGTTTTTGCTTACCATTTCTACCGAGAAACGAGAAAAAGACAGTTATTCCAGTTTCGATAAAAGTATTACAGCATATGGTTTTACGCTAATCAAAAAATCGAGTGCATATGATCCCGGTAATGGTTTAAAAAAACTATACTTTGATAATAGCCAACAAGTGGAAATCATCTACAATGTTAAGGATGGTAAGTTTGAAGGAGATTATAAAGGGTACTATAGAAATGGCAATTTAAGTATTGAAGGTGTTTATGAAAATGATAAAAAACAAGGTTCATGGAAAGAGTATGACGAGAATGGGAATGTATTATATGTTTATAATATTAATAATGGTGAATTGGATGGTGAATCAATAGAATATCAGCCTGACGGAAAAATCAAAAAGACTAAGGTTTTTAAAAAAGGAATATTACACGGAGAAACTATAGATTATTTATACAATGAAGAAACAGGTAGCTTAAAGGTTAAATTGGTTACAAACTATTCAGAAGGCAAATTAGAAGGTGAGACTAAATTAATTTATTTCGATGAAGACCAGAACCAGCGAGTACTCTCAAAAGTAATGTTTGAAAATGACTTAAAAAATGGTTTTGCACAAGAAATTTCAGAAGACACCTTAATAATAACCAATTATAATAATGACAAGCTTCACGGAAATTTTAGACGCTATAGAGATTTAAGAAAATTGTTAGTAGGAGGTATAATACAAACCGATACAACAAAGCTATATCTTACAGATAGTGGTCAATATCAAAACGGTCTTAAAACAGGATATTGGAAACATTATGATCTTGCTGGTGGTTTAAGCGAAGGAAATTATAGTAAAGACTTAAAAACAGGACCTTGGAAATTCCATTATTCAAGAATGAGTAGTAACGATAAGGAAGAGCCATATTCTCAAGAGCTTTATCTTGTAGAGAATTATACCAATGGTATGCGTAATGGTGTTTCAGAACGATTTTCACAATTACGTTATGAAGCATATAAGTGTAATGAATTAGATGAAAATAACAAACCTGTAGACTCTTGCAAAAGACGTATATATACAAAATTACACCTCTTAGCTAATTACAAAGATGATGAACTGAATGGCGAGTATGTTCTAAAAGATAGCCTAGGTAATTTACGCTTTAAAGGCAATTACAATTATGGTAAAGAACATGGAGAATGGATTGAAAGCTATACCATTGAAACAGAAGAAGACCCAATATACGTCTATAAAAAAGGAAACTACCAAAGCGGAGCTAAAGATGGGAAATGGATTGAATATCTTAACGATGAGCATATCTTAGTAGAGAGTAATTATAAATACAATCGTTTAAATGGCTTATATATCAAATACAACCTTGAAGGTATAAAACAAGAAGAAAAGTTATTTACAAGTAATGAACTTAAAGAACTCAGAGTATATGATGCACAAGGGCAAAACATAGAAAAAGTCTATAAAATCTTATCGGAATCCCGAAGTGCATACAAAGTACGTTTTATCAATCACTTTAAAGAAGGAGGTAGGCTTGAAGCCGATTACCACATCGCTAAACCAACTGAAAAAGTCCCACATTTCGATTTTAGAGAATTGTTTCATAAAGAAATGAAAGGGTCTAGTAAAAGCTACCAAGATGGTGTTGTTTTATTAGCCCATGCAGACGGAAGTATTTCCTTTCAAGGTAATATCTATAAAACAGCTATGACAGGTACTTGGGAACATAACTATCCAAAACAAAATGTAAAGATTATTACTAAGTACGTAGATCATAGTAATAAACCTAATTCCGAAACATATTATACTTTAGATGCCAACCAATTATTTGATGGTGAGTTTATCTATACTGATGATGATACAGGTAATTACGAAGAACGACGAATTAGAGATGGATTGCGTAATGGAACAACAACCTACTACAACAAAGCAGGTGATAAGCTTAAAAAAGAAAAATATAAAGACGGAATTTTAAAAGACTAACTAAATATAATGACCCAACAAAACATAAAACAACTAGAAACCGAACTTTGGGACGCAGCAGACGACTTAAGAGCCAATTCTAAATTGACCGCTGCCGAATACAAAGACCCATTATTAGGTCTAGTACTACTGCGTTTTGCACAAAACCGTTATGAAGATGCCAAAATTGAAGTGCAAAACAACCTTCCTATTAATCCACGTACAGGAGAAAAACGAGAAGCCAATAAAGAAGATTATACCGCAGCTGGTGCTATTATGTTGCCAGAAAAAGCCAAATACGATTATTTAGCCAATTTACCAGAAAGCGAAGATATAGCACAAGCCATTAATAATGCTATGAAGCTTATTGAAGCCGAATATCCAGACCTAGAAGGTATTCTGCCAAAAAGCTATCAAGAGTTTGATGACAAACTACTGCGCGATTTGGTACGTGTATTTAATAAAGACGCCGTAAAAAATGCTAAAGGCGATGTGTTTGGGCGCATTTACGAGTTTTTCTTAATGAAATTCTCTATGCAAGGTGCAGGTGCGCAAGAAGGTGGTGAGTTTTTTACACCACCATCATTAGTTAACCTTATCGTAAACTTTATACAACCTAATCATGGTATTGTTCATGATCCTGCTTGTGGTTCTGGTGGTATGTTTGTGCAAACCGCACATTTTATAAAAGACCACGACAACAAAAACGTTAACGAAGCCATTACTGTGTATGGTACAGAGCTAAAAAGCAACAACACGCGTTTAGCTAAAATGAACCTTGCCATACATGGTATAGAAGGTAAAATTATAGAAAGCAATAGCTTTTATAGCAATCCGCATAACCTAACAGGAAAGTGTGACTTCGTTATGGCTAATCCACCATTTAATGTGGATAAGATAGATGCGAAGAATAAATTTTTAGCAGATGACGAGCGTTTACCTTTTGGTGCACCATTAACAGGAAAAGGCACCATTAGCAATGGTAATTATTTATGGATGCAATATTTCCATAGTTATTTAAACGAAACTGGAAGAGCAGGTTTTGTAATGGCAAGTTCTGCGACTGATGCTGGCAATGCCGAAAAACTAATACGCCAAAAACTGATAGAAACAGGCGATGTAGAATGTATTGTAGCCATAAGCAACAACTTTTTTTACACGCGTAGCTTACCATGTCATGTATGGTTTTTTAATAAAGGCAAAAAAGCTGAAAACAAAGACAAGGTGCTCATGATAGATGCCCGAAATACCTTTAGAAAAGTTAGCACTACCATTAACGACTTTAGCGACGACCAACTAGAAGGTTTAACTGCTATTATGAATGCCTTTAGAAACAACGATGTCACCTTGAGCTGTCATCCTGAGCTTGTCGAAGGAATAGTCGAGAACGCTTGGTTAGCAGAACACTTCCCAAAAGGCAAATACCAAGACGTAGAAGGCCTATGCAAAATAACCACATTAGAAGAGATTAAAGAGCAAGACTACAGCCTAACACCAGGTCGCTACGTAGGTGTAAAGATTGATATAGATATGGATTTTGACTATAAAGGGCGAATGCAAGCCATACATACCGAACTTGCCCAACTAAACACCGAAGCCAATACCTTAATGCAACAAATACAAAGCGTGAAGTTATGAGGGAAGGTTGGGATAAAGTCGAATTAGGGAGAATTTGTTCTATTAAAGGCGGAAAGAGATTACCGAAGGGTCATGAATTGATAGAAATTGAAACAGATCATAAATACATAAGAGCACGTGACATTAAAAATGGTAAGATTAATTTTGATCAACCAACTTATATAAGTGAAAGTACCTTTAACTTGATTTCCAGATATATTGTTAACAAAGGAGATGTAATTATCACTATTGTAGGTGCAAATATAGGAGATACAGCAATGGTTACTGGAGAATTTGATGGAGCAAATTTAACTGAGAATGCTGTTAAACTGGTTTCAGATAAAGATAAAGCAGATTCTTTGTTTTTAAAATATGCTCTAGTTCCTAATTATATGAAATATTATTTTCAAATTGTTGCATCAGGAGCTGCACAAGATAAATTAGGTATATATAAGATAAAGAAAATAAAAATTAACCTACCACCACTAAAAACCCAACGTAAAATAGCCAGTATCTTATCAGCCTATGATGATTTAATAGAAAACAACCTAAAGCGCATTAAGCTATTAGAAGAACAAGCACAACTCACCTATGAAGAGTGGTTTGTACGCTTTAAATTTCCTGGTCATGAAACTACAAAGTTTGATGAAGAGACTGGGTTGCCTGAGGGTTTTAATAATGAGAAATTTGAAAATTTATTTACAATTAATAATGGTTATGCCTTTAAGAGCAATGATTATAGAAATGATGGAGTAAAAATTTTAAGAACAAAAGATTATTCTCAGACTAAATGGATATCAATTGATCAACCAATTTACTTGAGTAAAAAGAAAGCTGAAAACTATAGTAGATATTTTGTTAAAGAATATGACTTAATGTTAATTATGGTTGGTGCTAGTATTGGTAATTATGGAATAGTCCTTCCAAAAGATTTAGGCGTATTGCAAAATCAAAATCAGTGGGCAATTAGATCAAAAAATAAAGAATATAATTTCTTTAAGATATTAATGATGGAAGATTTAATTAAAAGTCTATTAAACAAGAAAACAGGAGCAGCAAGAGATTTTTTTAGAGCTTCATTTTTAAAAGAAATGGTAGTAGTAGTGCCAGATAATTCAATAATTAAACAATTTAATGATTTGATAGAGCCTATTTATTCAGCAATAAATACTTTGTTTAGCCAAAACCAACACTTAAAAGAAGCACGCGATATATTGTTACCACGCTTAATGAGTGGGATGATAGATGTAGAGAAGCTAGAGGTTGGAAGCTTAAAGTATGTGGTTAATGATAGTTTGGGTATGGTGGCAGAGGATATTGAGAAATATAAAAGAGCTTAAATGACACCAAAAGATAAATTAAAAGGATACGGCTTTGTTTATGCTGGGGAATGGTTAAAAACAACTAATAAAAAAAAACGTATTGATTATTCTTTAGATGATACAACTAAAAATCAAGAAGACTTAAATTATGCATTTGTTGAAGGAGACAAAGTGTTTTATATAGGAGTTACTACGAAAACACTTTATAAAAGAATGAATGGTTATAAATATGGTAAAGCAAGTGAAAAAGATAAATACGGAAAGGTAGAGGCTAGTACCAATAAAAATGTATATAAACGTATTCTTGATTTATTAAATAAAAATAAAAAAGTAGAAATATATATACTTCCAGAATTAGATTTAGGTGATTATAAATGCTTAAAAGTGAGTTCGGTGTCAGGGATTGAACATAGTTTAATAAAAGAATTTGATAATGGAGATTTATTAAATAAGAATGTTACCAATTCTAAGGATAAAGAAGAGCCAGTAAAAAGTAATTATATTTCCGATGATGGTAAAGAATTCGAAATGCCTCTCAAGAAAGAATATTACAATAAAGGAAAAATTGGTTTTCGAATGAAAAGTTCACATCTCTTACCATCCACTTCTGGTGTTGAAATGATAGTAGTAATTGAAGGTGAAAAGAAAATAAAAGGAACTTTTACAAGGTCAGGAAAAACCAAATCATTTAACGGTAAGAAAAAATTGAAAAAATGGTATTTGGATAACTTTAAATTAGATGAGAAAGTTTTAGTCAAAATTTTAGATTGTAGAACTCTTGAATTGTCGAAAATATAAAATGGTCTAATTAAAAATGGAACTATATCAAATTACCAAGGATAATGAGTGGGATGGTAGACCCTTCGGTAAGCTCAGGGCAAGTTGTGGAGGAGTTGAAACAAATAACTTAAGTAGTAAACAGATGCTGTAAGTACGCATATATGAAAGCTTCAGATAAATTTATATTATACGATAAATTCAATACACCTTTAACAAAACAAGAGTTTAGCAAGGCTAGATTATTATATCTAAATTGTATTGTTAATAATGAGTTTTCATTACCAGCATCCAGTGCTATAATAGAGCAGATACAATTGGTTAAAAGACAACCAAAAGAAATAGGTCCTTATAAAAACCTAACAGTTTTTGAAGCGCTTAATAGAATTGCTAGTGACTTGGTATTATTAGAAGGAGCAAGACTTATGTTTAACGGAAAGATACCAGAAATTATACCAAATACCATAAAGCTAAATATGGGTAATAAAAGCGGGTTTGATTTTATTGTAAATACAACACGCAATAAAACAGTATATGGTGAGGCTTTTAATGTTGCCCATTCTTTTGCAAAAGTTAAAATGAGGCAAACCATAGATAAGATTGTAAAATACACCTCATTACACAAAACCAATCAAGCTATAATTTTTTGTAATAAAGAGGTTAAACAAACTATCCTGAAATATAAAAATAAGAAAGAAGAGAAATTACTACAGCAACAATTTGTAATCCACAAATTATTTTGTGACTACGAAAACTTAAGCTATTAATTTTTAGACAGAGTATAGATGAAGCAAAGTGAATTAATTGTAGGTACATGTTTAATTGAGAATTTTTTTGATACAGATGCACATGTTTCTTTACCAGATTACCAAAGACCATATGTTTGGGATTACGTAAAACTGGAGCAACTGTATAAAGATTTTGAAGATCATTTTTTTATTGATAATGTATACAATGAAAATGCACCTTTATATTATTTAGGTTCAATTTTGCTATTTGAAAAAGACAAAAACACCTATGAGGTTATTGATGGTCAACAACGTATTACTAGTCTTTTAATTACAGACTATGCATGGAATAAAGATGAAAGCTTTTTAGAAAGCGGATATTGGAATTTAGAGTATAACTCATTATTGTCTTCTGCTAATTTAAAGCAAAACTATCAATACATAAAAAGCACCATAACAGTTGTAAAAAAACATATACAAGATATATTTTCAAAATTAGCATTTACAGTAATTATTACAAATTCCGAGGATGAGGCATTTACTTTTTTTGATAGTCAAAATGCAAGAGGTGTAACGCTTAGCGCTGTAGATTTTTTAAAATCTTATCATTTAAGAGAGTTAAAAGGGAAAGAAAGTTTACAAGCTATTTTTGCAAAAAAATGGGATAGAAATAATACAGGACAATTTTTAAATGACTTGTTTAATTTGATACTATGGCGAAGTCGGCAATGGAAAGGCAAGCATTTATATTTTGAATTTAAAGATGCCATATTAGACAACTTTCAAAAACAAACTATTAAAGGGAAGGATGGTGAAGCAATACGTCTTTACCCAAATGTTTTTAATTCCTTATCCAGTTCACTAACGTTTTGTGAATCTCAAGGTGTTGTTGTACAGCCCAACGCGTTAAATTTACAAACTACAGCAGAACAATATCCTTTTGCTTTAAGACAACCCATACAAAAGGGAATTGGTTTTTTTCTTTATACAGAGAAGTATTTTGCTATATATCAAATGCTCTTTATCGAAAATAGATTTGCAGATTTCACTAATCTATATAATACGTTATTACGTGGCGTTAGTTATTATTTTAGAAGTTTTTTTAGACTAGCAATAATATCATATTACGACAAGTTCAAGGAGGTAAAACTAATAGAGTGTGCCTTATGGTTAGATTATTTGTTAGGTAGTTATAGAATTAATCAAAACTCAATTGTATCGCAAACTGTAATTAAAATACTAAGAGATAATAATCAAAATTTATTAGATGTTATAGAAATGTCTTATAGACCTGAAGATGTTTTTAGGTTTATTGAAAGCATTACAACAGATGAGTTTTATAATAAAAAAACATCTGATCTAGGAGGTGAATTTGGTGTAAGAAGAATTTATTTACAAAACAACTTGGATTTTTATGAGGCAGTGCGAAATAATGAAAAGCAATTGAACAATAAGAAAAGATGGTTAAATGAATACATTAATAAAAACAAGTAACCTACAGATATCCTCTATTGAATTAACACTAAAATCTATTGTAGAAAAGGATTTGTTGTTTAATATTCCTATTTATCAAAGGTTATATGTTTGGGGAGAACAGCAGATAAGAACTTTGCTTGCAGATTTATACAGGGCATATCTTATTGATAAAGACAAAAACTATTATTTAGGAGGTATCATGCTCACCGAGAATAATAATAAACTAGACTTAATTGATGGTCAGCAACGTTTTACAACACTTTGGTTAATTAGTAAGGTTCTTGAGGGAGACTTAGGGAAGTTTAGTTATACATACGAGAAAAAAAGAAAAATTGCTAGAATTAGTTTTTCGGTTAGAGATTTTGCAAACCAGTATTTTAATTATACCAACGCTTCAATTAGTTTAACACAAGATGAAATAAAAGAACTAGAACCTATTAGTGACGGAATTGAATTGATTAGAAATTATTTAAAAGATGAAATTGATGAAAAAGAACGGATAGAGTTTTCAAGTTTTATTTATAATCATGTATTGATGGTAGCTACTAAAATGCCAAGTGATACAGATGAAAATAAAGTTTTTGAGGCTATGAATAATAGAGGTGTTCAGCTACAACAACACGAAATTTTAAAATCAACTTTACTTAGTAAAATCAAAAAAAACAGAGACGAAATGCACCAATATGCATTGTTGTGGGATGCTTGTTCTATTATGGATGATTATTTGGAAAAGAACATAAAATTGGTAGCAAATTTAGAATGGAAACAACTCTTTCCCGATATTGATAAAGGAGAGAAACAAGATGAGCTTCCAAATGATATTTTAAGAAGGTTATCAGCCCTAGAAGATGAAAAACCTAGTAATTTTTTATTAGATATATTAAATGAAGAGATTTTAGAAACTGAGCAAGAAGTTATAGATGATACTATTAAAAAAAAGAAATCAAAAAAAGGAAGTGAAAGTGAAAGGGTAAGAAGTATCATAAGTTTTCCAATGTTATTGCTTCATACACTAAGAATTTATCAATTTAGAGAAATCAAGGATATAACCGCAGATGATAGTGCAGAAGTAAAAGGCAAGGATTTAATTCGGATTTTTAATAGCTACAGTTCTTATTTTGAAACCGAAAAGAGTGTCAAGGCTTTTATAAACTTACTTTGGAAAGTGAGAAAACAATTTGATAAGTATGTTATTAAATGGATTAGTAATGATGAACAAAAAGATGAAATTCATTTGATTAAACGATTGTATCAAAGTGAAACAGCATTTCAAAGAAGAGCACCAAAAACTAATGAGGGCTTTGCTTTATTGCAAAGCATGTTGTATCATTCTCAACAGATAATTACTCATTATTGGCTAACACCTTTTCTTAACAAAATGCTAGATGTTGATGATGCGAGTCAACTTAATACTTACCTTGAAAAGCTAGATAATGAAATGTTTTGTAATGAAAGAAGGGATCTGAGAACGATAAGTTTTGAAGTCATGCAATATGGAGTCAATGAACTAAAAGGTAACACAGATTTTGTAAAGAAAACTTTAAAATCAAAATTAGGTACATCGTATCCGAGTTATTGGTTTTATAAGTTGGAGTATATTCTGTGGTTAAATAGAGATATTCTTAACAAAAAAGATAGTTGGCAAGATTATAAAATGACCGCCAAAAATTCCGTTGAACACATTTCACCTCAGAACCCAAAACCTGAGGACGTAAATATTGTCTTCGATTTAACAGATTCCGAAGAAAAAAGGGTTAACAAGCAAAACGATTTTGGTAATTTAGTTCTATTGTCACCTGGAATGAATTCTGAGTATAGTAATAAAACATTTAATTCTAAAAAGGTAGATTTCATGGATAAAAAAAGATTAGATTCATTAAAATCTGATTTGATTTTTAATAATGACAAATGGAGTTGGGCTAAATGTAAACTTCACCGAAGACAAGTGATAAAATTATTTGTAAACCATCTAGAAAACTAAACAATCATGAGCTACGAATATTCAGAAGACGGTTTAATAGAGCAAGCTACACAAGATGTGTTAGAAGAATTAGGGTGGACTGTAGTGACTGCTTGGAAAAAAGAATCTTTCGGCACAGAAGGTTTATTAGGTAGAGAAGATAAAACCGAGGTGGTTTTAAAACGCTACCTATTACAAGCATTACAAAAACTCAATTCTAATCATCCAGATGTAGCTTATGAGCAGGCAATAGAGTTAATTACCCAAAACGTAGCAGATCAAACTTTAGGTAGAATCAATAAAGAAAAAACCGACTATCTTAAAAATGGTGTGCCAGTAAGTTATACCAATACTAAAGGCGAATTGGTTAAAACTAAGCTAAAAGTATTTGACTTTAAAAATTACGAAAACAATCACTTTTTAGCGGTTAGACAGTTTGAGGTTTTAGGAGAGCTGTATTTACGTAGACCAGATGTGGTAGGTTTTGTAAATGGTATTCCCTTAGTGTTTTTTGAGTTAAAAGCGCATCACCAAGATTTACGTCATGCCTACAACGATAATTTAAAAGATTATAAAGATACAATACCACATGTGTTTCATAACAATGGATTTGTGATTTTGAGTAATGGTACAGATGCTAAAGTAGGTACTATAACTAGCCCTTACAAATTCTTTTTAGAGTGGAAACGTATAGAAGAGGAAGAAGAAGGTGAAGTTAGCTTAGATACTATGCTACGTGGTACCTGCGCCAAACATCGTTTGATGGATATTTTTGAGAACTTTCTCTTATTTGATGATTCTCAAGGAGATGTTATTAAATTAATGGCTAAAAACCACCAATACATTGGTGTCAATAAAGTTATAGACAATGTTGATAATATAGAGGATCTAGAAGGTAAACTTGGTGTGTTTTGGCACACGCAAGGATCTGGTAAATCCTATTCTATGGTGTTTTTATGCGAAAAAATTCATCGTAAACTTGGTGGTTCTTATACGTTTTTAATTGCGGTTGATAGAACCGAGTTAGAAAATCAGTTATATGATACATTTTCTGGTGTTGGTGTTGTAAACGACAAAAATATAATAGCTGGTAAGAAAAAAGGCATGACAGGTCGTGAGCATTTGCGAGAGTTATTAGCCGAAAATCACCGTTATGTATTTACGCTTATTCATAAATTTTCGATAGACCCAAAAGTAGAAAGCGAATATCCACTTATTACAGAGCGAAAAAACATTATCGTCATCAGTGACGAAGCCCATCGTACACAGTCAGGTACTTATGCAAGAAACATGCGTTTTCATGGTTTGCCAAATGCATCCTATTTAGGCTTTACAGGAACACCAATTATAAAAGAAGAGGAAGAGCTTACCAAAAATATTTTTGGTGAATATGTGTCTATTTATGATTTTAAACGAGCGATTGAAGATGAAGCAACGCTTCCTTTGCGATACTTGAATAGAGGTGAAAAGCTAGACATTATTAATCCAGAATTGGATGAGAAAATGGCTGAGGTTTTTGAAAATGAAGATTTAGATGACGACCAAAAAAAGAAATTAGAATACCTTTTTAATAGAGATTATCCAATATTAACGTCTCAACCAAGATTAGAAGCTATTGCGAAAGATTTGGTTTGGCACTTTAACGAACGTGGTTATCAAGGTAAAGCCATGTATGTGGCTTTAGATAAACCTACTGCGATAAAGATGTACGATTTGGTACAGCAATATTGGCCAGAATACCTTAAAGAACTACAAAAGCGCATAGATAATGCAACAGATCAACAAGAAGAACAAGAACTAAAACGTAAGTACAATAGAGTTAAAGAAACCGAAGTTTGTGTGGTAGTCAGTGGTGAGCAAAATGAAGTGGATAAATTCCGTAAAATGGATTTAGACATTGAAACACACCGAAAAAAAATGGTTGAGCGTAATCTTGAAAAAGAATTTAAGGACGAAGACAATCCGTTTCGTTTAGCAATAGTCTGTGCCATGTGGATTACAGGTTTTGATGCGCCATGTGTGTCTACAGTATATCTAGATAAACCTATTAAAGGCCACACATTAATGCAAACTATAGCAAGAGCAAATCGTGTGTATGATGACGAGAAAGAAAATGGGTTAATTGTCGATTATGGTAATGTCTATAAGCAATTAGAGAAGGCGTATTCTATTTATGGAGAAGGAAGTAAAGGGTCAGGTAATACAAATAAGCCAGGAAAACCAGTAGAACCATTAGAAGATGTTGAGGTAGAGTTAAAACAATCCATTAAAGACGTAAAAACTTATTTAAAAGAGCTTAATTTTTCTTTACAAGAGTTAAAGGATGCCAAACCAATGTCTAAAATTGCTAAAATAAAACAAGCAACAGATGCTGTATGTCTTAATGAGACTACAAGAACTACATTTGAGACGATGGCGCGTAATGTATTTAGAAAATACAAAGCACTATTTCCTTCGGATAAATTAAAGAAGCATGTTAAAGATTTTAATGCAATCGAAGCCATTTATACAGCTCTCAATCAAAATGTAAAAGGAGCAGATGTAACGCAAATCATAATGGATCTTCAAGCGATTGTGAGCGAAAGTGTAACTATTCAAGATAATATAATTAAAGAAGATGAAGAAGAAGTGTATGTTGATTTAGCATCTTTAGATTTTGATAAATTAAGAGCAGCTTTTGCTAAAACACCACGAAAGAACACTTTAGTGTTTAATTTACAGGATGCGATTGAGCAACGTTTAGAACAAATGATGAAAGAAAATCCGTTACGGATAGAATTTTACGATAGATATAAAAAAATCATAGAAGAATATAACAAAGGAAAAAGTCTTGAAGATACCATGAAGACGTTTGAGAACTTAAGTGATTTTATAAAAGATCTTTCTTTTGAAGAACAACGTGTAGTTCGTGAAAATTTAAAAGATCAAGAAACCTTAGCCATTTTTGATTTATTAAAAGAAGGGAAAGAGCTTACAAGTAAAGAAATAAAAGCAGTTAAAAACGTAGCAGCCAAAACTCTTGAAACCCTAAAAGAAGAAAAATTAAAAATTGATAACTGGCGTGAAAGCAGACAAATAAAAGCACAGGTAAAAAGCTTAATTTATGACAATTTACTGTACTTGCCACAAGAGCGATATTCAGATGAAGAAGTAGGAATAAAAACAGCCAATGTTTACCAGCATATCTTTACTAACTATTATGGAAGTGCAAAGAGTGTTTATTCCAATGTCAGTTAATAAATGTTTTTTAATAAAATCTTTAATGATTAACATATTTAATTCATAACAACCATTCAAAACTGTTTTGGAACGAGGTCGATAAAATACTGCCGAATTATGATGCGCAAATCCATTGGTTAAAAATTAATGGTGCTGGTATGGATTTGTAGCTCACTAAAAAGCCAATCGCTAAACCAGAAAACGAAAACTTAAATCATACATTTATAAAGATCTAGGATATAATTTAGTTAAATGATTTTAGACAAATACCAACCATACGGAGAAATCCTAAACAGAGGTTATTCATCAACCGCAAAAGTAACAGATGAAAGTGGTGAAATTTATTTTGCCAAATGGATAAAAGGAATTGAACAAAACTCGCAACCGAGTAAAATTCTTTACAACAAATTAAGACACTTAAAAAAAGCAGTTCACAATTCTTTGCCAAAAATTTTTGAATATGATTGGGACGAAAATCAAAGTGCTTATTGCATCATATTCGAAAACAAAACCGCAACTTCTTTAGAAGAAAGTGTTTCTGAAGTTAAACCAACTTATTTTTTAAAAGGAATTGAACAAATTACAAATTGCTTACAGCAATTGCATCTAAAACACAAACTTACTCACGGAGATATAACGCCTGCCAATATACTTGTAGATGAAAACTTTGATTTCTACTTAATTGATTTTGGAGTTTCTGATATTTCCGCAACATTAAGCCAATCACAAGAATTAGAGATTTTCGCAAAAGCATTTGCATCACCTGAAAAATGGGATAGAAATATCCAAAAGGGATTCTCTTATCAATCTGATATCTATTCTATAGGTAAAGTTATTGAATGGTATTTTGAAAAGAATGGAATTAATGAATTTGAAGAAATAAAAAAACTAATAGATAAAAGTTGTGAGCAACTACCATCTAATAGATTAAATTACACTGCTTTTTTAGAGCAATTATCTAAAATAGTAAACGAAATATCGTTTGATAATGTGAATACAGTTTTAATTGATGGCGAATTTAACCCAGAATTAATTGAAGAACTTAACAACAAATATATTGATGAAACAATTGATTTTATACCAAAGTTTGATGTTAGTCCAAAATCAGGAGGAAATATATTAATTGACATAATAACTTATAACTATAATATCCACTGCCTGTGGTTGATTTCTGAAAACAAATTACTAATTAGAAACTATGAGCATAAGTCAGGAAATGAAATTAAATATAATAGGGTTTTAAAAAAAGGAACAACATTGGGTTTACCAATAGTTTACACTTCGCAATATAGTTATGGTAAACATTTTAATTTAACACCATTTTTCAAGAAAATACAAAAAGAAAAGCAACACGAAAGAGATTACAGAAAAGGAAAAAGAGAGATTACTAAAGAACTGAAATTCTTTAAAGATTTAGTTGATAAAGAATTGGATGTAATTAAAAAAAACTCATTGAGACTTAGGTTTGTGAGTTTTGAAAAAAAAGGAAACCATGAAATTTCATTTAAAATTCAAGACAACGAAAAATACAGTAAAAATGGTTTAATCTACTCTCACATTGACAAGGCAGGGAATTTAGATAAAGAAAATAAAGATCCTATTCAATTTATTATAAGTGATACTGTGGACGAAAAAAAAATGAAAGAGCCATTATTGTTTTCTGGAGTTGCTTATAATTTCAATAATAGATCACGAGTTTTAAGGTTTAGAGATTGTGAAGGTTTAACTTTTAATAAGATACCGAAAAATGGATACATATTTGAAGATACAAGTAAACAAGAGGTTGAGAAAAGAAGGCAAAAAGATGCTATCAGAAAAGTAGAATATGATGAAGTTCAAAATAGAGATTTAATACATTATATTTTTAATCCTCTAGATATTCCAAAAAAACCTATAGATAAATATGGATTAGAGAAAGTTTATCAAACAGATCAATATGGGAAGGAGTTTGGATATAGTGCTAATCAACAAACTGCAATACTAAACGCAATACATAGAGAACCTTTAACAGTTATTCAAGGACCACCTGGAACAGGAAAAACAACTGTAATCACAGAAATTGTTTTTCAAATTTTAAATAAAAATCCTGATGCTAAAATTTTAATCACTTCTCAAACAAATGATGCAGTTGATAATGTGTTAGAAAACCTGTTAGAAAAAAAAGTTCCAATTGTCCGATTAAGTGGTGTCAGAAAACCAATTAAAAATTTACAAAAACATACTTTAGACAGAAAAATTGAGGGTTGGAAAGAAGAAGTAAGAAAAAAAACTAAAGCCAATTGGAAACCATATAAAGAACAATTTAAAAAGGCACTAGAAAAAGAGAATATTATTCTATTACCCATTTTTGAAATCCTTTCTTCCAATAAATTATGGAAAGTAAAAAAGCAACAAATAGAAAAAATGCTAGAACGTTTCAATATGTTTAAAGGTTTAGAAAAATCTTTAACTTCTGAAACAGAGTTTATAACTTCAATCAATAGTTATGTAAAAGTAAATTTTGAAGAATATTTTTTAAAACAACAAATATTTAATGATTGGTTGGCAACAATTAGTTCGTTAGATGAGAATAGCAATCTCAATCAAAAATTAATAGATAGCATTAGGGTAATTGGAGCAACAACAAATCATATTGCATCAAAAAAATATCAAAAATATAATTTTGAGTTTGACTACGTCATAATGGACGAAAGTGGTAAAGCAACCACAGCAGAAGCTTTAATACCAATTGTTATGGCTGATAAACTAGTTTTAGTTGGCGACCATAGACAATTACGACCAATGCTAACTGCAAATCGAGAAGTTGAAAAATGGTTAAGAAATGAACATAAGAAAGAATCAGAAGACTTAGAGTGGGATGATTATTTCAATAGGCCGAGTTTATTTGAAAATATTATAGAAATTATTGATGACGATTTTAAAAGTCAGTTAGAGGAATCTAGAAGGAGTTCTAAAGATCAAGTTTTACTTACTTCAAAATGCTTTTACGAAGTAGAAGGAGATGAACCAATAAAACCAGTCAAACGAAATTCTGACAAGGAACATAATCTTGATTTAAAAATTGATAGTTCAATTATCTTTCTTGATATTGGAAATTCATACAAAAGTGAAATTGACGGAAATGGTTCGTCTAGAAATAAATTAAGTGCTGAATTAATTCCAGAACTTCTAAATGGTTTAGATAAATTTAATAAAGTAAAGAATTACACAATTGGTATTCTTTCAGGATATTCAGCACAGAAAAAAGAAATAACAAAAGTTCTTAATCGTAAAGTTAATTACCGTAAACTTAAAAATGTAAAATCTAACAATGTAGTTATAGATGTCGTAGATAAATTTCAAGGTTTAGAAAAGGATATTATCATTTTTGATTTGGTAAGAAGTCAGCAACAAACATTAGGATTTTTATCTAATGCAAATCGTATTAATGTCGCTTTGTCAAGGCAAAAAAAACTATTAATTATTGTTGGAAATTTAGATAGCATATTAAGTGCAAAACCGCCAAAAGATATAGAAATCACAAATCAAAAACCAGCATTACAAAAATATTTAAGTGAATTGAAGAAAGATTGGATTGTTAAAAATGTAGAACAAATATTTTGATGGATATACAAGAAATACATATAAAGTTAGACAAACAATGTCCAAGCGATTATAAAATAAATGAAATTATCCAATTTGCATATCCTTATAGACGAGTTCGTGTTAACGCAACTGTGAATAAATCGCCTGAAAAATCAATACAACAAGTCTATTCTGTTTTGTTAAGAACAATAAAAGCAGGTTACAATAAAGAAGAACAAATAATCGAGTTTTTAGGTCTTAACAAAGAAGACTTTGTATTAAGAGAATTATACTTTTTGCGTGAAAGAGGCTTTGTAGATTTTGCTTCAGGTATTTGGTTAGTAACCGAACAAGGAGAAGAATTTGTAAAGGATAATAGTATTTTAAAAATTCTAGAAGAGGAAGAGTTCGAATTTTTAATTGATGGAATATCTAATGAAGCTTTAAATAAAGATTTCAATACATATCAAGTTAAACAGGACATTAAAAGATTACCATCTGAAATAACATATCCTAATAGAAATCCTGAATTATTAAAAGATAGGAGTGTACAGCTTTCTGATATCTATAAAAATAAGAATGAAGGGGCAGCCTATTTAATAGATTATGACAAGTCTAATATAAGATTTGATAGTGAAAATAAAGAATTCTGTTTGTACTATTTTATTGAGTATGTTCCAATAAAGGAGAGAGAAAATGAGTTAGAGCCGTATATGGAAATCAGAAATATAGATAAAGATATTTCTAAACAAAAAAGAGTAACTGGAATTTTAAAAAATAGACATCAGGAGTTAATCGATCTATTATCGGATTCTGAAAGAACTAGTTTTTCAAAAATTCAAGAAGAAAATTTAGAAGTCTTTAAATCAGTAGTTGAAGAGCATAAACTAATTGAACTACAAACATTATCCGTTTGGGAAACGCAAGAAAAATTTGCTGAAGCATTAAAAACAGTTAAATCTAAAATACTGATAGAAAGCCCTTGGATAAAGCGTGCAACTTTGAAATATATTGAAGCCTTTGAACAAGCATTGAAACGGAATGTGAATGTGATTGTACTATACGGCATTGAAGAAAAAGATGAACATCATAGAAAAGCTGAAAAGGAAATGGAGCGATTGGCTAGCCTGTATGAAAACTTTCATTTAATACATTTGCCTACTCATTTTGATAAAATAGGTAATTTTAGAATGACAGGAACTCACAAAAAACTAATTATTAAGGACAACGACTACTATATAAACGGAAGTTTTAATTTTCTATCGTTCAATAAAGAACAAGGTCAAAAAATAGCAAACGAAGAAAGCACATTAATTCCTCAAAATGTGGAAATGAAATGGGAAAATACCCTGAAAGAATATGAAATTAACCTTAACTTGAAATGATAACATTTAGAAGACATTAATATAAATATTAAAATCTATTTATTTATCTAAAGTGTGCAATTACAAGTTTTTTATGCCCTTTTATTTTTTAAAAATTTTAAAACAGCCTCCTCAAAAACATCAACAGGAATCCTGTGTTCTAAATATGGAAGGATTTTAATATCAATATGCTGATCTGTGTTAAGATGGTCACCAATGTAATTTAGTGTTCCTTTTGGGTCTACAACGGTGTCTTTTGCACCTAGTACTATAGAAATGTTATTTCCATTATTAGAAGGTGTAATAGGTGTTTGCTGTTCAACTGATCTGGAAGCTAGAGCAGGATTAAAAAGTAAAGCTGGCTTTTGTATCAGTTTACAAAGATGAAACCCTGTATAACCTCCCATGCTACTGCCTATAATAACATCTATAGTTTTGTTTTTGTAAGTGTCGTATAAACACTCTATAGCATTTGGGATATTGTGATAATCTATTGAAGGTGATATCACAGTACCATATTGCTCTAAAATTGTTCGTTTTTCAGGGCTTAATGAGCCATTAAGACCATGAATATATAATATTGTCATAATTGATTTATTGTGGTCTTAAATATACTATTTTGCCTTCCAATAAATCATAATATGGATACGCTCCTAGAGCATTTGGATTCATGTTTTTCACTAAGTGAAAACGATTATCCAATTTTTCCAATAGAGTATCTATATCACCTTTAGTTGCAGGTCTATTTTTACGAGGAGTAAAAATGGATTTTACACCATCCGCAGCTAGCGATCCAAGTGCTGCATTTCCAACTCCTGCCGCTGAAATCTTTTCTTTATGAGGTATTTGAGGAGCGTTGGAATCTTTAAGCTTAGGTAAGTTCTCTTTTGTGTTGTTTAAATTAGCTTTACGTTGCTGATATGCAGAGGAGCGACAAGAATTACTACAATATTTTTGTACGCGTCTTCGCTTTGGTTCAAATTCTTTGAAGCAATATTCGCAGGTGTAATATTTAGTCTCTTTTATCATTTTACGTAAATTAAACGTTTAATTTACGTAAAATTACAATTTTAACCATTGTTAAACAATTCTTCATCTACATTAAAAACATTAATTAAGAGGTCTGCATCTACAGTATTAACATTTGGTTTTGCCTTTTTTGTTTTTTGTTTTGACTTTTCAGGCATCAGTCTCTTAACAGGGTTTTCTTTAAGTGATTTAGGAATTGTTATAGGTTTTCTATTTTTAATTTCTTCGAAAGATGGAAGCTTAACATTAAAAGTTTTGTTGAGGTTTGCTATTCGTCTCCACTCACCAAATCTTTTAACAAGATCAGTTTTATGATTTAAGGTGATTTTGTGTTGCAATTCTAAATAACTTTGAATTCCTGATAAGTAATTTGATGCTTGATGTTTTGCATCGTTTTGTGTAAGTTCTGTAATTCTTAACCAAGTGTCTAAACTTTGAAAGTACTTGTTTAGAAAGTAAAGAAAACTCTCTTTGTCTAATGAATTGCTCATTTTTAGTATCTCAAAGGTGTTTGATTCTAATAACTCCTTATTATTAATGATGAGCATACCTTCAACAACCGATTCCATAGGTTTTAAATTCCCAATAGAATTCCTAACAATTAATGTATTAGTCATTCCTATAACATCTAGTGCTTTTAAATCCATACCTGATGCCTCTTCAAATACATTTCTTGGGTAAAAGAATATAGCTGGCTGGGAAATTCTTTTAATCAAATTTTCTAATGTTTGATTTTCCATAGCTTATTTCTTTAATAGATTTGAATAGTCCTGTGGTAATTCTGCATCAATATCTCTTAAGTATTTTTCTAAAGCTGTCATAGTGCTGTGACCTGTAATAAGCATTAACCTACTTTTTGCCTCAAAAGGCGAGGAGTCTTTAGCCATTGCTCTGTATAGTCTTGTAATAAAGGTATGTCTAAAACTATATAAGGTATAATCTTTATTAAAACCTAACTCCTTTTTTACAGCCGAAAAACGCTTACCAAAATTGGTTCTTCTATTTACCTCTGTAGCATCCCATTGACTTCCAATTTTGTTAGGAGTAAACAATAGGTCTTCTGGTTGGCATTTTGAAAGATCAGGCAGTTCTTCAAACAAAATGTCTGGTATGAGTTTAGTCTTTAAAACTTTATTCTTGGCTTCAAATTTTAGAGTCTTTTCATCAAAATTGATATCCTTAATTTTCAATCGACAAACTTCTAAAGGTCTTAGAAAGTTATACGAAATGAATTTAATGTAGAGTAGGAGAATTGGATCTTCCTTTTCTAGGTGCGTAAAAATACGCTCTTGCTCCTTGTCTGTATAGGTTTTGTGTCGTTGAGGTTTAGACTTTAGCGATTTAATACTCTTAATAAAATTACGCTCTATAATTTCATTATCCTCTAAAACCTGAAAAATTGTACTAAACACCGTTTTGTAGTTATTTCTATTTCTTGGAGAGGATTGAAGCTGTACCTCATTAAGAAATTCTAGGACGTGCTTTTTTTCTAAATGCTCAATATGTGTTATTGCTTTATGTCTTTTTTTAAGCCATCTGTGAAATTTATAGATACGAGATGTATAGTCTTCGAGTGTTTTTGCTTTGGTGACGTTGGTTTTTAGCTCTAATGCACGGTTAAAAGCGTCTAAAACCTTTGGTGACAAGGGTTTTGGTGGTTTTTGCTTTTCTGGATTTTGTGTTGTTTTTTCAACAGTTTTTGGCTCTGTTTTGGGTATAACTTCAGAAACGTGTTCTTTTTCGTGTTCCTTCTGCGGTAAAGTTTCTGTAGATTTTAAAACTTGTTGATTTTCAATTATTTGTGTTTGTTTTTGAGTGTGCTTTTGGTAAAGTGATGTGTTGTCTTCAAACGGATTATACCCTTGTTTCAAAAACCGTAATAAACGCTTCTTATATAGACTAAGTACACTATAGCGCTCGGCTTTGGTTTTAAATCGATTTGCACCTCCGTAGATGTTTTTCATGCGTTTCATCTTTCCCGTCTCCGGGTTACGGTACGAAAAATAAACGTACCATCGCTTACTTAAATCTCCGTCTGCATCAAAAATTTTTGGAGGTGAGAATTTTCTTTTGTGTTCCAAATCGTGTTCTAAATCGTGTTCGTTTAAGAAGTCTAAGGTAATCAAATCATAAATAATACACATAAAAAAACGGTTTAGCGTGAACTAAACCGTTGATTTTGTGTAATTTAAGTTTTTGTAGCGAGATCGAGATTTGAACTCGAGACCTCCGGGTTATGAATCCGACGCTCTAACCAACTGAGCTACCTCGCCATTTTTGCGGTTGCAAATATATAAACAAAATTCAGTACCACAAACAATACATTCTAAAAAAAATATTTTTAGTCTAAAGTTTTGAATTGTATCATAATTGCATATATTGAGCAAATAATTAAATGCTTCTATGGACGATAAAGAAAAATATGAAATGGAGTTTGTTATTCAAGCATCTCCATCTTTAATTTACCAATATATATCTACACCTTCTGGCTTATCTGAGTGGTATGCCGATAATGTTAATTCTCGCGGAGAACTATTTACTTTTATTTGGGATGGCTCAGAAGAACAAGCCAAATTACTTACCAAAAAGAGTGGTGAACGTGTGAAATTTAGATGGATTAGCGATGAAGAGGATGGCGCAAGCTATTACTTTGAAATTAGAATCCAAGTGGATGAGATAACCAAAGATGTATCTCTTATGATTACAGATTTTGCTGAAGAAGACGAAATAGATGAAGGTAAAATGCTTTGGGAAAATCAGATTTCTAGTCTAAAACAAGTTTTAGGCTCAAGGTAACCCGTAACTAACTCAACTATTATATCTTTGTCTCGGTTTAATTTAAAAAACTAAATCGAGACTTTTTTTATGGTAAATTTTAATGGAAATCTTGTAAGCTCTCAAGACACTTTGTTCACTTCAGAAAATAGAGGCTATAAGTATGGTGATGCACTTTTTGAAACTTTAAAAGTGGTTAATGGTAAAATCTTTTTTTGGGAAGATCACTATTTTAGATTAATGGCATCAATGCGTATAATTCGTATGGATATTCCTATGAGTTTTACTATGGAATTTTTAGAAAATGAAATTCTTAAAACTATTGAGGCTAACGACTTATTAAGTTCTTCAGCACGAGTAAGATTAAATATAGATAGAGGTGAAGGCGGTAAGTATTTACCTTCAGAAAATTCAAAAGTTACCTATAGTATTATTACAGAAGCGTTTGATGAACCTTTTTATACAGTTAAAGAAGGTCAAACATATGAAGTTGATTTGTACAAAGACTTTTTTATAGCGCCTGGTTTACTTTCGGGTTTAAAATCTAATAATAAAGCGATTCAGGTTATAGGAAGTATTTATGCTAAAGAGAATGATTTAAACAATTGTTTAGTACTTAATACCAATAAATCCGTTATTGAAGCGTTAAATGGAAATTTATTTTTAGTTAAAGGAGATAAAATTAAAACTCCACCATTAGAAGATGGTTGCCTAAAAGGTGTAATGCGAAAACAGGTTTTAGAAGTATTATCTAAAGATGTTAATTTATACATTGAAGAGGCATCTATTAGTCCTTTTGAACTTCAAAAAGCAGATGAGTTATTTATTACTAATGTAATTCAAGGTATTATTCCTATTACAAAATATAGAAAGAAAACTTATGGGTGCCAATTGGCTAAGGATCTAACAAATAAATTAAACGCTAGGATAAGATTAGGTGCTTAATTATAACTAGGATTTTCAGGTGCATTAGACCATATTTTATAGTCACCACCAAGCTCTAGCATTTTTTCGCGCCAAAAAGAATTACAAGACTTTGCAATAATCTCATTATTGTATATGTTCTCAGAAACAAGCCATGCATTAGATTCTAGCTCGTTATCTAGTTGCTGTTCTGCCCAACCAGAGTAGCCTAAAAAGAATCTAATATCGTCTTTGGATATCTTATTGTTATTTATGAGTTCTATGACAACGTTAAAATCACCTCCCCAAAAAATTCCATTAGAGATCTCTATACTATCAGGAATTAATTCTGGCGATTTATGAATAAAATACAGGTTATCCTGTTCTACAGGCCCACCATTGTAGACCTTAAAGTCAGAGTCTGTACCTTCAATAAGGTCTTTTAAGTTATACTCTAAAGGTTTGTTTAGAATAAACCCAACAGAACCCAAAGCATTATGATCTGCTAAAAGAATCACTGCTCGGTTAAACGAAATATCTCCGATTATGGATGGTTCTGCAATTAACAAATTGCCTTTTTGGGGTTTAATCATTATAAAAATGTGCTTTTTCTTAACTAAATCTAAAGTTTTTTTAGGAATTAAACAACTTTAGTAGTATTAAAATTATAGCAAAAATAAAGCCTGCTCATTGAGCAGGCTTAATATTTTTAAGAAAAAAACGTCTTAGTTTACAGCGTTGCTTAAATCAGAACCTGCTTTAAACTTTACTACATTTTTAGCTTTAATCTTGATAGTCTTACCAGTTTGAGGGTTTCTTCCATCTCTAGCAGCTCTTCTAGAAACTGACCAAGATCCAAATCCTACTAAAGAAACTCTGTTTCCTTTTTGTAAAGCACCTTCAATATCAATTAATAAAGAATCTAACGCTTTTTTAGCAGCTGCTTTAGTAATTCCAGCATTCTCTGCCATACCATTGATTAAATCTGTTTTGTTCATAAATTTTAAATTTAAATTGTTAAATATTCAGTTTTTAAAAAAAAGATTTTTAAAAATCCGTACACAAATTTATCAGTAAAATTAAGCCACGCAAGTAATAGCAAGGGAAATCGGCGATTTTGTTAATAAATCATGCTATTTGTTAATAAAGCTGTGCATTTTGTCGAAATTTTCACGATCTCAATAATAACAAGGCTTTACAGAAGTTTAGAGTTTTTAGAAAATTCAAAACCATTTAATAACGATTTTACATCCATTTTTCGTTTGCCTGGCAACTGCATTTCTTTCACTTTTATGTAACCTCCTTGGCATGAAACTTTTAGTTCATTTTTGTCTGAAAAAATTAAACCTGCTTCAAAATTATGAGGTTCATAGATCTTTTCTACTCCATAAAGTTTCACCGAAAGTGGTTTTTCTTCTTCATTATCTAGATAGCACCAAGCGGTAGGAAAAGGATTTAAACCTCTTATCTTATTATATATAGTATCTAAATCTTCAGACCAGTCAATTTTACAATTATCACGATTAAGTTTGTAAGCTGTTTTTAAGTCTTCAGATTTAGGTTGTATTGTTGTTGTTGCATTTCCTTCTTCTATAAGTTTTACTGTTGTTACAACAAGTTTACTTCCTATAGCCATAAGCTCATCATGTAATTGACCTACGGTAGTATCTTCTTTTATATTGGTTTCTTCACTGAGTATTATGGCTCCTGTGTCAATTTTTTCGTCAATAAAAAATGTTGTAACTCCGGTTTTCTTTTCACCATTTATAATTGCCCAATGTATTGGTGCTGCTCCTCTGTATTGTGGTAAAAGTGAGGCGTGTAAATTAAAGGTGCCAAACTCAGGCATTTGCCAAACAACTTTAGGTAGCATTCTAAACGCAACAATAATTTGTAGGTTAGCTTTAAGGGCTTTTAATTCCTCAATAAAGGATTCGGCTTTAAGATTTGTGGGTTGAAGTATGTTTAAGTTGTGCTTTTGCGCAAATTCTTTTACAGCAGAAGATTTAAGTTTTTGACCACGACCAGCTTTACGATCTGGAGCAGTTATTACGCCAACAACATTATAATTATTATCCAATAATGCTTTTAAGGTTGCAACAGCAAAATCTGGTGTACCCATAAAAACAATTCGTAAATCGTGTTTTTGTGTCATAGTATTGTATATGTATTAGCGTCTGTGATTTTTATTTTTTTTGTTTCGATGAGTGTTTTAAGCGCTTCTATTAGTTCTGTTTCGGTACAAGTAATAGCCTGTAGTAGTTGGCGCGAAGATAAATCTTCTTCGCCTAAAATATCTAGAATTTTGCTAGCAAGATTACCATTTGTTTTAGCTAGTGGCTTGACTTTTTTTTGAACACATACTGAGCATAAACCACAATCTTCTTTTGGTTTTTCGCCGAAGTAGGTGAGTAGTTGATTGTTTTTGCAAACACTATTGTTGTTAACGTAATTAATAACCGAAGCAACTTGTTGGTGTTTTAGCATGTGTTGCTGCTCAACGGTCTTTATTATTGGGTTTATGGTAATGCTATCTTCACGAGGCTTTAAAAACGTAATTTCAGAGTCTGTATTTGCCATTTCTAGGCTAATGATTTCGTCTTTCTCTAATTGTTGTAATTGGTAGATTACTTTTTTTTCTGATATACCAGATTTGTCTATTACCAAGTTTAGGTTCACTTTTGTTTCATAATCAAAAATGCCACCATATGTACGCAGTAAGACCTTAACCAAGGTGTTAAAATCCAGGTGCCTTTCTAAGTACTGAAACAGCGTATTGTTAGATATTAAAAACTGAATTTTAGTTCTAAAATTAAAATGTTGAGTTAGTGCTATAATAGAGTTTCGGTCTAAAACAGTAAGTGTATTGTAAGTAATGCTTGGATTTAATTTGTAAGTGGCACAAAATGTTTTAAAATCGAATTGAAAGGTGCTGTTTTCTCCTTCACCATATGCAATTTGAAAATAGTTACACAGCTTCTTATAAATGGTTTTTACATATTCTGAAGATGGTAATGTGCTTAAAAATTGCTGTTTTAAGTGATCCTCATCTATAGTTTGTTTTAAGATTGTGGCACTTGCTAACTGACCATCTCTTCCAGCTCTTCCTGCTTCTTGATAATAACTCTCTAAACTCTCTGGTAAATTAAAATGAACTACGTTTTTTACGTTAGGTTTATCAATTCCCATACCAAAAGCCGTTGTGGCTACCATAATAAGCTTTTGCTCGCTAAGCCATAGCTGTAGACGTTCATTTTTTTCTTTATTAGTAATGCCTCCATGGTAAAAGGTTGACGAAAACCCTTGGGCTTCTAAATAATTACTAATATCTCTTGTAGCTCGTCTGTTTCTTGCATATACAATAGAGCTGCCTTGATTTTTGTTTAAAATATGCTTTAACTGAAACAATTTGTCTTCAGTTTCAATAACTTGATAAGCAATATTATTTCTTGTAAAAGAAGCCTTATGTATTTTAGGAGCTACAAAATCTAAGTTGGTTACAATATCATCTATAATGCTATATTTTGCAGAAGCAGTAAGTGCAATACAGTTTGCTTGTGGATGTATCTGTCTTAGGCTAGCAATATTTTTGTAAGCAGGTCTAAAATCATTTCCCCATTGGCTTATACAATGAGCCTCGTCTACAGCAATAAGGTTTACACGCATTTGCTCTATACGCTCTTGTACTAACGGTTGTTGCAAGCGCTCGGGAGACAGGTATAAAAATTTGTAATTACCATAAATGCAATTGTCTAATTGCGTGTCTAAATCTTTATAAGACATGCCAGAAGTAAGTGCTATGGCTTTTATACCTTTTTGTTTTAGAGTAGTTACCTGATCTTTCATTAAGGCAACAAGTGGTGAAACCACAATACAAATACCCTCTCTCATTAAAGCAGGAATCTGAAAACAAATCGATTTTCCACCACCAGTTGGTAACAAAGCAAAGGTGTCTTCGTTTGCTAATACAGAATTGATAATGTCTTCCTGTAATGGTCTAAAAGAAGTGTAATTCCAATAACGTTCTAAAACTTCAATAGGATGCATTACTACAAATTTAAGACCTCTAAAATAAAATCTGTACGTTTTTCTATAGTTTCAAACGGAACATCAATTAATTGATAGCCAAACTTCATATATGTTTTTAGAAGGTGATGATGTATTTCTATGGCTTGTTCAAAATTTTCATAGCGTTCGCTGTCACTTGTGAAAATCTCTTGCCAAGGCGCAAGTACAAACACATGGTCGTAGTTATTGTTTTGAGATGAATCTTCAAAATATTGAGGATAGTCATCTCCAATATAATCCATGTAAGCCAAAATGTCTGGTATACCTCTGTCTAAAAAAACAGCATTTACATTTTCTTTAGAAGCATCATTATACTGTTGCATTCTACCTTCTAAAAGTTTTTCGCTAAAGAGCAGAGGTTCAGTTAAAAAAAGCTGTTCTATACCATCTTTTCTAGCTTGTAGCGTTACCTCTCTAGAGATTTCATCATAGCATAAAAAACCTCGGCTTTTTAAGTGATTTATTATTGAAGATTTTCCGGTACCAGGACCACCTGTAATTACTATTTTCTTTGGACTCAAATTGGCAGTATTTTTGCAGTAAAAATCGTGATAAAATATTAAAACCAAAAATGCAAAGTAAGATGTATCTTTGTATTTATAAAAATTGATAATGGATAAGAATAAAAAATCAGAAGAATTTTACAAGAAATTAAAAAGCCAATTACAAGACACAGCGCTTTGGCCAACAGAATATTTATATAAGTTTATTGTAGATTCTGATCCCTCAAAAATTGAACAAATAAAGTCTTTGTTTAACCATTTGGGAGCAGTGATAAATACAAGGCCTTCTAAGAATGGTAAATACACAAGTGTTTCTGTAAATGTTAGAATGAAAAACCCAGACGAAGTCATTGCAAAATATAAAGAAGTAGGAGAAAAAGTAGAAGGTGTAATTTCCCTATAAAATTTCTTCTAAGCTAGCTATTTTTTTGTACTTTGCGACAAAACCTAGAAACTTCAGGTTTATATAATTTACTACACATTTTATATTTTGATTGATAATTTAGAATACAACACTGAGCGCGAGCATTTAATAATACCAGAGTATGGACGTCATCTGCAAAAAATGATAACTCATGCTAAGACGCGCGAGACAAAAGAAGAACGAAACAAACTGGCAAAAGCTATTATTTCTGTGATGGGAAATCTTCAGCCTCACTTAAGAGATGTGCCAGATTTTCAGCATAAGTTATGGGATCAGCTTTTTATAATGGCCGATTTTGAACTAGATGCAGATTCGCCTTACCCAAAACCTTCTCGCGAAGAATTATCAGCTGGACCAGATCCTCTAAAATACCCTCAAAACCATCCTAAATACCGTTTTTATGGTAACAACATAAAGACAATGATAGATGTAGCTATTACTTGGGATGATGGTGATATGAAAGAAGCGCTAATTTATACGATTGCAAATCATATGAAGAAGTGTTATCTCAATTGGAATAAAGATAGTGTAGAAGATAACGTTATTTTTGATCATTTGTTTGAATTATCAGGTGGTAAAATAAACCTGAAAAACAGTGAAGAGGACTTAAGTGATTCTTCTAGCTTATTGCGTACTAAGACAAAGTATGGCAATAAAAGCAATTCTAAAAAGTCTAAAAAGAAATATTCTAACAACAGAAAACGTTACTAATAACGAATGGGTACATTTAAAATAGAAGGCGGACATCAGTTAAAGGGTTCAATAAAGCCTCAAGGTGCTAAAAATGAAGCCTTGCAAATTCTTTGTGCAGTATTATTAACTCCAGAGACTGTTATCATTAATAATATTCCAGATATTATCGATGTTAACAAGCTTATTGCTTTACTAAAAAAGCTAGGTGTTAAAATAGAAAAATTAGGAAAAGGCTCTTACAGTTTTAAGGCTGATGATGTCAATTTAAAATATTTAGAATCAGCAGAATTTAAAGAAGACGGTAAAGGTTTACGAGGCTCTATTATGATTGTCGGACCTTTATTAGGGCGTTTTGGTAAAGGATACATTCCAAAACCAGGAGGAGATAAAATTGGTCGTCGTCGTTTAGATACCCATTTTGAAGGTTTTATTAATCTTGGAGCTAAATTTAGATACAACAGAGAAGATTATTTCTATGGTGTAGAAGCAGATGAACTACAAGGAACCTATATGCTTTTAGACGAAGCTTCTGTGACCGGAACAGCAAATATTGTTATGGCTGCTGTTTTGGCAAAAGGACAAACTACAATCTATAATGCAGCTTGCGAACCATATTTACAGCAGTTATGTAAGATGCTAAATAGAATGGGAGCCAAAATCTCTGGTATAGGATCTAATATGCTTATTATTGATGGTGTAGAAAGCTTAGGTGGTACAGAGCACAAAATGCTACCAGATATGATAGAAATTGGTAGTTGGATTGGTTTAGCTGCTATGACAAAAAGTGAGCTTACCATAAAAGATGTAAGTTGGAATGACTTAGGGCAGATTCCTAATGTTTTTAGAAAACTAGGAATTACCGTAGAGCAGCAAGGAGATGATATTTTTATTCCTGCGCACACAGAAGGGTATCAAATTCAGAATTATATAGATGGTTCTATACTTACAATTGCAGATGCTCCTTGGCCAGGTTTTACACCAGATTTATTGAGTATTGTTTTGGTAATAGCAACACAGGCTAGAGGTGAAGTTTTAATACACCAAAAAATGTTTGAAAGTCGCTTATTCTTTGTAGATAAGTTGATAGATATGGGAGCTAAGATTATTCTTTGCGATCCGCACAGAGCAACTGTTATAGGTCATGATTTTAAATCGCAATTAAAGGCAACAACAATGACATCGCCAGACATTAGAGCTGGTATATCATTATTAATAGCAGCATTATCTGCAAAAGGAACATCTACAATTCATAATATAGAACAGATAGATCGTGGTTACGAGGACATTGATGAACGTCTTAGAGCAATAGGTGCTAAGATAGAACGTGTTCCTGGTAATTAATAGATTATCATGAATAAGAAAATTAAAAGCTTCAATTATATAATTGAAGCTTTTTTATTATTGCAAAACCCTGAGTTTTAATTCAGGGTTTTTAAAATTGTTTATTGAAATGGTTATTTCTTATAAGACATGGTGTCTTGAGTTTGTAACGTTCAGATTTTGAATTTATTGTGTGCATTTGTAATTATTTTAAAGCCGATTTATAAGTCGCCAAACAGCGCTCTCTGGCTTCTTTATGATCTACCATAGGTTTAGGGTAAGTGAGTTCTTGATAGTCTGGTACCCATTTTTTTATGTATTTATGGTCTTTATCAAATTTCTGAATTTGAGTTGTCGGATTAAATATTCTAAAATAAGGAGCAGCATCTACACCAGAACCTGCTACCCATTGCCAATTACCAACATTACTTGCCATTTCGTAGTCATGAAGCTTTTCTGCAAAATAGGCTTCGCCCCAACGCCAATCTATAAGTAAATGTTTGCACAAAAAGCTACCAACCAACATGCGCACTCTATTGTGCATAAAACCTGTTTCGTTTAGCTCACGCATTCCAGCATCAACCAAAGGATAACCTGTTTTTCCTTCACACCATTTTTTAAAATCATCTTCATTATTTCGCCATTCTATACGATCGTATTTTTTCTTAAAGGCTTTGTCTTTTGTATGCGGAAAATGCCATAGGATTTGCATAAAAAACTCACGCCAAATCAGTTCTTGCCAAAAGATTTCATTTTTTTCGGCTATGGCTTTTTTTACCATTTTACGAACACTTACGGTTCCAAAACGTAAGTGAGGTCCTAAACGAGATGTGCCATCTTTAGCTGGGAAATTTCGTGTGTCTTCGTAATTTTGAATGAGGGTTGGTGTAACATCATAATCTGCAATCTCTTGGCTAGACGTTGTAAAACCTATATCTGATAAACTTAAATTTGGCAAGCGTGTTTGTGCTATTAAATTGTCTAGATAGTTGTTGGTGTAAAAAATTTCTAAATCAATTGTTTTGAATTTTTCCTTCCATGTACGCATGTATGGTGTGTAAACAACGTATGGATCACCATCGTTTTTTACGACTTCGTTTTTTTCAAAAATCACTTGATCTTTGAAGGTTTTAAATTCAATATTTTGTGCTTCTAAAAAGGATAGAATTTCTTCATCACGCTCTTTAGCATAAGGCTCATAATCATGGTTAGTGTAGACGGTATCAATATCAAAATCCTCAGTAAGTTGTTTGTAGATTTCAAGTGGTTTGCCGTGATATATGGCAATACTGCTGTTATGCTTGTCTTGCAAGGTTTGTCTCATATTTTGCAAGGTTCGGTGTATAAAGATAACACGAGCATCGTCTTCTGGTAATTTATCTAATATTTCAGAATCGAAAATAAAAATTGGTAAAACAGGATGCTCGCCTTTTAAGGCTTCATAAAATCCTACATTATCATCTACTCTAAGGTCTCTACGAAACCAAAATACATTTACTGCTTTGCTCATATTAATATTTTCCGAAAAGCGCTTCAAGCTTTGTTGTTCTGTAATTAAAAATTTCTTCAAGTTTTGGTTTTACCAAAAAAGGATGCACCATTTGCCCTAAGATTCCCATAGGAACTTTATAATCTACAATATCTTCCATTTCTACACCACCTTCAATTGGCTTTATAAAATGCTTATGATGCCAAAGTGCATAAGGACCAAAACGTTGTTCATCTACAAAATATTTTTTGTCCTTAACGTGTGTGATTTCTGTAACCCATTTTGTTTTAATACCTAAAACAGGTGTAACAATATATTGAATAATTTGCCCAGGAAACATAGGTCTGTCAGCACCAGAAAGTATATGAAAGCCCATATAATCTGGAGTAATGGTTTTTAAATTTCTTGGATCAGATAGAAAATTCCATGCTTCGTCTACAGAGATTGGTAAATTCTGTTTTTTGTGTAGAGTGTAAATTTTCATGATTAATTATTTAAAACAATGTAGGCATTGAGCGATGTTGCTATGCACAACCAAATGATGTAGGGCAGAAGTAGATATTTGGCATATTTGAGCCTATCGCTTCTAAATGTGATGAAAAAATAAAGAATGACCAAGGTTAGTAGAATTATAACTCCAAGTCCAACAGTTGTTAAGTGCTGATTAAAAAAGACGAAGTTCCAGCCAACATTCAAAATGACCTGAAAAATATATATCATCCATAAATATTTTGAGGCTCTTAATATAAAGAGCTCTGCTAAATACCAAGAAAAGCAAGCCATAATGGTACTCCAAGCTACGCCAAAAAGCCAACCAGGAGGAGTCCATGGAGCTTTATTCAGACTTAAATACCAATCGGATGTTGGTCCATTATCCATCAGCCAAACTCCTAATGCTAAACCTCCAAAGTTGATGACTAAAAACAGTATGAGATATTGGATTTTTTTCATCAAAAATTAAAGTTTAAAACTTACAATGCCACAATCCATTTCAAAAATTTGTCCAGATAACGATGAAGCTTTATCAGACAATAAAAACTTAGCCATGTCAGCAACTTCTTCAGGTTGAAGGATTTTCTTTAGAGGATGACGCTCGTTCATTTTTTCAATCATACTGTCATTCCTTAAGAGTTTTGAAGCCAATTCTGTGTTAGTTACTGTTGGTGCAATTGCATTAACACGTACCGTTGGCGCTAATTCTGCTCCTAAAGATTTTGTTAAGCCTTCAACCGCTGATTTTGAAGCAGCAACACTTGCGTGAAAAGGCATTCCTAATTTTGCAGCAACTGTACTAAATAGCACAATAGAAGGATTATTTCCTTTCTTTAATGCTGGTAAATATTTTTGAATTGCCTTTACAGCACCTATGACATTGAGGTTAAAATCATCTTGAAAATCCTCAATACTCAAACGATTAATGGGTTTAAGATTAATGCTTCCAGGACAATACACTAAACCATCTGCGCTTTCAATATCAGGTAAGTCATCTGTGAGAATATCACAGGAATAATGCGTTATATTACCACCAGAAATTGCAGGCTCAGTTCTACTGATATTAACAATGTTATCATAAGAAGAAAGCAAAGACGAAATTAAGGCTTTGCCAATGCCTTTGCTTCCTCCAATAACAATTATAGTTTTCATTATGCTGCAGTTAAAGGCTTACCTTTCAGACGTTTTTCGATCTTTTGTTTTATAACCGTAAGGCGCTTCATAAGATCCATAAGTTTTTGGTCTTTTTTCTTTTTATAAACCTCGTTTACACCAAGGATAATATCTTTTGCTTCTCTTGCAGCTAAAATTCTGTCGCTTGTTGTCTTGAATGAAAACTTTCTGTTTTCAAATTCTTTGGCTTGATCTAATATATCCATAACTTAATTATTTATATAATTTTGAATTTCATTGATTTTTTCTGGTGTATTAAAAATTCCACCATAATAGGTCGTTACTGTTGTAGATGTGTCATCTTGAACACCTCTTGACGATACACAAAGGTGTTTGGCATCTATAATTACAGCAACATCTTCGGTTTCTAAAACCGTTTTTAGTTCGTTAGCAATCTGATTGGTTAATCGTTCTTGTACCTGAGGTCTTTTGGCGTAATACTGAACAATTCTATTAAGTTTAGAGAGTCCAATAACTTTTCCTGAAGATTTGTAAGCAATGTGTGCTTTTCCAATAATTGGTACAAAATGATGTTCGCAGTTAGAATAAAATGTAATATTCTTTTCTACCAACATTTGGTTGTATTGATATTTATTATCGAATAATGCAACTTTAGGTTTATTTTGAGGATCTAAACCCGAAAATATTTCTTCAACGTACATTTTAGCTACACGGTCTGGTGTGCCACTTAGAGAATCATCTGTAAGATCTAAGCCTAGTACATCCATAATTTCTGAAAATAAAATAGAGATTCTGCTCTTTTTTTCTTCATTAGACATATCGAAAGCATTTGCTTTCATTGGTGTTTCTAAGCTGGTGAATAAGTGGTCGTCACCAATGGCTTCTGTGCTAAAACCATTAAGTTTTTGACCATTGTTTTTGGAAATTGCTTTTGTATTCATAGCATCTTTTTAATGTGCTGTCTTTAAGTACTCCAAGCTTAAATCAAAGCACGTGTTAACGTTTTGAAATAGAGTTATTCGTTATTGTTTTTTGACGCGAGCATTTAAATCTGCCTTTGTCAAATGTTCGTTTCTTTGTGTGTTTAGTTGCTCTTCCTTGTACGCGTTTTCGCCATAATCTAAAGCTACTTGGCTTTAATTCTTTTCGCATTAAAGTGATGACTTCTTGCTCTTTTAAATCGAATTGAAATTTTATCGCTTCAAAAGGTGTTCGGTCTTCCCATGCCATTTCAATAACCCGATCAATATGTCTTTGTGTTAAATCCATAAGGTGTCAGGCATTTTATAAAGCATGTCATGCTTTGTCTTTTGGTCGATTAACTTGTCAAAAAATTTCTTATTTTCTTTAAAAGTTTTGTTAGCTCTAAAGTGCACAAATTTTCCTTGCGCATGTATGCTAGAACCATTGATTTTATAAATAACCAAATGGTAATAAGGTATAATCCAAGTAAAGTTTTTTAAGCCTTTTGTAATATGAATTAGAATGCCTTTTGGTCGTAGTTCTATATTACCATAGTTAATATCTGACACTATGTTTAGCACTTGTTGTAAATTAGGACTAACTTCATCTACAATCATACGCTTAGAACCTACACCTCTTAATTTCAATTTCTGTACCAAACAAAAAGGACTGCCAACAAGGTCTGCAATGATTTGTTTGTGTTCAGAATTATAATGTGTAGTATCTATTAGCATACTCAAATATACAAAATGTTTAACCTTTATTTTAAAAAGTTAAACAAAAATTAACAAGGAATTATGATTGTACTATTTTTACAGTGAGAGCAGAGCCGTTTAGTTGTTTCGTAAAAGGCTGTTTCTGTCTTTTAGAGTATGTCGTTTTAAAATGCGAAAACTTTCTTTTACAACATCAGGATCTTTCTTCATATTCCATAAAATATCGCTGGCACGCTTTCTGTTTTCTTTAATATCTACAATGGGTTTTGGGTAGTCTTCGCCTAATTTAAAGTTGTATAAGCCTTGCTCTAATTCGGTCATTAGGTAAGGTTCATGAATAAAAGGCACATCTAAATGTGCAAGTTCTGGCACCCATTTTTTTATAAACTCAGCATCAGGATCATGCTTTAGTCCGTTTAGTGTTGGGTTGTATATTCTCAAATTATTTATTCCGGTTTCACCAGCTTGCATTTGCAATTGCGGAAAATGAATACCAGGTTCAAAATCTAAAAATTGTTGCGATAAATGTTCTGAAGCATTTTGCCAAGGTTGCCATAAAATATGTGTAAAAAACGAGACGAGCATGGCACGCATTCTAAAGTTTACGTAACCTGTCTCTACTAAACAACGCATACTTGCGTCTACTAGAGGGAAACCTGTTTGGCCTTCCTTCCATGCTTGTTGGTATTTTAAAGAAATACTCTTTTTTAATTTGTGATACCCTTTGTTAACACTTTCGTTTTCCATGGTGTGTTCCATTTCAAACTTTTGAATGAAATGGGCTTGCCACCGTAATCGTGATAAAAAACCGCCAATATGTCGTTTATCCTTGCTCTGTTCTTTAATATTTTGAGCTTTTTGAAAAATCTGTCGGATAGAAACATTTCCCCAAGCAATATAAGGCGAAAGCCTACTACAACTCGTACGCGATGCTTCTGGTTTTGATATGTTGAACATGTAGTCTTTATGACGATTTTCAAAAAATGACGAAGCATATTTCCATGCGATAGAACTTCCTCCTTTTTGAAATAAAGAGTCTTTTGGTGTGTCTAAGTTTGTAACTGTTAGTACACTTTCTAGTTTTGAAATAGCATGAAGGCTTATTAACTGATTGTCTTCTGGATGAAACTCTAGAAGTGGTTGACTAATATAGTCTTCCCATTGTTCTAACCAGTTGTCTCTATTGGTTAGTCCACGCTCTACACCATTGTTTTTACTTTCGTTCCAACGGATGAAATTGTTACGACAATAACGTGTAAATTCTTTATCTCTGTTGTATGTCACTAAAATACCAGTTTCAACATGAGAGAAAATGGCATCTATTTTATAGAATTCTTGAATTAAGTTAAATGCTGTTTGAATATCACTCGTAACGCTTAATATTTTGGTATTATATGGCTCTAATTGCTTGTTAAGGTCATTGATTGACTCTTTAATAAAATTAAAATGTCGTTCACTATAATGATTGTCGTTTAGTAAGATATGTTCAAACACATACAGCAGTAGCGTAGGTTTACCAGTGCTGAGCGCATTAGTAATGGCTTCATTATCCTGAAGTCGTAAATCGCGTTTTAGCCATACAACATTAATATGTGGTTTGTTCGTCATTATAGCGTGTTCAGGAATTTTTCTGCGTTATTAAAATGGTTTTCGAGAGTGTCTTTTTTCATACGATCAAGGTTGCCTAAAAGCATACCTAATCTAGGATTGCTATCAAAAAAATCACGATGTTTATCCATAAAGTTCCAGAACAAGCCATCCCAAGTGTCTTGCCATTCGCCTTTGCTGTAGTTACTCATTTTCATGATGTAGTTACTGCTGCTTATGTATGGTTTTGTAGACATTAAACCACCATCGGCAAACAGGCTCATGCCATACACATTCGGCACCATAACCCAATCGTAGGAGTCGATAAATAATTCCATAAACCATTGGTAAACTTCATCAGGATCGAACTCACAAAGCACCATAAAATTCCCAAGAATCATTAGGCGTTCTATATGGTGCGCATAACCTGTTTTTAGTACTTTTTTTATCACATCATCCACAGGTTTTATTCCTGTTGAACCGTCGTAAAATGATGCAGGGATTTTGCGATCAAAGTTCCAGAAGTTTTTAGTGCGCTCTTCTGTTCCTTTTACTTCGTAAACACCTCTTATAAACTCGCGCCAGCCTAAAATTTGCCTTACAAAACCTTCTGTTGAATTGATAGGTACGTCATTTTCTTTAGCATAAGCAATGGCTTTATCAATTACATCTGAAGGGTTTAGCAAACCAACATTAATTAATGGTGAGAGTAAACTGTGGTTTAAAAAATGTTCTTCCTTTACAATGGCATCTTCATACACACCAAATTCATGAAAACGATAGTCAAAAAATTGCTGTAACCACGCTTCAGAAGATTCAAAATCTATAGGATAATTAATGAAGTCATTCAGTTCACCATAATGATTGTCAAAATGTTTTTCTGTATACTTTTTTGCTTCCTCATAGTATTCTGACCGTTCAGGAAACTGAATATTTGGTGGTGTTTTGTCTTTTGGATATTTCTTTCGGTTTTCAGAATCATAAGTCCATTTGCCTCCTTCAGGTTCTTTGGAAACCATTAAAATGTCTCGATTTTTTCGTTGTTCTTTATAAAATGAAGTTTGAAAAAATTTCTTTTTTGAAGGTTTAAAAAATGAGCTGAGATCTTTTTTTGTATTGATAAACAGTGGACTTTCGTACCATTCAACTGTAATGTCTTTTGCCTTTGATTTAATACGCTTTTCTAGCCAATTGTCTGTTGGGTCAATAATATGAAGCGTTTCTGCACCACTGTCAATCAGTTTGGGTATCAATGTTCTGATGTCACTATCGTCTGAAGTTGCTTCAATATAATGAACAGTTTTACCTTTAGACCCTAAAAAATCACCGTAAGCTTTCATAGATGCTCTATGGAACGCTATTTTCTGTTTATGAAATTTATAGTGCTTAAAAAACAGATATTCTTCAATGAGGTAAATAGCTGCATCAATTTCTAGAATTGGTGAATCCTGAAATAATTGATGTGGAAATATTAATGCTGTTGCTTTCTGTTTCATATTTTAATTATTTACACCCCTAAGGTCCCCTCAAGGGGACATTTGTTCTCTAGTCATTTTTGAGTATTGTCCCCTTGAGGGGACTTTAGGGGTGTTCTCAAAACAAACTCGGTTGTAACCATAGGTTTCTAAATTTTCCATTGCTGTCGTAACGCTCGGCTTGCAATTGCACATTGAATTTACGATCACGAGGATCGTTACCAACTCCAGCTACATACATCCAATTGCTATAGTTGCTGTGCACATCATAATCGAGTAGGAGCGACTCAAAATACGCAGCACCTATACGCCAATCTAACTCTAGTTCTTTAGCAAAATAGGATGCTACGTTTTGGCGACCTCTATTACTCATCCAGCCAGTTTCTTTAAGTTCGATCATGTTGGCATTTACAAAGTCAGATGCTGTTTCACCATTTATCCATTGTTGAATTTGCGCTTGATTTGTAGACCAATTATAATCTTTGTTTAGTATGCCTTCGAGTTTAAAAATCTGGTTGCCATGCTTCAGAGAAATGTATTTGAAATAGTCGCGCCAAATCAATTCAAAAATTAGCCAGTAAGTCGATTGGTTTTTATAATGTTCTTTTTCAAATTCTTTTACTTTCCAAAAGATCGTTCTGGCAGAAATACTGCCATTAGCCAGCCAAGGCGAAAATTTTGAACTATAATCCTTGCCTACCAAACCGTTTCTCGTTTTCTTATAAAAACCTAATTTTTTGGTGTTGAAAAAATAGTCATCCAATCGGTTTTGGGCCGCAGTTTCACCACCTTTAAATGGAAATGCTGAGTGTGGATGTGTTTCAAAATTATTAAAGCCTAAATCTGAAAGTGTTGGAATTCTTGTGGTGTTTTCAATGCGATTGCTTTTTGGCAGTTTTGGTATTTCAACCTCAGGCCTAATACTGATGTATTTTTCTAATTTTTTTCTGAAAACTGTAAAGACTTGCGGTGTTTTAGAAATCTCAAAATTGATATCTTCAGGATGAAACAAAAATTGATTATAAATGTGATGCCAAGTCACGTTTTCAATGTTTGCTTTAACTGCATTTTCAGAGTCTATTTCTTCTTGTGTCCATTCCTTTTGAAGGTAAATGGCTTCAACATTTAATTTGTCGCAAAGTTTCGGAATTATTACTTCGGGATGCTCGTTATATACTAGTAATTCTATGTTGAGTTCACTGAGTTGTGTTTTTAAATCCTTAATGGTTTCAATTAAAAACTGTGCTCTAAATTTTTCTGTTTTTCTAAAACCAAAAGCATCAATTTGATAGTGTTTAGGATCGAAACAATACACACCAAAAACAGTATTGCCATTTTTAGTAGCTTCACTTAAAACAGCATTATCTATAGTTCTCAGGTCATTTCTAAACCAAATCAGATTTTTTGTGTCGTTCTTCTGCATTTTTCGCTACAATATTTTACGTTGTCCCAATTCTTTGCCCATTTTTTGCGCCAGATAAAAGGTCGTTCACAAACTGGACATATTTTTGTGGGCAGATGTTGCTTTTTTATACCTTTCATTTTTTATTAATCAAAGCGTTGATCATTCCGTTAAAAACAAAAGCGTGAAAGGGTAGAACTGCGTACCAATACAGCCGTCCCCAAATTCCTCTAGGTCTAAAAACAGCACGTTGGTAAAGTTGATTCTTTACAATTTTGAATTCTAACCAGGCTTCTCCAGGTAAGCGCATTTCAGCAAAAAGAAGTAGCCGCTTTTCGTCTTTATCGGCAAAGAGCACACGCCAAAAATCTAATGCGTCACCAGCTTCGAGATAGTTATCGTGTGTTCTTCCACGACGCAAACCAACTCCGCCAAAAATCTTATCGATATAACCTCTAATTTGCCAAAGTCCATTAAAACTGTACCAGCCATTACGGCCACCAATACTCCAAATTTTATTGAGTGTGTAAGTTTCATCTTGTACAGTTCTGTGCCTTATATCTTTAAAGCAACCATAGTTTGGAAGCTCAATATATTTTGAAAGTTGAACATTAAAACGTCCACTACTTATAGCGTCTTTCCAGCTGGATACAACAGCATTTTGTTCAATTTTTTGAAATGCTAGATTTACAGCTGTTTTGTAATCTACAGGCTCAACACCAATAATTTTATTGATGTTGCTAGGTTTGCCAATGACTTCAACCTTCATACTATCTACCAAAGCAGTAGCTAGTTTAAATGATGTAGAGGTTACAAAATACAACCAGAACGATGATAATTTGGGTGTTAAAACAGGTAGTGTTACAATGTAGCGTTTTAGCTCACGAACTTCGGCAAATTGAAGCAACATTTCCTTGTAGGTAAGGACTTCTGGACCAAAAATATCGAAGGATTTATTGTACAATTCCTCTTTGTCTAATCCGCCAGAAAGAAAAGCCAAAACATCTCGAATAGCAATAGGTTGTGTTTTGGTTTTTAACCATCGTGGAGTTATCATAAAAGGTAGTTTTTCTACAATGTCTCTTATGATTTCGAACGAAGCGCTACCACTACCAACTATAATTCCAGCTCTAAATGTGGTAAGTGCGTAGTGGTCTGACTTTAATGTGTTTTCAACTTGAAGACGAGATTTTAAATGTTTTGAAAGAGAGTTGTCGTTGACGATTCCGCTGAGATAAATTACTTGTTTGCAACGTGTGGCATTTACCAAATTCTTAAAATTCTGAGCGCACTGACGTTCTAAATCTTCAAAATCGTTTGAACTTGTAGACATAGAATGTATCAAGTAATAAGCAGCATCTATATCTTGAGGAATTTTGTTGGGTTCAGGATTTAAAAAGTCGAGTTTAATAAAGGAGCAAGAGGGATGATTTTCAATTTCATCTGGAATACGATTTAAATCACGAACACAACAAACGAGCTCATGCTCATCTTCTAAAAGCTGAAGTGCTAATCTTTTGGCAATATAGCCTGTTGTACCTGTGAGTAATATTTTCATAAAAGCCCCTTTTAATTCCCCAAAGGGGAAATCATATTGTTTCATTTGTCACTTTGAGCGCAGTCGACATGTCATTGAATTAAATAACTTCAACTTTTTAAATTTTTATTGATTAGAAAGGTTCATTTTAGGTCTTTGATATTCTAAACGTGAGTTAGAACTTGGAACAGCATAAGCATCTAAACCATTAATTGCAGCAACGTTTCCTTTTGATAAATTGATAAAACCATCTTTCTCTAATAAGCCATCTTTTATATACAGTTTTTTGATTTTTCCTATCAATAAAATGGTGTCATTAGCTTTTATTGGGTATTCTTCTACATATTCCATTGCCAATTGTAATGGACAGTTTTTTACAAAGGGAGCTAAAAAATCGTCTTTATATTCTTCTTCTAGCTTGGTAACATCGAACTCTGAAATAGAAGCTTCGTATTTTGCAGAAGTGTGATGCGCATCTTCAATAATATGTTGATGAATATGATTTAACGTGAAAAAACCAGTTTCTTTAATATTATCATACGTGTTTCTAATAACTGTAGTTGGTCTCAGAAAAAAGCCCAGCAAAGCAGGATCTGATCCTAGATGCGTCACCGAACTAAACACAGCTACGTTGCTTATATCATCCTTACTTTTTGTACCAATGAGATTCGCAGACTTGTATCCAGAACAACTATTGATAAGGTTTATGCGGTATAAATGATGCATTTGGTTTATATCCTTGATATCAAATTCTATCATTTATAGCGTATTAAAGTTGTTGATTTTGATGTCTTTAGCTTTGAGGTCGAACATTAAGTTATAGAGCCCAAAGAAGGTTCTATTGATGTAAATAAAATGTTTAGAACCACGATTACCGTTCATGTTTCTCAATTCTGTACTCTTAGAATATTTTTGTCCCATTTCTGTAATTTTTCCGAAGAATTCCGCATCAGAAAAATCGAAAGTTTCCGAATGAAACGGTTGGGTAAACAAGCTTAAAAGTTCATGAAACATCGCTGTAAAAAAGGTGATTTCTTCTTCAGAATCATCTTTTCTTAAGATTTCTAGTTCGTAGAGTTTTTCTTTAAATTTTTCAGGATGATTGATGGTATCTTTTTCCGCAAGTTCAAAATAAGGTGTGTAAAATTCCTCAGGAATGGCTTTCATACAACCAAAATCTAAAGCAATTAAGTTGCCTTCCTCTGAAATCAAAAAATTACCAGGATGTGGATCGGCATGTACTTTTTTCAATTTATGAATTTGAAACATGTAGAAATCCCACAGCGCTTGTCCTAATTGATTGGATAATTCCTGATCTGTATTGTGTTGTACAAATTCAGAAAGATGCTCACCTTGCATGTAATCCATGGTGATAATGCGCTCTGATGAAAATGCTTCATAATAATCTGGAAACTTCAGATTTGGAATGTGTTGACAAGCTTCGGCAACAGCTTTACTTTGTTGTAACTCTAAGATGTAATTGGTCTCTTCGGTAAGTTTGTTTTCTACTTCTTTGAAATATTTATCAGAATCTTTGCCCTTAATATTAAACATCTTAATAGCAATTGGTTTTACCAAAGCTAAATCAGAAGCAATACTTTCTGCAACTCCAGGATATTGGATTTTCACAGCAAATTTTTTCCCATCCTTTTCGGCCAAGTGAACCTGGCCTATGCTTGCAGCATTTACTGAAGTTGCATTGAAAGTATCGAATAATTCTTCTGGGTGTTTCCCAAAATATTTTTTAAAAGTTTTAATAACCAAAGGCGCAGACAATGGTGGTACTGAGAATTGCGATAACGAAAATTTTTCTACGTAAGCCTGTGGTAAAATGCTTTTTTCCATACTAAGCATTTGTGCCACTTTTAGTGCGCTGCCCTTAAGTTGTTTTAGGCTGTCATAGATATCTTCGGCATTATTTTGGTTGAGACGTTCCTTGGCTTCCTCTTCGGATTTAGTGATTTTGTCTCCGTAATATTTTAAATAGTTAACACCAACTTTTGCACCTGTAGACACTAACTTCGTTGCTCTTGATATTTTTGAAACTGGAATTTTGTCAATCGTCTTCATACGTTCATTTTAAATTTTTCTTTGTAGATAAACTTTCCGAAGTCAATAAGGCTTTTTAATGGAGTGGTATCGATAAGATCGAAGCTGGTATTGACAGATTTTTCGATGAATACATCGGTTTTTTCGAATGCTTTAGAGGTGTCATCCATCCAAAACTTTATGGTCATCAATAGCTGAATCCAAGCGGATTCTTCTATGCTTCGCTTTTGAAGTTTTTCTAATTTTTCTTCTTTGAGATCTAGTGTTTTAATATCTAAGGTTGATATGTAATTGGTAAAACTAGATTTTAAACCTGATAGCGATTTAAGCGTCTTGAGTTTGTTTTTTTCTTTTTCAAGTGCATAATTTACATAGCTTCTGTTGGCTGTAAGCACTTCGAAAAAGGTGTAGTAGAAACTCAAAAGTTTGTTTCGCGCATCAAAAGATTGGTAGTCTTCGCTTTTTTGTAAGACCTCGTGCGTATTATTAAAAAAAGCTTTGAAAATGCTTCTTTCTAAGGCTTCAAAAGAATTGAAATGTTCGTAGAATTTTTGCTCTTCAAAATTGTTGTCTTTAGAAAAGACATACACAGATTTGGGTTGTTGGTTGTGCGTTAGCACATAATCCATGTATAATGCTATTAAATCTGCTTGCTCTATGTTTTTTTTCTTTGCCATTGTAATTGATTTACAATGTAAAGATACTAAATGTTTAACTATTTGTTTTTAAAGTTAAACAAAATTTAACTAAACTTAGAGTAAGCAGATTTATGAATTAGGCTTTTTGTGATAAATAGTATTTTTTTCTTAACCAAAATGCGACTCTAACTAATAGTATTAAAGCAGGAACTTCTACCAAAGGACCAATAACACCAGTAAAAGCTTGACCAGAGTTAAGACCAAATACAGCAATAGCAACAGCTATGGCTAATTCAAAATTATTACCAGCTGCTGTAAAAGCAATAGCTGCATTTTTATCATAAGGTGCACCCATCGCTTTGCTTATAAAGAAACCAATAAGAAACATTAGCACAAAATAAATTAATAATGGTAAGGCTATGATAAGTACATCTCCAGGAATTTCTACAATCAATTCCCCTTTTAATGAAAACATAATTACAATTGTAAATAATAATGCAATGAGTGTTAACGGTGAAATAGCTGGAATAAACTTTTGAGTATACCAAACTTCACCTTTAAGCTTAACAAGTACAACACGCGATAGAATGCCAAGTAAAAAAGGTATTCCTAAATAAATTGCAACACTTTCTGCAATGGTTCCAATAGAGATGTCTACGATGGCACCTTTAAACCCAAAATAGGGAGGAAGAACAGTGATAAATAGGTAAGCATAAAAACTATAGCCAAACACCTGAAAAATACTGTTAAGAGCCACTAAACCAGCTCCGTATTCACTACTGCCTTCTGCTAAATCATTCCAAACTAAAACCATAGCAATACAACGCGCCAAACCAATAAGAATGAGTCCAACCATATATTCTGGATAATCTTGCAAAAAGATTATAGCCAAAACAAACATTAAAGCAGGACCTATAATCCAGTTTAAGACTAAAGAAATGGACAATATTTTTACATCCTTAAATACTTTTGGTAGCAAGCTGTAATTAACTTTTGCCAGTGGTGGATACATCATTACAATAAGTCCGATAGCAATAGGAATGTTTGTTGATCCACTACTAAAGGAATTAACGATTTCAGGAAATTCAGTGAAAAAATTACCAATAGCAACACCAACAATCATAGCTAAAAATATCCAAAGCGTTAGGTAGCTATCCAGAAAACTTAGCTTCTTTTTCATTTATGATATATGATTTATTTGAGAAAAGATAAACTTCATTTCTGTAGCAATTTGCACGCTACGTTCGTTATAAATCTCAGTTTGTTGCGGTGTGCCATCTGATACTTTAGGATCTTCGTAAGTAATAGGAATTCGCTTTTCTGCACCAGCAATAAAAGGGCAACCTTGATCTGCCGAAGAGCAAGTCATTATGGCTGCAAATTCATTTTGAGGATTAAACTCTGAAGTAATGGTTTTTGAGAATCCGATGATAGGATGCGCATTTTCGGCATATTTTAAACTGTACACAGGATTGTTGCCTTCAGATAATGGTTCTACATTAAATCCAGCGTCAGAAAGTGTTTCTGCTGCTACAGGAAATAAGGCTGTTGCTTCTGTACCTGCAGAATAACAAAACAAGTTTTCTATCCCAAAATAAAAGCCAGTCGCTTGTGCCCAAGCTTGTGAGAGGTGACTTCTTCTGGAATTGTGCGTGCAAATAAAATTGAGATTTACAGTTGCTTTAGCATCAACTTTAGACTGAATAAAATCTATTAAAGGTTGAAGTACTTTTTTTCGTTCTTCAGAGATTGAAGTGGTATCAAAGTCCTCAATAGTATCTTTTAATGTTGAATATATCATGGTTTAGTTTTTGGATTTAACAACAGTTGCCATCAGGTGAACAACATGGTTCATCATCAGTTAAGGTTGAAAGTTGACGTTTTGGTTTAGCTTCAGGAATACCACATTTGTCTTTAGCTAAGCAATCAGTTTGCTTTGTGGTTAATAAGAAGTTAGTGCCATCGAATTCTAACCCAAATTTTCCAATCGTTTCACCTTGGTATTCTACTTCAATAGGAAGGTTTTCATTAATGTTTAATTTTTCAATGGAAAGGTTAATGATGTTCACTAATTTTTCAGGATGTAGCCTGTGATCATAGTCATCGGCATTCCATAATTGAAAATTAACAACGTCTTCGTTTCTTATTGTTCCTCCACAATCGATAAATAGTTTGTTTATTTTTCCGACTTCAGTAACATGAAAATGCGAAGGAACCAAGTCTCCATTAGGTAATTGAAAAGCAATCTTATCTAGAGTACTTAAAGCTGATGTAATCTCTTTTAATGTCATAATATTTTAAGTTTAGCAGCAGTCGCTACTGTTATTATTTTTTTGTTCTATAAAGTTTGAGATAACAGATTTCATGTTATTCCAGTTTTCTTCATCTATACAATAGCAAACACTGGTACCTTCGATGTTTCCTTTTATAAGACCAATGTTTTTTAATTCTCTTAAGTGCTGGGAAATAGTGGCTTGTGCTAAACCAATTTCGTCTACTAAATCGCCACAAATACAAGTGTTAGATTTAAAAATCTGTTGTAAAATGGCAACTCTGGCAGGATGAGCAAATGCCTTAGCAAGAGTTGCAATTTGGTTTTGTTTTGTTGAAAATTTCTCTGATTTCGTTAATCCCATAATTTGATTAATTATTATATTGCAATATTACGATAAAAGAAATTTAATAATGTTATATAGATGTTATTTCTTGTGTTAAAGTTTCATTTTAAGGATTCGTTAACATTCTTAGGTAGGCTTATATTGTAATTTTATCGTTAATAACAATCAACACTTTTCAAAAATGAAAAAACTAATACTTTTTGTATTTGCATTGACGCTTACAGTTTCTGTAAATGCTCAATTACAAACACCACAACCTAGTCCTTATAGTAAGGTAGAGCAGAAGGTTGGATTAACAGATGTTACAGTAGAATATTCTAGACCAAACATGCGAGGCAGAAAAATCTTTGGAGATTTAGTGCCATTCGGAAAGTTATGGAGAGCAGGAGCTAACAAAAATACTGTTGTTACTTTTAGTGATAATGTTACAGTAGGCGATAATGAGTTAAAGGCTGGTAGCTATGCAGTTTTTATTACTCCTTCAGAGAAATCTTGGGAAGTTGTTTTTTACACAGATACTAATAATTGGGGAACACCACAAAAATGGGATGAGTCTAAAGTGGCAGCTAAAGTAAAAGCTGAAGTTTATGAATTACCTATTGATATTGAGACGTTCACAATTTCTTTTGATGATTTAACTAATGATTCTGCAATGATTGGTTTTATGTGGGAAAAAGCATACGCAGCTGTTAAGTTTGATGTGCCTACTAAAGAAAAAGTAGCAGCGTCTATGGATAAAGTAATGTCAGGTCCTTCTGCAAATGATTATTATTCTGCTGCAGCATATAATTTATCTGAAAATATAGATTTAGACAAAGCTATGGAATGGATTGATAAGGCTGTAGAAATGACAAAAGACGAGCCTCGTTTTTGGTTTTTAAGAAAGCAATCCTTAATTCATGCTGCAAATGGAGACAAAAAAGGTGCTATTGCTGCCGCTAAGAAGTCTCTTGAAGGTGCAAAAGAAGCAAAGAATGCAGATTATATAAAAATGAATGAAGATTCTTTAAAAGAATGGGGAGCTATGTAAGGTAGTTTCGTTTCTAACAATAGAAAATAAAAAGCGCAATCAATTTGATTGCGCTTTTTTATTTTATACCATTTGCTATAGAGAAAAACTTATGCAGTTTTTTTGTTGAAGACTTGTAAAAGGTTTGCAATTATGATGACTACAACACAACCAAATAAATTGAGCCATAGATAAGGCATCCAGTCAAAAGCCCAACCAATAATTACAATAAATTGTGTGATAAGTGCACCTATAAAGACCGCATTTCCTTTTATGTGTTTAAAGAAAAAGGCCAGTAAAAAAATACCAAGAACATTACCATAGAATATAGAACCGATTATGTTTACGAGCTGAATTAAGTTTTCTGCCAAATCTGCAAAGCAGGCAATAATTATAGCTACAATTCCCCAACCAAATGTAAACCACTTGGTCATGTTTACCATGTGTGTTTCACCTTTATCTTCTTTGAGATTTCTACCATACAGATCAATAGAGGTAATCGTTGCTAAAGCATTAATTTCTGATGCAGTTGAAGACATAGCTGCCGATAAAATTACAGCCAATAATAAACCGATTAAACCTGTCGGTAAATGATTCAAAATAAATCGAATAAACATGTAATCTCGGTCATTGGTCTGTGTGTCTTTGGCAGCGTCTTTATAGAGTGTTTTTAATTCAGCCGACTTGGTTTTGTAAGCTTCGCTTTTAGGGTTAGACTCTAGTTGTTTAACTGATTTTTCTAGAGCGATATAGCTTGCCTTATATTCTGGATCAATGGCCTTTTTAATTAAGAATTTAGACTCTAAGCGATAGCTCTTTTCAATACTATCTATTTGAAATAATTCTTGTTTTAACTCAGGTTTATTCTCTTTTGCATAAGCAGAACTAAGGCGTTGCTTCATATCAAACAATTCTGATTGTTTATTTTGAAGTGCTCTGTATTCATTTCCATATTCTGAAGCTAAAACGATTTCAGTAGACTTATCAATAAAATTTAATGGTGAAGGATTAAACTGATAAAACACAAATACCATAACACCAACCAGAAGAATAAAGAATTGCATAGGCACTTTTAGTAGTCCGTTAAAGAGTAAGCCCATTTGCATTTCCTTCATGCTTTTTCCAGAAAGGTAGCGTTGCACCTGACTTTGATCGGTACCGAAATATGATAACATTAAGAATGTGCCACCAATAAGTCCTGTCCAAACAGTATAGCGATTTTCTAAATCGAAAGAAAAGTCCAATACCTGCATTTTTCCTGTAGCACCTGCAATATCAATAGCATCTACAAAAGAGACGTCATTAGGTATAAGATTAATGATGATGATTAACGCAGCAATCATACCTGCAAAAATCACAAACATTTGCTGTTTTTGGGTTACTGTTACAGCTTTAGTACCACCAGAAACGGTATAGATAATAACTAAAACACCAATGATGATGTTGAGCGTAACAATGTTCCAGCCTAATACAACAGATAGAATAATGGCAGGAGCGAATATGGTAATACCAGCAGCTAAGCCACGCTGAATTAAGAATAAAATAGCAGTAAGCGTTCTGGTTTTTAAATCGAAACGATTTTCGAGAAATTCGTAAGCCGTATATACTTTAAGCCGATGGTAAATAGGAATAAATACCAGGCAGATAATAACCATGGCAATGGGTAGTCCAAAATAAAATTGAACAAATCCCATACCATCAGAAAATGCCTGACCTGTGGTAGAAAGGAATGTAATGGCACTGGCTTGTGTTGCCATTACAGACAAACCGATAGTCCACCACTTTGTAGAATTACCACCTCTTACATAATCCTGAACATTTTTACTACCACGTGTTTTCCATGTGCCATAACCTACAATTATAGCTAACGTAACAATGAGAACGGTCCAATCTATCCAGTCTAAAGTCTGTTGCATAAGCTTAGGCGAATGAAGCAGTTATAAAATAAAATAATACGATATAAAGTGCATTTGCAATGAGTACGATGGTGTACATCTTATCCCATTTTTGTTTTGGTTGTTGGTTTTGCATATTAATCAGTTGTTAGTGGATGGAGGTTAGTTTTTTAGTTTATTAGTCTCTTCTTTACCAGCAGAAAGCAGGTTAGCAAAAAGACGATATGCGCCAGAAACACCAGCAGGAAACTCTCTAAAAAAGCTTAATCCTGTGTATATGTAGTTTCCTTTTCCGTATTTGGCAACCAAGAGACTCCCTTCTTTAGAAGACTCGCCTTTATCGTTCATAGATAGAAGTGGTGTAAATTCTTCTGACCATTCATTTGGGAAATATAAACCACGTTCTTGTACCCAACCTTCAAAATCTTGTGTTGTAATTTTATTAGGGAAATTTAAAAGTGAATGGTTAGGATTAAGTATGGTTACCGAAGCATTTTCATCGGTAACACGATCTCTTGAAAGTTGTAAATGGTATGGTGCTAAATCATCAACTTTTAGACGTCTGTTAGTGTTGTACTGTACGATAAGGTTTCCGCCTTCTTTAACATAATCTAGTAAGAATTTTTGTTTAAATTTTAATTCATCTAAAATATTGTAAGCTCTAATACCAACAACAACAGCATCAAAATTAACCAGGTTTTCAGCTGAAATTTGTTCAGGTTTTATGATGGTAACGTTGTAGCCAATTTGTCTTAAACTCTCTGGTACTACATCGCCAGCACCTTCAATATAGCCAATGTTATTGCCTCGTTTTTCAATATCTAAACGCACCACTTTACTTTCGCTAGGCATCAATACAGTCTGAAAAGGAATATGACTGTAATCGATCTCAATAAGTTCGTCTGTATAAAAATTACCGTTGATGTTTACCATTGGAGTAATAAGACCTTCGCTTTGAGTTTTTGGAGGAATTACAGTAAATACAACTTTTTGAACATCGCCTTTATTTACAATTTCAATTTTTTGCTTTTGCGGAAATACAGTCCAATCATTAGGATAAGCCATTTGCACATAGCCTTCAATAGCATCTCTACCAGCTTTTACAGTCACTTCAATCTCTTTTTGTTGATCGTTGTCAAAAATGAAAACTTTGTCAGATATGCTTGCAGAAACTTCTGGTATCACTTCAAAAGGTCTGTATAATTCACCTTTATCTGGCTCAGAATAACGATAAATAACTGACTTTGTAAAGGTTATTGGAGTTCCTTCAATATTGAGATTAAAATCAACAAAAACAGCTCTTGGTGTTTCAGGACGACCAATTAAATCCTGGTTGTCTACATGATACATACCAAGTGTACTCTTTTTATTTAACCAATATGGAGTGGTGTAAGAAGCGTTTTTTGGTATGGTTATGCCTTCATCAAAATTTAAACGTTGATTGTTCTGCATCTTCATGTTTTTTGAAGTGCCACTGTTTAGAGTAGAAAGCTTGTAGGACACTAAATCTATTGTAGCATTACTACGGTTTAAAGCTTCAATGTTAAGGCTAACCGTTGTGTTTGGTGCTGTGTAAGGTACATTTGCTGAAGCTTCTAGATATAAGCCTGCACAAGCTTCAATAATTGTTTTTAGTTCTTTGGTTTTAACCGATTTCCAATGCTTGTCTTTTATATTTTGAAGTAGTTTGTAAGCTTCTAATAATTGTGGTAGGTGTGTTGCAGGATTTCTAAAATTAAAATTTTGCTCTACCTTATAAAGAATCTCTCCAACGGCTTTTCCACCTTTTACACGACTCCAAGAGGTATCAATACCTTCAAAAATATTATTGCTACCGTTTAGAGGTTCGCCTTTAAGAAACTCAATATATTCTTCTTGTGTACCTCGTTGCGACAAACGTCCAAATCCTTGACATAAATGCTGACTGCTTGCAATAGCAGCAACTTCATTGTTAGATAGGCCTTTAGAAGGGTAGAAGACACCAATATCAAAATTTAGCATGTTGCTTTTGTCGGCTTCTTCAAACTTTTCCTGGCTACCATAAAACCACCAAGAGGTATTAAAAAAGATACGTTTTGGTTGCCAGGTGTCTGTAAGTTGTAATTGCGAAGCATATTTTGAAGCATCGTTAGCTAAATCAAAAGCTTCCATACTTAACATGGCAGAGCTTGTATGATGACCATGAGTTGTACCTGGCGATCTATGATCGAAACGATTAATGATGATGTCTGGCTTAAAATTTCTAATCGTCCAAACCACATCAGATAATACTTCGTCTTTGTTCCAAATGGCTAAGGTTTCGTCAGGATGCTTAGAATAGCCAAAGTCGTTAGCTCTAGAAAAACGTTGTTCGCCACCATCTACACGACGAGCTGCTAATAATTCTTGAGTTCTTATGACTCCGAGAAGTTCTCTAATTTCTGGTCCTATAAGGTTTTGTCCACCATCTCCACGTGTTAATGAAAGGTAAGCAGTGCGCGCTTTTACCTGGTTAGACATATAAGAAATTAATCGCGTGTTTTCATCATCTGGATGCGCTGCGATATAAAGCACTGAGCCCAAAACATTAAGTTTTTGGATGGCTTCGTATATTTCTGAGGAATTGAGTTTTTTGGGTTGTTGTGCTGATAAAGTAGTTAAACAGCTAAAAACAAAGAGAATACAGAGTCTAATCTGAAACATGTGGTTATTTAGTTAGTGTGCTTTTCAAATATAAAAAAGTTGGTTACTATAACCTTGTTTTTAGGGTTTGTTTAACGGTTTTATGCATGAGAAGTTAGTGGTCTTATTTCGAAAAATTTTAGGATATGGTATAACTTAAAAAAAATAACGGTTTGAGGGTTAACTCAAACCGTTATTACTTATATAACTTGTTGAAGATTGTTTTTTCGTTTGTTAGGTTACTTCATATACTTATCTAAAAATGCAAGCACTTTTTCGGGATGTCTACCAAAGTAATTGTAACCATCTTTAAATCTAAAAGGCGTGTTTTCTATCCAATGGATTTCCTTTTCTTTACTACCAAGAAGATCAAAAGTCTTTTGTCCATCTTCAGGGTTTTTAGTCCAAGCATCATCTTTTACTTGTATCATAAATACAGGCATTTTTACGTTTGGTGCTGCTGTATGCGGTGTCATTTCATCCATTAACCATCCGCCCATTTTTAATAATTCAAAGTCAACCAAATCTAAATATTGACTTACACCTTGTAGACCTGAAAACGCTTCATAAATAGCTCTCATAGACACAACCATTGGGCTTACCATACATGCTACATTTTCAAATAATTCTGGATAACGACTAATGGCTTCGTATTGGGAATTTCCACCCATACATTGACTGTAAAGTGCAACTTTCATTTTGCTTAATCTTGGGTGATTATCTACATATTGTTTTACACCAACACAATCACGCCATTCTAATTGGCCTATTCCGCTAACTCCGTTGTTAGATGATCCGCTTCTTCCGTGATTTCTTATGTCGTAAGCCAAAACATTGTAACCAGCATCTGTTAAATGTTTCATTTGAATTACAAAATCAATTTCAACATTGTCGTATCCACTAAAGGGTAAGCCAAAATGTCCTTGAAATCCTGAACGGCACATAGGTAAGGCGTGATTAAAAATTACTAATTTGTTACTTTCTCCACCTTTTGCAGGAATATACCAACCATCTAAAGGCACACCATCTACACCTTTAAGAAAAACATCTTCCCAATCTGTCATTCCGTAGTCATCTGGTGTTTTATGAATAACACTTCTAAAAGGTTTACAAACATTAGCCAATCCTATTACTTTCTCATAATCTGCTTCAGAAATTTCATTTAGCTGTTTAATCGCATTTTCTATTCTTTCTTTTGACATTCTTGCTTTATGAGTCGAAGCTCTTTCACTTCCGGCTAGATTTACTTCATTTTCCATTGTATATTATTTTAAATTAATGATACAACAAAATTACAGAGAGCTGTCTGTTTAGGACTAAAACAGATTACTTGAAGACTGAAACAAATTACTGTTTACGAAAAATAGTAGGTGTAACACCAACTTCTTTTTTAAATAATCGGGTGAAATAGGTTGGGTAATCAAAGCCTAAACTGTATGCAATTTCGCTTACAGAAAGTGTTGTTTGTTTAAGTTTTGATTTGGCGATTTGCAAAATGTAATCTTGAATATAGTTTTGGGCAGATTTACCTGTGAAATGTTTAATTAAATCACCAAAATAATTTGAAGAGAGATTAGATTTGTTTGCAAAATAACTTACCGTTGGTAGTTTTTTGATTTGTGTAGCGTCATTAAAATAGGCATCTAAATTTTTCTGAAAATCAGCTACTACTTTGTTGTATAATGAACTTCGTGTATCAAACTGTCGTTTGTAAAACTTTTCAATATAAGTTAGAATTAAATTAGCGTAGGATGTTACAATGTCTTTTGAAAACTCTGTGTTATTGTATTCGGAATATGCTTTTTCAAATAAATCTAATAAAATTTCTTTCTCTTCATCCCTTACAAACAAAGCCTCGTGATTGTTGTAATGCATAAAACTATACCGTTTTGCATATTTATCGAAAAAATTAGAACTGATTAAAATGTTATAACCAGTCATAGGTTTTTCTAAATCCCATTCTAGAGTGTTGTTTGGTGCATCAAAATATAGAAAAGAGTCTGTTTTATCAAAGTCTGTTCGACCATAAATATCACTATCATCAAAATCCAGTTTTAATGCCAAAAGATAAAAGCCAATTTTTATGGGTTCTGACTTAAGAGGGACTTTGCTTTTATCATCATAGAGCACCATTAAAATATCTTCGTCTTTTAGGGTTTCTATATTTAGGTATTCTGCGAAGTCTGGTATGTTATATTTTTGGTTCAATAGATGTTTATTAAAAAAGGATTTATCTTTTTGTTGAAGAAAAATACTAAATTTTAGAGGTTTTCCGAAATTACCGTCAACATTGGGTTTTAGTAAATGTATAAAAATAGAATGTCCTTATGGTAAATAATCTCGGTGAAAACTTGTAATTATAATGACGAATTTTTCAAACAATGCACCAAAATTCATTAAAAATGAAATAACGAATACGATATAAACATTCTTTCCAAATTTTTTGTGTAATAGAACTAAAGGAAGAAGACAATTAAAAAACAACATCAGCCAGTAAGCCCAAGCATATGGTCCTGTAGCTCTTTTTATAAATGCATAATTACTAGAGTGAGGCAACATAAGTATGAGTAGCCAGCATAATATAGTTATAACACAATAGCTGATTATTATCCACTTAATAAATTTTAAAGGTACAGCTATACTATTTGCATTAATGGATATTTTTAGGACGATAAGTAGTAATACAGGTAGATAAATATAGGAAATGATGTGCCTACTTATGAATATTGGGATTTCAAAAAGTTTATCTGCTAACTCCATCAAGCTAAGTTACAACCACTTTTTTCGTTTGAAGTAATAAAGCATAGCCAAGAACATTAAAATCATAATTCCCCAAAGTACATGATAGCCATATTTGTAATGCAATTCTGGGATGTTTTCAAAATTCATACCGTAGATGCCAGCTATAAACGTAAGCGGAATAAAAATGGTGGCAATGATAGTAAGGACTTTCATCACTTCGTTCATTTTATTGCTAATGGTAGTCATGTACATATCCATTAAACTCCAGATCATTTCGCGATAGATGTCGATGTTTTCAGATACTTGTATTAAGTGATCGTAAATATCTCTGTAATATGTTATGGTGCGTTTGTAGATGAGAGGATGCTCGCCTTTTTCTATACGATTTATAATTTCGCGAAGCGGAAAAATAGCACGACGAACTTTTAATATTTCTCGTTTAAGTTGTTGTACTTCAATATTTATGTTTTCTCTGGCATGACCAGAAAAAAGTTCTGTTTCTAGATCTTCAATTTTATTGCCTAGAGTTTCAATAATGCTAAAATAATGATCTACTATAGCATCTATGAGTGCGTACATTAGGTAATCGGATTTTAAGCCTCTAATGCGTCCATTACTCAATCGGATGCGTTCTCGTATAGATCCAAAAACATCTCCTTCTGCTTCTTGAAAAGTGATTACGTAGTTTTTTCCGAGGACAATACTCACTTGTTCTATGATAATATTTTCGTCTGTATCATAATAGAGCATTTTTAGCACTACAAAAAGATAATCATCGTACTCATCTATTTTAGGACGTTGTGTTGTATTTACAATATCTTCTAGTACTAAAGGGTGTAAATCGTACTGTTTTCCTATGTTTTCTATCTGTTCTGTATGCTTAAGACCATCTACATTTATCCAGGTAACAGAGTCTGTTTCTTTGTAGTTTATGGCATCTTCTATGTTTAGAAGAACAGATTCTTCAATATGGTCTTTAGTGTAATCAAAACATTCAACATGAAAATCTTTGTCGGATTTTTGACCTGTGTAAATAAGGGTTCCAGGAACTTGTCCTACATGTTTTTTGTACTCTTGGGTACGCTTTTTAATCTTTTTTTTCAGCATAATTTATAGAATACTACTATCGTCTAAAGCATCTTTCTCCATTAAAGTTACAGCTTTTTGAAGAATTAAGTTGTTTGGATAGGTAACCAAATCTCCATTGTCTTCTCTTAGAATAAGTTGAAAGGCTCTAATATCTTCAATAATAGCTTCTACAGGATAGTCTTTATCGTGTATTTTTATTTTATCACCTACTTTATACGGAAACGAGAAAAACATAATAACACCAGAGGTGACATTGCTTAAGATAGACCATACAGCAAACAAACCAACACCAATTACAGCAAAAACAGAAGAGAATACAAGGGTTATGTCTGATGATTTAGCACCAAAAATAAAAGCTTCAATCAATAGAGCAAGTAATACCAAAGTTACAGTAGCATATCTGCCAATAAGAGCTGCTCTGGCTTCTGTTGTACCGCTTTTTTGTCCTATTTTTTTTACCGTAAGTACAATGATTGCTCTAGTGACTAACAATATTATTAATACTATAGCTGTGTATATTAATTCGTCTTTGTAAACCGACATATTTTTAATTTGTATTTTAAAACAAATATAATCTAGATAAAGTGATATTATCTCAAATTTAAACTATCTCTTAAGATAATATCGTTGTTACTTTTCTTATTCCAGTAATCTGTTTTTAGCGTTTTTAATTTTATAGCCTTAGTTGTAAGTGTTTTAGCATTTTTACCAAAACCACTATTCGTGGTTTCTTCCCATCCATTAATTTCAAAAGGAAAGTTAGGATTGAAGGTGATTTTTAGAATTCTGTTTAATTCTGAAAAAGTAAGTATATAACTGTCTTTTTCTAAAGTAGCTCTGGCTTTGTACGCTTTAAGTTCAACATGTTTTAATCGTATGAATTCTAAAGAAGGAATTACATCAATTTCTCCAACCGGAAGCATGTTAGGATCTATACGGAGTTTTGTCCATAATTCATTTTCTGTCCATGTTTTTTCTAAGTTGAAATTTTGATCAGCTTCACCTTGAAAATAGGAGTGTGAAATAATTTCAAAATCATCACGATTATTAAGTTGTGTGTACACATGGCCACACCATTCTTGCACAGAGGCAGATATTTTTAAAGCATGTTGGTTATTGGCAACAGGAAAAAAAGTACTCTGCATTATAGAATACGGATAGATGCCTGTGTTAAAGGCTTTGGTAGTATTTAGCTTCAAAATAGGGATGTTACTTTCCTTGTAATTGTCTGCTTTTACTTGTGTGTCTGGTAAAAAATCTTCGGTAACAAAAACCAAAACCGCTTTTCCATTTCTTATTTCGCCATAGCGTGCTTGTTCTAGTTGGTAAGATGTAATTTCTGCTTCGCCTGAATACCAATAATCTTTAAATGCTTGCGATAACTTGGTTACAGGTTCTTTAGTTTTGGTGTCTGGACGTAAACTTTCCGAAATTTCAGAAGTGGTTTCAACAGCTTCTTTACAACTTAGAAATACCAATGCTAAAACAGGGAGTATGTAAAGTAACTTTTTCATCTAATTAAAATTTAAATAAACTGCTTGTCAGTAATTTAACGATGTTGATAAGAATTATTTACCGACTCACTTTATCTATCTGTTGATAGGTAAGTGCTTATTATAGGCTTCTTAACAAAGTTACAATTTGCTTAAGGCTTAGCAATGCTATTTAACGTTTCGTAAAGTAAATGTGTAGGCAGGCCAACAACGTTGTTGTAAGAGCCTTCTATATTAGTAATAGCTATAGCTCCAATCCATTCTTGTATACCATAAGCACCTGCTTTGTCTAATGGTTTGTAGGTGTCTACATAATACCAGATTTCGTCGTCTGTTAAAGTCTTAAAGGTTACTTTGGTTGTAGTGTTTACAAGCTTTTGTTGGTTGGTTTGTGTAAAACAAATAGAGGTCATTACCTCATGGGTTTTGTTGCTAAGCGATTTTATCATTCTAAAGGCATCATCCTTGTCTTTTGGTTTTTCAACAGGTTTGTTGTCTAACCAAACAATAGTGTCGCTTGTTATTAAAATGTCTTTTTCTTTGAGTTGCCTTTTAAAGGCTTCAGCTTTTAATTTTGCTAAATAATCTGTGATTTCAGTACCTTTTAAGGTATCTGGATAAACTTCATCAACAGGGTGAAGACGCACTTCAAAATCTATATTCATAGACTTTAAAAAGGCATGGCGTCTAGGAGAAGCAGATGCTAAAATGATGTTGTAATCTTTTAATTTTTCGTTTAGCATATTACTTCAAAATAAAAGGATAAAGACTCATAGAAAGCATACCAGTAAGCATAACTAGTTTTAGCATCAAACTAATATGTTTATAATGCGATTGCTGCTCTGCGTTAAAGATTTTTAGGGTAATATAAATTAGTGGTGCAACAACAAAAATTAAAAAGTAACCAACTAAAATCTGTTGTGTGTATAGAGTTGTAATTATGTAATACACTACAGCAAAAAGCGGTATTAGCGCTAATACAAATGCAATTTTATTTGCTCTATCTCTGCCTAAAACTATTGGCATGGTCTGCATACCAACTTTATGATCTCCGTTTATATCTTCAATATCTTTTACAACCTCTCTAACAAAGTTGATTAAAAAAGCAAAAATGGCATAGTCTCTTATAATTTCTAAAAAAGGCATGTTTGCTACATTTTTAAAAGACATCATAGAAGGAATTAATTCAAAAATACCAACTACTAAAATGCTTAGCGCTACTACAATAGATACAACTATATTTCCTATTAAAAACATTTGTTTTAGTGCAGTGGAGTAGATGTACAATAAAGCCGAACTAATAAAAAATACCACAAATAATGAAGAGTAATTAATAAGGTGCGAAAGGTAAAATCCTAGTCCAACACCAATAACATTTAGTAGCATAAAGTACGTGTAACCATCTTTCTCAGAAATGTGTTTATCAATGATAACTTTGTTTGGTTTGTTCACCTTATCGGTGTCAACATCATAGATGTCATTAATAATGTAGCCTCCTGCAGCAATACATAAAGTTACAAAAACCAAAAGCGCAAAAGTAAAAGTACTTAGAGTAGTTGTAACACCTTGACTTGCGCTAAAAGGAAGTAATAGAGCATATCTAATTAAGATTTGCACAAGCGCAATCATAACAAGGTTTTTCCAGCGAATGAGGTTAAGAAAATGAATCATTTATAGTGATTAATGTGAAAGGATTTGATTAATTAAATAGTAAGCAACATATACCACAAAACCAAAAATAATAAGGCTAATTGCAACAGTTCTTTTAAAAAGCTTTTGCTCTTGATTTCGGATTTTGTTCTTTATTTTTTTTTTGTCTTCTTTAGTAAGATTTTTGTGCATAAACTCCATTTGGTAATGGAGATGAGCTTCTAGATCTAGCTTTTCTTTATAAACAGAAAAGGGAGTGCTTGTTTTTTGGTTAAAAGTAGATTGGTTGTTGCCAAAACCTATATAACCAAAACCAGTGCTATGTCTTCTGCTTCTACGAGCCATATTATTTGTTAAATAAAAATTGAAGGAGTAAAAATATCAAATATACAGTTACCCAAATTAATATGTGTTTTACAGGAATAGATTTCTCTTTCTTTTTTACGTCTGTTGAAAATTCAAAAGCATCATCAAAAAAAGTTTTTCCTTCAATTGCATTAGAGTAATATTCTTTCAATTTTTCAGCGGTTTGTTCGATGTGATTTTGATTAACATCTTGGTTTATTAAAAGTGTATTAAACAGCAATTTTTCGCTCATCACTTTATTTTGAATTTGACTAGTATCTAGAATAGTTAATTGAAAACCATAGTCTTTTGGATGAAAAGAATTAGAAATTTTGATGATTCTATTTCTTTTTTTGTTTGTGTAAATTAACGTATCAACGATAATAGAGTCAGATTTAGATCTATCACTTTCGTGTTTTAATTCGTAATTAAATTCTTCTATTAGATAGTTAAAGGAAGCTCTGGCTTTATCTCTAAAATTTTTACATCTTTTTTTATATTCTGAAGACTCCATAACTTTATAGCCAACTGTCTACTATAACCTATATCTAATCGTATTTAGCGTCAAAATTACCATTCCATTTGTAGTGTACTTTTAGCACTTGCTCAATAACATCTCTGGCAGCACCTTTTCCTCCATTTTTATGTGAAATGTATTTTGAAATGGCTTTAATCTCTGGTGCAGCATCTTGCGGACAACATGGTAAACCGATAAGTTCCATAACAGGATAATCCGGAATGTCATCTCCCATGTACAAAACCTCAGAAGCTTTAACGTTTTTCTTTTCTAAATAATCGTTGAGTTGCTCTATTTTATTGTGTGCACCAAGGTAAATGTCTGTAATGCCTAAACCTTGAAGACGCTTACGAACACCTTCGTTAGAACCACCAGAAATTATACATACATTAAAACCAGCATCAATAGCAGTTTTTAAGGCAAAGCCATCTTTAATGCTCATTGTTCTAAGCATTTCGCCCGTTGTAGTAATGGTAACAGTACCATCGGTTAATACACCATCTACGTCAAAAATAAAGGTGTTGATGTTTACAAGGTATTCTTTATAGCTTTTATTTTCAGATTTATCCATTTGTTACTTTATATGTCACTTCGACTACGCTTCAGTGACCTGTTAATTTTTTGCTTTTCTATGTTTGTTTAGCCTAGTCGTAACACCATGCGTTTTCTTTATAGAAGCGGTTAGCATTTCATAAATAGCTTTATGCTCTTCGTTTTCAATTTGTTTTAGATGACGTTTTATAGTCTTTTTATCGTTGCGTTTTGCAGGTCCTGTTTGCGCCATGTATGGCGACATATCTTGCACTTTTTTTGCAGTTTCTAGTATCAACGGTTTTAGAATATCAAAGTTAATACTCTTTGCATCACTAATTTCATGAGCTATTCTGTACAATTGATTGGTGAAATTATTAATAAATACTGCCGAAAGATGTAACGTTTGTCGTTGCTCTGTATTTATCTTATGAGCTGTACAGCCTAAAGCTTCTGCTAAATCTTTCATTAACTGAAGGTTTGCTTTTTCGGTAACTTCAACGCAAATAGGAACTTCACTAAAATTCACCTCCGCATCTTTAGAAAAGGTTTGTAAAGGATAAAAAACAGCACGCTGATTTTTTTTGTCCATATCATGGATAGAAACACTGCCAGAGGTGTGTGCAATCAATCTGTTTTCAAATGGTAAGGCTTTAGATAATGCCGCAATACTATCATCGCTAACAGCCATAATGTATATGTCTGCAGTTTTTAGCTGTGATAAATCGTCAATAGTTTCTACCTCATTGGCATAAGAAGAAATAGCTCTGTAAGTACGGTTGTACCATTGTTTTACGGTAACATCCTTAGCGTTTTTAAACGCTTTATATAAATGTGTGGCAACATTACCAGCACCTAAAATTGTAACTGTTATCATGCTGTAAAAATAGTAAGATTTAGATTAAAAGAATAACTTTGAGGTATGAGTAAATCTGATATTAAAACCAGAGAAGATATTTATCATTTAGTCTCGCAGTTTTATGCTAAAGTGCGTAAAGATGAGGTGTTGGGACCGTTTTTTAATACAACCATTAAAGATTGGGATACACATTTAGAACATCTTACAACGTTTTGGGAATCGAGTTTGTTTTTAAAAACGCGCTATTATGGCAATCCTTTAGAAGCTCATGTTAAGGTAGATGCAGCTCATAATCACAGCATTAAAAACGAGCATTTCGGACTTTGGTTAAACCTGTGGTACCAGACCATTGACGAACTTTTTGAAGGCGATTATGCCGAAAATGCAAAACGCAGAGCTCGCAAAATGGGTACATTTCTATATCTCAAAATTTTTGAAGCCAGAAACACATAACGATTACTTCTTATTACTTTTGTCGGTTTATATCCTAAAACCAAAATTATATGAAGTTACTTAAAGAATTTAAGGAGTTTGCTGTAAAAGGAAACATGATGGACATGGCAATTGGTATCATCATTGGTGCAGCCTTCAATAAAGTTATAGATGTCTTGGCAAAGCAGGTACTATTACCTCCATTATCATTATTATCTGATGGTGCACGTTTTAGTGATAAGCGATTAGTTCTTAGAGAAGGTGTAACCGATACTTCAGGTGCAATAACAATAAGTGAAGTAGCTGTTGAATATGGAAAACTCTTCGAAGTATTTTTAGATTTTTTAATCATAGGATTTACCGTGTTTATCGTTGTAAAAGCTATGAATAAACTAAGAAACAGAGCTCAAGACACTAAAGATAAAACTGTAGCTACACCAAAGGATATTCAGTTGTTGTCTGATTTAAAAACATTAATGGAAGAACAAAACCGACTTTTAAAATCTCAGGTTTCAAAATAAATGAAAATACATTAGCGAATTTTAACGCTTTTTGGGAAGTTAAAAATAAAGTCAAGCCACTAAAAAGCATTATCTTTGACGCGCTTAAAAAAAGCCCTTGAGACTATGCAAAAGAAAATCGCAAACTTCCTCTTTTCAACCAAACTTACCGCTGTTTTATTTATTGTATTTGCCGTTGCCATGGCTGTTGGTACAATACTAGATGCACCAGCTTACGGAAATCCAACAGATCAATCTCCAACACCTTACACCAGAACATTGATATACAATACCTGGTGGTTTGAGGCTATTATGGTGTTTTTTGTTATCAATTTTGTAGGGAATATTTCACGCTACAAACTTCTTAAAAAAGAAAAGTGGTCTATACTAATTCTTCATGTGTCTTGGATTTTAATCATCGTAGGAGCTGCAGTTACCAGATATATTGGTTACGAAGGTATGTTGGCAGTAAGAGAAGGCGAATCTGAAAGTCAATTTCGTTCTCAAAAAACATACATAAGCGGAAGAATACTTGGTGATTACGAAATTAATGGGCAACTACAACAGCTTCCTGTTATGGAAGAAGTAGATTTTTCGTCTCGTTTAGATAATAAATTCGAAAGAACATATAATTACGGAGGTTCTCAAGTTACCTTCAAACTAAAAAAGTTTATTCTTGGTGCAGAGAAAGATGTTGTACCAAATGAAAATGGCGAAAACTATCTTAAAATTGTAGAAGCAGGTGCAGATGGTAATCCGCACAACCACTTCTTAAAAGAAGGAGAGGTATCTAGCTTGCACAATGTTCTTATATCACTAAACAAAGAGCAGCAAGGTGCTATCAATATAATTAATACAGACGAAGGGTTGTTTGTTAAGTCTCCTTTTGAAGGTGAGTATATGACTATGGCAACAGGCCAAACAGGCACGCTGGCAAAGGATAGTTTACAACCATTAATTCTTAGATCTAGATACATTATTGGCAATATGCAATTGGTGTTTCCAAAACCAGTTACAAAAGGTGTATTTGATGTTGTAAAAAAACCAGAACGTCTAAAAGGAGATGACAGTGGTATTGTTTTAGAAGTTTCGGCTAATGGAGAAACTAAAGATGTAAACATTATTGGTGGTCCATGGACGTATTACAGAGTTGAAGAATTTAAAGTTGGCGGCTTAGAATTTGCATTAAGATTTGGCTCTAGAATGGAGCAATTACCTTTTGAAGTAAAACTAAACGATTTTATTTCTGAAAAAAGACCAGGAACAGATATTCCTAGAACTTTTGAAAGTAAGGTAACCGTTATAGATAAAGAGCAAGGCGACTTTGATTTTCATATTTACATGAATCATGTTTTAGATCACAGAGGATTTAGATTTTTTCAAGCCGATTTTGATAAAGATGAAAAAGGTACAATTCTATCTGTAAATCACGATCGTTGGGGAACATACATTACCTACACAGGCTATATGCTGTTGTACTTTGGACTTATAGCTATTTTATTTGCTAAAAACACCAGGTTTGATGACATTAGAAAGCGCCTTAAAAAGCTTAAGGAAAAGAAGGTGAAAATAATGACCACGTTGCTTCTGTTGTTTAGTTTAGCTGGTTTTGCTCAAGACCACACACAAGACGATGGGCATAACCACTCACAAGAGCGACCAACAAAAGCAAGTTTAGATTCTATATTAAAAGCTAATATAACACCAAAAGAGCATGCTGGTAAGTTTGCTAAAATGGTAATACAAGACTACAGCGGACGTATGATGCCAATACATACTTATGCTTCTGAAATGCTCAGAAAATTAAGTAAACACGATACATACGAAGGTCTAAATGCTTCTCAGATTTTCTTATCTATACAAGAAAGTCCGATGTTATGGTACAATATGCCAATTATATATCTAACACCTAGAAAAGCAGATTCTATAAGAACTATAATAGGTGTAGATAAAGATCAGAAGTATGTGAGTTTGTTAGACTTTTTTGCTGAGAATGGCAGAAATAAACTTGGACCATATATAGAAGAAGCTTACAGTACTCAAATTCCTAATGGATTTCAGAAAGAAGTAAAAAACACTTATGATAGATTAAGCCTATTGTCTGATGTTATTGAAGGTAGAAATATTAAAATCTTTCCAATTCCAGAAAACGATAATAATAAATGGATTTCTTCTTTTGAGTTTAAGCAAGGAGGTTACGACGAAGCTATTAAAGATGAGTCGTACAAAGCATTTGTGAAAAATGGTTTTGGCTATTATTTAATGACCTTAGATAATGCAAAACAAACAGGAAATTTTGATAATGCTGATAAGTTGTTGGGTGATTTTAGAAAAACACAACAGAAATATGGAAGCGAAGTTATGTTATCTGATAAGAAGGTAGAGTCAGAAATTTTATATAACGAGTACGATATTTTTAAGCAATTATTTAGCTGGTATATGTATGCTGCTACATTTTTATTTGTGTTTATAATTGTTCAAATATTTTATCATAAAAGCAAGGCTATAAACATAATTGTAAAATCCTTGGTTGGTATCGTAGTGGTTCTGTTTTTATTACACACGTTAGGGTTAATATGGCGTTGGTACCTATCTGGCCATGCACCATGGAGTGATGCGTACGAGTCTTTAATATACGTGGCTTGGTCCTTAATGCTTTTTGGTTTATTGTTGGCGTACAACAGACAACTTTTACCTAAAAAAGTATCATTTAAGTCATTTGTGCCTTTTTATGGTCTTTTTGAAAAGCGATCATCTGACTTAACCGTTGCAGCTTCGGCATTTGTAACTTCAATGATACTAATGATTGCTCACTGGAACTGGATGGATCCTGCAATAGCAAATCTTCAACCTGTTTTGCAAGGGTATTGGTTAATGATTCACGTTTCTGTGATTGTAGCGAGTTATGGACCTTTTACATTAGGAATGATTCTGGGTGTTGTATCATTGTTATTAATGATTTTTACAACTAAAGAGAACAAAAAACGAATGGAAATAAACATAAAAGAGCTCACCATTATTAATGAAATGGCATTAACGGTAGGTTTAATTATGCTAACTATTGGTAACTTCTTAGGTGGTATGTGGGCAAATGAAAGTTGGGGACGTTATTGGGGCTGGGACCCAAAAGAAACATGGGCTTTAATTAGTATTATGATTTATGCCTTTGTTGTACATATGCGTTTAGTGCCAGGACTACGTGGACGTTGGATTTTTAATTTATTATCTATACTCGCCTTTGCCAGTATTTTAATGACCTATTTTGGTGTTAATTTCTATTTGTCAGGACTGCATGCTTATGCTAGTGGAGACCAAATCTTGAGTTTTGAAATAAGTGCATATACATTGTCTGTAATTGGCGTTATAGCAACTGCAGCTTATTTTAAGCATAAGAAGCATTACAAATAGTATTTTGCTATGTCATTGTAATTTTTCTTAAATTGAGGTGTTAAAAACCAACCCTCAAAGAATGAATTACTTCAAAAAAATAGGAACAGCAAATGTTTTAATGCTCATTTTGTGTGCAGTTATTATCCTTGTTGCCGAATACTTATTTTTAACAGGATATCAGATGCACGGCTTGTTTGTAGGCCTTTGGGCACCTACATTATTAGGTGTAATGATATACTTAAAACTTGTAGACAATGGAAGCAAATGATATCGTATTATGGTTTTCTGTTGTAGTTGTTGTCTTAGTTGCTATTTGGGCAATTTTAATGATTCGTGCTTATAATAAAGCTAGTAAAAATGATTAATAGGTTCACTTTTAGCACAGTCAGGAAATCTATTTTGTTCTTATTTTTAGGATTTATATTTTCTACAATATCTGCTCAAATTCCGATTGAAAAATACAGAGATGAAATATTGAAATTAAAGTCTGAAGCCGATATAGAAGTGTATTGGCATAGTCTTTACAGTGTAGATCAAGATACCTTATTAAAGTTGCCCACAGATGACATTACAAAATATGATTCTCTGTCTACAACTCTTATGATTAAGACAGCTTTAATGTTTGAGGTTCATGGGAGAAAAGTATACAAGAAGAATAATGTTGTGCCTGTACTTAATTTTACTCATAATTATTTAAGTGAAGCTAGTTTAGTCTTTTGGTCAATTATAAATCAATGTGTTGAAGTAGGAGGGCAGATAGATACATTTGCTACAGGCTTTCCAGCTTACCAATTAGAAGCTATTGCTAATAATTTTTATAAATATTCATTATCTGGTCAGCAAGATAAACATGAAAAATTAGTTGATAATATTGAAGTTTTATCAATAGAATCAGTTGCTTCTAGGCTTGAAGAAGCATATGTTAATCAAAAAAGATTAAGAGTACTTAATATAAAAGAAGTTGTAGGTCAGTGGTTTATTCAGCCATTTAAAAATTTTAAGGAAGATTACTGCTTTGAGATTGTAATACTGGAAGATAATAATATATACATTAAGCATAAGGAATACCTTCAGAAATTAGTTCCTTTAGATTCAGAAAAAATCATAGAGACATTTAAAATAGAAAATGAGCCATTTGGTTGGTATTATAAATTAGATGATCAAAACCATCTTAAAATGTTAGACAGTAATAATTCAGTTCTTATAGAATATACACAATGTAATTATTGACTGTATTTTTAGCTAAATCTAGATTATTCAAAAATAAAACCCATATTTGTGCTATTATGATTGCCTAATTTACCTATCGGATATAAAACGTCAACACTTCATGTGATGTAATAATGTTGAACATTTCTGTATGTTCAGCTAAAACTAATCGTACATTTTTTTAAGTTATGCAGTCTAATAAAATTTCAATAAAACAGTTTTTCAAATATTTAAAAATTGCTATTTCAGGAAAAGAGCAAGAATTTACTTCAGGTAGCATTCGCAAAGCAGTTTTTATGCTTTCTATTCCTATGATTCTAGAAATGTTAATGGAATCTATATTTGCTATTGTTGATATTTTCTATGTGTCTAGAGTAAGTGTAAATGCCGTTTCTACAATAGGCCTTACAGAGTCTGTTATAACACTAGTATATGCGGTAGCAATAGGGCTTAGTATGGCTGCTACAGCTATTGTTGCCAGACGTATTGGAGAGAAGGATAGAGAAGGAGCGTCGCAAGCAGCAATACAAGTTATAGGTTTGGGAATTATTGTAGCTACGCTTATAAGCGTTGTTGGTGTTCTTTATCCAAGAGAAATATTGCAATTAATGGGAGGAGAACCAGATCTAATAGCTGAAGGTTATAGATATACTCAAGTATTATTGGGAGGCAACGTTACTATAATGCTTTTGTTTTTAATCAATGCTATTTTTAGAGGAGCAGGTGATGCATCTATAGCTATGTGGGCTTTGGTGTTATCTAATGGCTTAAACATTATTTTAGACCCGATTTTTATTTTTGGTTTAGGGCCAATTCCGGCTTTAGGTGTACAAGGTGCAGCTATTGCAACAACTATAGGTAGAGGAATAGCAGTTGTTTTTCAACTTATGGTATTGTTTTATGGTTGGAGTAAAATTAAAGTTGGATTTAAAGATTTGGTATTTCGTGCAGCTGTTATGTTAAACCTAGTTAAAGTATCGTTAGGTGGAATAGGTCAGTTTTTAATAGGTACATCGTCTTGGGTGTTTTTAATGCGAATTATGAGCGAGTTTGGTAGCGAAGTTTTAGCAGGTTATACCATTGCAATACGAGTTATGATGCTTACACTTATGCCAGCTTGGGGAATGAGCAATGCTGCTGCTGCTTTAGTTGGTCAAAATTTAGGAGCTCAAAAACCAGATAGAGCAGAGGCTTCTGTTTGGAAAACAGGAAAATATAGTGCAATTTTTATGGCTTTTGTATCTGTTGTATATCTCATTTTTGCACCGCAAATAATATCTTGGTTTACGCAAGAAGCAGAGGTAATAAAAAGTGGAGCGCTATGCCTTAGGATTATAGCTGCAGGATATGTTTTCTATGGTTATGGAATGGTAATTATAAATGCATTTAATGGAGCAGGAGATACAAAAACACCAACTTGGATAAACTTTATTTGTTTTTGGTTGTTTCAGTTACCGCTTGCTTACATCACAGCATTAGCTTTAGATTTTGGCCCTTTAGGTGTTTTTATAGCCATAACATTAGCAGAGGTTCTTATAACTATTTTAAGTCTTGTTTGGTTTAAAAAAGGGTATTGGAAAACGACACAGGTTTAGGGCAGTTTCGGAGTAATTTTTCTTAATTTTATTCAATAATTATAATACTATGTCAAAAGAAAAATTAGGGTTAAATACCATCTGTACACATGTAGGCGAAATAAAGGATGAGCAGTTTAAAGGTGCTGTTTCGCCAATATATTTAAGCTCGTCTTATGAGTTTTTAGATGTTGATGTTAAGCGCTACCCAAGATATTTTAATACACCAAATCAAGAATATTTATCCAAAAAAATAGCAGCATTAGAACACGCAGAAGCAGCTTTGATTTTTGGATCAGGCATGGCAGCTATAAGTCATATGTTTTTAGCGTTTTTACAAAAAGGAGATCATTTGGTTGTTCAGAACACTTTGTATGGTGGAACACTGAATTTTATAAAAGAAGAGTTTCCAAAATATGGTATAGAATATACGTTTACTAATGGTTATAAAGTTGATGATTTTGAAGCTGTTATTCAACCTAACACAAAGCTTATTCATATTGAAACACCTTCTAACCCTTTATTAACTATTACCGATATTAAAGCTATTGCTAAGCTTGGTAAATCTAAAAATATCGTAACATCTATAGACAATACGTTTGCGTCTCCAGTAAATCAAAATCCAATAGATTTAGGCATTGATTTGGTAATGCATTCGGCAACAAAGTACTTTGGCGGACACAGTGATATCTGCGCAGGTGCTGTTGCTGGTACAAATGAGCATATAGAGCGCATTTGGAATGTAAGTAAGAATCTGGGAGGCAGTCTTAGTGATATGACCGTTTGGATGTTAGAGCGTAGTATGAAAACTTTAGGCTTACGTGTAAAAGCACAAACCAAAAATGCTATGAAAATGGCAAAATGGTTAAATAAACACCCAAAAATAGCCAAAGTGTATTATCCTGGTCTAAAATCGCATCCAGAGTATAATTTGGCAAAGTCTCAAATGAAAGGCTTTGGTGCTATGTTGTCTTTTGAATTGGTAGATGATCTCGATGCTTATCAATTTCAGAAATCATTAACATTAATTAAATCTTCTATGAGTTTGGCAGGTGTAGAAAGTACAGTAATTTCGCCACACTTAACATCTCATGCATTGTTAACTCTAGACGAACGCAAAAACGTTGGTATTAGCGACCAATTAATAAGGTTTTCTGTAGGTATTGAAGATGTTAAAGATTTAAAACAAGATATAAATAATGCCATAAAGCGCATTTTAAAGTAAAATTTATGAAACTAGATATATTGGCAATAGGTGCTCACCCTGATGATGTAGAACTGGGTTGTGGTGCTACAATAGCAAAAGAAGTAGCAAGAGGAAAAAAAGTTGGAATTATAGATTTAACCAGAGGTGAGCTAGGTACAAGAGGAACTGCAGACACAAGAGATGAAGAAGCTTTTAATGCAGCTAAGATTCTTAACGTAGCGATGCGAACTAATATGAAATTTGCTGATGGTTTTTTTGTTAATAATAAAGAACACCAGATAGAACTTATAAAGGAAATAAGAAAATACAGACCAGAAATTGTTTTGTGCAATGCAATAGATGATAGGCATATAGATCATGGCAAAGGGAGTAAGCTGGTAAGTGAAGCCTGTTTTTTGAGTGGTCTGAGAAAGATTGAAACCAAGCTAGATGATGAAAATTATCAAGAGCCATGGAGGCCTAAAGTTGTTTATCATTATATACAATGGAAAGACTTAAAGCCAGATATTATTGTAGATGTAACAGGTTTTGTAGAAAAGAAAATGGAAGCTGTTTTAGCATACAAAACACAGTTTTTTGATCCAGATAGCAAAGAACCTCAAACTCCGATCTCTAGCAAGAACTTTACAGACAGTATTATCTATAGAGCAAGAAATGCAGGGCGACTTATAGGTACTGAATACGGAGAAGGTTTTACCGTAGAACGCTATCCTGCAGTAGATTCGTTATTTGATTTAAAATAAATAAAGAAAACGTTTTGTAGAAAAGGTTAAATAAATTACATTTGCAATCCGATTTTAAATGGTGGTTGTAGCTCAGTTGGTTAGAGCGCCTGATTGTGGTTCAGGAGGTCGTCGGTTCGAGACCGATCTTCCACCCAAAAACGCAAAGCCTTTCAGAAATGAAAGGCTTTTTTTGTTTATCTATATTAAGGTTTGTTATTCTGTAGCTTTATCTACAACGGGTTTGTTAGCTCTATTAGCAATTTCCCATGCTGTATGAAATACCAAGCGAGTTCTATTCTCTAATAAATCGTATTCTATCTTATCTGGAGTATCACTTGGTCGGTGATAATCATCGTGCGTACCATTAAAATAGAATATTACAGGTATATTGTTTTTTGCAAAGTTGTAATGATCAGATCTGTAGTAAAAACGATTAGGATCATTATCATCATTATAAGTGTAGTCTAACTCTACATTACAGTATTTTTTATTTACCTCTTCTGAAATATTGTGTAAATCTGTACTAAGCTTGTCGCTTCCTATAAGGTATACATAGTTTCTGTCTCCTTCTTTTCTATTAGGATCTGTTCTTCCTATCATATCTATATTTAGATCTGCTACAGTATTTTCTAAAGGAAAAATAGGGTCGTTATCAGTGTAGTGTCTAGAGCCTAAAAGCCCTTTTTCTTCGCCAGTAACATGAAGAAAAAGAATAGAGCGCTTAGGACCATGACCAGATTTCTCAGCTATTTTAAAAGCCTCAGCAATTTCTAGTATTGCTACTGTGCCAGAGCCATCGTCATCTGCTCCGTTGTATACTTCACCATTTTTAATGCCTTCATGATCTAGGTGTGCAGAGATTACTACAATTTCATCTGGTTTTGTAGAACCTTTAATGTAGGCAACGACGTTTTCTGAAGTAATTTGTTCAGATTTATTTTCTATTTCTATGCTTAAATCGGTTGTTAATGTTTTTGCTTTATCATCTTCTAATATGGAAGGATATAATGCTTTTGCTAAATTTTCAGTTATCATTAGCATCATCATTTCATCTTCATTACTTTTTAAAGATAAACGACCAGAAGCGCCACTTTCAGCTTGTCTTTGATAGTATGGAGCATATCTGGTAAACATATTTGTGTCTAACAAAATTAATCCTTTAGCACCGTTTTCTATAGCAGCATCTCTTTTGCTGGATAACGATTGGCGACCATTAGACCATTTTGTGTCTTCCTTACTTCCTGTTGTTACGTAATTACCGTCAGCATCTTTAGGCTCACCAGCTTTGGCTAAAACAATTTTACCTTTAACATCAAGGTCTTTATAGTCCGAATAGTTTTCGGAATGAATTCCGTAACCAACATATATTATTTCTTTTGTTGAAACATTTGTACTGCCAGAAGCTCTTAAAACCATATGGTCTTCAAAACTTTTAAAGTCTGTACCATTTATAGAGATTTTTGCTTCGGCAATGCTTTGCTTTTCGAGTGGTACTTCTTGAAAATAATCATCATTTCCTAGAGGTGTTGGTATACCTAATGCTTGATATTGAGCTTTTAAGTATTCAACGGCCATTTTTTGTCCTTTTTCACCAGTTTCTCTACCTTCAAACTCGTCTGAAGCATATTTATAAAGCATTTCTTTAAGCTCTTCTGCTGTAATTGATGAAGCATATTTTTTTGGGTCTTCAACTTTTGCTTCATTTTTATGTACTGAAGATGAATTGCTTTTTGAAGATGTACCGCAACTGGTAATTAATAGTGCAGTAAAAAAGAATAATGATAATTGTTTCATTTTATTATAACGATTTATTTAATCCTAACAAATTTGGCCTAAATTACGAAAATCAAAATTAGCCTTGTTGTTTGGTTGGCTTTCTTTTAGTAAACTTTAAGATTATATAATTTCTGGTTTTAAGCGTTCTGGTGAATTTGCCAAATACCATGCTGTAGCAAAGATGAGTTTTGTGCGTTTGGTAAGTAGTAGATAATTAATTTTATCTGCAGTATCTGTTGGTTTGGTATAATCTTCGTGTTCTCCATTGAAGAAGAAAACTACAGGAATACCTTTGGTAGCAAAGTTATAGTGGTCTGATCTGTAATAGTAACGATTATGATCATTTTTAGCATTAAATTCATAATCTAATTCTAAATTTACAAAGTTGTAATTAGCTTCCTGAACAACAAAATGTAACTCAGAACTTATACGATCTGCACCTATAACATAGATGTAATCTTCATTGTTTTTGTGCTTTTTATCTACACGACCAATCATGTCTATATTTAGGGTAGTCACAGTTTCTTCTATAGGAAAAACAGGATTGTTTGTGTAGTATCTTGAGCCATAAAGTCCAATTTCTTCACCTGTTACATGCAAAAATACTATACTACGCTTAGGACCGTTGCCATCTTCTGCAGCTTTTTTAAAAGCCTCAGCAATCTCTAACACAGCAGCAGTACCAGAGCCATTGTCGTCTGCTCCAGGATAAACCTCGCCTTCTACAATACCTTCATGGTCAGAGTGTGCTGTAATGTAAATATATTCGTTAGGAAAAACAGAGCCTTCGATATAAGCAATAACGTTCTGAGAATCTTTTACGTCATCAGGTAAGCTTGATTTAGGTACTTTTTGAAAGTAATCAGGATGAGTTGTGGGAGGTTTTATGCCTAGTGAATCATAATACGTTTTTATGTAATTACAGACCTTATTATGGCCTTCTTCACCAGTCATGCGACCATCGTATTTTTCTGAAGAAACTTCTTCTACAAAGGCCCTAAGTTCTTCAGGAGTAATAGTATTTATATAGTTTTCTACAACGCTTTTATTGTTGTAAGAAATACTGTTTTTTAACTTTTCAATTTTTTCACTGTGTCTTAATGTAGCGCAAGAACCTACAAGAATAAGTGCAGAGGTAACTAAAATTTTCATTTAACTAATACTTGTTATAATTTAATTGTTACTAAACGTTATCATTTATTCTCTTGCGAAAAATTGGGGCTAAATGATAAAGAGTACATGTAACTGTTTGACGTTAGCAAAAATAAATTAAAACTTTGAAATATTTTCTTACAGTTAGTTTGAAATTTTAGATATCTTCATCAAAGTCTATTTCTTCTAAAAGTTCTTTAGAATCTTCAAGATTTTCTTCGTCTCGTTGTTCTAATTGCTCAGTGTTACCAACCTCTGATGTGTAGTAAACGCTTTTGTATACCGTTAAGACTAAAGCAATGATTACCATTAAAAATATATATTGAATAGATTTTGTTTTGGAATTGTCTTTTTTTGATAAAAAAACAATTATTAACCCAGCAACAAAAGCAATAGCAATAGGTATAACAGAAAGATTAGAAAATGGTGTAACGGCTATAATAACAGCCAAAACAGCAGCTATAAATCCTAAAATTATGATGAGTTTCTTTCCCATGGTTTTTTTAATGTTTTAATCCGGTTGCAGATTGTATTTTTAATTCGCCATTACCAACAGCAATTTTGAACTTTGCGTATACAGGAATTTTGTTTTGGTCTGCGGTTAACCAAAGTAAATTAGAATTACTTCCTTTTAGTACATCGCTTCCTTTTACAGATAGAGCTAATTTATAACATTCTTTAGATCCAATATTTGTTGAGATGGTCTCCTTGCTAATATATTTTAAAGTAATTGTAGTTTCTTTATTATCAAAAAGCACTGTGAAGTCTTGTTGGTCTCCAGGTGTTGCTTTATGAATGTCTAGATTTCTTATATAATACAATGTGCTTACGATGTCTTTTGTAGTAGCATTAATTTTTACATTCTTGTTTTCATCCCACGTTGTACCATCTTTTCTTTTTTTACGCTTTAAGCTTTTTACCAATTTAGCTTTATGGTTGTACTTATACTGCATAAACTTGTAATAGCCACCTTCACTAATATCTCTTTTGTATAAGTAGGGAGTCAACGTTTTAGGGTTGACATAACTTTCGTACAAATCTCTAATTTTAAAGAAGTTGTCCCATTTTTTATATGTGGCAGCTGTACACTTTAAGCGCATTAGACTATTTTTTGAAGTCTTAACCTCACTAGTCTCCATTTTTACTTCGGCAATGTCTGTTAAAATCCCAGACATGTTATAAGAGGCAGAAAAGACTAGTTTTTCACCAAAGCCAATAGTATTATTTTGAGCATTTGCCAACAATCCGCATAAAATTGCAATAACAAAAAAATATTTTTTCATAGAGATTGATTTGTAATAATAATGATGTAACTATCATATAATGTGCCGAAAATACAATGCATTATTTAATGTTGCTAATTTTTTTTAGGTTCACTTAGAAACATTTTTTAAAAAACTATTAAAAAATCTTTGGCTACTTCAAAAAGGGTTTTATATTTGCATCCGCAATTGGAGAAATGGCAGAGTGGTCGAATGCACTGGTCTTGAAAACCAGCGAGGGTCACACCTCCGGGGGTTCGAATCCCTCTTTCTCCGCCAAGATTTATTCAAAATCGATCAAAGTCCTGTAAACACTATGTTTACGGGACTTTTTAGTTTCTACAAAACAGCAAAAAGTGTATTAAAAACCATTCTGTTGGTGACCTTTTGGGTGACCTTTTTAAAACCTTTTTTAGGTCACCTATTTGTTAATAACTGTTTATAAATCAATTAGTTAAACACAAAATAAGACCTAATTATTTCGTAAATTAATGTATAATTTTAAAGGTCACCAGAATGAACAAAACATTTGGATTATTATTCTACTTGAAGAAAAGTAAGGTAGATGCACAGGGCAAATGCCCTATTTATCTTCGTATTACCATAGATGGTAAACGTACAGAAATCAGTACAAAGCGCAGTATTGAAGTTAATAAATGGAACAGTCAAGGCAATAAAGCAATTGGAAGAACTGAAGATATTAGAGAACTTAACGCCTATTTAGATTCCCTTACTACAAAAGTATATCAAAGTCAAAGAGACCTAATTCAAGACAATAAAGAGGTCACTACAGAAACCCTAAAGAATAAGTTTTTAGGTATTGAAGAAAAAGAGCGTACACTCATAACCATTTTTGAAAACCATAATACACAAGTAAAAAAGTTAGTTGGTAGAGAATTTTCAGCAGGTACTTTAGAGCGCTACAAAACCGTATGCAAGCATCTTAAAGAATTTATGCAGCATCAGTATAAAGTAAGCGATATAAGTATTAAGCGAGTAAACCACCAATTTATAACAGACTTTGAGTTTTACTTAAAAACCGTTAGAAACTGCGGACACAACAGCACCATTAAATACATAAAGAACTTCAAAAAAATAGTGCGTATTGCTCTGGCTAATGGTTGGATAGCAAAAGACCCATTTTTAAATTACAAAGTACGTTTAAAAGAAGTCGAGCGTCAATTCCTTTCAGAAGAAGAAATACAAACAATGCTCGAAAAAGAATTGCACACCAATCGATTAGAGCAAGTAAGAGACATTTTCATTTTCTGTTGCTTTACTGGTTTAGCCTATAGCGACGTTAAGAAGCTCTCAAAAGATAATTTGGTATTTGGTATTGATGGGGATAAATGGATTAAAACAAAGCGTACTAAAACCGATACACGCAGTAATATTCCACTACTTCCAACAGCTTTAGAGATTATAAAGAAATACGAAAACCACCCAGAGGCAGTAACAAAAGGTGTTTTACTTCCTGTATTAAGCAATCAAAAGTCCAATGCCTATTTAAAAGAGATAGCAGACTTGTGTGGTATTAATAAAAACTTAACCACCCATTTAGCGCGACACACCTTTGCAACTACGGTAACATTGTCTAATGGTGTACCAATGGAATCAGTAAGTAAAATGTTAGGTCATAAATCACTTAAAACAACCCAACACTATGCTAAAATATTAGATAGAAAAGTAAGTGATGATATGGCAATTTTAAAACAAAAGTTCGCTAATAAAACCAATGTAGAAACATCCAAGCGTTTAGCCAATTAGCAGATATAAACATCCATTATTATTGTTTTAGTGTTAAACTAACTAAAACCCTTGTAAACGCGAGGGTTTTACTGTTTTTTATGATTATAAATACGTTAATAACTGTTAATAAGTTTGTTTTATGTAAAGCTCAAAATATCGTAAATTAACACAATATAAATCAGGTATTTACACCTTTTAATACATTTTAATATAGAATGACATTCGAAGTAATTACAAAGGATGATTTAAAGACTCTAAAACAAGAAATCATCACAGAACTGAAGACAATTTTAGGAAGCCAAACAGAGCAAAAAAAGTGGTTAAAATCAGCAGACGTAAGAGAGATGCTTAACATCTCACCAGGTACGCTACAAAACTTACGTGTAAACGGCACATTACCCTTTACCAAGATGGGTAAAACAATGTACTATGAGTATGACGACGTAATCAAAATTTTAACCCAAAACAAAAGTGCCTAATGAGATTAACATATTTTCTACCTAACAATTTAGATTTAGAAAACCTTATAAATGAAAATAGACCAAAATTTAAACCTTTTAATTTGCAAAAGGCTAAATATCTATTACATCTAATAAGTGCGGTAAGACACAACAAGAAAAGTTTACTTACAGAGGACTATGTAAAATTATCCTCTAAATCGATGCAACACAAAGTTCATAATTATTATAAATATTGGGACTATTTCATCAATGAATTAAAAATTGTAGAAAGGGACGAATCGTATCAAGTTAACAAGGAATCAAAGGGTTATAGATTTACTGAAAAATATCGAACCCCTATTATTCCTTCCGAAGACCAAATACAAGATACTTCTTTGCGTAGAAAAATTATCCAAAACTTGAACGCTATTAATTTGTCGGTTAAAAATTATCCCTATTTAAATAAATGGTATAATGATAAACTTCAAATTGATTTCAATTTAGCAATTAAACTGATTGAAGAAGAATATGAGTTAAAAAAGGATAATAAAGAACTTTGGGATTACGATTTTATCAAAGAGAAATTTAAAAGTCCATTATACCAAAGAGACCACGCAATAATGTCGGTAACAAGATTACGCGACAAATATTATGCGCTTAAAAGAGATGAGAATGTTTATCGGTATCATACAGTGTTAACGAATATGCGCAGTATATTGCGTAATGCGATAACCTACGATGGCAAAAAACTATTTACGCTTGATATTACAAACAGTCAACCCTATTTGAGCACTATTTTATTATCACAAGACTATTTAATCAAATGTGACCCTGAAAATAAAAGTTTATCGATAAGTCTTGACGATCCGCGGAACCTATATGCTTCTTTTTCTAATAAAATAATTAATAATTTATCTATAAATCAATATAATTTTAAATTAAGTGATTCTTACATTATGTTAGGACTTTTTAGGGAATCCCCTATGAATACTGATATACAAGAGTATATTAGACTGGCAGTTGGTGGGCGCTTCTATGAGGAATTAGAAAAGAAGTACAAGGAGGATTTAGGAATCACATTTGAGTTAAGAAAGGATATTAAGGCTACCGTTTTTCAGGTGCTCTTTACTGCCAATAATTATTTTGGATGTGAAAAAGCAAAGCCTAAAAAGCTATTTGCTGAATTATTCCCAGAAGTCTATAAGATATTTTCAGATATTAAAAGAACGGATAAGACTGTTTTACCTCGTCTATTACAAAGCATTGAGAGTTATCTTATCGTTGATATTATTTGTAAGAGAATTTCAGAAGAGATACCTAATGCACCTATATTTACTATTCATGATAGTATTTCAACTACTGAAGAATACATTACTGATGTTCGCAGAATTATGGAAGAAGAATTTGAAAAGAAAATTGGTAAAGCCCCTATGATAAATTGTGAAGAATGGAGCAAAAACAAAATGATAAAGCATCTTGAAAAGCTTAAACAAAAAACTTTTGCAACAGCATCATAATACAAATAAGCCCAACCTTTTAGGTTGGGTTTTCTTTTTACGGGTTTCCTTATTCTTACAATAAAAAATATTCATACATTTAATATTTTTTAAAAGCAAAGGTCAATCAAAAGAATGAACAAAACCAATACCAGAAAAGCACTTAATCCAGCATATAGAAAACATAAACCGCTTCGTAAAGACGTCAATACATTTGTAGAAGAGTTAAAAAAATGCCTTCAAGAAGTAAAAATTAGTGATGATAATGGAGAAAGCGAAGAACATATTAAATCGCACTTCATTCAATTTTTCAACAATACATTTTATGCTGAAAATTATATTAATACTAAAGACCGTATTGATTTAGCTATCTATACAGGTAAAACTGCCAAATCAGATGTTAGTGTTATTATTGAAGCTAAAAAACCAAGTAATAAAGCCGAATTTTTAACAGAAACTAATTTAAACCGTAAAGCATTACAAGAATTACTATTATACTACCTACGCGAGCGTGTAGATAATCAAAATAATAACATTAAGCATCTTATTGCTACCAATGGTTACGAATGGTTTTTATTTAAAGCCGAAGACTTTTATAATTACTTCTATAAAAACAAAGCACTATTAAAAGAATACAAAGCCTTTAGAGATGGTTTAAAAGACACCTCAAAAAACGAACTCTTCTATAACGAAATTGCTAAAAAATATATAGAAGAAGTACAACAAACACTTCCATTTGTTCATTTAGACTTTACCAAAACCAACTTTAATAAGTTAAGCGATACGCACTTAAACACGTTATACAAAATATTCTCTAATGTACACCTTTTAGGACATTCGTTTGGTAATGATAGTAATCAACTTAACAAAACCTTTTATAATGAGTTGTTACACATTATAGGTTTAGAGGAAGTAAAAGATAAAGGTAAAAAAGTAATAAGTCGTAAAGCCGAAAAAGACCGTGACTATGCCTCACTTTTAGAAAGTACCATTTTTCATTTAGAAGACAGAGACTATCTACACAAAATAAAAAGCATAGATAACAATAACGAAAAAGCATTTAACGCTGGTTTAGAGTTATGTCTTACTTGGGTAAACAGAATACTGTTTTTAAAACTTTTAGAATCGCAATTGCTAGCCTATCATAAAAACAATTCAGTTTACAAATTCCTTAATAGCAAATTTATAAATGGTTATGATGATTTAAACGACCTATTCTTTTCTGCATTAGCAAAAAAAGAAGAAGACCGCCACCCAAGATTTAAAGACAAATACCAACATATACCTTATCTAAACAGTTCGCTTTTTGAACGTAGTATATTAGAAGACGAAGCTTTCGAAATTTCTGCGCTTAACAATGATGAAATTGAAATATACAACAGTACCGTTTTAAAAGACGCTAACGGTAAAAAACAAAAAGGAAAACTAAAAACATTAGATTACCTATTCTTGTTTTTAGATGCTTACGATTTTGCTACAGATGGTAACGAAGGTATAGAAGATGCTCAAGAAACAAAATCTTTAATTAACGCATCAGTATTAGGTTTAATATTCGAAAAAATTAATGGCTACAAAGAAGGCTCTTTCTACACACCTGCATACATCACAATGTATATGTGTAAAGAAACTTTACGTCGTGCAGTAGTGCAAAAGTTTAAAGAACAAGAAAACGACCAAATAGAAACCTTTGAAGACCTACAATCCTATTGCCAACGCTATTTTAAAATAGACGATATAAAACGCTTTAACACCATAGTAAACAGTTTACGTATATGCGACCCAGCAGTAGGTTCTGGTCACTTTTTGGTTAGTGCTTTAAACGAGCTTATTGTAATTAAAAACCAATTAGGCATTTTAGCAGATGCTAAAGGTGTCTAGTCCTGAAATATGGCTACAGGTTAAAGATTGATTTACGCTGTTTTTAAATATACCATATTCGGTGTTTTAT
>NZ_JARSBN010000005.1 GCF_029624125.1 Winogradskyella marincola | reverse complement strand
TCTAGCGACTACTGGTTTACAGTAGAATACGAAGAACCCCTTACCAACCAAATTAAAGAGTTCAAAGCCCATTTTACACTGCGACGATAAGTAGTTAGATAATTATAGAGAAAAGCCTGAATATTAAGTTCAGGCTTTTTTTTATGCGCTAGTTTTTGTTGGTAATAATCTTTTTATGGATGTTTAGTTATTGTTGTTGTTAATGTCTTATTATGGTTTTGTTTTTTGTGTGATTGTATGGATTTATTTTAGATATGATTTAGAGGCTTATATGGATTGCATTCAGATTAAAATCTAGCAGGTGTTGTCAAATAGATTAAAACTGAATACACTTTGTTTTGTGTTCAGTCAAATAGATTGAATAAGAATATCGTTATAAAAAAAACACTCAATAGCTAATAGCTATTGAGTGTTTATCTTATTCTAAAAGAATGTTAGTCTTTTATGAAGTGTAACTAAATTTTGAACCCTAGAGTTAAAATAACATCTGTGAATTTTGATTGAAATTCTGCCGAATCCGTAAGACCAACATTATATAGTTGATAATTTGTGTCTCTTTCAGCTTGGCTAAAAGCCATATCTATATTAAAATTTCCAAAGTTATAACCAAGACCAAGCGAATAGCCAGTTAAATCTCCATAGAATGAATCATTCTTGTAAGGGCTTTCTTCAAAACGATAGCCACCTCTAAAACTTAATTGTTTGTATCTGTATTCTCCGCCAATTCTGTATGAATTTGCTGTGTCTAACACATTGCTAATACTGCTGTTTGTTGCTGAAAAATCAATATCAGAAGTTGGTCTTAATTTAGCTTCACTATAATCTTTAATAGAGTAATCAAAACTTAGTAAACCTTGCTTTCCGAAAACATAAGCTAGGCTTCCTGTAACTTTAGAAGGTGTTTGTAATTTATATTCAGGAAAAATATTTATGACATTAGGATTAATAATAGCGCTGCCTTCAGGACTGTCTGTCGCTAAATACTGAGATGTTTCTTCAGATATTCTATACCAAGTAGGTGAGTTGTACGATAAGCCAACCCTTAATGCTTCTGTAACTTTTGCGATACCGCCCAACTGAAAAGAAAAACCGCTTCCGGTTGTTAAAAGATTATTCTCAAAATCAACACTAGTTATTGTTGAGTTTTCGTTAGAGTTAATTTCACTTAAAAATGTGCTTCTTTCATAGTTAATGAAATGTGTATTCAAGTTTATACCTAAAAATATTTTGTCTTCATAGCTCGTGGCAAAGTTGAAAGCTAGTTTGCCATTGTAGCCTCTACTAGCATAATAATATTCTTGGTCAAAATCAGTCCCATTAATGTTAGAGGTATAAGCTGTGTTTTCATCTGTATTTTCAACCGGATCAATAATATAGCCTTCATAGCCTAAAAAAGCTTGCTGATTATCATATCCGTAGAAAGAACCAATTTCAGAATATGCTTGGGAGTAACTTTCACCTTCAAATGCTGAAATTTCATCTAACCTTAAGCCTTGTCCGTTGACTCCATTAGCATATCCTAAAAAGTAACTTCCAATGGAGTTATCTGGGTTTATGCCTTTAGCAGCCCAATTATCATCAAAGTCAGCAGATCTGTCATAAGCAACACCTAGCGTGAATTTTTTCCAAGACGAACTTTCGTCTCTATTTACAAAAACAAATGTTGCACCAAGTTGATTTAAATCGAAATTAGAATTAGACGATGTTGTAAGTCCATTGAAGTAATTGATGTCATCTTTTTTACTAAAAACACCAATAGAAGCAGAAGCATGGCTGTTGTTAAATATTGCAGATCCAGCCGGATTTATATTTACGGCAGACATGTCGCCACCAAGTGCGCCAAAAGCACCACTCATAGATCGAAAACGAGCTGTTCCTTGAATTTCGTCCATAGAATATCTAACAGCATCTGATACATCTTGTGATAAAATATAAGATGAGCTAGCTAAGCCTATGCAAAGCATAAGTAATTTTTTCATAAGTAATTTTTAAAAGTGTTTGCTATAAAACTGTACTAATTATCCTCTTCCGCGTCTGCTACTGCTTCCGCCAGATCGAGATCCGCTAGAAGAAGATCTAGAGCTACCCGAAGATCTCATGCTTCCTGATGATCTTGAAGATGAACTTCTAGAAGACCTAACAGAGCCACTTGAAGACCTCGAACTTCTAGTTGATCTGATAGTACCAGATGAAGATCTTGAGCTTCTTGCTGATCTAACAGTTCCTGAAGATCTACTGGTATTTGGTCTTGATATTCTGCTACTAGAAGACCTAGATGAGTTTCTTATTGTCCCATTTCTGGATGTACGTACAGCAGAGTTAGATCTACCAACACTAGATCCTGTTGCACTACGAGATAATCTGCTAGAAGAGTTGTTTCGTCTAGATAAAGCAGAAGAGCTTCTGCTTGCACGGTTTAGGTAATTGTTGTTTATCATAGAGCTTCTTCTCCCTGCATTATAGGCATATCTATTGCCTCTATGGTAGCCGTTCCATCCCCAATTGTTCCAGCCATAGCCCCATCCAGGTCCCCAGCCCCAATTGTTCCAACCATAGCCCCAACCAGCGTTCCAGCCCCAGTTATTCCAGCCGTATCCATAACGCCAGCCAGAGTTCCATCTCCAGTTATTCCAGCCCCAATTATTCCAACCGTAGCCCCAACCAGCATTCCACATCCAAGGGTCGTTCCAGCCGTACCAGCCGTTATCTATAATATTTATGGTAATACTTTCATTATTTTGTCCCCAACCACCATACACAGGTCTTTGCTCTATGGTATCTTGAGTTCTTTCTAAGTAATTGCCCTCGTAAGAATCTATGTCAGTAAAAACCTCATTATCTTCCATAACTGCTTCTAATTGAGCAGAGGAGTCAGCAAAATAATTTTTATAGTAATCAGAGTCGTTTGTAGACGTTGTAACTACAGGTTGTTCAACCTCGGTTGTGTTATAATCTTCAGATGAATAAATGCCGTCATCATCGTAACCTGCATATTGAAAAGAACCACATGAAGTTAACACGGTAATCAAACCGAGTGCAACAAAAAATGGCAATTTGTGCTTAGTAATGGTTTTAAATTGCATATCTCTTATATTTTATTGTTGAACATAGCAAAAATAGTTAGTTTTGCGCAACTATTTTTTTATTTAACATAGTCACAATATTTGTGCCAAAACTTTGAAAATGAGTAAAAATCTTACTACTAGAGCTGAAGATTATTCAAAATGGTATAATGAATTAGTTGTAAAAGCTGATTTAGCCGAAAATTCTGCTGTCCGTGGATGTATGGTAATAAAACCTTACGGATATGCAATTTGGGAAAAAATGCAAGCAGAATTAGATAGGATGTTTAAGGAAACTGGGCATCAAAATGCTTATTTTCCCTTATTTGTTCCAAAAAGTTTATTTGAAGCAGAAGAAAAGAATGCCGAAGGTTTTGCTAAGGAATGTGCTGTAGTAACGCACTACAGATTACAGACCGATCCTGATAATGAAGGTAAGCTTAGAGTAGATCCTAATGCTAAGTTAGAGGAAGAGCTTGTGGTAAGACCTACAAGTGAGGCCATAATTTGGAATACATATAAAGGATGGATTCAAAGTTACAGGGATTTACCAATTTTAGTAAATCAGTGGGCAAATGTTGTGCGCTGGGAAATGAGAACTAGACTCTTTCTCAGAACTGCTGAGTTTTTATGGCAAGAAGGACATACCGCACACGCAACAAAAGAAGAAGCGATAGCAGAAACTGTTCAGATGAATGAGGTCTATGCTCAATTTGCCGAGAATTTTATGGCTATTCCTGTTGTTCAAGGTGTAAAAACAGAAAGCGAACGTTTTGCAGGAGCTGAAGATACTTATTGTATAGAAGCTTTAATGCAAGATGGAAAAGCTTTGCAAGCAGGTACATCTCATTTTCTAGGACAAAATTTTGCTGAAGCCTTTGATGTGAAATTTACAAACAAAGAAGGAAAACAAGATTATGTTTGGGCAACATCTTGGGGAGTATCTACACGATTGATGGGAGCGTTGATAATGACACATAGCGATGATAAAGGATTGGTTTTACCACCAAATTTAGCTCCATATAAAGTAGTTATAGTTCCTATATATAAGAATGAAGAACAATTTGAAGCTATAAAAAAAGTAGCAGATCAAATTACTAGTGATTTAAGAGAACTAAATATTAGTGTAAAGTTTGATGGTAGAGATACTTTGCGACCAGGAGCAAAATTTGCACAACACGAATTGCAAGGTGTACCATTAAGAATAGCAATAGGTCCTAAAGATCTAGAAAACGAAACTGTAGAATTAGCAAGAAGAGATACGTTTACCAAAGAGATCGTTGCATTAGACAGAATTAATGTTGTTGTAAAGGATTTATTAGAAGAGATTCAAAACAGCTTATTTAATAAAGCTTTAGATTTTAGAAATAGTCATATAACAGAAGTAGATACTTTTGATGAGTTTAAAGCAGTATTAGAAAGTAAAGGCGGTTTCATTTCTGCGCATTGGGATGGTACTATAGAAACAGAACAAAAGATAAAAGATCTAACAAAAGCGACAATACGATGTATTCCTCTAGAAAATAAAAAAGAAGAAGGAAAGTGCGTATTTACTGGTAATTTGTCAACTCAAAGAGTGTTGTTTGCAAAAGCATATTAAATTTTTTGAAAAAAAAATTAATTAGTTGTTGCAATATTGAAAAAGTACTGTATATTTGCACCCGCAATGGAAACATTGTTGGTTCATTAAAGAATGATAATAACCAAATGGCCCGTTCGTCTATCGGCTAGGACGCCAGGTTTTCATCCTGGTAAGAGGGGTTCGATTCCCCTACGGGCTACAATTTTTAATTAGAAAAAATAAAATGGCAAATCATAAGTCAGCTTTAAAAAGAATTAGAAGTAACGAAAAGAAAAGAGTGCTTAACAGATACCAGCACAAGACTACTCGTAATGCTATAAAAAAATTACGTGAGTTAACTGATGCTAGCGAGGCAAAAACAATGTTGCCATCTGTTATTAGTATGATTGATAAGTTAGCTAAGAAAAATGTTATCCACTCTAATAAAGCTGGTAACTTAAAATCTCAATTAACTAAACACGTTGCTGCGTTATAATCGTAGAAACTGCTAAGAATATATAAAGGCTTTCGATTTCGGAAGCCTTTTTTTGTGTCTATATATTTATAATTGATTACTATGTTTGTTAGAATCAATTAATAAAAAAGCCTTGAAAACTAATTCAAGGCTTTTTTTACATTATAAAATTGTTTGAATACGGTGTGTGTTACCCATTCATAGAGATTAAGAACTCTTCGTTATTTCTGGTTTGTTTAAAACGATCGTTTATAAACTCCATAGCTTCCACAGGGTTCATATCAGCAAGGTATTTGCGCATTACCCACATTCTTTGAATCGTGTTGTCGTCTAATAATAAATCATCACGTCTTGTGCTAGAAGAAGTAAGGTCTATCGCTGGGAATATACGACGGTTAGAAATCTTACGATCTAATTGTAATTCCATATTACCAGTACCTTTAAATTCTTCAAAGATAACTTCATCCATCTTAGATCCTGTTTCTGTTAATGCTGTAGCGATGATAGTTAAAGAACCACCATTTTCAATATTACGTGCTGCACCAAAGAAACGTTTTGGTCTGTGCAAAGCGTTTGCATCAACACCACCTGATAAAATTTTACCAGATGCAGGTTGTACTGTATTGTATGCTCTTGCTAAACGTGTAATAGAGTCTAGTAAGATTACAACATCATGTCCGCACTCTACTAATCGTTTTGCTTTTTCTAAAACAATATCTGCAATTTTTACGTGTTCGTGCGCTTCTTTATCAAAAGTAGAGGCAATCACTTCGCCACGTACATTACGTTGCATGTCTGTTACTTCTTCAGGTCTTTCATCAATTAGTAAAATCATTTGATATACTTCAGGATGATTAGCTGCTATAGCGTTAGCAACATCCTTTAGTAACATAGTTTTACCAGTTTTTGGTTGCGATACAATCATACCACGTTGCCCTTTTCCTATTGGCGAAAACAAATCCATTATCCTTGTAGAAATAGTGCTTTGTTTTTCAGCAATATTAAATTTCTCTTTAGGAAAAAGAGGAGTTAAGTGTTCAAAAGCAACACGATCTCTTACAACATTAGGATCTTGGCCATTGATTTTACTTACCTTAATAAGGGGGAAATATTTTTCACCTTCTTTAGGAGGTCTTACATGACCAAGAACAGTATCACCTTTTTTAAGTCCGAATAAACGTATTTGAGATTGCGATACATAGATATCATCAGGTGAAGTTAAGTAGTTGTAGTCAGATGATCTTAGGAATCCATAACCATCTTGCATTATATCTAGCACACCTTCACTTTCAATAATAGCATCAAATTCAAAATCTGGCTCACGATAACGGTTTCTATTATCTTTATTACCATTGTTTTTTTGATTGTTATTATTGTTGTTGTTTCGGTTTTGTCTATTATCGTTTTTTTGATTGTTGTTGTTAGAGCGTCTGTTGTCTTCCTTACGATCGTTAGACTTATTGTCTTGACGTTGTTGTTTTTGAGGAGCGTCGTTGTTAGACTTTTTTTCTTGAGGCTTAGAGTTTTCCTTTTTCTCAGATTTCTCAGAAAATTCTATAGACTTCTGATCGTTATTTTCTTTTGGTTTTCTCTGTACTCGCGCTCTTTTTTGTTGAGGCTTGTTTTGTTTTGGCTCTGGTTTAGAGTCTGTTTCAACTGTAGATTTTACAGCTTCAGGATTAGCAGCTTGATAATCTAAGATTTGATATACCAAGTCTAGCTTTTTCATAGAGCGATACTTAGGTACATTGAGTTGTTTAGCTATATCCTGTAACTCAGGAAGCTTTTTAGCTTTTAACTGTGAAATTTCAAACATTCGTATGTAATATAATGTATTATAATTTGATATTATTAATTCAAGATTTTCTAAATGAAATAAAAAGAAAAAAAGTGAAATTAATTTGGAAGATAGAACTATGCAAACCAGTGTGTTGCTTCATTCTATTGCAATAATACAATTTTATTTTAAAACAATTTCTATCTTTTTAAAAAATAAACTGCTAATTTTGCAACGCAATTTTTTAATTGAAGATATGATTCAGCGCATACAAACACTTTATTTATTTTTATCTGTTGTTATTTCGGCAGGACTAATATTTGTGTTTCATTTGTGGACTAACACAGAAGATGTAAAAGTTTTTGCAGCAAATGATTATTTGTATTTAAGCTTGTTTTTAGCTTCTGCTTTATTATCTTTAATCGCGATTTTTAGTTTTAAAAATAGAAAGTCTCAATTTGTAATGGGACGAGTGAATATAATATTAAACTTTATTTTACTAGGAATCTTTGTATATCAATCTCTAAATATATCTGGAGAAACGAATGTTTCTGAGAAAGGTATTGGGATTCTTCTTCCTATTTTTTCTATTGTGTGTTTAGTCTTGGCAAACAAGGCTATTAAAAAGGACGAAGATCTTGTAAAATCTGTAGATAGATTACGATAGAACCTAAAATCTTAGTAGTATTAGTGCGAAAAACCCAGACGCTGCCGTCTGGGTTTTTCATTTTTATCTGTCAAATTCTATAACTTCTAAGTCTTTAATATTTTTACCTTCTATATTAAATCGTAGCATGGTTCTTTTTTGATGAAATCCATGTTTGCCAACAGCACCAGGATTCATGTGTAAAAGATTTAGTTTTTTGTCTGGCATTACCTTTAGAATATGAGAATGACCACAAATAAATAAATCTGGTGGGTTATTTTGAAGTGCTTCTTTAACCCAGCTATTATATTTTGGAGGATATCCTCCGATATGAGTGATGTAAACATCAACCTCTTCGCATTGAAAACGAAGATTCAAAGGGAATTCGGCTCTTGCTTTGGTGTCATCAATATTGCCATAAACTGCTTTTAGTGGCTTGTATTTTTTTATTTCGTCTGTTACTTTTAAATCTCCAATGTCACCAGCATGCCACACTTCATCAGCTTGCTTTACGTATTTTATAATAGTGTCATCAATGTAACTATGTGTGTCTGATAAGAGCAGTATCTTTTGCATTAAGATAATATTGTGATTTTAACTAACGATTCTATGTATCTTTGTGACTTTAAAAAGCAAAAATAGCCAATCTTTTGAGATATTTTTTAGAGTTGTCATACAATGGTAAAGCCTATCATGGTTGGCAAAATCAGCCAAATGCTATTTCGGTACAAGAAGTTATAGAAAAAGCGTTGAGTACTATTCTAAAGGAAAAAATAGATATTGTCGGTGCAGGTAGAACAGATGCAGGCGTACACGCGTCTCAAATGTTTGCCCATTTTGATTTTGATAACCCAATTAAACCTGAAGATTTAACTTATAAGTTAAATTCTTTTTTGCCTAAAGATGTTGCAATACAAGATGTTTTTAGTGTTAACGCTGAGGCACATGCAAGGTTTGATGCCTTAAGTAGAACATATCATTACAGAGTTTCAACTTTAAAAAATGTGTTTGATTATGATTATTCATATCAAATGCATTTGCCTTTAGATATTGATGCTATGAACAAAGCTTGTAAAATCTTATTTGAGTATAACGATTTTCAATGCTTTTCTAAAAGTAAAACAGATGTAAAAACGTATAATTGTGATATTATGGAAGCTATTTGGGTACAAAACGGATCTGAACTACTGTTTACCATAAAAGCTAATCGTTTTTTAAGGAATATGGTGCGAGCCGTTGTTGGTACAATGGTTAATGTAGGTTTAGGAAAATTAAAGCCTGAAGATTTGCATCAAATAATAGAGTCAAAAGACAGAGGTAAAGCTGGTTTTTCAGTTCCGGCACATGGATTATATTTGGTGCGTATTGCATACCCAGAAAATATTAGATAAGAATAAACATTTATAGGGCTAATTTTGGCTTAAAGATGGCAGAAAAAAATAAAAAGAAAATATTCGATACATCGCTTTTTAAGCGATTACTACATTATATAAAGCCTTACAAAACAGTATTTATAATTTCTTTAGTCTGTGTTGTAGGTTTAGCTGTTTTTGGTGCGCTTAGACCAAGGATTTTAAAAGATGCAATAGATGTAAAAATAGCTAACAAAGAGTATGGTGGTTTCATGTTTTATATGGGTATTATGCTGGTGCTTCTTGTTTTGGAAGTAGTGTCTCAGCTACTATTTATCTATTATGCAAGTTGGCTTGGACAGTCTGTTGTAAAAGATATACGTGTAAAACTTTTTAAGCACATTCTAAAGTTTAAAATGACCTACTTTGATAAATCTTCTGTAGGAGTTTTAATTACCAGAGCTGTAACCGATATGGAACGTATTGCAGATATTTTTGGGCAAGGTTTGTTTATGATATTTAGTGATATGCTAAAGATGTTAGTTGTTGCAGTGTTTATGGCATTTATTAACTTAAAATTGAGTTTGATTGTTTTTGCAACGATGCCTATTATTATAGTTGCTACTAAAATTTTTCAGAAGTATATGAAACGTGCTTTTGAAGATGTACGTACAGAAGTATCTAACCTTAATTCTTTTGTGCAAGAGCGTGTAACAGGAATGAAAATTTTACAGTTGTTTACGCGAGAGGCAACAGAATACAGGAAGTTTAAAGCTATAAACGAGCGTCATAAAAAAGGATGGTTAAAGACTGTTTGGTACAATTCTATTTTCTTTCCTATTGCAGAATTTGTGTCTTCACTTACAATGGCTTTGGTTATTTTGGTAGGTGGTTTTACAGCTTTAAATGTTGGAGCGACTACAACTTTAGGGGATCTTATTTCTTTTACCATGTTTATTCCAATGCTATTTAGGCCGTTGTATCAAATAGCTAACAAATTCAATACATTACAAATGGGAATGGTAGCTGCTGATCGTGTTTTTAGAGTTTTAGATACGACTTCTAATATTAATGATCATGGTACTATTGAAGCCAATCATTTTAATGGTAAAATAGAATTTGATAATGTTAGATTTTCTTATATTAAAGATGAAGAAGTCCTTAAAGGAGTTTCGTTTAATGTTGAAGCAGGTGAAACTGTGGCTATTGTTGGTGCAACAGGAGCTGGTAAATCTACCATAATTAATTTATTGAACCGTTTTTATGAAATAGATTCTGGTCATATTAGAGTGGATGGCACAGACATAAAAGATATGACTCTAAGCTCGTTGAGAAATCAAATAGCAGTAGTGTTACAAGATGTGTTTTTGTTTGCAGATACTATTCTAAACAACATTACACTAAATAATGAATACATCACAGAAGAGGATGTAGTCTCGGCAGCTAAAGCTATTGGTATACACGATTTTATAACAAGTCTGCCAGGTGGATACCACTACAACGTAAAGGAACGTGGTGTTATGTTATCTTCAGGTCAACGTCAGTTAATTTCGTTTTTAAGAGCTTATGTTACCAATCCTAGTATTTTAATTTTAGATGAGGCAACATCATCTGTAGATTCGTATTCAGAGCAATTAATACAAGATGCTACAGATACAATTACTAAAGGAAGAACATCAATTGTAATTGCGCATAGATTAGCGACTATTCAACAAGCAGATAAAATTATTGTTATGGATGCTGGGCAGATTGTCGAAATGGGAACACACAAATCTTTACTAAAAAAGAAAGAAGGGTATTATAAAAACCTTTACGAAGTTCAGTTTTTAAAAGCCGAAGCAATATAGCTTATAGTAGGTTTTTTAATATTTTTCTAAAGCATACCACTTAAATATAACACCACATTTGTTGTTATATAATATATAGGAAATATCAAGGGTTAAGCTGTCCTGTGGAAATTAAATAAATAACAACTACTACAGTTATTGCAAACAGAATTATACCAAATACAATCATATATAAAATGTAGGCTATAAAGTATCTAATAAAGGCGTCTATAAATTTTGTAGAATAGAGTTTTTTAAAGACATAAGCTCCATAAACTATTAGAGGCAAAGTAATTATTATAGATATAAAAAGGTAATCTTTAATACCAAAGAGAGCCATCAAAATATATACAAAAAAGCTAATATAAATTGTTTGAGCTGTTAGATACAAATTAATTACAAGGTGCTCTGTGTAGTTATATTTGGGTTTGTTTAGATAAATCAGCCAAGTACCAATAGCAATAAAAGGCATAAAAAGCGAAAAGAAAACACCTTGATAATTATTAAAAACATCAGGGAAATTTTCAAACAGATTTTTATTTCCGTTTCCAGCCATTTTAAAACTTTCATCAAAAGCTGAACTTTGAGATTCAATAAATTCAGGAAAAAAGTTTTTCAGAATAAACATTTGAAAACCTAAAACCGTAAGTGAAATAGCGTAGTAGGTAACAACATTTAAGTGTGTTTTTCTTTGTCCATTTATAAAGCCATCAATGACCTTATCTGGTTTAGTGAATAGAGAAATAAATGTTTTTAAAAACTTATTGTCAATAGATAAAAACTGCTCGTTTAATTGTTTTATGAGCACTTTAGGTGTCAGGCGATTGTTAATCACTTTTGCACCACACTCATCGCAATACTTCTGAGTGTCCTTAAGCGTGTTATTGCAATTTTTACAGTTCATTTAGTTTAAGTCTTCTTTAATCTTTTTTACAAGATCATCTGTGTCTTTAAACATCACAAATTCACCATTTTTAATGTAAGATAATTGCCCTGTTTCTTCACTCACAGCAATGGCAAGAGCATCTGTTTTTTCGGTAATACCAATCGCAGCTCTATGTCTCAGCCCAAAACGCTCAGGTATATGTTTTTCGTTGTTAACAGGTAAAATCACACGTGTGGCTTTTACCACATTTTTATCAATAATAATAGCACCATCGTGCAACGGACTGTTTTTAAAAAAGATACTTTCAATAATAGGTTGAGAGACCAAAATATTCATCTCATCACCAGTGTTAGTTAAAAAGTCAAGGTTATTGTTGCGTTCAATAACAATTAATGCTCCAGTGTTTGTAGCACCCATTTTATTGCAAGCCGTTATAATTGCATCGACATCTGTAGAGGTTTGGTCGTCGTTTTTTAAGAATTTAAAATTTTTGAAAATCCCCTTTTTACCACCAATATTTGTTGAGCCTACGAGCAATAAAAACTTTCGGATTTCGGGCTGAAAAACTACAATAAGTGCAATAATACCAACCTTCATAAAACCATCAAAAATGCTGTAAAGCATCTGCATTTGCAGGTAGTCTGTAAGTCGCCAGGCAAAATAAATAATAAGAATACCAATAAAAATATTGATAGCAACTGTGCCTTTTACAAGCTTGTAGATGTAATAGAGTAGAATAGCCACTAGGAAAACATCTACAAAGTCTATAAATCTAAATTCCCAAAGTTGTAAGTTTTCCAAAGTTAGTGCTTTTTGCTAATTTAATAATTTATGTTAATAAATGAATTCGTTATTAGATATACTATTTTGAAAAGTAGCTAAGTTGTTTTTAATTGTAATGTAATCTTGAAAACTTAAAGATTCATTAAAGCTCATAATAAGTTTGATCGATTCACCAAATTCAGATTTTAAAATTGGTAATACTGAAGAAAAGTTTTCCTTTGAAAAACTAATATTTAAATTTGCAGAGCTTGAAAAGGTTATTTCTTTCAAGCTATTAACTGTCATTATACATGTCTTGTAGTCTTGTGATATTTCACTTGAATTAGAATAATTCACATCAGAAAACTCAACAAACCCCAAATTCTTAATACTTTTATCATTACAAGTAAAGTAATTCTTTGCGGCTTCATTCTTATGCATAGAAGCTTTTTTACGTTTATCTTGTAGATATTGAATATGAGGAATAGCTTGTTTTAACGTTAAACGCTTATCTACATTAACTAGCCAGTTTGTTGTGCCAATAAGGTTTTTTCTGTTAAAAAGCGTTGAGTCAGGTTGTGTTTCATCATAAAAAATGTAAGCATGAGAGACATCTAAAACTTCAGTGATTTCTGCACTTTCAATTTTTGGTAGTTCTAATACACGCTCGTTGTTGCAGTTTAAAAATGCAGTTACCAATAAGAGATATAAAAGCTTTTTCATTTATTTCTGCTTTAATTGATTAAATAGAGTGACACACTCCATAGCTTCTTTTACATCGTGCACTCGTAAGATTTTTGCACCTTTTTGCAACGCAACCATGTGTAAAGCAGTTGTGCCATTAAGTGCATTTTCAGAAGTTGTATTTAATGTTTTATAAATCATAGATTTTCTAGAGACACCTGCTAAAATGGGTTTGTCCACAATTTGCAATAACTCCATATTGTTGAGGAGCTCGTAATTTTGTTTTGTTGTTTTAGCAAAACCAAAACCAGGATCTATAATAATATCGTTGATTTTTGCAGCATGCGCTTTTGCAATACGTTCGGCAAAATAGCTGTTAATGTCTTTAATTAAATCGTCATAATCGGTTTGCTGCTGCATGGTTTCAGGATTTCCTTTCATGTGCATCATTATGTAAGGCACACCAAGTTGTCCAACGGTTTCAATCATGTTGTCGTCTAAATGACCAGCCGAAATATCATTAATGATTGCCGCTCCAGCTTCAATACTTTTTTTTGCAACTTCACTTCTAAACGTGTCAATAGAAATTAGGGTTTCAGGATAATGCTTCAGAATAAGTTGTACAACAGGCACCACACGACTTAATTCTTCAGCTTCACTTACGTAATCTGCTCCTGGACGCGAACTGTAACCACCAATATCTACAAAAGCAGCACCTTCGTTAAGTATCGTTTCAACCTGATTTAGAATTGATTTCTCGTCTTTGTATTGTCCACCATCATAGAAAGAATCTGGTGTTACGTTAAGGATTCCCATCACTTTGGGAGTAGAGATGTCAATAAGTTGGCCTTTGCAGTTTATGGTCATGCTAGAGTTGTAAAATTTCATTTTAAAAAAGCCAAAGTTAACATATTCATAAACTTTTAAGTCCGAAATAAATGAATGGATACAGAACTTTGAACTTTAAACTAAATAAGCGAAATTTACAGAAATTTTTACGGAATTATATGCAAGATACATCAAAACAATACAATGCTGTTATAGAAAAGTGCAGAACACTTTTTGTAAATAAAATGAGCGATTACGGAAGTGCATGGAGAATATTAAGATTACCATCGCTTACCGATCAGATTTTTATAAAAGCACAACGTATTAGAGGGTTACAAGAAAACGATGTAAGAAAGGTTGATGAAGGTGAAGTAAGTGAGTTTATAGGTATCATTAACTACTGTGTTATGGCATTAATTCAGTTAGAAAAAGGTGTTGTAGAGCAGCCAGATATGGATACGGAAGAAGCAACAAAATTCTATGATGAAAAAGTGGCACTCACTAAAGAATTAATGATGAACAAAAATCATGATTATGGTGAAGCTTGGAGAGATATGCGTGTAAGCTCGTTAACCGATTTAATTTTACAAAAACTATTGCGTGTAAAGCAGATTGAAGACAACGCAGGTAAAACCATTGTAAGCGAAGGTATAGATGCTAATTATCAAGACATGATAAATTATGCTGTTTTTGCAATGATTCATCTTGGTGAAGGTGAATAAATTTCAAATTACAAAAACTAAATTCCAAAAGATTTGGGAAATTATAAGATTTATAATTTAGAAGAGAGAACTTTTGTTTTTGCAAGAGATTGTCGTTTTTTGGTAAGGGATTTAAAAAATACAATTTCTAATATAGAAGATGGTAAACAATTGGTGAAATCTTCGGGTTCTGTTGGGGCAAATTATATTGAAGGAAATGAAAAACTCGGTGATAAAGATTTAAAGTTTAGATTGAAAATCTAAAGAAAAGAAGCTAAGGTGAGTGAATATTGGTTAAGGCTATTGAAAGAGTTAAACGAAAACGAAAATGATAGGATTGAAAATTTAAGAAGGGAAGCTAATGAAATTAGAAAAATACTCTCGGCTATTATTAACAAGTTAAAATAAAAGAAAAAATTAAATCTTTAATTAATTGTTTGGAATTTAGTTTTTGATTTTTGGAATTTAATATTTATGAAATACATCACACACATAAGCAGAATATTAGTTGGAGTTTTATTTATAATCTCAGGATTTATAAAGCTTAACGATCCGTTAGGATTTTCTTATAAACTGCAAGAATATTTTGGATCAGACGTACTAAATATGGAATTTATGATTCCGTACGCCTTATTGCTTTCTGTTTTTGTTGTAGTTTTTGAGGTTGTTTTAGGTGTGTTTTTACTCATTGGTTACAAACCAAAATTTACAGTTTACAGTTTGTTGGCAATGATAGTGTTCTTTACATTTTTAACCTTTTATTCAGCATATTTCGATAAAGTCAAAGACTGTGGTTGTTTTGGTGATGCATTAAAATTAACACCTTGGGAAAGCTTTACTAAAGATGTCATTTTATTAGTGTTGATATTGATTTTGGTAGCAGGTTTAAGACATATAAAACCACTATTTACCAAATTACCAACAACTGTAATTGCGCTACTTAGTTTTATTGTATCGTTATGGTTTGGTTACCATGTGTTAATGCATTTACCAGCTATAGATTTTAGAGCTTATGCAATCGGTAAAAACTTACCAAAACAAATGGAAATTCCAGAAAATGCAGCAAAACCAGTTTTAGAATATACATGGACATTTAATGTTAATGGTGAAGAAAAAGAGTTTGTGACCAACGGAAGTTATCCAGCTGTAGAAGGCGAGTATGTTGGTGTTGAAACAAAGACAATAGATGAAGGTTATGTGCCACCAATTCAAGATTTTTCTATTGAGTCTGAAGATGAAAACCTAACGACTTATTTTATGGAAAAAGATAAGCTGGTAATGGTTGCAATGTACAATATTACAACTGCCGAGTCAGATGGTGTTGCTAAATTAAAGACCTTTACAGACCAGGCTATTAAAAAAGGATATACTGTAATTGGCTTAACCTCTTCTGGTGAAACCGAAAAACAAAACGTAAAGCAAGATTACAATCTTAATTTTGATTTTTATCTATGTGATGAAAAAGTGGTTAAAACAATTGTCCGTGCAAATCCAGGTATCGTTGTTTTGGAAAAAGGAACAGTTGTAAATAAAGCACACTGGAATGATATTGAGGATATAGAGCTTTAATTTGATAAGATACTTCGTAAATAAACTATTCTATGCATTCATCACCTTATTAGGTGTAGTTACTGTTATTTTCTTTTTATTTACCATTCTTCCAGGTGATCCTGCAAAGATGATGTTGGGTCAAAATCAATCTGCTGAGCAAGTTGAAGCTGTTAAGAAAAAATATGGTTTTGATAAACCAATCGGAACACAGTTTTTGTACTACTTAAATGATTTATCTCCAGTGTCATTTCACTCTAATAACACAGAAGATTATACGTTTTTAAGCACTAATAAGTATAATGCAGCAAGGTTATTTACAATCGGAAATACTACAACGGTTGTAAAAACACCTTACTTAAGAGAATCCTTCACCAAGCAAGGCAAAAAAGTAACAGATGTTATTGGTGAAACTATTCCAAATACCTTTGTTTTGGCAGTCTCAGCCATTACAATAGCCATAATTCTTGGTATTATTTTCGGAATAATTTCAGCATTATATAGAGATACATGGATAGATAAAACCATACAAGTGTTAAGTACGTTTGGTATGAGTGTACCATCTTTTTTTAGCGCAATTCTGTTTGCATGGTTGTTTGGTTTTGTGTTGCACAAATACACCAATTTAGAAATGACAGGTAGCCTTTACGAATTAGATGATTTAGGTGAAAAAATGACCATAAAATGGAAAAATTTGATACTTCCTGCTATTGTTTTGGGTATTCGTCCGTTGGCTGTCGTTATTCAACTCATGCGTAATTCGCTACTAGATGTAATGAGTCAAGATTACATAAGAACCGCAAGAGCAAAAGGATTAAGCGAGTTTAAGGTGATAAAAAATCATGCTGTAAAAAATGCTTTAAATCCAGTAGTAACTGCAATTTCAGGATGGTTTGCTTCTATGCTAGCAGGAGCTGTTTTTGTAGAGTACATTTTTGGGTGGAATGGACTCGGAAAAGAAATAGTTAATGCGCTTAACACTCTAGATTTACCAGTGATAATGGGATCGGTTTTAGTCATTGCAATCGTCTTTATAACCATTAATATTTTAGTAGATATTATATACTCATGGTTAGACCCAAGGGTAAAACTCTCTTAACAAATAGATGATGTTTGTCTTCTGCTGATATGCATTATTATCTTATTTTTGTAATTCAAAATTTTAATAATAAAACTAATAAAATTCCTTCCTGAAGTTTATGCTGAGCGTAGACGAAGTAGGAAGGTTAGGATGGGCTTATGAGAAAACATATTGTTGCTGGTAACTGGAAAATGAATAATGATTTATCGCAAACTGAAGCTTTAATTAATGCTATAAAAAAGCAGGTAAAAACTTCGGATGCAGAGGTGATGATAGCGCCAACATTTACCAACCTTTGGCAAGCCTTTCAATCGACTAAAGACTACGATGTAGAAGTTATAGCACAAAATATGCACTTCGCAGAAAATGGAGCTTATACAGGAGAAGTGAGTGCTTCAATGTTAAAAAGTATAGGTGTAAATACTGTAATATTAGGTCATAGTGAGCGTAGAGCTTATTTTAATGAAACAGATGAAACCTTAGCAAAAAAGGTTGATACAGCATTAGAAAACGAAATGAGAGTTATTTTTTGTTTTGGCGAAGAATTAGCAGATCGTAAGTCAGGAAAAGAAGAAACTGTTGTAGAAGATCAAATTAAAAACGCATTATTCCATTTAGAAGCAGATGCTTTTAAGCAAATTGTTTTAGCATACGAGCCAGTTTGGGCAATTGGTACAGGTGAGACAGCAACACCAGAACAAGCACAAGATATGCATGCATTTATTAGAAAAACATTAGCAGCAAAATATGGTGCTGAAGTTGCAGATTCTGTGTCTATCTTATATGGAGGAAGTGTAAAGCCAAATAATGCTCAAGAAATTTTTTCTAAACCAGATGTAGATGGTGGTCTTATTGGTGGAGCTTCGCTTAAGGCTGAAGATTTCTTTGCAATAGTAAATGCATTTTAAATGAAAAACCCAATTTACATAGGTTACGAGTTTAAGGTAGAACCACTTCAACCTGCTACAGAAATATTAATTGCTGAACTCGGTTATGCTGGGTTTGAAAGTTTTGTAGAAGATTCTGAAGGTGTTACTGCTTACATTCAAAAAGAGGATTGGAATGCTTTTATTCTAGATGACATTCAGATCCTTAATTCTGAAGAATTTAAGATTACTTATGAGTTTGATGAAATAGAGCAAACCAACTGGAATTCAGAATGGGAAAAGAATTTCAATCCAATAGTTGTAGACGATTTGGTAACTGTACGTGCTCCATTTCATGATAAACCAGATACAAAATTCGACCTCATTATAGAGCCAAAAATGAGTTTTGGTACAGGTCATCATGAAACCACACATATGATGATTCAGCATATTTTAAAAAATGATTTTAAAAATAAATCGGTTTTAGATATGGGTTGTGGTACTGGTGTTTTGGCCATTTTAGCAGAAAAAGTAGGTGCTACAAAGCTAGATGCTATAGATATAGATAATTGGTGTTACCTTAATAGTTTAGAGAATGTAGAGCGAAATGATTGCGAACATATTTCGGTATACGAAGGTGATGTAAAGCTTTTGGAGAATAAACACTACGATACAATTATAGCTAATATTAACAGAAATATTCTATTAGCAGATATACCAAGTTATACTAAGTGTTTGAATGCTAACGGAGAGTTGTATCTGAGTGGTTTTTACGAAGAAGACGTGTCTTTGTTAGAAGACTTATGCAACAAGCACATGTTAAAATTGAAAGAAACAATAAAAAGAGGAGATTGGGTATCTTTAAAATTCATAAATTAGATAAATAAATCATGCTTTGCAGGTTTTGATGAGGCATATGATTGATTTAGTACAGAGAAATCTTACTCCAAGCATATACAACTATGACGAAAGAAAAATTATTAGAAGAACTCCTTGTTGAAGAAGAGGTAATAAAACAAAATGAGATTGTTTTATTTAATGACGATGTTAATACCTTTGATCATGTAATAGATACACTAATCTACGCTTGCGATCACACACCAGAACAAGCAGAACAATGTTCTATTATTGTTCATTATAAAGGTAAGTGTACCGTAAAAACAGGTGCTTACGAAGATTTAAAACCAAGATGTTCTAAGCTCTTGCAAGCAGGACTTAGTGCAGAAATCGTATAAAAAATAAAATCCCTCAATCGAGGGGTTTTTTTATTTTGTAATTCTTCCTACAGCGCAACTTACAAAAGATTTAGCCTTTTTAGGAAGTGAGTTTTGCTCGCCAACAATTGGGTAGCCCAAGTTTGAAAGCCTTACTTTAACTGCTTCTAAATCTTCATTAGAATTGAAATTAAAGCTGACTAGATTTTTGTAGTTGTTTACTGTAACTTCAGAGATACCATTTAGTTTAGACAATTGTGTTGTTATGGTGTTAGCACAACCTCCACATTTTAAATTTTGAATTTCTATAGTCGCTTCCATAGTTTAAAGTGTAGAAGGACAAACAAAATCAGTTGTAGGTAAATCAGTTTTTTTAATAGCGCCAAAACCACCAGCAATATCTACCAGATTATGATAGCCTCTAGCTTTTAGAATAGAAGCCGCAATTACAGAACGGTAACCACCTGCACAATGTACGTAGTAAGTTTTGTCCTTTGCAATTTGGTCCATCTGATTGTTAATGTAATCTAGAGCAAAATGTTGAGCGTTTTCAAGATGCATACTTTTGTACTCTCCATCCTTACGAACATCTAGAATATTAAGGTTATCGGCTTTTGCTCTTTTAGAAAATTCTTCGGCAGATATAGACTCTAATGTATCTATATCTTTCCCTGAAGTTTTCCATGCCTCAATACCACCTTTAAGATAACCCAATGTATTGTCATAGCCTACACGAGATAATCTAGTAACAGCTTCTTCAGATTTTCCTTCTGGTACAACAAGTAAGATAGGTTGCTTTATATCTGTAATTAAAGCACCAACCCAAGGAGCAAATTGTCCGTTTAATCCTATAAAAATTGAGTTAGGTATGTGTCCTTTAATAAAATCAGACTGTGGTCTTACATCTAAAACAAGAGCAGATTCATGATTGGCTAAAGCCTCAAATTCTTCTGGAGTTAAAGGGTTATTTCCTGTTTTTAAAATATCATCAAAGGTGTTATAGCCAGTTTTATTCATCATAGCATTCTTAGCAAAGTATTGTGGTGGTGGTGTAATACCGTCTAACACTTCGTCTATAAATTCTTCTTTGGTCATGTTTTCACGTAGAGCATAATTTGTTTTTTTCTGCTCTCCTAAAACACCAACAGTTTCTTTGCTTAAGTTTTTGCCACAAGCTGAACCTGCACCATGAGCAGGATACACAATAACATCGTCTGCCAATGGCATAATTTTTTCTCTTAAAGAGTTATATAACATACCAGCTAAATCACGTTCGGTAAGATCTGATTTTATGGCTAAATCTGGTCGACCAACATCACCTAGAAAAAGGGTGTCTCCAGAAAAAATAGCATGGTCTTTTCCGTTTTTATCTTTTAGCAAATACGTTACAGATTCTAGTGTGTGTCCTGGTGTGTGTAGTACTTTTATAGTGAGCTCACCAAGCTTTAATTCTTCGCCATCAGTAGCAGAATGAATATTGTATTCTGTTTTTGCGCCAGGACCAAAAACGATAGTAGCTCCTGTTTTTTTAGCTAAATCTACATGGCCAGAAACAAAATCTGCATGAAAGTGTGTTTCTAAAACATACTTAATTTTTGCATTATTAGCGTCTGTTTTATCAATGTATTGTTGAGTTTCTCTTAAAGGATCTATGATTGCAACTTCTCCTTCAGATTCTATATAATATGCGCCTTGGGCTAAACATCCTGTATATAATTGTTCTATTTTCATAAGTCAATATTTTTAATTTATACTAAGAGAAGTGAGTTTTTTATCACACTCTTTAAATTTATGCTAAATTATAAAAGCAAAAAAAATCTTATTGTATTATTTGTTACATAAGTGCTTCATTAATGAGGAAGCTTATCTTTTAAAATGCCGTATAAAAACGTTCCCACTAGTGCTCCAAAAATAACGATGAGTATAGAAAATGCACCTGTACCAACGAGAATGTACATTGGTCCAGGACACGCTCCACTAAGTGCCCAACCTAAACCAAATATACTGCCGCCAACAATATACCTCACAAGACCTTTGTCTTTTAAAGGCACGTGTAAGCGTGTGCCTTGTATCGTTTTGAGATGAGTCTTTTTTGCAATTAATAATAATATGATGCCTGTGAAAACGGCAGAAGCTATAATACCATACATGTGAAAAGATTGAAACTTAAACATCTCATAGATACGATACCACGAAACGGCTTCAGACTTTACTAATACAATTCCGAAGAATATTCCAACTAAAAAAAACTTTAAAAACTTCTTCATATTAAAACAGTATTGGGAATATTAAATGAATCATTATTAAACCACCAATAAAGAATCCGACAACAGCGATTAAAGAGGGTAGTTGTAGGCTGCTTAGACCTGTAATAGCATGGCCAGAGGTGCAACCACCTGCGTATCTTGTACCAAAACCAACAAGCAAGCCTCCTATAAGGAGTATAGATATACCTTTAAAACTTAACACATTTTCCCAGGCAAATAGCTCAGGAGGTAAGAGGCTATCTCCAGCATTTTTAAAACCAAGCTGGTTTAAATCTGTAATAGTCTCAGCACTTAGATTAATATTGGTTGGGTCTGAAAGAAGAAAATGAGCAATAAAACCTCCGCAAACAGCGCCAAGCACAACAATTAGATTCCATCGTTGGCTTTTCCAATCAAATTTAAAGAAGTCAGAATATTTGTCTGCACCACCAATTGCACATATAGTTCTTAAGTTAGAAGACATGCCAAAGGTTCTTCCAAAGTAGAGTAGTAAAAACATAACAATAGCAATACTTGGTCCAGAAATGTACCATGGCCAAGGCTTTAAAATGTATTCCATAAAATTTATTTTAAGGCAAAAATAGAACTCTTAATTTAGGTCTCTGTTACATAAGTTACTAAAATTCTAGAACAGATATTTTATTTCTACCGAGTTTGATTTTGCTTTCTTTTTCTAACTGTTTTAGTAGTCTGGAGATAACCACTCTAGATGTATGCATATCTTCAGCGATTTCCTGATGTGTAATTTCTAGAGAAGGAGAGGAAGAAAGTTTTACTTTGTCTTTTAGGTATTTTAGTAAGCGCTCGTCCATTTTCATAAATGCGAGAGTATCAATAGTCTCTAGCATTTCGTCAAAGCGAGTTTGGTAACTTTGTAGTATAAAGTTTCGCCAGCTTTCGTTGTTGTGGTACCAAAGGTACATCTTGTCTATAGGAATCATAATGAGCTTAACATCTTCATCGGCTACAGCTCTAATCTTGCTAGCTGATTTAGACATGCAGCATGTAAGAGACATAGCGCATGTGTCTCCAGATTCTAAAACATAGAGTAGTAGTTCGCTCCCTTCATTATCTTCTCTTAGTACTTTGATGTTACCTTTTATTAAGAGCGGAACGTATTTTAGTTCCTCTTTAATATCAATAATAATATCGTTTTTTTTAAAGGTTTTTATGTTAGCAATTTGAGATATATTGCTAATAATTTCTTCATCAAATAAATAAGAAAAAGGATCTAAAATGTCTTTTGTAACCATGTTTCAAAAATACTAATTACAATTTTGAAAAAATAGTTTGGTTGGTTTTTAATAATTATATTATATTTGCACCCACTTTAAAACGGCCTCGTGGCGCAACTGAATAGCGCATCTGATTACGGCTCAGAAGGTTACAGGTTTGAATCCTGTCGAGGTCACAACAAAAAGCAAGCAAATTATGCTTGCTTTTTTTATATCTTCTATTTAACTCAATTATAATCTTGCTGAGTATTTGTGAAATTTAAGACTTTACCTTGCCTGTAATATCATCAATGTTTAGAAGAAATACAATTGGAGTTTCCATGTTAAATGTTTTGCTAGAAAACTGACTGATATAGTCTAAGTCTTTGTGTTCTTTTTTTAAGACAAGGTTTTTAATGCCTAAAGAAAATTCGTGTAAGTAAAGTTTAGAGGTGCTTCCTTCGGCTTCTTTATACTGACCGTGTACCATTACAGATTGCCACTTGTTATTGCTGTAGATATCTGTAACAGTCATAGATATTGATGTGTGTCTTCTCATAGATCTAATTTTGTGTCCATTACCAGAGTAGCAAATAATGTAGTTTTCTTCATCATTATAATAATAGGTAATAGGAATAGTATATGGCCTGTTACCACTGATGTAAGATAAATATCCTATGTAATTGTTTTTTAAAATCTCTGAGGATCGTTTGTGTTCTAAATTCTTAATCATAACAATAGGTTTTATTTTATAAGTTACTAACTAAGATGTTGTTTTTTAATGATTTTGGTCAGTTTTGAAAAAAAAATGAGCAACTGTTAGCTGGCTAACATTTTAGAAAATAGTGGTGTGCTAGATTTGTTGTAAGAAATTTTAAAAAACAACAAGCGATGATTAAAAAAACATTTTTAGGATTAATGGCATTAAGTTTATTTGCTGTATCCTGTAGCAATGACGACGATAATAACACGTCAACAACGTCAGATTTAACTTTAAATCTTCAAGGTTTAGAAGCATTAGGAAATGATTATGTTTACGAAGGTTGGATAATAGTAGATGGCCAGCCAGTAAGTACAGGTACTTTTTCTAGTGTTTCTTTTCCGCAAACATTTCCTGTTAGTACGGCACAATTAGAAAATGCTACAACATTTGTATTATCAATTGAGCCAGCAATTGATCCAGATCCTGCGCCAGCAGCTACTAAACTATTAGCTGGTGATTTTTCCGGTAATGTTGCAAACGTTAATTCAGATAATATTGTAGTTGGTTCAGGAAGTACTATCTCTACATTAGGAGCTTCAACAGGAAAATATATTTTGGCTACTCCTACAGATATGGATGATACAAATGAAGCTAGCGGAGTTTGGTTTTTGGATAACACAAATGCACCAAATCTTGTTGCAGGTTTAAGTTTGCCAACTTTGGCTGATGGATGGAAATATGAAGGTTGGGTTGTGTTTGATGGTACACCAATAAGTACAGGAACATTTACAAGCGCAGATTCAGCAGATGATAATGCAACAACATCATTATTTAAAGGAGATGCCGGAAATGGCCCAGGATATCCAGGTGAGGATTACTTACAGAATGCTCCAGCCGGATTATCATTTCCAACAGACTTAAAAGGACGAACAGTTGTTATTTCCGTAGAGCCATATCCAGATAATAGTAGTGCACCATTTACATTAAAGCCATTAGCACATATGGTACCAGCAAATGCAATGGATCATACAGTTATAGATATGGGAGATGGTCCTGTTGAAACTATAATGGGATCTGTAACAAGAAACTAAAAATATAAAAACAGGAATGTGTTTTTAAACAATTTTCAATTTGAAAAAGAGAATTTACCGCTAAAGCGATAGATTAAATTGAGTTTTGAAAAGGCTGCCAATAGGCAGTCTTTTTTTTAGTCTAAAGCATTTTTGGTAATATACACACGCCAGCCAATTATAGCTAGTTGAAGCTTTGTGGCCTTGCTAAGATCTAATTGTCTTTTTGAATAGCTGGGAAGAAGCGCCTTGTTGATTTTTGCAATAATCTTAAAGATAGATTTCTTCATTAGATGGCTAATTACATTTTTTAATCCTTTTTGACTTTGGTAAAAATAGTAAAACTTATTCTAGAACTAAGTTTTACTCGTTTTTTGATTGATTGTTTTTTTGTTTACACCCTCTTTATTGTAAGGAGTGTTGATTAGTTGGATTTAGAATATCGAAAATATAATATCGATAATCAGTTTTGCTAAAGTCATCATATTTTTTTTGGTTTAGAGGTTAATATTTGATTTAAATTCTTGATTGAGTTTTCAATATATATCGGCAAACAATAGTCTTCCAAACGTTTTTATAAAAATCGACGAATTTGCATTTACATTTATAACTAAAAAGATGAAATATATTACTAAATTATGTGACTTGTCTTTATTGAAGTTTATAATTGTAATCTTAAAATTAATTTAAGGTTACATATTTATATGTTTGTAGAGGGTTTTTGGGTTGGTTTTTTAAATCGTAGAGGCATTTTGTCTTTAAAACACTAAAATTTTAACTTTTCATCTTTTGAGAGTTTTATTTTATGGGTAGTGCTTATGTGTTTTTTCAACTGATTTTTCTAAATAATTTTTAATTAACATTAATAGTTTTTTTTACCACTATCTTTGAAAAAAATTAAAGTATGAAACGTTTTTTAATAATCTTGGCATTATTTCTTTTTCATAATGCTTGGAGTCAAGTGTTAATTATTAATGAGCTAGATCCGGATTCTCCGAGTACAGATACAGAAGAGTTTATTGAGTTAAAATCTCAAACACCAAATTTTTCTACAGATGGTTATATTTTGGTATTCTTTAACGGATCTTCTAGTGGTGCAGACTCTAGCTACATGGTAATTGATTTAGATGGTTACCAAACAGATAATAATGGGTTGTTGGTAATAGGTAGTGAAGGAGTTTACCCATTTCCGCAATTATTAATATCAGAAAATGCTATACAGAATGGTGCTGATGCTGTTGGTATTTATCAGGCTTCCGTTAATGATTTTCCAGAAGGTACTCTGGCAACACAGACTAACCTTATAGATGCTATGGTTTATGGAACAAATGATTCTGATGATACAGGTTTATTAAATTTACTTGGAGAAACCATTCAGCACAACGATACTGGTACTAATGCTAATCCTAAGTCCATCCAGCGTTTTGTTGATGAAATGGATAATGAAACCTTTGCATCTGCAACACCAACACCAAGACGTGAAAATGATGGTTCTGGTATAGCGATAAACCCAATTCAGATATCAGTTGCAGAAACGCAATTTGATGAAGGAGCGTCTTTTGATATTACATTTACTGCAGAAAGTAATGTAGCTTCAGATTTAAACTTTACCATTAGTCTTAATAATTATGGGTTTAATACTTCAGATTATACAGGGAATACCAGCTTAACGATTTTAAGTGGAACCAATTCAACATCCACAACAATAACGCTAACAGATGATTCTGATGATGAAGGCGATGAGGTATTGAGAATTCAGTTTTCAGATTTAGAAGAGCCAATTGTTCCAGGAAATAATTTTGTAGAGGTAAGAGTAGTGGACAACGATTTTACAGTTGCAGCTTGGGGAACGCCAACAAATCCTACCTCAGGAATTGTACAAAGTACGCAGCCAGATGGTTATTATGATAGCTTAGATGGTTTGTCTGATTTGGCCTTGAGACAAGCTTTGCAAGATATAATTGCAGATCCTAGCGTTGTAAGAGCGCAGACTTATGCTGATATCATAGATATTTTAAAAGAAGCCGATCAAAACCCAGCCAACAGCAATCAGGTTTGGCTACTGTATACCGAAGAAGGTAGAGCAAAGTTAGATATACAGACAGGAAGTAGTAATGCTGGTAAATGGAATAGAGAGCATACTTTCCCGAGATCAAGAGGTGGTTTTGATGATATTGAAGAAGATGAAATTGCTGATGGAGTAGATGTGTTTTGGACAACAGAGGCAGATTCTTTACGTCACGGAAACTCAGATGCACATGCTCTACGAGCAGTAGATGCGGTTGAGAATAGTACTCGCAATAATCAGCATTATGGACAATATATTGGTCCAAGTGGTACTTTAGGTAGTTTTAGAGGCGATGTGGCGCGTAGCGTTTTGTATATGGAAATTAGATATAATGGATTAGAAGTTGTAAATGGTTATCCATCAGCAACTGGTCAATTAGGTGATTTGGCAACATTATTAGATTGGCATAGAAACGATCCGCCAGACGATTTTGAAATGAATAGAAACAACGTAGTATACACATGGCAGTTTAATAGAAACCCGTTTATAGATCAACCTAATTTGGTGGAATATATTTGGGGAAATAATGTAGGCGAAGTTTGGGATCAACCGCTTAGTTTGGATGAAAATGAATTGCAAAATGTTTCGTTATACCCAAACCCAACGTCTGGAAGATTGCACATAAATTCAGCCAATGCAGTAAATGTTGAGGTGTATTCTGTGGAAGGTAAGCGATTAAGACAATATAATGCTGTAGATAGTTATGTGGATTTAGATTTAGCTTCTGGTTTGTATTTAGTAAAACTAACCAACAGCAAAGGCTTTTTAACCAAAAAGATAATAATAGAATAATAGATTATATAAACTGAAATAAAAAAAAGCCAAACTCAATATTGATGTTTGGCTTTCTCCGTTTTGATTGATTGATGAAACTTTAATCTTTTTTGGTTTTTATAATAATGACACCATTTTTTGCTTTGTCTCCATACTTGTCTGTTGCAGACTTATCTTTAAGGACCGTTACAGACTCAATGTTTTTGGGTTTTATAGTTATAAACTTATCTTTAGAGACTTCCTTATCGTCTATAATGTATAAAGGATCTTTGCCACTAGATGTTGAAATAAGTATATTTTCATCGTCAAATGCATTTTGAATGATAATTATATCTTCTTCTTTGCTTATATCGTCATTACTTATCCATACATTGTTTCCGCTTTTTTCTTCTAAAATAACGTCAACGTCATCATCCTCTGAAATTACTTCTAGAGTTTTTACGCTTTTGTTTTTGTCCACCACAACATACAAGGTGTTGTCTTTAGCTTGGTTAACTTTCTCTTTGCTAACTACAAACACATTATTACTGTTTCCTGTTTTTTGAATTTTGTGCTTACCACCATCTTCAGTTTTTATGATGTAAGAATGCTTTTTTGTTTTGTGATCTTCGTTGCCAATTGTAATAGTGTTGTGCTCTTTGTCTAAAGCAATGTGTATTGGTTCTATGGCTTCATCATCAGAACTTATTTGATATTTGGTACTTGAGTTTTTGGATTTTGCTTCAATTTTTATAGCTCTAATTTCGCCTTTTTTATTGCGCTTAATCCCTTTTATTTTTAAGGTAACACCTTCTTTTTTAAGCTTTTCTTTTATGCTTTCTAGTTCAGTATCTGTCGTGTTTTTATTTATTGTTGTTATGATAACCTCTTTTTCTGAAGCAATTGACTCTTGCTTTACTTTTTGTTTTTCAGACTTAGCAGATTTCGGTTTTTCTTCTTTTTTAGTTGAAAGCTCTTCATGTTGCATGCCAAGAGATTTCATTTTAGAGATAGCTCTTTTTTGTAGCGCTCTGTAGTCGGATTCATTTTGTTTTTTGTCAATATCAAAATGAAAACTAGCATTTTGAGGACTGCCAACATAGCCAGCATAATCATCAAAAAACTCTTTGTAAATAATAAAATCTTCAATTGGAGTTTCTGCATTTCCGCCTCCATAGCTACGATTGTAGAATTTTACAAAAACATCAATAAGCTCATCATTAGAGTTTCGTTTTATTTGGCTAAATACAAGTGTTCCTCCTTTGTCTTCAATCGCTTTAGACATAGCTTTTAATTCCAAGTCTGTTGTGTTTTTGGTGACTAAAAACTCAAGCGTTTCATTTCTGTTTTCTGTTGTGATGGTATTGTTTACATACACTTTTTCAGTGTTCATACTCATTAATAAACCTGCTAAAAGTGGAAGAATTAATAAGTACCTCCATTGTTTTTTACGGTGAGATTTAGATGTGTGTAACATAATGATTCGTTTTTTGATTTGTGAATTATAGAAATTATTTGATAATGAAGTATTAGTGTTGTGTATACTGGTTTTTAGTAGTAAATGCTGATAAGCTTTTTCGTTTTTTGTAGTAGACTGCGTTTCACGATCAGCGATATATTCCAGATTTTGATGCACTTCTTTTTTGTAGAACCATATCAATGGATTGAACCAAAAGATTACGCATGCTAGTTGAGAAAAAAGAACGTCTAAAGAATGCATTTGGTTAACGTGCACTTTTTCGTGCATTAATATGAGCTCTAATTCTTCGTTATTAAAGTCTTTAGGATTAAAAACAATCCATTTAAAAAATGAGAATGGTGATATTTTATGATTAACGGTTACATAGGTATATATACCTTCTTTGTTTTTAGGATTTTTGATTAGTAACCATATTAAAGACCCAAACTGAAATAAAAACTGAAGGAATAAAATGCCAAAACCTATGGCATAAATAATTGGTAACAATGATGACCATTCAAATTGCTTTTCTGTAATAATATTACTTGGTGAGGTGATAGCTACATTATTTGTTTGAAAAGAAATTTCTGGCGAAGCTACTGTTTCTACAGGAATATAAATAGGAATGACAACAAGCGGAAATACTAATGCTAACACCAAACCAATAATTAAAAACCAGCGGTTATGATTAAAGAAAGTTTCTCGTTTTAATAACAACTGAAAGCATATATAGAATACGCAAATAACAGCTGATGCTTTTAATAGATATTCCATGGTTACTTTTTGTTTTCTATAATTGCAATAATCTCCTTTAGTTCGTCAACACTAATTTTTTCCTCTTTAGCAAAAAAGGACACCACGTTTTTATAAGAACTGTTAAAGTAGTTTTCAATAGCAGTATTCATAAAACGTTTTTTGTAATCTTCCTTAGAAACAATAGGGTAGTATTGATGTGTTTTTCCGTAAGCATTATAACTCACATACCCTTTTTCTTCCAAGTTTCTAATTATGGTAGATAAAGTGTTGTAGTGTGGTTTATCTGTTTCTATTTCTGCCAATACATCTTTTACAAAAGCTTTTTCTAGCTTCCATAAAATATGCATTATTTCTTCTTCTTTGTTAGTGAGTTTTTGCATTTTCTATTAGTTTTTAATCACCTATTAATTCTATAATCTTATTGTTTAATTTTTCACCTCTCAAGTTTCTACCTACAATAATTCCTTCTTCATTAATTAAAAAGTTATCAGGAATTCCATTAATACCATAAATCAATGAAGCCTTATCAGATCGTTTTAGGTCACTTACATGAATCCATGCTAGTTTGTCTGTCTCTATTGCTTTTATCCATTTTTCTTTATCGATGTCATGTGAGACTGCAAAAATTTCAAACCCAAAAGAATTGAACCTATTGTAAGTTTTTATAAGATTTGGATTTTCTTTTTTGCATGGAGCACAATTTGAACTCCAAAACTCTAATAGGGTTAGTTTACCTAAATTATCGGATAGCTTTAGTGTTTTACCGGTTGTGTTTTTCATTTCAAAATCGACATAATAATCGCCAATTCTTGGATTCTTATTTAGTTCTATAAAAGAAGCGATTTCTTTACCGTAAAGTGTATTTTTATTTTCTAAAGAAAAATTATTAAAAAGCTTTTCGGTTGTTTCTTTTCCCCAAGTCGTAGAATATGTGGCTAAAATGTTTGCGCTTACAATACTATTAGGGTTATTGTTGATGAATTTTTGTTCAATTTCACGTTGTTCTTTACTATGAGGTTCAACCTCTTTTACTAGGTTGTATAGTTTTTGGCTTAATGTTTCTGATTCTGATCCAGTGATTTTAGCATTTCTAAAATCTGTATTGCTGGCATCAAAAGTCATGTCATCATTCTCCAACCAAATAAATCTGTAATGAGAAAAGTCTTTTGTTCGTAAGATTCCTGTAACAATAGGTTCAGGTAAATTCCTTTCGAATGCAAATTTATTATCAACTACAATAGTAGAGTCTAATATATTATGAGATTCAATATCAAGGAACAATAAAGTTCCATCTTCAATGCTATTGGTAGTGCCAGTTAATGAAAACTTTATTTGCTTTTCCTCCTTGCAAGATAAGCAAAGAGTTATTAAGAAAAGTATTGTGATTTTTCGCATTTAAAAATGTGTTGATTTAAGTTCTTAGATTCAAATATAACTATTTTTATAGTTGATCAACTATAAAAATAGTTATTTAACGAAAAATTTAGTTTTTGTTTGCTTTGAAAATGAAATACTATCTTCGCAATTCTTAAAAAATATGAATTAAATATTTGGGTTGTAGATGAGTGTATTTCTTGTTATAGCTGGCTTAGCTTTGTTGGTTGTTGGTGGTGATTTTTTGGTTAGAGCTTCTGTAGGTTTGTCCTTTAAGCTAAAGATTTCTAAGTTGGTTATTGGTATGACAGTGGTGTCTTTTGCAACGTCTGCACCAGAACTTTTGGTGAGTTTACAGGCTGCTTTAGATGGTGTTACAGATATTGCTTTGGGTAACGTTATAGGTTCTAATATTGCTAATATAGGTTTAGTGCTAGGTATTACAGCAATTATTTCTCCGTTGGCTGTAGATCGAGATTTTTACCGATTAAATTGGCCTATGATGATGTTGGTATCCTTTGCGTTATATTATTTTTTGAAGAATGATGAACTGCTCTCTGCTTTAGAAGGAGCAATTCTTTTTATAGCCTTAATTGTATTTTTGGTTATACTCATTAGAAGCTCTAGAAAAACGATTAAAGCAAATTTAGATGAGGTTGATGATGCATTAGCAGTAGTATCTAACTTTAAGATTGTAGCTTGGTTAATTATTGGTGCTGCAGGCTTATATTTTGGATCAGAATGGCTTGTAGAAGGTGCAAAAGACCTTGCAAAAGCGGTTGGTATAAGTGATTATGCAATTTCTGTAACGGTTATTGCAATTGGTACGAGTGTTCCAGAATTAGCAGCTTCTGTTATAGCGGCTTTAAAACGTGAAAAGGCTATTTCTTTAGGAAATTTAATTGGCTCAAATATATTTAATATTGCTTCGGTATTGGGTTTAACAGCTATAATAAAACCTATAGCTGTAAATCCTGAAACACCAGAAATCTTATCGACCAATATTTTTTGGATGATAGCATTTGCAGCCGTATTAGTGCCTCTAATGCTTATTCCAAAACGATTTGTTATTGGGCGTTATAAGGGCATGTTGTTGTTTGGTGCTTATATGATATTTATCTTTTTGGCTTTAAAATAAGATACAAAAAAAGCTCATAATAATTATGAGCTTTTTTTATTTATAAATTAATGCTGTTGATTAAACATCAGCACTTTTTACTGTCTTTACAATTCTACCTGCAACTTTGTAAGGATCTGCATTAGAAGCTGGACGACGATCTTCTAACCAGCCTTTCCATCCTTTTTCAACTGTGATGATAGGAATACGGATAGAAGCACCTCTATCAGAAACTCCAAAGCTAAACTCATCTATAGCTTGTGTTTCGTGGTCACCTGTTAAACGTTGGTCGTTAAACTCTCCGTAAACCTCTATATGTTCTTTTACAACAGGTCTAAACGCTTCACATATTTTTTCGTAAGTCTCTTTGCTTCCACAAGTTCTTAATGTAGTGTTAGAGAAGTTAGCGTGCATACCAGAGCCATTCCAATCCATATCTTTACCTAATGGTTTTGGGTGGTATTCAATGTAATAACCATATTTTTCTGTTAATCTGTCTAATAAATAACGTGCTACCCAAATCTCATCACCAGCCTTTTTTGCTCCTTTAGCAAATAACTGAAATTCCCATTGACCAGAAGCAACCTCTTGGTTTATACCTTCAAAGTTTAATCCAGCAGCAATACATAGGTCTGCGTGTTCTTCAACTAAATCTCTACCATGAGTATTTCTTCCACCAACAGAACAATAATACAAACCTTGTGGAGCAGGATAACCACCAACAGGGAAACCTAATGGTAATTGCGTTTTCTTGTCCATAATAAAGTATTCTTGCTCAAAACCAAACCAAAAATCGTTATCATCATCATCAATAGTAGCTCTTCCGTTTGAGGCGTGAGGTGTACCATCAGCATTTAATACTTCAGTCATTACCAAATAACCATTTTTTCTTGTAGGATCAGGATAGATAGCAACAGGCTTCAATAAACAGTCAGAAGAACCACCTTCAGCTTGTCTTGTAGAACTACCATCAAAAGACCAAATAGGGCAATCTTCTAATTTACCACTAAAATCGTCCTCAACTTTAGTTTTACTTCTCATGTTTTGAGTTGGCTTGTAACCGTCTAGCCATATGTACTCTAATTTAGATTTACTCATCAGTAATAGGATTTATAATTTGACACTGCAAAGATTGCTCTTTTTTTTAAATGGTCAAAAAATATAGGGTCTTTTAGGTGAAATGTTATTAATACTTGTTAATAAACCCTAAATTTTAAGGGGTCTGTATCTTTGATTTTGATAATTTCGTATTTTTGGGCCAAAATATTACTAATATGTCAACATTGAGATTTTTCGCTGTAAAAGAATCATTAAAAAGAAAACCTTTAAAAATTAAAGAGCCAAAACGACGTTCAGAAGTATTTGGTGCTAATGTATTTAATGAGGCTTCTATGCGTCAATATTTAACCAAAGAAGCTTTGTCTAGTATTATAGAGGCAGTAACTAAAGGCACTAAAATAGATAGAGTTTTAGCAGACCACATTTCTACCGGAATGAAAGAATGGGCAATTTCTAAAGGAGCTACACATTATACACATTGGTTTCAGCCACTAACAGGTGCTACAGCAGAGAAGCATGATGCTTTCTTTGAGACTATTGGTGATGGTATTGCAATTGAAAAGTTTGGTGGCAGTCAGTTAGTGCAGCAAGAGCCAGATGCTTCTAGTTTTCCAAATGGAGGAATTCGAAATACGTTTGAAGCAAGAGGTTATACAGCATGGGACCCAACGTCTCCTGCTTTTGTTTATGGTACAACTTTGTGTATTCCTACAGTTTTTGTCTCTTACACAGGCGAAGCTTTAGATTACAAAACACCATTATTAAGAGCGTTGCATGCAGTTGACAAAGCGGCTGTTGCTGTTTGTAAATATTTTGATAAAAATGTTAAAAAAGTAAGTGCTTCTTTGGGTTGGGAGCAGGAGTATTTTTTAATAGATAATGCGTTAGCAACATCAAGACCAGATATTGTACTTACAGGAAGAACATTGTTAGGACACTCGCCTGCTAAAGGCCAGCAGTTAGATGATCATTATTTTGGTACTATTCCATCTAGAGCGATGGCTTACATGAGAGATTTGGAAAACGAATGTATGTTGTTGGGTATTCCTGTTAAAACAAGACATAATGAAGTAGCACCAAATCAGTTTGAATTAGCTCCAATTTTTGAAGAAGCCAATCTTGCAGTAGATCATAATTCATTGTTGGTAGATGTGATGCAAAAGGTGGCTAAGCGTCATAATTTTAGCGTGTTAATGCACGAAAAACCTTTTGCAGGTGTTAACGGTTCTGGTAAACACAATAACTGGAGCTTGAGTACAGATACAGGAATAAATCTTTTGTCTCCTGGTAAAACACCAATGAGTAATTTACAATTTTTAACCTTTTTTATAAATACCATAAAAGCAGTACAAACACACGAGGAATTGTTAAGAGCTGCCATTGCATCGGCAAGTAATGATCATCGTTTGGGAGCTAATGAAGCACCACCTGCTATAATTTCTGTTTTTATTGGTGCGCAATTAACCAAAGTATTAGAGGAGCTAGAAACCGTAACAAAAGGGAAACTATCACCTCAAGAGAAAACAGATTTAAAACTAAATGTTGTAGGTAAAATTCCAGAAATTCTATTAGACAATACAGATCGAAACAGAACTTCGCCTTTTGCATTTACAGGTAATAAATTTGAATTTAGAGCTGTAGGTTCTAAAGCCAATTGCGCAAATCCTATGACAGTGTTAAACTCCATAGTAGCGAAACAATTAATAGATTTTAAAGAAGAAGTTGATGTTTTAATTGATAAAAAATCAATGAAAAAAGATGACGCCATTTTTAATGTGTTAAGAGAATACATTAAGACATCAAAGGCAATTCTTTTCGAAGGAAATGGTTATAGTGAAATATGGGAAAAAGAAGCTAAAAAAAGAGGCTTAAGTAATAATAAAACGACACCAGAAGCACTAAAGGTAAAAGTGTCTAAATCTTCAATAGAGCTGTTTGAAAACCTTGGTGTTATGAATGAAGTAGAATCTAAGGCTCGTTATGAGATTGAAATGGAGGAGTACATACTTCATGTTCAAATAGAGAGTAGAGTTCTTGGAGATATTGCACGTAACCATGTGGTGCCTACTGCTGTAAGATATCAAAACATACTGATAGAGAATGTAAAGGGACTTAAGGCTATTTATGGAGATCAATTTAAAGATTTTGCTAAAGAGCAATTAAATATTATCGAACAGATTTCTAGACACATTGAGGCTATTAATTCTTCGGTGACTAAAATGATAGAAGAACGAAAAAGTGTTAATTCTCAGGGTAATATAGAAAAGAAAGCAAAAGGGTATTGCAATAAAGTAAAACCACTTTTTGATGATATAAGATACCATTGCGATAAGTTAGAACTTATGATAGACGATGAGCTTTGGCCATTAACCAAATACAGAGAGTTGCTTTTCACTAAATAAAGGAGTTAGGCCTGTGATATACGTAGTAATACGTATAAATATTGGTGCAAAAATTAGAATTAGTGTCGTTTGTCGATAACAATTGTCTAGTTGTCGAAAACCCTATGAATTGTAGCAAAAAAACTAGTTTTCACCATTTTTAAAATATGTTTATTTAGTATGTTTGTAGTGCTATTAATCAATATTTGTAAAAATGAAGAAGTTACTTTTAAGTGTAGCTATTCTAGTGGGTGCGACCTTAATTTTATCACAAGACAACTCTGAGGATATAAAAGATGTTGTTAATGATGAGGTTGTTAACATACAGCCAACGCTACTGACGGAATCTTAAAAATTAAGACATTAATAAGGCCAAAGGCCATTAAAAATTACAAAGGATAAAATCATATTTATGGTTTTATCCTTTTTTATTACAGTTGGTCTTTGATTTTGTGATGCTTTGTGAAATATTTTTCTATATTGTGCAGCCTCAGTCATTTAGGTCACCTGCACTTACATACAAATTAAACTTTTATGATTGCTATTAATAAAAATCAATTTCTAACAATAATCTTTATTTTTTTTAGCCTGTATTTTGTGTCTGCACAAGAATCTGATGTACAGGAAGAATCAACAATACAAAACAGTAAAGCGTTACACCGAGAATTAGATTTTTTAGAGTTGCGAGGAAACCACGTGGTTGATGCTCTCGCAGGAACAACAATGATTTTTGGCGATTATCCAGATTCAGAACTAGACTTTTTTTTAAGAGTAGGTTATAAGTATCATATTATAAGCAATCTTAATGTTAATCTATCATTCAATAGATATAGTATTGCAATTAGCGATACAGCTAAAGAAAATTTTATGTCCTTTGATTTTAATCTTGAATATTTAATAATTCCGCACCGTAACATTTCCCCTTTTGTATTTGGAGGTTATGGTTATAATGCGTCTAGTGGGTTTGAAGAAACACACACCAAAGTTCAATTTGGTTTAGGATTAGAGTACATGATAATGGATGGATTAGGATTAAAACTATTTGGAGATTATAATTATGTGCTTTCTAACGAAATGGAAGGTTTAATAGTGCCAGATAATGACGAATCTTTTCTGAGAGTAGGTCTAGGTGCAAACTTATATTTTGGTGGAAAAAAACGAAAAGAGAAGATATTAGAAAATATTGAAACCGTAATAAATTCTAATTTAATCAAATAATTAATTTCTATTCTTACTTTTGCAGTACTAAGAATCATTAATAGTTTCAATGAGTAATTCTGTAAGCAAAAGATATGCACAAAGAGGAGTTTCTGCCTCAAAAGAAGATGTACATAATGCTATAAAAAATATAGATAAAGGACTTTTTCCTAAGGCTTTTTGTAAAATAGTACCAGATTATTTAACCAATGATGAAGCGTACTGCTTAATAATGCATGCAGATGGAGCAGGTACTAAGTCTTCTTTAGCTTATATGTACTGGAAAGAAACAGGAGACATCTCTGTTTGGAAGGGTATAGCCCAAGATGCATTAATTATGAATATTGACGACCTACTTTGTGTAGGTGCTACAGATAATATTATGTTATCTTCTACCATAGGAAGAAATAAAAACCTTATTCCTGGAGAAGTTATTTCAGCAATTATTAATGGTACAGAAGAATTAATAGAAGATCTTAAAAGCTTTGGAGTAACCATACATTCTACAGGTGGTGAAACGGCAGACGTTGGTGATTTAGTAAGAACTATTATTGTAGACTCTACTGTAACGGCTCGTATGAAACGGTCAGACGTCATAGATAACGCTAATATTTCTGAAGGAGATGTTATTGTAGGTTTAGAATCTTTTGGTCAAGCCACTTACGAGACGGATTACAATGGAGGAATGGGTAGTAATGGATTAACATCGGCAAGACATGATGTTTTTTCAAAATATTTAGCAGAAAAATATCCTGAAAGCTTTGATGCTTCAGTGCCAGAAGAATTGGTGTATTCTGGAGATACCAAGCTTACAGACTCTGTAGAGGATTCTCCAATAGATGCAGGTAAATTGGTATTGTCACCAACCAGAACATATGCTCCAATCATTAAGAGTATTCTTAATAAATATAATAGTGATACTGTACATGGTATGGTGCATTGCAGTGGTGGCGCACAAACCAAAATCCTTCACTTTGTAGATAATCTACATATAGTAAAAGATAATATGTTCAAAATTCCACCGTTATTCAAACTTATACAAGAACAATCTAATACAGATTGGAAAGAGATGTATCAAGTTTTTAATTGTGGGCATCGTATGGAATTGTACGTTAAGCCAGAGATTGCAGAAGATATTATAGCAATTTCAAAATCGTTTAATGTTAATGCTCAAATTATAGGTAGAGTAGAAGCTTCTGAAGAAAAGAAGCTAACTATAGAAAGTGAATACGGAACTTTTAATTATTAAACACCATCAAGCAATATGCAGAATATAAAAAAGTATGTTTTAGGCTTTACGTTTTTATTTAGTTTATGTATTTCGGCACAACCAGATTCTTTGTTTTTAAGAAAGCCAAAATCAAAGTTAAATTTAGGTTGGAATACAGATAATGAAGTTGGTTTTTTTCTTAACCAAGTTTCGTTTAGTAATTGGAGTGCTGGTGGTACAAACTCTATTTCTGCAATACTTAGCGGTAAAGCTTCAGCTAAATACAAAGAAGAAACTTACTTTTGGAATTCGTCACTCAATCTGCGTTACGGTTTAAATAAGCAAGAAAAGCAATCACTGTTTAAAACAGAAGATGTTATAGAAGTGGTTTCTAACTTTGGATTAGAAAAAAGTTTAGAGAGTAATTGGTTTTACTCAGCAAGATTTAGTTTTAATACGCAGTTTGCAAACGGATACAGTAGTCCAGATGATGAAAACCCTATTTCAAGATTTATGGCACCTGGCTATGTGTTTTTAGGAACAGGTATGGAGTATGGTAGACATATAGAGCGTTTTTCTGTATATGCATCTCCATTGACATTAAAAACAACCTTTGTGCTAGATGAAGAGTTGGCTAATCAAGGTGCTTTTGGTGTTAATCCTGCGATATACGATATGGAAGGAAATATTGTAAAAAAAGGAGAAAACACGCGTCAAGAGTTTGGTGTCTTACTTACAGGACAGTTTGAAGATGAGGTTTTTGATAATATAAAACTAAATTCACGCTTAAGACTATATACAGACTATCTAGTAAACTTTGGTAATGTCGATGTAGATTGGGAAGTTAACTTAGATATGAAGGTTAACAAATTTGTTCAAGCTACATTAGGATCTCATTTAAGATATGACCATGATATTAAGTCTGAGATAGAGACTAATGAAGTTACTAATGAAGAAATAGTCGTAGAAGGTCCAAAAATTCAATGGAAACAGTTACTTGGTGTTGGTGTTGTGGTAGATTTAGAGAGTATAATTGCTGGTAGTTAATCATTTTACTTTTATTTCAGTACATTTTCATTGAGATACCTGTAACTTTCTAATTCCTTTAAATTTTTAATTTCTTTTGTAGTTGCATTTTTTAGCAAATAGATCTTGTCTGCACTATCAATAATGTGCAGGTACATATGGTCAGATACAATAACTATTTTATTTCTTTTTTCTTCTTCAATTAAAGTTTTAATAGCTTCAATATGTATTGGTGCCAAATGGGAAAAAGGTTCATCTAAAATAGTGATGAGGCTTTTAGATTTTAGTACTAAATAAGTTTCTATAACACGACGTTCGCCTCCAGAAAGCTTACCCATACTATAAGATTTGTAGGCTTTAAAAGCATTAAAATTTGATGTAAATTCCTCCCAGTTGACACCAAACATGTTAAAAGCAGTTTTAACAGCCATACCATCTGGAATAAAATGATATTGCGGCAGGTATTTTATAAATCCGGTTTTGTAAAGTGGTTGTAGAATAGGTTTGTTGTCTATTCTAATTAATTTATACTTAGGTTTTAAGTTGCCAAAAATAATGTCTAGTAAGCTGTTTTTACCACATCCATTACTGCCTATTATAGCTGTTGCTTTTGTCTGTTTCGGCCTTTAGGTAAATACCGCTTAAGATGCGCTTGTTTTTAAAATTCAATTCTATGTTGTCTACTTCTAATATCATATTCTGTAATTAAAGTAGCTTAAATAAAAAAAGGATGAATACCGTAAGCAGGCTGTCTAAAACAAACATAGAAATAAAGAGCGATTGTGTTGAGAATCCTAAATTTTTATAAAACGTTAATTTGCGTTTACTTGCAGTTTCGTTAGTGACATACCAGGCAAAAACAGTTAGAAATGATTTTGTTAAAACAGCAGCAATATAATGCGAATCAACAAAACCAAGTAAAAGAGTAATTATAAACGACCAAGTGATATAGGTTTTGTAAAAGTGAAAGAAAATCAAAAGGTGTTTCATAAAATTAAGGATGAGTTTCTTTATATAAAACCTTTTATCAACGAAAGAAAAACACTGGTAATTAAACTGTCTAGCAAAAATATAATACTAAAAAACTTAAGGTTAGACACACCTCTTATTTTATAAAAATTTAAGCGTTGCCTTAATTTTCTATCACTAATCATTATCCATAGCAGAAAGACCAGGAATAATTTAGTGCAAAGCGCTAAAATCAATTCTGGATTAATTACCGTAATAGCAATGGTCACTAAAAACGACCATAGAGCAAGCGGCTTGTAGTAGTTTAGTATAGAGGTAAACTGCTTTCGCATACTACCTACAACGCTAAAAGATTAAAAAATATTTTTTAAAATAGTAGTAAAATGTACTTTCAATAAAATCTTCAAATTCGGGTGTAAGTTTCTAAAGACTTAAATCTCGATAATAGCGTAAAAAATTGTACTTTTGACTTCCAATTTTTTGAAGAGAGATGTTAGAGAAAATTCAGATTGTAAAACAACGATTCGATGAGGTAAATGACCTCATAATTCAACCAGATATAATTGCAGATCAGAAGCGTTACATTCAACTAAATAAGGAGTATAAAGACCTTAAGAAAATAGTTGATAAAGGTGACGTTTATAAAGAATTATTAGATAATATTTCTGAAGCTGAAGAGATCATAGCAGATGGCTCTGATGCAGAGATGGTAGAAATGGCAAAAATGCAGTTAGATGAAGCTAAAGAGGATTTGCCTAAAATTGAAGAAGAAATACGTTTCTTATTGATACCAAAAGATCCAGACGATGCCAAGAATGTTGTAGTAGAAGTACGTGCAGGAACAGGTGGAGACGAAGCTAGTATTTTTGCAGGTGACTTATACAGAATGTATTCAAAATACTGTAGTAACAAAGGCTGGAAGGTAGATGTAGTAAGTACAAGCGAAGGAACATCTGGAGGTTTTAAAGAAATTATTTTCGAGGTTTCAGGTGAAGATGTTTACGGTACTATGAAGTTCGAAGCAGGTGTACATCGTGTACAACGTGTACCACAAACAGAGACACAAGGTCGTGTGCATACCAGTGCAGCAACTGTGGTGGTAATGCCAGAAGCAGAAGAGTTTGATTACGAACTAGACATGACAGAGGTTCGTATAGAGCGTACTACATCAACAGGTCCTGGCGGTCAGTCGGTAAATACAACATACTCTGCAATTAAGCTACACCACGAGCCAACAGGTATGATTGTAAGTTGTCAAGATCAGAAATCATCGCACAAAAACTTAGAAAAAGCCTTAAAGGTTTTACGTTCGCGATTATATGAAGAAGAATTAAGAAAGCGTCAGGCAGAAGCTTCAGAAAAACGTAAGAGTATGGTAAGTTCTGGCGATAGAAGTGCCAAGATTAGAACGTATAACTATCCTCAAGGTCGTGTAACCGATCACAGAATTGGATTAACCTTATACGATTTATCAAACATCATAGACGGAGATATTCAAAAAATCATAGACGAATTAATGCTTGCAGAAAACACTGAGTTGTTAAAAGCCAGCGACGAAGCAATATAAATTTTAAGCCTCTTTTTTGAGGCTTTTTTTATGAAAAGAAGACTTATAATTTTACTATCCATTGTAGGAGCTATAATTATTTTGGCAAAAGTAATAGGTGTTTTGTCTTATTATACAATTCCAAGTACTTCAAACGAACCTAATTTAAAATTAAATTCAAGATTGATAGGTTCAAATTTAATAAAGCCTAAACCTATGGATTTTGCCTATTTTAAATTTTCAGATAGTTTGGATGGCTGGACAATAATAAAAAGATTGATTGCAGTACCTGGAGATAAGTTAGAGTGTAGAAGGGGAGTGATTTATGTAAATGACAAGAACGTAGATACCATGTTGAATTTAAGATATTCATATGTGGTTTCAAATAATGTTGGGAAAAATTTAAAAGAAGAATTTAAAGATGATGAATCTTTTCAGATGTATGCAAAAGGCAATGATTCTGTGGTTGTTTTTTTAGATTCTGATTATGTGGCTAGTTCTCAATTAAAAATTAAGAGACGCCTAAGTGATGATTCTTTAACACTTTCTAGAAACATTTTTTCTAAAGAAAGTAATTGGAATATAAGTAATTTTGGACCTATTGTTTTACCACCAAAAAAATATTTTTTTCTCGGAGATAATAGAGATAACTCGTTAGATTCTAGATATAGAGGTTTTGTAGATGAGGATAATATAATAGGAACATTAATCTATAATTTTTAATGACAACACAACAACTAATCAATCAAATCAAGAAAAAACAATCCTTTCTTTGCATAGGATTAGATGTAGATTTAAATAAAATTCCTCAGCACCTTTTAGAGGAAGAAGACCCAATATTTGCTTTTAATAAAGCTATAATTGATGCAACACACCAGCTTTGTGTGGCATACAAGCCTAACACTGCTTTTTATGAAGCCTACGGAATTAAAGGCTGGCAGGCTTTAGAAAAAACCATAAATTATCTCAACGACAAGCATCCTGAAATATACACTATTGCTGACGCAAAACGAGGAGACATTGGTAACACAAGTACAATGTATGCAAAAGCTTTTTTTGAAGATTTAGGTTTCGATAGTGTTACCGTAGCACCATATATGGGCAAAGATTCGGTAGAGCCTTTTTTAACTTTTGAGGATAAGCACACCATTTTATTGGCTTTAACATCTAATCAAGGAGCTTTCGATTTTCAAACTAAAACCGTTGATGGAGTAGAGCTTTATAAGCAGGTTTTAAAAACTTCAAAAACTTGGAAGAATTCTGAGAATTTAATGTACGTGGTTGGTGCCACAAAAGCAGAGTTTTTAGCAGATATTAGGCAAATCATACCAGATAGTTTTTTGTTGGTGCCAGGTGTTGGTGCACAAGGAGGTAACCTTCAAGATGTTTGTAAATACGGAATGACTGATACTGTAGGTTTGCTTATTAATTCTTCCAGAGGAATAATATATGCATCTCAAAATGATGATTTTGCACAGGCTGCAGCAGTAAAAGCTAAAGAGTTGCAGTTGCAGATGAGTGAAATTCTTAATGCTTAAAATTAGCTAATCTAAACTCATTTCAACATCTCAAGATGAAATACTTAGATCAGTTAAATAGAAACGTTGAGCTAGAGCATACACCAAAACGAATTGTATCTCTGGTGCCTTCGCAAACCGAATTGTTAGTTGATTTAGGACTAGAAAACGACCTTGTTGGTGTTACAAAATTTTGTGTACACCCAAATCATCTCAGAAAACAAAAAACCATTGTTGGTGGCACAAAACAGATTCATCTTAATAAAATAAAAGCGCTTCGGCCAGACATTATACTTTGTAATAAAGAAGAAAATACAAAGGAAATCATCAGAGATTTAGAAGATGTAGCTCCTATACATATTAGTGATGTAGATACTATAGAAGATTGTTTAGAGCTTATAAAAATGTATGGTACTATTTTCAATAGTTCTAAAAAGGCTTCGGAGTTAATTGAAGCTATTAAAACGGAAAGACAAAAATTTCAATCTGCATTACAATCTACAAGTAAGAAGAAAGTAGCCTATTTTATATGGAAGAATCCTTGGATGGTTGCAGCTTCAAATACGTTTATAAACACAATGATTAATGAGGCTGGTTTTAGTAATGTTTTTGAGAGTGAAGCACGTTATCCTGAAATAGATTTAGAGGATTCAAAATTAAAAGAAGCCGATTTAATATTCCTTTCAAGTGAGCCCTATCCTTTTAAAACTAAAGATATAGAGGGTTTTAGAGAGCAGTTTCCGTTAAAAGATATAAGTATAGTTGATGGTGAAATGTTCTCTTGGTACGGAAGTCGATTGTTGAAGTCTTTCAAATATTTTAAAGAAACATTTTATTAAATAGAAAAGTCGGTACCTAACTAAAATACCGACTTTCATCTAACTAACTTGTTCTAATCTCTTTTAAGACTTAATCTCTTTTGCGGTACAAAGATGTTGACTTTCTAGCTTTTAAATGTTATGTTAATATTAGCTTATAATTAAATGTAGTTTAATAACTTAGGGTAAAACAATATCAATCATGAGAAAAGTTTTACCATTTTTTGTTGTTGCATTGTTCTCCATCTCACTGGTTGCGCAAGACTCTAATTGTAATTGCTGTACAGAAAAGCATTCAGAATTTGATTTTTGGGCTGGCAGTTGGGAGGTTACCAATGCTGATGGTACAAAAGCAGGAGAGAATACTATAGAAAAAATACAAGGCAAATGTGTGCTTCAAGAAAACTGGATTAGCGCTACACCAGGATATACAGGTACAAGCAATAATTTTTATAATTATAAAACCAAACAATGGGAGCAAATCTGGATAGATAATCAAGGGCAAAGTTTGCATCTCAAAGGAAATAAGGTTGGTAATCAAATGATTTTACAAACAGATGAAGAAACTAATAAAGAAGGAAAAGTTATAGTTCATCGCATTACTTGGACCGATAACAAAGACGGAACCGTTAGGCAGCTTTGGGAAACAATAACAGAGGGTAAAGATGTAACAATTGCTTTTGATGGTTTGTACACACCAAAAGATTAGTTGGCTTGTATATTAGTGTCATCTATAATAAACTTTAGTTTATTAAGCTGATTTAAGACTTTTGTGGCTTTAAATTCAGAAAAATCACTAAGTGCATGGTCTGTTTCTCTAAGATTGTATGCATCCTCGATAAGTCGCAGGTATTGCTGTCTTAGTTTAAACCTCTTTCGGATCAATCGTTCTGAATTCTTCACAGTATAGGAATATTGATTGAAATCCTAATTTACTAAATATTAAGCAAATAAACTAGAATTTGTTGATAAATAATATGTTAAGGGTTTGGTTTTTAGTCCTGTAGGGCAAAAACCTTTTTAAGTAAATCCGTAGTTCTAGATGAAACTTTGGTTCTAATTTCTTTTTCTTCAACAGCAATCATGGTGTACACACCTTTTAAAGCTTCTGTGGTTACATAATCTGTTAAATCTGGATTAACGTTGTTAGTAAGCGGTAAATTATTGTACTTGGTTATAAGATTATTCCAAATTTGATCCGCACCAACTTTACCAAAAGAATTGCTAATCACAGGCTTAAATTTGTCGTATAGTTGCGTTTGAGTTTTAGAAGTTAAGTATTCTGTTGCAGCATTATCTTCGCCAAGTAAAATGTTTTTTGCATCATTAAAAGTGATGTCTTTAACTGCATTAACAAAGATTGGAGTAGCCTCTTTTACAGCATCTTCTGCAGCTCTGTTAAGTGCTTTTATACCTTCGTCTGCCAAACTGCTTAAACCTACTTTTCGTAAGGCGTCATCTACTTTTTGTAATTCTTCAGGTAATAGAATTTTAACCAGCTCATTTTTATAAAACCCATTTTTTTGAGTTAGCTTGGTTACTTGTTTGTCAATACCAAGGTCTAATGCTTGGCGCAGACCAGCAGCCATATCTTCATTACTTAATCCACTTGTTTGCGGAAGTTCGTTAATAACGTTTTGTAGCTCAGCACAAGAAACTAAGAAAACAACAGTAAAAAGTAAGAATATTTTTTTCATGATAAAAATGAATTGTTTGAGAGCTCAAAGATAGTCTAAACAGATCTAAATGTAGATTTAAGAATCTTAAAAAAAAACAACTTAAATATTAAATTATAATATGTCTAGTATGTCAGTTTTGTTATAGTATTTCAGGATAGTATTCTTTGTAAATTTTTGTGATAGTTTCTTCGTTTATAGGCTTTATAAGATATTTTTCTACCGTTGTAATATTAATGACATTTTGGTAGTCTTTTTGGTCAACAGAAGAAGTTAAAATATAGATTTTAGGATTATAGCTCGTTTTTTTCTTGTAGCCTTGGAGTTGGGTTAAAAAATCCCATCCATCCATCACAGGCATATTAAGATCTAGAAAAATCATTTGAGGCAATACATTGATTGAGTTTGAATTACTTTCCATAAAATCAAACATTTCTTTACCATTTTCGAATAGCAGTATATTTTCCTCTCTAATGCCTATGTTTTTTAAAAGTATTTGAGTGACTTTTCTAAAAACCATATTGTCATCTATAATCGCGGTTTTATTCATTGTTTAATGGGAGTTTTAATTTTATTCTAAACGCAGTGCCCTTGCCTAATGTGCTATATATATCAATTTTTCCATTTAATTTTTTTACGCAAAGCTTGGTGTAGTATAGGCCATAACCGTTAGAATTATTACTTTTTTTATGAAAACGTTTTCTTTTCTTAAATAAATGCTTTTTAAAGTAAGATAGATTAATACCTACTCCATTATCTCTGTACAAAATACTGTAAGTATCATTAACGCGGTAAGCTATTATTTTAACTTTTAGGTTGGTACTGTTTTTTTTGTATTTGTAAGAATTACTAAGCAGGTTGCTAAAAATAGTATCGATGTAGTTTTTCTGTATAGTAAGATCTTGTTTAATGTCTAGGTCTATAAGTGTATTTGCAGGAGCAAGTTTTTTAGTATTGTTTATAATGCTTTCAATACCTGTTTTTAGAGATATTCTATTATCGCTTTTTTGATCTTCATTTTTAATAAAATCATGGTACTGTACCAAAGAGTTTATACCTTGATGAAGCCTGCTTATAGAGGTGTTAAACATGGTTTGTACCTCTTCATTAGTAAAGCCTTCCTGAGAAGCTGTCTGTTCGGATATCTTTTGTAGCTCTTCTAAAGCTATAATAGGTTCTCTCAGATTATGTGAGGTAATTGAAGCAAAATCCTCTAAGTAAGCATTTTTTCTCTTTAATTTTTTATTAAGAGAGGTTAGCTCTTCGTTTAGTGAATTTAATAGTTTGTTATTAGCCTTTAGTTGTGATGATTTTCTTGTGATTTCAACATAAAAAAGAATAAAATTATAAGAGTAGAAAAACATGTTTATAAACGAGGAGGTGTTTAAAAACAAAATAATAAAGAAAACGGCCTGTACTATGGTTATTATCTTATAATAAGCAGCAAAAGATGCAAAAATTATGAATAAAACAGGAATTAAAAAAAAGTACGGAAAGTAGTTGTAAGGGTGTGTCTTCTTAGATACAACCTCATTAAACTTTATTGGGTCTATTTTGTTGATGAGCTTTAGTTCAAAAAGCGAAATAGAGTTCATAAAGAAAATCATAGCTGTATTCCAACTAAGCGTTTCAAAACCAGAAATGGTGTTTAATTCATCCATATCTAGTAAATAGTAGAAAACAGCAAATGAAGATAAAATATATAAAGTGCTATTTAGAATTAAGAATACTATTTTAAGCTTTTTTACTTTTATAAAGTACATACTTGAGTAAGCTATACAAAACATTAAAATAGTTGCTCCAGAGCTAAGGTTGTTAAAGTCGTTTTCTAAAATGCTAAGATTTGCTATTGAGAATTGTATAACTTGAATGAGAAGACCCAAAAAGATTAACCCTTTGATTAAGTTAGTTTTTTTTAGATAGTATATAGAGCCCAAAATCAAAAAACCAATACTCGTTATTACTTTCATGGTTGCATTTGGGTTAATGGTAAAGCCAGAAAAAACGTTGTAGAAATCGTCAGTTACCCAATAATAAATGTTAACCACAGATACCATTATGGTAACTAATGCAGTTAATTTATAGGAGAAAAATAAGTTAACACCAAAATGTTTTCTCGAAAAATTAAGCATAGCGCCTTTTTGTTTATTGGGTTATAAGGGGATTATGCAAACAAGGATTCTATCAAGGAATAATAAATTTAATAAAATATGAAGTAATAAACAATTAAGTTTAATAATTTATTTAGTCTTTTGATTGGATTTTTTGTCTTAAAATGGTTGTTTTTTTGAATATTCAGTAAATTTGCACCTCAATTAAGCAAGATTTTTACGAATGGAACAAATTGCACCATATAAACCAAAACATAAAGTACGTATAGTAACTGCAGCTTCTCTTTTTGATGGGCACGATGCAGCTATAAATATAATGCGCCGAATTATTCAATCTACAGGAGTGGAGGTCATTCACCTTGGGCACGACAGAAGTGTAGAAGAGGTTGTAAATACAGCGATACAAGAAGATGCAAATGCTATAGCAATGACGTCTTATCAAGGCGGACACAATGAGTACTTTAAGTATATGTACGATTTGTTGAAAGAAAAAGGAGCAGGCCACATCAAGATTTTTGGTGGTGGAGGTGGAGTAATTCTTCCGGAAGAGATTAAAGAACTAATGGATTATGGTATTACCAGAATCTATTCGCCAGATGATGGAAGAGAACTCGGATTACAAGGAATGATTAATGATTTAGTTCAAAAATCAGATTATGCCATAGGTGATCAGTTAAATGGAGAAGCAAATACACTTCACGAAAAGAACCCAAAATCTATAGCGAGAGTTATCTCTGCAGCCGAAAATTTTCCTGAAGTAGCCAAAGAAGCTTTAGAAACTATTCATACTAAAAATGAAACTTCAAAAACACCAGTTCTCGGAATCACAGGTACAGGTGGTGCAGGTAAATCGTCGTTAGTAGATGAATTGGTGCGTCGTTTCTTAATCGACTTTCCTGAAAAAACTGTTGGGTTAATTTCTGTAGATCCTTCAAAACGTAAAACAGGTGGTGCACTATTAGGAGATAGAATCCGAATGAATGCCATCAATTCACCGCGTGTGTATATGCGTAGTTTGGCAACACGTCAATCTAACCTAGCGCTTTCTAAATATGTTAATGAAGCCGTTGAGGTTTTAAAAGCTGCTGAGTACGATTTAATCATCTTAGAAACGTCTGGTATCGGACAATCAGATACCGAAATATTAGAGCATAGCGATGTGTCACTTTATGTAATGACACCAGAATTTGGTGCAGCCACACAGCTCGAAAAAATCGATATGTTAGATTTTGCTGATTTAGTAGCGATTAACAAATTCGATAAACGTGGTGCTTTAGATGCCTTACGTGATGTGAAAAAGCAATATATGCGTAACCATAATCTGTGGCACGAAGATCCAGATACAATGCCTGTTTTTGGTACTATCGCATCTCAGTTTAACGATCCTGGAATGAACACGCTTTACAAAGCGATAATGGATAAAGTTGCTGAAAAAACTGAAGCAGACTTAAAATCGACTTTCGAGATTTCTAAGGAAATGAGCGAGAAGATTTTCGTTATTCCACCATCTCGAACACGTTACCTGTCAGAGATTGCAGAGAATAACAGAGCTTACGACAAAACAGCTGATGCTCAGGTAGAAGTAGCTCAAAAGCTTTACGGAATTTTTAAAACCATTTGTTCCGTTGGTAATGTCACCTTGAGCGCAGTCGAAAGGTCTTTTATAGGAAAACAAGGTTTAGACCAAGATGAGATCCTGAAACAAGTTCAGGAAGACAAAAAGGATTTTATTAAAATGCTTATCGCAGAATTCGATCGCGTAAAGCTAAACTTAGATCCTTACAATTGGGAAATCATTACAGGTTGGGATGATAAGGTAAACCGTTACAAAGATCCTATTTATAGTTTCAAAGTAAGAGATAAAGAAATTAAGATAGAAACGCACACTAAGTCGTTATCGCATTCCGATATTCCTAAAGTAGCTTTACCAAAGTACCAAGCTTGGGGCGATATTTTAAGATGGTGCTTACAAGAAAATGTGCCAGGAGAATTCCCGTATGCTTCAGGATTATATCCTTTTAAAAGAACAGGTGAGGATCCAACGCGTATGTTTGCAGGTGAAGGTGGTCCAGAGCGTACCAACAGACGTTTTCATTACGTGAGTTTAGGGATGCCAGCAAAGCGTTTATCTACAGCTTTCGATTCGGTAACCTTATACGGAAATGATCCAGATTACAGACCAGATATTTATGGTAAAATTGGAAATGCAGGTGTAAGTATTTGTTGTTTAGACGATGCTAAAAAACTGTATTCAGGATTTAATTTAGCAGATGCTATGACATCGGTAAGTATGACCATTAATGGTCCTGCGCCAATGTTGTTAGGCTTTTTTATGAATGCAGCCATAGATCAGCAATGCGAAATTTATATCAAAGAAAATGGTTTAGAAGATGAAGTTGAGAAAAAGATAAAAGCTATTTATAAGGACAAAGAACGTCCTAAATATAATGCTGAAATTCCTGAAGGAAACGATGGTTTAGGGTTGATGTTATTAGGTGTTACAGGTGATCAAGTATTGCCAAAAGACGTCTACGAAGACATTAAAGCAAAGACCATTGCTCAGGTAAGAGGAACGGTTCAGGCAGATATTTTAAAAGAAGATCAGGCACAGAATACTTGTATTTTTTCAACAGAATTTGCTTTACGTTTAATGGGTGATGTGCAAGAATATTTTATTGAAAATAATGTACGCAACTTCTACTCAGTTTCTATTTCTGGGTATCATATTGCTGAAGCAGGTGCAAATCCAATTTCTCAGTTAGCATTTACGTTGGCTAATGGATTTACCTATGTAGAATACTACTTAAGTCGAGGAATGGACATAAATAAATTTGGTCCGAATTTATCATTCTTCTTCTCAAATGGTATCGATCCAGAATATGCGGTTATTGGTCGTGTAGCACGTAAAATTTGGGCAAAAGCCTTAAAACATAAATATGGTGCCAATCCAAGAGCACAAATGTTGAAGTATCACATTCAAACATCTGGTCGTAGTTTACACGCTCAGGAAATTGATTTCAACGACATTAGAACTACGCTTCAGGCATTGTATGCTATTTACGACAACTGTAATTCGTTACATACAAATGCGTATGACGAAGCCATTACAACACCTACGGAAGAATCTGTGCGTCGTGCAATGGCAATTCAGTTGATTATCAATAAAGAATTAGGTTTAGCTAAGAATGAAAATCCAATACAAGGCTCTTTCATTATTGAAGAATTAACCGATTTAGTAGAAGAAGCTGTATTGACTGAGTTTGACAGAATCACAGAACGTGGTGGTGTACTTGGTGCTATGGAAACGATGTATCAACGTAGTAAGATTCAGGAAGAAAGTTTATACTACGAAACCTTGAAGCATAATGGTGAATTCCCAATTATTGGAGTAAACACATTCTTAAGCAGTAAAGGTTCGCCAACAGTACAGCCTGCGGAAGTGATTAGAGCAACGGAAGAAGAAAAAGAAGACCAAATTAAAACGCTTCAAAATTTACATAAAGCTGCAGATACAGCCGATTTATTAAAAGACTTACAACACAAAGCCATCAACAATCAAAATATTTTTGAAGCCTTAATGGACGTTTGTAAAGTATGTAGTTTAGGGCAAATTACTTCAGCATTGTTTGAAGTTGGTGGTCAGTATAGACGAAATATGTAAGCAGATCGCCAAATTTTTCAACTGTAAGAAAGAAAAATTTGAGCAGACTGCTTATCCCAAACTTGTTTTGGGATCTCATAAAATTATAGTCACTTAATTACTTTAAAAATTTGTGTGAATCACTTATGCTGAGCGTAGTCGAGGCATCTTATAAAATGATTACAAACAACCATTCCAATTGAAAACGGAATGGTTGTTTTATTTTTTATAAAACCTATAACATACTTTCAGTAAAACACCCAATAACTTTGCATTCTATTCAAAAGATTAAATAACGTTATGACAACATATCCAAAACGATTTTCGCATATTGGTATTACAGTGCCAGATATTAATAAAGCCGCTAAATTTTATTCAGAAGTGATGGGTTGGTACACCATTATGCCACCATCTTTAGTAAAAAAGGAAACCGATACTGCCATAGGGCAAATGTGTATTGATGTTTTTGGCGATGATTGGGAAACCTTTGAAATCGCGCATTTAGCAACGTCTGATGGTATAGGTGTAGAGCTGTTCAGTTTTCCTCACGGTAAAAAGGAAGCGCCAGAATTTAATCCATTTAATACAGGTTTGTTTCATTTCTGTGTGCAAGATCCAGATATTGAAGGTTTAATTGAAAAAATTGTTGCAGCTGGTGGAAAACAGCGTATGCCAATTAGAGAGTATTACCCAAACGATAAGCCTTATAAAATGTGTTATGTTGAAGATCCTTTTGGGATTGTTTTCGAAATTTATACACACAGTTACGAGTTAACGTATTCGTCTGGTGCTTATGCAAATGAAGGCTAATAAAATGTTTTAAAATGAAAAAGTTATTCATAGTATCACTATCTGTTGTATCATTTTTCGCTTGTAAAAACGATACTAAAAAAGAAACAGAAGACATTAAAACTTCAGAATCAATTTCTGAAAATAAGCAAGATGTTATTGAAGTTGCCAGTTTTAAAGGTCAGCAAGTCACAGGTGTTACGGTAACGCAAAACGGTCGTGTGTTTGCTAACTTTCCAAGATGGCGAGATACGGTTAAATATTCTGTAGTTGAGGTGTTTGAAGATGGTTCATCTAAGTCGTATCCAAACGACATTTGGAATTTATGGCAACCAGGCGAGCAGCCAAAAGACGATCAATTTCTAGGTGTGCAATCTGTAGTTGCTTTTGAGGATAAATTGTATGTTTTAGATACGAGGAACCCTAAATTTTCAGGTGTTGTAGATGCGCCAAGAGTGTTCGTATTTAACTTAAATACTAATGTTTTAGAGCAAACGTATAAGTTAGATAAGGACAGCTATCATAGCGATTCTTACATTAACGATTTGCGTGTAGATAAAGCAAATAACAAATTGTATTTTACAGATTCTGGTCACTCAGGATTAGTTGCTTTAGATTTAAAAACCGGAAAAAGTACTCGAATTTTAGATAACCATAAAAACACTACAGCGGAAGTGTCTGAGCTTACGTTTAATAACAAAGTTTGGAAAAATACAGTGCATTCTGATGGAATTGCGTTTGACCAAAAAAATCAACGCTTATTTTACCACGCGCTTACAGGTTACAGTTTATACTCTATTCCTGTGAGTAGTTTCAATTTGAAAAACTCAATTGAAATTGAAGCTTCCGTAAAATTTGAAGCTAAAACTGCAGCACCAGACGGAATGATTTTTGACCAAAAAGGTAATCTGTATTATGCCGATTTAGAGCACAATAAAATTAATTATATCACACCAAACGGAACTATTAAAACTTTAGTTGAAGGAGATGATGTAAAATGGGCAGATACTTTTAGTATTTACAATGGGTATTTGTATTACTCCAATTCTAGAATTAACGAGGCTTCAGGCGATATAAGTAACTTAGATTTCACTATTAATAAAGTAAAGCTCTAAGAGGTAATTTCCTTTTTGCATCTTTTTCATAAATCTGGCGTCTATTGGCAAACCATTGAAGTTATGAAACAGAATACCATTAAAGATGCATTTTATAATGAATTGCAACTCGGAAAGAAACTGCTTAAGAAAAATCAATTCTCTAAAGCATTCTATCGTTTTGAAAATGCGCACATTTTAGGACAAAATCACCTGTATAGGCATACGATTTCTCATTTTTGGCTGTTGTTTTGGGCGATAAAAAATCAAAGTGTTAATGAAGCTTTTGGGCAGATCTTAAGAATACTGGCTTCAGTTTTATTCACTTTATTTTGGGTTCCTGTTGGGAATACAGGTGGTGCAAACGTCTCAGCAGTAAAACCAATGCCAATTCGAAAAGAGCTTCAAAAATATTTTTAAAAAAGTTGCATCTTTTTTCAACTTCTATCGTCTATTAGGCGAACATTAAATCCTTAAGTTATGAAAACAGATAAAACTTGTCAATGCAATTGCGAACCTTGTAACAATGGAAAATGTACAGATTGTACTTGCGAAAATTGTACGTGTACCAATTGTAATTGTTAAATTTATAGTCACTTAGAGTGCGGTCGAAAACACATCTCGACTGCACTCAATGTGATAACTGATTAATAGTGATATACGATTTATTATGACTACTAAAGAAGCTTGGGACACCTATTCATCAGACATAAAACGTTTTATAATTAGTAAAACTAATGATGTTAATATTGCAGATGATATTCTGCAAGACACTTTTATTAAGGTACATACAAAACTTCATACTTTACGAGATGACGACAAGCTAAAACCTTGGCTGTTTTCTGTGGCCAGATATACTGTTTTAGACCATTTTAAAACTTCAAAAATTAAAGTTGAACTGAATGGTTTTGAAGCTGAGGATACAACTTTAAATCCAGAGCATACCGAAAAAGATTGCTTAAGAGGTATTCTAGTAAACTTGCCAAAAAAATACAGAGAACCCATTTTCTTGTCAGACATTATGGGTTTAAAACAACAAGAAGTCGCTGAGCGTTTAAACCTTTCCTTACCAACAGTTAAATCTCAAATACAACGTGCCAGAAAACAAATAGCTCAAGGTTTTATGGATTGTTGTGGCTACCAAATGAACGATGAAGGTCATTTAGTTGGCGAGATTAAAGATAAAAAGGATTGTAAGGTTTGTAATTAAAGTGTTAGCATCCAATTGCGCTTCAGTTTTCTAAAGGTTCTGATTTCGCCACGTAAAAGCGGTAAATAATCTTTACCGTTACTCTTAGAACGCTCTAAACGTCTGCAGTTACTGTATAGTTTGCTGGTTAAACGCTCTAGGCTATCTAGATGTTTGTGTTTTTTGTCAGAATGACGCTCGCGTTCTGCATTAATAATTTCTGGTGCCAGGTTTGTGGATTGTTGCACAATATCGCCAGAAAAGTAAATGTCGCTATCTTCTGTACCATCTTCGTTCAAATAAGATAAATCGTGATTAATGTATGTCGAGATACTTCTCGAAAGCATAATAATATCCATTGCCTTTTGATATACAGGCAGTTCTGATAAATGCGAAGGTAGGTGGTAACTCATAATTTCAATAGCAATTGTTACGAAATTACTCAAGAAAAATGAGATTTAACTTTAATATTTAAGGTTAAATATTATATTAGCTTTAATATTTATGTTATTTTAAATTATTTCTTTAAATGGTTATTGATAAACTCAATTGGAAGATTTTAAAGTGTCTGCAACAAAATGCGCGTATGTCTAATACAGAGATTGGAAGACGTGTTGGTATTACCTCACCTGCTGTAAGTGAGCGTATTAAAAAGATGGAAGATGCCGAAATTATTCAAGGATATACCACTTTTGTTTCGCCTTTTGAAGCTGGCTATCAGTTAAAGGCATTAATTACCTTAAGAGCATTTATGGGAATGTTGAAACCCTTTCTGGAAAAAGTAAAAACCTACGACGAAGTTGTAAACTGCTACCGAATTACAGGAAACGAAAATATTGTAATGGAAGTGGTCTTAAAAAATCAAAAACACTTAGAAACGTTCATAGACCAATTAATTACTTATGGAGAAACTAAAACACAGATTGTATTATCTCACGTGGTAAAACATAGTGAGATTAAGCCTTTAAAGTGATTTAATCTTCATCAAAAAAATTATCTTAGTTAAAGGGAATATCATCATCTGGGTCGTGATCGTCGTAATTTATACCTGGCGGATTAAAAAGTCCCCAACGATCTATGATGTAGTTCCATATATCAAAGGTTTTAACCCACTCAGCAAAAAGTATTCTAAATTCATCTATTTCGTTACGTAACAAGTCTAGGTATTCCTCATCCTTATAGCCGTGCATTTGTAATCCTCGGGCATCGGTTATAAGTTCTCTTGCGGCTTTTCTTATGATGGTAGCATTTTCCATTTTTAAATCATATGGTGTGTCCTCACTGGCCACACTAGCAATTTTAGCAGGAATAATCATCGCATTTTTTCTAAGATAATGGAGGTTGTTTTGTAGCATTTCTGCTTCAATTTCTTTTTTAAATTCTATGTCTGTCTGCTCAACGGCTTTTACCAAATGCTCTACAAGATTTAATATGTCTTCTGCCTTTTGGAATAGTGGTAATTTTTCCCAGTCTTCTTTCATAGTTTTTGTTTTAATTTGATATGCTCTGCAATCATTTTAGCGTGAATGCGAGAGTTTTCAATAAACCATTTGTGCGTTTCCATTCCACCACAAATTACACCTGCGAGATACAACCCTTTTATATTAGATTCCATTGTTTTGTCGTCGTAGAAGGGAATATGACGTTCGTCTTTAGAAAATTCAATTCCTGCTTTATTCAAAAACTTAAAATTAGGTTGGTAACCCGTTAAAGCCACGACATAATCGTTTGGTAAAATGATTTCGCCATCAGGTGTTTTGACAGTAATCTGATGTTTTTCAATTTTAATAATTTCAGAATTAAAATAGGCTTTAATGCTGCCCTCTTCAATTCGGTTGATAATATCTGGTCTTACCCAATATTTTACACGCTCGCCAATACTTTCGCCTCGAACAATCATTGTAACATTTCCACCTTTGCGGTATATTTCTAAAGCCGCATCTACAGACGAATTACTGGCACCAACAACAGCAATATTTTGCAAAGTAAAAGGATGTGCTTCCTTGTAATAATGAAACACTTTTGGCAAATCTTCGCCAGGTACATTCAGCAAGTTTGGTATGTCATAAAACCCAGTCGCTATAATGACTTTTTTTGCTTTGTAATGGCTTTTGCTGGTAATGACTTCAAAATGATTTTCAACCTTGTTAATAGTTGCTACTTCTTCATACAATTTAATGTTTAATTGATTTGAGGTTGCCACTCTTCGGTAGTACTCTAAAGCTTCGTTTCTGGTTGGTTTAGGATTGTTGCTTATAAAAGGAATATCGTCAATTTCCAGCTTTTCAGAAGTTGAAAAAAAGGTCATATTCAAAGGATAATTAAAAAGTGAATTGGTTAATGCGCCTTTTTCAATGACAGCGTAGTTCCAGTTATGTTTTTTACATTCTAAGGCGCAGGCAATCCCAATAGGTCCTGCGCCAATAATTATGATGTCTAAATCTGTTTTTTTCATAGGTTTTATAAAGGTAACGCAATTCGAAATTTTAACTCAAATTACGTTCTTTTATTAACATTCTTTTTAAATATAATAGTAATAAAACACCAACAAAACTAAGTGCTAACATAATAAACCAAGTAGTGTCGTACCCTAAATTATCAACCAATCTTAGACCAATATTATGCCCAAAAATGTGCGCAATGGAAAATGTCATTACGTACATAGAAAGATACTCGCCTTGCTTTCCTTTTTTGGCACGTTCCATTGCAAATGCGTTAGAAAACGGAAAGGCAATCATCTCGCCAACAGTCATAAATAAAATACCAATAACCAATATGCCAGTCCACGAGGTTAGGTTAATGACCAAAAAGCTAATCGCTGTAAGTAATAACCCGAATAAGGTTAAGCCAATTTTTGAACGTTTTAACTGCTCTAACCAATGGATTAATGGCATCTCTAATAAAAAAATGAACAAGCCATTTAAACCTAAAAGCAATCCAATTTCAACAGGTGTTAACGTGTGTACTTCTTTGTAATACAAAGGCATTGTAGAAAAATACTGTAAGAATACTATACCAAAAATTACCATAGCTACAAAAAACACCCAAAACGGTTTGTCGCTGTATACAGATTCTGGGTTTTCAACTTTAGTTTCGTCTAATGGTTTTGCTTTTCTAGGATTTAAAACAGAAATCAATAACAGTGTTGCCAATATACAAGTAACACCATCTACCCAGAATAAACCACCATAACCCATTGTGGAAATGATTAATCCACCAACAGCAGGCCCAGCCGAAAAACCAAGGTTTATAGCAAGTCTTATCAATGTTACAGAGCGTGTTTTGTTTTCTGGTTTGCTGTATACGCTCATGGCCACAAACATTGCAGGTCTAAAGGTGTCTGCAACAAGCATAACAAAAAATATAGCTAAGCAAATACCTGCAAAAGTGTCTAAAAACTGTAAAGCAATAAATAAGATACCAGTACTAAAAAGACTTCTTACCATAACCTTGTAGTAGCCAATAGAGTCAGTAAGTTTTCCGCCAATCCACGTACCAGCAACAGAGCCAAGTCCAAAAGCACTCATTACCCAACTGATTTGTGATAATGATAAACTTTTGTCTTCTTCGAGATATAAGGTTAAAAACGGAATGACCATTGTACCTGCACGATTAATAAATGTAATGAGCGCAAGCCACCAAACTTCATTAGATAAACCATTAAAGGTTTTAAAGTAATTGTTGAATAATGTTTTCATTTTGGTTGATTGATATAAAAATAAAAAGTCCGACGGTTACGTCGGACTTTTAAATATTGTTTAATAGTATATAGGAATAGCTACAATAGATAATACGTCCGAATGATTTCCGAAGAAATTGTCCAGGTTTGTTTGGTATATCTATAAACTGTTAACATATTATTTTTTAATAACTTGAATCAAAGCTACAATAAAATTTGATAAGTTGTATTTTTGGGTTTTAAATATTTAATGATGAAAAACTTTTTTTTAATTTTTTTATTGGTGTGTACAGTTGCATGTGCACAAGACAAGCAAGCATTAAGTGGTGAAACTGAATGGCAAAAAGAAATGAATGCTGATTTTAAAGATGCTAGTAAGTCGCCATTAAAGAAAAAAGATTTAAAAAAGTTTAAAGGTTTAGATTTTTTCAAATTTGATAGCACTTTTGTTGTAAAAGCCGTGTTGAAGAGAACACCTGAAACAAAGTGGTTTAAAATGAAAACAACTACAAGTAGAGAGTCTGAAGAACGTGTGTTTGGTATTCTAACGTTTGAGTTGAAAGGGCAGAGTTTTCAATTAAATGTGTATCAAGGTAAAGAATTAATGACTACTGAAGGCTATGAAGATTATTTGTTTTTACCTTTTTTAGATGATACTAATGGCGACACAACTTATGGAGGAGGACGCTATATTGATTTAAGAATTCCTGAGGAAAATGAAATAGAAATAGATTTCAACAAAGCTTATAATCCTTATTGTGCATATAACGAAAAGTATTCTTGTCCAATTGTACCTAGGGAAAATTATTTGCCACTAAAAGTTGAAGCAGGAGTAAAGGCTTTTAAGAAGTAAACTATGTTCTAAGCCAGTATTTAAAGTCTTCCCTTTGGGAAGATTTAGATGGGTTTTTACTTAACCAAATACATTCCTAAGAACACAGCTAAAAAGCCAACAATAAAACTAGCAATAGTATAAATCGCAAAAGTCATAAAATCGCCTGATTTTAAAAACACATGATTCTCATAAGCAAAGGTTGAAAATGTGGTAAAACCACCACAAAAACCGGTTGCAAGTAGCAAGGTTTGGTTTTGTGTAAGACTATCATTTTTGGCAGCAAGCCCAAGGATAATCCCAATTAATAAACTACCAATAATGTTGGCGGCAAAAGTACCGTAAGGAATACCTGTTTGGTTACTGTTTAGCCATTTTCCTATGAGGTAACGAAGTGTACTTCCAAATCCACCACCAATAAAAACGAGAATGAGTTGTTTCATCTATTTTATAGGAATGTAGATTTCGGTAACCCAATCTGCGGGATTTGGATAATTTCCTGGGTCAGTGGTGTAGATTTCAAAAGGCTTTTCTTCAGATTGTTCTAAATTGTTTTCTGCTAAATGCTTCATAGTAGCTTCCCAGGCCTTAGGTAAATTGGTGTAGTTACCTTTAAAAGTAGTTTTTAAAACTTTTATATTCGGAATGAAGTTAATAGAAACATCAGAACCTTCTGGTAATACGATTTTTTCTTTTACAGGAATTCCATTACTCATTATTACATCAGTAGAACTCATATCGTTGTATACTGTTAGTGGCATTCCAGATTGTTTTATACCATTTTTACCCATAAACATCATAATGGCACCAAAATTTTCGCCCATTTTAGCACTAATGTTTTGAGAATTGGCATTAGTCGTTTTGTATAGGTAGTAGCCACCACCATATTCAGTGACGCCATTTATTGTGACTTCAAAACGCTTCATATCTTCTTGTGTAATGCTATCTAATTTTTCTAAACTACGTTCATAATTAGGACCAATTAGTTTTTCCATACCTCCCATAAGAGTGGAAACAAGTTTAAAACCAAAGGGTAGATTTTTTCCAGAGATAGACCAGGTTACATCTGTAGAGCCATCTTCTTTAGGTTCCAGTTTCCAGGATACATCAGATTTAGGAAATTCAGCAATCTGCATTTCTTGGGTAATAGAATTGTGAGGATTGGCCGCAACAGTTGTCATAGTGCCAACACCATCTTTATCTTCCCAAGAATATGAGCCACCTACACCTTCGTGTTTTTCAGGGAAGGTTAGTTTCATTTCAGGATCCGCTTCAATCCAAGACGACCAGTCTTTCCAAGTTTCAAAATCTATAATTTTATTATACAGTACTTCTTGAGGAGCTTTTATGTTTCGGGTTCGCGTAACTTCAAAAGAATTTGGTTGTACTGCAATGTATATTGATAATCCAATAAATAGAATAAGGAGCAGTAACAGTATATATTTTAGAGCCTTCATTTTAGTTTTATTTAGTAGTTATCCAAAGATAGTAATTTGTCTTATAAGTGTTACATTTGTGAGAATTCAAAAAAACTAACTTATAATATGAACTTAAAATCAATATTTGCAATTTGCTTTATAGCGGTTTTTGCTTGGTCTTGTAAAAATGACAGTAAAGAGCCAGTAAAGGACGATACTACAGAAAAAGTAGCAGGAGAATTTGATTTTAATGTAGAGCAATTTGCCGACATTAAAATCTTACGTTATCAAATTTCTGGATGGGATAATTTAAGTCTAAAAGAACAGAAATTAGTGTACTATTTAACTCAAGCTGGTTTAGCAGGTCGTGACATCATGTGGGATCAAAACTACAGACACAACCTTAAAATCCGTAAAGCTTTAGAGAACGTTTACAGTAACTATTCTGGAGATAAAACTTCTAAAGATTGGATGGCTTTTGAAGAATACTTAAAACGTGTTTGGTTTAGTAATGGTATTCATCATCACTATTCTAACGACAAGTTAAAGCCTACGTTTTCTAAAGATTACTTAAATGAATTATTAAAAGTAACAAGCACCAAATTAGATGGTGTTGCTTTTGATGTGATCTTTAATGATGAGGATTCTAAGAAAGTAAATCAAGCTAAAGGTGTAGACAACGTTGCATTATCTGCGGTAAATTTTTACGGACCAAATGTTACTAATGCTGATGTAGAAAAATTCTATGCAGCAAAAAAATCACCAAATCCTAACCAGCCTTTATCTTATGGGTTAAACTCACAGTTAGTAAAGGAAGATGGTGTATTAAAAGAGCGTGTATATAAATCTGGAGGGCTTTACGGTTCTGCAATAGATGAAATCGTTAAGTGGTTAGAAAAAGCACAAGGTGTTGCAGAAAACAAAGCACAAGGAGATGCATTAGGATTATTAATTCAGTATTATAAAACTGGAGATTTACAAACCTGGGATGATTACAATGTTGCTTGGACAGCAGCTACCGAAGGTAATGTAGATTACATTAATAGTTTTATTGAAGTATATAACGATCCATTAGGATACAGAGGTTCTTATGAGACAATTGTACAAATCAATGATTTTGAAATGTCTAAAAGAATGAAAGTGTTATCGGATAACGCGCAGTGGTTTGAAGATAATTCTCCTTTAATGGATGAGCACAAAAAGGATAGTGTAGTAGGTGTTACGTACAAAGTAGTTGCTGTTGCTGGTGAAGCAGGTGATGCATCACCAAGTACTCCAATTGGTGTTAACTTACCAAATGCCAACTGGATTAGAAAGGAAGTTGGAAGTAAATCTGTATCTCTAGGTAACATTATTGAAGCTTATGCAAATTCAAAAGGTTCTGGTCGTTTAAAAGAGTTTGTACACGATGAAGAAGAGTTACAACTTGAAGAAAAGTATGGGCAATTAGCAGACAAGCTTCACACAGCATTGCACGAAGTTATAGGTCATGCATCTGGTCAGTTAAATCCTGGAGTAGGAGAGACTAAAGAAACATTAAAGAACTATGCATCTACTCTAGAAGAAGGACGTGCAGATTTAGTAGGTTTATATTATTTATACGATTCTAAACTTCAAGATTTAGGATTAGTTGACGATTGGAAATCTGTAGGAAAAGCAGCTTACGATGGTTACATAAGAAATGGACTTATGACTCAGCTAGTTCGTTTGAATTTAGGTGACGACGTAGAGGAAGCACATATGAGAAACCGTCAATGGGTTTCTGCTTGGGTATTCGAAAAAGGAAAAGCAGACAACGTTATTGAAAAGGTTACCAGAGATGGAAAAACATATTTTAATATTAATGATTACGATAAGTTACATGAACTTTTTGGTCAGTTATTAAGAGAAACACAGCGTATTAAATCTGAAGGAGATTATGCTGCTGTTGAAGCTTTAGTAGAAGGTTATGGAGTTAAGGTAGATCAAGCAATTCACGCAGAAGTTTTAAAGCGTAACGAAGCTTATCCAGATCCACCTTACAGTGGTTTTGTAAATCCTGTTTTAGTACCAGAGATGGATGAAAACGGTGAAATTACTGCCATTAAAGTAACGCAGCCAGTAGGATTCCCAGAGCAAATGTTAGAGTATAGCAAAACGTATAACTTTTTACCAGAAGTAAACTAAATATACGTTTGTACTGAGATTTTAAAAGCAGCCTATTTGGGCTGCTTTTTGTTTGTACTAAAAAATAATAGAAGTCCGTTTATTACTAACAGAATTAAAATAGAGTATAAAATTATCATAGTTTCTTTTTTAATATAACAGCCTAGAGTTAAAAACACCTAGTAGATAAAATGTTAAAAAAGAAGTGAAGTATAAAAAGCTACATCAAAAGAAACTTAACTGCGGCAATCATGCCTATAAAGCCAATGAAAGCAATAAGAACCCAGATTGTTCCTTTGTAATAGACTTTGTGAATTTTTAAGTCTTTACGATATTGGTAGCCTACAGCTATAACGAAAGCTATAAAGAATAATATCCCAAAAATCAGTTGACCAGTTGTAAACATTAGCGTATTTTTATACAAAAATAATTAAAATTAGAGCAAAAACATCACATTAAAGCTCTTCACTATTATAAACTTCAAAAAAAATAACAACCTTAGTTTTTATATAATATGCAAGACAAAATTAATGCTGTAAAAGCATTTCATACCGCTTTTAAAATAGGACACAGAGAGACACCAAAAGCAGATTTAGGATTAGATAAAAATATGCTGCGTTACAAGTTAATGCGAGAGGAAAATGAAGAATATTTAGAAGCCGCTAATAATAATGATTTAGTAGAAGTTGCAGATGCCTTAGGCGATATGCTTTATATTCTTTGTGGTACAATTATAGAGCATGGGTTACAGTATAAAATTGAGGAAGTTTTTGAAGAAATTCAAAGAAGTAATATGAGTAAACTAGGCGAGGATGGAGAGCCTATTTATAGAGAAGACGGTAAAGTGTTAAAAGGCCCAAATTACTTTAAACCAAACATACAGGATATTCTAGAATCATAAAATAAAAAAAAGCAGCCAACTGGCTGCTTTTTTTATTTTACTTCGTGTCTCCAACTATGTTTATCTTCAGATAAATTGTGTTGTATATGTGTGAGTGTCTTCTTAAAAAGAGAAGCATATGAGTTTTCTTGCTGAGGAATTTCAAAAACATCGTCAGCATGTTCAAAAGCAGAAACAGGACTAATAACCGCTGCAGTTCCAGCACCAAATATCTCTTTTAAATTTCCTGCTTCAGCAGCATCTTTAATTTCTTTTACGCTTACAGGTCTTACTTCGTAATCTATACCAAGATCTTCAGCAAGTTGTAAAACACTTTTACGTGTTACACCATCTAAAATTCTATCGCTAGTAGGAGCAGTGATAAGTTTATCGCCAATTCTAAAGAATATATTCATTGTACCAGCTTCTTCTAGATACTTATGCGTAGAAGCATCTGTCCAGATAATTTGGTCAAAACCTTTTTTCTGAGCCAATCCAGTTGGGTAAAACTGTGCAGCATAGTTTCCGGCAGCTTTTGCAAAACCAACTCCGCCATCAGCAGAACGACTAAATTTTTCAGCAAACAATACACGTACTGGCTTGTTATAATAAGCTTTTGCTGGCGAGCAAATAATCATAAATCTGTAAGTTGCTGCTGGTGATGCTGAGATCGCAGGCTCAGTAGCAATAACAAAAGGACGAATATATAATGAGTTGCCAAGACCTGGTTTTATCCAATCGCTTTCCATTTTTAATAAAGTTTCTAAGCCTTTAAAAAAGTAATTTTCAGGAAACTCAGGTATAGCAAGTCTTGAGGCAGATTTGTTTATTCTGTCATAATTTTGTTTAGGTCTAAACAAAAAGATTTTTCCATCATCATCTTTATAGGCTTTCATACCTTCAAAAACGGCTTGTCCATAATGAAAAACACGAGCAGAAGGTTCAAAGGTCATAGGTTGGTATGGTGTAATCTTAGGATCTTGCCATTTACCATTTTCAAAATCGCAAACAAACATATGATCTGTAAATACACGACCAAATACTAAGTTGTCAAAATCAACAGTGTTAATTTTTGAATTTTCCGATTTTACTACAACGATTTCGTTAGGGTTAGTTTCTACCATTAAAGAGGTGTTTTAAATTAGTGCAAAAGTACAAAATCAATGTGGTTAATAAAAGGTAATATTATCTTAAAATTTGTAGCTTTGTAGCTTTGTAGATATAATACAAACATTACTAAACAAATCAATAAAGAAACCTCCATGATTAATTACTAATCATAAAACCGAATAATAACTGAGAGGATGTTCTTTGAGACTATTAAAAACAATAAACATTAAATACATGAAAAAAATAATTTTATTTTTCGCAATGAGCTTAGCCTTAGTGTCTTGTAAAAATGAGAAAGACGCAAAAGAAGAAACGACTAAAGAGGTAAAAGAAGAGATTGCTTATGCATCGTTTGGAAAGGAAATAGACGATGCCAATGCACTTTCTCCTGCTCTTATGGTAGAGCGTTATGAAGGCTTAAAAGTTGGTGATACTATCAATACCAAAATGACGGGAACCATAAATTCTGTATGTTCTAAAAAAGGATGTTGGATGCGATTAGATGTAGGTGATGATAAAGAAGTGTTTGTGCGTTTTAAGGACTATGGTTTCTTTATGCCATTAAACGCAGAAGGCGAAGTTGTGGTTAACGGAAAAGCATTTGTTACAGAAACTACTGTAGATGAATTAAGACATTATGCAGAAGATGACGGTAAATCTGAAGAAGAGATTGCAGCAATTACTGAGCCTAAATTCGAATATAAGTTTTTAGCAGATGGAGTACTCCTTAAGCAATAAAACTCTCGCACTTATAGCTTTATTGCTATTGTGTTTTAATTGTAAAAATGAAGCGGAGCCCAAGCCTGTAGAAAAGGAAGACAAGCCAGAGCTTATAATGTATCAACCTTCTGAGATGGCAAATCTTATGAATGGTATGTATGCATATAACTTGCAAATAAGACAGCAGATTATTGATGGAGAAATTCCTACATCAATGCCATTAGATATAATGAAATTGCATTCTGCAGAAATGAGTAACGGTCATGCCAGAGGTGCTGTTTGGAATAGTAAGATAGATAACTTTATAGAAGCACAGCAATCTATTGCAGATACACTATCTAACACAGAATTAAAACAGCGTTTTAATGCAGCAATAAGTAATTGCATAGCATGTCATAAAACCGAATGTACAGGACCAATTCCAAAAATTAAAAAACTTTTAATTCAGTAATTGAAGCGAAAAATAATCACCACCTCAGATGGTTCTAAAACCATACAAATAGAAGATTGGAATGAACAATACCATTCCATTCATGGTGCCATACAAGAAGCAAACCACGTATTTATAAAGCATGGTTTGCTTTTTTATTTACAAGCTTGTTATCCTGAACCTGTTTCAGGTTCTCGTCCAATAAGCATTCTCGAAATAGGTTTTGGTACAGGTCTTAATGCCTTTCTTACTTTTTTAAAAGCTGAAGAACTTCAGGAATCTGTAAATTATGTTGGTGTAGAAGCTTATCCTGTAAAACCTGAAGAAATTCAGCAACTCAATTATGTAGAATTAATTTCTGAAAAATTTAAGGCTGAGTTTGAAAAAATGCACAATATTTCTTGGGAAGAAAAGCATAATGTTAGTAAAGGCTTTACGCTCGAAAAGCAAGAAAAATTTTTCAAAGACATTATAGACCAAGATAAGTATGATATCATTTATTTTGATGCCTTTGGTGCACGTGTGCAACCAGAGCTATGGACAGAAGATATCTTTGCAATTATGTACAAAGCACTAAAAGAGAAAGGTGTTTTAGTAACCTATTCTGCAAAAGGTAGTGTAAGACGCGCTATGCAAGCGGTTGGTTTTGTTGTTGAAAGACTTCCTGGTCCACCTGGCAAACGAGAAATGTTACGAGCGCGCAAAATGCGCTCTTAATATTCAGCGAACATAGTGAGCTAGATGTCCTTCAGAAAAAGAGCTCTTAGCATTTGACGAAGTGCAGCGAGTCAAATGTTTAGTAATAGCATTCGGCAACGTACAACGAGCCAAGTGTTTAGTAATAATTTTCGTCGAAGCAAGCAAAATATATTTTCTAAACGTCACTTCGAGTGATTGCGAAACTATCGAAATCAAAATATATTTTGATTGAAGATACCTAAGCGAAGCTTAAGCAATCGTATTGAGAAGCTATGAGGAATTAAATGGTTATCAATACTAATTTTATAAGCTCTCGTATCTAAAACTAATTAGCACAAACGTTGAAGGTACCAAACGTTAAAACCAAATTAAAGTCGTAAGGATGGCTCACTTCATATCGTACCTTTGTTAGTAAGAAAAAGAAAAAGCAATGACGGTTTTAATTACAGGCGCAACAGGATTAATTGGGCAAGAGATCGTAAAACAATGTCATGCACAAGGTATTACGGTCCATTATCTAACTACCTCAAAATCCAAGTTAAATAAAGAAGAAAATTACAAAGGGTTCTATTGGAATCCGAATGCTAATGAGATAGATCATAACTGTTTTAATGGTGTGTCTGCTATTGTAAATTTGGTAGGAGCAAGTATTTCAAAACGTTGGACCAGCAGTTACAAGAAACAAATTTTAGATAGCCGAACCAAAACAGCAAAATTATTACAGGACACAATTATAAAACACAAATACGAGGTTGGTTATGTGGTGTCTGCGAGTGCTATTGGTGTATATCCTACGAGTTTAACTAATTATTACGAAGAAGATTCAACCAAGGTGTCTAAGACTTTTTTAGGCGAAGTTGTAGAGCAGTGGGAAGGTGTTGTAGATGGTTTTAAAACATTAGGGTCTAAAGTGGCTAAAGTGCGCATAGGTTTGGTTTTGGCAAAAGATGGAGGTGCTCTACCGGAAATTGTAAAACCTATTAGGTATGGCGCAGGTGCTGTTTTTGGCGATGGCAAACAATGGCAAAGCTGGATACATGTACAAGATTTAGCCAGTATTTTTATGCATGCATTACAGTACCAGTTAGAAGGTATTTATAATGGAGTGGCACCAAACGCAGTTACCAATAAAGAGTTAACTAAGGTTGCGGCAAGTGTTTTAAAACGACCATTGATTTTGCCAAATATCCCAAGATTTGTAATGCGATTAGTGCTTGGAGAAATGCATATTCTCTTATTCGAAAGCCAACGTGTCAGCTCACAAAAAATAGAGGACAAGGGCTTTGATTTTAAATACGCAAACTTACGACCTGCTTTAGAGGATTTGTTGATGTAGGATATGATGAGTTTTGAAAGAGATTATTTTTTAAGTGCTTTAATAATTCTTTCTTCATTAATGACTATGTCTCTAAAAAGGACATAGGGAAATTCTTCATATTTAGACGTTTTAAATGCTTCATAAATATTTGAGAGAGTTGAAGCTGTAATTAATGAAAGATTCATTTCAGTGTCCATTTCACAATCTGTAACAAAGTCATCACTAAATTCTGGTGCAACCAATAAAATTTTTACAATTCTCAAGTCGTTTTTTAAAGCTAAATTTTGATAAGATTTTAACTGTCTTGATACAGAACTAAATTTATTATATCCTCGTTCTTTACTCGTTTTACATTCAACAATTATAATTTCTTCATTTCCAAGGTTTAAAAGGATATCCATCATGTCCTTTTTTGTATTCAACTTGTTTTTGAATGTATCGTCAACATTAAAGCCTAAATCTTTAAAAATTGTTTTTGTCAGATCTTCGAATTTTTGTCCTAGTTCACTTTCTTTTACTGAAATTCCATTCTCTTTTAATGTGTTGAGATTCCTGTATGCCACATTTTCATAATTTTCTAAATATAGATTTTCAACATCTTTGTAGTGTTCAAGAATATTTAAAATGTCATCGCCTCGTTGTTTTATTCCATAATCTTTGATAAATTTTGTTAAATCAGATTTAACTATTAAATCAAGGATATCTCTAGGTTTAATATTGTAATCCAATAAATAGTCAGCTTTAAGTACAAATTCATCCTGTAGTTCAAATTGTTCTTTAATATCTCGATTAAGTTTGGGTAACGATTGGTTTAATTCAGAAAGTAACTTGTCAAAACCATCTAAGGAAATACCAACTTTTTCATCTCGTTCAACATTTTCAAAATGATTGATGAGATTCATAATTTTTTCATCTAATGTACTGCCTCTAAGGTTTGAAATATTTAAACCTTTTTCGCAAAGCTCATTTAATGTTTTTTTCTTTTCTGTTAATGTTGTTTCATTTTTATAAATGTTATCAGTTAACAAGTTTGTAAATGAAACACCTTCTTTTATTATTTCTTCTATTTTTTGGGCATGGGATAGATTTCTATCTATATTATGTTCTCTTGCAATTTGATTAATAATTGGTTGTCTAAGTAATTTTAGGGTTCTTCGATAAAACTTTTCTGCAACTTCTTTTTCCCTTATTTTCCTCAGCATTCTCACCATTTCATCAGCAACATATACAGTGTTTTCTTTGTTAGAGTAAAATATAACACCAATATTTTTCAAATCTTTAATAACATCTTGAATATCTAGCTTTTTAATAGGTACAATTGAATAGTTGATTAATTTAATTTCCTCTTGAGAAAGACCTAAATATTTTGATAGTGTTAAAATGATAGATAATTCGTCAGAAGTAATTTTTGGATCTCTATTGTTCTCAATATCATTTTTATATGCAGTGTGTAAACATGCTTTGTAAATTTTATAATCACGTTTGCGACTCTCACTTAACTCTGATTTTTCATTTTTAAAATCTGATTCTAGGACTTTTATCCTTCCTTTTAAATGTTTGATTTCTTTATCATAAAGTCTAGAAAACCAATCCCTTTTCATTATACAATTACCATCCCTTATGATTATATCTATCAGTATGTCTAACTGAGATGTTATTTCTTGAAATTCACATTTTATATGTTGTTGAAATTCCTCAGAAGTTAATGCAAAGATTTTAGAAATATTTTGGTTGTCAACTGATTTCAGTCCTTTATCAGAGGTGCTTAATATTTTGTCAATTTCTTTGATGTTTTTTGGTGAGTTGGATATAATGTTGTCAATTATTTTAATAAATGAGTTTTTTTCAATTGACCCAAGTTTGTCTAAAATTTGTTCTAACTTCATGAATTATCTTTTGTGATTTTCTACTAAATTAGATAAAAATCAGGTTCTTACTATACGTATCCTTACGTATTTTTCGTTGACAATTAGAATCTTAGCTCATAAATAACAAAAAAGCACTCACGATTCCGCAAGTGCTTTTCTTATAATTTATATCTTTCTTGTGTGTCTCAACATTAAGGCGTTGAGGTACGCTGATAAAGTCTTAAGCTTTGTTAGCTAAAAGGTTAACAGTTAGTTCAATATCGTCGTTAATAAACTTATCTCCTAAATCATCAAAGAAAGACTTAGATCCATACTTTATATTCCACTTAGAGCGGTCAATTGTAAAAGTTTCACTTGTTAAAGTCATTGTATCTCCATCAACAGAAGTTTTTACAGGGAAACTAATATTATTTGTTTCACCTTTCATGGTTAAGTTTCCAGAAAGCATACTTTTACCATCTTTGTTTTCAAAACCAGTAACTTCAAATTCTGCAGTAGGGAAACCAGTAACATCAAAGAAATCAGGACCAGATAAGTGTCCTTGTAAGTTAGCATTACCTTCTTCGCTTTTAGGAATATCTGTTACTTCAATAGTAGACATATCTATAGTAAATTTACCACTCTCTACAGTGTCACCATTGATAGCAATAGTACCTCCTTTAACATTAATAGTACCTTCGTGAGAGCCTGTAGGTTTAAAACCTTTCCAGGTAATAATAGATTTGTCAGTATCTGCTTTAAAAGTTACAGCAGTAGATTTTGCTACAGCAACTTCTTCAGCGGCTTTTGTTTCTGCTTCTTCAGCTTTGTCTTTACAGCTAGAGAACGCTACAAATGCAACTAAAGCAGTAATTTTTAAGAAAGTTGTTTTCATGTTAGTGTTTTTTTTGAAATTGTTTGTTAAAAACACAAAGTTAACAATATGCAGCACTATTATCTAATAAAAAAATGTTAATGACATTTTGACATTTTTATAATAATGGCAGTACTTTTGCAACCCTAAATCGTAGATTTAAAAGTTAGATTAAAAATAAAGCACACTCAAAATGAGTAAAAAAGATAAAAACAAGGTTGAAGAGCCTCAGGTAGAAGATACTGCAACAGCAACAGCAGAACAAGAGCAAAACGAAGGAAAAACTGCAGAAGAGCAATTGCAAGACCAGTTAGCAGCAGAGAAAGACAAATTTATGCGTTTGTTTGCCGAGTTCGAGAATTATAAAAAAAGAACAAATAAAGAACGTATAGAGCTTTTTAAGACAGCTAGCGAAGGAGTAATGTTGTCTATGTTACCAGTTTTAGACGATTTTGAACGTGCCTTATTGCACATAGAAGAAGATAAAGAAGCCGAAGAGTTACGCAAAGGAGTACTTTTAATTTATAACAAATTATTGAATACTTTAGAGCAAAAAGGATTGTCTAAAATTGAAGTAAATAAAGGAGATACCTTTAATGCAGATGACCATGAAGCGGTAACTCAAATTCCTGCTCCAAGCGAAGATTTAAAAGGAAAAATTATCGATGTAGTAGAGCGTGGCTATAAGCTGGGAGATAAAGTTATCCGTTTCCCAAAAGTGGTAATAGGGCAGGCATAAACGATAAATTATTAACGGTTCGTCAGTTCGGGTGTACAAGCGGTAAACCTCGAGATGTATCGAGAACAATAAAAGATTCCCGTTTTATGGGCAGTAAACATGAAAGAAGATTATTACGACATACTAGGAGTAAGTAAAAGTGCTTCAGACTCAGAAATAAAAAAAGCCTATCGCAAGATGGCTTTAAAGTACCATCCAGATAAAAATCCGGATAATAAAGAAGCTGAGGAAAAATTTAAGAAAGCAGCAGAAGCTTACGAAGTTTTAAGTAATTCGGAGAAAAAAGCACGATACGATCAGTTTGGTCACCAAGCCTTTGAAGGTGGAGGTGGCTTTGGTGGAGGTGGCATGAATATGGATGACATCTTTAGCCAGTTTGGTGATATTTTTGGAGGTGCCTTTGGTGGAGGTGGCTTCAGTGGCTTCGGCGGAGGAGGTAGACAACGTGTGGTAAAAGGTAGCAACCTTAGAATACGTGTTAAACTATCTTTAGAAGAAGTAGCTAATGGAGTTGAGAAGAAGATAAAAGTAAAACGAAAAATACAAGCACCAGGTACAAGTTATAAGACATGTACAACATGTAATGGAGCAGGTCAGGTAATGAGAGTTACCAATACTATTTTGGGTAGAATGCAAACTGCAACAACGTGTCAAACCTGTGGTGGTGCCGGACAAATTATAGATAAAAAACCATCAGATGCAGATGCGCAAGGCCTTAAAGTTTCTGATGAAACAGTGTCTGTAAAAATACCAGCAGGTGTTGTAGATGGTATGCAACTTAAAGTTACCGGAAAAGGTAATGATGCACCAGGAAATGGAATAGCTGGAGATCTTTTGGTTGTGATTTCAGAAGAAGAACACCCAACACTAAAACGAGAAGGAGATAACTTACATTACGATATGTATGTAAGTCTACCAGATGCTGTTTTAGGAACTTCCAAAGAGATTGATACGGTTACAGGTAAGGTGAGAATTAAGATAGACGCAGGTGTGCAATCTGGTAAAATCTTAAGGCTAAGAGGTAAAGGAATTCCAAGTATTAATGGCTATGGTAAAGGTGATTTACTTGTTCATGTAAATGTTTGGACACCAAAGACTTTGAATAAAAAGCAAAAAGAGTTTTTTGAAAACATGAGAGATGACGAGCACTTTGAGCCTAAACCAGAAAGCTCTGATAAGTCGTTTTTTGAAAAGGTTAAAGATATGTTTTCGTAAAACCTTAAATGTTAAATAAAAAATACTATCTTTGAATTATCGCTAATTCTTATTAGCGGTAATTTTTCTTTTTCATAGCAATTTTTTCCCATCCTTATCTAACCATAAGGGTGGGTTTTGTTTTTTTAGACAATACTGAACATTATTTGTGTGCACAACATGTTATTTGTACAGTAAAAAACACTTAATAAGTAAGGTTTAAATGCAACAAAATGTTTAACATTTAATATATTTACAAACTAACCGTTGTAAAAAACTACTACTCCTATGAACGATTTATTAGTTGCTGATTCCGTATCTAAAAGCTTCGGAAGTTTTAAAGCACTAAATGAAGTTTCAATCGCTGTTCCAAAAGGCAGTATTTTTGGATTACTTGGCCCTAATGGAGCCGGAAAAACTACTCTAATACGTATTATTAACCAAATAACAATGCCAGATGAAGGTACTGTGCAATTAGACGGACAGCCTTTAAAACCAGAGCATATTAGAGATATCGGCTATTTGCCAGAAGAGCGTGGATTGTATAAATCTATGAAAGTTGGTGAGCAAGCTTTGTACTTGGCACAGCTAAAAGGGATGTCTAAATCTGAAGCAAAAAGCAGACTAAAATATTGGTTTGATAAGCTTGATATTGGAGATTGGTGGAACAAAAAAATACAAGAATTAAGTAAAGGTCAGGCGCAAAAGATACAATTTGTAGTTACAGTTTTGCACAGACCAAAACTTTTAATTTTTGACGAACCGTTTTCAGGATTCGATCCTATAAATGCTAATTTAATAAAGGATGAAATTCTACAATTAAGAGATGAAGGAGCAACAGTGATTTTTTCTACCCATAGAATGGAATCTGTAGAAGAGCTTTGTGATCATATAGCATTAATTCATAAGTCTAATAAAATTTTAGACGGAAAATTAAACGACATAAAACGTCAGTACAGAACCAATACTTTTGAGGTTGGGTTACAGTCTAACAATAGCGAAGCTGTTATTGCAGAAATAAAGAATAAGTTTGAAGTCTTGCCAGCAACCTTCAAAAATTTAAATGATGATATTAAACTCAATATAAAAATTAATGAGGCAACATCATCAAACGATTTGCTGTCGTTTTTAACTTCAACAGCAGAAGTAAATCATTTTGTGGAAGTGATTCCTACAGCAAATGATATTTTTATTCAAACTGTAAAAAATAACTAATAATGAATCATTTACCGCTCATTATAAAACGAGAATACCTTACAAAGGTTAGAAATAAGTCTTTCATTATAATGACTTTTTTAAGTCCACTGATTATGATTGCGCTAATCGCTGTGGTGGCTTATTTATCGCAACTTAACAACGATAAAAAACGAACAATAACAGTGCTAGATGAGTCAGGATTTTTAAAGGATGTTTTTCAGAATACAGAGAACACAACCTATAATAATCTAGAGGATTTTAACTTAGAAGAAGCTGTAAAGCTTGTAAAAGAAACTAATGACTATGGTTTGTTGTATGTAGCTAAAGTTGATTCTATAGAGGAAGTTTCTAAGAGTATAAAATTCTATTCAGAGGAAACACCCTCTTTGACTGTTATATCAGGTATAGAAGGTAAAATAGAAAAATTTTTAAGAGACAAAAAACTTCAGCAAGATGGTGTTACAATAGCACAAATAGAGGCAGCTAAAACAAATGTAGATATTGCTCAAGAGAGTTTTGATGGTCAAAAAAGTTCCAAATTAGATAATATTATAAAACTAGCATTTGGAGGAGTTGCAGGTTATTTGCTATTTATGTTCATCATTATTTATGGTAACATGATAATGCGAAGTGTTATTGAAGAAAAAACAAGTAGAATTATTGAGGTCATAATTTCTTCAGTTAAGCCTATTCAGTTAATGATGGGAAAAATTATAGGTACATCATTAGCAGGTGTAACGCAATTTGCAATTTGGGTAGTTTTAGGTGGTGTTTTAATGATTGTTGTTTCTACAATATTTGGAATAGATTTAGCCCAAACATCAACTCCTCAACAAGAGTTAATGAACCAAGCTATGCAGGCAGAAGGTGCTCAAGCCATGGCTGAAAATCTTTTAAACGGTATTAATAACTTACCTCTATTAAATCTTGTTATAGCTTTTATGTTCTTCTTTATTGGAGGTTATTTACTTTACAGTTCATTATATGCTGCAATTGGAGCTGCTGTAGATAACGAAACAGACACACAGCAGTTTATGCTGCCAATATTAATGCCTTTAATTTTAGCTGTGTATGTTGGTGTATTTACGGTTATCGAAGATCCTCATGGTACAGTATCAACAGTGTTTTCGTTTATTCCTTTTACATCTCCTGTGGTAATGCTAATGCGTATTCCGTTTGGTGTGCCGATTTGGCAACAAGGTTTGTCTTTGTTGCTTCTTATTGGTACATTTATGTTTGCGGTTTGGTTTGCTGCCAAAATTTATCGTGTAGGTATTTTAATGTATGGTAAGAAACCAACATATAAAGAATTATTTAAGTGGTTGAAATACTAGTGCATGCAAGGTCTTAGTGAAATAGAAGAAACAATAACAGAAAGCTCTATTTGGGAAAATACCAAAGAGTTTCTAAGTCTGCATATAGACTTTACTAAGGACATTAGCATTTCAATTTTTGATATGCTAATTGTTACTACAGCTATTGTAATAACAACTGTTGTGTTAAAGGTTTTTCTAAGAATTATTACCAGAAACCTACCCGAAGCAGATAAAGGAAAGTTTAATGTTGTGTATGGCTACTTTAGGTGGTTAATATACCTCATTATATTGCTTATTACATTGCATTCAGTTGGTGTTAATGTTACAGCTGTTTTTGCAGCTTCAGCAGCACTTTTAATAGGTGTTGGTTTGGCATTGCAAACCTTGTTTCAAGATATTATTTCGGGAGTATTTATACTCATAGATCAGTCTGTTCATGTTGGAGATATTATTGAAATTGAAGGCAAAGTAGGTAGAGTAGAAGAGATTAAATTAAGAACAACTAGAGCGGTAACTATAGATAATAAAGTGTTGGTAATACCTAACCATCTCTACTTAACCAATTCGTTGTACAACTGGACGCAAAACGGAACAACAACCAGAGAAAGTGTTGAGGTTGGTGTTGCTTACGGAAGTGATGTAGAGTTGGTAAGAAAACTACTGTTGCAGTCTGCAAGCACACATCCAGATGTTATATCAGAGCCTGAGCCTGTGGTGTTGTTTACTAATTTTGGCGATAGTTCGTTAAATTTTAAGTTGGTTTTTACTATCAATGATAGTTTTAAGGCTAGCTTTCCTAAAAGTGATATTCGATTCGAAATCGATAGACTTTTCAGAGAAAATAATATTTCAATTCCGTTCCCGCAACGCGATATTCACATTATAGAAAAGAAATAAAAAAATATATGATTTTACGCTTTAAGAAATGCCATACAATACTAGCCCTTGTTGTAATGTGTTGTGTGTATTCTGCAAAAGCACAACTTACAGATTTAGCACGTTTAGAATATTCTTTTATCCCAAAAGGAGATTCCGAAGATCAGTACACAAGGCTAAGAGCTTTATTTAATTACCCTATTGAGACCAGCAAGGATTGCTACTTAGTTTTAGGTGCAGAATATAATAGAGTTATTCTTAATTTAGAAGACAACTATCCGTTTGATAAGTCGCTTTTAGAGACCATAAATATTATAGACCTAAGTATTGGTTACACTTTTAAATCCAGTACAAAATGGCGTTTAGGCCTAAAATTTAATCCAAGAATAGCATCTACATTAACAGAAAAACTAACCTCTGATGATTTTTTTCTTAATGGAGGTATTTTTGCAATAAACGATAGAACAAAAGACGAAACTGCTAAAAGACCATACCGTTTAGTATTAGGTCTTACATACAATTCTACAACAGGTTTGCCAATTCCATTACCTTTTATAAGCTATTATAGGCGAGTTAATGAAAATTGGTCTTTTAATGCAGGTGTACCAAAATCTAATATTAAGTATTTTTTCAATGAAAAAAATATGCTTCAAACCTTTGTTACATTAGATGGGTATTTTGCGCACATACAACGACCACAGCAAATTAACGGAAAACAAGTAGATAATATATCATTATCTTTAGCTGTCGGAGGACTTGGGTATGAATATTGTTTTACTAAACATTTGGTGGCTTATATGTACACTGGTTACACCTTTAGGTTAAATAATGCCTTAAGAAACGAAGATAGAGATGAGGTTTTTAAGTTAAATGATGTAAATACATTTTACTTAAGAACAGGATTAAAATTTAAAATATAGATATGTCTAAAATATTAATAATAGAAGATGAAGCTGCAATCCGCAGAGTATTGGTTAAGATACTTTCAGAAGAAAGTGATACGTACCAAGTTGAAGAAGCTGAAGACGGTTTAGTCGGAATTGAAAAAATAAAAAAGGATGACTACGATTTGGTACTTTGTGACATAAAGATGCCAAAAATGGATGGTGTAGAAGTGCTAGAAGCTGTAAAAAAAATAAAACCAGAAACACCAATGGTTATGATTTCTGGTCATGGAGATTTAGATACAGCTGTTAACACAATGCGTTTGGGTGCTTTTGATTACATATCTAAACCACCAGATTTAAACCGATTATTAAATACAGTTCGTATTGCTTTAGACCGAAAAGAACTTGTTGTAGAAAACAAGAGACTTAAGAAAAAAGTAAGCAAAAATTACGAAATGATTGGTGAGAGTGCTGCTATAGCTCGCATCAAAGACATGATAGATAAGGTAGCTCCAACAGATGCTCGTGTTTTGGTTACAGGACCAAACGGAACAGGTAAGGAGCTGGTAGCACATTGGTTGCACCAAAAGAGCGAACGTTCTAAAGGACCTATGATTGAGGTAAACTGTGCTGCTATACCAAGTGAGCTTATAGAGAGTGAATTATTTGGGCATGTAAAAGGTGCTTTTACATCAGCAAATAAAGATAGAGCAGGAAAATTTGAAGCAGCAAACGGAGGCACTATTTTCTTAGATGAAATTGGTGATATGAGTCTTTCTGCTCAAGCTAAAGTGCTACGTGCTTTACAAGAAAGCAGAATACAACGTGTTGGTAGCGATAAGGATATTAAGGTAAATGTAAGAGTTGTTGCTGCAACTAATAAAGACTTAAAAAAAGAAATTGCTGATGGTAAATTTAGAGAGGATTTGTACCATAGACTAGCAGTAATTTTAATAGAAGTTCCAGCGTTAAATGACAGACGAGAAGATATTCCTTTGCTAGTAGATTATTTTGCTAATAAAATTTCTGAAGAACAAGGAAATGCTAAAAAATCCTTTTCAGATAAAGCTATAAAACTTCTTCAAAATTACGACTGGACAGGAAACATCAGAGAGTTAAGAAATGTTGTGGAGCGTCTAATTATTTTAGGTGGAAAAGAAGTAAGCGAAGCAGATGTAAAAGCATTTGCTTCTAAGTAAAGTTGTGTCATTATGCGCATTTGCTGAATGGACATTACTAGGTAGTTCAGACGTCATAATAATCTAGAATTTAAAAGAAATGAAAGACATAAACATAGAAGATTTTAGAATTAAGTCCCAAGTCAACATTAAAGATTTAACAACTAAGTATAATCTTGACGCTGATAAAAAAGACATCAAAGAGGCGATGCGTGACATTAGCAAAGACTTGGCAGATATACAAAATGCTATGTATGCTCATGGCAAGTATTCGGTTTTGTTTTGCATTCAAGGGATGGATACAGCAGGTAAGGATAGTCTAATTCGTGAAGTGTTTAAAGAATTTAATGTTAGAGGAATTGTTGCGCATAGCTTCAAAAAGCCAACGGAATTAGAGTTGAAACATGATTACCTGTGGCGGCATTATATTGCTTTGCCTGCAAGGGGTAAATTCGGAATTTTCAATCGTACACACTACGAAAATGTGTTGGTTACCAGAGTGCATCCCAAATATTTAATGTACGAAAATATGCCAGGAATCAATTCTGTTGAAGATATCGATGAAGCCTTTTGGGAAAGGCGTTTCAAGGAAATCAATAATTTTGAAAAGCATATTGCAGATAACGGTACAATCATTTTTAAATTCTTTTTAAATCTTTCAAAAGAAGAACAAAAAAACAGATTACTTAGACGTCTCGATAGATCAGATAAACAATGGAAGTTTTCTGCCGATGATCTAAAAGAACGTAAGCTTTGGGATAAATATCAATCATGCTATGAAGAGGTTTTAAATCAAAGTTCAAAACCACACGCACCTTGGTTCAATATTCCTGCTGATGATAAACCAACAGCACGTTATTTGGTGGCAAAAATTCTTTACGATACACTTAAAACGTATAAGGATATAAAAGAACCAGAACTTCCTGCAAAGGAAAAAGCTAATATAGGTTTGTATAAACAAGAATTAGAAAATGAATAATATTCAATTAAAAGCTATTGTATTTGGTTTAATGTTGAGTTCGTTTTGTGTTTCTGCTCAATCTGACGAAGCAGCATTAAAAACCATCTACAAGACATCTTTAACCAATGGCAAAAGTTACCAGTGGTTAGACTATTTATCCAATACTATTGGTGGTCGTTTATCTGGTTCAACCAACGCAGAACTTGCTGTGCAATACACCAAAATGGAGCTAGAAAAACTAGACTTAGATAAAGTATGGTTGCAACCAGTTATGGTGCCAAAATGGGTTAGAGGAGAAAAAGAAATGGCTTATTTTACTACTTCTGGAGAGTTGAATAAAGTCAATATTTGTGCATTAGGCGGATCAGTTGCAACACCAGAAAATGGGTTAAAAGCAAAGGTTATTGAGGTTGGTAGTTATGAAGATTTAAAGCACCTTGGAGAGGCAAAAATTAAGGGCAAAATTGTATTTATTAATAGAGCACTTCAGCCAGATTTAATCCACACTTTTGAAGCCTATGGAGGCTGCTCTGTAGAACGTTATAGAGGTGCTCACGAAGCAGCAAAGTATGGAGCGGTTGGTACTATTGTACGTTCATTGAGTTCTAGACAAGACGATTATCCGCATACAGGAAGTATGAGTTATGGAGATTTGCCAGTTGAAAAAAGAATACCATCTGCAGCAATAAGCACCAATGATGCTGTAAAGCTGAGTGAAGCTTTAAAACAAAATAAAGACTTAGAATTTTTCTTCGAGATGAGTTGTCAGCAGTTTGAAGATGTACAATCTTATAACGTCATTGGTGAAATTACAGGAAGCGAATTTCCTAACGAATATATCGTCGTTGGAGGTCATTTAGACTCATGGGATTTAGGAGATGGAGCACACGATGATGGTGCAGGTGTAGTGCAATCTATGGATGTGTTGCGTTTGTTGAAAGAAAGTGGCATTAAACCAAAGCGTAGTATTAGAGTTGTGCTTTTTATGAATGAAGAAAACGGACTGCGAGGAGGACGCAAATATGCAGAAGTCGCAAAAACAAAAGGAGAAAAACATGTTTTTGCATTAGAAAGTGATTCAGGTGGTTTTACACCAAGAGGCTTTAGTTTTGATGGTAGTGAATTAATGCTGCAAAAAATCGATGCATGGAGAACGCTTTTTAAACCGTATTTAATTCATTATTTTGAAAAAGGTTATAGTGGTGCAGATATTGGTCCACTAAAAGATGACGGTATTTTATTAGCAGGTTTAAGACCAGACTCTCAACGTTATTTTGATCATCATCATGCTGCCAATGATACCTTTGAACATGTTAATAAACGCGAACTAGAACTTGGAGCCGCAACAATGACAGCTTTAGTATATTTGGTAGATAAGTATGGTGTAGAAACGACTTTAAAACAAAAACAATTAAAGGACTAAAAAAATTCTCCCTTAAAAACTAAGGGAGAATTACTAAACTAAAAATAAACATTTTCAATTTTTACATAGCAATTTCAAGTTGATTTCTTAGAATATCTTCAAAGGTTTCACGTTGTCGTATGAGTTGAGGTTTCCCTTTGTATATTAAAACTTCAGCAGGTCTGTAACGCGAGTTGTAGTTGCTAGACATGGTAAAGCAATAGGCACCAGCATTTTTAAAACACAAAATATCACCTTCGTTTATTTCTGAAATTCTTCTGTTATTGGCAAAGGTGTCGGTTTCGCAGATGTAGCCGACAACAGAGTAAAAACGCTCACGTCCTTTTGGGTTAGTAATGTTTACAATTTCATGCTGAGATCCATAAAGCATAGGTCGTATTAAGTGATTAAAACCAGAATCTATCTGAGCAAAAACTGTAGATGTTGTTTGTTTTACAACATTCACTTTTGCTAAAAACACACCTGCTTCACTCACTAAAAATTTACCTGGCTCAAATGCAAGGGTCAGGTCTTTTCCATATTCTTTACAAAAACTATTAAATCGCTTTGATAGTTTTTTGCCAAGTTCTTCAATATTGGTTTCTATATCTCCTTTTTTGTAAGGTACTTTAAAACCAGAACCAAAGTCAATAAATTTAAGGTTTTTAAAATTCTTTGCAGTTTCAAACAAAATCTCACTGGCATACAAAAACACATCAATATCTAAAATATCACTACCAGTATGCATGTGTATGCCGTTTATGGTCATATTAGTGTTTTCAACAATACGAAGTAATAAAGGTATCTGATGAATTGAAATACCGAATTTACTATCAATATGACCAACAGAAATGTTGGTGTTTCCACCAGCCATAACATGCGGATTTATTCTTATACAAACTGGGATTTTTGGATGTTTAGAGCCAAATTGTTCTAAAATCGAAAGATTATCAATATTAATTTGTACACCTAATTCTGCTACACTTTCAATCTCTTCAAGAGACACTCCGTTTGGTGTGTAGATAATGTTTTCTGGCTTAAAGCCGGCTTTAAGACCAAGTTGTACTTCTTGTATAGAAACAGTATCTAAACCAGAACCCATACTATTAAATAACTTTAGTACAGATATGTTAGATAGTGCTTTAGCAGCATAATTAATTCTTAAGTTGTTTACAGAATTAAAAGCTTTGGTTAAGCGCTTGTATTGTGATGTGATTTTTTCAGCATCATATACATATATTGGGCTTCCGTATTCTTTAGCAATTTGTAATAACGTATTGTTGTCCATTAATTTCTTTCCTAATTAAGGACACAAACATAGAGTTAGAAAAGTTATCAAGGAATTTATTGTTGAATATTTACTAATTTTGCACAATAAGTTAAATAATTAACAAATTTAATTCTTAAAGCGTGAAGACTATTGCCTCTTGTGTAGAAAGCATTGTATTAGAGCAGCCTTTTTTAGAAGAAGGCTTGGCAAAAGAGATTATTAATTACTCTGCATTAGCAGAAGTTTTGCAAGATGAGGTCTCTAAACAATTAGGGAAACCAGTAAAAACAGGAGCTATTATGATGGCTTTAAGACGTTTTAAAGATCGTTTAGAAGTTAGTAAACCATATTATAAGTTAGATACACTTCTAGGACAGTTGGGAGACATTACCTTGCGTTCTAATTTAAGTGATTTTACATATAAAAATTCTAATACCTTAATAGATAGTCAGGCAGCAATTCTAACAAAAATAAAAGATAAGAGTAATGTGTTTTACACTTTTACTAGAGGTATTTTAGAAAGTAATATTATCATTTCGAGTTCTGAAAGAATTTCGGTACAAGAAAGTTTTAAGAATGAAGAGTGTATTGCTGTAAAAGAAAATCTGTCAGCTATCAGTTTAACCTTACCAAAAAGCAATACAACAGTTGCTGGTTTATATTATCAAATTCTAAAACGTTTGGCATGGCAAAATGTAGCGCTGTATGAAGTGATTTCTACAACAAACGAGTTTACTATTGTGGTAGAAGATGCCTATGTAGATAGTGCATTTTCAATAATAAAAAACCTGAACAGAAAGTAAAACCATAAGTTATATCAAAGGTTTAAAAATTCGACCCAAAAATTATTGGTTTAAACTAAGCGTATATGTATTTTTGCGTAACGAATTAATTTCAGATCACACATGAATTTACACGAATATCAAGGAAAAGAATTACTAAACAGCTTTGGAGTACGCATTCAACGCGGAATTGTGGCTCAAAGTGCTGACGAAGCTGTAGAAGCAGCTAAGAAATTAACTGAAGAAACAGGCACAGGTTGGCATGTTATTAAAGCTCAGGTTCATGCTGGTGGACGTGGAAAAGGTGGAGGTGTAAAACTTGCCAAAAATTTAGATGAGGTTAAAGATCTTGCTGGTCAAATCATCGGAATGAATTTGGTAACACCACAAACCTCTGCAGAAGGTAAAAAAGTACACCAGGTTTTAGTTGCTGAAGATGTGTACTATCCAGGCGATAACGAACCAGAAGAATACTACATGTCTGTACTTTTAAACAGAGGTACTGGTAAAAACATGATTATGTATTCTACTGAAGGAGGTATGGATATCGAGGAAGTTGCAGAGAAAACACCTCACTTAATCTTTACAGAAGAAATAGATCCTGCTTTAGGTCTTTTACCATTTCAGGCACGTCGTGTAGCTTTTAATTTAGGATTATCAGGTGCTGCATTTAAAGAAATGACAAAGTTTGTAACGTCTCTTTACACAGCATACGTAAAATCTGATGCCTCTTTATTTGAAATCAATCCTGTTTTAAAAACAAGTGATGACAAAATTATGGCAGTAGACTCTAAAGTAACTTTAGATGCTAATGCATTATACAGACATAAAGATTTAGCTGAATTACGCGATAAGCGTGAAGAAAACCCAATTGAGGTTGAAGCAGGTGAATTAGGCCTTAACTATGTAGACCTAGACGGTAACGTTGGTTGTATGGTAAATGGTGCTGGTTTAGCAATGGCTACAATGGATTTAATAAAGCAAGCAGGTGGTGAGCCAGCTAACTTCTTAGATGTTGGTGGTACTGCAGATGCTGCTAGAGTAGAAGCTGCTTTTAAAATCATTTTAAAAGATCCAAATGTAAAAGCAATCTTAATTAACATCTTTGGTGGTATTGTACGTTGCGATAGAGTAGCACAAGGTGTAATAGATGCTTATAAAAACATGGGTAACATTAACGTACCAATCATTGTACGTTTACAAGGTACCAATGCAGATATAGCTAAAGACTTAATTGACAACTCTGGTTTAGATGTACTAAGTGCTACAGAATTCCAGGAAGCTGCTGATAAAGTACAAGACGTTCTTTCTTAAGAAAAGAAAAAATATAGAATTAAAAAAGCGCCTTAATTAAGGCGCTTTTTTTATGTTAAAAACTAAAACATTAATTTTTTAGTTAATATGTGTCTTTTATAAATGTAACCCACATTCGGTTTTAGGATTGTTGTTCCAACGACCACTTCTATCTTCTCCTGGAACAGTGCAATGCTTACAACCAATAGAATTATAACCTTTAGCTACTAATGGATGAAACGGAAGATTATGCTTTTTTATAAAAGCATCTCGTTCTTCTTTACTAACATCTAAAAGCGGATAGAATTTTAATATTTCTCCACGTTCTTCAAAGATATCTAAGGTTGCTCTGTGGTCACTTTGCCATTTCATTAAACCAGAAATCCAAACCTTGTAATTTTTCTTTATTGTCTGTAAAGGTTGAACTTTGTTGATAGAGCAACAAAAATCAGGATTTTTCTTCCAGGTTTCGTCTTTTGTTGTAAACTCATGTTCTTCCTTAATTCCAGAAATAGACGTAACGTTAAGGTTGTATTTTTTTTCTAAAGTAGCCTTGTATTTTAGTGTGTCTTCAAAATGGTAACCTGTGTCAATAAAGAATACTTCTTGTTTGTTATTAATGTCTGAAATTAACTTTAACAAAAAAGCAGACGTAGCCGCAAATGAGCTGGTAAGCATAACATCTGCCATATCAAAATCTATGTACAGTTGTTTTATACGCTCAGCTGCGGATAAAGGTTTGTATTTTTCGTTTAGTGTTTTTATTTCCTTTGCAGAAATATCTAACAAAGGAGTGTGTTTTGAAGAGGTTTCAAACATGCTATGAATCAGTTTCTATTATGCAATTTAAAGGCAAAGAAGATAACAAAAAAATAATTTAGATATTTTTATGAACTTAATAATTTAATCCTTCTTTTTTTGAGGTTTTGGCATCGGACCTCTTAAATGAATAATTAAACCATTTAGGAAATTTCGGAGAATCTGATCGCCACATTCCATATATTTAGGATGATCTTCTCGCCTAAAAAAGGCATTAAGCTCACTTTTAGAGATTCTAAAATCTACAAGCTCTAAGATTTTTACAATGTCTTCATCTCTAAGTTTGTGTGCTACTCTTAGCTTTTTAAAAATATCGTTATTCGTCATAATTTAGTTTGCTTTAGTAAATAACCAATCATAGGCAGCAGCAAAGTTTTCTCTCCATAATTTTTCATTATGTTGGCCGTCTTTTATGATGTGGCTTTCTATTTGATTATCGTTAACGCCTTTAGTCTTTAATAAATTTACCATTCTTATTTGATCTGATACCATGGTGTCACTTTCCTTATCTCCAACTAAGAAATAGAATTTTGATGTAGCAGGTATATCAACAGATTTTGCTAGTTCATAGATCTCTTCGCTAAACCAAAAGGATGGAGAGAAAACACCAGCCTTACCAAAGGTTTCAGGATATTTAATTGCCGCATAAAAGGATATAAGACCTCCAAGTGAAGCGCCAAAAATAGTTGTGTGCTCTGCTTTAGGCTTTGTTCTGTAGGTAACATCTACATGTGGTTTAAGCGTATTTTTTATAAACGTAACATATGCTTCACCTTGTCCGCCACCATATTTTTCATGCTTGTAAGGTGTTAACTCTTCTATTCTTTTTTCATTGCCATGCGCTATGCCAATAATTATACTTTCATTTTGAGAAAGCGTGTTTAAATATTCATCTACTTGCCATTCGCCAGCATAAGCTGTTTCATTATCAAATAAATTTTGAGCATCGTGCATGTAAATAACAGGATACGCTTTTTCAGAATTTTGATAATTTTTAGGCAAATACACCCATATTTTTTTGAAAGTCTTAAGTTGAGGAGCTTCTATTGTAAATGTATTAATCTCTTTAGATGCAGTGCTTTGCGCGTTAATGCAACAGCAAAAAAACATAAAAAAGAATAGTGATAAATGGTTGAAACGCATACTATAAAAGGCTTTTGAGCTTGATAAAAGTTTAAAATTACCGACTAAGTACATTTAATTTTTCGACAAGATACATTATATCAACGACAATAAAATAATGTACCTCTTTAACTTTACACTGTTCATTAATTCCCTTTTTAAATGATTAATAGAGTTGAAAAATTGAGCTTACTTTCTGAGATGATTGCGTTTGCTCAAACTGATGAAAATATAAAGACGATAGAGTATAACTTCTTATTTAGTATAGCCAAACAATTGGATATATCTAAAGAGGATTTTGAATATCTTTTTAATCATCCTGTTACGTATGTACATTTAAAGACGCATAGTGAGCGCATTGTTCAATTTCATAGGTTAGTGCTTTTAATGAATTTAGATCATAAAGTATCTCCTAAACAGTTGGCAAAGATTCACAACTTTGGGTTACGTATGGGATTAAGCCATGAGTCTATTAATAGAGTATTGGACTTAATGGATAGTTTTCCTAATAAAATTGTACCGCCAGATTTCTTAATTGATATATTTAAGGTTCAGTATAATTAGATACTCAAAACGTTTAATTGTATAGGTGTTTATTAGTTGAATTGTATTGGTTAAGTTGATTTTATACTCATTAGTTAATTGGTTTCACTAATAACTATTTCACTTTAAGACTTTCTAATTTTTCTTGATAAGCCGTAATCTCATCTCTATATTTTGCGGCTTCCATAAAGTCTAATGCTTTGGCAGCTTGTTCCATTTGCTTACGCTTTTCTCTTATTTTCTTTTCGAGTTGAGCTTTAGTAAGGTATTCGCTTTCTGGTTCTGCGGCAAGTTTGGCATCGAGTTCGGTTTTATAAGTACTCACAGAGTTTTTTGCTAAAGCACTATCTAGACTTTTGTTCAAGGCCTTTGGTGTAACATTGTTTTTGGTATTGTATGCAATCTGTTTTTCGCGTCTATAGTTGGTTTCGTCTATGGTTTGTTGCATACTTTTGGTAATGGTATCTGCATACATAATTGCTTTACCATTTAAGTTTCTTGCGGCTCTACCAACAGTTTGGGTTAGAGAACGGTTAGAGCGTAAAAAACCTTCCTTATCTGCATCTAAGATAGCTACTAACGATACTTCTGGTAAGTCTAAACCTTCACGTAGTAAGTTAACTCCAACTAACACATCAAACAAACCCTTACGTAAATCTTGCATAATTTCTACACGCTCTAGCGTATCAACATCACTGTGAATGTAGCGACAACGAATGGCAATACGAGTTAGGTATTTTACCAATTCTTCTGCCATACGTTTGGTTAGTGTTGTAACCAGTGTACGCTCGTCTTTTTCTACACGATTTTGTATTTCTTCGATTAAATCATCGATTTGATTTAAACTAGGACGTACTTCGATAATAGGATCTAATAAACCAGTTGGTCTAATAACTTGCTCAACGTAAACTCCATCTGTTTTTTGCAGTTCATAGTCGGCTGGAGTTGCAGAAACATAAATCACTTGGTTTTGCAACGCTTCAAATTCTTCAAATTTTAAAGGTCTGTTGTCCATGGCAGCTGGTAGTCTAAAACCGTATTCTACTAGGTTTTCTTTACGACTTCTATCACCACCATACATGGCATGTACCTGTGAGATGGTTACGTGACTTTCGTCAACAACCATCAAGTAATCATCTGGGAAATAATCTAGCAAACAGAAAGGTCTTGTACCAGGAGCTCTGCCATCTAAGTATCTCGAATAGTTTTCAATACCAGAGCAGTAACCTAATTCACGGATCATCTCAAGATCAAATTCGGTACGTTCTTTAAGGCGTTTGGCTTCCAGATGTTTGCCTATATCTTTAAAATAATCGTGTTGTTTTACCAAATCATCTTGTATATCTCTGATTGCATTTTGAAGCACATCAGGCGACGTTACAAACATGTTTGCAGGATAGATGTTGAGTCTGTCATAGCGTTCTATCACTTCATTTGAATATGGATTAAAAGCTTCAATTTCTTCAATCTCATCACCAAAAAAGTGAATTCTAAACGCATTGTCTGAATATCCAGGAAAGACATCTACAGTATCTCCTTTTATTCTAAAGTTTCCGTTTTTAAATTCGGCTTCGGTACGCGAGTATAAACTTTGTACTAATTTGTGTAAAAGTTTAGTTCTAGAAATAACTTGATCGCGTTCTAGCGTAATAACATTTTTTTGAAATTCAACAGGATTACCAATACCATATAAGCAAGATACTGATGCAACAACTAATACATCGCGACGACCAGAAAGTAGGGAAGAGGTAGTGCTTAATCGCATCTTCTCAATTTCTTCGTTTATAGACAAATCTTTTTCTATATACACACCAGAAACAGGAATGTAAGCTTCTGGTTGATAGTAATCATAGTAAGATACAAAGTATTCTACAGCGTTATTAGGAAAAAACTGTTTGAACTCAGAGTACAACTGCGCTGCTAAGGTTTTGTTGTGCGCCAATACCAAGGTTGGTCGTTGTACTTCTTCAATAACATTGGCAACGGTAAATGTTTTACCAGAACCAGTAACACCAAGAAGTGTTTGATACCGTTCATTACTGTCTATGCCAGCAGCTAATTGTTTTATAGCTTGAGGCTGATCTCCTGTGGGTTTAAATTCTGATTCTATCTTAAAACGCATAGCACAAATTTACGATAAAGATAGCTAGTATTCAATTACCGTTTTAATGCAAAATGGCCTTTAATTTCGTAGTTTGAAGTGTCTTGTTTAAATTTTAAGACATACCAATAATCGCTGGAAGGCATAGGATTGTCTTTATAGTTTCCATCCCAACTAAAGCCACCAGAATACGATTGCATCATTAATTTTCCGAAGCGATCAAAAACCTGTAAGCTTTCAATTTGATTAAGGTCTGTATTAGCACCTATAATTTCCCATGTATCATTAACATCATCTCCATTTGGTGTGAAGAATTTTGGTATACCGACTATTGTTATAGTTTCTTCTGTAATACCGCAACCATTTCTATCTTTTATGTAGATGGTGTGTTCACCTTCAGTAATATTATTAAATACATTACTCTCTTGATAATTACCGCTACTGTCATCTATAGCAAAATCGTAAATTCCTTGCCCAGAAATATTAACAGTAACAGTGTTATTTGGGGAAATACCTTCAATAGAAATACTTTCAATGATAGCAGTTTCAGAAGCATTTACTGTTAAGGTTCGGCTTGATGAACAACCATTAGGGTCGGTAACGATTACGGTGTAGTTTCCGGCTTCGTTGATCTCATTGAACGAGGTGTCAACATCTGTTAAACTACCATTAAAATACCACTCATAGTAGTAATTGTTTGGTAAATCATTTAAAACTCCACCATGAAGTGTAATGGTTTCAGGAAACGTATTTGTACAATAAATTAAGGTTTCGTCTGCTTCTAATACAGGAGTGTAAAGTACATTCAGATTTGCTGTTGAAATGCTGAAACACTGATTATCGTTTTTAATTTTTACAAAAATGGTTTGAGAATCCGCAATTATGTTGGTGTAATTATTTGGTAAAGAATTGCTTTCGCTTAAAGCATTTTCAAGGGTTTCATAATATGTTACTAGAGAACCAGTGAGAATTTGAGCGATAATGGAAGCTTCAATATTGCTTAAAGTAAACGTAGCAAACCCATCCATTTCCATGCCATCACAAGCTCCCAAATCTGGAATTGAAATAATAGTATTTGTAGTTTGTAATTCTAGAGCAACAACATCAAAACAATTTGCAGTATTAACAACACGAGCAAACACATTTTGAAACGCTTCAGTATTTTGAAAGTTTATTGGGTCAGTTATAGGATTGGTGTCATTTAAAGCATCATCCTCGGTTAAGAAAAAATTTGAAACGATAAAATCATCATTGTTATTTGTTAAATCGTTTTCAGCATCAAAAAGGTTATAAGTCGTTAAACCGTCAGAATCAACATCGCATTCTGTTAAAATAGAATCTTGACCATTTGGGACAGGAGCATATTCAACAATAATTTCTCCATAGGAAATACAGTCATCTAAAATAGTAACTTCAACATTATAGGTTCCTGGTTCTGTAACTGTGTAATATCCGCAGTTTAAGCAGTTTGGTGTTGTTTCTTGCAGCACACCATCTTTGTACCAACTGTAAGAGCTTAAGGCAGCATGATTGGCGTTAAGTTCTAAAGTTTCGCCTTCGCATAATGCGTTTTCTGTAGCGACAAGTCGGTTTGGACCTAAATCTGTAGATAATTGAAAACTACCAGCTTCAAGAAATACAGCAGAATCGTAGCGGTAGTTTTGTTCGTCTGCAATAACCAGTTTTACATGATAAGATTGATTAGGTGTAACATTTGCTGTTGCAGTTAAAACAGCTGTTTGACCGTTGAAATTTATTGGTGAGTTAAAACCATTATACGAGCCAAAATAGGTTTCGTTTTGAGGTGGACAGGATCCTGAAACACCTGGAGTTACAGTCGTTACTTTTACAGGTATCGTAGTATCTGGAACTAAAGCTATATTCTCATATTGATTTTGACTGGTTGTAGGTCTAATTAGAAAACCAAATAAATCGGAATAGTTACAACTATTAGAATTGTTTTCTTGATATTCTTCTGAAGCAAATAAATATCGGAAACTAACTTGAGAAGCCACAGCAGTAAAATCGAATTCTAATATTGTGGCATTATAAGTTTGGTTTTCATTTAATGCAATTTCTAAATCGATATCTCCTGCCCAGTTTGCGGCATCATCATCACTTAAGTTGTCATTTGGTCCAGGGACATTAATAAGTCTGCCTGTACTTAAAACTATGCCGCTTTCAAAAGGAAAGTTTGTGCCAGAAGCATCAAAATAACCATAGCTCTGATCTGCACCATTAAAATTACCACCAATTACATTGGTTACGTTAACATTGGTAATGCATTCACTATCAATTAATATGTCTTCTATTAGCTGCTGAGCAGAATAGGTCTGACTGTCTACAACAATGTTTTGAGTGTAGCTTGTTATTGTAAAAAATAACACTAAAAATCGTACTATTGTTTTCATCTCACATTTAAGGGAGTGCAAAGATACGCATAGAAAACATTAAAAAGTGTTAAGTATAGGTTATAACTAACGTCTCAGCGCAAAGTGACCATTAACTTCAAAAACGTTGTCGTCCTGTCTCACTTTAGCAACAAACCAGTAATCACCAGCAGGCATAGGATTGCCGTTGTAAGATCCATCCCAACCAGGAGAGGTATGCAGAAGCGTTTTTATGAGTTTTCCAAACCTGTCAAAAATATAGATGACTGTACCAGGAAGCGTTTCTACACCAGTAATGTGCCAAGTGTCGTACTGTCCATCACCATTAGGAGACATGTGCTTAGGAGTGTCAATCACCAAGACCTCTCTGGTAATCTGAGCACAACCATTTTGATCAATAATAGTTACAGTATTGTAGCCAATAGGTACATTGTAGAAAGTGCCAGAAGTCTGAAAAGGCTGATCGTTTAATTGATAAAGATAATTACCAATACCAGTTACTGTAACGACAATATTATTAGGATCTGCAAAATTTACGGTTTCTACAACATCAATTTCGGCAGAGTCAGATTCTGTTACCGAAAACGTAGATGTGGTTTGGCACCCAAATTCGTTGGTAACCGTTACAGAGTAAGACCCAATAGCAGTAATCTCAATAGAAGAAGCGGTTTCATTTGTAGACCACTCATAGCTATCTAAAGGGTTGTTGGTCTCGGCAGAGACCACCAAAGGAAAATCATTAAGACAAAGCACTTGGTCATTGATATCAACAAAAGGCTTGTCATTAATAATGACCGAGAATTGCGTAATACCGAAACAACCAGTGATACTATTTTCAACCCTTGCAAAAATATATTCGTTGTTTGAAGCTACATATGAATTGGCTAAACCATTAGTGTTTTCAATAGCATCAATTTCAGAAGAAAAATAACTCACCGAGAATTCATCAGGATTTTGGCCTAAAAGAATTGAAGCATCCTGTTGCGATAAATCAATAGCCAACTGTCCATCAAAATCATCGTCACAATCTACAATGTTGTCAGGTTGATTAGCAACAGGAAGCGGATTGACATGCAATTCAAAAGGATAAATCGCATAACAACCAGTAGTGGTATATTCAACTCGAGCGACCAAGTTTTCAATAGTATTTGTGTAGATGTAATCTGTACTTAAGGCGTTATTGTCATTTTCGGCATCGTCTGTAGTTTGATAATAACTGATTAAAACATTAAAGGTGTTATCAACCAAAATCAAATCAATGTCGTGCAGGTCTAGAGTATTGGTGTCATTATCACAAATATCATAAACACCAAACTGATTGATAGTAGGAGGTGAGTTGATAATCAGTTCAAAAGGAACAACCGAGAAACAATCTGTAGTGGCATTACGAACTCTGGCATATACTGTTTCAGGACTACTAGTATTTGTATAAGCCGTAGGATTGTCGATAGCATTCACATTATTCTGCGCATCATCTTCGGAATTGAAATAAGTGAAATCAATATTGTACTGTCTGCCATCTAAGATGTTGAGTTCAATTTCAGTTAAATTCCACTCCACAGAAGTATTATAATTATTACCACAAGCCACCAAGGATTGTCCATGAGTTAACTCAGGCAATGAAAGCGTATTGAGATTAAATGTTTCCACATTATAACAACCGGAATTGGCATTTTCAATTCTGGCATATATCATCTGAGGATTCGTTGTCGCTGTATAATTTAAAGCAATGGCATTGGCACCAACTTCAGCATTTAGAGGTGTTAGGTGAAATGACACATTCAGAGGTGTGGTACTGCCAAGTTCAATTTCGTTGATAGTGTTGCTAAGGTCAGTTGTTGCCAGACCAGTATTATTAACATCGCATTCAAAAATATCGGTAGGAATATTATAGTCAGGTGTTTCTCTCACTTCGATTAGCATAGGAGCAACCTTGTAACAACCGTTTTCAGCTTCATTTTCAAGTCTAACGTAGATGGTCTGAGGATTTGAAGTATTGAAATAAGGCACTGTTTTATCAATAGCATTTTCTCTGTCAATAGCATCGTCTTCAGTTTCGAAATAGAGCACTTGCATGTCTTGTTGGTTGCCTATGATGGAGGCATCATTATCTTCAAAAACAAACTCAGATGGCACATTAGGATCGACTTCACAATTTATAAAGTTGGAAACGCTATCTAACTGTGGGTCTGCGTAGATGAGGACGTCAAAATTGAGAATACTAAAACAGTTTTCAGACTCAATTTCAGCTCTTATAAATATCTCCTTGCTTGAGGTGTTATAATTGCTTGGATTTGTTATGACTAAATCATCATGTAACTCATCTATAGCATCATCAAAAGACTCATAAAATGAAAAAGTAACATCTGGATTATTCGCTGAAAGTCCAACTAAAACATCTTCTAAGTTAATAGTGGACCATAAATCTTGATCTTCATCACAAATGATTATAGGTTCTGGATTACTTGCCTCAATAGCAGAAGTAATATTAAACTCTAATGTTGTAATGTCATAACAGCCAGTAAAAGTATTTGTTGCTCTTATATATAAAAGTTGTCCGAAACTTAAGTTATAGATTTCATCTAATGGATTAGATAAATTTTCAGCATCTTCAAATGTTTCATATATGTTTACATTAGCTATTATATTGTAAGTATTAGCAAAGTCTTCTCTAATGTTATCAGTAATGGTTTCTAAAATTACTGTTGTTGTGTTTGTGTTTGGATCTGTGTTACCACAATAATCTATTGAAACAGGATCTAAATTTATTGTTGGAATTACATCAAAATTTATTTTTGAATAAATACTACAAGCAACATTACCATTAAATGTATAATAAGCATCTATAAACAACTCATCTTGACTGGTTGCAGTAAAAGGAATAGATTGATCTATAGCATTAACACCATTGCTTCTGTCTTCTTCGGTGAGGTAATATGTTAAGTGTACATTAGAAGAGTAGTTAGCGTCTATATTTTCCAAAAGCTCTTGTCGTATATAGTCAAAGTTGAAATCTTCAATACCATCGTTTGATTCATCATCACATTTAGAAATAGTGTTTTCTGCACCTATAACTTCGTGAAGGTAATTTTTATAGAGTCTAAGAGTTACAGGACTATAACAGTTACCATTGTCAAAAGATACTGCCAATGGAATAGTGAATGTAGAATTTTGCTCTAGAGTATAGGACATTGGGTTGCCTAAAAACATTAAAGCGTTTAGCCTAACAGTAGATCCAGGGAAAATGGATGTTTCAATAAGGTCAAAATAACCTTCGATATCAAAAAACACAGGTAATGTGCTGTAGGTATAGTCAACGTCATCAATGCTTCCTTCAAAATCTGGGTCAATACATGCGTCTAGTATTAGTGTGTCAGTATATAAGTCTGGAGGTGTAATGTAATCAAAGTATATATATGCTAAAGAAAAACAGTTATTGACTTGGTTATTGGACTGAACTCTTGCAACAATATGAGGAGGTTCATCACTAAAGCTAGGGAAATCAGTTATTGGGTTAACATTATTAGTGGCATCTTCTTCGTTAAGAAAATAAGTAACGGTACTTTCAAATTCGCCATCAGCCATTACTATGTTAAACATATTTAAGTTGGAAATACCAGGATCAGCAAAGCTGCCATTACAAATATAAACTGAAGCATCTGCTGTACTTGGAGTTTCGTTAACCGAAGAATTAAAGCTACCAATTTGCAGACAATCTCCATTTAGGCTTTCAATTCTTACAAAAATAGTTTCTTCCTGTTCTGTATTTTGATATATGCCAACCAGAGGATTAACGTTGTTTTGAGCATCATCCAAACTTAGATGGTAAGAGATGTTGTAATTGTCTGAAGGCAACTCAGCTAAAATTTCATCATTTTTCAATAACGGAAAATCAAACTGATAAATTCCATCGCTAGGAGTAGGATCGCAAACCGAAAGATCATCAATAGGTGCAGCTTCTTGATAAGGAATTATTTCAATTTCAATACTATCTTCCAAGACACAGTTGTTACTAGTACTTGGAATTGAGATTTCAACACTATAAGTACCAGATTGTTCAGCCAGAAGCGTAGGGTTTGTTTCGCCAGTAATAAGATCATCATCTAAGTACCATGAATACACGGCAGAAGGATTGTCAATCTCAGCATCTAAGGTTAAGTTACTACCACAAACCGATTGGTCAGGACCAAGATCTATAGAGCCGCCAAAGCCTTCAGCTTCAATAAAAACAGCAGAATCAAAACGTTGATCGATATGGTCTGCAATCACAAATTTAATTTCATAAATCTCATTAGGAATAACCTCAGCGTTAGCGATTAACACTTTAGTTTGACCATTGAAGTTCGTGCCAGGTAAGTTGTAACCCTGAAAATAATCTTCGTTAATAGCCTCACAAAATCCATTGATGTTTGGGTGAATAGTGTTTGTACTTACTTCTGTTGTGGTTTCTGGTACTAAAGCAATATTTACAAAAGGATCAGCACTACCTGCAGGTCTAATAAGAATGGCAAAAACATCTTTAAAGTTACAAGGGTATTCTTGCTGATATTCGTCGGAAGCAAAGAGGTATTTAAAGGCTACAAAATCATTAGCCGTACTAAAGTTAAACTTAATAGAAGTCGCATTGAGAGTTTGGTCTATACCAAGAATATTCAACACATCAGGATCTGTTTCCCAATTGATATTACCATCACTAAGATTGTTGGTTATGACTGAGTTTCCAGCATTAGTTATGCTTCCAGTAGATAAAATGATACCACTTTCTAAAGGAAAACTAGAAGAGCCTCTGTCAAAATTCCCATAGCTTATAATATTGTTTACACTACCATTATAAGGTGAAGAAATACTGTTGACTGTAGCACAATTATCGCCTACTAAATTTTGGATAAGTTGTTGCGGAGTTAGCGTGTTGTCTGTAATAATCTGTTGCGAAAACAAAAAATTCACAAACGACAAAAAGAGGAGAAGAGTACATGTTCTATTCCTTATCATAGCTTTTTTTTAAGAGAACAGGATTGATGGTATTGTACTCTTATTACCAAATATAGGAAAAACCGTATAATTTTTTTGTTTTAATTAACAATTAATTGAAAATAAGAACTTAACGTCTCAGCGCAAAGTGACCATTAACTTCAAAGACGTTGTCGTCCTGTCTCACTTTAGCAACAAACCAGTAATCACCAGCAGGCATAGGATTGCCGTTGTACGATCCATCCCAACCAGGAGAGGTATGCAGAAGCGTTTTTATGAGTTTTCCAAACCTGTCAAAAATATAGATGACTGTACCAGGAAGCGTTTCTACACCAGTAATGTGCCAAGTGTCGTACTGTCCATCACCATTAGGAGACATGTGCTTAGGAGTATCAATCACCAAGACCTCTCTGGTAATCTGAGCACAGCCATTTTGATCAATAATAGTTACAGTATTGTAACCAATAGGCACATTGTAGAAAGTTCCAGAAGTCTGAAAAGGCTGATCGTTTAATTGATATAGATAATTACCAATACCAGTTACTGTAACGACAATATTATTAGGATCTGCAAAATTTACAGTTTCTACAACGTCAATTTCGGCAGAGTCAGATTCTGTTACCGAAAACGTAGATGTGGTTTGGCACCCAAATTCATTGGTAACCGTTACAGAGTAAGACCCAATAGTAGTAATTTCAATAGAAGCAGCAGTTTCATTTGTAGACCACTCATAGCTATCTAAAGGATTGTTGGTTTGGGCAGAGACCACCAAAGGAAAATCATTGAGACAAAGCACTTGGTCATTGATATCAACAAAAGGCTTGTCATTAATAATGACCGAAAATTGCGTAATACTGAAACAACCAGTGATACTATTTTCAACCCTTGCAAAAATATATTCGTTGTTTGAAGCTACATATGAATTGGCTAAACCATTAGTGTTTTCAATAGCATCAGTTTCAGAAGAAAAATAACTCACCGAGAATTCATCAGGATTTTGGCCTAAAAGAATAGAAGCATCTTGTTGCGATAAATCAACAGCCAACTGTCCATCAAAATCATCATCACAATCTATAATGTTGTCAGGCTGATTGGCAACAGGAAGCGGATTAACATGCAATTCAAAAGGGTAAATCGCATAACAACCAGTAGTGGTATATTCAACTCGAGCGACCAAGTTTTCAATAGTATTTGTGTAGATGTAATCTGTACTTAAGGCATTATTATCATTTTCGGCATCGTCTGTAGTTTGATAATAGCTAATTAAAACATTAAAGGTGTTATCAACCAAAATCAAATCAATATCGTGAAGATCCACAGTATTGTCAACGTTGTCACAAATATCATAAACACCAAACTGATTGATAGCAGGAGGTGAGTTGATAATCAGTTCAAAAGGAACAACCGAGAAACAGTCTGTTGTGGCATTACGAACTCTGGCATATACTGTTTCTGGACTAATGGTATTTGTATAAGCTGTAGGATTGTCGATAGCATTCACATTATTCTGCGCATCATCTTCAGAATTGAAATAAGTGAAGTCAATATTGTACTGTCTGCCATCTAAGATGTTGAGTTCAACTTCGGTTAAATTCCACTCCACAGAAGTGTCATAATTATTACCACAAGCCACCAAGGATTGTCCATGAGTTAACTCAGGCAATGAAAGCGTATTGAGATTAAATGTTTCCACATTATAACAACCGGAATTGGCATTTTCAATTCTGGCATATATCATCTGAGGATTCGTTGTCGCTGTATAATTTAAAGCAATGGCATTGGCACCAACTTCAGCATTTAGAGGTGTTAGGTGAAATGACACATTCAGAGGTGTGGTACTGCCAAGTTCAATTTCGTTGATAGTGTTGCTAAGGTCAGTTGTTGCCAGACCAGTATTATTAACATCGCATTCAAAAATATCGGTAGGAATATTATAGTCTGGTGTTTCTCTCACTTCGATTAGCATAGGAGCTACTTTGTAGCAACCGCTTTCAGCTTCATTTTCAAGTCTAACATAAATGGTCTGAGGATTTGAAGTATTGAAATAAGGCACTGTTTTATCAATGGCATTTTCTCTGTCAATGGCATCGTCTTCAGTTTCAAAATAGAGGACTTGCATGTCTTGTTGGTTGCCGATGATGGAGGCGTCATTATCTTCAAAAATAAACTCAGATGGTACATTAGGATCTACTTCACAATTTATAAGGTTAGAAACGCTATCTAACTGTGGGTCTGCGTAGATGAGGACGTCGAATCGGAATACCGTAAAGCAACTCATTCCATCTATTTCGGCTCTAATAAAAATTTCTTTAGAGTCTGTAGTGTAGCTATCAGGATTTAAAATTGGGTTTAGATTATCTGTAGCATTGTCATAGCCTTCAAAGAAGGTAAATACAAGGTTATCAGTTCCGTCTGTTATTTCTGGAATGACACTTAGTAGATTAACGTTAGAAAAGCCATCTTGATCTTCATCACATACAACAATTGGGCTTGGATTTACAGCATTTATTGAATTGCTTATGTTTACTTGAGCTGTTGTAAAATTGTAACACTGATTTGGAGAAAAAATATCTGTAACTCTAACATAAAACAAATGTCCATCTCCGATAATTTGATATTCTTCTTCAAGAGCATTTTCTTGGTTTTCAGCATCTTCTTGAGTTAAGTATAATTCTACAGTTGTAGCGGAGTTCAGGCTTGTATTTAAACCTAAACGAATTTCATCAATCAAAGGTGGAATTGAGATTGTGGTGGTATTTGTGTCTAAGTTGGTATTTCCGCAATAATCTATTGTTACAGGCTCAGGAATAAAAAGTGGTTCAATTTCAAAAGTAACTTTTGTATTATATGTACAACCTTGATAGGTGGATCTTATGTATAGGCTTTGATTGTTAGATACAGATGTTAGAGCGTTCTGATCTAATGCATTTGTCAATAAGGATCTGTCTTCTTCTGTTTCGTAAAATGTAAGTTCTATATCTTCATAACCATTTTTTAGATCTTCAGTAATTTCAGCTAAATCTACATCAATAACTCCATCATTAGAAGCGTCATCACATTGAGAAATTAGAGTTTCTTCTCCTAAAACATTAAAAAGTAGGTTTTTATGAATCTCTATGGATATGGTTTTTGGGCAATTTTCATCAACATATCTAACAGTGATAGGTAAATTAAACGCAGGATCAGAAATATGTAAAACAGGAAAATCTGGATGCTCTATTATATCTAGAGAAATGATAGCTTCATATTCAGGATTAGCGTTTATATATGCATCCCTCATGTCAATAGCATTATAATCTGTTGTTAAGCTATAATAGTCAAAAGTTTCACCATTTACAGTTTCGTTATAATTAGGGTCTATACAATGATTAATTATAACATTGGTTATCTCTGGAGATGATACATAGGATAAATTAACAGGAACAATTGATGGGCAACCATTAAAATCACTTTCTACTCTAGCAAAAAAGCCTTCAGGTTCATTTTCTAAGTCAGGAAAATCTGTAATTGAATTTATAGTGTTTATGGCATCATCCTCAGTTTCGTAATAAGTAACTGTTGTCTCAAATTGATAATTAGATACAACAAGATCTAAAGAGCTTAGGTCTGTGAACGTTATTTCAGTGATGATACCATTACAAACTTCAACTGTAATTTCATTGGTTTCTGGTGATAGGTATACAGAAATATTAAAGCTACCAATTTGCAGACAATCTCCATTTAGGCTTTCAATTCTTACAAAAATAGTTTCTTCCTGTTCTGTATTTTGATATATGCCAACCAGAGGATTAACGTTGTTTTGAGCATCATCCAAGCTTAGATGGTAAGAGATGTTGTAATTATCTGAAGGCAACTCAGCTAAAATCTCCTCATTTTTCAATAACGGAAAATCAAACTGATAAATTCCATCACTAGGAGTAGGGTCGCAAACCGAAAGATCTTCAATAGGTGCTGCTTCTTGATAAGGGATTATTTCAATTTCAATACTATCTTCTAAGATACAGTTGTTGGTAGGGCTAGGAATTGAGATTTCAACACTATAAGTACCAGATTGCTCAGCCAGAAGCGTCGGATTAGTTTCGCCAGCAATTAGATTACCATCTAAAAACCATGAATACACAGCAGAAGGGTTATCAATTTCAGCATCTAAGGTTAAGTTACTACCACAAACCGACTGGTCAGGGCCAAGATCTATAGAACCACCAAAGCCCTCTGCTTCAATAAAAACAGCAGAATCAAAACGTTGATCAATATGGTCTGCAATCACAAATTTAATTTCATAAACTTCATTAGGAATAACCTCTGCATTGGCCATTAGTACAGTAGTTTGACCATTGAAGTTTGTACCAGGTAAGTTGTATCCTTGAAAATAATCTTCGTTAATAGCCTCGCAAAATCCATTAATATTTGGGTGAATAGTGTTTGTACTCACCTCTGTTGTGGTTTCTGGTACTAGAGCAATATTTACAAAAGGATCAGCACTGCCAGCAGGTCTAATAAGAATGGCAAATACATCTCTAAAATTACAAGGGTATTCTTGCTGATATTCGTCGGAAGCAAAGAGGTATTTAAAGGCTACAAAATCATTAGCCGCACTAAAGTTAAACTGAATAGAAGTCGCATTGAGAGTTTGGTCTATACCAAGAACATTCAACACATCAGGATCCGTTTCCCAATTGATATTACCATCATTGAGGTTGTCTGTTATAACCGAGTTACCAGCATTAGTTATGCTTCCGGTAGATAAAACGATACCACTTTCTAAAGGGAAACTGGAAGAGCCTCTGTCAAAATTACCATAGCTTATAATATTGTTTACACTACCATTGTAAGGTGATGAAATGCTATTTACCGTAGCACAATTATCGCCTACCAAATTTTGGATAAGTTGTTGCGGAGTTAGTGTGTTGTCTGTAATAATCTGTTGTGAAAACAAAAAATTCACAAACAACAAGAAGAGGAGAAGAGTAAAAGTTCTATTCCTTATCATGGCTAATTTTTAAGAGAACAGGATTGATGGTATTGCACTCTTACTCTCAAATATAAATAAAACTGTACACTTTCTTTTACATTAGCCTAACTAAATGGTTTTAAAATACGCTTAACGACGTATAGCAAAATGCCCTTTTACCTCAAAAGACTGGTTGCCTCTTGCCACATTAGCAACAAACCAGTAGTCGCTTGCAGGTAAGTTTAGACCATTTAAAGTGCCATCCCAACCAGGACTATCATGTCTTAGTGTAGCTAAATGCTTACCATAACGGTCAAAAATATGAATAATGGTTCCTGGAAGTGTTTCTACACCAACGATATGCCAAGTATCGTACTGGCCATCACCATTTGGCGACATGTGCTTTGGTATGTCTATTACCAAAACGTCTCTCGTTACTTCAGAACAACCATTTAAGTCTATAATTGTTATTGTGTGATAACCCATGCCAACGTTATCAAAGAAGTTAGATTCTTGTGGTTCTCCATCATCTAGTTGATAGAGGTAATCACCAATGCCACTAATAGTTACCGTAATATTGTTAGGGTCAGAAAAATCTATAATTTCTGTAGCTTCTATGGTTGCAGCTTCAGATTCTGCCACACTAAAAACTCTTGTGTTTTCGCAACCAAACTGTGTCGTAACAGTAACCCAATAGGTTCCGATTTCAGGTATTGTAATTTCAGGTGAAGTTTCACCAGTAGACCAAATATATTGATCTGTTGGGTTGTTGGTGTTTGCAGAAACAATTAATGGTAAATTATCTAAACAAATAACCTGATCTTCAATATCTATAACAGGTAATGGATGAATAATAACCGAAAACTGTGTTACAGAGTAGCAACCAGTGGTATTGTTTTCTACTCTTACATGTAAAATTTCAGAATCAAAAGCAACATAGTCTGTATCTATTGCAGACACATTGTCAAGAGCGTTAGCTTCGGAGTTGTGATATGTAATTGTAAAATTATTAGGGTTTTGTGCGCCTAATATTTCTGAATTTTTTTGTGTTAAATCAAAGTATAATAACCCATCAAAATCATCATCACACTCTTCTAAATTGCTAGGTTGATTAGCAACTGGAAGCGGATTAACATTAAGATTAAACTCATATACTGTAAAACAATGTGTTGTGGTAAACTCTGCACGTGCAAACAACGTGTCATTATTGGTTACATATGTATAGTCTGTATTTAATGCATTTTGGTTTGCATAGGCATCAGTTTCGTTATTGTAATAACTGAATATTACATTAAAACTTTCGTCCATGATAACTTCGTCAATCTCATTTAAGTCGAAACTATTATTTTCATTTTCACAGATATCGTAAGACTGAAAATCATTAATAACAGGAGGTAAATTCACGCTTAAATCTAAGGGAATTAAGACATAACAGTTAGAGAAGGAGTTATTTATTTTAACGTATGCGGTTTGTGGATTACTTGTGTTAGTGTAAGCTTCAGGATTACTAATAGCATTATTATTAGTTTCGGCATCCTCGTAGTTTTCAAAATAAGTAATTTCGATATTATCTTGTCTTACATCTAAAATGTCGAGTTCAGCATTGGTTAAATCAAACTCAGTAAATCCATCATAATCTGTATCGCAACCAATTAAAGGTACTGAAGGATTAACATCCGGAACTTGTACAACATTTAATTCAAAAGATGTAATAGAATTACAAATTGTTCCATTATCAATTTGAACAAAAATAGTCTGAGGGTTTACAGTGTTAGTATACTCAAGAGGTAATGGGTCTATACTGTTTTCAGCGTTATTAAGCGAAGTGTAAAATGTTACAGTTAAGTTGTCTGAAATTCCGTCTGATATTTCTGTAACTTTAGTTGACAGATCAAAAGTTTCTGAACCATCGTTAGAGATGTCGTCACATACAAACCAGTCTGAAGGTTCATTATAAAGTGGGTTTGTGCCTACCTCAATAATAAAGCTAGTAGTGCCGTAGCAATCTTGATCTGTAATATTTTCTACCCTTACAAAAATTGTCTGTGGAGTCGTAGTATTTTGGTATGCAGTATCTTTGTCTATTGCATTGGTTCTGTCATCAGCATCTTGTTGATTTAAATAATATGAGACTTCTTTTCCTGATTGTCCGTTTAAAATTTCCGCATCTTTTGTATTAAAAATGAAATCAGCATAACCATCACTATTGTCTTCGCAAATTTTATAATTTTCTATTTCAGAAAAAACAGGAAGTGTATTTACAGTAATACTTAGTGTTTCTGTAGCATGGCAACCAGTATTTGTGTTTTCTACTCTAATAAAAATAGTTTCTGTCTGAGCATTGTAACTACTGTCATTGTTAATGGCATTGCTACCATTATCTGCATTTGTTTGGCTATTATGAAATGTTATTTGTCTATCTGTAGTGCTATTAACCACTTCTGGAATAACATCAGTCAAGTTAATTGTAAAGAATCCATCTTGATCATTATCGCAAATAACTATATCTGAAGGAGCAGAAGTTACAGGAGCTTCTAAAACCGTAATCTCAAAAAAGTTTACATCAGAACAACCTGTTTCGTTAGAAGTTATTCTTGGATAAACGGTAAAAGGATTTGTGGTATTGGTGTAAAAATTTGGTAAAACATTGGTGTTGTTTCTGGCATCATCCTCAGTTAAAAAATAAGTAACACTAAACCCGTCTAAAGCTTCTGTAACTTGTGTGTCAAATTGCGATAAGTCTGTTGTAGTAAAACCATCTTGGTCTTCGTCGCAGACAGTTTGACTAACAATAGATTCAAATTCATATATAGGAATTAAGATTAAGTCTATTTGTTCAATTTCATAACAAGTGTTGCTAGATAACCCTAAGTAAATGGTTTGAGGATTACTGGTAGGAACAAAAGGAACTGTTTGGTCTAGAGGGTTTGTTTGATTGTCTCTGTCGTCTTCAGTTAAGTAAAATTCTACAGCAATATTAAACTCTTCAGGTAAATCATTAATGATGCTGGCTGCTATTCCTGAAAAATTAAATTCTTCATTTCCGTCATTTTCAATGTCACAAAGCGATACATCATTAATGTTTGTAGCTGTTAATAGCAAGTTGGTATGAAGCTCTATAGGTGTAATAGAAGCACAACCTGTAGTATTGTTTTCAACTCTGATGTATACCACTTGTTCTTCAGAAGTAATGTTTGCATAATTGGTATCATCAGCAATAGGATTACTTCCGGATAAAGCATCAGTATTGGTTTCATGAAATGTAACCGTAACATCGGTTAAACCTTCTAGAACATCAGGAATTATAGTAGTTAAGTCAAAATTTGCAAAGCCATCATGGTCCGTATCACAAGCATCAATATAATGATCTTCTGTGTTTATTACAGGATTGTCTAAAACAGAAATATCTAAGGTTGTTGTACTAATACAGCCTGTAGACTCATCTCTAACACTAACAAATACTTGCTCGTTGCTATTGGTGTTAACATAAGGCATTGGTAATGGATTAGAACCAGAAGCTGCATCTGCAGAAGTATTGTGATAAGTAACAATTAGGTTGGTAAGTCCGTTTGTAATCTCGTCATTTTTTATGTTTAGGTCTATAGTTGTGTATCCATCTGCAACCTGATCATCACAAACCTCTAAAGGTGAAGGATCATTAATGTTTGGTAGAGGATTTACTATTAAATTAAAGTTAGAAAAAGCTAAACAACCATCATTTGTGTCCTCTATTCTTACATATATAGTTTGAGGATTAGTTGTATTTTGAATTGGGCTAGTAATAGAATTTGCGCTACTCTGTGCTTCAACATCAGAATAGTGATAAGATATTGTATAGTTTGAAGGAGGAACAGATGCTAAAACTTCAGCATCTTTTGTACTTAAATCAAAAGTTTCTACACCATCATTGCTCGAATCGTCACAAATTTCATAGTCCGATATTGGGTCCGAAGATTGTGTAGAACTTAAAGTAAGATTAATATCATCTTCAATAACACAAGAACTTCCAGAAAGAGGAATGTCTATCTCAACGCGGTAATTACCCGAAATATTAGCGTTTAATGTAGTTTGGTTTTCGCCAGGAATTAATACATCGTTAAAATACCAGTTGTATGTTGCTTGCGGATTGCCAATATCTCCATTTAGAGTTACATCACTGGCACAAGTAGAAAAGTCTTCACCTAAATCTACAGTAGCATTAAAACTATTTCCTTGAATAAAGACTGCAGAATCATAATTTTCGTCTGTTTGATCTGCAATGATTAATTTAATTTGATATTCTACATTTGGTTGAATCGAAGCAGTAGCAGACAGTACATCTGTTCTTCCGTTATAATTGGTATCTCCTAGACTATAACCTTCAAAGTATTGTTCGTTTGAAGCTTCGCAGAATCCAACAATTTCATCGTGAACTGTATTGGTGTTTACAGGTGTTGCAGTACCAGGAACCAAAGCAATATTAGTATAAGGTGCATTAGTGCCAGCTTCTCTTATTAAAAATGCAAACCCATCAGAATATTGGCATGGAAAATTACCATAATATTCTTCTGAAGCTAATATGTAATTAAATTGAATTTGATTTGATATTGAAATAAAATTAAACTCTAAAGATGTGGCATTTAGTGTGCCTGTTATGCCAAGAGCAGTTTCTAAGTCAGGATCAGTAGCCCAACTGCTACTTCCTTCATTAAGCGTTGCTGTATTTTCAGAATTTCCTGCAGAATTAGCATTTCCGGTACTTAAAACAATTCCGTTTTCAAAAGGAAAATTTGAAGCACCTCTTTCAAAATATCCAAAACTACCCAGTCCAACAACACTACCATTAGAAGGAGAATTAATATTTGATACTTCTACACAACCTTGAATAAGATTATTCTCTATTAAGTTTTGAGGGCTAACAGAATTATCTACAGTGATTTGCTGTGCATAAGAAAAACTGTAAATAAAGCATAGGATTAGTAGGAGGGAGCGATTAATAAATTTCATAAGTAGGTTAAGTTTACTGTACTGGTATTTATCATTTTGGGACTGATAATTTTGTACGTTCTAGATGTGAAAAGTAAAAGCATTAAAGTTGAAATGCAAAAAAATACGATAAAAAACATAAAATGTTAACATTTGAAGGTGGTTTTGTATTCTTAATCGCACAAAAAAGACCTCAAAAAAGAGGTCTTTTTCCCAAATTGAAATTTCAAAACATTACAGCCTCAACAAATAATGTTTCTTAACCTGAAACTTCATATTGTTGTTTTTCGAAGTTGAAAAACATAGCTTACTATAATAAAATATTAAGAGGGAAACGTGAGCAATGTTGAAATGGAATAATAAATGCTTCACAATATTAAAGGTAAAGTTCAATTACAACACGCACAAAAGAAAAAGATAAACGGACTAAAATCTTAACATAATTAGTAATTTACGTACACCCAACCTACCATTGGTCGATAATTAGGGTCATTAAGATGTAAAACGTAAAAGTATGTGCCAACTGGTACAGTTTGCCCATGATTATTAAGCCCTCTGTTTATTTTTCCAAACCAAGGTTTATCGTTGTTACCTTCAAAAATAACATCACCATAACGGTTATATATTTTTAGTTGGTGCTCTGTAAAAACATCATACAAACCTTGTATATTAAACCAATCGTTATAATTGTCATCGTTTGGTGAAAAACCATTGGGTACATACGGAGGGCAATTTTCTACAGAAAGCTGAAATTGATATACTTCATAGCAAGGAGGGCTTTCTAACCTTGCATAAATAGTTTCAGGATTGGTAGTGTTGTTATAAATAGATGGAACCAGAATAGGATTTGATGCTGTTTCTAAATCTTCAAGAGACGTGTAAAAAGAAATGTTTTCTTCTTCATATTCTATACTTTCCAGAGCGTTGTACAAATTATAGGTTGAAGTTTCAAAACCTTCATTACAACCCATAAGTCCTGGTAAAGTTGTAATATCTGGTATTACTAATAATTCTATATCTATAAAGTTGATATTATTGTCTTCGTTGGTTTCTGTTACAACTCCAGACATAGAGCCATCATCATCTACAGCAGCTACTATAGTTATACTTTGGTTAGAGTCTTCAGGAATGGTTACGATGGTAGAGTTAGTCTCTGACTCTCCAATGTTTAAGCTATTGGTTGTTTGGCTTTGTCCTACAAGCAGACCGTCTAAATAAAATGCAATAGGTGTATTTGCTGGTAAAACGTCAGTACTATTAAAATTGTTAACGGTATAAAATAATTCAATACTATTATCTCCACAATTTACTGTATAATCGTTAACCTCTATAGTTGCATCTGGTAATTGACTATTAAGTACCGTAATAATGTTGTTTAGAATTATAAGGTCTGCGCTAAATCCACCATTTTCATTAATACCACCTGTTGTTAGCTTTATAGATACAGACGTGTCTCCAATATTAATGTTGTTTTCTAAATCGTAAACGTCTAAATCTGCATTGTAGAAAGTGGTAGAATTTGTAAAGGTGTTTGTGCCATTAAAGGCATTGTCTGCCAGATTTAGAGGAGGATTGGATATAACGTTGTTATTAATGGATAAAGATTCTCCATAATTAAGATTATTATCACCTTCCCAAGCCAGAAAGCCAATTTTGGCACCTACATTATCAATGACATCAATATTATCTAGAATAATTTCTTTTTCTTGGACATTACGGTTTATAATTTCTAAACCTTGGTATAAATTAACTTGATTTAAAGGAAGGGTTTCATTTTGATAAATGACATAAATGCTCCAACCTCCAAAATTTGTTCTATTGCTACAATAGCCAGGATTAGACATTAAATCTGCACTTATATCCATGTCTGAAAAGGTGTATGTACCGTTACCTTCACTAAGTATTAAATTGGTAATATCAGCATAGCAAGAAAAATAATTTAGCTGTCCACTGGCAGTATCTGTATACGTTACGTTATAAGTTTCTTCACTAGAAATTTGTATTCCGTTTAGGGTAACTTCTGTATCACCAAATCCAGAACCAGCCCAATACAAATAAGCTTTTACAATTTGATTGTCTGCATCTAATGTAAGATTAGCACTAGAGGATTCTAAAAGTGAGCAAAAACTCTGATCAATGTTATTTTCAGCCTGATTTAAAGTGTTGCCAATAGCTGTATAATCGTATCTGCCATTAAATTGTTCAAACAAAGAAATATCTTGAGCAGATAGAGGCAATACGAGGCTCAAAAAAAATATAAAAAGTATGTAATGAGCTTGTTTCAAATGGTTTGGATTGGTTAGGTCTAAATTACGATTAAAATCTATCGCACCAAACTAAAATGACTGGTAAAGATTCTACCATCTTCTAGTTCTACTTTAAACCAATAATCACTACTTGGCATTTTCTTTCCTTTATAGGTTCCGTCCCAGCCGCCACCAAGAGGGTTTAGTTCTGCCAATAGTTTTCCGAACCTGTCAAAAATTAGGATACTGGTGTTAGGCTGAAATTGTCGACTGATGCCTTTAACTTGCCAAAATTCGTTTGTACCATCTCCATTTGGTGTGAAGAATTTAGGAAAACCAATTACAGAAACTAATTTATCTTCAATACCACAGTCGTTTTTATCTCTTACAAAAATGGTGTAGAGTCCAGGTAATACGTCTTCAAATATGTTAGAATCTTGGTATGGTCCATTAATATCATCCAGAGCATATTCGTAATCACCTTCACCAGAAACTAATACTGTAATCGAATTATTATTAGAAGCATCAATAACTTCAATGGCATCAATAGTAGCAATATTAGAAGGTAAAACTGTAATCGTTCTGTCTTTAAAGCAGCCGTTAACATTGCTAACTCTAACATTATATGTGCCTGCAGCACTAACTTCAATTGTTGCTGTATTTTCACCAGTAGACCAATCAAAAATATAGTTGCTTGGTGAGTCGTCAATGATACCAGCATCTAAAACTATGGTCTCAGGAAAACTATTGAGACAGTATAAGGTTTCAAACTCGGTTTCAATATTTGGAAGTTCGTAAACTGTAAGCTCAACTTCACTTATCCCATAGCAAGCATTAGAGTTTTCAACACGAGCATAAATTGTTTGATTGTATGGAATAGTATTGGTGAAATTGGTACCAAGCGGATTGGTTTCAACTAAGGCATCTTCATACGTTTCAAAATATTGAAGATCTAAACCAGCAGGTGCGCCAGCAAGCACAATGGCATTGGTATCATTAAGGTTAAAAACAGCAAAGCCATCTTCATTACCGTCGTCATCGCATACAGCAATACTGGCATTGTTGGAAGATGTGGTACTCACTTCTAAAGAAACTTCACTAAAATTTACACAACCAGTTGAGGTGTTGGTAACTCTAGTGTACACAATTTGTGGATTAAAGAAGTTATCAAAAGCGCTGGCATTAATTTCATTTTCATTATTATCTGCATCTGTTTGAGATAAAAAATAAGAAACATCTGCATTAGAATCTCCGTTGGTAACATCACTTGATATTTCATTAAGATTGAAGGTAGTAAAGCCTTCTGGGATGCCGTCTTCATCACATTGAATTAGTGATACATCATTTGCAATTGGCTTGGCAGCTACCACAATGTCAAATGAAGTGAAACCAACACAACCATCAACTAAATCTTCAATCCTTACAAAAATTTCAGTTGGCGTTGCTGAAGTGTTTGTGTAAATGGTTGGTAAGGCAGAAGTATCAGTTTCTGCATCTGCTTGAGACAAATGATAGCTTATATTAAAGTTTCCACCCAAAATGCCATTAGTGATTTCTTGAGTTTTTACATCAAAATCAAAAGTAGCTTGTCCATTTTGGTCATCACCATCTGTGTCATCATCACATACCTCATAGGTGGTTGGTGGATTAAAATTTGAAAAAGAATTGATATTAACGGTCATTGTGTTAACGATAAAACACCCTGTTGTTGAGTTTTCTATTCGTATAAAAACAGTTTGAGTACTGAAAAAACTGGTGAAAATATCACCAAGAGCATTTATGCTAACATTAGCATCATTTTCAGTATTATGAAAACTTACAGCTACATCACCTTCACCATTAATAATATCTTGTCTAAGACTGGTAAGGTCAATTTCAGTTATTAAATCATCAAAAGGAGCAACATTATCACATAGTTCTAATGGAGGTAAACTTGTAGTGTTTTGGTTTGTTAGTAGTGGGTTAGAAGGACTATCTGGAAATGTAGCTGTACCAGTCCATTCTAATGAAAAAGGGCTGTTACCAACAGGTCTGTCAATGACTAAGAAAAATGTTTGTCCAGCAATAACATCTAAGCTGCTTACAAAGCTGTCGCCATCTTCACCAGGACCTTCGTTAGGGTCTGGATCATTGGCACTCATACCTGTGAGATTATTGCCTTGATTTGCTGCTTGTGGGTTTGTTGTAGAACACCTTATGGTCTGCCCAAGGTTATCACATGTTGCATTTGGGCCAAAAAGAAAAAAATCGTAATCCTCAGAAATAGAGGTGCTTCCAGGTGTTAGTGTAAATGCTAAAGTACCAGATTCTGCAATGGTTATTTGAAACCAAATACTGTTGTTTTCTCTACTGCTACAATTGTTTCTTCCTTCTACTTCTTGTACACCAATACCATTAACATCAAAAACAAAACTTGAATTGCCACATACGGTTATTGCATTAACACAGTCGTTGGGTTCTTGGCTATAACAAAAGATACTAAAACATGATATAGCTAAAGCTAATAGATTTTTATTAAGGGATAGATTTGGTTTCAATGTTATCGTTTTAAAGAAAAATGGCTTGTAAAAGTTCTTCCATCTTCTAGCTCTACCTTAAACCAATAGTCGCTTGCAGGCATGTTAGCACCATTGTATCTGCCATCCCAACCAGGACCAAGAGGATTAAGCTTTGTTAGAAGTTTTCCGTAACGGTCAAAAATAAGAATTAAAGAATTAGCTTGAAACTGATTATTAATACCTCTGACTTGCCAAAACTCGTTAGTGCCATCACCATTTGGTGTAAAGAATTTTGGAAAACCAATAACTGAAACTAGCTCTTCTGAAATTCCACAATCGTTTTTATCTCTAACAAATACTGTGTAGAGACCTGGTGAAATATCTTCAAACACATTAGAATCTTGATAAGGTCCATTAATATCATTCAAAGCATATTCATAATCACCTTCACCAGAAACTAAAATTGTTATAGAATTATTGTTTGAGGCGTCTACAATTTCAATATTATCTATAGTTGCGATGTTAGAAGGTAAAACCGTTATAGTTCTTTGTTTGCTACAATTGTTACTGTTAAAAACATTTACCGTATAAGTGCCAGGTTCATTAACTTCAATTGTAGATGTTGTTTCAGTTGTAGACCAAGAGTAGGTATAGTTGCTCGGTGAGTCGTCAATAATTCCTGCATCTAATATTATTGTTTCTGGGTAAGAATTAATACAATATAGTATTTCAAATTCAGTTTCAATATTTGGTAGTTCATTAACAATAAGTTCTATTTCACTTATACCATAACATGCGTTAGAATTCTCTACGCGTGCATAGATGATTTGATTATAAGGAGTTGTATTGGTATAGGTGTCATTAAGTGCATTGTTTTCTAATAGAGCGTCTTCATAAGTTTCGTAGTATTGCACATCTAGTCCTGCAGGTGCGCCTGCTAAAATGATTGGATTTTGAGTTATAAGACTAAAAGCCATTAAACCATCTGCAGTATCATCATTATCGCAAGCAATAAAAGTTGTATCGTTTGAGGATGTTGTGCTTACTTCTAACGAAACTTCACTATAACTTACACAACCAGTATTTGTATTGAATACCCTTGCGTAAATAATTTGAGGATTAAAGAAGTTTTCAAAAGCATCAGCATTAATTTCATTTTCTTCATTTTCTGCATCTACTTGAGATAAATAATAGCTTACATTTCGGTCTGGTTCATTATTAGCAACATCATCATTAAAGAGATTAATGTTGAAAGACGTGAATCCTTCTGGTATGCCATCTTCGTCGCATTGCACTATAGAAATATCATTTGCAATAGGAGCATCATTAACGTTAAGTTGAAAGCTTCCTGTGCTGTAGCAATTAGTATTATTTGTGTTTTCAATTCTTACAAAAATTTCACCAGAATCAGAAGTATATGTTAAGGGTAATGTACCAGTGTTGTCATCAGCATCTTGTTGTGTAGGATGAAAGGTAATATTTGTGTCGGTTTCAGATTGATCACCTCTTATAGTTGGTATTAAGTCGCCTAATTCTATTGTGGCAATCCCATCTGTTGGGTCACCTTGGTTGTCACAAAATTCAATATTATTTAGTTGAACAATTTGCGGAGTATTAATTACTTCAAGCTCAAAGGTCGTAACATCAAAACAGTTGGTGTTATCTACGTTTTCTACTCTAACATAAATTGGTTGAGGGCTACTGGTATTTGTATATGGAAAGGTAATTTCATTTTCGAGGTTAACAGCATCATCCATCGATTCAAAATAACGCACGTTATACTGTGTTGGTGATTGCATAGAGAGAGCTTCTTCATTTTTGTCTGAAAAATCTATATTACCAACAATACCATCGTTTATAAAATCATCACAAATCGTTAAATCAGAAACAGTGTTGGCTACAGGAATATCAAAAACACTAACCACAGCACTACCTTCTATTGGGCAATCTCCATTGTTGGGTTCTATATAAACTTCATAAAAACCGGGAGTGTCTATTAGTAATTGAGCTTGATTATTTCCGGTAATCGGTGTGCCATCAAAAGACCAAACATAATCTGCGCCTGTAATTTCATCAGCCTGTAAGGTGTAGTTATCTCCTGTACACAAGCTTAAATCAGAGGTGCTAATACCATTTCTTATAATATCTATTTCAAAACTAAGTAGAGAAGTGATAAAAGGAGGTAAGCCTAAAGTGGCATTAGTACCATTAGCTAAGGGCTGTCCACCTTGGTTGTAGTTACATGCTAAACCAGCTTCACTAGGATTTTCAATAACATCAAGACTATTTAGGCTTTGTCCATTACACACGTATATTTTGTTATTTGGACCCAATTGCATTGATGAAATAAATTGTGTGCCTTGAAATACCGTGGTTACAGCATTATTATTATCGAGATCAAACTGCCTTACTACAGTGCCATTAGTTACATATACTTTTTTAGAATCAGCAGAAAATTCAGTTCCATAGCTTTGAACATTTGATATTAGATTTACAGGATTGCTAACTTGCCCTGTTTCATTATCAAAATCATAAATCCAAAAACCACCAGTGCCAGGAGCTTGGTTATCATCACTAGGTAAAACACCGTTTTGAGCATGACAAACTGCTATTTTAGTGCCATCTGGCGACGATTTTATATAGCCAATACCATTTCTTCTATAGCCAAGTGTACTTATGCTTGGTGTTACGGTAGAGGTAACTGGAGTTAAATCATTAAAACCATTAGCATCAATTTTAAAAGCATAGAAGGTGTCTACAAACTGAGTTATAACCCACATTGTTTCACAGTCAGCCCCTTGAACCGCAGTTATTTTTTCTGCACATTTGTATAATTCTTGGCCTGGTTGAGAAGTATCATAAGTTATAAGATGAACATTTTTTTCAGAAGGTACAACATCACCAAAACCTCCGTTAAGCGTCATGTCTACTAAAGAGTAATTAAAACCATTATTAAAGCCATCATCATCATTAGGTACAGTTTGAAAGTCGCCAAAGGTTTCTTCGTAAAAATTTATTGGATTCCCATTTTGGTCTGATGGACCTTGGTTAGGTGATGCCCAAGCATTATTATGATGAGGCTCATCTACAGTAAAAATATAGTATAAGTTATTGTTTGTTGGGTGTGGTACAATGACACCAGATGATGTACTGGATGGATCGCCAAGTAGACCTGTACCTCCAAAATAATTACCGTTTGGCATAATTTGATGGTTACGGTTCCATACCGTGCGTCCGTCTGTGTAAAACTGTAAAACACCATCTTCATCAGAGATAGTAGAACAGCCTTCGTTAGTACTTATTGAGGTAGAAATGGGTACAACATTTCCTGTTGCTAGATTAAAATTTAGACCAGCATTGTTTCCAAAAGCCCAATTTGTAGTTTCTTCTTGTGCTAATGCTACAACACAATAAAAAAATGCAAATAGTAAGGCGTATTTCTTTTTCATAGTTGCTTTATTGTACACTTCACACTTTAATACAATATAACAACTAGAACTCAAAAACTCCTAGATTTAGTATTAAAAAATATAAAGCAGTTCACATAAAGCTATTATAAATCTCTCTTTTTTAATAATTGATAAGATAAAAAGATAAAAAGAGCAGACCAACCTAATACTATCGTAATTTCGTACCAATGTACTGAGTAATCGTAAGATATATCTTCTTCTATCTGATTGGCTAATGTTTGTACAGCCGATAACCTAGATACTGGCTCGTCAATTAAATTCCATAAGGATTTAAATGGCATGTACTGATAAATGCTATCTGCTAAATCTGTACCTCTGTTGTATGCAGATACAATACTCCAACTAATAAATTCTGCCAAGAATAAGACAACCATTGTTGCTACAGCAAACGCAGAACGTTTTATAAGCACACCTAAAAACAAACCAAAAGAGAAAAACCCAACAAGTTTTACAAAGAAGGCGAGTAAATATTCTAGGTCTGTAAATACTATAGAAAATTCTGTGTAACTAGAGTAGATGTAACCCAAAGCTAATGATACAACAAATACAAAGGCTGTAGATATTAGCGAAAAAGCTAAAACCATATAAAACTTAGATAGTATAAATTCTTTTTTGCTTAATCCATCTATAAGGTTTTGCTTTAAGGTTTTATTGCTATACTCGTTAGATACCATAGAAACAATAACCAGTAATAAGAAAAACTTTAATAAGCCAGCGACAAAAGTGTTGAAGTGCCAAATGTATGGGAAATTAAAAATGCCCATTTCCGCTAAATGAAATTTAACTGGGCCAATATCGAACTTTATGACAGCAAAAAGCGCTATTAGTACAAGTAAAATGAAATAGGTAAGTATAAGTATTCTACTTGCTTTATTATATCTTAATTTATCAAATTCTATTTTTAATAATCTTAACATGGTGTGGTTGGTTGTGCTTAGTTTTAATTTAATTTTCCTAATTCTTGATTAATCTCATTTTCATCTGTCAGTTGCAAGAATTGTTCTTCAAGACTTTCTTTTCGTTTTACTAGATGCGATAGGATTATACCTTTGTCAAACATCATTTTGTTAAAGTCTGAAGCAGACATAGGCTCGTTTAGAAAGGCTGTGATTAATTCTCCTTCAATTTTAAGATTGCTAAAGTTTGAATGAGATTCTAAAATTGAAATAAGCTCTTTCTTTTTTTCTGTTTTTAATTCAAAAAAACCATGACTATTAATCATTTCATCTACTCTTCCAGAGTATAGTTTTTCGCCTTTTCTAAGAACTACAACATGAGAACATACTTTTTCTACTTCATCTAAAAGGTGAGAGGCTAACAAAATGGTTGTACCACCAGCTGCTATATCTTTAATAATTTGGCGTATTTGATGAATTCCTTGAGGATCGAGACCATTTGTAGGTTCATCTAAAATTAAAATTTCAGGATCGTTAAGTAGCGCAGAAGCAATAGCCAAACGTTGTTTCATTCCTAATGAATAGGTTTTAAACTTATGGTGTTTTCTGTCTAAAAGGCCAACAACCTCGAGTTTTTCATCAATTTTACTATGGTCAACATCTTTAATTCTGCATACTAACTTAAGGTTTTGTTCTGCAGTCATATAAGGATAGAAGTTAGGTCGTTCTATAATGGCTCCAACTTGCTTTAATGCATTATGTGTAGATGTATTGCCATTGAACCATTTAAAGTCTCCACTGGTTTTATTTACAACATTTAGAACAATACCTAAAGTGGTAGATTTACCACTTCCGTTGGGTCCTAAAATGCCATATACATTGCCTTTGTTAATAGTAAAGCTTAGATCTTTTACAGCTGTAAGAGAACCAAACTTTTTTGTAAGATTATTGATTGTAAGAATGGATTGTTCCAAAATTGATTGGTTTTTTAATACTGAAAAATACAGTATAGATTGGTTATGTATGTAAGACGAACGTATGCATTTTTTGTTACATGCAAATAAAAAAAGCACCAAATTTTGGTGCTTTATCTACTCGTTTAATATGTTTTTAATTCCAATTTTCATTAAAATCAAGACTTTCATAATCATCTATGTCTAGATCATCATCAAACTCATTAAAATCATCTTCATCTGCTTCAAAGGTCTTATCAGGAGCTTCATCAGGAATTTGACCATGAACAAACATTAAGTTAGGATAATCTGTGCCTTGAGCTTCTTCCACAATTTCGGCAAGTTCTACATAGAATGTCCACATGCTTAAGAAATCATACACATAAATTAGCTTTGGAGACGCCTCGTGTACAATGTCTTTAATAATTGTTGTGCTCATCATTTTAACTTCATTACCAGCTTCACTCATATCGAACATAGCAATTTCTTCGCCTTGGTTCCATTCGTCATCGCTTATGTAAAATGAAGCCATTTCCATTCCGTCAAAACCAAAAGATTGGGTAATGATGTTATGCAAATCTTCCATAGTATCTGTTTCGCGGATTTCTAAATCACGAAACACATCGTCTTCTGTATCGTTGTCTAATATGACTCTAAATCTGTAAATCATTTTGCAAAGATAGATTTTAAAACGCAATTATTATGCGGTGAAAAGTATTTAGTTTATGTGTTGACAATTCGAGAATCTATTTGTTGAATTGTTTAAAAGTTTACAAGTTTTTTATGGAACTATTTGTGAGTATAATAATTTTCACACTTCACATTACTTGCTAAAACGATGCAGTGTAAAAACCATACAACTCAATAAAATAAATGCAACCACCTGATGCAAAACACCCAGCCAAACAGGTACCGCTAATAATAGTGTAAGTACACCTAATAAAAACTGAATGCCAACCACAATCAGAAGACTGTTAACACCTTTAGATTGCCATTTTGAAATGTCGTTGCGTGTAGCTTTGTACCAAATTGACAGAATAAAAATGACTACAACGTATGCTAATGTTCTGTGTACAAACTGTACACCACTTTTTCCTTCCAGAAAGTTGAGGTAGGTTGGGTTTTGTTCTGTGTATACGGTTTCGTGAATAAGCTTACCTTCGCTCATAAATGGCCAATGGTTATGAATCCAGCCAGCATCTAAACCAGCTACAAATGCACCATATATAATCTGAATAATTAGTATAACAAGACCGATTCTAATAAAGTTTCTAAGCTTAGTGTCTACATTTTTTTTATTAGGAAACATTAAATCCAGAGCAACCCAAAACGTGTAAGCAAAGGTTAAAAACGCTGTAGTTAAGTGTGCAGCTAGCCTGTAATGACTTACATCTGGTCTGTCTACCAAGCCACTTTTTACCATGTACCAACCAAGAAAACCTTGAAAACCTCCCATAAGGAGTAGAACAATAGATTTTTTGATTGTAGGTTTTGAAAGTTGTTTTCGGATTAAAAAATAGATAAACGGAAATATGAATACTAAGCCTATAAAGCGACCAATTACTCTATGAATCCATTCCCAAAAGTAGATATCCTTAAACTCTTCTAAAGTAAAATGGTTATTTAGTTTTTGGTATTCAGGATACTGTTTGTATAGCTCAAAAGCTTCGTTCCATTCTGTTTCGTTCATTGGTGGAATGGTGCCAGAAATTAACTTGTAATTAGAGATGGATAGACCAGAATGTGTTAGTCTGGTAATGCCACCTACAATTACCATGATAAAAATTAATAAGCAACCTGTAAGAAGCCAGTAGATTACGGCTTTGTTATCCTTTTTCATTTTCTAAATTTTTTATAAAACAAAGGCTGTTTTTAACACCTTTGTATTGTCCGTAATTAGGGATTATGTTGTAAGAATTCTTTTTATAAAATTCAACAGCTTCAATTTGTCTTATGCCTGTTTCTAATATGCAAGAATCGTAATTCAGTTCAGAAGCCCACTTTTCAAGTTCATTTAAGATTAGAGAGGCTATGCCTTTTCCTCTGTGTTTTTCTGAAGTAAACATGCGTTTTATCTCAACGCTATTGTTTTCAAAATCTTTAAAAGCTCCACAGCCAACAGGTTTGTCATCTATATAGGCAATTACAACTTGTTTAAGATTTTCAATAGCGTTGTATTGGTTATAAAAATCATGCTCGTCTCCATCTGTAATCTTTAAATAAGCATCGAGTTGTTCTACGAGACCAACAAAATCTTTATTAGAAGAATTGGTTCTTTTTAGCGTTATCATACAGCCACAGTTAAACCTAATTTTTTTCCTTTTTCTATCATTAGCTTAAGAGCAGCTTCACGCTCATTCGGAATGTCTCCTTCTAGAATAGCTTCTTTTATAGCTTCTTTAATTAGTCCTATTTCCCTTGAAGGCTTTAGGTTAAATGTTTTCATAATTTCTTCACCAGAAACAGGAGGTTGAAAGTTGCGTACCTTGTCTCGTTCCTCTACTTCAACAATTTTATCTCTCACAACTTTAAAATTGTTGTGATACTTTTTAAATTTTTTAGGGTTTTTCGTTGTAATGTCTGCTTCGCAAAGTGTCATAAGATCATCTACATTATTACCAGCATCAAACACCAAACGACGAACAGCAGAATCTGTAACTTCACTAGCTAAAACAATAGGACGAGAGCTCATCAATACCATTTTTTGAACAAATTTCATTTTGTCATTTAATGGCATTTTTAATCTTTTAAAAAGTTTGTAAACCATTTTAGAGCCAACAAACTCATGGCCATGAAAGGTCCAGCCTACTTTTTTGCTAAATTTTTTGGTTGGAGCTTTACCAATATCATGAAGCAATGCAGCCCAACGTAACCAAAGATTGTCTGTGGTTTCGCAAATATTGTCAACTACTTCTAGAGTGTGATAAAAATTATCTTTGTGCCGTTGGCCTTCTACTTCATCAATACCTTTGAGTGCTGTGAGTTCTGGTAAAATAAAATCTAAAAGTCCTGTTTTTTCCAGAAGTTTAAATCCTATTGAAGGTTTATCGCTTTCCAGAATTTTGTTTAACTCTGTAACAATGCGCTCTTTGGTTATGATCTTTATTCGGTCCTTATTGTCTGCAATAGCTTTGAGAGACTGTTCTTCAATTTTGAAGTTTAATTGCGTAGCAAATCGAATAGCACGCATCATACGTAGCGGATCGTCACTGTAGGTTATGTCTGGGTCTAGAGGTGTTCTTATAATGCCTTTGTCTAGATCTTCTATGCCATTGAAAGGATCTAATAATTCGCCAAAATTAGATGTGTTAAGACTAAGAGCAAGTGCATTTATTGTAAAATCACGACGGTTTTGATCATCTTGTAATGTGCCATTTTCTACAATAGGATTGCGGCTGTCTTCGTTATAACTTTCTTTACGAGCACCAACAAATTCTATTTCAATATCATCGTAACGCAGCATTGCTGTACCATAAGTTTTAAAAACTTGTACTTTTGGATTTGTAGGCAGGTTTTTAGAAACTTGTTGAGCCAATTCTATTCCACTGCCAACAGCAACAACATCAATATCTTTAGCATCACCACGTTCTAATAGATAGTCTCGTACAAAACCACCAATAACATAAGAATCTAGGTTTAATTCTTCTGCAGATTTCGAAATAGTTTCAAAAATTGGATGCTTTAGAGCTTGTTTGTGATTCATTTTTATGAATTAAAAATGGTTTTGCAAAGATACTACTCGTCATTAGTCTTTTAAAACTTCAAAAGAATTTTATTTTATAAATTTTGAATCTAATAGTAATTCAATCATCTTTGTTAACATGTTTATCACTGTAATTTTATTTGTATGAATTTTATTAAACGTAAGTATTATCAATTATTAGTTAAGTTTCTAAAAAACAAGCCAAATTCAGACGTTGATTTTATTAAAGCAAAATATTTTTTAAAAAATAATAAGCAGTTAAATATTGAGAACCCTCAGGAATTTACGGAAAAATTGCAATGGTTAAACCTTAATTTGTATAATGAAGATTATAAAGATTTTGTTGACAAATATGAAGTGCGAAAATACGTTGAAAAAAAAATAGGAGAAGGTTTTTTAGTTGATTTTATTGCTGTATTTAACGACGTTGATGAGATTGATTTTAATGTCTTACCAAACCAATTTGTTTTAAAAGCCACACATGGCTCTGGCTATAATATTATTATCAAGGATAAATCTAAAATTGATATAACAGAAGTAAAGAGAACATTGAATAAATATCTTAAGTCTAATTATTATGATAAATACAAAGAGCGAGTTTATAAGAAGGTTCAACCACGTATTTTAATTGAGCACTATCTAGAAGAAGTTGATGGTGAGAATGTCTTAGATTATAAATTTTTCTGTGTACATGGAGAGGTTATATACATATTTGTTTTGATGCGTGATAAAGATGGTAAAAAGAAGTATTGTTTTTATGATTTAGATTGGAATAAAATTAAGAATGATAACCCAAGTAACACTTTTCTTTCTAAAGACATAGAAAGACCTGATAATTTGAATGAATTACTTTCTGTAGCAAAAAAATTAGCGGAAGGATTTATTTTTATTCGAGTTGATTTGTATTCAATCGAAGGAAAAATATATTTTGGTGAACTTACATTTTTTCCAACATCAGGTTTACAGCGATTATATGTTGAAAGGCTAAATAAAGAGCTTGGCGAATTAATGCATCTTCCTATTGAATCTGGTGCTTAGACAGCTCGTCGTACATTTTCTTTGCAATTACTTTCTTGGTAAAGTTATCTAATAAATATTGATATCCGTTTTTAGTAAATTTATCTTGTAAACCTTTGTCTTTAATTAATAAAGTTACTTTTTCTGCAAAATCTTTAGGGTTTCCTACTTTAGCTAGAAGACCAGTTTCACCATCTACAATAACTTCAGAAATACCACCAGCATCTGCAGCTACAATAGGAACTTTACAAGCATAAGATTCTAATAATACACCTCCTGTAGGTTCGTTGTTTGAGGTGAATAAGAATAAATCAAATTCAGGTAAAATTTCAGGAATATCTCTTCTAAAACCTGTGAAAATAATGTGCTCTGTTAGACCTTTTTCTTCTACATAATTCTTTATGTCTTGCTCCATACTTCCTTTACCAACAAGAATATACTTGGCTTTAATGGCATTTTCTTTTACCAATATCTCAACAGTATCAACCCAAGTATAATGATCTTTAAAACCAGTGAATTCCGCAATGTTTCCAATAATTTTATAGTCTTTTGGAATGTTGAATTCCTCATGTAATATTCCGGTGCCTTCTTGCTTCTTAAATTTGTTAATATCAGTAACACTGCCAACTACATCAAAACGACTATGATCTTTAACTGCAAATTTTAAAGATTCAACAACAGGTTGAGAGACACAAATAATTTTTTTAATGCCTTTGTAATTGTATTTCCATTTTCTAAAGAAATTGGTGTCTACACGTTTTATAAGTGTTCTACAAAGCACCAAAGGAACTTTCATTCTAAAAATAAAATGAGCTAAAACAGCTATGGTATGCGCTTTACTACTATGTATAAAAATTACAGATGCTTGTTTTTCTTCTGCTAATTTTTTAAAAGTTTTTGCATAAGATAGACTGTATTCAGATTTATATTCAAACGGAATAACTTGCATGCCTTTTTCAGTAGCAATACGCTCTACTTCAGAGCCGATTGGGCAAACAATCCATTGGTCTTCTACATAACCTTCTGCTTTAAAAGCTTCGTATAAATAGATGATTTTTTGTTCGTGACCACGCCAACCATTAGAGGCTGTAAATTGTATTAACCGCATTTAAATTGTTTTTAGCAAAGCAAAAGTAAGACTTTTCAAGTTTACTTAATCTTATAAAGGCCAAGTGCTTTTTTTAACTTTTTACTTGCTAAAACATAATTAACATATAACTTGTTTTTTAGGCTTAGAGTTCTCCATTTTTTATGCGGAATGATCTCGTTACTCACCTTTTTTTCAATCGATTTTGATACTATAAACTGAGTTTTTATATCGTCCCAATCTACATTATCATAACCATCAAACTCGTTGACCTTATTCTTTTCGTGTATGATAGACATCCAAAGGCGTTTGTTGGCAATTTCAACACGCCTAGATTCTTTTTTCCACATATTATGGTCACTAAACCAAACTGTTTTTGGAGCTTCATTTTTTTCAATAAGACTTATAAAAGGATTAAAAATATGCTCTTTTTTACCCAACATTATATCTGGTGAAATTTGAAGCGAATACCCCTTTAATACATCTATTGCCATAAAGTCTTGAGACTTGAATTGAGATTGAATTGTATTGATGTAATCTTTATGAATACAGTCATCATTGTCTATACGAGAAGTAATAATATATGACGAATCATTACTGTCTTTAGTAATGTAATTTTTTATAGAATTATGAAATGCCTCCATACCATCAATATAGAATGACTTAAAGTGAGGGTAGGGCTTTAGCAGTATTTCTAATTCGGTTTTAAAATCAGAATCTGTACTTGTGTCAAAAAATAGTAGCCACTGAAAATTTGTATTGGTTTGACTTGCTACAGATGGTAAACAAAAATTACTAAAAAGACCAATACGGTGCGTCATCCACTCGCGAGTTAATAGGGTTTCGTTATTCTTAGTAACTTCCCAGTTTTTATTTTTAAGATTAAAACGCGTGATAAGATAATGTTTAAACATAGTATGGTATTAGTTGCTGGCAAATTTAAAGAATTAAATAGCTACTTTTGCAAACTAAGGTAATAGCTATATATGTCTGTAACAATTAAAATTCATAAAGATTCCAAACTTACAAAGTCCACTGTTTTATCTACACTCGATAATTTTGAGCATCAAGGTGAGCTTATAGGTACAGGTTACAGAAACGTTATTAAGATTCTTGATATTGAAGATGAACACTATAATATCAAAGGTTTTAAAGTGCCTAATTTGGTGAATAAAATTGTGTATCGTTTTTTTAGAAAAAGTAAAGCAGAACGTTCTTTTTTATATGCTGAGCGATTACTAAAAAACGGAATTTTAACACCAAAACCAGAAGCTTATATTGAATACAAGTCTTTATTTATTTTTGGTAAAAGCTATTACATAAGCAAGCAGTTAGAATACGATTTTACTATAAGAAAACTTATAGACGAGCCTGAGTGTGATGATTACGATAATATCCTAAGGCAGTTTACACAATTTACTTTCAAGTTGCACGAAAAAGGGATACACTTTTTAGATCATTCACCAGGAAATACTTTAATCAAAAAAACAGATTCTGGTTACGACTTTTATTTGGTAGATCTTAATAGAATGAACTTTAAAACGCTAACGTATGATGAGCGATTAGCAAATTTTGCACGCTTATCTCCAAAAGATTATATGCTAGATATAATAAGTGATGAATATGCCAAGCTTATAAATAAACCACACGAAGAGGTTAAAGAGAGAATGTACTTTTTTTCTAAGAAATTTTCTTCAGGTTTTAAGAAAAAAGAAGCTTTTAAAAAGAAATATTATTTCTGGAGAAAAAAGAAAAACTAAATTTCCTTCTTATAAATCTCACGCAACTTAGAGTACTTCAAAAAAGTAATATTTGCAGTTTGTACACAGATTACAAAGCCGTTAAAACCATCTAAAAACCCAAGCCTCAAAACATAAGATTTAAAAAATGCCCAAGTCGGATTCCATACAATTTTCCAGATAGGAGCAGTTTTACCTTTGTTATAATAAGCCTTGGCTGCAATTGTAGAGAAATGTTCGGTTTTATTATTAAATTCAGAATAAGTTTGGTACGTCCAATGCAGAATATCACCTTTTAAGTGTCCGCTTTTGGTCTTATTATCGTAAAACTGAACATTATCATGCGGATTAATTCCTTTCCATTCAGCTTTTGTTTTATCAAAAACACGCAATTTTCTGTTAGGATACCAATCGCTGTGTTTTATCCATTGACCACAAAAATTATTAAAACGATTGGCGTAATATCCATCAAAATTCCAATTGTTTTTTAGCTCAATTATAGATGTTTGAAGCTCTTCAGAAAGTGCCTCATCACCATCAAGAGAAATAACATGGTTGTGTGTAGTTTGGTTTAGCGCAAAGTTCTTCTGCTCTATGTAGCCTAAAAATTTCTGCTCAATAAACGCTACGTTATATTTTTGGCAAATGTTTTTGGTATTATCGGTAGAGTAGGAGTCAACAACAATAATTTCGTCAACTACATTAACTAAGGATTGTAAACATCGTTCAATGTTTCGTTCTTCATTAAAGGTAATAATAACACCAGAGAGTTTTAGCATAGTTGTGATTTCACTGCTGTAAAAATAGTATTTTTGTGCTAATGAAATCATCACTAAAGGCTTCAGTTATCATAAGCACTTACAACCAACCAAAATGGTTAGCGTTGGTGTTGCATAGTTATGAAATTCAAACAGAATCTAATTTCGAATTAATCATAGCTGACGATGGTTCTGACGAGAGAACAAAAGCTGTAATTGATGAGTTTTCTAAGCAGTCAAGCATAAATATTACTCACGTATGGCAAGAGGATGAAGGCTTTCAGAAAACCAAAATTCTTAATAAAGCCATAATAGCTTCAAATGCAGAATATCTCATATTTACAGATGGTGATTGTATTGCAAGAGCAGATTTTGTAGCAACACATTTAAGGTTGAAGCAAATGAGTTGTGCGCTATCAGGAGGATATTTTAAGTTATCTGAAAAAATATCTCAAAGTATTACTAAAGAGATCATAGATGGTCAAAAATGTTTCGATAAACAGTGGCTTTTAAAGCAAGGTCAGACTAAAAGTTTTAAGCTAAATAAGTTAACGAAGTCTAAATTGAAAGCTAACCTCTTAAACACATTAACTCCAACAAAAGCTACTTTTGATGGCATGAATGTATCTTGTCATAAAAATGATATTTTAGCTGTAAATGGTTTTGATGAGCGTATGCAATATGGAGGTGAAGACAGGGAAGTAGGCGAGCGTATGATGAATAATGGTGTAAGATTCAAGCAAGTGAGGTATAGTACTATTTGTGTACATTTGCATCACGAAAGACCTTATAAAAACGAAGAAGCAGAGACTTTAAATCTGAAAATTCGAAAAGAAACAAAAAAAAATAAATCAACATATACCAAGTTTGGTATTAAGAGATAAAAAATTCATGGCGTTACCAAAAATTACAGTCATTATTGCTACTTACAATAAAACCGATTGGTTAGAGAAAGTGCTGTATGGCTATAGTGTACAAACCTACAAAGACTTTGATGTTATTATAGCAGATGATGGTTCTACAGAAGAAACCAAAAATTTAATTGATAAGTTTAAACAAGATTATCCTGTAGAAATTACGCACGCTTGGCATGAAGACAAAGGATACAGACGCCAAAAAATATTAAATGAAGCTATAGTCATGGCAAAAAATGATTATATCTTATTTACAGATGGCGATTGTATTCCGCGTGAAGATTTTGTAGATACTCATGCTAAACATGCTGAAAAAGGCTACTTTTTGTCTGGCGGCTATTGTAAACTTCCAATGGACATTAGCGAAACTATTGCTGAAGATGATATAAAGTCTAAGCGTTGTTTTGAGGTTAAATGGCTTAAAGCACAAGGTGAGTTGAGTGGGAAAAACAAACTAAAGCTCTCTGCAAAAAATGGTCTGGCTAACTTCTTGGATGTGGTAACTCCAACAGGTGCTACATTTAACAACTGTAATTCCTCAGCATGGAAATCTGATTTAATTGCAATCAATGGTTATGACGAACGTATGCAATATGGTGGGCCAGATAGAGAGTTGGGTGAGCGTTTGGTAAACAATGGCATTAAGACAAAACAAATACGATACAAAGCTATTTGCCTGCATCTAGATCATGCACGTGGTTATAAAACACAAGAATCTTTAGATAGAAATTTAGCGATTAGAGCTAAGGTGAAAAAAGAAAATTTAAAGTGGACTGAATTCGGTATTAAGAAAGGTTAAGCCTGTAATCTTTCTAAAAATTTAACCAAGCCTTCTTCAAAAAGAGAAGGTTTAAATTTTAAATACAAATCAAAAGCTTTAGATTTTAATTCTTTTGGGTGCTTTATATCAATATATGGTTGTTTGTTGTAATCTTTTAGATGAACCGAAACGTGCTTTATACCATCATCAAACATATTCCAAGCTTCTTTTTTTATCCAAGGTGAAAAAATAGTAAATGTTGGGATGCTCAAAGCTTTCGCCATGTTTATAGCACCTCCTTCATTTCCTATTAGTGCATCGCAATGCTGTGTTATGGCTAAAAAATCTCTCAAACTTTTACCGAAAACATTAAAATGAACGTTGTCTTGAGTTTTTGATGCACAAAGATTTAAAATCGCTTTAGCATCAGCCTCTTGTTTTGGTATATAATTGAATAAAATCTGGCTTTCGGGTTGAGTTGTTACAATTGTATCAATTACAGAAGCCATATAGTCAAACGGATAAGTTTTGTTAGATCCGCTTCCCAAAACACCAATCATGTAGAGTGGTTTGTTAGTGTCAATGTTATTTGATTCTAAAAACGCTTTAGCTGCAGATTCTTCCTCTTTAGTAAGATATATTTTTGGTCTTACTATTTTACTGCTATCTATATTTATAGGCTGCAATAGTTGCAGTCGGTTTTCTATGGCCAAACCAGCATTGGTATCTGCTTTAGCTTTGTGTTTGTATAAGTTGGTATACAATAGCTTATTTCTGCTTTTATCTATAGAAATTCTAATTTTCGCCTTAGAAAGTAAAGTTATGAGGTTACTCGATAGTTTAGAGTAAACATCTATGATAACATCGTAATTTTCTTTGCGAAGTTGTTTAGCAAGTTTAAAAAGTTTCAGTTTACTGTTTTCGTGTTCTGGAGTAAAAAACTGAATCTTATCTATGTAAGGGTTTTGATCTACAACAGGAAACGTGTGCGTATTTATAAGGTAATGCAATTCTGCATCAGGATATTGATGTTTAATGGCTTCAAACAATATGCTCGAAGCCAAAACATCACCAATCATTTTTTGTTGTATGATTAAAATTTTCATTCAGAAAAGCTTAATTATGCAAAATTATTTTTTCCTTCTTAAGGAAATATTTGTAGTATAAAATAGCTTTTTTAAACCGCTACATCATACTCGCGTAAAGCATCATTTAGAGATGTTTTCTTATCTGTACTTTCTTTACGTTTTCCAATAATTAAAGCACAAGGTACTTGGTATTCTCCAGCTGCAAATTTCTTGGTGTAACTACCAGGAATTACAACAGAACGCGCAGGTACTCTACCTTTCATTTCTACAGGTTCATCACCAGTAACATCTATAATTTTAGTACTCATAGTCAATACCACATTAGCACCAAGAACAGCTTCTTTTTCTACATGTACTCCTTCTACAACAATACAGCGGCTGCCAATAAAAGCTCCGTCTTCAATAATTACAGGAGAGGCTTGTAAAGGTTCTAGCACACCACCAATACCAACACCACCAGAGAGGTGTACGTTTTTACCAATCTGCGCACAACTACCAACTGTGGCCCAAGTGTCTACCATTGTACCTTCATCTACATAAGCACCAATGTTAACATAGCTTGGCATCATAATAACACCTTTAGAAATGTAAGCTCCGTGCCTGGCAACAGCGTTAGGAACAACTCTAATACCCTTTTCCATGTAGTTGCGCTTTAATGGAATTTTGTCGTGATATTCAAAGATACCAACCTCGTGGGTTTCCATTTTCTGAATAGGGAAGTAAAGCACAACTGCTTTTTTAACCCATTCATTTACTTGCCATCCATTTTCGGTTGGTTCTGCAACACGTAAGGTGCCAGCATCAATAAGATCTATAACACTTCTTATAGCATCTATAGTAACTTGGTTGGTTAATTGAGAACGATCGTCCCAAGCGCTTTCTATGACGGATTGTAATTGTTTCATGTGTTTTAAAATTTTACCAAAAGTACATGATTTTTTTCATTCAATAATTGGCAAGAGCCGAATAGAAATAATGAAGATTTATAAGTGTTTGATGCATAGAAACTAAGCTTTAGTACTCGTTTTTTAGTGTAACGATATGTTAGTATTTTGTTATAATGGTTTGTTTATTAGCTTTTTGTGACCTTTTGTAAAAAGATGTGTCTCATAAGTGTTAAATGTGATGAAAATTTATTTAGCATAAGTTTATCTGAGGATTTAATTAATAGCTAATTATGAAAACTCCTCTCCCCTAATTGAGGAGTTTTCTTTTTTTTTGAAAAATAATGTGACCAATAATAACGTTTAGTGTCTTAATAGATATAATTAGCGTGATTTATTTATAGAGGGTAATAAAATCAACGACTTAATTAATAACTAATTTTTAAAAACGCTTCTTTTTATTAAGAGGCGTTTTTTATTACACTATCTTTGCAGTAATGGGAAGAATATTAGCCATAGATTACGGTACAAAAAGAACAGGATTGGCAGTTACAGATCCAATGCAAATTATTGCTTCAGGATTAACAACGGTAGAAACCAAAGAGTTAATAACGTATTTAAAAACTTATGTCGATACAGAAGGTGTAGAAAAATTTGTTGTAGGAGAGCCTAAACAAATGGATAATACAGCTTCAGAAAGTGAAGTTTATATTCAAAAGTTTTTAGAAAAAATGGTTAAAGAGTTTCCTAATATTCCTATTGTTAGAGTAGATGAGCGTTTTACATCTAAAATGGCCTTTCAAACCATGATAGATAGTGGTCTCAAGAAAAAGCAAAGACAAAATAAAGCATTAGTAGACGAAATTAGTGCAACCTTAATTTTGCAAAGCTATTTAGCTTCAAATTTTTAAATAAGAATTGTACTTTTGCACGCGAAAACAACGAAATTATGATATTACCAATAGTTGCATATGGAGATGCGGTATTAAAAAAAGAAGCTAAGGAAATAGACAAAGACTACCCTAAGCTTAATGAACTTATTGAAAATATGTACGAGACAATGTATGGTGCTCATGGTGTTGGTTTAGCAGCGCCACAAATTGGGTTGCCTATTCGTTTGTTTTTAGTAGATACAGAACCTTTTTCTGATGATGAAGATTTATCTGAAAAAGATAGAGAGCAAATGAAGAATTTTAAGAAAACATTCATCAACGCTCAGATATTAGAAGAAGAAGGGGATGAATGGGCTTTTAATGAAGGCTGTTTAAGCATTCCAGATGTTAGAGAAGATGTATTTAGAAAGCCTAAAATAAAGATTCAATATCAAGATGAAAATTTTGATACACATGTAGAAGAATACGATGGTTTAATAGCCAGAGTCATTCAGCATGAGTACGATCATATCGAAGGAGTTTTGTTTACCGACAAACTATCATCGTTTAAAAAACGTTTGATAAAAGGAAAGTTGACAAACATTTCTAAAGGAAAAATAAGAATAGATTATAAAATGCGTTTTCCTGCAATGAGCAAGAAGCGTTAATAAACAATAAAAATAGATTGACTGTTGTGTTGAGTCTGTAAAAGCGTATTTAAGAAACAAATAGACTTCGATAGGATTCTCAACAACAAATTAAAAATTACTATGAGCTTAGATAAAATATTAGCTATTTCTGGAAAACCAGGATTATACGAAATCGTAACACAGACAAGAACAGGAGCTGTTGTACAATCTTTAATAGATAAAAAAAGAATTACTGTAGGTGCACACAGTAACATTAGTATTTTAAGCGAAATTGCCATCTATACTTTAACAGAAGAAGTACCATTAAAGGATGTATTAAAAAAGGTTAAAGACAAAGAAAATGGTGAGCAAACATCGATTAGTCACAAAGACAGTAAAGATACTTTAGAAGAATATTTCTTTGAAGTTTTACCAGATTATGATGAAGATCGTGTGTATCCTTCAGACATAAAAAAAGTAATTCAGTGGTACAACTTACTACACAAAAATGATCTTTTAGGATCACTTGAAACTGAAGCTGTAGAAGAAACAGCTACTTCAGACGAAGAAGAATAGAACATGTCTAACAAAGCAGCCCAACTAAAAGCTTTTGAACGTTTGCTTGTTATTATGGACGAGTTGCGAGAACAATGTCCATGGGATAAAAAGCAAACGATGGAATCGCTGCGTCATCTCACCATAGAAGAGGTTTACGAACTTGGTGATGCCATTTTAGATAATGACCTAGATGAGGTAAAGAAGGAGTTGGGAGATGTGTTACTGCATATTGTTTTCTATTCTAAAATAGGAAGTGAAACAAATAATTTTGATATCGCAGATGTGTGTAATAGCATCTGCGATAAACTTATAGATCGTCATCCGCACATCTATGGAGATGTTAAGGTTGAAAACGAAGAAGACGTAAAACGCAATTGGGAGCAATTAAAACTCAAAGAAGGCAAAAAAAGCGTACTCGAAGGTGTGCCAAGAAGCTTACCTGCTATGGTAAAAGCCAATAGAATACAAGATAAAGTTGCAGGAGTTGGTTTTGATTGGGAACAACCAGAACAAGTTTTTGAAAAAGTAGAAGAGGAGTTAGCCGAATTAAAAGTAGAAATAGCAAAAGGAAATCAAGATGCTATTGAAAGTGAATTTGGTGATGTTTTATTTTCTATGATTAATTATGCACGCTTTCTAAAAGTAAATCCTGAAAATGCTTTAGAGCGTACCAATAAAAAATTCATAAAACGCTTTCAATACCTAGAAAGTAAATCTAAAGAACTTAATAAGCCACTAAAAGACATGACCTTATCTGAGATGGATGTCTTTTGGGAAGAGGCGAAATCTCTTTAGTCGTTTTGTCATTCTGAACTTGTTTCAGAATCTCACAATGTTAAAATTATCCCAAAAAGAAAACCTTAAGATCCAAACAGAAATTTCTCACGTAAATAAGATATATAAAAACAACAACGTTTTTATATTCTTAGTAGGAAATCTTAATTATTATTAAGCGGTTGTAATTAAGGTTAATTTAGTTTAGTTAGGGCAAAACCCATCTGTTAGTAGCAGATGGGTTTTGATTTTTTATGCAAAAAAGAGATTAGAACCTAAGAATACATCCCACGAATCTTGGTAAGCTTAGCTTTCCAGGTTTCTAGTTCTTTTTTGTGCTTGGCAATGTTTTTATGTACATCTTTTACCAATGGATTATCAGAATCTACATTGGTGAAAAATTGTAAGTTGTTTTCTAGCTGCGTTATTTCAGATTTTACTTCACCAATTTTCTTACGAATAAAGTTTTGTTCGTGATCTAAAAGTCTGGTGTCATCGTCATTATTGGCTAAATTTTCAAGCTTACTTTCAAATTTTACCATTTCTAACTTAGACTTCTCCATTTTTAGTTTATCAAAAGCATCGTCAATTGCTTTGTAGAATTTTCCATCTATGTAGCGTTTGTTTTGTGGTACATAGCCAACTTCTTTCCACTCAGCAATTTTGGTTTTTAAAGTTTCAACATCAGCTTTGTTGTCGCCACTTAGTTCCATTGCTTTCAAGTCTTCAAGCAGCTTTACTTTTTTATCAAACGCATCGTATAAATGCTGGTTTTCAGCTTTTCGTTGTGCATGCATTCTGTCAAAATAGTGGTTGCATGCATTTTTAAACTGTTTCCAGATTTTGTCGCTATCGCGTCTTGGAACATGACCAATTTTTTTCCAATCGTTCTGAATTTTCTTCATTAAAGGAGTAACAACGGCAAAGTCTTCGCTGTCTTTATTTTCTTCAGCTATTTTTATAAGCTCTCTCTTTTTTTGAAGATTCTCGTATTGGTCTTTCTTTAAATCTTTGTAAAACTTGTTTTTCCCTCTGTTAAAAGCTCTAACGGTGTCTTTAAACTTTGCCCAAGTAGCTTCGTTTACTTTAAGAGGCACTTTTCCAGCATTAAAAAATGCTTCACGTAGCGCTTCAACTTCTTTTATTTTCTTTTGCCATGCACTGTGAGCATTGGCTTTGTCTTCTGCAACAGCTTGGATTTTTGCTATGATTTCTTCTTTCTTTTCAAGATTTTTTTCATAAGCTTTGTCTAAATCTGCATAGTAAGCCTGACGCTTGTCATGTATGGTTTTTGTGGCATTACTAAAACGTTCCCAAATTTCTTCTCTGTGTTCTTTGGCTACAGGACCAAGTTCTTCTTTCCAAAGTTTGTGTAGTACCTGTAGTTCTCTAAATACACGATTAATATTGTTGTCTTTAGCAAGTTCTTCGGCACGCTCAATGATTTTTAGTTTTTGATCATAGTTGTGCTTAAAGTCCATATCTCTTAGATCGTTATTAAGATGTAAGAAATCATAAAAACGCTCTACATGATGATGGTATGTGTTCCAGGCATTATTGTATTTATCTCTTGGAATTGGGCCAGCATTACGCCATTTTTCCTGAAGCTCTTTAAAGGTTTTATAGGTAGAACCCATGTTTTCTTCTACAGAAAGCAGGCCTTTAATTTCTTCAATAATAGCCAATCTATTTTCGAGATTTTGCTTTAGGTTGTGCTCACGCTCTTTGTAGTAAGCACTTATAGATTGTTTGTAATCTTTATAAAGTTGGTTGAATAGTTTTTTGGTATCGTTGGTGTAGTAGAAATCTATTTCGTTGCCGCCATCGTTTATAAACTCTTCTTTCTTTTCTTCTAAAAGCTCACCAAATTTAGCATTGAATTCTGTTTTAATTTCATTGACTTGCTTAGATATGGTCTGAATTTTATGATGCTTTAAAAGCCTGTTGAGCTCTTCTGCTAAATCTTGCATAGTCATGGCATGATAGTCCTTTTCTTCTACCTCATGACGCTCTGCATTAGACTCGTCTTCTGCATCTTCTGCATTAGAAGCTTCAATTTCTGAATGCGCATCATCAGCGTCTACTTTAGATTCACTGTCAGAATCTTCAGCAGATTCATTTTCGATTTTCACTTCTGCATGTTCTTCAACTTGTGGAGTTGATTCTTCTTGAGGAGTAGTGTTCTGTAACTCTACTTCTTTTTTTCCGTCTGCATCTTGCAGGTTATCATTCTCAGACATATGTCAAAAATATTTATTAGGAGGTTAAAGATACTAACAACTCGTTGAATAACAAAGGAAATAAAAAGGTGATGTTTTTTGAATTGTTGAACAGGGTAATTGTTAATTTGTTAGCTGTTATTCCATCGCTCTTTTAAATATAAGGATGGTCTAGTTGTTTGCGAAGTGTTTGGTTTTTTTGTCATTTTCACTACTAACTACTAACTACTAACTACTAACTACTAACTACTAACTACTAACTACTAACTACTAACTACTAACTACTAACTACTCGCTACTTATTCCATATTTCCCAAGATTTTTCGGCTTGCAGCTTTAGCATCTCTAATCCGTTGATAATTGTAGCTCCTTTTAATTTACCGCAATTAAGGAATTTTGTTTCTTCAGGATTATAGATAAGATCGTATAAAATATGTTTGTCTGTAATGCCGTCATAAGGAATATCAGGACATTCATTTACATTAGGAAATGTACCAATTGGTGTACAGTTTATAATAATTTGAAATGAAGCAATGATGTCTTCAGTCAATTCAGAATAGGTGTAGGTAACATCTTCTTTTTTAGTTCTAGAAATATAATGATGCTCAATACCAAGTTTCTTTAGAGCATAAGCTATGGCTTTAGAAGCGCCTCCTGTACCCAAGATTAATGCTCGCTTATGATGTTTCTTTAAATGTGGCTTTAATGAGTTCTTAAAACCATCATAATCTGTATTAAAGCCAATTAATTTGCCTTTTTTGATCTTTATAGTGTTAACGGCACCAATTTTTTTTGCGCGTTTATTTAGCTTGTCTAATAAGGAAATAATGTCTTCTTTATACGGAATAGTAACGTTAAGACCCTTTAAATTAGAAGTGTTTTCAATAATCTCCTTTAGTTCGTCAATTGATTGTATATCAAAATTAACATAAGAATGTGGTAAACCTTCGTTAGAAAATTTATCTGCAAAATACCCTCTAGAAAATGAATAGGAAATATTTTTTCCTACCAATCCAAACTTAAGTTTTGATTTGTCTTGTGCGTTGTCCATACCATTCTAATCCCAATACTATAAGGATTCCAAGACCAATATACGCAATTGCAATATAAGTTTCGGTAGTCGCCTCAGGGAAAAAACGCTTGTAATTTGCAATAACCTGTTTGCCAGTGGAATCTAAAATGTGGCTGCCATCTGCGTTGGTTTTGTATATAGTTTCTTTCCATGGCCAAACCACACCAAGTGATCCAATAATAAAGCCAACTATAGTTGCAAGTGTAATGTTCTTATAATGATGTAAAATATAGTTTAGTACATGCGAAAAGGTCACTAAACCAGCTACAGAGCCTAATGTAAAAATGCTAAGAACTTTGAGCATTCTTATTCTGGCTTCATTTTTTATGAACTCAAAATTACCAGTAAATATATCTGAAAGTGTATCGTATAGTGCATTTACCGAATCCACCAGAAGAAGCACATAATTACCAAGTAAAATTAATATAAACGAACCCGAAAACCCAGGAAGTGTCATGCCAGAAACGCTAATAATACCACAGAAAAATACAAACCATAGATTGTCGTTTTCTTTGGCAGGATCTAAAAAACTAATGCTTATGCCAATAACAGCACCAAGGATTAAAGCAATAATTGTTTTGCTATTCCAAGCTTTAAAATCTTTACTGATGTAATAGATGGAGCCTAGTATCATACCAAAAAAAGCACTCCACACATAAAGCTGAAAGTTAACAATGAGGTAATCGAGTATTTTAGAAACACTAAAGTAGCTCACAATCATTCCTAAGAATAAAAGTCCTAGAAACTTACCATTAATGTATTGATAAAAACTTTTAAAACGACCGTTAAAAAGAAGTTTGAACGCAGTTTTATTAACACGTTGAAGCGAATAAATAAACTCTTCGTAAAAACCAGCAACAAAGGCCACAACACCACCAGAAACTCCAGGAACTTTGTTAGCGGCTCCCATTGCCAGCCCTTTTATGACCAAAAAAATACGATCCTTAAAAGTTCTGGTGCTTTGCATTAGATTTTATTTTTTTGATCTCCTAAACGCTCTAAAATTAAAATCGTGGCAAATCCAATTACAACAAATACTAATGCCATAACTATTTGATTATCTCCTTGGTAAGAAGAGGGCAAAATGCTTTGGTCTAATAAGGTAACTTCTTGCCCTTCAGAATTAATTCTGGTTTTAAGAATCTTTTTCCAAGGCCATATTTTGTTAAGTGAACCAATCATAAAACCAGTTAAGATGGCTAATGTTAGATTCTTTTGGTGTTTAAACATCCAGTTTAATGCTTTAGAGAAGACTTTTAAGCCAACAACAGCACCAATAGCTAGCAAAACAAACTTTAAAAAGGCGTCTTTAAATAACGCCATATTGCCTGTTAACAAGCCATCGCGTAAATTATTTATAGTGTCAATTGCAGTTTGGTAAGCGCCTAAAATAAGTAGAATAAAAGCACCAGAAACACCAGGTAGTATCATTGCAATTATGGCAATAAAACCACAGAATAATAAATAAAGAGAACTGTCTGGTGAAGCAAAAGGTTCAGCTAATGTTATAAAATAGGATAGTACAGATGTAGCAATAATGGCTAGGATAATTTTTGGAGACCATCCTTTTATTTGTTTTGCTATGTATAGAATACTTGCCAGTACCAATCCAAAAAAGAAAGACCATAATAAAATAGGTTCGTTGTGCAAAAGCCACTTTATAAGTTTGGCTAAGGATAAAATACTAATGGCAATTCCTGAGAACAAAGCCAAAAGGAATGAGCCATTTATAGATTTCCACGCGGCTTTAAAACCTTGTTGTTTCCATACTTTAAAAACTCCTAGGTTTACTTTGTCGATACTCTCTATTAATTCTTCGTAAATACCCGAAATAAAGGCTATGGTTCCGCCAGAAACACCTGGTACTACATCTGCAGCTCCCATAGCTACACCTTTAAAAGCGATAATAAGATAGTCTAAAAAACGTCTTTGCATTTCTTTTTTTATAAGAAATGCTAAGGTATGGATTTTTTTAGTCGGAAGTCTTTTTTACTTCCGAAATTATGGCTTTAACCATCGGTCTTTCAATGAGCAAAGGAAAGAGTTCTGAAACAATAAAACTATAATCTGCATTAAGTCTTAACGCGTTTTTTAAATGAAAATGACCTTCTTGTGTCTTTTGTGTTGTAAAATATAAGCCACCTAGTCTGTATTCAATTTCTGGGTTATCTGGATAAAATTCAGCAGCTTGAAGCAGGTTGTAAATTGATGCTTCATATTCTCCCAGCGCAATTAAAATATCAGAACGATCTATCCAAGTTTCAAGTTCGTAATTGCCGAGTTCTAAAGTTTTTTTATAGCCAACTTCTGCTTCTTCAAGGAAGTTTAGACGTTTATTTATTGTAGCATATAGTTTCCAGTACAACACATTTTCACCGTCAATATTTACAGCATTTTTAATATACTTCAACGCTTTGTTATAGTTAAGGCGTTTCATGTAAAACTTTGTAATAGCAATCCAGCCTTTGTCTAGCAAAGCATCGTCTTCAATGGTTTTATTAAAAAATTGTATTGCTAAATCGTCTTTACCAATTTTTTCGTAACAGTGGCCAATTCTTAGTAAGGCAAATGATGTTGGGTCTTCTAAAGCGAGTGTTATTTTGTAATTAACTATAGCTTCTTCATATTGCTCTAGTTTTTCTAGAACTTTACCCTTTTCTATATAAGCACCTACAAAAGTATCATCTGAAATGATAGCAAAATCAAATGCAGCATTGGCTTTGTGGTAATCTTTAACCGCAAAATATTGACGACCCAACTGGTGCCAAGCCACTTCGCAATAAGGATTAGAATCTAAAAAGTTATTAAGATAACTTATGGCTTCTTCATTCTGATCTAGAAAATCGTAACAGTAAACAATGTTGTGTAATGCTGAGTAATCTGAAGAGTCACTTTCTAAGCATTTTTTAAAGTAAATGACAGCATTTTCAAATTGATCGAGGAATAAATATTCCATACCAACCAAAGCGTATAAATCTGAATCATCTTCTGGAGTAGAAGAGATGTCTATAGCAATTAAAAGTGTATTAATTGCTTTTTCGTGCTCATCTTGCTTAGAGAGTACGTTAGCTTTTTGAATGTATATTTCTTCGTTACTAGGTTCAATATCATGAAGTGTGTCTAGTATTTCATCTGCTTCATTGAATTTGTTCTCAATAACTAAAATTTCTACCTGAAATAATCTAAGATTAATTGATGTAGGATGTTGTTCTAAGCCAAGTTTTATGGCACGTTTGGCTAAAGCAATTTTTCCATTCTCGAGATAATGATGTATGATGTTTTCAAATTCATTCGAATCAAAAAACAAAATATCATTTGTCTTTAGCATAGATTCAAATCTTAGAAGTGGATAGTTTTCGTCTTCGTGACTATAATTCATAAGCGGCTTTAAGATTCACTCGATCATCAAGATTTAAGAACACTTAATATTGCGTTTATTTTAGGTAGCGCATAACTTTGTGAGTGCTCTAGTCTCAAAAATTGTTTACTAATCTAAATTACAGTTATCCTTTAATGATGGAGGTGAAATACGTTTTTGTTTTTAACAAATTAATTAACATTGACTTAGATTTCTTGGTGAATGTTTATTTTATTGTAAATCAGTGTTTTGTGTTTGTGTAGGTGCGTTATATTTTGTCTAAAATTGAAGTAATTATTTTACATCCCTTAATAATTTCTTCATTAGAAATGGTGAGTGGAGGTGTAATTCTTATGGCTTTAGGTTCAAAAAGTAGCCAAAATAAAATTAAGCCTTCATCTTGAGCTTTGAGTATAACGTTGTTAGCAATTTCAGAATTTTCTACTATTGCAGCAAGCATTAATCCTTTTCCTCTTACTTCTTTAATGTGTTTATGATTAAGGTGTTGTCTTATTAATTTTTCTTTTTCAAGAGTATCTTTAATAAGGTTTGTATCTATAATTTCTTTTAAAGTTGCTAGTGCTGCAGCAGCAATTAAAGGGTTGCCACCAAAAGTAGTTATGTGTCCTAATTTAGGATTATTACTCAAGGAAAGCATCATGTCTTTAGACGCGGTAAATGCACCAATAGGTAAGCCACCACCAAGACCCTTGCCTGTAACGACAATGTCTGGTTGGCAGTTGTAGTTTTCAAAACCAAAGAGTTTGCCTGTTCTGCCAATTCCTGGTTGAATTTCATCTAGTATAAAAAGAGCACCAACCTCATTACAACGTTTTTGTACCTTCTGAAGATAATTGTCTTGCGGTTCTATAAAACCAGCACCTCCTTGAATGGTTTCTAAAATTACAGCAGCCGTTTTAGTTGTGATTTGTGACAGATCTGCCTCGTTATTAAAAGCTATATGTTTTACATCTGGAATTAAAGGTAGAAAAGGAGCTTTGCGTTCTTCATAATCCATAAGACTTAAAGAACCCATTGTATTGCCATGATAAGCATTTTTAGCGGCAATAATTTCTGTTCTGCCTGTGTAGCGTCTGGCAAGTTTTAAGCTGCCTTCAATGGCTTCTGTACCAGAATTTACAAGATATGTGCTCTCTAATGGTTTTGGTAAATTATTAGCTATAAGTTTAGCAAGTTCTATTGCAGGTTCCTGTATGTATTCGCCATAAACCATCACATGAAGATATTGGTCTGCTTGCGCTTTTATAGCGTTCACAATTTTTGGATGCGAATGCCCTAGAGAACATGCAGATACACCTGCAACAAAATCTAAATAAGCTTTTTTGTTTTTGTCGAAAATATATGAGCCTTCAGCATGGCTTATTTCCATTGCCAAAGGGTGTGGCGATGTCTGAGCCTGATATTTAAAAAAATCGTTTTGCAATTATAACCCTCCTTTTACTTTGATTTTTTTAGTTTCTTTAGAAACGTTTGTAGGTTTAGTTTTTGGAATCGAATCTAGTTTTGTCTTAGAAATAGGTTGCTCTACTTTTGGTTTTAGACCATTAGACTCTTTTTCTTCTTCCTTTGGAAGGTTTCTTGCTGCTTTATTTGGCTTATTAGGTGTGTCTTTGCCAGCTTCTTCTATACGTTCTATAACACTATCTCCAAAAAAGTCTTCTGGTGGAACATAATCTTCTAAGCCAGATATTTTTGGTAAATCTAAAGGCGGATCGTCTTTAAATAAATCTTCTACAGATGCAGGTCGTTCTTCGCCTCGCCAATCAAAACCTCGTAATCTTCTTGCGTTTCTTGGAAAATCGGGTTCTGGAAAAATGTTACCATCAATCTGATTAATAAATCTAACTTCTTCAATAGCTTGTTCTACAATTTGAATGTTAATACTACCAGATTTAGATTTCTGAATACCTATGAGTTCATTTTTGTCATTTCTCATATACCTAATGGTCTCAGCATTCTTTATAATGTCTACATTGTAGAGTTCATTATCTCTAAACAAACCAATGAGTCTTTGACCTTTTATTTGGTTGTAACCATCCTCACTAATAGTATCCTTACTCACTAAAAAAGCATTATTAAACACTTTTAATGAGTCTAGTTTTTCAGTTTCTGTATTAGATGTTAGATGAATAGTATCACCAGTCATCTGGTTACCTATATTCCATAACACTGGCTTACGAGCTGTGGCAAAAGCGTCTGTAGAACTGTATCTGCTTAGGTTTATAAGTTCTGTTAAGCCTGTTTTGTGGTCTACATGTATAGAATCTGCTTTACCTGCTAAATCACTTTTATAAAGTTTGGCATTATAGTAAGCTCTTGTAATGCGATGCTCTGGTTTTCCTGTAACCATTAGAGTGTCTGCATGCAAGTACATAGAATCTTTTTCTTGTACACTTATTGCTAAAGCTCTTTTGGTAATAAATACAGAATCTTTAGCGCGCCATACTTCTGCATAATGCCCTTTTACTAAGCTGTTATTTATGGTATCTGTTACTGTTATATTATTGGTTGCAGATGCAAAACTACGGTTACGGTCAAAATAAATACTATCTCCTTCAACCGTTCTATTGTCGTAATCTATTTTAGCATTTCGTTGAAAATAACCAGTATTAGCATTGGTGTCGTAAAAGCCACGTTCGGTATAAATTTTACTTTCTTCTCCAACAATAGTCGAAGGTCCAAACAGGTACGCATGACCGTTATCTGGAAAAAAATCTAAACGTTCAGTGTTTAAAGTATAATCAGGATTTACAAGAACTACGTCTTTTGTAAACTGATACTTCTTACTGTTCATATAATACCGACCTATTTGACTCGTAATAGTACCAGAAGAATCTCTTACAACTTTACCACTAGTGTCATAATAAGCTAGTTGACGCACTCTGTCAAAATACAATTTATTTGTAGTTAGTATAGAACTAGGCTCTGTTAAAACCACTTCGCCTTGAGCAAATGCTAACTCGGTTTTACCACTGTATTCCACATATTTAGCAACCATATTAATAGAGTCGCCTTGCTTGACTAATACCTTGCCAGAATTGCCGCTAAAGGCTTCAATATAGTCTTGGTCTTGATAATATATGGCTTTATCACACCAAAGATTAACTCCTTTGTGAACAAAATGTACTTGTTGAGAATCGTCTCTAAGAAAAATTATAGCACCATCTTCTACATCAGGATTTGATGTAGTTATGCCAGAGTATTCTATGACAATTTTTTGCTTTTCTTGAGCAAAGCTAAAAGCAGAAATACAAAGTATAATAATTAAAAATAGATTCTTCAAACTATTCAAAGCTGTATGGTTTTTAAAAAATAACACTAATCAATTAGCTTTAGTATAGGTTAACAGTTTTTTTAACAGAATCTATAATTCAAAAAATTATATCGTTTTTCTGACGATAGTCTGCTTACGATCAGGACCAACAGATACTATTGTAATAGGAATGTTAAGCTCTTTTTCTAAAAACTCAACATAAGCATTAAAAGCTTCAGGTAGTTGAGACGCTTCTGTCATGCCAGTTAGATCTTCTGACCATCCTTTAACTTCAGTATAAATTGGCTTAATGTTTTCTTCCTCGATATTGTAAGGTAGATGCGTAATTGTTTCACCTTTATAATTGTAGGCAGTACATACTTTTAAGGTGTTAAAACCAGAAAGTACATCACCTTTCATCATAATTAATTGTGTAACACCATTAACTTGGCATGCATAGCGAAGCGCTACTAAGTCTAACCATCCACAACGTCTTGCGCGACCTGTTGTTGCGCCAAACTCGTGGCCAACGCGTCCCATAGTTTCTCCATCTTCATCAAATAACTCTGTTGGGAAAGGACCTGAACCAACACGTGTTGTGTAGGCTTTAAAAATACCAAAGACATCTCCTATTTGGTTTGGTGCAACACCTAAACCTGTACATGCACCAGCAGCAGTTGTGTTAGAAGATGTTACGAATGGATACGTCCCAAAATCAATATCTAAAAGCGATCCTTGAGCACCTTCTGCTAAAATAGTTTTACCAGACTGTTGCGCTTGGTGAACGTACTCTTCAGAATCAATAAACTTTAATGTTTTTAGAGTTTCTATAGCTTCAAAGAAATCAGTCTCTAATTCTTTTAAATCGTACTGAATATCTACATTATAGAAAGCAATCATAGCTTCGTGCTTATCTGCTAAAGCTCTGTATTTTTCTTTCCAGTCAGCCAATTCAATATCACCAACTCTAATACCGTTTCTACCGGTTTTGTCCATGTAAGTTGGACCAATTCCTTTTAGTGTAGAACCTATTTTTGCTTTTCCTTTAGAAGCTTCACTGGCTGCATCTAGTAAACGATGTGTAGGTAAAATGATATGTGCTTTTCTAGAGATGCAAAGAGATTTTTTGTAATCTACACCTTGCTCGTCTAATTTGTCTAATTCCTTTTTAAAAATCACAGGATCTATAACGACACCATTACCAACTAGGTTTACAGTGTTGTCATGAAAAATACCAGATGGTATGGTATGTAAAACATGTTTTTTGCCGTTAAAAACTAAGGTGTGACCAGCGTTTGGGCCACCTTGAAAACGTGCAATAATATCGTATTTAGAGGTGAATACATCGACAATTTTACCTTTGCCTTCATCTCCCCATTGTAATCCAAGTAGTAAGTCTACTGCCATTTTAAAAAATTAGTTAGTCTTCTTTTTTACGGTTGCCGTAAAAGTATAGTGAATGATTAGTTATTTCAATGTTAAAAACCTCTTCGATGGTTTTCTTTATAGATTGAATGCGTGGATCACAGAATTCTATAACTTCACCTGTATCGGTAAGAATAACGTGATCGTGTTGCTTATCAAAATATGATTTTTCGTAGTGTGCTTGGTTTTGGCCAAACTGATGTTTGCGTACCAATGCACATTCTAAAAGTAACTCTATGGTGTTGTATAGCGTAGCTCTACTTACACGATAGTTTTTATTTTTCATTTTGATGTATAAAGACTCGATATCAAAATGCTCTTCGCTTTCATATATTTCCTGAAGTATAGCATAACGTTCAGGTGTTTTTCTATGACCTTTGTCTTCAAGGAATTGTGTAAAAACTCGTTTTACAATTTCCTGATTACTTTCTTCTGTTGTTGCATTCATAATTAAGGTGCAAATTTACGTAAAAATATAGGATAAGAATGATTTAATTTTAGATTAAAATTGAAAGAAATGAACAAGTTTTCAATACTTTTAATCTATTAAAATCAAACTCTTACTACTTTGTCTATACCATTAATTGTTTTGAGTTTGTCTATGAGGTTTTTTAGCATGGTTTGGTTTTTTACTTCAACCGTTATGTCTCCGTTAAAAATACCGTCGTCACTAGAAAAACTTATACTTTTCATGTTAACATGAAGGTTTTCTGAAATAAGTTTTGTGATATCGTTTACCAAACCAAGGTTGTCTATTCCAGATAGTTTAATATGCGAGGTGTAAGCACGCTGAGAAGAGTCTATCCATTTGGCAGCTTGTATTCTGTAGGCATAGTTAGATTGTAAACTTACTGCGTTTGGACAGTTTTTTTTATGAACTTTTATACCGTCATTTATGGTAACAAATCCAAATACTTTATCGCCAGGAATTGGGTTGCAACAATTAGCAAGAGTGTAGTTGAGACGTTCTTCTTCTTTTCCAAAAACCAGCATATCATACTTAGAAGTAATCTCTTCTTTGTCTATATCCTTATTAGGAACATCTGGCTTGCGGATTTTACTTTTTATATAACTCATAAAAGCGTTACTTCTGGATGAAGCAAAGGCTTTGAGTTTGGTGTTATCTATAGTACCAATACCAACACGATAAAATAAATCTAAAGATGTTTTAAGCTTAAAGTAGTTGACCAGCTCATTTACCGATTTTTCATTAAGAGTAATTTTGAGTTGCTTTAGTTTTCGTCTTAAAACTTCCTTACCTTCTTCTGCAATCTCTTTGGTATGTGCATTTAATGCCGATTTAATCTTGCTTCGAGCTCTGGCAGTTGTTGCATAATCTAGCCAGTTAGCGTTTGGCTTGGCGTTGTCTGATGTTAAAATCTCTACACGGTCTCCACTTTGTAGTTCATGACTTAGAGGTACTAATTTACCGTTGACTTTTGCTCCTCGAGTTTTCATGCCAACTTCGGTATGAATGCTAAATGCAAAGTCTAGTGGAGTAGCACCTTTTGGTAAAGACTTTAAATCTCCTTTTGGTGAAAAAACAAAGATTTCTTTTGAGTAGAGATTGAGTTTGAATTGTTCTACAAAATCTACAGCATTAGCCTCGTTATTTTCTAGAGCTTCTTGAAGCCTGTTAATCCATAAGTCTAAGTTATCTTCTTTGTCGTTGGCGTTTTTGTATTTGTAGTGTGCTGCGTACCCTTTTTCGGCAATTTCATTCATGCGCTCACTTCGAATTTGTACTTCTACCCAACGACTTTTTGGCCCTACAACAGTAATGTGCAATGCTTCGTAACCTGTAGATTTTGGTGATGAAATCCAATCGCGCAAACGAATTGGGTTTGGTGTAAAGTGGTCTGTAACGATAGAATAGATTTTCCAAGCCAGAAACTTTTCGTTTTCAAAATCTGATTTATAGATAATTCTAACAGCAAATTTGTCGTAAACTTCATCAAAAGAAACACCTTGTTTTACCATTTTTCGTCTTATACTAAAAATGGATTTTGGTCGTCCTTTAATTTCGTAATTAAGGCCTTCTTTATTAAGTGATTTTTCTATGACTTCAGAAAATGCTTTAATGTATGCGTCTTGCTCTTCTTTGCTTTCTTGCATTTTTTCAGCAATGTCTTCATAGACTTCTGGTTCGGTATACTTTAGTCCTAAATCTTCGAGTTCGGTTTTTATATTGTAAAGCCCAATTCTGTGTGCTAGTGGAGCATAAATGTATAAGGTTTCTGATGCAATTTTTATCTGTTTATCTGCACGCATAGAGTCCATAGTTTGCATGTTATGCAAACGGTCTGCAATTTTTATGATGATAACACGTACATCTTCATTGAGTGTTAACAGCATTTTTCTGAAATTCTCTGCTTGTAGAGATACATCCATTTCCTTATTAAGGACAGATATTTTTGTAAGTCCGTCTACAATGCGAGCTACGGTTTCGCCAAAAAGACGTTCCATGTCTGCAATGGTGTAGTTAGGATTGTCTTCAACCACATCATGAAGTAGAGCAGCAGCAATAGACGTAGCGTCTAGACCAATTTCTTGTGCCACAATTTTTGCCACAGCAATTGGGTGAAAAATATAAGCTTCTCCAGATTTGCGACGTTGATCTTTGTGCGCATCTAGAGCGACCTCAAAAGCATGGCGAATTAGTTTTTTATCGTCTTTGCTTAGGGTTTGGTAGCTTACTCTGAGTAATTCTTTGTAGGCTTTTGCAATGGCTGCATTTTCTTTTTCAATGTCTACTTCTGTCATAAGAACTAAAGTAAACAAAGTCTATGAGATAGGCAATGGGTTTTGTTGAAGAAATTTTTGATGGTTTTGTTGCGGAAAAATCCGCAGGATTCTTTCAGCCGTAGCTGAAAGATAGCAAAAAGTGTTAAATTCCGATAAGGGGTTCTACCGCAGTGAATTATTACTATTGTTACCCACAGTTATTATTGTAATAAAGGGTCGTTTGGGTCTTCAACATTGCAGTTTGCAAAACTAAAATCGCCTGACTCTGAAAAATCTCTAATTAAGCAGACATATCCAAACTCGACAAAAGTTGCTTCATTTTCAACTACAATTTTATATTTATAAGTTCCAAATGTCAATTCCGAGTTACTTGATTGGTTTAGACCAAGAAATGGATTAGATTCATAATTATTTGCCTCAAAAACAACATTATCATCTATGTCATAAATGGTTACTGTATTATCTGTATAAAGGTCTATGTTTTGGATTGCAAATGTGTCATTCAATCCGTCTCCATTTGGTGTAAAAGCACCTGTAGCTTCAATTTCACCTGCTGTTTGGTCTAGATTATCAATATTTGAGTCAGAAAAAGGATTTTCTCCGCAACATAGAAAAGTTTCTAATTCAGGTTCAGGTTCATCATTGCTTTCAGTACAACTAAAAGTCAAAAAAAATGATAAGATAATTGTAAATAAAATCGCAATTCTGTTTTTCATAAAGTTTTTGTTTAATTGTGGGTAATTTTCATGATACGGACTTTTTTAACTGTCTATATCAGGTGTTAACGAAGTAAGTCTTTTTATCTTACAAAGTCAAGTCTATCAGTTTTTTAAATTCCTAACACGATCTAACAAGGTAGGATGTGAATAATGCATAAACACGTAAGCTTTGTGTGGTGTTAAATTACTCAAACTGTTTTTAGAGAGTTTTTTTAATGAGGTAATTAAAGGCTCAGCTTTGTAAGTGTTTTTTGCATAATCATCAGCTTGATATTCAAAAACTCGTGAGACGTAATTCATAATTAAACCCGTAATTTCTGAAATAGGCGAGTAGAGCAATCCAAAAGCAATTAAACCAACATGAAAACTTGGTGTTTCTACTCCAATAGCATTAGATAATAATGGGTTTGAAATAAAAACCGATAAAATAAAAAGTGTGAATCCGGTTAATGCTATTGATGTAACCAGATTAAAAATAATGTGTTTGCGTTTGTAGTGCCCAACTTCGTGCGCTAAAACCGCAACAATTTCTTCATCGTCTAAATCGTTAACCAAAGTATCGTAAAGCGTAACACGTTTTTCGCTTCCAAAACCAGAGAAATAGGCATTGGCTTTAGTGCTACGTTTAGAACCATCTATGATAAAAATTTTATTAAGACTAAAACCTACAGATTTGGCATAATCTGAAATTTTATTACGTAACTCTCCGTCTTCTAAAGGTGTTTGTTTATTGAACATTGGCACAATGAGCTTAGAGTAAAACATGTTCATAAATACTGTGAATACGGTTACAATTCCCCAAGCATACAGCCAAAATTGATTTCCTGTAATTTGATAAAACCAAATAATTAAGGCTATAATACCTCCACCTAATATGGCCATCATTATTAAGCCTTTTAATTTATCTAAGATAAATGTCTTTTTTGTGGTTTTATTAAACCCAAACTTTTCTTCAATCACAAAAGTTTTGTAATATGCAAAAGGTGTGGTTATAATGTCGCTGGCAATCATAATAATGCCAAAGAAAATTAAACCAATAATGATAGGATTATCAGAATAACTTCTGGCAATGTTATCTACATATTCAAACCCATCTAAAAACAGAAAAACTAAGGTTAAAACCAGTGAAAATAAGGAAGACCATATCCCGAATTTGTGATTAGTGGCTTTGTAGTTTTGCGATTTTTTATACTCGTCTTCATCATAAACATCATTTAATTCTTCGGGTATTGCTTCGTTAAAATGTTTGGCATTTAATGTATCTAGAATTTTATCCTTTACAAAGTTGATAAGGATAATGGCTATGATGATGTAGAAAAGAATGTCTGCGTTCATTTCTTTGTGATATGTTTTGTTCGTCACTTCAAGTGAAATTTCCTTAGGAATTTTGTGTCGAAAAGCTTCTTTCTTGTAAGGTTCCCGATACGATTTTATCATTCTTCGAAAATCACTCGAACTGACGTTTAGGTTATTTAAAGTCTCGTTGTCTTTTGGATTCAAAAATAAGAATTCCTGCAGCAACAGAAACATTCATAGAGTCAATAACACCTTGCATTGGTATACTAATGTTTTGTGTAGCTGCATCTCGCCATTCTTGGGTTAATCCTGTGGCTTCTGTGCCAACCACAATAGCTGTTGGTAAGGTGTAATCTTGCGTATGATAAGGCTGAGATTCTTGCAGAATAGCAGAGAAAATGTTGAAATTGTAATGCTTCAAAAAATCGATAGCTTCAGTAGTGCTTGCCATCGCAATTTGTGTTGTAAAGACACAACCAACACTAGAGCGTATAATATTTGGATTGTACAAGTCTGACTTAGGGCTGGCAATAATCACAGCGTCTACATTAGCAGCATCAGCAGTTCTTAATAAAGCACCAACATTACCTGGTTTTTCGGGTGCTTCAGCAACTAAAATTAAAGGGTTTTTGTTAGTGAGTTTTAAATCTTCAAGTTGGTGTGCTTTACTATTTACGACAGCAATAACACCTTCTGTGGTGTCTCGATGTGCCAATTTTTGAAAAACTTCTTTAGAAATTTCAATAATATCAATATCATATTGCGACATGGCTTTTGCTTCACTTTCAGAAAACAAATCCGGGAAAAATAAAAGTGTTTCAATTTTGTAGCCACCTTTTATCGCCAAAGACAGTTCGCGTTTCCCTTCAATTAAAAATTGTCCTGTTTTTTTGCGTTGTCTAGACTTGTCTTTTAGTTGATTAAGTTGTTTAATAAGAGGGTTTTGTGGGCTAGTTATTGATTTTATCATATATTTGAGAGTCTTTGATAAGTGCAAATTTACGCCTTAAATTATTAAGGTGTTTCAATTTTAGCTCAATTGAAGCGTAACCATTAATCAGTTTGTACATACACACTATGCTATTAAACCAATCAATTATGAAAAAACTTTTACTTGCATTTTCTTTTTGCTTCTTTTTATTGAATTCATATTCTCAAATTGCAAATCAACCATCAGATTTAATGGTTTGTGATGACGATAATGACGGTTATGCCGAATTTGACTTAACAATTACTGAGCCGGAAGTTTTAGGTAGTCAGAGTTCGCTGGATTTCAGTGTTTCGTATCACGAAACCCAAACAGATGCTATTATTGGTGATTATCCTATTGCATCTCTTTACGTAAATATTGTTCCTAATATGCAAGTGATTTATATAAGAGTGGAAGATTTAAGTTCTGGTAGTGTAGCAACCACTTCTGTTAATTTGGTGGTGAACCTGACGCCAGAAACAACAGTAATCTCAGATTATGAAATTTGTGAGATTAACTCAGATGGTTATGCAGAATTCGATTTAACCACAAAAAATGCAGAGGTTTTAAATGGGCAAAATCCAGCTTTATTTAGTGTGAGTTACTATGCTAGTGTAGTAGAAGCAGAATTACAAATGAATGCATTACCTAGTCCTTTCACCAACTATACCAATCCCCAAACCATATATGCAGCCATAACAGATAATTCAACAGGCTGTTTTAGTACAATAAGTTTTGATTTAGTGGTTAATGAAGCAGCGCAAGCAAACCCTGACTTACAACCAATTGTCTACCAGCAATGCGATGATAATGCAGAAACAGATGGTGACCCAAGTAATGATAGTTCTCAATTTGATTTATCTGTTTTAGATTTTCAAATTCTAGATGGTCAGGATCCTTCAGTATATACATTAAGTTATTTTGCAACACTAGTGGATGCTGAGATTGGTGTAAATCCTTTGCCAACACTGTATCAAAACACAATAAATCCTCAGGTTATTTATGCTAGAGTAGAAAATTATTTTGGCTGTTACGATATCGCAGAAGCTACTTTGATGGTAACTCCTATACCTTATTTGTCTGTAGAAGATACGATATTGTGTGTAGACGAATCTGTAACAATCGACACAGGTTTAAGTAGTGATGATTACGCTTTTCTTTGGTATGTCGATGGATTTATTATTTCAGGTGAAAGTTTGCCAACGTTAACTATTAATTCACCCGGAGTTTATACGGTTCAGGTAATAGATATTCAAGGTTGTGGCATTGTTACAACAGAGTTCTTGGTAACAGAATTGCCTTGTCCAGATGCCGACTCCGATGGAGTAGATGATAGTGAAGAAGATATTAATAATAATGGTAATTTAGACGATGATGATACTGATGATGATGGTATACCAAATTATCTAGATGACGACGATGACGGAGATAATGTCTCTACCGAAGATGAGATTGCAGAGCTTTCAGGTCGCAATAGCTCTGGTACACATCCTTTTGTAGATACAGATAATGATATGATAGAAAATTATTTAGATGATGACGATGATGGCGATGGTGTGCTTACCATAGATGAAGATTATAATAATAACGGAGATCCAACAGATGATGATACCAACTCTAATATGATTCCGGATTATCTTGAAGCAGCAGTTGCTCTTAGTTTGGAATCATTACATAAATTGTCTTTTAAGTTGTATCCAAATCCAGCAAAAGATATGGTAACAGTAACATTGAGTCAAAATATATTGAATACAACAGATATTTCTTTAATAGACATTCAAGGTAAGACGATTAATATTCCGAAAAGGGAATTTAATAGTACTGTAGAATTAGATGTGTCTGCTTTAAATTCAGGACTGTATTTTGTTCAATTAAGAAGTGGTAATAACATTATTACTGAAAAGTTGGTTGTTGAATAAAGTATAGAATATAATATGTTTTAAAAGCTTCAGATTAATTCTGAAGCTTTTTTTGTAATGTACAGATTTAAGTTTCGTCCAAATTACCAACTAATAAAACTAACCATGAAAAAAGCAATTTACCTTTTATTTTTAACTGTATTATTTTCAGCTTGTAAAAACGAAAAACAAACAGAATCTACAGTTATAAATGAAGTAGCAAAAGAAGACATTACAACAAGTATTTATCCAGAGTCAATTACTAAAGTGTTTAAAGCACACGGTGGAATAGATACTTGGAATACCATTAAGTCACTTTCCTTTACAATGGAAAAATCAAATGGAAAAGAAGTAACTACCCTAAATCTACAAACCAGAGCAGAAGTTATTGAAACTCCTGATTATAAAATGGGTTACGATGGCACAACGCAATGGGTTTTAGAAAAGGATAATAAACCATACAAGGGCAATGCTAAGTTTTACAAGGGACTTATGTTTTATTTTTATGCGATGCCTTTTGTTTTAGGAGATGATGGTATTATGTATGAAGATATTGAACCTCTTACTTTTGAAGGAAAAACCTACAAAGGAATTCTAATTTCTTACGAATCAGGAATTGGCGAGTCACCAGATGATCAATATAAAATTTACTATGATGAAGCCACAGCTGAAATGGCATGGTTAGGATATACGGTAACTTTTGGTAAGGATGAAAAGAGTAAAGATTTTCATTTTATTCGCTATAACAATTGGCAAACCATTAATGGTTTGAAATTACCTAAATCAGTAGATTGGTACATGTACGAAAACAACTTGCCAACAGAAAAAAGAAATACAGTAGAATTTATTGATGTTTTTTTATCTGAAGAAGCACCAGATAGCACAATGTTTAAAATGCCAGAAGGAGCAACTATCGTAAAATGATAACAAATAAAAAAGCGAGCTGAATAGCTCGCCTTTTTTAGTTTTAACTTTTAGAAACTTATGGTTAAACAAGAACTATAATAAAAATGATAATTATTAAAATGGCTGCAGTTATGGCTATTTTAGTATTGCTTTCAAAAACTTGAGATAAGAAATCTAAAATGAAACTAATTACGTTCTGCATTTTTAATATAAATCACTTTTGCTTGACTTCCTGATTCTTGTACTTTTTAGAATAACGCTTCCAAAGCTTTGTTTGATGTGTTTCTAAACTAACGTTTCTACCATCAATAAAGGCATGTGTCAATTTGTTAGTTCTCATATCTAAGGCATCACCTTCGCTAATAAATAGTGTTGCGCTTTTGCCCACTTCTAAGCTTCCGTACAGATTGTCGATTCCCATTATTTTCGCTGCATTTAATGTTATTAATTGAAGCGCCTGCTCTTTCGTCAATCCGTGAGCTACTGTAGTACCTGCGTAAAATGGTAAGTTTCTAGAATTCATACGCTCCATATCTCCACTAGTTTCAAGAGAAACCAAAACACCTGTGTCAACTAATTTTTTAGCTTGTTTATAGCTGTAGTCATAGTCATGGTCTTCTAACTCTGGTAATGAGTGTACTCGTCGTAACATTACAGATACATTATTTTGTTTTAATACATCTGCAACTTCATTGGCTTGGTAACCTCCTACAATAGTTACTTTGCTAATACCTTGTGCTTTTGAAAAGTTAACAGCGTCTGTAATGCTTTTGGCATCATCTGCATTGATGTATAAATGCTGATTATCATTAAACAGACCAGACATAGCATCGTAAGGCAAGTGCTTTGTTGCTTTGTTGCCATTATTGTAGGCTTTAGCTTCGTTAAAGTAATCCGTTAGCTCTTTAACTTGCTTATCATAGTTTTTATTTGGTTTAAGACCAGGATCTTCACCTAGCCACCAACGACCACGACTAAAACTACTTGGCCAGTTAATGTGTATACCATCGTCTGTTTTTATAGACGCGTCTTCCCAGTTCCAGGCATCATATTGTACAATAGAAGAAGTTCCTGTAATACGTCCTCCACGAGGCACTACTTGCCCAAGTAAAACACCATTCGGTCTCATAGATTCTACAACTTTAGACTCGGCATTATAAGCAATAATACTACGAACATTAGGATTAAAAGTACCCATTTCCGAAAGATCGCTAGAGGCTTTTACAGCATCAACTTCAACTAAGCCTAAGGTTCCGTTAGAAACTATAAATCCAGGATACACATGTTTGCCTTTAGCGTCAATGATATCCATGGCTTGTCTGGTCAGTGGAGTAGAAGCTTCAGGACCAATCGTTGTTATTTTACCATTGCTTACTACAATGATACTATTTTCAATAACGTCTCCGTTGCCAATATGTGCTGTTGCACCAACAATAGCAAAATCTTTAGTTTGCTTTGGAGCAGGTGTTTGCTGTGCAAAATTTAAAGTAACACACAGCATTAAAAGAACAATATTTATAGATTTTAATGTTTTCATTTTAATAAGTTTTAATGGTGATGTGTTGTATGCTCTCCATCCATAGAATCGCAATGCAATAATTCTTTTTCTTTCTTCTGAATAGGTTGTGTTTTCAACCCTTTGTTTTTCTCTTGAAGCATACTGTTAATAAGCTCACTTTTTTCTTTTTGAACGGCTTTTCGCATTTGTTTGTCGCGTTCTAAATCAAAGTAAGTTACACCTTCAATGATTGTTTTTTCAGCTTTTGCGTATACTGAAAGTGGATGGTCAGACCATAAAACAACATCAGCATCTTTGCCAACTTTAAGACTACCAACTCTATCATCTAAATGAAGCAATTTCGCCGGATTTAAAGTCACAAATTTTAATGCATCTTCTTCGCTAACATTACCATATTTTACAGACTTTGCAGCTTCCTGGTTTAATCGACGAGACATCTCAGCATCATCACTATTAATCGCAGTAACTACACCAGCATTGTGCATTATAGACGCGTTGTAAGGTATGGCATCATTAACTTCGTATTTGTAAGCCCACCAATCGCTAAAGGTTGAGCCACCAACACCATGATCCTTCATTTTGTCAGCAACTTTGTAACCTTCAAGTATGTGTGTAAATGTGTTAATGTTGAAGTTGAATTGCTCTGCAACTTTCATCAACATATTTATTTCACTTTGCACATAAGAGTGGCAAGAAATGAAACGTTCTTTATTTAAAATTTCAGCTAAAACTTCCATCTCATAATCTTTACGATAAGGTTTACCGCTTTTTTTGGCATCGTCATAAGCTTTTGCTCTTGTAAAATAATCTACAAACACTTGCTCAACTCCCATACGCGATTGTGGGAAACGCTCATTTCTACTAGATCTCGATTGTTTTACGTTTTCACCTAAAGCGAATTTTATAAATTTCGGAGAGTTGTCATAAATCAGGTCTTCAGCAGATTCTCCCCATTTTAATTTAATAATTGCCGAACGACCACCAATAGGATTTGCAGATCCATGTAAAATCTGAATCGATGTCACTCCACCAGCAAGGTTTCTGTATATGTTAATGTCTTCATCATCGATAACATCTTCTATAGTCACTTCGGCAGAAGAATTTTGTCCTCCTTCATTAATAGAAGCTGCAGCAATGTGTGAATGCTCGTCAATGATTCCAGCAGTAATGTGTTTTCCTGTAGCATCAATTACGGTAGCATTTTTGTCTGAAAGGTTTTTACCGATTTTAGAAATCTTACCGTTTTTAATTAGTAAATCGGTATTTTCTAAAACACCATCCTTCTCGTTGGTCCAAACCGTAGCATTTTTGAATAATAAGGTTTCAGATTTTGGTTGTTCTGTAAATCCGAATGCCAGATTAGGATAAGTAATAGGACTCATATTTTCGTTTGAAGCTTCTGAGTCTTTCTTATCCTTTTTCTTAGAGTCGTCTTGCTCGTTTGAACTAGCCTTACTTGCAAAGAATGACAATTCGTTTCCATTTGGTAAAATGGCTTTACCATTTAGACTGTTGCTGTTTGCAGCATTGGCGACAACTCTAATAAATTCACTTTTTGTACTGTCTGTAGTTTTAAAAGTTAGGTTAACCCAATCATTTGCGTAGTTTAATTTAGAACCTAATTGAAGGTCTCCACTTTCAAGTTTTGCATTAGGTTTTGATGTACTCCCAGAAATGGATAGTTTGTAATCTTCGCCTGCTAATTTAAATGTGTAATCACCATCAATATCTCTGGTATTCATGTCTTCAATCACATGCGCTTCACCTTGTACCCAGTTTTCGAAGAGTTTTGTGTTCTTTTCAAAAATATCTCCAGAAGTAATTAAAAAGTTGGCATAGCTACCAGCTTTTAAAGTACCTAAAATATCAGATTTTCCTAATAATGAAGCAGGAACTGTAGTCAACGCTTCAAGTGCTTTTTGTTTAGAAAGTCCGCTTTCTATGGCTTTTAGTAAATTAGATTTAAATGATTTTTTAGACTTTAAACCATGTGTTGTTAAGGCAAAGTTGATACCATTCTCAGCCAATAATCTTGGGTTATGTGGCTCTTGATTCCAAGCGCGCATGTCGCTTAATGATAATGTTGAAGCTAAGTGTGCATTTTCTACATCGTAAGCCAATCTAAAATCAATTGGCAGAATAATTGTAGCATTAGTTTGCTTTACTTCGTTAATGCGTTCGTATTCATCACCACCACCAACAATGGTATATTGCACGTTAGATTCATCACCAACTTTGTCAGCCCTTAAAAGGTTGGCTCTGCTACCAGCTTCAAAAATTTGTAAAAGCGAAGTGTTTTTGTTTAAGGCTTCTAATGATAAATCTTTGGTGTCTACATTGCCATCAGCATACCATTTAGCGTCGTTGTACATTTGTCTTAGTAACGCCATACTTCCCATAATTGAAGAAGGGTAAGATTGACGTGATTTTACACTTTTACGAAACGAAAAATGCTGAGTGGTTTCTCCATCAACAACGCGTAGTGAATTATCCGCATCATTATTTAAGGCAATAAGAGCGCCAGTTCCTCTTACAATACCATCTGGCATATGCGTGTTAACCACACCAAAACCAAGTTGATGTAGTTCTGTTGCTGATTTAGAATCGTAGTTAAAGCTGGCCATTACATCTTGCTCTGGCGTCACGTGGTCATTCCAGTAAAAGCCACTTCGGCTGGCACCATATCTTGGGCCATTTCCACCACGTTCAGGGTTTTTTACACCAAAAGACGTATAGATGTCTATAAATGATGGGTAAATGGTTTTTCCTGAAACATCAATGGTTGTGGTGTTTTTCGGAATGTTTACTGAAGTGCCTACGTTTACAACTTTGCCATCTTTAATTAATAAAGTGGCATTGCTTAAAACCTCTGTAGGCGAAACGTAGATTGTTGCATTTGTAAGCGCAGTGTAATTAGTGTTTTTAGATTTTACACCAGTGTTACTTGGAAAGTAATCTTGCGCAAATAGCGAAAAACTGCACATAAGCATGAGCAGCCGTAAAAATACTTTTGTCATAAAACGGTTAGTTAATTAGAATTCTAAAGATAATGATTAAACACAATTTTGAAATTGAATTCAGTTTTTTTAACGTTTATAGCGACTGGTTTTCGAAGTAGTTTACCAGTAAAGCTACAACGTAACTGTAGCTTTTCATACCATCGCTTTGATTGTTTGCTTTTAGGAAATTATCAAAGGTTTTTTCAAAAAGAGGTTCAATTGGGTTTTCGTAAGATTTCCAAAAGTCTTGAACTTCTTGGTAATTCATTAAAATGCCTTTATTTACTGTAGCAAGAATCTCGTAGTATAAATCTTTATCGCGTTTAAAAATTTCTACCAAACAGTAACGTAAACCAAAGGTGTAACCAGAATATTTAAAATGAAGATCTTTGTTATGAATAGCGGCTAGGCAACCAATAAAATTGGCTTCATTTTCTGCTGCATAGCCCAATTGATGCGCAACCTCATGGCACGATGTGGTTGGGAATTTGTAGGTTGGTATTAATCCATCAACTTGTGCTTCATTAGTAAATGGATTCAAATATCCTGAAAATCCCATGTAAGTTAAAGGTAGGCTGTAAATGGATTTTTTAATGCTTACAGGATTATAATCTAAATGCGGATAGGTTTCAGACAATGTTTTGTAACTGTCTTTTACCATATCAAAAACTTCAGATTTGGTAAAAGGCATGTCCACTTTTGCAGAATCGTTAACGGCTAATTGATTATGAATTTCATTTGATTTTTCAATTAATCGCTTTGTGAAATTTACCAACTGCTCTGTGGTGTATTCCGCTTCAAGATCTAACGATTTGTATAGTGGAAGTCTGTAGTAGTTGAATGCCCACAACACGTGAAACGCAAAATAAGCCAAGGACAAGGTTGCTAAAATGTCTAATAACCAATTTTTAGTATCCTTATAAATGCGTTTTCGGTTAATGATAATCCAGCGAATAATATAAATACCAGCTAAAGTATAAAACACATCACCTACTGAAAATGGCAACCAACCAAAGGCATAGCGCATTAATTTAGAGGTAAAAACATAAACACCATTACTGTAAAATTGCTCTACAAATTCTGGGAATCGCTTTAAGATTTGAATAGCAATAATCTGAACAATCAAGAAAAGCGCAATGATGAGTTTTTTGTTTTTCAGCATGACTCAAAAATAGGAAAAACTTGTCATTCCGCACTTGATGCGGAATCTATATTTGCAGAAGGTTGAATATCTATATGAGATCCTGAAACAAGTTCAGGATGACAAAAAACAATAAGTCTTTTTGTACTTTTGTAATCGAAAATCAAGTATTAATTTAAAAAGATACCCACTTCTGTGGGTAAGTAATATGAGTCAAGATATAAGAGGCCTTGAGCCAAAGGCACTATGGAACAAATTTGCAGATCTTAATGCAGTACCTCGTCCTTCAAAAAAGGAAGAACGTGTTATAAAATTCATGAAGGATTTTGGTGAAGGATTAGGTTTAGAAACTATAGAAGATGAGGTTGGTAATGTTATCATTAGAAAGCCTGCGACTGCAGGAATGGAAGATCGAAAAGCTATTGTGATGCAATCGCATTTAGATATGGTGCATCAAAAAAATAACGATACTGTTTTTGATTTTGATACACAAGGTATCGATATGTATATTGATGGAGATTGGGTGAAGGCAAAAGGCACAACACTTGGTGCAGATAACGGTCTTGGTGTGGCTACAATTATGGCTATTTTAGAAAGTGATAGCATTGTACATCCTGCTTTAGAAGCTTTGTTTACTATAGATGAAGAAACTGGTATGACTGGAGCCATGGGACTTAAAGGTGGTTTGCTTAATGGTGAAATACTACTGAATCTAGATACCGAAGAAGATGATGAAATAGGTGTTGGGTGTGCAGGTGGAGTAGATGTTACTGCTAAGCGTACATACAACGAAGAGGAAACGCCAGAGTTTAAAATTGGTTATACCATTGAAGTGAAAGGTTTACAAGGAGGTCACTCAGGTATGCAAATTCATGAAGGTTTAGGTAATGCAAACAAGTTAATGAACCGATTATTATTTGATGGTTTTGAAAATTATGGTTTACGTATTTCTGAAATTGATGGAGGTAGTTTACGTAATGCTATACCAAGAGAAAGTAAAGCGATTGTTGCGATAGATGCAGTTAATGAAGCAACTTTTGAAACTGAAATGAAAACTTTGGCAGATACCATTAAGCATGAATATAAAACCATGGAGCCAGACTTAGAAATAAAAATTTCTAAATCTGAAACACCAGAAAAAATCATGGATTTAGGAGTGCAAGAAGGATTAACAAGAGCTTTGTATGCTGCCTTAAATGGTGTGTATAGAATGAGTCCGGATATTAAAGATTTGGTAGAAACTTCTAATAATATTGCAAGAGTTATTGTAAAAGATGGAGCAGTGAAAATTGGGTGTTTAACACGTAGCTCTGTAGAAAGTTCTAAATGGGATTTAGCTAATACACTTCGTGCAACTTTTGAGTTAACAGGTTGTGAGGTTGAATTCTCAGGAAGTTATCCAGGTTGGGCGCCAAATATGGATTCTGCTATTTTAAAAGTAATGGTGCCAATTTACGAGCGTCTTAATAATGGTGAAAAACCTCATGTTGCAGCTTGCCATGCAGGTTTAGAGTGTGGAATCCTTGGGCAAAATTATCCAGAAATGGACATGATTAGTTTTGGGCCAAACATTAAAGGTGCGCACTCACCAGATGAACGTGCTCAGATTTCATCAGCTCAGAAGTATTGGGAGTTTGTTTTAGAGATTTTGAAAAACATTCCTAAAAAAGCTTAATTGTATTTGAGATGCTGAACTTGTTTTAGCATCTAACTACAATTTATAACAACAAAAAGGCAGTTGCACTTCGGCTTCGCTCAGTGACCAACTGCCTTTTTTATTGTTATTAATTTGTTTGCTTATTCAGCAATCGCAGTTAATTCAATATCAAATACTAGATTTGTTTTTCCTGGAATTAAAGGAGCTCTACCAGATTCTCCATAACCCAAATGGTAAGGAATATACACTCTGGCTTTGTCACCAATTTTCATATTTAACATTGCTTCTCTAAAACCAGCAACTAAACTAGCGGTTTCATTATATGGCATTGTAAAAGGATTATAACCACCACGACTGTCTTGCGTTTCGTCATACTTTCCGTTTTTCTCAGCTACCTCTTTCCAAGTTGTCCAGAATAAGGTACCATCTTCAAAATAACCAGCACAATCAATCTTTACTCTTTGTTCTGGTGTAGGTTTAACACCATCTCCTTTGTGAGTAAAGGCCATTTCCATACCAGTCTCAGACTTGATTATAGAATTTTTGATTTCTTCATTTTTTTGCAAAAATTCTTCTCTGGCTTTTTTAGATAATTCTTCAGCTTTTTTCTTTGCTTCAGCTTCTTGTTGTTCTCTTTTTTCTAACATTTTTGGCATTTCTTCTTCAAATACCTTTGGCGCATCAAAGAATTTAGCGTCTTTACCTTTTCTTATGATGTTAAGTTTTGTAATTACTACATCTTCAACAGGTTTATGGTTTCTCGCTCGAGGATTAATTACCTTAACATTAGAAATAGAATCGTGCACGTCCATGCCTTCTATAACTTGACCAAAAACAGCATGTCTGTTGTCTAAACTTGGCCATTCTTTTTCCATGATAAAAAATTGGCTTCCGTTTGCGTCTCTACCAGGATTTGCCATAGATAAAACACCTGGTTTATCGTGCTTTAAATCTGGGTGAAACTCGTCTGGAAATTTATAACCAGGATCTCCCATTCCTGAAGCTGTAGGATCACCACCTTGTATCATAAAATTATTCACTACTCTATGAAAAGTAATGCTGTCATAGTAGCGTTTTCCTTTGTATTCATCTTTTACCATTGGGTGGTTACCTTCGGCTAAAGCCACAAAATTGGCTACAGTTACAGGTACTTTATCGTAGTGCAGTTTGGCAAGCATTGTACCTTTGTTGGTAACAAATTCTGCATAAAGTCCGTCTTCTAAATTAGGATACTTCTCCTGGCAAGAGATATTTGCCAATACAACTAATATTATTAACGTTGTAAGTGCTTTTTTAATCATTTTCTTGGGTTATAGTGTTTAAAGTTACTTCACATATTAAGGGAACATTTGTTCCTATTCTTTTTTCATCACCATAATAGCCGTAAGCTTTCTGTGATGGAAAAATGAAGGTGATATGATCTCCTTCAGACATTAATTTTAATCCTTCGCGCAGACCTGTAAAAAGCTCTTGTTTGTCCATAACGTAGGTTCTTTCTGCCGTTGCGTATATTTCATTTCCGCTAAGATCAGATACGTTGTATTCAAAATTAATAATGTCTCCAAAATCTGGTTGAATGGTATCATTTTGTGCTTTGGTATTATAGTAGTACCAAAATCCGCTTTCTGAGGCGATATAGTCTTTTTCTGGATTATTCTTTATAATATCCTGAATAATCTCATGCTCCTTTTCGTTTAGTTTTTTGTTGCGCTCTGCAGATTCTTTTAGAAAAGAACCAGACTGTACCTGTTCTGGCATTCTGGCTTCTGGAGATTTACAACCCACTAAAACAAAAGTTGCAATTAGTATGTAGAGCAGGTGTTTCATTACTGGGACAATTCATTTTTATATTGTTGTAATATACTAATAAATTTTTCAACTGTAGTTTGTAAATTATCTTCACTACGTCCTCCAGCTGCATTGGTGTGTCCACCACCATTAAAATGTGCTCTGGAAAATTCGTTCACAGAAAAAGAGCCTTTACTACGCAACGATATTTTTACAATATTGTCTTGTTCGTTTTCTATAAAAATGGCAGCAAATATGATGTCTTTTAATGACAGACCATAGTTAACAAACCCTTCGGTATCGCCTTTTTTAAAGTTAAATTCATCTAACTCAGCTTGCGACAATGTAATATAAGCTGTGCGTAATTCTGGTATTACTTTTAGGTTTTGCATGGCTCTGCCTAAAAGTTGTAAACGGCTGTAGCTATTAGTATCGTAGATGTTATTATGAATTTCAGAATTTTTAGCTCCTCGCTTTATTAAATCTCCAATAACCTGGTGTGTTCTTCTAGTGGTAGACGGAAAACGAAACGAGCCAGTATCTGTCATAATTCCTGTGTACAAACAAGTTGCAATGTCAGCGTTTATTTTTTCAACATCATTTAACATTTCAATAAAATTAAAAACCATTTCGCAGGTAGAAGACATGCTAACATCAGAATAAGTGTACTTAGCATAATTGTCTGGTTGCTGATGATGATCTATCATAATTTTGGTGGCAGACGACTGCTCTAAAGGCACTGCCATATCACCAGTACGATGAAAAGCATTGAAGTCTAACGTAAAAATAAGCTGCGCTTTGTTTATTAAAGCTTCACAATGGTCTCGGTTAGACTCAAAGATTAAAACAGCATCATCTCCAGGTAACCACTTTAAAAAATCTGGATAATCATTGGGTGCAATAACGGTTGCTTTATGGTTATAGGCTTTTAAATAATGATACAGGCCTAATGTAGAACCCATGGCATCTCCATCTGGATTTTTATGTGGCACAATCACAATATCTTGAGGTGTGCTAAGTAGTGTTTTTAGTTCTGGAATTTGTGTTTTAATCATAGGAAGCGAATTTACAATTTTTAGTGTTTTTGAAAACGTTTTTAATATGAAATTAAGAATCGTTCATATTCCTGCCTTTCGACTACGCTCAAGATAAACTGCGGCAGGAATCTATTAGTTGATTTGAAATGAGATTCCGTATCAAGTGCGCAATGATAATATAGAGTTGCTTCAACAGTGTTCAAGACTGCAGTAAGTAGTAACATTAATTTAATAATTGAGGCGCTTGATAAATTAAAGAAATGCATTACTTTTGCACCCAATTAAAAATAAACAAATGGCAACTAACAGAACATTTACAATGTTAAAGCCAGATGCTGTTGAAAAAGGACACATTGGCGCAATATTAGAAAAAATTACAGCTTCAGGATTTAGAATCGTAGCAATGAAGTTAACTCAAATGACTAAGGCAGATGCTGAGGAATTTTACGGAATCCACAAAGAGCGTCCATTCTTTGGTGAATTAGTTGAGTACATGACACGTGGCCCAATCGTTGCAGCAATCTTAGAAAAAGATAACGCTGTTGAAGATTTTAGAACTTTAATTGGTGCTACAAACCCTGCGGATGCTGCAGAAGGTACTATCCGTAAGATGTTTGCTGATTCTATTAGCGAAAATGCTGTACACGGAAGTGATAGCGATGATAATGCAGCTATTGAAGGTGCATTCCATTTTTCTGGTAGAGAGATGTTCTAAGAACAGACACTTTATATAAAATTGAAAAGACCATCCGTGAGGATGGTCTTTTTTTTGTTTTGTGTTTTTAGAAGTGGGTTGGGGCAAGTAATTATTTATGGCTATTGTTAGCAATAGTTATTTCTTTTCTTGGGTCATTATCATTCGGATAAACTTTACGTGCTAATCCATAAATTAATTCTAATTTCTGTCGATTGCTACAAGTAAAATCAAATGTTACAAATCCATTTGTTCCAAGAGAAGATAAGCATTGCCAAAATCGACCGACTAAAATTTTTTTTCCATTCTTTACAATACAAAACGCTTTCCAATCCAATTCCATTTTGTCAAGTTTAGACGAACATTCTTTTGTTAAATCAAAAGTGAAAGTGGATTTATCATATCCAATGATATCTTTTTCAGTTATTATTTTGGATTTAAGAACCACGTTTTTTGGTTCAACTTCTTCAAACATTGAGAGATTAGAACTATCAATCAAAAATATTTCAATTTTATCGTTTTTTTCTGAACAACTACAAATGAAAAATAGAATGAATAAGATGATATAACTAGGTGAAAACAAGCAATTACTTATAGCCATTGTTGGCAGTAGTTTTTTAATTATTAAAATCGATACTGTAATCAGAAGTTGTTCCAGCATCAAAAGTTATGTTTTCTATTTCTGTTGATTGTACTCCATTTACAGTGCGATATATTTTTAATTCTATAGGTTGATTTCCCGCTATTTCGAGTAGATGGTTTTCTTCTGATTCACTATTCCAACCACGAACTTGTCCATCAATAGATTGAGAAAATCCAGAAGGTCGTGGGTATGAAAACTCGGTCATCAAGCTATTTCCTTGCTGAACTTGGTCAAGATTTAACAAAGATAAATTCAAATAGGCTTTTTTAGGGATATTATGATTAATGGTCAAACTTGTATCACGAGTTATTTGAAATAATGAGATTCCATTTAAATCAGTCCTCAAATACTCATTATTATCAAGTTGCTCGTAAGATAATGTAAATCCGCCTTCTTCAAGTTCATCATCTCTTATAAAGAATTTCAAATAAAAGTTTCCTTGTGAATCAGTTCTTGTTGTTGCTTTTGTTCTTATAGTGCCAGAACCTAAATATGGAATATTATCCCATTTTACTGTTAGTTTAAGATTGGAAATCGGTACAGTTCCATTGTCTGTCATTATTTTTCCAATAATTTCAGTACAATTTGTTTCACAATTTTGACTAATTAAGTCATCTTCTTCTTTGGAACAGCTAATAAAAATAAAAACTCCTAAAATTATTCCGAAACTTAATTCTTTTATTTTCATACTCTTTTTTATTGTAGATGACGGAACTCCAAATTAGTTGCGTCAAATTACTGCCAACGGTTTTGTATAAACGCAGTAGCGGATTAAAAGCGTTGGTTTTCCGATATGAAGATACATATTTAAAATAAAATAGCGGTTCAAGTTTGCACCAAAACCGCTATTGCGTTTATACGTTGTTGTGTAGCGTTATTTCCTATTCAAATTAGAATAAGTTTGTCTACCTAATGTGTCAGTTAAAGGAAAACTATAAGTAGGTTTTTCAGATTTTTCCACATTTCCTAACATTTTAATAGTTTCATCAAATTTGGAAATCTGCTCCATCTTATTTTTTTCCTCTGTAGTCTTATCGACTATTTGTTCTACAAGTTTTGCTATATTTTCCATAATTACAAATTTATATAAATTTTCGTGTGTGAAAAAACATTTCTCCGTTATTTCGTCCAATGTATTGGCAAATTAGGTCGTTATATTCTCTTATTATTTTAGTTAGAACAGCGTCTCCAGAATAATCTTCTATTTTGAGTTTTAGTATATGTGTTAGTGCTGAAACACCTATTGAACGACCGTGAGAATGCCATATTTTATTATCTCCTAAATCTCTTGCAATTTCTGTAGCTCTATCTTCTTTTTCTTGTGGTGTTACTGGATTTCCTGTCGAATTATGCGTATTCCAATTTTTGAACTTATATTGTACCAACCATTCTTTTAAAAGTGCAATTGTTAGGTCTCTCGCTTGTTCGTGTCTTCTCAACATTGCTAAATCTTGTTCTCTCAACATTATTAATTCTGCCTGTGAGATTGTTCCTGCAATTGATTTATTTATTAATTCCTCTACTTTGTCGAGATAGCCTAAAGCCGGTACCCAATTTTTACCATTGTAAACTTGTGGATCAATTGGTCCAAGAGAAGATGAGTAATCCATATAAATAGCATCTCCTGATAGACAAAATATTGTTCCTGCAGAATAAGCTGCATCAGGAACTATAAAATTCACAGTTTGATAATGATGTCGAGTTATTTTAACTAACCTTTCAACAGTTTCGGCACTTCCTCCTGGTGTATTGAGCATTATAAATAAGGTGTCCTTTGTATCAGGTTCTGCTTTTAATTCTTCTACTAAATCTCTAAAGGGTTTGTCAAGAGAATCAGTTATCGGACCATAATAGAATAAAAAGTCCGCATCGAAATGATTTTCAAGTTCTCCTAACCTTTTATTTAGGATTTCGTGTAATGTTGAGTCAAATATTGGTTTCATTTACATTTTTTTTAATGCTACACAACGAAGGAATATACGTATTACGTATATCCAAATTGTATTTAGTGTCTTCAAATTTAACTCTAAAAGTCAGTGTTTTATATACGTAACCTTACGTAGTTTTCAGAAAACTACAATTCGTCCTAAAAAAGCGACAATTCGGTAATTGCTATTTTAAAAAGCAAGTATTGCGAAGGATATTTGTACCATAATCATAAAAATATCAATCAAAACATCATGAACACATTAGTAAAAATCGCAGTAATATTGGTCTTAAGCTTAACAGGACATCAGATTAGCGCACAAACCAATTTTGAAAAAGGAATGACCAAAGCTTTTGATCTTTGGGAAGAAGGCAAATGGGATGAAGCCGAAAATATGTTTGAACGCATTTCAAAAGCCGAAGAAAATGAGTGGTTACCAAACTACTACATAGCACAAATGAATAGCCTAAAAAGCTGGAGCGAAAAGGATGAAGCAATCTTAAGAGCGCAGTTAGAAAAAGCGCAAGAACACTTAGATATTGCAATGACTAAAAGTGAAGACAACGCAGAACTGTTAATTATGCAGGCACAAGTGTACACCAATTGGGTGGTTTTTGATGGCGCTACTTACGGAATGAAGTATGCTGGCAAAATAACTGAGCTATATACCAAAGCGTCTGATTTAGATCCATCTAATCCCAGAGCAGTAATGTGCAAAGCAGATTGGGAAATGGGTAGTGCTAAGTACTTTGGTAAGGATACAAAACCATTCTGTGAAGAAATTAAAACATCAATAGAACTTTTTGATACCTTTAAGCCAGAGAGCGATTTTCATCCAAATTGGGGAAAAGAACGTGCAGAGCAAGTATTAGCTGAGTGTAAAGAATAAGTTATTTCAAAAATTTATGTCAAAGTCAATTAAAAATATTGTTACCACATTTCTTATAGGTTGTGCAGTCTTTGTAATAGGATCGTACTTTTCTACAGGATTTGATTTTGAAAGTGTTAATCGGTTTTTAATATACTTTGGTATCTATCAACTATACACCTTCGTTATCAGTTACGTTAATACCTTGGTCTTTGAGTTTTTAGAAAAGCGAACATACAAGTCTTACAATGTTATTAAGCGTATTGTATATGGAATTTTAGGGAGTACAATAGTGACTTTGCTAACCATCTTTGTACTAAGGATTATTGTTGAAGTTGTCATTTTTGGAGATTCTTTTAATCATTTTATTGAAAATGAAACTTGGAGCGGTTATTCTTTTGGGTTGTGGATTACCTTGACTATAGTTTCGGTATTTTATGTTATTTACTTCTACAACAGTTTTCAGAAGAATAAAATAAAAGAGCAAAAGGTTATTGCAGGAGCTGCAAGTGCCAAGTTCGATGCTTTAAAAAACCAGTTAGATCCACATTTTCTGTTTAACAGTCTTAATGTATTAACCAGTTTAATTGAAGAAAATCCAGATAGTGCGCAGAAATTTACAACAGCATTGTCTAAAGTGTATCGCTACGTTTTAGAGCAAAAAAATAAAGAATTAGTAACGGTAGATGAAGAATTAAATTTTGCCAGAACATACATGTCGCTTTTAAAAATGCGATTTGAGGACAGCATTATTTTTGAAATACCAGACAAAGCCTCTAATCCAGAAAGTAAAGTTGTGCCTTTATCGCTACAATTATTATTAGAAAATGCTGTAAAGCACAATATGGTAACCTCGAGTAAGCCATTGCACATTAAAATTTATGAAGACGGAAATCACTTAGTAGTGATGAACAATCTTCAACCAAAACAAATTGTAAAGAAGAGTAGTGGAGTTGGTTTAGAAAATATAAAACAACGCTATCAGCTTCTTACAGAACGAAAAGTTTACATCAATCAAAGAGAAAAGGATTTTGCAGTTGCAATTCCGATGCTCACAAAACAAGTATCAATCATGAGAACAGCATTAAAATCAAAAGAGCGTCTTAATGACGACTATGTGAGAGCTCGCAAACGTGTAGATGAGCTAAAGGCTTTCTACTATAGTTTAATATCATATGTCTTTGTTATACCATTTTTAATTTTTATTTGGTATAGATATTCGCAACATACCATTCAGTGGTTTTGGTTTCCAATATTTGGATGGGGAATTAGCTTAGCGTTTCAGGCATACCGAGTTTATATAGATAATGGAGCCTTAGGGTCTAAATGGGAGCAACGCAAAATTGAAAAATACATGCGTGAGGAGGATGATAAAAATCGTTGGAATTAAAAAGTAGAGCATCATGAAAGATCAAAATTTAAATTATATAAAGGCAAAGCGAAAAGTAGAAAAAGAGAAAGGGTTTTATACACATTTAGCTATATATTTCTCTGTGAATATAGTAATAACCATAATCAAAGTTTGGGGAGATTTTAATAGTTGGGATGGTTTTGTGGATGAGTTTACATCTATAGATGTTTTGAGTTCTTGGGTAGTTTGGGGAGTGTTTGTAATCTTACATTTTGTAGCATTTAAATACGGTGCTAAATGGGAAGAACGCAAGATTGAAGAATACATGAAAAAAGAATTGTCTGACGATTCGCATTAAAAAAAATAAAGAGATGGAAAAATATAGTTTAGAGCCATATAAAGATAAAGAAGAGGTTTCAGATTTTAGAAAAGAAGAAGCGTATCTAAGAGCGAAGAAAAAGGTAGACGCTTTAATAGGATTTTACTGGCATTTTGCGGTTTATGTTGTTGTAAATGCTTTTTTAATAATCCTTATAGGAATGAACTCTAATCGTGGTTTCTCTGGTTTTGGTACCTATGCCACTGCTGTTTTTTGGGGAATGGGATTAATCTTTCACTTCATAGGTGTTTTTGGTCCAGATTTCTTTTTCGGAAAAGACTGGGAAAAACGAAAAATACAAGAGTTTATGGATAAGGACGATCGTAACTGGGAATAAAGGTCGTTTGTTATTGCAGACATTGCCTAAAAAAGCAAATTTCAAAAAACGATATTTATGCATTCTAAAGACAAGGAAAGATTATTAAAAGCGCAGAAACGCGTAAGGCATCTAAAACTGTTTTACATTCACTTTGCAGGCTATCTGGTTGTGGTAGCGTTACTGTTATACAATCTTTATATTGTTGAAGGTGCTTACAAGAATAATATTATAAGTCTAAATCTTTCAGTGTTAGTTCTCTGGACAGTGGCTATTTTATTACATGCATGGAAGGTTTTTAAAGAAAATAAAGTGTTTAAAAAAAGCTGGGAAGACAAGAAAATGGCTTCTTACTTAGCGGAAGAGGAAATAGAAGAAACCAAAATGTGGGAATAAAAACTAACCAATCAAAAAAATAAAACACATATGAACGTAATCATTATAGAAGACGAAAAACCATCAGCAAGACGGTTGCAACGTATGCTAAAATCTCTGGATGTAGAAGCAGAAACAATGCTGCACTCTGTTGAAGAATCCTTAGAGTGGTTTCAAAATAACGAGCATCCAGATTTAATTTTTCTGGATATACAATTGAGCGATGGGCTTTCTTTTGAGATTTTTGAAACCTTGGATATTAATTCTGCAGTTATTTTTACCACAGCTTATGATGAATATGCGCTTCAGGCTTTTAAACTCAATAGTATAGACTATCTGTTAAAACCAATTGACGATGACGATCTAAGAAATGCGGTAAACAAGTTTAAAGGAAGAACACCACAAAAACAAGCTGTGACCTTAGATTTTAATGATATCAAGAAGTTGTTAGTCAACCCAATTGAGCGTGAGTATAAAAAGCGTTTTTCGGTAAAAGTTGGTCAACACCTAAAGCTTATAAATATTGAAGATATAGAGTGCATCTATAGCGAAAATAAAGGAACTTATGCGTATACTAATGAAGGTAGAAACTACCTGCTAGACTTAACTCTAGATCAACTAGAAGAAGAGTTAGAGCCAGATGTGTTTTTTAGAGTAAGCCGAAAATTTTATATAAACATCAATGCCATTAAGGATATTATAAGCTATACCAATTCCAGATTACAAATCAAACTTAGCCACTTCGATGAGCAAGAAATCATCGTCGCTAGAGAGCGCGTAAAGGATTTTAAAAGCTGGTTAGAGTAAAATATCGGATAAAAAGTTTTTTAAACACATCCGATAATTGTATCTTTGTGGTGTGTGGGATGTAGATACAAAATATAGGCAAGATTTAGAGCAGACCTTTGCAAGGTTGTTAGATAAGCTTGAGGTTTTAAATGCAGCAAGACCTTTGCCTAATATTGTATTGCAAAATATTAAAGAAGCTTTCCTTGTAGAGTGGACCTATAACAGTAATAGTATTGAAGGCAATACCTTAAGTTTAAGAGAAACACAATTGGTGCTTCAAGAAGGAATAACCGTAAAAGGAAAATCTCTACGAGAGCATTTTGAAGCTAAAAACCACGAGTTTGCCATTCTTAAATTATATCAATTAGTTAAAGACGATTATGTCTTAAACGCTAAAGATATATTAGATCTTCATGGTTTGGTTTTACGTTCTATAGAAGATGAGTATGCTGGTAGATTGCGTAACGGTGGAGTTCGCATATCTGGTGCTAATTTTGTGCCACCAAATGCTCGTAAAGTTTCAGAGTATTTAGACGATTTAATAGATTATATTAATACCAATCCTCAAGGGTTAAACGCTATAGAGTTGGCTACTGTTTTTCATCACAAATTTGTATGGATTCATCCTTTCTTTGATGGTAATGGTCGTACTGTTCGTTTGGTTATGAACTTGCTGTTAATGCGTTATGGTTTTCCGCCTGCAATTATTCTGGCTAATGATAGGGCTAAGTATTATGCTGCATTAAACCAGGCTAATAATGGTAATTATGCTAAGTTAATGTTGCTAATGTGCCAAGCTACAGAGCGCTCATTAAACATTTATTTGAGTGCTATTCCTGGTTCAGATAAAGATTATCAAGCCATTTCTTCTATCGTAGAAGAACCAGAGATTCCTTATGGTCAAGAGTATGTTAGTTTATTAGCAAGACAGGGAAAAATTGACGCTCACAAAGAAGGTAGAAACTGGTATACTACAAAAGAAGCAGTACTCAATTACATACAAAACAAAGGGAAATAGGTTTAATCTTCCTCTTCAATTCTATTATCATCAAAGGCAGAAGGCAATAATTTTGGGATAATTTTTACAAAAAGAGGCAATAATATTGCACCACCTGGTAGCATAAAAATAGCTAAGCTAGGTATTGATTTAAAAATGTCTAGCAGCTGTTGCTGTATCTTTTTTTGTTCTTCATCATTGAGTGTTCTGTAGGTAGAAGCAGTTAATAATTTCATGGCTTCTTTACTCTCAGATAATTCTTTTAGAAGACGCTTTTTATTACGATTAACAAGTTTAGATACAAGTTTACTGCTATTGTCATAAAAACTCTGAGCTAAGTTTTTAGAACTCAAAAAAGCAACTTCTTCCTTGTGCTCATCGTAAAATGTGTTTATAGATTCAATGGATTTGTCAATGACCTCTTGTTCTAAGTTGAGGTCATTTTTCATTTTATCTAGAAAATTTTGTTCAGCAGTATCTATAACTTTATCACTCCACGATGCCATACATACCAAGTCAACCAGATATTGCTTTTCTAGAGGATGGCTAATAGCTTTAATAACATCGTCGTAAGTGTTAATGTCTGTGTCTTTTTGACGCATAGAGCTTTCAAAAAGTTTCATTAAGTTTTCGTCATAGTCAGATTTATTAGGTTTGGTTTCCATAACAGAAATGACCACAGACTCTAAGGCAGACTCTAAGTTGTTTACATAGGTCTTAATGTCTTTTTTCCCATTTAAAAAATGAATATATCCTAAGACATCTATAAAAAGAAGAGCATTAACTAAAAAGTAGTTGAAGCTTTTAGAAATAAAATTATCATCTATATGAATGCGCTTATGAATCATTTTTTCCAGCAATTTATCACCAGAAGATTCTCCAAAAAGCTCTTCAAAAAATGAACGCTCATTCTCGCCTACATGTTTATAGTAGGTTACTAGTTTATCTATAAAGGTATCGTTAGTGTGTTCTTCAATTAGATGAATATGATAAAAACACAGAAGGAGATTTATTTTGCTTCGTTCTTCTTCAGTAAAATCAAACGATTGATCTACAAATGATAAAGTAGAAATATTACTGCCATAAATAAAACCTGTTTGTCTTAGTTTTTCATAAAATTCTAAGGTGTCTATATCAGCCAGATTGTTATCTGATATATCTTTTAGTAGTTTTTTTATCCAGCCTTTTGCTGATGGATTCATGGCATTGTTATTATGATATAAAGATACTTTTTATATCTAAAAAACAACCACATTTCAAACTTTTTGAAAAAAATATAAAACCGCCTTAATCATTTTTCCGTAGGTAGAACAGAGACACAATAATTAACAAAATCTCAAATTATGAAAAACACAAAATTTTTAATGGCAGCAGCAATTGTAGGAATTGCAACTTTCGTTGCTATTGCAGCAGATCACATAGACGCTCCTGCTGTACAAGGTGGTACTAGTGATATCACAGATTTTTATGCCTTTCAAGGCGAGAACACATCAAATATTGCTTTTGTAGCAAATGTGCAAGGACTTTTGGGTTCTGGTAGCGATACACAAAATGCAAGTTTTGATGAAAACGTATTAATCGAATTCAACATTGATAATACGGGAGACAACGTAGAAGATTTGGTAATTCAGGCCATTGCCAGAGATGGAAAAATGTATGTTTTTGGTCCTACAGCACCTTCTCAAACAGGTTTAAATAGCACCATTGCAAGCAATGCAACCAATCAACTTTCTGTAGATATTACACCTTACGGACAATCTGCAATTGTAGAAAGTTCTGGTGGAATGATGGCTTTTGCAGGCCCTAGAGATGATCCGTTTTTTATGGATTTTGCGCAATACGGACAAATTATAGCAGGTAACGCTACAAGTTTTAACAATCCTGGTACAGACACTTTTGCAGGTACTAATGTGCTTTCTGTTGTAGTTGAGGTGCCTAAATCTGCGATTGGTGGATCAGGTACAATAAATACTTGGGTAGAATCTAAAAGAAGACAATAACAAACTTAAAATTTACGATGATGAAAATTAATAATACAAAACTATATGCTATTGCAATGTTGGTGTCTTTAATGGCATTTAATTGTAATAATGATGACGACTCAATTTCGCAGCCAATGGGACCTGATTTCTCAGGTACTTATGCGCAGCAAGATCAAATGGGAAGACCAGCTGTAAATACAGTATTTGTGTCTTCTGGTATGAAAGATGCTTTTAATACTACAATACCTTCTAGTCAAGGTGACGCTTTCCAAGCAATGTTTCAAAACAATTTAGAAGGCTTAAGTCCTGCGTATGCAAATCCAGGAGATACTAATGCTTTAGGTTTAGATTCTGCAACATTTACAGGATTATTAGCAACAGATGTGCTTAATGTTTCTTTAGATGGTACAACTACATTTTATGATGGTACTAATGTATTAACAGGAAGAGCATTAGCAGATGATGTTATAACCGTTGAGTTATTACTGATTTTTGGTGGTGAGGATTTCTCAGAAAATCCAGGATTATCTAATGATAATGTAGATGCCAATGACAAGGCGTTTTTAACGTCTTTCCCTTACTTAGCTTCGCCTTGGTAAGATACTGAACTGAACCTAATTCCTGAGGTAGATTTTTTATTTGCTTCAGGAATATTTTTAACTAAAAAAACTCGCAAACCATGATACTAAAAAAATACCTTCCCCTCATTATAGTGTTGCTAATGTTTAGCTGTGGTAAAAACACAGTAACCAATAGTAACGATTATTCAAAATACCTTTCAGAAAAGGCAGACAAATCAGCGCTTATCGCAAATGCTCAGCAATGGACAGATAAGCTTAACGAAAACCCAAATCAATACCCTTATTTAGGAAAACGAGCAGCTGCTTATACTAAAGTTTTTGACGCTACAGGAGATATAGATTATCTAATTAAAGCAGAAAAAGACTTAAAGCAAGCTGTTGAAATTACTAAAGGAAAAACCACATCATACCTAAAAAGTTTAGCCTCAAACTACATTTCTCAACATAGATTTAAAGAAGCGCTTGAATTGTTGAAACAAGCTGAAGAAAATGGGGATAAATTAACAGGGACTCAAAAAATGCTTTTTGATGTGCATCTTGAGTTAGGAAATTATCTTTTGGCAGAATCTTATTTAAAGGGTTTTAAAAACATATCAGATTTCGATTACCTAATTCGCTTAGCAAAATGGGAAGATCATATAGGAAATTTAGAAGGAGCTATCTTGAATATGGAAAAAGCAAAAGATATAGCAGAGGCTTCTAATCTAAAAGGTATGAAACAATGGTCATATACCAATCTTGCAGACTTTTATGGCCATGCTGGTGAGATAGAAAAATCTTACAATCTTTATTTAAAGGCCTTGGAGATAGATGCAACAGATGCTTATGCAAAAAAAGGAATAGCATGGATTGCTTTTTCTTATGAAAATAACCCTATTATTGCGCAAAATATAATAGACTCAATAACCACATATTATACGGCTCCAGATTATCAGTTGTTAATGGCCGAAATTGCAGATTACAACGAAGATGAGCTAATGAAAACTTCTGCTATTGGTCGTTATAATGATATGGTAGAAAATAAGAATTATGGTGATATGTATAACGCTTATAATATTATAGTATACACAGAAGAAATGCTATTACCAGAGAGAGCAATAGAAATGGCAAACCAGGAGGTAGAGAATAGACCTACACCACAATCGTACGATTTATTGGCTTGGAGTTATTTTAAAAATGGAAACGTAGAAATGGCAAATGAAATTATAGAAAAGCATGTAGATGGGCAGACTTTTGAGCCAGCGGTTTTGTATCATATTGCAGAAATATATAAGGCAAAAGGGAAATCAGAAGCTGTAGCAGATTTAAAAAAAGAGTTAGTTGCCAGTCTCTATGAACTTGGACCTACAATGGAATCTAAAATCAATCAATTATAAAAATGAAAAATTTAAAACTATTATTTATTCTGTTGGTAAGTGTTGTGTACACCATTCAAGCGCAAAATGTTAAAGGTGTTGTTCTTAATGAACTTAACCAACCGCTTGAAGCAGCTTATGTGTATAACCTAAATTCAGAAGCTCATGCACATACTTCTGAAAATGGCGTGTTTTTTATAAACCAGACTAAAACAGGCGACTCATTAAAAGTTGGGCTTTTGGGTTATAAAACAACTATAGTAAAAGTAACCAGTACAACTGATTTAAGTATCGTGCTTCAAGAAAAAGTGTTTCAATTAGATGAAATGGTTTTGCGCGAGGAGCTAAATCCAGTAAGTACTATTGCCAGATTAGATCTAAACGTTACTCCTGTAAACTCTTCGCAAGAAGTTTTAAGAAAAGTACCAGGTTTATTTATTGGTCAGCATGCAGGTGGAGGTAAGGCAGAGCAAATTTTTCTTAGAGGATTTGATGTAGATCATGGTACAGATGTAGCTATTGGAGTAGACGGAATGCCAGTAAATATGGTATCTCATGCGCATGGACAAGGTTATAGTGATTTGCACTTTGTAATACCAGAAACGGTAAATAAAATAGATTTTGGTAAAGGTGCCTACTATGCTTCAGAAGGTGATTTTAATACTGCTGGTTATGTAAACTTTAAAACCAAAGATTATATAAACGAAAGCAGTGTGTCTTTGTCTCTTGGTCAGTTTAATACATTAAGAACAGTAGGTTTGTTCGATTTGTTAGAAAACACCAAAAATCAGAATGCTTACATGGCTATGGAATATATAGCCACAGACGGACCGTTTGATTCACCTCAAAATTTTAATCGTCTTAACTTATTTGGAAAGTATGTAATGTACTCTCCGGAGAATGATAAGGTAACGCTTACAGCTTCACATTTTACAAGTCGTTGGGATGCTTCTGGGCAAATACCACAACGCGAAGTTGATAACGGAAATATTACAAGATTTGGTGCTATAGATGACACAGAAGGTGGTGAAACCTCTCGAACAAATTTAAATGTTACGTATGATAAATACATCACAGACAATACAACATTAAAGGCTAACGCTTACTACTCTAAATATGCTTTTGAGTTGTATTCTAACTTTACATTTTTCTTAGAAGATCCTGTAAATGGAGACCAAATAAAACAAAAAGAAGACAGACAGATTTTTGGTGCCAATGTAGCGTTAAATTATTCAACGTTTTTAGGTAGTACGGAGTTGAATTTAACCTCAGGTTTTGGTTTACGACACGATATTGTTGATGGTGTGGAATTATCTAGAACATTAAACCGAAGTACAACGTTAGAAAACATTCAATTAGGAGATATAAATCAAACTAATATTGATGCCTTTGTAAAAGCAGATTTTGAGTTTGGTAAATTTAAATTAGCACCTGCCTTACGTTTAGACTACTTCAAGTTTATGTACTATGATGCGTTGCAAACCAATTATGAAACACAATCTGAAACAAAAGCAATTGTAAGTCCTAAATTAAATTTTTACTACAACGCTCAAGATAATTTACAATTGTATTTAAAGTCTGGTCTAGGATTTCATTCTAATGATGCCAGAGTCGTTGTAGCAAACAATGGTAAAGATATTTTACCACGTTCTTACGGAGCAGATTTAGGAACTATCTGGAAACCATTTCCAAAACTAGTAGTTAACTCAGCACTTTGGTATTTATTCTTAGAACAAGAATTTGTTTATGTAGGAGATGCAGGTATTGTAGAGCCAAGTGGTAAAACAAGACGTTATGGGCTAGATTTAGGGTTAAGATATCAGATTTACGATTGGTTGTTTTTAGATTCTGATGCAACATACACACATGCAAGAAGTATAGATGAACCAGAAGGAGAAGATTATATACCATTAGCACCAGATTTTACTTTTACAGGTGGTTTATCAATAGATGATTTAAATGGATTTTCAGGAGGACTTCGATTTAGATATCTAAATGACAGACCAGCGAATGAAGACAATTCTATTGTAGCAGAAGGCTACACTGTAGCAGATTTTAATCTTAACTACAGAATGAAGAATGTAACGCTAGGTGTTATGGTAGAAAACTTATTTGATGTAGACTGGAATGAAACTCAGTTTGCCACAGAATCTCGTTTGCAAAACGAAGCAGAGTCTGTAGAAGAAATTCATTTTACACCAGGAACACCATTTTTTATAAAAGGTATTGTAACCTATAATTTTTAGAAATCAACGCTTAGTTTGTGGGGAAGCAAATTAAGTTTGGTTGATTGGTTGCTAGCAAGAAAGATTAACTGCTGATTACAGTTAATCGGTATCATTAGAAATTTTGATACTTTTTTGAGTTTTTTTGTTAGTTGAAACACCCAGACGTTAAATGTCTGGGTGTTTTTAATTAAAAGCCTTTCTAAACTCCAAAGGTGATACTTCGGTTTTGTTTTTAAATAGTTTTGAAAACGAAGCAGGTTGTTCAAAACCAAGTTTATATGCAATTTCGCTAATAGAAAGCGATGTGGTGGATAAATCTATTTTAGCTTTTTCAATTATTTTTTGATGAATATGCTGTTGTGTGCTCAAACCCGTTAGAGTTTTTAAAACATTGCTTAAATAATTTGGAGACAAATTAAGGTTTTCAGAAACCCACTGTACAGTAGGTAAACCTTTGTTAACTAAAGATTCTTCATTAAAATAATCTTTTAAAAGCTTTTCTAAATTATCTAGTGTTTTATGATTTACAATTTTTCTGGTTATAAATTGTCTTTCGTAAAAACGTTCGGCATAGTTCAATAATAATTCAATTTGAGACACGATGATTTTTTGGCTAAACTTATCAATATTAGATCTGTATTCTCGTTGAATATTTTTTAAAAGTTCTACCATCATAGATTCTTCTTTTTCAGATAAAAAAAGAGCTTCTCTAATTGAGTATTCAAAAAAATCATACTGCGGCATTTTTTGAGCCAGAGTAGAATTCCACAAAAAATCTGGATGAATTAAAAGCAGCCAACCAGATGGATTATGTCCAAGATTAGGGTTGTCCGAAATGCTTAATACCTGATTTGGCGCTAAAAAAGTCATTAAACCTTCATCAAAATCATACTCTTGCTGACCATAAAAAAACTTGTATGGTATATTTCTTTTAAGACCAATAACATAATAGTCTTGCGTCCAGGTCATTTGATGAATGTTCTCTACATACGTCACTTTGGAGTAGTCTACAAGACTAATTAAAGGATGCTCTGGCGCAGAAAGATTTGCCATTTTATGGTAATCTGCTACTTTTTTTAATCGAATGATTTCTTTCATTGAAATAAAATTAACAAAAAGAATCGAAGAAGTTTTAAGATCATTTAATTTATACCAACATACCTCCAGAAACTTCGATACGCTGACCGTTAATCCATCCTGCATCTTTAGAACATAGAAAAGCAACAACTCCACCAATATCTTCAGCTTCGCCTACGCGTCCTAAAGCTGTAATGCTAGAAATTGTTTTGGCTTTGTCTTCTTCTTTATTACTGCCACCAGCAAAGTCTGTGGCTATAGCACCAGGCGCAACTGTATTTGCTGTAATTTTTCTGCTGCCCAACTCTTTGGCTAAATAACGCGAAAATACTTCTATACCACCTTTCATAATAGCATAGGCAGACATGCCAGGTAAGCTAAACCTTGCCAAACCACTAGATATGTTAATTATTCGACCATAATCGTTAAGATAAGGTAATGCAGATTGCGTAATAAAATAAACGCTTTTTAGATGTATGTTCATCATGTCATTAAACTGGTCTTCTGAGGTGTCTTGTACCAGATTAAAAGTTCCTGTACCTGCATTGTTTATTAGAAAATCAAAATTTGGATTATTGTTTTTCTTGTTTAAATAATCAGTAGCATTTTTAATAAACGTTTGTCCACTTTTGTAATCATTAGCGTTAAATTGAAATGCTTTAGCATCTTGTCCTAAGCCTTTTATTTCTTCAATAACTTCTTCTGCTTTTGCTACGTTTGTATGATAAGAAAATACAATATTAACGCCTTTTTTTGCTAGACTGATAGCCATATTTCTTCCAAGACCTCGACTTCCTCCTGTAATAATTGCTGTTTTAGTACTCATAATTTTTTATTGTTTTTGTGTTGTACAAAGTTGAGCTAAAACGTTTGTTGATGTTTTGCCAAATCCACGTATATGTTGTCAGAATCTACGATGGGATTTGTAGTCAGTTAGATAGCTTTAAATTCCGTTTATCTATTTTTTATTTAAAGATTTTTATTTTAAATAAATTTATCTGTTATTGAAATAATAATTGTGGTTAATGACAAATCTAAGAGAGACAAAGTTTTATGGTGATGTGCTCAAGGAAATAAATTATCCTTTTGCAGATATTTATATTTTTGAAGGGTTTGTTGTTTCTGAGATAAAGGAAGGTGTTGTTTTTTCGTGGGAAGACCATGCAAAACGCATAGTCACAGATGTGGTAGAATACACTAAAAACAATGGTAGCGAAATTGTGTACCTATCGCATAGAGTTAATTCTTATTCTTTAAAACCATTAGGTTGGTTACATTTTTTTAACGACAGTTTTAATCTTAAAGGCTATGGAGTAATTGGATACAACAGTTTTAGTTTTTTGAATACTGTTGTTGAAAATTTATTCTTCAGTAAAAAGATTAGACGTTTCGGCGATATAGAAACAGCTATTCAGTGGGCCAAAAGTAGAGTGCTCGTAGATATTAATATTAATGAATAGTCTTATTTTTTACTAGCGTAAGAAGCAAATTGTTTTCCAAAAACAGCTGCGATGCCAGCTGCCAATCCACCAACACATCCTGTAACTAGCATTAACACATACGGATTTCCACCAAGAGGTAAGAGTGTAGCAATACGTTTTGCTAATGTATAATCGTTACCACTACTTAGTATAAAACTATAGGTTCCCCAAAACACAAGAATAGCTAAAAAAGGCACAAAAAAAACGGCTGCTTTTTTAAGTGGAAAAAAGAGAGACGTTGCAAGAGCAGCTGTCATTACAGACCACCAAGGCAAAGCAAAAGATAGTAATAAGGCTAATAATATTGTGGCAAAAAAGTTGAAAATATTGTTTTTCATTAATTCTTAGGTGTTAGAGTTAGTGTGCTAATAATAGCGTCTGTAGCTTGGCTAGATTGTAAAAAGTTAAGTTGAAGGTATTTTCCCTCAGCCCAATCATCAATAAGGTTATCATAGTACTTACTTCCAGGATTACCTGATTGTCCACCAGGATATATACCAAGAGCAGTAGGAGGTGAGCTCATCTCAACAATCATTCGCCATGAAGGGCCATGATTTTCTGATGTCGCATTAACAATATTACGATCTCCACCAATAGGAATATCAAATCTAGAAAACGCAGGTAAGGCTTGTAACAAGTGACCAGCATAAGTTGCTTTGTAGTTAGCCCATTTGTAGTTGCCTTTTTCTTCTCTAATTTCAATAAGCTTAGATACTGCACTTCTAAAAGCAATCAAAATTAAATCTTTTGCTGTTTCTACTTTATCTTCAGTTTTAACGATATCCATAAACTTGTGTTCTCCGTGATTCTTTAACAAGTAGATTGTTTGATACGTGAAAGGAGAGCTTAAAGCTGTGTCTTCAGAAACAAACTCGTCCCAAACTAAATTATAGAGTTTTCCATACCATTGCCTAAAAATACTTGGACCAACTTCATCTATGTCGTTATTAAATTTCCATGCTTTTATTTCATTGTATATGGACATTTCTTCTTCATCTAGCGGAGAAGTGTCCATGTGTTCTAGCATGTATGGTACAATTTCTGCTGCTTTAAGATTGTAATTGTTGTTGTGTAAATTTTTGAAATCCTCAATACTGAACTTCTCTTTAGAATTAAAGTAATCATTAATAACTCTGTTTCTATACGTTTCATAACCATCATTAAAAACATAAAAAGGATAGTTTTCGTCTACAGGATGTTGATTTGCAGAACTCACAAAGCCACGATCAGGATTTTTAGTGTGTGCATTAAATTGCTGAGGTATGTAGCTTTGCCAATCATTTTCAGGATTGCTACCATCCATTAAAAACTTTCCTTGACCTTCCCATTTATTCGGAAATTTTCCTTGTATCCATAAAGCAATATCTCCTTCAGTAGAAGCAAAAACAAAGTTTTGTGCAGGAGCATTCCAGTATTGTAATGCTTGCACATATTCATCATAATTCTTTGCTTTATTAAGTTCTATAAATGTTTTTTGATTATTTCCTCCTTCGTGTCCAATCCATTTCATAGCATAGCCTGCCAGTTCCATATCAGACTTAAAGTTTTTATCGTACACTACAGGACCATGATGGGTATAAAGTACAGTGTCTTTATAGTTTTCTTTTCCTTTTATTTTAATGTCTTCAACGCGTATAGAAACATCTTTCCATTGGCCATCATACTTATATTTGGTGCGGTCTTTATTAAATTCAACCTTGTACCAATCAATAACATCTCTTGTTGCGTTGGTTTCGCCCCAAGCAATGTATTGGTTAAAACCAGATATAACACTCAGCGCACCAGGAATAGTAGCGCCAAAAGCATTGTGTTTTGGAGTACTTAGTTGCATAACAAACCAAATAGAAGGCAGGTTAAGCCCAAGATGCGGATCGTTTGCCAGTATAGGATTTCCGGTTGCTGATTTTGCACCTGAAATAGCCCAATTGTTACTCCCATTATCTGGATGTGGCTTTGAGATTGTCTCTGTAATAGTGTCTAATACAGCCTTGCTGTTTGGTAACGGAGTCTGAGCTACGTCTATAAAACTCCAATCGGTTTCTTTAGGTATTACAGGATCTGTAATGTCAAAGAAATCTGGAAACAATAAATCGAAATTATCTTTGCCGAGTAGGCGCAACGTGTTTGTGTATTCTAAATCATCATCATAACCAGCCAGCATTTTGGTCATATACATTAGTAGTAATGTTGTCTTTTTTGGTGTCCAAGCCTCTGGTTTATAATCAAGTAATTTATATTCAACCGGATAATTTTCAGGTTTTAGTTGCCTAATGTAAGCATTAACTCCATCTGCATAATCCTGAATATACCCTAAGGTTTCTTTATCATGCTTTTCCATGTAAGCTATGGCTTGGTCTGCACCATAACCCATACCTCGTCGTCTTTCTGTACGGTCATAATCTAGAGCCTTTTCACCAATAATTTCAGATAAACGTCCAGATGCCGCAAAGGTCTGAAACTCGAGTTGCCACAAACGATGTTTGGCTGTTAAGTACCCTTGTGCTTTGTAGAGATCGCTTTCGTTTTGAGCAAAAACGTGTGGAATTAATTGGTCATCGTAATGTACCGTTACCTTGTCTTTTAATCCAGGAATACTAATATCTCCAGAAGTGGTTTCTGTTGTTTCGTTTTGCCAAATACCAGAATACGGATTTAAAAATTTACCAATTGGCGGAATAGAACCTAATTTGGTGTTGAGGATAAAAAAAACACCAATAGTTAATACGAAGGAAATAATGAGTTTAACGTATTTCATAAAGCTAGAATAATTGCTTTAGAAAAATACTAAATAATTCTGAAGCTTAAAAAATTGATTTTATTAACGAAGTACAAGCTTTTTTACAATCTCTTTGCCAACAGATTCATTAAGCATTTTTACAATTTTTTCGTTTCCATAGCTTAATTCTTCACGCAACACGCTTGAGCTAAGTTGTACGTAAAGCGTTTCGTGTTTAAGCTCTATGGCAGTAGTGTAGTTGTTAACTCCATTTCCCATAAGATTTGCCCAAGCTTCACGAATGTTTACTTTGTCTAAACCAGCTTCTAAATTATTGGTTTGTACAAATTCTTTTAGGATTTCTTCAATTGGACGATTATCGTTGTTTCTTTTTGACATTGCTATTTCTCTTAAAGGCAGGAATCTTTCAGATTTTATTCAAAATTCGTCAATTTTAATGAGTTTAACGAATGGAAATAAAGGAAATTCATTCTTCAACATCTAAGCGTATAGGAGTGTAACGTTTGTATAAATATATTGTGTTGTTTTCGTTGCTAACTTTTAAGTGCTTTTCTGAGGCTTCTAAAACTGTTTCTTTCCACTCAGCATAAGCCGTTTTATAATAAATATTGAGTTGGTTGTCTTCAATTTTTAAGGTAATCGCTTCGGCATCGTCAGAGGTAAAATACGTGTCGTTAATGCTAGGCTTTAATTTTTTTCTGTATCCTTTCAGGCTATCGTTAATGCTTATATAATCTATAGTTTCGCTAAATTGATATTGCTTTTTTGTGCCATTTTCTAAAGTGACTTCTTCAATCTCCCAATAGCCATTAAGGTGTGTTAAGAGTGTTTCAGGATTTTTAGAACAGCTAAAGATTAGAATTAGCAGGATAATGCCATACTTTTTCATAATTTAAAAATTTTGTAAGATTGATGAATTTGCTTAATCACATTTTCTGTTCGGTCAGCATGCGTATCACTAATAAAAATCTGACCAAAATGGTCGTTATCTACCAAACTGATAATTTGTGCTACTCTGTTTTCATCTAACTTATCAAAAATATCATCGAGTAGTAGAATAGGAGAGACACCACTTTGTTGCTTTATAAAATCGAATTGAGCCAGCTTTAGAGCAATTAAAAAAGATTTTTGCTGTCCTTGACTTCCAAATTTCTTAATCGGAAAATCATCGATTGTAAAGACCAAATCATCTTTGTGTGTACCCACACTTGTGTATTGTAGAGCTTTGTCTTTATTAAGGTTGCTTTGTAGTAGATTAATTAAATCACCATCAAACAAATCGCTTTTGTATTTTAAGTTTATGGCTTCTTTGCTTTGGCTAATGGCTTCGTATCGTTCTTTAAAAATAGGAATAAATACTTTTAAGAATTCATCTCGTTTTTTAAAAATCTCTGCACTATACGTGTTTAGTTGTTCATTATATATAGCAAGTGTGTCTGCATTAAACGTATTATTGAGTGCAAAATATTTTAAAAGTGCATTGCGTTGCGAAAGTACTTTGTTATAAGAAATAAGTGCAGATAAATACGCTTTATCACTTTGCGAAATAACACTGTCTATAAACTTACGCCTTGTATCACTACCTTCTATAATTAAATCTCTGTCTGCAGGAGATATAATAACTAAAGGAATAAAGCCAATATGGTCACTAAATTTGTCATAGGCTTTACTATTGCGTTTTATAACTTTTTTTTGTCCCTTTTTTAACGAAACAATAATTTTTTCTGAACGCTCATTTTTAGTGAAATTACCGTCAACCACAAAAAACTCAGTGCCATGTTTTATATTTTGTAAAGCAACAGGATTAAAATAACTTTTGCCAAATGCTAAGTGATAAATAGCGTCTAAAGCGTTTGTTTTTCCGATGCCATTGGCACCAACAAAGCAGTTTATTTTGCTGTCGAAATCAAAAACCTGACTTTCAAAATTTTTGTAATTAACTAAAGATAATGTGTTTAGAACCATAAAAAACAGATGTCCTTTACTTGAATTTAGTGGTGTTTTAATGTAATGAATATTCTCGCAAATTATTGAAAAATAACAAATAATTAGGCTTTTAAATCCCAATAAAAATTTTATTTTTGCGCACGCATTAATAGACAAGATATGGCAACGTATAAGAAAAGAGGCTATAAACCAAAAACTCAAAAAGAAAAGGAAGTAGTTGTAGAAGAAAGTTCAACAACAGCTGACGTATTTAATACTTTAGACGAAGGAGCTTCTAAGACTGAAGAATGGTTTGTAAAAAATCAAAAATATATTGTAGGTGCAATAGCAGCAGTAGCAATTGTAGTTTTAGGCTACATGGGTTATAGCAAATTTATTGCAGAACCACACCAAAAAGAGGCAATGAACGATATGTATCAGGCTAGAACCTACTTTGAGGAGGCTGCAAATGGTATTTCATCAGACTCACTTTATAATATGGCTTTAAATGGTGGTAACGGTAAATTTGGAATGGTAGATATAGCAAAGGAATACAGTGGTACTCCTGCAGGAAACCTTGCAAACTATTATGCTGGTATCGCATATCTAAACTTAAAAGATTATGAAAAAGCAATAAGCCATCTTCAAGAATTTACAAGCGATGCTTCTATTCCTGGTCCAATAGTTAAAGGAGCTATTGGTGATGCATTTGTGCAATTAGAGCAGTACAAGGAAGGATTAGATTATTACGAAAAAGCATTTAAAGCTGATGTAAATAACTATACAACTCCAATGTTTTTAATGAAGGCAGCTCGTATAGCTATTAGATTAGACGAAAACCAAAAAGCTTTAGATTATTTAAAGCGTATAAAAAATGAATTTGACAGCGCTACAGAAGCTGCGCAAGTAGATGTTTTAATAGGTATGGTTGAAGCTAAACTATAACAAATGGCTACTGCAAATCATAATTTATCTAACTACGATAAAGCTACAATCCCAAACGCGAAAGACTTTCGGTTTGGGATTGTTGTTTCAGAATGGAACGACAAAATAACAGAAGGCCTCTGGCAAGGTGCTTTTGATGCATTATTAGATTGTGGTGCATTAAAAGAAAACATTGTACGATGGAATGTACCAGGAACTTTTGAGCTCACCTACGGTGCTGCCAGAATGTCTAAAAGTGTATATGCGGAATCTGGTATGTTAGACGCTATTATTGTTATTGGTTGCGTTATACAAGGAGAAACAAAGCATTTCGATTTTGTATGCGAAGGGGTTACTCAAGGTATTAAAGACTTAAACTTATCAGGTGATATTCCTGTTATATTCTGTGTGTTAACAGACAATACCATGCAACAATCAATCGATCGTTCTGGTGGAAAGCATGGTAACAAAGGCACCGAAGCAGCCATAGCAGCTATTAAAATGGCACAACTTCGAAAGGAAACTAAGTAATATTTAGCTTTTAGTAAGGCAGTATTTAGCAAATAGTATCTGTTTTATATTTGCAGTATAGTACTAGTCAACTTCAGACTGGCATCCTTTTTGTTGATAATTTTAAGGAATCCTTAAACAATTTTTCCTAGTATTTTAAGTACTTTTGAGACAGTCAAGGTTTTAAATTTATAAGAAAGACAACTTGTTTCATCAAAGAAAAAATAAGAAGTTTAGTTATAAGCCACGTTTTCAGGATTCTGAAACCGATAACCATCGGAAAGAGTCGAAAGACGACTTGGAGCGTAAGTGGAGTGAAATAAAAGGTAACACCAAGCGAAAATCTAATAAATTATTTTCCTTACCATCTTTAATCATTATCCTCATAGCGCTTTTTGTTTTAATGTATGTCTTAGAAGGATATATAAAATAAGCATATTATGGGATTAATGAAATTGAAAAAAAACAGAAAGTACGATTATAAACCTCGTTATTATAAGGGTGATGGTAATCCTTATGAGCTAAAACATAAATTTGATGATTATCGTAAAACGATAAATCTTCCAAAAGGGATAAAAGGAAAATGGAATGCAGCTTTAGACGAATATCAAAATCAAAGAGATGAAAGCGTTAATAAACGTGTATTTATAATTGCCGGAATATTAATATTGCTCATCTTATTAATATTTGGTTTTGATTTATCTATTTTCTTCCCACAAAGCTAATGACAGATATCATTCAACTTTTACCAGACCATGTTGCCAACCAAATAGCAGCTGGTGAAGTGGTACAACGCCCAGCTTCTGTAGTTAAAGAGCTTTTAGAAAATGCAATAGATGCTGGTGCAGACGATATAAAACTTATTATAAAAGAAGCTGGTAAAACACTAGTGCAAGTTATAGATAACGGCAAAGGTATGAGTGTTACCGATGCACGCTTAAGTTTTGAGCGACATGCCACTTCAAAAATAAAATCTGCCGAAGATTTATTTCAGCTTAATACCAAAGGATTTAGAGGCGAAGCTTTAGCAAGTATTGCGGCTATTGCACACGTAGAGTTAAAAACCAAACGACCAGATGATGAGTTGGGTACAGCTATAGAAATAGAAGGTAGTGTGGTAAAATCTCAAGAGGTTACCGTAACACCAACTGGTACATCTGTTGCTGTTAAAAATTTGTTTTTTAATATTCCTGCAAGACGAAATTTTTTAAAATCCGATACTGTAGAGCTACGACATATTACAGATGAGTTTCATCGTGTTGCTTTAGCACATCCAGGCATTGCATTTGCTTTTTATCATAATGGGAGCGAGCTTTTTAATGTTCCTAATGAAAATTACAGACAGCGTGTAGTTCATATTTTTGGTAACAAAACCAATGAAAGATTAGTACCTGTTGAAGAAGATACAGAGGTTTTAAAAATATCAGGATTTGTAGGAAAGCCAGAATATTCTAAGAAAACACGCTCAGAGCAATTCTTTTTTGTAAACCAGAGATTTATAAAAAGTCCGTATCTAAATCATGCTATTAGTGCCGCATTTGAAGGTTTATTAAAAGATGGTTACCATGCCAGCTATTTTTTAAATCTTACGGTAGATCCTAAAACTATAGATATTAATATTCATCCTACAAAAACCGAAATTAAGTTTGATGATGAGCATACGCTTTACGCTATTTTAAGATCAGCTGTAAAGCATAGTTTAGGGCAGTTTAATATAGCGCCTGTTCTAGATTTTGAACAGCAAAGCAGCTTTGACACGCCTTACAGTTACAAAGATAAAGCAGGAAAAGTGCCGACGATAGAGGTAGACCGAAGTTTTAATCCATTTGCAGATGAAGGCAGTTCTTCAGGTAGTTCTTCTTCTTCTAAATCTACTTCAACAACAACGAGTTTTAAAACTGCACCAGCAGCAAACTGGGAAAGTTTGTATGTTGGTTTAGAGTCTAAGAGTAATACTAAGCACGATAATGATGTTGAGCTAAGTTTTGAGAAGGAGTATAAAACAGAAACTATTTTTAGCGATGCTTCTGTAGAAACGAGTAAAACTACTTTTCAGCTTCAGCAAAAATATATTGTAAGTACCTTAAAATCTGGTATGCTTATCGTAGATCAGAATAGAGCACATCAACGTGTTTTGTACGAAAGTTTTTTAAAGCACATTACTATTAAAGAAGCTACCAGTCAACAATTATTATTTCCTCTGCAGTTGAGTTTTACTCCTAATGAAATGAATATTATTTCAGGATTAAAAGAAGATTTAGAGCATACAGGATTTGTGTTTTCTAACGTTAAAGAAGATACAATAACAATAACAGGAGTTCCTGTTGGAGTTCCAGAAAGTGAGGTGTCTATTATTTTAGAGCAACTTATTAGTGATGTAGAAAATGATGTGCCAGATGCTAGTTTTAGTGCAGCAGATTTATTAGCTAAGTCTATGGCAAAGAGTTTAGCTATAAAGAATGGACAAACTTTGAATAATACAGAGCAGGAGCATTTGGTAAACTCTCTGTTTGCTTGTAAGGAACCAAATATTTCACCAGCTAACAGACCAACGTTTATAACAATGTCTACAGACGACATTGAAAAGAAATTTATGTAGTATGAGACAAGGAATATCAGATGCGGTAAAGCATCTTATTATAATAAATGTAATTTTTTGGATTGGTACATTGTCCATCGGAACCTATGGTGATGTATTTACAAGTTTATTTGCAGAGCACTTTCCTCTAAATGATGAATTTAAGCCTTGGCAAATTATTACGCATATGTTTATGCATGCCTCTTATGTAAATACAGGCAACGGAATGAGCATCTTTTTCTTACATATTCTATTTAATATGTTAGGTCTTTGGATGTTTGGTACACCAATAGAACAACGACTGGGTACAAAAAAGTTTCTGTTCTTATATTTTAGCGCAGGTTTAGGTGCTGTGTTACTTCCGTTGATAATTAATTTTTATAATTTTCAATCGATATTAAATGATTTAACTGCAGCAGGTTTTGAGTCAGATCATATTTTGGCAACATTAAATGAGGGTAAGTATTATCAAGGTTGGGTTGATGTCATTGGAGCAGAGCGTTTTCAAGATTTTACAAGAATTTTTAATACAACTTCTGTTGGTGCTTCAGGATGTGTAATGGGATTATTGGTAGGCTTTGGTATGCTATTTCCTAATGCATCACTTATGCTAATTTTCCTTCCTATTCCTATAAAGGCTAAATATTTTATCCCTTTATTGTTGGGTTACGAAATTATATCTGGTATTACAGGTGGAAGTTCTATGTTTGGTTTTAATGTAGGCCATTTTGCGCATATTGGTGGAGCACTTGTAGGATTCCTTTTAATGTGGTATTGGAAGAAAAATAGTATGGATAAATACCGTTGGAATTAAGAATGGCAATTATTGAAGATTTAAAATACCGTTACAAGAATCTCGATGTTTTTGGTAAAATAATAGCCATTAACGTTGTTATATTTATAGTAGATGCGATAATAACAAATCTATTAAAACTAGATATTGTAACTTATTTTAAGCTGCCTTCAATTTTCGGAAAGTTTATTATACAGCCTTGGTCTTTAATTTCTTATGGATTTCTTCATAATGATTTTTTCCATCTGCTGTTTAACATGTTGTTTTTGTTTTATCTATCTAGAGCAGCATCTAATTTATTTAGAACCAAGATGGTTTTAAATATTTATTTGTTAGGTATCATAGCAGGTGGTTTAGCATATTTGGCTGTCTTTAATTTAATTCATTTCGATTTTTTTGGACCTAAAAACAGTATTATGGTTGGTGCATCTGCAGGTGTTAGCGCATTGCTGATGTTTATAGCCATATACATGCCTAAGTCTGAAATTAGATTATTCAATACCTTTAATGTAAAATGGATTCATATTGCTGTTTTCTTTGTAATTATGGATGTTTTTAGATTAATGTCTGGTGTTAATCAAGGCGGCTATGTAGCGCATATTGGAGGTTATGTTTTGGGTTACGTTTACGCAAGTCAATTGGTAAAAGGAAAAGATATAGGTAAAGGTTTTGAGCGCTTAATGGACTCTGTAGCTAGCTGGTTTAAGCCAAAATCTAATTTAAAAACTGTGCATAGAACATCAAAAAAGAAGTCTTATGCAGGTAAAACCAGAGAGGAGTTTCATACGTATAACGATCAAAAGAAAATAGATCTTATTTTAGATAAGATAAGCAAAAGTGGTTACGAAAGTCTAACAGCAGAAGAAAAAGCATTTTTATTCAAAGCTGGAAAAAAATAAAGACTACTGCTTAAGACTAATGAATATGAAAAAATTAAAATTCTTTAGTAAGCTTGTATTTATTGCCAATTCGTTGGCTGCATTTTTATTGCTCATTTCTTATTTGTTGCCTTACGTACCACCAAAGAGTTTTGCTATTTTATCTGTACTTAGTTTGGGAGTACCACTTTTAATTTCAATAAACATTGTATTTTTTGTCTACTGGTTGCTTCAGGTAAAAAAGCAGATGTTATTGTCGCTTGTGGTTCTGCTTCTAGGATGGAATTATTTAGGGTCGTTATATAAATTTTCATCTTCAAAAAAAGTTGATGAACCCAATAATCTTTCTATAATGTCTTTTAATGTAAGGTTGTTTAATAAATATAATTGGAAGCCTAATAAAACAACTAAGGAAGATATCATTGACTTTATACACAGAGAATCTCCCGATGTTTTATGTATACAAGAGTACTCAAGAGGTAAGCCTATAAAGTTAAATGGGTATGATGATTTTAATGGTCGTTACGTAAAAAATGTAAAAGGAGGACATGCCATTTTTTCTAAACTGCCTATTATCAATTCAGGATCTTTAGAGTTTGAAGACACAAATAATAATGCCGTTTTTGTAGATGTCGTAAAAGGAAACGATACCATTAGAGTGTACAATGTGCATTTGCAATCTGCAAAAATTAATACACAGATAGATTATATTAATAGCCAATACTCAAGAGAAGTATTTCTAAAACGTGTAAAATGGGCTTTTCAAAAGCAACAATCTCAAGTAGAAAAGTTTTTAGAACATAAATCTAAATGCTCATATAAAACCATTGTAGCTGGTGATTTTAATAATACTGCATTTTCATATAGCTATAAGAAGATTTTGGGTGATGATTTGGTAGATACTTTTGAAAAAGCAGGCAATGGCTTTGGTAAATCGTTTGATATTAAATTCTTTCCGTTAAGAATTGATTTTATTTTAGCAGATAAACGTTTTAAAGTGAATGGATTTAAGACGTATAATGATATTAGTCTTTCGGACCATTATCCTATAAAAGCTACTTTAAACTTAAATAAATAAGCAATCTACACTATCTGATACAATGTGGGCAAGCAATCCTAATGCAAACACACGTGTTGGTTTTTTCCAAAGTAAAAAAAAGTAAACGGTAATAGCATAATAGCTATGAAGCGGATGAAAGTTTATACTACATCTGTTAGAATCAAAAATAGGATTGGCCAATAAATGGTCTAGATCTATTATAAAAGCAGCAAGCATAATGCAGTACATTTTTAGCCACTGCTTTCTGTAGAATATTAATGCAATTACTAAAGGAAGACCAAAATGCAAACCATAGTGAATGGTAAATTTTAGCATAACTCTGTACTTTGGCGTGTAAGATATAACTCCGCGCTAGGGCCTTCGTTAAAAAGTAAATCTAAAACACTTAAATTAGAAATAAACCCATGCTTTTCTGTAAAAACCTGTGTGTAGTGTTCTAGGTTATTGGCTTCATAATTTCGTTTTACCAAAGGTCTAAAATCACTTTTATTTAAAGGTTTTTTTTCAAAAAATACGCTTTTAGTTGCGTTTAATTCTAACTGAAGACCATCTGTTAGAATCTCAAAACACTTCAAATTTAAATCTAATATGTAGTCAAATTTAGTTTCAAAAAGCGGCATTAAATCATCAATGTAAAACTCAAAAAAAGGAGACATGCTGTAAGCTGATTGCAAAGATTTTAGATGTTGTAATTGCCAATTATCTTCATTAGCAATTTTTACATCTTTATACAATTGTCTGTTTTTCTGAGAATAGCTTACAGGAACAGTTAAAGCTAATTTACCATTAGCACCATAGATTTCTGCCCGATTTCTGTAGGACTGTTTTTGGTAATTGTCACATACCTCAAAACAAACGCCTCCAGATTTAAGCATAGCTACAAAATGGGCTATGTTTGGGAAATACGTAGGATATATAAGGGCATCCATCAAAATAGGATTTTAAGCAGCAGAAGCTTTCTTCTTTTTACGCCATTTGTTGAAGCCATAAATTCCTATAAGAACTACTAAGAAAGGAATTAAATACGATGTACGTTCGCCAGAGCCACTCACAGTTGTAAATATTCTGTCCCAACGGAATTTCCAGTTTTTAAGTCCATCGTTAATGCCATCTATGCTCATCCAAATGAAGACAGGCTTTCCAAAAATATGATCATAGGGTACAAATCCCCAATATCTACTGTCAATAGAATTGTTTCTATTATCACCCATCATCCAGTAGTAATCTTGTTTAAAAGTATAAGAGGTTACTTGTTTATCATTAATAAATATATCATTGCCTCTTGTAACTACTTCGTTACCTTCATATTCACCAATTGCACGCTTATATAAGCCTATGTTTGTTTTATTTAACTGTACAGTTGCTCCAGCTTTAGGAATCCACAATGGGCCAAAGTGGTCTGTATTCCAGTCATTGTGATAATTATCTCTAGGAAAAACATTACCAGCAATACCTTTTTCTTGAGTAACACGTTCTACACTGGCTACATTAGGTTGTACTCTAAGTTTTTTAACAGCTTCATCAGAAGCGGCTGCTAGATAAAATGTACCATTAGGATTAATTCTAAACCCATCGTCAATATCAGCTTTGTCTAGCATGTTATAAAACATACGTTCTTCGCTTGCTGAACTTATAGGCTTTTTTAGAGTTAATAAGTAAGAAAATTGTAAATGCGATCTTGATGGTAGTACATTTTGTTTGCCATTAATAAATACATAGCCATCTCTTATTTCTAAAGTGTCTCCAGGTGTTGCAACACAACGCTTTACCAGATTTGTCTTTTTATCAATTGGCTTGTAGTAGTTACGGTCTGGTGTAAAAACATTCATGTCCAACAGTGTATCTGCTGGTTGATTAAAAACAACAATATCGTTACGCTCTACATCTTCAAAACCAGGTAATCTAAAATAAGGTAACTGTAATTTGTTTTTCCAAGAGGTATCTTTTTCATCAAATTTATCACTAAATAAGTAAGATTTGGTACCTAACTTTGGAATTGTGTCGTGTACCATAGGTGCAGCTACAGTTGTCATTGGACCTCTGGCTCCATAATGTATCTTGCTCACAATAAGAAAATCACCAACTAACAACGATTTTTCTAAAGAAGACGAAGGAATAACAAACGGTTGAAAAAAGTATGTATGTACAATGGTTGCTGCTACAATAGCAAATAGAACAGACGTAATCCACTCACCAGTTGAAGTTTTTGGCTTTAGTTGTCTGTTTTCAATGTATTTAACGTCTTCAACATAATTTAAATAATACAGATAAAACCCAAGAGTTACAATACAAATCAAGGCATCTAATTTACTGTCTTTACCAAATGCTCTTGCTGTCTCAACCCAAGCAGCCGGAATCATAATAAGATTTACAATTGGTAAGAACATAAGAATAACCCACCACCAAGGACGCGAAATAATCTTCATTAAGATTACTGCGTTATAAACAGGTACAAATGCTTCCCAAGCTTGTCTTCCAGCTTTAACATAAAGTTTCCATGTGCCTAATCCATGTATAATTTGTAATATCAGTAAAAAAATAAACCACTCTGTCCAAGTCATGATGTTATGTTTAGTCTAGTCGGTTGAAAAATATTTTATTTTGTTTCAAATGATTGGTAAATTAACCAATGTTTAACACATCTTTCATACTGAAGATGCCTTTTTTATCTTTTATCCACTCTGCTGCAATTACAGCACCTAAAGCAAATCCTTGTCTACTATGTGCTGTGTGCTTTATACTTATAGAGTCTATTTCAGAATTATAAGTTATTTCGTGAGTGCCAGGAACTTCTGGTATGCGTTTAGCTTCAATGCGAATTTCATTAGACTTAGGGTTGTCTAATGTCCAGCTTTTATATTCTGTGTTTTCAATAATACCTTCAGCTAAGGTTATGGCTGTTCCACTTGGTGCATCTAGCTTTTGGGTATGATGAATTTCTTCAATCTCTGTATTATAGCCTTCTACTTTAGCCATTAGGCGACTCAACTGTTTGTTAATTTCAAAAAAGATGTTGACACCCAAACTAAAATTTGATGCGTATAAAAATGTACCATTATTAGATTTACAGTACTCTATAACGTCGTTATAATGCTCTAGCCAGCCTGTAGTACCAGATATAACAGGAACACCAGCATCTATAGCACTTTTTATGTTACTTACAGCTGTTGAAGGGATACTAAAATCTATAGCAACATCTGTTTTAGAAAAATCGAAAGATTTAGTAGAACTTGTTGCTTTTAAAGAGATGTTATGGTTGCGGTCTAAAGCAATAGCTTCAATACTTTTTCCCATTCTTCCATAACCGAGTAAAGCTATATTCATTAGAATTTAAAGTTAAGAGTTAAGCCTAAATCGCCTGAGTTTTCCATTTGGTTGTATTGGTAATGCGGACTGAAACTTAAATTTTCATCTACATTAAACTGAAGCAAGTGCGCATCTACATTGGCATCGATGATATTAAGAGCATATAAGCCTAAAGTAACCAATAATGAGACTTCTTTATTTCTTCTAAATTGCTGTTGGGCTCTCACCAATCCTTCATTAGAAATAAGTGGATTACCGTTAGCATCAGAAAATTCATCGTCTGTAAAACCTGCTAAACGTCTCTTGTAGGCATTGCGGTAACGATCGTACTGTTTGTCGTTTCTTAGGTAGAAATAAACACCAGTGCCAATAGCTCCCCAAACAATAGGGATTTTCCAGTATTTTTTGTTGTAAAATTGTCCTGCACCTGGTAAAATAGCAGAATAGAAGGCTGCTTTAGAAGGTCTTAATGGATCAATTTCTTTCTTTTCTATAAGCGCATTGTCTATTAAAACGGTTTCTTTATCTAAGCCAATGCTGGTACTGTCATTTTCTACTTGAGCAGATGAAAATGAGAGAGAAAAAATGCACAGAATGCCAAAGAAAATTTGTTTATTTAGCACGCTGTACTAGTTTTTTAATTCTATTGAAATCTTCTTCAGAATGAAAAGGTATTGTAATTCTACCACTACCATTTTTGCCAAGTTTCACATCAATTTTATGACCAAAATAATCTGAAAAATCTTTAATTCCTTTTTTTACATATTTAGGAACTTCTGTAGGTGCTTTGTCTTGCTGAGCTTCCTCTTCTTGGTTGCTAAGGTTTTTTACTAATTGTTCTGTTGCACGCACAGACAGTTTATTGCTTATTATTTTTTCATAAACTTCAAGCTGATCAACAGGATTTTCTATGTTGACCATAGCTCTACCATGACCCATAGAAATAAATCCATCTCGCATTCCGGTTTGGATAATTGGATCTAGTTTTAATAAACGCAAGTAATTGGCTATAGTAGAACGTTTTTTACCCACGCGCTCACTCATTTGCTCTTGAGTAAGGTTAATTTCATCAATTAAGCGTTGGTAGGATAACGCAATTTCTATTGGGTCTAAATCTTGCCTCTGAATATTTTCAACCAGTGCCATCTCAAGAGATTCCTGGTCATTGGCAATTCTTATATATGCAGGAATTGTTTCTAAACCAATAAGCTTGGATGCTCTAAAACGACGCTCACCAGAAACTAGCTGATAGTTGTTAAATGCTAATTTTCTAACCGTAATAGGTTGAATAACACCTAGCTCTCTAATAGAAGAAGCTAATTCTCTAAGCGATTCTTCATTAAAGTTAGTCCTAGGCTGAAAAGGGTTAACCTCAATACTGTCTATATCAAGCTCTACAATATTACCTACAACTTTGTCTGCATTTTTATCTTCTGCAGATTTTATATCATTTTCAGGATCTTTAAGTAGCGCAGAAAGTCCACGACCTAAAGCCTGTTTTTTAGTTGCTTTCGCCATTACAATTCATTTTTCTTTATTAGCTCTTTAGCTAAATTTAAATAATTAACAGCACCTTTACTGCTTACATCATAGTTAATAATGCTTTCGCCATAACTAGGCGCTTCACCTAGTCTTACATTTCGCTGTATAATAGTTTCAAACACCATATCGCTAAAGTGTTTTTGTACTTCTTCTACAACCTGATTAGATAAACGCAAACGCGAATCGAACATTGTAAGTAGCATACCTTCAATATCTAACGCTTGGTTGTGTATTTTTTGTACACTTTTAATAGTATTTAACAGTTTTCCTAAACCTTCAAGAGCAAAATACTCGCATTGAATAGGTATAATGACAGAGTCTGAGGCAGTTAAAGCATTCAGAGTTAATAATCCTAATGAAGGCGCGCAATCTATTAAGATGTAGTCGTACTCAGATTTTAATTCTGAAATTGCTTTTTTAAGCATATACTCACGTTCATCCTTGTCTACAAGTTCTATCTCAATAGCCACAAGGTCTATATGTGCAGGAATAACATCTACATTAGGTGCATTAGAAGCCATAATTGCTTCCTTTGCTGTTTTTGTATGTTCTAAAACCTGATACGACCCAAGTTCTACAGTATCAACATCGATACCTAATCCAGAACTGGCATTAGCTTGAGGATCTGCATCTATAAGTAGGACTTTCTTCTCTAAAGCACCTAAAGAAGCTGCTAAATTTACTGAGGTTGTCGTTTTTCCGACACCACCTTTTTGGTTAGCAATTGCAATGATTTTACCCATTAATTGATTTGGTTTATTAAGGGTTTAAAAATACAATTTATTATGGGTTTTGAAAATTGAAGTTGTTAACATTAGGAAAAATAAAAAGCTGCTTGAAAATAGAATCAAGCAGCTTTTTGTTTTTTGGTGCCAAACTGCTATTTCTCTGGCATAAGTATGGCTTTTACATAACCATCTGTTAGATATTTTTTGGCTACATCTTGTACGTTTTGTGTTGTTATAGCATTTATATTTTCTTCAAAATTTAAAATGCTATCCAAGTCGCTCTTGTTGTAGTCTGCATTTTTTATTTGAGACAACCAAAATCTGTTTTGTTGTAAATCTTCTTTTCTTGAGAGTAGCATGGCTTTTTTTACTTTGTCTAAGTCAGCTTCAGTTGGGCCTTCTTTAATAATTTTTTCAAGTTCGGCAATAGAAGCGTCTGCTAGTTTTTCAGCGTTGTCTGGTCCACAAGGAAACGAAATACTAAAGTTGTAACTACCATAAGGTATTTTGTTTATGGATCCTCTTGCACCAGCACCATAGACACCTCCTTCTTCCTCTCTAAGTTTTTCAATTAACTTGATGCTTAAGATCTCTCCCAAGGCATTCATTGCATTAGCTTCATCCTTATTGTATTCGGTTTCTCCAGAAAATGATAAACGAACTTGACTTTTAGGTTCGGTTCCTTTGTTGTAATTAAATTCATGTGATCCAGTTTTTGGTCTAAAATCAAAGACTTTATACATTTCTCTTTCTTCGCTACTAGGAAGCGAAGCAATGTATGTTTCTGCATATTCTGCTAGTTTATCATCATCAACGTTTCCTACAAAGTAAAAGTGAAAATCACCTGCATTAGCAAATCGTTCCTTGTATTTTTCGTAAGCTAAATCGTAGTTAGCATTGTCTAGAGCTTCTTCGTCTGGAAAACCTGTGTATCTTGGGTTTCCTTCGTTTAAATACTCACTTAATGCTATAGAAAATGAAATACTTGGATTAGAAAGAATATTGCCTAAAAAGGCTTTTTGTTTAGAGATATAAGATGCAAAAGCTTCAGGATCTTTGTCTAGTTTAGTAAAGTACAAATGAATCATTTGAAACATCATTTCCAAATCTTTAGGTGAGGCAGAACCTCTAAATCCTTCAGAATTTCCACCTATAAAAGGGCTTACTCTAACAATTTTTCCAGATGTTAATTTTGCCATTTCATTTTTGTCAACACCATCAATTCCAGCTTCAAATACACCTCTGTTAGCGCTAGAAGTTTCTTTTAATTCTTCATTAGAATATAACGATGTACCACCATAACTAAAGGCTTCCATTAAAATTTCATCGTTTTTAAAGTCGGTTTTTTTGTAAGTTACTTTTGCGCCATTACTAAGAACAAATGTTTTGGTTTCATTAAGCTTACCTTCGTTATTTGTGGTTTGCTGTACAATGCTACCTTTTTTAGGTTTTACAGGCATTAATTCTTCACGAACAGCTTCATCTTCATAATCTTCAATATCTGCGTTTTCTACTTTGTTGAGTAGATCAATAACTTCTTGTTCTGTTACTTTTTTAAGACCATCTTTTTTAGGACCTGTTAAAATGACCAACCTATTATCGTCATGTAAAAAATCAGTAATTAGGCTGTTAACTTCTTTGAGTTGAATGCTTGGTAGTTGTTTTTGAGCAAATTCGAAAGTCCACTCAATACCAGGAATTGGATTTTCTCTTAAAAAATGCTGAACATAAGCATTTACAATTCTGTTAGATTCTCTTTTGTCTTTGTCATTGAATTGACGTTCTAATCTGGCTAAATAATCTTTTTTTGCACGCTCTAGTTCTGATGCTTTAAAGCCATAACGTTTTACACGTTCGTTTTCTTCAAGAAGCACTTTTAAAGCTTCTAGTTGTCCTGTTTCATTTGTTTGAGCAAAGGATTGGTATGCATCTTTGTTTCCAATGATACGTCCATTGTAAGAAAACCCGAAAATAAAAGGAGGATTAGGTTTGTTGCTAAATTCGGCAAGTCTATTATTTATCATCTGATCAAAAAGACCTTCAACCATATTATCTCTATAATCTTTTATAGTTTTTGTTTTTTTAGTGTTGCCTTGGTCTTTATAATAGATTGAAACCTGACTTCCTGTGGCTTCTTCGTCCCACTCAATAGCAACGAGAGTTTCTTTGTGGTTTTCAGAATAATATTCGTCACGTTTCTTTTCGTTTTTAGGATTAGTGAGTCCACTAAAGTTATCTTTTATCTTTTGCTCTAGAGTTTCTACATCCAAATCTCCAACAGCAATAACAGCCATTAGGTTAGGTCTGTACCAATCTTTTTGAAAGTTTCTAATGCTTTCGTATTTAAAATTTTCTAGATTATCTAAAGTTCCAATAGGCAGACGTTCTGCATAGCGCGATTTGTACGCAATTTTGTCTAAATATTTAGATTGCATTCTGGTAGAGGCACCCAAACGTGTTCTGTATTCTTCAATAACAACACCACGTTCATCATCGATATCTTCTTCGGTTAATAAAGCATTACCTGCCCAATCTTGAAGGATTTCAAACCCTTTGTCTAATTTTTCGGGATCATCGCTCGGTATAGGTAAGATATATACTGTCTCGTCAAAACTAGTGTAGGCGTTTAAGTCTGCACCAAACTCTACACCAATACCTTGTAGGTAATCCACTAATTCGTTTTTCTTAAAATGTTTTGTGCCATTAAAATTCATGTGTTCCATAAAATGCGCAAGACCCAATTGGTCTTTAGTTTCTAGTATGGATCCAGCCTTAATAGCTAAGCGTAGTTCTACTTTGTCTTCTGGTTTACCATTGTTTTGAATATAGTAGGTAAGACCATTAGACAGCTTGCCTATTTTTACTTCAGAAGTAATTGGCAGAGTAGTGGATGGTTCTGCGGTTTTTGATTGTGAGTTACCAACATAAGCCGTTAGTAAAAAGCATGCAAAAAGAGTGTTGAGCACTCTGGGAAGTGTTCTTTTCATTGATTGATGGTTTAAAGATTAATAGTTTAAATTATAAGAAATTTCTTGTAATTTAATTATAATAACTTGATATGGAAAGATTTATTATTCTTTTAACTAATTTTTTAGTTCAAAATCTGTTTTCAGATTCTTTCATGATTGTATTTAAACACAAAAAGAATAAATGAAATAATTTAACAATATTTTAAATCTTAATTTTTAAATTTAACAGAACCATTAAATTAATCAAAAACATGAAAACTAATTTCCGCACTGCGTTTGTGCTGGCATTTGCTTTACTATTTTCTATAATAGCAGAGGCACAGACAAAGCAGACAGCCTCAGTAGAAGGTATTACAGAGTACAAATTAGACAACGGACTTAAAGTCTTGTTGTTTCCAGACAATTCCTCACAAACCATTACAGTTAATATTACCTATAAAGTTGGGTCTAGGCACGAAGGTTATGGAGAAAAGGGTATGGCTCATTTGTTAGAGCATTTAGTATTTAAAGGCACACCTAATCATCCAGACATTCCAAAAGAATTAACATCGCATGGAGCACGACCAAATGGTACTACCTGGTACGATCGTACAAATTATTTTGAAACTTTTAATGCTACAGATGAGAACTTAGATTGGGCTTTAGACTTAGAAGCTGATCGTATGGTAAACTCTTACATTGCAAAGAAAGATTTAGATTCCGAATTTTCAGTAGTAAGAAATGAGTTTGAATCTGGTGAAAATTCACCAACAAGTGTACTGATGCAAAAGGTAATTAGCTCTGCATTTTTATGGCATAATTATGGTCAGTCTACCATTGGTAACAAGTCTGATATAGAGCGTGTTCCGATTGAAAACTTAAAAGCATTCTACAAAAAATATTACAGACCAGATAATGCTGTATTAATGGTTACAGGAAAGTTTGATACAGACAAAACACTTGCTTTAATTGAAAAGAAGTTTGGTAGTATTAAAAACCCTGAGATATCGTTAAATGATGTACCAACTATAGAGCCACCACAAGATGGCGAAAAAAGAGTAGAATTAAGTAGAGTGGGAGATTTACAATTGGTTTCTGCATTGTATCACACACCAGCAGGTTCTCATGTAGACTATGCACCTTTAGCACTAGTAGAAAATATTCTTACAGATCAGCCTTCGGGTCGTTTGTATAAGGCTTTGGTAGAGAGTAATAAAGCATCTTCAATATGGAGCTTTTCTCCTTTTACTAAAGAACCAGGTTTTATGTACTTTAATGTCGATGTGCCTTCGGATAAATCATTAGCTGAGGCTGAGACTACTTTGCTAGAAATGTTTGACGGATTGCGTGAAAACCCAATTACAGAAGAAGAGCTAAAACGTGCAAAAGCAAATCTTGGAAAACAGATGGATCAAATGCTTCGTAATTCTTCGTACTTAGGAACTTATACAAGTGAATTTATAGGTGCTGGAGACTGGAGATTAATGTTTATCCACAGAGATCGTGTCGAGGCTGCAACATTAGAACAGGTTAATGAAGTTTTAAGTAATTACTTTATAAAAACAAACCGAACCGTTGGGAATTTTATACCAACAAAGCAACCTATGCGTATTGATATTCCACATACCGAAGGTTTAAATGAGTTGGTAACCAATTACAAAGGAAAAGAAGCTCTAAGTACAGGTGAGGCTTTTGATGTGTCTTATGCTAATATTCAAGATCGTTTAGAATCTGGTACAATAGGAAAAACAGGTATTGAGTATGGCTTCATAAAAAAAGATAATAGAGGAGAAACTGTAAATGTCAATTTTACCTTTAGAAATGGTAGTGTCAATGATTTAATGAACAAAGGAAGTGTAGCAAGTTATACTGCCAGAATGCTTAACAAAGGTACTAAAACCAAATCTAGACAAGATATTGAAGATAAACTGAGTGAGCTTAAATCTAGTGTGTACTTTAGTGGAGGTAATGGTAGAACTTATGCGTATGTAACATCTACCAAAGAGCATCTTATGGAAACTTTAGATTTAATGACAGAGATGTTAAAAACACCAGCATTTAGCCAAGAGGAATTAGATAAATTAAAAACTCAGGATATTGCAAATATCGAACGTAATAAAACAGAACCACAATACTTAGTGCAAAAACGTTTGGGTGAAATTAATCAAACATATCCTAAAGGGCATCCGTTGTACAACATGTCTATGGAAGAAGAATTGGCAGCTATTAATGATGTGTCAATAGAAGCAATGCAAGCCTATTATGATGATTTCTACGGAATTTCAAACAACGCAACGTTAGTAGCCATTGGTAATATTGATGAAGCAAAATTGAAAAGTTATTTTGAAAAGGAATACGCAGATTTTAAATCTGATTTACCATATTCTGAAATTAAAGACCCTTACACAGCTAATAATCCTGCTAACGAACAAATAAAAACTCCTGACAAAAAGAATGCCTTCACTTTAGGATTCTTAAACTTTGAGTGTAGCCAATATGATGACGATTATGCAGCATTACAAGTAGCTGGATCTGTGTTTGGTGGTGGTTTCTTAAACTCTCGTATAGCAACTAGGTTACGTCAACAAGATGGTGTAAGCTATGGCGCAGGAGGTGGAGTTAATGTAGATGGAGATAAGGATGATAAAAATTCTGGAATGTATATCTACGCTATCTACGCGCCAGAAAACGAAGCTAAAGTTCAAAAAGGATTTGAAGAAGAAATTGCACGTTTTATAAAAGACGGAATTACACAACAAGAGTTAGACGATGCAGTTGCGGGTTGGGTACAAGCGCAAAGTGTATCTAGAGCAAAAGACAATGAGTTAGCAGGTACTATTAACAATAATCTTTATTATGAAAGAGATATGACTTTTCATGAAAATATTGAAAAGAAGGTAAAAAGCTTAACCGTTGAAGATGTAAATAAAGCGATTAAGACTTATTTTAAAGAAATGAAAGAATGGTCTGTTGTTAATGGAGGTGATTTTAAAGAATTTGAAATTAAAGACACCAAAGAAAAAGTTGATGATTAATAAGAGTGAATTATAAATAAAAAAGCCCTTCATTTTGAAGGGCTTTTTTTATGAGGTTAAAAATTGAAAAACTAATCAATCAAAATTTCCAAAATCTGAATGGCAGCATCACTGATTTTGGTGCCTGGTCCAAAGACTGCAACTGCACCAGCATCGAATAAATATTGGTAATCTTGTTTTGGGATAACACCACCAACAATAACCATAATATCTTCTCTGCCATAGTTTTTAAGTTCTTCAATAACTTGTGGCACCAGAGTTTTGTGTCCTGCAGCTAAAGAAGATACGCCTAAAATATGCACATCATTTTCAACCGCTTGCTTAGCAGCCTCTTTAGGTGTTTGAAATAATGGGCCAATATCCACATCAAAACCAACGTCAGCGTAACCAGTAGCTACAACTTTAGCACCTCTGTCATGACCATCTTGTCCCATTTTTGCAATCATTATACGTGGTCTACGACCATCCTGTTCTGCAAACAGGTCTGCTAATTCTCTGGCTTTTTTAAAGCTTTCGTCGTCTTTTATTTCTTTGCTATACACTCCGCTAAATGATTTTATTTGTGCTTTGTAACGTCCAAATTCAGCTTCAAGAGCGTCACTAATTTCACCAAGTGTGGCGCGTTTTCTTGCTGCATCTACTGCTAAAGCTAATAAATTTTCTTCACCAGATTTTGCAGCAGCTGTTAATTTTGCTAAAGCATCTTTAACTGCTTTGGTGTCTCTTGTACTTTTTATATTATTAAGGCGCTCTATTTGTTGGTTTCTAACCGTTTGGTTGTCTACTTCTAAAATGTGAAGCGGATCTTCTTCCTTAAGTTGGTATTTATTCACACCAACAATAATATCTTGTCCAGAATCAATACGTGCTTGCTTACGTGCAGCAGCTTCTTCAATGCGTAATTTCGGAATTCCGGCTTCAATAGCTTTTGTCATTCCGCCTAATTCTTCAACTTCTTCAATAAGTTTCCAGGCTTTTTCAGAAATTTCGTTAGTTAAACTTTCAACATAATAACTACCAGCCCAAGGATCTACAGTTTTGGTAATATGTGTTTCTTCTTGAAGATATATCTGTGTGTTACGTGCAATACGTGCCGAAAAATCTGTTGGTAAGGCAATCGCTTCATCTAGTGCGTTGGTGTGCAAACTTTGTGTGCCTCCAAAAGCAGCAGCAGCAGCTTCAATACATGTTCTGGCAACATTGTTAAAAGGATCTTGCTCAGTTAAACTCCAACCAGACGTTTGGCTATGCGTTCTTAAAGCTAAAGATTTTTGGTTCTTAGGGTTGAATTGTTTCACGAGTTTTGCCCAAAGCATACGTGCAGCTCTCATTTTGGCAATTTCCATAAAGTGATTCATGCCAATTGCCCAAAAGAACGATAAACGCGGAGCAAACGTATCGATATCCATACCTGCACCTAAGCCTTTTCTTATGTATTCTAAACCATCAGCTAGAGTATATGCTAACTCAATATCGCAGGTTGCACCAGCTTCTTGCATGTGGTAACCCGAAATACTAATGCTGTTAAAACGTGGCATATTCTGGCTAGTGTATTCAAAAATATCTGAAATGATTTTCATCGATGGAGTAGGTGGATAAATGTAAGTGTTACGCACCATAAACTCTTTTAGAATATCATTTTGAATTGTACCTGCTAATAATTCTGGTTTTACACCTTGCTCTTCTGCAGCCACAATATAAAATGCCATGATTGGTAATACAGCACCATTCATGGTCATAGAAACCGACATTTTATCTAATGGAATTTGATCGAAGAGGATTTTCATGTCTTCAACCGAATCTATGGCTACACCAGCTTTACCAACATCGCCAACAACACGTTCGTGGTCTGAGTCGTAACCTCTGTGTGTAGCTAAATCGAAAGCAACCGAAAGTCCTTTTTGTCCTGCAGCTAAATTTCTTCTGTAAAACGCGTTACTTTCTTCTGCGGTAGAAAAACCTGCATACTGTCTAATAGTCCAAGGTCTACGAACATACATGGTAGAGTATGGGCCACGAAGGTTAGGAGCAATGCCAGCTACAAAATCTAAGTGTTCTAAATCTTTTAGATCTTCTTTTGAATAATTAGATTTTACTTTAATGTCTTCAGCGGTAATAAAATGGCTGTTAGCATTTGGCTCTTGGCACTTGCTTTTTAGTTCTATATGTTGAAGGTTTTTGCGACTCATGGTTTACCTTTTATTCTTTCTTTTCGATTTTGATGATATCTTCAATTCTAATTTTTTTACCATTGATTGAAATCATCTTTTTATCTATTATTTTTAATATTCCCTTATATTTTTTGTGTATTGTGTGAACAATGAGAATATCATTATCGAACAGTTTTCTAACTTTATTTGTGGTAATTTTTTTTAGTTCTATATGTCGTTTCTGTGAATAAACGTTTGAAAATGAAATAGCAAAGCTAAAAACACATAAGAAAGCGACTATAGATTTTTTTATTACCACATTTTATTCATTTTTTAATCTATTGATTTCTAATTTTTCAGACAATCTTTTTTCAATTATAGGCTGAATTATAGTTTTTCGTTTTTCAATTTTTAAAAACGGACTCACTTCAAGATCATCTTTCATTTTATCATCAGGATTTGGATGCTTATTAGTTCCTAAAAGGATTAGTTTTTCAGCATCAAAATCGACTTGCTCTTTATCGGCACTTTCTTTTATTTTTCTTTGAATAGTGCCTTCTTTTAATTGACTTAAGAAACCTCCGTTAGCTTCAATATCTTTAAATAGAATTAATGCTTTTTCGGCTAACTGCTCGGTTAAACTTTCAATATAATAAGCGCCATCTGCAGGATTGTTTACCTTATCGAAATAGCTTTCATTTTTTAGTACTAAAAGTTGGTTGCGAGCAACACGATCTCCAAATTCGTTTGGGTTGTGATACAAACTGTCGTACGCTAGATTGGCTACAATATCTGCACCTCCTAAAACCGTACTCATGCATTCTGTTGTGGTACGAAGCATGTTCACATTATAATCGTAAATAGTTTTGTTGCGTTTGCTTGGTATTGCAATTATTTTGCAATTAGTGTTAAAACCGTATTCGGTAGCAAGTGTTGCCCATAATTGTCTAAGTGCTCTTAGTTTGGCAATCTCGAAGAAGTAATTTGAGCCAACTGCTGTGTTGAAAGTTACTTCTATCGATTCTTTTATTTCATCAGATAGATTATCGAAATGATTGAGATACTCATTAGCATGAGCTAAACTATAAGCCAATTGCTGAACGATATTAGCACCTGCATTTTGGTAAAGACTTGCATCTATTGAAAATTGATAAGATGATTTTACAATAGCATCAAATTTTTCGTGATCGTCTTTTAAGTTTGTATACCAATTACCTGTTTTGGCAAGATGTCCTATAATATCTGTATCAAAATGTAATTTTAAGCCAGAAGAAGATACAGCAGCATTTTGTTCTATAAATTTTGAAGAAAGAAACTGCATTTTAAAACGTATGCTTGTTTCTTCCAAATCTATTTGACTAAGAAGTTCTTCAAGATTAAAATCTTCATTCTTAACTACAAATGTTATGTGCTCGGCACCTCTGGCAATGGCATCTGTAGCCTTTGTATTAGCTTCTTTGGCGTCTTCTACCTCAATGACTTGCGAGATTTTCCATTGCGTGGCTTTGCTTGCAGAAACTTCTGATAAGTTTTCAAATTCATCAGAATGGTAAAACGGTTTAACGTCTATACCTTCGTTGGTATGCCAAATTAAGGTGTCGTTGTAATCTGCACCTTTGAGGTCTACTTGTATTTTTTGCTTCCAGGCTTTTGAGGAAACACCTTCAAAATCTTTGAATAAGGATTTACTCATCGTTATCTTTTTTGGCTATGCTGTCTTGGTATTCTATGATGAAGATGTCTTCATTATCTTTTTTCATGTAGTAATTTTCGCGTGCTGCACGCTCTACACCTTCTTCTGTACTAAGCTCTTTTATAGCTTTATTGTCTTTTGCAATTTCGTTTTTGTAATGCTCTTTTTGATATTCTAGTTCTTCAATTTCAGAATTTAACTCATGATGAAAAAACCACGAATGCGCATCAAAAAAAAGCATCCAGATAATAAATACAACCAATACCAGAACATAGATGTTCTTAAAGGGTTTTAGATATTTATTATTTAATAGTTTCATTATAATCTTTCGTTTATAATCGTTTTAACGATATCTACAGCAACCGTGTTGTATTTGTTATTTGGAATTATGATATCGGCATACTCTTTCATAGGTTCTATAAACTGCTGATGCATTGGTTTTAAGGTGTTTTGATAACGGTTTAAAACCTCGTCAATATCTCGTCCACGTTCTGTTATGTCTCTTTTTAAACGACGTATAAGGCGCTCGTCTGAATCTGCGTGTACAAATATTTTAATATCAAATAAATCTCTAATTTCTGGATGAGATAATATAAGAATACCCTCTACAATCATTACTTTTCGAGGTTGCGTAACAATAACATCTCCTGTTCTGTTGTGTTTAACAAAAGAGTAAACAGGTTGGTTTACAGCTCTTCCTTTTTTTAACTCTTTTAAGTGCTCTTCTAAAAGTTCAAAATCAATAGAGCGAGGGTGGTCAAAATTTATTTTTACACGCTCTTCAAAGTTTAAATGAGATGTGTCTTTGTAGTATGAATCTTGAGAGATAACACCAACTTCTCCTTCTGGAAGTTCTTTTAGAATTGTATTAACAACTGTGGTTTTTCCGCATCCTGTTCCGCCACCAATTCCGATTATAAGCATTGTAAATGTTTAGATTTAGTTAGTTCTGCAAAGTTAGCTAATTAAGGCTAGTTTTTAATGACTTTTATCACATCTTCTGCTGTAATCATTTTGCCGTAATTATTTCCCCAACTGTTGTTTATGTAATTCATAACATCGGCAACTTCTTCATCGCTAAGGCCTAATGGAGTCATTACGCTATTATAGGTAATGCCATTGACTACAATTTTGCCAGATATACCTTTTTTTACACCTTTTATGCTAGCTTCCTGGTTGTTTTTTAGGTAATCTGATTGTGCAAGAGGAGGAAACGCTTTTGGTGCACCTTCACCATTACTCATATGGCAGGTTATACATAGGTCGTTATAGACAGCTTTGCCTCGCTCGTAGCTGTCCTTGAGTTGTGGATCTAATGTATTATTTGTTGTGTTTGCTGAATAATCTGCGTTGTTGTTTTTCTTGTCTGTAGAATTACAGGAAGTCACTAATAACATAACGAGTAGCAGCCTAAAAGTGTTTATCATTTTTTGATGAGTTTTACAATTCCTAAATTTTCTACTCCAACATATATGTAACCGTCCGGACCTTGTTCTATAGATCTAACTCTGCCTATGCCATCTAATAAACGTTCTTCTTTAATGACTTTGTTGTCTTTTAAAGTACACATATCTAAATATTGAAATTTTAATGAACCGACTAATAAATTACCGTTCCAGTCACCATATTTATCACTATCAATAAAAGCCATTCCACTGGGTGCAATTGAAGGATCCCAGAAATGAAGAGGCTGTTCCATACCTTCTTTTTCAGTTAGGTCAGTAAATTTTGTACCGCTATAATTTACTCCATAGCTAATAACAGGCCATCCGTAGTTTTTACCTTTTTTTATTATGTTTATCTCATCACCACCTTTTGGACCGTGTTCGTGAGTCCATATTTCTCCAGATTTTGGATGTAATATCATGCCCTGAGGATTTCTGTGTCCGTAAGAATAAATAGCTTTCTTTGCATTTTCAACATCGTAAAACGGGTTGTCTGTTGGAATTGTACCATCGTCTTTTGTACGGTAAATTTTTCCGCAGTCTCTGGTGATATCCTGAGGGTTTACATCTCTATCACCACGTTCTCCAATAGAGAAATAAAGATAACCATCATTATCAAAAGCTAATCGAGAACCAAAATGTTGTCCTTTTCTTGAATTTGGATTGGCTTTATACAAAACTTCAAAATCTACTAAACTATTTCCATTAAGCTTAGCTCTTCCTACAGCAGTATTTCCTCCTTCACCTTCACCTTCTGGTGATGCGTAAGAAAAGTAGATCCATCCATTTTCTTTGTAGTTAGGATGCAGTGTAATATCCATTAAACCTCCTTGTCCTCTCAAGTATATTTCTGGTAATCCTGATATTTCAATCTTTTTGCCGTCTTTAAAATGAAATAATTGACCTGATTTTTCAGTTATTAGCATAGTACCATCAGGTAAGAATGTAAATCCCCAAGGTATACTTAAGCCTTCTACAATAACCTCGTAGGTATTCTTTGTGTTTGTAGGGTTTTTATCTTGTGCGCATGTGAGTATGCTTACTAAGATTAGACCTATTATCGGAAGTTTAATTTTCATAAATAAGAGCAAAAATTTAGTATCAATTTTTAAAGTTAGAAAAATGTTATTGGATTGTAAAGAAAAACTCTATATTTGCAGTCCTAAAATTGATAACCAATATTCGGGGTGTAGCGTAGCCCGGTTATCGCGCCGCGTTTGGGACGCGGAGGTCGCAGGTTCGAATCCTGCCACCCCGACTTTAATAGAAAAAGCTCAGCATTTGCTGAGCTTTTTTATTTTATAGATGTATGCGAAAGCTTAAGTTTTATAAAATAGTTCCTGAAATAATAACAGCACTAATTAAAACGACAAGAACAAATCCAATTAGCCTTGCTCCAATAATAGTTTTCTTATCCTTTTGAAAAAGATAATCTCTTCTTTTCTCATTTTTATTTTTTATGAATTTCATTTTGTGTAAATTTTTGATTTACAATAATATAATGGTTTTTAACGTGAGAGTCAAGTTAAAGAAAGTTAAAGCTATAGGCTAAAATTGTGATAATGAGTGCTTTTTTTTAAGATTATGTTAAACTTTTAAGCGTTAGCTAATATTCTACGGGTTAAATTTAAGCTTCATCGATTATTTTTTAATTACAATAATGCTATGCTTAGTTTAACTTTCTGAAAATGAATATTAACTATGCTTACCTTTATTGTTCCTGTAAAAAGCGAACGTGTCTCTGGCGATTGGTTAGGGTTCTGTAATCTTGTAGAAAGAACATTTAAGTCTTTGTGTAATCAAACCGATCAGAACTTTAAAATCATAGCTGTTTGTCATGAAATTCCTCTAATTAACTTTCAACATAAAAATATCCATTATTTACAAGTTGATTTTGATCCTCCGATTCGAAAACAAAATGAAAGTGATGATAATATAAACAAGCGAAGAGAGATCGATAAAGGGAGAAAGTTAAAGCTTGGTACCAAATATGCTAAAGAAACGTTTGATGCAGATTATGTAATGACTGTAGATTCTGATGATTATGTGAGTAATCGTATTGCAGCATATGTAAATAATGCAAAAGAGAATGTACCAGGTTGGTATACTAAAAATGGCTACTTGCATTTTGAAGGAAAGTCTTTTTTGTTCGCAACTTTTAAGTTCAGTTACTTATGTGGGAGTTCGGTAATAGTAAAACCAGAGTTGCTTCAGTATTTTTTTGAAGTAGATCCTATTTTATATTTTGATCATCGTTTAACAATTTTAGACAATCGTATAAGGTTAAAGCCATTGCCTTTTTATGGAGGTATATATAGCATGGCCAATGGAGAAAATCATTTAATGCACGTTTCAAACATAAAAAAGTTTAACAACCATAAAGGATGGCTGTCTAGCGAAGGTCTAAAACGTATAATTACAAAGCTGAAAAATTACCGTTTTCGCTTCATCACAAAAAAGATTAGAAAGGAGTTTAGTTTTTTCGGTTAAGGCTCTTCAACTCTGATGTAATTTTCAGAATATATTCTGTTGCCTTCATCATCTAATTCTATTTGCTGAAATTTATTAGACTGTAAATTCAATTCAAAAATAAACTGTTTTTTTTCGGCAATTACCTCGTCCATAACGGTAGAGCCAAAATCTAGCACTTCTGTTAATTGGTCGCCGTCAAACTTGTAAGTACCATATCCAAACCACTCAGAAGAGTCTGCAGGTCTATGCTTGCACCACATTACTTTGGTGTCTGTGTACATCTTTAGTTGTCTAAAATCTGGATTCATTTTAAAAGAATCAACAACGACATTATCCTTGTAATTGTAAAATCCTGTGAGTTCCCATGTGCCTTTTAAGTCACTAAGTTTATCATTTAACGCTGCGTTAGATGAGTCACTAGTCGTTTCTGTGCTTTTAGCCTCGTTTTTACACGAAAAAGCTAATAACAATAACATGCTTAGAAAAAGAAGTTTTGTTTTCATGACAGGTTAGATTTAGCTATTAAATACCTAAAATTTAATAAATTAATTTGAGAAATTAAAGCAATTTGAAAACTTTATGACACTATAGTAAGTGTTAATAACTTCTATGTAAGGATTTATACAAAAATCCTACTTTTGTTTTGTAATAAAACACAAGATATGTCTGATACAATTGAAAAAGTAAAATGCCTAATTATAGGTTCTGGACCTGCTGGCTATACTGCAGCTATATATGCATCTAGAGCTAACATGGAACCTGTAATGTACCAAGGTGAGCAACCTGGAGGGCAATTAACCACTACAAATGATGTTGAAAACTTTCCTGGATATCCTGAGGGTATTACAGGACCAGAAATGATGATACAGTTACAAAAACAAGCAGAACGTTTTGGTACAGATGTGCGTCATGGTTGGGTAACTAAAGTAGATTTTTCAGGCGATATTCATAAAGTTTGGATTAACGATGAGAAAGAAATACACGCATCAACGGTAATTATATCTACAGGAGCATCTGCAAAATATTTAGGATTACCATCTGAACAAAAATATTTAAAACTAGGAGGTGGAGTTTCTGCATGTGCAGTTTGTGATGGTTTCTTTTACAGAAACCAAGAAGTTGTTATCGTAGGAGCAGGAGATTCTGCTTGCGAAGAGGCACATTATTTATCTAAACTTTGTAAAAAAGTAACGATGTTAGTGCGTCGAGATGAGTTTAGAGCGTCTAAAATTATGGCAGAGCGCGTAAAGAAAACCGAAAATATCGAAATCTTATACAATACCGAAACTGATGAAGTTTTAGGTGATGGACAAGTTGTTACAGGTGTTAGAGTTTTTAATAACCAAACCAACGAAAAGCACGAAATTGAAGCAACTGGTTTCTTTGTAGCCATTGGCCATAAGCCTAACACTGATATCTTTAAAGGGCAGATAGATTTAGATGAAACAGGATACATTATTAATGCTGTTCCTGGAACAAGTAAAACCAATGTAGAAGGTGTGTTTGTAAGCGGTGACGCAGCAGACCATGTATATAGACAGGCTATTACTGCTGCAGGTACAGGTTGTATGGCAGCTTTAGATGCTGAACGCTATTTAGCAGCTAAGGAGGCTGATTTTGAAGTTGTAACTTCTACCTACAACTAATAGCATGCTTACAATAATATATTTTAAAGCCGAAGTTTTATACTTCGGCTTTTTCTATTAAATAATGTTCACTATGATATGACTTTTATCATAAAATAGGATTGTTTTTTTTCAAAACTTTGTATAAACATTAAAGAAAACAATTATGAACTACACACTCAAAACTCCGATACTTTATCTATTATTTTTTGTAAGTACACTTTTTTCTTTTCAACAATTAGTATCTCAAAATTATACACTTAGTAAATCTTCTGTTTTAAGTGTAGAAGGTACCTCTTCCTTACATGATTGGGAGCTTAATGCAGAAGAGCAATCTGGTAATTTAAATGTTTCAAATTCTGAAGAATTTACAATAAATAAATTAGATTTTTCTGTAAAAGCTGAAAGCCTTAAAAGCGGAAAATCTGCAATGGACAAAAAGACTTTTAAAGCACTTAATACAGATAAGCATAAGAAAATCACTTTTCTAATGTCTTCGGTTAGTCAATTAGAAAAAATATCAGAATCTCATTTTAAAGCTACAGTAAAAGGAAAGTTAACCATTAGTGGTACTACGAAGTCGGTTTCTTTAAGCTTCAATCTAAAAATAGATGGAGACAAAATTTATTTAAATGGAGAAAAGTCTCTAAAAATGACAGACTATGGTGTTGAGCCACCAAAGGCTTTGTTAGGAACCATAAAGACAGGTGATGAAATAAAAATAATATTCAAATCAGTTTTCAACAAATAACAACAATTAACTATAAACTATAGTATTATGAAATCAATTTTAAAAATAGCAAGTTTTATTCTTGCACTGACACTAAGCAGTTCTCTATTTGCGCAAGAGAAAAGTAAAAGAGATTTAGACAATTACAGACAACCAGACAAAAGAGGTGTTAATGTTTTTGAATCTCCAAAAGATACAGCAACGACTTTTAAGGATATTAATGTAAGAATTGGTGGTGCTTTTGCCTTACAATATCAGGCATTAGAGAATGAAAACTCAGGCATAGTTCCGATAGGAGAGGTTGGTAGTAATTTTAATTTGGCAACCGCAAATTTAGATTTAGATGTAGCACTTTTTGATGGTGTTAATATGCACTTAAGAACCTATTTATCATCAAGACATCACCATGAACCTTATGTAAAAGGAGGATACTTTCAGGTAGATAAATTAGAGTTTATTAGCGAAGGTTTCTTGGAGGATTTAATGCAGCATGTAACCATTAAGATTGGTCATATGGAAAACAACTATGGTGATGCTCATTTTAGAAGAAGCGATAATGCACAAGCACTTTACAATCCGTTTGTAGGTAACCTGATTATGGATTCTTTTACAACAGAGGTTGGTGCTGAGTTATATTATAATACAAACAATGGTTTCTTTGGTATGTTAGGCTTTACTAATGGTAAGCTTAACCAAAGTACAAGCAAATCTAACGGAACAACAGGTGGTGCTGCCTTTTTAGCAAAATTAGGATACGATAAGCAAATCACTGATGACTTTAGATTTAGGCTTACAGGTTCTTTATATAACACAGGATATGCTCAAAATGTATATCTATACACAGCAGATAGAGCAGGATCTAGATACTATAATATAATGCAAGATGCGGCTGCTACAAGCGATAACTTTAGATCTGGACGTTTTGATCCTGGTTTTTCAAACAAGATTACAGCTATAATGGTTAATCCATTTGTAAAATATGGTGGATTAGAGTTTTTTGGAACTGTAGAACTAACCTCTGGTAGAGCTTTGAGTGAAACAGATAGAAGAAATGCTGAACAATATGCAGGTGAAGTAATTTACAGATTTGGTAAGTCTGAGAACCTTTTTGTAGGTGGTAGATACAACACTGTTAGCGCTGAGCTTGCTAGTGGAGATGATGTTACTGTAAATAGATTTCAATTGGGTGCAGGTTGGTTCTTAACCAAAAATGTATTAATGAAAGTAGAATATGTAGACCAACAATACAAAGACTACCCTGTAGGAAGCCTCTTAGACGAAGGAAAATTTAATGGGCTTATGGCAGAGGCTGTAATTAGTTTCTAAAGTAATAATTAACCAGGTCTTTAATCTATGTTAGGTTAAAGACCTTTTTTTCATTTTGTTATGATTAAAGTAGTCTCATTTACCATATTGTTTTTTTTCACTTTAATAGGAAATATACCTCTTAAAGCTAACGAAGAAACAAGTGAAACAACAGTATCCTTTTCATCAGATAGTTATCTGAAGATTAACGGAAAAACTAATGTTAGTAAATTTAACTGTAGCTTTAATATACAAGCCTTTTCTAACGAAATTAAAATAGGTTACAAAGAGCTAGAAAATTCAATACAGTTTAATTCGGCAACAATTCAGCTTCCTAACATAGAATTTCATTGTGGAGGAAAAGCTATAAATAAAGATTTTAGAAAACTTCTTAGAACAGATGAATACCCTAAAATAACTCTTAGTCTTAAAGAAATTTCTAAACAAAACGAGATTTCAGAATTTATAAATGCCACACTAAGTATTACAATATGTAATATCTCTAAGGATTATAAAATACCTGTAAAAATTATAAAAGGAAACGAAATATATGTGCAAGGTCTTTTGCCAATAGACATTACGGATTTTAATTTAGAAGCTCCCAAAAAAATGCTAGGAATGGTAAAAGTCTCACCAGAAATAGAAATAGAATTCGCTCTTAAAATAAACGAAGTCTAAATCCCTAAACACTAGCGTTGCTTCTTTTGAAGTTTTGCAGTATCCTCAAACTTTGTAATAGTAATTTCTGGGCTACCAAAAAGATATACTTCGGTATCTCCTGATGCAGCAATAGAGATGTTATCTATTGTACTTATAGTTAAATCGCTGTTGCCTTCTAAAGTAGCGTCAACGGTTTTAACATCAAACTTAGGACTATTAAAATTTGTAGAATTATCTAATCGTATTACAGATTTATTTGCAGCACCTTCAATAACAGCATCAGAACGTTGGTACAAATCAAAATCTGCAACTTTACTATTAATTAATGCATCTAATTTACTGTTGTCACTCAGCTCAATTTTTGTTGAATCTGCAGTAAGATTTAATCGTGTTTTAGATTTTCCGGTACTTTTATAATCAAAGTTGTCTGCTTTAATATTTAAGTAAGCTCTAGAGTTGTCACTGGTTATTAAGCTGGCATCACCAAGTTCCATTGAGGTTAAAGATCGTATTTCGCCATCACCTTTTATTTCAATATTTTGAAGCGCATCTCCATAATTTACGGTTATATTAAGTCGCTTTTTTGACGTAATTCGCATGGATTGCGCAAATGATAAAACACCATCAACAACATCAAATTGTATAACGTCGTGTAAGTTGTCGTCTGTTTCTACATTAACAGAAGGCTTACTATTGTAAACAATTTCTATAGAAAAATCACCATTAACAACAATGGTATGAAAGTCGTCAATGTATGTTTGTTTTATGGTAACATTTCTATCACCTTTAATTTTCTCTTGGGCATTAATTGTAGGTATTGCTGCCAACATTAATACCAGAATAAGTAAAACTTTTTTCATTTTTAATCTTTGTTTCGCTATTAATAAGACACAACTCAGGGAAAATGTCACTTTCTTAGCTGCTAAACAAAGATATACAAAAACCGCCCCAAACTCTATAAAGAATTTAAAACGGTTTGCAATTGGTTGGTTTTTAGGTTTTTGAGGTGGGTTGGTAAGTCTGTTTTTTGAAAGAAATAAACATTAATTTGCTCTAACACTTCCAGCAGAATTATCAGATTTATCGACTTTTTCAGGATTACCAGAGTATCTAATATCGCCACCACTGGTTGCTCTGGCTGTTAATTCTTTTGAGGTATTAACAGAGATGTCAGCTCCGCTTGTAGCTTTTACTTTAGATGTTTCGGCAATAAGATCAGAGGCTTTTATATCGCTGCCGCTTGTCGCTTCTGCAAATAAAGATTTTGTAGTGCCGCTAACTCTTATATCACTACCACTAGTGGAATAACAGTTTAGTGTTTCTGTTTTTACATCTAATGTTATGTCTGCTCCACTTGTACAATTAAGTTCTAGTGAGTTAGTTTTTATAGTATTTGTTGAAAATACATCACTACCACTAGTTGCTTTAATTGCCGAGATATTATCAATGCTAAGATTGATTTTTTTAGATGCTGCTCTTCTAATATTTTCTGTAGTATAGATACGAAGTGTGCCGTTTTCAACATCTGTCATAATGATATCGTGAAGGTTTTCATCAGCTTCTACACTTAGAGATACATCATTACTTTGGGTAATGTATAGGTCTAGACCTTGGCTTACTTTAATAGATTCAAAGTTGTTAGAAATATTGCGATCTTGAGTTACAACTTTTTTGTTGCCGTCAATTCCTGTGCCTATGTTTAGTGAAAAATCACAGGAAAGCATGATAATGCTTAAAATACTGGTGACTACTATTCTTACTAATGTGCTCATGATTTTTTTTGATTTATTTGATTGATGATTTTTATGAAAATTTAATTTTCAGATTTTTCTTTTGATGTATGATTATAACTTAAAACGCGCTTTAGTTTCCATTCATTTTCCTCTATAATCCACAAATGTGAAAACAAAGCATAGTTGTCAGATTTATCATAAGTCATGTCTTCATTGGTAGAAAAGAAGTGCTTTCCGGTTTGTAATGCTCCATATAGCTCACCGTTATTGTACATAGGAAAAACTTCTAAACTCTCTTCAACTAGAAACCGATAGACCTTTGTTGTGTTGGTGTTACTGCAGATTCCGTTTTTCATTGTTTTGACGAATTCTTCTTTAGAATTTGTAACACCACCTTTATCGTGGTAAAATTCTAAGTCATCACATATTATTTCTGCACTCTTTTCTATGTCACATTTATTAAATCCTATATCGAATAAAATACTGTCTTGTTGTTTGAGTGTTTTGTAGAGGTCAGAATTTTTTTCCACCTGAGCTGCTGCAATACCAGAGGCCATTAGGAATCCGATACTGCACAGCAAAAGTGATTTGATTGATTGGTTCATTTTTTTGATTGATGATTACAGCGCAAATGTCTGTGTTATTTTGATTGATCTAAACTTAATTTAACCGAACTGTCAATTAATGGGTATCAATTGTTGTTAATTTCAAAATCAACTCCATTTTCGTCTATTTTTAGATTGACTTCATGCTTTTCTTGGTTAGACGACGACATTTCTTCTGAGGTTACAGTTTCTTTAGTGGTTTCGTTATTACTACAGTCTAAACACTCAGCATTGTCTTTGGTAATTTTATAATACTTACCAAATTCTATATCTCTTAAAAGATTGGTACCATATCTAGAGTAACTATATCTCCATGATTTTGAAAAACTCTTATCAGTATATAGAATTGTACCTTCTGGTAAATAGATAATGACTCTTACTTCTTGTTCGCTAAACTTATTCTCTATGTCAGTTTTTAAGTAATCATTTAAAACCAGAGTATTGCCATTGAGTTTATATCCAAAATCAATGTTTTCTGCACGTGTTTTTGCTTTGTTGTAATCGCTTCCGGTAGCTTCTTTTTCAATAATAATTGAAGCAACAGAATCTGTGGTTGATTTTACAATATATCTTACGTTTGACGTAATTATACTAGGACCTTCATCGTTTTCAATAATATTAAAATCGTTGTTGTGGTTATAACGATAACTACTGTATTCATCATATTCAGAATTATTTAGATTAATAGTGTCGCCAGCTTTTATTATTAGTTCGTTTTTAGTAACAACTTTTGCATCAAAAGTATGCTCTGTTGCTTGTTTTATTACGATTATTATAATTCCTACAATAGCTATTAGCCAAATGCCTAGTAATGTAAATTTGGCAACATTACCTATAGACTTTAAGTTGTTTACTAAGATCTTTAGTCCTAAATAGAAGATGAAGAAAAATGGTATACCAATAGCAAAAAATGCTAGTGTAGACATTATCCAAATAGGTATGTTTGCTGCATTTGCGACATAGAGCAAGTCAATACCAGGCAAGTGTATAGCATCTGTAATACCTACAGTAAATAAGAATACAATTGAGGTTATTATAGCACCTACACCAGCGACAATAAGTATAATACCAATGAACTTAGCGATGATTTTTAGGAAAAACATTATTATGTTTCCGATAGAATCAAAAAAGGTTTGCGAACTCGATTTTAACCGATTGCCTTGCTTCTGAAAATCGACACTCTTTACTGTTTCTGAAATGTTATCGGTAAGATCGTCTAAGCCTTCTTTTAATTTTTCGCCATGTTTTTTAAAATCAACATTTTTTACGGTTTCTGATACCGAATCAATGCTGTCTTTAATTTTTTTTTCAATGTTACTGATGTTTACAGGATCACCAGTCATTGTTAGCTTTTCTGCTGTAGTCTTAGCTTCTGGCACTAATGCCCATAGTATTAAATAGAGTATTACTCCTGTTCCGGCACCAAAAAATAGTATGGCCCAAATAAGTCTTATCCAAAGCACATCTATGCCAAAATAATGACCCAAACCAGCAGAAACACCACCTATGTAAGAGTTGTCGGTATCTCTAAATAGTTTTTTTGTAGGACCAGAATTAGAATTACGAGATTTTTTTGGCTGAGGTTCATCTTCAAAGATTTCGTCATCAACCAAATAATCCTCTGGTTGTCCCATTATAGTAATAACTTCATCTACGAGTTTTACACCAACAACTTGTTTTTCGTTTTGTATACGCTCAGAAAACAACTCGGCAATACGAGCTTCTATATCTGCGATAATTTCTGAACGTCCTTGAGAGTCTGTAAATGAACGTTTTATAGCCTCAAGATAGCGCGATAACTTAAGATATGCATCTTCGTCTATGTGGAAGAATATACCTGCTAAATTTATATTGACTGTTTTATTCATTTTTTTGTTGTTTTTGTACTGGTTACTAGGTTAACTGCATTTTGTAATTCACTCCAAGTTGTGTTTAATTCATTTAGAAACAACTTGCCTGTTTCTGTAAGACCATAATATTTTCTTGGTGGTCCAGATGTGGATTCTTCCCAGCGATAACTGAGCAATCCGGCGTTTTTTAATCTTGTTAATAGTGGATATATAGTCCCTTCTACAACAAGCATTTTTGCGTCTTTTAGTGTGGCTAAAATCTCTGCAACATAGGCATCTTCATCTTTTAAGATGGATAAGATGCAATACTCCAGAACACCTTTACGCATTTGTGCTTTTGTGTTTTCTATCTTCATAGTAATAGTGTCTTAAATTCGATTAAACTGTTCATTTTTTGATTGATTATTGATGAAATTTTATTTTAAAAAATTGATAGTCAAAGGATATTTATACGATAAACCATCTCTTGCAGATAAACTAGCCTTAACAATAAGAGCTAATTCTACAATAAATCCTATGATAGCTAAAGCACCAAGTCCGCCACCTATATAGAGTAGAGGAGAAGGCTCTCCTAAACTGATATGAAAATCACGAAACCCATGAAAATCGATAACATCTAATCCCCTAAAAAGTTTAAAGATGAAAAACGGAACGCTTAGAGTGCCAATGATAATAGCATATAACAAAACACTAATCTGAAAGTTAATGGCTTGCTTTCCATGCTGATCTACAAACTCTGATTTATCCTTGTTGGCAGCCCAAAGTACTATTGGGCCAATAAAGTTTCCAAACGGAATTATAAACCTAGAAAAGGTTGAAAGATGTATAAATGTGGCTAAATTTTTTTGATGACTGTCTACCATTTTAAAAAGTATATAATAGTTTCTTATACAAATATATGTCTAAAAGAAGGTATTATGTTACGCATAGTACTTAAAATTAACATTTTTTTAACATTGAAGCTTAATTTATTTTTGGCTAATTTTGAGGAAATAAAAATTTATGGATTACAGAAATCATTATAAGTCAATTGTGTTTTTTCTTTTCTTTCTGTTTATAGTTTTTGTGCCTATAGATAAGCTAAACATGACAGGAGCATTCATTAATATGAAGCCTTACATGGTTTTTGCTAGCTTAATCATTTGTGTGTTGTTTTTTCTTCAAGAATTAAAAAAGAATAAAGAATAGTACATCTAATTCATTTTACATATGAATATATCTCCTTCTAAACTCAATACTTTTTTAATGTTTAAACTGCCTGCAGCATATTTTACAGGAGTAAGAACAAAATCTTTAGATGATACCACTTGTGTAGTCACCGTAAAACATCGTTGGATAAATCAAAATCCGTTTAATTCAATGTTTTGGGCTGTACAAGGCATGGCTGCTGAGTTAACAACTGGTGCTTTGGTAATGAAAAAAATTAAAGAAAGTGGTAAAAAAATATCCATGTTAGTTGCTAATAATAATGCATCGTTTACAAAAAAAGCTACAGGGAGAATTATCTTTACATGTAAAGAAGGCCATAAAATAGACGATGCTATTGCAAAAGCTATTGAAACAGGAGAAGGGCAAACCGTTTGGCTTAGCGCTAATGGAGTTAATGCAGAGGGAGTAGAAGTGTCTTCTTTTAATTTTGAGTGGACACTAAAAGTAAAGTCGTAGTGTGTCATTACGAACATATTGAAACTATCTTATTAAAATGTAACAAAATGTTGTTTTAAGCAACATATAACTGTCAATCAAAAACAAAAAAACATTATGGAAAGATTACCAGATTTTACAGACAGAAATGCTCACGAAATAGATTACCGTATCTATGGAGAAGAAATGCAGTATGTAGAAATAGAATTAGATCCTCAAGAAGCTGTTATTGCAGAGTCAGGAAGTTTTATGATGATGGATAATGGTATTAAAATGGATACCATTTTTGGTGATGGTTCTCAAAAAGACAAAGGGTTTTTAGGCAAAATACTAGGCGCAGGAAAACGAATCCTTACAGGAGAAAGCTTGTTTATGACCGCTTTTTACAATGACCTTACAGGAAAACGTAATGTATCGTTTGCATCTCCGTATCCAGGGAAAATTATACCTATAGATTTAACAGATTTTAGAGGGAAGTTTATTTGCCAAAAAGATGCTTTTCTCTGTGCAGCTAAAGGAGTAAGTGTTGGTATTGAGTTTTCAAAAAAGCTGGGTAGAGGCTTATTTGGAGGCGAAGGTTTCATTATGCAAAAACTAGAAGGCGATGGTATGGCATTTGTACATGCAGGCGGAACCATGGCAGAAAAAACCTTACAACCAGGTGAAACTTTACGCGTAGATACAGGCTGTATTGTTGGCTTTACACAAGATGTAGATTACGATATTGAGTTTGTAGGTGGTATTAAGAACTCTATTTTTGGAGGCGAAGGTCTGTTCTTTGCAAAATTAACAGGACCAGGAAAAGTATACATACAGTCCTTACCATTTAGCAGATTGGCAGATAGAGTTATAGCGTCTGCACCAAAAGCAGGTGGTAAAGGTAGAGGAGAAGGAAGTATCCTTGGCGGTTTGGGCGATTTGTTGGATGGTGATAATCGGTTTTAGGTTGTAATTCGCACTAAATCAATTGTTTGAATCTGTGAAATTATCTTTCAGTAATTTTACTACTCAACACCTAGAATCTAACTTTTAACATAATAAGCTGTTAAACTTTTGAAGTTTTGTTTTCGAAAAAGTGTTTTTTTTCTATCTTAGAGAACGAATTTTTGAAATAACAGCCTATAGATAAAAACTACTTTTTGTTAATCTAAAATCTTGAAATAACTTATGGCGAGAGCAATGTTTGAGTACACTAAAACTGTACTTAAGAAGGTAAGTTTTGATGCGTCATTATTCTGTAGAGAAGTGGAAAAAGCAGCTAAACGATTACTGCCTCACGAACTAGAAGAATTACGAATATTTATTCAATCACTAATCAATCAAAACCCGGATTTAAACCAATGTTTAATCTATTTAAAAGCATAAAAAAAGCGACTTTAAAGTCGCTTTTTTTATAGGTATAAACTACTTTTGCATCAAAGCAAAATAAGCTGAAAAAACTCGTAGTTTATATATTATTTTTCTCCTTTGCCTTAAGGCCAATGTGTTTTGTTGGTAATGTCTTGTATTATCAACTTAACATAGACTATATTATCGAAACGTATTGTGTTAATAAGGAGAAACCAGAGCTTCAGTGTAACGGAAAGTGTCATTTAGCAAAGCAACTATCTGCAACAAAAACAACTGATAAAAATGGTAAGGCCATTTTAAATTTATCAGATTCCTTTTTTCCTGTTTTTTCTCAAGAATTTCAAGAATTTAAAACGTCTTTTATTTTATCAATAGCTATAAAAGATAAAATAGTATCTCCGGCTCAGAATTATAAATTTAGCTTTGAGCAAGTTCATTTCAAACCACCAATTGCATAAGTTTTCATATTTAAATTAGGCTAAAATTAAAGCCTAAAATTCTTTGAGGCTGCATTTTAATTTTTTTGAAAATAAGAATTAAGGTGTATAGCTATGCATGCTATGTACTCAAGTCTCAAAATAAATTACGGATTAAAAAAATATTAAAACTTATACAAAATGAAAATTTTAAAATATGCGTATGCACTAATGCTATGTGCATTAATAGCAAGTTGCTCATCAGATGATGATGATGGACAAGATTTAACAGGGCAAACAGGTAATATAGTCCTCAAATTTGATAACGCTGTAGGTGATCAAGACTTTATATTTGGTGCAACTTACAATAAATCTAATAACGAATCTTTTCAGCTTAATACACTAAAATATATAGTAAGTAATGTAAGAGTAAAAGATAGTGAAGGCAATACTTTTTTATACCCAATAGAGGAGAATGCCTTTATTATTAATGAAGAAGACGGTAATAATGCAGGCGAAATCTACGTAACCTTAGATAATGTTAATGCTGCTAATTACACAGAAATTACATTTGGTATTGGAATAGATCAAGAGCGTTTTGCATTAGGTGCAGAAGGACAAGGAGACTTTTTAGACTTAGCCTCAGAAGAAGGTATGATGTGGAATTGGTCTACAGGATACAGATTTGTAAGGTTAGACGGTACTTTTAGCTCAGACACTTTTACTAATGAGCCATTGAACGTTCATATGGGAAGTGTAGGAACATCTTTAGATAATTATAGAGAAGTTACTTTAGAGTTTCCTAATACTGTTTTGGTTAGAGAAAATAAAACACCTCAAATACACATTGTTGCAGACATTGCAAAAATATTTGATGGTACTACATCAGTAAACTTATCTGATGGCTACAACCAAGTGCATGTTAGTGAAGAGACAACACCTGTAATAGCTGCCAACATGCAGTCTATGTTTATGGTGCATCACGTTCATAATGACTAGTTATAACTTAAAGACTGTTAGGATGTAAGAGTCCTGGCAGTCTTCTAATAAATAAGTTATTATGAAACATATTAGTTATGCAGTTTGGTTATTGGTTCTGGTTTTTTCATGTTCAGAAAGTTCAGACATAGCTAAATACGAACCAGCAATTTTAGACATTGAGCAACCTTCTAATTTTCCTCAAATAGTTTATAATCTGGATAATAATCAGGTTACTCAAGAAGGCTTTCAGTTAGGTAAAGATTTATTCTATGAAGGACGCTTGTCTTCTAACAATGCTGTGGCATGTGCTTTTTGTCACGAACAAGGATTTGCTTTTACGCATCATGGTCATAATCTAAGTCATGGAGTTAATGGTGGTATTGGTAAACGCAATGCGCAACCCATTCAGAATATGGCGTTTCAGACTAGTTTTATGTGGGATGGTGCTGCATCGCATTTAGATCTTCAACCTATAATTCCTATAACTAGTGAATTAGAAATGGGAGAAACTCTAAGTAATGTTGTTGAAAAACTAAAAGCCGATAGTTACTACCAAGATCAGTTTACCAGAGCTTTTGAAGATGGAGAGATTTCTACCGAAAATATTTTGAAAGCACTATCGCAGTTTATGGTAACAATGATTTCTTCAAACTCTAAGTACGATAAGTATGTTAGAGGCGAAGATAATGTGACGTTAACAACAATTGAGCTAGACGGATTGCAAACATTTGAGACCAAATGTGCTTCTTGTCATGCTACAGATTTATTTACAGACAATAGTTTTAGAAACAATGGTTTGTTGGTAAATCCTCAGCTTAATGATAAAGGACGTTTTGATATTCTCGAAAATCCTGAAGACTTGTACAAATTTAAAGTCCCTAGTTTAAGAAATATAGAATATACCTATCCTTACATGCACGATGGTAGATTTTCAACATTAGAAGTTGTACTAAATTTTTACGATTCTGGTATGGTAGATAATGGAAATGTAGACCCTCAATTTTTGAGAGAAGATGGAAGCTATGGTATTACTCTAAATGATTATGAAAAAGAGAGTATTATCGCTTTCTTAAAAACATTAACCGATTATGAATTTTTAGAAGATGAACGTTTTTCAGAATTTTAAGACTATTGTGCTACTGCTATTTTTATTAGTTAGTAGTACGGCAAAAGCAAAAGAAAAAGACCCTAATTATACTTGTCCTAATAACCATATTTTAGAGCTATTACCATGTGATTTGTGTGGATGCTCAACCAGTAGCGGAAGTTTTGGTTTTGGCACTCTAAGTAATGCAAATTTTATTGGTGTTAGATACATCTATCAAAATTTTGAGTCTCGTTATGGTATTTTTGATAATTCACCTAAGAGCAAAGAAACATTTAGTACATATCAAATTTGGGCTCAGGTTCCATTAAATGATAAGTTCTATGTTACTACTAATGTACCTTATCAAGATTTAACAAGAGAGTTTCAGGGCAGTAAAGAAAACTTAAACGGACTTGGTGATATCAGTGCTATTGGTTGGTATAAACTTCAGTTTTTTAAGAAACAAAAAACAGATGGATTTACTGTAGATTTTAATGCAACAAAGGAACCGTCTGGTCATTCTTTGCAATTTGGAATTGGAGTAAAACTACCAACAGGTCAGTTTGAAGAAGCTTTAGCAAATAATGTTAATCCAGGCTTTCAGGTTGGTACAGGTAGTGTTGATGGTATTTTTTCTTTGGGTTACAATTATGGAAGTGATAAAATAGGTGTAAATACACTAATGAGTTACTATTTAAAAGGTGAAAATAAGAATGAATACCAATTTGGAAATCAATTTAGTTACTCAGCAAATGTGTATACTTTTTTTTCAACCAAAAAAATGAATATAATGCCATTTGCAGGAATATCAGGAGATGTATATGATACCATTACACAATATGGTGAAACGTTGCAAGATACAGATGGAGATATTCTTAATGCCTCTTTTGGATCAGAGTTAGCTGTAGAAAAATTTATTTTTGGAGCCAGTTATACACTACCAATACAACAAAATTTGTTTGGTGATAATGTAGAATCTAAACAGCGATTTTCGGTCTATGTTAATTTTGCTTTATAAAAAGAAAATCCCTCTATTGAGGGATTTTTTTTATTTAGCTAGAGGACTAATAATTTCAACATTACTAAAGGCAATAGCACCTCTAATTACAGACGAAATTAAATCGTGCATGGCATTAATAATTTGCATTTTTAGTTCGCTTTTATGGTAGATAAGACTTACCTCTCTGGCTGGTGAAGGTTCTATAAAATGTTTTAAGTTACTACTGTATTTGTCACTAATATCTTGTGTGTGCAGATAAGGTAGAAGAGTCATTCCCATACCTTCGTTAGATAACTTAATCAAAGTTTCTATACTGCCACTTTCTAGTTGAAAATGCTCATCTTCTTGGTTTTTAAAAGCCTTACAAAGATTAATAACACCTTCTCTAAAGCAATGACCGTCTTCTAGCAATAACATATCTTCAATTTCAAGATCAGAAACTTCTAGTGTTTTTCTATCTCTTAACCTGTGATTTGTAGGTACATAAGCTACAAAAGGCTCGTAATACAAAGGACGTTCTTTAATATTGTCACTTTCTAATGGCGTTGCAGCAATAGCAGCATCGATGTGGCCATCATTAATTCTGGCAATGATTTCTTCAGTGGTAAGCTCTTCTATTTTAAGCTTTACTTTAGGATATTTTTTAATGAAATTGTTTAAAAACATAGGCAAAAGCGTTGGCATAATAGTAGGTATTATACCAAGTCTAAACTCACCACCAATAAACCCTTTCTGCTGATCTACGATATCTTGTATACGGTCTGCTTCGTTAACGATATTTCTAGCCTGAAAAACAATTTTTCTTCCAACTTCGGTAAGTTCTATTGGCTTTTTGCCTCTATCGAAAATTACAATATCAAGTTCGTCTTCTAATTTTTGTATCTGAGTACTTAGCGTAGGTTGCGTTACAAAGCATTTTTCGGCTGCTTTAGTGAAATTTTTGTGCTCTGCAATTGCTAAAGCATATTTAAGTTGTGTAATTGTCATAACTATTTATTTAGGCTATAAAAATATAAAAACTATTTATAAAAACTATAGTAAAAATGGTTTTGTTTCATGGTAAATTTGAATAAGAAAAAAATTAAAAAAATGACATTAAATAGTATAGGTTTAGATACCAAAAAGACGAAAGATTTAGCTGATGAATTAAATCAGCTTTTAGCTAATTTTCAGTTGTATTACCAAAATTTAAGAGGTATTCACTGGAATATAAAAGGACGCATGTTTTTTGATTTGCACGAAAAATTTGAAGAACTTTACACAGATGCCAATCTTAAGGTAGATGAAATTGCAGAGCGTATATTAACACTAGGCGCAACACCACTACACACTTTTGAAGATTATACAAAAGCGGCAAGAGTTCCGGTGGGAAAAAACATTTCTAAAGATGAAAAAGCAGTTGAATTGATTGTAAATTCTCTTTCAGAATTGCTTAAAATAGAACGAAGTATTCTCGAAGCTTCAGATGAAGCTAATGATGAAGGTACAAACTCAATGATGAGCGACTTTATTACACAGCAAGAAAAAACAGTTTGGATGATGAAAGCATGGTTAGGAGAAACGGTTTAAATTAAGATTTAGTTAGATAAAAAAAGACTGCAATTAGCAGTCTTTTTTTTGATTGATTGATTGATTGATTGATTGATTGATGACAAGATTTTTATTTAAAATCTAATATTAAGATCCAAGTCTTCGTTGGCTACTTTAAATTTTGCATCCTCATACTGAGGTGGTCCCATAACCATAACATTGTTAGACATTCCAAACGATTCTTGAGGCATACCATTATCGTCAAAGTCCATACGTTTGTTATCATTTTGGTCGTGTAATGCTAAAATAGCGTATTCGCCAGGCAATACATTTTCAAAAGTTATAGTTACTTTTCCGTCTTCAATTGAGGTTTCAGCATCTTTAATACCTTTACCTTTCATAAAAGTTTCTGAGGTGTGTAGCGACATCAAAACTTTTCCTTTGTCATTAGTAACATTATCTATGGTTACAGTGATTGTGATACCTTCATCTTGAGCAAAACTGAATAATGTTGAGAAGGCTAATACTAAGGTTAAAACTAGATTCTTCATGATGTATTAGATTTAATGGTTATTTGTTCGTTTTTTGATGATTCAAATATCTAACATTACTTAAAGATAATATAATTGTTATTACCGAACTGTAATTTTAAGATGATGAATTGTTTGTTAGCCTAGAAATCTGTTTGTTTTCAATTTTGATTAATAGGCTTTTAGATATTTAGAATAAAATTTAATTTCGCAGTAATCATATAATTAGATAAACTACGGTAAAATGTTTTTTCAAACTATAGACATATTAGGAACCATCGCTTTTGCTATTTCTGGAGTACTGGTTGCTATGAATAAACGTATGGATCCGTTTGGTGTTTTAATCATAGCGTTTGTAACAGCTGTTGGTGGCGGAACATTACGAGATATTATGGTAGGAGTAGAGCCTGTATCTTGGATGCGCAACATGACTTTTGTTTATGTAATTATCGGTTCTGCTATTTTTGCCGTTATTTTTAGAAACTACCTAAAGCACCTAAGGCGCTCATTGTTTTTGTTTGATACTATTGGTATTGGACTGTACACTGTAATTGGAATAGAAACAGGTTTGGTAGCAGGATTGCATCCAATAATTTGTGTTGCGCTAGGTACAATGACAGCGTGCTTTGGTGGTGTAACCAGAGATATTTTGTGTAACGAAATTCCTGTGATTTTTAGAAAAGAAATCTACGCTACAGCTTGTATTGTTGGTGGACTTAGTTATTTTTTGATGCGTTTTTTCTTAAAAGATGAAAACTATCTTTTTGTAATAGCAGGTTTGGTTGTTATTGTTATTCGGTTAATTGCAGTACGTTTTCAGATAAGCTTGCCAAGTTTGTATACTTCGGAAGACTCAGACAAACAGTAATCTATTTGCGTTTTATCATATACGAATTAAATCCTTTTGTAGCGTCCATTTGCTGATACCAAAATAGTATAGGAATCGCCAAACCAAGAGTTCCTAATGCGCCATACAATACCCAAAGTACTGCTGAAGCGATAACACCAATAGCCACACCAACAAGAATAATAACGTTGTTAGCTTCTGCTTTAATATCGTTAACATGCTTTGTTTCTCTATTGCCACAATTAAGGCAATTGACTTGAAACTCATCTCCTTTTTGCATCTGTAAATCTGGACGCGTAGCAGCATTAGATTTTATTATAATGTCTTTGTTGCAAGATTTACAACGTGTTACTAATTTCATATTGTCTTAAGTTTAATCTTTAAGTTCAGAGAGTAAATCTCTTGTGTTTAATGGTCTTGTGTACATGTCTAATTCACCATCAGGCTTTTGAGGCCAAAGTTCTTTTGGTCTGTCCCAATAGAGTTCTACACCATTTCCATCAGGATCGTCTAAATATATAGCTTCAGATACACCATGATCTGCACTGCCAGTTATAGGATAGTTTTTTTGAATTAATCTATCTACAATGAGTGCTAAATCTTTTCTAGTAGGATACAGTATAGCAGTATGAAATAAACCAACGCGATTTGTGTCTGCTTTTGGTGCATTTTTAGAATACCAGGTATTAAGACCAATATGATGATGATAACCACCAGCCGAAATAAAAGCCGCATCTGCACCGTATTTCATTGTAACCTCAAAACCCAATAGATTGCAATAAAAGTCTAGTGAGCGTTGTAGGTCTGAAACCTTAAGGTGTACGTGACCTATTCTGGTTTGGTTTGGGATTTTATAATCTTGCATTGGTTCGTAATTAGAGTTTGGTTATGCTGAGAAATATAGGTTGTTATTTTCTAACTTTCGAGTATTCTTTAGAATTCTCTATGGCTTTTTCATAATCTTTTATAATTGATTTTAATTCATCTATATCTGGCAATTCATTAGATTGATAATTATGAATCATAGGCTCAGTAACAAATAACTTCATAAGTATAAGTTGGTCGCTTAGTTTGGTTTTTAATACAGCAATAGAATCCATTTTTGTCTCATGGTTAGCTATTCTTTTATTATAATCCGTTTCTAGTTTATCAAAAATGGCAAGGATTTCTATTTTTTTGATGCTGTCATTTAATTTATTTACATACGATTTCGCTGTGCTCCAATAACGATTGTTAATCGTGGCGTAATCTATATAATTACTGGTTTTATCGCTAAGACTATCTGATGTAATTTCTTTTATGAGGTTATTTAATGTCTCTAACTTTTCATTTTTGCCTAAGGCTTCTCCATAAAGCTTTTCAATTATGTTCTCGTCGTATCTTTTGGTTCTTAAAAAAGAGCCTTCACTTTTTTTTCCATCAAGAACCCTTGGTGTTTCGTTGAGTTGATTAATCTCTGGTGTTTTATTTTTTTCTTCTGAACATCCGAGAAATAAAATTGTAACTAGAAGTAAAATTTGAATGGTTTTCATAATTGAATTTTTATTGGTAGGCGAGAACAAGCAATTACTCAATACCATTGTTATGCATTTGTTTTTTTAATGTCTATTATCACAAAGTATTTCTATAGAAGGCTCTTTTTCAGTTATAAAGTTAATAGATTCGCATCCAAATGAAAAATATTGGAATCCAAAAACGATAGATGGCTTATTTTTAAATAATTTCCCAGTCCATTGAGATTGATGATTTTTTTCATTCTTATCGCTATCAGTAATTATTTCAGTAGGAGATGTTCCCTCACTGTAACAATACAGTTTATTGAATACTTCTGAATTTGACTCTTTATCTATGATTACTAAATGATTACATAAATTGCTTTTTGAAGCTTTTTGCAAAAAATAGTTGTATTCTTTTGTCTCGAATTTATAGGAAACTCGGTAATCATCATTTTCATTTTGCTCATTAATAACTGGAAATTGATTGTTTTCTGTTTTTTTCCAGATTATAGGTTGTAGTTTGCCTATTTCAAATGGATTTTCTTTTCCAATAAATGTTAAATTATCTGACCAATCCGATTCATTTATTTTTTTACCTAAATCAAATCCAAATTCATAATCAGTCTCAATATTACCATAATCCTCAAAAGAACCATAAATGTTATAACAGGCAATAGCAGGCAAGTCTTTAATATGAAAAGCTTTTATTTTATCTTGTGTTATTGAATAAATAAATACTTTATCGGATTCTGAGATATTTAAGAATTTCAATAATTTATTTCTCTGATTTTTATTAAGTCTTATAGTATCTTTTTTTAAGTCTTCGTCTTTAAGTATTGAATTTCCATTTCTATCTTCACTCTCATTATAAGCATTTTCAAAATAGGTTTCGGATACGTTTAAAAAAGCGGTTCTTACATTTCCGTTCTGCTCTTTGTAATAAGAAGATGTATAATATATTTTTATGTCAGATTCAATAAAGTTATTGGATAGAAACCCATTGAAAACATAAACGGTATCTATTTCTTTGTCTTCAAGCACCCAGTTTTGAACGCCAACCCATTCACCAACAATTAATTTTCCTCCATCATTTATTGTATCAGAAACTTTGGTGTGTTCTACTAATCTTAATGATGTATTCAGTGGAAATTTACCCAAGATTTTTCCATTAGGTTTATCTCTGTAATTTAAACCTGATTTTGCAATGACATATTTATGCTCGTAGTGTTTGGGTACTTCTTTTTTCTCTATAACTGAATCTTTAGTTTGTACAACTGATATTTTTTGTTCCGTTTGCTTTTCAGTTCCCGTTGTTTGTGATTCACTTTTTTTCTCCTTACAGCTATAAGTCAAAAGCAGTAGTGATATAAGAATTAGCTGTAAAGTACTTTTCATTTTTAGTTTTGGGTTTTATTAAGTGAGGTACAACGATTTTGTGTACGGCTTGGTTGCGGAAAATTTTTGCCGCAAACGAAAGATAATAAATTGCAATGAAACGAGAGCAGAGAACTAGTGTAAGTAAAATCTCTGAGGATTTTCAGAAGTAGGTGGTAACAAGCAATTGCTTTTAATCATTTTAGCACCAGTTTTTTATTCAAATTTATTGTGGTTTTTAGTCCAATATTTTTCGATGAACTCCCATTTTCCATCCCAATATCCTTCTTCTCTGGGTGTAAATTTAATCTGCTCTAATTTCTGACCATTTACTTTGTTTATGTAAATGCCATTCTCATTGTCAATTCCACAACCTATACCTTTTATATTGCCAAAATGAATGGCTTTATTATCAATTATTTTAAACAAATCGCTATCCCAATTATTATCAGCGCATCCACTTCTATGGTACGAATAATAAAAATCTGTTCCTTTTATCTTAATTGCGGAGGGGAAATTTGTGAAGTCAACAATTCTTTCAAAATCATTCTTTTCTGGATTAAAAATCAAAAGTTCTTTGATTCCAGGAACATTAGTAAAGTAGTCTAATAAGATGTCTGAAAAGCCATCTCCATTAAAATCCAAAAATTCAAATTCTGCTGGATTATCTTCATGTTCATAAACAAGTGTTTTGTCGGAATTTATAATTGTGAAATTTCCAGGCCTTTTTATACAAGCTTTAAATTCAATTCCATTTATTGATTTTTTTTTTGCAGTTTAAATAAAATTTATCTTCTTGAGTTTCCTCTGCTTGTTCAATCACTGATTTTTCCAATTTCCCTTTTTGTTCATTACATGAACTAATAAAAATTAGAACTAAAAATATTGATATGCTGATTGTGTTTTTCACAATGTTGGAGAACGGTTTTTTGTATGGCTCGTTGCGGGAAATTCGCGAGGATTCTTTCCGGCGCAATGAATTATAGCCGTTGTTGTGCGTTCGTTTTTTTAATTCTATTTAATAATAATTCAGTTTCAGAAACTTTCGAGTATTCGAAATCTATCTCATTCCAAAACTTAATAAAATAATCTACTGCTGAATTCGTGCACAAATCAATGAAAACCTGATTAACATAATCAACATTTAAATTTTTTGGATAGGACAACGAGTATTTAAAATCTCCAAAGTCTTTTTTATAGTTCTCAGTCAAATAAAAAATATCTTCTTCATTCACATAATTTCTTCTAAGAATGTTAGATTTAATCTTATTGTTATCTGGAATTTCATTATTGCTATTCAAGTCAATATTTTCAAAAAGATATTTGTAATATTCTTCACTAAGCATATCACCACTTCCAAGTAGTTTATATTCGTGAGTAGCTTTATTGTAAGCTATTGGTCCAACACCTATTCTTGACCCTCTTTCATCATCCCATTCATAATCTTTATGTTTCCAAGTAATGAATATGTATTTACTTGAGTCAGAAGTGTTATGAATTTCATATTCAGAACCAATAGTTGAATTGATTAATGTTTGAACTTTATCTTTATCTATAATCATTTATAAGGTTCTTTTTCGTTTGTGCCTAACGGTTTTGGCTATGATTTCGTTGCGGAAAAATCCGCAGGATTCTTTCCGCTGTAGCCGAAAGATTGCAAAATTGCGGTGAATTCCGATAGGGAATTCAACCGCAATGAATTATAGCCGTTGTTGTATGCAGTTTTTATTTTAGATTTCTTTTTATTAATTCAAAATTCTTCCGTTTATCTTCAGAGATTACATTTTTAACCATTTTTATATCTCAGGCTCCATATTTTACAAAATTTTCTCTTCCTTCTCTTAAAGTTATATGGTTTGGTCCAGAATGAATATCAAGTTCATTAACGTCAATTCCGTCATCTTCCCAAAAGCATACTGGACAAATTAAATAACTTCCTCTTTCTGGTAAAGTTACGTAATCACAGCAAGGACATTGAAATTTCGCTTTCGAACTCTTTGGTTTATACCATTTCCATTTCATTTCTCTAATCTCCTAATATTTTTTGGTCATAGTCATATTCCTCTTCATTTGGGAAAAATCCATTCAAGTCAGGAAAAATTAACTGTAAATATTTGAATTCCGAATTCTTATAAAACTTAAATGAACTCAACGTGTATTCAGTCAGCTTATCATTTTCTACCTCAATAAAGTAAACAGGAAACCGGTCAATTAAATCGTCAATTTTTTTATTCAGCGGTATTTCTTTGAATTTAAATCTTCCCGCATAATTAGTAATCAACGTATTTGTCAGTCCATTCGGAAGTCCAGAAATGAAAAGTTCAGGAATTCCAAAGTTTTTATAGATTCCAGTTGAGTATCCAAAAGGTGTAAATCCAATTTCTTCCATTACGTAGGTATTATGAAATCCATATTTTTCAATGTTGTCATAAACCATTTTAAAATACTTTTCCCTTTTTTCGTCACTCATTTTTCGGTTTTTCTCAAATTGCATACAACAATTGGATATAAGTATTAACTATATTCAACTTATACGTTTATAACGAACAATTTAAAAAAATAATAGTACTTCTTCTCAATAACCATAAATAAAAAAGCCATCACAATTTGCGATGACTTTTAAATCTATATTTAAAACATCTTAATTCTTAGGAACAGGAAAGCCTCTATCGCGCATTAAGGCTTCAATCTTAGCGTCACGTCCTCTAAATAGTCGGTATGCTTCTGCAGGATCCATAGCGTTGCGTGGTGCAAATAAGTATTTTACTAATTTGTCAGCAACAGCTTTGTCGTAAAACCCATCTGGAGCTTCTTTAAACGCTTCAGAGGCATCACTCGTCAACACATCTGCCCACATATAACCATAGTATGCTGTGGCATAGCCTTCGCCAGAAAATACGTGTCCAAAATGTGGTGTTCTATGACGCATTGGCAATTCTTTTGGCATACCTAACTCGTCTAAGGTTTCGCGCTCAAATTGGTCTATATCTATATTGGTTGGGTCTGCTAAGTGTAATTTCATATCAATTAAAGCAGAAGCTAAATATTCTGTTGTACCAAAGCCTTGATTAAAGGTTGCTGCTTTTTTAATTTTTTCAACCAATTCAGCTGGAATCGGTTTTCCTGTTTCGTGGTGTACCAAAAACTGATTGATAACTTTATCTGTAGATAACCAACGCTCTAACAATTGCGATTGAAACTCTGTATAATCTCTAACACCTCCTTGCAATGTTGGATACTTTACATCTGCCGCAAAGAAGTGTAACGCGTGCCCAAATTCATGGAAAAATGTTGTGGCATCATCCCAAGACACTAAAACCGCTTCGCCAGGTGCTGGCTTTACAAAGTTAGAGTTGTTAGATGCTAATACATTGGTTTGCCCTTCAAAAGTAGTAGAGCTTCTGTAAGTTGTAGCCCAAGCTCCAGAACGCTTGCCTTCGCGAGCATAAGGATCTAGGTACCAAAGCCCAATGTGTTTGCCAGAGTCTTTGTCTGTAACTTCCCAAACCTTTACATCCTCATGAAACACAGGAACTGAGCCTTCTTTAACTGGTGTGAATTTATAATTGAAAATTTCTCCAGCCACAAAGAACATAGCTTCGGTTAATTTGTCTAACTGAAGGTATTGTTTTACTTCATCGCTATCTAAATCGTATTTCTTTTTACGAACTTTTTCGGCATAGTAGCGGTAATCCCAAGGTTCTATCGTTATGTTATCGCCAAGCTCGTTGGCTACAGCTTGCATATCTGCAACTTCTTCTTTTACTCTAGCTGTAGAAGCAGACCAAACTTTTAGCATTAAATCCATAGCGTTTTCAGGATTTTTTGCCATTCGGTCTTGTAATCTCCATTCAGCATAATTATCGTAACCTAAAAGACCTACACGCTCTTTACGCAGTTTTAAAATTTCGGCAATAATTTGGTTGTTATCATACTCATCTCCATTATCTCCTCTAGAGTAGTAGTTTTCCCAAACTTGTTTACGCAATTCGCGCTCCGTAGAGTAGGTAAGGAAAGGATCCATAGAAGAGCGTGTGTTGGTAATAGCATACATGCCTTCTTTGCCTTTGTCTGCAGCTATTTTTGCAGCCGATTTTTTAAAACCATCAGATAAACCACCAAGTTGATCTTTGGTTAAATACGTAACATAGTTTTCTTCATCATGCAGTACATTGTTAGAAAACTTAGTGTATAATGTTGAAAGTTCTTTGTTGATTTCGGCATAGCGCTTTTTCTTTTCTGCATCAAGGTTGGCACCATTCATTTCAAACTGCTTGTATGTTAAATCTACAACACGCTGTTCTTGTGGTTCTAGAGGACTTTTTTGTGAAGCTTCATAAACAGCTTTTATACGTTGAAATAATTTTTCATTCTGAGAAATCTTAGAACGAAATTCTGAAAGTTTTGGAGCTAATTCTGCCTGAACTTCTCTAAATTCTGGTGAAGACATATTACTAGATAAAATGCCATAATAGGTAAACACACGATCTAAGGCTTTGCCAGCACTTTCCATGGCAACAATGGTGTTTTTAAAAGTTGGAGCTTCATCATTATTAGCAATAGCATCAATTTCTTGTAATTGCAGTTCCATACCTTTTTCAACAGCTTCTTTTACGTCAGCTACATTCATTTTGTCAAAAGCAGGAACACCTTGGTAAGGGCCTGTCCACTCCTGTAACAGAATATTCTCGGTCATTGATTTGTCTTCGGTTTTTTGTTCTTCTTTGCAGCTTGCAAATAAGATAATGCTACCTAAAACAGTAGCTTTGATTGTTTTAGAAATCATAATAATAGTTAGTTAAATTAATCGTGTATTGAGATTCTGAAACCACACTTCGACTTAGCTTAATGCAAGGTTTAGAATGAACACGATTTTATAGTTTACAAGATATTAATTTTAGTGCAGTAGAATTCTTAATTATTCTATAATTTCTACCTTTCTTATGTAAACATTATCTACAGGCCAGTCACCATCATCGGTCTCTACAGCATTGATTTTATCTACGATATCCATGCCTTTTATCACTTCGCCAAAAACGGTATAGTCACCATCGAGATGTTTGGCTTTTTCTCTGTTTACCACAATAAAAAACTGAAATGGCGAGGCAAGTTTGTAAGCATTTTCAATTTCGCTACTTGGCATTGAGATAGAACCGCGTTGATGCGTATAGCCACGTTTGGTGTCTGGTGGTAAAAGATATTTTCCGATTTTGCGTCGCTTTTTATAAAGGTCTAAGCCATCACTGCTTCCTCCTTGAATTATAAAATCTTTTACAACTCTGTAAAATTGTGTGCCATCAAAGTATTTGCGTTTGGTAAGATAAATGAAGTTAGCACGATGAAACTTGGTTTTGTCGTACAGCTGTATCACTATATCTCCAAAATCTGTTGTAAGTTTTACTTTGTCTTCTTTGTGCTCTTTGTCATATTCTAAAAAGAACTCCATGGCATTATCATCACTAAGAACAGGGAATTTTGATGTTTTTTTAGCTTTCTTTTTTTGAGTTGGCTTCTCTATTGTAGTAATGCTATCTTTTGCAGTAGTAGTGTTAGAGTTTTTTGAAGTTTGCTTATCTTCACAGTTCCATAAAAAAAGAACGATAATAAACATTAATTGAAATCTCATAAATGCGCTTTAATACGTTTTCTGAATCTGTAGTAAAAATAAAACATCTAGAGCTTTTTGGCGAACAATCGCATGCCAAAATGTCTCCACCTTACCGATTAGAGTTGGCAGAACGCATGAAAGAAAAAGCTAAAACAGCTAAGACTGCAGGTGTTATGGCGTTGTTTTATCCAGATCAAAAAGAGGAAACACATTTGGTGTTAATTCTTAGAAAGACATACAAAGGAGTGCATTCTAACCAAGTTGGATTTCCTGGAGGTAAGTTTGAAGAGTCTGATGATAGCTTAATGTTTACAGCTTTAAGAGAAACAGAAGAAGAGGTTGGTGTACCTATGGATAAGGTGAATGTAATTAAGACCATTTCGCCTTTGTACATTCCGCCAAGTAATTTTATGGTACATCCATATTTGGGCTTAATGAATACGACTCCACAGTTTATAAAACAAGATGAAGAGGTTGAGGATATTTTAGAAATACAATTGCAGGATTTTTTGAATGAACGCAATGTCATTACCACAAATGTGCATACGTCTTTAAATGTTAAAGTTGAGGTACCAGCCTTTAAATTAAACGGTCATATTGTTTGGGGAGCAACGGCAATGATGCTAGGCGAAATCAAAGACTTGTTAAAACAAGTTTTATAAGTTGTCATATTTGTTACTTTTGTCATTCACAAAAATTGAAATTTTATAATGGGATTATTCAAAAAAAATCCTTTCGGACATATACTCTGGGTAAAAAAATGGTTAATCAGAATCTTAGGCCTTTTAACGCATAGACGTTTTAGAGGTTTTAACGAACTACAGATTGAAGGTTCTGAAATCATAAAAAACTTACCAGATACCAATGTATTATTTATATCTAATCACCAAACATACTTTGCAGATGTTATAGCAATGTTTCATGTGTTTAATGCCAGTCTTAGCGGACGATTAGACAATATTAAAAATGTTGGTTATTTATGGAATCCTAAGCTAAATATGTATTATGTAGCAGCCAAGGAAACCATGAAATCTGGTTTAATACCTAAAATTTTTGCTTACACAGGTTCTATTAGTATAGAGCGTACATGGCGTTCGCAAGGAAAGGACGTTAATCGTCAGGTAAAAATGAGTGATATTACAGCTATAAAACGCGCTCTAGATGATGGTTGGGTAGTTACGTTTCCGCAAGGTACGACAACGCCTTTTAAGCCAATTAGAAAAGGTACAGCTCATATCATAAAAACGTATAAGCCTATAGTAGTTCCTATTGTTATTGATGGTTTTAGACGTTCTTTTGATAAAAAAGGATTACGTGTTAAAAAGAAAAATATCTATCAAACTTTTGAAGTAAAAGAACCTCTGAAAATAGATTATGAGAATGAATCTATAGCAGACATTGTTGAAAAGATAGAATATGCCATTGAGCAACACCCTTCGTTTTTAAAGGTTATTCCACAAAAAGAATTAGAAGAGCAAGAGCGTTTAAATAAACTGCGTGACTGGTAGGTTTAGTAGACAGTAGACGGAAATGCTAGTTTGATCACATATGTCTAAAAGTCTAATGAATCTAAAACTCTAATAATCTAAGTTTAAACTTCTAGTTTTTTAAGCTCGCTGTAATTGCTGTTTAGGCGTTTTAGGAGTATACCATATAAGAGTTTGTAAAATAGCCAGATAATACCTAAGAATATTGCTGTTACTAAAATTGTTACAGCAACTAGAATCGTCATTTGGGTAGTATCAAAAGCAGCAACCTGATCGTGAAATTCTGAGTTTTGATTAAATTCAAAATAAAGCGAAAGCGGAATGGAAATAAAAATCATAACAAGGTTGTAGAGCACATAGTACTTAATCACTTTTCTTGTTTTTAGAATGCTTTCCATTAGTTTTTTAGCATTATCAGTAGAAGAGATAGACTTATGAGATTTGTAAAGCAGATACACAAATAATGCAACTACAACAAAGCCTAGAATTGTTAATCCTGTAAAAATTGGATTTTCGTAGCTTGTTTTTAATCGTTCTCTCAGGCTATCTGAAAAGAAATAAGGAACATAACTAATAAGTACCCAAAACACAAGCTCGGCAACACTGATGTAAAATAAGGTTTTTACAATAGACGATGATTTTTTATGCAACATTGGGTATATATCAGAATCTGAATAATTCTTAAATGTTTCAGTTCCCTTCTTCCAGTCCTTCTTTAATAATTCTAATTCATCCATATGCTTACGGATTTAAAATTGTTTTTAATTTCTTTTTTACACGGTTCATTTTTACACGTGCATTTACTTCAGTTATACCTAGGGTTTCACTTATCTCTCTGTAATCCTTATCTTCTAGGTATAGAAATACTAACGCTTTTTCAATGTCATTTAACTGTTGTACGGCTTGGTACATAAGCTTCAACTGTTGTTCTTCGGTGTCGTCGTATTCTTCAGCTTTTATTTTAAATTGAACACTATCAAACTCTTGGGTGTTAATGCGTCGTTTCGATTTTCTATACAGTGTAATGGCTGTATTTAATCCTACACGATACATCCATGTACTAAATTTAGAATCACCTCTAAACTTAGGATAGGCTTTCCACAGTTGTATGGTTATTTCCTGAAACAAATCGTTGTGCGCATCGGCATTGTTGGTATACAAACGGCATACCTTATGCACAATGTTTTGATGCTTTTGCAACTGCTCTACAAAACTATGTTCTAGTTCTTTGTTCAATTAATTTCTTTGGTTAGTTACACTATTAGTAGTTGTAATGTTAATATTGTTACAAAATTGAAAGACATTTCTTTAATCAACCTGTTTTAGGGTTCTTAATTCGTATTTTTGTAAGTATAATTTCCAATTACATTTTTATGAATATTCCTCAGTCCAATCTACCAAGAGTTGTCATTATTGGTGGTGGTTTTGCTGGTATAAATTTAGCAAAAACAATAGCGAATAAAAATCTTCAAGTTGTATTAATAGACAAGCACAACTATCACACATTTCAACCACTTTTATATCAGGTGTCTAGTTCTGGTTTAGAGCCAGATTCTATAGCTTATCCACTGAGGAAAATTATAAAAAAGCATAAAACTTCATTTTTTAGATTGGCAGAAGTCAATGAAATACAACCAGAACAAAAAAATATTAAAACCAGCATTGGAGATTTAACCTACGATTACTTAGTGTTGGCAACAGGAACAAAAACTAATTTTTTTGGCAATAAAGAGGTTGAAAACAACAGTATGCCAATGAAAAGTGTGCCGCAAGCATTAAATATTAGAAGTCTTATTCTTCAAAATTTTGAAAAAGCAGCAATTGCCAATACAAAAGAAGAACGCGAAGCCTATCTTAACTTTGTTATTGTAGGTGGTGGACCAACTGGAGTAGAATTAGCAGGTGCTATTGCAGAATTAAAGAATAATATTTTGCCAAGAGATTATCATGATCTTAATCCTACAGATATGCACATTCACTTATTAGAAGGCTCTCCAAGAGTATTGCCTCCAATGAGTGAGCATGCTTCAAAAAAGGCAGAGAAATTTTTAAAGGCTTTGGGAGTTAAGGTGCATTGTAATACGCTTGTTACAGGCTATAATGGTCTGGATGTTACTACAAATTCAGATTTAAAAATGCAGTCCGAAACTTTAATCTGGGCAGCTGGAGTTACAGGCGCACCAGTAGGCGGACTAAATGCTTCTGCTTTGGTAGATCGTGCTAACAGATACAAGGTGAACGAATTTAATCAAGTTGAAGGTTACGATAATATTTTTGCCATTGGAGATATTGCGCTAATGACTTCAGAAGATTATCCTAAAGGTCACCCACAAGTGGCACAACCAGCCATACAACAAGGAAAACTTTTGGGTAAAAATTTATTGAAATTAGCGCAAAAGCAACCAATGAAACCTTTTAAGTATTTTGATAAAGGTTCTATGGCTACTATTGGTCGTAATAAAGCTGTAGTAGATTTAAAACCTTATAAGTTTGGTGGCTTTTTTGCCTGGTTTATTTGGATGTTTGTGCACCTTATGTCTTTAGTAGGTTTTAGAAACAGAGTGATTGTGTTCTTTAACTGGACATACAATTACATTAATTTTGATAAAGCAGCACGACTAATCATTAGACCATATAAGAAGTGATTTTTTGTGATTGAACCGTAGATTAGGGTTATCATGCTGAATTTATTTTAGCATCTGAAACGAGTTTAGATTGATAAAGTTTTAATTTTAGTTAGTTTTTTTCAACTTCAAAATTCCTATAACAATTAAAAACTGCGCCAAGGCATAAGTTAGCATAATACTTATGTTAGAGAAGGGTAGTGGCTCATAGAATTTGTTTAAGGCTAAAATACTATCAGAAATCATAAAGAAAATAGCGCCAGAAAACACCAGATTGTAGCTGAGGTTGTTTACCATGTCTTTTCTTAAAAATGCTGTGGTTGCCATGCTCAAAATTACAATCATATAGACAATTACAGGAATAAGCATAGCTCCTAAACCGTCTTTTAGTAAATAGAATAATCCTGAAGCATATATTAATAAAAACACTATAAAGCCAATAAAGGGTTTTTGCTTGTTTCTATGTTTTAAAAACGCAAGAATGTACATGATATGTGCAGTTAAAAAAGCAACGAGCCCAATGGTAAAAAAGTGTGGTGATTGCTCTACAAACATTAATAATATATCGCCTAATAACGAAAACACTAAAGCCAAAAGCGTAATCCGTTTTATAGATTTTGAAACGCCTTCAGAAGTTTTAATAAACAAAAAGATTAAGCTAATAACAATTGCAGGCTTGGCTATATAATGTGCCATTTTTAAGGTTTCTGTGCTTCCTGTTATAATTTCAAAAAGTACAATTACAAAGAATAAAACGCTGAACTGTTTTTCGGTGTTGGTTAGTTTCATAATCTGAAATTAATTAAAAATTTTCAATTCGTCCATCAAAAATTACAACTCAGTAACATAGAATTTAGTAATACATCTTATTGATTGAAGTTTGCCTCATCAAAACAAGAAGAAATCAAATCAATCAAAAAATGAATAAGTTAATTACACTAATAGTTTTATGTCTCATCAACATAAGCTATGCGCAAACTACAATTTCTGGTAAGATACTAGATAACAAAAATCAACCGATAGAAGGAGCCAATGTATATCTCGATGGTACTTATGATGGTGCAACATCAAACGTGGATGGTGAGTTTTCATTTACTACGGAAGAAACAGGAACACAAGCCTTAGTGGTTTCATTTTTATCGTACGAAACAAAAACCATTGTAGACGATGTTTCAAAATTTAAAAATTTAAATATCACTTTAAGAGAAGATGTAGAGTCTCTGGATGCTGTGGTGTTGAGTGCAGGTACGTTTGAAGCTAATGATAACAGTAAAGTGTCTGTGTTAAAGCCACTAGATGTGGTAACTACGGCAAGTGCGCTTGGAGATTTTGTAGGCGCATTACAAACCTTGCCAGGAACCTCTAATGTGGCAGAGGATGGACGTTTGTTTGTGCGTGGTGGTAATGCAGACGAAACCCAAATTTTTATTGATGGTATTAGAGTTTTTACTCCGTATTCGCCAACGGCAAATAACATGCCGACTCGTGGACGCTATTCGCCGTTTTTGTTTGATGGCATTACGTTTTCAACAGGTGGTTATTCTTCAGAATTTGGGCAGGCATTATCTAGTGTTTTATTGTTAAACACGATTGATGAACCAGTTCAGGAAAAAACAGATATTGGATTAATGACCGTTGGAGCTGCTTTAGGAAATACTCAAAAGTGGGAACGTTCTTCGCTTAGTTTCAATGTAAATTATATTAACCTAGCACCTTATTTGGCTGTTTTTAAAGATAGAAACGATTGGCAAACACCTTACCAAGGTGCGCAAGGAGAAACGGTTTATAGATATCGTCTTAACAATGGTATGCTAAAATTTTATGCCGCTTTTGATACTTCTAAATTTCAATTAACACAAGAAGATATCAATTTGGAGGAAGGTTTAGATTTTAAATTGAATAATAACAACTTCTATCTTAATACATCATATAAAGGCATCTTAGAAAACAACTGGACCTTAAGTACAGGATTAAGTTACACGTATGCAAAAAATGATTTGGGTGTAATGACAAGTGATATTGAAAATTCAGAAAACTCTGCTCATGTAAAGTTGAAATTAAAAAAACGATTCAATAGTAGATTTAAGTTGAGTTTTGGTGCAGAGCAGTTTATTACAGACTTTAATGAAGATTTTAAAGAAGAAACAATAGACGTCACTTATGGTTATGACAATAGTATTACAGCAGGTTTTGCAGAAGCAGATTTAATTTTTTCAAAAGACTTAGCTTTAAAAGTAGGATTGCGTGCAGATTACAGTTCTATATTCGGTGATTTAGACGTATCACCAAGAGCTGCCTTAGCTTACAAAACGTCTAAAAACGGACAAATGTCTTTGGCTTATGGTAGTTTTTATCAAAACCCAAACAGTTCAATATTAAAGTTTAATCAAGATTTAAAAGCAGAAAAAACATCACATTACATATTAAACTATCAATATGTTAATGATGGTAAAATCTTTAGAGCAGAAGCTTACAGAAAAGATTATGATAACTTAGTAAAGTTTGATACAGAAATGACATCGTTTGACAGTAACTATAACTCTAATGGAGATGGCTATGCGCAAGGATTAGATGTATTTTGGAGAGATAATACAAGTATTAAAAATCTTGATTATTGGGTAAGCTATTCTTATTTAGATACTGAGCGTAATTACAGAAATTTTGAAACTACAGCACAACCAGGATTTGCGGCCAATCATAACCTGTCTGTTGTTGGTAAATATTGGATAGACAGCTGGAAAAGTCAAGTTGGACTTAGTTATAGTTTTTCGTCAGGGCGACCATATACCAACCCAAATACTAATGCGTTTTTAGGTGAGCGAACAAAGTCTTTTAATAGTTTAAGCTTCAATTGGGCATATTTATTAGATCAACAAAAGATTTTATACTTCTCTGTAAATAATGTTTTAGGTTTTAATAACGTAAACGGTTATCAATATGCTAATACAGCAGATATCAATGGCCAGTTTAATCGTAGAGCCATAAAGCCAGCACAAGATCAGTTCTTTTTTGTAGGTTTCTTTTGGACTTTGAGTGAAGATGGTAGCGATAATCAGTTAGATAATCTGTAAAATGTTAAAATGCTGAGTGCGTTTTAAACATGACAAATGTCATATGTTTTATGCTTTATGATGGGTAACTTTATTTTATAAAATTTAAACGTCATGAAACTAAAGAAAAACCCAAGAGCTAATGTAGGCAGAAACAGTAGTTTGTATTTTGCTGTTGGCTTAAACGTAATGCTACTCCTTACGTATTTAGGATTAGAACATAAGACATACGAGACACCAACAACCAAGGTTGATATCTTAATGCTAACAGAACAATTAGAAGAGGATATACCAATTACAACAATTAATGTTCCTCCGCCACCTCCACCTCCAAAAACAGTGGTTTCTGAAGCTATAACTGTGGTAGAAGATGTAGCAGAAGTAGAAGAAACATTTGTAGAAAGTAGTGAGATAGGGCAAGATGATATTATAGAAGAACGCGTAGCTAGTGTAGATGATGTTGAGGTAGAAGAGGTAGAAGAATATATTGAAGTACCGTTTGCGGTAATAGAAAAAGTGCCTCAGTTTCCTGGTTGCGAAGGTAGTAATGCAGAGTTAAAAGCTTGTTTTCAACAAAAAATGCAAGAGCACCTGCAAAAGCACTTTAGATATCCTGATGCAGCTGCAGAGCTTAATATTCAAGGTAGAGTATTTGTGTATTTCTTAATAGATAAATATGGTAATGTGTCTAAAATACAAACCCGAGGACCAAACAAGCTTTTAGAAACCGAAGCAGAACGTATTATAGGATTATTGCCAAAAATGGAACCAGGTAAACAGCGCAACAAACCAGTAGGTGTTCCTTATAGCATACCTATAAATTTTAAACTACATCAACAATAAATTAAATTCAATTTTATATGGTTTAGATAAATTTTTGATTGATAGCAAAACCCCTTTTATAAGAAGGGGTTTTGTTAGTTATAAATTAGGGTTCTGTAAAGTGTACCAATTACAGAGGTCGCCTAGGTAAGAAAAAGTACCTGACGGATTTAAGCCTATATTTTTAAGAATTTTATTAGAAACTGTGTGGTTTACATCTGCTGCAGCACAGATTTCTTTTAGTTTTAGGTCTTTAAAACCATATTCTAGAGACGCCTTAGCAGCCTCAGTGGCAAAGCCTTTTCCCCAAAACTTTTCGTTAAGTCTGTAGCCAAGATCATAATAATCAAACTCTTTACGTAATTCGCGCTCAAATTTTAATCCAGACCAGCCTACAAATTCACCAGTATCTTTCTTTATCATTGCTAATCGACCAACTCCATAGTCTTTGTATTGCTGTAAAACACCTTTTATTTTTTCGCGAGATTGCTCTATAGATGTTACAGGATTGTTGCCTAAAAAAATATGTACTTTAGGATTAGAATCCATTTCAAAGAAATTTTGATCATCCTCTTCGTTAATAGGTCTTAAATAAAGCCGCTTGGTTTCTAGTTTTAGATTCATTTCCATTTAATATTACAACCCATGCTAGGTTTTTGGTTTGGATCAATAGGTTGGTGGTTTAAAAGTGCGTCCATGGCAGCTCTCAAATCTTTTCCGGTTACCGGAATATCATTTCCTGGTCGAGAATCATCTAACCTTCCTGCGTATACTAATTTTAAATCTTCATCAAACAAGAAAAAGTCTGGCGTACAAGCAGCATCATAGGCTTTTGCTACGGCTTGTGTTTCATCATACAAATACGGAAAGGAATAGTGGTTTTCTTCGGCATGAGTTTTCATTTTATCAGGACTATCTTGAGGATAATTTTCTACATCATTGCTGGAAATTGCTATGCAATTAATACCATTTGGTTTATAATCGTTAGCTAATTTTACTAATGCTTCATTAACATGAATTACAAAAGGGCAGTGGTTACAGATAAACATTACTAACGTGCCATTGGCACCTTTTAGCTGAGACAATGATTTTGAAACATTATCTTTTGTGTCTGTTAAGTTAAAATCTGGAGCTATTGTGCCAAGAGGCAGCATATTTGATGGTGTTAATGCCATTGTTTTATAATAAGAATTACTAATTTTATCGCATGGATAATATAATAACATTTGAAGACTTTACAAAGGTAGATTTAAGAGTAGGAACTATTGTTGAAGTGAACGATTTTCCAAAAGCCAGAAAGCCTGCCTATCAACTTACTATAGATTTTGGTGACTTAGGTATTAGAAAATCGTCTGCTCAGATTACAACGCAGTACAAAAAAGAAGATTTAGAAAATCGTCAGATTGTAGCAGTTGTTAATTTCCCTAAAAAGCAAATCGCCAATTTTATGAGCGAATGCTTAGTTGTTGGTGCTGTAAAAGAGAATGACGTCTTTTTATTGCATCCTGAAAATAAGGTGAAAAACGGCTCGCAAGTATCGTGATGTTTATTGTTTAACTCTTGAATTGAGTAAACGGTTAATCGTTAAAATTTTAAGATGTTTGTTTAGTATATTATTAGGCTTTTAGTTTCGCTACTAACTACATCTCATTCCTAAAGAAAATGGCATTCATCAACAGTTTATTGGTGCCATACCAAAATGCTCTAAAGTTGGTGTTGTCTGTAAAAGCCATGATTTTTCCGCGCCCAATTCTACTGGATTTAAAAGGAATGGTTTGTTTTAAACTGTCTAAGTTTTCTTCAGAAATATAACCGCTTAACAAAGGCTTTTCTGAATATTGAATTGGGTTGTCGTAACTGTTTTTATTAGGATTTATAAACAACGTTGAGTTTCTAAATATTGCTAGTTTATCATTTTTATAGCCAAAGTTTATAGGATGCGAACGGTCTAACTCTGTTTCAAAAATAGCACCACCTATAACCTGTGCTCCTCTAAAATTACTTCGATCTTCAAAGCTTATATTTTTTGCTTTTAAGGAGCTTTTCTTTTTGAAATTAAGTTTCATTAACTCACTGGAATTTAACCAACGCAACGTGTTTTTGTAAGCAATAAGAGAACCTCCATCTTGTAACCATTGCTTTAACTTTTTGGTATTGCCACTGTCTAATGCAGAATTAGAATTTACCATTATAATAGTGTTGTACCTACTTAAATCAGCTCTGCTAAAATTTTTGGTGTCTAGTTTTGTAACAACGATATCATATCTCGTATCGAGTAAATGCCAAATTTCGCCAGCATCATAAGAAGTAACACCATCACCAACCAACAACGCTATTTTAGGAAGTTCTAATGCTCTAAAATTTCGACTTCCAAGATCGATACCTTCATTTAAACCTGTTGAAATCGCATCGATTGTGATATGGCTTTCTTTAGCAATAGTGTTTAAAAACGAATACAATTCAGAAGTCTCCATGTCTTGATTTTGTACAGGAATCATAATGGTACCATAATCATAGGATTTACCATTGGCTTTAAAATTTTTCAGGCTTACACTGGCACGTATCCCTTTTTTTAGAATTGTATGTAATAGTTTTGGAGCATAATACTCATTCCACGGAAATAAATAAGCATAGTCACTTTTAGATGTTACACCACCTTGTTGATGGGTTAATTCGGTAACAACATTACTCGCTTTTTCCACGCTGGTTTCTGTATAATCTAGATTAAAAGCTAGTGGAAATGTCCATGCAGAAATGTCGTAAAACAAACTGTCTTGAAACGTGGTGCGTTTTTCAAACATGGCATTGATAAGTCGTGTATTCTTTTGGTTTTTTGGAACTACATAACTGTAGTCTTTTTTATATGTTTTGCCATCTAAGGAAACATCAGATTTTAAATGATGAAATTTTATGTTATGACGCTTTAAGATTTCAGCCAGATGATATGTTTTGGCAGCATCTTTTTCATCACCAAAAATAATGGCTTTGTTGCCTTCAGAGGAAGCTTCTTTTCGAGCGTTTTTATAAAAGTTATGTTGGTATTCTAAGAGTTCTTTTCGCATTTCATTGGCTGCCTCAAGTGTAGATAAACCAGCTGTGAATTGATTTTTTATAGTAAACGGAAAGGTTAGCAAACCATTGTCACTCTCTTGAACATGACCACGAGAACTCGCTTGTTCAAACAATATACCAATGCCTCCATTTATATCCGGAAACGTTGAGCCTTTACCGTAATAGAAATCATCAAAACTTTCTTCGGAATAGTATAAAGATCCAATTTTGTCTAGCGCTTTAGCATGGTATTTAGCAATGCCTTTTGTGAGTTCTTGATTCATTTTTGGGGTTAGAGGATGCGTGCGTGAAGGAATGCCAGGCTGAAAAAAGAAACTAGAATTGGTACCCATTTCATGATGATCTGTTAGAATATTAGGTAACCAATCGTGAAACGTTTGTATACGTGCTCTAGACTCTGGTAATTGCACTGGAAGCCAATCTCTATTCATATCAAACCAGTAGTGGTTGGTGCGTCCACCAGGCCAAACTTCACTAAACTCTCTATCGTTTGGGTCTGCATTAAGATTCATACTACGATTTGTATTTGCCCAATACGCAAAACGTTGTAAACCGTCTGGATTTAATGATGGATCAAAGAGAATTATGGTATTGTCTAGTAAATTTTCAATATCAGAGCCTTCTGCAGCAGTAAGATAATAGGCTAAAGCCAACGCTGCATTAGAGCCACTAGGTTCATTACCATGTATAGAAAATCCTTGATATACCACTATTGGTCTGTTGCCAAGATTTGCATCATTTGTTTCTGTAGCTTTTATGTGTTGTGTCTTTATGGTCTCTAAATTTGTATGGTTAGTAGGTGATGTTATGGTTAATAATATAAGTGGTCTGCCCTCAAACGTTTTGCCTCTGTCTTCTATACTTACACGATCTGATGCTTCTGCAAGTTCTCGCATATACTGTACTAACTTATCGTGAGTAATGTGCCACTCTCCAACTTCGTGTCCAATGCTACTTTTGGGTGTTGGTATGTTGCTATTATAACTAACGTCTTGTGGTAGATAGTAAGATAGGTCTATGTTGGTTTGAGAGAAGAGAGTAGAGGAAAGTAAAAGGAAAAAAAGAGTAATGCGTAGCATGTAATTACAATGTTGGTTAAACCTTAAAAATAAAAAACCCTAACTAAAATTAGTTAGGGTTTTTTATAATTTAACAGAAGTTAATTCTAAATGTCTTCGAAGCTTATGTCTGTGAAACTTTCGGTTCCGTTTAAGTCATCTGCTGTTCTAGACTCTTGAGTTACAAAATCGTCTTCGCGTTTAAAATCTTTTTGATGACGCTCACTGATTACTTCTTCACCTTTTTCGGTAACAATGTAATCTGTCATTTCGGCTAAAATTTCTCTAAACTCAGAAAAGTCTTCTTTGTAAAGGTAAATTTTGTGCTTTTTGTAGTGGTAAGATCCGTCGTCGTTGGTAAATTTTTTGCTTTCGGTAATGGTTAGATAGTAGTCTCCAGCTTTTGTTGCTCTTACATCAAAGAAATAAGTTCGTCTGCCAGCGCGTAAAACTTTAGAATAAATTTCTTCTTTATCCGTCATTTCATAATCGCTCATAAATCAATCTTTTTTTAATTTCAACTCAAAAATCTAAAAAAAAAGTAAACTGGCAAACAAATTATTGTATTTCTTTTTCTGAGAGTTGCTTTGTATAAAGTTCCTTATAATAACCTTCAACACTGATGAGATTTTCATGGTTTCCGGTCTGTATAATTTTACCATCTTCTAGCACAATTATTTGATCTGCGTTTTTTGCAGAAGACACTCGGTGGCTAACAATTATGGTAGTTTTGTCTTTGGTTAATCTTACTAGATTTTTAAGAATCTTCTCTTCAGTTTCGGTATCTACAGCAGATAAACAATCGTCAAAAAGTAGAATTTCTGGCTTTTTTATAATAGCTCTGGCAATAGAAACACGTTGTTTTTGACCTCCAGATAAGGTTATACCACGTTCGCCCAAAATGGTATCGTAACCTTTGCTAAAACCTATAATGTTTTTATGAACTTTAGCATCTTTTGCAGCTTCAATAACTTCTTCGTCTGTGGCATCTTCTTTTCCAAACATTATGTTGTTTTTTATAGTGTCAGAGAATAGAAATGCATCTTGTGGTACATAACCGATACTTTCTCTTAGGCTATACAGATTCAGTTTAGAAATTGTAGTGTTATCTACTAAAATGTTTCCGTTTTCAATATCATATAGTCTACCTATGAGGTCTAAAATAGTAGATTTTCCAGAACCTGTTTTGCCCAATATAGCAAGAGTTTCGCCAGATTTTAATGTAAAACTAACATCTTTGAGAGCTTGGATATTTGTGTCTGGATACACAAATGAAACATTCTTAAATTCAATATTGCCTTTAATAGGAGTAAGCTCGTTTGCTGCGTTTTTAATTTCTGGTTCAGTTTTTAAAAACTCATTAATTCGTTCTTGAGAAGCTTCCGCTTGTTGTACTAAAGATGTAACCCAACCCACTGTGGCTACTGGCCAAGTAAGCATGTTTACATAAATAATAAACTCTGCAATAGTACCAATGTTTTCTATTTCGCCATTCATATATTGCATTCCTCCAACATAGATAACAATGAGATTACTAACGCCAATTAGTAGTATCATTAATGGGAAAAAAAGTGCCTGTACTTTGGTAAGGTTTATTTGTTTTTGTCTGTTTTCGGCAGAAAGATCAGCAAATTCAGAATTTGTTTTAGTCTCTATGCCATAAGACTTTATAACTGAAATTCCGCTAAAGGTTTCCTGAGCATAAGTTGATAATGTAGATAACGACTGTTGTACAATAGTACTGCGCTTATTTATAAGTCTACTTAATTTATAGATAGAAACCGATAAAATAGGCAAGGGTAGTAACGTATATAGCGTTAGTACTGGTGCTGTATTAACCATATATATTATAGCTACTGTAAATAGCGTAATGGTGTTAATGGTGTACATTAAAGCAGGACCAACGTACATACGTACTTTACCTACATCTTCGCTAATACGATTCATTAAATCTCCCGTTCGGTTAGATTTATAAAAGTTTAATGATAATACCTGGTAATGTTGGTAAATTTCATTTTTTAAATCGTATTCAATATATCTAGAGACATTAATTATGGTTTGTCGCATCAAAAAAGTTAAGATACCAGCAACAATAGCTGCACCAATAATGAGTGATACATTTGTTATAAGTTCGGTTTTAAAAACGTCATAAGAGATTTTGCCTGCTAATTTATCAGAGATAATATTTATAGAATCTCCTACAAAGCGTGGAGTAAATAGTACAAATATTTTAGATATAATGGTGATAATAACACCAATGATTAAGCGATATCTATATTTGTAAAAGTATTTATTTAGATGTTTTAGTGCCTTCATATTGTATTTGGTCGGTCAAAAGTATTATGATAATCTGATTTTGACGTTAATATTTTGCTAATCCTCTAATTATAGTTTATTTTTGCACGCTGTTTTTAAATAATTTTCAACAGCCTTAAATCTTAATCAATAATGACTTCAGAATTAATAAGTTCAAAAGAACTTGCAAAAGCAGATCCTGTATTTGGTCAGGTTTCATTTGATGATCACGAACAAATCGTTTTCTGCAACGACAAAGATACTGGTTTAAAAGCTATAATAGGCATACATAATACTGTTTTAGGTCCTGCATTAGGAGGTACTAGAATGTGGAATTATAATAACGAGTGGGAAGCACTTAATGATGTGTTGCGACTTTCTCGTGGTATGACTTTTAAATCTGCAATTACAGGCTTAAACCTTGGAGGAGGTAAAGCGGTAATTATAGGAGATGCCAAAACTCAAAAAACACCAGAATTAATGCGTCGTTTTGGAGAGTTTGTTCACTCTTTAAGTGGAAAATACATTACTGCTGAAGATGTTGGTATGGCTACCGAAGATATGGATACTGTAAGAGAGGTAACTCCTTACGTAACTGGTATATCAGAAAGCAAAGGAGGTGCTGGTAACCCATCGCCAATTACAGCTTATGGTGTATTTATGGGAATGAAAGCAGCAGCCAAGTTTAGATACGGATCTGATGTTTTAGAAGATAAATCTATTTTTGTACAAGGTATAGGACATGTAGGTGAAGGATTAGTAGAGCATTTAGTAAATGAAGGTGCAAAAGTTACTATAGCAGATATTAACCAAGAACGTTTAGAAGAAATACGTTCTAAGTATGGTGCTACAATATATGGAGGTAATGATATTTATAGTGAGCCTATGGATATTTATGCACCATGTGCTTTAGGAGCTACTATTAATGATGATACAATCTACAGAATACAAGCAGATATTATAGCAGGTGCAGCTAACAACCAGTTGGCAGAAGAAAACAAGCACGGAAAAATATTACAAGAAAGAGGTATTGTTTATGCACCAGATTTCTTAATCAATGCAGGCGGAATTATTAACGTATATGCAGAGTTAGAAAATTACGACAGACAAGAAATTATACGCAAAACTGAAAATATTTATAACACAACACTAGAGATTTTAGATAATGCTAAAGTTAACAATCTCACAACGAATGCAGCAGCATTAAATATTGCAAGAGAGCGTATAGAAACTCGTAAAAGAGAAAATTCTAAATAATTTTTTTCAGAATTAAATAATAGTATTTTTGCAAGGTGAATCGGAATACGATTCACCTTTTTTAGTAACCTATATAAAGCAGTTCTGTATACATGCTTAACAGAAGACACATTAGAATAAAAGTAATGCAATCGTTGTATGCTTTTAAAGGTCATGAAAGTGACGACCTGGTAAAAGATGAAAAGTTTTTAATGCACAGTTTAGATAGCATGTTAGATTTATACCTTTCTATCTTAGCACTGCTTACTGAATTGCATAAAAAGAGTAAAGACTACAATAAGAAGCTACAACAAAAGATTTTAGGATCAGAGTCTGACAGAAACCCAAACACTAAATTTCAAGACAATTTATTGTTAAAAATAATTAGTAATAATAGACTATTACAAGATATTATTACAAAACGAAAATTAAATTTTTGGGATTTAGATTTTGAATATGTAGACATCTTATTTAAAGAAATAAAGAAAAGTAGTTTGTATGAAGAATACATGAATAATCCTGAAACAGGATTAAAAGTGGACAAAAAATTCATACTAGACATCTACACAGAAATTATAGCACCAAATGATAAGTTGTATGATTATTTTGAAGATAAAAAACTAACTTGGGTAGATGATTTTCCTGTTGTAAACACAGTACTTTTAAAAGTTTTAAATAAAGTAAAATTAACATCTCCAGAAACAAGACTCCTTCCAGACTTATACAAAGACGAGGATGATAAAGAGTTTGCAAAAGAATTATTGAAAAAAACAATACTCAATAACTCTAAATTTGCAGAAGAAGTATCTAAAAAAACCACCAATTGGGACGCAGAGCGTTTAGCCAGTTTAGACGGTTTGTTATTAAAAATGGCTTTGTGCGAATTTCAAAAATTTCCATCCATTCCATTTAAAGTTACAATTAATGAGTATCTAGAAATTGCCAAAGAATACTCAACACCTAAGAGTAGCTTGTTTATTAACGGAATACTAGATAAGATTGTAAAAGAATACCAATCTAACGACCTATACCCAAAAACAGGAAGAGGTCTTATGTAGAAATATTTCTTTTTACAAACATGTTAAGGACATTCTAAAAGTTTTAATTGCTGGGAATAATTATTACCTTTGACAACTTAGAGAATCAATAATATTAATTAAAAAAATATAAGTAATGAAAAAGATTATCTTAGGACTTAGCGCATTATGTATGATAGCTTTTACATCTTGTAAAGATGATGCAGCAAGTAAAGTAAATTCTGAAAACGTAGCCGTAGCAGCAGAGAGAGATGCTAATGCTGGTGATTTTCCAGTAATGGAATTAGATAAAACAGTACACGATTTTGGTACTATTGAAAACGGTACACCTGTAGAAACAATCTTTAAGTACACAAACAAAGGAAACTCAATGCTTGTAGTAAGCAATATAAAGAGTACTTGTGGTTGTACAGTACCATCTAACTATACAAAAGAAGTAGCACCAGGTGAAACAGGTGAGTTTACTGTAAAGTTTAACGGTAAAGGAAACGGTAAAGTTTCTAAATCTTTAACCATTACAGCAAATACAGAAAAAGGTACAGAGATTGTTAAGATTACTGCAATGGTAAACAATCCAGAAGCAGCTAAAAAAGCAGCAACAGCAAAATCAAATCCACTAACAACAACAAAAACGTCAACTAAGCCTGGACACGAAGGGCATAACCACGACTAATATAGAATATGGAAGGATTAGGTTCATTTTTACCATTTATTGCCATTTTTGCTGTGATGTATTTCTTTATGATTGCACCTCAGTTAAAACGTCAAAAACAAGAAAAAAAGTTTGCTAATGAAATGAAGCGTGGTGATCGTGTGATTACCAAAAGTGGAATGCATGGCAAAATTGTAGAATTAAACGATAAAGATAACAGTTGTGTTATTGAAACGTTAGCAGGAAAAATTAAATTTGACCGTTCTGCAATCTCAATGGAAATGAGTAAAAAATTAAACACACCTGCTACAGTAAAGTAGAAATTCAGGTTTAGAAATTATATTAAAAATGCCACTCTTTTTGAGTGGCATTTTTTGTTATTATATACCAAAAATAGTAATTGACTGGTTTTTAATAATATAAAAATATTACTTCAAAATTATTTATATTTAGTCTAAATAAAGTTTTTTTTAATTGTTTTGGGTTTTATATTTGCGCTCTATTTAAAACAATTCTAAATAATATATAATGCTTAAAAAACTTATTTGGCTAGTCTTAGTCGCTGCGCAAATATCATTTTCGCAAAGTAAAATTACAGGACATATTACCGGAAATAACTCAGAAGTTATTCCTTATGCAACAGTAGTAGTTAAAGGTACAACTCTAGGAACTGTAGCAGATGAAAAAGGGTATTACGAACTCAAGAATTTAAATGCAGGTGACTATATAATTACTGCGTCTTATGTTGGTTATAAATCGTCTACCCAAAGTATCTCTATTCATGATAATGAAACTAAAGAGCTTTCTTTTCAGTTAGAGGAAGATACAACTTTAGATGAAGTTGAGGTTTTTGGAAATCGTTTTGAGCATCCAGATAAAATTGAAGCTTTAACTAGACTGCCATTAGCGCCTTATGAGCAAATTCAAAGTATTTCTATAATATCAGATAAATTAATAGAGCAACAAGGTAATCTTACAATTGCAGATGCAACCAAAAACGTTCCTGGTGTATACACGTTTGCTACTTATGGTAATAAAAGAGAGAGTATGTCTTCTCGTGGGTTTAGAGGTATTCCTATATTAAAGAATGGAGTTAGAGTGCATTCAGATTTTAGAGGTGTTGGTGTGCTTACAGACATGCAAGGTGTAGATAATATTCAGGTTCTTAAAGGTTCGGCAACTATAACTCAAGGTGTAGCCACAGATTTAGGTAGTCCTGGAGGTGTGATTAATATTGTTACAAAAACACCACGCTACGTTTCTGGAGGTAATGTGTCTTTAAGAGCTGGAAGTTTTGGTCAGGCAAGAACAACCTTCGATGTTTATGGACCTTTAGTTAAAACTAATAATGTAGCTTTTAGATTAAATGGAGCTTTAGAGCGTTCTGATAGTTATAGAAATAGAGTGTCATCAGATAGATTTTATATTAATCCGTCATTAGAATGGAAACCAGATGATAAGACAACTCTTACTTTTGAAATGGATTATTTTGAGGATAGCAGAACACCAGACTTAGGTACTGTAAATCTTGGTGAAAACGATGTAAATAATATTTACGATTTACCTCATGATAAATTCTTAGGTTTTTCTGATGATAAATCTCTAACCTCTAGTGCTTCTTATTCTATTAGGTTTAATAGAGAGCTTAATGATAAGCTTAGTTTACGAGGTGCTTATTATAAATCTAATCTAGATCTAGACGACAAAGGAGCTAGCTTAGGAGGTGTTGTAGAAGACGAGTTTGGTGATCCAGTGTATAACCAAAGAAAAAGAGGATATTCAGCTTCAACCAGAAGTGATGATAATAGTGTTTTACAGTTTGATTTAATTGGAGAAGATATTAATACAGGAAGTATATCTCATACCTTTCAAGTAGGATTCGATTACAGAACTACAGATTATAGTACATGGTCTCAACGCGTTTCTACGGTAGATACAATAGACGTGTTTACAGGTAATACACATACTTTACCAGATGATTTAGCATTTTCTAATGCCACGACAGCAGGTGCAAAATCAAAGGCTATAGGTTTTGTAGCGCAAGATGTAATAACTTTCAATAAGTATTTAAAAACATTTTTAGGTATTCGTTTTAGTAAGACTCAAACTATTGCAGCCACAGAAACTACAGAGAGCGATGCAGTAAACCCGTTGGCAGGTATTATTGTTACACCATTTCAAAACATTAATGTTTTTGCGTCTTATACCAATAGTTCTTACCCAAGAACAGCTACGCGTTTAGATGCAGATGGTAATGAGTTAGGTAATGAGCGTTTCGATCAGTTTGAAACAGGAATAAAAACCAATTGGTTAAACAACAGATTACGTTTTAATTTTACGTTCTTTAAAATTAATAATAAGGATATTAACCTACCTGTATATGACGAAAACTGGGTAGCTACAGGTTTCTATCAAAAAGGAGGTAATGACGAACGTAAGGGTATAGAGGTAGAGCTTAGTGGTCGTTTACTTGAAAATCTGGAAGTCATCACTGGTTATTCTTATATTGATGCACAATACAAAGAACATACGTCGTTTGTGTACGGTTCTGCACCATTAAACACACCAAAGCACACATTTAATGCATATGCAAATTATAGTTTCAAACAAAAGTTAAAAGGTTTATCAGTAGGAGCAGGTGTTTATTACACAGGCGAAAGACCAATTAACGATTGGAGTGCAGGCGCAGTAACACACGAGGGTATTGTACCAAACCAAGAACCATTTTATGTAGAGGCATATACACAAGTAAATGCACAGGCTGCATACAGGCTAAATAACCACTGGAATTTTAGAGTTATACTAAATAACGTATTTAATGAAATAGGCTATAATGCTTACAGAACAAGGTTTATCAACCAAACCAATCCAAGAAATTTTGCAGCAATTTTGAGTTATTCTTTTTAAGATTAATTGGTTAATTGAAAAGCCACTCGTAATGAGTGGCTTTTTTTTTATTAAAAAATTAGCAGTTTTTGTATTTATCATGAAGCCCTTTGCCGTTGAGAATCATTGGCGTTATTTTCTCTATTCTAGATAGTTTTGTAGCTTCTCGTTTTGCTTCACTAATATGCTCGCAGTATTCTCTCTGTTTACCTGGAGTTAACGCTTTAAAGGCTGTGTTTAAATCATTGTTAGCTGAGAACACTTTTTTTAATTCTGCAGGTATTATAACAGCTTTTGTATTGCGTTGTGGTTTTATCTCTTTGCCAAGTTTTTGGTTTTCAATAGCCTCTTTTACATACTTTAAAACAGCACTTTTGTTGATGTCTGCCTTAGACTCAAAACGCATTTGTCTTAATGCTTTGGTTTTGTTCTCTTGGGCATTGATAAGTAGGTTAGCTTCATCTTTTAAGAACACACCTTGAAAGAACCATATACCAAAATGGTTTTTAAATGCACCTAAACCAACAACATTTTTTCCATTTAAGGTATAAGTTGGAGCACTCCATTTTAGTGTTTCTTCAAGTTCTGTAGTATTTATAATTTCACGAAGTATTTTTAACTCGTCCTCAAAGTGAGTGTTAATTTCAATGTACTCTTCTACAGATGTCGCTTTCTTCATAAATAAAATTATTAAACAAGAATGATTTTTAAAATTAAGATTTTCTAATGAAATAGATTGACTGTTATTAAGTTTTTCAAGAATAAAAAAGCCTAAGTATAAAAACTTAGGCTTTACATTTTATAGAAATAACTTTCTTATCCGTGTTTTACAGCTGTAAGCTCTGCTATCTTACAAATAACTTCAACAGCTTTTTGCATACTTTCCACAGGAACATACTCATAACGTCCATGAAAGTTATGGCCACCAGCAAAAATATTAGGACAAGGTAAGCCCATATAAGATAATTGAGAACCATCTGTACCTCCTCTTATAGGCTTTATTAAAGGTGTAATATCTAAGGCTTTCATTGCCTCTTCAGCAATGTCTACAATATGTTTTACAGGTTCTACCTTTTCTTTCATATTGAAATATTGATCCTTAATTTCAATTTCAAAGATTTCAGCTTCAAACTTTGTGTTTAAATCAAAAACCACCTTTTCCATTAAAGCTTTACGAGCTTCAAACTTGTCTTTATCATGATCTCTAATAATATATTGAAGTGTTGTTTCTTCAACCTTTCCGTCTATATTATGTAAATGAAAAAAACCTTCGTAACCTTCAGTGTGTTCTGGTGTTTCTAGTCGAGGTAAAGCATTAATAAATTCGGTAGCATAGTACATAGAGTTTACCATTTTGCCTTTAGCGTAACCTGGATGAACAATCTTTCCTTTTACTTTAATCTTTGCGCCTGCAGCATTAAAATTTTCGTACTCTAGCTCACCAATTTGGCTACCATCCATGGTGTAAGCCCAATCTGCACCAAATTTTTCAACATCAAATTTATGAGCACCTCTGCCAATTTCTTCGTCTGGTGTAAAACCTACTTTAATCTCTCCATGTTTAATTTCGGGATGCTTAATTAGATATTCCATAGCCGAAACTATTTCGGTAATACCAGCCTTATCGTCTGCACCTAAAAGTGTGGTACCATCTGTAGTTATTAGAGTTTGTCCTTTATAAAGCAAAAGGTCTTCAAAATAACTTGGAGATAAAACGATGTTTTCTTCAGCATTTAAAACTATATCCTTGCCATCGTAATTTTCTACGATTTGTGGTTTTATATTGGCTCCTGTAAAATCTGGAGAAGTATCAAAATGCGATATAAATCCAATTGTTGGTACATCATAATCTACATTACTTGGTAATGTTGCCATGATATACGCATTGTCGTCTATAGTTACATTGCTCATACCAATAGCTTTGAGTTCTTCTACCAACTTGTTGGCTAAATCCCACTGCTTTTCTGTACTTGGTGTTGTGTTAGAATTTGGATCAGATTCTGTATCTATTGTAACGTAGCTTATAAAGCGATCTATAATATGCTGCATGTGTATGTTTGTCTTATTTATGTATTAAAGCTTAAAAGTAATTACTGGTAATTTTGAATGGTTTACTAAGTCTTCAGAAATGCTTCCTCCAAAGAAATGACTTAATCCTGTTCTACCATGAGTAATAATAGAAACAGCATCTGCGCCTTCTCTTTTGGCAAAGTTTAAAACACCATCTTCTACCATGTGGTCCGCAGTAAATGCAATGTTTAAATCTTTTTCGTTTAGTTGTGCAAGTTTTATAAAGTTGGCCACTTTTTCGTTAATTTCATCTGTGCTTAAAAAGCTTAAGTTAGGAAGGTTAACGTGTAATAACGTTACTTTTTCTGTTAACTCATTTAGCATTTCTATAGCGTTTTTTACTGCTGAAATACTGTCTTCATCAAAATCGCAACCAAGTACAATGTTTTTAAAGTTTACAGAATCAGGTTTTGACTTAACAACCAAAACAGGAATATCACTGTAACGTACCACTTTTTCTGTGTTAGAACCTGTAAAAATGCCATCGTGCTCACTATGACCTCTAGAGCCCATAATAATAAGATCTGCTTTTTCGTGGCTAGCAACTTCAGAAACTTCTTTTAATACTTTATGGTGTTTAATTATAGGTGTAACAGATATACCATCTAGGTATGGTTTGTCTAAGAATTTTTCAAATTCTTTATTGGTTACCATAAGCATAAATGCATTTTCTTCACTTTTTTCAGAATCTGATGTAGAAAAAATAGATTCAGAAAGCTCTAACATGTGCATTACAATAAGCTCTGCATTGTGTTGCTTAGCAAGCGCTGCACCAGTTTCTAAAGCATATTCAGAATGTTGTGAAAAATCTACGGGAATTATAATTTTTTTCATGATAGTATTATTTGTTATTGCTCAAAGTTAATAATAAGAATTCTTAAAAATAATGATATTGGACAGTTTCTGATTAAATATTTATTGAAAGTAAAAAGGCATAAAAAATATTTAGATTCTTATTTTTGTACAGCAAATTTCTTTCCATGTATAAAGCAATAATAAGACCCTTTCTCTTTTGGTTCGATCCAGAAAAAGTACACTATTTTACATTTTCGTTAATAAGAAACATTTCTAAACTACCAGGTTTTAAAAGCTTGTTTAGAAGAATGTATTTGGTTGAAGATAAAAAACTAGAACGCCAGCTTTTTGGTTTAACATTTAAGAATCCTGTTGGTCTTGCAGCAGGTTTTGATAAAGATGCAAAACTCTATAATGAGCTTTCAAACTTTGGTTTTGGTTTTATTGAAATTGGGACACTAACACCAAAACCACAAGAGGGAAATCCTAAAAAGCGATTATTTAGATTAAAGGAAGACTCTGCTATTATTAACAGAATGGGCTTTAACAATGGAGGTGTAGAAGAAGCTGTAGAGCGTTTAAAAAAGAACAAAGGTGTACTTATAGGTGGTAACATTGGCAAAAATAAAGTAACACCAAATGAAGATGCTGTAGAAGATTACAAAATTTGTTTTAATGCACTTTTTGATCATGTAGATTATTTTGTGGTCAATGTAAGCTCACCCAATACACCAAATCTAAGAGCTTTACAAGATAAAGAACCGTTAACTGAATTGCTAAAAGCCTTACAGGTACTCAATTTTCAGAAAACAAACAGTAAGCCAATTTTATTAAAAATAGCACCAGATCTTACTAACGAGCAATTAGATGATATTATAGATATTGTAAAAACAACGAAAATTGATGGTGTAATAGCTACAAATACAACAATTTCTAGAGAAGGCTTACAAAGCGAAAACAAAAAGGAAGTTGGTGGTATGAGTGGTAAACCTTTAAAATCGCGTTCAACAGAAGTAATTAAGTATTTGTCTGAAAAAAGCAATAAAGCATTTCCGATTATTGGAGTAGGAGGTATTCATTCTGCAAAAGATGCTTTAGAAAAAATTGAAGCAGGAGCAGACCTTGTACAATTGTACACAGGTTTTATCTACGAAGGTCCAAAACTTATTCGTTCTATAAACAAGGCGTTGCTTCATAATTAATTAAAAGGTTTTGATAACCGAAACACTCATATCATTTGCATTAGCAACATGCGCATTGGCTATTTCGCCAGGACCAGATAATATTTATGTTTTAGTACAAAGTATTACAAATGGTAAGTCTTACGGAATGGCAACAGTATGTGGTTTAATAACAGGATGTATAGTGCATACAACATTATTAGCCTTTGGTGTTTCTGCAATTATTAAGGCTAATGATGATTTGTTTTTTGGAATAAAAGTACTCGGAGCTTTGTATTTGTTGTATTTAGCTTACAAAGTATATAAGTCAGATGCTCAATTAGATTTTGATTCTGAAACAGCTCCGAAGAAAAGTCTAAAAGCTTTATTTGTACAAGGTTTTTTTATGAATGTATTAAATCCAAAAGTTACCATCTTTTTCTTAGCTTTTTTTCCAGGATTTTTATTTAGTAAAACGTTAAGTAGTGTTTTGCAGTTTTACATTCTTGGAGGCATTTTTATGCTTGTCTCTTTTATTATTTTTTCTGCCATTGCTTTGTTAGCAGGCCAGATAAAAGCTTATACTTTAACTCATAAGAATTCGGGTTTGTTTTTAAAATGGCTTCAAATAGTTGTGTTTATTGGTATTTCGGTATTTATTTTAGTCTAAAAATGATGCTATGAAATCGTTTTCGGAAACCGTATATTTGAAACAATGAACAAAGCTGTAAAAATTATAGAATGTCCAAGAGATGCCATGCAAGGTATAAAGGACTTTATTCCTACGGAAAAAAAAGTACAATACATTCAGTCTCTTCTAAGAGTTGGGTTTGATACTATAGATTTTGGGAGTTTTGTCTCGCCAAAAGCCATTCCGCAAATGGTAGATACAGCCGAAGTTTTATCGCAGTTAGATTTATCTAAAACCAAGAGCAAATTACTAGCTATAATCGCAAATACACGTGGTGCTAATGATGCTTCAGTTCATTCTGAAATTGACTATTTGGGCTTTCCGTTTTCAATATCTGAAAACTTTCAGATGCGTAATACGCACAAAACTATAGCACAATCTGTGGTTACACTTTCTGAAATTTTAGAAATAGCAGATAAGAGCAACAAAGAAGTGGTTGTGTATATTTCTATGGGTTTTGGTAATCCTTATGGAGATCCTTGGAATGTAGATATAGTAGGAGAGTGGACAGAGCGTTTGGCTAAAATGGGAGTAAAAATATTATCTTTAAGTGATACAATAGGAAGCTCTAATCCTGAGAATATAGATTATTTATTTTCTAATCTTATTTCCAAATATCCTAATATAGAATTTGGTGCACACTTGCACACCACACCAACTACCTGGTTCGAAAAGATTGATGCCGCTTATAAGGCTGGTTGTCGTCGTTTTGATGGAGCCATACAAGGTTTTGGTGGTTGCCCAATGGCAAAAGACGATCTTACGGGTAATATGCCAACAGAAAAGATGTTGTCTTATTTTACACAAAAAAAAGCCCATGACTTAAATGCCATGAGCTTTGAGAGTGCTTACAATGAAGCGACTAAAATATTTTCAAAATATCATTAAAGATTTCTATAGAATTTTCACGCTACAAATACTAAAATTAAAGTTAGTATAGATGTTACTATTAAGCAGGAAAATAGGACAACAATGCGTTTGGCAATATGTTTAATAGAAATCATTTTCAAGAAAATGTTTTTAGTTTAATACAAGTTTTTTTGTAAAGCTGTTATTACCTGAAGTAATCTCAATGATATAAATACCAGAATTTAGTTCAGACAAGTTAATTTGACTTGTATTAGTACTAATGCTAGTGCTATATACTTTTTGACCTGTTGTAGAATATACATTGATTTGGTTCTTTTCAGAATATAATGTCTCATCAGAGAACTTCAGATCAATGATTCCATCGTTTGAAGGATTAGGGAAAATACTAAAAGTATTAGTTTCAAAATTATTGATGCTCAAAGTTTCACTTGTAGCTTCAGTAGATTCTACAAAAGAAGTGTCAACAGCACTAACAGACCAAAAATAGTTTGTCGCATTTCCAAGGTTTTCTATGGTCCACGTCGTTCCATAAACAGGATAAGACGCAATTTCATTACCACCTTGAGTTGTACCAACAGTTAACATATAAAAAAGCCCATTACTAGGAGTAAAATCGTCCGTTGCAGCATCCCAACTAAAGGTCATAGAATTATTTGAGTTTGCTGAGCTTACAAGGTTAGAAGGCGCATTTGGTGCAGAGTTGACAACTGTAGTATTGTTTTCAAAAAAGCGTGTTCTTCCAACATAGCCATCTACATCTGAACCACCAGAAATTGCAAAATCTAAATCGTTATCTCCATCTAAATCTATAAACTTTAGATTGGCATAAGAACCAAGGTTAATTAAGCCTTCACTTGCAAGATCAAAAGATGTTTGATTATTAGTGTATAAATATGTTTTATCATCATAATTGTTATCTGTACCAGCAAAAACCAAATCTAGATCACCATCATTGTCATAATCTCCCCAAACAATTGGATTGTTACCTGTAAAATTACCTACACCTTCTAATGAAAATCCAGAGTCTATAAACGTACCATTACCATCATTGTTATAGATTTTTGTTACATAATCGTAGTTGTCATCATAACCTGTATAGGCAAAATCTAGATCACCATCGTTATCATAATCACCTAAAGCTAACCAGCTTTCTGCAGTTGTAAACGGCAGAGTAGCTAATGTATAAGAGCCATTGTCATTGGTGTATAAAGCAGAAAAGTTATCGCCATTAATGTCGTAACCAGTGATTAGGATGTCTAAATCAGAGTCGTTGTCTACATCCGCAAAAACAGCATTTCCGTTCTGTACAGCAGATAATCCAGCATTAGCATCTGAGAAAGTACCATTAACGTTTTCGTAAATTCTTGTATATAAAGAAGCTCCACCAGCATCTTGAAAAGCTCCGGAAACTAATAAATCTAAGTCTCCATCATTATCATAATCTCCTGTTTCTATAGAGCTATAAACAACACCTTCTAACTGTTGAGAAACCGAAAATGTACCATTTTCATTTTCATAAACTGTAAGGTAAAATGTATATATGTCATTGTAGTTTTGGCCAGAAGTTACCAAGTCGATATCTCCATCATTATCGTAATCTAAATATTTAACACTTCCTAAGTGTAAATCGGCCACATTTGCTTGACTGGTAAGAGTTAAAGTACCATTTACATTTTCGTAAAAATCAATCTTACTGCTATCTGCATATTCGTCGTTATCTGTGTCTATACCACCAGAAATTACTAAATCTAAGTTACCATCATTGTTTATGTCTGCCCAATCTGATGAAGCATACCAATAATCGCTTGTCGTTGTTGAGATTTCTGAAAATAAGTCTGTTGGTACAGCACTTAAAACTACATTGTCTAATGATATAGCATTATGGTTGCCAGGTAAAACAGCATTAAACACTAAATATTCTCCTGTATTTATGGTTATTTCTACATTGTGTGTTGTGGTATTCATAACAGTAAATGGAGACCCAATTGTAGTATAGGTGCTACTATTGCTTGTGTCTGTAACAGTACCAACTTCAATTTGTAAACCACCACCAGCAACACTAGTTGTGTCAAACTGTAAGTTATAAGTTCCAGAAGCGATTTCAGGAGTCGCTAACATGGTTGGTGTATTAGGCGAATTGAAACTGTAAAATACAATCTCGCCTGTATCTTCATACACAAAAGCACCTGTGCTAATTATAGACCAGCATTGGTCTATTTCGCCACTCCAGTCATCAAAGTTTTCATTAAGAGAAGACTCTATATTGCATTGTGCAAATCCATAAAATATAGAGGCTACACAAAAAATTAAAAAGTATAAATTTTTCATAATTATTTAGAATTGATATAAATAGTAAAATAGGTTTTAAAAAAAGCCATCTTAATTGATGGCCTTTTTTTGTATTGTTAATTAACAGAGAATTACTCAGCTAATAATTCGTATTGAAATTGAGGGAAACCTCTTTCTCCTGTTTCGCTAACTACAGCAGTAAATCTTAATTTGTAGTAGTTACCGTCAGTATCTTTTACAATATAATATCTGTTTTCTCTTACTGTTGGTTCAACACCAGGAGTAAAACTTGTAACTCTCCAACCACTACCAATAACAGCACGGTCGTTATATACAAAACTAGCTTCTGTAACATCAGCTAAAGTAAAATCTACATAGTTAGGAGTAGTTGTGTCATCTTCTTCAATAGTTATAGTGTATAGACCTACACCAGCAAGTGTATTGTGAGTTGTGTAGTCAGAATATGTTAATCCTGCATCTATACCTTGAGATCCATAATAAGAAAATACACCACCAAAATCGATGTCCCAGTTAGAAGACATTGGCTCTGAACTTACAACTTGATCATCAGTTAAGCTAACAGCAGTAACATTGTAGCTACCATCTTTAGTTACAGTAATTTCAGAAAAATCAGTTGTATTTGTTAACTCAGCATATTGAATAGTATACGTGTTTCCATCAGTTAAAACTCTAACTTTCATGAAACCTCTAGCATCTCCTGTAGTGTTTAACGATCCGTTGTTTTCAGTTGGGATTTCGTTTCCTAAGTTTACGATGTATACATTGTTAGAACTATCTGTAGTAGATACTTCTTCAAATGCAGTACCTGTTAATTCACCTTCTTTGCTATCTGTAAAAGAAATACCAGCACTTAAGTCCCCATATTGTGTGTAGCTTACAGGTAATCCTGCCATTAATTCACCTACAGTGTTTACAGTTACAGTAGTTTGAGAAAAACTTTGATCAAGTGTATTTAGTGTCATAGGTGCTGTAAGTGCAGTACTTTCAGTCACTGTTGTAATGTCATTAATTCCTTCTAACTCAGCAGCAGATACTAATAAAGCATTATTTAAATACACTCTGTTTTGAGAACCGTTATACACAGCTATTTCCCAAGAATCTCTTGCTACAGCAGTTTGTGTACCAGTACTTAAGTCAACATAAACACGGTTAGGTTGGTTAAATCCACCTACGATAGGATCTACAATACCACCTTCAGAAGGAGGAATTACAGGTGTTGTACCGTCGTCATCACTACTACAGCTAGTTACAAGGGCAGCTGCTATAAATAACATTAGTGTTAAAAATTTGTTTGTCATAATTGTTAGTATTAAAAATTTAAATTATATGTAAGTTTTAAAAAATAAGATCTTCCGTTACCAATTAATCTCGATCCAGATGTTGAGTTGGTGTGTGCTCCTGCTGATGAACGCGTATTGATATTAACTACATCTAAAATATTACGTGCTCCTAACGTGGCGCTTAATCTTGTTGAAATATCTGTTCTTATAGAGGCATTTAGCCAAGTAAAAGCTTCGGTTTCGCCAATAAATAACTCATCATTTTCATCAGAAAATATTCCTTGAGTTTTACCTGTATATTTTAATTGGCTGGAGATAGTAGTATTCCACTTATCTATTTTGTAGGCTAATGATGTTTGAAAATTTAAACTCCATAAATAGTCATTGTCATTTTCTAATTCTTCATTTATAGAGCTTGTTACACCTAGATATGTAGCTCCTAAACCTATATTCCAGTTTTTGTAGATAAAACTGTTATCTAGACTAAAACCAATACGTTTGCTGTAATCTATATTGTCTTGCGTGTATAAAATTCTTCCATCATCATCCTCAGCAGTTACACTTGTAATAGCGTCTTTTAGGTCGATATAAAAGAAATTAAAACTTGGACTTAAGTAGCCTTCTTCTGCAATTCTGTAGTTATCTTTTAAGTTAACAAATACTGAAATACCATCTTCGGGTTTTAGGTCTGGGTTACCTCTTACATTATGGTTGGCATCTACAAAATAAAAGAATAGCTCTTCAAAATTTGGTGCTCTGTAGGCAGAGCCAACAACAGCTTTTAATTTTAGTTTTTCTGTAAAATCGTAAGTCGATGATAGTGACCAAATAAGATAGTTGTCGAATTGAGAACTACTTGTAAATCTTGCACCTGGATTTAATGATAGCTTTTTAGTTGGTTTAAATTCCGTAATCCCAAATACCTCGTAATTAGTAATTGTGTTTTCTACAACATCGCTAGAGTAGTCTCCTGTAGCAATAGCATCAAAACCTTTCTGGTTAGTAAATTCATAACCTAATTGAAGGTTAAAGAAATCAGATTTTGGTACAATGTTATTTACAAATCCCTTAGAATACCACACTTCACTAGATTGGCTTACGGCATCGTTTAGTACAGATTCTTCACGACGCTCCAGAATGTTGTATACATACTCTTTATAACGTCGTTTTTGATTTTGGTAAGAGAAGTTAACATTATAATTCGTAGCACCATTTAAAGGACCAGAAATATTAAGGTTATTTACCCATCTGTCTGTCTCGTAATTCTGATCAACAGCAGTTGGGTTTAGCTGTCCGTTTTCGTACCTACCATTAACTATTCTGTTATAGATATCTAAACTTTCATTAAAATACTGAAGTTTGTAAAAGAAATTATGTTTTCCTACATCTAAATCTGCATTAGCAGAAACAGTAAGCTGTTCTTTAGGATTCCATTCTGTACCACGAAGGCTGTCATTTTTTATAAGACCGTTTTCGGTTGCAAAATAATTTTTGCCTTGATAACCATTATAAAAGCCTGCAAAGTCATTTCGCGAAGCGCCAAAAGAATAAGAAAACTTTTCATTAGCCTGATTGGTAACTCTAAAGTTTTGAATATGTCTTCCTCTATCAAAAAACTCAAATTCGTTTCCTACAGTTTCCTCTTGTAAAGATAGCTGAAGTTCCCAGCCATTGTCTCTCAATCCTCTTTTAGTAATTATATTAATAACACCTGCAACAGCATTATCACCATATAAAACACCCATTGAACCTTCAACAATTTCAACTCGCTCTACATCATCGATATTAATTTGTGTAATATCAATATTGTTACCAACACCATTATCACTAACCACAGGTACACCATCTATTAGTATTTTGGTGTATTGGCCATCTAAACCAAATAAACTCACTGTAGAACGACCATTTGAAGCATCAGGATTTACCGTAATGTTTAGGCTGTTAAATAGTATATCTGCTAAGTTGTTACCAGCTACATTTTCTATGTCCTTTCTTTTTATAGTACCAACTGTAAATAGCTTTTTGCTAACAGACATAACGTTGCTTTCGCCTACAACAACAACTTCCTTAAGTTTTTCTACAGAAGTGCTATCTTTTTTTTGCTCTTGTGCGTAAACCGAAGCAGTTAAAAAAAATAAAAAATAAATGTAGATTTTATTTTTATTTAGATTCATTCTTGATTAATTTTGCTGCAAATATAAAATCTTATTTTAAATCAATCTAAATAAGAATAAAATTTTTAAAAAATAATTTTAACCTATAATCATGAAACAAATTTTAGCTTTTTCATTAGCGTTTTTAGCTCTAACGCTTTCAGTAAATGCACAAGACAAAAAAGAACAAGACAAATCTGCTATTAAAGAAATGTGTGGATGTTTTGAAGTCACTTTTAATTTTGCAGAAACATTTTCATTCAGTGAAGATTCATTGTACAAACCATCAAAAACCAAGGTAGATAAAGGATTAGAGTGGGCACAATTAGTCGTAGATGAGGATGATAAGATTTCTATTCAGCATTTATTACAAGTAGGAAGACCAGACCAACCACATATTGTTAAGCACTGGAGACAAGACTGGTTATTCGAAAACAAAGATTTCTACATGTACAACGGAGATAACGAATGGTTGTTTGAAGAAAAAACGGATGAGGATGTTGCAGGTCAATGGACTCAAAAAGTATATCAGGTAGATGATAGTCCTCGTTACGAAGGATCTGCTACTTGGGTACACGTAGATGGAAAAAGCTATTGGGAAAACACAACTACAGCACCATTACCAAGAAGAGAATACACAAAGCGTAGCGATTATAATGTAACTCTAAGAGGTAACCGTCACGAGATTACTAATTACGGATGGTTACACGACCAGGATAACGCTAAAGTTATCAGAGAAAAGGGGAAGGAAGATGTAGTATTAGCAAACGAAAAAGGTTACAATACTTATGTAAAAGTCGATGATAGCCGTTGCCAAGCAGCACAAGATTGGTGGAAAGCTAATTTTGATAAATGGGCAACTGTAAGAGCTAAATGGGATGAGGTTTACGGAAGAGATAAAGATTTAGTTTTAGAAGAAAAAGTAGATAACAAAGTTCTTTACAAGCATTTATTTGATGAAGAAATGACTGAAAAGAAAGATATTGACACTACGATTGAATCTTTTGTTAAGAAATAAACAAAACATGAAGATAGTAAAACAACTGATAGTGACCTGTACATTAATGTTCGGGTCGCTATTGTTTGCACAAGACAACGTGTTTTTAAAACGCGATTTTTGGGATACAAAACCCACTGTGGAAACAATCAAGGCTAAGATAAAACAAGGCAATAATCCGTCTGAAGCCAATAGTAATAATTTTGATGGAGTAGTGTATGCTATACTTCAAAATGCACCTACAAAGAGCATTGTGTACTTAATGACTCTAAAAGGAAATGAAATTAACAAGCTAACGCACGATGGTAGAACTTATATTTTCTGGGCAGCATACAAAGGCAATACAGAGATAATTACCTACCTGTTAGATCAAGGAGCAAAGACAGATTTAACTGATGATAAGGGTAATACCATAATTACGTTTGCGGCAAGTACAGGTCAACAAAACACCAAGGTGTATGATTTAATTATTGCTGCAGATAAAGTTCAGGTATCAAAAACAAATCCAGATGGTGCCAATGCACTTTTATTGGCAGCACCTTACGATACAGATTTAGAAGTTGTAAAATATTTTGAATCTAAGGGATTAAGTGTAAAAAGCACAGATGCTAATGGTAACGGAATTTTTAATTACGTAGCACGTACAGGCAACACTAAGCTAATGGACAAGCTTATAGAAATGGGAGTAAAAGGTACAGACCAAGCTTTTATCTTTACAGCCTATGGCACAAGAGGAAAAGCAAATACCGTTGAGGCCTACGAGTATTTGGTAAACGTAGGATTAAACCCAAATGTTGCAAATAAAGAAGGTGTAACGCCTTTACATATTGTAGCGGCAAGAAGTAAAGACATAAAAGTTGTTACGTATTTACTTGAAAAAGGATTAGATGTTAATGCTAAAGAAGCAGAAGGAAATACACCATTTATAAATGCTGCTTCAAGAAATAATCTTACAATTGTAGAGACGTTATTTAAAAAAGTTAAAGACGTAAATCAAAGTAATAGCAAAGGAGCAACAGCTTTAGCATTGGCCATTAAGTACAATGATGTGGATGTAGTTGATTTTTTAGCTAATAACAAAGCAAACTTTAAGTTTAAAGATAAGGAAGGAAATAACCTGGCTTATTACTTATTTGAAGGGTATTCACCTAGAAACGAAGAGCAGTTTTTTATGAAGTTAGACGTTTTAAAAGGAAATGGAGTAGACGTAACAGCAGCACAAGATAACGGTAACACATTATACCATCTTGCTACAGAAAAGCAAAGTTTAAGACTATTAGAGGTAGCAGCTAAGCATAAATTAGATGTTAATGCTAAAAACAGCGAAGGAAATACCGCTTTACATATTGCAGCTATGAAAGCTAAAGACGCAGACATTCTAAAATTCTTAATAGAGCAAGGCGCAGATGTTAAAGCTACAACAGACTTTGATGAATCAGTTTATGATTTAGCTTCAGAAAACGAATTACTAAAAAAGAACAACGTTTCAATAGACTTTTTAAAGTAAAAACATAATGAAGAATTTTAAAATATTAGCAGTCCTATTTATCACCATTATTGGATTAATGTCCTTTACCTCAATGGTAGAATCTACAAAATATAAGTGTATGATTCAGATGACCAATTACACAGGAGAAGGTGCATACATTGTTATCTCATTAATTAATCCTGAAGGTGAATATGAGGAAACTTTGCACGTTAAAGGCGAGGATGACGAATGGTACAACACTGTTGAAGAATGGTGGGATTTTTACGGAAAAAAGCGTAACGATATCGATGCCATAACAGGAGCAACTATTAGTGGAGGTGAACGCTCTATTAGTGTTATAGAAATCGCTGACGATAAACTAGACAACGGTTACAAATTACGATTTGAAACTGCAGTAGAAGACCAGGAATATTACACCTCTGACGTTGAGGTAGAGCTGACTTCTGCCAACGTAAAAGGTAAATATGACGGCAAAGGTTTTATTCGTTATGTAAGACTAATGCCTCAATAATCTACCAGTAGATATATGACAATTTCAATATGGAGATATAGTCACTTTGCGCTGGCTATATCTTCTTTCATTTTTATACTATTGGCAACCGTTACAGGTATTATTTTAGCATTTGAACCCATTTCAAATCAGCTAAAGCCTTATGCTATAACCAATGCAGACGACATTAAGTTGTCTACGGTTATTTCGGTTTTGCAGGATGAATATGATGAAATTGTTAGTGTAGAAGTAGATAATAATAACTTTGTAAAAGCTTCTGTTTTTACGTTTGAAGGTGATAGCGAAACCTTTTACTTAGACCCAAATACAGGAAAAAAACTTGGAGAATTAGAGAAAAAAGCACCAATCTTTGAGTTTGCAACAAACCTACATCGTTCTTTATTTTTAAAATCCACAGGTCGATTTTTAGTCGGTTTATTTTCGTTTTTATTGTTTCTCATTGCTATTACAGGAATTCAGCTGATTGTAAAAAGACAAGGTGGTTTAAGGAAGTTTTTTAGTAAAGTTGTAAAAGAAAATTTCGAGCAATATTACCACGTGGTTTTAGGACGTTGGTTCTTAGTTCCTATAGTTATCATTACACTCACAGGTGTTTATTTATCCTTAGAAAAGTTTGATATGTTGCCTGCCAGTAAGATGGAACATATTGAAACCGTTGAGAAACAATCTAAGGAAAAGCTAGAATTATCTAAATTCAAAATATTTAATGACACACATTTAGATGAGCTTGTAACACTCGATTTTCCATTTTCTGAAGACGAAGAAGATTACTTTATTCTGCAAACAACATCTGGCGAGTTTTATATTAATCAATACACAGGTAATGTTCTGAGTGAAGCCAAAAAACCTCTGGTAAGTCAGCTATCTTATTGGAGTTTAATTTTGCATACAGGACAAGGCTCCATCGTTTGGGCAGTAGTATTGTTACTGGCTTGTTTTGCGATTCTGTTCTTTATGTATTCAGGTTTTGCAATGAGTTTTAAGCGTTTGGCTAAAGGGTCTAAAGTGAAAAATAAATTCACAAAAGATACTGCAGAATACATCATTCTTATTGGTTCAGAAACAGGGCATACCAACAAGTTTGCGCATCAATTTTATAATGCTTTGTTAGACGCTGGTAACACGGTTTATTTTTCTACATTAAATCAATATCATAGTTACAAAGAGGCAAAACACATCATCATTTTTACGTCAACTTATGGTGAAGGCGAAGCACCTCGCACAGCCAAGAGTTTTGAAAAATTGTTGCCTACAATTCAGCAAGCCAATAGTATAAAATATTCTGTAGTTGGTTTTGGGTCGTTGATGTATCCAGACTATTGCAAATATGCGATTGAGGTTGATGAATGGTTGTATAATCATCCAAATTTTGAACAGAATTTACCTGTTTTCAAAATAAATAATCAATCTTTTGAAGCTTTTAAAAATTGGATAATTCAGTGGAATGAAGCTACAAACCAAGATTTAAAAGTGGTATTAACCAAACCATTAGTTAACCGTAAAAAACTGAAAAGTTTTAAGGTAGCATCTAATTCTGGTCTTAACGTAGATGATACCTTTTTAATTGAATTAAAAGCAGAAAAAAAATTGAAATTTCAGTCAGGAGATATTGTGTCATTCTATCCTGAAGACGATAACATTGAACGTCAATATTCAGTAGCTAAAGTTGATGATAGCATTTTATTGAGTATAAAAAAGCACGAGTTTGGTAAATGTTCAACGTTACTAAGTCAGTTAACAGTTGGCACTACAATTAAAGGGAAAGTCAACAGGAATTTAGATTTTCATTTTCCGAGCTATGCCAAAGAAGTGGTAATGATTGCCAATGGTACCGGAATTGCGCCTTTCCTCGGAATGCTCAACGAAACCAATAAAGACATAAAAACACATCTGTTTTGGGGAGGACGAACCAAAGCATCGCTTCAATTGTATGCTTCTCACATAGAAAACGCAACTCAAAAAAGCTATTTAGATAACTTCAATGTTGCCTATTCGCAAGAACAGGAAACTAAGGTATACGTTCAAGATAGTATTAAAGCAAATGAAACCCTTATTTCTAATGCGCTTAAAAACGATGGAGTCATAATGATTTGTGGTTCTATAGCTATGCAAAATCGTGTCTTAGAAGTTTTGAATACCATAACCACAACAATCTTAAACGAACCATTGAGCACGTTTGAAAACAACGAGCAAATTTTAATGGATTGTTACTAAGATTCTATCTAAAAAAAAAGCGCTATCCAAAAATGAATAACGCTTTTATCAATTAACTAATTTTAAAACTGAATATTTAAAATCTAAATTCAAATCCTAGGTTACCACCAAATGGATGGCCTGGACGTAAACCAGCAGGAACTCTTGAAACAGCGTATGTTTCGTCTAGTAGGTTTATAATGTTTCCTGTAAGACTAAGATTCTTTGTAAAATGATATTTTGCAGACATATCTATGATAAAGTTTGAGTCTACACGCTCAATATCTGGAATAGATCCTGTACCAGCCATAGTTCTAAATTCACCATTAAATCTTCCGTTGATGTTAAGCTCATATTTAGTGTGCTCTAACGATAAACCAACATTAAATTGATGTGTTGGAATGTATGGTAATTCGTCACCTTCAGTAACTTCTCCCCATAAATCATCATTACTACCAAAGCTATTTAAAAACTCGGTATTTGTATATGTGTAAGCAAACGTTATAGGTAGCTTAAACGATTTGTTGTTAGGCAATAACTCGTAGTTTAATAAAACTTCTACACCGCTCACAGCAACTTCACCTGCATTAAATTGATCTAGAGAACCTGTTCCGCCAGTTGCAGCTAAATCGCTACCTAATAAGTTACTGTAGTCATTATAGAAACCAACAACCTCACCACGTAATTGACCAAAAACAAAACGCGATCCTAATTCATAATTAATACTTTCTTCAGCTTCTTCTCCATCAGAACTTCCTGGAGGTGAAAATCCTTTGTGTACACCACCAAATACAGAAACAGCATTTGTAAATGCGTAGTTAACACCAATACCAGGAATAAAAACATCTACTTTGTTTTCTCTAAACGAAAGGTCACTGCCTGTTCTACTTGGGTCATTGCTGCCATAGTTATCGCGTTGTAAAATGATATTTTCATATCTAACGCCAGGTGTTACAGTAAGTTTATCATATTTTAGTTTATACATCGCATAAGCTGCAAAGGCTTTTGCGCTACTAATTCTGTTACCTTGAGCACCATGCACACCATCCGATGTTTTAGACATATTTTGGTTAATAATACTATAACCATCTTCCCACTGAAAACGGTCTTCTTCATCGTAATGGTAACGTAAACCAACTTCTAAATCATGAAAGGTGTTGTCACCAAACCAATGGTAGTCAAATTTTGTTTGTATACCTTTAGAATAGTAAACACGGTTATTCGCTTTTACCAATAAAGCATCGGCAGATGAATCTACATCACCACGAATAATATTCATATGGTCGGCATAGGTAGTTGGGTCTGCAATTACGGTAGAAATACCTTGTTTGTCGCCGTTAAAGATAACATCATCTAATTTATACCAGTTACGAGAAAACCTGTTATAATAACCGTTGGATGTTAAACGCATATTTTTTGAAAATTCTAAGGTATGCGTAAGCATTAATTGAATTTGCTCAGCAATCATACGGTCATCTTGTGAAGCTGCATATCTACTGTAAGGATTTGCATTAAAGTCGTTTTCTGTTAGTCCTAAATAGGTTTCGTAAGAACGCTCATCGTAATAATGAAATTTGGCTTCTAATGACTGCTGAAGTTTAGCGTCAGCATCAGTTTTTACTTTAAATTTGGCTGTTAATTCGTTAATGTCAAATCCTGTGTTGTTACCGTTAGGTAAGTCCTTAAAACCATCAGAACCGTAGTTAAGGAATTCTACCATGTAGCCAATATTTTCTTTTGAATCACCGATACGCGCCAAAACTTGTTGAGTATCAAAAGAACCATAACCTGCTCTAACCTCACCACTAAATGTATTAGGTATTTGTGCAGAAATCATATTAATAGCACCACCTGTAGTAAAAGGACCAAATTGTACCTGGCTACTTCCTTTTAAAATTTCTACAGCCTGCATACGACCTACAGAAGGAAAATAATAAGCAGCAGGAGCACTGTAAGGAGCAGGTGCTATAAGTACACCATCTTCCATTAGAGTAATCTTTGCACTACGTTCTGGAGATGTACCTCTTAAACTTATATTTGGTCTTAATCCAAAACCGTCTTCTTCATAAAAGGTAACACCAGGAACCGATCTTAATGCACGGTTAATGTCTGTAAAGCCAAATTTCTTTAACTCTTGAGGAGATAAATAATAAGCAGAACCTGTACGGTTACTTGCTACATATTTGCTGCCAAAAATTTGGTTAGAGTTAATAATTACTTCGTCTAGTTTCTGTATAGAATCTAAGGGTTTTTCGTTAGGTTGTTTTTGTGCAGATACAATATATGTACTTACTAAACCTAATACTGTAAGGGATAATTTACGTCTCATTAATTTAGACTTGTTAAAAATAGGTTTGCTTTCAGCGTGCAAAAATAATGTTGAATTATTTTTTTTCAAACTTTATAAAAGAATAAATATTACAGAAGTGTTGTTTAGAAAATTATAGTGTTTGTGAGTTAAGATAAATTAAAGGATCATTTTTTAACCTAAAATTGGTATAAGCTCTACGAAAAAATGTATCTTTGTGTGCAATTAATTTTAATTGCATAATGACAGCACACGAAAACAAAATCTTAGGTGAAGGTCTTACCTATGACGACGTCCTTTTAGTCCCAGCTTTTTCTGAAGTACTTCCTCGCGAAGTAAACATTCAAACAAAATTTACGAGAAACATTACCATAAACATTCCTGTTATTTCTGCAGCAATGGATACGGTTACAGAAAGCAGAATGGCTATTGCCATGGCTAGAGAAGGTGGTATTGGTGTGTTGCACAAAAACATGACCATAGAACAACAAGCTACAAAAGTGCGTCGTGTAAAACGTGCTGAGAGTGGTATGATTATAGATCCTGTAACACTTACCATAGAAGCCACCGTTGCCGATGCCAAAAATGCTATGAGAGAACATAGTATTGGTGGTATTCCTATTGTAGATGGTAATGGTAACTTAAAAGGTATTGTTACCAATCGTGATCTACGTTTTGAGCATCAAAATAACAGACCAATCATAGAAGTTATGACAGGCGAGAATCTTGTTACGGCTCCTGTAGGTACTTCTTTAAAAGATGCTGAAGCTATTTTGCAACAAAATAAGATTGAAAAATTATTGATTGTTGAAGGAGATAGACTTGCAGGTTTAATTACATTTAGAGACATTACTAAAGTAACTCAAAAACCAATAGCTAATAAGGATTCTTACGGAAGGTTAAGAGTTGCGGCAGCGATAGGTGTTACTGCTGATGCTGTAGAAAGAGCAGAAGCTTTAGTTAATGCAGGTGTTGACGCTGTGGTTATTGATACAGCGCATGGACATACTAAAGGTGTGGTGTCAGTTTTAAAAGAAATAAAATCTAAATTCCCAAAACTAGAGGTTATTGTTGGTAATATTGCAACTGCAGAAGCGGCTAAATATTTGGTAGAAGCTGGTGCAGATGCTGTAAAAGTTGGTATTGGTCCAGGTTCTATTTGTACTACGCGTGTGGTTGCAGGTGTTGGTTTTCCGCAATTTTCTGCAGTGTTAGAAGTTGCAGCAGCCATTAAAGGTTCTGGTGTTCCTGTAATTGCTGATGGAGGAATTCGTTATACAGGTGATATTCCTAAAGCTATTGCAGCTGGTGCAGATACTGTAATGTTAGGTTCGTTATTAGCAGGTACTAAAGAAAGTCCTGGAGAAACAATTATCTACGAAGGACGTAAGTTTAAATCTTATCGTGGAATGGGTTCTGTTGAAGCCATGAAACAAGGTAGTAAAGATCGTTATTTCCAAGATGTAGAAGACGATATTAAAAAATTAGTACCAGAAGGCATTGTAGGTCGTGTACCTTACAAAGGCGAATTGTTTGAAAGTATTCACCAATTTGTTGGCGGACTAAGAGCTGGAATGGGTTATTGTGGTGCAAAAGATATTGCAACTTTAAAAGAAACTGGTCGCTTTGTAAAGATTACATCTAGTGGTATTCATGAGAGTCATCCGCATGATGTAACTATTACAAAAGAAGCTCCTAATTATTCGAGATAATTCGATATAAATTGATATAAACAAGACCTTTAAGGGAGTTAATGTAGCTTTTTTAAAGGTCTTTTTTTAGAATTTTTACAATTCTACTATACATTATTTCAGACATACTCCAATTATAGCCTTCAAAATCTACAGTATTTGTAAACTGAACCACAACAGCGTCTATATCTTTATGATACTTTGCGATTGTTTGGTAACCAGGTATTAATCCTGTATGTTCATATCTATATATTGAGGAATAAATGTCTCGCTCTTTTTTATCCTTAAATGCAGTCCCTTCATTTAAAGCTCTTATAAATTTACCCACATCTTCTGCTGTAGCAAGCATAGAGCCTACTTTGTCTGTTTTTAAATCTAAATCATAACCTACGTAATAACCACTCATTACATCATTAATATCAACATTATCAATAGATCCGTATGTATTGTTGAGATTAAGTGGTGTTAAGATTTCATTTTTAATATATGTGAAGGTGTCGTAACCAAGCACTCGATTTATAATTCTACCAATTAAAAGGTAGTTAGTATTACAATACTGATAGCTTTCATTTGGTGCAAAATTTGCAGGTTTATTAATAATTAAAGCTAATTTTTCATCATCAGTTTCTTTTGGGTTTGCCCAATAATTATGCGTATCAGTAAAATTAGGAATACCACTACGATGTTGTACTAACATTCTTAAAGTAATGGTATTGGCATTTTCAATTTTATCTTTTAATTCTGGTAAATAATCTGCCAGTGTTTTGTCTAATGACAATTGGTTAGAGTGTACTAATTTAGCAATTGCCAAAGCAATATATAGTTTATCTAAACTGGCTATTTTAAACAAAGCTTTTGGGTCTGCAGGATTTTTTAGTTCTCGGTTTTTGTAACCCGATGTGTAGAGTAGTGGAGCTTTATTTTTTTTGTCTACATAGACTATAATACCATCAAAACCATAATCTTTGGCTTTGTCCACTTGGGCTTGAACTGTTTTTGGTAATGGAACAATCCAAGCCTTTACAATTGGCCATGGTACAAAGTATAACGAAACAACAGTACTAATAAGTAAAAGAACTCTTATAATTCTTTTAGATTTTGATTTAGACATATTTTTAGAGATTGATTGGTATGTCTAAATATAGAAAAATGTAAGTAATTTTATTTAGTGTGTTTGAGTTATAAATTGTAATAGCTGTTGTTTATCTGGTAGATAGATTTACTTTTTTTAGTGTTTTATTTTTTCCAATTCTGAAGTCTGTCTAAGTATAGATAGCTTTCTACAAACTCTCTATGATTAGAGTTTGTCATTTTTTCTAATAAATTTAGTGCAGAAATATAACTGGCTAAATTTCCGTTAGAAGAACTAAATTTTCCATCTTCAATAAAAGTTACTAAACTGTCGTTCTGTACTTTTAGGTTTGGATAATCTTTTTGCAGTTGTTCTCCGCCACCAATCCACGTCACTATTTTATGTCCATCTGCAATGCCAGATTTTCCAATGAGTTGAGCACCAGCACAATTACTAACGACGTATTTAGCTTCTTGATTTTTGTTTTTTATAAAATTTACAATTTCATCATTGTGAACTTGAGCATACATATCATAAGCACTAGGTACAAAAAGCGCAGTTAACTTAGGACAATTATTAAAAGTAAAATCTGGAACTATTTTAATACCTTCTTCGGTGACAATGGGTTGTTCTGTTTCTGCAATTGTGATGACATTAAAGATTTGCTCACCACTTTCGGTTGGTTTTGCAAAAACATCTGAAGTTGCAATAACCTCACTTTGTAAAACTCCATTGTACATTAAAAGCCCAATTGTAGGTAAATCTGACTTAAAGGGTTTAAGATGTTTTGTTAATGTGTCTGTTTTTGTATTGGTTGTGTTTGTAGTTTCTGTTTTGAGGTTGTCTCCCGATTTTTCTGAGTTACAACTCATCATAGTTGCCACAAATATTAGAGCAGTAAAAACGTTAAGTATTTTCATTGGTATATGTTTTGAAGGTATTTATAGTTGTTTTATTTTTCTGAGAGTTCTTTTAGCTTATCTAAAGCTTTAGGCCATGTGGTCTCAAAATAATCGAGATATTCATTGTCTGCTTCAGTTTCAACAGTTATTGTAGTTAAGCCATTGTGCTCTTCAAAAGAGTAATTCTCAAGTCCGCCAGCCCATTTTTCTACTTGTGGTCCTGAAGTTATCTCGTTTTCACCATCTAAAATTCCATAATGACGAATAGAAATAAATTTTGAAGGAATATTGTCTGCAATTTCAGACACCATTCCACCACGTTTGCCGTTCTCGTCTGTACCAACAAAATAGATTTTAGATCCTTTTTCCCAATTGCCTTCAAAGGTTGAGGTTGGGTTAAAAATGGCTGTCCATTCTTCATAAGTCTCTTTGTTATCTATACCCAACATGGTGTTGTATGCCTTTTTAGCAGAGGTTTTTATGTCTATTTTGTATTGTAGTTTTTTCATTCTTTGATTAGTGTTTATGGAGTTATTTTTTTAATTCTTTCAATTGTTGTTTAGCATATTCCTTAGCTCTATCATCACCATGTTCAGCAGTTTTCTCGTAGTATTCAACAGCTTTTTCTTTATCGCCTTTTAATTTATAACCCAACGCAATGTTTCCAAGAACGATATAATCTTTTGGGTTGATTTTTTCAGCTTTTAAAAGAGGTTCTATGCCTTTATCATAATCGTCTGTTAGTAGGTAGGTAATTGAAAGGTTAGATAAACTCTCAATATGGTTAGGATAATGTTCTAAGACTTTATTTGCAATCTCTCGCATATTTTTTAGTAAGTCATCATTCCCAGTATCATATAATTGCAATTGATAGCTTTGTATGCCTGAAAGGAACTCTTTTTCTCCATTATTGTATTTTTCGTTGTTAGTCCAAGTCCAGTTATTATTGTTTTTAGCAGAAAATTCTATTGTTTTAAGTATTTCTGATGTAAAATAAGACCAATTTTCAATTTGGCCTAGCACAAAGATTTTACCAAATCTCATGTCAAGACGGTTAGGATATAGTTTAATTCCTTCATCAATTTTATCTAGTCCTTTCTTTAATTCTGCCTGGTTAAAATGAATTTTACTGCCAATATAACCTGCATTTTGATTTAAGCTGTCTTTCAATACCAAGCTTTCGCCATCTGGCTGATCTGTAGTTAAAGTGACAATTTCTTGTCGAGATTTCATAAAATGATAATTAAAAAAACTCGTAAACAATTCAGGATCTTTAGGTGTTTTAGACTGCCATTCTTTTAAAGTTTTTAATTGATTTATGGTATCGTTGGTTTGGCAATATTTCTGAAATTCTAATTGATAATCTTGAGAAAATCCTATGTAAGAGGTTAAAAATACAGTTAAAATTATTAGTGAGTTTTTCATTAGTTATTTGTAAATATTTTATTTAATAGTTTTAACCGTTCATAGATTTTTCAAGAAAATCAACAACCTCTTTGATTTGAATAGTAAACACTCCACCTTCGCCATTATCAAATGCTTCTTTCCATTGTAGGTAACCGTCCATATATTCTGGCAATTTATCTATAGTGCCTTCTAGTTTTGTTAGACTTTTTAAAAGCGATTCTTTATTAAAAGGCAAATGTCCTATGTCTTTAGAAAACCCACCATCAATCTGTTCGTTTTTAATTTTTAATTCGTTAACAGCAATGTGGACCACTTGCCCTTTTTGCCCATAATCTTCAACTTTAAGAATTATAACTCTAGATTTTTCTTCACCCTTTCGGGTGTTGTACTCCCATATTTGTCCACTTTTTAGCTGAGGTTTTTTCAGGCTTCCGTCACCTTTGTTTTGTCCAAATAGACCAAAAAAAGAGAATAGTAGCATCATAGGATATAACTTGTAGTATGGTTTCATCATTTTAAAATTTTAATTCTGGACACAAAGTCATTTAATAAATCCATATTTGTTTTAATTGTTTGCGGTGTAGAAGTAAAGAAAATTAATAGATAATGACTGCCTGTATCTATGGTATAACAGATGTTTTCGTACATAGAACTTCCATGTACGGCCTGTATACTGTATGCAACTCCATTAACCGATTTTGGGGACTCAATTTCTTTAGTTAATAAAATTGATGCTCCACCTAACTGATCTCCTGTTTTAAGGCTAGATACTTTTTCTTTATTAAATTTAGAAAAAGAGCCATTAAAAGATTCTTTTTCAAAGGGATTGACTATTAAGGCATTTTTAATGTTGTCAATATCTGGAAAAGTACCACCAAAGACAATATTAGAGTTTGTCTTTATGATGTTAAGCCACTTGGGTATTTCAATTTCATAATGCCTTATAGAATCGGTATATACAATGTTCTTTTCATCATCTTTTGCATCTACTTGATAGTATAGCGCGTCTATATCTATTTCACTACCATAAACTCTTATATTTTCGCTAATTCCATGAAGAAAATTAGAAATTTCATCATTATCCTCAAACGCAGGTATTGATATACAGACAACATGCTTATTGGCTACAAAAGATAGAAAATAGTTTTTTACTACTTGTATATCTACGTCAGAGTGTTCCATTTCTGGTAACTTATATTCCCATAATAAAAACCGTTTTCCAAGTTTGTTCTTAAAAACACTATAGTTGCTTTTTACTTTTTGCTTTAGTACATCGTCTTGTATGTAATCTAGTTCCCAATTCATTTTGCTTTCTAACAATTCAATCTCCTTAATGGAGTCCATTTTATTGGTGTACTCTTCTATAGTGTAAGGGTTTTTTATAAATTGAATCATGTAATCATCAACTTTAAAAGCTCCTTGAATTTCACTAAGGTTTATACTATCACCAGGTATTTCAATGGCATAAAAAGAATCTGGTTCATTATCTGCATATACAAATGTTTTGTCTGTTTTAAAGTATGCTATTTTATCCTCTTGAGAAAAAACGGCACCTGTCATAAATAAGCAAATAAAGAAGTAGATGTTTTTCATGTTGAATTTGGTATTTACAGCTTAAAATTACTTAAAGTTGAATCATTTAAGTCAAATGATCTAAAAAAAATATAATTTAATCTTGTTTGCGCTAGAATTTTATTGTTCAAGTATAAGAATAAGCATACCTAACGGAAAAATAGTTAGGACTAAAACATTGTCAATACCAGCGGAAAAATCTTGAACAGGAAGATATAGTGAAAGGGATCCTGCAATGAAGTATACAAATGAAACAATTAGACTTATTATTAAAAGTCTTTTTCTTAAAATGTTTGTTTTGGCTATTTGAAAACCAATAATCAAAACCGCAATCAGTAAATAGAAACCAAATAAATCTGCTTGCTGAAATACAAAATTAGGTATCCAGTGCAAATCTTCGTTTTCATTATGATGACTATAGATGTAGGAGTAGGGAACAAGCAAAATTATAAACAGTACTATGTTTAAAACGCAAACTGTTTTGTTTTTAGTGATATACCGCCAGACTTTACTCATCATGCTTAAATAATTGCTAATAGCATTAATTTAAAGTTAGCTGTTTTAGTTTTTTTATGCCTTTCTTTAAAGACTCAAAAACTAATTCTTTAATTTTTGCATCTTCAGTTTCTGTTTGTTCTAGTTGTTTTGAAATAAGATCTAAATCACTGTTGTCGTGAATTGGATTCTGCAGTTGAGATAGATAACTCATTATTTGTTTTGTTATTAGAACAACTTAATAACGATAATAATGTTAAAATAGAAAGAAGCTTATTCATTGTTTTTTCAGTTCAATTTTATGTTCATTTTTCTAATGACAGAGAACGGTCTTGTATAATGTTCAGTTACTATTTTTCCGTTTAGCACAGACGTTAGCAAACCTTTAGGTTCAGCGTAGCTAATTCTGATTATTATCTTCATTCAAAATATATTTTGAATGAAGAATACCTTACAACGTAAGTAGAAGGATAATCGAATCTGCCGTAATTGCAGTTATACATTGTTGGCAGTAGTATTTTATTTGTCATATTTTTAATACTGTTCCTAAATTTATATTACTACCTTTATTTGTAATTCTATAAATTTCATCTTTATCTATATTGTTCATTCCAGATAAAAACTGATAATCTAATAGAATTCCAATTTTATCATTTATTTTGATTCTATAGCCAAACCCTAAATTTATTGCAGTTTGTGTATTTTTAATTGTTGCACCTAATATGTTTTGACTAGAAGAGTTATTAGTTCTAAAGCTTTGAATGATTCCAAAATTCAAATTCCATTTTTTCGTTTTACCAAAATGCCAATTCATATTAAAAGGTATGTTTATATAGTCTACTTCATAGTTGCTATTATATGTTGTTCCTCCCATTTTCTGATATAACAGCCCTGTTTGGATACTCCAGGTTTTATTCAAATAGTAATCTCCACTAACACCAAAATTTATAGAACTTAATGAACCAGACGGATGACCCAGATACATAATAACGAAAACTAGATTTCCCAATTTTAACAGTTAATTCAATTGTTTGTTCTTCTCTTATTTGAGAAAAAAGACTTGTTGAAATAAAAAAGACGATAAAAAAATAAATAATTTTCATTTAGTTCGAGGTTTTAGGATATTACAGCCAACGAAACCATATTAAGTAAATATGTAAGAATTTCCGATAGGAAATTCTGCCGTTATTATGTTTACACGTTGTTGGCAAACTGTTTTTTATTTAATATTTCATATCAAATTCACCTTCTCTTATCTCCACAATAATACCATTTTCATCTATTGCATTGTAATGAAAAGTTCCACCTAATATTCTATTCTCTAAATCGTGAAAAACTACCTCCAATTCGCCTGTATTTAGGTCATTTGTAGAGTAGTTGAAATCTATTCCGCCATAACTATACTTTCCATAGTTCCAATTGTCTTCATTCTCGAGAGTATAGATATTACCAACTTGAATAGATTCAGGAACCACATCAATAATTTTCATTCTTACTGATTGAGAAATAAAGTCAGGTGATTCACCACCATTTAAAAAACTGAGGCTCAAATATTCTTCGTTGTTCCAAGAAATAAATTCAACATCAGCTGCTAGTCCAGTTCCACTAAAACTTACTTTTGGTTTAATTAATTTTCCATCAACTTTACATTTTATTCCGCCTCTTCCATCGAAAACGTAATTGGGATCATCTGTATCTACTGAAGATACTTCGCAATTAGTTAGTCCAATTAAACAAAGTATAAGAATTAATTTCGTTTTCATAATAATTCAGTTTATAATTAAAAGATGTAGTTTCTATCGAAAGGTTGCGTTAAATGTTTGCCAACGGTTTTGTGTAAGCGTAAGTTACGGGTTAAAGTACGCAAATTTTTCGGTTAAGCACTGACGTTAGCAATTCCGTGTGGATTCGGACGTAGTCGAATCCGCCGTAATTGCGGTTATACATTGTTGGCAAACGTATTTCATTATCCAGCCATAAAATCTAATTTCAAGTCAGATATTTTGTTATCAGCAATCTTGAATGAATATCTGTAGCTACTTTCAGGACACCAATCTAATTCTTCTTCGTAAAATTCTTCATATATGTCGAGTAAGTACCTGTTTTCGGAATGAGAAATAGTTATTTTGTCTAAACATTCGCATTCAAAATCTTCAAATAACATTTCTTTTTCAAATACTTTTCCGCTTTTTAATTCGGATAGTTTGATTCCATTTAGAGCATTATTCAAATGGTTTAACTCAAAGTCAATCTCAAAATTTGATTTTAGATTTTTATGTAGTTGTTCAATTAAATTTTTGTCAAATTCTAATGAATTAGACTCAAAATTATTTTCGGTTATTTCTTTTTTTGTTTTTTCATTTTCCTGAACACTTTGTTCAGTTTTAGCGTTTAATTCGGTTGTAGGTCTTTGTTGGCTTGATTCTACATTTTTAACTTCTTTTTGTTTACAAGAAACAATTAAAGTCAGAATTATGATTGTTATTTGCAGGTGTCTTTTCATATGTTTGCCAACGGTTTTGGCTATGGTTTCGTTACGGAATGGTACGCGAGTATCATTCCGACGTAACCATAAATTTAGCAAAAAGGCTTGAAATTCCGATTAGAAATTTTATCCGTAATGAACTATAGCCGTTGTTGTATGTAGTGTTTAATGATGAATTTCAGACACCATATTAAAATCCTTTAAATATGTTGAATTCATTCTTAATATATATTCTTTTTCATCAAGTATACGATTGTTTGAACTACTGACGGATTTCGTTTTTCTGATTAGAGTATTAAAGTTTATCGTTTCATAGTGAATTTTTCCATAATTATCTGTTTTTATAGAATAGTATTTAATTAGTTTGAACTTATTACCTCGAAGTAGAAACGAATGTTCTTTATGTTCATTTTCGTAATCATGTTTTATAGTTAAAATATGATTTATAATTTCAATGCCTGAAAAACTTTTTTCTTTTTCCATTCCATTAGAACCTTGAAAGTACTCAGGGGTAATTGCTTTATCCGTTGATGTAAATAAAATTTTACCGACTTTTCTTTTACTTAGATAGATTTCTAATCTATAAGGTCTAAATTTATTTACTGTATCCTGTTTTACAGTAATTGAATCAAGCACTTTATCTTTATTTAAGTAACCAACTTTTGTTAAAACTGAATGATTGAAGTTAGATGATTCTTGTGCAGTTAAATAATTTGTAGATATTATTATAATCAGAAAAATTATTTTTTTGTAGAGTATATTATTCATACGTTTTGGGTGACATTACATACAACGGTCTCGTATAACCGTCAGTTACGGGTTAAATTAGCATTAATTTTCAGTTAAGCACAGACGTTAGCAATTCCGAGTGGATTCGGACGTAGTCGAATCCGCCGTAATTGCAGTCATACATTGTTAGCCACTGGATTTTTCTATTACTTTATTTACTTTGACATAAAACCAAGGTGAAGATTCAAATCCGTTTTTCTCATCGTTCATATATTCCACCATTTCAGTCCATTTATCATTTTCACTAATTAGTCCGAATTCGTTTATTTCTATTCCGAACTTTTCGATTAAGTCATTTGCTAAATCGTGACAATGAAAACTATGAAATTCACTACTATCTTCTATTCCGATTAAGTCGTAGCCTAAAGTTAGTTCGTCTTTGTTTTCTGTTATTCCTTTTTTTAAATTTATAAAAAGTCCGATTTCGCCAAAACTTGTCTTTTCAGGATTGAATAAATTTAATAATTCGGTTCTTTCTGATTCGGGAAAGTTAATACTCAATATTTCACTTTCTGCTTTTGGAAAAAACGAACTTTTATATTCGGTTAAGGTTTCTAAATCGGCAAATGTGCAAATCCATCCGATTTTATTTTCCTCCATTTTTTTGTCCGTCCAATTCTGTATTTCTTTAATCAGCTTTTCATTAAGATTAAAGTTCGATTTGGTTTCTGCATTAATATTTTTTCCATCTTCTGCCCACGAAATTGACCAAGCATCAAAAAAAGAATCGTTAATACAAGTACTACAAGTATGCAATTTTTTTCCTTCGTAAGTTCCAAAATTGGAATCACGAAGTTTAATTAAATAATATGCTCCAATGTAGTATTTCAATGTTTCTTGAGCTTGTGGCCAACGGTTTTGTGTATGATTAGTGGCGTGTTTAAGCCACTAATTTAGCAAATACAAACCGAATAGAAAATCCGCGAGGATTTTCGTAAGTAAGCCCGAACTAGCCATTAATTATACACGGTGTTGGCTACAGTATCTATTCAACTTGTTTATTTCCAATATATTTAACTTTGTGATGTTCAATATATTTTAAAATTCCTTTTTTACTTATCTGAATTTCAGACCAAATTGTATCTATTTCAGTTTCTGTAGGCTCTTCAGGTGCTGGTTCATCATATTCTGAAGGTTCTACATTTGATATGGAATAATCATTTATCCATTTCCCATATTTTTCTCCAACCCAACCTGCATCTCCTCCAGAGTATGCAATTACTCCAATGTTTATAATATCAAGCGTGTCTTTTTTGGTTGTCGCAGCATATAATGTTGTGCAGCAACTTTCATCGTCGTATGAAAATGTGAATAAGTTAAAATCTTCATATTCTTTTGATGCTCTGAATGAATAAGATTCAGGGTAATCTGCTGGCAAAGATTCAGGAAATCCAATGTCAACTTTTTTAGGACTAATATATTTTATTAAAAAATCTTTGGGTATAAAGTTTTTATTCTTGTTTGATATATTATATGAAACATTAATTTCTTTAGGTAATTCAGTAGTTCTAGATTTTATGTATTCAAAGTTGAATTCTTGTTGAACTTTCAGTGAATCTATATTTTCTTTTCTTTCTTTGATTTCAGTATTTTCTTCTTTTTTAAATTCGGTCTGTTCAGTTTGCTCAAGCCTTTCAGTTACCTTGATTTCTTTAGTCTTGATTTCAGTCGATTTTATATTTTCTTTATTCTCGTTTTTACAAGAATAGACTAATATTAAAAGTAGTATGATTATCGTTTTATTCATATTGTTGCCAACGTGTTTGTGTATGGCTCGTTGCGGGAAATCAGCTATGATTTTCCGACTTAAAACGAAGATAGCGAATAAGATTGAAATTCCGAGAGGAATTTCAGCCGCAATGAGCTATAAACGGTGTTGGCAAATCGTTTTTTTAATTACCAAATTTTCATATCAAATTCACCATTTCTAATTTCACGAATTTCTCCATTTGAATTTTCTACATCATACCAAAATGTTCCACCTAATATTCTTTCATCCACATCGTGGAAAATAACTTTAAGCTCTCCTACATAATTTTCATTTGTGGCTCCATCGCCAAACTCTCCAACACCATATTCTCCATAACTTTCATTATTTTCTTCACTTCCTAATTCAAAAATTAATCCAGTTAAGTCATCTCGATAGTCAACATCATTTAAGAATATTCTTATATATTGAAATCCTAGTCCAGTACTTTGATTATTGTTATGAAAACTCAAAGACATAAAAGGAATTCCATCCGTTGTAGTATCAGAATTCAGAGTAGCATTTCCGTAAATTATTGCTGTGCTTGGTTTTAGCAAAACTCCATCAACTTCACACTTTATTCCGCCTCTACCATCAAATGAATAATTATTATCAATATCTATTTCATTTTGAGAACAGCTTACCAATAAGTTTAAAGATATAAACAGTAAAATGTATTTTTTCATAATTTCTTTTCCTATTAGATGTGATTTTATTCCATTGGTTGCGTCAAATGTTTGCCAACGGTCTCGTATAACCGTCAGTTACGGTTTTAAAGTTAATAATTTTCGGTTAAGCACTGGCGTTAGCAATTCCGAGTGGATTCGGACGCAGTCGAATCCGCCGTAATTGCGGTTATACATTGTTGGCAGTAGTTTTTTAAAATATTTTCCACCATTTTTTCTTTTTTTCATAATTTTTAATAAAATGTTCTTCTCCTTTTAAATCAATCCAGCATTTTTTTAATGCAATTTTTAAAATCGGATTATCCTCAATCCTTATGTTTGATTTAGGATAAGTGTTACCCGAACTCATTATTGACGCTCTAAAGCCACCTGTATTCGTCATTTCGATTGCCCAATAAAAATCCTCTTCATTACCTTCAAATTTGCTCATTAATTCTTTGACAATCAATTCGTCATCTTTGACACCTCTTTCTCGACATTCAAGAATCGAGTCCACAATTCTTTCTGCTAACTGATCAGTCATTTATTTTTTGTCTTTTAAAGGTGGTGCAGAATGTAATTCAATTTCCCAATCCTCATAAGGTGGTTTGACTTCAAATTCAGGGTCACAGTATGAACGGATATAGTCAACAGCTCTTTTTTCAGCATATTTCGCATTCAGCACGTTTCCATTTTCATCCAATTCAATTACGTTCGTAAATATTGCAAAAGCTTGTTCGATTGCACTTGGTTCTTCGCCAAACAAGTCCAAATATTCAATTCCGTTTAATTGATAGTGAGTTCCGCTTGCAATGAAATAGGCAAATGTTCTTAATGCTCCGCTAAATGAATTACTTAATTTCATAGGTTTTGAATTACTGCCAACGGTTTTGTGTATGGCTCGTTGCGGGAAATTCGTAAGGATTTTCCGCCGTAGCCGAAAGATAGCAAATTGCAATGAATACCGATTAGGAATTCAGCCGCAATGAGCTATATACGTTGTTACAAACAGTTTTTATTCTACTTTTTCGTATTCATAAGTAGTTCGATTATTTGTATCAAGAGTTTCTCCGTCTCTATAGAAGTTTTCAATACTTAATTCAGTTGCGGTTAGAGTTAAAATATTAAATCTAAAATCTGAATTTTGTCCGAAAAGAATTTTTAATTCCGTTCCATTTAATTCATATTGTTGAGTTTCTGTAAAAAATTCACAAGGCTCATTATCAGTGTAATACGAAATTAAAGTTCCATTTGAATTGAAAGTCAAAGTTTCTTGTAATTCGCAATCTGAAAGATTTTCATTTTGTCCATCATATATTTGATTAACTAAAATCCATTCTCCAAGTATTGTAGGTTCATTTGGGCTTGAATCATTATCATTAGATGAGCAAGATAAAATTGCTAGTCCAATTAGAATTCCAAGTAGTAAGTTCAGTTTTTTCATTTCGTAAAGTTTTGTTTAAATTGTTTGTAACGGTCTCGTATAACCGTCAGTTACGGGATTAAAGTTAATAATTTTCGGTTAAGCACTGACGTTAGCAATTCCGAGTGGATTCGGACGTAGTCGAATCCGCCGTAATTGCGGTTATACATTGTTGTGTGCAGTACTTTTTCTTTCATTTGTTATTATTTGTTCAGCCCAAGAAACTTTCTCAGCAAAACTTTCTGTTTCAAATTCAAAATATTTCTGTTGAATTTTGTTAAGAGTTTTATTTGACAAAATCCAATTTAATAATTCCTCCGCGTTTTGTTTTTGGTCTTGAAATCCGCTGATTTTTTTTCTGTCAAAAAGTGTCGTTTGTTCCTCAATTATAAATTCCGCTAAATGCTTTATTCCAGCTTTTGATTCCGATTCAGTCCAGACGTCAAGTAAATCAGAGAATTTTGGGTAAAAATGAGCAATAGCAGAAAAGTAATCTTTAAACTCAAATTCTGCTTTCCGGCTGTTGTCATTTACAATACTTTCCCAAAGTGCAATCATAAATTCTTGAATTACTTTTTGCTCTTCTTCTTCCCAATTTTGGAATTCCGCAAGAGTAAGTTTGTCAAATGCAATCCAAATTTCGTAAGGTGTTCTTAATTCAGCCGTTAACTCAAAAATTCGAGGAAGAAAATGTTTATAGTCGTTTGCATTTCCCCAAGTTGTCATTGCTTTTCCTGTGTAAAGAGATAAATCATCTTGATCTAATTCTCGCAATGGTTTTGAAAATAATTCCTTATTCCACTTGTCCAAGTCATCATAATTCGGACTTCCATTCATTGCAGAATTACTATGATACTTCTCAAAAGTCTCATACAATTTCTCAATGTTATTTTTTAATCTCTCGGTCATTTTGGGTATTGCACACAACGGTTAGTATAATCGAAGTTACGGTATTTAGTTGGTAGCGTTAGAATTAAGCACAGGTTTTAGCAATTCGCGCTGGATTCAGACGTAGTCGAATCCGCCGTAATTGCGGTTATACATTGTTGTGCATAGTGTTTTTTATTCATTCCGTCTGTAATTAAGTCCGGTTTTTATTCCGCTTATTGTTAGCAGAATTATTAAAATTAGTTGGATGATGAATAAAATATAAAAAGCATTATTCCATCCATTTCCAGCATTTTCCACAATTCCGCCACTCAAAGGTGGATATTCAGTCGAACTTGGAATTTCTCGGATAGAATTTACTAATGAAATTAGAAATGTAAAAATTAAAATCAGAGTTATGTCCGAAATCATAAAAATCAGATTTGCGGTCAAGTTTTTAAAATTCCGACGTAACATTCGGATTAGGTAAACGCCGAAAAAAATCAGCGAATTGATTAAAATAAATAGATGAATTGTCGGAATCACATAATAGGTGTCGTGTACATTTATGTCCGTATCTCCAGTCAAGTCAAAACTTCTAAATCCAGAAGGTCCAAAAAAGAAAACAATCACAAAAAGGATTGTTCCAATTAGCCAAAATATTTCTTTTTTCTTCAAAATTTTAATTCAGTTTACGGTTTTGGGACATTATGCACAACGGTTTTGTGTATGGCTCGTTGCGGAAAAATCCGCAGGATTCTTTCCGCCGTAGCCGAAAGATAACAAAATTGCGTTGAATTCCTAATCGGAATTCAACGCAATGAGCTATACACGTTGTTACCCAACGTTTTTTATTCCGTTTATAATTTTTTCAATCCAATTCTTATCAGTCGGTTCAACAATAATTACTTTAAAATTAAATCTTTCGCTTTCAATTCCAACACCTTTTAAATCGTCAATATGTAAATCAAAATCAAATGCTGGCGGAAATTTCGATGAGTTAATATTTCGAGATTTTAAAATTTTCCGATTTTCTTTTTCGTTTACAATTCGGTTGACTTTTATTCCGTAATATTTTAAAGTCCGTCTTATTTTTCTTTTGCTCCGAAATGATGTCGTGTAAATATGAATTTTATGTCCCTTATTTTGCAAGTCCAAAATCAATTCAGACGTTCCTTTTCGTATTTCCTCAATTCCGAACAGTTTTGCAATTCCGCTTCTACTTTCAGTTTCAAACTCCGTTCCGTTTGGAATCAATGTGCTGTCAAGGTCAAAACTTATATTCATTTGTTTATGTTCCAATATTGTTTTTGGTTCGATTCCGTGATTTTTGTCAAATGTTGGGTAACGGTCTCGTATAACCGTCAGTTACGGTTTTAAAGTTAATAATTTTCGGTTAATCACTGACGTTAGCAATTCCGAGTGGATTCGGACGTAGTCGAATCCGCCGTAATTGAGGTTATACATTGTTGTACACAGTATTTTATTCCTTTTTTAATTGTCAATATGTTCTTTAAACCTCTTTTTTTGAATGTCCAGTTTTTTTAGGTCTAGTTCCGTTGAATTAAAGTCCATAAATGCATTATTCGGATTTTCTATGTCATAATATACAGGATGCTTAATTCCGATGCAATTTCTTGTCCTTTCGCAATCCGAATATTTAAAACCATAATTTACAGATTTAGAGTATTCAGTTCCCTCAACGTTATATTTATAATAGATATAATAGGTTTCAGCTATACCTGTTACTTTATGGTCGGTAATTTCTCCAATGACATAATTATTTTCTAATTTCAGTTGTTCCTCTTTTTTGTCATTCTTAATCGTTTTGAAAATAGAAAATATTAAAACGATTACCGCAATAGGTATTAAAAATCGATTTACTTTTTGGTGAGTCAAATTCTAAATGGGATTGAGTGGTTATATTGTGTACAACGTGTTTGGCTATGATACGTTGCGGAAAAATCCGCAGGATTCTTTCCGCAGTAGCCGAAAGATAGTGAATTGCAATGAAATTCCGATTAGGAATTTCAGCCGTAATGAACTATAGCCGTTGTTAGCCACAGTTATTTTTTTAATCAATTGGTTTAATTTCAAACCCATTATTTGTTTCTAAAACTTTACCATAAACTTTTTCCATTTTAATATCTTTTTGCAAAGCCGTTTCTAAATTTTTTATGGTTTTGTCTAAATACTTATGGTTTATTATTAAAATTCTCTCAGCACTATAACCAATACTTCTTTTAATAGTATCTAAATCTGGTGCATATCTGTTTTCCCATTCTTTGCCGATTAGTACTTTGTCAATATCTAATAGACGTTTTTCAAGTTCAGGGTGTTCTTTTATAAGTTCATTACCTAATTTATCCGCAAACTCTTGTAATTGAGGACCTGGTCGTTCATTTACTATAATTGCTTCTTTAATTTCAGTTACATCATCTAATTCATTTGCAGAAGTAAAATCTTCTAAAGATTTGTTTGGCTTTATAACTCTTATATCTGCTGTGGTAACTAAAATTGCACAAGATAAATCTATAAATCTACCGTCATAATAAGTGCGTTCAAGTCCACTTACGTAGTCATTTTTTACAAACTCTGGCATTGCAAACCTAAGTTGAAATATTCCGTGTTTTACTCCGTTTGTATTACCGTTTCCATCTGCTGATAATTCAACTCCGCTAATACAGTAACCAATGCCTTTTTCAAACTTTAAGACATTTTCATTTTCTATTCTTACAGGAACGATGTCTTCTGTAGAATTCATTATTCCAAGAGGAATCATTTCACTTGGGAATGGCGAAAATATCCACGAAGTACCTTGTTGACGATATTTACATTCGATTAACATTGATAAGACAATTAGTCTTTCGTCATTACTATTGTCTAAAGTCTTATATGTTCTTAAATCAACTGAAAACTCTTTTAGTTCTCTTCTCTCATCAGGTCTTATATATGGATACTCTCCAAAAATTAAATGACCAAGTTTATTTAGAATATTTGAAGTGACATATTCTAATGGAAGTCCTGTTTTAAGAAATCCTTTTTTCCATTTATTATTTGGTTTTGGGTCGGTCATTTAATTGTGGCTAACGGTTTCGTATAACCGTCAGTTACGGGATTAAAGTTAATAATTTTCGGTTAAGAACTGACGTTAGCAATTCCGAGTGGATTCGGACGTAGTCGAATCCGCCGTAATTGCGGTTATACATTGTTGTGTGCAGTTTTTATTTGTTCATTTTATATTGCAATCCTCTAATTTCCTTTTCTACAATTTGATTTATAAAATTCTCTAAATCTGGATTCCGAATTTTATTAACCTCAAAATTAATTTTACGCATATATTTACTATAAAAATATTCAAATGGCGTTGTTATTGAGTTCAAAGCAAAACTATCGCTTTTAAACCTTCCCATATCCACCAACATTTGATATAAAGCATTTACTATCGTATATCTCGATGTTGTGGTTATAATATTTTCTTTATTTATTTTGTCAGTTAACTCTTGACTAAACTCTTTAGAATATTTAGGTTTAAATGCAAAATTCCATTCTCCGTGTTGAACTTTATTTCTAATAGAGAAATTTGGAATGAGATGGTCTTTTACTATTCTTTTAAGAGAGAAATATTGGTCTACCAATTCATCTCCTAAATTTTGCCTTTCTCTATTTATTCGAACCTGCTCACAGTTTTCATCATTAGAAGGAACCAAATCATATGCTATGCAGAAAATAATTTTTAGAGTTTTATACCATCTTTGGTCTAAAGCAGGTCTTTCCAATAAGTAAGTTCTTTGATTGTCAGTTAGTAAATTCTTTTCATAGAGCAACCTTTTAATGCTTTCTTCTGCCCAAGAAACTTGAATCCCAGAAAGAATTCTACTTAATGCTTTTTCTTTTTCACGATATTTTATTTTCAAGCTATCATTTTCTTGTAAACCGTAAATAAGTTGTCCGTTTTTATTTCCTGCTCTGTATTGTGCTTTAATCTGACTGCGTATTTCATCATATCCAATTTTTAATGATTTCATATTGGAATTATGATAATTGAAATATTGTTGAACTTCTGCTTCTGTCATAATTTATAATTTGGTTGTTCTTGGCCGAAGAAGAACTATTTAAGACACTCCTTCGGCCAGGAATCGAACCTGGTAAACTAAATCAACCGAAGTATCATTAGTCTAGGACACCTGTCCACGCTTCTCGTAGAAGACTTTTGTTTTTTCAAATGTCTAGTCCTGAAATATGGCTACAGGTTAAAGATTGATTTACGCTGTTTTTAAATATACCATATTCGGTGTTT
>NZ_JARSBN010000004.1 GCF_029624125.1 Winogradskyella marincola | reverse complement strand
TCGTTTGTTTGACCAAACCACTCATCTACATAGTTGTTTTTAGAGTAAACTAATGTTCCGTTTCTGTTAAAGATTTCAAGTTTTACAACATTAAAACTACTTAAGTCGAAATTATCGTTTAAGTCATCATTGTTAGGTGATATACCTTCTGGGAAAATACAAGTTTCAGCTTCTTCAACAAAAACAGTTAAAGAGTTAGTACATTCTGTATCATTAAAAGTGATGTCTGCAGTATAATCTCCAGAAACCAAAACACTGTTTAATGTTAAACCAGAAGCGCCAGCAATTAATGCACCATCTAAAGACCAAGTTACGCTTACATCCGAAGCTGTAAAGTTTTCTGGTACAATACCTATTGTAATAGGTGTTGTTGCGTTAGGGCATACAACGTATTCAAATTGTTGGTCAAAACTAGCTAAAGGCACTAGATTAACTTCTAAATTGAAAGATGTAGTTTCATAACATCCTGTGTTGTTGTCTTCCACTCTTACATAAACTGTTTCACCACTACTAGTGTAAGGACTAGTTAAGGCTGCAGCGTTGTTTTCAGCATCATCTTGTGAGGTATGATAAGTAATGGTAACATTTGCATCTGTACTTACTTCGTCATTAATAGATGTAAGATCAAATTGAGTTGTACCATCAACGGTTCCGTCTGTATCATCACATACTACGAAATCTTCTGGTTGATTAGCTATTGGTCTTGGATTAACAACTAATTCTACCTCTGGATAAGGGTTAGATTGACATCCTAAATAGCCATCATTGTATGCATCTGCATCTTGAATTCTCATAAACAAAGTTTCACCAGCACTTGTATAAAGAGGTCCTACAGGATCTATGGCTTGGTTGGCGTTGTCTATACTAGTATGATAGCTTACAACGAAATCTTCTCCTAAGTCTAATGAAGCTGTTAAAGCACCTAAATCAAATTCTTCTACACCATCAGAACCAGGTCCATCACAAACTGTAATGTTTTGAGAATCTACAGTAGGAGCTTCGTCGTATAATTTAACATCGATTAATGCAGAGAAATATGTTTCACTTTGGTCACAAATTCCTCCTAATACTTGTACTTGGTATGTACCAGACTCAGTAACAGTTAAATTAGGTTGGTTATAGTCAGGAATGATAAATCCATTTTCATACCATCTATATTCTTCTACTGAGTAGAAGGTATCTGCTGTTAATTCAACACTTTCGTATCCACAGAATTCAAAAGTTTCATCTGGTGTTATAGGATCTTCTACATCGTCTTCAACTTCACCACCTTCTATAGATAATGTAACATCACAAACAACATCACAATTAGTTCCGTCTGGTGGTCCAGAATCTTGGCTAAAGACATAGTAACCTGGATCTTGAGAGAAGTTAGTGATTAATATTACATAAACTGAGTTTTCAGGCACATCTGTAAGAGTAATAGTTTCACTAGCAGTAGCAGAATAGCTACAATCTGCTATGGTTTCAGGCAATAAATCTACACAGCCACCTTGTTGGTTAACAAATGGTCCCCAAACAATAAAGTCGATATCTATAGGGTTTCCAGATAGATCTACTTGGTCTAAACTAAATACATAATCACCTGCTATATCAATGTTTATTGTGTTCCATTGAGGATCTGGTTGAGATCCTAAACAGTCATAATCTAAGTAAGGAGGTGCTGTTTGGTCACCAACTATACTTTCGTATTGAATTGTTGGGTCAGCACATATAGGTAGAGCATCTAAACAGTAAGTTGGTGTACCTATTGTACTAATACATAAATCGAATGTGCTAGTTTCTGCAGAACTACCAGCAGAGAAAACTCTAATGTAATATGTTTGACCAATAGTTAACGCAGAAGTTATACTATATGTATCATCAGAACAATATAGTTCTACAAGGTTGCCACAATCTCCACTGTAAAGTGCGTGGTCTAAATTTGTAGTACCACCAGTTATATTTTGAAGGTCTATAATTTGTTGGTCACCAGCTGCTACAAATTGAAACCATACATCGTCATCTGGATTACCTCCACAACTTCCATCAGGTATTCCAGAAGGAGTAGCTGCAAGAATAGTACCTGGAGTTACAGATTCGCAACTTTCACCTGGATTTACCGATGCTTCGGTTGCGTTTATACAGTCATCATTACTAGGTGGACATGCTAATACTTCAAAAGATTCACTGCTTATAGTACAGTTGTTATCATCATTATTAGCTACAAAAACTTTAACACTGTTTCCAAATGGGAAAGGACCAGCTTGATATACATCAGCAGTAGGAACAGGTACAGTAGAAGCGTCATAGTCATTAGAAATTTCTATAGAAGAAGCGTCTCCCATATCAGTAACATCTACTTCAATATAGAATTCATTAGTATCACAATCTGTAATTACTGAATAGTTAGCCTCAGGTAATGTACATGTTAATTCTTGAATATTTACTGTGAAGTCTAGCGTTACACCCCAAGAACCATTATAGCAAGGGTTTGGTGTTGCTTGACCACTATCTGCAGTACCAATACGCATTCTATGCACACCTATTGGAGCAGTTAATGGCATTACAAATGAAGCGTCTAATGTAGTTGGGTTTGCATTAGTAGATTCGCCAGAAAAAACTAATTCTGTGTCTTCAAATACAAGGTTGTCATTAAAGTCAATCCAAATATTAGTACCATAAGTAAAGCCTGTTGCAAAAGTTACAGCAACATTGGTATCGATACCTTGGAATACATTTACTGTTGGAGATGTATGATCTTCGTAAGTAACGTCCCCAAAACTTGGGAAGTCTGTAAAACCTATAGTTACGTTAGATACACCTTGACCATCATTACTAGTAGGTTCTGACTGGCAATACCCAGTGTAGAAAGAACCTGGTCCAGAAAATGAACTTAAGTTAGTTGGGTCACATTCTGCTTGCACATAAAAATCATAATCAGTATCAGATGTTAATCCTTCTAATGCAAATGGATTTGTAGTAACACCTGTAACTAAAGTTCCTGTTCCTGGCACAAAACCATCAGGACCATATTCTATATTCCATGTGTCTGCAGTACCTGTTTCTGTCCAGCCTACCTCTGTAGAGGTTAAACTTAAGTTGTTTGAAGTTAAATCTGTCGGCTCAGGACAAGTAGGAATGCCTCTTACTCTAAAGTTATCTACAAATACATCATTATCTTCAGTGTCATCAACAGAACCTTCAGAAGCTAAGATACCAAATTGTACTGTTTGACCTACGTAAGCTTCTAAAGTAACTACAGGATGAGCACCAGTAGCAGGAACAGCAGAAGTGTTGTCGTAAGTAAGTAAAGTAGTCCATGTAGCACCACCATCATTAGTTATAAGTAATTGTACAGTATCATCAGAACCTAATGTACCAGCATTGGTAGAACTTCCAAATTGCATAATACCAAAGTCAAATTCTACTTGGAAAGGACCTCCAGTTAAATCAAATTGAGGAGATAAAATCCAATCGCTTTTACTTGCTTGCCATAAGTTAATTTTATAAGCACCAGTAAAACCGTCATTTAGGAAACCATCAGCAGCCCATGCTCCAGCACCAAGATCACCAGGACCTGTAGTAGCATCTCCACTATCTGCTTCGTCCCAACAGTCTGGGATAATAGTATCAAATTGTTGTAAATAATCAGGAACAAAAACATCACATAAAGTTTCGAATGAAATAGGTCCAGTCCAAGAACTTAAGTCACTTGTTCCACATATAGCTTGTACATAAAAATCATAAGAAGTAACTGGATTTAAACCAGAAACACTATAAGGGTTACCAACATCTGTTGCAGTTGGTGTACCAGTTGGAGGTGTTCCGCTTTCTACAATCTCTATGTTATATTCTACAGCACTACCATTTTCTGTCCATGATAATTCTGCACCATCAGCTGTAATGTTTGCTACAGATAAATCTGTTGGCTCAGGACAAGTAGGGATGTTTCTTACTCTAAAGTTGTCTACAAATACATCATTATCTTCAGTATCATCAACTGTACCTTCAGAACCTAAGATACCAAATTGTACTGTTTGACCAGCATAAGCTTCTAGAGTAACTACAGGATGAGCACCAGTAGCAGGAACAGTAGAAGTATTGTCGTAAGTAACTAAAGGCGTCCATGTAGTACCGCCATCATTAGTAATAAGTAATTGTACAGTATCATCAGAGCCTAATGTACCAGCATTGGTAGAACTTCCAAATTGCATAATACCAAAGTCAAACTCTACTTGGAAAGGACCTCCAGTTAAATCAAATTGAGGAGATAAAATCCAATCACTTTTATTTGCTTGCCATAAGTTAATTTTATAAGCACCAGTAAACCCGTCATTAAGGAAACCATCATTTCCCCAAGCTCCAGCGCCAAAGTCACCAGGACCAGTAGTAGCATCACCACTGTCGGCTTCGTCCCAACAATCTGGGATAATAGTATCAAATTGCTCTAAGTAATCTGGTGTGTAAACATCGCAAGTTGTTGTAAATGTAAAAGGACCAACCCAGCTACTTGACCCACTACCACAATTAGACTGAACATAAAAGTCATAAGATGTTACAGCAGACAATCCTGAAACCGTGTAAGGATTAGATACATTGCTTTCTGAAGGAGTTCCTGTAGGAGGGGTTCCTGATGTAACAACTTCTATATTCCAATCGTTTGAAGAACCACTTTCTGTCCAAGATAGCACAGCATCACTAGAATTAATATTTGAAGCGGTAAGTGCAGTTGGTTCAGGACAAGTAACTTCAAAAATGTTAATATCATCAAAACCAAAACCATCATCAACTACAGAGCCGTCAGAACCAAAAGCAATTCTAAAAATTACGCTAGTTTCACCTGCTAAACCTGTTAAAGCATGTCTTGCAGTAACCCAAGCATTGGTTCCACCTGCTCCTGTACCAGACCAACCTTCTTGCTGACCTCCAGGATTTCCACCAATTGTACCATCATTGAACCAATTGTTAGAGTCACCGTTAGCACCAACATTTACCCAAGTAGTACCACCGTCAATAGATGATTGAAGTACGGCACCATCCCAACTAAATTCAGCATCGTACCAGATGCTTAGTTCTATTGAAGGAGCAGATAGTGAAGAAAAATCAAAAACAGGACTGGTAACCCAAGAGTCTTCATTAACGTTGTAAGTACCAGTTAGATTGGTAACCCAAGAATTATCACCAGATGCAGCACTATTAATAATAGCACCAGCAGGTGTTCCTAAGGCCCAAGTTCCGTTGCCAGTATTGTCGGCAACCCAGCCTCCATCACCAGACTCAAAGTCTTCAGTGTATGGAAAAGTAGTTATTTGTGCTTCAAGGCCTGAAAAAGCAAGCAATGAAAACATAAATAAAAATAGAGTAATCTTTTTCATTATTAATCGGTTTGTTAGAAATTAGTTAACCCTTTGTAATACATTGATTACAAAGGATTTGTTTTTTTTTAATTTTTATGAGGCTTTTGGGAGCATATTGGCATGTTGGTTTTCATACTTTTTACGCACACCCGAATATATAAAAAATGCCTAGTAACATAATGTTAACATTACTATAATAGATGAAATACTTTATTTATCGATAAATGGTTTAAGGTGTTTTGAATTGTACAAAAACAGGGAAATGATCGCTATAACCACCTTTATATTTTTTACCTACGTAGGTTCTAAATGGTTGCCCTTTGAATTTACCATGGTATTGGGTTAAAAATTTTGAATTGAAGACCTCTGCTTTTACATATTTTAGTTTTATGCCATTAGGGTCAAAAAAATTACCGCTTATTAAAATTTGATCAAACATATTCCACTGAAAATCATGATTCAAGCTGCCTTTGTTATAAGACAAAAGCGTACTAAAAGGGTTGTATAATTGACTTTCGTTTTCTAACAACTTAATACTTTCATTGTCTGGGTTATCATTAAAGTCTCCCATTACAATGATTTTAGCATTAGTTTGTTCTTTTTTTAACCTTGAGATAACATTATTTACAACCTTAGCAGCAGCAAGTCTTTTGTGTTCGGTTTCTTTTTCACCTTCTCGACGAGAAGACCAATGATTAACTATAATATGAATATCTTCATTATTTAGTTTTCCTTGTACCAACAAAATATCTCTGGTATAATCTCTGTCTCCAAATTCAGTTTGAAGATAGACAGAAAAAGTTTCAGAATTTTCAACGTTAAAAAACTCCTCCTTATATATAAGAGCAACATCAATACCTCTTTCATCTAAGGAATCAAAATGAACAAAATTATATCCAAGATCTTTTAAATGTTCACTATGTATTAAATCTGTAAGTACGTTGTTGTTTTCAACTTCAGCAAGTCCTACAATTGCAGGTGAAGAACCACTTTCATTTTCACCGATTTGTGAAATGACTGAACCTAACTTTCTTAATTTATTTTGATAGCGTTTATAAGTCCATCGTTTAGCAGATGTTGGTAAAAAATCATCATCATTAGTATAAGGATCATTTTCTATATCAAATAAATTTTCGATATTATAAAAAGCTATTGTAAAGATTTTTGAGTTTTCTATCATGTCATAAAAATATAGCTTTTCAAAAATATACGATGGAAAATCCATTTCCTTAACTTTGTACTTTATTTAATTTATGCTAGAGAAAAAAGATATAGAATTAGAAAGTGTCGTACTTATAGGTATTATCACTCAAGATCAAGATGAAGAACAGTCTAAAGAGTATTTAGATGAGCTTGAGTTTTTAACCTACACTGCAGGTGGTGATGTTGTAAAACGATTTACTCAAAAAATGACTCAGCCAAACCCTAAAACTTTTATAGGTACAGGTAAGATGGAAGAAGTCATGAACTTTGTAAAAGAAAATGAGGTTGGTACTGTAATATTTGATGATGAGCTTTCGCCAGCTCAAGAACGTAACATCAGTAAAATATTAAATTGTAAAATTTTAGACAGAACCAATCTTATCTTAGACATTTTTGCGCAACGTGCACAAACCAGTTATGCCCGAACTCAGGTAGAATTGGCGCAATGCGAATACTTATTGCCACGACTAAAAGGAATGTGGACACACCTTGAAAGACAAAAAGGTGGTATTGGTATGCGTGGTCCTGGTGAAACGGAGATAGAAACAGATAGACGTATTGTTCGCGACAAAATTGCATTGCTAAAGGCTAAGATAAAAACCATTGATAAGCAAATGGCTGTGCAACGAGGCAACAGAGGCAAGATGGTACGTGTGGCTTTAGTAGGTTACACCAATGTTGGTAAGTCTACATTAATGAATGTGATTAGTAAAAGTGAAGTCTTTGCCGAAAATAAACTCTTTGCAACCTTAGACACAACGGTAAGAAAAGTAGTAATTGGCAACTTGCCATTTTTAGTAAGTGATACTGTAGGTTTCATAAGAAAATTACCAACGCAATTGGTAGAGTCTTTTAAAAGTACCTTGGATGAAGTTAGGGAAGCCGATTTATTGTTGCACGTGGTGGATATTTCACATTCTAATTTTGAAGAACATATAGAATCGGTAAATCAGATTTTAGACGAAATTGAAAGCAAAGACAAGCCAACTATAATGGTGTTTAACAAAATCGATGCTTACGAACCAGAACCTTTTGATGAAGAAGATTTGCTAGAAGAACGAACCAAAGCAAACTTTACCATTGAAGAATGGAAAAAAACCTGGATGTCTAGAGTTGGCGATAATGCTCTTTTTATTTCGGCATTGAATAAAGAAAATATGGACGAATTTAGAAAACGCGTTTATCAAGAAGTACGAGAAATTCACGTCACTCGTTTTCCATACAATCATTTTCTATATCCAGACGTTGAAGATATAGAGTAAATTATCTTCAAGATGACAACAAACACCAACCAATTCAAAATTAGGATAAAAAAGATTTTTAAAAACAAGTGGGTAAAATGGCTTTCTGTTTGTGCAGGTGCCATTTTACTGTTTTTGGTTGGTCTTTATATCAGTATATATTTAGGATTCTTCGGGAAGCTGCCTACCACAGAAGAACTCAGTTCCATAAAACAAGAGCAAGCCACCCAACTTTTAGACCACAACGGTAAGTTAATTGGTAAGTATTACATCTATGATAGGCAACCTGTAGAATTCAAGGATTTTCCGAAGCATTTAATAGATGCATTAGTTGCGACTGAAGACAGCCGTTTTTACGAGCACGATGGTGTAGATAATATCAGTCTTATGCGTGTGTTTGTAAAGAATTTAATTCTTAGAGATAAAAGTGCTGGTGGTGGAAGCACGATAACGCTTCAATTGGCAAAGAATTTATATGGCAGAAAAAATTATGCGCTATTTAGTATGCTCATCAATAAGTTCAAGGAATCTATTGTAGCCAAGCGTATTGAAGATATTTACTCTAAGGAAGAAATTCTAACGCTTTACCTAAACACGGTTCCGTTTCCTGATAATACTTATGGGATAGAAAGTGCTTCTTTAAAGTTTTTCGACAAATCCGTAAAAGACTTATCGCTAAACGAAGCTGCCACTTTAGTCGGAACACTAAAAGCCAACACCTACTACAATCCACGAGTGCATCAACAACGTAGTGAAGACAGAAGAAATGTAGTGCTCAACCAAATGGTTAATTATGGGTATTTGGCAAAAGATTCTTTAGAGTTTTATAGTAATGAAACATTAGAACTCAGTTACAAATCTTACAATCACGATTTAGGGTTGGCACCTTATTTTAGAGAGGCGGTTAAACAAGAGCTTTCAAAAATATTAGATACGCTAAAAACACCAGATGGCGAAACCTATGATTTGTATAAGGACGGATTGGTTGTGCATACAACGTTAGACTACCAAATGCAACAATATGCTGAAGACGCAATGAAATCGCACTTAACAAAATTGCAAAGTGATTTTGAAGCCTCTTACGGAAAGTACACACCTTGGAATGATAATTCTAAAGTTTTAAAAGCAGCAATTCAAAAATTGCCAATCGTTAAAAAATATAAAGAAGCAGGTTTGTCTGATGCGCAGATTAAAGATTCTTTAAACGTAAAACGAAATGTTGAATTATTCGGTTGGAAAGGCGATACTATCAAAAACGTTTCTGTAGTAGATAGTTTGAAACATTATCTAAAATTCTTAAACACAGGAATGTTATCCATAGACCCAAAAACTGGTGCAGTTAGGACGTATATTGGTGGTATTGATTATCGTTTCTTTAAGTACGACCACGTTTCCCAAAGTGAGCGTCAGGTAGGTTCAACATTTAAACCTTTTGTATATACTGCAGCTATTGAAAACGGTTTAGACCCTTGTACTTATTTTTCATTAAGGGAAGTGACGTATACCAATTATGACGATTGGACACCAAGTAATGCTGGTAGTGATGAAGAAGATCCTCATATTAATTATACTTTAGAAAATGCCTTGAGTAATTCTGTAAATACCATTGCTGTTAAGGTGTTGGAAGAAGTTGGCATACCAAAAACCATAAAGCAGGTTGAAAAATTAGGCATCACACACGAGTTACCTAATAAACCTTCCTTGGCATTAGGCGTTTCAGAAATTAATTTGAAAGAGCTCACAGGTGCTTATGCGAGTTATGTCAATAAAAGTAAGCCAGTAAAACCATTTTTAATCACAAAGATTGAAGATAAAAATGGAAATGTCATCGCTAATTTTGAACCAGAAGTTGCCGAATCACAAGCTTACAATGATTACACAAGGCAAGTAATGCTTCAAATGATGAAATCTACTGTCAATTCTGGTACAGCGACACGATTACGAAACACCTACGGATTACGAAACGACATTGCAGGTAAAACAGGAACAACACAAAATAATAAAGACGGTTGGTTTGTAGCCTTAACGCCAAAATTAGTAACCATTACTTGGGTAGGCAACGACAACCATAGTATAGGTTTTAAATCAACAGGAATAGGGCAAGGTGCAAATTCGGCATTACCAGTTTTTGCGAAGTTTTATCAAAAACTCAATAAAGATTCAGACTATAAGTCTATAACTAACGCTAAGTTTGAAAGTCCATCTGAAGACGTGATAAACGATTTGGATTGCGAGCCAACTAAACGTGATGGTTTTATTAAGCGTTTGTTTAAAAGGAAGAATAAAAAGAAAAAGTTTGACTAAAAGAAAAAAAGGTTGTTTAAAAGTTATGTTTTGTCAATCTGAACTCGTTTCAGATTCTAAACACTTTGAAAATCTACTTAAATGAGATTCTGAAATAAATTCAGAATGACAGATTTTCTACTTTTAAACAACCTTTTTTTATATACTAATAGTCTTAGAACTTATAGCTTAAACCAATTGTGTAATACGTTTGTAAATCGTTGTCTACATTATCAAACGTTGGTTCGTCTGCAGTTCCCATTGGGTCAAACTGACCAAGAGCATAGTTAAGCGCTTCTTGTTTGTTGCTTCTTAAACCAAAATCGAAACCAACACCAATCATTTTCCATAAGGTGTAGCTAAAAGAGTTAGTCCACGTCCAGTTAGACAAGTCGCTAGACTTGTAACTTTGGAATGTAGAGAAGTTAGATTTAAAAGCTATAGCACCAATTTGTCTTGTATAATCTGCAACGATTTTAGCACCCATAGATGAGTCGAAAATAGCATCGTTATCAGCAAATACAAAGTTGTAGTTTAATGGGTGAATAACCACGATTAAATTATCTAATGGTGTCCAAGTAGCACCAACACCAACGTCTAAGTAACCTGGATCGTTAAAGTTGTTTAATAATGTTGTTCTGTATTCCATTAAACCAGAAACAGCCCACTTTTCGCTTAACTTACGACCATAAAGAGATGATAAGTTAAATACATCTGTAGTAGGTTCAAAATCATCGCTATCAGTATCGATGTCTTTGTTGTCTAATTTTACCCACGCTAAGTTTGTAGTTAAAGAATTTCTCCAGAAATACTTGTCTTCAATTTTGTTGGCAAAAGCATTAAAAGTAAAACCAATATTACCAGAAGAGTTATTTGGTGCGCCTTGCGCATACCAGTTGTTAAAGTTAGATAGGCTTCCTCCAATAGTACCAAAAGCACCTACTCTCCAGCCAGGTAAAGCATCTATCTGAGCCTGTAAGGCATTTGCTTCTGCTTGAAACTTATTTGCCTCAGCTTGTTTTTCAGCTTTTTGTGCTTGTAACTCTTCTTTTGTTTGAGAAAAACCAAACGAAATTGCAAGCATTAAGAATGCTGATAAAAGTAATTTTCTGTTCATAATGAATTAAATTTTAATAATTTAAGTTGTTATAAGTTTTACAAATATACGTGTTTACTGACCTTTTTGGATGTCAGAAAACAGCTAATCACTATTGATTAGACCTTAAATTAATAAAGAAGTCACATTTATTTTTTCCTTTTGAAGAGAGGTACAGAAGAACAAGCTTCACCAAACATTATGGATTTTGCAATTGGCTTAAGTTTTTGAGATAATAAAACCAAAGCATTTGCAGGCACTGGTTTGTTAGAACAACCTTTTATAATTACAGGCATATCTTGATAAACACAAAGGTCTAATTCTGCAATGATTGAAGAATAAATCAAAGATTCTAAATCTTCTAAAGTACCAATTACCGTAAGTTTAGAATAGTTTTGAAGCTCTAAAGAAATTAGCATATAAGCCCAGTCAGGTACAATAGCATCTGTAGAACAATGTAGTGCAACATAGCAATTATTATATTGAGACCAATCGTGCTCAGCAACGTGTGCTCTAAACTCTTTTTCTCTGAGGACTAAACCTTCAAGTAACCAATCTTTTATGTCAAAAAGAATACGTTGCCCATTTGGGTAGTAATCCTCTAAGTCTATCACTTTGAGTTTGCTATTAGCGACTCTATTTATAATTTCTTCTGCCATAAATTATTTTACACTATAGCGTCTTAAGCCGTAGTTTGTTTCATCGCGTTCTATGTATTCTAAAGAAATTTTACTACCATTTTCTACAGGTTGCTCTAGCTTAGAACGATGAATGCTTTCATATGTATCTACACTAATAGCTGTTCTGTTTTCAAGAGTTTCAAAGAGTTTAATGTCTTTAATTTTAGACATCCAGTCGTTTTGTACAACACCTTCAAAAACTTTAGATTTAGAACCGCTTCCATAAGCTATAAAACCTACAGGATTACCTGCAATATCTTTATTGTTTCTGTAATTATCAGATAAAAAGCTCAATAAGGACATAAAAATTGAAGCCGTATACATGTTGCCAATTTCTGAAGAAGCCAATTCGCCTTGTGCAATTCTTGAGTTTACAAAATCACTGTATAGCTTCGATTTATAGGCTTTTTTAGACCAATCTTTTGGGTCTGAATCTTCAGATTTGCCGATTTCATTTTCTAAGTCTTGCTGAAGGTTTGAATCTTTAATCCAATGTAACCAATTGTTGAAAATGATACGTCTTCCATGAAAAGCATAAGGCAAATGGAATACAATATGCTGCCACTTTTCATTAAAATCTGTTGGCTTATTTTGGTCGAAATGTTCTAAGGCTTCAGTAATTCTATCGCTATAACAAGCATTAGAGAACTGTCCGTCAAAAACTGGTTCTTCTTTAAAAACTTCAACAACTTCATTGCTATCTGACCAAAATTCAGAATTTGTAGTAGATATAAATTTAGCAATCTTTTCGCTGGAAGCCTCTAAATCTAATTCACTTAAAAGAGACTTTAATAAATCTGCTTTTTTGTAAGAGCGTCTTGGTTTAAAGAAATCTCCTTCGCTCTTAAAGGCAACTCCCCAAACATCATCAATTGTAATGATAGAAGGGTTATGGCTAATTAATACTGCAACTGCACCAGCGCCTTGAGTGTACTCTCCTGTAGAATTGATATCGTATTTAGATAAATCTGAAGCGATGACAATGGCTTTTCTGCTTTGGTCTTGTTTTACCCAGTCAATACTATTCTGTAAAGCATCTACAGCGCCAACACAAGCAAACGTTAAATCAACAACATCACAGTTTTTAAAGCTACGCTCGCCATAAGTGGTTGCTAATTCTTTTTCAACAATTTCTACAGCGTAAGTTGCCGTAGGTTTAGAACCGTCAATAGCACTTTCGGTACCTAGATATACACGACCAATGTCATTTGGATCGATATTGTTTTGTGTGATAAGGTTGAGTAAGGCATTAGCCGCAAAGGTTGCAGCGTCTTCGCCAATGTTTGGTACTGCCATTTTTTGCAGACCAAGTCCTCTTTTTAATTTTTCTGCTTCAATACCTCTGGCTTCTGCCAAATTATCCATTGTTACATAGAGTTGAGGTACATAAAATGCGATAGCGTCAATTCCTGTTGCAGTCATAAAAAATGTTTTATAGCATTCCTAATTCTAGTTTTGCTTCTTCGCTCATTAAGTCTTGAGACCAAGGTGGATCAAAGGTAATTTCTACTTCGGCATCTTTAACCTCGTTAATAGATTTTACTTTTTCTTCAACCTCTAAAGGAAGGGTTTCTGCTACAGGGCAGTTTGGTGTTGTTAAGGTCATTAAGATTTTTACTTCATAATCTTCATTAACAAAAACATCATATATTAATCCTAATTCGTAGATGTCTACAGGAATTTCAGGGTCGAAAATTGTTTTTAATACGCGTACAATTTTATCGCCTAAAACATTTGTGTCTATTGTTGTTTCGCTCATCTTAATTCAACTGTGTTTGGTATGCAATAGCATACATTTTTAATTGTTTTATCATGCTAACCAAACCGTTAGCTCTTGTAGGAGATAAATGATCTTTAAGACCTATTTTGTCAATAAAATCAGTGTTAGCTTCTATAATATCTTTTGGATGTTGATTAGAAAACACTCTAATTAAAATAGCAATGATGCCTTTAGTGATAATAGCATCACTGTCTGCGGTAAATGCTACTTTATCTTCGTTCATTTCGGCATGTACCCAAACTTTACTTTGACACCCTTTTATGATGTGATCTTCGGTTTTGTAATTATCGTCAATCAGTGGTAGTGTTTTACCTAAGTCTATCATGTATTGATAACGTTCTTCCCAATCATCAAACATTGAAAACTCATCAATTATTTCGTTCTGAATTTCTTCAATAGTCATAATAACATTCATTTAAAACAAAGTTACAAAATAGCTACTGTTTAGTCGCTATTTCTGCCATTGATAATATCTTATTAACTATTGATTCTATTTCTTTTGGTGGTTTGCCATGATCAAAACTAGGTGTCATGGTTAGGACATCTCCTTTTATAACAGATAATGTTGCGTGTGCCGCACCATCGAATGCACGATTGTCTGTTGGCGCTTTTAGTAGATCTAGATTTTCCACTATATTATTGCTCAAAAGGTTGTTTAGAGCTTTCCAGTCTTGAGGATTGCATGGGTAAGTGTCAATGTTTTTTAAATCTCTGTCTTCTGAAATTTTTATGTCTGTTTTTGAAACTTCAATCTGTTTAAAAGAACCTCTTGTAGAGGCTTTATATATAACAGAATACCTTTTGTAATTATCTTGAACAACATCATCTTTACCTGGTCTTGAAGCTTCATTTTTTGTTGCTGTAAAAAGCTTGGTGTCATTGTTTAAAAAAGTAAGTGTATTGTCTTTTATAACAAATGAGTTGACTTTGTTTAAGGCTTCAATAAAGTCTTTTTCTACAGTGTTTAGGTCTGGATTACAGTATTTTTTTGAAGTAACAATTGGTCCGAATTTAATTGTATTTTCTTTAAGAGTGTAGCTTCCAAAAAAAGAATTACAGCCCGAAATACCTGAAGCTTCGTTAGTAGAATCATTAAATTTTATTGTTACAGGTTTTAATGCTACGTCTTTAGATCCTAATTGTTGTAAGTTGTAAGTTCCGGATAAGCTTACTTGAGACGAACTTTCTTTTTGTTCGGTTAAAGTTTCTTTTGCAGAATTACAAGAGCCTGTAAGTATTATAAGTGTAAAAATGCTTAGTAAAAATTTCATAAATAAAGGTTTTATTAATCTAAGTTACACTTTTGATGCCAAACTTTAGATAATCTACGTTAAGTATCTCTTAGCTTGTTATAGAAATTAAGAAAGCATCATTATAGCTTTTTTTAATGAAGCTATAAATGTGTCTACTTCTTCTTTTGTATTATAAAACATAAAAGAAGCTCTAACAGTACCAGGAATTTTAAAATAATCCATTATAGGCTGTGCACAATGGTGGCCAGTACGTACAGCAATGCCCAATTTGTCTAAAATAGTGCCAATATCGTAAGGATGAATATTACCAACGTTAAAAGAGATCACAGATGTTTTGTGCTTAGATGTGCCGTAAATTTTTACACCTTCAATAGCTTGTAGTTGAGAAGTAGCGTACTCTAACAGCTCGTTTTCGTAATTGGCTAGAGTATTAAAGCCAACTGTATTCATGTAATCCAGAGCTGCTCCAAAAGCAATTCCGCCACAAATATTCGGTGTTCCGGCTTCAAATTTATGAGGTAAATCAGCGTATGTAGTTTTTTCGAATGTTACTTCGGCAATCATTTCGCCTCCTCCTTGGTAAGGAGGTAGTTTTTTTAGCCATTCTTCTTTTCCATAAAGTATTCCAACACCTGTAGGACCACACATTTTGTGAGCAGAGCAAACGTAAAAATCGACATCTAATTCTTGTACATTGGCTTTAATGTGCGGAGCAGCTTGTGCGCCATCAACTAAAACAGCAGCACCAACGTTATGTGCTTTTTCTATTATGGTTTCAATAGGATTTATTGTACCAAGTGCGTTAGAAACATGGTTGACAAAAACAAGTTTTGTGTTAGGGTTTAATAGCTTTTCAAATTCTGAAATTACTAATTCACCATCAGTATTCATGGGAATTACTTTGAGAATTGCGCCTGTGCGTTCGCAAAGCATTTGCCATGGCACAATATTGCTGTGGTGCTCTAAAGCAGAGACAATGATTTCATCTCCTTTTTTTAATAACGAAGAAAAACCATTAGCAACTAAATTAATACCATGCGTTGTTCCAGAAGTAAAAATTATTTCGTGAGATAGCTTAGCATTAAAATGCTTTTGAATTTTAATACGTGCTTGTTCATAAGCATCAGTAGCTTCTTGACTCAAGCTATGTACACCTCTATGGATGTTAGCATTATAATTACTGTAATAATCTACAATAACATCTATAACCTGTTGAGGTGTTTGCGATGTTGCTGCATTATCCAAATATATTAAAGGCTTGCCATTAACTTCCCTTTTAAGAATAGGGAAATCCTTTCTTATTTGTTCTACATCGAGAGTGGTATGGCTTAAGACTTTATTCATTTATAAATCAAACCCAATATTTACACCAAGCTTGTTGGCAATTATTTTGGTAATTCTATTTTTTATTTCTGGGATTTTAACAGAGTCTAAAACGTTGTTACTAAACGCAAACATTAATAAACCTCTTGCTTCCTTTTCAGGAATACCACGAGATCTTAAATAGAACATAGCACTTTCGTCTAACTGCCCAATTGTACAACCGTGAGAACACTTTACATCGTCAGCAAAAATCTCTAATTGAGGTTTTGTGTTTATAGTAGCTTTATCGCTTAATAAAATATTGTTGTTAGCCTGAAAAGCATCAGTTTTCTGGGCCTCTTTTTCAACTAAAACCTTACCGTTAAATACGCCTGTTGCGCTATCTCCAAATATACCTTTGTAATCTTGGTGACTCTCGCAATTTGGCTCAATATGGTGTACTAAAGTGTTATGGTCTACATGCTGCTTGTTACCAATGATGGTAATACCTTTCATAGTAGAATCTATACGCTCTCCGTTTTGATAGAAGTTAAGATTGTTTCTTGTAATCTTTCCACCAAAAGAAAAGGTATGCACCTTAGCTAAGCTTTCTCTTTTTTGATCTATAAAAGTGTTGTCTATTAAAGAAGCTGTTTCTCTGTCATTCTGAATTTTGTAGTAATCTACAATGGCACGCTTATTTGTAAAAATCTCAGTAACCGAATTGGTTAAAACCGGATTTTCTGTTAAGCTTTGATGACGCTCAATGATTTGAACATGAGCATTTTCGTCTACAACGACTAAGTTTCTAGGTTGTAGCATTAATGCAGCTTCGTTTCCGGTAGAAAAGTGTAAAATCTGTATTGGTTTTTCTACCAGCTTGTTTTTTGGGATGTGTATGTAAGCGCCTTCTGCAGAAAATGCAGTGTTTAAAGCAGACATACTATCTTTTGAAGCTATTTTGTTGAAATAATTTTCAATGACAAGTCTGTATTTTGGCTTTGTTAAGGCTGCAGACATTAAGCAAACATCAATACCATCATGTGTGGTTTGAGACAAATGCGAAGAATACTTACCATCGATAAAAACAATCTTGTAAGAGTCTATATCGTGAATAAAGTATTTTTTTACATCTTTAAATTCCAGAGCATCTTCATGCTTAGGGAACACACTATAGTCGTGTTTTAATATTGAATTTAAGGATGTATACTTCCAAGCTTCTTGTTTTTTTGTCGGAAAACCGTCTGCTTCAAAGGTTTTTATAGCTTCAGTACGTATATCATGTATAGGTGAGTTAACATCTACTGTGTCCTCAAAGGCCATAAATGATGATACTAATTTTTCTTTTAATTCCATTTTTGTAAGTTGAAATGTTTAAAAGTTGGGTGTTTAAAAGTTAATCTATAAACTTTACAACTTTTTACTTTTTAACTCAAGAATTGGTTAAACCAATTCTTGCTTTATCCAATCGTAACCTTTAGCTTCTAACTCGTGCGCTAATTCTTTTGTGCCAGACTTTACAATACGTCCGTTGTAAAGTACGTGTACGTAATCTGGAACAATATAATCTAGTAAACGCTGATAGTGTGTAATAACAATAACAGCATTGTCTTTAGATTTTAGCTTGTTTACACCATTAGCTACAATTCTTAAAGCATCGATATCCAGACCAGAATCTGTTTCGTCAAGGATAGCAAGTTTTGGTTCTAACATTGCCATCTGAAAAATTTCGTTACGTTTTTTCTCACCACCCGAAAAGCCTTCATTTAAAGAGCGTGATAAAAATTTACGGTCTATTTCTAAAAGTTCAGACTTTTCACGAATCATCTTAAGCATTTCGTTAGCAGGCATATCTTCTAAGCCTTTAGCTTTTCGAGTTTCGTTAATAGCTGTTTTCATAAAGTTAGTGACACTAACTCCAGGAATTTCTACAGGATACTGAAATGATAAGAAAACACCTTTGTGTGCACGTTCTTCGGCAGCTAATTCGTCAATGTTTTCGCCTTCTAATAAAATTTCACCTTCTTCAACTTCATACTCTTCTTTACCAGCAATAACTGAAGCTAATGTACTTTTACCAGAGCCATTAGGTCCCATGATAGCATGTACTTCGCCAGGTTTAACTTCAAGGTTAATACCTTTTAAGATTGCTTTATCTTCTACGCTTGCGTGTAAGTTGTTTATCTTTAACATTGTCTTAGTTTGATAATTTTATAACGTCTTCTTTGTTTGTGTTTGGTTTTTCAACCTTTAATATGTCTTTAATTTCTAAAGCATATTCCCACTCAATATTTGGGTTTGTGTTTTTTATTTTTTTTACTCTAACTGTTACAGGTACAGAAGTGTATAGGTTTTCCTTAAATGGTTTTACTTCTTTATTGAGCTGGTGCATATTGTCATCCACAACTACAGAATAAATAGTGCCATTTGGCGACTGAAAAACCGCAGCATTTTGGTTTTCATCATATACAAATTCGCCTTTTATTGTTATGTAACCGTCGTTTTGATCATAAGATTTTGCACGGTTGTCTTCTAAGTTAGTCTCTGGTTTTGTATCATTTTTACAACTCAAAAAACTAACTAATGTCAATAAAATAATTGCAATTTTTTTCATATCTATCCTACTGAACCTTCTAAGCTGATTTCTAATAATTTCTGAGCCTCAACAGCAAATTCCATTGGTAGTTTGTTAAGAACCTCTTTACTAAAACCATTAACGATTAAGGCTATTGCTTTTTCGGTATCTATACCACGTTGGTTACAGTAAAAAATCTGGTCTTCACCAATTTTACTAGTTGTAGCTTCGTGCTCTATTTGTGCAGTTTTGTTTTTGGCTTCTATATATGGAAAGGTGTGTGCACCACACTCGTTACCCATTAACAAACTATCACACTGTGAGAAGTTACGAGCATTTTCTGCTCTTGGGCTTATTTGCACTAAACCTCTATATGAATTTTGAGATTTACCTGCTGAGATTCCTTTTGAGATAATGGTTGACTTGGTATTCTTACCCAAGTGAATCATTTTGGTACCTGTGTCTGCTTGCTGAAAATTGTTAGTAACAGCAATAGAATAAAATTCGCCTACAGAGTTATCTCCTTTAAGTACGCAGCTTGGGTATTTCCATGTTACGGCAGAACCAGTTTCTACCTGTGTCCAAGAAATTTTTGAGTTTTTCTCACATAAACCACGTTTGGTTACAAAGTTGAAAACACCACCTTTACCTTCAGCATTTCCTGGGAACCAGTTTTGTACAGTAGAGTATTTTATTTCGGCATCTTCTAAAGCAATTAGCTCTACAACAGCTGCGTGCAATTGGTTCTCGTCTCTACTTGGTGCAGTACAACCTTCAAGGTAACTTACGTAGCTTCCTTCGTCTGCAATAACAAGCGTTCTTTCAAACTGGCCAGTTCCTGCTTGGTTAATACGGAAATAGGTAGAAAGCTCCATTGGGCAACGCACTCCTTTAGGAATGTAGCAAAATGAACCATCACTAAATACTGCTGAGTTTAAAGCCGCATAGAAATTGTCTTTCTGCGGAACAACAGTACCAATATATTTTTTTACAAGTTCTGGATGCTCTTTAATAGCTTCAGAAATACTCATAAAGATGATGCCTTTTTCAGCAAGAGTTTCTTTGAAGGTAGTAGCTACAGATACAGAATCTACAACTACATCCATTGCGACACCTGCTAATTTTTTTTGCTCATCTAGAGAAATACCAAGTTTTTCAAAAGTAGCTAATAGCTCAGGATCTACCTCATCTAAGCTATCGTATTTTGGTTTGCTGTTTGGTGCAGAATAATAAGAAATTGCCTGGAAATCTGGCTTTTCGTAGTTAACGTTAGCCCAATCCGGTTCTTCCATTTCTTGCCACACCTTAAAAGCTTCGAGCCTCCATTCTGTCATCCATTCTGGCTCTTCTTTCTTTCGAGAAATTGCTTTTATTATGTCTTCGTTAAGTCCATTAGGAAAAGTCTCAGATTCAATATCTGTATAAAAACCATATTCGTATTCTTTGGTTTTTAATTCTTCTCTTAAATCGTCTTCAGTATATTTACTCATATTTAAGTTAAATGTTCTAAAGGTTTAAAGTTATAAAGTTGAGTTTAAATATTTGATTAAGCCACTTAATAACTTTGAAACTTCATTTACTTTTATATTTAATTTAGAGAATTCATCTTTGTTTATATAATTTAAGTCAAATGCTAAATACAGCTGTGAACGAAATTCACCTGAAGAAGCTTTGGCGATATACAAAAATCTAATGAACTCTTTAGTGGTCTCTCTTTCAAATCCTTCAGCTATATTTGAAGAAATTGAAATACTAGATCTTCTAATTTGATCTCTTAATCCAAAATCTTTAGAAAAAGAGTCGTTTTTGTTTGTAATGTTGTAAATGTCTTTGTTTAATTCTCTTGCTTTCTGCCAAGAAATAATTTCTTCGAAAGACCTAAACTTTGCCATTTACTTTTAAACTTTTTACTTTCTACTTTTAAACTGAGTTATAACGAAAAACTCTCGCCACAACCACATGTTCTGTTGGCGTTAGGATTGTTAAAAACAAATCCTGTTCCGTTTAATCCTCCTGAGTATTCTAAAGTAGTACCAATAAGGTATAAGAAACTCTTTTTGTCTACAATGATTTTTACACCATTATCTTCAAAGACTTTATCTCCTTCGATTTGCTCTTTGTCAAATTTTAAATCATACGACAAACCAGAGCAACCTCCACTTTTAACACCAACTCTAATGTAGTCAGTACTAGGATTGTAGCCGTCGTCACTCATTAGTTCAACGACTTTTTTCTTTGCTTGTTCAGAAACTTTAATCATATATTAGAGCAGATTAATTCTAAATTGAATGCAAATATACGATTTAACTAAGGTTTAACCATATTAACTAACATTATATTAGCATATGATTTTATAGCGTTTTCCTATTGATTAAGAAAATCTGGGCTTGGTAATTTGAAGCTTAAGATGAAATAATTGTCTGAGAGTAGTTTGTATGTGCTTGTTCGATACGCTTAACTCTTCAAAGTTACCACTGGCATCTGTTTTTACAACAGCGTTACAGTGAGAACATGTAAGTTCAGCAGTTTGATCAGAATTCGTTTTAGACTTCACATAATTATGACCAAACACAGCACAGGGCAATGCTTTGCTTGTAGTAGATTTCATTTCATAAAGATTTGGGAGTCAAAAAGTAAGTAAAATGAAAGTAGGAGAATGATTAAATTCGATATTTTTCGATGAAATACACTTAAAAACAAGAATATACCTACAAAATTAATTCTGAAAGTCTGGATTTACTAAGAGTGAAGGGTCAGAAAGTGTTAGTAGAAAGGCTTTTAAATCTGCTTTTTCTTGGTCAGATAATTGTACTCCTCCTTGCGCTACTTTTTTCATTAAAGGATCTATGGTAGGAGAATTTTGAAGTCCTTCACTATAATGATCTATAACTTCGTCTAAAGTAGTAAATCTACCATCGTGCATATATGGTGCTGTGTATTCTAAATTACGAAGCGATGGAGTTTTAAACTTGCCATTATCGTTAGGATCTCCTGTAAAAACACCAAGACCTAAGTCTGTTAATGTAGCGTCTAAGCCATTGTTATGGAAATCATTATCCGTCCAAAGCGGGTTGTTTGGGTTGCCGTGACAATGAAAACAATCTCCTTTATCTTCTCTTAAAAAAATGTCTAAACCATTAAGTTCTTGCTGTGTTAATGAGGCTTGACCAAGAGAATATCTATCAAATTTAGAATTTGCAGAAATCAAAGTGCGTTCAAATTGAGCTATGGCTTTTGTGACTAGATCTTTGCTAATCGTTGAGGTGTTAAAGGCTAATTGAAATAATTCTGGGTATTCCGGATGATTTTGTAATCTATCAATAACATCATCCCAGTTGCTTTGTAGTTCAATAGGATTTGTTACTGGTCCTTCGATTTGCCGCTCTAGACTTAGCTCTCTCCCTGTCCATGTAAAACGTTCGTTGTAATTCCATGCTAAATTAAATAAGGGCATAGAGTTGCGAAATCCTGCAACACCTGCAACACCTATGCTAGTTGGTGTGTTGTCTGAAAATGCATTTTGAGGAGAGTGGCAAGAGGCGCAAGATTTTGAACCATCAGAGGAAAGAATTTCATCAAAGAATAATTTTTTTCCTAATGCAACACCTTCAACGGTTTGAGGATTGTCTGTTGGAATTATTGGAGGAATAATATTGTTTGAAAATATTTCGGGAACATCCAAAGGTAACGCTGCAGGTTGATAACCTGAATCGTCCTTAGAACAACTAGAGAACAGAATAATTGTAAGAAGTGTTAATACCTTTTTCACTTTTCTATCTATTGAAATACATCTCCTAGGCTAAAAGCATTTTGTCCGTTTTGGTACATCATAATCTGCGCTGCAGAATTTGGCATAAGCATCTGGTTGTACATGTTTAGATCCCATAAATTGGGACTTTTAAACCATTCTGCAATATTCATTTTTACTTCAATTTCTACGTCGTTAGTAATATCTATGGCTCCAAGATTTACGGTAAAAAATGTGTCTTGTGGAAATGTAGGATTAACTCCGGAATTATCCACAGCTCTTATTGCATGATAGTTAAATCCTTGTTCCTCCATGTTAGAGTTGATAAACTTGCCATCAAATTGCATGTAGTGGTAGCCACCTCCCATCATTTCTGGTACATTAAAGGATGCTGAGTTTAAATCAGTATGGTTTTTGGCATTATCTTCATTGTCTAAGCCAAAGGTAAAAGACACATTTGTATAGTTGCCAATAGGAATACGAGTGTTTGGTGTGTACTCCGTATTTACTTCATTAGTGAGGTCCACCAGATTATATACATCGAGTTCAATTTCTTCTCCATTTTCTTTTGTAAAAATGATATCTGAAATAACATATCGAAGTCTTTCTAAGCCAATAGTTTCTCCATGTGCATTTACATATTGAATAGGACCAAAATTATAATGTCTGATTAATGCTCCATCCCAATTGTGGGTAAACTTAAATGTTGTTGAAACCTCAGTAACATTACCTGAATCGTCACTAGAGTTGCACGAAATCAGTATAACAAGTAGGCAAAAGAGTGAAACAATTTTTTTCATTTTGATTCTGTTTTTTTAATCAATTTTAATAATCAGCAAATCAGAGAATCCTTTATTTTCTATAATATCACCATCATTGCTGGCAGTATCACCAACAGCAATAACTGATCCATTTGCAAGTTCTGCAACATCATATGAGAAGTCAATGTTAGAACCGCCAAAAGTAGTCTCCCATAAAAGGTTTCCGTTGTTGTCGGTTTTTAAAATCCAGGCATCATTTTGTCCTTTGTTTTCAGAGACATCTATATCGCTACTTCTGGAACTACCAGAAATTATAAAACCATTGTTTTGTGAATTTTCTATCGCTCTGGCTACATCAAAATTAGAACCTCCTATGGTTTTTTCCCAAATGAGATTTCCGGTTGGAGAAATTTTTATTAGCCATAAATCTGCAGCTCCTTTATTTTGCGAAACATCATTATCATTACTGCGTGTGTCTCCAGCTATGATGTAATTACCGTCGCCAGATTTAATAATGGCTCTGGCTTCATCTATTTGAGAGCCACCAAATGATTTTTCCCAAACTAGGTCACCGGATGATGAAATTTTAATAACCCAAAAATCATAAGTACCAATATTGCCCGAAATATCAGTGTCTTCGCTGTCTGAGCTTCCTGCGATAATAAACCCGTTATCTTCGGTTTGAACCACTCCGTAAGGTGTGTCAGTGAAGTTTCCGCCATAGTAACGGCTCCATTCTAAATTGCCTGAGATATCGAGTTTCAAAGCCCAGTAATCTCCACCAGCATGTCTGTTGGCTGTTCGTTGGGTATTTCCTTCACCTCCAGAAGCCGTGACATCTAAAATGCCTGTGATTAAAAACCCTTGATCATTAGTTTCAATCAAAGAAATACCAGAATCAGCTCCTTGGTAACCAAACGATTTTTCCCATAATATACTTCCACTTGCATTTAGCTTAACTATCCAATAGTCTTGTAATCCTGCATTGTTTGAAGCATCATCATTGTTGCTAAAGCTATAGCCTAAAATGGCGTAGCCACCATCTGAAGTTTCAATAATATCATTGCCTCTGTCGTCTAAAGATCCTCCATAGGTTTTTTGCCATTGCAGTTGGTCATTTGCGTCAAATTTTAGTATCCAATAATCAAAACTATCGTCTTGTTTGTCTGTAATGTCGTTGTCATTACTTTGCGTGTGTCCTAATACAATATAACCACCATCAGTGGCTGCTGTTACAGATTGAGCACTATCATTTTTTGAGCCTCCATAGGTTTTGACAAACTCAGGAGAGTTATTGTTATTAGCAGGTGAAGAATCATCACTGCTACAGTTCGTTAGTAGAAGAATCAAAAAACAATATGTAGCAACTGTTTTGGACATGAGCTTTAATTTGAAGGTCTTACAATAAACAGTCCACCATTTATGTCACTGACTACAATATTTCCACTTTCAAAAAAAGGATAAATATTCCACGCACCATTAAAAGATGTATTATCATCAGCAATGTAAGTGTCTATGTATGCAGTTTCTGTCATAATTCCGGCATCTAGGTTAGAAATATCAATAGCTCTAAGTCCTGCGGTGTAATTGGCAACATAAAATGTATTGCCAACCACATAGCCGTTGTGGTCTATCGCTGCGGTTGGTCCAAGATATTCCATATGATATTGAGGATTGTCCAGGTCGCTAAAATTAAAAACGATAGTTCTTGAGTTGATACCAAAACTTATTTCGTCGACTTCGTCCCCAAGTATAAAATATACCTTGTCTTCTGTAAACCAGCCTTGATGTGTGTATCCAATGTTACCATAATCTATGGTAGAAATTTGAACAGGATTATCCTTGTCTGTAACATCAACTATGACTACTTCATTTTCGTTACTTCCGATCAAAATTTCTTTGCCAGTGTAATCTGTGTCTGGACCATTGTAAGTCACTACCTGAGCATCATGAGAATAAGCATCTGCAGCATAACCTCCAGCAGCAACAGGAGATGTAGGGTTTTGAATATTTACAAAATGCGGACCTCCACTATATGTATCCGATCCTACTGCGTATGCAAAACCGCTATCTTCATTAATTACGATATTGTGAGCTCGGCCAAACTCATTATAGTTGGCGTCTGCTGTAAACGTTTCTGGAGGATTAGCAACATTCCTCAAACGTGTTAAGTCAAAGACTTGCATGCCATGTCCAGGTGCCTCACTTACAATAAATGCATGGTTATTATATACTTTAATATCTCTCCAAGGACTATTAGAGGTTGCAGTAGGAAGCGTACCCAATAAAATAGGGTTTGATGCGTCTGTAATATCAACAAAAGCAGCATTAACATTAGTGCCAACTAAAGCATATTCTTTTCCGGTTTGAGGGTCTGTCCAGCCCCAAGAATCATTTCCTTCTGCTCCATCTCCACCCAAAATATCGACAGGTATCTGACTCATTAAATCAAAACCATTGCATGGAAGTCCGTTGGCAAATCCATTTTCGCAAGGGTGTTGAGGTGAGGAATTAACGTTGCTGCTGTTGTCGTCATCAGAGCATCCTGATAATAAAAGTGATATAAAAAGGAAGCTAATAATAGTATACGTGTAGGTCTGCCTTTTAAAGACTGTAATTTTCATAAGCTTTTTTTAGCAATTTACAGTAATTTTTAAAAATTATTAGTATTACTAGATAATTAACGTGGGTCTAGACGCTTTTATTTAAAAAAGCATAATATTTTTGCACTATGATAGAAGATAAGAATCCTAAGCGAACACCTTTGAGTGCGTTAGGTGAGTTTAAACTTATAGACCACTTAACAGAACATTTTAAGATTAGTCATAAATCTACTGTAAAAGGTATTGGAGATGATGCAGCAGTTTTAAGTTATGGGAAAAAGCAAATTGTAGTATCTACAGACCTATTGGTAGAAGGAGTGCATTTTGATTTAAGTTATGTGCCGTTAAAACATTTGGGTTATAAGGCTGTAATGGTCAATCTTTCAGATGTATATGCTATGAATGCTAAAGCAACACAAATTACGGTGTCTATAGCTGTGTCTAATCGTTTTCCTCTGGAAGCTTTGGAAGAATTGTATGCTGGTATTACCACAGCAGCAGAAATTTATAAAATTGATGTTGTTGGAGGTGATACAACGTCGTCAACGTCTGGTTTAATTATTTCTGTTACAGCAATAGGTGAAGTTGAAAAAGGAAACGAAGTCTTGCGTTCTGGTGCAAAACCAAATGATTTGTTAGTTGTAACGGGAGATATTGGTGGAGCTTATATGGGACTACAAGTTTTAGAACGCGAAAAGGAAGTTTTTAAGGTAAATCCAAATTCGCAGCCAGACTTGTCTATGTATACCTATATTGTTGAAAGACAATTAAAGCCTGAAGCACGAAGAGATATTATAGAGTTGCTTCAGAAATTAGAGGTAAAACCTACGAGTATGATTGATATTAGTGATGGTTTGTCGTCTGAGGTTATTCATTTATGTAAGCAAAGTAAGGTTGGTGTTGATATCTACGAAAATAAGATTCCACTAGACCCTCAAGTAATATCAACTTGCGAAGAGTTTGATATAGACAGTACAACGGTAGCTTTAAATGGAGGTGAAGATTATGAGTTGTTAATGACAATTTCTCAAGAAGATTATCCGAAGATAAAAGGAAATCCTAATCTTACTGTTATTGGTTACATGACAGAAGAAGAGAGAGGAATGCACTTAGTGACAAGAGCAGAGCAAAAAATACCAATTATTGCAAAAGGTTGGAATGCACTTAATAATCAGCCATAAGAAGTTTTTGGCCTTTTTCTAAACGCTTGTTGTGTACGCGGTTTAAAACCGAATTGATTTCTTTGAATTTTGGTGTTAAAGGAATGAATTTGCCATTGCCATCTATAGTCATTTCAGATTTGCAATGCTTGCATTTGTATTCTTTAACATGATAGGTTACTAATTTTGAGACTTGATAATCATGTCCAAATAACGAGCAATACACATTTTTCATTGTGAGTACTATTTTCTTAGTTTAAGGGATGTAATTCAATAGGAATTAAATATAAGAAAAAGGGTTATTCACAGGTTGTTAACACTTAACAAATCGATGAATTGAGTGTTTTTCGCTTTAAACGCAACATTCTGTTGTTGTATATGCGTTCTAGTGCAGAGTTTATTTCTTGATACTTAGGTGTTAATTCTCTGAGCTTGCCGTTACTATCTGTAGTTAATTGTTTTTTGCAGCAAGTGCAGGTGTACTCTTTAACGTGGTTTGTTACTTTTCTTGTCATCTTGTACTTATGACCAAAGAAATCGCAGTAGATTTTGGTTGCTGACATAGTAGGTTAGGATTATGGGTAAACAAAATGGTTGGTTAAACTTAGTAAAAAATCAACACAAAACGTTTAAATGAGTTATTTTTCGATAAAACGAATTAAAAAGTAAGTTAATTCTGATATATTTTCAATATAACTCATGTGGCCTTCAGATAATTCAGCAAAATTTATATCTGTATTTTCAATTTTAGAAAGAAGTTGTTCTCTGTTGATTAATGTGTCTTTTTTGCCTATAATTACAAGTTTATCAGCATTAAGGGTCTTAAAAACTTCAAATCGGTTCGGTCTAAGCTTCATACCTTCATTAGCAGCCATGTAGCCTTGAAGCGATGTTTTTAGCGCAATGTTTAAAGCAGCTTCATATTGCGCTTTAAAGTTGATTTTGCTTTGAGGTGCAAAAAGATTAGCAAAAGACATGCGTATTAAATTCTCAAAATTAGTCTTAGCCATTTCGTTGGCGCGAGTTCTTAGGGCTTTACGTTCTTCTGTGTCAGCTTCAAACGTAGAATTCATCAAACAAAGTCCTTCAAAAAGTTGAGGTTGTTGTTCTGCTAATGCTAAAGCTACATAGCCTCCCATAGAATGACCTATAAACTTTGCTTTTTCAATGCTTAGGTGTTGCAACACGGCAAAGACTGCGTCAGCCATGTCTTCCATAGTATGCACATAGCCTAAGGACGCTGTTTCTCCATGACCTAAAAGATCTATGGAAACTACTTGATGTGTTCTTGCAATTTCAGGAGCTAAGTCGCGCCACATTTCAGATGTTTCTAAAAATCCGTGCAACAAAACAACAGTTTCACCTTTGCCAGAAACTGTAAAATAAACACTAATGTTTTTGTAGTCTATAGTCATGTTTGCAAAGATAATTTTTGAAATTGGTTAGCGATGCAATCCCTTTCATATTTGTTATATTTACCACTCATTATTATTAACACTATACGTCAGTTCGAATGAATTCGGAATCATTCGAACTGAAGAAAAAATAAAATTTCTATGCTTTTAAAACGACTTTTTATAGCCATTATTTTTATAGGTAGCATCAATGCTTCTGCACAACTAAAAGAAGCTGAAATAGATAAACTAGTGAAAGAAACACTCACTACTTTCGATGTGCCAGGCATTTCGGTTGGTGTATTTAAAGACGGAAAAGAAGTCTATGCAAAAGGGCATGGAGTACGATCTTTAACCTCCAAAAAAGACATGAATTCTGAAACCTTAGTAGGTGTAGCTTCCAATAGTAAAGGCTTTACGTGTTTTGCATTGGCGATGCTGGTTGACGAAGGAAAATTAGATTGGGACGATCCTGTGCGTAAGTACATTCCAGAGTTTCAATTGTACGATCCTTGGGTTACCGAGAATTTTACGGTTAGAGATTTGGTAACACACAGAAGTGGTATGGGATTAGGTGCTGGTGATCTTATGTTTTTTCCTGAAGGGAATGATTTTACGGTTCAGGATATCATTGATAACGTAAAGTTTTTAGAGCCTGAAACCTCATTCAGAAGTAAGTTTGCCTATAACAATAATATGTTCATTATTGCTGGTGAAGTTTTAAAACGCATTAGTGGATTGTCTTGGGAAGATTTCATTGAAACCAAGATTATGAAACCTGTTGGTATGACGAGTTCTAAAGCTTCTTATAATCGTGTTACTGATAAATCTAATATTATTGATGCACACACCAGAGCTGAAGGTAAGGTGATTCAAATTCCACATGATTGGAGCGAAACTGCAAACGCAGCAGGTGGTATTGTGAGTAATGTACATGATATGATGACTTGGGCAAAGTTTTTAATGAATGATGCTGTTACAGAAAAAGGAGAACGTTTATTGAGCGAAGCACAGTTTCACGAGCTTTGGCAATTGCAAACACCATTAAAAGTCAGAGCCAACGATTCGTATGATTCTAATTTTAGAGGTTACGGATTGGGTTGGTTTGTAACAGATGTGAAAGGTGGACATATACAAGTTTATCATACAGGAGGATTGATTGGTACTGTGACGCAGTTTACCATGATTCCAGATTTGGATTTGGCTATTGTAGTATTAACCAATCAAATGAACGGTTCTGCATTTACGACAATTACAAACACCATTAAAGATTCTTATTTAGGCTATGAAAACCGTAATTGGTTGCAACGCTTAGGACAAAATAATGCCGATTATTTAAAATATAACGATAGCATAAAAAGAGAAGTTTTTGCTCAGGTAGAAAAGGCAAAAACGCAATTAACAATACCAAGTGCAGAGCAAATAGTTGGAACCTACACAGACGATTGGTTTGGTGATATCACTATTGCACACGACGGCAAAAAATACAGTATCAAATGCGAGCGTTCGCCAAGGCTATTTGGCGAATTGTTACCATACAACGCAACAACATTTGTTGCCAAATGGAACGATAGAAGTTACGATGCTGATGTATTTGTGCAGTTCACATTTAATGAAAAGGAGGAAGCCGTTTCTGCAACGATGAAGTACATTGCGCCAATTACTGATTTTAGTTTCGATTTTCACGATTTAGAACTTAAAAAGACCAAATAGTGAATATACAACGCAAAGAACTTTTAGTCACAAGTTTCGCTTTGTTTTCCCTTTTTTTTGGAGCGGGAAACTTATTGTTGCCACCAATGTTGGGTTACAATTCTGGCGAAAACTGGCTTTGGGTTGCTGTAGGCTTTATGATTACAGCCGTTGTTATTCCTATCATTGGAATATTAGCACATGCCAGACTTCAAGGTACGTTGTTTGATTTTGGCAAAAAAGTATCGCCAACATTCAGTTTGATTTATTGCATTTTAATTTATGTTATTGCTGTTGCCATTCCATCTCCTCGAACAGCTGCTGCAACACACGAGATTGCTATTCATCCTGCATTTGGTACGTCTCCATTATTAACCAGTAGTATTTATTTTGCTTTAGTGTTGGTTTTTGTGTTGAATCGTTCCAAAATATTGAATCTCATCGGAAAGTTTCTAACACCATTTATTGTTATTATGTTGCTGGCAGTTATAGCGATTGGATTATTTTATTCAGAATTTTCTACAGGAAGTCCTCAATTTAACACACCTCTAGTTTCTGGAATTTTAGAAGGCTATCAAACCTTTGATGCTATTGGTGCAGTGGTTGTAGGTGCAGTGATTATTATATCGCTTAACTTCGATAATATGGAAGTAAGCCGCTTCGAATCGAAACGAAAACTCATTAGAAACTCAGGCTTTATTGCAGGTTTAGGTCTGTTTGTAATTTACGCTGGATTAATTGCTGTTGGTGCGTATTATGGTTCTGAGATTAGCGTTGATAAAGCCTTGAGTAACGATATGCAACGTGCCAATCTACTGAGAGATATTAGCATAAAGTCCTTGGGCGAGTTTGGTAACACGGTTTTGAGTGTTCTTATTTCTTTGGCTTGTTTTACCACAGCTGTTGGTATTATTGCTGGTACAGCAGATTATTTTAAAGGGTTGTTGAATAATTCGCAAACTGTTTTTGTAGTAACTGCAATCATTGGTTGTGTGTTGGGTGTTATTGTTGGGCAGCTCGATTTTAACTCCATTGTTGTAGTGGCTATTCCTGTATTGTTATTAGTATATCCAATTACTATTATGCTTATTTTACTGAATGTTTTGCCTGAGAGACTAGCAACTCCACTTGTGTTTAGAGCTGTAATTATCGTCACTTTAGTATTCAGCATACCAGATGTTATTGGGTTTTTAAGCCCTTTCGAAGGCTTACAAAAACTAACAGGTTACATTCCTTTAGCAAAGCACAGTTTGGGTTGGGTGTTACCTTCAGTTGTAACCTTTGGAATAGTATCTATGGTGAAATCAAAGCCGAAAGACGCATGAAATACATGGGAAGCAAGGCGCGTTTTGCCAAACATATATTACCAATTATTCTAAAAGACAGACAGCCAAATCAATCTTATATTGAGCCTTTTGCAGGTGGTATGAATATGATAGACAAGGTCGATGGTATCCGAATTGCCAACGATCAGCACGAAGAATTAATGGCCATGTGGCAAGCCTTGATTTACGAGAATTGGGATCCTCCAAAATCGGTAAGTGAGGACGAATACAAAGCCATAAAATACAATCAAGACGACTATCCTAAACATTTGGTGGCTTATGTTGGTTTTAATTCGTTTGGTGGGAAATGGTTTGCAGGTTACCGACGCGATAAGCAAGGTAAACGCGATTATTGGGCAGAACATTACCGAAATATTGCCAAACAAGTGCCAAATCTCGAAGGTGTTATTTTATCCTGTAAATCGTATACCGAATTAGAGATTCCTGAAAACAGTATTGTGTACTGCGATCCACCTTACGCGTCTACCACTAAATACAGAGATAGTTTCGACCATGACAAATTTTGGGAATGGTGCAGACAGCAAAGCAAAATAGGACATCAATTGTTTGTTAGCGAATACAATGCACCAGAAGATTTCAACTGTATTTGGGAAAAACCAGCAAAAACAAGTTTCTCATGGCATGCTGATAACTTGCCTGCTAAAAAGAGTGTAGAGCGTTTATTTATCTACAAGAACTAAAGCGCTATTGTCATTCTTGCGCATGCAGGAATCCACCTTTTAGTGATGTCACTCTTCTCGTTTTGTTAATTATATAACAAATTGTAATTAATTGTACTATTTTTTCAAAATTTAGGTCAATAGCTTAAAGGTCATCTACATTTGCGCTCTAAAATAAACGCATTATGTTAGTATATAAGTTTGGTGGCACCTCAGTAGGTTCGGTAGTGAATATGAATCATGTAAAGGATATCATTAACACCAAAGACCGCAAGATTGTTGTGCTATCTGCCATGTCTGGCACCACAAATACGTTGGTTGAAATCTCAAGACTGGTTGAGGTTGGTAATCTTACAACAGCAAAAACCATCATCACAGAACTGAACGAAACGTATAATGCTGTAGTTTACGATTTGTTGCAAGACCAAGCATTACGTTTGGAAGTGAGCAAGTACGTCAACGCTAGGTTTAAGCTGTTATTAGATGCGATTAACGAGCCATTTTCACAAAGGTTGCATAACAGTATCGTTGCCAATGGCGAATTGCTATCTACTTTTATGTTTAGCCGTTTGTTACAACAAGAAGGGTTTAATGTAAGGTTATTGCCAGCTTTAGATTTTATGCGTATTGATAGCCATAATGAACCTGATAATTTCTATATCAAACAAAATCTAAACCGTCTTATAGATACTCTGGAGCCAGCTGATATTTACATCACACAAGGTTTTATTTGTTTAGATGCCGAAGGACAAATTACTAATCTGCAACGTGGTGGAAGCGATTATACAGCAACCATCATTGGTGCGGCCATTGAAGCCGCTGAGGTGCAAATCTGGACCGATATTGACGGTTTCCACAACAACGATCCACGTTATGTCAACGATACACAAGCCTTATCGCATTTATCGTACGATGAAGCTGCTGAGTTGGCTTATTTTGGAGCTAAGATTTTGCATCCGCAAACCGTAATGCCAGTGCGTCAACTGGATATTCCATTACGACTCAAAAACACCATGGCACCACAAGCACATGGTACTTTAATTACCAACCAAATTCATGGAGAAGGCATTAAAGCCATTGCAGCTAAGGATGGTATTACAGCCATAAAAATTAAGTCGGTACGTATGTTGTTGGCACACGGTTTTTTAAAGAAAGTATTTGAAGTTTTTGAGCGTTACGAAACGTCTATAGATATGGTAACAACCTCAGAAATTGCAGTGTCTTTAACCATAGACAACACCACACATTTAGAAGCCATTATCGAAGAACTCGAAAAATTTGCAACGGTAGCCATTGACGACTACATGAGTATTGTTTGTCTGGTTGGTAACCATATTATTTACCATCCTGATACGCCAGAACTCTTCCAGGTGTTACAAGATGTTAATGTACGTATGATTGCTTATGGTGGTAGCAACAATAATATTTCACTTTTAGTAAATACCAGCGATAAGTTAGAAACTTTGCAGAAGTTACAGCGTTATGTTTTTGAGGGTGGTTTTGTGGGAGTTTAGATTTTTTGAATAGAAACAAGTAATTCCTATATTGGAGAAAATCAAATATTCGGAATGAACAGAGTTTTTATTATTGGAAACGGCTTTGATTTAGCTCATGGCTTACCGACTTCTTATAATCATTTTATAAATGATTTTTGGAGTAATTTGAAGGATGATTTTAAGAAACAAATTAACTCTGAATTACTACACATTGATGATAGTTATACAGGTTTCTTCGATTTTACAAAGCCAACGAAGTGCTTTAATGACTTTATTCAAAATATCAAGGATTATGCTAATGAAAGAGAGTGCAGGTTTGATGAAAAAAAAATCAGATTAAAAAAATCGAGAGACCAGTTCAAATTTGTTTTTGAATTTAAGAATGAATTATTCTTAACAATAAATAAAAACCAGTCAATTGATAATTGGGTTGATATAGAAAATTTGTATTATTCAGAGCTTAAAAAGATTGTAAAATCTAAAAGTTTGGACGTAACTGAATCAGATGAGAGTTGGGCAAGGAAAAGTAGAAAAAGAGTAGCGATTTTAAATAAGGAGTTTAAGCAAATTGAGGATTTACTAAAAAGTTATCTAACTAAAATAATAGATAAATATAATTTCGAATCGAAAGATGATGAATGGATGAGTTTTTATCAATTATTTAAACCCATTTCATTATTTAACAACGAATCAAAATTGTTAGAAGAATTTATGGATTCTGAAGATAAAGATTCAATTAAGTTACTGTTTGATGAAGAAAAGAAATCGAATGATAAGACAAGAACAACATCATATTTTTTAAGCTTTAATTACACACCTACATTGTATAAGTATGTTGATTCTTTGAAAAAGGATAATTATGATATCCGATTAAATCAAATACATGGGAAAGTTGAGGGCGATGTAGTTTTTGGTTTCGGAGATGAGTCTGATGTTGATTATCATTTAATTGAAGATATAAATGATAATGAGTATTTAAATTTTTTCAAATCTTTTAAGTATTTGGAGAATAAAAATTATAATAACTTCTTAAATTTTATTGACTCAGAACCTTTTCAGCTAATAATAATGGGTCATTCTCTTGGGCTCTCAGATCGCGTACTCTTAAAAACAATATTTGAAAATGAAAATTGTAAATCTATAAAAGCATATTATCATCAAGGAAATTATGATGACAATTTTAGAGATATTATTCAAAATATGTCACGTCATTTTTCAGATAAATCACTGATGAGAAAAAAAGTGGTAAACAAATTACTTTGCAAACCACTTCCTCAAATACAAATTCCTTTAAAGAGTTAATTTTTTAGCTTTTAATCTTAAGCTTAAAAGTCAAATAAACCTTTTACCTCTTATAAATAGCACCAGTAGCAAAATCAACAATAAGACCAGGTGCAAAAAGTAGAATATCTGCAATAAGCCATCCTACTCTAACATCGCGTTGTTGTTGTCCAGGAGCAGGTTTTGTTTTTTGACTCGATGAAATTGGTCCACCTAAAATAGTGGCACATCCTGTGGTGCTAAAAAGCAAGCTTAAACAAAGTAAGCCTATGCAAATACGTTTCATATATAATCAGTTTTTGGTTATTATGCGTTCATTAATTCCTCAATCTCGTCGGCTTCAATTGGGATATTCGCCATTAAATTAAATGGTTCTCCTTGTTCTTGTATCACTACATCATCCTCTAAACGGATACCAAAACCTTCATCTGGAATATAAATACCAGGCTCTACAGTAAATACCATGTTAGCTTGCATTGGTTCGTGTAGTAAACCATAATCGTGCGTATCTAAACCAATATGGTGACTTGTGCCATGCATAAAGTACTTTTTGTACGCTGGCCAATCTGGGTTTTCGTTTTGCACATCCGCTTTATCCAATAAACCAAGACCCAATAATTCAGATGTCATTAATTTACCAACTTCTATATGATATTGTTCCCAAAGTGTACCAGGAACCAACATCTTGGTCGCTTCATTTTTTACACGCAAAACAGCATTGTAAACTGCTTTTTGGCGTTCAGAGAACTTACCGTTTACAGGAATGGTTCGACTTAAATCACTAGAGTAATTGGCGTATTCAGCAGCTGTATCAAATAGGATTAAATCGCCATCCTTACACTGCTGGTTGTTTTCAATATAATGTAATACATTGGCATTATTTCCTGAGGCAATAATTGGAGTGTAAGCAAAACCTTTAGAACGATTTCTTAAGAATTCGTGCATCATTTCCGCTTCAATTTCAAATTCCCAAACACCAGGTTTTACAAAACCTAAAACTCTTCGGAAGGCTTTTTCGGTAATATTACAAGCCTTTTGCATCAAGTCAATTTCTATAGGATCTTTAACCGAGCGTAAACGTTGTAAAATTGGATTGCTTTTCGCCACAGAATGTGCAGGATACAGATTTTTTAACCATTTCGTGAAACGATCTTCACGTGTTTCGGTCTCAACATTGGCTCTGTAATGTTCGTTAGTGTTAATGTAAACCGTGTCGCATTGCGTCATCAGTTCAAACATAATTTTTTCCATATCCTGTAACCAATACACGGTTTTTACACCAGAGGTTTCAAAGGCTTTTTCTTTAGTGAGTTTTTCGCCTTCCCAAACGGCAATATGATCGTTAGTTTCTTTTAAGAATAAGATTTCACGATGTTTTTCTTTTGGGCAATCTGGAAAAATAACCAAAATACTTTCTTCCTGATCTACACCACTGAGGTAAAAAATATCGCGATGCTGGGCAAAAGGCAAGGTGCTGTCTGCACTTACAGGATAAATATCGTTGGAGTTAAAAACAGCTAAACTGTTTGGCTTCATCTGAGAAGCAAAGTTTTTACGGTTTTTTATGAATAGGTTACGGTCTATAGGATGGTATTTCATTTGTTATGTATTGTTATTCCTGCGAAGGCAGGAATCTTATTAATATTAGTTAAGTGTCTGCTTGAGCGCAGTCGAAAGCTAAATTGAGCTATCAAAAAACACTTCGACTGCGCTCAGTGTGATAAACAATTTCATTTTTCAGCTTAAAGAATTAACAAAGTAAGGTTAAATTATAATGAAGCTGATTGTAATTGTTTGCCAAGTGCCCATTATGGGTTTTCAAAAATAAACAAAGTAAAACGCAAGCCCAAGCCTATTAAGATAATCTGTTAAACTTTATAATCAAATTTTGAAGATATACGGATTAATGGCTAAATTCAGCCATCTTAAAAACTAACCAACATGTTTAAAACTAAATTCCTGTCGTTTGCATTTGCTGCAAGTGCTTTAGTAGCCTTTGCACAACAACCAGCAACCTCTGCTGAAACCGTAAAAAATGCTTTAGTGCAAAAGCGCGAAATGGCAAAAACGTCCTTGGTAAAACAAGTGCCTTTTAAAAATATTGGACCAACCGTAATGAGTGGTCGTGTGGTAGATGTGGATGTCAATCCAGAAATGCCATCGGAATTTTATGTTGGTTATGCGTCTGGTGGTGTTTGGCATACAACCAATAACGGAACTACATTCAATCCAATTTTAGACAGTTCAGACACTCAGAATGTTGGTGATATTGCTGTACACTGGCCAACGAGAACGATATATGTTGGTACAGGCGAAAATAATGCGTCGCGTTCTTCATATGCTGGTATTGGTTTGTTAAAATCTACAGACAACGGAAAGACTTGGGGAAATTTAGGTTTGATGGATGCACATCATTTTGCTCCAATTTTAATCCATCCAGACAATCCAGATGTGGTAACCGTTGGTGCTACAGGACATTTGTACTCACAAAACAAAGAACGCGGAATTTATAAAACGACTGATGGTGGTAAAACTTGGAAGCAGACACTTTTTGTAGATGATGAAAGTGGTATTATCGATTTGCAACACAGTCCAAAAAATTACAATGTGATGTTTGCAACGTCGTGGACTAAAGATCGTAAAGCGTGGAATTTCTCAGGAAACGGTAACAATTCAGCCATTTATAAAAGTACAGATGCAGGTGAAACCTGGACCAAAGTGTCTACTGAAAAAAGTGGTTTTCCAACAGGTGAAGGAGTTGGCCGTATCGGAATTGCGGTTTTTAATGATGATGTGGTATATGCTGTTCATGATAGTCAGTTTAGACGACCAGATGATAAAAAGAAAGATGATAAAGAAGGCTTAACCAAAGAAGATTTTAAGACCATGTCTAATGCAGATTTCTTGGCTTTAGACAACAAAAAATTGAATGTGTTTTTAAGAACGAATGGTTTTCAGGAAAAATACAGACCAGAAAATGTGAAACAAATGGTGCGTTCAGGCAATGTAAAACCTGAAGATTTAGCAAAATATCTTGAAGATGCTAACTCTATGTTGTTTGATACTCCTGTGGTTGGTGCTGAGGTATACAAAAGTACAGATGGTGGAAAAACCTGGAAGAAAACACACGATGATTATTTAGATGGTATTTACTACAGTTATGGCTATTATTTTGGTCATATCCACGTGTCTCCAGTTAATGAAAATGATATTTACATTTATGGTGTGCCGATTGTAAAATCTAAAGATAGCGGAAAAACATGGACGTCTATCAGTGCAGAAAATGTGCATGCCGATCATCATGCGCTTTGGATTAATCCAAAAAATCCAAATCATTTAATCGATGGTAATGATGGAGGTATCAATATTTCTTACGATGATGGCGAAAACTGGATAAAGAATAATTCGCCTTCAGTAGGACAATTTTATGCCATCAATGTGGATAACGAAAAACCATACAATGTGTATGGAGGCTTGCAAGATAATGGTGTTTGGGTTGGTGCACACAATGCACGCGAAGATAAGGCTTGGCAGCAAGAAGGTCAGTATCCATGGAAATCTATAATGGGAGGTGATGGTATGCAAATTCAAATTGACAGCAGAAATTCTAATGTTGTATACACAGGCTATCAATTCGGAAATTATTACCGATTAAATCTTGAAACTGAAAATCAGAAATACATTCAGCCAAAGCATACTTTAGGTGAAAATCCGTACCGTTTCAATTGGCAAACTCCAATTTTATTGTCACCTCACAACCAAGATATTTTGTATTTAGGTGGCAATAAGCTGATGCGTTCTATGAATCAAGGAAACGATTGGGAAGCCATTAGTGAGGATTTAACCAATGGAGGTAAAAAAGGAAATGTAGCTTATGGTACATTGACGTCTATTTCAGAAAGTCCATTTCAGTTTGGGTTAATCTACACAGGAAGTGATGATGGCATAGTCGCATTAACTAAAGATTCTGGTGCTTCTTGGAAACCAATATCAGCATCATTTCCTAAAGATTTATGGGTAAGTCGTGTGGTTGCGTCGCAACATAAAAAAGAACGTGTTTATGTGACCTTGAATGGTTACCGTTGGGACGATTTTAAAGTCTATGCTTACATGAGTGATGATTATGGAAATACCTGGAAAGACATCAGCGGAAATATACCAGCATCTCCAGTAAATGTGATAAAAGAAGATCCTAAAAACGAAAATATCTTGTACTTAGGAACCGATAACGGAGCCTATGTGTCTTTTGATAAAGGTACATCTTGGAACGTGTTTTCAGAAGGCTTGCCAAACGTAGCGATTCATGATATTGTAGTGCAACCAGAAGCTGGCGATTTATTATTAGGAACGCATGGACGTAGTATTTATAAAACCAACATTTCGGCTTTACAGAAGGTAAATTCAGAAATGGAAGCCAAAGCCATAACGTTTTTTGATATGGAGTCTGTACGTCATTCTGGTCGTTGGGGAAGTTCTTGGGGAAGATGGTACGATGCTTTTGAGCCTAAAACAACCATTCAGTTTTACAGTAATGCTTCAGGTACAAAAACCTTGAAAATTTTGTCAGAAAATGGTGCAGAATTAAACAGTATAGCTGTTGATGTTTCTAAGGGTTTAAACTACGTAGATTATGATTTAACGTTGACAGGAAAAGGAAAAAAAGCTTTAGAAAAAGAGAATAAAGAATTAAAGATTGGTAAATCTGGCAACGGAAAATATTACTTGCCAAAAGGAAGTTACACAGTAAAAATTGGTGATAGCTCTACAACGCTCGAAATAAAATAATGGATGAGAAGGAACATTATATTTCTGTAAAGCCTTCTAGCAAGAGTTTGCAGAAATATATTGCGTATTATTATTTCAACTTTTCTAATCAAGAGGACTATAAAAAGCGGTACATTTTTTATCCGCATTTTAGAAATGCTATAACGGTTTATAAGCGTTCAAAAATCAGTTTTTCAAAAACGGGATCTATTGTGGTACCTGATGCTTCCAAAGAGTTTGAAATTATCTACACAGGCATTCATAATCAAAGTAGAATAGGTGAAATTAATGCTCCTTTTGATAAAATAGGCATTGTGTTTCAGCCATTAGGAATCAATAATTTTTTGAGCGAACCCTTCAGCGATATTATTAAAGAAAGTCCAATAAATGATTTTAATTATTTTGGACATAATTTCGAAATTGCTCTAAAAAAAGTTTACAACACCAATAATGTCGATGAAAAAGTAGCTGCGCTTGATGCCTTTTTTAAAGACGAGCTCAACCCTTTAGCTGAAACTAGAATTATTAAAGCAGTCAACTATTTGTTTGAAGAAGACTTAACCATCCAAGAATTGTCTGAAAAATTGCAGTTGAGCAGAAAAACAGTGCTTCGGTTATTTCGTAAACACCTTAACTGTTCGCCAAAAGAGTTTTCGAATTTGGTGAAGTTTAGAAAAGCCATAGAAATTTATCAGAAAGGAAATTCCAATTTTACAGAATTGGCACATGCCAACAAGTATTATGACCAATCTGATTTTATAAAACACTTCAAAAAAGCAACAGGTTTTAATCCCAAAAAATTCTTCTCAGGAATTTCTCATTTGGGTACAGAAGACACGTTTTGGACACTTTTAAAAAATTAACTGTCCCATTTCTACAATTTTTATAAAAGCAAGGCTGATAGATTTGTAATCTGTTTTTAATAAATCATCAAATCATGAAGCGAACATTTACCATAATATCAATCCTTTTTTCATTAATTCTATCTGCACAACAGTATAGTGGTATTTCAAAATCGCATAAGATAACATCTACAGTTTTTGATACCGAACGTGAAATCCGAGTATTTATGCCTTTTTCTTACACAGAAAGCGATACGCAGAAATACCCTACAATCTATCTTTTTGATGCGCAATTTGATGCGTTTTTTGATATGACAGCAGGTTTAATGGATTATATGGCACAAATTGGTGAGCTCAATGAGTTTATTATTGTGGGTATAAAAACCGAGCACAGACCAAAAGAGTTTACTCCAAAATACGTTAACGAAAAAACCAAAACCGATTGGAAGGATATAGAAATCGGTAAGTCTCAGCTTTTAGAAAATCACTTAAGAGATGAGGTGTTTCCTTTTGTAGAGCAAAATTACAGAGTAGAGCCTTTTAAGATGGCAATAGGTCATTCTTTGGGAGGAACTTTTGTGCTCAATACTGTGTTTTCACAACCCGATTTTTTTCAGGCAATAATCGCCATAAGTCCCAATTTGTCTTACGATTATGAGCAGTTGGTAAAAGCGTTTGATGATTATTTTAAATCTAACGAAAGCTTAAATAAACTAATTTATATGTCAGCTGGTACTGTTGGAAATATGGAAAATAAATTTAGGAAATCAGCACAAAAGTTAGATCATATTATAAAATACCATAACCCTAAAAATTTAAATTATACGTTTAGAATTTTTGAAGGTGAAAATCATTCTACAACACCAATTTACACGATTAGTAATGCTTTTAAAGAAGTTGCAAAAATATGGACAATTTCAGAAGAGAATAAGCAAAAATTTCTAGAAGATGAATCCAAATTATTTGTTGAGAATTTAAAGAATTTTTACGCAGAGTTATCTGTCTGGGCTAACTATGAGGTAAGGCCTGGAGTAGACGAAGTCAATGGCTATGGTTATTTCTGTTTGAATGCTGAAAAAACAGAAGAAGCTTTAAAAGTTTTTGATTGGGCACTAGAACTGTATCCTAATGATGCTAATCTTTATGATAGTAAAGCCGAAGCATTAGAAAAAAGCAACCAACTAAAAGAAGCTAAACGCTACTACAAAAAAGCATTGGACGTATTGGAAAAAACTAAGAACCAGTATGATCCTGAAAATTATGACTATTACAAATCGATGTTTAGCGAACATTTAGAAAATTTAAAAAAATAAGAAGTAGAACAGCTCTAATTAAATTCATTCTAAATAATTAATTATACTACAACGCAGTTGGCTAAAAACCATCTGCGCTGTATCTTTGTGGTATAAACAACAAAGATTTAATCTACAATGAGCGGAATTTTAAATTCTTCGATAGGAAGAAAGTTTGCCATGGCACTTTCGGCACTTTTCCTAATGGTGTTCTTACTTCAACACTTTGCAATTAATATCCTTTCAGTTTTTAGTCCAGATGCATTTAACGAAGTGTCTCATTTTATGGGAACGTTTTGGGCTGTACAGTATTTATTGCAACCTGTATTAATTTTTGGTGTAATCTTTCACTTTGTGATGGGTTTTGTACTAGAAATTAAAAACAACAAAGCAAGACAAATAAGCTACGCTAAAAACAATGGAGCTGCAAATTCATCTTGGATGAGCCGCAACATGATTTGGAGTGGTTTAGCAATTTTAGCTTTTATAGTGCTTCACTTTATTGATTTCTGGATTCCAGAGATTAATACAAAATATATTGTTGGTGATATGTCTGGTATGCACAATGGTGAGTTCAGATATTTTCACGAATTAGTAGAAAAATTCCATAGTCCACTTCGTGTTGGAGCTTATGTAGTAGCATTTGTGTTTTTAGCATTGCACTTACTGCATGGTTTTAATTCGGCATTTCAATCGGTTGGTGCTAACAACAAGTACACAAAAGGGTTGAAAACATTTAGTAAAATTTATGCAATAGGTATTCCAGCAGGATTCATCTTTATTGCATTGTTTCATCATTTAACAGGACATTAAAATATCTAAATATGGCTTTAGATTCTAAAATACCTCAAGGTCCAATTGCAGACAAATGGACAAATTATAAAAATCATATCAATCTTGTTAACCCAGCAAACAAGCGTCTTATTGATGTTATTGTTGTTGGTACAGGATTAGCAGGTGGTTCTGCTGCTGCAACTTTAGCAGAGCTAGGCTACAATGTAAAAGCATTTTGCTTTCAAGATTCACCAAGACGTGCGCACTCTATTGCGGCTCAAGGTGGTATTAATGCAGCAAAAAACTATCAAGGAGATGGTGATTCTACATACCGATTATTTTACGATACAGTAAAAGGTGGTGATTACCGTTCTCGTGAAGCAAACGTATACCGTTTGGCTGAGGTTTCAGCAAATATTATTGACCAATGTGTGGCGCAAGGTGTGCCTTTTGCACGTGAGTATGGTGGACTTTTAGACAACCGTTCTTTTGGTGGTGTATTAGTATCGCGTACGTTTTATGCAGCAGGTCAAACAGGTCAGCAGTTATTATTAGGTGCTTACTCTGCTATGAACCGCCAAATTGGTCGTGGAAAAATAAAAATGTACAACCGTCACGAAATGCTAGATGTTGTTATCGTTGATGGTAAAGCACGTGGAATTATAACACGTAACTTAATTACAGGAGAAATAGAAAGACATTCAGCGCACGCTGTTGTTTTAGGAACAGGTGGTTATGGTAATGTATTCTTCTTATCAACTAATGCGATGGGAAGTAATGTTACTGCAGCTTGGAAAGCTCACAAACGTGGTGCTTACTTCGCTAACCCTTGTTATACACAAATTCACCCAACATGTATTCCGGTTTCTGGAGATCATCAGTCTAAACTAACGTTAATGTCTGAATCTTTAAGAAATGATGGTCGTATTTGGGTACCAAAACACATGAAAGATGTAGAAGCTATTAGAGCTGGTCAATTAAAACCAACACAAATAGCTGAAGAAGATAGAGATTATTATCTAGAGCGTCGTTATCCAGCGTTTGGTAACCTTGTACCTCGTGATGTTGCTTCTCGTGCAGCTAAAGAGCGTTGCGACGCTGGTTACGGAGTAAATGCAACTGGAGAAGCTGTTTATTTAGATTTTGCTTCGGCAATTCAACGTTACGGAAAAGAACAAGCGCATATTAAAGGTTTAGATGAAAACGATGCAGCTCTGGTTAAAAAATTAGGTCAAGAAGTTGTAAGAGTTAAGTATGGTAACTTATTCCAGATGTACGAAAAAATCGTAGATCAAAACCCATACGAAACACCAATGATGATTTATCCTGCGGTACACTATACCATGGGAGGAATTTGGGTAGATTATAACTTAATGACAACCGTACCTGGATTATATGCTATTGGAGAAGCTAACTTCTCTGATCATGGTGCTAACCGTCTTGGTGCTTCGGCATTAATGCAAGGTTTAGCTGATGGTTACTTTGTGTTACCATACACTATTGGAGATTATTTAGCTGATGATATTAGAACAGGACCTATTTCTACAGACACTAAAGAGTTTGAAGAAGCAGAGAAAAATGTAAAAGATAGAATAGCAAGTTTAATCAACAACAACGGATCACATTCAGTAGATTACTTCCACAAGAAATTAGGAAAAATCATGTGGAACAAAGTAGGAATGTCTCGTAACGAAAAAGGATTAAAAGAAGCTATTGAAGAGATTTCAACACTTCGTAAAGAGTTCTGGGCAGATGTAAAAGTTCCAGGAACAGCTGATGAATACAACGAAGAACTTGCAAAAGCAGGTCGTGTAGCAGACTTTTTAGAATTAGGAGAATTATTTGCTAAAGATGCTTTACACAGAACAGAATCTTGTGGAGGTCACTTTAGAGAAGAGTCTGTTGAAGAAGATGGTCCTCAAAAAGGTGAAGCAAAACGTGATGACGAAAACTTTACGTATGTAGCAGCTTGGGAATACAAAGGTGAACCTAAAGATGCAGTGCTTCATAAAGAAGACTTGGAATTTAAAGATATTGAATTAAAACAACGTTCGTATAAATAAGAAAGACTATGAATTTAACCTTAAAAATTTGGCGTCAGAAGAACGCAAGCGATAAAGGAAAAATGGTAGATTATCCAGTAAGTGATATTTCACCAGATATGTCTTTCCTTGAAATGTTAGATGTTTTAAACGAACAACTTATTGAGCAAGGTGAACAACCTGTAGCTTTCGATCACGATTGTCGTGAAGGTATTTGTGGTATGTGTTCTCTATATATCAATGGAGAAGCACATGGTCCTGATCGTGGTGTAACAACATGTCAGTTACACATGCGTATGTTTAAGGATGGTGACACTATTACAATTGAACCATTTAGAGCAACAGCTTTTCCTGTAATTAAAGATTTAGTTGTAGATAGAAGTGCTTTTGATCGTGTACAGCATGCAGGTGGATTTATTTCTGTAAATACCTCTGGTAATACTATAGATGCTAACGCTATTCCTGTAAATAAGCACGATGCAGATGATGCCTTTGCTGCTGCAACATGTATTGGATGTGGTGCTTGTGTAGCGAGTTGTAAAAACTCGTCAGCCATGCTATTTGTTGGAGCTAAAGTATCGCAGTTTGCATTATTACCACAAGGTCAAGTTGAAGCAACTGATCGTGTACTAAACATGGTGAAGCAAATGGACGAAGAAGGTTTTGGTAACTGTACTAATACAGGTGCATGTGAAGTGGAGTGTCCAAAAGGTATTTCTCTTGAAAACATTGCTCGTATGAATCGCGAATACTTAAAAGCGGCTTTTAAAGGATAAATAAAACGTATTTAAGTTTATAATATTAAACCTCAAGTTATTAGCTTGAGGTTTTTTTGTAACATAAAGTCAAATCTTTCGTCTTTTATTATAACATCTAATCAATCAAAAAATGAAAAAATTTATCCTTGTGCTTTGTGTGCTATGTCTTTGTTTTTCATGTAGTAAGACATTAGACCACACTATTAACTACACTGTTACACCTTCAAAAGACCATTCTGGTCTAAATGTAAAAATGACTTTCCAAGCCAATGAAAATGGTCAAACAACCTTGTTATTTCAAGATAAAGCTTGGGGACAAGATAGTTTACATAATGTAATTCATGATGTAAAAGTACTTTCTGAACAGGCTGAAATAACAACCAATAGAGATAGTGGTTGGTATGTGATTTCGCATCCTAAAAAATTAAACCAGATTGAAGTTGAATATACAATAAAGCAAGACAGTAAAGGTGATTTAAAAACCAGACAAGCATACAGACCAATTATTCAACCTCAATATTTTCATTTGTTTTCACATAACTTTTTTATGCTTCCAAAGCATGTTTTAAAACAGTCAGAAGATAATTTTAATGTCAATATTTCTTGGAATGATTTTCCTCATGATTACAAGCTGGTCAATAGTTTTGGGAGTGGAGAATACCATCAAACTATAGAAGGTATTTCGGAGGAAAAATTTCATACTGCTGTTTTTGTTGGTGGTGATTTCAGAGCACACAAGATGGACATCAATGGTAATAAAGTGGTGTTTGCCATAAGAGGTAATTGGGAAGTGTTTGAAGACTCTGAGATGTTGAGTATTCTAGACAAAACGGTAACTGCGCAGCGTGAATTTTGGCAAGACAATTCTCAAAAATACTATGTAGTTACTATGATTCCAACAGTGCAAGAACGAGGCAGTTCCTTCCAAGGGTCTGGATTAACCAATTCATTTGCGACCAATGCTTCAAATAATGAGTATTTAGAAGTTTCAGGATTGGTATATCTATTCAATCATGAGTTGCAACACAATTGGATTGGGTCTTTAATCAGAAACGATGATGAAGAAAAACAATACTGGTTTAGCGAAGGATTTACAGACTATTACACTTTAAAAAACATAGCCAGGAATAACATTTATAATTATGATGAAAGCTATTTTATCAATGAATTTAATACTTTTGTAAAGGCACTTTATACCAATCCGGCAAGAGAAATGCCAAATAGTGAAATGACGTATGAAAACTTTTGGAGTGGGAAAGAAGGCATTCAAAAACTACCTTACAGACGAGGTGCTTTCCTTGCGTTTTACTTAGATCAAAAAATAAAACAAGATTCTGATGGTACTAAAAGTTTAGATGATGTGATGCTCGATTTTAAAAATGATGCTGAAAAAACGGAGCAAAAAATCACACATGCTTATTTTATTAAAACTGTAAATCAATATTTGAAAGAAGACTTTCAACCATTCTTTACTAAGCATATTGAAGAGGGAAAACTCTATGATTTTAAATCAATTTATGATGAATTAGGTTTTGAATACGAACCAACTTCTAAAGTGTTTGATTTAGGTTTTACCTTTCCAGAAGATAGAAAGCAGATTGCGTCTATCGATGAGAATTCAGAAGCTTATAAGGCAGGTTTAAGACAAGGAGATTCGGTAAAAGGAATGAGCTATTACTATGATTCTATAGATCACGAAGCAGAATTCACTATTGAAAGAGAAGGTAAAGACGTTCTGGTAAAATACTTACCAATAAAAGAAGTGGACTTGCCTAAATTGTTGGATAATGACTTTAACAAATCGCATTTAGACTTTTAATATAAAGCTAAAGTTAGGCTATAAAGTATGGGTTTTTCATATATTTCGACTTCGAAAAGTTTATGATGAAAAACCCAAATACATTTTATAAAGCACAACTGCAAATACACCAGCAAACCGCAAAGGATTTGTATAAAAAGATGGGATTATACAGTGTGCTTAGGCTTACCGTATTTTTGTTGGCTAGCTTTGGTATCTATCTAACCTATCAAAACTGGCAAGTTGCAGCAATTATAGCTGTGGTTGGCATTGCTGTGTTTCTGTTTTTACTATCCAGACATACAGATCTTAAAACCAAACGCGAACTACACAAACGTTTAGCCACTATTAATGAAGATGAAATTAAAATAGCTTCTGGCGATTTTCATGATAGAGCAGATGGAAAAGTATTTCAAAATCCTGCTCATGCCTATAGTTTAGATATCGATTTGTTTGGAAGAGGTTCTTTCTTTCAATACATCAACAGAACAACTATAAATGAAGGCACGCAATCGCTTGTTAATTGTTTGTTGGCAAACGATATTACTAATATAGAAGCAAGACAAAATGCGATTAAAGAATTAGCTGATGAGCCCGAATGGAGGCAATACTATTCTGGTGTAGCGCAAGGTGTAAAAGTGGAGCATTCTGCAAAATCTATTATTGAATGGCTAAAGGATTATAAACCATTTTTAAACGCTACATTATATTGGTTAACAATTGGCTTTAGTGTAGCTTCAGTAGCACTTTTGGTCTTAGGATTTACTGAAATTATTCCAATAAAATATGCTGGATATTGGTTGCTTTTAGGTTTAGCGATTACTGGAAGATTTTTAAAATCAATTAATAATGTTGCCCAAAACACCGAAAAAGCTAAAGACACCTTTAGACAATATGCTTTATTACTGAAAGAAATTGAACAGAAAGAATTTCAGTCTGAGTTATTGCAACAACAGCAACAAAAAATACAGTCTGAAGGTGAAAAAGCCTCACAGATATTTACAAAATTCTCAAAAGCTTTAGATGCTTTAGATAACAGAAATAACCTCATATCAGCCATTTTTGGAAATGGATATTTGCTTTGGGATATAAGGCAAACCTATCGTGTGGAACAATGGATTAGTAAGTATGCACATAAGGTTGAGGATTGGTTTGAAGTGGTGACGTTTTTTGATGCGTACAACACTTTGGGTAATTATGCTTATAATAATCAAGACTTTAGTTACCCTGAAATTACTTCAGAAAATATTACAATTAAAGCCGAAAGTTTAGGACATCCTTTGTTGAATGCTGAAAAGCGAATTGATAGCGATTTAGAATTGTTACAAGAGCAGTTTTTCATCGTTACAGGAGCTAATATGGCTGGTAAGAGTACCTTTTTAAGAACGGTTGCGTTGCACATTGTTATGGCAAATGTTGGTTTGCCTATTTGTGCGAAAACAAGCAAATACAAGCCGATTAAACTCATTACAAGTATGCGTACTACAGATTCGTTGACCGATGATAGTTCGTACTTTTTTAGTGAGCTTACACGACTAAAATTTATTGTAGACACTATTGCTGAAGACAAAAACTATTTCGTGATTTTAGATGAAATCTTAAAAGGCACCAATTCAACTGACAAAGCCATTGGCTCAAGAAAGTTTGTAGAAAAATTAGTTGGCCAAAATGCTACAGGAATTATAGCAACGCACGATTTAAGTCTTACTGAAATTGAAACTGAATTAGAGGCTGTAAAAAACTACTACTTTGATGCTGAAATTAAAAACGACGAACTCTTTTTTGACTACAAACTAAAGAAAGGCGTTTGCCAAAATATGAATGCGAGCTTCCTATTGAAGAAGATGGAAATTGTTTAGAAATTATTCTATTATTTTAATTATTATAGGTGCAACACCTTTTAATTTGTACCTAGAGTTGCCTGAAAGTCTAATTTTTATATCGAATATTATTACGGAATCATCAGGCTGAAGTAAAGTGAATAAATCATTAGCTCTAACATTCATTTTATTACCGCTTATTTTAATTACTCTATAGTGAGGCATTTTAATCTTAAATGAAATCACTGCTATGCCTAAATCATGTAAAAAGTTTTTCATTTCAGCATTTATTACAGCATCAGTTAAATCTTCTTTCTTCAATTTAAGTTCACATTTACTACCACAACCAATGCCATTTATTGTGCCAATAGGTGCAGAAATATCTTTAATCCTCAATGTTTTTGTTTCGGTTAAAGAATCTCCATTTTTAAGTTTAGATTTTATTGTAATATCTACTGCTCTACCTGTACCAGGACTTAAATTATAATTTCCTAAACTGTCAATTTTTCTCAGGCCTGGAGCAGTAGCTTCAAAGGAAACAGCATTAGGTTTTGATATGTAAACTGGATTTATAACACCTCGATAAACCACATTCATTTTTTTAAGTTCAATAGCGGCTTCTTGATTTACAGTATCAGCAGTTTCAAGTTTTTTAATACGTTCTTTTAAGGCTTTATTTTCTTTAAGTAATTCAGTTTTGCTGTATGAAGATTTACAACTTTGTAAAAGAAATACAAGACTTAAAAAGAGTACTAAGCGTTTCATAAAGATTGGTTGGTTTTCAATACAATAACGGAAATTAAATGGGAATAGTGTTGGCAAAACTATAATTACACCCCTGAAGTCCCCTCAAGGGGACAATAGTTACAATTAAACTTATGAGGGCTGTCCCCTTGAGGGGACTTTAGGGGTGTTTTTTAAATAAAAAACCCTTTCCAAAACAGAAAGGGTTCTTAACCAATTATAAAAATTAACTTGAAAAAAATTACTTCAACTTTAATGAATCAAGAGCATGAAAGAAAAAGTCTTGCTCGTCATTCATAGATACAAATAGTCCGTTTGGATATTTTTTGCCTAAAGGTGTCGTTACAACATCGCAACCGTCTGTCTCAATCGTTCCTAAGTTTATTTCCTTTACAAAGCTGTTATCGCTTCGTTTAAAGATGTTAAAACTGTGGTTTTGTTGGTTAGACACGATAAGGAAACCTTCTCCGTTTGGGTAAGTTGCAATCGCAATACCTTCAATGTCATCCTTAAAATTATCCGTTCCGAATAGTGCAATTTCCTTGTTTCCCTTTTTAGGGTCTGCGTGGTATTTTCTAATACCAACGCCTTCGTCAGAGAAATACACAAAACCTAATTCGTCATCTACAGCAATGGCTTCAATTTCTTTTTGGCCACTAAAAGTTCCCATTTTACGCAATAAGTTAGAATGTACTCCTAAAGAATCGCTAACCAAGGCATATTGGTATAAATAACCTTCCGTTGGTCCTGCTTTTCTACTCACAAATACAGAAATCTCTTTAGTTGATGGATTCTTATAAATAGAAACTCCCATTGGTCGTTTTTGTAAAACATCTGTTTCATCTTCAAACACTTTGAAGCCTCCATTATCCAATGGTTTCATATCAGGTACTGAGTATACTCTAATTTGGTTTTTCTCACGTTCAGAAAATACTATAATGTCGGTTTTTGTAGAGTCGTTCAGTTTAAAACCGTATTCTACATCCACATTATTAGGATAACTTACTCCAGTTAAACTTTTCTCTTTTATGATTTTTCCGTCTAAATCTAAAGCGTAAACTCCACCATCAATTTCATCTTTATCAGTGCCAAAGACAATACTTTGTTCAGGGTTTTTGTGATTAATCCAAATTGCTGGGTCGTCACTATCGTGTGGTAATTTTTCGGATTTAAGTGTTGGTGCAATTTCTGGTAATCCGTTTCCGCAAGAAAAAACTACAGCAGAAATGACACCTAGTATTAAGGTTTTCTTCATCATTTTACTTTTTGAATAGATCATATTTTAATCCGAATGTTAAACGCATATCGTAGTATTCCATTTGCATTGTTCTGCTACTCACACCTTGGTAATAACGTAACGGTTGGTTGGTAATGTTATTAAGGTTTAAGTAAAGGCTTAAGTTGTTATTTAAAGCCACGTTTGCATTGAAATCTAAGAAGAATTGCTGATCGTAATAACGGTCTTCAAACGCATTTCCACCAATTTCATCGATATAAGCATCAGAATAATTAGCCGATAAACGTAAGCTGAATTTTTTACCAGCATAACCTAATGAACCGTTGAACATATTTGGCGACGTTTGTGGTAAATCTAAATCTGTACGCTTTTCACCATCCTCGTTACGGATACCATCTGCACTGGAAGTTAAGTAGGTATAGTTAAGATAAATACTGAAATTCTTAGCAAAACCAGGTAAGAAATCTAATCGACGTTGAAAAGATACTTCTGCACCAAATACAGAAGCGTCATCACCATTTAAAGGTTGGTAAACCTCGTAGCCGTTTTCATCTTCAGATTGAAACACATAAGTAAAGTCAGATATACTTTTGTAGAATAAACCTCCAGAAACAATACCAACAGATTTAAAGTAGTGCTCTGCCATAAAGTCGAAATTCATAGATGTTGTTGGGTCTAGTTCAGAGTTTCCTAAGAAAATTTCTTCATCTTCGTTATTGATTTCTCTGTATGGTACTAAATCTACATAGTTTGGTCTTGCTAAAGTGTTAGTCCAAGCAAAACGTAAAACGGTATTATCCGTTATATCATATTTAAAATGTACACCAGGTAATATGTTGGTGTATGAGTTTTCGTCTTTAACTTCAGCAATACCATCAACATCACCATCTTCGTTAAAAACAAGCTCGTTACCTGTACTTTCTATAGAAGTATGCTCTAATCTCACACCTGCCAAAACACTTAATTTGTCTGTAATGTTTTGGTTAAGCATAGCGTAACCAGCATATACGTTTTCGTTAACATCGAAGTTAGCAGTAGCATATTCTTCTGGTAAATCTTCAGCTTCAAAAAGGTTAGTGTCGTTAAGATTTATACTTCCTAAAAATTCTGGACTAGCAAAGGTGCCGATTTGGTATTGGCTACCAGCTAAGAAGTCTGTATCAGAATAGCTTCTTGTAGGTACCATTCCTAAAAATTCTAAAGCGCCAGTTTCATCACTGTATTCGATAAAACCGTTTGTTCTGTTTTTATTTTTTAATCTTGTTTTAGCACCAAACTTTAAAAAGCCATCATTACCATCAATAACAGATAAAGGTAATTGTGCATTCACAAAAATATTAATGTCCTCTTCTTCTGTATATTGGTTTTCTTCTGTAAGCTCGCCAAATTCAAAATCTGCGAAGCTAGCATCAGCAGGATTTGTAGGCGAGAATAAAGGTTTATCTTGATTGTTATTAAAGTTGATAGCATATTCGCTTTCGTACTCTAAATAACGCTCGTTTAAACGCTCTTCTGAAGCTTTAGCGAAAGATGCCATCCAGTCTAGTTGTACGTTGCTCAATAAATGCTCTCCACCAAGACTGTAGTTTTGCATACGTTGGTCTTCTAAACGTCTGTTTTTGTTGCGGTCGTTATTAATACCACCTTTAGATTGGCGTTTTGCCTCAACAGGGAACATAGTAAGGTTGCCATTGCCATCTACTGAGAAATCACCAGCCTCAATATCTTCGCCATCTAAGATTTCATGCTCTAATCTAAAACGGTTTTCTCTATCGTCTCTCCAGTTGTAGATTGATTTGAAATAAACAGAATTATTATCATCGAATTTGTAATCTAAATTAGCTGAAAAGCTACGACGTACACGTTGTACAAGGTATTCTCTAATTTCAAAAACGTTAGCATAAGGATTAACATCTACAGCTTCGAGGTTGTCAGCATCTCCATTGTTAAATTCAAACTCGTCTGTCCATTCTGCTTCAACGTTATCGCTACCAAAGTCGTTATCGTTAATAGATGCAGAAACCATCCAACCGAATTTATCGTTTTTACTTCGGTCTCCAACTAAGAACGATCCGTTTAAAATTCTTTTGTCTGTAATAAAGTTAAGGCCAGAACCAACTGTTGCAGACAAACGGAAACCTTGAGGCGATGTACGCGTAATTAAGTTTACAGAACCACCAAGAGCGTCAGCATCCATATCTGGCGTTACGGCTTTGTTTACTTCGATAGTCTGAATCATATCCGATGGAATTAAATCCATTTGAACGTTACGGTTATCGCCTTCAGCAGACGGAATTCTACTTCCGTTTAAGGTAACTGAGTTTAATTGAGGAGAAAGACCACGAACAATTATGTTACGTGCTTCACCTTGATCTACCTGCATTGTAATACCAGGAATACGTTTTACAGCATCTCCAATGTTTGCGTCTGGGAATTTACCAATTTGGTCTGTAGACACTACGTTAGTAATGTTTTGTTTGTTCTTTTGGGTGTTTAGTGCTCTTGCTTGTCCGCTAAGTCCAAAGCCACTAATTGTAACTTCTTTTAATTCGGTATCTTCAGAATTTAGGGTAAAGTTTAATGCTACAGTTTGGTCTGCTACAATGTCTATATCTTGAGTAACATCTGAAAAACCAAGATATTTTACGGTAATGGTATGCTTTCCTTCAGGAATATTTACCAGAACGTATTTTCCATTAAAATCTGTTACAGTTCCTTTGTTAAGCGATGCAACAGACACCGTTGCGCCAGGAATGGTAATACCATCCTTATCTGTTATAACACCTTGTAAGTTTCCGGATTGAGCCAATCCGAAGAAAGATATTGTTAATAATAAAAGGGTAAAATAATGTTTCATTTAAGGTTGATTTTTGTTTACCTCAAAACTATACTCAAGACTGTACTTGTAGATAAAATGAGCGTTAACAAAAAGTAACTTACCTGCCTAAAAACACTATAAAACATGGCAACATTTACAATTACGTAACATTGCATAAAGGTTGACAAAACATTGGTTATAAATTGAGAAGATAAGCTTGTAGGTCGTCCTTGGATTCTAAAGGCAGTTTTTTTCTAAGTCTGTAACGTGCTATTCTAACACTATCTGATGTAATTCTTAAGATACCTCCAATTTCTTTAGATGAAAGGTTAAGACGGAGCAACATACACAATCGCATTTCTGAAGAAGAGAGTTTTTCTTTAGCATCATTTTTAAGTTTTGAAAAGAAACTTGGATGTATCTGGCCAAAATAACTCATAAGTTCTGTCCATTCATTATTGTTTTCTAAATCTGATTCTATGTCTTTAACAATATCTTTTAGCTTTTTTGAAACCAGTGCACTGTTGCGGTCTTTTAATTTAGAGAGTGTCTTAGAAATGTCAGAAAGCATTTTGTTTTTGTGCGCAATATGAAGACTATAATTTGTGAGAGCAGAGACTTTAATGTCTATTTCTCTGTTTAGAGCAATTTCTTTGGCTGCTTTTTTATCTAAATCTGCCTGTAGTAATTGTTGCTGATATTCTAAGATGTGTTTTTCGTGTTTTTTTCTTTTCTTCCAGTATAAAAAAAGTGCACATAGTCCTAGAGTTAGAGCACTTGCTATAATAAGGATAATGCTTTGCTGTACTTTGTTTATTTCGTTTTGCTTATTTAGTAATTGCACCTCATTCTCTTTTTCTTTTACATCGTGTAGAATTTGTAGTGCGCTTACTATTTCATTGTTGTTTTGAATAAGCTCTTCTTCGTTAGCAATGTTTTGATTGTTGAGGTATTCATAAGCTTTGGAAAAGTTGCCCATGTCAGCATAGGTTCTGGATAGATCTTTAAGAGCGCTAACCAATTGTGACTGGTTGTTTGAGGTTTTGGCGAGTTCCAGAGCTTGTTCTGTGTAGCCGATAGCTTCAATATATTTTTTTGTTTTTCTGTTAATATCACCAATGTTATTAATGATATTTATTTTTAAATCCCATGGACTATTCTTAGAAAAGCTCTGTGCAACATTAAAGTAATTTAAGGCCTTTTGGTATTGCTCTAAATCTTCGTAAATACTGCCAATGTTTTCGTTAGTAATGGCAATGCCAGTGCTGTCTTTTAAAAAGCTAAACAAGGCTAAACTCTTTTTCTGAAATTTTAGTGCATCGTTGTAGTTACTTTGTTTTTCTGCCACACTCCCTAACAAAGCGTTAGATGTTGCTTCTCCTTTTTTGTAATTTATATACTCTGAAGTCCTTAGCGCAAGTGAAGCATGGCTTTCTGCCAAACCATATTGTTTTAGTTCTAAGTTAATAAGAGCCAGTTGGTTTTGAACTTTAATAAAACTAGAATCCTTAGGAAGATGTAATTCTAAGTAGTTTTGGTAATAGGTAGTGGCTTCTTTATAAAGTGAAATACGATAAAAAAAGTCTGCAAGTTTAATGTTTGTTATACCAATGGAGGTGCGGTTATCTTCTTTAATTGCATTTTCTAATTCAGCTTTTAAAGAAAAGAGTTCTGTTTCTTTTGTTGCGATTGTTTCTTGGGCATTAATTGAGAATGCAACAACAAGAAGAAAAAGGGTTTTAAAGTAGCTATTGGTAAACAATGTGAAACTATGATTTAAACTTGTAAAGTAATGCAGTGCATGTTATTTAAATCTATAGTTTGTATGATGAAAATGTTATGAATAAAAAAGCGACTAGATAATTCTAGTCGCTTTTTTAAAAGTCTCTTTATTAAGAAAATAGTTTCTTAAGCTTCAAATGGTGCTATAGAAACGTAAGACTTGTTGTCTTTTTTCTTAGTAAATGTTACGATACCATCAACTTTAGCGTGTAAAGTGTGGTCTTTTCCTTGGTATACATTTTCACCTGGATGGTGTGTATTACCTCTTTGTCTTACGATTATGTTCCCAGCGATAGCAGCTTGACCACCAAAAATCTTAACACCTAATCGTTTCGATTCTGATTCTCTACCGTTTTTAGAACTACCAACTCCTTTTTTATGAGCCATTGTCTTAAGGTTTTATATTGTTAAACTTAAGTGGTTTTGCAATTAAGCTTTACCACCATCTAATTCGTCTTGCCATTTTTTAAGCTCGTCCCACTTACCTTCAGCAGCTAATTTAGCTTGTGCAGGCCAAGTGTCAGTAACGTGGTTACCACGAACATCAGCAATGATTTCAGAAATTGCTTCAGGTGTAGACTTAGCTAAATCAGCATAAGTAGCAAGACCAGCTTCAGCTAAAGTAGAAGCGATTTTTGGTCCAATACCTTCAATTTTCTTTAAATCATCAGCTTTACCTGTAGTTGCTTTTTTAGCAGCAGCTTTTGGTTCAGCTTTTTTAGTTTCTTTCTTAGGAGCAGCTTTCTTAGCTCCAGAAGCAGTAATGCTTTCGATTACGATTTCAGTTAAGGCTTGTCTATGACCATTTTTTACACGGTAACCTTTACGTCTTTTCTTTTTGAAAACTATTACTTTATCACCTTTAAGGTGCTTTAAGACTTTTGCACTTACTTGTGCTCCGTCTATAGCTGGGGCGCCTAAAGTAACATTGTTACCATCACCTATAAGAAGTACGTTGTCAAAATCAACGTTTTTACCTTCTTCAGTAGATAAACGGTTAACAAAAACTTTTTGGTCTTTTTCAACTTTAAATTGATGCCCTGCTATCTCTACAATTGCGTACATAGCGTAACGTTTTTATTAATTTGTTTATTAAATAAAATATGCTTTTCTCAGAAAGCGGATGCAAATATACTCCTAAATTCCTAATCTACAAACGTTTTAAGGCATTTAGCGCACTTTTCAATTTAAAAGTATATCTGATTTTAAATCAGGATGCTACGATGAGTGTAGTTTTCACATTTAATTATGTTAATAAAGCATAATGATTCCTTATTTTTGTGTGCCTTTGTGTAACAATGCACATCATGTTAAGACAAACACTTAAACAATTTAAAATTTAAACACTTATTAATAATGAGAAAAAGCTTATTTACTCTAGCACTCTTGTTGTTTGTTGGTTCTCTTGCCAATGCGCAACAAGTGGAATTTGAGGAGTACGATTTAGACAATGGAATGCACGTTATATTGCATCAAGATAATTCTGCTCCAGTAGTCACTGTATCTGTAATGTACCATGTAGGTGCAAAAGATGAAAACCCAGAACGTACTGGTTTTGCTCACTTTTTTGAGCATTTATTGTTTGAAGGTACCGAGAATATTCCGCGTGGAGAGTGGTTTAATATTGTAACATCAAATGGTGGAAGCAATAATGCAAATACTACAGACGACAGAACATATTACTACGAAGTATTTCCTTCTAATAGTGTAGAGTTAGGTCTTTGGATGGAGTCTGAAAGATTATTACACCCAGTTATCAATCAGGTAGGTGTTGATACACAAAATGAAGTTGTAAAAGAAGAAAAGAGACTTCGTGTAGATAACCAACCTTATGGTAATTTATTAGCTGAAGTTAAAAAACGTATGTTTAAAGTACATCCTTACAGATGGGCAACTATTGGATCTATGGATCATTTAGATGCAGCAACGTTAGAAGAGTTTCAGGCTTTTAATAAAAAATTCTACGTGCCAAACAATGCTGTACTGGTAGTAGCAGGAGATATAGATAAGCCTCAGCTTAAGAAAATGATTCAAGATTATTTTGGGCCAATTCCTAGAGGAGAAGAGGTTGTTAGAGACCTTCCAAAAGAAGCTCCGATACAAGAAGCTATAAGAGACAAAACTTACGATCCTAATATTCAGATACCTGCTGTAATTGCTGCATACAGAACACCTTCTTTTAAAGATAAAGATGCTTATGTTTTAGACATGATTTCTAGCTATTTAAGTGGAGGTAAAAGCTCTGTGTTATACAAGAAAATGGTAGATGAGCAAAAGCAAGCTTTAGCAGTACAAGCTGTTAATATTAGTCAAGAAGATTATGGTATTTATGCCTTGTTTGGATTGCCTTTAGGTGATGTATCGCTAGATACTTTAATTACAGAAATGGATGAAGAAATTGCTAAAATTCAAACAGAATTAATCTCTGAGCGCGATTACCAAAAACTTCAAAACCAATTTGAGAATCAATTTGTAAACTCTAATTCTAGTATAGAGGGTATTGCAAACTCTTTAGCAAGATACTACATGCTATACGACAATGTTAACTTAATTAATAACGAGATAGAGATCTATCGCTCTATTACAAGAGAAGAAATAAGAGATGTTGCCAAGAAGTATTTAAACCCTAATCAACGTCTAATATTAGAGTATTTACCTAAAAAAGATGATCAATAAAATAAAAATGAATAGTAATATGAAAACTAAAATATCAGCATTTATTGTATTGTTTTTAATGGCAGTAGGCACAATAAATGCACAAATAGATAGATCTAAGCAACCAAAACCAGGACCTGCACCAAAAATTACTTTAGAGAAACCAGGTGAATTTAAGTTAAAGAATGGTATCGAAGTTTTAGTTGTAGAGAACCATAAATTACCAAGAGTTTCTATCACATTAAGAATCGATAATAAGCCAATTGCAGAAGGTAAAAAAGCAGGTGTTTCTAGCATTTTAGGAGCTATGCTTGGTAACGGAACTGTTAACATTCCTAAGGACGAATTTAATGACGAGATTGACTTTTTAGGCGCTAATTTAGGATTCGGATCTCAAAGTGCTTTTGCAAGTTCGCTTTCAAAATACTCTGATAGAATAATTGAATTAATGGCTGATGCAGCAATAAATCCACTATTAACTAAGGAAGAATTTGAAAAAGAAAAAGAAAAGCTTATTGAGAGTCTTAAATCAGACAAAAAGAGTGTAGATGCAGTTGCTCGTAGAGTTGGTTCTGCATTATCTTATGGTGTTAAACACCCTTATGGAGAGTTTGTTACTGAAGAAACTGTAAACAACATTGAGTTTGGAGACGTTTTAGCATTTTATGAAAAATATTTTAATCCTAACAACGCATACCTTGTAATTGTTGGAGATGTAGAAATGGGTGATGTTAAGCGCAAAATAAAAGAGCATTTTGGTAAATGGGAAAAGTCTGCTGGTGTAGATACTACTTTACCAAAGCCAATGGCAAATGCACAGTACACTCAAGTTAACTTTGTAGACATGCCAAACGCAGTGCAGTCTAATATCTCATTGACCAACAATGTAGATTTTAAAATGAATGATGAAGATTATCACGCAGTATTAATTGCAAACAAAATTTTAGGTGGTGGTTTTGGTAGTTATTTAAATATGAACCTTCGTGAAGAGCATGGTTATACTTATGGCGCACGTACTAGTATTAGCCCAAGCAGATATGGAGCATCTCGTTTTACAGCTGGTGCAGCAGTAAGAAATATGGTGACGGATAGTGCTGTTGTTGAGACTTTAAAAGAGATCAACAGAATTAAAACAGAGCCAGTTGATTCTAAAGATTTAGAAAATGCTAAAGCAAAATACGTAGGTGATTTTATTTTAGATCTAGAAAGCCCAAGAACCATTGCTAACTATGCATTAAGCATTAAGTTAAATAATTTACCAGAGGATTTTTATTCTACATACTTAGCTAAGATCAATGCAGTAACTAAAGAAGATGTTATGCGAGTAGCAAACAAACACTTTAGACCAGAAAATGCACGTATAGTTGTTGTTGGTAAAGGAAGCGAAGTTTTAGAAAATTTAGAAAAAACAGGAATTCCTGTAAAGTATTTTGATGCATACGCTAACCCAACAGAGAAGCCTGTTTTCTCTAAGCCATTACCAGAAGGATTAACTGCAGAAAAAGTAATCAAAAATTACGTAGCAGCTATAGGTGGTGAGGCAGCTTTAAGAGATGTAAATACTACATTAGAGGTGGCAGAAATGACCATTGTTGGAGCACCGTTTAAGCCAATAGCTACTACTAAGCAAATGGCACCAAACAAATACAAAATGGAAGTAGTTGCTGAAGGTATGGGAACATTAATGAAGCAAAACTTCGATGGATCTAATGGATATATGGAGCAACAAGGAAGAAAAATTCCTATGGAAGAAAAAGAGTTGTCTTCTAGAAAATCTAGTAAAGGTATTTTTGAAGAATTATATATGGAGTCTTCAGATATTGAATTAGAAACATTAACAACTATTGAAGGTAAAGATGCTTATAAAATAAAAGTAACTAAAGATGCTGAAACGTCATACAGATACTATGATGCTGAAACAGGTTACTTATTAAGAACAGAGGAAACAACAGAAGCTCAGGGACAATCTATAACAACAACTGTAGATTACTCTAACTATAAAGAAGTAGGTGGCATAAAAATGCCTTACACAATGAAAGTTACTGCTGGTCCTCAGTCATTCACTTTTGATACTAAAGAAGTAAAAATAAACGAAGGTGTAACTGCCGAAGACTTTAACTAAAAAGTAATAATACTTTTAATAAGTTATAAAAACCGAAGTGAAAGCTTCGGTTTTTTTTATGCAATTTACTTACGTCTGTTGGCCAAATACACACCAAACAGAATTAGTACGGCAGCCAAAGCTTGTATTACGCTAAAAGATTCACCATCTAAAACGCCCCAAATTAATGCTGTTATAGGAATAACATAGGTTACCGAAGAGGCAAAAACAGGAGTAGATATTTGTACTAATTTATTAAAAAGCACTTTAGCCATTGCAGTGCCAAATATTGATAGGATAGTTACAAAGATTAAAGCTTTGGGTAATTTTTCATTATTTAGAGTCTCAGAAGAGAAAAAATTGGTAAATAAAAGTACAATAACAGCAGGTATAATTATAAATGCGTAATTACCAGCAGCTATAGCTAAAGGTTTAACATCTTGTAAATGCCGTTTTATAATGTTGACGTTTACGGCATACATTAAAGTAGATATGATAACAAAGATGGCAAAAAAGTAATTTTGATTAGGGTTGAGTTCAGAGCCTTTGTAAATAAGAATAGAAGTGCCTATAAAACCAATAATAACACCTATAATTTGACGTCTTGTAGAGATTATTTTAAATACGGTAAACCCTAATATTATTGTGTTTAATGGCACCAGAGAATTTAATATTGAAACTACAGCACTATCAATTTCTGTTTCTGCAATGGCAAAAAGAAATCCAGGAAAAAATGAGCCTAAAAATCCGGATAAGGCAATCCATTTTAATTTAGTTTTTTCAATAGATTTTAATTTTTTAAAACCTACGCTTAGTAATATCAAGCCAGTGATAATTGTTCTTAAAGCTCCTAATTGGTAAGGAGTAAGACCTAAAAGGGATTTTTTTATTAATATAAAAGAACTTCCCCATATCACAGATAGTATAACAAGGTAGATCCATTTTAAATTAAGATTTTTCATACAAAAACAACGCAAATGAATCACAAAAATCGTTAATTATTTCGCAGAAAACACTAATATTTATTAGATTTATCCAAAATTTTAGAGCTAATACAAATGAAAAAAATTAAGAATATAATAGTTGCTTCTGCTTTACTTTTAGCTTTTACATCTTGTAAACAACAAGCAGAGCCAGAAGTAAAAACTGTTGATGTGGAGGTGAGTAGCAAGGATGTTGCAAAAACTTTAGATCCTAACGCTACTTATGCTAAAGTAGAGTTTGGTATAGAAGGTATGACATGCGCAATGGGCTGTGCCAAGACTATTGAGAAAAAAATGGCAAAGATGGAAGGTGTTAAGTCTGCAAAAGTAGATTTTGATAAGCGTATGGCAATGGTAGAGTATGATGAAGCAAAAGTATCTCCTGAAGCTTTAGAAGAGACAGTAACTAAGGTAGGCGAGGTATATAAAGTAAAGGATATGAAAGTTGTTGATGACTTTACTAAAGAAACTCAAAAAGAAAAATAATAGATCTTATAGGCCTGAAAAATAAAACGCCATCCTAATCGGATGGCGTTTTTTATTTTAGGTTAACACTTGCAGAAATACAATAGAAAGTATAATGCCACCAAGCGGCAACAACCATAGTAAAATTACTGAGGGAGTTTTGGTTCTTGATTTTGCCTTAAGTACATTTCTTTTTTTTCCATTATATCGCATCCAGTTTTTAAACACAATAAACAAAGCGACCACAACAAACAATATCCAAAATTTAGTTAGTGACATGGTGGTTATATTCATTTGTTTAGCAAAAGCCAAAAAGAAAATGCCTATAGCTAAAAATATAGACAGTTCTAAAAGGTTAATGTAAAGCAAGGCTATGCCAAGACTGCGTTTGCCTAAACGCTTCTTGTAATGGTTTAAAATGGTTATGTAATAGTTGTCTAACATAATATAGAAAAAAACAAAACCTGCTTAACAGCAGGTTTTGTAAATATAAGGATTGTTGTAATATGTATTATAAACCTAATACAGTAACATTATCTAATTCAAAAGTAGCAGCAGCAGATGATGTAGAAGTGTACTTAAATGCTATGTATAACATTTGTCCATCAGCACTAGAAACATCAATACTTCCAGAGTTTGTCCAAGTGTTCCAGCTATTAGCGTTAGGATCCATAGTAGCATCTAATAAAGTCCAAGTACCATTAGAGTTAGGATCTCCACCAGAATAATCTGTAGACATATATACTTCTAGGTCGTTACCGTCGTAACGCTTATCTGTTTCAAAAAAGAAGAAAGTATTTGTAACATCAGATAAATCGATAGCTTCAGAAATTAACCAATCTTCGTTTTCTTGAGCACCACCAGAATAACCATTCATATAAGCACTAGGTGCTGGGTTACCAAAATTAGCAGTTCCCCAAACTTGAGCACCAGTAACGTTAAAAGTAGACCATTGGTTTAATCCACCATCAAAACCATCTTCAAAAACAACTGTAAAGTCATTAATATCTAAAGGCATACAACGAGCGTTGTCAAATTCTACATCGTTAAGATCGTTAAGTAATAATACTAAATCATCTCCACCAAAAGATTTTAAAACAACAGCAGAAATTGTACCTCCTTGAGTTGGTAATGGTGTGTTGTAGAAGTTAGCAAAAGAACTAGTTTCTACTAAGAAGTTAGAGTATCCAAATCCTTCACAAGCTTGAAGCGTTCTTCTTGTATCAAAATCTTCAGTTGGATCACCATAAGTACTACCTGCTAAGTTTTCTGGGAATTGAACATCTGTAGCAGTTACAAAAAATCCAACATGGCTTTCGTTTATTTCAGATAAACTAACTTGTAATGGTACTATAGTTTCTGTTACTGCAGATCTAAAAATCTTAGTTGGAATTTGATTTGCTGTAAATTGACCTACTTCATCTTCGTCTGGTTTACCACCTACAGAGATAATTTCGTTAGCATTGTAACCAACATACATGTCTTTTAGTTTAATGTAAACCTCACGACCAAGGTTAAACTGGTTGTAAGAGTCAACTTGATTTAAAAGAACACCTAAAGCAGCTGTTGGGTTTTCAGGTGCGTCTTGCATGTAAAATTCTTTGTAAAAGTTACCAGTAGCATCAGAAGAAGTTACATAACCTTTAACAACTAAGTTGTCTGGAATTTGAATAAAGTGATCGTAATCAAAACCGCTTTGACCATCTTCGTATGCTTGGTAAAGTGCTTTTAGATCTGCAATTGATATTTCAGTTAAATCACCAGAGTTAATATCTGCTAAGATTTGCTCTAAACCTGCGTTTTCTTCACTTCCTAAGCTGTTAGGAACGCTGTAATCGTCATCTTCAACACAAGATGTAATTGCAATACTTGCAAAAAGAGCAAGTAAAAGTGTTAATAATTTTGTTGTTTTCATAGTTTGAAATTTATTTTTCATAGTTTTTTTAGAATCTAAAATATACATTTAAAAAGTAATTTGCGCCACGACCATACCAGTACTTAGGTCCAAAACGACGCTTAGGATTAGAATTGTCTTCTAGTAACTCTCTGTAGTTAGCGTTACGACCTTGCTCAAATCCACCAGTTCTATATTGCTTGTCTAGTACGTTTCCTACACTTGCAAAGAAACCTACAAAATAATCATTTATTTTCCATGACTTACCACCTATAAGGTTAACGACCATATAACTGCCAAACTCTTCTTGTTTTAAAAGATCTCTTGCAATCTCTGGGTTGTAATCGTTCATTGGTAATCCGTCTGTTGGCTCTGTGTAGAAACTAGAAGTTCTTAAAAGAGGGCTTACATCTACATAAGTTTCATCAAAGAAGTTTGCAGTTGCACCAAACCACCAGTAGTCCGGATCTCTATATTCAAAACCTACAGAGTAAGCTTTCTGTGGACCACCAGCTACTTTGTAATCTTTTAGGTTAGACTCACCATAAAATGCTGCCTGATCGTTTGCAGAGATGTATAAGTTAGGATTGTTGTCGTAGGTGTATTGGCCATAAGAAGCAGCACCTTTTAATTTTATTGTTGGTGTTACTTGTGCTTCAATACCAAACTCTGCGCCTAGGTGTCTTTTGTCTACACCTTGTAATACTTCTGAAACTAAATTGTTTGTTTGTACATTACCTTGATCGTCAAAGAAACCTCCAATACCATCTGCGTAGTAGAAAGAAATTTCGTTAGCATCTTCTGTCTTAGTGTAGAAACCTGTTAAACGAGCATTAACAATTGGTGATCTAAAGATGTAACTAGCATCAAAAGATGTTATTTTTTCTTCTGTAATCTCTTGTCCTGTTACGTTTACTCCATTAACAACACCAACAACATCATGATTTACTCTAGCGTTAGAGTAGGTGTTTCTTAAAGATGGTGCTCTTGTTATATAGCCTCCATTAACGTCAATTAAGTGTTTACCAGATATTTTATAAGTAAAACCAGCTTTAGCACCAAATCCTGTAAAGTCTACTTCGCCACCTTTACCGTAAGAATTGTTAGCGTTTGCTTCGTTTCTGTATAGACCGTCTCTGTAGTAATCTGTTTTTGTAATGCTACCAGCTAAGTAGAAATCTACTTTATTGTACTTAAATACACCTTGTGCATAACCAGAAATAACATCTGCATATAGGTTGTAGTTGTATCTGTACTTATCTCCTTCAAAAGCAACTTGATCAGGATTGTTAAGATCAAACTGGAAACCATCAAATGAGTCTACATTAAGAACACCTGTATTGCTTCCTAATAAATCTATAACTTCAGCAAAGTTTTCAGATTTTAAAGTCTTATAGTTTACAGAAGCGTTTAAAATGATGTTTTCACTTAGTTCAGTATTTAAGATAGTATTTACTGTTACTTGTGAGTCATCAGAACGATCTTCGTATAATGCATACGCTGCATAATTACCTCCTATGTTGTTGGTAAGGTTAGCGTCAATGATTCTATTCCAGTCTATTTGACCGTTGTTTATAAATTCTTGCTCAGCGATGTATGCGTTTTCGTAATCTGGACCATCATCATCAGCTAAGAAATAACTCGGTAATTTTTGATAGTAAGCAGGACTTGGGTTTGCACCTCCTGGAAAGTCTAAACGACTGTTGCCAAGTTTTCCCCATTGATAGGCCACGTTTGTATTAAGAGATGTTTTGCTGTTAATATCCCAATAATGATTAAGCATTAATATTGGCTCTTCAGTTTCCTTAATACGAGAGTTTTTCTTTTCACCATCTAAGTAGCCCCAATATTCGTTATACTTAATGCCTTTTAAGTCATATACTTCTTGAGTGTTAGGAGAAGATTTACCTCTTCTGTTAGGAGCATATATACTTGTAAAGTTAAGGCTGTGCTTATCATTAATTTTTTTCTCTACTGTAGCAAAGAAAGAGTTTGCATCATATAAAGTAGCGTCTTGGTAACCTTCATTTCCCCATCTTCTACTTGCCATAAAAGCGTAAGACCAACCACCGTCTAATAGTCCAGATGCGTAACTTGCCATTACTCTATTGGTGTAACTTCTGTTAGACGAAGAATATGTTACTCTACCACCTTTTCTGTAGCTAGAAGCTCTAGCGATAATGTTTGTTGTTCCTAAAATACCACCAAAATTATATTCAGATGGTGTTAAACCAGCAGTTAAAACCTGATTTCTTACAACGTCATTTAAACCTCCCCAGTTACTCCATTGAGGTCTACCGTTGTATACTTTATTCATTTCAATTCCGTTGATTAAAACAGAACCATTGTCAGAGTCTAAACCTCTCATTCTAAAGAAAGAAGAGCTAAATTCAAAAGCTGCAGTTCTTTGAAAAACATCCATAGAAGAAGATAGTAATCCAGAGATGTTATCTGCACCACTTGTGTCGTCATTTAATTCATCATCAGATAAAGTAATGGTAAATAAGTCGTTACCACTTGCTAATTCTGCTTCTAAAGTCATGTCTGTAATGTTAACTGTTTGCCCTTCGTTTACTATAATAGGGTAACGTTTTGTAACATATCCAGGTTTAGATATTTGTAATACTTGTTCGCCTAATGGAACATTGCTAGAAAAAGCAAATTCACCCAAACCATTTGTCATTGTAGACTGCTGGGTTTCTTCAATTGTTATTGTTACATCTGGAATTGGTTCTAAAGAAGTTGCATCTTTTACACTACCTTTAATCATTGTGCTTTGTGCCACCAATGCAAAAGAAGAAAACAATCCAAACAATAAAATAATTAGACTTTTTTTCATAATTGATTTTAGAGTTAATAATATTTCTTACATTAAATAAAAGTTATTTAAGGCGTGCAAATGTACATCTTTTATAATAAATATATACTTTTGGCCCAAGAATTGCAAAGTAATTAATGATAACATAACATACATTAAATGAAAACATTAAAACTCAGTATTTTATTTTTATTAACAATAGTGTTTGCCAATGTAAATGCACAAGAAAAGAAGAAATATAAGATTCATACAGTGGCATTTTACAACCTCGAAAACTTATTCGATACTATTAATGATCCTCTTAAATATGATGAGGCTAGTCCTATCATGGAAATGCATGAAGCTAACAGAGCCGAAGTTTACGTAGAGAAGGTGAAAAATATGGCAAGAGTAGTTGCTGATATAGGTAAAGAGGACACAAACAATACACCAGCGATTATTGGTGTTTCAGAAATTGAAAACAGGCAAGTCCTTGTAGATTTGGTAAATGATCCTCAATTATTAGATAAGGATTACGGAATTGTACATTACGATTCGCCTGATGCCAGAGGAATTGATGTTGCGCTTTTGTACCAAAAATCACTTTTTAAGCCAATTGATACAAGTAGCTTTGAATTGAAGATTTATGATGACGATACAAGAAAACGTGTTTACACAAGAGATCAACTGTTAGTGAGCGGAAAATTAGATGGAGAACTTATTCATATCATCGTTAATCACTGGCCGTCAAGAAGAGGTGGCGAAGCTAGAAGTAGACCAAAGCGTGTTGCTGCAGCAAAATTAAACAAACGTATTATAGATTCACTTCAATCTATAGATCCTTATGCAAAAATCATTACTATGGGAGATTTAAATGATAACCCAAACAATGCAAGTTTAAAAGAAGGATTAAAAGCTGAAGCAAAAAAGAAGAAGGTAGGTTTAAAAGGGATTTATAACCCTTTTGAAAATCAATTTAAAAAGCAAGGCCTAGGAACAACAGGATACAGAGATGCTTGGAGTTTGTTCGATCAAATATTATTGACTCAACCTTTCCTTGAGCAAGATTACGATTCGTTTAGGTTGTATAAAGCAGGTATTTTTAACAAGAACTATTTAACTAATAAACGCGGAAGGTATAAAGGCTATCCATTTAGAAGTTTCTCTGATGGTAGTTTTACAGACGGTTTTAGTGATCACTTTCCAGTGTACGTCTACTTGGTTAAAGAAGTAAAAGACGAAGATGAAAAATCGGAAGATTAATTCTGAAACTTATATATATAGAAAAGGCGCAAATTTTAATTTGCGCCTTTTTATTTTTTAGAACCACTGATTCCAAGGAATCATATATAAAACTAAAGCTAATGCTATTGTATAGAAAATAGCAAGCACTTTAAATTTAGGCTTAGAAACCAATTTCTTTTTATGTTTAGAATAACCAATCGTAACTAAAGCAACAGCAATTAGCATAGTTGCAGGATGCTCAACAGCTAACTTTCTTACGGCATCATTTTTCATTACTTCTCCAACAGACATTTCATCAAAATATCCTTTTGTAAACCACAAAATAATTCCAAATAACAATTGAATGTGCATAGTAATTAGAGTAAATAGTGAAATTCTAAAATCTTTAGCATCAAATTCTTTATTGCCAAAAAACTTAATTAAAGCATTAAATGTTGCAATGACTAAGACTATCAAAACAATGTATGCCCAACCAGAATGTATAAATTGAATAGTTTCCATCTCAAAAAATTTAGGATACAAAAATACATATTTGCCAATTAAGAATACATCTTAATTAGCTACAGTTATTTTATGCTTTATTTCGTTGCCAAGTTCATCAACTACAGTGATGGTATATTCACCTTGCTGAGGTAAAACAGCCATATCGTGTATGTCTTTGGTTTGGCCAATAAAAGCATCGTCTATGTACCAATATAGCGTTAACTCTGGTTTAGAATGAGCTACTTTCAAGATTAAATCGTTGGTATTACCATCAAAATCTTTGGGTAAGAAAATAGTGTTTTGCTGATTAGGATAAATAAATTCCATATGAATTGCTGAAGTTTTTACACAATCATTTCTAAAAGGCGGTAAGGGTTTGTAAAACGGATTTTTAGTTTTGAAATAATATTCCTGAAGAGGTGGCAAAACAAACCAAGACGTTGTTTTTAAGTTTGAAACATCCTCACAAGAAGAATTCACTTGAAACTGCTCAGAAGCATCCAAATGTACCAATTTATGAAATGGACAAGGTGCTGTTTTTTGTCCAGAATTTTGAATAAATCTAGGCTCAATATCATCACAAGCTGTTGAAGCTCTGTAACCACTTTTCTTGCAAATACTCACTTCGATCATTTCGTCATAAGGCTTTGCAAACCAATCGCTTTTTGGCAGAATATCAAAGACATCAAACAAAATTGGTGCAGCCGTTTGTACACCAACCAAACCAGGTCGTCCTTCGCCATCAGCATTACCAACCCAAACACCAACCACATAATCTTTGGTGGTGCCAATGGCCCAAGCATCTCTAAATCCAAAACTAGTACCAGTTTTCCAGGCAATGTCTTGAGACGAATCGTAAAATTCCCAACTTTCATCGCTTTCAGGTCTGTTCACTTGTTTCATACTTTCAAACGTGAGATAGATAGAGGCAGCATCAAAAACAGACTTTTCAGAAACCAGTTTTCCGAAGTCGACTTTAGATTCAAAATTATAAACAGGTTCAATAAATTCGTTGGTAAAATATGCGCTGGAATGGTCATTAAAATGATTTAAGGTCGAAGCCATTGCAGCATAGCTTTTACATAAATCCCAAAGGTTACTTTCGGCACCACCAAGTGCTAAAGACAAGCCATAATGATTAGCATTGTACCTTAAATCTTTCAACTTTAATTGCTTCAAATAATGATAAAAACGGTCTAACCCAAAATCCTGAAGCATTCGCACAGCAGGTACATTCAATGAGCGCGATAAGGCTTCGTTAGCGTGTACTGCACCATCGTAAGACTTGTCGTAATTTTCGGGTTGGTAACTACCAAATTGTGTTGGTACATCAGCGACCAAAGTATGTGGTAACAAATCGCCAGCATCGAGCATAGCAGCATACAAAAACGGTTTTAAAATACTACCTGTGCTTCTTGGCTTATCAATAATATCCACACTTTTTTGATGTGCATTATCTGTTGGCGAATTGCCAATATAGGTCAAGACTTTTCTGGTTTTTACGTCTAAAACCAATACCGAAATGTTATAAATCTCATTTTGTTTTAAGCTATTGTAATGTTGTTTTACAATATGATTAGTTTGTGTTTGTAAGGTAATATCAACCGTTGTTTTTAGTCGCTTACCTTTATTATGTTTGGCTGTTTTTTGTAATAAATGCGGTGCGATTTGAGGTAAGGGATACGGTTTTTGCGGTAAAGTTTCAGCGACGGAAAGCTCGTAAGTGAGCTCATCTATAGTGCCATTATCTAACAGTTTTTTTAATAGGCGATTGCGTTTATCGAGCAGTCGTTGTTGATTTTTTCCCGGATAAATAAGACTTGGTGCATTGGGCAAAACTGCAAGGGTTGCACTTTCTGCCCAAGATAAATTAGAAGCTTCTCTATTGAAATAGCGCCAAGCTGCAGCATCGATGCCAACGACGTTGCCACCAAATGGTGCGTGACTTGCATATAGTTTTAAAATGTCGTCTTTAGAATGTCTGAATTCTAATCGTGTTGCTAAAATGATTTCTTTCAGCTTTTCGAGATAGGTTCTAGATTGTCCTTTTCGAGATAAGCGAATCACTTGTTGCGTGAGTGTACTTCCACCTCGTTTTACCGAACCAGAACTTATGTTTTCTTTTAACGCTTTAAATATTGAAATAGGATTGAAACCAGGATGTTTATAGAAATATTCATCTTCAAAAAGTAGAAGACAGGTTTTAAATTTTTCAGGGACTCTATCGGTTTCAGGAAATCGCCATTGACCGTCATCTGCAATTTTAGCACCTAACAATTCATTATTATTGCTGGTAATTACAGTAGCTGTTGGATCTTTAAAGAGGTCTTTTGGTAAAGAGAAATAATAAACTACAAGAAGTACAGCTAGGATTGCTGACTTTATTTTGTGGCGTTTTATATAGTTTATTAGTTTCATCTTGTTTTTGTCATTCTGAACTTGATTCAGAATCTAACTGTGAAATTTATAATGGATTCCGTGTCAAGCACGGAATGACAGTATAGACTACTATAGTTTTTGTTTATGAGATTCCTGATTTTTTACGAATTCGTATTCACGCTCAACTTTACAAATTTTTACATTGTACCAATTGTACCACTGCTCGCGACCTTTTTGTTGGGCGAATAAATGTTCAGTGTTGGCTTTCCAGTTTTTTATGGCGTCTAAACTTTCCCAATAACTTACAGTGATACCAATTGTGTTACGAGCACTTTCAATTCTAATAAAACCGTCTTGTTGTCTAGCTAAAGTTTCCATTTTCTCAGCCATTTTAGAGTAGCCTTTAGTGTCATCAGTTTGGGTTGATGTGAATATGACTGCGTAGTAGGGAATTTTGTCCTTCATTAGTATTTAATTTTTTGTCAGGTTGAGCGCAGTCGAAACCTCATATAATTTTAAGATTTTCAGACTGCACTCAAATTGACAAATTTACATTTCAAGAGCCTTTTGGCATCTCAAACTCAATGATTTTTTCTGTTACGTTATCTTCAAAATCCGTTAAAATCATTTTGATAAATACACGATTTGTCGACACACTCACAGGAAAATCCTTGACGTTATCAATGGTTTTTATATAATTCAACCAATCTTCGCCACATTTATCTACCACATCATCTTTTAAATCTTTCGTTGCTGTTTCAATAAATGTAATCCAATCCTTTTCAGTGTATGTCAAAGTCTCATAAGTATTAGAATTCAATTGCTTTAATGGCTTCCATTCGGTGTCAAATTGTGTCCACTCGTTAGTGTTGCATTTTGAATCTGCACTCATAAATGAGAAACTATTTTCATAACGTTGAAACAAGCTTACGTGCTTATAATCGCTATCTACTAATACAATGTTTTTGCCTTCTGGTGTTGCGTCTGTGTCAACATTGATGGTTGCCGTTTCGCTATTATTTAAATCGTGTGAACGCTTGTAGTCACTTGTTGCCAAGTTTTTAATTTCAACGTTTAAATCTTTTAATTTCAAACGAATGGTTTTGGCAATTTTTTCTGATGATAAATACCCATCAAACACATAACCAATATGATTTCTGGTTTCCACCTTAACCCATTCTCCACTTACTTTTTCGCCAGCATCGAGTACAACCAATTGTTTGTTGGTTTTTTCTAACACACCAATGGCTTCGCCATAAGCTAATTTCGTTAGCATTTTGCCGCTAACATCAGGCTGGTCTCTCAATGACAATCCACTTTCTGCCGATACATAAGCGCTTTGTTGCGCTGTTACTACTAGGATGTTGAATACAAATCCAATCGCTAAAATCATTTTTAAATTTTTCATTTTTTCTAAGTTTTAAATTGAACATTTTAGCGGTTTGTTCTCTTTGGATTCTTGTCTTCCGGACGACAAGTAGTTTAGCTTTTTTTATGTCATTCTGAACTTGATTCAGAATCTATTTTTCTATAAGTTCTCGATACAATTCTGACTTTTGGTCAGAATCACTCGAACAGACGTTGCTTTTATGAGATTCCTGCTTTTGCAGGAATTTTACTTCTCAACAGTAACCCATTGCCCTTTGTTACGCACTAAATAATCGTCATTATCGTACATAGCTTCGGCTTGCGCACCTGGTAAATAATAGGTGCCTAAATACGAAGCATTGAGCATTACTGTAAAGGTCTTAGTGCCACGTGTACCGCTTCTGTTCATATCAAAGAAGAAGTTTACACGGTCGTCTCTAATGTCAGTATATCTGGCTTGGCTTACCGTTGTGTCGCCAAAATCTGTAAAGCGTGTGTTGACGATATCCCAACCTGATGGGAAAATCTGAGTAAGCGCCACATCATTTACATAATCACTCGTAAGGTTAGAAATGCTTACCGTTGCAACAAAATCCTGACCTTGCTGTAATTTGGTAACATCAATGCTGTTGCCTTGTAAATCTTTATAGACTGTTGAAATTGAAAAACCACGTTGCACAGGCAGTTCTTCGCCTAATTTCAGTTTACCAGAGTTTAAAATTCTAACATAAACCACATTGTCTCTGTTGTTATTGACTGTTATTTGATTTACGCCATCATTCACAGGAATGTTACGTTGAGCAATGCCATTTTTAGTATCGATAGTTTCCGATTTTCCGTTTATGGAATAGCTTAGTTTTAAATCTTTTCCACCATTTTCAACAATAAGTTTTCCCATTGCCAATAAACTGTAGGCTGTGGTTTGCGTGCTCATCCATCGGTCACTAGACAACGATTTTGCAATGCTTTTAGCCAATTCAACTTTTTTAGAATCGTTGGTAAGCAGCATAGCTTCTAAAGCCATTGCTCTGTTTCGGTGTAACGACCCATAAGTGTAATTATCAGAATTGATAGGTTGAAAATCGATATTTGCAGTTTTTGCTATTGCTTGGCTTGCTTCCTTTTGTCCTGCCAAAGCATAAGCCGCAGCCAATCGCCATTTGGCATCATTCGAAATTTCATCAAACTCACGTAATCGGTTCATACTTGCTAAATCAGGACTTCCTGCCAATGCCAACGTGTACAGTCTGTAGGCTTGTGTTAAGTCACTATGATAATGTCTGTAACTTGGTCGCCAGTTGCGAGCCGCTTGACGTTGATACGCAATCCAGTTGCTCTTAAAGCTCAACGGTAAAACAAACCCTTTCTTTTCAGCTTCAATCATAAAATGTCCTGCGTAACTCGTTCCCCAATCACTTGCTGTGCGCTCGCCTTGCCAATAGCCTAGTCCACCATCAGGATTTTGGAATGTGCCCAAACGACGAATACCATTTTCAATATTTTGCTGCACTTCTTTTTTCTTTTTATCCGTTAAGTCGAAAATATCTGTTAAATACAACTGCGGAAATACACTAGATGCAGTTTGCTCGACACAACCATAAGGATAACGAATGAGATAAGCCATACGCTTAGAGAAATCCATTGGTGGCAAGGTTGAAAATTCTACCGTTGCATAGTTGGTGCCTGGCTCGCCAAAGGTTGAAAATTCTATCGTCTGATTGCCATTGGCAGCCAATTCCTTATCAATAACACGAGAGGTCATTGGGTTAGGATTCTCAACATCAATCTCTACTTTGTAGTTCGATTTTTCGCCATTTCCTGAAGCGATAACTTCAATCGTATTGATGCCTTTTGCTTTAGAAACATCCAATTCAAAATACACCATTTTTTCATCTGGTCTATCAAATTGAAGTGATTGTGTTTGCTGACCTTTTACAGTAATACCTTCACTTAATTTTAAGGATAGGTTGACGTTTTTCACTTTGTTTTCCATCGCAAAAACAGTTACCGGAAGCGTTACTTTTTCGCCAGGACTCAATTTGCGAGGCAAGGTTGCCAAAACCATTAAAGGCTTTTTAACCTGAACTGATTTTTCAGCACTTCCGTAAGCTTCTTTATTATTGTTTCCTGCTACAACCATTGTGCGCACAGCACCAATATAATTTGGCATTTTTAGTTGGTGCGTTTGCGTTTTTCCTGCATCTAAAAGGAAAGGACCTAAATATGTCACTACAGGTTTAAAGCGATTCGCTTTTTTGTTCTTTCCTTTGGCTACAGAACCATCACCACCAATGGCAAAGACTTGGTCTATACTGCCAGAATACGCGCCAATAACATCGTCAAAAACATCCCAAGTTTTTACACCCAATGCTTCACGAGCGTAGAAACTATTCCAAGCATTTGGTGTTTTAAATCGGGTTAAATCGAGTAAACCTTCCTCAACAACAGCAATAGTGTAAGTCATTGGTTTGTTATTCTTTTCAGATACTTTTATCTCGTAAGATTGCTCAGGTCTTATAACATATGGCATCTTAATTTGCGGCTCTAATTTGGTGGCTGGATTTTCTACCATCATAGGAATAACACCATACAAACGAATCGGTAAATCGTTAGATGTTATAGCGTGAGGTTGCAACAACGAAATATTGATAAACACGTTTGGTGCCATTTCTGGCGTTACAGGAATATCTACTGTGGTTTCGCCAGGTTGCGTTTTTACCCATTGGTGTTTTAAAACTTCCGTGCCATTTTCTATGCTGATTAAAGCTCTACCTTCACTATCAGATGGAAAGGTTAATTTTGCCGTTTCGCCAACATTATAGCTGTCCTTGTCGGTTGAAAAGACTAACATTTTAGCAGCATCCTTGTCGCCAGACGGCGAGTTAGACCACCAGTTTTTATAGAAATAGGCAGTACGTCCAGTTGCGTGACCACTTACTGGGTCCACAATTCTGATGAGGTAGCGTCCACGATCTTTTTCAGGAATATTGATTTTGAAGCTCGCTTTACCTGAGGCATCAGTATCAATTTCATATTGTTGCATTGGTCTGTGGTAATTGCTAGACACGTAGCTTGATAGGTTGTCGTAAGAGGAATTCCACCACCAACGCCATTCAATTTTATAGATTTTCACTTCTAATTTTTTGCGCTGAACAGGTTTTCCGTTGGCATCAACTGTAGCAATATCAAAGGTGTGATTTTCGTCTGTAAAGAAAGAACCGTAACGATTGCCTTCAGGCGAACGCAAACCAACAAAACTCTCATAAGGTGCGTACGGAACCGTGAATGCATCGAGTGAAAAATCGCCACCATTTTCAAAAGCACGAACTAGGAATTGTGCGTTTAACATTCCAGGTGCTTTTTTCCCAATGTTTAATGTTGAATTGACTTTTGCATTGCCTTCAGCATCAAGATTGCCTTCAAAAACATTAGTTTCTTCGGTGCTGAAATTACGTGTTGGGTCGTTGAATTCATAATTCTTATAACCATCAAAACTGGTGTATTTTGTTGTGAATTTTGCTTTAATTTCAGCTTTTAAATTCTTTGCTGGTGCACCGTGAAGCCAAGCCACATTCAAATCGCCTTGAAGTGGTTTGTTGTTGGTCAATACCTTGTCTTCAAAATCTATTTTAATTTTTAAACGGTTCGGTTTTACTGTTTCAATCTTCAAGCTTTTGGTAAAATTGGCACCACCAACCGAAACTTTAGCATTGTAATTTCCGGTTTTGTAATCTGCCGAAGTAGGCACTTTAAAATCGTAGAAATTATTGATGTTATCTACCGAAACTTTGCGATATACCAACTTGCCAACTGGGTCTGTGATTTCTAATTTTACAGGATGGCGTTTTGGTAATTTGTTCGCTTTGTCATTAAGCATAAAAGTTAAAAACAGACTGTCGCCAGGTCGCCAAACACCGCGTTCGCCATAAATGTAGCCTTTAAGTCCACGTTGTAGTCTGCTTCCAGATACATCGAATTTACTTAGCGACAGCGAATTACCATCAAACAATTTTACGTAACTCACGTTGTTACCTTTTTCAGCAACGGCAAAGGCTGCACGTTTTTTGGAATCAATTTCTACAATACCATCGTTGCTGGTAGTACCATTGGCAATAGCTTGTTGTTGGTAATTGTATAAGGTGATTTTTGTGCCACGTTCTGGATTGGTGTCCAAAATATTGGTCACTGCAAAAAAGTAATTGTTATCGTTGCCTTGCTTAGCAATAACACCAAGGTTAGAGCCAATTAGATTAGCAGCAATGCCTTTATTGCCATAGTTGAAATACGATTCTGTACACGGATTATTTCTTTCGCGATAGTTATAATTTCTGTTCTTATAGCTATAAGTAAGATTGTCCCAATAACGCTCTTCTCTTAAGTCCTGCTCTTCTTCAGAAATGTCTTCGGAAGCATAAACATCATCCTCATAATAGTCGTCGTAATAATCGTCATAGTAATCGTCTTCATCAACGTCTGAAGTTTCAACATTTGATGAACAATCGTATAAGGAATAGTCTTTTTTGAAGTCGATTTCTACACGATAAATAGCACCAGCATCTGCTTGTAAATATTTAGATAAATCGATGCTGTAGGCTTTCCATTTCCCTGTGTTTTGAGATGGATTTTGAATAAGTGTTATGGTCTCTTTAGCAATACGACGGCCAACATTTCTAATGGCATAACTGTTATCGCTATTGAGGTTATTGTCTTGTAAAAATTGAAGCACATTATCTTCAAAAAGCTTGATGATTCTCACATCCACTTTGCTCAAATTAACCGCTTCAAAATTGAATTTTAAGTCTTTTGAATTCGGAAGAATAGAACCACTGCTTATCAAACGTACCTGAGGTTTTAATTCTTCAAATGTTAAGGTTTGGGTATGTTGATTTTTGAGTTTGAAGCCATCTGTGTTTTTAATTCCTGTGAACACATCAACTCTGATGTTACCAACCAATTTAGTGTCTGGATATACTTTTAGCACATTACCATCGACGATATATTTTGGATTCTTTACATTTTGAAGTGTTACCAAACCAGCAAAATTCTGTTGCTTTTGTAATGGGTCTGAAAAGTTGATGGTAAGATGTTGCTCAGGATTTTGAATTACATTAGTTTCTATAATGGTAAAGTTGTTTTTACCAGGAATGTTGAGGTAGTTTTCCCCTTTGTTATCTGCGTTAATGGCCTTACCATCCCAAGACACAAGGACTTTGCTGTCTTCTATTTCGCGCTTAATGCTATCGATTTTAAATTCGAAATAACGAGACGTATCATTGCTTTCTAACCATACAATATTGAGGTCTTTTTTGTTTTGAGAAGCTTCTATCAATTTTTTAGCATCTTCTAGAGAAATTACATCTGCCGATTGTAACGTTCCTAAAACATATTGCCATTCTTTGCTATACGATTGTAAATTGTTGGTGTTAAGGTTGAAACTTGGTCTTATAGTTTTAAACTGAAAGGTGTAATATTCAAAGTCTTTAGGAATGTTTTTATAGATGTCGGCTAAGTTTACCGTTACCGTATATTCGGTGTCTGGCTCTAGATTTTCGTCTGGTGTAAATAAAAGCGTGTGCTTGTTTAATGCTTTTAAAGAACCTTGAACATAAGGATGTGTTTTTACGATTTTGGCATCAATACTTTGCTCAGCTTCCCAGCCACTAACTTCTTCAGCTAAATTAATTTTTATTGGGTCAGCTATAGATACACGACCAGAAGTAGTGTAGCTGATGTAATCACGAAATTTGAAAATGTTATCGGTTTCAACAGGCTTTTTTTTACAAGAAAGAATAAAAGTTAGCGAGAGTAGGATTAGAAGGTGCTTTTTTAACTGCATAGCTGATGATGGATTTAATAGTAAAACGTTGACTTAAAAAGAAGGGTAGGTGCTTTCTTGTTAAATACTTACGCCAGTTTTTTGTGATTTAGATTTTGGGTATTTGTTAAAATGTTCTTAAAGTTAAGAAACGTTGTTTTGAGTACTTTTAATTTAATGAAAAATTAATGAGAAGTTTTGAGCCCATCCCTTAATCGCTTCGTCGCTGAAGCTATGAAGCGTAAGTGACCCTTCCCGAGAAGGGAAACTTTTACGAAAAGACTATTTTTCATATATCCCAATCGTCAATTCTCCTTTGTCATTCATTGTGGCTCTGTACATACCAGCTGTGTTGAAGTCTGCCACCATATTTCCGTTTTTATCCACAGCTACAATACCACCATCACCACCAAGTGCTTTAACTTTATCGAGAACAATTTTAGCAGCGTCTTTAAGGCTTAAGCCTTTGTATTCCATCAACGCTGAAATATCGTGAGCAACTTGTGCTCTAATAAAATATTCTCCCCAACCAGTGCTCGATACAGCACAGGTTGCGTTATTAGCATAAGTACCCGAACCAATAATTGGTGCATCGCCAATTCTACCATAACGTTTATTGGTCATTCCTCCTGTTGAAGTGCCAGCAGCAAGGTTCCCGTTTTTATCAAGTGCAGCACAGCCTACTGTCCCAAATTTTGAATTTTTAATATCGGCATCGTAAAAATCTAAGTAAGCAGATTCAGAGTTGATTTCACCTGATTTTTCGGCTTCACGTTCCTTAACACGTTTTAGGGATTCTAATCGGTTTTCGGTGTGAAAATAAGATGGATCAACGAGCGTTAGGCCTTGTTCTTTTGCGAAGATTTCTGCACCTTTACCTGAGAGCATTACGTGTTTTGACTTTTCCATTACAGCTCTTGCTAAATTAATTGGATTCCTAACTGTAGTAGTGCCTGCAGATGCACCTGCGTTTAAGGTTTTTCCATCCATTATAGAAGCATCGAGTTCGTTGGTTTCGGCATTGGTAAACACAGCACCTTTTCCTGCATTAAACAATGGTGAATCTTCTAACACGTTAATAGTTTTTTCAACGGCATCAAGACTGCTTCCACCATCTTTTAGAATATTATAACCAACTCTTATGTTATAACCAACTCTTATGGCTTCTTCGAGTTTTGCTTTGTAAGCAGCTTCTTTTTCAGGAGTCATATTCTTTTTAAGAATTGTGCCTGCACCACCATGAATAATAATGGCAAATTCTGCAGTTTCAACTTTTGAAGTGGATGTCGCCGTTTCAGATTCATTTTTAATATCAGAGCTACTCTCGTTTTTACAGGATAAATAAAGTGAAAACACGAGAAGGCAAACGAGAAGTTTTTTCATAATAATAGCTGATTTTGTAAGTGCTTTAAAGTTACGTTTTAAAGTCGCAGACTTCAAGCTAAACTGATAAATTATTAGTAACTTCGTGGCAAATTTTAATAATTCATAAAAAAAAGACGTATATGGAAGCAATTGCTACCGATTTCGGAATAAAAGAAGCTTTAAAACAATTAGGTGTTAAAGATGTTAACGAAGGAACTTCTACAGGCTCAAATAGCTTTGGAAGTGGTGAGTTAATTTCATCTTATTCTCCAACAGATGGACAATTAATTGGTAAAGTTTCTACAACAACCAGAGAAGACTACGATAAAGTTATAAAGACAGCTCAAGACGCCTTTTTACAGTTTAGAGCAATGCCTGCACCGCAAAGAGGCGAAATAGTAAGACAATTTGGTAACCGTTTAAGAGAGCTAAAAGAGCCATTAGGTAAGTTAGTATCTTACGAAATGGGTAAATCTTTACAAGAAGGTTACGGAGAAGTACAAGAAATGATAGATATTTGTGATTTTGCAGTAGGTTTATCTAGACAGTTAAACGGACAAACTATTCCTTCTGAAAGACCAGGACATGTTATGAGAGAGCAATGGCACTCTTTAGGTATTGTTGGGATTATTTCAGCATTTAACTTCCCAGTTGCTGTTTGGTCTTGGAATACTGCTTTAGCATGGGTTTGTGGTGATGTTTGTGTTTGGAAAGCTTCAGAAAAAGCACCACTTTGTGCTGTAGCTTGTCAAAATATTATTGCTGAGGTATTAAAAGAAAATAACTTACCAGAAGGTATTTCTTGTATTATAAACGGCGATTACAAAGTAGGAGAGTTTATGACAACAGATCATAGAATTCCGCTAATTTCTGCAACAGGATCTACACGTATGGGACGCATTGTTGGCTCTACAGTTGCCGAGCGTTTTGGTAAATCTTTATTAGAATTAGGAGGAAACAACGCTATAATTATTACACCAACCGCAGATTTAAAAGTAGTTGTACCAGGCGCAGTATTTGGTGCTGTTGGTACTTGTGGGCAACGTTGTACAAGTACGCGTCGTTTAATTATTCACGAATCTGTTTACGATAAAGTAAGAGACGCTATTGTAGGTGCATACAAGCAATTAACTATTGGTAACCCATTAGACGAGAAAAACCACATTGGACCATTAATTGATAAAGACTCAGTAAACACATACTTGTCTGCAATAGAAAAAGCAAAAGCTGAAGGTGGAAATGTACTTGTTGAAGGTGGTGTTTTAGAAGGTGAAGGTTACGAGTCTGGTTGCTACGTAAAACCAGCAATTATAGAAGCAGAAAATGACTTCGATATTGTACAAACCGAAACTTTTGCACCAATTTTATATTTAATGAAATACTCTGGCGAAGTAGAAAATGCAATAGATATGCAAAATGGAGTTGCGCAAGGATTATCGTCTGCAATCATGACTAACGAAATGAAAGAAGCAGAAAAATTCTTATCCTTTGCAGGAAGTGATTGTGGTATTGCTAACGTCAATATTGGTACTTCTGGCGCTGAAATTGGAGGTGCTTTTGGAGGTGAAAAAGAAACTGGTGGCGGACGCGAGTCTGGATCTGATGCTTGGAAAGTGTACATGCGTAGACAAACCAATACTGTAAACTACTCAGATCAGTTGCCTTTGGCACAAGGTATTAAGTTTGATTTGTAGAGGTTAAATAACTAACAACTAGTAAAGCCATGTCGAGAGATGTGGCTTTTATTTTTTAAACATAAAAAACCTTGCCTTAGATAGACCTTTTTTTGGTCAGTTAAGGCAAGGTTATATAATTGATTAATAGCATATCAAAGATGCAGATTATATCTTTTTGTTTCCTAATTTTTTGATGAATGGTAGAAAAAAATGTATAATCTGCATTTGTTTTGTTTTTGCTATCGATAATGTGTAGGAAAATCAAGTTGAAAGCGCGTAAAAATCCGATAAAAATTAATTGTATTTTACCTTTCTTAAGATTCTAATGGTTTCTTTATAAGACTTATATAGGTCTAAATTGTAATTTTTTATGTAAGGTTTTGCGTATTCTAGTTTGGGTAGTGCATCTTCAAAACCGTTGAGGTAACAAATTAGATAGCTTGCGGCTAAATTGTTTAAATCTGGAATTTGATGGATTGGAATAGTAATTCCTTTTTCAAGCTTTTCGAGCAAAGCATTATTAGTGTTGTATATGTGGTATAATACTTTTTTGTCGAACTGTGGTGGTTCGAAGATTAAATTGGCTTCAATAGAATAATTAGCATTATTATCAAAATGAATAATCTTTTCTTCGAGTTTGTAATATTTATAAGATTTTTGAAGACCTAGCCTTACGTATTCTACAATCTTAAATGAATCTTCGTTATAAAATATAGCAACTTCATCTAATGCCGAATAGAATAAACGCACTTGCTCGTTAATCATTTCTATGTCTACTCTAGAATAAAAAACTTCGTCTTTAACATGCTTTTTTTGCCCAGACCAGCAGAGTACAAAATACTCTTTGAAGACTTTGTATTGAGGATTAAAATCCTGGCGCTTGTTCATAAAATCGAATACACCATTTAATGTCAGCTCAATGTTGTTTTGTGCGTGGTTTTCTATAGCAGCAACAATCTTAGAGTTAACATCTTTAATTTCAATATCAAAGACTTTTGGCATACTCATGCTACCATCTCTAAAGAAAACGGAGCCTCCGTAATACTTCCAGATATTTTTGCGTAGCGAAGTGATTTTGTCAATAGGTCTTATAGTTACCAAGCCAACAACTTTGTCGTCTGGCAAATGCGGAAAGGGAATGTTTTCGTATTGAACAATTGGTGGATTGGTGAGATAGGCGTTGATGAGGTTTTGTATTTTGCTATCATCAAAAAAGTCGGTACCAACAACTTTGTTGTCTTCGTCTTCGACACCAATAACGATGTAAGAGTTGTTTTTAGGATTGCTGTTAGATAGCGCACAAATGTGTTTTAAAAACTTAGCTTTTCCTTCTTTGTGGCTGATGTCAACTTTTCGCTTTTTGTCATAAAAACTGTTCTCATCGTTGTGAGCCAGTAGATTTTTTATGAGGAGGCGTTTATTGATCATAACATGTCTTGTTTACAGCATTTCTAATTCTTTTTCTAGGTTTTGTCTGGCGCGATTTTCATGAGTAATCTGATAAGTTTCTGTAAAATATAACGTTTCTCGTTCTAAAAAATGTCGAAGCACTTTTTTTCGACCAGATCTGTACATAAAATTAGGGTATATTTTATATTCTTTTCTGATTTGATGAGTGTAATTTTTGTAGATCTCCCAATCAGATCCGAGAATAGATAAATCAAAATCTAAAAGGTAGGCATTATCCAGATTGTTGTCTAAAATAGCCGTATGATTTTTTGTTGAGATAATTAGGTTTTGAATTTTCTCTATATCTACGTTGAAGTTTTCTAAGCTAGTCTTGGCGAAGTGTGCGCTTTGTGCTTCGTTATCCTTTTTAGTGGATTTATATATTATGTCATGATACCAAATTGCAAAAAGTAAAGCGTCAAAATCTATAATTTTATTTTCAAAGTTTTTTGCTTGGTGAAGCATATTTTGAATATGTGAAAGCGTGTGATAATATCTATTCTTTTCAGAGTAATGTTTCGAAATCTCTAGCCAAAGAGAATTTATTAAAAAATCATCTTTAGTATATTTAGAAGCTAAACTAAACCATTGAGATTTGATGTCTACTTTCATTAGTCCTTCTTCACAATAGTAGAACTCGCTTGCGCAGTACAAAACATCAAGATGTCTGCTATATTAACATGAGCAGGTCTGGATACAGCAAAGTAGATAACTTCCGCTACATCTTCGGGTTGTAGGGCTTTGTAGCCTTTATAAACATTGTCAGCTTGGCTTCCGCCTTTAAATCGTACTTGTGAAAATTCAGTTTCTACTAAACCGGGATTTACTGCAGAAACTTTTATGCCAAAAGGATTAAGGTCTATACGCATGCCTTCAGTAATAGCTAAAACTGCGTGCTTGCTTCCGCAATACACATTACCTTTTGGGTAAACTTCTTTACCTGCTGATGAGCCAATGTTAATGATGTGCCCAGATTGACGCTCTGTCATTCCGGGAATTATAGCTTTGCTAACATATAGCAAGCCTTTTACGTTAATATCCATCATGGCATCCCAATCGTCAAGATTTCCATCTTGTATTGGATCTAATCCATGCGCATTACCTGCGTTGTTAATTAAGATATCGATATTTTGAAATTTTGCTGGTAATGAAGCAATGGCTTCAAGCGTTTTTTCTTTATCGCGTACATCAAAATTTAAAGTATAAACATCTGTTTGTTTAGATAAGGCTTTTTTAATGCTGTCTAGTCGTTCTTGCCTGCGTCCGCAGAGTACTATGTTGATGCCGTGTTTGGCAAATTCGTGTGCAGTGGCTCTTCCTATGCCACTTGTGGCACCTGTTATTAATGCTGTAGGCCTCTTTTTCTTTCCCTTAAGGGGAAAAACACTGTTGCTCATAATATTCTTTGTTTAAAAATTTCTTAAGGTTTTGACGATTCTACCACTATTAACATATTTACTTCAAGGGGTTTTATTTATAGCCTTTCCATTTGGATGGGTTGGGATGGAGCTTTTTTAAGGAACTTTATGACCTTGACTTGCTACCAATATTAAAAACCAGTCTTCGAGCTCTAATTCAATTTTTGAGGCATCAACAGCTTGTTTTAGTCTGCCTTTATTTGTGGTGCCAACAACTGGGTGAATGCCTGCAGGATGTTTCATAATCCAGGCTAATAATAGTTGATCTTCGGTGGCATTGTATTTGTCTATCAACTCACCAAGTTGCTTGTGTATACGTCTGGTTTGCTCGTTATCTTCTCTAAACACAGAGCCTAATGGAGACCAAGCCATTGGTTTGATTCCGTTTGTTTTGATGTAGTCTAGTGTGCCATCATGCATTGCTGAATGTTGCGTGAGTGAAAACTCAATTTGGTTGACGTCAATATCCATTCGTAAGCCAATCATTTCCATTTGAGAAGGTGTAAAATTAGAAACACCAAAATCTCTAATTTTCCCGTCTTTTTTTAAGATCGTAATCGCCTCTGCTATTTCTTCGGCAACCATTAAAGGGCTTGGTCTATGTAGTAAAAGAAGATCTAGATAATCTGTTTTGAGGTTTTTTAGAGATTCTTCAACAGACCAAATTATGTAATCTTTAGAATAATTGTAGTGTTTTACTTTATTGTTGCGCTTGTCAGCTAAATATTGAATGCCACATTTAGATATTAACTGAATGTCTTTGCGGTTAATACCAGAATCTGTATAGGCTTTTCCAAAATCAGCTTCGGTTGTATAGGCTCCATAAATATCGGCATGGTCAAATGTAGTTATATTGTTAGCAAGGCAATGGTGCATTAGATCAGCCATTTCTTTTTTTGAGAGTTGCTTGCCCCAACTTCCCCAGGTCATTGTACCTGCAATTAATCGAGAATATTTCACTTTTTTTTCAAGTTATGTGGATTTTTTTGCAATTGGTGTATAAAAGTACAGAAAACCTATAGATAAAAGGTACCTTGATGTGTAATTATTCTATTTCTCCAAATCATGAAACAGCTACTTATTTTTAAACCATTATTATACCTTCTAACCTTGGTTGTTTTTGCTAGTTGTACTAAAGAAAACATAGAGGAAGCGATTGCTACATCGCAAATTACAGTAAGTCTTAAGAGTTCTAATCATTCTGATGGTAAGGTGTATGTAGATATTCAGGATGTTCAAATTAGAATCAATGAAAATGCTCATGATTCTGATGCATGGATGAGTCTTAATACAATTAATCAAGGGGCTTTTAATATTTCAGATTTAAACGAAAATACACCTTTGCTTCTGGTAGATAATTTTAATGTTGAAGGGCATTATGTTTATGAAATTAGATTGGTACTTGGTTATAACAATTTTGTGGACATCAATTCTGTGTTGCACAGTTTGGATATAGAAAACACAACACCTTCTAATTTAGTAGAAATGCAACTAAATTCTAAGAGACGATATGACATGGTCATTGATATAGACTTAGAAAAGTCTGTTTCATATAGTGCTGATGAAGATATGATGGTTTTAGCCCCAAAATTATACACAGCAATACGTCAAATAGAATACTAATTGCTCCTGAAAGATTCTGCATTATCTCTTCATTTTTCAAAAAATCCTTTCAGTTTTAACATCCAAATATGTGTTTTGGACGTATATACTTTAGTAACCAAAACATAAATTATGAAATTATTAAAGCAGTTAATTGCTACATTTCTTATTCTATTTGCTTTTTCTTGCAACAACTCAGATGATTCTAACAATAATTCCTCACCTACCCTTTCTGTTAAATTGGTAGATGATCCAGGTGATTATGAACATGTGTATGTTGAGGTGATCGATGTTAAGGTAAAGTACGATAGTGAAGATTTTGATGAAGATGATGATGTAAATGGCTGGCAATCGGTAGGTGTTATTTCACCAGGTGTTTATGATTTGCTTGAGCTTACTGGAGGTGTAAGTTTGCAATTAGTGGATAATGAAGAAATTGAAGAAGGTACAATTAAGCAGGTTCGTTTAATTCTTGGTGATGATAACACAGTGGTTTTAGAAGGTGAAACAGAGGCCAGACCTTTAAATACACCTAGCGCTCAACAATCAGGTCTAAAAATTATGGTAAATCAAGAAATAATTAATGGATTTAATTATGATTTTATTCTAGATTTTGATGTCGATGAATCGATTGTAATGGCTGGAAACTCTGGAAATATTAACTTGAAACCAGTATTAAGAGCAAGCCTAGAGGTAAACTCAGGTAGTTTATTCGGAAGTGTTTCGCCTGATGACGTGCCGGTAGAGGTAGAGGCAACAAATGGTATTATTACGGCTTCAACTTTTACAGATGCATCGGGTAATTTTGAAATTCTTGGTTTACCAAGTGGTATTTATACAGTTACAATTACTCCAGATGATGACGCTATGATTAGCCCAGTTGTTATAGATAATGTTGAAATAATGGTTGGTCAGGCGACTAATTTAGATACGATAGTTTTAGAGTAGATAGCAACTCATTAAAATATAAAAGCGCGATATTGTTACGATATCGCGCTTTTTTTTAACCAATTGTTAACAGCAACTACCGAATAATTTTAACATTTTGCATCACCTAATAAATCACTAGAAAAGAAAAGCTCTTATACTTAACAAATATGGAAGAAACGAGTACAGTTGACATTAAGTCAATTAATGAAAAGATTGAAAAAGAAAGTGCATTTGTAGATTTACTAACCTTAGAAATGAATAAGGTAATAGTGGGTCAAAAACATATGGTAGAACGTTTGCTAATAGGTCTACTTGGTCAAGGACATATTCTCTTAGAAGGTGTGCCAGGTTTAGCAAAAACATTAGCTATTAATACATTGTCTAAAGCCATTGATGCTAGTTTTAGTAGAATTCAGTTTACACCAGATTTATTACCAGCAGATGTTGTAGGTACGTTAATTTACAACATTAAAGAGAATGATTTCTCAATTAAAAAAGGTCCAATATTTGCAAATTTTGTCTTAGCAGATGAGATTAACCGTGCGCCAGCAAAAGTTCAGTCTGCGCTTTTAGAAGCCATGCAAGAGAAGCAAGTGACTATTGGAGACGAAACCTTTATATTAGAAAAGCCATTTTTGGTAATGGCTACACAAAACCCAGTTGAGCAAGAAGGAACATATCCTTTACCAGAAGCTCAGGTAGACCGTTTTATGCTAAAAACGGTTATTGATTACCCAAAGTTAGACGAAGAACAACTTATCGTTAGAGCTAACTTAAGAGGAACATATGATAAGGTAAATCCTGTAGTTTCTATTAGCCAAATTCTAAGTGCGCAAAATGCCGTTAGAGAAGTTTATATGGATGAGAAGATTGAAAAATATATTTTAGATATCATCTTCGCAACACGTTATCCTGAAAAATACAGACTTGAGGATTTAAAACCTTTAATTTCTTTTGGTGCCTCTCCTCGTGGTAGTATCAATTTGGCAACTGCAGCTAAATGTTACGCGTTTATTAAGCGAAGAGGGTACGTGATTCCAGAAGATGTTAGAGCTGTAGTGCACGATGTATTACGTCACAGAATAGGAATTACTTACGAAGCCGAAGCAGAAAATGTAACTTCAGAAGACATCATTAACAAGATTGTTAATGAGATAGAAGTGCCTTAGACGTCTCATTTCTATAAGGACTCTCATCAAAATGCATGAGTCGAGACCAAAAGAACATTAATCTAAATCATTTTTAAATTTTTTGATTAGTAAATCGTATTGATCTACAAATAAAAAGTTAAGAACACACTTTGAATTTAAATCAGAACATAAAAGTAAAAGACGCTTTAAGGCGAGGGCAAAACCGGATTAATTATGTCTGTGTTTCTGTAGCAATTGTGTTTTTAGCAGTTGTGCCTCTTTTTTTGGTTTTTGTTTTTAGAGATGATCAAAACAATATTGCTCTAATCACTGGAGGAATCTCAAGTGTGTTAATAGGGTTTTTTTTTCCTTTTTATTGGTGGCTTAAAGAAACTGTGCGTTACAAGATTTGGGCAGGGAAAAATGTGAAAGATATACACAGGTTTTACGAAGAAGCGCTTTCTAAAAAATACATTACAGAACATAAATTCTTAAAAAAACTTGAAATAATATCAAATGAACAAAAGAGGGAATTAAAAAGATTCTTTAATGACAGGTTAGATAAGAAGAGAGAGATTATAAGAGATGTCAATGCAGATATTGCAAGAGAGACTGTTTTTAAATCAAACAATATGGTATCAATTATTATTTGGATAGTTCTTATGATTGGAGCTGTTTATTTAAAATATACAGAATCAGTAAATGATAGAATGGTATATTTCACAATTGTAGCCGGAGGTGTTCTTATAGCGTATGAGTTATATAAAATGTTTAAGTACAAGTACATTTTAAAAATTAACAAAGAATACATTTCTTATAAAGATAACAAGGAAAAGATATTTTGGAAAGACATACTGTCTTTCAATATTGTAAGAGCAGGACAATATAAGCCAGGAGAACTAAATATTATTACATCTAATGAAAGCTATTCGCTCACGCTAGAAGGCATTGTGAATAATAGACTCAATAAAGTTTTGGACGTGTTAAATGAAAATAAACATCGTTTTGAGATTAATAATTTTGAAGCGTAAGAAAATATGGATACCAAAGAGCTTCTAAAAAAAGTACGAAAAATAGAGATTAAGACACGTCGTTTGTCTGATCATATTTTTGGAGGCGAATATCATTCTACCTTCAAAGGTCGTGGTATGACCTTTTCTGAAGTTCGTCAGTATCAATTTGGTGATGACGTAAGAAACATTGACTGGAATGTTACAGCACGTTACAACGAACCGTATGTAAAGGTTTTTGAAGAAGAACGCGAACTGACTATGATGCTTGTGGCAGACGTATCTGGCAGTAAGTTTTTTGGAACAAAAAATCAATTTAAAGATGAGATTGTTACCGAAATTGCAGCAACATTAGCATTTTCTGCAACACAAAACAATGATAAAATAGGTTTGATTTTATTTTCAGATGAAATCGAACTTTACATTCCGCCAAAAAAAGGACGCTCTCACGTATTAAGAATTATCAGAGAGTTACTAGAATTTCAACCAAAAAGTAAAAAAACAAACGTAGCCGAAGCGTTGAAGTTTTTGTCTAATGTTATGAAGAAAAAAGCCATTGTTTTTGTGCTTTCAGATTTTATAGCAGACGACTATAAGCAAAATCTTAAAATCGCAGCTGGCAGACACGATATTACAGGTATAAGAGTTTATGATAAGCACGAAGAAACGATTCCAAATATTGGAATGGTACAAATGGAAGACGAAGAAACAGGAGAGTTACTTTTGGTAAACACAGCATCTAAAAATGTAAGACTGAATTACGGCAAGTTTTACAAAGAAAAAGTGGATTATTTTAAAGATAGCTTTACCAAATCTGGTGCTGGTAGTATAGATTGTCGTGTAGATGAAAGCTACGTAAAAAAACTATTAGGGTATTTTAAACGAAGAGGATAGAGCGCGATAAGTGCTATGATTATCAATGTAAAGTAAAAGTAAAGGTGATAAAGAATAACATAAATAGATTTAGTTTTGGCATGAAATTATCTGAAAAAGGTACATCGTGCAAAGCGTTTGTAATTCTGATACTTTCTACTTTCTACTTTTTACTTTTTACTAGCAAGTCTTTCAGTCAAGTTACAACAGAGGTTGATACCACAAAAATTAGAATAGGAGAGCAAATCAACTATAAAATAAAAGTTGAAGCAGATTCTACAGCATTAGTTGTTTTCCCTGAAGGACAAACATTTTCACCGCTTGAGGCTGTTGAGGCTTTAGAAATTGATACCACTAAGAAAGATTCAAAATTCAAACTATCAAGAATTTACAAGCTTACACATTTCGATTCTGGATCGTATACCATACCAAGACAAAAAATAATTATTGGCGACAAGCCATTCTACACAGATTCGCTTCGGGTAGATGTTGGTACTGTTGAGGTAGATACAACAAAACAGAAGTTATACGATATTAAGCCTATTATAGAAGTAGAAAAAAGCAGTAGTAATTGGTGGATATGGCTATTAGTCGGTATTGTAGCCTTAGTAGTAATTGGCTTTTTGTTATGGTGGTTTGTTTGGAGAGAAAAACCGCTAACAGAAGAAGAGGAAATTGCCTTGTTACCACCTTATGACAGAGCAAAATTAGCTTTAAAAAAATTAGATAATAGCCAATATTTAATACGCTCAGAAGTCAAAGAATATTATTCTGAACTGACCATGATTATCAGAAAATATTTAGACGAAAAAGTATACGAGCGCTCTTTAGAAAGTACAACAGATGAGCTGATAAATAGGCTTCAGCTTTTAAAAGAAGGTAACCAGTTTTCATTTACAAAAGACACACTTCATAATCTCGAAACCATTTTAAAACGTGCCGATTTAGTAAAGTTTGCGAAGTCAGCTCCAGATACAGCGCTTATCGAAATGGATAGAGCAACTATAGAAAAAGAGATAGAAAGTGTTAAAGCCGTTTTGCCAGAGCCTACGGAAGAAGAGAAGTTGTTAGATGAACAATACAAAGAAGCTCAAGAGCGCAAAAAGAAGCGCACTAAGATAATGATTACAGCTGCAAGTATCGTTTTATTGCTTATTGCTACGTATGTTGGTTTTGGTTTAAAATTTGGTTTTAAATACGTAAACGATACTATTTTGGGTGATGAAAGCAAAGAGCTTTTAGAAGGAGAGTGGGTAAAAAGTGTTTATGGATATCCACCAGTATACATAGAAACACCAGAGGTTTTAAAACGTGTTCAAGATACGCTTTCAGACAAATCAAAAGATAAGATTGTACAACGTGTGTTTGTGTATGATGAGGCAGAGCATCTGGATATTAAAATTATTACAATTGAAACAGAAAACGCTCAGCAAGAGCAAGCAGATGTTGAGAGAAAAGTAAAGCAATCTATAGAGAAAATTATAAAAGATTGGGAGTCTGTAAATGTTCAGAATATAATAACCAAAGACGATCAGTTTATAACTCCAAATAACGCAGAAGGAAGTAAAACATATGGTACAGCAGATTTTCCGCTTCAGGATTCTGAAGAAACTTTTGAAGGTGAATACGCAATATTCAGTTTTGCAACCAAAGAAGGAATGATTGCACATATAACTTTAGTTTGGTCTAAAGAGGATAGTTATGCTGTAGAAATTTCAGAAAGGATTATAAAATCTATAGAGATGAAGTCAGACGAACAAGCTAATGCAGAACAAGAATCACAGAATTAATGTTTGAGAATATAGAGTTTTTAAATAAAGAATTATTTTGGTTTCTATTGCTTCTACCAATAGCAATAGCTTGGTATGTGCTGAAGCATAATAAGCAATCTGCGGAGCTAAAAATATCGAGCTTAGAAGGCTTTAAAACCACATCGTCATTTTGGTCAAAATTCAAGCATGTATTATTTGCATTAAGAATATTAGCGTTAGCGCTGTTAATTACTGCACTAGCAAGACCAAGAACTGTAGACGTATCTACAAAAACCAAAACAACGAAGGGTATAGATATTGTTATGGCCATAGATGTGTCTGCTAGTATGCTGGCAAAAGATTTGCGTCCTAACCGTTTAGAAGCCTTAAAAGAAGTTGCAGCTGATTTTATAGATGGTCGTCCTAACGACAGAATAGGTTTAGTAGAGTATGCTGGTGAGGCTTATACCAAAACACCAATTACCACAGATAAGTCTATTGTACAACGCTCACTGAGAGATATAAAATACAATACCATTATAGAAGGAGGTACGGCTATTGGTATGGGATTAGCAACTTCTGTAAACAGATTAAAAGATAGTAGAGCAAAAAGTAAAGTAATTATTTTACTAACTGATGGTGTTAATAATTCGGGCTTTATAGACCCAAAAATAGCTAGTGAACTGGCTGTAGAATATGGTATTAAAGTATATACCATAGGTCTAGGAACTAATGGTATGGCATTGTCTCCACGTTCTATTAATCCTAACGGAACATTTAGATACAGTCGTCAGCAGGTTGAAATAGACGAAAAACTATTAGAAGAGATTGCAGATGCTACAGGAGGGCAATATTTTAGAGCAACTAATAACCAAAAGCTAGCAGAAATTTATAAAGAAATAAATAAGTTAGAGAAAACCGAAATAGAGGAAAAGAAGTACTATAACTATGACGAAAAGTACAGGCCACTTGTGCTTTTGGCAGGCTTACTTTTGTTGATAGAAATAATTTTAAGAAACACAATATTTAAAAGCTTTGTTTAGACTAGACGAAAAAATATGGTTTTGGACCTTACTGGCTATTCCAGTAATCATTCTGTTATTTGTTTTATTACAGATATGGAGACGTTCTGCTCAAAAGAAGTTTGCAGATAGTCATTTGCTCAATCGCTTAAGTCCTAACCAATCACTTTTTAAGAGAATACTAAAAGTTACAGTATTATGTTTAGCTTTTGCGTGCTTGTCTATAGCATTAGTAAATCCAAAAATAGGAACTAAGTTAGAAACAGTACGTAGCCAAGGAGTAGATGTTGTGTTTGCTGTAGATGTTTCAAAAAGTATGCTAGCCGAAGATATAGCGCCTAATCGACTAGAAAAATCAAAGCAATTGGTTACTCAGATCATCAACAGTTTGGCAAGTGATAGAGTAGGTATTATTGCTTATGCAGGAAAAGCATTTCCGCAGTTGCCGATAACTACAGATTATGCATCAGCAAAAATGTTTTTACAAAACATGAATACAGATATGCTGTCTTCTCAAGGAACAGCAATTCACGAAGCGATTCAACTGGCAAAAACATATTACGATGACGATGAGCAAACCAATCGAGTTTTAATAATTATTTCGGATGGAGAAGATCATGGTAGCGAAGCCATTGATATTGCAGAAGAAGCCAGTGAAGAAGGTATAAGAATTTTAACCGTTGGAGTTGGTGATCCCAAAGGTGGTCCAATACCAATTAAGCGAAATGGAGTTGTACTTAATTATAAAAAGGATAGCAACGGAGAAACGGTTATAACCAAGTTAGACGAAACCACTCTAAAAGAAATTGCAGAAGAAACAAACGGAGTTTACATAAACGGAAGCAACACAACCGAAGTTGTAGATACCATAAAGGATGTTTTGAATAAAATGGATAAAAAAGAATTTGAATCCAAGCAAATAGCAGACTTTAAAGATCAGTTTCAGTGGTTTTTGGGTATAGGTATCTTTTTACTATTTATTGAAATTTTCTTTTTAGAAAGAAAAACAGCCTGGTTAAAAAAATTGAATTTATTCAATGAGAATTTTTAAAATTTCTTTAACGGCATATCATGAGAGGGTTTGTTACTTTTAAAGTAGAATTATGAAGATGAAGAATTACATATTAACAATCTTAGTATTAATGAGTTTTTTTGGGTTTTCTCAAGACCAAAATAAAGACAAGTTAGAAAAAGAAAAGAAAGCTAATAATTTAGTTTATAAAGCTAATGAGTTGGCGCAAGAAGATGATTATATTCAGGCAGAAATGGAATATAGAAGAGCCATTTCTAACGCACCAAGCCAAGCCGTAGGTGCTTATAATCTTGCCACTACATACTACAAAAAAGGAAACTTTAACGAAGCATTATTCAGAACGCAAGAAGCTGCAAAAAAAGCTGAAACAAAAGACGAAAAACATAGAGCATACCATAACATAGGTAACCTCTTAATGAAAGAAGAGAAGTGTAAAGAAGCTATGGAAGCTTTTAAAAATGCTTTAAGAAATAATCCTTCAGATGAAGAAACCAGATATAATTTTGCTTTAGCAAAGGAATGTGCAGAACAGCAAAAAGACGGAGGAGGAGAAGACAACAAAAAGGACGAGAATAAAGAAGAAGAAAAGGATAAAGAAAAAGAAGAAAAGAAGCAAGACGAAAACAAAGACAATAAGGATAAAGAAGACGAAGGAGATAAAAACAAAAAAGACGGAGATAAAGAAGAGGACGATAAAGGAAAACCTCAAGACGATAAAAAAGATGATGGTAAAGGGGATAAAGAAAAAAAAGACCCTAACCAGAAATCAAAGCCAAAACCTGGCCAGATGTCTCCTCTGCAAATGAAGAATATTCTCGAAGCCATGCAAAATCAAGAACAAAAGGTTCAGCAAAAGATGAATGCAGAAAAGCAAAAAGGAGCTAAAGTTAGAACCGAAAAAGATTGGTAGTTTAGCTAATAGTTACTTATTATTGTTGCCCGTAAAATGAAAATCATCAAGAACATATCAATAATTTTATTCCTGCTTGTTGCAAACAATATGTTTGCTCAGGTAAAGTTTGAAGCCAAAGTCAGCAAACAAAAACTAGGTGTAAATGAGCGATTGCGTATTGATTTTGAGATGAATCAAGATGGAGACAATTTTGTACCACCTAATTTTGAGGATTTTACTGTTGTTGGTGGTCCAAATACATCCTTGATGAATTCTTACGCTAATGGTGTAAAGACGTATCAAAAAACCTACAGTTATTTTTTAGCACCTAAAAAGAAAGGTAAGTTTACCATAAAACAAGCCACTATAGAGATAGATGGTGAAGTTTATAAAACCTTTCCTGTAACAATTACAGTAACAGCTGCTGTAGACAAACCTAATGGGCAACCAGATGCTTCAGATATTGCATCAGACAAAATTCATTTAGTTGCAGAGGTATCAAATAGTAGTCCTTATTTAAACGAGCCAACAACTGTAGTTTATAAGCTTTATGTCTCTAGAGATGTTGGTATTAGTAGTAACTGGAGAGAAAAGCAGACACCTAGATATAACGATTTTTGGAGTCAGAATATAGAGATAAAAGGCCTTAATATTCAGAGAGGAGAGTATAAAGGTGAAGATTATCGCTATGTTGTTTTAAGAAAGACTGTTTTATATCCACAAAAAACAGGAAAATTAAAGTTAGAGCCTTTAGTTCTTGATGTTACAGTAGAAGTGCCAACAGGCAGAGCCAATATTTTTGGACAGCCGATAATGACACAAGTACCAAAAACAGTAACGGCAGGTAGTAGAACTATAGATGTAAAACCTTTGCCAGAGCAAGGAAAACCTTCAGACTTTAAAGGTGCTGTAGGAGATTTTAGTTTTAACGTTACAACTTCAAAAAATCAATTAAATGCTACAGAATCATTACAAGCAAAGATTGAAATTTCAGGAAGTGGAAATCTTAAGTTATTTGAGCTTCCTAAGTTAACCACGCCAAGCTCACTAGAAGTATATGAGCCAGAGCATAAAGAAAATGTGCGTACAGGCTTAGGTGGTATGCAAGGAAGCATTTCAGACACCTATACAATTGTACCACAATTTCGTGGCAAATATCCTGTGCCATCAATATCGTTTTCATACTTTGATTTAAAAACAGAGAGTTACAAACGTATAACCTCAGAGGAGATAATAATAGATGTAGTAGAAGGCCCAACGGCTGTTGTTAACAGCTCAGAAAATACTGATGAAAATAACACTAAGCAAACTGTAAAGCCAAGTTCTAACGCGTTTGCATTTATAAAAACGTCATCTAACTGGGAGTCTGTTTCTAGTGAAGGTTTTTTTAAATCAACCAGCTTTTGGTGTTTGTTATTATTACCATTTTTAGCAATTCCGTTAGCAATAGTAATACGAAGAGCAAAAGACAAGCGCGATGCAGATGTTGTAGGATCTCGAATAAGAAAAGCAGATCGTTTAGCTAAAAAATACCTAAGCGAAGCCAAGAAAAACTTAGGACAGAAAGAAGCTTTTTATGAGTCTTTAGAGAGAGCACTTCATAATTATTTAAAAGCGAAATTGAACATAGAAACCAGCGATTTTAACAAGGAAAAGATTGAAACTTTACTCACAAAGAAGCAAGTAGAGAGTACTGTTGTTTCAGATTTCATTTCAATTTTAGAGAGTTGCGAATTGGCAAGGTATACTCCAATAACCAACGTAACTATGCAGAATGATTATGATAAGGCAGCAAAAACAATTTCATTAATAGATAAACAAATTAGATAGATGAGAAAGCTTATCACAATATTACTTTGTTTTTTTAGCGTAATTGTTTCTTCGCAAAACGATAAACTTTTTAACGAAGCCAATGCGCTGTACAATGATGGTAAATATGCAGAAGCTATTGATAAATACGAGGCAATTTTAGATTCTGGTCAGCATTCGGCTGAGCTATATTTTAACTTAGGAAATGCTAACTACAAGCTAAATAATATAGCGCCAAGCGTATATTACTACGAAAAAGCATTATTGCTAAACCCAAACGACAAAGACATTAAAAACAACTTAGTAGGTTATGCTCAGAACATGACAATTGATGCTATAGATACAGTGCCTCAGGTTGGATTTGCTCGAATTATCAATAACATCGTTAATACATTTAGCAAAGATGTTTGGGCTATAATTGCAGTGGTGGGTGTTATTATTTTTGTGGTCTTATTTTTACTATATCATTTCTCTTACACAACCTCAAAGAAGAGAATTGCATTTGTAATAAGCTTAATAAGTCTGTTTTTAACGTGTTTTTCTACAGCTATGGCTTTTAAAAAGGAAAACTTGGATAGAAAGGATAATCCTGCCATAGTGTTTGTTAAAGAGTCTAAAGTAAAGTCAGAGGCAAACAAAACCTCAGAAGAAGTATTTAGGCTTCATGAAGGGACTAAGGTACAGGTTATAGAGACTTATGAAGATTGGAAAAAAATTCAACTTTCAGACAATTCTACAGGTTGGGTGCCTTCAAAAGACATAAAAATCCTTAAGACTTTTTAGAATTTCTTAACAAAATCATATATTGTGGGTGTTATATTTACTTATAGCACAAATTATGATTATAAAAAGAAGCATAGCACTTTGTTTTGTAATGTTGTTCGCATTAATGATATGTGCGCCAACCATTATAATATCCTGTGATGATTCTGCAGACATTTCAGCTTTTTTTGGAATGAATGAAGAAGAAGAGCAAGAGGATATTAAACTTCTTTTTGACCCATCTTATGAAGAATTAGAAAGCCTGTCTGTAGACAGCAATACAAAAGAATACATAGTTTATACAAGTAATGAGTACTACAAACCTCATTTAAATTTAATTTCTCCTCCTCCCGAGCGATGCCTTGCTTAATTGTTATCTAGCAATAGAGTTTTTAGAAAAAGGTTATAAAAATTAAATAAAAAAAGACTTAGACATCCCTCTAAGTATAAATAGTATATAATATGTTTAAATCATTAAAAAGTGACATACCTGCAAGTATTGTCGTTTTCTTCGTAGCACTCCCATTATGTTTAGGAATATCTGTAGCCTCTGGTGCAGAACCAATTACTGGTCTTATAGCTGGTATTGTTGGTGGTATTATTGTAGGTGCTGCATCAGGTTCAAAAATTGGTGTAAGTGGTCCTGCTGCTGGTCTGGCAGTAATAGTCGCAGCAGCAATAGCAAATCTTGGTTACGAAAACTTTTTGGTAGCTGTGGTTTTGGCTGGTGTTTTTCAAATAATTTTAGGTGTTTTTAAAGCCGGAATTATTGGTTATTACTTTCCATCTTCAGTAATAAAAGGAATGCTAACAGGTATAGGTATAGTTATTATTCTCAAAGAGATTCCGTATTTCTTCGGAATTGATAAAAACCCAGAAGGTGATTGGGCTTTTTTGCAAGTTGATGGAGAAAACACATTGTCTGAACTGTTAAAGGTAATCAACGCATTAATCAGTGGTAATTTTGATCATGGTGCAACAATAATTGCTGTTGTTTCTATGGGAATTTTGTTGTTATGGGGAAATGTTTTAAGCAAAAAAGGAAAGTTTTTTAATTTAGTACAAGGTCCTTTGGTAGCTGTATTAATAGGTATTGTGTATTATTTTTTAACAAAGGATACAGGCTTAGAGTTAAGTAAAGATCATCTTGTTTCTGTGCCAGTACCAGATAGTCTTGCAGGATTAAAAGACCTACTAACTTTTCCTAATTTTTCGGCATTAAGTAATCCAAAAATTTATATAACTGCTTTTACCATAGGGTTAGTAGCATCGTTAGAAACTTTATTGTGTGTTGAGGCAACAGATAAATTAGATCCAGAGAAGAATGTAACACCAACTAACAGAGAGCTTTTTGCTCAAGGTTCTGGAAATATTGTATCAGGATTAATTGGTGGATTGCCTGTAACTCAAGTTATCGTTAGAAGTTCTGCAAATATTCAATCTGGCGGTAAGAGTAAAGCGTCTGCGGTAATTCATGGTTTTTTATTGTTAATATCTATCATAACAATTCCAACAGTATTAAACCTTATTCCGTTGTCGGTACTTGCGGCTATTTTATTTATTGTAGGATACAAACTCGCAAAACCATCAACATTTAAGGCAATGTATAATTCTGGATGGATGCAATTTGTACCATTTATAGTTACAGTAATAGGTATAGTATTTATAGATTTGCTTTGGGGAATAGGATTAGGATTAGCAGTTGGTATTTTTGTAGTATTATACAAGAGCTATAAAAACTCTCACTTTCTACATAAGGAAGGAGAAGATGTAGACGATGGTAAAGTAAAAATGACCTTAGCAGAAGAGGTAACGTTCTTTAATAAAGGAGCAATTTTGAAAGAGTTAGATCGTCTTCCAGAAAATTCTACATTAGAATTAGACGTTACCAAAACTAAATTTTTAGATAATGATATTGTTGAAATTTTAGAAGATTTTTCAGTAAAAGCCAAAGAACGAAATATTAATATTAAATTGTTCTCAGAAAGAGGTATAGTTGAAAATCCTGAAAGTTTTATTGCCTTTTTTAAATTAGAAAAAAAGAAGTAAAGTTTTATTACATAAACAATTAAAATAATGCTTCACAATACAGAAGCCATAAAATAGAAAAAATGAAAGCACATACACGAGAAACTCAAGCTACAATGACGCCAGAGAAATCCCTTCAGTACCTTAAAGAAGGTAATGTAAGATTTCAGAAAAATCTCAAAGCTAACAGAAACTTATTAGAACAAGTAAATGATACTGCAGAAGGTCAGTTTCCTTTTGCAACAATTTTGAGTTGTATAGATTCTAGAGTATCTGCAGAATTAGTTTTTGATCAAGGTTTAGGGGATATTTTTAGCATAAGAATTGCTGGTAATTTTGTAAATCAAGACATCTTAGGAAGTATGGAATTTGCTTGTAAGCTGGCAGGTACAAAGCTTATCGTTGTACTAGGGCATACAAGTTGCGGAGCGGTAAAGGGCGCTTGCGATCATGCAAGGATGGGTAACTTAACCTCTCTTATAAATAAAATTGAACCTGCAGTATATGCAGTTGAAGAACCAACCGATAAATCTGAGCGTAACTCTTCTAATCTAGAATTTGTTGATGCCGTTTCTAAAAAGAATGTAGAAATGACCTTAGAGAACATTAGAAGTCAAAGTGTTATTTTAAGCGAAATGGAAAAGAGTGGAGAAATAAAAATTGTTGGTGGTATGTACGATATTAGTACAGGCGGAGTAGAATTTTATTCTTAATTTTCTATAACTAGTTATAAAATAAGAGCCACTTTTTAGTGGCTTTTTTTATACCTCTTCATCAGTTTCAGCAGAAGTTTCTTGTTCTGTTTCACTCTTTATAAGATTAGGAAAAATCATTGGAGCCAGAGATTTTACAGGCTCAAAAAGGGTACTTTCTTCTAAGTCTTCCTTTTCCATAAAAGGTAAAGTATTATTCAATTTGCTAAAAACGATAAGGAGAACACTTAGTATTAATCCTATTTTAAGAGCACCAAAAACACCACCCAAAAGTTTGTTTAAAAGGCCTAAAGCAGCAAAATCAGCAAGTTTTGTTAGTGCTTTTCCTGCCAAGCTAATTGTCAAAACAATAATTACAAAAGTTACAGCAAAGGCAACAATGTTAATGGTTTTTTCATTCCAGTCTACTTTAGATTCTAATATATCTGAAGCAAAATAACTAAAGTGAATAGCGCCATAAATCCCTAAAACAAGGGCGACTAACGAAGCAACTTCAACAAAAATACCTTTAAAAAGACCTCTTACAAATCCAAATAGCAGAAGAGCTGCCAAAACAATATCAATGATACTCATAATACTAGCGGTTTTAGCAAATATAAATTAACTTTGCCAATTCTATAACGCATAACAGGCGAGATAAATTATGGCAAGAGACGAACAGTTAAAAGAGCGTTGGGATTTAGTGGTAGAAAAGCTGTCTAAACAATTTGCAGATGGAGATACACTAGACTTAGATTCTATAATTTACCTTATAGGAGTACAAGAGCTAGGCCAAATACATAGAGATTATAAAAAGGATCATAAGTTAGATTTAATGCATATTGCAATTTGCAAACTTCTAGAGCCTTATGGTTTTTATGAATTTGATTATGTAGATGATGATGGTTGGCCACATTATAAAGTAAAAGAGCAGTTGCCTTTTCTTAAAGCAGGTGAACAAAGTGTATTGATGAAAGAAGCCATTGTCAACTATTTTGTTGAAATGGAGTATATCGATTGATATTTTTTAAATTTGCAGTCCTAAAATTGAATTACTGAGTTAAATTCAGCAAATTATGATAGATAAGTTAAAAGAATTGATAGCAGAAGCTGAGGCGTTTTCTGCACAATCTAAGGATGAAATAGAAGCATTCCGAATTAAATATTTAGGTTCTAAAGGACTGACTAGAAAATATTTTTCTGAAATAAGTAAGATTGCTGCTGAAAACAGAAAAGAATTCGGTCAAATAGTTAATAAACTTAAAGTAACTGCTGAAGACAAAGTCAATTCTTTAAAAGAGGCTATTGAAAGCCAAGAAGAGGATAAAGGAATTTATGGTGATTTGTCGCGTCCAGGAGAGCCTATTGCTTTAGGTGCTCGTCATCCTATTTCTATTGTAAAAAATCAAATCATCGATATATTCTCTCGTATAGGTTTTAATGTTAGTGAAGGTCCAGAGATTGAAGATGATTGGCACAACTTCACAGCATTAAACTTACCAGAATATCATCCAGCACGCGATATGCAGGATACGTTTTTTATTCAAACAGATCCTGATATCTTATTAAGAACACACACCAGTTCTGTGCAAGTGCGTTATATGGAAAATAATAAACCACCTATCAGAACTATTTCGCCAGGTAGAGTTTACCGTAACGAAGCTATTTCTGCACGTTCGCATTGTTTTTTCCACCAAGTAGAAGGTTTGTATATAGATAAAGATGTAAGCTTTGCTGACTTAAAGCAAACACTGCAATACTTCACAACAGAAATGTTCGGGAAATCAAAAATTCGTTTACGTCCATCGTATTTCCCGTTTACAGAGCCAAGTGCTGAGGTCGATGTGTATTGGGGACTTGAGACCGAAACCGATTATAAAATTACAAAAGGAACAGGTTGGTTAGAGATAATGGGTTGTGGTATGGTAGATCCTAATGTCTTAGAAAATTGTGGTATAGATTCTAAGGAATATTCTGGTTTTGCCTTTGGTATGGGAATAGATAGAATAGCAATGCTGCTCAATCAAATTAGTGATATTAGATTGCTAAGTGAAAACGATGTTCGTTTCTTAGAGCAGTTTAAAAGTGTGTTGTAATACTTAAAAACATAATAAACTAAAGCCGACAATTTTGTCGGTTTTTTTTATTTAACAACAGTTTAACTTCTGTTAGTTCGGTTTTTTCCGAACCAATCGTAAATTTGCAAAATAATTTTTTGAATTGATGGAAGATAAATTACAAAGCCAAAAAGGAAGATTGGTAGAAAAACTGGGTGTTCATTTTGAGAATAAAGATGGTTTAGCTCCTGTTGCAGCAAGGATACTGTCTTATGTTATCCTTACCGGAAAAAAAGGAGTGACCTTTGAAGATTTGGTTTTAAACCTATGTGCAAGTAAGAGCACTATTTCAACCCATCTTAATCACTTACAAGATTTAAAGAAGATTCAATACTTCACTAAAACAGGTGATCGAAAAAAATATTTCATAATTAATCATGACACCATGGTGCAAGGTATCAATGAGATGTTAAACGAATGGCAAGAACAAAAAGAACTGCATATAGAAATTAAAGACTACAAAATTAGAGTTAACGAACTATTAGAAGAAGAAGAAAAATTCAATTTAAACTTTCATACCATTTATACCGATTATTTGGATGAAGCCATACAATCCATAACAGTTTTAAGAGACAAAATAGAAGAAACCTACAAAGAAAAACCATTTTAAAAAAGACCAATGAAAATTAAGAATTTATACATAACCGCTTTAAGTTTTATCGTCTTTGCTAGTTGTAAAGATGCAGAACAAACACCACAAAATGCTAATGCTCCGGCACCGAGCTTTCCTGTGGCTCAGTTAGAACAAAAAACAGTTACTGGCTTTACAGAGTATCCTGCAAGTATAGAAGGAATTGTAAATAGTGACGTAAGAGCAAAAACATCTGGCTATATTCAAAGTGTTTTGGTCGATGAAGGCGAAAAAGTACGAAAAGGACAGCCGTTATTTAGACTAGAAACACAATCATTATCTCAAGATGCTAATGCAGCAAAAGCTAGTGTTAATGCAGCACAAGTAGAGGTAGATAAGCTTATTCCTTTAGTTAAAAAAAATATTATAAGCGAAGTACAATTAGAAACTGCTAAAGCTAATTTAGAACAAGCTAAAGCAGCATATAATAGTGTTAATGCCAATATAGGTTACGCTACCGTAAAAAGTCCGGTGGATGGATACGTTGGTGCTATTAACTTAAGAGAGGGTTCGTTAGTTAGTCCTAGTGATACAACACCTTTAACAACAGTTAGCGAAATAAGCAAGGTGTATGCTTTTTTTACACTTAATGAAGCGCAGTACATCAACCACGTTCAAAAATCTGAAGGAAAGACTAAAGAAGAGCGTATTAAGAATTCTCCAGATGTAAGTTTGGTATTGGCCAATGGTGAAGTTTACTCAGAGAAAGGAAGAATACAAACCAGTACAGGACAAATAAATCAAAATACAGGAACCATAAAAATTAGAGCAATGTTCAATAACCCAAATGAACTTCTAACAAATGGTAATAGTGGAAATATTAGAATTCCTAATGTATACGAAAATGCTATAGTAGTACCACAGTCTGCAACTTTTGAACAGCAAAAAGACATTATGATTTACAAACTAGACGAAAATAATAATGCCGTTGCTACTTTAATAAAAGTATCAGATGCATTAGACAATCTATATGTGGTAGAGTCTGGTCTTAAAGTAGGAGATAAAATTATTGTGTCTGGTGTTAGTAAGCTTAGGAACAATACACCAATTACTCCAAATGAGGTTTCGTTCGATAGTATTACGCAACCTATCAAAGCATTATTTAAGTAAAACATCCCAAGCCAAAAAGCATGTTAAAGACATTTATAGAAAGACCTGTTTTATCAACAGTTATTTCAATCATTATAGTAATACTAGGTGCTCTAGGACTTACCTCCTTACCTATAGAACAATATCCAGATATTGCACCTCCAACAATTAATGTAACGGCAAATTACACAGGTGCCAGTGCAGAAACCATTATGGAGAGTGTTATTATTCCTATTGAAGAGCAAATTAACGGAGTAGAAGGAATGACCTACATTACTTCTACAGCGTCAAATAGTGGTACAGCACAAATTACAGTGTATTTTGATCAGGAAACAGACCCAGACATTGCTGCGGTTAACGTTCAAAACCGTGTGGCAAGAGCAAATCCATTATTGCCGCAAGAGGTAACACAATCTGGTGTAATTACGCAAAAGCAGCAAACTTCGGCATTAATGTTTATGTCATTTTATACCGAAAACCCAGAATACGATGCAACGTTTCTTCAGAACTATTTAAAGATTAACGTTATTCCATCCATTCAGCGTGTTAATGGTGTTGGTAACGTTAATGTATTTTCTTCGCAAGATTATGCAATGCGTATTTGGTTAAAGCCAGAAAAATTAGCAGCTTACGGATTAAACCCTACAGATGTTACAGCAGCTTTACAAGAGCAAAGTTTAGAGGCTGCAGCAGGTTCTTTGGGAGAAAATAATGGAGAATCATTTTCTTATACCATAACCTATGGAGGTCGTTTTAAAACAGAACAACAGTATAGTGATGTTATTATTAAAGCGTTAGACAATGGTGAATATTTAAGACTAAAAGATGTTGCAGATATAGAATTAGATGCACAGTCGTATGCTTCTAGCGGAACAACCAATGGATATCCAAGTGTTAATATGGGTATTTTTCAAACTGCAGGTTCTAATGCACAGGAAATTATTGAAACTATTAAGTCTGAATTAAGTAGGCTTGAAAAGGATTTCCCAGAAGGTATTAAAGTTATCATTCCGTTTGATACTAACGAATTCTTAACGGCTTCAATAGATAAGGTAATTCACACGCTTATTGAAGCTTTTATACTAGTATTTATTGTAGTATTTATCTTTTTACAAGATTTTAGGTCTACCTTAATTCCTGCAATTGCGGTTCCAGTAGCCATTATTGGTACATTCTTCTTTTTGAATGTCTTTGGATATTCCATCAACCTCTTAACGCTTTTTGCACTGGTATTGGCCATTGGTATTGTGGTAGATGATGCTATTGTAGTTGTAGAGGCAGTCCATGCCAAAATAGATGAAGGAGAAAAGGATCCTAAAAAGGCAACTTTTGATGCAATGCACGAAATCTCTGGTGCTATTATTTCTATAACACTTGTAATGGCTGCGGTATTTGTTCCTGTAACTTTTGTTCAAGGACCAACAGGTGTATTCTATGAGCAGTTTGGTGTTACACTTATTGTTGCTATATTAATTTCAGCATTAAACGCATTAACCTTGAGTCCTGCATTGTGTGCCTTGTTCTTAAAATCACATGATGATGAACACAAAAACAAGAGTTTTTTACAACGTTTTTACGATGCCTTCAACAGAGGATTTAATGCCACGACAGAGCGCTACGGTAAATCTTTAAAGTTCCTTTATAAAAACAAAGCGATAACATTCATTATTTTGGTTTTATCTGGTGTTGGAATTTGGTGGTCAGCAACTACAACACCTACAGGTTTTGTACCAGATGAAGATAGAGGAGTTTTATTTATAGATGTGCAGTTAGCACCTGGAGCTTCAATGGACAGAACCAAAGAAATTACGGATTATGTTTATAAAAATGCGTCTCAAATACCAGGTATAGAAGGTATAACTGTAGTAAATGGTAGAAGTTTAATTAATGGTTCGGGTAGTAATTATGGTTTTGGATTTATAAAACTAAAAGATTGGAGTGAGCGTACTGCAGACGATCAAAGTTTACAAGCTATTACAGGAAAATTATTTGGTATGGCTGCCGGAATCTCAGATGCAAGAGTACTCTTCTTTGCACCACCAAGTATTCCTGGTTTTGGTTTATCATCAGGATTTGAAGTTAATCTTTTAGATAAATCTGGTGGTGATGCAGAAGAACTTAGTGCAGCAACCAATGAGTTTATAGGTAGCTTAATGCAGCATCCAGAAATTCAATACGGACAAACAGGTTTTAATACCAATTATCCGCAATATGAGTTGGACATCAATGTTGCTGTTGCCAAAAAACTTGGAGTTTCGGTAAGTAGTATTTTCTCAACATTACAAGGCTATATAGGTGGAATATACGCTGCTGACTTTGCCAGATTTGGTAAACAATATCGTGTATATGTACAATCGTTACCAGAAGACAGAACCGATGAAAATTCGTTAAACAGTCTTTATATAAGAACTGGTAGCGGAGAGATGGCACCAATTACAGAGTTTGTGTCGCTAAATCGTGTATATGGTCCACAAACGGTTACAAGATTTAACCTTTATAATTCTGCTAAAATTTCGGGTGCTTCAAATCCAGGATTTAGTTCTGGTGATGCTATTGCTATTGTAAATGCTGAAGCGGCAAAATTACCATCTAAGTATGAAGTGGCTTATTCAGGTTTATCTCGTGAAGAGGTAAATGCAGGTAATCAAACAACAACCATTTTCATTCTTTGTGTGGTGTTTGTATTCTTTCTGTTAGCAGCACAATACGAAAGTTACTTACTGCCCTTGGCTGTATTACTGTCGCTTCCTGTTGGTATTTTTGGAGCCTTTATTTCAACCAAATTAATGGGTCTTCAGAATAATATCTATTTCCAGATTGCATTGGTAATGTTGGTAGGGTTATTAGCTAAAAACGCCATTCTTATTGTAGAATTTGCACTACAAAGAAGACGAAATGGAGAGAATTTAGTTGAAGCTGCCATTCACGGAGCAAAAGCGCGTCTAAGACCTATTTTAATGACATCCTTTGCCTTTATTCTTGGATTAATGCCATTGGTATTAGCAACAGGAGTTGGTTCTGAAGGAAACAGGTCTATTGGTACAGGTGCAGCTGGTGGAATGCTTATAGGTACCATTTTGGGAGTATTCATTATTCCTATTCTTTTCATCTTGTTCCAGTGGTTACAAGAAAAAGTATCAAAAAAACCAATTGTTGAAACTAAAGAAAGTTAACAAATGACATTTATTAAAAATTCATACCTACATAAAAATCTAGTTGTTGTTCTTTTGGCAGTAACTGTACAAAGCTGTTTTGTAGCCAAGGATTATACAAGACCACAGCTAGAGGAAACAGAAAATTTATACAGAACCGATAATCTGCCTACAGACAGTTTATCAATGGCTGAGGTTTCTTGGTCAGAGATGTTCTCAGATACGTATTTGCAACAATACATTAATGAAGGACTTCAAAATAACTTAGATATCAGAACAGCCATTCAGCAGATTGCCATTGCAAATGCTTACCTAAAACAAGGTAAAGCAGGTTATTTGCCTACCTTAAGTGCTACTGCGCAAGTAACACACCAAGAGCTGTCGCAAAACAGTCAGTTTGGATCTTTGTTTTCATCTTTAGACCAATACGAACTTTCAGAAAGTCTTTCTTGGGAAGCCGATATTTGGGGAAAAATTAGAAGCAATAAAAGAGCAGGCGAAGCTACGTATTTACAGAGCGTAGCAGCGCATCAGGCTGTAAAAACCCAATTGGTATCTAGTATTGCTACTACCTATTACCAGTTATTGGCTTTAGACTCACAATTAGAAGTTACTCAAAAAACAGTAGATGCTTGGGAAAGTAGCGTTACTACCATAAAAGCATTAAAAGATGCTGGCCAGGTAACACAAGTGGCTGTTGACCAAAATATAGCTCAGTTTAATAATGCAAAAGCGTTATTAGTAGATATCGAAGTTGCAATTTTTAAAGCAGAAAACACTTTAAATTTTCTATTAGGAAGACCATCCCAAGTAGTTGAGCGTGGTAGTTTAGAAAATCAAGATTTAAATTCTGATATTAAAATTGGTGTACCTGCAACGTTGTTGAGCAACAGACCAGATGTTATAGCTTCAGAATATGGATTAATCAATGCTTTTGAATTAACCAATGTAGCTCGAAGCAATTTCTATCCGTCGTTAACACTTACTGCAAATGGAGGTTTTCAAAGTTTGCAATTAGATGAGTTGTTAAGTAGCAAATCGTTATTTGCAACTTTAGTTGGTGGATTAACACAGCCTATTTTTAACAAAAGACAAATAAAAACACAAAACGAGGTTGCTATAGCACAGCAAGAACAAGCGTTATTAGATTTTAAAAAGACCTTACTCACAGCAGGAAACGAAGTGTCTAACGCATTGTATGATTACAACGCGGTTACTAAAAAGTTTGAATACAGACAAAACGAAGTCGAAGCACTAAGAAATGCCGAAACCAATTCTGACGAGCTTCTAAAAAACGGTTATGCAACATACTTAGACCTTTTAACAGCCAGACAAAGCGCTTTGAGTGCTGAGCTTAATTTAATAGATAATAAACTACAGCAAATGCTAAGTGTTGTTAATCTTTACGAGGCATTAGGAGGTGGTTGGAGATAACTTTTTTTAAATTATGAAAAGAAATAACACCTATAACCTAAAAGTAGAAGAGGTTACACTAAAAGATGAGACCTTAAAACCAAGTAAAAGTCTAGAATTTCAGTTTGAAAATCACGATAATGTATTTGATATTTTAGACGCTATTGAAAACAAAAATTTGTTTAACGATAGCAACCAGGACAAAGAGTTTGCCATTGGTCTTAAGCTTTTTAGTGAGGTGTTAATTAAAAACAGAAAGCACGAAATTTTTAAAGAGTTTTCACCTCATTTTAAAATGTTTATGCAAAAGCTAAAAGCGTATTAACCCTTAATTTTTTTATGACCAATAAATGCGACTTAATAAAATGCTCAATTGCTAACTTTACAAAGTTTGGTAGCAAACGCTATACTTTAGATGAGTTGGCAAATACAATGGGAATTTCTAAAAAAACCATTTATAAGTATTTTAGAAGTAAGGAGCATTTGGTCATAGAAAGCGTGGCTTTTTTAATTGATGAGTTTCGAAAAGACTTAAACAATATCGTTCAGACGCACACCGAAGACCCAATTACGTGTATTATTCTAATCTATAAAAAGGGATTCGAAAACTTAAAACATTTTAAGCCATCTTTTATTTTTGGGTTGAAAAAATACTATCCCAAAGCCAATGAAATCTTTGATGATTTTAGGGACGAAATAGTAAATAAGGTAATTTATGGTCTGCTCGAAGATGGCAAAACCAAAGGCATTGTAAAACCAGAAGTTAATACAGAATTATTTTGTAGCCTTTACTTTAAACGATTTGAAGAAGTAGCCTTTAGAGACAATAACCTTATAGAAAAATTCAACAACCAAGAGTTGCTAAATCATTTTGTGGTGTATAATCTAAAAGGGATTACGGTTAATGATTATACCAATGCTTATTTCGGATAGTTTAGTATTTTTACCGCATGAAAAAAGACATTGAAATTCCAGAGGTAAAAGACGTTTATGTTGCTGTTGTGCAAGAAGAACATTTAGAATACAAAACCCAAGATTGGAATGCCTATATCATCAATAACAGTGATATAGATTTAGATACTGTACTCATCGTTTCTCAAGGTTATAACGATAAAAAAATGACGCCTCCAATGCGTCATACCTTAGCAAAACTACCAGCACGTAGCTATGCAAAGATTGAGTACTTACAAGAAAAAGTTTTAGAGCTCAATAATTCTTTTAAAGTTTCGTATTTTGAGGGCAATCAAATGTTTGATAAAACGTATCTGTTTAGAAAAAATACCATAAACGCAAAGGCATTACAGACAGTACCTTTAATGCAGTTGAAGGGTGTGTTGGTTAAATAAGCCAATTATGGATGATTTAAAAGAGGAAATTAAAGAGTTATCAAAAGACTCAATTCTTTCAAAAGAATATAGAAACAAAAAATTGATTACGTACCTTATCAGGACAATCATTTCTGCTGTAATTATTTATTTTCTTTGGGATTATGATTGGATTAAATGGGTACTCTATATTTACATACCACTCAACCTAATTTCGCTACTCTCAATTTTTGGTTGGAATTTTCTTCTGAACAAACGCTTGGCAAAAACAAATCAAAAACTAGATATGCTAATTGAGTCTGGTGATGAAGAAGAATAAGATTTAATCTAACTTCTCAGTCAATTTCTGAAATACCTTTTTAGGGTTTTTATTCTCATAAAGCACTTCGTAAACAGCATTTATAATAGGTAAACGTGTTTTCTTTTTATTCTTTTTGTTGAGTTCAAAAGCACTTTTAGTAGCATAATAACCTTCAGCAACCATATTCATTTCCATCTGTGCAGATTTTACGGTATAACCTTTGCCAATCATATTACCAAACATTCTGTTTCTTGAGAAAACAGAATAACCAGTTACTAGCAAATCACCCAAATATGCAGAGTTATTAATGTTACGTTTCATCTTATGCATTTTCTTAATAAAACGTTTCATTTCACGTATAGAATTACTCATCAAAACACTTTGGAAGTTATCTCCATAGCCTAGTCCGTGAGCAATGCCAGCAGCAATGGCGTAAATATTTTTCAGCATTACAGCATATTCTACACCAATAATATCGTCGCTGATTTTGGTTTTTATATAATCGCTAGATAGATTTTTGGCAATAGCTTTTGCTTTATCGGCATCAGCACAAGAAATTGTAAGATAAGATAAACGCTCTAGGGCAACTTCTTCAGCGTGGCAAGGACCAGCAATTACAGCAATATTCTCGAAAGGAATATTATAAATATCATGAAAATGCTCACCAACCAACAATCCAGATTCTGGAATAATACCTTTTACAGCAGAGACTATAATTTTATCATTGATATCTGAAGTGAGTTTTTCTAACTCAGAGTGCATAAAAGCTGATGGAATTGCAAAAATGAGCACATCTGCCCATTCAGCAATTTCATTTATATCATTACTTAGTTTTAATTGCTCTGTGTGAAATTCTACAGAACTTAAATAACTAGGATTGTGCTGTTCTTTTAATATGTGTTCTTTGGTGTAAACGCTACGCATGTACCAGCCAACTTCATCTAAGTTTTCGCAAAGCATTTTTACAATGGCTGTTGCCCAACTTCCTGCACCAAATACAGCATATTTTTTAGATTCACTCATAGAATTTATGTCGATTTTGAGTTTCAAAAATACATAAAATATAACTGTTTTAAGACTTCAATCTGAGGTGTCATTTTGAATTTGGCACAGGTTTTGAAATTATAACAACAGTAACCCTAAAAACCGTTGAATTATGAAGACATTAAAATTACTTTTTGGATTTGCACTCAGTGCTACGCTCCTTACATCGTGTTATACGGAAGAGTTACATATTAATGATAACGGACCTGCAATTTCCTTAAATCAATTATTGCAGTCTTATGATTTGTGGTATGTGGATATTAATGCAACTCAAGGCTATGGCGAAACACCTTTTATGCAAATAGCATTTACCTTAACTTTTGATAATGGTCGTTTGTTTGCTAATAACAATTTGGTAGGTCTGGGCAGTCAAGGCAACGGTTTTGGAGTACAAATAGGAAACTATGATGCTTATAGCATGATATTAGATGTTAACCATATTATTGATGGATACGATAGTTTTGATGTGTACCAAATAGACCACAATACTATAGAATTGTATAACCCTTATAATGATACATCTTACTTTTTAGATGGTTATCAGAGATCTACGTTTGATTACGATTTTGTGTTCTACGATAACATTCATTATTTCTTACAAGAGTATGAAGCTTGGGAAAAAGTTTATACTAGTAACTACGGAGCAATAAATGAGTTTGATAATGAAAATTATTTGCAGTTTTTATCTGGTGGAAATGACTCTACATTTAGAAGTTCTCAAGATGTAAATGTCTATAATCCAGATAATATTTACTGGGATTACACAGGTGTGTATGGAGTGGGTAATGTATCAGGAAATATGTACCTAAAAACATTAACATTAGATTATGATTTCTTCGACAATGAATTCTTTGAACTTAGCGTTATTAATGATGGAACGATAGAGCTATATCATCCAAATTCTGGAACGGTATATGAGTTTGAAGGCAGAGGATACATAGCATATTACAGAAGTTCTGATACGCAAGGCAACATTGCAAAGAAAGAAGAAATGCCTAAAAAGCGTAAACAAAAAACACCTAAGGTTAATAACCCTAGAGAAAATTCTCGAAACTAAATTTTGGTTGGTTATTTAGTTTCAAAACGCTCAGATAAAGCGCTAGCTTTACTGAGCGTTTTTGTTTTTTAAATCGATTAGTCGTGTTATTGTTGTGCTATTTGCACCATATCTTCTAAAAGACCCATTGTACCTATCAATAAATTTGTCAAGTATTCTTTTGCTAATTTTATCAATATATAGAAAATTAAAAATGTCTGTTAGAATGTAATAAGGTGTTCTTAAAAAACCACTCCCAGACCACCAACCAGCAAAAAATGTAATTATAATGGCATTTAACTTTTCTTTCTTGCCACAATCCATACAAAGAATAAACTCTTTTCTTTTAATGCTTGCTGCAATTAGAAAAGATTTCACTGTATTGGTTTCAAAACCATAAAGCTTAGTTTCAGAATTACATCTTGGGCAACTTTGACTTTGGATATTCTTTAATAAAGTCTTTCGTTCTAAACCTTCATATGATTTAGCTTCAGTATTAACCCAATTAATTAAGTTAGGATTAAGATTACGTCTTGTAATTTCATCTTTAAGAATATGAAGTACTTCTTTCCTTAACCCTTTAGACTCATTTCTAGCAATATTCTCAATCTTTGAGTCTGAAAAACGTCTATAGTTTTCTTTTATTTCATTGAGACTGTACATTATAAATCTTTCAAAACCACTTCTAAAGCCTCATAATCATAAGGTTTTGCTATAATAGTTTTATCGCTACTTAGTAAAAAATAGGTTGGTGTAGCTGCAACACCATAAGTTTTTACAACAGGATTATCCCATTTGCCCAGGCCTACAGTATGCACAAAATTGGGATATTTTTTTATTTCTTCTGTCCACTTCGATGGCTCTTCTTCAAGACCAAAGGCAACGACCTTTATATTGTTTTTACTAGCTACTAATTCTTTAACCATAGGAAGTTCGTTAAGGCAATGACCACATGTACTACTCCAAAATACAAGTAAGTAGTATGTAGCACCTTTCAAATCATGTAGTCTGGTAGTGTTTTTTGATGAAGCAATTTCAAAATTTGGAGCTTTGGTGCCAATAGATGTGTTTTTATAAGACGTTATAGTCTCTGCCAATACTTTGTTGCCAGATGTGTTGGCTAAGTTTAGTAAGTATTTATCAGTAATGTAGTTGGCCAAATCATTATTTTCTGCGGTAACAAAACGTTGCCAAAGCATTTCTAAAAGATAGGTTTTTATCGCTAAATCCTTATTGTCTATTGCATTGTACACGTCGTCTATTAAGACTTTGTATGTGTTATTGTTAGGCTTTTCAACCAAGTTAAAAACATAAGACACCACACGATCTATTAAAAAAGTAGAACTCTGTAAGATGTAATTGCTAAAATCTATTTGAGAGAAATAGTGCTTTTTTACATTTTTAGAATAAGTATTATAATCTTCGTAGTTTGAAGGAATATATGGCCTATTAGCTGTTATAAATGCAGAAGCTAATCGTCCTGAAGCTAGTGATTCGTATGACGTTTGAGTATCTTTTAAAACTTTAAAAACAGCATTAAAACCTTTTTTATCTTTTCCGTCTTTTTGGTAGTAATTACTTATGGTTTGGTTAACCATATCCATACTTTTTAAGTAAGATGTCCAAAGTTTATTTTCTTCAGATTCGGTAAATTCCACACCATTTTCTTGACTAAACTTAAACACTACGGTTTCTTTTCCGTCATATATAAAATCGAAGTTATTTTCTTCAGGAGGTGTTGCGTATACTATTTTATAAATGCCAGGAGCAGCACTAGAATCTATTTTAATTTCAAATTGCCCTTCGGTATTTAGCTCACCATGGCTAACGTAGTTAGCGCCTTCTGGTGTTGCTTCGTATAAAAAAGCATATGTAAAATCTTCGGCAGGATAAAATGTGCCTTTAACGCTTTGCCCAAAAGCTATAAGCGGAAAAATAAATAGAAACGTAACTAGTTTTTTCATGTTTAAATTTTAAAATTTAATGGCACAAAACAACCTCAATAATTAAGCCATAATAGGTTGCAATGCTCTTAATGCAGAGGATACATTGTTTATCTTATCAAAAGTAATTAATAATCTCAAACCATTTCTGGTTTGCTTTTCTTTCATTTTACATTTTGAAGCATTAACCTGAACAAATTGTAGTACGCGGCTAAAGTCGCTACTTTGATAAAATTTACTTTGTTGATCTTGAATAAAATAACCGATAAGTTTGCCTTTTTTCATTATTACTTTTTCAAGTCCCATTTTAGTAGCAATCCATTTCAGTCGTACACTATCAAACAAATCCTGAACCTGTGTTGGTAATTCACCAAAACGGTCTGTAATTTCAGATTCAAATTTTTGCAATTCTTCTTCTGTTTTTAACTCGTTTAATTTGGTGTATAGATTTAAACGTTCTGATATGTTATTGATATAATCGTCTGGGAAAAGCAATTCAAAATCAGTGTCTATGGTAATATCTTTTACGTATTGTTTTGGTTTGCTATCGTCTTGGTAAAGGTCTGCAAATTCAGACTCTTTAAGTTCTTCTATAGCTTCGTTTAAGATTTTCTGATAAGTGTCAAACCCAATATCGCTTATAAACCCACTTTGCTCACCACCAAGTAAATCTCCAGCACCTCTAATTTCTAAATCCTTCATGGCAATATTAAACCCACTACCAAGTTCTGTAAATTGCTCTAAGGCTTGTATACGCTTGCGAGCATCTGTAGTCATAGACGAGTAATCTGGTGTTATAAAATAACAGAAAGCTTTTTTGTTGCTTCGACCTACACGACCACGCATTTGATGCAAGTCACTTAATCCAAAATTATTAGCGTTATTTATAAAAATAGTATTGGCATTTGGTACATCTAGACCACTTTCTATAATGGTTGTACTTACTAAAACATCATACTCTCCATTCATAAAAGCAAGCATTAATTGCTCTAGTTTTTTGCCATCTAATTGTCCATGACCTATGGCAATCTTAGCATCTGGTACCAAGCGTTGTATCATACCAGCAACTTCTTTGATGTTCTCTATTCTGTTATGAATAAAAAACACTTGTCCACCACGTTGAATCTCGTAACTAACGGCATCTCTTATGGTTTCTTCACTAAAGCGAATAACGTGACTTTCTATAGGATAGCGGTTTGGTGGTGGAGTTGTAATAACCGATAAATCTCTTGCAGCCATTAAACTAAATTGTAATGTACGCGGAATAGGTGTTGCTGTTAGTGTAAGTACATCAACATTTTCTTTAATGGTCTTTAGCTTTTCCTTTACAGCGACACCAAACTTTTGCTCTTCGTCAACGATGAGCAGTCCTAAATCTTTAAATTTTACGGTTTTATTAGCCAATTGGTGTGTGCCTATAATAATATCTACACCACCTTTTTCCAGGCTTTCTAACGTTTCTCGTTTTTCTTTAGCAGTTCTAAAACGGTTAACATAATCTACGGTAACCGGAAAATCCTTTAAACGTTCTTTAAACGTTCGGTAATGCTGATAAGCTAATATTGTTGTTGGTACTAAAACAGCAACTTGTTTACCATTATCTACAGCTTTAAAAGCTGCTCTTATGGCAACTTCTGTTTTACCAAAACCAACATCACCACAAACCAAACGATCCATTGGTCGTTCGCTCTCCATATCGGCTTTTATGTCTGCAGTAGAAGTGATTTGGTCTGGTGTGTCTTCGTATATAAAAGACGCTTCAAGCTCGTGCTGCATGTGGCTGTCTGGAGCATACTGAAACCCTTTCTTTAATTTACGTTTGGCGTAAAGTTTAATAAGATTAAAAGCAATTTCCTTAACACGAGATTTGGTTTTTTGTTTGAGTGTTTTCCAGGCTTTACTTCCTAGTTTGTAAACCTTGGGTGGTTTGCCGTCCTTACCATTAAACTTGGTGATTTTATGCAGAGAATGAATGCTTAAGTATAATACATCGCGCTCGCCATAAACCAGTTTTATAGCTTCTTGTTTTTTACCTTCAACATCTATTTTTTGAAGTCCACCAAATTTACCAATACCATGATCTATGTGCGTTACGTAGTCTCCAACTTCTAAGTTGGTAAGTTCTTTAAGCGTTATGGCTTGCTTTTTGGCATAACCATTTTTTAAATGGAACTTATGATAACGATCAAAAATTTGATGGTCTGTGTAAACCGCAATTTTATTGTCGCTATCTATAAAGCCTTGATATAGTGATAAAACTATGGTCTTGTAATGGATTTCTTCTTGTTCGGCATCATCAAAGATATCATGAAAACGTTTGGCTTGCTGTTCGCTTACACAGGCAATGTAATTGGTAATACCATTAGCATGGTTTTCATTTAAGTCTTCAATTAATATGTTGAATTGTTTGTTAAATGACGGTTGAGGTTTGGTGTTGAAAGCAATAACATTATTACTAAGTAGTGGTGCTGCCCCAAACTCAACTAAATTGTAATCTAAAAATTGTCGTTTGAGTAATTCTGAATTGCAAAATAATTCTTCAGGAGAGGCATGTTTTATCTCTGTAGATAAATTTTTGAAGGCTTCTTCAGCCTTTCCGAAAAACTCATCAATTCTTGAAAATATAAATGAAGGATTTTTTGCAAAAAGTACTGTTTTACTAGAAATATACTTTAGAAAGCTCTCGCGTTGTTCTGCAATTTGCTTGTTAGCCACATTTGGAATGATGCTAACTTTTTTAATTTTTTCTGTAGAAAGCTGCGTTTCTACATCAAAAGTTCTAATACTATCTACTTCGTCGCCAAAAAATTCGATACGATAAGGTTCATCATGAGAAAACGAAAACACATCAATAATACCTCCTCTTACAGAAAACTCACCTGGTTCTGTAACAAAATCTACACGTTTAAATTTGTATTCAAAAAGAACTTCGTTTACAAAATCGATACTCAGTTCGTTGCCTACGGCAATTTTTAAAGTATTTTTTTCTAGTTCTTTTTTGGTAACTACTTTTTCAAAAAGTGCATCAGGATAGGTAACAATAATACACGGCTTTTTGCGAGAATTGATACGGTTAAGCACTTCTGCTCTTAAAAGTACGTTGGCATTATTGGTTTCCTCAATTTGATATGGTCTGCGATAACTACCAGGATAGAACAAAACATCTTTATCATTGATGAGTTGTTCTAAATCGTTGAGGTAATAGGCAGCTTCTTCTTTGTCATCAAAAATGAGTAAAAATGGCTTTTCGGCAGATTTAAAAATTTCAGAAACAACAATAGAAAAGGAAGATCCTACGAGACCTTTTAGATGTGTTTTAGATGTGTTGTTTGCTTCGGTTTGGGCAATAGAATTCTGCAGATTTTGCAGTTGCAAAGTCTGTGAAAAGGTTTGCGAGATTAGAGTTTTGCTCACTGTGTTTTCCCTTTGTTTAGTAAAAAGGCAAATATAAGTATGTTTTAACTATATGTTTTAAAATTGAACATTCTTTAGGTTTTATACAATTCAGGATAATCATCTTTAAAATACCTATAGTCCTTTTGTTGGGTCATAAATTTGTCATTGTCCTTTTATTCTAGCATTACAGAATTATTTGTGTCATCAATATCTAATACATAGTAAACATTGCGCAAAGTTTTTTGTTAAAAGGTATAGCTAGTTAGATGGTATCTAAAACACAGAAAAAAGAATGCAGTTGAATTTTAATATAAACCAGAAGACATTATTCGTTATCTAACAAATGAAAAATCTTTAAATTTTCATTTCAAAACCTTAAGGTTTAGACTATATTTGTGGCCATTAAAAAAACATAAATTATGTCATTTTTAGATTTATTCGATAGTGGTTTTAAAAAGCGTAATGAAGATCATTTTGCAGCCATAGTAAGAGTTGCCATGAGTGATGGTGTAATTAGCGATGCTGAAAAAGCGTTTTTAGACCGATTAGCGACACGACTAGATATTACAGAGATTGAGTATAAAGAAATACTTAAAGATTATAAATCTCATCCAATTAATCCTCCAACATCTTATGATATGCGTTTAGAGCGTTTATTTGATTTGGCTCGTATGGTTTGGGTAGATGATATTGAAGGTCCTAACCAACATTGGTTATTAGAAAAAATATGTGTAGGCTTAGGTTTTCATGCTCAAAACGTAAAGTATATTGCAGATAAGGCTTTGGCTTTAGCATACGATAAAGTAGACTTAGATACATTTATTGATGAAATGAAAAACATGAATAAATAGTAGAAAGAAAAAATATTCAAACAAAAAAAGCGAACAGTGATGTTCGCTTTTTTTGTTTATTTATTCTGCATTTCGCATAAATTCTTCAGCCTTTTCTACCATGTTTTTGCTACCACAAATAAATGGTACACGTTGGTGCAATTCTGTTGGTTGTATGTCCATTATTCTTTCAAAACCATCGCTAGCTTTTCCGTTAGCTTGCTCTGCTAAAAAAGCCATCGGATTACATTCATATAACAAACGAAGTTTACCATTGCTTGCGGTAGAACTTTTAGGATACATGTATATACCACCTTTTATCATATTTCTATGAAAGTCTGAAACCAATGAACCAATATAGCGACTGGTGTATGGTCTGTCTCCTTCTTCCATTTGGCAGTATTTTATGTAATCTTTTATCCCTTTAGGAAAGTGAATGTAATTCCCTTCGTTTACTGAATAAATTCTTCCGTTTTCGGGAAATTGCATATTAGGATGTGATAGATAGAATGTACCAATTGCTGGGTTTAGTGTAAAACCGTTAACACCATCTCCAGTAGTATATACAATCATGGTAGAAGTACCATAAACTACATAACCGGCAGCAACTTGCTGATTTCCTTTTTGTAAAAAATCTTCGATAGTTACAGGAGTACCAACTGGAGTAACACGTCTGTAAATAGAAAAGATTGTACCAACAGATACATTAACATCTATATTACTAGAACCGTCTAAAGGATCTATTAAAACAACATATTTATTTTGATGATTTTCGTCCTGGCTATTAATGGCAATAAAATCATCTTCTTCTTCGCTGGCAATACCACAAACAATGTTTCTTTTGGTCATGGTCTGTATAAACTTTTCATTAGCGTATACGTCCAATTTTTGTTGGTCTTCACCTTGAATATTTGTATCGCCAACAGCACCAAGAATATCAACCAGACCAGCTTTGTTTACTTCATGATTAACCACTTTGGCAGCAAGTCTTATAGAATTAATAAGTCTAGAAAGTTCGCCAGAGGTGTATTTGAAAGAGGCTTGATTTTCAATTATAAATTCACCCAGAGTTTGTTTGCGTTGCGACATGAAGTTTTAGATTGATTAACGGTAACAAATATCGCATTTTTTAATAAACTATAACGTTTTCGTAGATTAAACTCGTTAAGAATTTTATAAAGTATCTGTTTTAAGAAATAAGCATCAAATTAAACAATGAATTTTAAACTATATTTGAGTTCTCTAAAAAAGAAAAATGAATCAACCAAGACTTGCCACAAAAGCCGATATGCCTAGAGTACTAGAACTCATTGAAGAATTGGCTGTTTTTGAGAAAGAGCCAGATGCTGTAGAGGTAACTCAGCAAATGTTAGAATCTGATGGGTTTGGTGCTAACCCAAAGTTTACCTGCTTTGTTATTGAGGTTAATAACAAGGTAGAAGGCATGGCGTTGGTTTATAAAAGATATTCTACCTGGAAAGGTGAAGTCTTACATTTAGAAGACTTAATAGTAAGTCAGGCACAAAGAGGTAAAAATCTTGGAACACAACTCTTAGACAAAGTTGTGGCATACGGAAATTCTCTGGGAGTAAAACGAATTAGTTGGGAAGTGCTAGACTGGAATGAGCCAGCAATAACATTTTACCAAAATAAAGGAGCAAATGTAATGAGAGACTGGGATGTGGTTCATTTAGATGAAAAAGCAATCGAAAACTATTTAAAAAATTGTGATGCGCGTTTATAAATTTGGTGGTGCTTCGGTAAAAGACGCTGAAGGTGTAAAAAATTTAGCTTCAGTTTTAAAAGAAACAGGTTACGAAAACACATTAGTTGTTGTTTCTGCAATGGGAAAAACAACAAATGCAATGGAAGTTGTAATTAAAAACTACTTTGAAAACAAAGGAGAATTACAAAGTTCTATACATGATGTTATAAAATATCATAATGAGATTTTATTAGATTTATTTGATAATGAGCACCATAAAGTTTTCTCTGTGGTAAAGGCGCTTTTTGATGAATTAAATTTGTTTTTTAAAAGCAATAAATCTCCAGATTACAATTATGTATATGACCAAACTATTGGTTTTGGAGAGCTAATATCTACTACAATAATCAGTCATTATCTTAACGAAATAGGCTTAAAAAACAATTGGTTAGACGTAAGAGAATATATAAAAACAGATAATTATTACAGAAGAGCAAATGTAAATTGGGATGAAACACAAGACAACATTTCATCAAAGTTTAATAAGTCGGTTCTAAACATTACTCAAGGGTTTTTAGGTAGTGATTCTAATAATTTTACTACCACACTAGGAAGAGAAGGTAGTGATTATACAGCTGCTATTTTTGCTTACTGTCTTAATGCAAACAGTGTTACTATCTGGAAAGATGTACCAGGTGTATTAAACGCAGATCCACGTCATTTTGAAAATGCACAATTACTGCATCATATTTCTTACAGAGAAGCTATTGAGCTGGCTTTCTATGGAGCATCTGTTATTCATCCAAAAACGTTGCAACCATTACAGCAAAAAGAAATTCCTTTGCACGTAAAATCGTTTATAAACCCAAAAGCAGAAGGCACTTGTGTGAGTAAGGGTAAAACTATAGAGCCCGAAGTGCCATGTTTTATAGTTAAGAAAAATCAGATATTAATTTCGTTATCGTCGTTAGATTTTTCGTATATCGTTGAAGAAAATATTAGTGAAATATTTAGTTTATTGCATCTTTATAAGATGAAAGTAGACGTAATTCAGAATTCAGCGATAAGTTTTTCGGTTTGTATAGATAATATTTACAATAATCGTGATAAATTGTTGCAACATTTAAAGGCTAAATTTAACGTAACCTGCCACGATGATGTTAGTCTTTACACCATTAGGCACTATAATGAAGACGCAATAAAAACGTTAGAAAAAGATAAAAACGTGTTACTTAAACAATTAACACGCGAAACAGTTCAAATTGTAACTAAATAACATTTACTACATTTGTTTTATGAGGAAATCATCTGATATGGGATTAGTAACAGCAAAAGAAGTAGCAAAAGCTATAAACGCAGATAAGTATGGCTTTATGGGAACGTTCTTTGGTTGGGTGCTTATGAAAGTCTTAAAGATTTCTACGATTAACAAAATATACAAACGCAATAAGCATCATTCTGAGCTGGATTTTTTAAATGCTTTGTTAGACGATTTTCAAATAAAGTTTGAAATTCCTGAAGAAGATCTAAAACGTTTACCCAAAGACGGAGCGTACATTACCATCTCTAACCACCCATTAGGAGGCATAGACGGTATTTTGTTACTAAAGTTAATGATAGAGCAACGTAGTGATTTTAAGATTATAGCCAACTTTTTATTACATCGTATAGAGCCATTAAAACCTTATATAATGCCAGTAAACCCTTTTGAAGATCGAAAGGATGCAAAGAGTAGTATATCGGGTTTCAAAAACGCTATTTTACATTTAAAAGAAGGTCATCCATTAGGCGTTTTTCCGGCAGGAGAAGTTTCTACATACAGAGATGGAAAGCTTGTGGTAGACAAACCTTGGGAAGAAGCTGCAATGAAGCTTATTAAGAAAGCAGAAGTGCCAGTTGTGCCAATTTATTTTCATGCTAAAAATAGCAGATTATTTTACAGGTTGTCTAAAATTAGTGACACACTAAGAACAGCTAAACTACCTTCGGAGTTATTAACTCAAAAACGAAGAACCATAAAAGTAAGGATTGGTAGACCAATCTCTGTAAATGATCAAAAGGAGCACGAAACACTAGAAGATTTTACAGATTTCTTAAGAAGAAAAACCTATATGCTTTCTAAAACTTTTGAGGATAAGCCAAAGATTTTAGATAATATTAAGTCTACCGTAAAAGTGCCTAAACCACCAAAGCGTATTGTAACACCAATAGATACAGGGCTTATGGTAGCTGAGGTAGACAATTTAAGAGAAAAAGATTGTAGGCTTTTGGTGAGCAAGAATTATGAAGTGTTTTTAGCTTCTGCAGATGAAATGCCCAATATCTTAAGTGAGCTTGGTAGGTTAAGAGAAATTACCTTTAGAGAAGTTGGTGAAGGAACAAATGAGGCTACAGATTTAGATTCTTTTGATGCCTATTATCATCATATGTTTTTATGGGATAGTGACAAAAATGTTGTTGCAGGTGCCTACAGAATGGGACTAGGTTCCGATATTTTTCAGCGTTATGGTATAGATGGGTTTTATCTTCAAGATTTATTCCGTTTTGAGCCTGAGTTGTACAAAATGATGAGCCAATCTATAGAAATGGGTCGTGCTTTTATCATCAAAGAATACCAACAAAAACCAATGCCATTATTCTTACTTTGGAAAGGAATTGTACATACTACATTACGTTATCCAGAGCATAAGTATTTAATAGGTGGTGTGAGTATAAGTAACCAATTTTCAAACTTCTCTAAGAGTTTAATGATTGAGTTTATGAAATCTCACTATTACGATCCATATGTAGCGCAATATGTACATCCTAAAAAAGAGTTTAAAGTAAAATTAGAAGACGCTGATAAAGAGTTTGTATTTGATGAAGCTGAAGCAGACTTAAACAAACTCGATAAGCTGATAGATGAGGTAGAGCCAGGAGCATTACGTTTGCCTGTATTGCTAAAAAAATACATTAAGCAGAATGCCAAAATTGTAGCATTTAATGTAGATCCATTGTTTAATAATGCAGTAGATGGCTTAATGTACATTAAGATTGCTGATTTACCAGAAAGTACGGTAAGACCTGTTATGGAAGAGTTTCAGGCAGAACTAGAACGTAAATTCATGGATAGTAATGATAAGTAGATTATTATTTTTTCTACTATTTCCAACACTTTGTTTTTCTCAAACATTAACAGGCATTATTTTAGATGCCTCAACCAATAAACCATTAGAAACTGTTGCTGTTTATTTTGATAACACAACTATTGGGTCAACTACAGATGAAGAAGGAAGGTTTTCAATAAGTTATTCTGATGCCATACAATCTCCTTTAGTCATTTCTTATTTAGGTTACGAAAAAGTAATCATCGAAGATTATAGAACCAAGAGCGATATAACAATAAAGCTAAAGCCTACAGATGTAAGTCTGGATGAGGTGCTGATTGATTTTGATGATGGATTAACCAGAAGACAAAAGTTAAAACTATTTAGAAAAGAGTTTTTAGGAAGTTCTAAGTATGGTAAATCTTGTAAAATTTTAAACGAAAAAGATATCTTTTTGCGCTACGATAAAAGAAGAAAAACATTGTTTGCCAGTGCAGATGTACCTATTATTATAAAGAATAAAGCTTTGCAATACGAGGTTTCTTTTGATATGATAGACTTTGAGGCTATATACCGTTATGTAAATTTAAAAGAACTAGATTTTGCTTTAGATAGAGTAGCTTACTCTGGTACATCATATTACAAGAACCTAGATAAATCAGATAAGAGAAAGACCAAACGATCTCGAGAAAAAGTATATAAAGGATCTGTGCAGCATTTTATGAGAGCCTTATTTCATAAAAACCTAAAAGAGGAAGGTTATGAGATTTATCACAAAGGTTTTAAGGTAGATGAGTATAAATACTTTAATATAAAAGAAAAGGATAAAACCGGTCTTAAAGAAGTTTCGTTAAAGGAGAAGGTGTCCATCCTATACGATAAGAAAGATCAAAGTGATATAAATGTATTTGTAGATCGTTTTTTATTAGATGCTTACGGAAATTATTCAGCAATAAGAGGTGTTTATTTTAATGGTGCCATGGGAAGCCAGCGTATGGGAGACACTTTGCCTTTAGACTATGGCCTAAACACAAAAAAAGAAACCCAGAACTAAAATAGATCTGGGTTTGAGTTTTTAATGATTTTACTTATTTCTTTCCGAATAACTTACTAAAAAATCCTTTGGTTTTTTCTTTAGTTTCATTGTAAGTTTCTTTCACATCTTCAGCTAAATCTTCAAGTTTTTCCTCAGCTTCAACAGCAAATTCATTTAATTTTTCGCTTGCTTCATTGGCAAATTCTTTAGCTTTTACTTTGGTTTCTTCGTAGGTTTCTTTAGCATCTTCTGCTAAGTCTTTTGCTTTTTCTTTAGCTGTAACGGCAAACTCACCTAACCGCTCCTCTGCTTCCTCAGTAAATTCAGAAACCTTTTCTTTGGCATTGCTATACATCTCTTTAGCATCTTCGTTTATAAACTCAGTTACCTTTTCTTTAGCCTTACCAAACATTTCTTTAGCATCGTCGGCTATTTCACTAGCTTTAGCTTTTGCAGAATCAAAAGCTTCAGAAGTACTTTCTTTAAAGTCTTTTGCTTTTTCAGATGCAGATTCTTTAGCTTGGCCTTGAGCGTCTTTTGCCTGGTCTTCTAAATTTTTGTTTTCTTCATTCATTTTCAGTGGTTTTAAGTCGTAACTATAAGTATAGAAATGTATTAAATCGTTACATTTTTACTTAAAAGCTTGGTCTACAGGTTCCCAAAGTTCTATTTTGTTACCATCATTGTCTAGTATCCACCCAAACTTTCCGTAGTCATATTCTTCCATGTCTCCTACAATTGTAACACCTTCAGCCTTTAAAGCTTCTAACAATTCCTTTAAGTTTTCAACTCTATAGTTAAACATAAAGTCTTTTTTAGAAGGTTCGTAATATTTAGTGTCTTCAGCAAACGGACTCCATTGTGTAGAGCAGTCGTTACCGTCTTTATCTTTCCACCAAAATGTACAACCATAAGCATCGGTATCAAAACCTAAATGCTTTTTGTACCAGTCTTTTGAAGCCTGCGGGTCTTTGGTTTTAAAAAATAATCCGCCAATTCCTGTTACTCGTTTTTTCATATTCATTTCCTGCGCAGACAGGAATCTTTTTAAGTTATACTTTTATTTTTTCTTTAAAGCAGATTCATATACGTCTATCCATTCTTCACTGCTCATCTTTTTAGTAAGTTCGCCAATGAGCTCAAATGGTATCTCATCCATTTTTTTGAATCTAATGCAACTCTTGCCCATATCTAGTTTGCGTTTACAATGCTTAGGGTACTCACTAACAAACCAGTCTAACAACTCTTTTTTTGCATAAATGCCCATATGGTAAAGGTTTACAGAGTTTTTTTGTGATGCAAAACTCATAAACGGTAGCGGTGTTTTTGGGTCGCAATGGTAACCGTTAGGATAAATTGAGTGTGGTACATAGTAGCCAATCATTTTGTATTGCATACCTTCTTCAAACCCTTTTGGTAAATTATCGTTTATAACCTTTCTAAGTTTTTTGAGTGTCTCTTGTCTTTCGTCTGGTACCTGACTAATGTAGTCTTCTGGAGATGTAGCGTTGTATTGCATTTTGTAGATGTATTGTATTAGTTATTTTTTTTGAAGAATTAATCCTGAAATTAAAGATATAATAAATCCTATAATCAGTACTGTAAAAAACATTAGTGCAGCCATAAAACCAGAGCCACCAAAATCTTTCATTTGTTTAGTTAACTCAGCTTTTTTAGCTGTTAATTCTTCACCAGAATAAAGTGTTTCGTAGCCTTCTAAGGTTTTTGCTAAGTAATCTTCAGCAAAATTTGGGTTAATAACGGTAGTGTATAAATAATCTACGATACCAACTCCAAGTCCTACAAAAGCAGAGATTAAAACACCTATTAATAGTGCTTTGCCAAAAGTTACTTTTCCGTCATTAACTTGGTCTCTAAAATGTTTAATGCCAAAATAAACAAAAGATAATGAGGCTACCATTGAGCCGTAGCCAATAATTTCTTGCGTTGTGTAGCTTAAGCCTCCACCAAAAGTTAAGGCTAATCCAAAAATAACGGCTCCAAGTATTAATCCATAGCCACCAAATTTAAGTACTGTGTTTTTCATGTTTTTTAGTTTTTAGTTAGTGCCAAAAGTAGTTTTTGCACGCAATTATTGGGTCATACTAAAGTACCAAAGCGGTAGTACTAAAGTCTAAAAGTATATATTTTATATGATATTGAGCGATTTTGCTATTTGTACCGCTTGCGTTCTGCGTTTTGCATTGAGCTTTACTAATAAATTTGAAACGTGAGTTTTTATAGTGCTTTCAGATAGAAATAATGTATCACCAATTTCTTTATTAGACAGTCCGGCAGATATGTGTTGAAGCACTTCGTATTCTCTGGCAGTAATTTCGAGTTCTTTTATTTTGTTTTTGTCAATCTCTACTGAATCTGGTGTTTTTTTATGAAGTGATTTTTTATTGATATAAATGCCAATGATGAAAAAGGTTAAAGCAATAACCGAAACCACAATTTCTGTACTAACATCTCCTGTGGTTAATGTGTATTTGCTAAGCTGAAATAGCAAAAGAATAGCCAAAATTAGCAATCCAAAAACAAGAATGGTTTTCTTCATGTTTTAAAATTAGCAAAATTTAGCTTTAATTTTATCTACTATGGTTTGCGAAAGTTTAATGTTGCTCTCTATTGTCCAACCAGCCACATGAGGTGTTAGAAGTACATTTTCTGCATTAATAAGATATTCAAAGGCTATTGGCATTTTGCTAGATGTAAAGAGGTTTTCAAAAGATGATTTTTCGTACTCTAAAACATCGAGTCCAGCTCCTAGGATTTTACCTGTTTTTAGAGCTTGGACTAAATCCTCTGTCACTACACTTTTGCCACGTGCTGTATTGATAAGCCAAAAAGGGTTTTTAAATTTATTGATGAATTCTGAATTTACCATGTTTATCGTTAATTCAGTTTGTGGTGTATGTAGACTTAAGACATCTGCTTTTTCCTGAAGATCGCTAAGCGATATTTGGACAGCATTCTCATCACCAACATTGGCTTTAATATCATAACAAAGCACTTCCACATCAAAACCTCTAAGCTTTTTTGCAAAGGCTTTACCCATGTTACCATAACCTATTAAACCAACGGTTTTACCATCGAGTTCTATGCCTCTATTGGCTTCTCTTAGCCATTTGCCTTGTCTTACTTCTCTGTCTGCTTTATTCAATTTATTAAAAAGAGATAGGAGCATTCCTAAAGCGTGTTCTCCAACAGCATTTCTATTGCCTTCTGGAGCAGAAATTAAATACACACCTTTTTTTTCAGCGTAATCGCAGTCTATATTTTCTAAGCCAGCACCAACACGACCTATAAATTTTAGATTTGTTGCTGCATCTAAAAATTGTTGATCAATGGTAAATCTACTTCTTATAACGATACCATCATAAGTTTCAATTTTTGCTTCGATTTCAGATTTTGAAGACGTATAATCTTCATCATTTGTAAAACCTAGTTTATTTAGCTGATCTATAAGAAGTGAATGATTACTGTCTATATGAAGGATTTTCATAAACTAAAAACCAATAATTAAACCTGAAATAACAAAAAATAAATATATACCCAATATATCATTACTTGTTGTAATAAACGGACCAGTAGCTATAGCAGGATCTATGCCTCTTTTATCTAAAATAATAGGCACAAAAGTTCCTATTAAAGCAGCCACAATAATAACGCTCATCATTGATGTGGCAATAGCAATACTTTCTGTAGTGTTTTGGCTAATTAGAAAACCAAACAACACAACTAAAAGCGCTAAAGCAAAGCCGTTAATTAAAGCTAAACCAACTTCTTTTAGTAATCTGCCTATTAGGCTTCCTCTTACATTATCATTGGCTAAACCTTGTACAATAATTGCGCTAGACTGTACGCCAACATTACCTGCCATTGCAGCAATTAGTGGTGTGTAAAAGAAGAGCGAAGGAACAGTTTCCATAACTTCTTCAAACCCTTTCATAATAAAAACACTACCTAATCCTCCAAAAAGGCCTAATACCAGCCATGGTAATCGTGCTTTTGTGAGTTGCAAAATGCTGTCATCAGCTTCTACCTCTTGAGTAATACCTGCTGCCAGCTGGTAATCTTTGTCTGCTTCTTCTTTTAAGACATCTACAATGTCATCTATGGTAATTCTACCTAGTAATGTTTGGTTGTCATCTACAACTGGGATGGCTTCTAAATCGTATTTTGCCATTACTTTAGCAACATCTTCTACATCATCATTAACATGTACCCAATCTACACTGTCCTTGGCGATATCTGCAATTTTTTGGTCGCTTTTGGCAACAATTAAATCCTTTAAAGATAATCTTCCAATGAGTTGCTCTTGTTTATTAACAACGTAAATAGAATGTACACGTGTTACTTCTTTAGCTTGTCCTCTAATGCGACGCAGACATCCTGCAACGGTCCATGTTTCATAAACTTTTACAAGCTCTTTTGCCATTAAACCACCAGCAGTGTCATCGTCATAGGCCAGTAATTCTTGTATTTCTGCTCTATGCTCTTCATCTACAATTTGAGAAATTACAGCGTCTTGTCTGTCTTCAGGAAGTTCTGCAATAATGTCTGCAGCATCATCTGTGTCTAGTTCTTCAACTTCTTCAGCAATTTCTTTAGCAGAAAGATTTCTTAGAATTTTCTCACGTGTATCCTCGTCGAGTTCCATAAGAACGTCAGAGGTGGTTTCTGAGTCTAAAAGTTTAATGACGTAAAGAGCATCATCAAGATCTAGCTCATCAAGAATTTCTGCAATATCAGCATAGTGAAACTCATTTAAAAGCGATTTTAGTTCCTTGTCGTTCTTTTCTTCGACAAGTACTTCTACTTTTTCAATAAGTTCATCTGTGAGTTGAAATTGTATGTTTTCTTGAGTTTCTTCCACGTGATGTGTATAGGTTTTTTATTAATATAAACTCTTGTAATTGAGGTCTAGAAATACATAGACATTTCTATGGTTCTCAATAAGACATTAAAACTTAATTAATGACTGTCGTTTTCAATTAGCGACGTTAGCTCAATAAATTGCGAAACACTTAATTGTTCTGGTCGCTGCCCAAAGATAGTATTTGCTTTTAAATTATCGGAAAGATTGAATGTTTTTAAACTGTTACGTAATGTTTTTCTTCGTTGTTGAAAACCAGTTTTTACTACTTTAAAGAATAAAGCTTCATCACAGGGCAATGAAAAATTTTCTTTTCGTTTTAGTAATAATACACCCGAATCTACCTTTGGTGGTGGATTAAAAACAGATGGTGGTACTGTAAATAAATATTCTGCATCATAAAATGCTTGTGTTAAAACAGAAAGAATACCATAGATTTTAGAGCCTTCTTTAGAACATATACGCTGTGCAACTTCCTTTTGAAACATCCCAGAAAATTCTGGTATCTGATGACGCATCTCTAAGGTTTTAAAAACTATTTGAGAGGATATGTTGTATGGAAAATTACCAATGATAGCAAAAGGTTGATCTCTAAAAATTTCAGTTAAATCATACTTTAAAAAATCCTTTTCATAGATTCTGTCTGAAAGGTTAAGGTAATTGCTTTTAAGGTACTCAACAGATTCTGTGTCAATCTCTATAACGTGAGTTTTAATATCTTTTTTGAGAAGATATTTAGTCAACACACCCATTCCTGGACCAATTTCTAACACATCTTTATAGCCATGCAATGTTAAGGTATCTGCAATTTTTTTGGCAATATTTTCATCTCTTAGAAAATGTTGTCCTAGATGTTTTTTGGCTCTAACTTGATCTTGATTTGACACTGATTAAGATTGGTTTTTGGGTTCTTTAAGGGAAACAAAAATTATAAAAAAAGCGAATCCTGCGCCACAGATAAAACCACCAATGGTTTCGCAAGGTTCAGAATTATAACAAAAATAAGCAATAATTACACCCAAAATCATCATTAAGATACTTATGATTCTTAAGGTTTTCCTGTGGTTATATATCTTCTGATTGAGCGCCATTTTTTGACTTAATTGAAATTTACAGAGTATTCATCTATAACTTCTAATTCGGTTCTAAAGGCTAGCATTTTGTCTGCAAAGCGTTTTAGTCCATCACCTCTTAGCCGCTCAGCATCTTCAGCATAATACGCATCTAAAGCTTCTCTGGAGTGTGCTTTGTATTGAATGGAGTAGGTTGTGCCACCCATTTCTTCTTCTACCAAAACTTTGGTGAGTTTGGCTTCTACAAATTTGCCTGTAGCCAAAACTTGCGGAATATGTTCTCTCATCCAGGTTAACCATTCATCGTGAACGGAATCGTCTATGTTTACTGTGACGTTGTATATGATCATGATTAGAAAAAATAGGAATTAGTTGGCAAAGTTAGGGATTTGAAACTAATAACCGTAAATGCACAATGAGTTATCTAATTAATACTATCTCCTCTCAGCATTCTAAACTTTTTCCGAGATTCTATAAAATAGATGCTGTCTTCAAAATCGAAAATGATTTTCTCGTAAAGCTGTTTGGCTTCTTCTGGTTTGGCTAAATGTGTGTTGTACAATTCTGCCAAATAGTAGTGTGCATCATCTGCTAAGATATCTTCGCTGTAGTCTGCAATAATTTTTAGATAGTTGGCTTCTGCCTTGTTGTATTGCTTTTTCTTTTCAAACAATTTGGCTTGCTGAAATAAAGCTTGGTCGATGATACTTTCGCCTTTATGTTCTTCTAAAATTTTGTCTAAAAGTGAAATAGCTTCATCTGTTTTGTTCTGAAATGAATACAAATCTGCTTTGGCATAATACTTTAATGCAGTTTGCGTACTGTCTTCCCATTTGTTATCTGAGATCAAGAGTTTTAAATCCAGAGCATCGTTGGCAATCAGTTGTGAGGTTGAAGATTTTAAAATTTTGAGTTGCGATTCTGCCCAATCAAAATCGCCTTTATAGTAGCTGGTTTTTGCGACTTTAAATCGTGCCTCTTGAGAAATCGTACTGTTCTTAAGACTTAACTGAATTTGAGAGTAAAAGATTAAAGCTTCATTAAACCGTTCTTGTAATACCAAAATATCAGCCAATAGTAGTTTTACTTTAGCTTCTTGAAATTCTGAAATATTCAGTTTCATGCTTTTTCGTAAAAAAGAAGTTGCACTTTCAGTATCTTTTTGGTGGAAAGCTAGAAACTCACCATAAGCTAATTGTAGAGGTAAGGTTAGTTCAGACTTTCCGAATTGGTCAAACAATTCATTATAGGCTTTATCGATAACATCCAGTTCTTTTTTTGATGTTGCATTTTGAGTATCAATTTCAAGAATGTATTGATGCGCTGTTAGTGCTGTGGTAGCATCTTGAGTGGTTTCTAAAACGTAAGAGAAGATATCTTTAGAAGTTTCGCTATCATTGTCATTTAGCGCTGTTACAGCGAGTTCAATAATTCGTTCTAAACTCTCAGGATTACGTCTGTATAATGCCTTTTCTTGTATAAAAGATTTGTTGTAGGCTTTCTCTTGTACATATAACCAGCTTAAAAGCTCGTACCAATACGGACTTGGTTCTTGCTGAATTTTTTTCAAAAGCAAACGCCTTAGATAAATGTTGTTTTCGTTGTCTTTGTTTTCGGATATAAAGTCGCTTATGGCACGTTTTATATTGTTGGTATAGTTTGGTCTATAGGCAATATATTCTATGTAGTTTTCAAACATTTTTTCGATATTACCTTGATCTCCATAAATACGAGCCAACTGTATGCTGTAATTTTGATTAGGCAATAATATTTTGCCTTTATCATATACTTTTATCGCTTCTTCTAGTAGAGAATGATCTTCAAACTTTTTGGCAACGCTATACACATAGTTTGGTTTTTCGTCTATGTAGTCAATAGCTTCTTTGTATAGTCTTTTTGCTTGTTCTAAGCTGTCTTTGAGTTGGTAGTTGTAGCCTAACTCAACAATAAGCGTTGGATTTCTGCGTTTTTCCATACGCTGAATTAGGATGTTCTCAGCAGCATCGAATTGCTCTAACTGCTGATGTGTATCAATAAGTTTGAAGAGGTAATTGTAGTTATAAGGTTTCTCTTCGTTGAGATTTTTGTAGATAACAAGAGCTTTTTTGAACTCTCCTTTTTTATAATAACTATCAGCAAGTACTTCGCTATTTTGCGCGCTGGTAAAATAGAAGTTGAAAAGAAGTAATATTATTGGTAGAAAGTTCTTCACAAAAAGTGTTTTTGTAAATATAACAAATGCTGTATCTAGTTATTGTAAATGTTATGATAAAAAAAATGCCTAAACTCAGAGCTTAGGCATTTTGACCAGCAAAATAAATGTGCTATTAACCATTATTCGTATAAATATGATTCAATTACTTTGTCGTGGTATTTTCAATACTTTATAGTTAGAAAAAAACCTTGCTTACCATAACAGCTAGTGCAATGAGTAGTACAATGCGTTTTACATTTTTCATAATTAGGCTAATCCTTGATTTGGAATGCTAACTTCATAAATTTAAATAAAAAAAACGAAGAAATACAGAAAAAATCGATTAAACACGTATTTTTTTAACAAACAAGTCCGAATTTTTCGACAAGAAGAATTTACGAAATTGTGTCAAATCCTGTATAAGGAACTAATACATCAGGGATTTTAATTCCGTCTTCAGTTTGATAGTTTTCTAAAATTCCTGCTAAAACTCTTGGTAATGCTAATGAGCTTCCGTTAAGCGTATGGCATAATTCGTTTCTACCTTCGTTGTTTTTAAAGCGTAATTTTAAACGATTGGCTTGGAAGGTTTCAAAATTTGAAACTGAAGAAATTTCTAACCAACGATCTTGTGCTGTAGAGAATACTTCAAAATCATAAGTAAGAGCAGAAGTAAAGCCCAAATCTCCACCACATAAGCGTAATATTCTGTAAGGTAATTTTAATTCTTTCAAAATACCTTTTACGTGTTCTACCATGCCATCTAAAGCCTCATAAGATTTATCTGGATGCTCCACTCTAAGAATTTCTACTTTATCAAATTGGTGCAAACGATTTAAACCTCTTACATGCGCACCATAACTACCTGCTTCGCGTCTAAAACAAGGTGTGTAGCCAGTGATTGCTTTAGGTAATTCGTCTTCATTTTGAATGGTATCTCTAAAGATATTTGTTGCAGGTACTTCTGCGGTTGGTATTAAGTACAAATTGTCTGCTGTAACATGGTACATCTGGCCTTCTTTGTCTGGTAACTGACCTGTGCCAAAACCAGAAGCCTCATTTACCAAGTGTGGTACTTGTATTTCGGTATATCCTGCTTCAGTATTTTTATCAAGAAAATAGGTGATTAATGCACGTTGTAATTTTGCACCTTTTCCTTTGTATACAGGAAAACCAGCACCAGTGATTTTGTTACCAAGTTCAAAATCTATGATGTCGTACTTTTTTGCAAGCTCCCAGTGTGGTAAAGCACCATCAAACAACGTTGGTATATCTCCTTCGCGATATACTTCTTCGTTGTCTTCGTCTGTGTTTCCGGCAGGAACAATTTCGTTAGGAACGTTAGGAATTTTGTACAACAATTCATTAAGCGCATCTGCTTTTTCATTAAGTTCTTGTTCTAATGTTTTAACAGTGTCTTTTAGCTGTGTTGTCTTTTCTTTGAGAACGTTAGCTTTTTGAACTTCTCCGGATTTAAATAAGTTACCAATCTCTTTTGATAGTGCGTTAGATTCTGCTTTTGTGTTATCTAATTGTGTTTGAAGATTTCTTCGGTCTTCATCTAATGTAATAACATCGTTAATCATCTCGGTAGCATCAATATTTCGTTTTGCTAAACCGTTAATAACAGCGTTTTTATTTTCTCTAATAAAAGCAACTTGTAACATATCTAAAAATTTTGAATTTACGCTTAAAGCGTATAAAATAGGCCAACAAAAGTAATAAGAATTTAAGCAGATAAAAACTATTTTGAAGGTTTATCTACCGAAGTATAAGGCAATATCCAATTGTGGTGTTTAAAATGATACCATTCTTGATTTGCCAAGTCTATTTCAGGGTCTATAAATAACTTTGGTTGTCTGCCATTAATCCTAACGTAAGTCTTAACATACACTTTTACAGATTGCCCTTTTTTTTCAAAATCCTTTTTTAGGTGCTGCGCAAATTGCCAAATAATATCTGGTTTAGTACTTGCACCACGTTGTTGCTTTTTGGTAAGGTAATCATTAAGATTAATGTGCGTTACAGCATTGGTGGCTTTATCTACAACTCTGTAGTTTGCATTGCCACTTTTTGCACGTAGCATCATGCGCCAAGATAGGCGATGGCCTTCTTCTGTCCATAATACATCATCTTTAAAATAATGATGTCTAAGTGGAAGTGCTATGTGTACAAGGAAGTAAGTAATAAAAATTACTATGAAGATATTACTGTGTTTTGGTGTTGTAACTTCGTTTGCGCTATAGAATTCTTTCTTTTTAAGAAAGATGTTTCTAATGCGTTTTGGCTCAAAAAAGAAAAGACTAAATGCTAATGCCAGATAAGGAAAAATGCCTATTTGTAATATGATTGAGTTGAATAAATGAAAGAATATTGAAACAAAAAAAGCAAACTTTCGGGTTGGCTTAAACAGAAGCGCAGGAATAATTAAGCCATCAAATAAAAGACCTCCGTATGCTAAAAAATAATGTAACCATTCTTGTTGCAATAAATCTCCTACAATTGGATAATTTGCTTTTCCTCTCATTAATATTTTAATAAAAGTAGTGTCTAACCAATCTGGATATAGCTTAGCAATGGTTGCATAAGTGTATAGAATAAATAGTTGTATAACAAAAACCCATTTGCACCAAGAAGGCATGGAAAATCGTTTTATTGAAGGTTTTAATTTTGCATCTACAGAAGCGTACATATTTGCAGGCATCAAAACCATTAAAAAACTCAAAATAGAGAGTAAATAGTAATGGTTATTATAAGATGACTTTTGCATTAAGTAGGTGGCTGTCCACATTGTGGCAAACATTAACATGCTAAATCGATATTTGTAACCAACCATAATGAGGAGGCCAAAAATGCCCATTAAGATGTAGTAGGCGTACATCCAGTTGCCAGGTAAGGGTTGTAGCCACTCAAAACCAATAAAAGTGAAAGTAAATTTTGGGTCTATTAAAGTATGTTTTACCCAACCAGTAAATACAGCACCAACAGATTCTAAGAAACAGAGTAAACCAAAGATAATCCTAAAGACAATTAGACCAGAATTATCTATATGTTTAAACAGAAACTTATGCATTTATTGTTTTTATATGTTCTAAGGCATTAGTCATATCGTTACTTAGTTGCTTTTTTAGAGCGTCAAGATTTTCAAATTTTTGTTCACTTCTTAGCCAATGTAGAAATTCGATTTTTAAAACGTTTCCATAAATATCCTTATCAAAATCAAAAAAGTGGACTTCTATAGATCTGGCTTTTCCACTAACTGTTGGATTGGTGCCAATGTTCATCATACCAAAAACTGTTGCGTTATCAATAACTGATTTAACAACGTAAACACCATCTCTTGGAATTAATTTATAAGATTCTTTAATGCGAATGTTTGCAGTAGGATAATCTAAAGTTCGTCCAATACCTTTGCCTTTAACAACTTCTCCCGAAATGAAATAGTTGTAATCTAAGTATGCGTTGGCAACTTCTATATTACCGTTGTCTAGAGCTTTTCTAATTTTTGTAGAACTTACGGTAACATCTTCGATTTCTTGCGCAGAAATTTCTTCAACTTTAAAATTGAATTCTTTTGCAAATATTTTTAGATCATCAATATTGGCACTTCGGTTTTTACCAAAATGATGATCGTAACCTATGACAATTTGTTTGGTGTTGAGTTCTTTTACGAGAATTTGTTCTACATAGTCTTTAGCAGAAAGGTTGGCAAATTCTTTTGTAAACTCTTTTACAATAACACTTTGTATTCCTATATTTTTGAGAAGTTGAATGCGTTCATCAATGGTGTTAAGAAGCTTTATGTTGTCGTCTTTTTGAAGCACCATACGAGGATGAGGAAATAAGGTTAGTACTGTAGGGACAAGACCTTCTTTTTGCGCAAGAGCAACAATATGTTTAAGTATTTTTTGGTGTCCTATGTGGACTCCATCAAATGTACCTATGGTTAATATTTTTTTAGACTTCAAAGCAATTCCTAATGTATTATCAAAGTTAGGTGTTTAATTAGAAAATAAATAATGAGTAAGTCTATTTTCCGTTAAATTGATTCATGGTATTACTTACACCAGCCAAAGCAAAGGATTTAACTAGTTCTGCTGAGGTTTTAAGGCGTTCGTTAAGCTTAGAGTTTTCATCTTCAGTCCATTCGCCAAGAACATAATCTACTTGTCTTCCTTTGCTAAATGCATCACTAATACCAAACCTAAAACGGTTGTATTTTGTAGTCTGTAACTTATCCTGTATGTCTTTGAGACCATTGTGTCCTCCGTCGCTTCCTTTGGTTTTAAGTCTAAGCGTGCCAAAAGGCAAGTTAAGGTCGTCGGTTATAATTAGTAAGTTGTTTAGAGGTACTTTTTCTTTTTCTAACCAGTATTTTACAGCTTTACCACTAAGATTCATATAGGTGCTTGGCTTCAGTAAAATTAAAGTTCTGCCTTTGACTTTTAAGGAGGTTACATCTCCAAGTTTTACGGTTTCGAAAGTGGCATCTTCTTTTTCGGCTAAATAATCTAAAATTTTAAAACCGATATTGTGCCTTGTGTTGTGATATTTTTCTCCAATATTCCCTAATCCAACAATTAAGAATTTTTTCATAGCATCTTCTTCATTTTCTATAACGGTAGAGCTAAAGCCCAACCATTTTTTTATGCGTTTCCACATTTTATTTAATTTGTGTAAAAATAAAAAAGCATTCTGTAAAAGAATGCTTTTTTAATATTTGAAAAAGTTATTAGACTAGTCTTAAGCTTCAGCTCCTTCAGTTTCCTCTTCTTCGTCTTCATCATCAGCGCCAGCAACAGATAATCTACTTCTCTTAACTTGACATACAACAGTGTTGTTTGGGTGTAAGAATTTGTAGTCTTCGTTTTCTAAAGCTGTAATGTATAATTTGTTTCCAATTTTTAATGGAGTAATATCTACTTCTATAAAATCTGGTAATTTAGAAGGGATAGCTTTTACTCTTAATTTACGGTAAGGTCTCTTTAATACACCACCATTAAGTACACCTCTAGAAGTACCAACGATTTGAACAGGAATTTCCATAGTAATTTCTCTGTCTTCAAAGATTTGGTAAAAATCTATGTGAAGTATTTTGTCGGTTACTGGGTGAAATTGAATATCCTGCATAATAGCATTATATTTCTCACCGTTATCTAAGGCAATCACAACTGTATGCGCATTTGGTGTGTATACAAGTTTTGAAAAAGCCAATTCTGGTGCAGAGAAATGTAATGGCTTATCTCCTCCGTATATAACGCAAGGAACCTGACCAGCATTACGTAAGGCTTTTGTTGATGTTTTGCCTACGCTTTCTCTTTGAGATCCATCGATTGTAATTGATTTCATTTTAAAAGTTTAATTATTAATATATAAATTCCTCATTTTGAGGGCTGCAAATTTAAACATATAATAGAGAAATACTAGCCTTTTTGTGCAATTTTTTGATTGGCTAGTAAAATTCTACTGTTATTAGAAAATAGTTTTGTAAAAAAGCAACAGGAATTACGCCTGTTACATTACAAATTTATTGCTAATAGACTTGTTGTGGTGTACATTTTGCATTACTCCTGCAAATAAATCTGCACAACTTAATACTCTAAGTTTTTCGCTTTTTTGTTTTAACGGAATAGAGTTGGTTACAATTAACTCTTCAAGTTTAGAATTTTCTAATTTTTCATAAGCACTACCAGATAAAATAGGATGTGTACAGATAGCTCTTACACTTTTAGCGCCACGTTCCATCATTAAGTCGGCAGCTTTGGTAAGTGTGCCAGCTGTGTCTACCATGTCGTCTACCAAAACTACGTTTTTGCCTGTAACATCACCAATGAGTTCCATGTGAGATATTACATTGGCTTTAGCACGTTGTTTGTAGCAAATTACAACATCGCTTTTTAGAGCTTTAGAATATGCATAAGCTCTTTTAGATCCACCCATGTCAGGAGATGCAATTGTAAGGTTGTCTAAATTAAGACTTCTTAAGTAAGGTAAAAAGATAGTAGATGCAAAAAGGTGATCTACTGGTTTTTCAAAAAATCCTTGTATTTGGTCTGCATGCAGATCCATAGTAATGATACGAGTTGCTCCTGCAGCTTCAAGCATCTTGGCAACTAGCTTTGCAGCAATAGGTACTCTTGGTTTGTCTTTTCTGTCTTGTCTGGCCCAACCAAAATAAGGCATAACAGCAGTAATGTGTCTGGCAGAGGCACGCTTAGCGGCATCTATCATTAATAACATTTCCATCAAGTTTTCTGGTCCAGGATGAGTAGAACCAATAATAAAAATACGAGTACCTCTAATAGATTCTTCGTAAGAAGGTTGAAACTCACCATCGCTATAAGTTGAGGTAATCACGTTACCTAAATCAACTCCATATGCGGCTGCAATTTCTTGAGCTAAATCTTGACTTTGTGAACAGGTAAAAATCTTAGCTTCTGTAATGTTGTTAGGCATCTGAAAGAGTAATTAAAAAGGGTTGTTTGTTGTGTTGTTTTAAGGGTTCAAAGTTAGAAAAATAATTTACTCACAAAAAGCATAAAACCTACTATTTTTAGTTGCTTGCAGAAAAATATTTTATACTTTTGCTGTTCTGTTTAGCTCAAGTGGCGGAATTGGTAGACGCGCTGGATTCAAAATCCAGTTTCTTCGGAAGTGTGGGTTCGATTCCCACCTTGAGTACTAAAGAATTTTAAAAGCAAGCATAATTATTGTGCTTGCTTTTTTATTTTGAATGGATTTGGTACATTTTTTGTGGCTTTTTTGTTGAATAACTAACTATAAACCAACAACATTATGAAGCTAAAATCCATTGTTTTCTCCATGGTTTTGCTGTTGGGTTTTGGTATTACTGCCCAAACCGAATTAGAATGCAAAACAAACCTGTCTAACGCTCATGTAGCTACTCAAGCAAAAAATTATGATGCTGCTTATGAGCCTTGGCTATATTTGAAAAAGAATTGCCCAGATTTAAATCTCGCCATATATGTAGATGGTGAAAAAATCCTTAAACACAAAATCGAAAACTCGAAAGGCGAAGTTCAATTGAGTTTTGTAAATGCACTTTTAGATTTATGGATACAGCGTTATGAACATTTTAAGAACGATACACCAAAAGGTGAATTTGACGCAAAAGCATGTCAATTACAATACGATTACAGAGAAGAATTAAGTAAAACGTCTTTAGAACTATTTGGTTGTTTTGATACAGCTTTTGGCGCAGATAAAGAAACCTTTACACACCCTAAAAGTCTATACACCTACTTTTCTTTGATGGTTGAGTTATTTGATGAAGGTAAGAAATCGCCAACCGAATTATTTGAAACCTACGATGATGTTAGTGAAAAAATAGAAGTTGAAATTCAGAATTATTCAGAAAAGTTAAACGCTTTGGTAGAAAAAGTTGATAGCGGAGGCGCACTTACAGGTAGTGAAGAAAACAAGAAAAGAGCTTATGAGAGTTATCTTAAAAACTATACACTTATTCAGAATAATATGAATGTTATAATAGATAAAAGAGCCACTTGCAAGAATCTGATTCCGTTATATACCAAAGATTTTGAATTGCATCAAAATGATTCTATTTGGCTAAAACGTTCCGTTAGCAGAATGTATCACAAAGATTGTACAGATGACGATCTTTATGAAAAGTTGGTTAAGCAATACGATAAGGTAGCTCCATCTGCAGATACCAAAGTGTATATAGCAACACTCTTGTTTAAAAAAGGAAAAGATAAAGAAGCTCTAGAATACTTAGGAAAAGCAGGTGAGCTAGAGACTAGACCTTATAAAAAAGCCAATATTATGTTTAGAATAGGTACTATTCTAAAAGAAAAGAGACAGTATTCAAAAGCACGAAATTATTTGTCTGAAGCATTGAAGTTAAATCCTTCAAACGGAAAACCACATCTGTTAATAGCGTTAATGTATCATGACAGTGCTAAGGATAAAAACTGTGGTAAGGATAATTTTGAGCAAAGAGCAATTTTTTGGTTAGCTGCCGAAGAAGCTCAAAAAGCATCTAGAGTAGATCCAACCCTAAATGATTTGGTGCAAAAATATGTGGATAGCTATTTAGCAAAAGCTCCTACTAAAGAAGAAATATTTCTTAGTGGTTTAGCTGGTAAAACTTTAAAAATAGGATGCTGGATTAACAGAACAATAAAAGTGCCTGATGTAGACTGGCATTAGAGAAATTTGTATAATTACCTTTCAAAAAAAACCTAAGGATATCTTTAGGTTTTTTTTTCAATATTAATCGTAACTTTGAACTATCCCAAATTAAATAAATTTAAATTATGTTCGAAAATTTTTGGTTCAATGTGCAGTATGGCATTAACCACGTTTTAGATATCAATGGTTACGACCATGTTCTTTTTTTAATGGTACTGGCTGTACCTTACGTTTTTAAGGATTGGAAACGTGTTTTGCTTCTGGTTTCTATGTTTACTTTAGGGCATACCTTGTCACTAGTCTTGGCAGCTTATGGTGTTGTTTCTGTAGATGGAGGACTGGTTGAATTCTTAATACCTATTACCATTTTAATTGCTGCAGTTTACAATGTATTTACTGCAGGTAAAAAAGATCGAGGCAAAAAAATAGGGTTATTGTTCTTTACAACATTGTTTTTTGGTTTAATTCACGGTTTAGGATTTGCCAGAGAGTTTAAGATGTTTGCAGGTCAATCTGAAAACAAAATAGAACTACTTTTAGAGTTTGCATTAGGTATTGAAATTGCACAAATTATTATTGTGTTTGTAGTTTTATTCCTTGGGTTTTTATTTCAGACTCTATTTAGATTTTCGCGTCGCGATTGGGTTATGGTACTTTCTGCAATTGTGATAGGATTGGTTTTTGAAATGCTGATTCGTAATGATTACTTATGGTAGTGCTAAAGTTTTGTAAAACTTTAACGACAGCGTAATTGCTTATACAATTCTATCCTATTATATTCGTTATTTACATTGTATAAAACACTTAATGTCAAACAAAAAACAATTACGATACGATAAAGCCTATTTGCGTATTGCTCAAGAATGGGGAAAACTATCTCACTGTAAGCGTAAACAAGTTGGAGCACTCATTGTAAAAGACCGAATGATTATCTCAGACGGTTACAATGGTACACCAACAGGTTTTGAGAATTATTGTGAAGATGATGAAGGATACACTAAATGGTATGTGCTTCATGCAGAGGCTAATGCTATCTTAAAAGTGGCTTCTTCCACTCAATCTTGCAAAGGAGCAACGTTGTACATTACACTATCGCCTTGTAAGGAGTGTAGTAAGTTAATACATCAGGCAGGTATTGTAAGAGTTGTGTATTCTCAACCTTATAAAGACGATTCTGGTATAGAGTTTTTAAAAAAGGCAGGAATAGATATAGAGTTGATTGAGGAGCTTAATTAAGCCTTAATTATACAACAAACATCATGGCAACAAAAAACAAGTACATACCACTTATTATTGGTGTAGCTATAGCTGCAGGTGTTGTCATTGGTGGAAAACTAAATTTTACAGATACTTCAGATAATCTTTTTACAACAAACAGTAAAAAAGATAAGCTCAATCGGTTAATAGATTATATAGACTACGAATATGTTGATGATGTTAATACAGATAGTATTGTAGATGTTACAGTCAATGGAATTTTAGACAACTTAGATCCTCATTCTACGTATATTCCTAAAGAAGATTTAGAGCGCATTACTGAGAGTATGAAGGGTGATTTTGTGGGTATAGGTATTAATTACTACCCTTATAAAGATACTATTACTGTTATAAAGCCTACAGAAGATGGGCCTAGTGAAGGTGCAGGAATAATGAGTGGTGATCGTATTTTGCTTGCAGATGGAGATACAATTTATGGTAGAGGAGTTACTAATGAGTTTATTTCAAAAAAATTAAAAGGCAAAAAAAATTCTACAGTAAAGCTTACAGTCTATAGAAAAAGCGAAGATGAAATCTTAGAATTTGAAATTAAACGTAAGACCATACCAATAAAAAGTGTAGATGCAGCCTATATGCTAACAGACGATTTAGGATATATAAAAATGAATCGTTTTGCAGAGACTAGTTACAGAGAGTTTAAGGTAGCATTAGAAGATTTGCAAGATCAAGGTGCAACAAAATTGGCGTTAGACTTAAGAGATAATCCTGGAGGTTTTCTGGGTATAGCAGAGCAAATTGCAGATGAATTTTTAGAAGACGATAAACTCATTTTGTTTACAAGAGACAAAAAAGGACGAGAAGAGCGTACGTATGCTACACGGAGAGGTGATTTTGAAGAAGGAGAAATATACATTCTTATTAATGAGAATTCAGCTTCAGCAAGTGAAGTAATTGCCGGAGCATTACAAGACAATGATAAAGGTATTATAGTTGGTAGACGTTCTTATGGTAAGGGTTTAGTGCAACGCGAAATGGCTCTTGGAGATGGTAGTGCTGTGCGCTTAACCGTTTCTAGGTACTACACACCAACAGGTCGTTCTATACAAAGACCTTACACTAATGGCGACAATAGTTCTTATTATAATGATTATTACAAGCGCTTAAGAACCGGTGAGTTAGCAGATGAGGATAATATTGAGGTTGATGATTCACTAAAGTTTACAACACCAAAAGGAAAGGTTGTGTATGGTGGAGGAGGCATTATACCAGATGTTTTTGTGCCTGTAGATAGATCCTTTGATAACGAAACAATAAATTACCTAAGGCGTCGAGGGCATTTTGGTTATTTTGTTTTTGAAGAGTTAGATAAGGATAGAAGCGTTTATCAAGATGTTACAAAGTATGATTTTATAAATAATTTTGAAGTCAGTGACGATATTGTTGTGCGCTTTCAGGATTATGTAAATCAAAAAGAGGGCACAAACATTACGTTTGTTGCTTATAATGATGAAATAAGACGCCTGATAAAAGCAACCTTAGCCAGACAATTGTTTGATGATAATTCCTTTGAAGAAATACTAAATAAGGAAGATATTATGGTACAAGAAGTGATTCTTATTAGTGGCGAGCATCCTAGTTTTAAGCAATAACTTTATCGTGTACTTTGGTTTGTTTACCATCATTCCAAAGCGTAAGAATATCCGTCGCTACATGAGCACCACTTCCAGAGGCAATAGCAAATTGACTTCTCCAACCAGCTAAAGTACCTGCAACGTATAAGTTATCTTCTACTAAATGATCTGTGTTTTTTAGCCAGATTCTATCTTTTTCTACAGCAGCTCTGGGATGAGGTTCTACATAACGTTCTAAGCCTTTGATGGTTAGAAGATTAGTGTAGCCAACAGCAACAACCACAATTTTAGAAAAATACTCACTTTTGTTAGTTGTAATTTTAAACCCTTCAGAATTCTGTTCTATTTGCGTAACTTTTTCTTTGTCTATTTGAGTAACATGAGGGTAAAGCGCTTTGAGCTGTTCTATACCATCGCTTAAAATGTCTTCGCCCAGAGTGCCTGGTTTAAGTCCAAGGACGTTATTAAACAAAGCGGTTTGTAAATGCGAACTTTTTTGATGAGCAATAATGCCTATGTTTTTATTGTTAGCAAAGGGTTTTTCTTTGGCAGAACCTAATACTAAAGCGCAAGACAAACCTGCTGCGCCAGCACCAATAATTAATGCATCAAAACTCATTTTCTTGTTTTGCTTAAGGTTTCAATTTTCTTAGATATTCTAAGGATTTGTAACAGTATAATAGCACAAAGCGCAGCAACTATTGTAATAATTGCCACTTTGCTTTCGCCTGTAAGTAAGGCATCAAAATTCAGTTTAGTTGCATTGTATGCTATAAGACCTATGGCAATAATGGTAAATATCCAGGTAAAAATCTTCATGTTAAAAAATGTTTAGGCTAATAGCATTTTAATATTATGAGCAAATAATTTTACTGCTATTGCTAACAAAATTACACCAAAAACTTTTCTAATTATGTTAATACCATTTTTACCTATAAGTTTTTCGATTTTAGCAGAAGTTTTAAGAACAGCATATATTACTATAACATTGAATATTACAGCAACAATGATGTTTTCTATTTCAAACTCAGCACGTAGGGATAATAAAGTTGTTAAACTACCAGGACCAGCAATAAGAGGAAAAGCTAATGGAAAAACAGAAGCTGTCATAGCACTGCTCTCGTCATCCTTATAAAGGGTTATACCAAGTATCATTTCTAAGGCAATAAAGAAAATAATAAATGCACCAGCAACAGCAAATGAGTTGACGTCAATACCGATGAGGTTTAATAAGCTTTTACCCACAAAAAGGAAAACGATCATAATCACACCAGCAATTAAGGCAGCCTTTTCGCTCTGTATATGACCAACTTTTTTACGTAAATCTATAATAATAGGAATATTGCCAATAATATCAATTACAGCAAACAAAACCATAAAAGCAGTAAATATTTGTTTAAATTCTAACTGCATAACTTTCGTTTTTAAAATTCGGCGCAAAGGTCTTATTTTATTGTGGATTAACAATATTAAATAACGGTAAAGTTTATTTATTTTTGTGGCATGTTTCAGTTAGGAAAAACAATAGTTTCAGAAGATATTATAGAAAAGGATTTTGTGTGTAACCTTTCGGCATGCAAAGGCGAATGTTGTATAGATGGTGATGCAGGCGCTCCTTTGGATGAAGAAGAAATCAAAATCTTAGATGATATCTACCCAAAAGTAAAGCCTTTTTTGCGCAAAGAAGGCATAGAGGTTATAGAAGCTCAAGGTGCTTGGGTAAAAACAACTTATGGCGAATTAGAAACTCCGCTTATTAACGGAGCAGAGTGTGCTTATGTTATTTTTGATGAAAAGAACACAGCTCTTTGTGGTATAGAGGAAGCTTATAATCAAGGTGAAATAAGCTGGAAAAAACCTGTTTCTTGCCATCTTTATCCGATTAGAGTAAAGGACTATTCTGAGTTTTCTGCAGTTAACTACGAAAAATGGGAGATCTGCGATGATGCCTGTTCTCTTGGTAAAGAATTGCAAGTGCCTATTTATAAGTTTGTAAAAGAAGCTTTAATTAGAAAATTTGGTGAAGATTGGTATGCCGAATTAGAAAAAATTGCGGATAAAAACTTTAAATAACTGTTAGATTACTTTTTTTACTTGAATATCTCATTTAAAATGTAATCGATATTTCTCAACCCATAACGAGTATTTTGTTGATACTGATGTAAGTATTTACTTTTTTTCTATATTGGATGCTTCAACCAAAAATCTAACTCCATATATGGAAGAAGTACCTAGCATTAATACTCAAGAAACGTCGTGTACAATTTGTAAAACTTCCATGGATTTAGAGGATATCTATTGCTCTGAATGTGGTTATCCAGAAAAAGGAAATGAACGTGAAATTGCGCTTTTTCATGCCAGGAGAGCTATGCAAAAAAATCAGAATATGGATGCTGGTAAGAAAATTAGATCAGCAAGAAATATACTGTACGTCATGGCTGGTATTGTGCTTGTAATTGGGTTCTTCGATTTTTTTCAAAGTCAAGATGTGGGAGTTTTAATTACTAATGCTATTCTTGGGATTATCTATCTGTTATTAGGTGCTTGGACATCTAAAAAACCATTGGCAGCACTATTACTTGGCTTGTTTCTGTATTTAACAACAATAATTATCTCAGCTATTTTTGACCCTTCAACAATTTTGAGAGGTATTATACTTAAAATAATCATTACCGTGTACCTTGGAGTAGGTGTGTATTCTGCTTCTTCAATAAAAAAGTAAAATAGGATTTAAGAAATATGAATATTATCTGTAGCAATTGTAATGCTGAGTTATATAAAGAGGTAAAGTTTTGTTCTAAGTGTGGAAAACAGCTTCATAAAAATGAAATTGATAAAAGAACATCTTCACTAAACTTAATTATCGTTTTTTACACCACTTTCTTGTTGTTTGCGGTTGTATCTTATTTGTTCTACAACGAATATCCTTACAATCTTTTGGTTGAAATTGTAATAGAAAGTGTATTTGCACTAATGGTAGTTATTTTTTCTTTGTTTGACTATAAAGAGATATTGAAGCTCTATAAAATTCCTAAGTTAAATAAGAAGATTCTGGCTTTTTCTCTGGTGTTTCCATTATTGTCCGCTGTTATAGTCTACTTTTCTATTGCTTTTTTAAATGAATCTTTATTTGGCCTTAACGAAAATTATTACAGCGAATATGTGTACTTAGATTACCCTCTGTTTTGGGCAATTTTGTTTACAGCCATTTTACCTCCAATATTCGAAGAATTAGGGTTTAGAGGTTTCTTGTTTAATAGCTTGCAAAAGGTAGTTAGTGAGCGAATAACCATTATAGCAACAGCTTTTATTTTTGCGCTTATCCATTTTTCGTTTATATCATTTATATGGATCTTTCCTTTTGGTCTAATTTTGGGATATATTAGAAGTAAGTACAATACGCTCTGGTATGGTATAATTATTCACTTTATACACAATTTTGTTGTGTTAATGATAGATTATTACAACTTTAATAATTCGCTTTTTTAGTATCAAAAAAAATCAATGATATAGCATAAAAAAAGCACCCAGATCCTTGTTGAAAGGGTGAGTGCTTTTTTACCTCTATAAAAAATAATGGATTAATTAATTTGCCTCCATCAAAGCAAAAAACTTGTCAATATTAGGCATTAATATAATGCGTGTTCTTCTGTTTTTTGATCTGTTTTCTCTAGTGTCATTGTTTACCAGAGGTTGGTAGCTACTACGACCAGATGCTATTAATTTTGCAGGATCTACTTTGTACTTGTGTTGCAGTTTTCTTACAACAGATGTTGCTCTTAGTACACTTAAGTCCCAGTTGTCTTGTATTTTTTCTGTGTTAATACCTCTAGAGTCTGTATGGCCTTCTACCATAACATCAATGCTTTCTTCAGAGTTAATAACATCTGCTAGCTTTTGTAAAATATTGTCTGCTTTACTGCTTATTCTGTAGCTTCCAGAATTAAACAACATTTTATCAGAGATAGAAATCATTACCACAGTTTCGTTAATATTTACAGCGATATCTTCATCCTCATTTAAGTCAGTACTGTTCATGGTTTTTTCAAGATTGTACTGTATGGCTAAATTCATCGAATCTTTTAAAGTCTTAGCTTCTGCTAACTTAGAAGGATCTACATTTTGTAGCGTAGCTAGCATTTTGCGCTTACTCTCGTTAGACATTACTGTGCCATCTTTGTTAACATCTAGCTTAATGTCATTTTCCATTGTTAAGCCTTCTACATCTTCATTTAGTGAGCTAATTTTTTCGTTATATCTATCAACTCGCTCTTGAATTTTTGCAAACTTAGTTTCTAAATCTTCTTTTTCTACTTGAGTTTTGGTTAGTTGACTTTTAATCTCTCCGTTTTCTTGTTCTAAAGCCATGTATTTCTTTTTTGAAACACATGAGTTTAAAAGAATTGTTGCTACTAAAAGCATTGAAATTTTTTTCATGTTTTTGTTTTAATTAGTTTATCCGGTACAAGTAGATATACGACCAAATACATATTTTGGATGTTTAAGTGTAATAAATTTTAAAAACAGACATAAAAAAAAGCCTTAGAATCTCTAAGGCTTTTGGTGTAATAAAGTTTGAATTTATTCCTCTTGGTCAGAACCTACACTAGAGTTAAGTCTTGCAGGTTTAACAGAGCTATCATGCGATTGGTAGTACTCTTCTAGAAGATTCATCAAGGCTGTTAAAAGGTCTTTAGTTTCGAGTAATAAACTGAAATAAAGTGTCGTGTTTTTTGGGCTCGATTCTTCGCTTCTTGTGCGCTCTACTTGCTTTTGTATTTTGTCTTTTACTAAATCAAACATTTCTGTTTTGCCTTCTAAAATAGCACCAATCTGTTCAAAAGATCTAGATTCAAAAGCGGTTTGCGTGTTAGCAAATAATTTTTCTAGTTTTTTGTCTAAGTCCTTAAGCTCTTTAACCTGACTAAATTTTAGTTTTTTGTGGTTATTGTTAATGTGCTTATGGCTTGCCTTAGAAATGTAGTCTAAAGACTGTGTCATATCTTGTAAATGACCAAGTATGTTAATGTAGAAGTTACTTGCAGCAACACTTGGCTCATCTAGATTTCTAATAAAGTAGAAAATATTATCCTTAAGATCGTCAATTTCTGTAGATAGTTTATCTATTTGTCTTCTGTTCTTTTTTAGAAGTTTTAAATCTTGTACGGCCAAACCGTTTATGGCAGAGGTATAGATTCTATTGCCACGTTTTATAACATTGGCAATGTTAGATGCACTTTCATGAATAACACCTTGTGTAGAGCTGCTTTCTGCTTTTTCTAACTGATCTTCTTCTCGCATTATTTTAGAGCTCTTGCGATGTGCCATGTAGCTTCTTAATAATAGCATAACTGCTAAAACTAATAAACCAGACAGTGCGTAACCTTCGCCATGGTATAAAATAAAAGCCATTATAGCAGCAGCAACAAAAGCACTAAATGCGGTAAAAAACCAACCGCCAATTACGTTAAGCACACCAGCAACTCTATATACAGCACTTTCGCTTCCCCAAGCTCTATCTGCTAGAGAGGTTCCCATGGCTACCATAAAAGTAACATAGGTAGTAGAAAGTGGTAATTTCATAGAGGTAGCAATAGAGATAAGAACAGATGCTACCATTAAATTTACGGCAGCTCTTACCAAATCAAAAGCAGGTCTGTCTTGTTCTTTTACAACAACATTAGGTTTTATAAATTTCTTCTCTGACCAGTTTTTGTATGCAGTAGGAAGAATTCTATTTACACTTTCGTTAAGACCAATTGTAAGTCTTACAATATTTCTAGATAAATAGTTTGGTTCAAAACGTTCTTTCACTTCGTCTTGTCTTGATAGATCTACAGAGGTTTTTACCACAGCTTTAGCCTTACTAGAAAACCATAAAGTAAGTACCATTATAAGACCTGCAATTAGAAGCAGGTAAGAGTTTGTAGGTACTTTTCCTGCAAGTCCATGCATTCTGTATTCTGATGGTAAAACACCAGTAGCCTGAAAGGCTTCATACCATTTTTGAAAAGAATCATAACCAGCAATAGGTACACCTATAAAGTTAACCAAGTCATTTCCAGCAAAAGCCACAGCTAAAGCAAAAGTTCCTACAATAATGATTATAGTATAAATCTTAGCATTAAACAATTGAATTGCCAGCATAGAGAGAATTGTAAACACTAAAAAGCTTATACCTATGAAGGTAAAAGGATTTGTGCCTAAAAACTCTTGAGCAGAAGGTGGTATAAAGGCTGCGTTTTTTAGACCCTTAACGATAATAAAATACATTATTGACGTTACGGCAAATCCACTAAAAACAGCGCTGTACCAATTTGGTTTTTCTTCAAACTTAAATGACAATAGTAGACGCGATACATACTGAATGACAGCACCTATTGTAAAAGCAACAACGACCGAGAGCAGTATGCCAAGTATAATTTCAATAGCTTTCTCATTATTAATATAGTTGCTTAAATCTATTATAGACTTAGAACTATCTGAATAAATCTTGATAAGTGCTACTGCAACCGATGCTCCAAGTAATTCAAATACAATTGAAACCGTAGTAGAAGTCGGTAATCCCATTGTGTTGAAGAAGTCTAGAAGAAGAATGTCTGTTAGCATCACAGCCATAAAAATGACCATGATTTCGTTGAACATAAATTCGCCAGGATTAAATATACCTTTTCTAGCAACCTCCATCATTCCACTAGAGGTCATTGCTCCAACAGCAACACCAATACTGGCAACAATCATTATGGTTTTGAAAGAAACGGCTTTAGAGCCTATGGCAGAATTTAAGAAGTTTACAGCATCATTACTTACACCAACAACTAAGTCTGCAACAGCCAAAAATGCTAATGCAGCTAGCATATAGATATATAGGTTTTCCATTTAAAAGAGTAACTATAATTGTACGCAAATTTCTTCTTTTAATTTCAACGTAATGTTACCTAAATGTTATGATATGCAATGAGATTTAAAAAAATAAAGAATTGTTTTTCTTGTAAACGCAGTAAATTTATTAAAGTAGGCTAATGTTATCAAATTTTAATTTTTCAATGAATTGATATTCAGTCAAATGCATCTTCAATGTTAACTTAATGTTATGTAATAGTTGTTTAAATGTAAATAAAATGTTATGTTTGTAATGTAATTATTAATTAAAGCCCAAATGAATATGAGAAATTTAGTAATTGTTCTTATGATGTTGAGCGTAGCATTCTCTTATGCTCAAAACGATAACGAACCAAAGTTAGAAAAGAAAGGCGACTTAACTTACGCTACATATTATCATGATAATGGTGAAATAAGTCAAACAGGTACATTTAATGCTGATGGTAAAGTTCATGGCGAATGGAAAAGTTACGATGCAGAAGGAAATAAATTAGCATTAGGAAATTATGAAGATGGTAAAAAAGTTGGAAAATGGTTTTTCTGGCAAGATGAATCTTTAAAAGAAGTAGATTTTATTGATTCTAAAATTGTAAGTGTTAACCAATGGGATAGCAAAACAAAGGTTGCTATTAACAACTAGTCTTTATCAATACTTAAAATAAAAAAAGCGCTCTAAATGTTAGAGCGCTTTTTTTATTACAATAAATTTTAATTGTCTTAGAACTTAAAAGTATAACCCAGCGAAAATTCTGTGCCTGGATTTCTTAAAGAGAAAACTTGATTGTCAGTTCCGTAAGATACATAGTCGCTCTGACGCTCATCTCCTAATATGTTGCTAACTTTTACATCTATAGAAGAACGTTTGTTCTCGCCAAAAGATTTATTAAAAGTTAAGTTTAAACTATTAAAAGGTTGTGCATATACATCTGGTACTAGGCCTATACCTACAACGTCTAGTGTTTCTCCTTGTACGTTGTAAAATAAACCTGCCTGTAGACCAATGTCTGAGTTGTTATAATCAAAACCAACATTAACTACGTAAGGCGCTTGCCCTTGCATATCTCTTTCTCTGTCTATAGTTTCGCCATTTCTAGCTGCTAATTGTCTACTGTTATATTCATCTTCACCCATAGTTAATCTAGACTCGGTAACAGTAACATTAGTAACAAGACGTAAGTTGTTAAGGCCTTCAGAAATAAAACCTAAACGTTGTCTAACTTCAAACTCAGCACCAAATACTTGTGCATCACCAAGGTTACCAACAGTAATTTGGCTTGGAGCTTGTTGAAAGAATGCTTGTTCTATAGGATCTTTAAAGTCTTTATAAAAACCACTCACAGCAAACATTTGACCGCTTTCACCAAAAAACTCGTAACGCATATCAAAGTTGTTTACGTAAGTAGGAACTAAGTTAATGTTACCAATAAATAATCGGTTTGTAATAGGATCAAAAATCTGAGCAACAGAAGCTTCTTTAAATGAAGGACGAGCTGTTGTTCTACCATAAGAAGCTCTTAAGTTAGATTTATCGTTTAATGCATAAATTAAGTTAGCAGAAGGGAAAAAATCAACTTCATCTAAAATGCTAGTTCTGTCAAAAGTAGTAGAGTTATCTTGACCTGTGTAGTAAGAATTAAAAGCTTCAGCTCTAACACCTACAACAGATTTTAAACTTTCAGATAAATTAAACTCAGCAGATACATAAGTAGCAGCAATATGTTGCTCACCTTCGTATGCGTCATTAGGGTTAAAAGTATCTATAGAAATTAAATACGTTCCGTTATCTGTATCTGGTGTCCAGATGTTATTTGGGTTTAATAACTGGTTAACATCACCTCCGGCAATAAAAGAATCATCCCCTTGAATGTTAAACGTGTAATCATCTGTACTAAAATCTCTAAACTTGTAAGTGTAAGCACCACCAAATTTAATTTTAGCAGGACGACTAAACATCTCTACCGTTTTATCAAAATCTACTTTACCAGCCCAGTTTTCTTCAATTAAGTTTCTCCATAATTGAATAGGGAATGTAGCAGCAGAAGGACTTACAAAAAATTCTCCGTTGTCAGCTCTCTGTAGAGGTGTAATTCTGTGTGCCTTATCCATAACCTTAGAAAAGGTAGGAGATAACTTCCATTCCATATTAAAAGCATTGTCTTCTGTCATGCTGTTTAATCTGTGCTTACCAGTTAAAAGCAAATTAGTAATAGAACGCTCTGTGTATGTAATAGAACTTTTGGTTAATGGCTCTAAACCACCACCAACACCATCTTGAGATATGGTTTGGTTAAAGAAACCTGCAGCAGATTCACCATTTTGAATATGTAGTAAGTTTGCTTTAATTTTAGATTTGTCAGTCTTATAGGTTAAGCCTAACATTCCGTTAAGGATAACATTGTTAATACCTTCAGAACCTCTAGATGCTAATGTAAAGTTTAAGTCATTATCAGATGGGTCAGAATTGTTCTTAATATAACCACCATCTTGTCTGTCTTCATAAAACGTTGTTTCGTTTTTGTAAGAAAATGAAGCCTGATAACCTAATTTGTCATCACCAACGTTGTACTGATTACCTAGAGTAAATCCTAAGTCATAGTTCATTCCGCTGGTAGTTTGTTGACCTGCAAGTTCGCTTAAGAATCTGCTGGTTAATGTTGTTAACAACAATTTATTGTCAAAAGTACCAGGAATTTGTTGGTATCTGTTTATTGGTAAATTTCTTGTACCATCATCGTAACCAAAGAAATCTGTATCGCTTCCTTCAGACTTAATATATTGATCGTTAAAGTGCATGTCAGGATTGTAGCCACCACCTAATGAGATAGAATATTCTTCTTTACTAGGAAAATCTTTGGTAACAATATCAACTAAACCACCAGTAAAGTCTGCAGGATATTCTGCTGAAGCTGATTTTACAACAATAACATTATCAATGATGTTGGTAGGAAATAAATCCATTTGAATGGTATTACGATCTGGATCTAAACCAGGAATGTCAATACCATTTAATGTGGTTTTTGTATAACGGTCACCTAAACCACGAACAAAAACGTATTTGTCTCCTTGAATAGAAACACCAGGAACACTCTTTACAGCTGCAGCAACATTGCTGGCACCTGTGCTTTTTATAGCTTGAGACGATAAACCGTCTAAAACAACTGCTGATTTCTTTTGCAGGTTTAATACTGCACTTTCAGTATTTCTTTTTGTGGTAGTAGTAATGACAACCGTGTCTAAAGAATTGGTTTCCATTAAAACATCTAAAGCAAACACTTCATTGTTTTTTACAACTACGTCTGAGATTTCTTTAGTAGCATACCCAACAAAAGAAAAGACTAATGTGTAGGTACCTTCTTCTAACTCTAGCTCATATTTTCCATCAAAATCGGTAGTAACACCTTTTGATGTACCTTTTACTAAAATATTAGCAAAGGCCATTGGCTCATTAAATTCACCATCAATTACAGTTCCGCTTACTTTTCCTTGCGAAAAAGCTGCAGTTGTAGCTGAGAAAAATAAAACAAGAGCTAAGACTTTTAAAATATGTTTCATTATATTTTGTTATTAATCCAATGCCTAACTAGTAGGCATTGGATTTATTTTTTATGAATGGAAAAAAGTGTTTATTAGAATCCTAAACCACCAACTACATTAGAGTAGGTCCAGCTTAAGTTAGAGGTATTAGCTCCAACAGTTTGAGATCCTTCTGTTACTGCAGTTGCAGTAGATCCAAATCCAGATACAGTAACTGTTTCTGCATTGTTTACAAAGATATCTGTAACGTTAGTTACTCCTGTAGGTAAAACAATTTCCCAAGGACCAAAAGTTAAGTCACCATTGTTGTAGTTTGTAGCAACACCGTCGTTGTCTAACTCAACATCTTTACCTGCAGGGAAACCATAAGCATAAACATTTTCAGTAAGACCTTGTGCGTTACTTCTGTAATCTGCATACTCACCATTTGAAGTTACATTGTTACCAACGATTGTAACGTTTCTTAAAGTAAATGCACCGTTTGCAGTTCCTTCAGGACCGTCAATTTCAAAAGCATGGTCAGAAATGTCACCTAATACAACAACTGCATTATCAATAGTACCAGCATAAGCTTGGTCAATATCAAGAGCGTCATCACCTTGAGCCCAAACTAATAAGTTAGAAGCGTTACAAGTACCTCCAAAGAATTCTACACCATCATCAACGTTTCCAACAACTTCGATGTTATCAATTACAGTACCACTACCAACACCTCCTAAAGTAAGACCGTTGATTTCGTTACCTTCACCAATTAAAGCACCACCATGACGGATAGAGATGTATCTTAAGCTTCCAGAGCTGTCATCAGCAACTGTACCACCATAAAGACCAAAAGTATCATCTGCAGGAATACCTTCAATTTGAGCTTCAGGAATATCTCCTGAGAAAGAACAAGGTGCATTACCTAATACGATTAAACCTCCCCAAAGACCTCTATCATTTTCGTCTAAGTTAGTACCAGCAGTTTCACCACAAGTAATGTTGTCTGCAGAAGAAGTGAAGATAATTGGTTCGTTTGCAGTACCATTAGCATTAATAGTAGCGCCTCTAGCTATAATTAAAGCAGAAGCTAAAGAACCAGTACCAGAAGAACCTTTGATGATTGTTCCTGGATTAATTGTTAAAGTTGCACCTGCAGGTACAACAACCTTTTGGTTTAATTGGTAAATGTTGTCGTTTGTCCAAACAGTACCATCAGCAATTTCACCAGTTACAGCAATTACAGGACATTCGTCATCTGAACCACCACCTGGGTTTTGAATTATTGTAGTCTCCTCTATTATTATAGGAGTATCATCATCTTTAAAACAGCTAGTAAATACTACTGTTGAAGCTACTAACGCGGTTAAAAGTAATTTTTTCATTGAGTTAAATTTTAATAAACAATTTTGGTTTTTATTGTGATGCAAAGAAAATGGGATAATCTCTCGAAGAGGTTACTCAATGATTAAAGTTTTGTGACCAAAAAGTTAGTTAAAGGTTAGTTTAATATTAAGCGAATTAGTAATAAGGATACAATTTCTTAACATTAAAAAAGATGATAATAGAAAGTCGTTTTCTAAATAATTATATATCAATTTATTTATCTTGCATTTTTTATTAGAATATATGAAATGAGCCATTGCAGTAAAGTTTACACTACAATTCTATAATGGCAAAATTCTACCTTACAGCTTTAACAATAAATATTTACAGATGAACTGGGAGCAACTATTATCCTTAAGACGCTTTGGAGATGAAAATAAAAGATTAAGAAAAGAACAAGACGAAACACGTGTTGGCTTTGAAGTAGATTATGACCGTATTATATTTTCTTCAGAATTTAGAAGTCTGCAAGATAAAACTCAAGTAGTACCTCTTTCTAAAACAGATTTTGTTCATACTAGGTTAACACATAGCTTAGAAGTAAGTGTGGTTGGGCGCTCTTTAGGGAGGCAAGTAGGCAGATTGTTATTAGAAAAACATCCGCATTTAGAAAATGTACATGGTTATAAGATTAACGATTTTGGAGCTATAGTGGCCGCAGCTGCTTTAGCACATGATATAGGTAACCCACCATTTGGTCATTCTGGCGAAAAAGCAATAGGCTCATATTTTAAAAACGGAAATGGTGCAGATTTCAAATCTAATCTAACAGATAAAGAATATCAGGACCTGTGTGATTTTGAGGGTAATGCTAACGGATTCAAAATATTAACAGAAAGTAGAGCTGGAAGAATAGGTGGTCTGCGATTAAGTTATGCTACTCTTGGCGCTTTTATGAAATACCCAAAAGAATCGTTACCTAAAAAACCAACAAGGCATACAGTTGATAAAAAATATGGCTTTTTTCAAAGTGAAAAAGATATGTTTAAAGAGGTTGCCTCAGATCTGGGATTAATATCACGAAGTGAAACAGACCTAAGTTATAACAGGCATCCATTAGCATACTTGGTAGAGGCTGCTGATGATATTTGTTATACTATTATAGATTTTGAGGATGGAATCAATCTAGGATTAATAGAAGAGGATTATGCATTAGAATACTTAATAAAACTTGTAAAAGGCAGAATAATAACCAAAAATTATAATGCATTAAAAACCACAGAAGACAGAGTTAGCTATCTGAGAGCATTGGCAATTAGTACTTTAATTGATGAAGCAGCATCAATTTTTATGAAGCATGAAGCAGATATTTTAGATGGAAAATTTGAAACTGCACTTTTGGATGTGAGTCAATATAAAGCTCAGATAAAAGATATTATAGATTTAAGTATAAAGAAAGTTTACAGATCTAAAGAGGTTTTAAACAAAGAGATTGCTGGTTACGAAATCTTAAATCAGTTATTAAATGCTTACGGAAGCTTAGCGTATAATGTGTATGACGATAGTTTATCTAACTATGATAAATTACTGAAAAACCTTTTGCCAGAAACGGTTTACTTATCTAACGAATCATTGTATAATAATCTACTTTCTGTGTGTTTATTTATTTCAAAATTATCTGATACTAATGCAATGTTATTGCATAAAAAGCTGAAAGGGAATATCTTATAAAGTGCGTTTCATCGAATAATTTTGTTTTTTAACGATATGTTATTTTAATTTATTTCATAATTAGCATCCAAAAAAAACCTACTTATGAGAAATAATATACTCGGAGGCTTAGTCATTTTTGTAGTAGTACTGACTTGCCTATTAATGCTAGACGATATTTCTAATGTTCAACAACAAGAAGTAAAAAAAGATACAGTACAGATTGAACAGATAGAAGGAAAAACAGATTTAGCTGTTGTTGAGGATAGAGAGTAGTTGTTCTATTTTCTTTGTAATTGAAGCAGAATCCAGCTGTTGTAATTGTTGCAATTGTAACACTGAGCCATGCTCAATAAATTTATCTTCAATGCCTAAAACCTCAATATGATGTTTGTAGCTGTGTGTATTTGCAAACGCTAAAATAGCACTTCCAAAACCACCTACAATGGTGCCATCTTCTATGGTAACAATGGTTTTGTGTGTTTTAAAAATTCCGTGCAATAATGTTTCGTCAAGAGGTTTTACAAATTGCATGTCATAATGCGAAATATCTAAATCTACAATAGCATTTTCAACATGTTTTGCCATAGTTCCAATTGATAATATGGCTATTTTTTTACCCTTTTTAAGACATTCTCCTTTACCAATTTCAATGGTTTTGTAAGGTTGTTTCCAATCTAAAAGATGACCTCTGCCACGTGGATATCGTATGGCAATTGGAAAATCAATTCCTAACTGAACAGTATACATAATATTGCGTAATGCTACAGCATCTCTTGGTGCAAAAATTACCAAATTAGGTACACAATTAAGGTAAGCCAAATCAAAAACACCATGGTGTGTTGCTCCATCTTCGCCTACTAAGCCAGCTCTGTCTAAGCAAAATACTACAGGTAAATTTTGCAAAGCTACATCATGTATAATTTGGTCATAAGCACGTTGCAAAAAGGTAGAGTAGATGTTACAAAATGGAATTAACCCTTGTGTTGCCATACCTGCTGCTAGAGTAACGGCATGTTGCTCTGCAATACCTACATCAAAAGCACGATCAGGAAATATTTCCATCATGTATTTTAAAGAGCTTCCAGTTGGCATGGCTGGTGTAATACCAATAATATTTTCGTTCTTTTTGGCCAATTCAACAATGGTTTCGCCAAAAACATCTTGATATTTCGGTGGCTCAAGAGTATTTGATTTTGTAATAAGTTCACCTGTTTTTGCATTAAACTTACCAGGTGCATGGTATTTTACTTGGTCTTCTTCGGCTTGCTTTAAGCCTTTACCTTTTGTGGTAATTACGTGCAAAAACTTTGGTCCTTTTACTGTTTTTAATCGTTCTAGTTCAGAAATTAGCAACGGTAAATCATGACCATCTATTGGACCAGAGTAATTAAAATTTAAGGCTTCAAAAATGTTATCTTGTTTTTGTGTGCCTTTTTTTACATTGGTTAAATATTGTTTTAGCGCACCAACACTTGGGTCTATACCAATAGCATTATCATTAAGAATAACCAATAGGTTAGCATCTGTAACTCCAGCATGGTTAAGACCTTCAAAAGCCATTCCGCTTGCAATAGAAGCATCACCAATAACCGCAATATGATGCTTATTTTCATCTTTAAGTTGTGATGCAATAGCCATACCTAAAGCTGCAGAAATTGAAGTTGAAGAGTGTCCAACGCCAAAGGTGTCATAATCACTTTCACTTCGTTTTGGAAAACCGCTAATACCATTAAGTTGTCTGTTGGTTTCAAAACGATCTTTTCTTCCGGTTAAAATTTTATGACCATAAGCTTGGTGCCCAACATCCCAAATAAGTAAATCTTCAGGTGTGTTAAAGGTGTAATGCAGTGCAATAGTCAATTCTATAACACCTAAACTAGCGCCAAGATGGCCTTCTTTTGTAGCCACAACGTTGATGATAAACTCACGTAATTCTTTAGCCACTTGAGGTAAATCCTCAGCTTTGAGTTGACGTAAGTCTTCGGGCAGGTTTATATGTCTTAAAAGTGAATTTTGCACCAAGCAAAAATACAAGTTTTCTAGTCTTCAATTACAAAAGTTATAGGCAGATTATGGACCATAGAAATTGCCTTACCTCTTTGGTTTCCTGGTTTAAATTTTGGTAATAAATTTATAACGCGTTTTGCTTCTGCTTCAAAAAGAGGATGTGGAGCTCTTACTTTTATGTTTTCTACTTCTCCGGTTTCGTTAATGGTGAACTGAGTGAATATTCTTTGTTTGCCTTTTAAGCCAGTACTGTCTCCAATATTTTGATTGAAGTTTTCCTTTACGATTTCTTGTATGCGATCTGAAAAGTAAGTTTTCTTTTCTTCGGCAGTTAATTGTTTTGGTGTGTCCAAGAATTCTGGTGGTTGCTCAATGATAAATAGTCCAACGATTATATCATTGTCTTTTTTAGAATTATTGCATTGTGTTGAAATTTCACCTTCTAAAGTATTTATCTCATTTGGGTCAATAACTTCTATATCATTTAAGGCAATATCAGTTGTGTCACTTGGTTGTACCACAATATCTCCTAAAGTTTCAGTAATCATCATACCTTCAATTTGAGGAACCTTTATTTCAGTTTTTGAAGATTTATCTTTCTTAATAAGTGAGTCTTGTTGTATCTCTTTTTTCTCATTGTTGTTGAGTAACGTATCAATAACTTTTGTCTTAGTCTCTACAACTTCTATACTTTCAATTTTCTTTTTTTGTCCATTTTCATCTTCACAACTAAACAATGTCATTCCCATAGAAATTAAAAGCGCCAACAGAAACAAACGATGAAAACTCTGATTTTGGTGAATGACAGCTTCAGGAATTCTTAAGTTAATACTATCCAATTGACTTTGTTTTATATGGCCACAAATGCGTTGGTCTTTGTTGTTGTGCAAGTAATCCTGAATAGCATCAGGACTCATTTTTGTAAAATCTACAACGGTTTTAGTGCACGATTTACAAAATCGACCTTTTTCGTTTGGTGTCATTTTAGACCAGTCTTCATGGCATGGTTTTGGGATAGAGATAGAGTAGTGTGACTTCATATATTTAAGTTTTAAGAAAGCTTAGGTTTTATCAATTAATTAAATTATTGGAACAATCACTACATATTAAATGCCCATTATGGGTTATCGTAATTAATAGCATACAATTATTCCATCAAAATTCTTGCCGTAATAGAATTTAATGATTTTTGAAATCGTATTTTTACAATAATGATAAAGCCATTTGACGATACATATTACATGAAAAAAGCGCTTCAGGAGGCTGAGGTTGCTTATGAAAAAGGCGAAATTCCTGTCGGAGCTGTTGTTGTGGTAGAAGATAGAATTATAGCCAGAACGCATAATCTTACAGAGTTGCTAAATGATGTTACAGCACATGCAGAAATGCAGGCGATAACTTCTGCAGCTAACTTTTTAGGTGGAAAATATTTAACCAAATGTACATTGTACGTAACGTTAGAGCCTTGCCAAATGTGTGCTGGTGCATTGTACTGGAGCCAGATTGCAAAAATAGTTTACGGAGCCTCAGACGAACAACGTGGTTTTACAGCTATGGGAACCAAATTGCATCCTAAAACCAAAGTTGTAAGTGGTGTTTTAGCAGAAGAAGCTTCAGAATTGATGAAGCGATTTTTTATTGAAAAACGAAATTTGAATTGAAAAAGCATCTTTACTTATTATTTTTACTAGTTATATTTTTTTGTTGTGAAAAAAAGCAAGTTGATTCTGGATTTATTATAGATGAAAACATAAAAGAAGAGGTTAATTCTAAAATCTCTAAATCCGAGTTAGGAAATCCTTTTGAGTCTCTGTTTTTAGTTTATGATAATTTATTTTTAGCAGATTATTTTGAGAAAGATTCAATAACATTTTCTAGTAGAAGCAAACAAAAACAAATGCTTTTTAGGTCATTCTACTATAAAAAGAATGATACCATTACTATTGATGGAGCATTTGGTTTATTCGGTGGCTTTGGATTTTCATTAAAAGTTTTAGAAGATAAAGTGATTTTATATCATTTACTGGCAGGTGACGATTTTCCAACATATTCTAAAACAAAAGATGGTCAATTAGAGTTTAGAATAGAAGTGCCTTGTACAGAGACAAAAGTTATTTTATCTAAAATCCCAGAAGTTAAAGAAGACGAGGTTATTTATGGTGTGGTAGAATTTAAGAGTGATGTGTATTATAAAGCAAAGTACATTGACAGTGAAGGAGAATCTAATGATAGAGAGGAGAATCAGGTAGCAATGAAAATTTATTTTAAATCAAAATATTTTGATTTTGATAAACCTATAGATTATAAAAATGAAAATATTATAGAAGAATAAGCATTATGTTAAACAAGATTTTTGTCACACTAGTATTACTATTTGTTTTTAACTGCAAATCCACAGAGAATCAAGCGAAAATGGCTAAAGAAGATATAGTTCTTATAGGAAAGGGTAATCTGCATGGCTCAGGATCAGAAGGTATTGAAAAACAAAATTTAGTCATTACCTCTTCAGAAGAATGGCAGGATTTGCTTAATAAAATAAACTCAGTTAATAAGGTTTCCGATAGTTTTTCAGAAACAGATATAGACTTCTCTAAATATACAGTTGTTGCTGTTTTTGATGATATTAGGGAATCTGGAGGCTATAGTCTAAGTCTCGCTTTTCAGGAGACAACAGATAAAGTTTTGGTTGAAGTTTTAAGAAAAACACCAGATGGTATAGCCACTTCGGTTATCACTCAACCATATTATATTGTAAAATTGCCTAAGCGTAATCTGCCAATTATTTTTAAATAAAAAAACGCCCAACCATAGGTTGAGCGTTGAACTAAAAATAAAGTATATCTCTTAAAGAACGCTTACGTTTGCAGCAACCATTCCTTTTCTGCCTTCTTCTTCTGTGTACTCTACATTGTCACCTTCGCGTAATTCTACGCCATTAAGGTTTGATACGTGAACGAAAATGTCTTTTCCCGTTTCGTCGTTGGTAATGAATCCAAATCCTTTTGAATCATTGAAAAATTTAACTGTTCCAGTCATTGTAAATAAATAAAAATTAAAACACAAATGTAATGTATTAACTAACACATAAGGTTAATAAATCGTTTTATTTTAAAATATTGAAAATTAATAAGTTACTTAGTGCTTGTTTTCTCTTTGGTTTTTGCGCATTTTCTCAAGGTTTTCCTTGGTTAGCATGTAGTCTTTGGCGTCTTTTCCTTTCCATCTGTAATAAGAAAATAATGGAAAAACAACCAAAAATAAACCCAATACTCCAAAGCCTATGAGTTTTTCGGTGTAGTCAACCTCTAAAATTAATCCGCAAACAATGCTACCTAAAGAGGCTAAAAAAGCTATAAGTGTGATAATGTGAATAGGTTTCATCATTTTAAAAATTCTATGAGGTAAAATTAATCAATTCGCGACGGTAAGCTGTTAAAAGCTTAGATTTTGAAACAAAACCATAATATTTATGGTCTCTAATTACAGGTAAATTCCAGGCTTTTGAGCGTTGAAATTTCTTCATTACTTTTTCCATGGAATCCTCTTCATAGTAGATGATTTCTGGTGGTTTTTGCATAAAGGTTTCAACTGTAGTTGAGTTATAAAGAGTTTGGTCAAACATTACAGACCTTATATTGTCTAGTAAAATGATGCCTATAAAGTTCTTTTCATCATCAGTAACAGGAAACAAATTTCGGTTAGATTTAGAAACTCCATTTTTCAACATTTCACCCAGTGTCATGTCTGGATGTAATTCAACAAAATTTTGCTCAATAACCGAATCGAGTTTCATTAAGGTAAGAACGCTTTTATCTTTATTCTGAGTAAGAAGCGCACCTTTTTCTAATAATTCTTTAGTGTAAATAGTATGGTCTAAACCATTTTTATTGATGATAAAAGACATAGAAGCTGTTATCATTAAAGGTACAAACAATTGATAACCACCTGTAATTTCTGCAATTAAGAAAATGGCAGTTAACGGAGCATGCAGCACACCTGCAATAAGACCAGCCATACCAATTAATGTAAAATTAGCTTCAGACACATTAAAACCTAAACCACAGTTATTAATAACTTTGGCAACTACATTTCCTAAGGCACTTCCCATCACTAGGGTCGGAATTATAATTCCACCAGTCCCACCAGCTGCAAATGTTGTGGTCATGGCAATGGCTTTAAAAATGGTAATGCCAAATAAAAGTCCGATAACAATCCAGATATTGTCTAAGTGCGAATCAAAAGGTGTATTGCCTAAGGCTTCAATATCGTTACCAATTAAAAGGTTGTTGATGAATCCAAAACCTTCACCATAAAGTGGTGGAATAAAAAAGAGCATAACACCAATTGCTAAACCACCAACAATTAATTTTTGTCTGGCGGATTTAAACCGATTAAATATTGACGTAACTCCGAAGTAAATTTTTGAAAAATAGATAGAAGCAACTCCAGTTCCTATTCCTAAAAGGATGTAAAAAAGTGTATCCTTAATTACAAACTTGTCTGAAACGCTAAACTCAAATAAGACACTATCTCCAAGAAAAAAGTAGGATGTAATTACGGAGGATACTGAAGCCATCAATAAAGGTAGGAGTGAAGCGAACGTTAGGTCTAGACTAAAGACTTCAATAGCAAAAATAATTGCAGCAATTGGCGATTTAAAAATAGAAGCAATTGCACCTGCTGCTGCACAGGCAATTAATAAACTTCTGGTTTTTCTATCGATATGCAATAGTCTGCTAAAGTTAGAACTTAATGCCGAAGCCGAAGCAATAGCTGGTCCTAACAAACCAACCGAACCACCAAAACCTACAGTTAATGGTGCTGTGATTAAAGGGTAGTATATCTTTTTCTTATTTATAATGCCATCTCTTTTAGATAAGGCAAAAAGAATGGAAGGAATGGCATGTTCGCTTGGTTGCTTTGAAATGTATTTTACAAACAAGTAAACCAAAAACAAACCAACAATTGGTAAAATAAAATAGATGCTGTTTTCTGAAAGTATAATACCTTTTTCAAAAATTGCTTCAATAGCAAAGGTGATGTTTTTAATGAAAACTGAAATCAATCCAGCTAATAAACCAATGATAAGACTTAATACAAAAACAAAGTTCTTTTCAGAGACATGTTTGTATCTCCAAATGAGTAATTGCTTTAAAAAGTTGGACTTAGTTGGCATACTTTAAATCTAACAAAAAATCCTGCAAGAAGCAGGATTTAATATTTATGATTTTAAATTCAATTTTAAATTGAGTTCCTGCAATTGTTCATCATCAATTGGTGCAGGTGCATCTATCATTACATCTCTACCAGAATTGTTTTTTGGGAAAGCAATGAAATCTCTAATCGTTTCTTGTCCACCTAAAATAGCAACAAGTCTATCGAGACCAAAAGCAATACCACCATGTGGAGGTGCACCATATTCAAAAGCATCCATTAAGAAACCAAACTGCGCTCTAGCTTCTTCTTCAGAGAATCCTAAGTGTTTTAGCATAATCGCTTGTGTTGCTTTATCGTGAATACGAATAGAACCACCACCAATTTCGTTACCATTTAAAACTAAATCGTAAGCGTTAGCCTTAACCTCGCCTGGTTTAGAATCTAATAATTCTAACTGTCCTGGTTTTGGAGACGTAAATGGATGGTGCATCGCGTGGTAGCGCTCAGTATCTTCATCCCATTCTAAAAGTGGGAAATCCATAACCCAAAGTGGTGCAAATTCATCTGACTTACGTAAGCCAAGACGTTCTGCTAATTCCATACGTAAAGCACTTAATTGCGCTCTCACTTTATTAGTGTTTCCTGAAAGCACACAGATTAAATCACCAGCTTTTGCTCCAGTAACTTCTGCCCATTTTGCTAAATCATCTTGATCATAAAACTTATCTACAGAAGATTTAAAAGTGCCATCTTCATTGCAACGACAATACACCATACCTAAAGCACCAACTTGCGGACGCTTTACCCAATCAATAAGTTTGTCTATCTCTTTTCTGGTATATGAATTTCCGCCAGGTACTGCGATACCAACAACCAATTCTGCTGAATTGAATACATTGAAATCTTTATGTTTTGCAACGTCATTTAACTCGCCAAACTCCATTCCAAATCTAATGTCTGGTTTGTCGTTACCATACAGACGCATTGCGTCATCGTATAGCATTCTTGGGAATTTATCAACGTCAACACCATTAATTTCTTTAAGTAAATGACGTGTTAATCCTTCAAACGTATTTAAAATATCTTCTTGTTCTACAAACGCCATTTCACAGTCTATTTGTGTAAACTCTGGCTGACGGTCTGCACGAAGATCCTCATCTCTAAAACATTTTACAATCTGAAAATATTTGTCCATGCCACCAACCATAAGCAACTGCTTAAAGGTTTGTGGAGATTGTGGTAAAGCGTAAAACTGACCTTCGTTCATACGAGAAGGTACTACAAAATCACGAGCACCTTCTGGTGTAGATTTTATTAAATATGGAGTTTCAACTTCAATAAAGCCATCGTTAGAAAGATAATTTCTAACAGCTTGAGCTACTTTGTGTCTAAAAACTAAACTGTTTTTTACAGGATTACGACGAATATCTAAGTAACGATATTTCATGCGCAAATCATCTCCACCATCAGTTTCATCTTCAATAGTAAATGGTGGCGTTTTTGAACCATTAAGCACATTTAATTCTGAAACTAAAATCTCAACGTCACCTGTAGGAATATTAGGGTTTTTAGAGGTACGCTCTTGTACTTTTCCTTTGACCTGAATTACAAATTCGCGTCCTAATTTTTGAGCCGTTTCCATAAGTGCTTTGGCGCTTTGATCTTCATCAAAGTAAAGCTGTGTTATACCATAACGGTCTCTAAGATCTACATAGATCATAAAACCTTTATCTCTAACTCCTTGTACCCAACCAGCAAGTGTAACTTCTATGTTGCTATGAGTGGCTCTTAATTCTCCACAATTGTGACTTCTATACATATTCAAAAATTAAATGAGATTCATCTTTGCAATTGCTTGCGATGAATGCGGTTGCAAATTTAATCAACTTAAAGGATAAAAAAATAAAAAGCCTCAACAATTGTTGAGGCTTTTCTGCTATTAATCAAACCTTATAATTAATATTTTAAGGTTGTTTTTTTTGAATAGAAAACTTTTAATGTTGAGGCTCTATTCTTTTATCTAAATTGAATGGCTCTTGCAAATCCGTTTCAGTTTCAGTATTGACAACACGGTCTTTGTGCATCCACATTTTTAATCTTACACTTAGGTAAAATAAAATAGGTACTACAATAAGAGTTAAGAATGTTGCAATTAAAAGCCCATAAATTACGGTCCAAGCTAATGGTCCCCAAAATACCACGTTATCACCTCCCATATAAATATTAGCATCAAATTCTGAAGCCAGCGTAAAGAAGTTAATATTTAGTCCTATTGCAAGCGGAATTAAACCTAAAATTGTAGTAATAGCTGTAAGTAATACAGGTCTAAGACGAGCTTTTCCGGCTTTAACGATACTCTCGAACAAGTGTTCTTTAGATAAGTATTGATCTTCATCTAGATCGAGCTCATTTTTCTTTCTATCGATAAGAAGTTGTGCATAATCTAGTAGTACCACACCATTGTTTACTACAATTCCGGCAAGCGAAATAATACCTACCATGGTCATCATAATAACGAAAGCACTTCCGGAAACTACAATACCTCCAAATACACCAATAAAACTCAAGAAAATCGCAAGCATAATAATTGCTGGTTTTGAAATAGAGTTAAACTGGAAAATTAAAATGAAGAATATCAAAGCAAGACCAGTAAAAAATGCACCCATTAAAAATGCCATTTGCTTGTTTTGCTCTTCTATCTGTCCTGTATAATCAATTTTGATACCTTCAGGAAGCCCTTTGTAGCTTTTCATTTCATTTTGAATCTGGTTTACAATAGCACCAGCATCTGTATAACCAGGAGCTAAGGCAGAGTAAACGGTTACCACACGCTTAGTGTCTTTGTGCTTTATGGCACTAAAACCAGAATTGTTTTTCTGTTTTGCAACGGCAGATAATGGTATTTCTTTTATCTTACCAGTATTGTCTCTAAATGTAATATTCTGATTGAAAAGTGCACTAGTGTTATATCTATTGTCTTTGTTGAATCTTACGTAGATGTCAAAATCATCACCATCTTCTTTATAAATACCAGCTTTGGCACCAAAAATAGAGTTACGTAATTGATCTCCAATTTGCTTAGCACTAACACCTAGTTCACCAGCCTTTTCTCTGTCAACTTCAACAATCATTGAAGGCTTGTCTTTGTTAACATCAATTTTAAGCTCATCGATACCAGCAATGTTTTTAGAGTTGATAAACTCTCTCATTTTTTCTGCAGTAACAATAAGTTCATCATAATCATTACCTTCAATTTCAATATTGATAGGAGAACCAGCAGGTGGTCCATTAGCATCTTTTTCAACAGAAATTAAAACACCAGGATAAATACCAACCAGAGCTTCCTGAACTTTTTGGCGTAAGAGCTCACTATCTTCTCCACGACGATATTTGTACTCGCGCATAGAAGCTGTAATTTTAGCTTTGTGCGGCATTTCTGCAGCAGAACCACCATCGGTTTGTGGATTACCTGCTCCTTCACCAACCTGAGATACTGCGCTTTCTACAAGAAAGTTTCTGTCTCCATCCATATATTTACTGTCGTTAATAACAGCATATACACGTTTTTCAATCTGTTTAGTGATTGCATTTGTTTTTTCGATGGCTGTACCTTCAGGATATTCTATGTAGACAATAATTTGATTTGGTTTATTGTCTGGAAAAAATTCTACTTTAGTTCGCTGTGTTCCGAGAGAGATTCCAAAAGCAATAAAAGCTGCAATAAGTAATAAAAATGTACCAATACTTAAAACGTAAGGCTTCTTTTTAGAAAGTGCCCAACGTAATTGACGCTCGTACCAACCTTCTAGTTTTACTAAAGCTTTATTTTGAAAACTATTGGCCCAGTTTCTTATAAATAACCTGTAAGCCCAAAGCATTATTGCTGTAAAAATCATTATTGTACCAAGACCTCTGTAAGCACCACCAATAAGAAGAATAATTAAGCCAATAACAGCTACAATAATGGTGGTTTTAATAATCTGTTTTAGAGGCATGTCTTTATCTTCGGTCGTCATATAGCGCGATACTAATACCGAGTTAAAGAAAATTGCTACGAATAACGAAGATCCTAAAACAATGGATAAGGTTATAGGCAGAATTTTCATGAATTCTCCCATAATTCCTGGCCATAGACCAAGTGGTACAAAGGCAGCAACCGTTGTTAATGTTGAAATTATAATAGGAAAAGCAATCTCGCCAATTCCTTTTTTAGCGGCTTCTATGCGACTCATACCTTCCTCGTCCATAAGTCGGTATACGTTTTCAACAACTACAATTCCGTTATCCACCAGCATACCAAGACCCATAATAAGCCCAAATAGCACCATAGTATTTAAACTATAGCCAATAAGGTTAAGAATCATAAGCGACATAAACATAGACATTGGTATTGCAAAACCAACGAATAGAGCATTCTTAAATCCTAAGAAGAACATTAATACCGTTACAACAAGGATAACACCAAAGATGATGTTGTTTACTAAGTCGTCAACCTGACCAATAGTTACAGAGGATTGGTCGTTGGTAATGGTTACTTCTAAATCTTGAGGAAACTCATTGTCAATAGCATCTTGTACTATTACTTGAATTTGCTCAGCAGCTGCAACCATGTTTTTTCCTGCACGTTTCTTAACATCTAGCATTACTACAGGCTCACCAGACTTACGAGCAAAAGTAGTTTTGTCTTCTTCTTTAAAAGCTACAGTTGCAACATCTTTGAGGTAAATAGCATTACCATTTTCAGATTTAACAACAAAATTTTCAAGCTCTGATGGTTTTTCTATTTCACCAATAACTCTAATAGTTCTACGTTGTCCACTGGCTTTAAGGTTACCAGCAGATTGCGTAAGATTACCATTAGCAATTGCTCCAATAATATCGCTAAAAGTTACTTTAGCAGCCATCATTTTGTAGATATCTACAGCAACTTCAACCTCTTTTTCTTGAGCACCTCTGATGTCTGCTTTTTTGATTTCTTGTATATCTTCAATTTCATCTTGAAGGTATTCTGCAAAATCCTTAAGTTTTTCAATAGGATAATCACCAGAGATATTAATGTTTAGAATAGGCATTTCTTCAGAAAGACTTAATTCAAACACGTCTGGTTCTACTTTAGCTCCATTAAAAGTTGGCCAATCTTCACTGGCTGTTTCTGTGTCTACTTCGTCTTTTACTTTTTGTTTTGCTTGGTCTACAGTAATGCCTTCGTCAAACTCAATCATAAGCATACCATAATCTTCTGTAGCTGTTGAGGTGATTTCTACTTTATTGCTGACAGTATTTAAGCGGTCTTCTAAAGGGTTAAGGATTAGCTTTTCAATATCTTCTGCAGTGTTTCCAGGGAAAACTGTGCTAATGTAGATTTTGGTTTCGTTAACCTCAGGGAAATTTTCTCTTGGCATACTGAAAAATGCAGATATACCTACATAGAAAAACACTAAGATTAGAACATACATCGTGGTTTTATTATTAATAGCCCACGATGATAAGCCAAACTCTTTGTCTGTATTTTTCTTCTTTTTATTTGCCATTACCTTCTTCTTTATAGTTGATTACTTCTACAGATTGTCCGTCTCTAACACTACGTGCACCTTCTTTTATAATCTCTGATCCTGTTTCTAAGCCGCCAACAACTTCTATAACATCTCCTTGGGTTTTGCCAGTTTCTATAATTACACGTTTTGCGCTACCGATACCTTTTCCGTTTTTATCTGTAACCACGTAAACGTATTGCTCGCCTTCTGCATTTTCTGAAATTACACTTTGAGGAATAAGAATGGCTTTTTCATTTGTGTAATCGTTGATTTTTAATTTTGCAGTAAGATTTGGTTTTATAGCCTTGTCTTTGTTAGGAATTTCAATTTCTACTTTAAACGTTCTGTTAGCAGGATTGATAACATCGCCTGCCTGACGAATTTTTGTGTCTATCTTTTTGCCCAAAACAGGAAGCTCTACAACGACATCTTTACCAATTACCACATCGCTAACATAGCGCTCTGGTACTTCGGTTTCTATGTACATGTTGTTAAGGTTAACAATTTGCATTAATTCTGTCTGTCCTGCAGCAACTACATTACCTTGTTCTGATATAACGTCATCAATAGTCCCAGAAAATGGTGCTTTTACAACAGTTTTTGCAATTTGTTGTTGCATGTGGTTAACTGCTTTTTCTTGAGACTCGTAAGAAGATTTAGCTTGTAAAAACTGAATTTCGCTACCTATATTTTGATCCCAAAGACGTTTTTGGCGTTCGTAAGTTGTCTTTGCTAAATCTGCTTGGATTTTTAATTGAGATAATTGTTGACCTAAACCTCCGTCATCAATTTTTGCAAGAATTTGTCCTTTGCTAACACGTTGTCCTTCTTTTACATAGACGTGAGTTAAGATGCCATTAGTTTCTGGAGTAATAACTAATAGGTCTTTAGTTGTAACATTTCCTTGAAGCTCTAATACGTGTTTAAACTCTTCAGTCTTAGCAGTAATAGTTGTTATTAACGGTACATGCTGTACAGTGTCTAACGTGGCGATTTTTTCATCTAGTAATTTTATCTTTTCATTAATGGCATCTTGCTCATTAACTAATTCTCCACGTTTTTTTCGTATCGTTTCTAGATTATTGCTTTCTAAAACTTTTTCTACGGAATTCTTTTTTTGCTCTCCACATGAAGCTAAAAGAACTGTTAAGAATAGGATTGAATATATTTTCTTCATAATTCTTTTCTTTTTTTGACTGATTTATTTTGGTGATATAGTGTTTAATGCTGTTTCTAGCTCTGCTTTATTGTTTATAACATCTAGCATGGCTTGTAATAATTCTTGCTGAGCTGTATATAATTGTGTTTGTGCTTGGCGTAACTCAAAACTTGAGCCAATACCTTCAAAAAACTTTGTTTGGTTTTTGCTTTCTATACGTTCTGCCAGTTTAAGGTTTTCTTGCTTGTTTTGATAGTCCTCTACGGCAAATTGGTAATTGCTTTTTGCAGTTTCAATTTGTAGCTTAATGCGTTGCTCTGTTTCGGTAAGTTCGTCTTTAGATTTTTCAAGATTTATTTTTGCACGCTGTGTTGCGGCACTTCTTTTACCAGAGCTAAAAATTGGAATATCCAGATTAAAACCAAAAGCAGAGAAGCCTGCCCAACTTTGCTCTTTGTCTAAAAATGTAAACTCGTCACTAAAGCCTAAATAACCACCATTAAGATATGCGCTTAGGGTAGGTAATGCTTTGCTTTTTTCTAATTTTAGTAAGAGTTCTTTAGATTTGGTGTCGTTTTCAGCAATTTTATAATCTACAGTTGCGGTAACATCATTGTCTAATTCTAAGTCCTCCAGAGAAATATTCTTTTGGGTTAGTTGTTCTAAATCTTCAGATAGTGTGATTTTAGCTGCGTAGTCTATGCCCAGAGTTATGTTAAACATTTGGTATGCAATACCTCTTAGTCTTATAGAGTTGTTAAGATTACTCTTTAAGTTAGATAAGGTTATTTGCAATTGTTCAACACTTTCTTCTTCTTCTAGTCCGTTTTCATAGATTTTAGTAGTTTCATCAAGGTTTTTTTCTAAAACTTCTATGTTTTTCTCTAAAATAAGTACGCTTTCTTCAGAAAGTAATACATTTCCGTAAGCATTGATTACGCTTTTTCTTACCTCTAAATCTGTTTTTTCTTTAGCGTTTTTTGAAATTTCTAAAAACACTTTAGCAGACTGAAGGCCTACCAAATAAGAACCATCAAACACCAATTGATTTAGTGTTGCAGTAGCATTAACATTTTGCTTGGTACCAAAAACAACTTCAGCAAAATCACCTTCTTGCCCACCAAAAAATTCGGCAGGTACTAAGGATACTTGTTGTTTTAGATTGTTTTGATAACTCGCATTAGCACTTAGTTGAGGTAAACCTGTTGCAGTGGTTTCCCATTTTTGTTTTTTAGCAGCATCAATGTCTCTTGCTGCATTTTTAGCTTGCCTGTTATTTTCAAGAGCGTAATCTATAGCTTCTTGTAATGTGAAACTGGTAGGTTGCTCTTGAGAAATACCAACAGCGCTTGCTAATAAGCATGTAATTAGTATGAGTGTCTTTCTCATGGGTTATTGTTGATTTTGACTGATTGTTAAATAATTATTTAAGTGTTCTATTCCTTTAGGTGTACATATGCCACGCAAATGGTATTCTAAGTAATGGTTCATTAACATATGCATAGAAAAGTGCTCTAACGGAAACAATGTTTTGTCCTTTAAAGCCATCATACAGGTGAAATAAATCTTTGATACAAAAGTTATATTAATGTCCTCTCTAAAAAGTCCCATTTTTTTACCACGCTCTAGATTGCACCCAACGCAATCTTCCATAACACATAGTTGCTTTTCTTTGATTTCGTGATAAATTTTAGGATAGTATTTCTCTAACTGAAATTGAGGAGAAGACTTTTCGTCTTTTAAGTTTTTCATTAAAAAACGCTTTATCTCATAGATCTCTTCAATAGGGTTTTTTTCTTGGTCTCTAATGTCTTCAATTCCACTAGAAATGGTGTGGAACAAAAACATTACAGCTTCTTCAACCAAAACCGTTTTATTTTTAAAGTATTGGTATATCGTCTTCTTAGATATGCCTTTTGCATTGGCAATATCATCCATGGTTACGCTCTTAAAACCATAGTTTAAGAACATATCAACAGCAGTTTTTAAAATTTCTTGTTTCATAATTAAAGTGCAAATCTACACTGGGAAACTTTAAAAACAAAAAAAGTTTCCATGGTTTTAATAATTTTTTAACACAGGTAACATTGTTTTAAAATGTGTTGAAAGCATTATTTTTGCTTTTATGCAGAATATTGAAGCTTACCAAAAATCTTTTCTATCCTATCTAGAAGGTTTTACAGTTAATAAAGAGCCAAAGAATCTTTATGAACCTATAAATTATATTCTTAAGCTTGGTGGCAAACGCTTACGACCAGTCTTAACCTTAATGACATCAGAGGTTTTTGATGGTTCTGCAACAGAGGCCATGAATGCAGCTCTATCTGTTGAGGTATTCCATAACTTCTCGTTAATACACGATGATATTATGGACGATGCTCCGTTGCGTAGAGGAAAAGAAACGGTTCATGAAAAATGGGATTTAAATACAGGAATCCTCTCTGGTGATGCCATGCTAATTTTAGCTTACCAGTTGTTTGAAAATTATGAGCCGCAGATATTTAGAGCACTGGCAAAATTGTTTAGCAAGACAGCTTTAGAAGTTTGTGAAGGCCAGCAATACGATATTGATTTTGAAACCAGAGATGATGTTTCAATAGCAGAGTATCTAAAAATGATTGAGTACAAAACTGCCGTTTTGGTAGGTGCAGCTATGAAAATGGGTGCTATTGTTGCTAAGGCTTCAGAAGAAGATCAAAACTTAATTTACGATTTTGGACGTTTTCTTGGTGTTGCTTTTCAGCTTCAGGATGATTATTTAGATGCTTTTGGTAATCCAGAAACATTTGGTAAGCAAGTAGGAGGTGATATTTTAGAGAATAAAAAAACCTATTTATACCTTAAAACATTAGAGTTGGGTGACGATGCTGAGAAATCTAATTTATTAGAGGCAATGTCTAGCGCATCTATTGCAAACGAAGCTAAAGTAGAAAAAGTAAAAGCGCTTTTCAACACTTCAGGTGCTGCTGAAGCTACACAATTAGCTGTTAAGGATTATACCCAAAAGGCGTTTAGTGTACTAGAAAAGCTGAATATTTCTGACGATAAAAAGCAAATACTTCAATTGTTTGGTGAGCAATTAATGAATAGACGAGTGTAATGACTTTGCCTGTAAATTTTGAAGATTTAATTGTTGAGGCGAACAAATTAAAATTATACAAAAAGCTAATAGTTCAGCTTAACAAAGACTTGCTTTTTGCAAATGTAGATTTAGAGCTTAACGAAGACACGTTGCCTACAAGCCTTAAGTTGGTGCTGCAAGACACTGTTTTTCATCTTATACAACACAAATTTTCAGACTATCTCAATTTACTTTATCAAGTAGACGTTTCAGAAAATAAGGTTCGTTCACTAGAAACAGAAGATGTTGTAAAACTTTCAGAAGATATTACTTTTTTAATCTTACAAAGAGAATGGCAAAAGGTTTGGTATAAATCTAAATACTGAAATAATATGTTGGCTGAGCGTAGTCGAAGTCAAAACCAAAACCTCACAAAAGGCATCCAAGCTTGGTGTTGTATACTCTTATCTTCATCATAGAGCACGTCGTATCTTATTCCAAAAGTTACATTGCCACTTCTATAACCAGCTCCTAAAAACAGAGCAGGATACCAATAGCTGTCATCTACATTGCTTACAAACTGCTCATCGAAATCACGGTTTACATATAATTGTTCAAACTCTGTTGAGAGTTGTAGTTCTCTATAAGGATTAAACAAACCAATAACACTACCACCAACAACGGTAGATTTAAATACGTCGCGTTGAGAGCTGTACTGAAAATTTAACCCAACACCAGTAGCTACATAAGGGTTAAAGTTATATATGGCATTAGGAGCAATAGCACCACTGAAAAAACCGTTTCCAAAATTTAATCCAACTCCACCACCAAACTGAACGTTGCTCCAAAAAGTATTGTCATCAGTGTTACTTTGTGCATTTGAGGAAATCACAAAAAAACATAAAATAACGCTATTTAAAATTATTTTTTTGGCTGTCTTTATTCTATTTTTTATCATCTTAATAATTCTTAAATCCTTATTTGTTATAAATATAATAAAACGCTTAGTTTATCTACTAAAAGTTGTATTTTTGAAGAAATTTTGTTGAAACGACAACGTCTCGTAAAAATAATGGATAAATATTCCTTTCTCAACGCAGCACATACAGCATATTTTGCTGACTTATACGATCAATATCTTAAAAATCCAGATGCCATAGAGCCGAGTTGGCGTGCCTTTTTTCAAGGTTACGATTTCGGATCAGAAAATTATGGAATGGATGGTGAAATAGTAGAAGGTGTTTCTGCCCAAATTCCTGAACAACTTCAAAAAGAGTTTCAGGTTGTAAAACTTATCGATGGCTATAGAAACAGAGGTCACCTATTTACTAAAACAAATCCGGTTAGAGCCAGAAGAAAATACGCTCCAACATTAGAGATTGAAAATTTTGGTCTTTCCAAAAATGATTTGAACACTGTTTTTTCTGCCGGTGAAATCATAGGTATTGGTACATCAACTTTGCAAAGTATTATAGATCATTTAGAGCGTATTTATTGCGATTCTATTGGTGTAGAATATATGTATATAAGAAAACCAGAGGAAATTCAATGGATTCAGGAAAAACTGAATGTTAATGATAATCATCCTCAGTTTTCCCCAGATCAAAAGAAAAATATTCTAAGAAAATTGAATGAAGCGGTTTCTTTTGAAAACTTCTTGCATACCAAGTATGTAGGTCAAAAACGATTTTCTTTAGAAGGAAACGAATCTTTGATTCCTGCTTTAGACGCTATGATAGAAACAGCGGCAGAGTATGGTGTTAAAGAGTTTGTAATGGGTATGGCACATCGTGGCCGCTTAAGTACGCTTACAAATATTTTTGGAAAATCTGCTAAAGATATCTTTAGTGAGTTTGATGGTAAAGATTACGAAGAACAGATTTTTGATGGTGATGTAAAATATCACTTAGGTTGGACAAGCGATCGCGAAACCGATTCAGGTAAAAAGATAAACCTAAGTATTGCTCCAAACCCTTCGCATTTAGAAACTGTTGGTGCAGTTGTAGAAGGTATATCTAGAGCAAAACAAGATAAACCAGAAATTGAAGATGCTTCGCAAGTACTACCAATAGTAGTGCATGGTGATGCTGCTATAGCAGGACAAGGTCTTGTGTACGAAGTTGTACAAATGGCGCAATTAGATGGTTACAAAACAAACGGAACAGTACATATTGTAGTAAACAACCAGATTGGATTTACAACTAATTACTTAGACGCACGTTCTAGTACCTATTGTACAGATGTAGGTAAGGTAACCTTGTCACCAGTACTTCATGTTAATGCAGACGACGCAGAATCTGTAGTGCACGCAACTTTATTTGCACTTCATTTTAGAATGAAATTTAAGCGCGATGTATTTATAGACTTATTAGGTTATAGAAAATATGGTCATAACGAAGGTGATGAGCCTAAGTTTACACAACCTTTATTATACAAAGCAATTGCGAAGCATCAAAATCCTAGAGATATTTATGCAGAACGATTAATTGCTGAAGGTGTAATAGATAAGGATCATGTTTCAAAAATTGAAAAAGATTACAAGGATAAATTAGAAGAAAAACTTGAAGACTCTCGTAAAGTAGAAAAGACAGTTATTTCTCCATTTATGCACGAGCAATGGAAAGATTTTGATCGTGTAGATGAAGGCGAAATGATGAAGCCTGTAGATACAACAGTATCAAAAGAGCTACTTACAGACATTACAAAGGTTATTTCTAATTTACCAGAAGATAAAAAGTTTATCAGAAAAATTCAGCGTTTGGTAGAATCGCGTCAAACTATGTTTGATGAAGATAGACTAGACTGGGCAATGGCAGAGCATTTGGCTTATGGTTCATTGTTAGCTGAAGGTTTTAATGTTAGAATTTCTGGTCAGGATGTAGAGCGTGGTACTTTTTCGCACAGACATGCTGTTGTAAAAGTAGAGGATAGCGAAGAAGAAATTATCTTACTTAAAAATGTATCAGAAAACCAAGGACAATTCAATATCTATAACTCATTATTGTCAGAATATGGTGTTGTAGGTTTTGATTATGGTTATGCTATGGCAAGTCCTAATACATTAACCATTTGGGAAGCACAATTTGGTGACTTTAGTAATGGAGCTCAAATCATGTTAGACCAATATATATCTTCTGGTGAAGATAAATGGAAAACATCTAACGGATTGGTAATGCTGTTACCTCATGGTTACGAAGGTCAAGGTGCAGAGCATTCATCTGCTCGTATGGAGCGTTACTTACAGTTGTGTGCAAAAGACAATATGTTTGTTGCAGACTGTACAACACCAGCCAATATGTTTCATTTGTTGCGTAAGCAAATGAAAGCCAACTATAGAAAACCTTTAATAGTTTTTACTCCTAAGAGTTTATTACGTCATCCTAAAGTAGTATCTGCTGTAGATGAGTTTGCAACGGGTAGTTTTCAAACAGTAATAGATGATGCAAGTGCTAATGTAGATAAGGTAAAAACATTAGTGTTTGTAACAGGTAAATTTTATTACGACCTTTTAGAAGAACAAGAAAAATTAGGTAGAGAAGATGTTGCTTTGGTTAGAATAGAGCAATTATTCCCATTACCAGCAGAAGAAATAAAAAGCATATTAGGTAAATATAAGAATGCAGATGATGTTGTTTGGGCGCAAGAGGAACCAAGAAATATGGGAGCTTACAGCCATATGATGATGCATTTTGATGACGCAAGAACATGGAGAGCTGCTAGTAGAAGACCTTATGGAGCACCTGCAGCAGGTAGTTCTGTACGTTCTAAAACAAGACATCAAGAAGTTATCGATTATGTTTTTGATAAAAGCAAGAATAACCAAATAAGAAGTAAAAAATAATTAAACCAAAAAAGGGTTAAATACAATAACGCATGATTTTAGAAATGAAAGTGCCTTCACCAGGCGAATCAATTACTGAGGTAGAAATTGCAGAATGGTTAGTAGAAGATGGTGATTATGTAGAAAAAGACCAAGCTATAGCTGAGGTTGATAGTGACAAGGCAACATTAGAATTACCAGCAGAAGCCAGTGGTACAATTACTTTAAAGGCTGAAGAAGGCGATGCTGTTGCTGTTGGGCAAGTTGTATGTTTAATAGATACAAGTGCTGCAAAGCCAGAAGGTAGTGAGAGTGTAACTTCTTCTAAAGAAGAAAAGAAAGAAGAAGCACCTAAAAAGGAAGAAGCAAAACCTGCTGCTACTGAATCTAAAACTTATGCTACAGGTACACCAAGTCCTGCTGCTAAAAAGATTATTGATGAAAGAGGACTAGATGCCAATGCAATAAAAGGTACTGGCAAAGATGGTCGTATAACTAAAGATGATGCAGTAAATGCTGTACCATCAATGGGAACTCCAACAGGTGGAAACAGAGGAACTTCTCGTAGCAAAATGTCTATGTTACGTCGTAAAGTAGCAGAGCGTTTAGTTGAAGCTAAGAATACAACAGCAATGTTAACGACTTTTAATGAAGTTAACATGACTCCAATTTTTGAATTACGTAAGCAATACAAAGAAGAGTTTAAGGCAAAACATGGAGTAGGTCTTGGTTTTATGAGTTTCTTTACTTTGGCAGTAGTAAGAGCATTAAAATTATATCCTGCAGTTAATTCTATGATAGATGGTAAAGAAATGATTTCTTACGATTTTGTAGATGTAAGTATTGCAGTATCTGGACCAAAAGGACTTATGGTTCCGGTGATAAGAAATGCTGAAAACTTAACCTTTAGAGGTGTTGAAGCAGAAGTAAAACGCTTAGCCTTAAGAGCCAGAGATGGTCAGATTACGGTAGATGAAATGACAGGTGGTACATTTACCATTTCTAATGGTGGTGTATTTGGTAGTATGTTATCTACACCAATTATAAACCCTCCACAGAGTGGTATTCTTGGTATGCATAATATTATAGAAAGACCAATAGCTGTAGATGGTAAGGTTGAAATTCATCCAATGATGTACGTTGCTTTATCTTATGATCATAGAATTATTGATGGTAGAGAATCTGTAGGTTTCTTAGTTGCTGTTAAAGAAGCGTTAGAAAATCCTGAAGAATTATTAATGGATAACAATCCTAAAAAAGCTTTGGAAATGTAATTACCTCGAGTTTTTTATAAAGCAAAAAAGCGCAATTATATATTAATTGCGCTTTTTTTTTGCTCCTAACTACATAGGTAACTAACTAAAATTAACTAAAAAAATTAACAGCTATATTCGCTGAGATGACTATTACAGAGCTAACAATTAATAGAATCATAAATATTTTATCTCTTTTGGAGGTATTATCTTTCATTGTGTCCATGATATTTCAATTTTAAAAAAGCCCTGAGTGTTTGCGTACTACTCAGAGCTTTTGAGAATATAGCCTCAGGCTTTTGATTAATAGCACTGTAAAATTGCAAATAATTGTAATACAATACTATACGTAACCTTACGTATTTTTTGATTTTTTTTTGAAAAAAAAAGAGCCTTGGAAAACTCCAAGGCTCAAATAATCCCCTAAGAACTAATTAATAGCTCGTTATTAACCCTTAATTAATAACAGTGTAAATTTCCGAAATAATATAATACCATAATATACGTAACCTTACGTATTTTTCAAGAAATGTAGTTTTGGTTCTCTTTTGCCCAAATTAATAGACTATTAGGTGTTTTTTCTATATCTAACTTTCTGATAATGTTGCTTTTATGTTTCTCAACAGTTCTCGGAGAAACGTGTAATTCTTCTGCAATTTCTTTTGCAGTCTTGTTTTCAACAATCAATTTTAAGATTTTTAGCTCCGTTTTTGTCAAATCGTTTAACGCTTCCGGACCATTATCTACTTCTATATACGCTAAAAGTTCTGGACTAAAATAAGGCTGATCTTTTGTAACAGCGTTAATACAGTTTTCAATTTCGTCTAAAGCAAACTCTTTTAATACATAGCCATAAACACCTATAGATTTTGCTTCGGTGTAGATTTTCTCATCCTTTTCAAAAGTAATGAGTACTATCTTTGTTTTAAGATTGGCTTTTTTGCATTTTTCAGCAATTTGCAAACCTGTAAAAAAAGGCATTTTAATATCTAGAATAGCAATATCTGGAGTATGAGCTTTTATTAATGCCAAAGCTTCTTTGCCATTTTTTGCACTGGCAAGGACATTGTATTCTTTTTCGTGTAAAAAATCTTGAAGCCCTTTTAGTACTAAAGGGTGATCATCTGCTATTATAATGGTAGGGTCCATAAGGGTATTACTAAGGACTATAAAAATAATAATAATCTTTTGGTTAAGAAATATCTTTCAACTTTAAGTAAAGGTATTTCTTGTCGTAGTCAATAATAGCTTTTCCTTTCTTTAAAATATCTGCACCAATAATACCATCTATAGGATCTGCATTATGATTAACGAGTCCAGTGTTAACGTGAGAAAGATTAAAAAGTATTAAAGCCACTCTGTTTTTCTTCCATTTTCCAATTTTTAAATTGTTGGATTTAGAAATCTGCGTAGTCATATTAGAAGCGCCAGCACCAACGGCTTTTATTTCAGAGTCTTTTACTTTAAGATTAAAGCGTTCTATGGCCTCAAAACCAACGCAGCTGCTAGAAGCTCCAGTGTCTAAAATAAAGCGACCTTTAACTCCATTAATAGTAGCTTTAATTTCAAAATGATTTGTTTTGGTCAATTTCAGCTTTATCTTGGAGTAGCCTTTATTTAGAAGAAAGTCTTTTAACGTTTCCATTTTCAAAATTTGTGTAAATATAATACACTAAACGATTATTTTTGCCAAATGATTATAACGGACACTCACACACATTTATATAGTGAAGCTTTTGATGAAGATAGATCAGCTATGATTCAGCGTGCTTTAGATGCTAATGTTTCCAGATTTTTTATTCCTGCAATAGATTCTACATATACAGCATCGATGCTGCAACTCGAAAAAGATTTTCCAGAGCATATATTTTTAATGATGGGATTACATCCTACACATGTAAAAGAAAATTATAAGGAAGAGTTAGCACATGTTGAAGACATGTTATCTCAACGAAAATTCTATGCCGTTGGCGAAATAGGTATTGATTTGTATTGGGATAAAACTACACTAGATATTCAAATTGAAGCATTCAGGCATCAGATACATCTTGCAAAAAAGTATAAGTTGCCAATCGTTATACATTGCAGAGAGGCATTTGATGAGATTTTTGAAGTTTTAGAACAAGAAAAATCAGATGATCTTTTTGGAATCTTTCACTGCTTTACTGGTACATTAGAGCAAGCGCACCAAGCCATATCCTATAATATGAAGTTAGGCATAGGTGGAGTAGTAACCTTTAAGAATGGAAAAATAGACCAGTTTTTAAATAAAATCGATTTGCAACACATTGTGTTAGAAACCGATTCTCCTTATTTAGCACCAAAACCATATCGTGGTAAACGAAACGAAAGTTTATATATTAATAAGGTATTAGAAAAATTAGCAGAACTTTACACTATCAGTGTCGAAGACATTGCTGACATCACAACCAAAAACTCAAAACACGTATTCGGTATATAAACTATGCAAAACCCAAACATCTTATTAGTATATACAGGCGGAACAATAGGTATGATAAAAGATGCCGATACAGGAGCATTACGAGCTTTTGATTTTGATAGCATCTTAACACGTATTCCAGAAATTAGACTGCTGGATTGTAATATAGAAACCATTTCTTTTGAAGAACCAATAGATTCCTCTAACATGAATCCTAAGTTTTGGGCAGATATTGCACAAATTGTAGAGGTCAATTATCAGTCCTTTGATGGTTTTGTGATACTGCATGGAAGTGATACTATGAGTTATTCTGCTTCAGCTTTAAGTTTTTTGTTAGAAAATTTAGAAAAGCCAGTCATCTTTACAGGATCTCAATTACCAATAGGAGACCTAAGAACAGATGCAAAAGAAAATCTAATAACCTCCATACAAATGGCGTCTTTGCAACAAGATGGTTTACCTGTAATACGAGAAGTAGGACTTTATTTTGAATACAAATTATACAGAGGTAATAGAACAACTAAGATAAATGCAGAGCATTTTGAAGCTTTTGAGTCTTTTAACTACCCTAATTTAGCAGAGTCTGGAGTACACCTTAATATTAATAAGGAGTATTTATGGAGATCAAAATCTACAAACCAGTTGGTGGTTCGTACAAATATGAATACCAATGTAGGTATTCTAAAATTATTTCCAGGTATATCTAAAGCTTTTGTTGAAACAATACTAAACAGTGAAACCTTAGAAGGATTAATCCTAGAAACCTATGGTGCAGGTAATGCAACAACCGAAAAATGGTTTGTAGAATTGTTAAAAAAAGCAATATCAAAAGGACTTCATATTGTTAATGTATCGCAATGTGCAGGCGGAAGTGTTAATATGGGTCAGTATGAAACCAGTTCTGAGCTAAAATCTATAGGAGTAATTTCAGGAAAAGATATAACCACAGAAGCAGCAATTACTAAATTAATGTACCTTTTAGGAGAGAAAATACCTACTTCAGAATTCAAAAAAACATTCGAAACATCACTACGTGGCGAATTGACCTAAAATTAACGATACAAATTTTAGTGTTTGAAGTTTTTTTTGTTATTTGGCACACCGTAATTTTTGTCAAAATTTACAGAGAGGTGGCCGAGTGGTCGAAGGCGCACGCCTGGAAAGTGTGTATACTCCAAAAGGGTATCGAGGGTTCGAATCCCTTCCTCTCTGCATAGATTTTAGGCGATTTTTACATTATTTTTTTTATCTTTAACACTTTAACTAATAAAATTAAGATTAAGAACAATGAAAAGATTATTTTCTATTCTTGCCATAACATGTTTAATGGCTATCGGAACTGTTAATGCCAATGCAACAACATTAGCAACTACAACAGCAACTATTACAACTCTAACTCAAGATGCTGACGAGCCAGCAGGCGAAGAATTGAGTTTCCATCAAGAATTAAAAAAGCGTTTTATTGAAGGTGGCCCAGGCTTTATGGGTATTGTATTATTATGTTTAATTCTTGGTTTAGCAATCGCTATAGAAAGAATTATCTTTTTAAACCTTTCAACTACAAACACTAAAAAATTAACTCAAAATGTGGAAGATGCATTAGCATCAGGTGGTATAGAAGCTGCTAAAGAAGTTTGTAGAAACACAAAAGGACCAGTTGCCTCAATATTCTATCAAGGTTTAGATAGAGCTGACGAAGACATCGATGCTGCTGAAAAAGCTGTTGTAGCTTATGGTGGTGTACAAATGGGTCAGTTAGAAAAGAACGTTTCTTGGATATCATTATTCATCGCATTAGCACCAATGCTTGGTTTCATGGGTACGGTAATCGGTATGATTCAGGCCTTTGATAAGATTGAAGCAGCAGGTGATATGCAGCCATCATTAGTAGCAGGTGGTATTAAAGTAGCACTTTTAACAACAGTATTTGGTCTTATTGTGGCTATTATTCTTCAAATATTTTACAACTACATCATCGCTAAGATCGATAGTATTGTAAATGATATGGAAGATGCATCAATTACATTGATGGACTTATTAGTAAAGCACAAAAAATAAAAAAGACCAAATTTAAATTATGTTACACAAAATATTAAAAATAGTAGCTGCTGTACTAAGTCTGGTAGGGATTGTATCCTTAGTTAGAATTATTGCAGCTGGTGATGAGGCTATTGAGACAGGCGAAAAAGCCGGTCTCGTAGAGCCAATGGCCTGGGCAGCTTACATTACATTAGGTATTGTAATCTTATTTGTTGTAGTTTTTGTTATCAAAAACCTATTTACAAATACTTCAGGACTAAAAAATACGTTAATCGGAGTAGGAGCTTTTGCTGCTGTCTTAATTATTTCTTATGTGGTATCTGGTGGAGACACTAAAGCATATAAGTTACAAGATGGATTGGCAACAGACGGACAATCTCACATGGTAGGTGCTGGTTTAACAGCGTTCTATGTGTTAATCGTAGTTGCTGCATTAGCAATGATTTACGCTTCTGTAAAAAAAGTAATAAGTAAATAATAAGGTATGGCAAAAAGAGCAGCACCAGAAGTTAATGCAGGTTCAATGGCTGACATTGCCTTCTTACTACTAATCTTCTTCCTGGTAACAACTACCATAGAAAAAGATAAAGGTTTATTAAGAAGTTTGCCACCTATTGACGACTCTGAAGTTGAACCACCTATTATTAAACAAAAGAACTTATTTACTGTTCTTATAAACCGTAATAACCAATTGCTTGTAGAAGATGAGCAAATGGAATTAAAGGATTTAAGAAAAGCAGCTATAGAGTTTTTAGATAATGGTGGTGGTACAAACCCAGCAGGTGAAAGATGTGATTATTGTAAGGGTAGTAGAGACGAAACTTCGTCTGATCACCCAGAAAAAGCAATCATATCTATGAAACACGATAGAGAAACGTCTTACGAGAAGTATATAGATGTACAAAACGAACTTGTTGCAGCCTATAACTTCTTAAGAGAGAGAGAAGCTAAACGTTTGTTTGGTAACTTAAAAGAATACCAAGGGGTAGAGAAAGTTTATCAGACTATGTTAGAAGAAAAAGAGAAGAATCAATTTAGTAAGGATACTATTCTCAATGCACGTATAGAGGACATTAAGAAACTATTCCCTATGAAATTGTCTGAAGCAGAACCAGATAAAAGTTAAAAAGTAACAATTATGTCAAAGTTTAAAAAAGGAAAACAAGGAGACTTGCCAGCGATTTCAACGGCGTCTTTACCTGATATTGTATTTATGTTACTTTTCTTTTTCATGGTAGCAACCGTAATGAGAGATAGCTCTCTAATGATTAAGAACAGTTTGCCTAGTGCAGACCAGGTTGAGAAGCTTAAGAAAGACAGAACAGCTTTTATATATGCTGGTGAACCTAGTGAACAATTTAAGCAATTGGGTACTGAGCCAGTTATACAATTTAATGACAAAATCATTAAAGTAGAAGAAGTACAAGCTAGTGTTCGTGCAGCTCAAGATGAGTTAGTAGAAGAGTTAAAACCAAAATTTGTAGTAGGTCTTAAAGTAGACAAAAACACTCATGCTGGTTTAGTTTCTGATATTAAGCAAGAGCTTAGACAAGCAAATACATTAAAAGTAATGTATATAGCTAACGCTAAAGCTGAATAAAAATAGTCTTAATTTTTATATATAAAACGTCCTGAGTAATCAGGGCGTTTTTGTTTTATATACTATAAAGATTTTGTAGTTTTATCTTTATGAAAAATACCATTTTAGTTGTTTTATTCATTACTAGCTTTATCAGTTTTTCACAAAACAAAACAGATAAAGAGAAATCTGAACTTTATAAAAACTATCGTGAAGATCAGTTTTATATATCAGTCACCTATAATCTACTTAATGAAAAGCCTGCTAATGTGAGTCAAAGTGGTTTTTCATCAGGCTTCCATTTAGGATTTATTAGAGACATGCCTATCAATAAAAAGCGAACTATAGCATTAGGTCTAGGTTTGGGCTTATCTACTAACTCTTTTAATCAGAATATCGCTATTACAGACGCTAATAATAAAGTTTCGTTTAATGTAATAGATGAAAGCGAAATAAATGTGTCTAAAAATAAGTTTACAACTTATCTTATAGAAGTGCCTTTTGAGTTGAGATGGAGGAAGTCTAGACCTACCAATTATAGCTTTTTAAGAATTTATCCTGGTTTTAAATTAGGTTACCTTTTTTATAATTCTACAAAACTAAAAAGTGATCAGGGCAGTACAAAACTATCTAATATTGATGAGTTTAACAGACTTCAATACGGTTTAACTCTAAGTGCAGGTTATGGTACGTGGAATATACATGCGTATTATGGCTTAAACCCTATTTTTAATAATTCTTCAAAATTAGATGGTGCTGCGTTAAATCTAACGGCTTTTAAAATCGGCTTAATGTTTTATATTCTATAGCCAATATTTCATAAATAATAATTGAGGAAATAGTCCTGTTATTAAGCCAATTATAAGCTCTTGATTAGTATGAGCTTTAAGGTGTAAACGAGATGTTGCTATGGCACCAATGATTATCATCATTAAAGCAATAGTACCATTAATATTAATTTGGTAGTGTAAACCAACCGCAATTGCAAACATAAAAAAGCCAGAAGCCGCAATCATGTGTATGCTGGCTTTAACTTTAAAAATGGCCATGATAAAACAGGCCAGAGTAGAACAAAGAATGCCTAAAAAGAAATAATACAGCTCTACAATTTCATTTGGTGTTAAGACACGTATTAAAATTAAAGTAATTATTACGCAATTAATAAATAATGGAATTAAGCGCTCTTTAGTGCTCTTTAGATATATAGAATCTACTTTATTAACGGTTTTAAGCAAAAAGAACAATAAAATAGGAAGTATTATTGTAAGAATAACTATTGAGAAAATTTTAGCATTCTGAATAGGTTTTGGTATATATCTAGGTGTTTTATGAAAATAAAACATAACACCAAGCAGAGGCATTATCAAAGGATGAAAAACAAAGGATATACTTTTTAAAAGAAAATTTTTCATCCAAATATTATAGTTCTTTTCTCAATCTAGCAACCGGAATATCTAATTGCTCTCTGTATTTTGCAACGGTACGTCTGGCAATAGGATAACCTTTTTCTTTTAAAATTTTAGAAAGCGCTTCGTCAGTTAAAGGTTTCTTTTTGTTTTCTTCTTCAATTACAGTTTCTAAAATCTTTTTTATTTCTCTTGTAGAGACTTCTTCACCTTGATCGTTTGTCATGGATTCAGAGAAGAATTCCTTGATTAATTTTGTTCCGTAAGGTGTATCAACATATTTACTGTTTGCCACTCTAGAAATGGTTGAAACATCCATTTCAATCTCATCTGCAATATCCTTTAAAATCATAGGTCTTAGCTTACGCTCGTCGCCAGTAAGAAAGTATTCTTTTTGATAGTGCATTATGGAGCTCATAGTCACAAAAAGTGTCTGCTGACGTTGCCTTACAGCTTCTATAAACCACTTTGCAGCATCTAGCTTTTGCTTTATAAAGAGCACAGCATCTTTCTGCGCTTTAGATTTCTCTTTGGTGTCCTTGTAACCTTTAAGCATGTTGCTATATTCTCTAGAAACATGTAGCTCTGGTGCATTTCTGCCATTAAGGGTAAGTTCTAGTTCGCCATCAACAATTTTAATAGCAAAATCGGGTACAATATGCTCTACAATTTTGTTATTACCAGCATAAGAACCGCCTGGTTTTGGGTTAAGGCGTTCAACTTCTTCAATAGCATCTTTAAGTTGTTCTTCATCAATGCTAAACTTTTGCATCAACTTCTTGTAATGCTTTTTTGTAAACTGTTCAAAAGCCTTGTCGATGATCTTACTGGCTAATTCTACATCTGGATTTTGCTCTTTTCTATTTAGCTGAATACTTAAGCACTCTTGCAAATTACGAGCACCAACACCTGCAGGATCTAGTTGTTGAACCACCTTTAGGACTTTTTCTACCTCTTCTTCAGATGTGTAAACATTTTGAGTAAATGCTAAATCATCTGTAATATCAGATAAAGAACGTCGTATATAACCACTTTCATCTACACTGCCGACTAAGAAATAAGCAATTTCCTCTTCTTGTTCAGATAGTCTAAATGTATTAAGTTGATTGATTAAATGTTGCGTAAACGATGTTCCGGCTGCATAAGGCACACTTTTTTCTTCATCGTCTGAGCTATAATTGTTGGCTTGAGTTCTGTAGTCTGGTATTTCATCATCACTAAGATACTCGTCGATATTAATATCATCAGCCTCAATAGAGTCATTATCGTTGTAATCGTCAATAGAGTTATCAAACTCATCAAAATTATCATCAGAAGGCTCATCTTTTCCAGTATCTAACGCAGGATTTTCTTCAAGTTCTTGTTTTAAGCGTTGCTCAAAAGCTTGTGTAGGAAGCTGAATCAACTTCATAAGTTGAATTTGCTGAGGAGACAGCTTCTGGGATAACTTAAATTGTAAATACTGTTTTAGGGACATTGAAATTTCTGTTGAATATAAAAGTAAGAAAAAAACCTGTGAGGTAACTTATACCTTACAGGTTTAATATTATTTTTAGAACTCTGCGTTTTGCGGTGTTCTTGGATAAGGAATTACGTCTCTAATATTACCCATTCCTGTTGCAAACATTACGAGCCTTTCAAAACCAAGACCAAAACCAGAGTGTACAGCTGTACCATATTTTCTAAGATCTAGGTACCACCATAATTCTTCTTCTGGTATATCTAGTGCTTTCATCTTTTCTTTAAGAACATCTAAACGTTCTTCACGCTGAGAGCCACCTACCATTTCACCAATGCCTGGGAAAAGGATATCCATTGCTCTTACGGTTTTTCCATCTTCATTTAAGCGCATATAGAAGGCTTTAATGTTAGCAGGATAATCGAATAAGATTACAGGACATTTAAAGTGTTTTTCAACTAAATAACGTTCGTGCTCAGATTGAAGATCTGCTCCCCATTCTTCAATAATATATTTAAATTTCTTCTTCTTGTTTGGTTTACAGTTTCTAAGGATATCTATAGCTTCGGTATAGCTTACACGTTTAAAGTTGTTTTCTACAACAAACTTAATTTTATCTATTAAGTTCATTGGGCTACGCTCTGCTTGAGGTAGCGACTTTTCAGCATCTTGCAAACGCTTGTCTAAAAACTCTAAGTCTTCTTTGTTGTTTTCAAGAACGTAGCTTAAAACAGACTTCATAAAATCTTCTGCTAAATCCATGTTGCCAGCCAAGTCCATAAAAGCCACTTCTGGTTCAATCATCCAGAATTCAGCTAAGTGACGAGACGTGTTTGAATTTTCTGCTCTAAAGGTTGGTCCAAAGGTGTATACTTTGCCTAAAGACATTGCAAAAGTTTCAGCTTCTAATTGTCCGGAAACGGTTAGGTTGGTTTCTTTTCCAAAGAAATCTTCTTTATAGTTTACATCACCATCTTCTGTTAATGGTGGATTTTTAGGATCTAGAGTGCTTACTCTAAACATTTCACCAGCACCTTCTGCATCACTACCAGTTATAATTGGTGTGTGCATGTAATAGAATCCATTTTCGTTAAAATACTTGTGAATAGCAAAAGATAACGAAGAACGTAAACGCATTACAGCACTAAATGTGCTTGTTCTTGTACGCAAGTGAGCGTTTTCTCTTAAAAACTCAAACGTGTGTTTTTTGGGTTGAATAGGATAAGTTTCAGCATCAGAGTCACCTAAAACTTCAAGTGCCTTTACTTGTATTTCTACCGATTGTCCTTTTCCTTGGCTTTCTACCAATTCTCCAGTAATATGAACAGCAGCACCAGTAGTGATGCGCTTTAGCAATGCTTCATCAAAATTTTCAAAATCTACAACACATTGAATATTATTTATGGTAGAACCATCATTTAAAGCAATAAATCGGTTAGCTCTAAACGTTCGTACCCATCCTTTTACGGTAACATCTTGTAAGGTCACATCTTGTGAAAGCAGTTCTGCTACAGTTTTTGTTGTCATTTTTTAAATATTTTGAATGCTAAGATAATTTTTATTCTTTGTTTTTTGAGTTCTCGTCGGAATCATCTTCCGAAGGAATGATATCTATCGTTGGTTTACGCAATACTTCCTTGTTGGCAATATTACGTTCTAATGATAATAATAGCGATGGTAATAACAATAAATTAGATAACATGGCGAACAATAATGTTATTGAAACCAAAGCTCCTAAAGCTACAGTACCACCAAAACTAGAAATGGTAAATACAGAGAATCCGAAGAACAGAACAATTGAAGTGTAAAACATACTTACTCCTGTTTCTCTTAACGCAGCGTAAACCGATTTTTTAATCTTCCAATGGTTGGCTTGCAATTCTTGTCTGTATTTTGCCAAAAAATGAATGGTATCATCTACCGAAATACCAAAAGCGATACTAAAGACTAATATTGTTGAAGGCTTTATAGGTACACCTAAATAACCCATTAAACCAGCTGTAACTAACAATGGTAATAGGTTAGGGATAAGTGATACAATAATCATCCTAAACGAACGGAACAAATATGCCATAAATAGCGATATAAGTATAATGGCAAGCGTTAATGAAATAACTAGGTTTCTTACAAGGTATTTTGTGCCTTTTTGAAACACTAAAGCTTTACCTGTCATAGTAACTTCGTAACGCTCTTTAGGGAAAACTTTATCTATTTTATTCTGAAGATTTTCCTGAATACGTTCCATTTTATCCGTACCAATATCTTTCATAAAGGTAGTAATACGTGCATATTGCCCTGTGCTGTCTACAAAATTCTTAAGTAAATCTACATCAGAAGATGAGTTTTTAGCATAAGACAAAATGAAACTGTTTTCTTGGCTGGTTGGTAATTGGTAATATTTAGGGTTGCCGTTAAAGTAGGCTTGCTTACTATATTTTACCAAGCTTACCACTGAGATTGGCTTAGACAATTCTGGTGTTTCTTCAATAAGTTCTTCAAGCTCATTAATGCGTTTTAAAGTCGCCAATTTCATAACGCCTTTTTTACGCTTAGTATCTACCATTATTTCTAAAGGCATTATGCCGTTAAACTCTTCTTCAAAAAAACGAATGTCTTTAAAAAATTGTTTGTCCTTTGGCATGTCTTCAATCAAACTACCAGATATTTTCATTTGATTAATACCAATCATACTTGCCATGATGAGTATAAATGCAGTAACGTAAATGGTAATACGTTTGTGTTTTACCATGCGTTCCATCCAATCTACAAAACCACCAATCCAACGCTTATTTAGGTGTTCTAAATGACGCTCTTTCGGATATGGCAAAAACGTGTACATTATCGGAATGATAAGTAAACAAAGAATGAAAATTGCCAGAATACTCAGTGATGCTACGATACCAAATTCCTTTAGCAGTTTGCTTTCGGTTAAGATAAACGTTGCAAAACCAGAAGCGGTAGTGACATTAGTCATTAAGGTAGCATTACCAACTTTGGTAATAACACGTTGTAGCGACTTTACTTTGTTACCATGCGATTTTACTTCGTGCTGATATTTATTAATTAAAAAGATACAGTTAGGTATACCAATAACAATAATTAATGGTGGAATAAGAGCCGTAAGCACTGTAATTTCATAACCAAGTAAACCAAGGATTCCAAAGGTCCACATTACACCAATACAAACAACAATCAGTGATATAAACGTAGCTCTAAAAGACCTAAAGAATAAAAAGAAAATTAACGAAGTCACAAACAAAGCTGCTCCAATAAAAATCGGAATTTCGTCAACAATGTTTTGAGAATTTAATGTTCTAATGTAAGGCATACCAGACACCTTAATATCTAGCTTAGGATGTTTTGCTTCAAATTCTTGTATTCTTTTTTCAAGAATATTTATAATAAAGTCTTTTCTGGTAGACGTATTAACGATGTCTTTCTTTAGGTATATTGCAGTTCGAAGTGTCTTGTTTTCTGCATTAAACAAAAAGTTATCGTAAAATGGATATTTCTTAAAAAGGTCTTCTTGTAGTTTGTTTATTTCATCAAGACTAGATATAGAATCTTTTATGAACGGAACTAAATCAAACTGTTTCTTTTCGTTGTTCTTTACCAGTTTTTGAAGATCTTTTATTGAAAGCACTGTTTCAACTTCGTCATAAGGTTTAAAGGACTCTGCAAGGTTGTTCCAGGCATTAAACTGATTAACCGTAAATACGCTAGAATCTTTAACTCCTAAAACAATGAGATTGCCTTCTTCACCAAAGACTTCGAGGAAATTATTGTAGGTTAGGTTAACTTCATGGTCGTCAGGTAACATGTTAGCTTCTGTGTAAGTAAAGCGCATATGTTTCCATTGCATGCCTAAGAACACAGTCGTCGCAATTATGACTAAAAGAATGAAGATTTTATTACGAAGAATAATCCTTGCAACACCTTCCCAAAATCCTGTGGTCAATAGTTTAAACATGTATAATTTTCTACCTCTTTAAATAGCAAATAATGCCTTAATTTGAAACGAGCCGCAAAGGTAGAAAAAACCTAAGGATTAGCTAAGGAATTAACACTAATATAATAGTTGAAATAAATAGGATGAATACAGAAATAGCCTAATAGAAATTACGGTTAGACTTTTTGCTTTTCATCCGTCTTTTGTATTGCCATTTCCACGTTAATTTATGCCAATAGCGTTTAATTTTATTGTGACGCCAATTAATATTAAATTTTACGTCTTTCTTAGCCCAAGGCGGCAAAGGTATTTTAATACTAAATGGAGGGTACTCACTAACTTTATAATTTAGGTCTGAGTCATTTCTAAATCGTCTAGAACAAAGTAACCTAACAATGGTTTTCTTTTTGGATGATTTGTAAACTTCCATATCAATCCAAAGAGGAACTAATCCAGAATCATATAATAAATCTACAGTTCTTGTTAATGGTTGGTGTTTTCCTTCAAGCGTATTAATTTCTCTTAATCTCTTTAATTCATCATTATTTAAATGATTACTTATTAATCTTGAGCTTGGTTCAATTAGATATTCAACATTATTAGAAATAGAATTTTTGACTGAGTTACTTGTAAAATCAATCAGTCTTTTAGTAGATTCTATTAATCTATATTGAAATTCCTCTTTGTTCACGACTATAGATTAAGTCGCAGGATTAGGAATAGCAGCATGAACATTATTGATAGCTTTTAGCACATCATCTGATAGTGTAATATTGATGCTATCAATATTTTCTTCAAGCTGTTCTATGTTTGTTGCTCCAATAATACTACTTGTTACAAAAGGTCTTTGGTTAACAAATGCTAAAGACATTTGTGCTAAGGACATGCCGTTATCTTCAGCTATTTGTAAGTAACGTTTTGTGGCTTCTGTAGCCTGATCACTGCTATATCTAGAAAATCTTGGAAATAATTTTAGTCTTGCATTATCTGCAGCCGAACCTTTAATGTATTTACCAGATAAAACGCCAAATGCCATTGGAGAATAGGCTAGTAAACCAATGCTTTCTCTGTGAGCAATTTCTGCTAAATCACCTTCAAAAGGTCTACATAACAGAGAATATGCATTTTGGATGGTAATCATTTTTGGTAGGTTGTTATGCTTAGACTCTTCTAAGTAACGCATGGTTCCCCAAGCTTTTTCGTTAGATAAACCTACGTGTTTTATTTTTCCAGATTTAATAATTTCATCGAGATTGTGTAAAATTTCGTTGAAATTATCTTCCCAACCATCATTAGTATTATGAACATAATCTCTTACGCCAAATGTGTTTGTGTTACGTTCTGGCCAATGCAATTGGTATAAATCTATGTAGTCTGTTTGTAAGCGTTTTAGACTATTGTCTACTGCTTCGTTTAATGCTTGTTTGCTAAAACCAGTAGTTCTTATGTGAGCAGTATAATCGCCAGGACCAGCAATTTTAGTAGCTAAAACAACCTTGTCTCTGTTTCCTGTTTTGGCAAACCAGTTACCAATAATACGTTCTGTTTCTGCGTAAGTTTTTGCTCCTGCTGGTACAGGATATAATTCTGCAACATCAAAAAAGTTAACGCCTTTGTCTAAAGCCAAGTCCATTTGGGCAAAACCTTCGTCTTGAGTGTTTTGATTGCCCCAAGTCATGGTGCCTAAACATATTTTACTAACTTTTATATCTGTATTTGGTAAGGTTGTATATTTCATAAAAAATTAAATTTTGTCATTCTGAACTAGTTTCAGAATCTTATAGAGCATTTGCACTATCACTACTACAAAAATAAGAAGACCTTTCATGTTGTAAAAACACGAAAGGTCTAAATCTATGTTAAGGTTTTGTTTGAAATGATTTCTATCTCAACAAGAGAGATGATTAAATATCATTCAATAATTTTGAAATCTCATCAAGTTTTGGTGTTAAAATCACTTCAATTCTACGGTTTTTTGCTCTGCCTTCAGCACTATCATTAGAGGCAACCGGAACAAACTCTCCTCGTCCTGCAGCTGTTAAGTTTTCAGGATTAATAGCATTGTTTTCTCTTAGAATATTTACAATTGCTGTCGCACGTTTAGTTGATAAATCCCAGTTACCGCTTAATTGCGCATTGCCTTTGTATGGTACATTATCAGTATGACCTTCTATTAAAATTGCAATTTCAGGATTTTCAGCCAAAACGTTTCCTAGTTGTTTTACGGCTTGCTTTCCTTGTGCACCAACATACCAGCTGCCAGATTCAAAAAGCAATTTGTTTTCCATAGATACGTATACTTTACCATCACGTTGTTCTACCGTAAGACCTTTACCTTCAAAGTTAGTTAAGGCTTTAGAAATAGCGTCTTTTAAAGCACGCATGTTAGCATCTTTAGCAGCAATAACGCTTTCTAATTCTGCAACACGTTGCGATCTACTTTCAAGTTCTTTTTTTAATTTTTCTAAACGCTCATTTTCGGCAGCAAGGGCTTGTTCTTTGGCTTCTAATTGTGCTAAAAGTTCTCTGTTTTTTTGAGAGTTTTTGGCAATTTCAGCAGAGCTGTTTTTTTCTAATGCATCGTAAGATGCTTTTAAATTGTCGAGATTAGTTTTTGTTGCAGCATAGTCTGAGCGTAACTGATCTCTTTCTTTCACAGCCTCGTCATAGGCAGCTTGCAGGCTGTTTAGGTCATTAGTTAATTTGTTTCTGTCTGCAGAAAGCGCTTCTACTTCATCAGATAAGGCTCTGTTGTCCTTTTTTAGATTGGCATATTTGTCCTCTAACTCAGTGTATATTTTTTTAGACACACAAGAGGTCATCGTAATAAGTAAAATGGCTATTAATGAAAGTTTTTTCATCATGTTTAAAAATTGAATAAAAAGTAATGTTTATAAATCTAATTCTAATAAAATTGGGCAATGATCGCTATGTACAGCTTCAGTGAGTATAACGCTTCGTTTTATTTTTTCTTGTAAAGGCTCACTCACCATGGCATAGTCTAACCTCCAACCTTTGTTATTGGCTCTGGCATTGGCTCTGTAACTCCACCATGAGAATTCTTGTTTTTCTGGGTGTAGATGTCTAAAACTATCAATAAATCCGCTGTCTATAAAATTACCTAACCATTCACGTTCTTCAGGTAAATAACCAGAAACACCTTTCATTTTCGGGTTATGAATATCTATAGGCTCATGGCAAATATTATAATCTCCACAAACCACAAGATTTGGTTTTTCGTTTTGTAATTCGTTTAAATAGTTATGAATTAAATCCATGTATTCAAACTTGTGCGATAGCCTAGCATCGTTAGTCCCAGAAGGTAAATACATGCTCATAACAGACACCTTATCGTAGTCTACTCTAAGGTTTCTGCCTTCAAAATCCATGGATTCTATTCCAGTACCAAATTCTATGTGGTTTGGTTCTTTTTTGCAAAGAATAGCAACACCACTATAGCCTTTTTTTTGTGCACTAAACCAGTAATTGTACTCATAACCTGCATTTGTAAAGAGCTCTAAATCGAGTTGGTCTTCCATAGCTTTAATTTCCTGTAAACAAATTACATCTGGATTTGTGGCTTGCAACCAATCTATAAAACCTTTATTTATGGCAGCTCTTATGCCATTAACATTGTACGAAGCTATTTTCATTTTGTTTTAAATTCCTGATTATTTATAAATTTCTAGCTATTCTGCTAAAATAAATAATAGAGTACTTTTACACTATAAATTTATACTGCTTTTAACGATAAAATATTTTAAAGGTATGGCAGTTATTATTTTAGATGAAAAAAGCGCTATTTCTTATTACAATATTGATGTTTTTTTTGGGTTTTGCCCAAGAAAAATCAGGTAATTATAAGAAAATACGCGTTGCTGTTGCAGATTCTGTTCGTATTGATTCTGTGAGTATAAATCCTTCAAAATTTATTGTAAAAACTAAGCAAGGAGTGGTTCTGGATGCTGCACTTTATAACGTTGATTTTTCAAAGTCTATTTTGAAATTTAACCAACAGGTTGAAATAGATTCTGTTGATATTGAATATTTACGCTATCCAGATTTTATAACCAAGGTTTACAAACAGCTCGACGATGATATTATTGTAGATCGATCTATTCCTGGGATTGAAACCCTGTACAAGCTTGAAAATTCTTCAAACCAAAATGTTTTTACACCTTTTGATGGTTTAACCACTTCGGGTAGTATTTCCAGAGGTGTAACGATTGGGAATAATCAAAATTCTGTTTTAAATAGTGAACTCGATTTGCAAATTTCAGGTAAGTTGAGTGACAAGGTATCTCTTAGAGCCTCGATACAAGATGCTAATATTCCGTTGCAAGAAAGTGGATATTCTCAGCGATTAGATGAGTTTGATCAAGTTTTTATAGAACTTTTTAGTGACAATTGGAATATAAGAGCAGGTGATATCGATTTGGTAAACACCAAAAGTTATTATGCTAACTTTTCTAAACGTGTGCAAGGTTTGTTGGTAAATGCTAATTTGAGTGACAAGACGTCGGTTTTTGCTTCAGGTGCACTCGTACGAGGTCAGTTTACAACAACCCAATTTACGGCTCAAGAAGGCAATCAAGGACCTTACAAATTACGAGGACCAAATAATGAGTTGTTTGTACTTATTGTTTCTGGTAGCGAAACTGTTTATGTTAATGGTGTGCCTTTAGAGCGTGGAGAAAACAATGATTACATCATCGATTATAATGCTGGTGAAATCATTTTCAACTCAACCTATCCAATCACTTCCGAAATGCGTATTACGGTAGATTACCAGTTTAGCGAGCGAAATTATTCGCGATTTACTGTGTTTGGCGGTAGTACTTTTGAAACCGAAAAATTACAGTTAAACGTTTCTGTGTATTCTGAAAGTGATGCCAAAAATCAGCCGTTGCAGCAAAATTTATCGACAGAGCAAACGGAAATTTTAGCTAATGCTGGTGATGATACTAGCTTAATGGTTGCGCCTTCAGCGACGGAAGAATCGTTTTCTGAAAACAGAATTCTCTACCGAAAAGAAATTGTAGATGGTGAAGAGATTTTTGTCTTCTCTCAAAATCCCGAAGACCAGTTGTTTAGAGTGTCTTTTACCTTAGTTGGTGCAAATCAAGGAAATTATATATTGAGTAACGATAATGCAGTGAGCAATATTTTTGAATACGTTGCGCCAATTGCAGGTGTTCCGCAAGGAAATTACGAACCGGTTACTCAGCTTGTAGCTCCAGAACGCTTGCAAATTGCAGTGCTCAATGGTCGTTACCAACCTACCGAAAAAACAGATGTGTTTTTTGAATTGGCAGGAAGTAAAAACGATATCAACTTGTTTTCGAGTTTAGATGATGATGATAATGATGGTTTTGCAGGGAAGTTTAAAGTGAATCAAAAGCTAATAAAACACGATAGCCTTTGGAATCTATCCGCGCTTATTGATGCCGATTTTATTCAAGAGAATTTTAGAACCATTCAGCGTTTGTATAGAGCCGAATTTAATCGCGATTGGAACCTTGAAGATAACAGAGACGATCAAGGAAATTTTATATTAGGGAACCAACTTTTGCTTACTTCGGGATTGCAATTATCGCATGCTAAAAAGGGATTGGCTTCTTATAATTTTGAATATTTAGATTACGCTAATAATTTTAATGGAAGTCGTCATAATCTTATGGCAGATCTGCGTTTGGGTAATTTCAGGATTTTTACAAATTCAAGTTTTCTTAATAGCGAAAGCACTATTAATCGTTCAACGTTTTTGAGATCTTATAATCGTGTGGTATATGCCAAAAACAATAAATGGGTTGGTGCAAAATTTGCCACAGAAGACAATGAACAAATCGTTATAGCTACCGATTCATTAACACCATTGAGTCAGCGATTTTCAGCATACGAAACCTTTGTTGGAATTGGTGATAGTACTAAAGTCTATGCAGAAGTTGGTTATATAAAACGCTTTAATGATAGTTTACGGAATAACAATCTAGAGCGTGTAAATGCTTCAAACACCTATTATCTCAAGTCGCGATTAATTCAAAATAAAAATACCAATCTTCAGCTTTTTGTGAACTATAGAAGTTTGAAGGCTGAAGACGATGCCTCTGAAGACGAACAGAGTTTAAACAGTAGATTAAACTACAATCAAAAATTGTTTAACAACCTTGTGCTCTGGAACACAAGTTTTGAAACTAATTCAGGGACGTTGCCACAGCAAGATTTTACTTATGTAGAGGTCGAAGCAGGACAAGGAGCTTACACATGGATTGACTATAATGAAAATGGCATACAAGAACTCAATGAGTTTGAAATAGCCCAATTTACTGACCAAGGCAATTACATACGCGTATTATTGCCAAACCAGGTTTTTGTGCGAACGCATCAAAATAGATTGAGCCAGACGTTGACCATAAATCCGATGCAATGGAGCGGTTCTGAAGATAGAACCAAAAAGTTTCTTTCACATTTTTATAATCAAACATCTTATCTTATTGACAGAAAGATTAGAAGAGAAGGGAATAATTTTAATTTAAATCCTTTTGAAGCTGATGAGGACAACCAATTAGCGTTAAATAATAGTGTGAGAAATGTATTGTTTTACAACAGAGGGAAACAGCGCTATACCACATCTTATACGTTTTTAACCAATACAAGCAGAAGTCTGCTGTCTATAGGTTTTCAGGAAAATAAACTCACCAATCATCAGTTTAATTTTAATCACAAATTCGCCACCAATTGGTTGGCAAATGCACAGGCAAGTTTTGGAACAGATGAAAGTCTTAGTGAAAACTTTGCCAACAGAAATTACCTGATTGAAGAAGAGCGTTTTCAACCTAAATTATCCTATTTGTTTAGTGAAAATGCGCAGTTTGATGTCTTCTATCAATACACTTCAAAAGAAAATACTATTGGAAGTTTAGAAGCATTATCGCAGAACAATTATGGATTTTCTTTTACCTATAATAAAGCTGCAAAAATTGCATTAACTGGTGAATTCAATTTGTTTCAAAATGAATATGATGGCAATCCTAATACACCTGTAGCATACCAAATGTTAGAGGGTTTACAGCCAGGAAAAAACTTCACCTGGAGTTTATTGGCACAAAAGAAGCTGACTAAGTTTTTAGATTTAAACCTCAATTATTTTGGTCGTAAAACTGAAACAGCAAAAACCATCCATACAGGAACTATTCAGTTGAAGGCTTATTTCTAATTCTATTTGTGTAAAAGTATTAAAAGCAGTATACTCCTCACATAACATCAAGAACAACTAATGAAGGATTTTGTAATAATAGGTGCTGCACAAGCAGGATTATCTATGGCATATCATTTAAAGAAAAACGATAAGGATTTTTTAATCATTGATAAGGAAAATGAAATTGGAGCATCTTGGCTTAATCGCTGGAATTCTTTAAAATTGTTTACGCCAACTGAGTTCAATCATTTAGAAGGTATGCCTTTTCCTGCGCCAAAAGGACATTATCCAGATAAGTATGACGTGGCCAACTATTTTAAGGCTTATGCATCAAAATTTGATTTTCCTGTTCAGTTAAATACATTGGCAGAAAGTATTGAAAAATCAGACGATGGCTTTGTTGTAAAAACAAGTAAAGGGGATGTAAAATGTAAAGAAGTTATTATAGCCACAGGACCTTTTCATATACCATACACGCCAAAATTTCATAATAACATATCTGATGATATTTTTCAAATACATAGTAATTATTACAAGAATCCAGATCAACTTCAGGATGGTGAAACCTTAGTTGTTGGTGGAGGAGATAGTGGATTTCAAATTTTAGATGAAATTTCAAAACACACAGAAAACACCACTTATTTTTCTGGTAATACAGATATAAGAACGTTGCCTCAAGAAATTTTAGGGAAGACACTTTGGTGGTGGTTTACCATAACGGGTTTTTTAAGTTTTAGTAAAAACTCTTGGATTGGTAAAAGAATAAGCAGTTCTAAACAGCCAATTATAGGTACAGATGTGCAAGATATTTTAGATAGAAATAACGTGAAAACCGTTGGTTATACGATAGATGCTGGCCAGAATACTGTAAAAACAACAAAGAAGACATTAAGTAACATTAAAAACATTGTTTGGGCAACAGGTTACAAACCTAACTTTAAATGGATAAATAATATTGAACTGACTAAAGATGGCTATCCAAAGCATCATAGAGGCATTAGTACCACAAAAGGACTCTATTTTATTGGCTTGCCATGGTTGCACACGCGTGGATCTGCTACGTTAGGAGGCATTAAAAAAGATGCAAAATATTTGGCACAGAAAATAGTGTAATAAAAAAGCCCGAAACTTTAATATTTCGGGCTTTTTGTATTTTAAGAATGTGTTGGATTTATTTCATCTTCATCAACCATTCTTTAACATCAACTTCTTTTTTGATGATATCTCTTAATTCTTCAACCTTAACACGCTTTTGTTCCATAGTATCTCTATGACGAATAGTTACCGTATTGTCTTCTAAACTTTCGCCATCTACCGTAATACAAAATGGTGTACCAGCTGCATCTTGTCTTCTGTAACGTCTACCTACAGCGTCTTTTTCATCATATACCACATTGAAATCCCATTTAAGATCGTCAACAATGTCTTTTGCCATTTTGGTTAACGCTTCATCCTTTCTTACCAAAGGCAGAATAGCAGCTTTAGTAGGAGCTAATACAGCAGGCAGTTTTAATACTGTTCTTTCGCTTCCGTCTTCTAAAGTTTCGTCTTGTAAACTGTTAGAAAAAACAGCTAAGAACATACGATCTAGACCTATTGAAGTTTCTAATACATAAGGAGTGTAGCTTTCATTATCTTCGTGATCGAAGTACTGTAGCTTTTTGCCAGAGTGCTCTTCGTGTTGTTTTAAATCGAAATCTGTACGAGAGTGAATCCCTTCTAATTCTTTAAAACCAAATGGGAAATTAAATTCTATATCTGTAGCAGCATCTGCGTAGTGCGCTAACTTTTCGTGATCGTGGAAACGGTAATTGTCGTCTCCCAAGCCTAAGGACTTATGCCATTTTAAACGGGTTTCTTTCCAGTAGTCAAACCATTCTTTTTGCGTACCTGGTTTAATGAAAAATTGCATTTCCATTTGTTCAAACTCACGCATTCTAAAGATAAATTGTCTTGCAACAATTTCATTTCTAAAGGCTTTACCTGTTTGTGCAATTCCGAAAGGAATTTTCATGCGTCCAGTTTTCTGAACGTTTAAGAAGTTTACAAAAATACCTTGAGCAGTTTCTGGTCTCAAATATAAGTCCATTGCAGTATCTGCAGAAGCACCAAGCTTAGTGCCAAACATAAGGTTAAATTGCTTAACGTCTGTCCAGTTACGACTTCCTGTTAACGGATCGGCAATTTCTAATTCTTCAATTAAAGCTTTTACATCTGCTAAATCTTCTTTTTCTAAAGATTGACCTAAACGCTTAAGAATAGAATCGATTTTTTCCTGGTAACCAAGAACTCTACCGTTTGTAGATACAAATTCTTCTTTGTTAAAGGCATCACCAAAACGTTTTTCAGCTTTTTTAACTTCCTTGTTAATTTTAGCTTCAATTTTAGCACAGTAATCTTCTACTAAAACATCTGCTCTGTAACGTTTTTTAGAATCTTTGTTGTCAATTAAAGGATCATTAAACGCATCTACGTGCCCAGAAGCTTTCCAAGTGGTTGGGTGCATAAATATTGCTGCGTCTATACCAACAATATTGTCGTGCATTTGTACCATGGCTTTCCACCAATAGTCTCTAATGTTTTTCTTTAATTCTGCACCGTTTTGCGCATAATCGTATACAGCGCTTAAACCATCATAGATTTCGCTGCTCTGAAATACGTAACCATACTCCTTAGCGTGAGAGATTACCTTTTTGAATTTGTCGTCGTTTGCCATGCCACAAAAATAAAAAACCGCTCAAATTAATTGAGCGGTTTTTTAAAAATAATGAGATTGATTTATTTTAATTCTATACTTGTACTTCCTAGTTTTCTGTTTTCGTGAAAAACATTAACAAAGTACGTGCCTTTTACAAGAGGTCTGTCTTCTTTATAAGTGGCTACTGTAGTACAGATGTTTAGATTTTTGTTGTCAAAGTTTACAATTTCTTTTTTGCTATAAATTAAAGAGTTGTCTGCAAAAAAAACTTCGCCTTTACCAGCTATTATATTGTTGTTAGGACTTACAATCTGAATGTATATCTCTTTGTCTCCTTTTTCGGTTAAAGGGTTTTCAGTCAATGAGATGCAAACATCCATAGCATTAACGCGTTTAGCTCTAAGCGAGGATTTCTTTTTAGAGTTGTTAATTTTAAAAGCTTCTACACTAACGTTGTTGGCTCTTAAAATAGCAGCATTGTCAATGGTCTCGTTAAGAGAGTCGTTGGTTTCCTCTAGAGCATTGATGGTGAGGTTGTTGTTTTTAATTGTATTCATTGCATAGCGCTTCTCTTTCTGCAATTTTAGATTGGCAGAGTTTAGAGAGTCTAAGGTAGCAAGTAATACTTTGCTTTTAGTTTTTAAAACTGAAAGCTGGTCTTTAAACTTTGTGATTATAGATAAGTCACTTTTTAATAATCTTAAAGAATCTAAAGCAATTTTAGTTTCTAGTTTTGCTTCTTGGAGCTGCGAAGACATAAGATCATAATTTTGGCTTAGTTCGTCATAACTTACAATGATTTCTGATAATTCCTTTTCTATCAAAACCTTTTCTTGTTTTAGGAATTCTTCGTAGGATTTCATGGATTTATAGTTAGTAAAACTATAGACTCCTAAAACAGTTAAAACAACTAATAAAGAACTTATAATTAATCTGTAGTTAAATAATTGAGGGTTAACTATCATCATTAATTTCTTAGATGAAACGAAATTAGAGTATATTGAAGTTCATTTTTATTTTATTCGATTAAGTGGTGAAAAATTTGTTGAATTTGTTCTTTCCTATGGTTTGCGAGGCATGCAATAATGTTTTAGCAGATAATGAGTTAGTTATTTGTACTAAATGCAGACATGATTTGCCTGTTACAAATTTTCATTTAGAAAATTCTGAAACGGTTAAAAAGGTGGTGTATGGACGTGTAAAATTAGAACAAGCCACAGCACTTCTGTATTTCTCAAAGAAAGGTGTAGTTCAGCAATTGCTTCATAATTTAAAATATAGAGGACATAAAGATATAAGTGGGTTTTTAGGTAAATGGCTAGGTGCAGAACTAAAAACGATTGAAGCTTATAAACAGGTTGATGTTGTAGTGCCTGTTCCTCTTTATAAAGTTAAGTTACGGCAACGTGGTTATAATCAGGTAGAGCAATTTGGAAAAGCAATAGCAGAAGCTCTTAGTGTAGATTATAACGACTCAGTACTTATTAAGACAAAATCAACAAAAACCAAAGTGTTTGAAGGTAGGCTAACAAGATGGAGCGACGAAGGTGCTGTTTTTGCAATAAGTGATTATTCAACGCTGAAGGGAAAACACATCTTGTTGGTAGATGATATTATTACCACAGGAGCAACGGTTGAGGCATGTGCTACAGAATTGTTAAAAATTGATAATATTAAGTTAAGTCTTGCTACTATGGCAATTGCCAATTAATTTTTTCGTTTCTATAGTTTAAAAATTGTTTCTTTGTGCAAAATTATTCTCAAAAAATGAGTTCAAATCTCACACGAATTTTAGGCATTTTATTCATTGGTTTAATTATTGTTAGTTGTGCCAATCGTGGTTCACCTTCTGGTGGAGAAAAGGATGTGGATCCGCCCGAAATTCTTAGAGAAAATCCACCTAATTTTTCAACAAATTTTAAAGGGGATGAAATACGAATCACTTTTAATGAATACGTTAAGATTAAGGATTTAAGAAAGCAACTTATTATTTCGCCACCTATGGATTCAGATCCTATTATATATCCTGCAGGTGGAGCAAGCGAATACATTACTATAAAAATAAAAGACACATTACAGCCTAATACAACCTATGCTTTTAATTTTGGTGAAAGCATTGTAGATAATAATGAAGAGAATCCATACCCTTATTATCGTTACGTATTTTCTACAGGAGATACAATAGATTCACTTTCTGTAAAAGGTTATGTAGAAGATGCCTTATTAAAAGAGCCAGAAACTTTTATATCGGTAATGCTGTATGAAGTAGATTCCACCTATTCAGATTCTATAGTTTACAAAGAAAAGCCTAGATATATTACCAATACACTTGATAGTGTTACCACTTTTAGCATAGATAATATAAAAGCAGGAACTTATAAACTGATTGCCTTAAAGGATAAAAACAGTAATTACACATTTGATCAAAAGAATGATAAAATCGCGTTTTACGAAGAATTTATTACTGTGCCAACAGAAGACGATCATAAGCTTACACTTTTTAAAGAAAATGTGAATTTTAAAGCTGTAAAGCCAAAACAAGCAGGCGAAACCAAAATTATCTTTCCATACGAAGGAAGTTATGAAAACATGCGTATAAAAGTTTTGGGAGACACACCAGAAGGGTATTCAACCAGAATTACAAAAGATAAAGTAACGGATACACTTTACTATTGGTACAAGCCAAAGTTTGAAATAGACACAACATTCTTTGTAGTAACTAATGAGAAATACATAGATACTTTTAAGCACCGTTTTAGAAGTCTTGATGCAGATACATTAAGTACCAAGATAGTTTCTCCAAGAAGTTTAAATTATGGTAAACATTTTACTCTAGAGGCAACCACACCTATAGAAAAAATAGATGTTTCTAAAATAAGCTTAATAGATAAAGATTCTATTGCAGTAAGTTTTGAAACAGAATACGATTCTATTTTAAATCAATTTAGAGTGCCTTTCAAAAAAGAGGAAGGACAGAAGTATTCTATTAAAATGTTACCAGGTACATTTACAGATTTCTACGGTAATATTAATAAGGATACAATAGTTGATGCTATTAATTCTAAAATGAAATCTGAATATGGGAAGATTAGAGTAAATCTTAGAAATGCAAAATTCCCTTTGATTGTTCAGTTAGTAAATAATAAAGGAGAAGTAGAGTATGAGCGTTACACGACAGATGCTCCGGTTGTTGACTTTACTGATTTAGTGCCAAAGCGATATGATTTAAGGGTTATTTACGATGCAAATGAGAATGGTAAATATGATACAGGTAACTATTTGTTAGGTATACAACCAGAACGCGTTAGCTACATGCCTTCTTCTGAGATTGACGAAGTCAGGGCAAACTTCGATTTTATAATTGAATTTACACTTCTAGACTAAAAGTATCTCTGTCTTTTAGGAAGCCAAGTCTTTCTCGGTATTTGGTAATATGAGATTTTTCTAGTGTTATAACTTCCGTAGTTTCTATGCTTTCTGGTATGCTGTCCATACGGTTTCCTAAAACATCATAAGCTGCCGAGTGCCCAGAATATTCGTAATTATTATCATCTAAGCCAACACGATTTACACCAATACAGTAACTCATGTTCTCTATAGCGCGCGCTTTAAGAAGGGCATCCCAAGCTGCAATGCGCACTTTTGGCCAGTTAGCCACATAGATGAGTACATCATAATCTTCAGAGTTTCTTGCCCAAACAGGGAAGCGTAAATCGTAGCAGACTAAAGGGCAAATCTTAAACCCTTTATAATCGATGATGATTTTTTTTGTACCAGCAGTGTACACCTTATGTTCGTTAGCCAAAGTAAAGGTATGACGTTTATCGTAGGTTGTTAATGTTCCGTTTGGTTCTACAAAGATTAAGCGATTATAGTAATTCTCATTTTCTTTAATAACCAAGCTACCAACAATCGCTGCATTTTTAGTTTTAGATAATGCTTTTAGCCAGGTAATAGTCTCACCATTCATGGTTTCTGCTACCTCAGATGCATTCATGGTAAAACCAGAGCTAAACATTTCTGGTAAAACAATAAGGTCAGCTGTAATGGAGCTGACCTTATCTTCTATATGTGTTCTGTTAGCTTTTGGGTTTTCCCAAGCTAAAGTGGTTTGTAATAATGCAACGTTTAGTGTGTCGTTTGTCATTTATAATTTTCCTTTGGCTTTGTCTACTTTTTTAGTAAGCTTTTCTATTTTTTCTAACCACTTACCTTCATCTTCAGGAGACAATTTACCTTTCTTTTTTAATTTTTCGTACTTCTTTTGGGCTTTTTTAAGATTGTCTTGCGCCTTTTTATAATTCTTCTGAAGTTTTTCTTTTTTCTTTAATGCCTTCTCAGCTTTCTTTTGTGCTTTCTCAGCCTTTTTTTGAGCTTTTTCAGCTTTTTTCTTCTCTTTTTCTAGTTTTTCTGCTGCTTTTTTTGCGTTTTCAGCTTTTTTTAGTTTTTCTGAAATAACTGCAGCTTCTTTAAAAATGACTTCTTTTTCTTCTACACTCAAGGTTGTGGTAACGTCTTCACCATTCAAAAATATTTTTTCCTTTTTTACTTCATATGTTTTTTCACCTTTCTTTACTTCTTGTGCAAAACCGGTTAAAGAAAACGCTAATAATAAAAGTATAATGTAATTTTTCATTTGTAATAATTTTTAGTTCACTATTGTGACACAAAACATAACAAAAAGTAACTTAAATTCTGCATAAAATTTCTGAAGCTTTTATTAAAGTCTCGTCAGTCTTGGCAAAACAAAATCGAAGCACCTTGTCATCTTTATTATTTTCATTAAATACTGAAAGCGGAATTGAAGCTATTTTGAATTCTTTAGTTAATCGTTTTGCAAAATCCACATCGTGTTCGTCGGTAATTTTAGAATAATCCAACACCTGGAAATACGTGCCTTTTGAAGGCATAAATTTAAAACGAGATTCTGCAATTAAATTCAAGAATAAATCACGTTTTTGTTGAAAAAAATTATTCAAACCAAGATAAGTTTCAGCATCAGCCATATAATCCGCAATGCCTTTTTGAGCAGGATGATTCACAGAAAACACATTGAATTGGTGTACTTTCCTAAACTCGTTCATTAAATCTTCAGGTGCGCAGCAGTAGCCAATTTTCCAACCTGTATTATGAAATGTTTTTCCGAAGGAAGCTGTAATAAAACTTCGTGCTTTTAAATCTGGAAACTTGCAAGCACTATGATGCTGTTCGCCGTCAAAAACAATATGCTCATATACTTCATCACTTAAAACGATGATGTTGGTGTCTTTGGTTAATTTTTCAAGCTGAAGCATATCCTCTTCAGACCAAATGGTACCACTAGGATTATGAGGTGTATTGATGATTATCATCTTGGTTTTAGACGAAATTTTTGAAGCCACTTCGTCCCAATTCACACTATAATCTGGCGCAGATAATTGAATAGGAATTGTCTTTCCGCCATTAACTTCAATGGCAGGTTGGTAGCAATCGTAGGCAGGTTTAAAAATGATGACTTCGTCATTCGGCTTTACAAATGCCGAAATGATAGTGAAAATAGCCTGAGTTGCACCAGCAGTCACTGTGATTTCTGTATCTGGATGATAACTTGTATTGTAAAGTTGTTGAAATTTATTTGCAATGGCCAAGCGCAAATCTAAATTGCCAGCCATTGGTGCATATTGGTTGTAGCCGTTGTTCATTGCATTGGCAACCAAGTCGTTTAATCTTTGTGGACTAGGATAATTTGGGAAACCTTGCGATAGGTTTAAGGCTTTATATTCGTTGGCCAAAGCACTCATTACCGTAAAAATAGTAGTGCCTACATTGGGTAGTTTAGATTGGTGTGCGATCATAATATCTCGTTAAATAGAAAGGTTTTAAAGATATAAAATGTGGTTTTTCTATCTTTACAAAATCAATAAAATATATACTATGCGATTAATAAAATTACTCTGTTTTTTCGTTGTTTTTCAGGTGTCTGCTCAACAAGGCGGTATGTGGATTCCCTCTCTTTTAGAAGGAATGAATGAAGACGAAATGCAAAACCTTGGTAGTAAATTAACTGCCAAAGACATTTACGATGTTAACAATTCTAGTCTTAAGGACGCTATTGGTCATTTTAATGGTGGTTGTACCAGTGAAGTGATCTCAGACAAAGGTTTGGTACTTACCAATCATCACTGTGGATTTAGCCAGATTCAGTCGCATTCGTCCTTAGAAAACGATTATATAAAAAACGGATTTTGGGCAATGTCGCTCGAAGAAGAACTACCAAATGAAGGCTTGTTTATTGAGTTTATAGTAAGCATTCACGATGTTACAGATACTGTTTTAAATGGTGTAAACGATACAATGACCGAAAAGGAAAAGCAATCCTTGATCACTAGAAACAGTAATGCAGCAATGGCATCTTGGTCAAAAGAAAATTGGCAAGACGTTAAAACAAAGTCATTTTACGAAGGCAATCAGTATTTCTTATTCGTAACTGAGCGTTTTGAAGACATCAGATTAGTTGGTGCGCCACCAAGCAGCATTGGTAAGTTTGGTAGCGATACAGATAACTGGGTGTTTCCGAGACATACAGGCGATTTTTCTATGTTCAGAATTTATGCTGATAAGAATAATAGACCAGCAAAATATAGCAAAGACAATGTGCCTTACAAGCCAAAGCATTATTTGCCTGTGTCATTAGATGGTGTTGAAGAAGGCGATTTTACAATGGTTTTCGGCTTTCCTGGTCGTACTAATGAGTATTTGCCAGCTGTAGCGATTGAGCATATTACAAAGGAATACAATCCAACAAATATCGAAATTAGAGAAGCGGCTTTAAAAGTGATTGATGCCAATATGAAAGCGAGTGATGAGGTGCGTATTAAGTATGCGTCAAAACAAGCTAGAATTGCAAATGCTTGGAAAAAGTGGATTGGCGAAAACTTAGGTATCGAAAAAAGTGATGCTGTAGCTAAGCGTCGTGAATTTGAAACAACTTTCAAGAAAGCATTAAAGGAAAATGGACTAGAAGCAAAGTATGGTCATATTTTACCTGAGTTTGATAAGCTTTATAAAGAATTTGGTCCAATAAATATTAAACGAAGAAACTTTGTTGAAGTCTTTTTGGTTACGAGTGAATTGATGCAAATGACCTTTAGAGCCTATCAGGTTGAACAAGCGCTATTGGCAAATCCTGAAAGTTTAGAACGTGCCAAAGCAAGTTTAAAAGGCAGTTTTGAAGGTATTCTGAAAAACTTTGATGCCAATGTAGATAAAGGTGTGTATTTAAATGTAATGCCATTGTATGGAAAACCAGTTGATGCTTCAATCTATGATAAAACGGCATTTACGGATTTAGATTCGGCTTTAAAATTATTAGAAGGCGATGCTGAAACTGTGATTAAAAACTTAAATGATGATGCGGCTTATGCTTATGCGAAACCTATTATTGATGAATTTTTTAATACGATTGATGCAGAATTTCAACAAAAAAATGAAGTTATCTCTGCATTGCAAACTGAGTATATGACGGCTTTAATGAAAGCCTTACCAAACGAGCGTTATTTCCCAGATGCAAATAGTACGTTGCGTGTTACTTATGGTCAGGTTAGAGGCTACTCGCCAAGAGATGCAGTGTACTATAATCCTGTAACTTATTTAGAAGGTGTAGTGGAAAAGTATGTGCCAGGCGATTATGAGTTTGATGTGCCACAGAAACTTTTAGACTTATACAACACAAAGGATTATGGTCCTTATGCTGATAAAAACGGAAAAGTGCCAGTGTGCTTTTTAGGAACAAACCACACAACTGGTGGAAACTCTGGTAGTCCTGCTATTGATGCTGAAGGGAATTTAGTAGGTTTAAACTTTGACCGTGTTTGGGAAGGGACAATGAGTGATATGAACTATGACCCAGAAATCTGCCGAAACATAATGGTAGATTTGCGCTATGTACTTTTCATAGTTGATAAATATGCTGGTGCAAAACACTTAATTGATGAAATGACTTTGGTGCATCCGAAGAAAGCATCAGGAAAAAAGAACAAGAAAAAGAAGAAAGCAAAAAAGTAGCGATACACTTTCTTTAATTTCACGCTTATAGATGAAACTCACGAGAGTTATACTGAACTTATTTCAGTATTTCTATTGTGAGGTTTTTTTTGTGAAATATTTTTAGATATAAAGACGTTATTCAAATATGAAAGCCCATAATGGGCATTTGGCAAACAAAGACCATTCACCATCAAAATAATTAAATAATTAGACCATAGGTTCTTGAAAAAATTAAATAGATGAAAAAATTTCTACTTCTTTTATCTGTAATTGTATGTCTTGCTTTTTCAAAATCTGATGAAGATGCTGTAAAGACAATTCACGTGTTTGTTGCCCTATGTGATAACGACAACCAAGGGATTGTGCCAGTTCCAAGCAAATTAGGAAATGGTCAAGATCCAAAAAATAATTTGTATTGGGGCGCTTTATATGGTGTTAAAACGCATTTTAAAAATAGTAAGGATTGGACTTTGGTTAAAACAATTAAATCTGATAATCCTAAAATTTTAGAACGTTTACTTTTCAAACATAAAAAATCGAATACTTATTTATTGGCAGATGCTTATGATGGAATGTACATTAAACAAACTACAATTGATTTTTTAGAAGCTACTTCAGGACGAAATGAATTCTCTATATCGTATAGTGATAAAACACTCAGTTTTGGTGGGAAATCAGGATTGTTGGCTTATGTTGGTCACGATGGTTTAATGGAATTTAATGTTGATGGAAATTTCACTCAACAAAATACAACAAAGCGAGATGCAATTATTTTAGCTTGTATTAGTAAACAATATTTTAAACCTTATTTAGAAAAAACAAAAGCAAATCCATTAGTTTGGACAACAGGTTTAATGGCACCTGAAGCTTACACGTTAAAGTCAGCATTAGATGGCTGGATTATGGATGAATCGGATTCTCAAATAGCAGAGCGTGCTGCACAAGCTTATCATAAATATCAAAAATGCGGTATTAAAGGCGCAAGAAGATTATTAGTTTCTGGATATTAACTTCTCGATAAAATTTTCTCGTACCTCAAAAATCACTCGAAGTGATGAATAAAAAAAATCCCAAACATTTCTGTTTGGGATTTAGTTTTTGGAAATTGAGATTCCTGCTTTCGCAGGAAGTCTTAATATCTGTAATGCTCAGGTTTGAAAGGACCTTCAACCGTTACACCAATATATTCAGCTTGATCTTGCTTAAGTTCTGTAAGCTCAACACCAATTTTTTCTAGGTGTAATGCCGCTACTTTTTCGTCTAAATGCTTCGGTAACATGTACACGTCGTTGTTGTACTTATCAGAATGATTCCAAAGCTCTATTTGCGCTAACGTTTGGTTAGTAAAAGAGTTACTCATTACAAAACTTGGATGACCAGTTGCACAACCTAAGTTTACTAAACGTCCTTCTGCTAAAACGATAATATCATTACCATCAATAGTATATTTATCTACTTGAGGTTTAATCGTGTTTTTAGTGTTACCGTAGTTTTCGTTTAACCAAGCCATTTGTATTTCATTATCAAAATGACCAATGTTACATACTATGGTTTTATCTTTCATTGCTTTAAAGTGCTCTGCACGTACAATGTCTTTGTTACCAGTTGTAGTAATTACGATATCAGCATTACCAACTACAGTTTCTAATTTTTTAACTTCAAAACCGTCCATTGCAGCTTGTAACGCACAAATTGGGTCAATCTCAGTAACTGTTACGATACTTCCAGCACCTTTAAAAGACGCTGCAGTACCTTTACCAACATCTCCGTAACCACAAACTACAACGCGCTTACCAGCTAACATTACGTCTGTTGCACGACGTATAGCATCTACAGCACTTTCGCGACAACCGTATTTGTTATCAAATTTAGATTTTGTTACAGAGTCGTTTACGTTAATAGCAGGCATTGGTAATGTTCCGTTTTTAACACGCTCGTATAAACGGTGTACACCAGTTGTAGTTTCTTCAGATAAACCTTTAATACCAGAAGCTAATTCTGGGTATTTATCTAAAACCATATTAGTTAAATCACCACCATCATCCAAAATCATGTTTAATGGTTTACGATCTTCGCCAAAAAATAAAGTTTGCTCGATACACCAGTCAAACTCTTCTTCCGTCATGTCTTTCCAAGCATACACAGCAGTTCCTGCAGCAGCAATAGCAGCAGCAGCTTGATCTTGAGTGGAGAAAATGTTACAAGAACTCCAAGTTACTTCTGCACCTAATGCTTGTAAAGTTTCAATTAAAACAGCAGTTTGTATGGTCATGTGCAAACAACCTGCAATACGTGCACCTTTTAACGGTTGCTCGTTTTTATACTCTTCACGTAAGCTCATTAAACCTGGCATTTCTGCTTCGGCTAATTCAATCTCTTTTCTTCCCCAAGCCGCTAACGACATGTCCTTTACCTTGTTTGGTACGAAAGGAATTGTTTTTGTACTCATATTCTTTTTTCTCAAATTTTTAAAATGGTTCTTGCCTTTGGGTTTAACATTGAAATGGTTAAATTCGCTTACCAAAAAATGCCAAATCTGCCTTAGGCAGTGCAAAGATAATCAATAGGTTTTACAATATTAAATGCCACTGTACAAATCCATTAGTGTAAACTCACAAACTACTGTTAAAATCTGGAAGATTGAAGAGTCTTATTCCGATTTACTTCAACCTCTAGATTTAAAACCACAAAGTCTTGAACGCGTGTTGGGTATGAAAAGCGAACTGCATCAGCGCGGTTTTTTAAGTGTAAGGCATTTGCTTCATGAGTTTGGTTATACAGATCAAGATTTGTTTTATGACGATAATGGAAAACCACATCTTAAAGACGGCAAGCATATTTCTATAACACACAGTTTTACGTTTTCAGGAGTTATTGTTAGCGATAAAGAAGTCGGTATAGATATTGAAATGCAGCGCGATAAAATTGCAGTTATTGCACACAAGTTTGTGGACTACGAGTTTAATTATCTGGATAAATCTGCTGACGATTACATTAATAAACTTACTGTAATTTGGGGAATTAAGGAATCGTTGTATAAGCTTTTTGCAACTCCAGGTATGCTGTTTAAAGAGCATTTTTTAGTAATTCCATTCACGTTCGATGATGGAGAAACCATTGCTTGGATAGATTATAAGGGTAGAAAATACAGATACAATACTGCGTTTTTAGAGTTTGAAGGCTTTACTTGTGCATACGTCGTTCCTTAATCTATGACCATCTATTCTCACATAAAAAAGTCTATAGTTGAAAGCGAAAGGTTGCTTGCAGTTTTAATCGATCCAGATAAAACAGAACTTGACACGATTGAAGGCATTGTGACAAAAATCAATCAATCTATAGCAACTCACATTTTTGTTGGTGGAAGTGAAGTAGATGAAGGAGTTACTGAAGTTATAGTACAAGCCATTAAGCGATATACAACACTACCAGTAATACTGTTTCCTGGTGATGTAACACAAATTACAGATGAGGCTGACGGTATTCTGTTTTTGTCTTTAATTTCAGGTCGAAATCCAGATTATCTCATTGGTAAACATGTAGAATCGGTTTCTAAATTAGCCAAAACACAACTGGAAGTGCTTCCAACAGGTTATATTCTTATTGAAAATGGAAAACAAACTGCTGTAGAGCGCGTAAGCAATACCAGCCCTTTAAGCAGATCGAATAAGCAACATATTGTAGATACAGCCAAAGCAGGAGCACTTTTAGGGATGCAACTAATCTATCTTGAAGCTGGAAGTGGAGCAACACATCCTATAGAGCCAGAAATTATTTCAGCAGTAAAAAATATCTTAAATATTCCGCTTATTGTTGGCGGAGGTATTAGATCTAAAACCGAATTAGAAGCAGCCTATAAAGCAGGAGCAGATCTTGTGGTTATAGGTACAGCCTTTGAAACGAATCAACTTTTTTTTGAACAACTAAAATTATAATCATGCAAATATCAATAGACTTAACCTTATCTCCTTTACAAAACGATTACGAAGTTCATATTATAGATTTTATCAAGGCTTTGAGAGCTTCAAAATTTACGGTTTTAGAAAATCCATTAAGCACACAGATTTTTGGGGAATTTGATGAGTTAATGCCATTTTTAAATGATGCCATTAAAACGTCTTTTGAAAATACAGATATTAGTGTACTCACCATGAAAGTGGTAAAAACAAACAGAAGTGAGTACGAGCCGCATTTCTAAAGCCCTTTATTTATGAGCCAAATTTTTGATTTTTTCTTTTCGCAATATGCTGAATATGCTAGAATGGATATCATTTTAGAAATCGTTGCAGTCGTATTTGGGTTTTTGTCGGTTTGGTTTTCTAAGCAAAATAACATTTTGGTCTTTCCAACCGGAATGATAAGTACTATCATATTTGTATACCTATTGCTAAAGTGGGAGCTACTAGGTGATATGATGATTAATGCATACTATTTTGCTATGAGTGTTTACGGATGGTTTGTTTGGACGCGAAAGGTTGACGAAACACACGTAACACCAATTTCGAGAACTACATCAAAAGAAAAATCACTAAGCTTTGGTATCTTTTTAGCAACCTTGGTTTTTGTTTTTATAGTCTATAAAACTTTTGATAAATGGAACGGTTGGGTAGCGTATGTAGATACCATTACAACGGCCATTTTCTTTGTTGGTATGTGGCTAATGGCACGACGAAAAATTGAAAACTGGATCTTTTGGATTATCGGAGATATTATTTCTGTGCCTTTATATTTTTATAAAGGGTTCACTTTCACTAGTTTTCAATATCTTGGCTTTACAATTATTGCAATATTCGGATACTTAGCATGGAAGAAGCACTTAAACAACAACCAAGCAACTGCATAAAAGTTGTGTTATTTGGTCCAGAATCTACTGGAAAAACAACACTGTCTAGGCAATTGGCCAGACATTACAATTCGGTTTGGGTGCCAGAATATGCGCGAGAGTATCTTCAAAATAAATGGAACAACGAAAGAAAAACCTGTGAGCCTCACGATTTATTGCCAATTGCCATTGGCCAAATGAATTTAGAAAATGACTTGGCTCAAAAAACAGATTCAGTACTTGTTTGCGATACAGATATACTTGAAACTAAGGTGTATAGCGAAGCGTATTATTCTGGTACATGTGACCCGATTTTAGAAGCACATGCTCTAAAAAATTCTTACGAGCTCTATTTTTTAACCTATATTGACACGCCTTGGGAAGCAGATGATTTGCGAGATAAACCCAATGAGAGAGAACGCATGTTCAAAGCTTTTGAAAACGCTTTAATCAAATACAACAGACCGTACGTTTTGTTAAAAGGGAATAAAAAGGAGCGCCTAAAAACAGCTGTTGAGCATATTGATAACCTACTTAAAAACAGAATATGAGTTTTACAGAAAGCGATATTAAACAAATAGATTCTAAAGGGCTTACAGTTGATAAAATTGAATCTCAAATAGAATTGTTTAAAACAGGTATACCTTTTACAAATATTGCAGATGCAGCTACGATTGGTAATGGTATTTTAGCATTTTCAGAAGAAGAAAAAGATGAGGCCATATTGCATTTTGAAAGTCATAAAAAAGGGCTGTCACTTTTAAAGTTTGTGCCTGCTTCTGGTGCTGCTACCAGAATGTTTAAGTTTCTGTTTAAGTTTTTGCAAGAGTATAATCCAAAACAAGAGTCTTTAAATGCCTTTATCAATAAAAATGATTCAAAGGATTTAGCTTTCTTTTTGGTTGGATTAGAGAAGTTTCCGTTTTATGAGCAAATAATAGAGCGACTACAAGTAAAGGGAATTGATTTTAAAACCTTATCTACACAAGATAAAGCTGTCCATTTTGTACAAATAATGCTTAACGAAGATGAACTTAATTTTGGAAATTCTCCAAAAGGATTGCTTCCATTTCACAAGTATAAGAATGGCTATATTTCTACTGCGTTTGAAGAGCATTTGTACGAAGCAGCACTCTATGCTTCAGACGATAAAAAAGCAGAGCTTCACTTTACAATTTCGGAGCGCTACAAGGATAAATTTACAGAAGAGTTTAGACGAATAGAAGAATATGTTGAGGAAAACACAGGTGTATCGTTTAATATTTCGTTTTCATACCAACAACAGTCTACAGATACTATTGCAGTAACGCCAAAAGACAAACCATTTAGAAACGACGATGGCACATTGCTTTTTAGACCATCTGGTCATGGTGCTTTAATCAAAAATTTAAATGATCTTAATGCAGATGTTATTTTCATTAAGAATATAGATAACGTAGTTGTAAAACAATACAAAGATGAGGTTGGTAAATACAAAAAAGTGCTTGCTGGCATTTTGCTGAAATTGCAAAGTAAATCTTTTGAGTGTCTTAGGGTTTTAGATCAGGAAAACATTTCTGAAAGTGAGTTTGAAATGATTGAAACATTTTTAACGAACGAAATGTGTATTAAAATTTCTGGTGAATACAGAAAATATTTAGACAAGTATAAGATTGAATATTTAAAAGAGAAACTCAACAGACCAATCCGTATTTGCGGAATGGTAAAAAATGAAGGAGAACCAGGTGGAGGACCATTTTGGGTAAGAGATATTTATGGCAATTTATCGTTGCAAATTGTAGAGTCTGCTCAAATTAATTTAAAAAACAACAGTCAAAAAGACATCCTAACGAATGCAACACACTTTAATCCGGTAGATTTGGTGTGTGGAGTTAAAAATTACAAAGGAGAGAAATTTAATCTCGAAAATTTTGTAGATCATAATGCTGCATTTATCACAGCAAAAACTAAAATGGGAAAAGACCTTAAAGCATTAGAATTACCTGGACTTTGGAATGGTAGTATGGCACATTGGAACACTATTTTTGTTGAGGTGCCAATCATTACATTCAATCCAGTAAAAACAGTAAACGATTTACTAAAAGCACCACATCAAATCGATTAATTGTGGATGTTGAAGCCTTAAAATCTGAATTAATGTATAAAGCCGTCCGAAGCTCAGGCAGTGGAGGACAGCATGTCAATAAAGTCGCTTCAAAAGTAGTGCTCTACTTTAATGTTGAAGCTTCAGCACAATTTACAGATGACGAAAAAGCGCGCTTAACTGAGTTTTTTCAAAATAGATTAAACAAGCAAGGTGTTTTGGTTATGGATTGTAGCGAAAGCCGAAGCCAGTTTAGAAACAAAGCCTTGGTTACTCAAAAGTTTTTAGATCTTATTATTGAAGGATTAAAAGAAGAAAAAGAGCGCAAACCAACCAAAGTGCCAAAAGCGGTAAAACGAAAGCGACTCGATACCAAACGCAAAAACGCTGAAAAAAAGGCAAATAGAAAACCGCCAAAAATCGATTAGGATTCAAAATTCAAAAAAATCGTAAATCGTAAATCAAAAATCATAAATAGGTTTTATCTTTGCGCCGTTCTCAAAAAAGGGGTGCTTTTTTTTGATTGACGAATGACGATTTGAGATTGACGATTGATGAATCATAAGATTCAAAAATCTGAAATCAAAAATCTGAGATCTAAAATCATTAGGCTGAGATCATACCCATTGAACCTAGAACAGGTAATGCTGTTTAGGAAGCGAGCGTTAAGAAAATGTCTGGTAGATATTTTTAGCGAGTGCGATTAGGTCATCAGTGTTGGTTTTACTTCTAAGCATTTAATGACTTTAAAATATGCATTTAATGTTTTAGAATTTTACCAACCTAGCATCAAATCTCATTCTAAAACTGCTCAAAAATCAATTATTAACAAAAGAATAATTACCTCTTTTTATTCGATTATAAGACTATAGTCGTATGAAAAATTTATTCAACAATCTCTCAAAAACAAAACAACAGAGATTAACAATTTTCATTTTTATTTTAAGCCTTTGTTCAGCTTATGGACAAGAAAAGTTTACAGTTTCAGGTGTCGTAACAATTGATAAGGAGCCTTTACCTGGAGTAAGTGTGTACGCAAAAGATACAGAGAAAAGTGTACAAACTGATTTTGAAGGCAAATACGTATTAAGCCTTCCTAAAGGTGAATACGAATTGGTGTTTAATTATATGACGCCAAACCCTATTCAGAAGTCAATTATTTTGGATAGAAACTTAATTCTGAATGTAGAAATCAATGAACAGATTAGAAAGCTAGATGAAGTTTTAGTAAAAGCTGTACGTGTACAGGAGAAAGCGCCAATTACACACTCTAACGTTACTAAAGAAGAGATTTCAAAACGTAATTTAGGGCAAGACATTCCTGTGTTGTTAAACTTTTTGCCATCTGTAGTTACTACAACAGATGCAGGTGCTGGTGTAGGTTATACTGGTATTAGAGTAAGAGGTGTAAGTCCGCAATCTACCAATGTAACTATTAATGGTATACCTTATAATGATGCAGAATCTTTAGGGACATTTTGGGTTAATTTAGGAGATATAGCATCTTCTGTAGAAAGTTTACAGTTACAACGTGGTGTTGGTACATCTACCAATGGTTCTGGTGCATTTGGTGCTAGTATCAATGTGCTTACAGATGCTGTTGCAAAGGATGCTTATGGCGAAATTTCAAATTCTTTTGGTAGTTATAATACCAGAAAGCATACAGTAAAGTTTAGCACAGGATTGTTAAACGATCATATTGAAATTGCTGGTCGCTTATCTAATATTGTATCAGATGGTTACATCGATCGAGCTTCGGCAGACTTAAAATCGTATTTTTTACAAGGTGCTTACGTAGATGACAATACTTTAATAAAAGCGGTTGTATTTGGTGGTAAAGAAGTAACGTACCAATCTTGGAATGGTTTAGAAGATCTAGACTTGCTAGAGAATGACAGAACCTACAATACAGCAGGTATGTACGAGGATGCTGAAGGAAATATTCAGTTTTATGATAACGAGGTAGATAATTACAGCCAAGATCATTATCAATTGCACTGGAATCAACGTTACAACAATAACTGGTCTACAACTATTGGCTTAAACTATACCAATGGTCGTGGGTATTTTGAGCAGTATAAAGAAGATGAAGATTTTTCAGATTATGGTTTAGAAGAATTAGACTTTAATGGCGAAGTAGTTAACACTACAGACCTTATTCGTCGTCGTTGGTTAGATAATGATTTTTATGTTGTAAATGCCACTGCAAACTATAAAGATGCTAATATCGATTTAATTTTTGGTGGTTCTTTTAGCCATTATGATGGTGATCATTTTGGTGAAATTATTTGGGCAGAATATGCCAGTCAAAGTCAAATTAGAGACCGTTACTACGATGGTAATAGTTTAAAAAATGATTTATCAGTATTCTCTAAAGCTAACTATAAGCTAAATGATAAAGTAAGCCTTTACGGAGATTTACAAGTTAGAAGTGTAACCTATAAAACCTTCGGAAACACATCTGACTTAGTAGATTTTGAAGTTAATAAGGATTTTACATTCTTCAATCCAAAAGCAGGTATAACCTATGATTTAAATGCAGGTAACAGTCTTTATTTCTCTTATGCAAGAGCCAACAGAGAACCAAATCGTACCGATTTTGAAAGTAATAACGATATAGAGCCAGAGCAGCTTAACGATTTTGAGTTAGGTTGGAGACACAAAAACGGAAACTTTACGTTTAATGCCAATGCTTACTACATGTTGTATAATGAGCAATTGGTGTTGTCTGGTCAGTTAGATGATGTTGGTAACCCAATACGAACTAATAGTGGTGAGAGCTACCGTTTAGGTTTAGAGTTAGAGGCTATTATTCCGGTAACACCAAAATTAACCTTACAACCTAATGTAACGCTAAGTTCTAACAAGAACAAAGAAACTATCATCGATTTTGATGGCGAATTACAAAACTTAGGCAAAACAGATATCTCGTTTTCGCCAGAACTTGTAGCAGCAAATGCAATTGTATTTCAGTCAGTACAAGATTTACAAATGGCTTTACTAAGTAAATATGTCGGTGACCAATACATGAGTAATACCGAAGCTGATGCTTCAAAGCTAGATAGCTACTTTATTAACGATTTTAATATTAGTTACAAATTATCATTCCGAGGTACAGAGGACTCTCAACCTATTTTTGATTCTATCGTGTTCACAGGATTGGTAAATAACATATTTAATGTAAAGTATATATCTAACGGTTACTATTACACTTATGATGATACGTGGTCAGATCCTAATGCAGTAACAACTATTGAAGGAGCTGGTTTTTATCCACAAGCTACAACTAACTTCTTGGTTGGTATGACTTTGAATTTTTAGGAAGAGAAAAACTATAAGAGAAAACCCTGTAAGCTAATGTTTACAGGGTTTTTTATATAAAATGAATTTCTTTAATTAGAAACTAAATATTGACCATTACCTAAATCATCTACTCTGTAAGGTTTTAGTGTACATGGTAAAGTGTTTCCTTCAAAACCAAAACCAGTAGATAGACTATATTGGTTAACATTATCACAATTAGATTCTACAATATCACCGCTTACAAAAGTTAATGTTGAACAAGCTGAAGGAGGTAAGCTTGGATCTGCTGCATCCCAAGCGTATAATGTAGTAGAAGTTAGACGATATAACCAAATACCATTGTTGCCTTGATTAGCAACATATACAGCATTACTATTAAACTGAAGTTGGCTAAACTGTGGTAAATTAGTATTTACAGTGAGGTTAACACCTGCATCAAATAAGAGGTTGCAATTAGGGCTGTTGTCACTTTTACTACAACCTAAAAGAGCAGTAAAACAAAGAATTAGGGTAATCTTTTTCATTAAAAAATTTTTATCGCAAATTACAATTATTTCAACGATAGATTAAATATTTGTATATTTGTGTTACAATCTCGTTAGCGCGAGATTTTTTCTTTAGTCCCGAATTCTCGTACTGAGCGCAGTCGAAGTATGTTTCGGGATCTTTTTTGAAATTGCGCTAGAGATTTCAATATTTAAACGAATGAATTATGAGTAAAGTATCTTATTATACAGCAGAAGGATTAAAAAAGTTAAGAGAAGAATTAAATCATCTTAAAGATATTGAGCGTCCAAAGGCATCTCAAGCCATTGCAGAAGCAAGAGATAAAGGCGATTTAAGTGAAAATGCTGAATACGATGCAGCTAAAGAAGCGCAAGGTATGCTTGAAATGAAGATTTCTAAAATGGAAGAAACTTTAGCAAATGCTCGTGTTATTGATGAGTCTCAGTTAGACACTTCTAAAGTGTTGGCCTTATCTAAAGTGAAGATAAAAAACCAAACCAACGGTATGGAAATGACCTATACCTTGGTAGCAGAGAGTGAAGCTGATTTGGCTTCTGGTAAGATTTCTGTAAACTCACCAATAGGTAAAGGTTTATTAGGTAAGTCTGTGGGTGATATAGCAGAAATAAAAGTGCCAAATGGTATCTTAAAATTTGATATTTTAGAGATATCTAGGTAACAAATTTCTGTGCAAAACAGAAATCCTAGAATTATAAGATTTATAAAAAGATTCCTTAATTAAGGAATCTTTTTATATTTATAGAATAGATTAAATGCTTAACAATGGCCACACTCTTTACAAAAATTATTAATGGTGAAATTCCATCTTACAAAGTAGCTGAAACAGAAGATTTTTATGCGTTTTTAGATATTAATCCTAACTCAAAAGGCCACACGCTTTGTATTCCTAAAAAAGAGGTTGATAAAATTTTTGATTTAGACGAGGCAACTTACATGGGTTTAATGCAGTTTTCAAGACGTGTAGCTTTAGCGATAGAAAAGGTAATTCCGTGCCAACGTGTAGGGATGTCAGTTATCGGTCTAGAAGTACCACATGTACATGTACATTTAATACCGCTTCATACTATGGAAAATGCACGTTTTACCCATAAAGAAAAATTGACTTCAGAAGCGTTTGAAACTATCGCCAAAAAAATTGCTGACAATTTTAGTTAATCATGAGTGTTGTGGCTAATTGTATTGAGAGTTTCTTTTAATTAAAAAGAAATTACACCTGTAGCAAATAGAATCACCAGAGTTACAATCAGCAAATCAAAACCAATAAAAGCCCAAGCTAAAGGTTTTAATTTTATAGATTTTGGTCTAGGCTTTACAGCACGTTGCTGATATTCTACAACACGTTCTATATCATCGGTCCAACGCACGGGAAATATTGTAGTATTACAACTATAACAGTGCATCTGAAAAGAGGTTTCTGGTGTTATAGCTTTATAAAAGATGTTTTCGGTTAGTTTTTGTTTAAAGGTAATTTCTAGACCATCATTAGAGTAACATTCCGGACAGTTATTACTCAGTCTTGCTTCTTTTAGTGTAAAGTATTTTGATGAACCCATACCCAAATTTAAAATATTTTTTTTAAAACGCTCAATATCAGTGTTTTTTGTGCTTGAGGTTGAGCGATTGTTTTTTTCGCAAACTTAATATGTTTTCTAAATAAATTTTAAACTAAATGCTGTTTTCTAAATAGCTTTTAAGGCAATTTGTATGGTTGTGCCTTTACCAATTTCAGACTGAATGACTTTAATCTTTCCTTTATGATAATCTTCAATAATACGTTTAGCCAACGATAATCCAAGTCCCCAACCACGTTTTTTTGTGGTGTATCCTGGTTCAAATATTTTACTAAAAAGTTGTTTAGGAATCCCTTTGCCTGTATCTGTAATGTTTACAAAAACTTGCTTTTCTATTTGAGAGATATTGAGCTTTAAGTCGCCTTTACCTTTCATGGCATCAATGGCATTTTTTACTAAGTTCTCAATCGTCCAACTAAACAATTGCGCATTAAGCTTTACAGGAATCTCATTAGTAGGAAGTTCAATTTCAAAATTAATAAGTTTTGAGGATCTGGATTTTAAGTACTCATACGAGGATGTTGTAACTTCAACTAAATCTAAAGTTTCTAGAGTTGGTGCGGATCCAATTTTGCTAAAACGATCAGTAATGGTTTGTAGTCGATCGATATCTTTTTCAATCTCAGTAATATACTCAGGATTTACATTTTCGGTTTTCAAAATTTCTGTCCAGCCAACCAGAGAAGATAATGGAGTGCCAATTTGGTGGGCTGTTTCTTTGGCCATACCTGTCCATAGCTTGTTTTGTTCTGCAGATTTAGTGCTCCTGTAAAAGAAATAAACCACTGCTGCAAATAGTATAATAATTAATAATAATGCGAGTGGATAAAAGCCTATTTTTTTGAGAAGAGGAGAGTTGCCATAGTATATGGTTTGGTATACTTCACCTTTAACAATGACTTCTATTGGTTCATTTTCGTTTGAAAATTTAGTAATGAGATAATTAACATATACAGGATCTTTTAATTTTTCTTCATCTAAATTTATAGAATTATAGTCTCCGTTTTTATCAATAACTAGCATTGGTGTGCTAGTTGTGGTTTCGGTAAGTACATGAGTGGTTACCGGATCAACATCTTCATCTAAATTTTCATAAACACTTCTTAGAAAATTATTTTGAGCAACAGACCAGGTTTTAATTTTTACACGTTCTTCAGCTTTAAATTTTTGAAAAAAGGAATACGTATTCCAAAGAATAAGTGAGATAATAATAAATGAAGAGGCTATAATAACCCAACGGATAACATTACGATTAGAGCTAAAGGACATTCGTTATTGCAATTTCTTTTTTAAATATAATGTAAAACTGTTAATAATATTGTTTAGATACAACGGTAAAACTTTTTCATTCGCTCAGCAATATAATTATCTTTGTTGAAAATCAACAGGCTACATGGTTTCATTCAGTCCAAAAGACCTTACAACAGGCAGATTACACGGTTATTTATTAAGTGCAGTAGCACCAAGACCTATTGCTTTTGCTAGTACAATAGATAAAGATGGTAACCCAAACTTATCTCCATTTAGTTTCTTTAATGTATTTAGTGCCAATCCACCAGTGTTAATTTTTTCTCCAGCCAGACGTGTTAGAGATAACACAACGAAGCATACATTAGAAAATGTAGAAGACGTTAGTGAAGTGGTAATTAATGTGGTGAATTATGATATTGTTCACCAAATGTCTTTAAGTAGCACAGAGTATCCGGAAGGTGTAAACGAGTTTGAAAAAGCAGGTTTAACCATGTTACCCTCTGAAGAAGTGAAGCCATTTAGAGTGGCAGAATCTCCTATACAGATGGAGTGTAAAGTTAATGAGGTTGTAAAGTTAGGGACCGAAGGAGGTGCAGGTAATTTGGTAATTTGTGAGGTTGTAAAACTTCATATATCAGAAGAGGTTTTAAATGAAGATGATACCATTAATCAAGAAGCTTTAGATTTAGTTGCCAGAGCAGGAGGTAGTTACTACAGCAGAGCTAAAAGTGGATTTTTTGAAATTCCGAAGCCGCTAAAAACGATGGGAATTGGTGTAGATAATTTACCAGACCATGTTAAAAATAGCATGATATTAACAGGTAACGACTTAGGCATGCTTGCCAATGTAGATGTATTGCCTTCAAATGATGATGTAGAGCAGTTTGTAAATGATATTAGCGAGCGTTATCCAGAAATAAAAAGTTCTACTCATAGAGAAAAACATAAGCTGGCAAGAAATTATTTAAGCTATGGAGATGTAGAAAGTGCATGGAAGTTATTACTTTCGTAGCTTGAAAATTTTGGAATAGAAAACCAACCATAAATTCATTACAGAATTATGGTTTCTGTGAGACCAAGAACATATAAATCTCTAATTGTAGAGAGCAAAAAGAAAGAAAATTAAATTATAGATTAAGCAAAAATGGAAGTACAAGGACGTATTAAGGTGATTGGAGAGACTCAAACTTTTGGAAGCAATGGGTTTAGAAAAAGAGAAGTTGTAGTAACAACAGAAGAGCAATATCCGCAACATATTATGATTGAGTTTGTTCAGGACAAAACAGATTTATTAAATAACTATCAAGCAGGACAGCAGGTTAAAGTTAATATTAACCTTAGAGGACGTGAGTGGGTAAATCCACAAGGGGAAACTAAATATTTTAACTCTATCCAAGGATGGAGAATAGAGGCTTTACAAGCTGGTGCCGCTAACGGAGATATGCCACCTGTACCACCAACAGAAGCTTTTGAGCCTGTTAATAATTTAAACGAAGACGATCATGATGATCTACCTTTCTAATTCGAAAGGATTTTAATAAAATTAAAAAAGACTTGTTTTGTTTAAAGCAAGTCTTTTTTTATATCATAAAATAAATAGTCTCAGTAAGTTTTAAGATTGTATTTCAACAATTAGAAATAAAAAAGTCCCAATGGTTAGTTGGGACTTAGTATTGTGGTTTTAGGTTTGATCTTCACAAACAAACTTAAAAAAAAGCAATGATGAACAAAAAATTTATTTAATAAAGATCAGGTCAAATATCAATAAAATTCTTATACTATCAAAACCAAAAGCCTTTATTAACAGTAAAAACTACATAAAAACTCTAAAAAATGCAATTGCTATCACAAAAAATAGCCTTTCCAGATGTTTCTGAAGCCACTTTTGAAGGCTTGTTGGCAGTTGGTGGCGATTTATCTTCAGAACGCTTAATACATGCTTATTCTAAAGGAATTTTTCCTTGGTTTGAAGATGACGAGCCATTACTGTGGTGGTCTCCAGATCCAAGATTTGTGTTATTTCCAGAAAATTTAAAAATTTCAAAGAGTATGAAGCAGATTTTAAGGAAGAATATGTTTGAAGTTACTGTAAATAAGGATTTCAAATCTGTAATAGAGCATTGTTCAATAGCAAAGCGCGAAGGGCAAGATGGTACTTGGATTACAGATCAAATGACCAAAGCTTATACAAAATTACACCAGTTAGGCTATGCAAAATCTGTAGAAGTATGGCAAAATAACGAGTTAGTTGGTGGACTTTATGGAGTAGATTTGGGCAACAAAGTGTTTTGCGGAGAAAGTATGTTTACCAAAGTTAGTAATGCCAGTAAGGTAGGTTTTATAACCTTTATGCAAAATTCAAATTATAAACTCATAGATTGTCAGGTGCATACAAAGCATCTTGAAAGTTTAGGCGCAGGTTCAATACCACGAACAGAATTTTTGAGGTTTCTTTAGATTTTTAATACAGCTGAAGTTAAAAAAAATAGTTTTTGTTCTGTATTAAGGTTAAAGGCTTCAAACCGATATTCTGTGCCAAACTGAAGCTTAAGTGTTTTTGAAACCAACCAACCTATATGAGCTGTTGTTCTATGGTCTAGTTCTGGTTTTTCATTTTTACTATTACTTAAAAGCGCTTCCATAGCACCTACAAAATAGGCTTCACCAATGTCTAACTTTTCACCATTAAGTGGAAAATCTAACGCAAAACGATAGCGCGACCTAAGTATGGTGAGATCTTCTAAAATTCGCTGTTCAAATCGTACACGATGCCCAAAACGTGTGTCTTCTTGCTTTTTTGTATAGTTAAATTGTTGGGTTAGTCGCAACTCATTACTGTCACCATCTATAGACTCTCGTATTCGGTATTGTACTCCTAAACTAATAGAATGGTTGTAGTCTAAATTTAAGGTTGAAAAATGTACAAAATCGAGTTGTCTGTTTTCAAAGTTAAAATCATCATCTTGATATAAGTAGTATCGAGAACGAACAGCAAAATTTACCTTATAATTACTACTAATGTCAGTATTTATAGCAAAGCTTGTTTCGCCTAACCCTTCAAATTCAGATTGTGAAAATAATGTGTTAATACCAGCAAAACATGCCAGGACGACTAAAAGAAATTTAGTATAAGACATGCTCGTATGACGTAGGATTTAAAATTCTAAAGTTTACAAATTCGCCAAATGTATTAAAAATAAACTCTCTAATGTCTCTTTTTTTATCAGTTTTAACTTCAGCAATAATCTCAAAATTAGGCGCTTTTAATGAGTTGTTGTTTAGTACGTTATCTACAAAAGTTTTAGCGTCTAATTTTACATTATAAATGTACTGTTCTTGCACTTTTATAAACTTGTGCTTAGTAAAAGAGGATGCAAAATAGTTTTCGATTTTGGTTTTTACGGTCTCGTCTATGTTTTTTAATTTGGTAAGAACTTCTATGTCTTCAATATTACCATCTATAGAAAATTCCAGACTGTAGCGTTTTCTTTTGTATTTAAACTTTACCTCAAAACTTTGTTTTTCGCCATCTGTTTCTTTGTAAAATTTTAAACGTTTGCAATCATCAGGTAGGTTTTTAATAACCGCTTTAGCAGCTTCAGGAAATTCAGCTAAAGGTATACGCTCTTCTTTTTCGTTTTTTGTTTGGCAAAAAACAAATTGACAAAAGCATAGTAAAAAGATGAAAGCTTTAAGTTTCATTGTTTTTTTAAACCTCGTTATATCTAAAACAAGATACTTCATGGTCGTTTACCATGCCAGTAGCTTGCATGTGTGCATAGATTACTGTGGTGCCTACAAATTTAAATCCTCGTTTTTTTAGATCCTTACTTATAGCATCGCTAAGAGGTGTGTTTGCAGGAGCTTCTTTATAGTTTTCTATGCTGTTTTTTATAGGTTTTCCATCTACAAAACCCCAAATATATTTTGAAAAACTACCAAACTCATCCTGAATTTTCATAAAAGCTTGCGCATTGGTAACCGTAGCGTTTACTTTTAGTTTGTTTCTAATGATGCCTTCATTCTGAAGTAATGTATCAATCTTATCTTGTTTGTAGTTTGCAATTTTCTTATAGTCAAAACCATCAAAAGCCTTTCTAAAGTTTTCACGCTTACGAAGAACTGTAATCCAACTTAGTCCAGCCTGAAAAGTTTCAAGAATTAAAAATTCAAATAAAGTGTCGTCATCATATACAGGAACTCCCCATTCTTGGTCATGATAAGCTTCATAAAGCGGATCTCCAACACACCAGCCACATCTGTGTTTTGTCATTTTGTAAGTTTTAGAATTTTACACTACTAAGGTAACAAGTGTCACATAATAAATAAACAATCATAGTTATTTTTGTTACAAATTATAACCTATAAAAAGGTATTTAGCATGGAAATTATAGAAAACACAATGGTTACAGATATTATAAAAAAGAGTTTAAATACATCAATGAGTTATGATGAATATAGAACTCTGGTTACAAACCTTGTTGAAGCACAATCTACAACCGGAAAAGAAAAAACAGAAGCGTTGGTAGAGTACACAAAAATGAATGATAGACGCATGAAGCGTTGGGATAAAACAGTTAAGTTGTCTGATGCCGCACAAGAAAAGATAACGGCTTATTCAAAAAATATAACTTGGATAGTTTTAACCGAAAGCTGGTGTGGAGATGCTGCTCATATTATGCCTGTTATTAATAAGGTGGCTGAGCAGAATGAAGCCATAGATCTAAAAGTGGTGCTTAGAGATGATAATGAGGACTTAATGAATCAGTTTTTAACCAATGGTGGTAAGTCTATTCCAAAACTTATTATGGTTGATAACGATACCAATACAGTTGTAGATACTTTTGGTCCCAGACCTGCAATTGCTACCGAAATGGTAAATACTTACAAAGCACAACATGGTAGGCTAACACCAGAATTTAAAGAAGACTTACAGCGATGGTATAATAAGGATAAAGGACAATCTACAATTGAAGACTTAGTTAATCTTTTAAGTTAAAATGACAGTACGTTTAGTTAGATTAATTAGTAGCTGAGCGTAGCCGAAGTCAACTTTTTCCTTTAAACATAAATGTAATAGTTCCAATTTGTTTGGTTTTGCTAGAAGTATCAAACAGAGCTTCTTTAGCATATTCTAATGCACGATTTATTAAACATTGGTTGCTAGAATTAGAAGATCCATTAATAGAGGCATCGGTAACGATGCCTTTTTCGTTTACCGTAATATTTACTACAATTTTACCTCCGGTTTCGCACAAGTATCTAGGTATGTCGTAGTCTTGCATAATTCTGCCTGTTAAAGAATATGTTAGTGTACTTTTAGATTTGGCGTGCTCGTCTGCTAGTTTTTTATTCTCTAAGCGCTTGTTTAATTCTTCCTGAAGTTTTTTGTAAGATTCGGTTTCTTCAGAGTTTATGGCATAAGCATTACTGCTGGCATAGGATTTGGAAATGCTGGTTTCTTCTGTAATATCACTGCTTCTAGCCTCTTCTAAAGCTTTGGTTGTACGTTCAAAATCATTAGCGCTCATAGTTTTGAAATTGCGCATCATTTCTTTGTATTCCTGGTCTTCGTTAAAAGCTTTGTTGGTAGATTTACCGTCCAGAGCGTCAAATAATTCTTGGTCTTCTTTTGTGATTTCAGGTTCAGGTTCAATCTCATAAAAGTTTTCAGTTATGAGTTTACTATTTTGTTTTAGTTGAAAACTAAACATACCCAACACCACAATTCCAGAAATAAGAAATGTGATAATACCTGCTTTGTATTGTTCTATAAATTTCAACTGTTTATGATTAAATCTTACCTATAGATATACGAAAATAAACTTAAAAAAGTTTAAAATACACTCATAAACCCTTGTTAAATCATTGGTCTAGAGGGAGAGAGGCTATAAAATCTTCAGGACTTAGTGCGTTTTCAACCTTAAAATCACCAATACGTGTGCGTCTTAAAACCGATAGATGTGCACCAGAGTTTAAGGCTTTTCCAAAGTCGTGAGCTAAAGAACGAATGTATGTGCCTTTGCTACAAACCACCCTAAAATTAAGCTCAATAGAATTGTTGAGTGTATTTATGTCTGTGATTTCAAACTCAGAGATTTCAATTTCTCTCGACTTAATTTCAACAGCTTCACCAGCTCTGGCAAATTCGTACAAGCGTTTACCATCTTTCTTTATCGCTGAAAATACAGGTGGAAATTGCTCAATTTTACCAATAAACTGTTTGGTAGTTTGGTGAATTAAGTCTTCAGAAATATGATCTATAGCAAATTTAGCATCAATTTCAGTTTCTAAATCGTAGGATGGAGTGGTACTGCCAACAACAAAAGTGCCTGTATATTCTTTTTCCTGACCTTGAAAGGTATTAATCTGCTTGGTCATTTTACCAGTGCAAATCACTAGTAAGCCAGTGGCGAGTGGATCTAAAGTGCCAGCATGCCCAACTTTTATTTTCTTAATGGCATAGGCTTTTCTAATAGCCCAGCGTAGTTTGTTTACGGCTTGGAATGAAGTCCAGGTTAGCGGTTTGTCAATTAACAGAACCTGTCCGTTTTTGTAATCTTCTAAAGTTTTCATGATGCTAATGACCAGATTATTGCAGCAATACCAACGATGATGCAGTAGATTGAGAAGTAGGTGAGTTTACTTTGTTTTACTAGTGCAATCATCCATTTACAGGCAAATAGTCCTGCTACAAAAGCAGCAATAAAACCAATGCCTAGTGTTGTAAAGTTGGCACTGTCGTAAGTGATTTCTCCACCTAAAATATCTTTAGCAATTTTTCCAAAAATTAAAGGCACTACCATCAAAAAAGAAAAACGAGCAGCCTTGGTTTTGTCATTACCCAATAATACCGAAGTAGAAATCGTAGCTCCAGAACGAGAGATACCAGGCAACATGGCAATGGCTTGAGATATACCAATAACAAACGCATCACTAAACGTTACATTTTTGTTGGTGTCCTTAGCTCTGTCTGCCATAAATAATAGAATTGCCGTAACAATTAGCATAACACCAACCAATAAGATGTTGCCGTTAAAAAGGGCTTCGAGCTGTTCTTCAAAAAACAAACCAACGATTACAGCAGGTATCATAGAGATTACAATTTTGCTTAGAAATTGTAAATCTTCGTTCCATTCAAATTTTAAGATACCTTTTATAATATCTAGAATATCTTTTCTAAAAATAACAATAGTACTCAGTGCAGTTGCAAAGTGTAGTACTACTGTAAATAATAAACTTTCTTTTGGTAACGAATTATCGCCAAGAATAGCTTTTCCTAATTCTAAATGACCACTGGAGGATACAGGTAAAAACTCTGTGAGTCCTTGTACAATTCCTAAGATAATAGCATCAATAATTTCCATACAACAAATGTATCAAAATTGATAAAGTGTATAACGGTATAAAATTTTTATTTTATGCTAAGTGTAGAATCTCTGATAATAAGATTACTCCTCACTTCAATGGTTTTATTTATTAATTCTACATTAGGGTTGTCAATTTCCTGAATAAGGTATTTGACTGCTGTTGCACCTATTTTTTGTCCAGGTTGGTCAACTGTTGTAAGCTGTGGTTCAATTATAGTAGAGTTGAGAGAGTTACTAAATCCTACCACTGCGATGTCTTCAGGAATTTTAACTTTATGTTTTTTTAAAGTTTTAATAGCACCTATTGCAGCACCATCTGTTATTGCAAAAATGGCATCGGGTTTCTCTTTTAAACTCATTAAAATATTGGTCATTTGCTCACCTTGGGTAAGTGAAATATCTTCTACTGTTAATATTATTTTTTCATCAATTGGTAAATTATAGTCTTTAAGAGCTCTAAGGTAACCAGCAAAACGTTTTTCAGAATTATAAGAAAATTGCGTCTCTTTAATAATGGCAATACGCTTTTTACCTATGTTAATTAAATGTTCTACGGCATTGTAAGCAGCTTCTTCTTCATTTATAACCACTTGGGTACAAGGTATTTTGTTAGAAGCTTTGTCTAATAAAACAAGTGGTAGAGTGTGCATCACTTTTAAAATAGAATCAATATCGCGTGTCATTTTTGAGATTGACATAAGTACACCATCAACTCCAAATTGAATCATGGTGTTAAGCATTTCTGTTTGTTTTACAACATCGTTGTTAGATTCTGAAACAATTACTCTATAGCCACGCAAGGATGCTTCTTCTAATATGCCTCTTATTAGTGTGGTAGTAAAGTAATGAGTAATGTTAGGTACCACAACTCCAAGGATATTTGTTTTGTGAGCTCTAAAACCTTTAGCAAAGATATTAGGAATATAATTCACTTCAGACGCCAAGGCCTGAACCCGTTTTCTGGTCTCTGAGCTGATGTCTGGATGATTGTTAAGAGCACGGGATACAGTTGAAATGGATAATCCAAGTTGCTCTGCCATAGCTTTTAGGGTCGGAATCGATTTTTTCATTTGTTTAATAATTTATGCAATCGTTTTCGCAAACGTTTGCGTGCAAATTTCATAAATTTTATCCAATAATGTTATGAATATGTTAATAGATTTATGAAAAAATAACAAATACATAAACCAATGAAAAAATTACTACTCTCAATTTTACTCGCTTTCAGTGTTTTTAGTTTGTTTTCGCAAACAGAAGTCAAGGGTAAAGTATTAGACGAATCAGGTGTTGCTATTGCAGGTGCTAACGTATTGATAAAAGGCAGCGCTTCTGGTTCAATTTCAGATTTTGATGGTAACTTTAATTTTACTACTAATCTATCTGGTGAGCAAACCATTCAGGTTTCTTATGTAGGTTTTACAACCTTCGAAAAAGTCATTAATTGTGATGGCTCTACTATTAATTTAGATATTGTTTTAGAAGAAGGAGGCAATGCTTTAGATGCAGTAGTTCTTACAGCCTCTTCTACGTTTAGATCTCAAAAAGATACACCAATGTCTATTACCGCTATTAAGCAAGCCGAAATTGTGAAGCTTTCTGCTAACAGTCAAGCAGACATTTTAAGAAGTGTACCAGGTATTACCGCTGAAGGTGGTGGTGGTGAAACTGCAACAAATTTATTTATAAGAGGTTTACCTTCTGGAGGACAATATGTTTTTAATCCTTTAATGTATGACGGAGTACCTCTAATGAGTACGTTTGGCTTAAATTCTTCTGCGCATGATGTATATGCAAGACCAGATATTGGTTTTAAAGGCGTAGAATTTGTTAGAGGTGGTGCTTCTATACTTTATGGTCCAGGTTCTGTTTCTGGTATGATTAATTATACAAGCAAAACAGGTGATACTAATGCAGAGAATATTATTAATATGGAATACGGCAATAGAGGAAGGCTTAAAACAGATTTTTATTCTGGAGGACGTTTGGGAGGTGAAGACTCTAATACCTTTTATGCCGTAACTGGTTTCATAAGAAAAGATAGTGGTCCTATAGAAACAGGTTTAGACACACGAGGATTTCAATTAAGAACAAATATTAAACAAAAGTTTGAAAATGGTTCTTTAACTGTTCATGGGCAGTTTATAAATGATCGTGCACAATTCTTTTTACCATTGCCTCTAGAGGGTGGATCTAGAGAGCGTATAGCAGGTAATGATGGCGATGATGTAGAGCAATTATTGTCTGGTGAATTAGCTAATACGTCTTTTTTAACACCTGGAGGTGTTTACGAAAGCCCAATAGATGACGGTGTTTATACAAAAGGTGGTTATTTATTAGCAGATTTTGATTATAACTTAAGCGATAATCTAAAGTTTAAATCAAAAATTAGATACGCAAATTACCAACACAATTTTGCGTTATATGTTGGCGGTAATGGTGATTACGGAAACCCAATTTCGTTATCGGATTACGTGTCTGAAGTTGCACCTGGTAATACAGGATATAGTGCAACTTACCAAGGTGGCTCTACAGACCAAATAAATGGCAGTGATTTAGTTGTAGAAAACTTACATATAGATAGATTACGTCCTATGACAGATTATTCAGGGGAGGCTAATTTTATTTACAATGCACCAGGTGGTAACCATACTTTTACAGGAGGTGTGTATTTAGCAAGAACAGAGGCTGAAGATGTTAACTATCAGTACCGAGTTTTATCAGAATTTAATAATAATCCACAGTTAGTAAATTTAAGTTATACAGATGCAGGTGGTGCTAATGTTGTTTATTCAGAAGGTGGGTTGTACAATAGAATTGGTATGACATCAAATAGATTTTTAACTCAGAGTAGAACAGCATTTTACATTACGGATGAAATGAAATTTGATAGATGGAGATTTGATGTTGGCTTTAGAATTGAAAATACTAAAGGTACTTTTAGAAATGGAGGTTTAACAGATACACAAGTTTACGATAACCCAGATTTAACAACAGAATTAAGCACTGTAAGATATGCTGACGGTAGTTTTACAACAGGTGAAGTTGATGCTACAGATTGGGCAGTGTCGTTAGCTGGATTGTATGAGTTAACAGAATCTACAAATCTTTATGCAAACTTTTCTAAAGGATATTTTATTCCACAATTAAGAGGATTTGCACCAGTGCCAGGTATTAGAGATACTGAGTATGATATGGAGAAGATATTACAAGGAGAAATAGGTGCAAAGTTTGGAACGTCTAAATTCTCTGGGACAGCTGCATTGTTTTATGTTGGTTTAAGTGACAGAATTAAAATTACTCAGGCTATAGTTGGTGGTGAGCTTGTAGATCAGGCACGTTCTACCCAAGCAACAAGAACTTTTGGTTTAGAGGCGACAGCTAAATATAGATTTAATGATGACCTTTCTGCTTTTGCTACGTTTACATACCAAGACCACGAGATAACTGAAAATTTACAAGAAAACTTAGTAGATAACACCTCTTCAGAGGTTAATGTTGGTAACGAGTTGGCAAGACAACCAAACATACTTGGAACATTAGGGTTAAACTATGATAATCAAAAGTTTGATGCAGTATTCTCAGTAAATCATACAGGCTCTAAGTTTACAGATGATACTAATAATGTTGAGCTAGATGCTATTTCAATATTTAGATTAGGAGCTGGTTATACATTCGAAACCCAAGGGGATAGTTCACTTAGAGTCGGTTTTTCAGTATTTAATTTATTTGATAGTCAAGGTCTTACTGAAGGTAATCCAAGAGCTGGAATTGCAGGACAATCTGATGACGGTGAATTTTTCCTGGGAAGACCAATTCTACCACGACGATTTTTTATAACAACAACGTTTAATTTTTAAGATTGATTGATTGAGTAGCAAAGCATTGGCCTCTCGTTAGTGTCAATGCTTTCTTTTTACAATCATTTTCAACAACACAAACTATGAGTAAAGACAACCTACAAGAAAAAGCAAAACATATTCTTGATGCTAACTTTAATGAAGATAAAGGATTTACAATACCTTGTGAAGGCTTATATCCTTTTCAATGGAATTGGGATTCAGGCTTCATAGCTATCGGATTTGCCCATTACGATAGTAACAAAGCAAAACGAGAAGTAGAAGCGTTATTAAGAGCGCAATGGGAAAACGGATTTATTCCTCACATCGTATTTCATAACGATAGTGATACTTATTTTCCGGGTCCAGATTTTCACTTATCAAAACTTCATCCATTAGCATCAAAAAGTCACAGAACAACTGGTATGACGCAACCGCCAGTATTAGGATTTGTACTTAAAGAAATTTATGATATTGTAGATGATAAAGAGGATATGCTAAATTTTATTAAGCAAAACATAGACAAAGTTTTCTTTAACCATCAACATTTTTACAACCACAGAGACCCAAATCAAGAAGGATTGGTCTTCATATATCATAATTGGGAATCTGGTACAGACAATTCACCAATTTGGGACGATATTTGGGAGACTATGGATCCACCAAACTATAAGTTTGAAAGAAGAGATACCACACACGTCGATGCAGCGCAAAGACCAACAAATAGAGAGTATGACTACTATCTTCATTTAATTGAAATTGCAAAAGCGCATAATTACGATGACGCAAAAATTGCAGAATTATCACCATTCTTAGTACAAGACCCATTATTTAATGCCATGCTTATTAAATCTAACGAAGCATTAATTGAATTGTATGAAATGATTGGTGATTCCGAAGATAAAATAAGTACATTAAAAGCTTGGCAAGAAAAGGCAATAACAAGATTTAACGAAAAGCTTTATAACGAAAAATTAGGGGCTTACGTACATTACGATTTAAGAAACGAAAAGCAGATAGAACATCTTTCGTCTTCATCTTTTGCACCTTTATTTTCCAATATACCAACAAAAGAACACGCTGACGTAATGGTAAAAACGCTAATCAAAAAGTTTGGAGGAGAAGACCGTTATCTTTGTGCATCTTTCGACCCAGAAAGTGATAGGTTTAATCCAAAAAAATATTGGCGAGGACCAATTTGGATAAATCTTAATTGGATGCTTTATAATGGACTAAATAATTATGAATTTACTGATATTGCTAACCGTGTAAAAGAAGATTCTATAACACTAGTAGAAAAATATGGTTTCTTCGAATATTTCGATTCTAGAAAATCTGTAACAGAACATGCTGGGTACGGAGGAAATAACTTTTCTTGGAGTGCAGCATTATTACTAGATTTATTAAAAGACTAAAAGCAACTTAAATGAATTGGCTAGATTACACCATTATAATTGTATATCTCATAGGTTTTGTGGCTATGGGCTATTTCTTCAAAGAAAATAAAGATTCTAAAGATTATTTTTTAGGAGGAAAAAGTTTAGGTTGGTTTCCGTTAAGTTTATCAACTATGGCAACCCAATTATCAGCCATTAGTTTTATTTCAGCACCAGCTTTTGTCGGTCTAAAAGCTAACGGAGGATTAAAATGGCTAACCTTTGAGTTTGGTGTACCTCTAGCTATGATTGGGATAATGTTTTTCATAATTCCACCTTTATACAAATCAGGTATTGTTAGTATTTATGAATATCTAGAGCGTAGGTTTTCTAAGTCTACTCGAAAATTAATTAGTGTTGTTTTTCAAATTAGTAGAGCTTTAGGAACAGGCGTAATGGTATTTACTATGGCATTAATTATACAAGCTGTAGTTGGTATAAGTTTTCATTGGACGCTAATTATAATAAGTATTGTTACACTTATCTATTCGTATCAAGGTGGTATGAAAGCAGTTGTTTGGGGCGATGCAATACAAATGATAATTCTGTTTTCAGGATTAATAATTTGCCTTATCGTTGGTTATTCTTTAATGGAACAAACCGGAACATTTACAGGTTTTAATGCCGAAAGATTACAGGTTATAGACCTGTCTAATTTAGGCGTTTTTCAAGATGAAGAATATGGCTTTTGGCCAATGCTTTTAGGTGGCTTGTTTTTGTATTTATCATATTACGGGACAGACCAAACCCAAGCACAACGTTTATTATCTGCAAAAGACGAAGGTACAATAAGAAAACTTTTAATGGCTAACGGTTTGCTAAGATTTCCGGTAGTGCTAGTGTATTGTATCATGGGATTAATTATTGGCTATTTAGTAAGTAATATTCCAGAGTTTTATCAAAGCATACAAGAAACAACGCGTGTGCATTATCCTGCAGAATATGCAACTTCTGGTATAAAACCAGATTTAATGATGCCAGTATTTATTACCAAATATTTACCAAATGGATTAATAGGTATTTTAATGGTTGGTATCTTATCTGCTGCTATGTCTTCATTAAGTTCTACCATTAATTCTTTAAGTGCTGTAACTATCGAAGATTTTTTTAATAGTGGAAAAAACAAGCTGTCCGAAAAACGCTATATGGTATTATCTAAAGGACTTGTTGTTTTTTGGGGTGTAGTTTGTATACTTGCAGCATATCTTTTTGGTAATAGCCAAAGCACAGTTATAGAGCTTATTAACGCTATTACGTCCTTGTTTTATGGGCCAATATTAGCTGCTTTTGTTATTGCAATATTCTTAAAAAAAGTTAATCATATTGGTATGAATGCCGCTATTATAACATCGGTAGCAGTAAACCTTATTTTTAAATACTTACCAGAGTTAGTCTACTTTTTCACACAAGGTCAGTTTTATTCGGGTCAAGATTCTATTCACCTAGCATTAGCAGATTTAGGATATAATAATGTGCCAGATATTTTTTGGATTTGGTACAATCTTACAGGATTTATAATAGCAATTTTAGTTGCCATTTTAGTGAGTAAATTAACCCATAAAGTGCCAGCAAAACAAATAGAGATGGATTATAAAGTTAGCTTTAAGGATTTATTTAAAAAGGAAAGTATTATACTAATTTCATTCTTTGTTTTTATACTTATAGTAAGTTCATTTTTACCTAATATTTTAAGCTAAAAAATGAAAATTGTATTAGCACCAGACAAGTATAAAGGCTCATTATCAGGCTTAGAGTTTTGTAACATTGTAGCACCAATTTTAAAGCAAACCGTAAATGCAGAGGTCATTAACGTGCCTTTAGCAGATGGAGGAGATGGTACTATTGAAGTTGTTAATTATTACCTTAACGGAAACAACATAGAAGTTGAAGTTAATAATCCGGTATTTAATAAGGTAAAAGCAAACTATCTATATGCCGAAGAGTCTAAAACAGCTTTTATAGAAATGGCTGAAGCATCAGGTTTAAAGCTATTAAAACCAGAAGAGAAAAATTGTATGAATACCACAACCTTTGGTACAGGACAATTAATTCTCGATGCGATTAATAAAGGAGCAAAACACATCATTTTAGGAATTGGTGGAAGTGCTACAAACGATTGCGGAATTGGTATGGCAACCGCTTTAGGATATCGTTTTTTAGATGAAACTAATAACCAAGTGAAGCCAATTAGTAGCGAGCTAATAAATATTAAATCTATTGATGATACGCATGTAAATCCACAATTAAAATCAGTTAGCATACAAATAGCATGCGATGTCACAAATCCACTTTTCGGTACAAATGGTGCAGCACATGTCTACGCAAAACAAAAAGGTGCTTCAAAAAGTGATATTGAATATTTAGATCAAGGTCTTCAAAGTTTTTCAAAAGTTTTAGATGCTCATTTCAATACAAATGTTCAAGACATTGCTGGAGCAGGAGCAGCTGGCGGAATGGGCGCAGGTTGTGTTACTTTTTTAAACGGAACATTATCACCAGGAATAGAACTAGTAAAACAAATAGCTAATTTTGATAATAAAATTAAAAACGCAGATTGGATTATTACAGGAGAAGGCAAGCTAGACAGCCAAACACTTTCAGGTAAAGCAATAGATGGTATCTTAAAATCTGCAAAATCAAAAGGGATTAAAGTAGCAACATTTTGTGGTAGTGTGGATTTAAGTCAAGTGGCACTTCAAAATATAGGCATACAATACAGTGCATCCATCATAGATAAAGCAAAAAATTATGAAGATGCTCTAATAAATACAGAAGATTATCTTAAGACGATAATCCAACAATTTGTTGCAGAAATTAATAAGTGACCTATTTCTTTTTATCAGGATTCAATAGAATGGCATACACCTGAAACCCAAAACCTATAAGCACTAAAGTTGGTGCTAAGCGAATACGTCTCCAGCTAAATACATCTGGATTCCAAACATTAGGATCGTCACTTCCTCCGCCAGACATTAATACAAAACCAACAACAACAAGTGCTAAGCCAATAAGCATAAACTTATAGTTCTTTTTTCCGAAGATAAACTCTGCTTTAGATTGTTCTTTACGTTTTTGTTCGCCCATGTGAATTGGATTATTGTTGCAAAGTAATAGTTTTATTTAAAACTTTTGCGTTAAGAGAATCTAAATTTAATAATACAGCTGATCTGTTTTTAAATTCAAAAAACGTTGTGTGGCTATAAAGGTGCTAATCCAGGTGATGATTACACCCAACACAAAAACACCAACAAAAAGACCTGCAATCATTACTGTGTTTCTAAGCAATTCTAACTCTGGGAAATATTGGTCTAAATAATACAGTACAACTGCCATACCAGCTAAAGCAACAATAGCTCCTACAATACCAAGTTGAACGCTTTTCCATATAAAAGGTCTGCGGATAAAGCTTTTTGTAGCGCCAACCATTTGCATGGTTTTAATAATAAATCGTTTTGAATATACTGCCAAACGAATAGAACTGTTAATCAATAATACAGCAATAAGCGTAAATAATCCACTAATAATAAGTACCCAAAAACTAATTTTCTTCACGTTATCATTCATTAGTTCTACAAGGTCGTTGTCATATTTTATTTCTTCAATAAACGATTTGGTTGAAAGACTTTCAGAAATTTCACTGAGCTTTTCAGTCGTTACAAAATCAGCTTTTAAGTATACGTCAATCGAATTTTTTAACGGATTATAACCCACAAAATCCATAAAATCTTCACCTGTTTCTGCTTTCATCATTTCAGCAGCTTCCTCCTTAGAGACATAAGTAGCTTCTTTAGAATAGTCTGCCATTGCCAAACTTTTCTTCAACTGATTAACTTCAACCTCTTTTGCAGTATCATTCAAATAAATCGTCATCACCACTTGCTCCTTAAAATGATCAGCTACTTTTTTAGAATTAATAACCAAAAGACCAAGACAGCCTAACAGGAATAAAACCAATGCAATACTGATAACTACAGAGATGTATGAAGAAATTAATTTTCGTTTTTGATACTTGTCAAAAGATGATGCCATATAGTGTGGATTAATGATGTAAAAATAAAAAAGAAAAGTTATGTAGAGTAATACAACGTTTAGTTTTTAATTGTGTTGTAATACCACTAAATTTGCAGACTTAAATGCGCGCAAAGCCACTAAGCTGCAAAGATTATTTTCTGAATTTAACTTTGCGTCTTTGCGACTTTGCGAGAAAACACGGTAAGCAGTATTATGAAATACAACTTCAACGACATAGAGAAAAAGTGGCAAGACTACTGGGCAAAAAACGAAACCTTTAAAGCGTCTAATAACAGCGATAAACCAAAATACTACGTACTAGATATGTTCCCTTACCCAAGTGGAGCTGGTTTGCACGTAGGGCATCCGCTAGGTTATATAGCAAGTGATATTTATGCACGTTACAAGCGTCATAAGGGGTTTAATGTTTTGCATCCACAAGGCTACGATTCGTTTGGTTTACCTGCGGAACAGTATGCGATACAAACAGGTCAGCATCCTGCGGTAACGACTGAGGCTAACATTGCAACCTATCGTCGTCAGTTAGATCAAATCGGGTTTTCATTCGATTGGAGTAGAGAAGTACGTACAAGTAATCCGGAATATTACAAATGGACACAATGGATTTTCATTCAGTTGTTTGAATCGTGGTACAATTACGATAGCAACAAAGCAGAACATATTGATACCTTAATCAAAATGTTTGAAGCTGAAGGAAATGCCAACGTAAATGCAGCTTGCGATGATGATATTAATCCGTTTACTGCTGAAGAATGGAACGCTTTTTCAGAAACTGAAAAACAAGATATTCTTTTAAAATACAGATTGACCTATTTAGCAGAAACCGAAGTAAATTGGTGTCCTGTTTTAGGAACCGTTTTAGCCAATGACGAAATAGTGAATGGCGTTTCAGAACGTGGTGGTTATCCTGTAATCCGTAAAAAAATGACCCAATGGAGTATGCGTATTTCGGCTTATGCAGAACGCTTACTTCAAGGTTTAGATACTATTGATTGGACAGATGCCCTTAAAGACATTCAAAAAAACTGGATTGGAAAATCGGTTGGTGCTTCAGTAACGTTCAATGTAAAAGATTATGATGCAACTATCGAAGTCTTCACAACAAGACCTGATACCATTTTCGGTGTGTCTTTTATGACGCTTGCACCAGAGCATGAGCTTGTGTCGCAAATTACAACAGACGAACAAAAAGCTGAGGTGGAAGCCTACATAGAAGCCACTGCAAAACGTAGTGAGCGCGACCGTATGGCAGATGTAAAAACCATTTCTGGTGTGTTTACAGGTGCGTATGCCGAGCATCCATTTACCAAAGAGCCTATTCCGATTTGGATAGGAGATTACGTATTGGCAAGCTACGGCACAGGAGCTGTTATGGCAGTACCTTGTGGAGACCAACGTGATTTTGATTTTGCAAAACATTTCAATATTCCGATACCAAATATTTTTGAAGGAGTAGATATTTCTGAAGAAGCTTTTGCATCTAAGGACAATGTTAAGATTGCCAATAGCGATTTCCTTGATGGAATGAACTATAAGAAAGCGACTAAACGTGCTATTTTCGAATTAGAGCAAATCGGTCAAGGCGAGGGAAAAACCAATTACCGTTTGCGTGATGCTGTGTTTTCTCGTCAGCGTTATTGGGGCGAACCATTCCCAGTGTATTACAAGGATGGTATGCCGCAAATGATAGATGAAAAACATTTACCACTAACTTTACCAGAAGTTGAAAAATACTTGCCAACTGAAGAAGGTGAACCACCATTAGGACGTGCAGACGTATGGGCTTGGGACACTAATACAAATACAGTTTGTCATTCTGAACTTGTTTCAGAATCTAAAGGTATTTACCCATTAGAATTAAACACCATGCCAGGTTGGGCAGGAAGCTCGTGGTACTTCTTCCGTTATATGGAAGAACAAGCCAACAGAGAGGAAGCCTTTGCTACTGAAGACGCACTTAAGTATTGGGAAAATGTAGATTTGTACATTGGAGGTAGCGAGCACGCGACAGGACACTTATTGTACTCACGCTTTTGGGTAAAGTTTTTATACGATAGAGGTTTTGTTGGAGTTGATGAACCCTTTAAAAAGCTGATTAACCAAGGGATGATTTTGGGAGAAAGTGCTTATCTCAAAAGAGTAGGTGTCAATTTAACATTTTCAGGAACTGAAGAAATTTTTGCTAATAAGATTGAGGCTACTGTTGGTTACGGTGCTTTAAAATCTTTAACAAAAGATGAAAAGGAGAAACTAAGAAAATTACAAGAAAAGTACTCATTTATTAAAGAATACTTTTTAGATGAAGATTTATTGAAACATTTCAAAAGAGATAAAAACGAAGATGAAAAGAGTAAAGAAATAAGAGATAAATTTGTTGATATCGCCTTAAAGAATTTAAATGATGAATTAAAAGAAATAGGTGTTTATGACAAGGTAAGAGTTTCGTTTACACCTTTAATTAATAATTTCAATTTTTATAAAACCCACGTCCCAATTGAATTTGTGAATTTAAAGAATGAATTAGATGAAGAAGCTTTAAAAAAATCGAATTTAGGTTATGAAAATGCTACTTTCTTAACAGAGAAGAATGAAAAATTTGTTGTTAGTAGAGAAGTCGAAAAAATGTCCAAGTCCAAATACAATGTTGTTAATCCAGATGACATTGTAGCAGATTATGGCGCTGACAGCTTACGTTTGTATGAAATGTTCCTTGGGCCATTAGAACAATACAAACCTTGGAATACTGCAGGTATTACAGGAGTACACGGTTTCCTTAAAAAACTGTGGAAGTTGTATAATGACGACAATGGGTCTAAAGTTACTGATGCTGAGCCTACGAAGGACAATTTAAAGACGCTTCATAAAACCATTAAAAAGGTTGAGGAAGATATCGAGAATTTCTCGTTTAATACGTCTGTTTCTACCTTTATGATTGCTGTAAACGAGTTAACAGCGCAAAAGTGTACAAGTAAAGAAATATTAGAACCATTATTAGTGTTAGTGTCGCCTTACGCGCCACATATTGCAGAAGAGTTATGGGAACAATTAGGGCATAATGAGTCTATTTCTACAGCACCTTTCCCAAAATTTGAAGAAAAGCATTTGGTAGAGAGTTCTAAAAATTATCCGATTTCATTTAATGGAAAAATGCGTTTCACGTTAGAATTACCATTAGATATGAGCAAGGATGAGATTGAAAAAACTGTACTAGCACACGAAAAAACACAAGAACAGTTACAAGGTCGCACACCAAAAAAGGTGATTGTTGTACCAGGTAAGATTGTGAACATTGTTGGCTAACCGATTCCTACAAAAGCAGGAATCTAATAATTAATTGTCAGTTCATGTGTTCTGACAGATTGCTTTGGGATTTATCCGGAACATTGTGGAAAACACAGTTCTCATTTTAATAATATTACTATGAAATTAAGGCTAAATAGAAAAAATACCATTGGGTTAATTTTCTTTTTAGCCTTTGTTATTAGTACGTCTCTTATTTTTCAATTTGAAGAACGTTTTACAACAGAGAACTGGAAATCTAACCATACAACTCGCTATAAAATGGTAGATGACCTTATTGAATCTCAATTGTTGATTGGTAAAACCTCAGAAGAGGTCATCGAAATTTTAGGTCATCCGAGTACCACACGATATAAAAAATCAGAATTGTTTGTGTATAACATTGGTAAAGAACCAAGTTTTTTTGAAGTTCAACCAGATCGTTTGGTGGTAATTTTTGTAGATAATAAAGTAGATTTAGTGTCTTTGGCTGTTGAGTAAATTTTTTCAGTTCGAGTATGATTTTAACATCTCGATACTTTTCTTCTTGCCTCACAAGTACTTGATGTGACGCTTTTGATTTTTCGCTTTAACGAAAAAATAATTATTTCATCTATTGCTGTATTGAATTGGAAAACAGTGTTTTATTGTGAAATATTTAAAATATAATCTTCAAAATAATAATTCCTAAAAAATAGCTTTCAAATCACTCTAATATTTGGATAGGTAGATTTTTTAAGTGTATTTCATAGTGCTATTAACCACAATACAACAGCAAATGAAAATCGGAGTCCCAAAAGAAATCAAGAACAACGAAAACCGTGTTGGTATGACACCAGCTGGAGTTTTTGAACTTATTAAAAACAATCATACGGTCTATATTCAAAAAAATGCTGGATTAGGCAGTGGCTTTTTTGATGAAGATTACAAAGAGGTTGGCGCTACTATTCTAGATACAATTGATGAAGTTTACGCTTCTGCCGAAATGATTGTAAAGGTGAAAGAGCCAATTGCGGTTGAATATGATTTGATAAAACCACATCATGTGGTATTCACGTATTTTCATTTTGCTTCTAGCGAACCTTTAACCAAGGCGATGCTAAAAAGCAAAGCAGTTTGTATTGCCTATGAAACTGTAGAGGATGAAGATGGTACATTACCTCTATTAACACCAATGTCTGAAGTTGCTGGTCGTATGGCCATTCAACAAGGTGCAAAATATCTTGAAAAACCAATTAAAGGACGTGGAGTCTTATTAGGTGGAGTGCCAGGTGTGCCACCAGGAAAAGTTTTAGTGTTAGGTGCTGGAGTTGTTGGAATCCAAGCGGCAAAAATGGCTGCAGGTCTTGGTGCTCATGTAACAATTATGGATATTAATATGAAGCAATTACGTTATGTTAATGATGTAATGCCAAACCACGTGGTTACAGAGTTTTCGAGCGAATTTAATATAAGAAAACGAATTAAAGATCACGACCTTATTGTTGGTGGTGTGTTAATTAAAGGAGCAAAAGCGCCAAAGTTAATCACACGAGATATGCTAAAGGACATGCGACCAGGAACAGTAATAGTGGACGTGGCTGTAGACCAAGGAGGTTGTATTGAAACCACAAAGGCAACTACTCACGAGAATCCGACTTACATTATTGATGACGTTGTACACTACTGTGTTGCAAATATGCCAGGTGCTGTACCTTACACGTCTACTTTAGCATTGACAAACGTAACCTTACCTTATGTACTTAGATTAGCCAATCAAGGTTGGGAAGTAGCATGTGCTAAAGACCAATCGTTAAGAAAAGGAATCAATATAGCCAACGGCAAAATTATTTATGAAGAAATTGCAGAAGCCTTCAATTGGTCTGTTGATGCAATGTAAGGCTTGCGACTGACAAAATTTCTTAACTCAAATTTGGCTTATTTTTTGCAATCCATTTAGTACATTTACATAAACTTAAATTTTAAAATTATGAATGGAATGATGGGATATTACGTGCTAATTGGTGCCATTGCTTTGGTGAGCTGGTTAGTGAGTAATCAACTTAAACGTAAATTTGCTAAGTATTCCAAAGTGCAATTGCGCAATGGAATGAGTGGTCGTGAGATAGCTGAGAAAATGTTGGCAGATAATGGAATTTATGATGTTGAGGTAATTTCTACACCAGGACAATTAACAGATCATTACAATCCAAAAAATAAAACAGTTAACCTAAGTGAGGCAGTATATAATCAGCGTAATGCAGCAGCTGCAGCAGTAGCAGCGCACGAGGTAGGCCATGCTGTGCAACACGCCCAAGCTTATAGTGCCTTAGGTATGCGTTCAGCATTGGTGCCAATAGTTAGTGTAACTTCTGGTATGTCTCAATGGTTGGTTATAGGTGGTTTAATCCTTGGTGCAGCAGCAGGTGTTGGATTTGGATATTGGATTGCAGTTGCTGGTCTGGTATTTATGGGTTTTGCAACACTATTCAGTTTTATTACACTACCAGTAGAGTACGATGCCAGTAATAGAGCGTTAGCTTGGTTAAAGGCTAAGAATGTGGTGACACCTGAAGAATATAAAGGATCTGAAGATGCGCTTAAATGGGCAGCAAGAACTTATTTGGTAGCTGCGATTGGTGCATTAGCTTCATTATTATATTGGGCTCTGCAAGTGTTTGGCGGAAGAGATTAAAAAGAAAGCATTTTTAAATAAAAATTAAAAGCTCTGAGAAATCAGGGCTTTTTTTGTATTGTCTTAGTAAATAAATACTTACATTGCAGTAAATAAATACCAATCAATTATGGAAAACCGAATACCAAATGAATTACCAGAACGTGTAATGGTAAGTAGTCTGTCTGAAGTAGAACGTGCAGCTTTTTATAGAAAAACTTATGCTCATGTAGCAGGTGGAGTCTTAGCTTTTGTGCTTTTTGAATACTTATTGTTACAGAGTGACACAGTTATAAATTTTATGCTGTCTATGACACAAGGTTATAAGTGGTTGTTACTATTAGGCGGTTTTATGCTAGCTACTAATTATGCTGAAGGATTGGCGCTTAAAACTACAGATAGAAATATGCAATATCTTGCTTATGGTATCTACATATTTTTTGAAGCTGTAATCTTTATACCAATGATTTACATAGCAGTTAAATACATGGATTCTGGGTCAGAGATTCTTAATCAGGCAGCTATAGTAACCTTAGCGTTGTTTACAGGTCTTTCTGCTGCAGTATTGCTAACAAAAACGGATTTTTCATTCTTAAAAACAGGTTTAACTATTGGCTTTTTTGTGGCTATAGGGTTAATCATAGCAGGAACAATCTTTGGTTTTGACTTAGGATTATGGTTTTCTGTAGCTATGTGTTTATTAGCAGGAGGTTCTATTTTGTATCAAACGTCTAACCTGGTTAATAAGTATTCAGTAGATCAATACGTGCCAGCAGCATTAGGGTTATTTGCATCATTAATGTTATTATTCTGGTATATCTTAAGAATTTTTATGTCTAGAGATTAAAGACAATTAATCATAAAAAAAAGCTCTGAGAAATCAGAGCTTTTTTTGTTTTAAACCTTTATTTGTCGGTTGATTTGTTCTTGTAAAGAAATGAAAGTTTCTGTTCTGGAAACACCACTTATACTTTGTACTTGTGTGTTAAGTAGGTGCATTAAATGTTCGTTATCCTTAGATAGCACTTTTATAAAAATACTCCAGTGACCAGTAGTGTAATGGCATTCTATAACTTCCGGAATCTTTTTTAGTTGTTTTACAGCTTCAGGATTACTAACGGCTTTATCTAAATATACACCAACAAAAGCCATAGTTGTATAACCAAGAACTTTTGGGTTAATAATAAACTTAGAGCCAGCCAATAGTCCAGATTTTTCAAGCTTTTTTAGTCTTTGATGTATGGCAGCACCAGAAATACCAACATTCCTGGCTATTTCTAAAATAGGTGTTCTGGCATCTTCCATTAAAGCTCTTAGAATCTTTTTGTCAATACCGTCTATATAAATGCCTTTGTCATTAACTTTCATAGTTTCATCTATTAGATTGAAAGTTAAAAATAATAAAATGATTATATATTTTAAATATTTAAAGGATTATACCCTAAATATGGTACTTTACTTTCTTTAAATTGTACACCATAGGTTTTTAGCGCTTCTAAAATAGGTGTGTATACTTCTTTAGAAATAGGAATTTGTACTCCAGGCGTTTTTATTTTTCCGTTTAAAATATCTAATGTAGCTATTGCAACAGGTAAGCCAACTGTTTTAGACATGGCAGTATACGTTTGGTCTTCACCAACCACAACCATAGTAGAGTCTATTTGGCGTTTTTCTCCATCAATCTCATACCCAAATTTGTGGTACATTACAATCATGTCTTTATCTTCAGGATCTAATGTCCAGCTATCCATTAAAATCTTTTGAAGGATTTCTGCAGGAGTTGCTTTATCGAGTTCTACCATTTTTTTAGCACTAAAAATATCAAGTTCTAAAAACTTATCCCAAACAATATCGTCTTGGTCAATTTTAAGAGCGTGTCTAAATTTTAATTCTACAGAATCTGTTGGGCTGTATGGTAAAAACGCATTAACAAAGTCTCTGTAGCTCATGTTTTTGCTGTCATCTATGGTGTAGCTATCGTCTGTCATGCCTAATTGCACAAACACATTCCAAGCTCTACTAAAACCAACACGTCTCATTGTACCTCTATACAATGTTTTGATGTTTTCTAAACCGTAAACATTTTGATATTTTAAGGAGTCTCTGTTAGCATAAGCCTCAAAACGACCATAACCATCAACATTTAAAAACTCGGTACGTCTAAATAATCTGCCATAAGGAATGTATTTAAACTGATTTTCCTGTAAAAACTTAGCAGCTCCGCCTTGTCCTGCAACAACAACATTTCTAGGATTCCATGTAAATTTATAGTTCCATAAGTTGTTATCACTTTCAGGAGCTACCAAACCGCCAGTAAAGGATTCAAATAAAATCATTTTACCTCCATTATCTCTAATACGGTCTATCACTTGCATAGCACTCATGTGGTCAATACCAGGATCTACACCTATTTCGTTCATAAATATAAGGTTGTTGGCTTTAGCAGCTTCGTCTAAAGCTTCCATTTCTTTGCTAACATAAGATGCAGTAACCATATGTTTTTTGTAAGTAATACAGTCTTTGGCTACTTCAATATGAAAACGAGCAGGTAACATTGATACAACAATATCTGCATCTTTTACAGCATTGCTTCTAGATTCTGAATTAAAAACATCTAGGTGAATGATATTTACATTCGCATGATTACTAACAAGTTTTTTAGCATTTTCAACATTGAGATCTCCTATAGTAATCTGAAGATTTTCGGATTGAGATTTGTCTAATAAATATTTTATAAGGTATGATGAAGATTTTCCTGCACCAATGATTAAAATCTTTCGCATAGTGGCTTTATATAAGTAATTTTGTAATGCACGAATGTAATAAATACACTAAGCAAAAGAAACCAAAAACACACTTTACTTATGAACAAAAACATTTTAATAGGAGGTTCAATTTTAGGAATTTTAGGAATAATTTTAGGAGCCTTTGCAGCACATGGTCTAGAAAAATTAGTAGATGCAGAAGCTATAAATACCTTTGAAACAGGTGTTAGGTATCAAATTTATCATGCCTTTTTTTTACTAATTTTAGGCGGAACATCTTTTGTGAATGTAAAGGTTAAAAAAGTAGTTTTTTATCTGGTTTTAGTAGGTGTTTTATTCTTCTCTGGTTCTATATATGGCTTGGCAACTAACGAGCTCTCAAGTTTTGATTTTAAGACAATTGCAATGATAACACCAATTGGAGGCTTATTGCTAATAACTGCTTGGGTCTTAATGTTAATAGGTGTTATAAGAAATAAGAACGATTAATGTCTTTTAGCAATGTCTTTTTAAAATAAAGTTATAATTTTGCAGCCTAAACAACACAAAAATTATGGTAAACCATACTCCTTCAGCGAAAACGATTTCGTTAGAAAACTATGGCATTAAAGGTGCCACAATCCACTATCAAATGACTCCAGATCAACTCCATAACGAGACCATAGAAAAGGGTCAGGGAGTTGAAGCATCGTCTGGTGCACTTGCTATTAATACAGGTGAGTTTACAGGACGTTCTCCTATGGATAGATTTATCGTTAAGGACGATATAACTAAAGATAAAATTTGGTGGGGAAATATCAATATAGCTTTTGATAGCGATAAGTTTGATAAGCTTTATGACAAAATCACAGCATATTTGTCTAATAAAGAGATTTATGTTAGAGATAGTTATGCTTGTGCAGATCCTAATTACAAAACCAACATTCGTGTTATCAACGAGTACCCTTGGAGTAATTTATTTGCTTACAATATGTTTTTACGTCCTACAGAAGACGAGTTGAAAGACTTTTCTCCTGAATGGACTGTGATAAATGCGCCAGGTTTTATGGCAGAAGCAGAAATAGATGGTACACGTCAGCATAACTTTGCAATTTTAAATTTTACCAAAAAGACAGCTATTGTTGGTGGTACTGGTTATACAGGAGAAATTAAAAAAGGTATTTTTTCTGCTTTAAATTTCGAATTACCTGTTTTCAAAAATACTTTACCTATGCACTGTAGTGCTAATGTTGGTAAGGATGGAGATACTGCTATCTTTTTTGGACTTTCTGGTACAGGAAAAACAACATTATCTACAGATGCTAACCGTAGTTTAATAGGTGATGATGAGCATGGTTGGACTAGCGAAAACACTGTTTTTAATTTTGAAGGCGGTTGCTACGCTAAGGTTATTAACCTTTCAGAAGAGCAAGAACCAGAAATTTTTGGCGCTATTAAGAAAGGAGCTATTTTAGAAAATGTTATTATGGATGATAAAGGCAATGTAGATTTTGCTGACACATCTATAACTCAAAATACAAGAGTAAGCTACCCTATTTATCATATAGAAAATATTAAAACACCTTCTATTGGTAAAAATCCTAAGAATATTTTCTTCTTAACAGCAGATGCTTTTGGTGTGCTACCTCCAATTTCAAAATTAACTCCAGCGCAAGCTGCATACCATTTTATTTCTGGTTACACAGCAAAAGTAGCAGGTACAGAAGCAGGAGTAGTAGAGCCGCAACCGTCGTTTTCTGCTTGTTTTGGTGCGCCATTTATGCCGTTGCACCCAACAGAATATGCAGATATGCTTAGCAAGAAAATGAAAGAAGCAGGTGTTAATGTTTGGTTGGTAAACACAGGCTGGACAGGTGGTCCTTATGGTGTAGGTACTCGTATGAAATTAAAGTACACACGTGCTATGATTAATGCAGCTTTAAATGGAGATTTAGGTCTTTATGACTACGATAATTACCATATTCACTCTGTATTTGGTGTGGCTCAGCCTAGACAATGTCCTGGTGTGCCAACAGAGGTGTTGAGTCCTAGAACAACTTGGAATGATGATGATGCTTATTATAAAATGGCATTTAAATTAGCGAATGCTTTTAGAGATAACTTCAAAAAGTTTGAGTCTTATGCTTCTGAAGAAATTAGAAGAGGAGGACCACAGCGTTATGCGTTTTAAGTCAAACAATAGATAAATAAAAAAGCGATTCTAACATTTAGAATCGCTTTTTTTATATTGAGTTTTTTATAAACTTACTTTCCTTTATTAACACTATCAATGTACTTCTGTAAAGCCATAGTCATTGAAGGTGTTTCTGGAGTTGGTGCAGCAATATCTACACGCAATCCTTTTTCTTTTACAGCTTTTATTGTTGTGTTTCCAAATACAGCAATACGAGTATCGTTTTGCTTAAAATCTGGGAAATTGTGAAATAAAGATTCTATACCAGAAGGGCTAAAGAATACTAAGATATCATAGTATACATTAGCTAAATCAGATAAGTCGCTTATTACTGTTTTGTAAAATGTAGCTTGTTTCCAGTTTACTCCTAAGCTGTCTAAAGTATCAGGAATAATAGGTTTTACCTTGTCTGTAGTTGGTAATAAGAATGATTCGTCTTTGTACTTTTTAATTAAAGGCATTAAGTCTTCAAAAGTACGCTTACCAACATAGATTTTACGTTTTCTGTAAACCACATATTTCTGTAAGTAGTAAGCAACAGCTTCAGACTGGCAAAAGTACTTCATAGTATCTGGTACTTTAAAGCGCATTTCGTCTGCTACTCTAAAAAAATGATCAACAGAATTTCTACTTGTAAGAATAATAGCAGAAAACTTGGCAAGATCTATTTTTTGTTGTCTAATTTCTTTTGCTGAGACACCTTCTACATGAATAAAAGGTCTAAAGTCTACTTTTACTTTTTGCTTTTCCTGCAAATCAAAGTACGGAGAATTCTCTATTTTAGGCTCTGGTTGCGATACTAAAATCGTCTTCACTTTCATATATAAACCCCTTTTTTAAACGTTATACTCGCTAACGACCTTATATAAAAGCACATAAGGTGCGATTTCGAGAGCGCAAAGATACAATAAAAAATAGAAAAAATTTGGATTTATTATTTTTTGATAGTTTCTGAATGAAGTGATAAACCCAATGAGATTTATTAAAAATATAATGGCAAAAGATGCTATTATTATAATTTTTGGATTTGTACTGGTGTAGAGTAACAGTAAGTTAGTGATAATTAAAACTAAACCAGAGTAGTTTAGAAACGTAATTTTTTGAAACAAATAGGCATCAATAATACTATCAATTTCAAATAAACTAGCTATTAAACGCTCTAAAAGTGTTTTAATAATGACTACAGTTGCGATAGCAAGTAGTAGTTTTAAAAAAGAAATTAGCTCAAATGTTAACGGAGAAACAAAAGTAGAGTAGCAAAAATATAAAAACACACTTCCAGAAAATGCCAGATTAAGAAATAGCAAACCATCAAAAGGGTCTATAAATTTCTGATCCTTACTATAAATCTTAAGGTATTTAGAGTTTCCGATTATAGATACAAAATCGCTAAAACGCAAAGCGTTGAGATACTTAGCCAAGGCTATGGCAAAAATCCCAAAAACAGTAAGTATCGTAAACCACTCGTGAGTAATATAGTTCCTCATATTGCTAAATTATAAAGAAAATAAGGCTTTACATAATTAAAATCTTAATAAAGCTATAACAGTTTTTAATCCGTTAAAAACTTTACATTTGTCAAAATTTTATCAGTAACAAAAAATCCAGTTTTTAAAAGTATTTATATGTCTGACGCACTTGTTATAATCCCAACATATAATGAGATTGAAAATATAGAAACGATATTAAGAGCTGTGTTTTCGCAAGAGAAGTTGTTTCATGTTTTGGTTGTAGATGATAACTCGCCAGATGGTACTGCAGATAAAGTTAAAGCTTTACAAAATGAATTTTCGGGTCAGTTACATTTATTGCAACGCGACAAAAAGAATGGTTTGGGAGCTGCTTATATTGCTGGTTTTAATTGGGCTTTAGAGCAGTCTTATGACTTTGTTTTTGAGATGGATGCCGATTTTTCTCACAATCCAGACGATTTAATAAAGTTGTACAACGCTTGCGCCTTTGATGATGCAGATATTGCAGTAGGATCTAGATATGTTAAAGGTATTACAGTGGTTAATTGGCCATTGTCTAGAATACTTTTATCTTATGGAGCCTCCAGATATGTAAGATTAATTACAGGTCTTAAAGTAAAAGACTCTACAGCTGGTTTTATTTGTTACAAAAGAAAAGTATTAAACACTATTAATCTAAATAAAGTAAAATTCGTAGGCTATGCATTTCAGATTGAAATGAAATTTAAAGCTTATAAAAAAGGCTTTAAAATTGTAGAAATTCCTGTTATTTTTAAAGATAGAATAAAAGGAAAATCAAAAATGAGCGGAAGTATTATATCTGAAGCTATTTTTGGAGTTATTAGTTTGAAATTGAAAAGTTTATTCACGAAGTCTTAAAGAAAATGAAAAGACAAACCCTCATAAAAAACGCTAAAATTGTCAACGAAGGAAAAATTGTTGAAGGCGATATACTCATAGAAGACGATATTATAAAAGAAATAGATAGTTCTATTAGCGTAAAGTCTGCTGATATAACTGTAATAGATGCTGAAGGAAATTATGTTTTACCTGGTATGATAGACGATCAGGTGCATTTTAGAGAGCCTGGCTTAACGCACAAGGCTAATATAGAAACAGAATCTAAAGCCGCTTTAGCAGGTGGTATTACATCCTTTATAGAGATGCCAAATACCAATCCGCAAACCACAACAGTAGAAAAACTAGAAGAAAAATTTGCCATAGCCGCAGAGACAGCTTATGCTAATTATTCTTTTATGTTTGGAGGTACTAATGATAATTTAGATGAAATTTTAAAAGTAGATCCAAAAACAGTAGCTGGATTAAAGCTGTTTTTAGGCTCATCTACTGGAAATATGTTAGTAGACGACCCAAAAGTTATCGAAAAGATATTTTCTAGCACAGATATGGTTATCTCAGTACATTGTGAAGACGAAGCTACAATAAAAGAAAATCTTGCAAAATATAAAGCAGAATACGGAGATGACATACCAATGGAGAAGCATCCAATAATAAGAAGCGAAGAAGCTTGTTATTTATCATCTTCAAAAGCTATAGAATTAGCAAAAAAGACAGGAGCAAGACTACATGTGTTTCATCTTTCAACAGGAAAAGAAACGAGTCTGTTCTCTAACAAAGTTCCTTTAAAAGATAAGAAAATAACTGCAGAGGTTTGTATACATCATTTATGGTTCTCTGATGAGGATTATGCCAAAAAAGGAAGTCATATAAAATGGAATCCTGCTGTAAAAACGTCTAAAGATAGAGATCAGTTGCTTAAAGCTCTGTTAGATGATAGAATAGACGTTATAGCTACAGACCACGCTCCACATACTCTCGAAGAAAAAAATAACCCTTATACCAGCGCTCCTTCAGGTGGACCATTGGTGCAGCATGCTCTGGTTGCATTATTAGAAATGCATCATCAAGGCAAAATTTCTATCGAAAAAATTGTTGAAAAAGCAAGTCATAATCCTGCTATTCTTTTCGATGTAGAAAAACGAGGTTACCTCAAAGAAGGGTATTTCGCAGATTTAGTTATAGTTGATATTAATAGTCCTTGGACTGTAAATAAAAGTAATATTTTGTATAAATGTGGTTGGTCTCCTTTTGAAGGTAGTACTTTTAAAAGTAGAATAACGCATACTTTCTTAAATGGGCAGCTGGTTTATAACAATTTTAAAGTATTAAACGTTAAAGCAGCTAAACGATTAACTTTTAATAGATGAAAAGATATGTGCTCTTACTAGTTTTATCTGTATTTGTATTTTCTTGCGAAAAGCGAAACAGACCACCAAAGCCGAGTAATCTTATTACCAAAGATAAGATGGAGAGTATTCTATACGATCTTTACGTTATTAATGCAGCAAAAGGGGTTAATAGAAAGCTATTGGAAGATAAAGGTATTGTGCCAGAATCTTATGTTTTGAATAAGCACCAAATAGATAGCGCCCAGTTTGCTCAAAGTAATGCCTATTATGCTTTTGATCCAGATTTGTATAAAATAATGGTAGAGAAAGTAAGAACAAGGTTAGAAAATGAAAAAAAAGCGATTGAGGACTCAGAAAAAAAAGCTGGTAAAGAAGCAAAACGAAGAAGAGACTCTATTAGTCGTATAAACGAAAAACGAAGAGACTCTATAAAAAAAGCTTTAAAACAAGAAGTAAGCGGTTAATTTAGCTTTCTTTCAAATCTTTTTGATACAATTTGCAAATTTCTTCAATAGATTGATTTATAGGTTTAAACTCAAAATCTAATGCTTTTTTAATTTTTGAGTTATCATATTGGGTAATGCTAACAGCAGATTTTGCTGTATGTTTTACAAAACTTCTTCTTGATCCTGTGATTTTATGTTTTAGCCAATCTAAACGCCAGGCGACGTTGAGAAGCCATGGCTTAGCTTCTTTTTTAGGTGGTTTTACATTTAAATTTGTGGCTACTTTATATTGAAAATCTTTGAAACTAAGGTTCTCAGAAACTAAAATGTAATTTTCGTTTTTAATGTCGCTATTCATAAGTAAAACCATAGCGTCAACCACATCAAAAACATCAACATACCCAACAACACCGTTTACATAGTGCGTCATGCCTTCGTGTATTTTTCTGAATAAATTGCCGCTACTACCACCTTTCCAATAGCCAGCACCAAGTATAATCCCAGGATTAACAATAACAGCATCTAAGCCTTCTTGTGTACCTCGCCAAACTTCGAGTTCTGCACCATATTTGGTAATGGCATAAACACTATTGTCGTCTTCAGGATTCCAGGCAGTCTGTTCGGTAATGAGTTTAGAAGAATCTGCATAATGCCCAATAGCAGCGATAGAGCTTATGTAACAGAGTTTTTTTATGGAGTGACTAATGCATAGATTAACAATGTTAGCAGTGCCTTGAATGTTGACTCTACGTAATTGATGGTATTTGTTAGGTTCAAAAGAAACAAAAGCAGCACAATGGTATACATGCGTTACGTCTTTAAAAGCAGTTTGTAGTTTTGGGATGTCATTGAGATCGGCTTCTGCCCAATCAATTTTTTCAAATAACTCTTCAGCATTATCAGAAAAATAGTTAAACACATGCTTAACGCGCTTTAAAGTTTTTTCACGTCTGTAAATTGCACGTACATTTTGCCCATTTGAGACCAACTTGTAAAGCAAATGTGAACCAACTAATCCTGTTCCTCCTGTAACTAAAATCATAAGGCTAAATTACGTTAAAATTGTCTTTTGTCTTTTAATGTGGAAACATATCTTTGCTCTTATCTAATACACACTATATATAATGAAGAATTTTGTAGAAGAATTAACATGGAGAGGTATGTTGCACCAAAGCATGCCAGGAGTAGAAGAACATTTATTAGAAGGTATGCAAAGTGCTTATGTAGGTATCGATCCTACAGCAGATTCTTTACATATTGGTCACTTAGTTGGTGTTATGATGTTGCGTCATTTTCAGTTAGCAGGTCACAAACCTTATGCTTTGGTTGGTGGTGCTACAGGAATGATAGGAGATCCATCAGGAAAATCTGCAGAACGAAACTTATTAGACGAAAAAACACTACGTCATAATCAAGAAGCTATAAAAAATCAATTGTCAAGATTTTTAGATTTTGATAGTGATGAAGCTAACTCAGCGGTTTTGGTAAACAACTATGACTGGATGAAAGAGTTTTCGTTTTTAGAGTTTATACGAGATGTAGGTAAGCACATTACAGTAAACTATATGATGGCTAAAGATTCTGTGAAAAAGCGTTTAAGCTCTGAAGCTAAAGAAGGAATGTCGTTTACAGAATTTACATATCAATTAGTACAAGGGTATGACTTTTTGCATTTGTACAGAGAGAACAATTGTTCTATACAAATGGGCGGAAGTGATCAATGGGGAAATATTACCACAGGTACAGAATTAATTCGTCGTATAGGTGGAGGTAAAGGTTATGCCTTAACCTGTCCGTTAATTACCAAAGCAGATGGTACTAAATTTGGCAAAACCGAAGGAGGTAATATTTGGTTAGATGCCAAAAGAACATCGCCATACAAATTTTACCAATATTGGTTAAACTCTAGCGATGATGATGCGGAAAAGTACATTAAAATCTTTACGTTTTTAACCGAAGAAGAAATCTCTGATTTAGTAAAAACACATGCAGAAGCACCTCACTTAAGAGCGTTGCAAAAGAAATTAGCAGAAGAAATTACCATTATGGTACACTCTAAAGAGGATTTTGAAAATGCCGAAAAAGCATCAAGTATTTTGTTTAGTAAATCTTTTAAAGAGGATATTAAAACTTTAGATGAAGTTACATTTTTAGATGTTTTTGAAGGCGTGCCACAAGCTTTTATTTCAAGAGCAGAGTTTAATGAAGGTTTAGATATGATTGGTGCTTTGGCAGCAAAAACTAATTTCTTGAATTCTAATGGTGAAGCAAGACGTGCTTTAAAAGAAAATTCGATTTCAGTTAATAAAGAAAAAGTAAAAGAAGATTACCAACTGTCTTCTGAAGACTTAATAAACGATACCTATATTATACTCAATAAAGGAAAGAAAAATACCTATATCATAAAGGTTGAATAAAAAAAGTGCCCAAAATTTCTTTTGGGCACTTCTAACCAATCAATCAACTATTGAAAAATCTTTCTTTTTCTATAGCAATTGAATAGTCGTAATAGTTTTTATAACCTTACAAAGCCATTAGGTTACAACCTCTAATATCTGAGTTGTCAAACCTGCCAATAATTTCAAATTGATTGTTTTCTGAAGTTTTGCCTAAATCTTGTGTGGCAATAAACGCACAAGAGTTGATGTTGGCTAAGTCTATAATATTTATGCCACCTGTTTTGTTTGGTGGTAACACTGTTAAAGCGTCCTCAGTATCTCTTGTTAAAATTTTCATCCAAGGCGCGCATTCAAAAACACCGTTACCTTTAGAATAAGCCTGACTAAGAAGTTCAGTCATGCCATATTCACTATGTATTTGCTTGACACCAAAACCTTTTTTAAGCACATCATGCAGTTCTTGTCGTATAATTTCTTTTCGTCTGCCTTTCATGCCACCAGTTTCCATTACTATGGTGTGTTTTAGGCTAAATTGAAATTGCTCAACTAAATCTAACAAAGCAAAAGAAACACCAATTAAAAGTGTTTTTTGTCCTTTAGCTTCAAGCCTGTTAAGCGTTTTAGCAAGGTCTTGAAGATTGTTGAGGTAAAAGCCACTTTCAGGATGTTTAGATTTTTGTATTAAATCATCTACCATATAAATAAGTGATGATCCATCGCGTTCTAAATAAGAAGGTAATAGTGCTAATACTACATAGTCTTCAATATTGCCATAAAAATGTGCAAAGCCTTTTAAATAGCTTTCCTCGTATATGCTTAGGTTGGTAACTTGGTGCTTACTTGTTGTGCTTCCTGTTGTGCCAGAACTGGTAAAGATTTTTTCAACTTTAGCCCTAGAACTTAAAACGTCATGTGTTTTAAAAAACTGAATAGGTAAAAAAGGAATTTCGGTAAGACTTTTTATGTCTGAAGGATGCTTGTAAAGCAAATCGCAAAATGAACGATAAACACCATTGTTTTCAAACTGAAATCTAAAGATATCAAGAGCTAATGCTTCAAATTCGGCATTGTTTTTAATATTAAAAATGGTGTCTGTAGAAATCATTGTGCAAAAGTATTGAAAATAAAAAAGCGCAGCTAAATCTTAGCTGCGCTTTCTTTATTAAAAAAACAATGATTATTTAATAACTAATTTTTTAGTCGTAGTAGCATTGTTTTGTGTAATCTTTAAAATATAAACACCAGACTTTAAGTCAGACACATTTAGAGAAGTGTTGTTTGTTAAAGTTTGATATTTTACTCTTTTACCTAAGATGTCGTAAGCTTCTACAGACATATCACCATCGTTATTAGAAGCGATGTTTACAAAACCTGTATTTGTTGGGTTAGGGAAAAGGCTAAATTTAGAAGCATTAAAACCGTTAACACTTAATGGTGCAGCTATATCACTAGCGTATCTTGGGAAAATTTGGTAAGTACCGTTAAATTCTCCTCCAAGACCAGTAATGCTAGAAGCCGTAGTTGGTATAGCAGTACCTATAATATCTTCGTCGCCAAAAGCTACTCTACATACTGTAACGTCACTTCCGTCAGCAACATTATAGTTTGTATTATCAGCAAATACTCCAGTATCTTCAAAAGTTACATTGTTTAATGTAATTAATCTACTCTCGTAAGTTTCGCCATTAGTAATAAGATCAGCAGCACTTACAACAATTGGAGTTAAAACGTTACCAGTAGAAGATGCACTTGCTACATTCTCGCTAGGAACAAACTGAAGTGTTCCAGCATATTCTGTTAATTGACCTTTTAATCCTGTAATACCGTCTCCAATGTTAAAAGAAGTACTTAATGTACCAGCAGTATCATCAATTAAGATACCTGCATCTCCATCTTGGATGTATTTTTGGTTTCTAGTACCTTCAGTTACGATATAAGAGATTACTGCTTCGCCAGTTAATTCGTAAAATTCACCAGTAGTACCAGCACGTAAAGCAGTGATGTTAGAAACCTGAGCAATTGTAGTAACGTCAAAAGTTACAGACGCTGTAGCTGGGTTTGGTAATGATGCACCACTATTGTCAACTAATTCTAAAGCAACAGTATGAGAGCCATCAGCAAGGCTAGACAAGCTTATTGGAGTACTATCAAATTTATCAATAGCAGCACCACCATCTACAGTGTATACGATGTATCCATCTCCAGCACCACCAGAAGCAACATTAAAATTTTGTACACTAATTTCAACATCTACATCGCTAGATGGTACTGTAGCACCATCAGTAGGAGAAGTGATAGCTACACTAGGATCTACAGCAGCTACAATTTGTAAATTATCGATGTAAAATAGAGATCCACCAGTCCAGTTAGAATTGATATCATAAAAACGAATTCCGAATTCAAAATCTTCATTGCTCGCTGGCGTATACTCAAAAGAGATAGTTTGCCATTGATTAAGTACTGTTTCGTCAGAGTATTCAGATGGTGAAAAACCATTGCCATTAAAAATTCTAGCTCTTGCTTCATTATTTGTAGCATAAACATCTAAACTCATAGTATAAGTTACACCTCCAATAAGAGATACAGTTTGTCTCATGTCTGTATCACCTTGAGTTTGTGTTAGAACATTTACACTTGCAGAACTAGTACCATCAGATACGTAAGTTGCGTTTGTGTTCTCAGTTAAGTCAGTCGTGTTAAAGTCTAGTGTTGTCCAAGAGTCAGGAGCACCAGCTGTCCATGATTCAAAGCTACCATTCGCAGCAAGGTTTTGACCGAATGAAATCAGACTTATTAAACTAAAAAATAAAAAGTAAATTTTTTTCATAATTGTTTTTTAATAAAAATTAGACTGTAAATATACTAACAATAACTGAGTTTATAAGGTGTTTTTTGTGAACAACATGCTTTTTTACAATAAGTTAACATCTGTGTTGAGGTAATTGTTTTGTAATCATGGTATTGGTTTTTAATGTTAGAGAATTGTTATCAATTTTGATAAAAGACTTACTTTATGAGATATATTTTATCTTTACCCAAGCTTAAAATTATCTTAACAGTGAAAAAAAAGGACATTAAGATACTATTGGTAGACGATGAGCCAGATATCTTAGAAATTGTAGGTTATAACTTAACATCAGAAGGTTACCAGGTTATAACAGGTGAAAATGGTGTAGAAGCTATTGAAAAAGCGAAGAAGCACAAACCACATTTAATCATACTAGATGTTATGATGCCAGAAATGGATGGTATAGAAGCTTGTGAGCGTATTAGACAAGATTCTAAGTTAAATAATACTATCATTACGTTTTTAACCGCAAGAGGTGAAGACTATTCTCAAGTAGCAGGTTTTGATGCTGGTGCAGATGATTATATAACAAAGCCTATAAAGCCAAAAGTGCTTGTTAGTAAAGTGAAAGCGCTACTTAGAAGACTTAAGGATACCGATAATCCTAACGAGTCTATTAAAATAGGAGACTTAATAATTAATAGAGAAGAATATAAAATCACTAAAAATGGTGAAGAAATTATTCTGCCTAGAAAAGAGTTTGAATTATTATCTTTGTTAGCAACCAAGCCTGGTAAAGTTTTTAAGCGCGAAGAAATTTTAGACAAAGTATGGGGAAATGAAGTCGTTGTTGGCGGAAGAACCATAGATGTTCATATTAGAAAACTTCGTGAAAAGATAGGAGACAAATCTTTTAAAACTGTTAAAGGTGTTGGGTACAAGTTTGTAGACTAATGCAGAAAAAAAACATAAAAAAAACATATAAGTTCGCTTTTAGAACCTCATTGTATGTTACAATTTTTGCAACACTCCTTGTGAGTGTTTTTTTATACTACTACCATACTTTTAATTGGCAGATTGTATTTTTTCCAATAATCTGCTTTCCGCTTTGTTTTGCAATTATTCAGTATAGAGTAGAGCATTTTATTTATAGAAGGGTAAAGAAAATATATGATGATCTAACACTCTTAGAATCTACAAGTCTTAGGAGGCAACCTATAACAACAGATATGGGAACCCTAACCAAAGAGATAGATAAATATGCCAGAGATAAGAAAATAGAGATAGAAACTTTAAAAGTTAGAGAAGAATACCGTAAAGAATTTATCGGTAATGTTTCTCACGAGCTTAAAACTCCATTGTTTACTGTTCAAGGTTATATAGATACATTGTTGGATGGTGCTATCGAAGATGAAAAAATTAGAAAAAAGTATTTGCAAAGAGCAAGTAAAGGGGTTGAGCGATTAACATATATAATCAAGGATTTAGATATGATTACCAAGTTAGAAGTTGGTGATCTTAGTCTCAATAAAGAAACCTTTGATATTGTAAAACTTGTTCAGAATGTTTTTGAGCTTTTTGAAATGAAAGCTGCTAAAAAGAGAATTACCCTAACTTTTGATATGGAATATGCGCAACCAATTATGGTTTACGCAGATATTGAAAGGATACAGCAAGTACTTACAAACTTGGTTGTAAATTCTATAAAGTACGGAAGAGAGAAAGGGACAACCGAAGTAAGTATAGAAAACCTTATAAAAAACAAAGCGATAATAAGAGTAACCGATAATGGTGAAGGTATAAAAAAAGAAAATGTACCTCGTTTGTTTGAGAGGTTTTACAGAGTAGACAAAAGCGGGTCTAGAAAAGAAGGTGGTTCTGGTTTGGGCTTATCTATTGTAAAGCACATTATTGAAGCTCATGATGAAAAAATGTATGTAGAGAGTGAGTTGGGTGTGGGTAGTGAGTTTTCGTTCACTCTAGAAAAGGTTGAATAGTTTTTTATAATTAAGATCGTACTGCAAATATTTAAATCCTGAATATTTTTCAATTTCATTCAGCATTTCAATTTCAAAATCATTTTGTTTACAACAAGGAGCTATGAGTTCCTCTTTAAATTTCTTAGCTAAATATTCTTGTTCAAACTGTCCAGGAGTAGGTATTAAAAATGCTTTTTTTTCAAGTTTAGCATAGTCCATAATAGAAGTATAGCCAGATCTGCTTAAAACCAATTCGCTTTCATTTAGAGCTTTTTCTAGCTCTTGACTGGCCATAAAGTTATAGGTTGTAATATGGTTTATCTGTGTTTTGCGTTGTTCGTTTTCAATAAGACCTTTAACAAAGCAAACGTTACCATCAAAAGATTGTAATTGGTCAAGCAACTTTATTTCTAAAAAAGAGCGTTGAGGTTCTGGTCCAGATAAAACCACAAGGAGATCATACTTTTTTTCTAAATTTTGTTTTTCAAATCTACTTAGTGGTCCTAAGTATTTTATAGGAGATTCAAAGCCTCCTATATGGCCTAGATTACCGCTAAGATTTTTTGATCCGTTATGGTCTGGTACCCAGCATTCGTCAAATTTAGAAATGATTTTTTGATGAAGTTTAGAGCTAAGCCATGTTGTACTTCCGCTAAGGACGCGCAACTGATGTGTTATAAAAACAGAGGGAATATTTTTGTCTCTTACTCCAAATCTATTGTCAGAAATAATTCCTGAAATATTTTCAGACTTTACAAGGCTTTCAGTAACCTTTTTTTCTCTTTTTATTGTTTTTAATAAACTGGGCGAATCCTTAATAAGCTTTAGTTTAAAACTATTTGCTTTTTTTGAATACGTAATGTTATAAGAAGGAAGCTCAAGCGATTGAAGTTGAGGAAACTCTTTTTTTAATAACCTAAGTGCTTCACCATCACTGGCAATAACAGGTTCAAATTTATTTGCTATTAAAGCATTTATAACAGGAATACTGCGTGTAGCGTGTCCTAAACCCCAATTTAATGGAGCAATTAAAATCCTTTTCATCAAAAGCAAAGATAAACCTTAAAATGTTTCCTTAATTTTACCAAATTATTAATAAGCAGTAAAACGTGGGAAGTAAAAATAAACTCAAAAGATTTAAAGAAAACGAAACCTTTGATAATGTGTTTCAGCCAACCAGAGAAGAGCTAACAGAAGGTAATTATAATCTAAAAGGAAAATGGCGCGAAAAAGTATTTAAAAACGATAACCCAATAGTGTTAGAGCTAGGTTGTGGTAAAGGTGAGTATACAGTTGGTTTAGCACAACGTTACCCAAATAAAAATTTTATAGGTGTAGATATAAAAGGAGCTCGCTTTTGGCGAGGTGCTAAAACAGCAGTTGAAGAAGATATAAATAACGCAGCTTTCATTAGAACACAGATAGAACTAATCGAGTATGTTTTTGAAGCCAACGAAGTTGATGAAATATGGATTACTTTCCCAGATCCACAAATAAAATACAAAAGAACAAAGCATAGATTAACCAATATTCAGTTTTTAGATCGATACAAAAAAATTCTAAAACCCAATGGTCTAATGCATCTTAAAACAGATAGTGAGTTTATGCATGGCTATACTTTAGGACTATTGCATGGTTTAGGGTATGAGGTCTTGTATGCTAATCATAATGTGTACAAATTAGAAGGTAGTCCAGAAGAGGTTACTCAAATACAAACCTTTTATGAGAACCAGTATTTAGAAAAAGACAAAGCAATTACGTATATTAGATTCAAAATCAACTAAAATTTGAGCATTACAGTTGTTTTCTTCCTAGGACTTTTTGTGGCATTGGTAGGTGTAATTCCGCCAGGATTGCTAAATATGACAGCAGCAAAAATTAGTCTAAAGGAAGGTCCAGGTCGCGGCATAACATTTTCTTCAGGTGTGTGTGTGGTTGTTTTTATACAAACATATTTAGCTGCTATTTTTGCACGCTATTTATCAAACAGACCAGATATTGTAGAAATACTTCAGCGTGTTGCTTTTGTAATTTTTGTACTTATTACCATATATTTTTTGGTGGTAGCAAGAAACCAAAAAGAAGCTAATGTAGAAGATGAAGACGTTATGAGTAAGCAAAGCCGTTTTTTTCATGGTATGCTTTTGTCTGCTTTAAATGTGTTTCCAATACCTTATCAGGCGTATATGACCATTACGTTGTCGTCTTTTGGTTGGATGAATTTTGAAAAAACCAATATTGTAACCTATGTAACAGGTGCTGCTATGGGAACATTTGTAATGTTATACTTCTATATCTTCTTTTTTGATAGAATTAAAGACAAAAAAATCACTTCTCAAAAAAGTATGAATTACAGCATAGGGATTATTACAGGGCTGGTTGCTTTGGTTACACTAATTAATATCTTAAAAGAGTTATAATGAAACCAGAAACTCTTGGTTTTTTTGAAAAAGTTTATGAAGTGGCAAGGCAAATCCCTTCAGGAAGAGTTACGAGCTATGGTGCAATCGCTAAGTATCTCGGCTCAACCAAAAGTGCTCGTATTGTTGGTTATGCTATGAATAGTTCTGGAGAAAAAGATGTGCCAGCACATCGTGTCGTTAATAGAAAAGGATTATTAACAGGTAAGCATCATTTTGAAGGAACAAACCTTATGCAACAATTGCTAGAAAACGAAGGTGTTGAGGTTGTAGATAATCAAATACAAAATTTTGAAGCCTTGTTTTGGGATCCTTCAAAAGAAATCTAGGTATGGTTTTTGCTTTTTCCTTTCCTATGAAAAACAGTATCGTTGTATTTTTTCTTGTTTGTCTGTTTTCATGCACAGGCAGAGGTAGTATTGAGACCTATCCTATAATTACAACTCAAGAATTTGATAGTATTATCTCGGAGGATTCAAAATTAATGTTAGCAGCAAATCCTGTTGTTTATGCAATAAACTTCAAGGATTCTGTTAATTTGAATGACAAGAAAGAAGACGAACAAAATTATTTTGGTGAATACGATGAAAACTTCTACATTCACGACAGTCTAAAAATTTTTGTAGATGATAAGAATCTAGATTTTCATACTAGTGAATTTAATTTTTTTAGTATTCCGCCACCTCCACCACCAAAGATTAAGGATTCTATTTATGATAAAGAAAATGGAGTTTATGAGTATGAATACGAATATAATACTGATAAAGAGTTTGAGGAACTATTATTAAAAATGGAACAAAGAAAAAGAGTCCATTATAAAACTTATCCAGTATACATATATAATTATGGCGAGAGTCAAACCGTGATTCAAGCACCTATAATAACAGAGTTATTTATTTTACTTGAAGCTAAGAATAAAAATAATGAGTGGAAACCGGTTGAATATTTTGAGCAATACGGATTTTTATGTGGAACAGGTCACAGAGATTATGTTTTAAGGCCTAAGCATTATTTACTTACTACCGTTAAAAGATATAAAGGAGATTATAAAACAAAGCTACGTGTAAAGTTTAGATCGTTTGACAAGGTTTTTTATTCAAATGAGTTTGAAGGCTTTATTAACTATTCTCAATTTCAACCAGACTCAATTATTGAGAAGACAAAACAAAGGCTAGCTAATAGAGATTCAATAACGATATCCCAAAAGCTGAAATGGATGTTTTTAAATAATTAGTTTTCTCTTTTTTGCTAGCAGAAATTTACATTCAGCAATGTATTTGTTCTATCAATCTATATATAAATAACTTCAAGTATTCATCTTCTCAAATCTAGGTTTATTACGTATCTTTGCATTTAGAAAAAATCTAGATAAACAAGTGAAATGAGCTATGAATGAGTGATTTTAGTTGCTTTTTAACTCTAAAATCAATTCTATCTCATAAACTGTTGAATGAAGTATTGTACAGATGAAACTTAATAAAAAAGATATACTAGAAGCGCTTAAGACTATAACAGCACCAGGTGAAGGTCAAAACATGGTAGATAGTGGTGCGGTGACAAACGTGGTGACTTTTGGTGATGAGGTTATAGTAGATATAACTATAAAAAATCCAAGCCTTCAGGCCAAGAAAAAAACTGAAGTAGAAATTCTTCAAACTATTCATAAAGAGGTTTATGAAAAGGCAAAAATCAAAGTAAATATAAAGGTAGAAGCACCAGCAAAACCTGTGGTTAACGAAATAAAAGGTGAGCCAATTCCTGGTATTCAAAATATTGTAGCAGTAGCATCAGGAAAAGGTGGTGTTGGTAAATCAACAGTTACAGCCAATTTAGCTGTTACATTATCAAAAATGGGCTTTAAAGTAGGTGTTTTAGATGCTGACGTTTACGGACCGTCTATTCCTATTATGTTCGATGTAGCAAATGAAAGACCATTATCTGTAAATATTGACGGAAAATCGAAAATGAAACCTGTAGAAAATTATGGAGTAAAAGTACTTTCTATAGGATTTTTTACAAGACCAGACCAAGCTGTAATTTGGAGAGGACCAATGGCATCAAAAGCATTAAATCAAATGATATTTGATGCAGATTGGGGAGAATTAGATTTCTTATTATTAGACTTACCTCCAGGAACAGGGGATATCCACCTAAGTATTATGCAGGCAATGCCTATAACAGGAGCAGTAGTGGTGAGTACTCCTCAAAATGTAGCTTTGGCAGATGCTAAAAAAGGAGTTGCAATGTTTCAGCAAGACAGTATCAATGTTCCTGTGCTAGGTATTATTGAGAATATGGCTTATTTTACACCTGCCGAATTGCCGGAAAATAAATATTATATTTTTGGACAAGAAGGTGCTAAGAACTTAGCAGAAGATTTAGAGGTTCCGTTTTTAGGAGAAGTACCACTTGTGCAAAGTATAAGAGAAGCAGGTGATGTTGGTAGACCAGCAGCCTTGCAAACTGCAACGCCAACAGAAGAAGCATTTGAAGATATTACAAGGAATGTAGTACAAGAAGTTGTTAATAGAAATAAAAGTCTACCAGCAACCGAAGCAATAAAAATTACAACAATGGCAGGATGTTCTGCTGTAAAGAAATAGTAGATGAGCTCAGAAGAATTAAAATTAAATGTTGAAAAAGCATTAGAGGAAATCCGTCCGTTCTTACAAAGTGATGGAGGAGATATTAATTTATTGTCTATAGATGACGATAAGTTGGTTAAAGTACAATTAACAGGTGCTTGTACCTCTTGTAGTGTTAATCAAATGACATTAAAATCTGGGGTAGAAATGACCATAAAAAAATACGCTCCTCAAATTGAAAAAGTTATTAATGTAGAATAATCAGTTAGGTGATATTTGTCACATAATCTCTGTATTAACATTAGTAATTTTACATCCAATTCTAAATCCATGATTACAACAGATATAATTATAATTGGTGCTGGACCTACTGGTCTTTTTGCTGTATTTGAAGCAGGACTTTTGAAGTTAAAATGCCATTTAATAGATGCATTACCACAACCAGGAGGGCAGTGCTCAGAACTTTATCCTAAAAAACCAATATACGACATACCAGGTTTTCCTGAGATATTAGCAGATGATCTTACAAAAAATCTGTTAGAACAATGCAAGCAGTTTGAGCCAGGTTTTACATTAGGTGAACGTGCAGACACTATAGAAAAACAAGAAGACGGTACATTCATTGTTACTACAAATAAAGGTACAAAACACCAAGCACCAGTTGTTGCTATAGCAAGTGGTTTAGGTAGTTTTGAACCTAGAAAACCTTTAATTCATAATATCACAGATTTTGAAGATAAAGGAGTAGAGTATATGATAAAAGAACCAGAACTTTACCGAGACAAAAAAGTTGTTATTGCAGGTGGTGGAGATTCTGCATTAGATTGGAGTATATTTTTAAGCGATGTCGCTTCAGAAGTTACCTTAATTCACCGTAGAAACGAGTTTAGAGGTCACTTAGATTCTGTTGAGAAAGTTCAGGAGTTAAAAAATAAAGGCAAGATTAATCTTATAACTCCTGCTGAAGTTGTTGGTATTGTCGGTGACGATAAAGTAAAAGCCGTTGTAGTAAAACAAGCGCAGCATATAGAAAAAGAATTTGAGATAGAATGTGATCATTTTGTGCCACTTTTTGGACTATCTCCTAAGTTAGGACCAATTGCAAATTGGGGACTAGAGATAGAGAAAAATGCTATTAAAGTAAATAATGCGCTAGATTACCAAACTAATATTCCTGGTATTTTTGCCATTGGTGATGGAAATACTTATCCAGGAAAATTAAAACTTATTCTTTGTGGGTTTCATGAAGCTACTTTAATGTGTCAGGCAGCTTATCAGATTATAAACCCAGGAAAACGTTATGTGCTAAAATACACTACAGTTGCAGGTGTTGATGGTTTTGATGGTACGCGTAAGGAAGCACCAAAAGCTGTGGTAAAAGCAATTGAGTAAACTGTATATTATAATTGATATCGTGCTGAGCATGGCTAAGCATTTTAAGTATGACTGATTCGGATATAAACATAACAATTATTGATCGAGATGGTGTAAAACATCAAATTGAAGCACCAACAGACATGGCGATGAATCTTATGGAAGTGGTTCGTTCTTATGAACTTGCTCCAGAAGGCACCATTGGTGTTTGTGGTGGTATGGCTATGTGTGCATCGTGTCAATGTTATGTGATGAGTGATACTGAATTACCAGAAATGCAAGATGATGAAGAAGCAATGCTTTCTGAAGCTTTTTATGTAAAAGATAATTCTCGTTTAGGTTGCCAAATTCATATTACGCCAGAGTTGGAAGGACTGGAGGTAGAGTTGGCTCCTGAGAGCTAAAATTCCTGCGGAAGCAGGAATCTCTTAATTAAACAAGCTAAGATATATAGAGACTAACGTTTCACAGGTGTTTTAAAACTAGTGCGGATTTTTTTATTATTAAGAGTTGTTATTGAGCATCTGATTTAGTGATAATTTATTCCGTCTTATAATCCATCAAAGGTGTAGGTCCTTCAAGCAAAAAACGGTCAATTTTCAATGTGCCATCTTCTGTGGTTACAATTTGCCATTTAATGAGTGAAATTTTTCCGTTTTCAATCTCAAGTCCTGTAATACTTCTTGGATGTACACAACTACCATCATTAAAAAAGGCAATGTCACCAGGTTCTGGAAATCGAGGTCTGTGTGTATGACCCGTTACTGTGATTAGGTTATTATTTTCGGTAATCCACTTTTTAGTACGTCGTTCTACTTTTATAAGTTCTTTGTAGTTTTTGGCAGGACTTGTTGGGTCTGCAATACCCATAACATTCAGAGGTTTCCATAATATACGAACCATAAAGCGGCTCCACCTCCAAAATAAGTAATTCCACCAATCGGCTTGATGACCATGACAGAGAAATAATTCTTGTCCTGTTTCTGTGTGTTTTAAGACGATACCTTCATGATATTTGATATCGCAAAAGAGTTCGACATCTTCACCTACTTTTGGATCAAAATAGGTCGATAAAGTTTTTTCAACATATTTAGGATCACGATAAACCATATCGTGATTTCCCCAAATCATATGTAGTCTGTTTTCTTCATGAAATTGCTTCATGAGCAAATAGACATTTTTATGTGCGTTGAGTATGGATTCAAAAGAAAGGTTTTCCCATAATTCATCTCCATCTCCAAGTTCGCAATAACTAAAACCTTCTAAATAATAATGCTTTAAAGCATGAAAATAGATATTTCTATTATTGGCAAAATCATCAGCAAAACTGTTGTCACCACGATGACAATCACTAAACAAAATAAATTTTGAAGTGTTGTCAAAGGCAATATGATGCGCATTTTTATAAGCTCTATCTAATCGTTTTTTTGATGACATAAAATAAAAGTAAATAAAAAATGTCATTCTGAAAGAAAAAGAGAATTTCTCTGAATTGAGGTTCTTTAAATTTCTTTCAGAATGACATTAATTAATGTCTAAATGTAGTCTGTCTACTATTTAAAAGCGTTTAAACCAGTAATGTCTAAACCTGTAATTAGTAAATGTATATCGTGTGTGCCTTCGTAAGTGATTACACTTTCTAGGTTCATAGAATGGCGCATTATGCTGTATTCTCCAGTTATACCCATACCTCCAAGCATTTGTCTTGCTTCTCGAGCAATGTTTATAGCCATATCAACATTGTTACGTTTTGCCATAGAAATTTGCGCTGAGGTTGCTTTATCTTCATTACGCAACACACCTAATCTCCATGTTAATAATTGTGCTTTAGTAATTTCGGTAATCATTTCGGCTAACTTCTTTTGTTGTAATTGAAATTGCCCTATTGGCTTACCAAACTGAATACGCTCTTTACTGTACCTTAAAGCAGTATCATAGCAGTCCATAGCAGCACCAATTGCTCCCCAAGCAATACCATAACGTGCAGAGTCTAAGCAGCCAAGTGGTGCGCCTAAACCAGATTTGTTAGGTAATAAATTTTCTTTAGGAACTTTAACGTTATCAAAAATAAGCTCACCTGTAGCAGAAGCTCTAAGCGACCATTTGTTATGCGTTTCAGGTGTAGAGAATCCTTCCATACCACGCTCAACAATTAGACCATGAATACGTCCTTCTTCGTTTTTTGCCCAAACAACAGCTACTTGGCAGAAAGGAGCGTTAGAAATCCACATTTTAGCACCATTTAAAAGGTAATGGTCACCCATATCTTTATAATTGGTAGTCATGCCACCAGGATTACTTCCGTGATCTGGTTCAGTTAAACCAAAAGAACCCATCCACTCGCCAGAAGCTAATTTTGGTAAGTATTTTTGACGTTGTTCTTCTGTACCGTATTTCCAGATAGGATACATTACTAGAGAGGACTGTACAGATGCTGTACTACGTACTCCAGAATCTCCACGTTCTATTTCTTGCATGATTAAGCCGTATGAAATCTGGTCTAAACCTGCTCCACCATATTCCTCAGGAATATAAGGTCCGAAGGCACCAATTTCTGCTAATCCGCCAATAATAGATTTTGGAAATTCTGCTTTTTGAGCAGCTTCTTCAATTATTGGAGAAACATCGCGTTTTACCCATTCTCTGGCTGCATCGCGTACAAGTTTATGTTCTTCAGAAAGTAATTCGTCTAAGTTATAATAGTCAGGAGCTTCAAATAAATCTGGTTTCATTCTTATTATGATATTTATAACTTCTAATTTTGAAGATTTACCAAAATAGAAGCTGTTATTTTATAAGTTTCACAAAAGTAACGAAATCGATTTCATTGCCCAATAGAAGCGTTACATTTTCAAATAAAAATCTTTGGTAAGATTAATGTAGTCTTCGGTGTAGTTATGACGGTCCGTTTCAATAATTAATTCTGAAATTTCAACCTCTTTTTCAGTATAGCTAAATTCAATTAAGCTACGTTTTACATCAGCATCAGGATTACCTCTTACATGAAGGATGCGCTGCGGAAAAAGTCCTATAGTGCTGGCTAAAGCAACAAAATCATCTTCCTCTTTTTTTGGAATAACAATTGAAAACAAACCATCTTCAGCTAGCAAATGTGCTACAGCATAAATAATATGTTTAAAAGGCATGGCATCGTTAAAACGTGCTAAATCCCTGGATTTATTTTCAGTTTTATAATCTTCGGAATAAAAAGGAGGGTTACAAATAATTAAATCGAAAGCATCTTCTACTTCCTCAACAAACTCTAAAAGGGAGGCGTGATAACAAAACAAGCGATCGTTCCATGGTGAATTTTCAAAATTTTCGGAGCATTGTTCGTAAGCATTATCGTCTATTTCTATTGCTTCAATTTGCTCAGCAAAACTTCTTTGAGCTATCATAAGGCTTAGGATTCCTGTGCCAGAGCCAATGTCTAAGACGCTAAAAGGATTGCGTTTTACTGAGGTCCAAGCACCAAGTAAAACACCATCAGTACCAATTTTCATAGCACAACGATCTTGTTTTACTGTAAACTGTTTGAATTTGAATGGTTTATTCATGTTTTGTCATTCCTGCGAAGGCAGGAGTCCATTTTAAAATTTATTTATACGAAGTAGATTCCTGTCTTCGTAGGAATGACAGCTAGTTTTCTAAGTATAATTCAATCAATCCCTCAGGAGTTTCAACCTCAATAGTCTTATTTGGTTTGTCAACTTTAACGATAAATTCGTCATTCATTGGAATTAGAATTTCTGTGCCATTTCTATCTATTTCAAAAAGGGCTTGCGCTGTAGTATCATTGATGGCTTTTATAATTCCAACAGTGCCAAAGTTGCTGTCTGTAATAGTAAAACCTATTACTTCATGGTAATAGAATTTGTCCCCTTCTAATTTTGGGAGTAGGTCTAAGGGCAAGTAAAGCTCAGATTTAATTAACGCTTCAGCATCGGCTTCATTGTCTACATCTTCAAACTTTAATCGTAGTAAATCTGATTTGTGCAACTGTGATGCTTCTACAAAAAAAGGTACAAGGTTACCTCTGAGATCCATAAAAACCGCATCAATATTTTCATAAAGATCGGGTTCGTCAGTGTCTAGTTTAGCTAAAAGTTCTCCTTTATAGCTATACTTTTTTACGATTTTTCCTAAGTAAAAACAATCTTCTTTTTTCATGCTTACATCCTGCGAAGGCAGAAATATTTTTTAAATATGTTCTCTAATTTAATGAGATTCCCATTTTTATGGGAATAAAAAAACCCTGACGATAAAGCCAGGGTTTAAAAGTATAAAAATAAATTTTTTATTCTTCTTCGTTAGAAGCAGTTTCTTCTTCAGCAACTTCTTCTTCTACTACAGGAGCATTTGCTGCGATACGAGCTTCGTTTACAGCTTTTTCTGCTTCTAGAGCTTTTGCTTTAGCATCGGCATCTGCTTTAGATAAACCTTCTGCTTTAGCTTGTACTTTTGCTGCTTTTTCTTCTAACCAAGCGTTGAATTTAGCTTCTGCTTGTTCTTCAGTTAAAGCACCTTTTTTTACACCACCAGCTAAATGCTTCTTTAATAAAGCACCTTTGTAAGATAAAATAGCTTTAGCAGTGTCAGTTGGTTGTGCACCATTTTCTAACCACTTTACAGCTCCATCTACATCAAGGTCAATAGTTGCAGGATTTGTGTTTGGATTGTAAGCACCTAATTTTTCTAAGTATTTACCATCTCTTTTAGCGCGAGAATCCGCTGCTACGATCCAGTAAAAAGGTTTTCCTTTTTTACCGTGTCTTTGTAATCTAATTTTTACAGGCATAATAATTAATTAATGAGGTTCTCGACCTCTGTTATTAATGAGGGCGCAAAGATAATATATTTTTTTTAATCTATAGTCTTTTAGTCTTTTAAACTGAAAGTTTAGTAATTTAAACAAAACGAGTGATGAAGAGTGAGTCTATTAAAAAAAATATTATACTTTTGGGTTTCTTGTTTCGTTATATTTTTGAAGCAACCATTAATCTCTTTACAAATAATGAAAAAATTAATTGTCTTATCTCTATTCTTATTAACAGTATTTAGTTGTGGTGATGAAGTTGAGTTTAATACTCCTGCATTTCAAGGTTCTTTAGATGGAACGTCATGGAGAGCAAAAGCTTTCTCAGCAAGTATTGATGAAAATGGATTTTTAACACTTTTTGGAACTAATAATATTGAAACCCTCGAATTAACAATACCTACGGTTGCAGTTGGTGTTTATGTGTTTGGAGATGTTAATACCATTGAAGCGCGTTTTACAACAGCAGATGGTACAGTGTACTCAACTAATTACAGACCTCATCCAGATGTGTCTGTGTATCCAGAATATGGAGAAATAAGATTAAATGAAATAGACAATAATAGATTTACAGGTACATTTAGATTTACTGCTTTTAATGAGTCTGGGCTTCGATCTGTTAATTTTACAGGTTTAACTGGTGAAACAGGTGTAGATCCTGTGACTGGTCAAAGTGGCCCTATTTATGGTGGTGTATTTTATAGAGTACCATTAATTTCTGGTTCAATTCCTGCAGATCCAATTACTTGTGTAGATGCTCAAATGGCAACAGATATTGCAGAAGCAGCTTATGATCTAGCGCAGCAACCTGGCGAAAATGGGTTTATAGACGCAACAGAGTTTGAGGCAGCGTGTGATGCTTACAGACAAGCTTTAGTTACTCAACAAGGTTATTGTGGTGATTTAGATGATTCAATTCAGCAGATGATAGATGATTTAGGTGCTTGCCAAATAAGTTGCGAAATGGCTACAACAAATAGAAATGAAGCTGAAGTACAATATAATACGGCAACAATGGGTGAGTTTGATGAGAAATGCGCTCAGTACCAATTATACCTTCAGGAGCAGATATACTATTGTGGTGATGAAGATGGTACAATACAAGCTGAAATTGATAGTTTAGACTGTGGTGACGATGATGGTGATGGTGTGCCAAATGTTTTTGAAGATTTTAATGGAGATGGAGATTTAACAAACGACGATACTGATGGTGATGGTGTTGCAAATTATTTAGATAACGACGACGATGGTGATGGTGTTCCAACTTCTGTAGAGTTGCAGTTAGATGAAGATGGTAATCCTACAGATACAGATGGAGATGGTGATGCAGATTATTTAGATACAGATGATGATGGTGATGGTATATTAACCATAAACGAAGATGCTAATATGGACGGAGATCCAACTAACGATGATACAGATGGAGACGGTGTGCCAGATTATCTTCAGGCCTAAGGAAAGCATAAAACTAAACAAAAGCGCTATTTGAAATTTTCAAATAGCGCTTTTTTGTTAAAGGCTGTTAAAGACTATTAAATGGTGTTAAATTACTTGACTTCGTGGTGTATGAATGTTATACTATAAATGCAGATGTGAAACAATACGCATCTATAAAGAACTTATTGGAATTAAAAAATGAACTAAGATATTATGAAGTACGAGAAAAAAATTTCAGACAAGTTAAATGAACTGCTAGTGAAAAATTATGATGCAGAGAAAGGTTACATTAACGCAATCTCAGAAGTGGATAATGTAAGTGTAAAAAACTTCTTTAAAAACATGGCAGAGCAACGATCTAAATTTGCGCGCCAATTGAGAACAGAAATCATCACTTATGGCGAAATTCCGGAAGACTCAGGAAGTTTTAAAGGAACAATGCATAGGAATTGGATGAGTTTAAGAGCAACCTTTTCTTCAAATAATGAAGAAACAATTTTAGAGGAAGCCTTAAGAGGAGAAAAAACTAGTTTAGATGAGTATAATGAATTGTTAAGTAATAATAATTTTCCATCTAGATTAACTGATTTGCTACGCGAGCAAAGAAACTCGATTGAAGCAGCAATTAATTCAGTAAAATTATATGAAGAAGTGTTGTCATAATCACTTCTGGTTTAGGTTAAGATAAAGCCACGCTTTTGCGTGGCTTTTTTTATGTTTAAAACTCTTGACAACTTACCTTCAGATAAGTCGAAATTCTATGTAATTTTAAGGGCTATTTTTACGACAAATTCATACTCTTTTTTCAAGGTCTAAAACAGGTAATTTATGTACTTAATCTTCGATACCGAAACCACAGGTTTACCAAAGCGTTGGGATGCACCAATAACAGATACAGATAACTGGCCAAGGTGTATTCAGATAGCATGGCAGTTGCATGATGCTATGGGTAATTGTATAGATCATCAAGATTATTTGGTTAAGCCAGATGGCTTTAATATACCTTACGATGCTGAAAAAATTCACGGCATTTCTACAGAGTTGGCAGCAGAACAAGGTATTTCTCTTGCCGAAGTTTTAGAAAAATTTAATGCTGTTTTAGAGAAAACTAAATTTGTGGTTGGTCAGAATGTTGGGTTCGATCTTAACATTATGGGTGCCGAATTTGTAAGAGAGGATGTTGCAAACCAATTACAAGAATTACCAGTATTAGATACCTGTACAGAGCATACAGCTTCACTTTGTCAGATTCCAGGAGGTAGAGGAGGAAAGTTTAAACTTCCAACCTTAACAGAATTACATCAATTTCTTTTTAATCAACCATTTGCTGAAGCACATAACGCAACTGCCGATGTTGAAGCTACAACTCGTTGTTTTTTAGAATTAGTTAGACGAAAAGAATATACTAAAGAGCAGTTAGATGTTCAGCCAGATTATTTTGAGAAATTTTCTGAAGAAAATCCGCAACCAATTCAGTTAATTGGACTAAAGCATCTTAATCTTAAACGCGAAAGCGCTAAGATAAATGCAAGGCTTCAAAAGGAGCAATCTCAAGAAATACCAACACAAACAAATAAAGAGGCTATTGCAAAATTGGCTGATGCAGAGTTTGTGCATTTGCATAACCACTCTCAGTTTTCAATTTTACAATCCACCATCAGTATTGGAGATTTAGTAGCTGCAGCGGCAAAAGAAAATATGCCTGCAGTTGCGTTGACAGATCACGGAAATATGATGGGAGCGTTTCACTTTGTGAGTGCTGTCTCAGCTCACAACAAGGGTGTAAAAGCAAAGCATAAAGAAGCCGAAGAGAATGGTGAAGAAAAGAAAGGAAAACTAATAAAACCTATTATTGGTTGTGAGTTTTTTGTTTGTGAAGACCATACAGATAAAACCCGAAAAGATAACGGTTACCAAATCGTTCTCTTGGCAAAGAATAAAAAAGGTTATCACAATTTGGCTAAGTTGTCATCTGCAGCTTTTACGGACGGCTTTTACTATGTGCCAAGAATTGATAAAAAACTCATAGAGCACTACAAAGAAGATCTTATTTGTTTAACAGGAAACCTTTATGGAGAAGTACCAAGTAAGGTGTTGAATATTGGTGAAAATCAAGCCGAGGAAGCCTTAATCTGGTGGAAAGACACCTTTGGTGAGGACTTGTATATCGAATTGATGCGTCATAATCAGGAAGATGAAAATCGTGTCAATCAAGTACTTATTCAATTTGCTCAAAAGCACGACGTTAAGCTAATTGCTACAAATAATACTTACTACGTAGAACAGGAAAACGCCAATGCGCACGATATTTTGTTGTGTGTAAAAGATGGTGAAAAACAAGCAACACCAATAGGTCGTGGTCGTGGTTATCGTTACGGATTACCAAATCAGGAATACTATTTCAAGTCAACTGAAGAGATGAAAGCGCTTTTTAGAGATGTTCCTGAAGCTATTGTGAACATTCAGGAGGTAGTTGATAAAATTGAGCCTTTTGAACTGGCTCGTGATGTATTACTTCCTGCTTTTGATATTCCTGATGAATTCAAACATGAAGAGGATGAAGTAGATAATGGTAAACGAGGTGAGAATGCATATTTAAGGCACTTAACATACGAAGGTGCTAAAAAGCGCTACGGAGAGATTACGCCAGAAATAGCAGAACGTCTCGATTTTGAGTTGAGTGTTATTGAAAATACAGGTTATCCTGGTTACTTCCTTATTGTAGAAGATTTTATTCGCGAAGCCCGAAAAATGGATGTGTCCGTTGGTCCTGGTCGTGGTTCGGCAGCAGGTTCGGTAGTAGCGTACTGTTTGTGGATTACCAATATAGACCCAATAAAGTACGATTTACTTTTTGAGCGTTTCTTAAATCCAGATCGTGTGAGTATGCCAGATATCGATATCGATTTTGATGATGAAGGTCGTGGTCGTGTTATGCAATACGTTATCGATAAATATGGAGCCAATCAGGTAGCGCAAATTATTACCTATGGTACAATGGCTGCTAAATCTTCAATTAGAGATACAGCACGTGTGTTGGATTTACCATTAAATGAAGCGGATCATATTGCCAAGTTAATTCCGAATATGTCTAAGCTCGGAAAAATATTTGGTAAGAGCGAAAAAGAGTTAGCAAGCAAGTTTAGAGCAGAAGAATTAGAGAAAGTTAATCTGCTACTTAATATTTCAGACGGTTCAGGTTTACAGGCAGAAACAGTTAACCAGGCAAGAGTATTAGAAGGTTCTGTTAGAAATACAGGTATTCACGCTTGTGGTGTTATTATTACGCCTGGTGACATTACCAATTATGTGCCTGTTTCGGTAGCAAAAGATTCAGATTTATACGTTACACAGTTCGATAACTCTGTTGTAGAAAGTGCTGGATTGCTGAAGATGGATTTCTTAGGATTAAAGACCTTAACTTTAATTAAAGATACGGTTAAGATTGTAAAAGCAAAGCATGGTATAGAGCTCGATCCAGAGAATTTTCCGCTAGATGATGAAGAAACCTATGCGTTGTTCCAAAGAGGTGAAACAGTTGGGATTTTTCAATATGAATCACCAGGAATGCAGAAGCACATGAAGCATTTAAAGCCTACGGTTTTTGATGACCTTATTGCTATGAACGCTCTGTATCGTCCAGGTCCTATGGAATATATTCCGAGTTTTATTCGTCGTAAGCATGGAGATGAAGAAATTGTTTACGATTTACCTGAAACAGAAGAGTATTTAGCAGAAACTTACGGAATTACGGTTTACCAAGAGCAGGTAATGTTATTGTCGCAAAAACTGGCGGATTTTACCAAAGGTGAAGCCGATGTCTTGCGTAAGGCTATGGGTAAAAAGCAAAAGGCAGTACTAGATAAAATGAAGCCTAAATTCATTGAACAGGCTGCTGCTAAAGGCATGGATAAATCCAAGCTTGAGAAAATCTGGAAGGATTGGGAGGCTTTTGCGAGTTATGCATTTAACAAATCGCACTCTACTTGTTATGCTTGGATTGCATACCAAACAGCTTATCTAAAAGCGCATTATCCAGCAGAATATATGGCAGCTGTTCTTTCTAATAATATGAATGATATCAAGTCGGTAACATTCTTTATGGAAGAGTGTAAGCGTATGCGTTTGCCAGTGCTTGGGCCAAGTGTTAACGAGAGTTATTATAAATTCTCGGTAAACCAGGATAATGCAGTTCGTTTTGGAATGGGAGCAATTAAAGGTGTAGGACATGGAGCTGTAAAAACCATTGTAGAAAACAGAAAAGAAGGTGGTAATTATAAATCTATTTTCGATTTAGCCAAACGTGTAGACTTGAGAGCAGCCAACAAAAAATCATTTGAAGGTTTAGCTTATGCTGGTGGTTTTGATTGTTTTGAAGATACACATAGAGCACAGTATTTTGCGCACGAAGGTGATGGTGTTACCTTTTTAGAAAAAGCAATGAAATATGGAGCTAAACATCAGGAAAACGAAAATTCAGCGCAAGTAAGTTTGTTTGGGGAAGCTAGTGGAGTAGAAATAGCAGAACCACAAGTGCCTCCTTGTGAGGATTGGGGAACGATGGAAAAATTATCTAGAGAAAGAGAAGTGGTCGGAATTTATATTTCCGGTCATCCGCTAGATGATTTCAAAATTGAAATGAAGAATTTCTGTAATGGGACAATTTCTGTTTTTAACGACTTAGAAGCTGTAGTTAATAGAGAAATTACTTTTGGTGGTGTTGTTACAGATGTGCAGCATCGTGTAAGCAAGCAAGGCAAAGGTTGGGCATTGTTCACAATTGAGGATTATACAGATAGTTATGAATTTAGAATTTTTGGAGAAGATTATTTAAAGTTTAGGCATTTCTTTGTGGTAAATTCGTTTGTCTATGTGCGCGCTTTTGTGCGTGAGGGTTGGACTAATAGAGATACAGGTAAGAAAGGAGATCCAAGAATTCAGTTTAATAATTTTCAGTTATTGCACGATGTAATGGAAACCTATGCTAGAAAATTATCTATTCAACTTAATATTCATGATTTGCAAAAAGATACGATATTAAAGCTTCAAGATCTTATAAGAATGCATGAAGGTACTAAGAGTTTAAACTTTTTGGTTTATGATAATTCCGAAAAGTTAAAGCTAACGATGCCGAGCAGGATTCAAAAAATAAAAATATCCCAAGAATTACTCAAAGAGTTAAAAGGCTTGGATGTGAAATATAAGCTAAATTAGTATTAGTCAAAACAATATGAGCATAATCAAAACAAATACAACCATTGTAAGGTTTGGCAGAATTTTTGACTAATTTTGCGTAATAGAAGTAGAACTTAATTAATAATAGATATTATGGCATTAGAGATAACAGATGCAACGTTTGAAGAAACAGTATTAAAAAGTGATAAACCAGTAATGGTAGATTTTTGGGCAGCTTGGTGCGGACCATGTCGTATGGTTGGACCAATCATTGACGAAATCTCTTCGGAATATGAAGGTAAAGCTGTAGTAGGTAAAGTAGATGTAGATGCTAACCAAGAATTTGCAGCAAAATATGGTGTAAGAAATATACCTACAGTATTAGTATTTCAAAATGGTGAAGTTGTAGGTCGCCAAGTAGGAGTTGCTCCAAAAAATGCATACGCAGAAGCTATTGATGCACTTTTATAAAAAGAATTTACTCTAAAAGAAATGATAAAAGGTTTGTCTTTAAGGCAAACCTTTTTTAGTTTCATAGCTGTTTTAAACCAAGTGTCTGTCATTCTTATAGAGAAAGTATGAGCGACGAGAAACCTTTAGGTTCAGCGCTAGCTAAATCTCTAATGAGGTTTATAGTATTCGTTTAAAATAGCATGCAGTTTATATTAAACACTGAGATAGAAGAAAGCAAATTCCTTCCCACTGGGAAGGTGAGGATGAGCTTATGGATTTACAGTTAGAACTTAACAAAACAGGAGGGTTTAAAAACCTTGAACTATTAGCAAAGCAAGTTGTCGAAGGTTTTATTGCAGGCATGCATAAAAGTCCTTTTCATGGCTTTTCTGCTGAGTTTGCAGAGCATAAAATATACAATCAGGGAGAAAGCACTAAGCATATTGATTGGAAGCTTTTTGCTAAAACAGATAGACTGTACACAAAACGCTACGATGAAGAAACCAATTTGCGATGCCATCTTATATTAGATAACAGTACGTCTATGCATTATCCAGAATCTGCTGGTACAAGCATAGGTAATCTTAATAAGTCGGCATTTTCGGCTTTAGCTTGTGCATCTTTAATGCACATATTAAAAAAGCAACGCGATGCAGTAGGATTGAGTGTTTATAGTGATGCTTATGATTTTTATTCTCCAGAAAAAGGGAGTGAACGCCATCATCAAATGTTATTGAGCAAATTAAGCGAAGCTGTTATATCTAAGCCAGAATCTAAGAGTACTGAGACGTATACTTATTTGCATCAAATTGCAGAAAAAATCCACAGACGATCTCTAATTTTTGTGTTTACGGACATGTTTCAAACATCTGAAGATGATGAGAAATTATTTGAAGCACTAAGACATTTAAAGCATAATAAACATGAAGTTGTACTCTTTCATGTGTTTGATAAGGAAAAGGAATTAACCTTTGAATTTGATAATAGGCCAAAACGATTTATCGATGTCGAAACAGGAGAATACATCAATTTATATCCCGATAATATAAAAGATAATTACGAAAAAGCAGTAAGTTCATATTTCAAAACTTTGAAATTAAAATGCGGTCAATACAGGATAAAGTATGTAGAAGCAGATATAAGAAAAGGATTTAATCAAATATTGACGACCTATATGGTTGAGCGTCAAAAATTTGTTTAAATTAATTAAATTTTTTTTTAATTTTTGTTTGTGTAATTAAAAAGACAGTGTATATTTGCACTCGCAATTATGCAACGGTCTGGTAGTTCAGTTGGTTAGAATATCTGCCTGTCACGCAGGGGGTCGCGGGTTCGAGTCCCGTCCAGACCGCAAAAAGCTTCTGGAAACAGGAGCTTTTTTAGTATAAAGACGTTGTGTTGTGCTCAGATGAATATCTGAGACGTAGTAGAAATCCAATAGAATTGGATATTTACCAATGAAAGGCTTTCCTTTTTTCTTTTTAGAAAATCGGGATGCTTTTTTGTTTTTATATGGTTTTGTCTTTTTTAAGATGTTGATTTTTAGTTTAAAAGCCTTCTTTTTTTTGCAATTTTTATTTTTGTGTTTATTTTATTTGTATGAAATCACTGTGTTGAATTCTAGGTGGTTTTTAAATTTTATTTTTTTTTATTAATTTCTAGTGCAAAAACTTCTTTTGATGAGTTTTACTGTGGGTGAAATACTTAGAGGCTTAAATAATAGTCAATTAGAAATGATTTTGACTAATAGCTCGCATATGCTATTATTTAGTATAGAAGGAAAACTCTTGTTTGCAAGTGAATCATTTTCTGAATTAATAGGTGTCTCTCAAGCAAAATTAACAAAGCAAAATGATGCTGTTTTTAGCGCTGTTGATTTAGAAAAAATTAAAAAAAATAAACCTAATCTTTTAAAAGGTAAGACATGCTTAGATAGTTTTAGTGTTGTTTCTAAAAATGGCACTAAACAAAGGTTTAATGCCATAATAGAGCCGATAAAAAAGGATGGAAAAGCAATAAAAGAGTACTTGGTGTTGCTTACTTCTAGGGATAGCTATCAGGATATTAATGAATTTCTTGAGTGTGATACGGCTTTTATAGAATTATTCAATAATAGTCCAATTCCCAAGTCTCTGACCAGTGTTTCGGATAAGAAATATATATATGTAAATAAAGCTTGGGAAAAATTCATAGGCTACTCTAGAGAAGAGGTTATAGGGAAGACGGCATTAGATCTGAATCTTTTGAGCTTGGAGGATGCAATCTTAATAGGAGAGAAGCTTTCTGATAAACAAAGTTTAGACTCTTTTGAGTATCATATGATAAGTAAGACAGGAGAAAAAAAGAAAGTGTTACTATCTCTTGTGAAGTTGCAAATAGCAGGAGAATTTTATATCAATAGTTCTGTAATAGATATTAATGAATTAGATAAATCAGAAAAAAAACTTCTGAAAGAAAAGAAATTTACAGAAGAGTTGATGGCATCACTGCAAGAAGGATTGATTATTGTTAATCTAGAAGGTAAGATACTTATGGTTAACGATTCTACTTGCAAAATACTTGGATATTCTAAAGAAGAATTAATAGGTTTAGATTTGCCCTATCCATTTGCCAGACTCGAAGACTTTGCTGAAATAGAGAAGAAAAACAAAAGCATTTCCAAAGGTGATATACCTCCGTTTCAATTTGAGTTTATAAGAAAAAACGGAGAGCATTTTACAGCATCATTTGCAACCGGAAATATAAAGAATGATAAAGGGGAGGCTATTGCGCTATTTGGCACAATGAAAGATATCTCTCAGGACATTAAGCTTAAAAAAACATTAGAGGATAAAGCAAAAAAATCTACAGAACGTAAAGAAGCTATTTTAAAACTGGCATCATTAGTTGGTGATGATTTAGATAAGGTATTTAAGGAGATAACTTCGATGTCTGCAAAAATACTAAATGTGGCCAGAGTCAGTGTTTGGAGTCTAAACGAAGATCATACCGAGATTCATTGTCAAAATGTATATAGTCTTAAGGATAATACACACGGTAATCATCTAAGATTAAAAGCTAAAGATTATCCAAATTATTTTAAAGCCTTAAAAAAGTATAAAACCATAAGGGCTAATGATGCAAGAAAAGATAAGGTTACCAAAGAGTTTACAGAGAGTTACTTAGATCCTTTAGGAATAACATCTATGATGGATGTTTTTGTGCAAGGCGCTAAAGGCACTTATGGTATAATTTGTTTTGAGCATATTGGATCTAAAAAGATTTGGAGTGCAGAAGATGAGGAGTTTGCTTCTTCTATTGCTAATATAGTTTCGCTTTGTGTAGAGTCTCAAGAAAGAAAAGAGGCCGAAAATAAGTTGAAATTAGAAAACGAATTTTCATCTATGCTAATAAATACCATGCATGATGGTATGGCTGTAATTGATTTAGATGCTAAAATAATACAAGTTAATCCAGCATTTTGTAATATGTTGGGTTATACAGAAAAGGAATTGGTAGGAATGCAGAGGCCATTTCCTTTCTCGCCACCCGAAATAAGGGATTTGGTAGATTTAAGGTACGATAAACTAAAAGCAGGAACCCTAAATGGAAAGTTTGAGAGTGTTTACGTTCATAAAAAAGGCCACCGTTTTCCTATATCTGTTGAGATATCTAGTATAAAAGATAATCAAGGAAAAAAAATAGGGTATTTCTCTACTGTCATGGATATCACAGACCGTGTAAAAGCAGATAAAATGCTTAAGGATAATGCAGCTATCGCTTTACAGAGAAAACGAACAATAATGAAGCTGGTAGGCTTGGTGGGCGAAGATTTTGAAGCTGCTTTAAAAGAAATCGTAACGGTTTCTGCAAAAGCCTTAAATGTAGGTAGAGTTACTGTTTGGCAATATCAGAATGATAATTCAGAGCTGTTAAGTAAGCTCTACTACAATGCTAAAGAGAATCATTATGACGAAAATGGTCTTGTAATAACTAAAGACGATTATCCAGAATATTTTAAAGCATTTGAAAATAAGAGTTTAATAAACATAAAAGACGTTGTTAAGGACTCGGTAACTAAGGCATTTGCAGAAGAATATTTTGTACCATACAATATAACATCCAGGTTAGATTTGGTGATTTATGGAAGAGAGTCTAATTATGGTATAATTAGTTTTGAAAACTCGGGTGAAAAAAGGGTTTTTACACCAGAAGAAGAGAATTTTGCGGCATCCATAGTAAATGTCGTCTCATTAATGATAGAAAGTACTGAGCGCAAGTTGGCAGAAAACAAATTAATTGAAGCAAATGATAAACTCTTAAAAGTAAATACTGAATTAAATAAACTAAAAAAAGAGTTAGAGCAAGAGAACGTGTATTTAAGAGAGGAGATCGGTCTTGTTTTTAATTATGAAGAAATGGTTTATGGTAGTGTGGCTTTTAGTAAGGTTTTAACTGAGGTAGAAAGGGTTGCTGTAACAGATGCAACTGTTTTGTTGTTAGGTGAATCGGGAACAGGAAAAGAGTTGTTAGCAAGAGCAATTCATAACATAAGCCCAAGAAAAAACAAGCCTTTAATTAAGGTTAACTGTGCGGCTATACCCAAGGAATTAATAGAGAGTGAGTTGTTTGGGCATAAAAAAGGTGCATTTACAGGAGCAATAAATGATAAACTAGGTAAGTTTCAGTTAGCTGATGGAGGAACACTGTTTTTAGATGAAATTGGTGAAATGCCAATAGAGATGCAGCCCAAATTATTAAGAGCAATTCAAGAGTCTGAAGTTGAGCAGGTTGGTGGTGTTGAAACACAAAAGGTTGATATAAGAATTATTACAGCTACAAACAAAGATCTTAAAGCAGAGATAAGTAATAAAAATTTTAGAGAAGATCTTTATTTTAGAATTAATGTTTTTCCAATTCATGTGCCACCATTACGAGAGCGAGTGGAGGATATTCCTATTTTAATAGAGCATTTCGTCAATAAATTCAGTAAAGAATATAGTAAGAGCATAAAATACATACCAGAAACCACAAAGCGAAACATGCAAACCTATGCATGGCCAGGAAATATAAGAGAACTCGAAAATTTAATAGAAAGAGCTGTTATTCTTTCTAATAATGAGATGTTGTCTATACCTACGTTTGAGTCTTCTCCAGAATCCTCAGAGGAGAAGTTAATATCATCAACAGTATTTACTCTAGATGAAGCTCAAAGAGCACATATTATAAAAATTCTCAAAAAAACCAATTGGAAGATTGATGGTGAAGATGGAGCAAGTAAGCTCTTAGATATAAAACCTAGTACGTTGAGAGATCGAATGAAAAAGCTGGGAATCAAAAGACCAGAGTAGTCACGGCTATCCGCTGATTAACTGTTTTTTCTTAAATAATCAACGGTATTCCGTGAGTGTGTTTTTTTCTATTTTTCTTAATGTGAAATTTAAGAGCCACTATTTCAGCATTTTACAAAATAATTTCAAACGCATTATAGCTTTTGGCATAAGTATTGGCATGAAAAAAATGTCAAAACAATGTCAATGGAAAGTTTTATAGTATTTGAATATGAAAAGGCCAAATTTTGGACAAAAGAAGGTGTGCTTTTTTGTGAGTTTAACAACAGAGATATTCACCATAAATTAACTAGTGGTCAGGTAGAGAGGTATATAGAAATTATAAAAGAGCTTACCAATGGGCAAATAATGCCATTTCTTATAGATATTAGAAACTCATTCGGAAACTTCACAATAAAAGCAGCAGAACTGTTTGCAAACAGTCCTTATCTAAAAAGTATAAGACTTTCAGAAGCTTATGTAATTAATTCAATTAATTCAAAATTATCAATTAGTTCTTACAAAAGACTGTTTGAGCCAAAAACGCCATTTCAATTTTTCGATAATCTTGATAGCGCTTTAGAGTATTGCTTACAATCAAAAGATAATTATTATGGGACAAGATTTTAAGCAAGAGCTTTTAAAGAGGTACAAGAACAACCATCTTTTGGTTGTGGGAGAAAATTCTATGGTTTCCATAACCGATAGGTATGGGAGAATTACACATGCAAGTGATTGTTTTTGTGAATTTATGGAATTGACAAAAGAAAAAATTATTGGAGAATCTTTAAAGATTATAGAGTCGCATCTTCATTCTGGTGAGCAATATAAAGAGTTGTGGAAAACCATTAAAAAAGGAATGGTTTGGAAAGGCATATTGCCATATGAGAAAAATAAAATCACATATTATCTAGATACTGTAATATTACCAGTAAAGGATGAAAGAGGTGTAATAATTGAACATATAGTCTTATATCAAGATGTTTTGTCGCAATGGAAAACAAACAGATTAAGTAAGCACGACCAGGAGCAGGTTTTAAAGTCTTTTTCTCATGATGCTAACCAAACAATATACTCGGTTAATCGAGAAGGAGATATTATAAATGTAAACAATGGTATTGATGGTTTAGGGATTTCAATTTATGAGATTTTGAATCCTAGATACAACAATGAGATTAAAAAGCATATTGATTCTGTTTTTACAAACAAAAGGGTAAGTAAAGTTAAAATTACTGAGTTGTCTCCATCAGGAACCAATACCTTTTTTACACTTACTATTAGTCCTGTATTTAATAACAAGGAATCTGTAGAGTATGTAAAACTTTCGGTTAAAAAATACTTTGATGTAATAAACACAGCTACAGAAAAGAAGCCTAATTTAGATAAGTATCATACTGTTTTTAAATCTACACAAAAAGAAAGTTTAGTACTAACAGATAAAGATGGTATAATAACAGATTGGAATAAAGGTGCAGAGATTGCTTTTGGTTATAATAAAGAAGAAGTGATAGGTAATCATCTAGAAGTTTTATTCTCAACCCAAAAAGATAAATCTAACCTTCGTAGATTTCTTAGAGGAAAAAAACTTTATTACGATTCTTACAAGGAGAAAAACTTAATAATGACAGGTGTAAAAAAAGGAGGTAAAGCCTTTCCTGTTGAGTTTTCTTTGTCTTATTACCAAAATGGTAAGAAGGGTTTCTTTTGTGCAATGTTATTAGATATTTCAAAGCGTAGAAACTTAGAAAAGAAGTTAAAACAAAAGAAAAAAGATTTAGAATTATTTCTTTACAGGTCTGCCCACGACCTTAAAGCGCCTTTTACTTCTGCAGAAGGTTTGTTAAACTTAATAAAGGAAGAACCAATAAATGATAAGGTTAAATTATTAGTAAACATGCTAGACTCAACTTTAGAACGAGGAAGAGTCTTGTCTGATAATTTAGCATTAGCATCAGTGATTTCTAATAAAAAAGAAGAGCTGAGTGCAATTGATTTTTCTAAAATAGTTGAAGGCACTTTTCAAACTTTAAATGGAATGAAGAATTTTTCTTCAATCCAATTTCAGATAGACATTAATCAAACTAATATCTTTTTTTCTAATAAAGAGTTATTGTCTTCGTTGTTTCAAAATTTAATTCAAAATGCAATTAGCTACAGTAAGCCAGTAAGCAGTGAGCATATGCCACGCGTAAGAATTCAATTCTCACAATATAGTGATAGAATAGAGTTAATTGTAGAGGATAATGGAGTGGGTATTTCTAAAAAAGATATTAGCAAAATTTTTAATCTCTACTACAGAGTTAATAGCGATTTAGTAAACGGAAATGGTCTTGGGCTGTATATCGTAAAAAATATAGTTGAAGATCTTAGTGGAGATATAAAAGTATCTAGTGAGTTAGGAAAAGGCACCTGCTTTGAGGTGGCTTTACCAATAACATAAAAAAATCCTACGCCATGATTAAGAATGTAATTTTAATAGATGATAATAAAATAGATTTATTTGTTAGTCAAAAAATACTTGAAAAGTATAACAGTAAGCTCCATATAAAAACGTTTACCAGTGGCTTTAGTGCTTTAAGCTATTTTAAACTTATGGAGTTAAAACCACATTTAGAAGTTTGTGTAGTGCCAGATATTATTTTTTTAGATATAAATATGCCACAAATGAATGGGTTCGAATTTCTTAAAGAATTTGAGAAGTTGAACGCATCAAAGTTAAAAAAGACAAAAACCTATATGTTGTCATCATCAACTAGTGCAAAGGATATAATTAAAGCAAAAAATGAAGCGCTATGCTCAGGTTATATTAGTAAGCCTTTAACTGTAGATAAATTAAAAAAGAGAATAACGTCAGATTTTCATTTAAGAAAGCTAGACTTTTTTTGTACGTTATAGATGAATTTTTTTATGATTTCTGTGGGTTTTTAATTCAATAAAACGCACTTAATCGAATAAAAGTGTAATTTTATCGATGAATTATTTGCAAGAATCTAAAAGAATATTATATTTGTAGTCCTTTTTAAGCCCTTAAAATCACTTATCTAGGACATTTAATTATCCATTCGACTTTAAAACTTAAAGTTTTTTAACTAAAACGTCCCTCGTTTTATTTTAGTACAATTTAGGTTCAAAAAAACCTACAATAGTTAATTATCCATTCCCTTCCCTCATCGTAGCGTTTTTCGTTACACTATTATAATATTGACTATTAAACCCTAAATTGATAATTATGAAAACCCTGAAAATTACCTTAGCTTTATTAGCTGTAGCAATGTTAACTGTATCTGGTGTACAATCAGATAAAAATGAAACTGCTGAAAAAACAAATATTCATCAGCCAACAAAAATTGATTTATTGGCACATGAAGGAAAAAAAGAAATTAAAATGCCTGAGCAAGGTTAATATTTTTAATAATAAAGAATACAAAGCCCATGTTACTGCAACATGGGCTTAGTTTTTTTACAATAAAAAGTGTTTTTAATATTTTAAGAAAAATTTATTCTAAATTTGATTGTCAATCACAAATAAAAATACTTGAAACGACTTTTATTTATAATTTTTGCACTTTTTTTTGTTCAGTTGTATGCGCAATCAAATAGTAAACTTTTAGATTCTTTAAGTTATTATCAAGAATTATCAAAGAGTAAATCTCAATCTTTAGAAGATCGGCTAAAGTATGCAAAAGTAGCTAGTGATTTTGCTGAAGACACCAAAAACGATTCAATAATACTGTCAGCCGGTAGAAATTTAGCATATTCATATTTAATAAATGGCGAGTTTGATCGGTTTAAAGAAGTTAGCTTAGTTAATTTAGAGCAAGCTATTAAACTCAAAGATTCTAATGCATTAGCATACACTAATAAAAACTTAGGCTGGTACTACTATCAGATAGAGGATGATAATACTAATGCTTACCGTTATTTTGTTGAAGCTTTAAAGTACTTTGATGTTTTAAAAAATTTAAAGGAAAAGGCAGAAATAATATACAGTATTGCGGTTTTACAGGACAACGAAAAAGATTATTTAGGAAGTGAACAAAATGCTGTTGAAGCTTTAAAAATTTTTAATGCTATAAATGACAGTAAATACAACTTAGATAAATATTTAGTTCTAAATCTTTTAGGTAGTGTTTCAAATAAATTAGAAAATTATGATGATTCTATAGAGTACCATAAACAGGCGCTGGAAATATCTAAAAGGCTTAAGAATGAGTATAAATATTACTTGGAGTCTATGAATAATTTAGCACTTCCTTACAGAGAGAAAGGTGATTATTCCAGAGCTTTAGATATATATAGAGAGTTACTAAATGATCCAAAATTAAAAAGCGAAAACATTGTTTTTTACTCCCTAATTTTAGAGAATTATGCTTTTACAAGATTCTTAAAAGGAGATTATGATTATCAATCTTTAGAAGATGATTTTCTAAAAGCATTAAAGGTAGCCGATAGTATAAATGACCCTTATACCAAATTGGCAGCTTCAATAGATCTTGCAAAGTTCTATAAAGCTAATGATAAGAGAAGTTCTGCTTTAAAGTATGCAGAAGAGAGTTATAAAATTTCAAAAGATATTCCTATAGTAGAATTGTATTTGGAGTCCATGATTATTCTTTCTGGATTAACAAATGGAGATGTTAGTAAGTCTTATTTAGAAGAGCATATAAGGTTAAGCGATAGTCTTTTAAAAGTTGAAAGATCTGTTAGAAATAAATTTGCAAGAATTAAATATGGTGCAGATCAACTCGAAGCAGAGAATAAACAAATTACCAGAGAAAACCTTTATTTACTAATTCTTTCAGCAGGTCTCTTGTTTACAGCAGTTTTAGTGTATTTGGTTATTTCTCAGCGCTCTAAGAATAGAAAGCTTAAGCTTATTCAAGTACAACAAAAAGCCAATGAAGATATCTATAACTTAATGCTAAGCCAACAGGATAAGGTAGATGAGGCAAGAGCAAAAGAGAAAATAAGAGTTTCTAAAGAGTTGCATGATGGTGTTTTAGGTAGATTGTTTGGTACACGATTGAGTTTAGACAGTATTAACTTTAAGGATGGTAAAGAAGCTATGATGGCGAGAGCTAATTATATTAGCCAGTTAAAAACCATAGAAGAAGATATACGTAAGATATCGCATGAGTTAAATACAGACTTTGTCTCTGGATCTGGATTTATGGATATTGTTTCAGAACTTATAGAAAATCAAACCAAGGCTTACGATCTTACTTACGAGTTTAATTATACCGATGACATTAGTTGGGATTCTGTATCAAATAAGACTAAGATTAATATTTATAGAATCATTCAAGAGTCCATGCAAAATATATACAAGCATGCTAATGCAAAAGCTATAAAAATTAGTATTTCTTTAGAAAAAAATGTAATTTGCCTAGATATCATTGATGATGGAGAAGGCTTCGATACGTCGAAAAGCAAAAAAGGCATTGGTTTAAAAAATATGACCTCTCGTGTAGAGGAGATTAATGGAAAAATCACCTTTGCGTCTCAATCTGGAAATGGTACAACTGTTAATGTTAAGATTCCCTATACTAACCAATCGACATGACATGAATCAGTGCAAAGCCTTGTATCAAAATAAAGTTTTGTAGTGATGAATTGCATCTGTCTTATTAAAAAGAAGAAATAACCAGATGAAACATATTAACATTCTAATGGTAGATGATCATCCGATCATTATTGAAGGTTACCAAAATGTGTTAATGGCCACAAAAGAAGAAGATCAAACCCTACTTATTGATACTGCTAATAATTGCGATACTGCTCAACTAATGATTAACAGAGCAGCAAAAGGCACACCATACGATGTGTGTTTTTTTGATATTAGTTTGCCACCATCAGAAGATGGAAGGTATGCTTCAGGCGAAGATTTAGCGCTATTAGCCAAAAGAGTGCTGCCAGACGCAAAAATTATTATTCTTACAATGTTTAATGAATCTTTTAGAATTCATAATATCATAAAAGAAATAAATCCAGATGGCTTTCTTATAAAAAGTGATTTAACATCTATGGAACTCGCAGATGCTTTTCAGCAAATACTAAAATATCCTCCTTATTATAGTAGCACAGTAAGCAACTATGTTAAGAAAACCATTACCAGCGAAATCTACGTAGATGATATTAACAGAAAAATTTTACATCTTTTGTCTCAAGGTATAAAAACCAAAAGTCTTAGCGAGTATATTCCGTTGTCTACCAGCGCAATAGAAAAAAGAAAAAAACAACTTAAGTTATTATTTTCTGTTGAGAACGGTAAAGATGAAACATTGCTTCAAGAAGCAAGAGATAAAGGGTTCTTATAAAGAAAAAAAAAAAAATGAGGTTTTTAATGGTGTTAAAAAGTGTTGTAAACCCTTGTTAATACTGCAAATTACGGTTTTTCCGTAATAAGTGTGCGGTTTTACCACAACAAAAAATAAAGATGTTAGTTTACATTTACCGCAGGTCAACAAGTAATTAATTAATCCCTCATTAAGTAATTGTTGAGTTAATAGCAAAAAGAATTAACCTAGTTACAGTTTTGTAACTAGGTTTTTTTATGCTCAATGTTTTTAAAACCAGCTTGAATTGTGTTCTGATAGCTTGGCTATAAATAGGCCAAAATATATTATAGCAACAATAAACTTTAAAAACGTTGAAGCTATAAAACCTAAAAATGAACCAAATGCAGCTTTCGTTGCTTTATTTATATCATTTCTATGAATCATCTCACCAACTAAAGCGCCAATGAATGGACCAATGATAATTCCAAAAGGAATAGGAGCAATTAAACCAACAACCAAACCAAGTGTAGTACCAATCATACCTTCTTTACTGCCACCAAAACGTTTTGTTCCTAAGGCAGGTATAATGTAGTCTAGTACATAAATTATTATTGCTATGATTAGAGTTGCAATCAAAAAAGTACTACTTAATTGTACGCCTTTAGTATAATGGAGTACCAAAAGACCAATCCAACTTGTAAGTGGACCAGGAATTATAGGTAGAAAACTACCTAAAATACCAAGAATCATAAGCAGTATACCAAGTATCACAAGAAATATTTCCATATAAATTATTTGTATTCAGTTATGTGACGCGTAAAACAGTGTTTAGTTACACTTTTAACTAAAAAGTTAGTTTAAACTAAATATTTAGTTATATTTGTTTTAATGTTCAACTAAAAACTTAGTTTAATGAAGCAATTAACTAAAGCTGAAGAAGAAATAATGCAAGCCCTTTGGCAATTAAAAAAAGCTAATGTTAAGTCTGTTATTGAGGTTTTATCAGAGCCAAAACCTGCTTATAATACCGTGTCGACTATTATTAGAATATTAGAATCTAAGGGTTTTGTGGATTATAAAAAGGAAGGGAAAGGTCATACTTATTTTCCTATAGTGGCGAAAGAAGCTTACAGCAATCAGTCTATAAATAAGTTGCTAGACAATTATTTTCAAGGATCTTTTAAAAGTATGGTGTCTTTTTTTGTGAAAAAGAATGATGTAGATGTTAATGATATAGAAAGCTTGCTCAACGAAATTAATAAAGAGAAGTAATTATGTTGTACAGTATCATTCAAATTGTATTGTTTCAAACTCTATTTCTGTTAGTGTATGACTTGTTTTTAAGGCGCGAAACCTTTTTTAATTATAACAGAATCTATCTATTGCTAACATCTGTGTTTTCAATAGTGTTGCCATTTGTAAAACTTCCAGAATTAAGAAAGGTTACAACACAAGAAACCGTAATAAGATTACCAGAAGTCTTTATTGGAGACGGTTCAAACATTGATGCAAATCCTTATTTAGTAGAACAAATAAACGAAGCTGCCATTACGAACTCACAATTACCAATATGGCAAATAGTGTTATACATTGGTGTGGTATTAGCAGCACTAGTGTTTATAGTAAAAATTGCAAAACTCTATTTTATAAAAAACAATAATCCTAAACGTTGGAAAGGCAACATACTCATTGTTAATCTTCTTAAAAGTTCAGCGGCATTCTCATTTTTTAACACCGTTTTTTTAGGAGATAAGATTCCAAGTTCTGAAAGAAATACAATATACGAGCATGAGCTAGTTCATGTGAAAGAAAAGCACAGTGTAGATCTGTTGTTTTTTGAAGTCCTCAGAATCCTGTTTTGGTTTAGTCCATTGGTGTATATGTATCAAAGTAGAGTTAAAGAATTGCACGAGTTTATAGCAGATGCTAAAGCTGTGAAACATCAAGGTAAATCCAGTTATTATCAGAGTTTATTGCATCAAATATTAGATACTAATTCGCTGTCTTTTACCAATACATTTTTCAAAAAATCATTAATCAAAAAACGAATCATTATGTTACAAAAATCAAAATCCAGTCAAAAGAATTTGTTTAAGTATGCACTTTTACTTCCTGTAATATTTGCAATGTTGGTTTACACTTCAACAGAGGTTAAAGCACAAGAAAAATCTGACGCTAAAACAGAAATGAATCAAGAGTTGACAGATGAGGAGCTTCTGAAAATCTATTATAATGATATTCTTGAAATGGAAAAGAAAGGAATAAAGTTCTATGAAATTTCAAAATACGTAGGTTTTGATGACGGAAAATCAAATGACTATATACAGTCTAGAGAAGATTACTTAAAGATCAGTGCATTTATGCGATACATGGTTAAAATGATGAAAGACAAAAAATCGGAAAGCAATGAGTTGTCAGATGAAAGTAGAGAACTGTATAAAAAAATGTATGATTTACCACATAAAAGTTATCAAGGCTATTTAGAATGGAAAAAAACGGATGAAGCTAAAAGAAAATGGGAATCTTATACAGGAAATGGAACATTGAAATTATTTGTAGAGGATATGGCAAACAAAACCCAAAAAGAGCAAAAACGTTTCGATGATTTAATGAATCAATTAAATAAAGATAAGTCGTACTATAAATTAATTGTTACCGATGGTAAGTCTACATTTGTCATTGATTCTCCATTATATGAAACAGAAACTGAAACTGAATTACTCGAAGTCCCTTTTCATGTTATAGATCAAGCTCCATCACACAAAGAGTGCGTAAATTTAATATCAGAACAAGATAAGAAGGAATGTTTCTCAGAGTTTGTAAACGCTCATGTTAAGAAGAATTTTAATACAAAAGTAGAGACCAATGCAGAGCTACATAAAAAGCGCATTTTTGCACGTTTTTTAATCGATGCAGATGGTAATGTTACCAGAATACAAGCCAGAGCAGCTAGTAAAGTTTTAGAAGAAGAAGCAATGCGTGTTTTAAGCTTGTTGCCACAATTTATACCTGGTCGTCAAAAGGATAAGGCTGTTGCTGTAGCATTTTCATTACCAATTGTATTAACTCAAAAATAGAAGTCAGTTTATGAGATTTCGAGTAATTATTGTTTCGGTATTATTGATGTCTTGTATGGTTAATGCTCAAAGTATTAAGGATAAAGCTGACCATTTTTTTGCTACAGGTAACTTTTCAAAATCAATTGAAACGTACAAAACTCTAGAAGTCTTAGATGATGTGTACGATGATATAGCAAAGGCATACGTTGCTATTGGTAATTATGGCGAAGGTTTAGCTTACTATAAAAAAGCAATTTCGGTAAGCCCAGAAGATCTTTTGTTACAATATCAGTATGCCAAGCTATTGTCAAAAACAAAGAATTATAAAGAAGCTCATAAACGTTTTTCAGATTTAATCCAAAGCGACAGCCTCAACCCAAATTTTCATTATGAGTTAGGTGTAATATTAGAAAAACTTCAGGATAGCACAGCGTTAGAGCGTTTTAAAACCACCTTTCAGTTAGACTCAACACATCAAAAAGCAATTTTTAAAATCGGAAAAAGGCATCTTGTAAAGCGAAGGTTTAAAGAAGCACATGCAATTATAGATGTAGGTTTAGAAAGCTATTCAGAAAATATAGAGCTTATAAGTTTAAAGGCGCAGGCTTATTACCATCAAGAATATTACACGCACTCGGTAGTTTGGTTTAACAAGCTTTTAGATTTAGGTGAAAAATCAGAATTTATTCACGAAAAACTAAGTTTAAGTTATGCTCAAAACTCAGATTATAAAGACGCAATTTATCATAGAGAAGAAGCCTTAAAATTTAATCCTCAAGATGCAAGTGCTTTGTTTGTTTTAGGTAATTATTATGCGGCTTTGAGTGATTTTGAAAAAGCAGAAGACTATTATAAAAAATCACTAAAGTTACGTGATGTACCATTATCTAATGAATATCAAAAATTAGGATTAGTTTTAAATAAACAGAGAAAGTATAAAGAAGCTATTGAAGCCTTAAAAAAAAGCAAAAAAAGAGAATCCTAATGATATTATGAATTCATTTTTTATCCTAAGAACAAAGGATGCATATTATGCAGATGTTGATGCCAAAATAAAACTATATGAGGACTTTCTAAAAAATGAAAAAAATGCGCCTTTAAAACCCTATGCAGAGTTAAGGTTGAAAGAATTAAAGGAGGAAAAATTCTTAGAAAGAGACTAAAACCCAAAAATATTGTACATTTCGCTATTAGAAATGTGCTAATGAACCGACTAGCTTGTTTTTTATTAATTTTTCTGTTAACCGCTTGCGACTATTTTGAAAAGCAAAAAGTAAATACAGAAGATTTACTAGAAGAAGAATTACAAACCTTCAATTGGAACGATGTAGACACGTATCCAACCTTTAATAGTTGTGAGGCTATGACCACTAAAGAGGACAGTAGAGTTTGTTTTCAGAATACCTTATTGCAGCACGTTAATGATTATTTAGGAAGCCAAAACATTGTCGTTTCAGAAGATGTTTATGATACTATTCGATTAAAATTAATCATAGACAACAAAGGACTTTTACAAATAGAAGATATCGCTTTACATCCTGAAACCGAATATCAAATTCCCGAAATTGACAGCTTGTTACGTCAAAGTTTAAAAGATGTGCCAAAAATATTTCCAGCTATAAAAAGAGGGCAACAGGTCACTACAGTTTTCGAACTGCCTGTGATTGTAAGGATAGATTAGTTTTGTTAGTAGTTAGTGCATGAAAATAGGAAAACTTGGCATCTTTGCGCCTTAGCGAGAAAAAACTAAAACCGTATAGCCAATTTCTGCATCAATCGTAACACTTCAACATACAGCCAAATAAGCGTTGCTAAAAGTCCCCAAGTAGCCAGCCATTCTTTATGTTTTGGAGCTTTGTTTTTGTAACGTTCTATGTAATCAAAATCTAATAGTAGTGCAAAAGAAGCCACTATAGCTGCCAAAACATTAAAGATGATAGCAAACCAAGATGTTCCCCAAATATATGTTTTGATACCAAAAAAACTCAAAATCCACGAGATAAGATACACTACCATAATACTAACAGTGGCTGTAATAATAACACTTCTAAATTTTTTGGTGACTACTATAATTCTTAATTGGTAAAGCAATAGCATTACAAAAAATGTAATGATAGTTACACCAATAGCTTGGTAAGGCAAATCAGGAAAATTTTTGTGAGCATAAGCAGAAAATCCACCTAAAAAAAAGCCTTTTGCAATAATATAAAGTGGCACTAAAATATGCGCCCAGTTTTGACGAATAGAAATTAAAACACTCACTATAACTGCACCTAGCATACCACCAAGAGAAAACCATCGCATTGATGTTCCGGCTTCGTTAAGTTTCCATAAATAAGCTGTAATGGCTGCGATAACCAAAATGCCAATCACAGACTTAAAGAAAATGCCTGCTACAGACATGGTTTTTACAGACGATTTATCATCTTCCCAAAAGTAGCTGTTAAATACAGGATTAGAGGTTTTAAAATTCCTGAGACTCATTATTATAAGTTGAATTTATAACCAACAGCAATATCAGTAGAAAAGTTACCTTGATTGTCTAAAAAAGCAGCGAATAATTCTCCATAAATAATAGTGATATAACTGTTGTCGCCTACTTTAATATCTGAACCTACACCAAAAATAAAAGGAATATCAAACGAAGTTTCGTTAGAGTTTACTTCCATATCATTTTCGTCTAAGAATGTTACGTCTGTAAAGTTTAGTGTCGCTAATTTCACTTGTCCGTAAATTGAAAAAGTCTCTTTATTTATAAATCGAAAGCGATAGCCTAAGGCTAATTCGGTTGTACTGTATTTAAAATCGTCACTTTCAAAAGCATGTCTGGCTTGTAAAAAACCAGAATGTCTTGGTAACGAATTAGCTTCAAAAATTTCGAGCTCTGTACCAATCATTGGTGTTTTTGTGTTATCCGGATTGCCAACAAAAGGGTTGTTTGTTATTCCACCAGAAAAGCCTAATCTCAACTGTAGGTTACGTTCTATATTTGTTGAAATGTAGTTAGAATCTATAGAGGCGTTATAACTGTCAATATAGCTTTTAAGGCTATAAAGTGTCAATTTTAGTTTGTCAGTAGATTTACCATTGGTAAGATTGCTCAGTGTAGATTTGTACTCTTCTTGATAATCGTTGTTGTCGTTTTTGGTGTTTTTTAGCTCAGTAATAGTGCCATCTTCAGATTTTATAAAGTAGCGGTATTTACCATCAATGGTATTCCATAGTAGATCTAGTTTACCATCAACTTCAGTTTTAAGCTCTAGAGATTCGCCATTAACATTGTAGGTTTGTTGGCTATAATTTATTTGAAAAGCCATGCAGAAAAGTATTGCAACTAAAATTTTCTTCATTTGTGAGTTTTTTAAGTGATTTGTGGTCTTGCCAATAGCCGCAAAAAGACTTTGGTTGTAGTAAAGCTATTAAAAATATCTTAAGTACAGGTTACTTTTTAAAAGTTCTCCCTTTCCATTGATAGGGTTTAAAAAGCGATAAAACAGCAATATACACACTAAAAAAAGGATAAATTATGCAAGACCAAACGTATGAGAATAGCACATTTTCTTGTTTAAAAAAACGAGCTATTTTAAATATTAATAGAAAATCAATGCTGAATTTTATAACCACTAAAGCAATTGCAATCCTCGGTTTTAAATAGCCTAAAAATAGAATAGGAAGCATGGCAATACAAGCTAGATTACCTAAAAAAACAATAAGCCCAACCAATTTTGAAAACCAATTAGGGTTACGACTGGTTTTTGAAGCCCAACGCAAGCGTTGCTGAATTAAGGCGCTTAAATTTATAACAGGTTTTGTGCTGACAATGGCCTGGTTAGATTTTAAATACAAGACTTTTTTAGAATCCGCTTTTTTTAGTTTTTCTAGTAAAAAAATATCGTCTCCACTCGCTATATCATCGTTTCCATTGAAGCCATTAACCGATTGAAAAGTAGGTTTTCTATAAGCAAGATTAGCACCATTAGACAAAAACGGAAGTTTTATTCCAAAACCACCAATAGTAGCACCTTGCAAACTTAAAAGATCTAAAGCCTGAAAACGTTTTAAAAAAGAATTTGAATCACTGTAACTAACAGGTGCAACAATGCAATTGGGTTGATTCGTTTGAATAAATTCATCAAAAGTATCTAGCCAGTATTTAGGTAATGTACAGTCTGCGTCAGTTGTAATAATCCAATCATGTTGTGCTATATTTATAGCTGTATTTATAGCATCTTTTTTTGGGGAATTAGTAACACGTTTATTCTGAATAATTCTAATGTCACATTTAGCGCAGTCGAAAGGTCTTTTTTGAAGAAAATTATTAATCACTTCCACAGAAACATCTTCAGAATCGTCATTAACCAAAATAATTTCAAACATTGATTTTGGATAATTCAATTGTAATATTGAAGCTAATAATTTTGGTAGATTTTCTGTTTCATTTCTAAAAGGAACAATGACAGAGAACTTGGTTTTAGGTTTTAAGTCCGATATTTTAAAAACTTCAACTTTATCAAAACCATAAATAAAGCTTCCTATTAAAAATAGGTAGATAAGTGTTGTAATTATGAAGATAAACGTTATCATTCTTTGTGGGTTGGGAGTTTAAAATTCAATACAAAATAGCTTCCAAATATACTTGGAATAGCAAAATTTAGTAGCCACATTAGAGTTGTAATTGATAGAATTGTTAATTCGTTTACCTGAACAAATCCAAATAAAAATACAGCAACACTTCCCTTTACAACTACGTCGAAAATAGTAATGGACGGTATTATTGAAGCCAACAAGTACATGCTTGTAATAACAACCATTGCTTTAACATAGTCAACCTCTACTCCAAAAATTATTAACAAATAGTAAAACTGAAATGAAAAAATAAGATATCGTATTAATGACAGACTCAGGTTAAAGAGATGAGTTCTAAACGGTATTTTTTTTATAAATTCCAGTAGCTTACTTACAGAATACCCTTTGATATTGAACTTGCTTTGTTTTGCTCCAAAAAAAGCAAAAACACCTAGCAGAATAATGATTGTTCCAAATCTTGCGAATTTGAAATAGTCAACCTCAATTTGGTACTTATTGATAAATACAATCAGGCCAATAACACCAAGAATTGTAGTTATTGTCATTTGAGACATATTGCCAAGCAAATTCAAAAGTACAATTCGTTTTCTGTGAGATGTGCTGTAGTAGATCGCTTTAGCTCCGTAATCGCCAATTCTGTTGGGAGTAATTAGTGAAGCGGTTAATCCTCCAAGGCTTTGCTCCAAAGCTTCTTTAAAAGAAATTGCTTTAATAGTTTTTACTAAAGTTTTCCATTTTAGTATTTCAAAAAACCAATTAAAAACACTTAGAATGATTAAAAAAAGAATGTTTTTGGTTGAAAAAGTGTCGTTTTCTTTCAAAAAACCTAAAAAATCACTTAATCGAAGTTGTTCGTTTTCGATAAGTTTATTGTAAATAAAATAAAAAGCACCAACAACAATGCTCAACTTAATCAGCACAAAGAAGAATTGCTTAGTTTTGTATGGTATGTTGTAAAGCACGATGCAAATTAAACCAAAAACTTACACATGAAACTTAATTTAAAACATTACCTCTTTATATTTAGTGTGCTATGTATTGGCTTACATAGTAATGCGCAGTTTAGCAAGGCTACCAGCAGATGGAAAGCGCTTTTTGCTGTAGGTTTTAATTATCCAACAACAGATGGTTTTGTTGATGGAACTTACGCGCAATCTGTCAATTTTCCAACGGTAAATATTGGTGTGCAACACATGTTTAAACGTGCTTATGGAGTAAAGTTAGACTATGGTTTTAACCGTTTTAAAAACGATGATGGTTCTCCAGAATTTAAGGTTAATTACTCGCGAGTAAATGCACAATTTGTGTTTGATCCTACAGAATATCTTGGGTTTTTGCCAAGGCGTTTCAGAACTATTTTGCATGCTGGTCCTGGTTTAAGCTTTGCAAAACCATTAGGTAATTTAGGAGATAACAAGCAAACCTACTTAAATCTTTTAGGAGGATTAGAATTGCATTATGCCATTAACGAAAAAGTGTCTCTTTATACAGATGTGGCATATATTTATGGATTAACATCTTTAGATGATTATAATCCTGCCATAAGTGGTCTTGGTGCATTTAATGGTAGTGTGTTTAATGTTACTTTTGGTATTGCTGTGTCGCTAAGTGGTTGTCAGTATTGTGATTAAAGAATGAGTAAAGAACAAATAATATTAGGAATAGATCCAGGAACAACCATAATGGGCTTTGGGCTCATTAAGGTTGTAGGCAAGCAAATGCAGTTTTTGCAGCTTAACGAGTTGCAGCTAAAAAAGTACGACGATCATTATCTAAAACTTAAGCTCATCTTTGAACGAACAGTAGAACTCATTGATACCTATCATCCAGACGAAATAGCTATTGAAGCACCTTTCTTTGGTAAGAATGTGCAAAGTATGCTAAAATTAGGTAGAGCTCAAGGTGTGGCAATGGCAGCAGGTTTGTCGCGAGAAGTGCCAGTAACAGAGTATTCTCCAAAGAAAATTAAAATGGCAATTACAGGTAGCGGAAATGCTAGTAAAGAGCAGGTAGCAAAGATGCTTCAAAGTGTACTTAAGCTAAAAACATTGCCTAAAAACTTAGATTCTACAGATGGTTTAGCAGCAGCAGTTTGTCATTTTTATAACCAAGGTAGAGTTGAGATTGGCAAAAGTTATTCTGGATGGGAGGCTTTTGTAAAGCAGAATGAGGATAGAGTAAAAAAGTAGAATGGCAGGTATCTACATTCATATTCCTTTTTGCAAACAGGCTTGTCACTATTGTGATTTTCATTTTTCAACATCCTTAAAAAAGAAAGATGATTTGGTAAGCGCTTTAGCAAAAGAACTACAGTTACGTAAAGATGAATTTATAAACATTGAAGTACAAACCATCTACTTTGGTGGCGGAACTCCAAGTTTGTTAACTAATGACGAATTAGTCTTCTTAATTAACACGGTTTATGAGAATTATAAAGTAACCGAAAATCCTGAAATTACACTCGAAGCTAATCCAGATGATTTGTCTAAAGCCAGAATTTTAGAACTGTCTAAGAGCCCGGTAAACCGATTGTCAATTGGTATTCAATCCTTTTTTGAAAGTGATTTAAAATTGATGAATCGAGCACATAATGCCGAAGAAGCTAAAGAGTGTTTGTCTGTAGCGACGCAGTATTTCGATAATATTTCAATCGATTTAATTTATGGTATTCAAGGAGCTTCAAATGCGCAATGGCTTCAAAATATAGAAATTGCATTGCGTTATAATGTGCCTCATATTTCGAGCTATGCATTAACGGTTGAGCCCAAAACAGCTTTGGCTGCTTTTGTAAAAAAAGGAGTTATAGACGATGTAAATGATGAGCAAGCGCATGAGCAATTTCATTTGCTTAAAGACAAACTAGAGGCTTCAGGATTTGTGCATTATGAGTTGTCTAACTTTGGTAAGGAAGGCTACTTTAGTAAAAATAATTCTGCCTATTGGCAAGGTAAACCTTACATTGGTATTGGGCCATCTGCGCATTCTTTTAATGGTAAACAACGTGGTTGGAATGTTAGAAACAACACCAAATACATTAATGAAATTGCAAAAAACATTCTACCCATTGAGATTGAAACTTTAACCACAACAGACCGTTACAACGAGTATATTATGACAGGTCTAAGAACTATTTGGGGAGTGTCTTTAGATAAAGTTGAAAAGGATTTTGGTAAAACTTATAAAGATTACTTAAAAGAGCAGGCCGAAACTTTTATAAATCAACATTTATTGTATATTGATAATAAACATATACGTGTCACTAAAAAAGGACAATTTTTAAGTGATGGTATAGCCTCCGAATTATTTAAACTTAATTTAACGTGATAGCACAAATTCAATACAATTCCAGAAAACTTAAAATAGATTTAACCAAGCCTTTAGACATTTCCATACCAATAAAGGATGGCGATTCTAATGTTAATGCGTGGTATATAGGACCTCCTAAAATACAGCCAGTGGTTTTTGATAAGGATGTAATTAGTGTAGAAAAAGGAGCTTCGGTTAATTTTAACTCCATAACCTTTAATCCACATTCTCATGGCACACATACAGAAACTGTGGGTCATATTACAAAAGAGAAATATTCTGTTAATAAACATTTAAAACGATTTTTCTTTTTAGCAGAAGTCATTACTGTAGCGCCAGAAAAACAAGGCGAAGATTATGTGATTTCTGCAAAGCAATTACAATTTGCAATTGGTAACAAAAAGCGAGAGGCTTTGGTTGTAAGAACAATACCTAACACCAAAGACAAAAAAACAAAGCAATACTCTAATACCAATTGGACATATTTTGAAGAAGATGCAATTAGATTGTTGGTAAAAAAAGGGATAAAACATTTGCTTATAGATTTACCAAGTGTAGATAGAGAAGAAGATGGAGGAGAACTTAAAGGACACAAAGCTTTTTGGAACACAAGAGGAGCCATAAGAAAAGATGCAACCATTACAGAGTTTATCTATGTATCTAACAAAATTAAGGATGGTTCTTATATGTTGAATCTTCAGATTGCACCTTTTGAAAACGATGCAACGCCAAGTAAACCTGTGCTGTATAAAATATTAGAATAGATAAGTTAGATCTTATCATGCTGAATTTATTTCAGTATCTCGTACCTTATGGAAAATATAGCAATGTGACAAGGGCACAATAAAAGTGTCTCAATAATACATATGGAAACATTTCTTATAATAATCATTAGCATCCTGGTAACACTGGGTTTGGTTACCATTTTTAGACAATGGAAAATCAAAAAGAAAACCAGTGAACAGTCAATCGTTTTATTAGATAAAATAAAGCGTGTTTGTAAGTTTATTACTGTAGAAGGCGACTTTGCTGAGATTTACCACTACGAAGATGTTAAAGAAAAATTCTTAAAACTTATATCGAGCAAAAAGAAAGCTTTAGTTGTTATTAATGCAAAAGCGCATGTTGGTTTCGATTTAAGTAAAGTACAGATGCATTCAGACTTAAAATCTAAAACAGTAGTCTTATCTCATTTTCCGCAACCCGAAGTGTTATCTATAGAAAGTGATATTAATTATTACGATAAGCAAGATGGTATGTTTAATAAGTTTGAAGCTTCAGATCTTACCGAACTTCATACCAAAGCAAAAGAACACATTATGGATAAAATTCCAGAAAGCGGACTGTATAATGTTGCAAAACTTGAAGCTTTAGAGGCTATTCAACTTATTGAAAATTTAGTGCAAACCATTGGTTGGACACTAGATTATTCTGGATTAAAAATCGAAGGAGACGATAAAAAGTTATTAAAATGAATGTAGAAGATTATAGAGATTACTGCATGCAAAAAAAGGAAGTGACAGAACATTTTCCTTTTGATAATGATACCTTGGTTTTTAAGGTTTGTAATAAAATGTTTGCTCTGGCGTCATTAAAACGTTGGGAAAATGGCGAAGGTTTTATTAATCTAAAGTGCGATGCTGAATATGCTCAAGAACTTAGAGCAGAGTTTGATAGCATAAAACCAGGCTATCATATGCACAAAAAAACATGGAATAGTGTTTATTTTCAAACAGGAGAATTGCCTGCAAAATTTGTTTTCGAACTCATAGATCATTCGTACGATACAATCGTAAAAGGGTTGCCAAAAAAAGTAAGAGAAACATTACTTTGAATGTAAGTGTGTTACAAAATTGATTTTCTTGTTAAGGCTTGTTGTATAGCTGTTTAGCTCTAATTTGAGATGATGGGCTCTTTCCGTTCACCGATGCTATAATACCATTCGACTACACTAAAATACCATCAATCGAATGTCGTAAAATATAACTAGTATATTGCGTTATTTTGTATATAAAACATAAATTATAATTAGATGAAAACCCTCAATGTTTTACTTATAGAAGACGACATGATTGAAGTTATGAAGCTCAATAGAGCTACAAAATCGCTTCAGTTAAATCATAAAATAAGAGAGGCTAATAACGGAGAAGAGGCTCTTAACCTCTTACAACAAAAAGACAACCTTCCAGATATAATATTGCTAGATTTAAACATGCCAAAGATTAATGGCATAGAGTTTTTAAGGATTTTAAAGGCAGACGAAAGGCTAAGATACATACCAACAATAATTTTAACCACATCAAGCAATCAGCGAGATTTGCTAGAGTGTTACAAAATAGGAGTCTCAGGTTATGTGTTAAAACCATTAAAATATGAGGATTATGTTTCAAAAATCGATAAATTACTTGCATATTGGAGTGTTAATGAATTAATAACTGCTTAGTGAAGGGAATAATATTTACCGAATTTTTAGAACTAGTTGAAGAAAAATTTGGATTGGCAATGGTAGATAAGATTATCAACCAATCTAATTTAGAGTCTAACGGAATTTATACATCTGTAGGAACATATGAGTTTTCCGAAATGCTTCAGCTAATAACTCACCTCAGTGAAAATACAGATATCTCTGTAGACGATTTATTATTGGTGTACTCAGAACATTTATTTAAAGCCTTAATAAAATCGCATCCATATTTAGTTAATCACTATAAAGATCCAATGGATCTTTTAGCCTCAATAGAAAACCATATTCACGTAGAGGTAAAAAAAATATATCCCGAAGCGCAATTACCAACTTTCGAAATTCAAAGACGAACAAAGAAGAAGATGGTAATGCTATACAAGTCAGACAAAGCTTTGTACATGCTAGGTAAAGGATTAATGTTAGAAACCTTCAAATTGTTTGATGTACCAGTACATATAGATTTTGAAAAAATAAATGAACAAGGTACAGAAGTAAGGTTTATCATTAACAGAAAAGAATGAGCAAAGAAGAAATAGATATTCTTAAAAGAGCACTAGCAAGAGAAAAAGCTTCTAGAAAAGTTGCTGAAGAAATCTTAGAACTTAAATCTGCAGAACTATGGGAAGCTAATCAAAAATTAGCTAGAGCTTATAGTGAGGTAGAATCGTTGCTATCTAAAACAGACTCTCAACTTCAAGGTGTCTTTGAAACTATAGTAGATGCATATGTTGTGGCAGATATTAATGGCCATATTATAAAGATGAACGAGGCTACTGTTTCTCTTTTAGGGCTAAAAGATGTTAACGACTCTTGTAATTTAATGGAGCTTGTACAGCCTAGCGAATATAATAATGTCTATTTAGCATTCAATAATATATACAAATACGGAGGGTCTATATCAGATTTACTTGTTAATATTACTACAAAGGATAATAGAGATATTATTGTACAAATTAATGCTAGTGTCATCTACGACAACGGTGTGCCTATAGCAACACAAGGTATTGTAAGAGACATTACTAAAGATAAAGAAGCAGAAGAGTATCTCATTCAATCTGAGAATAGGTTATCTACACTAATAAGAAATTTAGATTCAGGTGTTCTTTTAGAAGACGAAAATCGAAAAATAGTACTTACAAATAATAAGTTCTGTGATTTATTTGGGATTCCACTACAGCCAGATCAGTTAATTGGTGCTGATTGTTCAAATTCAGCCGAAGAGAGTAAAAATATGTTTGTTGACTCAAAAGGGTTCATCAGTAGAATTAATGAAATTGTTGAAAAAAGGGAGCTAGTAGTAGGAGATGAGCTTAAGATGGTTAACGGTAGTATACTTGAAAGAGATTATATTCCTGTTTTTAGTGACTCTAAGTACAGAGGGCATTTGTGGAGTTATAGAGATGTTACACTAAGACGAAAATACAGACACAACATAGAGGCAGAAAGAGAGAAGTACAGAAGTATAATCGCTAATATGCATTTAGGGTTGGTAGAGTTAGACAAGGAGGAACGGATTATTATGGTAAATCAAAGTTACTTAAATATGTCTGGATACTCAGAAGATGAACTTTTAGGTAAGGTTGGTAAGGACATTTTGTTAGCTAAGGCTGATAGAGATATGGTTGAGGAAAGAATGTATGAGAGAAAGAAAGGATTAACTAATGCTTATGAGATAAGAGTTAAAAATAAGCAAGGAGAACGAAGGCACTGGCTTGTAAGTGGTGCCCCAAATTATAATTTTAATGGCGAAATTATAGGTTCCATAGGTATTGTTTATGACATTACAGAAATTAAAGAACTACATCTTCAAAAAGAAAACTTACTATTAAAATTAGAAAAAAGTAATGATGAACTTCAGGAGTATGCACATATCGTATCTCATGATTTAAAGTCTCCTTTACGAAGTATAGACGCTTTAGTTCAGTGGATTAAAGAAGATAATAAGGATAAGCTTGATGATATGAGTTTGTCAAATATAGACCACATAGAAAAAACATTAGAAAAAATGGAACAACTTATTTCTGATGTTTTAGAGTATTCTAGTGTGGGTTCAGAAGACAAAGAAAAAACAAATGTAAACCTAGCAGACCTTGTAGATGGTTTATGTCAAATACTATATATACCAGAACATATAAAAGTTAATGTAGTTAATCCTTTACCATCAGTAAAAGGAGATAAAACAAAGCTGCAGCAATTATTTCAAAACTTAATGAGTAACGCTGTTAAGTTTATAGACAAGCCAGAAGGAAAGATAGAAATCGATGTTAAGAGCGAAAGAGGGTTTTATCAATTTTCTGTTTCAGACAATGGTATAGGAATAGAAAAGCAGTATCACGATAAGATTTTTAAAATCTTCCATGCCCTAAACAAAAGCAAAGACTCAACAGGAATAGGATTGTCTATTGTAAAAAAGATTGTGGATTTGCATGAAGGTAAAATTTGGTTAGAAAGTGAGCCAAATAAAGGAACAACGTTCTTCTTTACATTAAAAAAATAATATGAAAACGGTTCAGTTAGTAAAGCACAGTGACAAAGATTGGGAGTATCTTTCAGACAAGCTAGAGTTAAAAGCGCCATTGGTTTTAGCATTGGGCAATAGATTTATGCTAGAAGAAAAAGGCATCTATGAAGAATTACGTCAAAAATTCCCAGACGGACATATTGTTTTTGGTTCTACAAGCGGAGATATAACAGCAGAGTATGTCTCAGACCAAAGCATAACAGTAACAGCAATAGAGTTTGAAAAAACCGCCTTTCAAATAGAAACCAGTAACTTATTAACCTCTGATGTAGATAGCTTCAAAACAGGAGAGCAGCTTATTAAAAAGTTTAATACAGAAGGGTTAAAACATGTTTTTGTAGTTTCAGAAGGAAGTCTAATTAACGGAAGCCAATTAGCTAAAGGGATGAATGCTGCTGTAAATAGTAGTGTTTTAATTACAGGAGGACTGTGTGGAGATGCAGCACGTTTCGAAAAAACACTAGCCTCTTATAACGAAGATCCTAAGCAAGGAGAAATTATAGCAATAGGGTTTTATGGTGAAACTTTTGAAGCTTCTTTTGCAATACACGGAGGTTGGATACCTTTTGGTCCAGAGCGTATAGTTACATCTTCGCAAACCAATGTGTTGTTTGAGTTAGATAACCAGCCAGCATTAGATTTATACAAAAAATATTTAGGTGAAAAGTCTAAAGAATTACCAGGAGCAGCTTTATTGTATCCGCTTAATGTAAAGTCTGCCAACGAAAAGCAATCATATGTGCGTACCATTCTAAATATAGACGAAGAAGCCAATGCTATGGTGTTAGCAGGTGATATACCAGCAAACTCAAGAGTACAGCTAATGATGACTAATGTAGATAACATAGCAAATGCATCGGAGTTGGCAGCCAGACAAGCCATAGAAAAACGAAACACTAAGCCTCAGTTGGCATTGTTGGTAAGTTGTATAGGAAGAAAACTTGTGTTAGACCAACGTGTAGAAGAGGAAATTGAAGAAGTGGTATCTGTAGTAGGAGACACAACAACGATTTGTGGCTTTTATTCTTATGGAGAAATAGCGCCTTTTAATTCAGAAATGAATTGCCAGTTGCACAATCAAACAATGACCATAACGCTAATAAGTGAATGATGAATTCTTTACTAAAGCGACAGATAAGAAAATACCTAACCAAAGAGCAAGCTTCTGATAGTGATTTAAGTCAATTTCTAGATGCAGTAAGTAAGTCGTACTCTAATTTTGATGAGCAATTTACTATGCAACAGAGAGCAATGGCTATTAGTTCTGACGAGCTTTTTAGAGCCAATCAAAAGCTAAGAGAAGAAGCAGAATCTCAAAAACAAATCATAGATAAATTACGTAGAGTTACAAAAGCGTTTAGTGGATTAAAATCAGATGAAAAAATTTCTGATGATCTAGACGAACTTAAACTTGTAGAGTTTATAGATAAGCAAGCAAAAGAAATATTAAGTATAAATATTCAAAGAGAGAAGTTGCTCAAAGAGCTAGAGCACCAAAACCAAGAATTAAGCGACTATGCGCATATGGTGTCTCACGATTTAAAATCTCCTCTACGAAGCATAGATACTTTAACAACTTGGCTTATAGAAGATAATAAGGATAAGTTTGATGATGACTTTAGTGCGCAACTTAACCTTATTAGAAATAATGTAGAAAAAATGGATGCTCTCATAAGTGGCATCTTAGAATATTCTACAATTTCAAAAAGCGAAATTGAATTATATCAAATAGATTTAAAGCATTTGGTAGGAGAGTTGATTTCTACAATGCATATCCCTCAAAACTTTAAAATAAATGTAAAAACCCTACCGCAGATTAAGGGAGATAAGAGTAGGATAACTCAACTGTTTCAAAACCTAATAGACAATGCGGTAAAGTATAACAATAAAGAAGAAGGTGTTGTAGAAGTTGGCTCAAAAGACAACGATACCTTTTGGGAGTTTTATGTTAAGGATAATGGTATAGGAATAGAACAGCAATACCATAGTAAAATATTTAACACCTTTGAAAAGTTAGAAAACAATGTAGGGTCTTCAGGAATAGGATTATCAATTGTAAAAAAGATTGTTGAGATCTATGGAGGAAAAGTATGGTTAGAGTCATCTTTCAATAAAGGAACTACTTTCTTTTTTACGCTAAAAAAAGAACAAGATGGAACAACCTAATTTATCGTACATAGAGAGCATGTCTGGTGGAGATAAAGCTTTTGAACAAAAATTGATAGACATTATAAAAGCAGAGTATCCATCAGAAAAACAAGTATATTACGACAATATTGCAGAAGACAATTTTAAAGCTGCAGCAGAGAATGTACACAAACTTAAACATAAAATTAGTATCTTGGGGCTTGAGAAAAGTTATGAGCTTGCTGTAAAATATGAGCATAACCTTATAGAAAACAGTAAAGAAGGTAAAGAAGATTTTGAATCTATTTTACAAAACATAACAGATTATTTAGAGACCATTTAAACTTATTTTATGAACTGTATAATTATAGATGATGAAGCAACAGCAAGGGCAATTATTACACAGTTGTGTGCCAACGAAGCAAGTTTAAATGTACTAGAAGAATTTCCTAATGCTATCCAAGCTATAAAGTACTTAAACCAAAATGAAGTAGATCTTATATTTCTAGACATACACATGCCAGATTTTACAGGTTTCGATTTTATAGAGACCGTTAAAAATCCACCAAAAATAGTACTTACCACATCAGATGCTAATTTTGCAATACAAGCATTTGAGTACGATTGTATTGTAGATTATCTTGTAAAACCAATTACTCCAGAACGCTTTAATAAAGCAATTCAAAAGGCTGAGACGGTTGCAAGTCAGCCAAAAAAAGTAGCAAAATCATCAGATGATGTAGAGGCAACCTCTGGAAATGATTTGTATGTTAATATAGACCGAAGACTTATAAAGATAGATATTCCTAGTATATACCTGGTAGAAGCAAAAGGAGACTATATTCAAATAAAAACAGAAGCAAAAAACTACACTGTTCATTCTACACTAAAGAAAATTGAAGAAAAACTACCAGACAGTTTGTTTCTTAAAATACACCGTTCTTATATTATAAATGTGGGTAAAATCATTGATATTGAGGATAATAGTGTTTTAATAAAGAAAGACGTTGTTCCTGTAAGTCGTTCTAACAGACCAGAGTTAATGAGACGACTTAACCTGCTCTAAACAAGTTTTTGCTTAAGTATTTTTCACTTCTTTTAAAAAATTAAGAACCATTCGTCGATACTTTTTGGTGGCTGATAATAAAACCAATTGTATTCGACGAAAATAAATTATCTGATTATCAATTAATTATAAATTTGTTCCAGTGATCATTTCAAGATGGTTGTTGATTAATAGCATAGAGTGAGGCAAAAGAGAAATCTTTTGCCTTTTTTGTTTGTGTAAGGCTTGTAAATAAAGAACAATTACCGTTCGTCGATACATATTTGCATTCTGTAGCTGTACTGAAAGCATTCAACGAATAATAAAATTGAAAGCAGGTATTGTCTATATCTTTGATATCAGAAAGTCATAATTTCATGGTTTTTGGATTGATGGTAAGAAAAAGACAAAGGCTTTCGCCTTTGTCTTTTCATATTAAGAAAATGGTTTATAGCAAATATAGTTTAATGTTTAGTGATTTTTTTAACCCCTTAAACACTAATCATTATTATTAGATCCTAATTACTAACTAGGAAAAAGGCAAAAGAGAAATCTTTTGCCTTTTATTTTAAAACGTCTTAAATGTCTTATTTTTAGGTGTTTATAAAAACCATTCGTCGATACTAAATGGTATTTTAACGTTACTTCGTCTTGGGTAAACGAAAATAAATAGCAAAACTAATAGTGCTGTTTATTTTTGTTAGCATAACATAATATGCCCCAGATTATGAAAAAAAACTACACTTTAAAACACCAACTATTACTCGTTTTAATAATCCTCGGATTTAATGTTAATGCACAAGAAGTTCCTTTCAATTGTGATTACAATGCTTACTTATTTCAATTTAATGATGTGTATGCTATTGATTTAGCATCAGGAAGTTCTTATTTGGTAGCAGAAGACATTACAACTCAAAATGTTAATGCTGCAGCATACAATCCTGCGGATGGTTTTATTTGGGGATCTCTAAAAGGATCTAAGGATATTGTTAAGATAGGAAAGAATTTTAATACCAGTATTCATTATATAGATGAGCTGCCTTCTAGTAATCGTTACATAGGAGATATTAGTGCAGATGGTATGTACTACCTTAAGGCAGGCGGAACAACGTATTACAAAATAGATTTAGACCCAGAGTCGAGTACTTATGTACAGCATAATGCAACAGAAACCTTATCTCAAAGTATTAATATACATGATTGGGCTTTTAATGCAGTTGATGGTCAGTTGTACACAGTAGAAAAAGGTACTAATGAATTGTATAGAATAAACCCAGACAATGGCGTTGTTACCTCTTTGGGTGTTGTGCCAATATTAGCGGGAAATAACTATACGTATGGCGCTGTATATTTTGATGCAGATGGTCGTTTTTATGTGTCAGCAAATCAAACAGGTACTATTTATGTAATTCAAAATGTGCAAACTGTAATTTCTGCAGCAAATATGAGTTCTAATCTATTTGCTTTTGGTCCATCAAGTTCTAGTAATGATGGAGCGCGTTGTCCAACAGCACCAGTGTTACAAGAAATTTGCGATAATGGTATTGATGACGATGGAGATGGACTTATAGACTGTCAAGATCCGTCTTGTTCAGGTTTTGGGATGTGTGAAATTATCACTCCACCAACATCTGGAGGAAATGAGGGTGGATTAGAAAGTAACAATAGGTTATCCGAACAGATAAATTCACGCAATTTTAATAGAGCAAAATCGGGTTATACTTTTGATAGAAATACAGCACCAAGAGTAACTAGAGACTTTATGTATGCTCAACGAACATCTGATAGTAATTTTATGCTTCAAGATTTTGTGCCGCTAGAGATTATTGGGGAAACAGAAGCAATAGAATCTACTCCAGCAGATCTGGTTAGTATAACAAACGCAACAGAAATCTATGCTGTAGATTATATGAAAGAAGATATACCTGTAGCTACTGTTTTAGCATTAAAAACCGAAAGCGGAGTATATGAACATACAAAATATATATGTGATCGTTTGCTTGGTGCAGAGTTAATATCTGTAAGTACAATTACTATAAACGAGCAACCATTTATTAAGTCTATAATAAAAAATACAGATGGTACATACGAGTTTGTATTAAGCCTATCTGCAAAATTAGCTAATGACGAAACCAACTTTATTGTAGAAAGTCATTGGAATCTAGATCAATATCAAAGCAATGCGATATTTTACAATTTCCAGATTTGGGCCAATTCTCTGGACGATTTGTATTTGCTGGGCGAAGAGGTTTTAAATCTGCTAAATGTTGAACGCGAAATTTCAGACTATAATATCTCATCACCACCAACAGTATTTGTAAGAAAAGGGCAGTACAAAAATGGAGTTTTAGATTTGCAGATTATCAATACTAATGCAACAGAAATGGTGAATTTAGACGCAGGTTTTAGAACAACAGAAACAAGTGATTTTCAGAATCTCAATAGTACACTTGCATTAGAAGAACAATATATTACTAATCTTACAGTGGAGACAGGAGCATTGTTTGATATAGGATTTAGAATAGGTGACGGAGTTGCTACACCAGATGATCTGTTTATGTCTGATGGACCTTGGGGAATTGATGATTCTCAGTCAGGCACAACCGTTGATCTGTATAATGTAACAGAGAATAACTATGAATTTGAATTAGATGAATTTCCTATTGAGCGAAATGTAGAGTTAAGAGCCACTACAAATACGTATGTAGCAGCTTACAAAGCGTTAACACCACGTTTTAAGGCAGTTGATTTATCAGATTATAATAGTTTAAAGCTTAGCGCTCATGGTACAGGCAATCTAGAAATTACTTTTGTAAAAGAAAGTATTAGTGATTGGGATGAGCAATACAAAACAACAATTGCTTTAACCAATACGGAGCAAGCGTATGTGCTACAAATGTCCGATTTTATGAACAATACTTCAGAGGAGCCAATCCTGGATGATGTTGTAACTATTGTGTTTAAGATGGTTTCAGAAAATGATTCTCCAGCATCAAAAGAGATGCATCTAAAGAATTTGAGGCTGTCTCAAGAGAGCAGCTTACCTACAGAAATATTAGAAGACAATGCATTACTGGCATATCCAAACCCAATAACAACAAATACCAGAATAGATTTTACGGTACCTCAAAGTGAAACTGTAGAGTTTACGGTCTATAATCAGCTAGGACAGCAAGTTTACAATACGACATACAATGCAGAGTCTGGACAAAATAGTATTCTCTTTAGTAAAAATGATTTAAACTCAGGTATATATTATTGTAAAGTAGAGAGTAGCCAGATAAGTTATAACCCATTAAAATTAATTGTTAAATAATTCTAACTACTAAATAACCTTTAGTGCTGAAGGCAAAAGCGAAAGCTTTTGCCTTTTTTAATGCTCTGTAAATCCTAATAAATACAGCGCAAAAACCATTCGTCGAAGTTAAAAAGCAATCTAACGAGCTAAGCTTAGTGTCAATCGAAAATAAAAAAATACCTACAAGTTGCAGTATAAATTTGTAGTATAAAACAAGATGTCATGAAACACAAATTACTACTTATTTGTTCAATACTAACATTAGCAGTTTCTGCTCAGAATTATCAATTTTTAGGTGAATATACTTCAGACGGAACACCATTATATTTAGAAAATCCAGGAGATACTGTTTCTAATGAAACAATCGAAATGATAAACAATTCTTTACCAGAAGGTTATCCTGTTCCGGATTACAATCCACATTATATATCATCTGGTTATGATACAGACTTACAGATCGATAGTTTAGCTGATGTATGGGTGACATTTGTAAGTGAAGGTGCAGGTTACAAAAATGTATTAGGATATTATACTTATGACCTTAATAACCCATCGCCTTCAGTTCCACAACCAGAAGATATAACTATTATATTTCCTAATGCTTCTGCTTTATATAGTGGTGGAGGTTTACAAGTTGGTGATAAGGTAAAAATTGGTACGTTTCCAGAAGGAACAGGAATCGGTTGGGTATTATTAGCAAATGCTTGGGATTCATCATCTAGTACTGTTGGTTACGGACATTGGCAGTTGTACTCTAATCCAGATTATAATCCGGAAGCAGAGGAAACATTAAGATACCACAACGTATTGTTAAATGATCCAGATAACGAACGTATTATCTTAGGTTTTGAAGATATAAGAAGAGATTACGGATCTTGTGATAACGATTTTAATGATGCTATTTTTTACATCACAGCAAATCCATACACAGCATTAAGAACTGTAAACTATGCAGATGTTAATAGTTCTGCAGATGTTACTTCTGGTAACGATGGAGGTTTGGAGAGTAATGGAGATTTAGCAAGTTTAATTGCTAAAAGAAACTTCAACCGTACCAAAAATAATCAAATCAAAAACAAACGTTCTTTACAAACAAAGTTTAGAAAACAAGAATACATACAACAAAAATCTTTTAACAGTGGTTCTAACATAGAGTCTTACTTACCAGAAACAGGTATGTATGGTGATGAGACAGCTTTTGTGTCTAGTCCAGAAGATTTAATAGGTATCACCAATGCTACTGAAGTGTTTTCTCTAGATATGTACAAGGAGGATACAAGAGTTTCAGCAGTTTTAGCAACCGCAACAGAAGGTGCAGTTTACGACCATTCAAAAGTTATATGTGATAGATTAAACAGTTCTAGTTTAGAAGATATAAGAACTGTAAGAGTAAGAGAACACCAAGTAATTAGTGCAAAAATACTGAGATCTACAGGAGAAATAGAATACACATTAAGCTTTTCAATAAAGTTAGGTGAGGCACAAAATGAATTATTTAGTTTTTGGAATATAGAGCAATATCCTGAAGGAGATTATTACAATTTCCAAATTTGGGGAAGTTCATTTTCGCAAGTATTTTCAATAGGAAATCATATTATAGATACGCTTACTGCAGAAAAGGCGCTAGTGAGTGCACAACAAGATGATGTAATACCTATGGTTTTTGTAAAGTCTGGTTCTTACAGCAATGGAGAGCTTCAGTTAGATATCATTAATAAAGTTAATGCAACAGCACTAAACTTTAATGGTAGTATAGCGCCAACAGAAACAACAGAGCATTATAGTGATTTGCAAACAGTGCCTTTATCAGGAGAGTGGAATGAGCAAATAGCTATTACAACAGGTACATTATTTGATGTAGGTTTCTCATTGCAAGTAGATGGATATTCGCAACAAGACGCACTGTATTTAGCAGATGGACCTTGGGGAATAGATTACAACACACACTTGGAACAAATCGCTAGCTTTACTGTAGACAACAACCCAATAGCTTATGATGATGATTTATATGAAATAGAGCGTCAACCAACAATTTCGGGTGTAGTAACTGGTAATGTTAACCTGTTTAGACACGTGTTACCAGGTGATCAGACTTTGGATGTTACAGATTTTGAAGCTATTCAGTTTTACATGACAACCGATAATCCAATAGAAGTAATATTAATGCCAGAGCAATTAGATGATTGGAATAATCGCTTACGTTATACCATACCAGCAAACACAGCAAACACATTTTATAACATTGCGTTTAGTGATTTTGTAGATGCTAATGGAGAGAGTGGAGATGTTACAAATGTTAAGACGATTGTATTTTCGGTATTAGGAGATTATTCAAACTCGGTACCATTTAACTTAGGGGTTTCAGAAGTGGCTTTTGGTGCACAACAAAGTTTAGGTATTAATGATTTTGAAACAGAGGATAACACATTGCAAGCATTCCCAAATCCAATGACATCTCACACAACCGTAAACTTTACAATGGCACAAAACGAAACAGTGCAATTTGTAGTGTACAATCAGTTAGGTAAGCAAGTATATAATAAAACTCACAATGCTGTTGCAGGAAAAAACAGTATTACTATAAATAGAAACAATTTAAGTGCAGGTGTATATTTCTGTAAAATAATACATAGTCAAATAGAGATTAATCCCCTAAAATTAATTGTTAAGTAACCCTAATTAATATTTTATGTGTTTAAGGGCAAAGGCGAAAGCTTTTGCCCTTTTTTGTTTATGTCATTCATAGCGAGGAGGAGAATCTTTTTATTTTCAGTTTTAATGGTATATTTATGAAGAGATTTGTTTGACTAAAACCAAACATATAAGTAGGATATAGTTAATATGTATATCCATTTGTTGTAGCACATTTGAGAAACCGATATATTTAGTGAGAGAAGAACTTAAAAATACAGATTGGCATACATATGGATTATCAATTTCTGACTACGACTACACGAAAAGATTAATCAATGAATTAATTGATGATAGAAATAAGCAGATTAAAATCAAAGGAAAAGAATTAGAAGCGCAAAAAATTGACTCTGAAGTAATTTCGGACTTAAATTATTACGCTTATATTGACAATTTATTTATCTGGCATTTTGGAATTTGGCGCTTACAAGGAATATTTGAGGGAATTTTAAAACAGGAATATTTTCCTGAAAAGAATATGCTTGGATTAAAATCAAAACTAGATTATACCAGAAAAGTTTCAAAAAAGATAAATCAAGAGGATTATAATGAATTACTTGAGTGGGGAAAGTTACGAAATGCTCTTTCTCATTTTCCGCCTGAACAATATAGACCATCATTGATTCAGGAAAGTGATTTTAATGAATATCTAGAACTATTAAAAAAAGTTACGACCGAATTAATAGATGAATAAAAGAAAATGTAAAATTATAAGGCTTTATATGATTAGTTTAGTCTGTATTGTCTGTTATATATTATTGGAGAATTCTAACATTATTTCTGAACTCGTTCAAATATCTGAAAAAGGTCGATATGGTGGATTTCCGACATTTTTTCTAACAGGATTATTCAAATACGGATTACTAATAGTTGGAATAAGTATTATTACAATTATGAGTTTTCTATTAATCAGAGAAAGAACAAAAAAACGAATGAATAAATAAAAACGTGCTACAACAATGTATAACCGTAATTACGGCGGATTCGACTACGTCCGAATTCACTCGGAATTGCTAACGCTAGTTCTTAACCGAAAATTATTAACTTTAATCCTGGAACTGACGGTTATACGAGACCGTTATAAAAGATTTGTCCGCTAGTGAACAGAGAAATAATTTTAATAATACTTCTCTTTTTTACATCATGTAAAAAGGAAAAACAAATTAATATAGAAAGCTTAAAGGAAACGATTGAAATTGGAAAGAGAGATTCTTTATCAATTTCAATCACTATGACACCAAATTCATTTACAGGTTTAAATGTTTGGTTAAAACCTTATGATGAATTTTATCTAGAATTTAAAAACAAAACTGAGAATGATAGCATTGTTGTAAAAAAGCTTCCTCTACTTTATGATAGTTATCAAATGAATTTTGGAACTTTTAGTTATAATAAAAATAATGATTTTATTATGATCAATAGACACTTTATAGCTAATCAAGATTATCCAGATATTGAACTAAAACTAGATTCTACAGTTTTAGAATACATAAAAAAACAACCAAAAAACATTATAACAGATAGCATTTACAAAAGCTATAGTGATTTAAGAACTAAACATTTTAAGAATAAAACAATAGAGAGTGAGAGTTATATAAATGATTTAGACAGTTTAAACAGATTTTTCAGAAAACTTTCAAATAACCAAACACCAAACTCTCAAATAAATGAAATGCTTTATTTGGACGAAATTCAAAAAGTAAATCCTAAAGACAAACGAGTTGAAGAATTTCTAAAAAATAGCAATTTAATAATGACTAGCGGTGCTCAATCAGGTCTATTATTCAATTATTTTAAAAATAATGCGGAGTTATTAGATTATGAGAATTTAAACACAAAAAACAACTCTGAAACCTATATTGAACTTCTTGCTATTGGTGCATACCGTTTTTTAAAATTTGAGGATAACAAAGGAGATACGAAATATAACAAAACGGTGGAGTGGTTAAAAACTACAGATTTTTATAAAAGAGATTCTACGCATATCAGAAAACAAATAACACCTTTAAATAATAAAAAATTCAAAGATTTTTTAAACAAAATAGAGATAACTGACATTAACGACAAGAAAACTAAGCTTTCGGAAATCATTGCTAAAAGTAATTCTAAATACTACTTGATTGACTTCTGGGCTACGTGGTGTGCACCTTGTATTCAAGGTGTAAAGAAGATGAACGATATGTCAATGCCAAAAAATGTAAAAATCATAAGCTTTAGTGTCGACAAAGAAAATGATAAGGAAAAATGGAAATTGAAAACCTTAGAATTGGAGCAGAAATTGACTTTTTGGTTTGATGAAAAGATAGAAAATAATAAAAGATTTACTGAATTTATAGAAATGCAGTCGATTCCTCGTTATGTACTAATTGATAAAAATATGAATTTGATAGACCAAGCATTTTATCATCCACAGGAACAACAATTTTTATCTAAATTGAAAGATATAAAAAACAGTAAATATTGGTAGGGATAAAAAAAAATACAATAATGTGTATAATCCATTGTTCGTAATCGCTTACTCTCATAAGTCCGATAGGACTTTCTATTCAGTCTTTCATTTACTAACTTTAGTGCTTCGTGATACTAAGAAATCATACACTTCACTGCCATTATTTCTTAAATTCTTTTTTCAAAAACACCAACTTAAAACGTAATCCAACCTCAGTAAAGGTAAAACCAGCAGCAGTAGCAGAAGCAATGTTACTGTGCGTGCCATAAACATTAAGTAAACTGCGCTCAGAAAATTTATAGCCAAAAGCACCTTGTATTCTATATGCTGTTTGTTTTGGGTCGTCTTCTATAAACTGGTAACCAAAAGCACCTGTAAGATTGTAAAACCATTCTTTTGGTTTGGCAACAGCCTCATCTTTAATAAGGTTTACAAAAACTTCGTAGGCATTAAACTTTTCCGGACTAAAGTAAATTGTTGGTACTTGGTCTTTAAAGGTAATGTGTTGGTAATTTATACCAGCCTTTACACCAGGCTTTGGTAAAATGTTATAGTATAATGAAGTAAATAACAGGTTTCTGGTATTACCATCATTTTGCGAGGTGTGGATTAACTGTGTGTACCAACCTAAGTTAAAATTTGTACTAAGATTGTAATTAGCATAGTAGTTGTTTTGCACTAACTCGCGGTCTAAGAGGTCTGCATTAAAACTTTCTACCTGGCGCTTATAACCTAGTTCTAAAGTTTGTAGTTTAAATGTTTTTATGTTTAATGATACGTCCGCTAATAGCTGGTTGTAATCATTGTTTTCGGCTTCGGCAGAATTAAGTCCAGCAATACCTTTCAGTGTTAAATTAGGAATTAATTGATACGATAACCCAAAGGACAAGTTATTTGCGCTTGCCGAAACGTCTGTAACACTATTGTTGGTTGTTCGGTAGCTGTAATTTCCTAATAATTGAAATTTAGTTGATAAAGGGTAGGTGACATCTGCAAAAAAGGTATAAGCTTTGTTATCTCCATTATCAAACGTATGGGATGCTTTGGTTTCTATCGTTGGACTAAAACTAAGATTTAATTGATTAATAAAATTAGTGGCATCCTTCTGTTTGTTGTAAAATTTTAAAGTGTTTTCTGCTGAGGTATATGCGTCTTCAGTTCTTCCTAATGCTTTTAAGACGTTAGCTTTTCCTAAGTTGCCATCAAAAGATGTACTGTCGTTTACAAGGATTTTATTATAGTCTTCAAGACTATTCTTAAAGTTACTTTTGTAGATATTTAAAGTAGCACGCAAGGCTAAAACCCAGTTGTCGTTAGGATATTCAGTATTAAGTTGATCTATCAGTGTTGTAGCAGTTTTAAACTTTTTGTTCCAGATTAAAGCTTGTGCATAGCGCTCTGTTGTTTGTTGTTTTATGGTCGCATCTGTTGAATCGCTAATGCTATTGTAGGCTTGAGTACTTAAAGCTAAAGCTTGTTTTTCTTTGCCTTTTAGATGAGAGACTAATGCCAAACCATTTAAGGCAATGATCTTATGTTCTGGTTGTTCAGCTAAACGATTGTATATGTTTTGCGCTTCATCGTACTTTTCCCATATTAAGTATAAATTACCAAGGTTGAGCAAAGTATCTTTATCGTCATTAAAAAGCTCTAGATTTTTATTTAAGAGTTCTTCGGCTTTTTCATAGTTCTGCCCTTGTTGGTTTTTGTAGGCATATCCTAAATAGATATACTTTTTTGAAGTTAGAGCGTTGGGATTTCCTGGAGATACATCTAATGCTCTATTGACGTAGGTTAGAGCATCTTCATATTCTTTTAGATTAGAAAGTGTGTTGGCAAAACCTAATAACGCAGCAAAGCTCTTAGGATCTTCGGTTACCAGGCTTTTGTAGTAAGACTTAGCGTCTTTAAAATTGCTGTTCCAGAGTAGAGATTCTCCGTAATTCAGTTTTACTTCAAAATCATTAGGGTAATCTTTAAGTAATTCTGAAAACAAAGCATTAGCAGCTTCTGCTTTTCCGTTTAGTCCAATAGCACGACCATAGCACAAACGTGCTGTTTTATTATTTGGGTAGTCCTTTAAAATAGTACTAAAGAATTGTTCTGCTTTTGCATATTGTCCGGTTTCAAGATATGTAAATCCCTCTTGCATATTTTGGGAAAAAGCATTCAATACGAATAAAAAAGCGAATATATAAGTGATTGATTTAAAGGGCATAAGGTGTTATTTTGTTTTGATATTGCAAGTTAAGCACTATTTTTCGTTCATTCATCTACAGTAAACTGCCATCCGTCGAAATAAAATGAACTTACATAGAAATAGATCTGATATTTGTGTCATAATTAAACGATTACCCAAAACAAATCTACCAAATTATGGCACTAAAAATTACAGAAACCAACGGAATATTTATTGTAGAGGGAATACTTAATGCTTCTACAGCAAGAGGATTAAAAAATCATTGCAAGTTATTGCTAGATACTTGTGGTGCGTTATGTATAGATATACAGCAGATTGCGTTTATAGACAGAAATGGCTTGTTAGCAATACGATCTTTGTATCATTATGCGTCACAAACTCATACTAAGTTTTCTGTAGTTGGAGATGGAGGTGATCATGATTTTATGTCTGAATTATTTTTAGCAGCATAGTTGCCATTATAATAAAGCCTTACCATGCAATTATTAGCCATTGTAAAATCGAGAAAAATTACACCAGAACAGCTCTTTATGTTAAGCGTTTTGGTTGTAAACGGAGGTAATTATTTGTACAACCTTATTTTGGGGCGTGTTTTGGGTCCTGCGCAGTTTGCAGATGCAGCTGTCTTAATTACATTTCTACTTGTACTTTCTTTCATAGCCATGACGTTTCAATTGGTAACAGCAAAGTTTTCTGTGTTGTTTGAGGGTGATACTTTCAAAAGTTTTGTAGCTAAGATTTACAAGCAATCGTTTTTGGTTGGTGTAGTGTTGGGTATTTTAATTGTGGTTTTTGCGTCGCAATTGCAATCTGTTTTTAATACATCATCATCAAATATGTTTGTGATATTTGGATGTGGTGTGCCGCTTTATTTTTTAATGAGTGTAAACAGAGGAACATATCAAGGTAAAAAATCATACAAAGATTTGTCTATTACCTATCAAGGAGAGATGCTTAGTAGGCTGATTATTACGCTGGCAATTATTTTACTTTTGGGTATTAAGGCTTCTTGGGTTATAGCTTTAGGTATATTGCTGTCTTTTGTTTTTGGTTTATACCCTTTTAAGACTAGTCAAATTAATTTCAATAAGACTTTAAATTTAAACGAAACGCACAGCAAACAAATAAAACGATTCTTTCTGTTAACAGCTTTCTATGAGCTAACCCAAATTATTATAAACAACAGCGATATTTTATTAGTAAAACATTATTTTGAATCTTACGAAGCCGGTTTGTATGCTTCTTTAGCACTTATTGGTCGTATCGTATATTTTATAGCATGGATGTTTGTAATGTTGCTATTACCAGCTGTTGTAGAGCTAAAAAAAGAAGGAAAAGAAACAGCTTCTGTGTTGTTTAAATATGTAGGCTATATTGCCATCATATCTGCAATTATAGTTATTGGTTGTGTGCTTTTTCCAGAGTTAATTATAACTATACTTTTTGGTGAAGCTTATATCGATATGGCACCATTACTATGGCAATATGCAATTGCTACTTCAATGTTTGCTTTGTCTAACATATTTGCTTACTACTATTTGTCATTAGATAAATATGTGCCAGTAATCATTTCGGGTGTATTTGGAATGTTGCAAGTTGTGCTGGTTGTGTTTTATCACAATAGCCTTACAGAAGTAGTACACATGCAAATTGTAGCTATGGTTTTGCTGTTAATCATTCAGTTAGTGTTCTTTAGACTCGAAGTCGTAAGACAAAAAAGATTGGTCTAAGCTAAAACGCAATTCGTCTACAGTAAATTGCTAACTGTCTAAAATGTAAATATTTAGTCCTAAATAAACCTCAAATTTGTAAAACAAAGATAAAACCTACTATCATGAAATTAGCCATTGTAACAGCATATCCACCAAGTAAAGTCACTTTAAACGAGTATGCTTACCATTTAGTAAAGCAGTTTAGAAAACATCAGAATGTTACTGAGCTAATTTTATTAACGGACAAAACAGAAGGCGACAAAGATCTTCAATTTGAAGAAGAAGGATGCAAGATCACAGTAAAAGAATGTTGGTCGTTTAACAGTTACAAGACTATTTTTTCAGTAACAAAAGCAATCAACCAAACAAAACCAGATTCAGTATTGTTCAATTTACAATTCATGAAGTTTGGTGACAAAAAAGTAGCAGCTGCTTTAGGTTTAATGTTGCCATTGGTCTGTAAACTAAAAAGAATTCCAAATATAGTATTGCTTCATAATATTCTAGAAGAAGTAGACCTTGGAAGTGCAGGTTTTACATCAAACAAAATGATGCAAAAAATATATGGCTTTATAGGTTCTACGTTGACACGATTAATTCTAAAAGCAGATACAGTTGCTGTAACTATGCAGAAGTATGTAGATATTTTAGAAGAGAAGTATAATGCTAAAAACGTAAAATTAATACCTCACGGTACTTTTGAAATACCAGCAGAGCCAGATTATTCTTTGCCAGAAGGACCGTTACAAATAATGACTTTCGGAAAGTTTGGAACTTATAAAAAAGTAGAAGGTATGATTGAAGCTGTAGAGAAAGTAAGACAATCTACTGGCTTAGATATGGAAGTTGTAATTGCCGGAACCGATAACCCAAATGTACCAGGATACTTAGCCAAAGTACAAGACGATTATAAACATGTGCCGCAAGTAAGATTTACAGGATATGTAGAGGAAGAAGATGTGCCTGTAATTTTTAACGAAAGTGCTGTAGTTGTATTTCCTTACACATCAACGACAGGAAGTTCTGGTGTGCTGCATCAAGCAGGAAGTTATGGTAAGGCTGTGGTAATGCCAGACTTAGGAGATTTAGCATTATTAGTACAAGATGAAGGCTATAAGGGTGAATTTTTTAATCCTACAAGTGTCGATAGTTTAGCGCAAGCTATTGAGGCTATTGTAACCAATGATGCTTACAGGTTAGAGCTGGCTAAAACAAATTACAAAGCAGCAACTGCGCACCCAATGTCTCAAATTGCAGATATGTATGTGCAAACGTTTCAGACAATTATAGAAGATAAAAACCTAGATAACCCTAAATTAAATAACGCCAACGAAGTTATTCTTTAGATGATATGTATTTAAAGGATGCCTTTTTTGCTCCATTTTTATTTATAAAACCAAAATGTTTCTGAACATTTTTTCGCCAAGGAAGTCTACCCACGACTTCCTTTGGTATTTTAGAAAAGTCATATAATGTCCAGGACATAAATGGAATGTCTTGTTCTGCAAAAGTCGATTGAATTTTTTTGTGGTATTCTGCTTGATCGTCTTCGGATGGTCCAAAAGGTTTCCAGAAACCGCTGTAAGACGACATACCATATTCAGTAATTACAATAGGTTTGTTTTTAATTTTAGATTTTAAATTGGTGTATGCTTCCGATAAATCATCAAGATTTTCATAGTAGTGAAACGAGATAAAATCGAGTTTGTCTTTAAGTATGTCACCACTTTCAATATTAGACCAACCTATGGTTACAGGATGATTGTTATCTACAGACTTTATCAAATCTATCATTTTGTCAAGCCAGGCAGTAACCAAGGATTTACCTCTGGACTCAAAATCTAAATTAGGTTCGTTTTTAATGTCCCAACCTAATAAAGCATCGTGATCTTTTAAAGCAGTAACTACTTTTTTTGCATGCTGTTGGGTTAAGGTCCAGTCTAAAACCGAATAGTCTCCATAAAAATCGAACAAGGTTATGAGTACTTTAAGATCTTCTGTCTTTGCTAAGTCTAAAAGTTGTTTTACTTGGTCTAGTTTTGTTGTATCTACGTTGGCTTTGCCAAAACTTTCGTAAGGAATAAAAACACGTATACTGTTGAGGTTAGCGCTTTTTATAATTTTAAAATCCTTAGCAATCGTATCGGCATTAAAATTGTCGCCATACATATCCCAAGCTGTCGCTTGTGGATAGTAGTTAATGCCCTTAATGTTTAGTTTTAAAGTATCTTGAGTGGTTTGATTTTCAAACGGACGACTTTCTAATTTTACCATATGTCGTATTCGCCAAAACCCATCTTCTAGTAAAAAAGTAACACGATAATCCGAAGTTTCTGTTGCGTCAAAAATTAGTTTGTTGTCTTTAAAAACGCGTTTGTATTCTACAACATCATAATCTGTTAACACAGCAAGTTGACCATCTTCACTAAAAAAATCGAGTTTAGGATTGTGAGATAATGTGGTGGCATCTATTGTAGTATTACTTTCAGTATTCAGCTGAATGATATTATAAAGATTCTCTCTGGAGCTTTCGGTATAATAATCAGTTATGCCTTCAGTAGTATTAGTTTTATATGCAACTTGCTTTACGTACCAAGCATCTAAATAATCTGTTTCAATGGCTTTTAGGGTTTGCTGGTCCATTGGTCTGCCTTCATTAGTTAAAGGTTGCCATTGCATTTGGGGCAGATATTGCTCTACTTTTTTTACTTCGGTATGAAGCATTTTGCTTCGGTCTGCACCAGTATTAAGGTAACTGTAAATAGACGAAATACCATAAACCACCAAACCAATGAGAATGATATAAGATATCATTAACGCTGTGCGTATTATATTTTTATTGATATTACTCATAGGTAATGGTACTAAAGGATTTTGTTGTTCCAGCAGCATAAAATTCAAAATTGTATTGTCCTTTTGGGAAACGGTCTTTGTTTAGTTTAAATGTCGCAAAACCTTCACGTGTTTCTTTAATCATTTTGTGGTCTAAAACATCATTTTTAAAGATTTTTAAACTCACATTGAAGCCATCTGGTACACGCTGATTCATAAAACTTTCTATTGGTCCTACAGTTATGGTGCGCTTATCTTCAGAAAAATGAATTTCAAAATCACCAATAGCTTTTTTATAAAAAATGGCAATAGTATTGCTTTCTGCCATACCTTCAACATAAGCTTTTACATCATAACGTTCTTCGTGGTCTGGGTGCAAAAATTTTGCTTTGGCAATGCCATTAATTGTTAGTCCAGATGTTGATGATTTGTAACCCTTGGAGTTAGTGAGGTGAAAATTTACAAAGGTGCCATCGCTAACTGTATTGCCGTAACGGTCTTTTAATTCTGAAGTTGAAAATGTAGTAATTTGATTTCCGTCTGCATACTCATGAATTCTGCTGTAATCAATTTCGAAATTCGTAGGAATAGCTGGTACCACATTAACATCATATTCTTTAGAATTAAGCTCTAAACATTCTGTACTTATAATGATGCGACCATCTTCTTTTTCAGAATATATATTTCTGTAAGCAATGCCATTTTGCATTACGATGTCGTTGCTGTAATTTTTGTTTATAAATTGATGCTTTACTTGCACTTTTGTGCTGTCTGCTAACGGATTGTCTAATGGGTCTGTAGGTATAGTAACAAGCATTGTATAATCTGTACCACCTGCTTCAATACTAGGAGGGCCAATGTAAGTTTCAATAGCTTTAATGTTGGATTGAGGTAGAATTTCGATATTGCCAGTTTCTATAATAGAGTCGTCAACCAATCTCCAATTTATTATGCCAGTTTTTATAGCAAAGGATTGCGGTAAGTTAAAGCTAAATGTAGTGTTTTCTGTCTTTGGAGATAAGATAATACTGCCATAGCTGTTGGCACAAAATAAATAAGTTGAAGCGGTTGCTTTACCTTTAAACTGAAGTGAAACATTTTCGCCAGCGACATAAGATGTTTGCTCAGTAAGTAACTCAATATTTTGCTTTGTCTTACCTGATTGTTGATTGCTGCTTGCCGCAAAAAACAGAATAAAAAGGATGATATAGAAATTTTTAAACGGCATTAATTAGGGTTTCCTATGTAAGTGTTAACTTCTAGTTTTACGTATTTATAAATCGGATGATTAATGGGTTGCAACTCATTATCATTGTGTTTAATAATTCGGTTTGGTACAATTTTGTCTGAAATGTTTTCGTTAGGCAAGCCGTTAACAAAACAATTCTCCATGCTATCACTGATTAGCCTGGTTGTTTCGTCTTTTAAAATTGAAATGTCAAACTGTTGTTGTCTTTGCTGTCGTATACCATCTTTAATAAAGATATGGTCTACCCAAACCAATGTTTTGTTTTCATCGTAATAAGATACCAATAACTGCGGTATGGTAACTTCTTCTGTACCACCATTAAATAAAGTTCCTGAGATTTCTGAGTCCGAAATAGTTTGAATAGCAATTGACGTGCGCTTATATAAATCTGAACTCGATACATTACCTGCTGCCTGAAGATTAAATTTGGTTGGTTGTTCTTCAAACTCTACTGGTGTAAATTCATCAGGATTAAAGGTTTTTGGGATAGAATCTTGTGTTTTAGACCATGCAATACCTTCAAAATTTATTCTAAATGAACTTACTTCTTTTGGCATTAACTTATGCTTTACGTGGTATTTGGCATTATAGGTTGCCAAAAACTTATTGTCATCGTTGTATAACGTGCCTTTAAGTACCACGTCTGCTGGTACATTGTCTATGTTTTGTACTTCGCCAATTAAAGCATAATGATTTTCAAACTTTACCAATTTAGCATCTAAAATTTCTAAAACAGGCTGTTTTAAAATATCTTCGTGATGGGTTTCTTCTGTGGTAATACGTCGTCTACCTTGATTAAAATAATCGGTCGTATTCATAGAATACAGTTGGTCTGGTGGTAGGTCTAAATCGATATCTTCTGGCTGTAAATACCATTTGCCTTTTACTTTTTCGAGATACTTATAATCGGTTTTTTTAATTTTTTCAAGAGGTGTAATCCATTCGGTGTTCACTTTTATGCTCGCTAAACTATCATTTTCGCTAATGGTTTCTGTAGTAATAGCATCGAGCTTAGCGTAAGAGCTTAATAAGCCATCTGTTACAGAAACTTCAAGCATGTATTGGTCTAGAGGCATATTGCTCTTTGGATTAATAAGGCTGTGTGCTTCTTTAAATCGTTTAAAATCTATAGCATCATAGTATGCGATAACGGCATTCTTTGCAGAATGGTGAGCGTCATTCTTAATGTAGAATAAATAAATGCCATAAAACACAATAATTGCTACAATAATGGACCAAACATGAGTGACTCTTAGTACAAGACGTGAGAATTTGTTATAGTTGTTCTTAAAATTTAAATAAACAGGTGGTGGAGCGTATTTAGTTTTTAAGGCATGCACCAATAAAAACTGAACATTAAGAATAAAAGCCACCAAAACAGTTAAAAAAGGCATTGTGCCCCAAAGAATCTTTAGCCAGGTCGCTACATCTTCTTTTGGAAGTATAGAAGACAAAGGTGGTACGTTGAGTTTTTCCCAAACCATAATACCATTTTCTAGTTGCCTTAAGCGTTGCCAACCACAGAAATATAGAATTGGGTCGTAAAATTTATCGTTAGAGAAAATGTATTTAAGATTGTATTTCTCTGGTGTGGTTAAAAACTGTTGTAACGAGCCAATACCTTCTACACCTTTGAATTTTGAGTTCTCTAACCGCTCAATAGGTCTTGTTGTAAGCTCTGGCAAACGTCTTGCTGAGTGGTAATTACCATCTACAGATAGTGCTTTGGTTTGCGCAGACAACCAAGCCATTTGGTCGCCAAAACCAAGGGTCATATAACGCCATTGGTCGTGATGATCCTGACTCAAAAAATTAATAATAGGTAGCATTTTAATTTTTTGAGGTTGAGAAGGTTTAAAGTAGCCTAAGCTTAGAGTAAAGATTGTCATAAACAGAAACAAACCGGCAAAAAGTCCGCCAGCCAATCTATGATACACATCACCAAGACGTTCTTGTATAAGTGTTTTTAAATCGCCTTCAACCAATCTGTATACAAATTCGCCAAAAAGCGGCAAAGACATAATGGAAGCCCATAGCGTAAAACGGTCTAGTGTTAAGATGTTAAAAGCTGTTTCGCCAAGAGCAATTCTAGGAATAGGTGTTGTGCCACCAGTACCCAAAATGGTGAGTATAGTTATAGATAAACCAAAAAACAGATAACGTTTACTGTAATAACGATAAAAAATATAAGGCAATAAGATGAGTAAAACTCCCCAAGGAATAAGGAAAAAAACGAGTCCAGAAGATGTTATTTCCAGGAAATTATCTCTAGAGCCATGCGGAATCGGTACCTGAGTTATTGGGTTGTTTTTAGAATTAATCCAATACGGTAAAATACAACCTACAATGATTACCAAGGATAACATTCCAAAGCTAACAATGCGTTTAAATAGTTTAAAAAAGCTATTGATAAAAAGTTTGATAGTAACCTGTTTGTAAGACTCTATACCTTCTCTGGCATGGTCCATTATTACCATTCCTATTAATGGAAAAATAAAAAACACCATTCCAAATATAGGAGTTACATGATGCGATGTAACTGTAACAGATATTAAAGATAATGAGGTTGCTAGGTAGCGAAATTTACCTGTTTTAAGCCATAGGTAGATTTCTGGCAAAGCATGCATTAAGACCGAAATACCAATAATACTAGGTAATTGACCAAAAATATGGAGTGTTTCGACAAAAGATGATGAAAAAACAGCTAAAACAGCTGCATAACCAGCAGCTTTCTTGCTTGCTGTTATTAAATAAGAAAACCTATAGACACCTGTGATAAAAAGAACAATGCCTATGAAAGCAACAGTAAACATTCCAAACTTTAACCCACCAATAAAAGATAATGCAGCAATAGATTGATGAACCAAAGGTGGATAGCTCATTACCGTAAAGCCAGTGTACCATTTATAGTTCCATGGCTCAAACCAGCTAGTGGCATAATGATCCGCAAAGAATAGATGGATAAGAGCGTCGTAAGTCGTCTCTAGAGTGAAAAATATAGATGTACCATGAAACACAATACCCATTAAAAGGGCTGCAATTAGGTATTTATTAGACTTTTCTTTCATCTATAGAATTAAGGTCAATTACTTTAAGTGTAAATATAAATAAATAAAAAAGGCTTAATAATTTTATTCGTCTTAGGAAATCTGCCATTCATCTACACTTACCTCTGTTTTTGTCTAATTATAAAGGTCTTACAGTCTCATATACAGTACTTTTGAAGTAAATATTAACCTATTATACCCAAATCATGAAAATTTTAGCTATTGATGATCAGCAGTTAGTTTTACTGCCACTAGAAAAAAGATTAACCGACTTAGGTTATGAGGTCGTTATAGAAACTGATGCCGCTTTAGGATTAAAGTTATATGACGAGTTTCATCCAGATTTAGTGATTGTAGATTTTAATATGCCAAGAATCTCAGGTTTTGATGTTGTAAACCATATTAGAAAGTCAAAACAACCTGAAACACCAATTATGATTTTATCTGGAAATACTCAAGATGCAATTATTACAGAAGCTTTTGAGTTGGGTGTTACAGATTACATGAAAAAACCTTTAAGCTTAAATGAGATTTGTGCACGTGTAAAGCGATTAATAGGTGTGCCAAAAATAGATGTTTCTAAAGCTAACGATAGCATTATGATTCAGCAACGTTGTGTAGGTGTGGTAATACCATGCTACAACGAAGAAGAGCGATTGTTGAGTGATGAGTTTTTAAAATACATTGATCAGCATACAGGATACTACTTGTGTTTTGTAAATGATGGTAGTAAAGACAGAACTTTAGAAGTGTTGTATGAGCTTCAAAAAGGAAGAGAAGACTTTATTACGGTATATAATTGTGAAAAAAACGGAGGTAAGGCAGAAGCTGTAAGATTAGGAATGTTACATATGTCTAAAAAAGAAGATTTAGATTATATAGGGTTCTTAGATGCAGATTTGTCAACCGATTTAAGGGATTTTGACGATTTGGTAAAAACCATAGAAAACTCAAATTTCAAAATCGTAAGCGGTTCTCGTATATCTAGAATGGGAGCAGATATTACTAAAGAATCAGCACGTAAAATCATCAGTCTTACAATCAATTTTATAATCAGAAAGATTCTAAAAATGGATTTTAAAGATACTCAGTGTGGAGCTAAAATTTTCCGTAAAGATGTTATCGATGTGGCTTTTGGTAAAAAGTTTGTAACACAATGGATTTTTGATGTCGAAATCTTTAAAAGAATGTCTATTCATTTTGGTTTAAGCAAAGCTAAAAAAGTGCTGTGTGAGCAACCATTAAAAAGATGGATTCATGCAGATGGCTCTAAGTTGTCAATGAAAGATTCAGTAAAAATAGTAATGCAATTAGCACAAATAGCTTGGGTTTATAGGTCTAAAAAATCATACAAGAGTACAAACGAAACAGAAGTTTTAAAAGTTGTGTAAATAGTTGTAAATAAATGAAGATAGGAGTTATAATCATATTTAGAAATAATGAGTCATCAATAAATGTAGATGACCTTAAAAAGCAAATAAAATCTACAGATGCTATGAAATTTTGCTTTGTAGATAATAATAGTAAAGACAATACAGTACAGTTATTAAATGAAGTAAAAGAAGACTCTGAAGAAAAGATAGAGATTGTAGAAATTAAGAAAGTGGTAACAGAACCTATGGCCAAAAGAGCAGGAGCTAGGTACTTATTTAATAACTACAATTTAAAATATACAGGCTTCATTAATCTTGAGTCGTTAAAAGGAGAAGGAGCCAGTCTTAATGCCATATTAGAGCATATAGCACAAGACGAGAGTTTTATTGAAGAGGTAAAGACAAAAATGGATAATGGTAATGCTAGGCAAAGTTTCTTCAAAGGGATTTTTTCAATAGTAGATTCTATTAAAGAGTTTAACACAAACTACAAGTCTTTAAGACTTAGCATATAAAATATTTAGAAAGATGAAAGCGTATCCAATAAAATTTAAGCCAATCTTGAAAGAGAAAATTTGGGGAGGAAATAAACTTTCAAAAATTTTAAACAAAGAAACAGATTTAACCAACGTAGGCGAAAGTTGGGAGATATCTGGTGTTGAAGGTAATATTTCTGAAGTAGCTAATGGAGACTATAAAGGTCAATCGTTAAACGATCTTATTAAGACCTACAAATCAGACCTTTTAGGTTTGGCAAATTCCGAACGTTTTGGTGAGGAGTTTCCGTTGTTAATTAAGTTTTTAGACGCAAAGACAGACCTGTCTGTACAAGTGCATCCAGATGATAAGATGGCAAAAGCACAACATAACTCTTTTGGTAAAACCGAAATGTGGTATATCATGGATAGTGATGATGATGCGGATATTGTACTGGGACTCAAAGATGAAAATACAGATAAGAATGTTCTAGAGCATATTAATGCAGATAATGTAGATAGTATCTTTAACAGAGAAAAAGTAAGCCAAGGCGATAGTTTTTTTATTCCAGCAGGAAAAATCCATGCTATAGGTGCAGGTGTTTTGGCAGCAGAAATACAACAAACCAGTGATATAACTTACCGAGTTTATGATTGGGATAGAACAGATAATACTGGTAAAAAGAGAGATTTGCACACAAAGCAAGCTATAAAAGCTACTAAATCTTTTAAATCTAATGGTAAGTGTAACTACAACTTAGCATCTAATAAAAACAGCAACCTGGTGTCTTGCGATTTTTTTACCACCAATATTTTTGAAGTAAAAGGTCTAAGGCAAATCAATTACGACGGTTTAGATTCTTTTGTAATATACATGTGTGTAGAAGGAGAAACAAAGATAGCTGTAGACGGACATACAGAAACTTTAAAAATGGGTGAAACCGTTTTATTGCCAGCAACAATGAAAACAGCCTTGTTTAATGGTAGAAACGCTAAGCTCTTAGAAGTGTATATTAAATCTCAGCAATCTCAGCACAATAAATTAGCAATTTAGTACACTTATAATTTTATATTTGCTCATCGTAAAAAATGAAATCAGATGAGTTTAGAAAGAGAACTTCAAAAGAGAAGTGGTAATACTTGTGAACTAAGTGGTGATACAGAAAAATTAGCGGTTTATATTGTTCCTGATGCCAAAGACTTAGCTTTATATGCTTCAGAAACTTGTATAGAACAGATGAACGATGCTGATAAAATTGATGCAAACCATTGGAGATGCCTTAACGATAGTATGTGGAGTGAGCATGATGCAGTAAAAGTAATGGCTTGGAGAATGCTTCACAGAATTGATGCAGACTGGACACAAGATTTACTCAATATGTTTTATATCGAAGATGAATTGTTAGAAGTAGCAAAAGCATCAGGAGATGGTGAAGATGATGAAAATAAAATTACACATCGCGATGTTAATGGAGTAGTTTTAGAGCACGGTGATTCTGTGGTATTAATAAAGGACTTAAAGGTAAAAGGGTCTAGTATGGTGGCTAAGCAAGGTACAGCAGTGAGAAATATTAGATTAGATCATGAAAATGCTGAGTATATAGAAGGTAAGGTAGATGGTCAGCAAATTGTGATTATTACACAATACGTTAAGAAGATCTAGTCCGTATCTTTTTTATTAAAAAAGTCAAAGCTAAGAGGTATCATAAATACCATAAATAAGTAGCGACCTGTTATTAGTCCATAGAGTGTTATTCCTGCGAGAATAACCATTAAAATTACTTTGTATTTGTATTTCATGATGTAAAGGTAAAGCCCTTATATATTTTATTCAAAACAAAAAATCAAAATGTTACAGATAAGACCAACTTGCGAGAATTGTAACAAAAAGCTTCCTCATAATTCTGATGAAGCTATGATTTGTACTTTTGAATGTACCTTTTGTAAAGATTGTGTAGAACTATTGCATCATATCTGCCCAAACTGTGGAGGTGGTTTTGAAAAACGACCAATTCGTCCCTCAAATTTGTTGAAAAAATATCCTGTTTCAACCAAAATAATATATAAACCTGTAGACTTAGAAGAACATTTTACAAGATTTAATATTAATCAGTAATTTTTCTTACAGTCTATCTATTTGTAAATGTGCTTTTTATCGAAAAAAATAAACAGTCGTTTTCAAATTATCCAAACAAAAATACCATTTGTCGATTTTCTGGGATGCCGAGAAGAATTAGTCAGATATTAGTGTCATCCCTTAAGAATTAATAGCACCAAATTTACAGATTAATAGCCCTAAATTATTATTAATGATTTAACAGTATTTATTATGGATTTACAAATTACCAACTACAACAATCGCTTTCAGATTAAAGGGACGCTAAACAAATTAAGTATCAAGACTTTTAATGCACATTTTGCTAATATTTTTGATAGACTAGATAATGTCTTATTAGATATAGAAAGTGTAGAAAGTATAGATAGAGCAGGTGTAATGGCCTTGGCAAGATTGCATAATGAGTCTATAACAAAATCAAAAAAACTATCTATTGTAGGTTTTGGTTGCAAAGAACTATATGACCACTTTAAATCAGAGGAGTCAGAAACTATTCAGGTTCCTGTTGGTTCTATAGTTGCAGCATAAGCTAGATTAAAATATATTATAAGAGTGCTTTAAAGTGTGTTTATGGTGACAGATAAATAGCTTTTAAGCACTTTTTATTTAGCAAGACATGTCTGCTATAATTTTCCATTCGCCATTAATCTTTTTAAAGATAATGATGAAAATACCATCAGCATTACCAGCTTCTCGCTTTAGGTGATATTCACCCATAACCCAATAATTATCACCTCCAATTTTTGAAATATCATTAATAACGAAATTAAGTGTGCCGCTTTCAGCCTTTGTAGGATAGCCTTTTTTGTAATTGTTTAATGTGTTTTCCCAACCGTAAGTTAATCCTCTGCTACCGTAAAATTTTAAAGAATCATTCTTCCAGTAGCCTTGCATAAACCCTTCTAAATCATGATTGCTCCATGCCTTTTCTTGCGTGTTAAGGACTTTTAAAATTTCTGCTTTGTCGGTTTCAAAAGTGTCTTTTTGTTGGTCTTGGTTATTATTGCAATTGAATAGTAAAAGCACTAAGACAAAATAGATAGATTTCATTACAAATAAGGTTTTTAGGTTTTTCTAAAAGTAATCATTTGTAATGAAATCTATACTAGTGCATTTTTAAAGTACTCCCTTTTGCTTCTTCAAAAAGGCATCTGCCTGATGTTGCATCAACTCACGTGCTTTTTTACGTTTGTAGTTCATCACCTCTTCTTCATCAGCAATTTCTGTGTACACTTTGTTGTTAATGTCATTGTCTGTTTTAACCAGTAATTGACGTTCTGCAACTTGTTGACTAACCCACGATTTAATAACAGTTTCCTGATCTTCTAGTTTGTAGTCGTACTCGCCTTTTGGTGATAAAAGTTTTGCGATAATAGGTGAAGTTTCAATAGCAAGAAACAACAGGAAAATAAAGAAAGAAGGCAGCCAAGGCAACGTGCCTAAAGCGGTAACTCTAGCCATTAGACCGTCAAAATTATCAATGATGGGTTGCGATTCTGAAACGTTGGCTTTATAATCGCCTTGCAAAGCAATAATTTCATTTTCTAAAGTTGTAATTTTTGCTTTGTTGTCGGTTTTTAGTTGTTGTAGTTCTGCCAAAGCAGTGTCGTGTTTCTCACGTTTTTCTTTGTAAACAGGCCCTTTTCCTAATTTCATTGATCCAGAGGTGCCTTCCGCTTCTGTTATAAAGGTGTCGTAAAGCGCATTGACTTCGGTTTCTTTAGCATCTATTTCATTTTGTAAGCCTAAAATCTGACCTTCTAATTCTGCTATTTTAGGATTGAATTGTTGCGCAATTTGATTTTGGTTGGCAAGTGTTAAATCATTCTTTTGTTCTAATAACACCTGATTGATTTCCTTTTCAAAAATCTTAAGTTCCAAAGGTTTTGAAATCACCACAGCAATTATAACAGCCAGAAAAATTCGTGGTGCAGCTTGTAGTAATTCGTCTAAAAAACTGTTTCTTTTTTTTATAGTTGAAACAATGTATCGATCTAAATTAAAGATTAAAAGTCCCCAAACCAATCCAAAACCAATGGAAGTGTAGAGGTTATCAAAAACCGTGTATAATGCATAACTTGCAGCAATGGTTGCCATTAATGCAGTAAAAAACACAGTAGCGCCAATGCCAGCATATTTATTTTGCTCGCCATTAGAGCAGTTATCGAGAATATTGGTGTCTGCTCCCGAACATAGGATAAAGAATTGTTTTAACATAACTGTTTGTTTTGATTGATTGATGTTAAGCTATGCATGTAGCATATCTTATAGGTTATTAGAACGCTAAAATTGTGGTTTTGTTACATTTTTAAGATAAAAAAAGCCTCGCATTGCGAGGCTTAAGTACTAATTTGTAACGGTAATCAATATTGGTGGTAATTCTTTACCATTTTTATCATATATATCAAAAAGAGTAACAACATAATTGGGTTCAATATGATTTATATATGATTTAACTTTATCGTTCAAGGTGTTACCTTTATTAATATGTATTAGGTTATTTGGAAACTGAATTTTAAAGGATGTAATTTTATTTTCTTTTAATGTAATTTTTAAATTTTTCAGTTTTTCCTTAGTAAGCGAAATATCTCCTCCTTTAATTTGTTTTCCATTAATAATAGGGTACTGAGTAGTTCTGTCACTAAATAAATCAATTTTACCAGTACTCTTACCATTATCATCAGTGTATTCGTATGAAGCAGTTGACACTTTAACTTTCCATGGGCTATTATCGTTGGTGTTGTCTGTCTTTTTTTTAGAGTCACCAGAAGTACTAAAAATTTTCTTCTCCTTAGCTTTTGCTTCTTCAACGGTTAACCCAGAGTATAAGTTTAATGATTTCTTTGGTAAGTTAGATTTAGATACATTTTCTAAATACGAAATACTACCACAAAAGACATTAACCTCTTTAAGTTTCGTTTGAATAGATTTAGCTAAATCTGCACTTTTATTTTTTTCTATGGCAATTGAAGCCATAACATATTTTCGATGATCTTCGGTAGATAAATGTTTGTTGAGTTTAGCAACTTGATTGTTAATGGCATCTTCTTTAATACTTTTTCCATTTAATTGAATGTTATTGTCACTATCAATATAGATTTCAATAGGTTCAATTTTGTTAGTTTGGTATACTCCATTAGCATTTGGTCCACCCTTAGATGTTTTCTTAGGTGGCTCAGGCGCAGGAGGAGGTGGCGGAGGCGGAGGGATTTGATTAGTGTCTATAGTGAAGACTTCAAATCCAGATTTTTGTACTATAGATTTTACTTCATTAACTGTTTTTTCAGGCGCTTCCGAATCAAATTGAATAGCTACTGTCCCTTTTGAGTTTTTAGTTTTAGATAGCTTTTTCAGTTTCTTCTTAATGCTTTCTAGTGTTCCGACTTCATCATCAACTAATAGTTGTCCCTTTCTGTTGACTAGAATCCACATGACTGGTTTTTGTTGGTTAACTTCCTTATTTTTAAAATTAGGATTATAAATTACCGCTTGACCATTAGAAACTTCAATATTTGTTAAATTATCACCAATAGCTACCATAATTTGGTTAATAAAGTCATTGTGAATGCGTCTTCCATTTGCTTTTAAAATCAATTCAGCCTTTTTATAATTAGTAATTTCATTAAAGTCCTTTTGAATGGTTTTTAAGGATGTGGACTTATTGTTTAGGAATAAATTGTTGTCCTTATCAATATACAAATTTGGTATGTCAAGGTAAGATTGATGAACTTGTTTTATGATATCTTCTGATAAAGGTGTTGGAGGAATTAACTGATTTTGTTTTAAGATTTCTGATGTAAATTTTTTGTAGTTATAATCTAGAAACTCATAGGTGCTTACTAGTTCTTTGATGTCAGTTTTTCGTTTGTTTTCTGGGAGTGCCATTTCATTCTCATAGTTGGCAAATACTTCAGTATAATGGCTTATCATTAATCTAACAAATAAATTATAAGCATCTGTTGTCACTAAGTTAAGGACGGATTGCTCTTTCATTTCTGCCAATTTTGAAATTGGTGTGTAAGAAAACGTTATAAAGTCTGATGCTTTGTATTTTTTTAAGTCGTCTTTAGATATATAGTTTCCATCGACTTTAATGATATAGTTTTTCGAATTCTTAGCTTCTTCAAAATGTGCTTCTGTAACATCTATTCTATGATAAGGAATCTCATTAGCATATACCCATTTAATTTTGTTATTATAATCTAATTCAAAAAATCGTTTACTTACTTTACGGCCTTGCTTGTCTTTTACTACAAAAAATTGATTTTTATAGTAGTTTTCTTCTGCTCTCTTTTGTAAGTCGTCACTAATTTGTTCTAGATTAGGAACTTTTTCATTGGTCATACCCAATTGATTAACAGCTTGTTTTTGGTTTTTGGGTAAAGAAAATGCCAAATTAACCCAAGCCGTGCCTTTTAATCCATTTAGTAAAACACCAGATTGATTAGGCTCAATAGAAAATGCAAATTTATCGGTATCTAAAGTGTTTCCTTCCGAGAAACCAAAGTCGTTAATGATGTAAGGTTCAGAGTTGGGTTCTAGTACTAGATGACTCCATCTGCAACCACTTTCGCATCTAAGCTCTAAAGTGTTTCCGTTTTTTTCAACAAAAACTAAAAATGAATTTACCTCTGTTGTAAGATTTTCTGTTTGTTCTTTCTCAACATATTCTCGTTCAGCAAAGCTGTAAAAAAGAATAGCTAAAACTGGTAATACCAATAAGGTACTTAACCAAATTCGGGTTTTGGAGGTTTGTGTTTTCATAACTGTAAATCGTTTTTTGAATGATGAATAATTGATGGCACTCGCTAATTGATGATTGTGAGTGTTTGATGAAAATTGTAATAATATATTCTGATAGCTTTTAGTAGTAATACCTTGCTGCAATACAGCGTCATCTGCTAAAAACTCGTGATTTAGTTTTATATGATGTTTTAAAATATAAACCAAAGGATGAAACCAAAAGACAATTTGTAACAATTCCAACAACAAAATGTCTAAGCTGTGCCATTGCTTGGCATGCGTTTCTTCATGTAGTCTGACTTCTTTGGGTATTTGGTTGTTTTCAAATTGTTGCTGGTTAACAAAAATGTATTTAAAAAATGAATGTGGTATGCGATACGCTTTTAGTAATACGTAGATAAAATTTCGGTTGCGTTGTTTATCGTTTGTTGCAATTTGTCTGTATAGTCTAAACAGGTTAACCGCAAAACGAATTGCAAATAGCGTTGCTCCAAGTATGTAGATAGACCAAAGAATAATTTCTAAAGTAAGTACAGGTGAGGTCTCAATGGGTTGAGGTGTAACTTCTGCTTCTATGGGAATAAATGCAGTTGTGATTTCAAAATTTTGAACAATAGGTTCTATATATTCAATAATGGTAAGCTGCGGAATTATTAAAGCCATGGCAAACGAACCCAACAGATAAAATCTTTTGAAGTGATGCATTTGTTGCTTTTCTAAGAGTAGCACATAGGTTAGCCAAAACACCAAAAGACAAGCCGAAAATTTTAACAAAAATAGTTCCATGATTACTTACTTTTAATTTCCTTGTCTATTATAGCTTTTAGCTCTTCTAACTCTTTTTTGGTTAAATCTGTTTTTCGGGTGAAGAACGACGCAAACTGAGACGCACTATCGTTAAAAAAAGTTTTAATTAAACCGTTTACATGCTTTGAGAAGTAGTCTTCTTTTTTAACGAGTGGGTAATATTCTCTCGATTTACCATAGGTTTTATAATCTACAAAGCCTTTTCCAATCATTCGTTTTAATAACGTGGCAACGGTTGTTGTTGCTGGTTTTGGCTCAGGATAAACTTCTAATATATCTTTCATAAAAGCTTTTTCTAGCTTCCATAAGTATTGCATGAGTTGTTCTTCGGTTTTAGAAAGTTCCATTGTTCTACAAGATTAGAATTAACTCTACAAATGTAGAATAAAAATTTTAATTTCAAAACATTTGATTTTCAATTTTTTACATTTCACTATCTTTGACTATACTTTTTAATGCAGTTTTATTAATGAAAAAGTCCTTATTACTATTAGGCTTTATAGTATTAGCCACGCTTACTGTTAGAGCGCAATCTATAGAAGATTTAATGAACTCAGTTAGTAATTCTAATTTACAAACTGTAGTGGCACAGCTTGCAGGAGAGCAGTCGGCACTTATAAACGGAAGTACGCAAACTATAACGTCTAGAGTGCAAAGTAATAACGATTTGGCAGCAGATTATATAAAGGAACGTTTAGAAGTACTGCCTAACCTAAATGTTGAATTTCAGAATTTTAATTCAGCAGGAAAAAATGTAATTGCAACGCAATTAGGACAAACAAATCCTGATGATATTTATATCATTTGTGCGCATTATGATTCTGTAACTACGTACTGTGCAGATGACAACGCAACAGGAGTTTCTGCGGTTTTAGAAATAGCAAGATTGCTTTCTGCTCAATGTACAGACAATACTATTGTCTATGCACTTTGGGACGAAGAGGAAATAGGACTTCTTGGTGCCAATTATTATGCAGAGCAAGCGGCTGACGACACTAATGGAAATACCAGAGATAATATTCTGGGTGTGATTAATATGGATATGATTGGGTATGATGGTGATGCACCTGGAACACCTGGCGATAATCAGTTTGATATTGATGTTAGAAATATTGCAAATTCAGTTGCTATAAAAGATGATTTGCTAAGTCTTTTGAGTGCTTACACATTCGATTTACATGAAATTGTTGTTAATCCAGGTACTACAGCGAGCGACCATTCTCGTTTTTGGGATCAAGGTTATTCTGCAGTTTTAGTTGGTGAATCTTGGGAAACCAATGATCAGACACCAGATTATCATACAGCCAATGATAGGGTAGAGGATATCGATTTTCAGTATATGACAGAGCTGACCAAATTAGTACTGGCTTACACAGCAACCAAAGCAGGTTTAATTAGTGTAGATAACACTTTAACGCAAACAGCTACGGAATTAGTGTCTAACCAAAATGAAGGAACATACCAATGGTATAATTGCGATACGAATACGCCTATTTCAGGTGAAACCAATCAATCGTTTACACCATTAAGCAGTGGAAGTTATGCTGTTGAGGTTACCAACGGAAGCTGTACAGAAATGAGTTTGTGTATTAGTTTTTCGGTTTTGTCTTCGGAAGAATTTTTGCCCAACGAAATTAAAGTATACCCAAATCCAGTAGATTCGGTAATTAAGATTGATAATTTTAGTGAGTCTGAAATTGATGTTACAGTTAACGCAATTTCAGGAAGAGTGATAAGAAAAACGAACTCCCAAAACAACTATATCGAAATTAAATTCGATAGTATTGCTTCAGGAGTTTATTTTGTAAATATTAAGTCTAAAACTAAAGCTTCGACTTTTAAAATTATTAAAGAGTAGATCACTTGAAATTAGTTAATATTATGAAACAATTTTTTTTGTTCTTACTTTTTTTATGTGGCACACTTAGTTACGGTCAAAAAGATTCACTCTCTTTAAGCTACTACAATAAATCATATTCTTATTCAAAACAAGGTGATTTTAATAATGCATTGGCTTTTATAAATAAAGCATTGAGTATAGACTCTTTGAATAATAATTATATTATGCAAAAGGCTTTAGTCTTATCGTCAAATAAACAATATGATGAAGCTATTACTGTATTAGACAAAATCGAAGAGATTGGTAAAGAAACAGAGAATTCAATAATATTAAAATCACTCATATTAGAGGAAAAAGGCGAAATTGAAGAGTCATTAGCAGTTTTGATTGTTTTTTGCGAATATCAACCTAGTAAAAGACTTTATAAACAAATAGCTTTAAGTTTTTTTAAATACAATGGCTATGATGAAGCTATAAACTATTATTACAAAGCTTTAATTATAGACCCAAGCGATGAGCTTGTAAGAATTGATTTAGCCAGCGTTTTATATTCTTTAGGTAAAGAGCAGAATAATAAGAATAAGAAAGATGAGTCTTTAAGACTATTGCAAGAAGGATTAAAATTAAAGCACAGTAATATTCTTGAGTTTTTTATAGCTCAATATTATGATGAAGAAAAAGAATATGGCAAAGCAATTGAAATTTTAAATAATATTATTGAGCAAGAAGCTAAAGCAAAATATATAAAGTACAGAGCAGAAATTCTTCTAAAAGATAACAAGGATTATGAGAGTTATAATGATTACTTGAAGTTATTGGAGTTGGAAGAATGCAATTCAGAATATTACTCAAAAATTTTATCCTATTTATACAAAATTAAAGACTATAAAAAAGTAGTTGAGTACACTCAACTTGCAATAAAATGTGACGAGAGAAATTTAAAATATTTTGTAGAGGGTTTGTTTACGTCTTATTTCTTTTTAGGTGATAATGAAAATGGTAAAAAATACTTGAATATTGGTTTAAAAGAAGCTAACCTAAGAAGCTTTAATGCATATTATATTAAAGCTCTTTTGTCTGTTAATGATAGCCATTATGATGAAGCAATTAGTTTCTTAAACTTATCTACAGAACAAACTCAGAATACAGATGAATTAATAATGGCAAAATTATTGGAATCTTACATTTTTATTCTGAAAAAAGAGTTTTCAAATTTTGCAATTCTTTATTCTGATATTAAAGACTTTAAAAAACAAGAAACAGATTTATATAAAATTAGATTAGCTAAAGTTAATACTGAGAAAACAAGTGTTGAATTTAATTTTAATAAAGTTTCAGGAGAGATAAATGTTTATTTAATTGTGTCTGATGCAGCTTATAATGCAATCAAAAGTAAGTATGATATTGATCTAGGGTCTAATGATTAAGAATTGTATAGGCAAATCAGTTTACGATGACTTGCCTATACAACTTTGTCTAAACTATTCAGCCGACTTTAACTCTGTAAAATACTTATAAAACCAAGGAATAGTTTCAATACCTTTTAAGTAATTCCAAACTCCAAAATGCTCGTTTGGCGAATGTATAGCATCGCTATCTAAACCAAAGCCCATAAGGATTGTTTTACTTTTTAATTCTTGCTCAAAAAGCGAAACAATAGGAATACTTCCACCACTACGTTGTGGAATAGGAGTTTTTCCAAAAGTCTCTTCATAGGCTTTTGATGCAGCTTGGTAACCTGTGCTATCTATTGGTGTTACATAGCCTTGACCACCATGATGCGGAGTTACTTTAACTTTTACAGCATCAGGAGCAATACTTTCAAAATGGGTTTTAAATAATTGTGTAATCTCTTCCCAATCTTGGTTTGGCACTAAACGCATCGAGATTTTAGCAAAAGCTTTACTAGCAATAACTGTTTTGGCTCCTTCACCTGTATATCCTCCCCAAATTCCGTTAACATCTAATGTTGGTCTTATAGAGTTTCGTTCATTTGTAGTATAGCCTTCTTCACCATAAACCGCATCAATATCTAAAGCTTTTTTGTAGTTGTCTAACGAAAATGGAGCTTTAGCCATTTCTGCACGTTCCTCATCCGAAAGGTTCTCAACCTTATCATAAAACCCAGGAATGGTAATATGGTTGTTTTCATCATGAAGCGATGCAATCATTTTAGTTAATACATTTATTGGGTTTGCTACAGCACCTCCATACAAACCAGAGTGTAAATCTCTATTTGGTCCGGTAACTTCAACTTCAACATAGCTAAGACCACGAAGTCCAGTTGTAATAGAAGGTACATTTTTAGCAATCATACCAGTGTCAGAAATAAGAATAACATCGTTTTCTAACTTCTCACGATTAGCAGCGACGAATTTTCCAAGATTAGCACTACCAACTTCCTCTTCACCTTCAATCATAAACTTTACATTACATGGTAACTCATTATTGTTTGTCATGTATTCCAAAGCCTTTACGTGCATGTACATTTGGCCTTTATCATCACAAGCACCTCTTGCAAAAATAGCACCTTCAGGATGTTTGTCTGTGTTTTGTATTACAGGTTCAAACGGAGGAGAATTCCATAAATCTAGCGGATCTGGTGGTTGTACGTCATAGTGACCATAAACCAAAACCGTTGGTAAGTTTATGTCAATTATTTTTTCGCCATAAACGATAGGGTAGCCATCTGTTGGGCAAATTTCAACCTTATCACAACCCGCTTTTTCTAAACTTACTTTAATAGCATCTGCTGTGTTGAGAACGTCTTTTTTGTAAGCTGAATCTGCACTTATAGAAGGAATTTTTAGTAAATCTATAAGCTCGTCGATAAAGCGTTGTTTGTGCTCATCGATGTAAGATTTTATATTTTGCATAGTAGTTATTTGATTTCAAACAAAAGTAAGAAAAACAAAATCGAATATTTTCTTATTCAAAACCTATTTGTATATCCAAACAATTGTTTATATTTGCAATCCAAATTTGCAGGCGTGGTGGAATTGGTAGACACGCTAGACTTAGGATCTAGTGCCGCGAGGTGTGAGAGTTCGAGTCTCTCCGCCTGTACAGACAAAAAGCTTCAGTTGTATACTGAGGCTTTTTTTATGGATTGATATTGCCTTTGAGTAATTTTTTATTGGGTAAAAAAGTATCAATCGGGTAATATTTCCCCAATTTTACATTTAGTCTTGTTTGTGTAATTATTTGATTTTCATTTATTTGTTGGTTTTGGGTTGAGGTTTGGAAGAGTTTTTGTGTTTTTTTAATGTTAATTAAAAACGAAACACTATGTCTGCTAAAACTTCTCTTTCTAATCGTGTTAATATTGGTTTTGCTCTTTTTATTGTCTTTTTGCTGGTCTTTGCTACCAACAGATTAGATCAAAGACATTTTAATACTGTTCAAGATACATTAACTACAATTTATAGCGATAGAGTTGTGGCTCAGGATTATGTCTACAAAATGTCTAATGTAATGTGTAAAAAGCATCTTAAAATTTTAGATGCGTCTTTGGTGTATAGCCAATCAAACTTAAATAAAGAGTTTGCAGCATTAATAGATGTGTTTTCTACTACTAAGTTTACGAGTAGAGAATTGCGCACTTTTGAAGAATTAAAAGAAAATTTTAATGCACTCTTACAATTAGAGAGTAAATCTACTACTCTTATAGATCAAGATCAGCAAGTTCTGCTTATAGATGCCATAAAAACAGATTTAAATAACTTATCTTTAATACAAGTGTCCGAAAGTAAGTATAAAGTAGGTGTGGCACAGCGTAGTCTAGATACTAAAAATCTTATGTCTACATTAGAAATTGTGTTTTTGGTTATAATTGGTTTTACAGTGCAGTTTGCTTTATTTTATAGGGTGAAAAAGTCTATGACTAGAGGTAAAAATCAATAAATAGAAGAATTTATTTAAATGAACAGTACTGAGTCTGCATTAAAAGAACGTATTAAAGAGTTAACTTGTTTGTATGAGGTATCTTCTATTATAGCTAATACTGATTTTGATTTAATAGAAGATACAATAAAAGCCATTGCCTTTAGCCTAAAAAAAGCGTTTCAATATCCCAAAAAAACGGAGGCATTAATTTGGATAGATGAGATAACTATAGGAACAAAAGAATTTATAAAAGATGATTTTACACTAAGTTCTAGTATTAAAGTTTTTAATGCTCCAAAAGGTGAAATTTTAGTAAGATTATATGCTTTAGAGAAAGAAACATTGAGTTTTTTAAAAGAAGAAAAACTATTGTTAGATAATGTTGCGCTTAAGATTGGAGCATTATTTGAGCGAATTGAAATTCAAAAAAATGAAGCTTCGCTCAAACGACAAATGGAGCATGCAGATCGCTTAAGTATTTTGGGTGAAATTACAGCTGGTATTGCTCATGAATTAAATACGCCTTTGGCAAACATTTTAGGTTTTGGAGAGCTTTTAAAAGAGGATTTAAAAACCAATCAAAAAGCCATTTCAGATGTAGATAAAATTATTCAAAACGCAATATTTTCTAGAGAGGTAGTAAAAAAACTGATGTTTTTTGCATGCGAAATGCCTCAGGAAAAAGAGCTTGTTAATCTTATTCCTAATATAAAAAATGCAATTACACTTTTAGAAGCTACATTTAAAAAAGAGCATGTCAATTATCAAGTTAATATTAAAGATGATGAGTTGTGGTTAAGGGCAGATCCAATTCAGCTCACACAAATTATATTTAACCTTCTTATTAATGCTATATATTTTTCGCCAAAAGATAGTGTTGTGCATATTGAAGCGTCTAGCAATAAAAAAGAGGTTATCTTAAAAATATCTGATCAAGGTGTTGGGTTTAAAAAAGAAGATATAGACAAAGTGTTTCAGCCTTTTTTTACAACCAAGCCTCAAGGAGATGGATCTGGTTTAGGGCTAAGTGTGGTGCATGGTATTGTTGCATCTCACAAAGGGTCTATTGTAGCAAAAAATAATTCTAAAAAAGGAGCAACCTTTATTGTAAGATTGCCAAAAGATTAAAAAATATATGCAATTACGACAAGAAAATATATTAGTTGTAGATGATGATATCCATATCTTGGAGTTACTGCAACGTCATTTACAATCATGGAAATTTCATGTTTACAAAGCTATTTCTGTAAAGGAAGCAGTAGCCATCCTAAAAGATACAAGGATAGATCTGCTTATTACGGATTTAAAAATGCCAGAAGTTGATGGTTTTGAGCTTATAAAGTTTGTATCAGAGCACTATCCAAAATTACCAAAACTAACCATTACAGGTTATCCTTCTGTGCAAGATTCTTTAGTGGCAATAAAGTCTGGCGTTACGGATTATCTTACAAAACCATTTACAAAAGATGAGTTGAAAGTGGCTTTAGATAAGGCGCTACAGAATAGCTCAATTACTGTTGAAGCCAAAAAATCTAAAACAGAAAACCCTAATAATGCTTATGGCGAAATTATAGGAAATTCTAAGCAGATTAATGATGTCATACAAATTATAGAGCGTGTAAAAAATAATAAAGCCACCGTATTTATTAAAGGAGAAAGTGGTACAGGAAAAGAGTTAGTGGCAAGAGCAATACACTACCAAGGTAAATTTTCTAGAGCTCCATTTATAGCAGTAAACTGTGGTGCTATACCAGAAAACTTACTTGAGGCAGAATTATTTGGATACGTAAAAGGAGCCTTTACAGGTGCAGAAACCAATAGAGATGGTTTTTTTCAGGCAGCAAACGGCGGAACTATTTTTTTAGACGAAATTGGTAATGCCTCGTTGGCTGTACAATCGCGTTTATTGCGAGTGCTTCAAGAAAAAGAAGTGGTAAAAGTAGGAGCTACAAAAGCCGAGCAAATAGATGTAAGAATAGTTGCAGCAACAAATAGCGACCTTAAAGAAATGATAAAAAAGCAAAGCTTTAGAGAAGACTTGTTTTACAGGCTTACAGTTGTAGAAATAGAAATTGCTCCTTTAAGAGATCGAAAAGATGATATACCGTTTTTGGTAGATAAATTTTTGTTTAAATATGGTATAGAGTACAAAGATCGTTTTATAAAAATTGCACCCGAAGCGTTAAGTATTTTTATGAGGTACGATTGGCCAGGAAACATAAGGGAGCTCGAAAATATTGTTCAGCGTGCTGTTATAATGTGCGATAAAGTTATTGAAGCAGAATCGTTGCCAAATCATTTAAAGTACACTATTGATATGTCTTCTGATGAGCTTGTACCTTTAAAAGAAATTGAGCGTAGGTATATAGAAAAAGTTTTAAGAGCTACTGGAAACAATAAAACTAAGGCTGCAGAAATACTTCAAATAGACAGAAAAACCATCCGTCAAAAACTTGCTAATTAAAAGCGTAAAATAATGATACTTTTTTTCGCAATTGAGTAAAAAAGTATCACTATTTATTCTGTAAATAAATTGTTTTAAACTCTCGTTGCCCTTTTAAATAAAGGGTTTTGAGAGTTTTTTGTGTTTTGTTGGTTTGTTTTGGCATGTGCATTGCCATATACATTGTAACAAAATGATTTTTCTAAATGAATCACATAAACATTTGCCCAAGTTGCGAGTACCAAAAAAATTGTGTGCTCACTGCACAAAAAGACAAAGTGTGGTCTTGTAGCGAATACAAAGAGGTAGAATTAGATTCCAAATCAATTATGAATTTAGAAATACCTCAAAACAAAAAAAGACACAAATTAGAACTAGTTTAATTTTTTAAATAATTGCGTTATGAATTTTAATGCCCTAATTACAGTTTTAAATACTAAAAATTCTAGAAAGAATAATAAGTCTTTAAGAAGTAAATACTTAAATGAGAAGTATCAGGAAAGATCGATCTCAAACAGATATTTCAAGTAGTATTTACTCATTGTTATCGAAAACAGTTAATTTAATAATAAAGAATGTCAACATTAACAGCAGAGCTTAAAGAAAAAGCTAAAAAAGTACCTCAAAGAGGTATGATGGATAATGTAATGGAGCAGTTTGAAAGTGCTGCTAACCAAATCAACTTACATCCAAATATTAAAAAAATATTAAGCATTACCAATAATGAAATTATTGTGAATTTTCCAGTAAAAATGGATAATGGTGATGTAGAAATATTTACAGGTTACAGAGTACAGCACAACAATGCTTTGGGACCATACAAAGGAGGTTTACGATACCATCCTACAGTAGATATCGATGCGGCTAGAGCATTAGCTATGTGGATGACCTGGAAAACATCATTAGCAGGTTTGCCTTATGGAGGGGGAAAAGGAGGTATAAAAATAGATCCTTCTAAGTATTCTAAAACAGAGTTAGAGCGTATAACAAGACGTTTTACGTTTGCGTTAGCTGATAACATTGGGCCAGAGCACGATATACCTGCGCCAGATGTTAATACAAATAGTCAAACAATGGCTTGGATGGCAGATACTTATATGAGTACTAGGCCACCAGCAGAACGAACAGCAAATCAACATGTAGTAACGGGTAAGCCAGCCGGAAGCGGTGGATTAGAAGGTCGTGATAGAGCTACTGGTTATGGTGTGTATTTGTCTATAAAGTTTTGGGCAGAAAAAAATAATCAAAGTTTAGAAGGAAAAAAATATATAGTACAAGGATTCGGTAATGTTGGGTATTGGGCTGCACATTTCCTAGAAAAAGATGGAGCTATTTTGGTTGGTGTGCAAGACGCTTTTGGAAGTATAGAAAACCAAAAGGGTATTGATGTAGAAGGCTTGTTTAATTATATGCAGGTTAACGACGGAAGCATTGCAGATTTTCCAAAGGCTAAGGAAGTAAAAAAGGAAACATTTTTTGCTTTAGAGTGTGATATCTGTATTCCTGCGGCTTTGGGTAACCAAATTACTAAAGAAAATGCATTAAGCATTAAAGCAAAGTTAATAGCAGAAGGAGCTAACGGACCAACAAATGTTGAAGGCGAAAAAATATTAACAGAAAGAGGAGTAACTATTATTCCAGATATATTATGCAATTCTGGTGGAGTTGTTGGTAGCTATTTTGAATGGTTGCAAAACAGAAATGGTGAGCTGTGGCAATTAGATGAGGTTATGGCAAAACTAGATAAAAAGCTTAAAGAGTCTTTTAATAAAGTGTATGATTATGCTAAGGCAGAAGGTATAGATATGAGAACAGCGGCATTTAGCATAGCCATAAAACGAATAGAAAAGGCTTATATAGAAAGAGGAATTTTCCCTTAATAAATAAAACCTGAGAGCAGATGAAATACGGAAGTTTAATATTAGAGAAGAAAGAGTATGTGTATTTAAAGCGCATACTCAATATCTCAGGTTATGCTGAAGATCATGAGCGACAAAAGTGTTTAGTAAAGCTTACTGAAGAATTAAAATCTGCGCATATCGTTAATGATGATCAAATGCCAGACGATGTTGTAAGGTTTAATAGTACTGTTGCTGTAGCTTATGCAAACGGAGTTAAAAAGACTGTACAGGTGGTAATACCTTCCGAGAGAGATTTTAGCAGTAACAAAATATCGGTTTTAACGCCTTTAGGTTCTGCTTTATTTGGTTATTCAAAAGGAGATAAGGTTGTTTGGAATTTTCCAAAAGGAAATGAAGAGATTACTATATCTGATGTAAAACAAGAAAAAGAATTGGATAAGACTAACTTTTCTATTTAAAAAATATAATTATGAATTCAATAGGAAATAAAATATACAATCATGATACTGATTTGGATATAACACACAAGATTAATTCAATGGAATTAACCAATTGGATAAATCATCTTCAGTATATAAAAAAAGAGCTTAGCAACTTCATAAGTATTTGTAGCAAAGAGTTAAACAGTAAGATAGAGAGTCCTGTTGTAATTCAAAGGTTTAAGAAAAAGCAAAAAGAGAACGATACACTACTTAATGCGCTGTTGCAATATAATGGTGCAAGGGCAAAAATTATAGAATGCGAAGATACCGAATGCGATATGGTGTATATATCAGAACACGAGAGTTATAGGAGAAGTTATATCTATCATTTAGATAAATATAGACGACTCAAAGATGAGTTTTTTAACAGTATAAAAGGAAAATTCACACTATTAAAGATGACATAGTGCCAGCTGCTATTTATTAAGTGTAATAAATGTATAAAGTAGATGAGCATAGAAGGTTGTGTCTATACAAAGATCTAAAGGAGATTGAATTATGGATAAACAATCTGGAAATTATAAATGAAGAATTAAATTTTTTTAAAACCTTAGAAAAACAGTTGATAAAAAGTAGTTCGTTGTCCTATAAAATTAAGGCAAACCAGAGAGCAAATGTGTTGTTAATGGCGAGCTTGTGTAAATATGAAAATGAACTAAAAACCGAATTTGAATACAGTAAAACCCAGTACGATAACAATAGAGTGAAGCATCATATGCAAAAACGCAAAAGTTATATAGAATACACACAGAGTTATAACAAATTTAAGAATGAGGTATATCGGGTTTTATTAATGTTTAAGCGGTAAAAGAATTAGGCTTAAAAATGACTTAATCTTTATTTAAAATCACAAAACCGAGTTTGGTTGATTATAAATTGATTGGTAGCAAATGCTAGAGTTATCATAGGTTTTGTGTGCAAACCGCAAAGTTAACTGTCTTTGCGGTTTCTTTTAAAGAATGTTGAGTTAATAAAATATGTAAGAAACGAATAAAATACTCATCCCAGCAGATTTTTCGCTAAAGAGTTATTACATTATTAAACGTTGTTGAAGAAAAATGGATTATAAGGTCTAGAGCTTCTAAAAAAGCTCTCAGATAGCTAAAATCAAATTTAGTGTTAACAAATATATCAATGATATAAAATATAGACAGTACATATATTAGATCTCGATTTTAATATTTGTTAGTTAGCCGAAATGTACAATTCATATGTTTTAATTGTTAAGAAGTTTTAATTTATACGATGTTACATTTCAATTATAACCGCAAGAGTTTATATTCTTGCGGTTTCTTTATTAAGTGAAGGGTTGTTTTATGCTGTTAAGGTATTTTTTAATACACAAATTAAAAAATCATAAAGTCTGTTGGCTGGTAGAGTGAGGTTGTTCATTCTCTTTTGGTGTAAAATTCAGTCTATTACCTCTACAAAGCTTTTCAAAGTTCTTATATTTACGAGTATTAAGACCTTAACATCAGTGTTGTGTTATGTGTTTAATATTGAAATTAAATAATATACTGGCAACAATGATTAGCAAGAAATTATTCGTACTATTTTTCTTAATCTCATCCATTTTTTATGGTCAGGAGATTCCTCCTATTCAAATTTTTACAACTAAAGATTATAAAGCTGAAGATCAGAATTGGTCCATATCTCAGGCTTCAACCGACCAAATGTATTTTGCCAATAACAAAGGACTTTTAGAGTATAATGGTGAGCGTTGGCAATTATACAAAACACCTAATGAGTCTATATTAAGATCAGTTAGAGTTATAGATGGTCGAGTATATTCTGGTTGTTACATGGATTTTGGTTACTGGGAAAAAGACAGTTTTGGTAAATTAAACTATACATCACTAGTAAAAGAGTTAAAAATAAAACTGATTGAAGATGAACAGTTTTGGAACATTGTTTCTTTAGAAAACTACATACTATTTCAATCATTAAATCATATCTACATTTATAACACCATTAATGGAGAGTTAAAAGTAATTGAGTCTCAAAACACCATTACAAAAATTTATAAAGTCGATGATACTATTTATTATCAGAAGTTTAGTGAAGGGCTTTTTAAGATAGAAAATGGTGAAGAAAAACAGGTTACAGCTTCTTATGTAATAAAAGATAAGGTCATCATTAATGTTTTTGATAAAGAAGGAGATTTGTTAATTCAAACTAAAGAAAATGGCTTCTATATTTTTAAGAATAACAATGTTGAGGTTTGGAACGAAAACCTAAAAAACACACTTTATCATAATAGTATTTATAGCAGTATACAGCTAAAAGAGGGTGGTTATTTGTTGGGTACGGTTTCTCACGGCATAATATTGCTAGATGAAGAGGGTAATATTAAATTAAAGATTGATCAGGCAAATGGTTTAAGTAATAATACTGTTCTCTCTTTATTTGAAGACAGCAGAGGTAATATATGGTTGGGTTTAGATAACGGAATAAATAATATCAACTTAAATTCTCCATTTACAGTTTATAATGATGATTCGGGTGTTTTAGGAACCGTATATACATCCTTAGTCCACGATGATAAGTTGTATTTAGGGACCAATCAAGGATTGTTTTACCGAAATCTCGACTCGCATGATAATTTCAATTTCGTTGAAGGCACAGAAGGTCAGGTGTGGTGTTTGCAAAATATAGATGGCACTTTCTTTTGTGGTCATGATAAAGGAACTTTTATAATAGAAAATAATCAGGCTAATCTATTTTCTGAAGTACAAGGAACATGGCAATTACAGAAAATTAAATCTATGCCAGACTTCCTTTTGCAAGGAAATTATAGTGGATTATATGTGTTGCAAAACTCTAACGGTAAATGGGTGTTAAGAAATAAGTTAGAAGGGTTCGATATCTCGTCTAGATATTTTGAATTTGTTAACGATAACCAGATCCTGGTAAATCACGAGTATAAAGGGGTGTATAAGCTAAACATTAATGAGGCATTTACTGCTGTAGATGTTTATAAAAAAGAGTCCGTACCAAAAGGTGATAAATCGGGTTTGGTTAGTTACAATAATAGTGTACTCTATGCTTATGAAGACGGTGTGTACGAGTATAAGCCTAAGAAAGAGTTGTTTCAAAAGGATAGTTCTCTAAGCAAGTTGATTGGTTTTAAGCAATATGTTTCTGGGAAACTCATTGCAGATAAAACCTCAGATAAACTATGGGCTTTTTCAGAAAATAGTTTGAATTATGTTGAGCCTGGCAAAATATCTTCAAACTACAGAGCTTTTTCGTTATCGTTGCCTAACGATCTAAGAAAAACAAAAGTTGGTTACGAAAACCTATTAGAATTAGGAAGTAATAAGTATCTAATGGGTGCCACTAACGGTTATTTGGTTTTCGATTTAGATAAATTAAATAGCAATAACTATGAAGTTTCAATAGCACTCAATGGTGTTACTAACTATGCCTTAAATGAAGATTCAAAAGCGCTTAACATAGATAACGAAAGTCAACTTAGCAACAAAAACAATAATATATCTTTTGAATACAGTGTAACTAATTTTGACAAATTTCTCAACTCTAAGTATCAATACCGATTATTAGGATTCAATAATAATTGGAGCGATTGGGTTGATGATTCTTCTGTTTTGTATGAAAATTTGCCTTATGGTAATTATACGTTTGAAGCTAAAGCTAAAGTAGGAAATACCATTTCAGAAAATACTATAAGTTATAAGTTTGAAATTAATAAACCTTGGTTTTTAAAGCCTCTGGCTATAGCCTTGTACATTCTAATATTGGTTTTGTTATTAGCAATAGTTCATTGGTTAAACCAACGTCATTATAAAAAACAACGTGCTGAATTATTAAAGAAAAAAGAGCGAGAGCTCGAAATTAAAGGCTTAGAAAACCAAAAGCAGTTAATGCAATTCAAAAATCAAAATCTTCAACAAGACATTGAAAACAAAAATAGAGAGTTAGGAATGTCTACAATGAATCTAATAAACAAGAATGAACTGCTTAATGATATAAAAAAGGAACTTGTTAAGGCTAAAAAGATTGAAGATTTAAAGTCTGTAATAAAACTTATAAATAAAAACTTAAATACAACAGACGACTGGAAACTTTTTGAAGAAGCATTTAATAATGCTGATAAAGACTTCTTAAAGAAAATTAAACATATACATCCTTCTTTAACCTCTAACGATTTAAGACTCTGTGCTTATCTAAGACTCAATTTATCATCAAAAGAGATTGCGCCTTTACTTAATATTTCTCCGAAAAGTGTTGAGGTAAAACGATATAGATTACGTAAAAAGATGAATTTGGGGCATGACGTCAACTTAACGGATTATATACTTCAAATATAACTCCTATACAGTTACGTATTTTACCTATACAACACCACTACATTTATATAAATGTCTAAGCTATAACGTTATAGTTGATATTGTTAAAAGCCACTGTATTTAATAGTTTCTTAACATTTAATTGTGTATTTGATAAAAAAATAACTAAAAAATTGCGATGTATGTTTTTTGTATAGTGTCTTTTTAGTAATATCTTAAAATCAATTATTAAGTTGCGTTTACTAACAAAACAACTATGTATAAAAAAATCTTAATTTTATTGCTCTTCTCTTATAGCGCTATTTCTTTTGCACAGAATATAGATGTTAAAGGGACAATTACAGAAGGCTCCAGCGGACAGCCGCTACCTGGTGTAAACATTATTTTAAAAAATACATCTAAAGGAGCTACTACAGACTTCGATGGAATATTTACATTAAAAGACGTACCTATTAATTCGGTAATAGTAATATCCTATCTAGGTTACGTAACTCAAGAAGTCAAAGTAGTTAATAACGATCCTATTAATGTTAGCCTTCAGGAAGATGCTGAGTCGCTTAATGAGGTTGTAGTTATTGGTTATGGTTCTCAAACTAAAAAAGAAGTCACTGGAGCAGTGTCTACTGTCAGTTCAGAAACCCTAAGTGAGTTAGCGCCTGTAAAGGTAGAACAAGCATTACAGGGCACTGTTTCTGGTGTTAATGTAACAACTCAATCTGGTGCACCTGGTGCAGGACTAGATATAAGGATTAGAGGTATATCTACAAATGGTACTAATGGTCCAGCAGTTTTTATTGATGGATACCAAGGTGATTTGAGTTTGTTAAACCCAAATGATATTGAAACTATTACAGTTCTAAAAGATGCTCAAGCTGCAATTTATGGAACTATTGGTGCTAATGGTGTTATTTTAATAACAACAAAAACAGGGTCTAAAGGAAGTAAAACTAAAGTAACTTTCAATACCTATGTTGGTTATCAGGAAACTACAAGAAAGTTACCGCTGTTAAATGCTTCAGAATATGCATTAATTCTGAATGAAAGCTATGCTGCTGCTGGTCAAAACTTACCTTATCCTAACGTTACAGGTTTAGGAGTTGGAACAGATTGGCAAGATGAGGTTTTTAATTCTCAGGTTCCAATAGTTAATCACGATTTTAGTGTTTCTGGTGGTTCAGAAAAACTGGCTTACACTATTAGTGCTTCTCACTTATACCAACAAGGTATTATAGCTCCAAAGAAAACCGATTTTAGAAGGAATACTGCCAGATTATCGCTTAGAGGTGATATTTCAGAAAAGATAAAGTTTAGTTCTAATGTTATTTATACCTATTTAGATAGAGATAGTGTAAATGATTTTGGCCTTGGTTCGGTTTTATTTAATGCTTTAAATGCACCACCAACATTATCTGCTTATGATCAAAATGGTGATTTCTCTTTAGTGCCAAATACAGCAGGTCTTGGTATAGAAATTATTAACCCTCTTGCTCAAATAGAAAATACATTTAATGATTTTGATCTTAGAAAATTAAACGGTTCATTTTCTATGGATTATCAGCCAACAGATCAACTTACATTTACGAGTAGAATAGGTTTTAATAATACAGAGCAAAAAGGAAAGTCTTTTGCTAAGATTGTAGACTACGGAGGTAAGGTGTTTGATGTAACAAGAAGTAGCGTATCTCAAAGCGCTGAAAACTTTAATGACTATACATTAGATCTTTTTGCAAATTATAAAGACACGTTTTTTGAAGATCATAATGTTACCGCAACATTAGGTACAACTATTTATAAAACATTTGGTAGCGGTTTGTTTGCCACAGGTTATGATGTGCCAAATAATGATTGGGCATATGCAGATATAAGCTTGGCTACTGGAACAGGAGCTGATGGTGTAAGAGATGTAGGTTCTTATGCATTTGATGAAAGAAGAATGTCGGTCTTTGGAAGACTTCAATATGATTATAAAGGCAAATATTTATTGTCTGCTATGTTAAGAAGAGATATGTCAACCAAGTTTGGTCCAAACAATCGTGTAGCATATTTTCCTTCAGCTACAGCAGGTTGGATTATTTCTGATGAAGAATTTTTAAATGACTCATCATTAATAAACTTCTTGAAGCTTAGAGTTAGTTATGGTGTTTTAGGTAACGATCAAATTCCTAACAACGGTTATGTTGGTCAATTAAATGGAGAAGCAACATATGTGTTTGATGGTACATTAACCAACGGAGTTGCTATTGGTCAATTACCAAACCCAGACCTTCAATGGGAGGAGGCAAAGAAGTTTGATGTTGGTTTAGATTTTACAATCTTAAATGAGAAAGTAGATGTTACCACAGATTACTTTATAAATAAACGAGACAATCTTTTAATTTCTAATATTCCGGTATCTGGTATCGCAGGTGTGTATGCACCAGGTGGTTCATCTCCAACAATTAATGCTGGTGGTGTAGAAAACAAAGGGTTTGAGTTTGCTATCAACTATAAAGACAACCTGTCTGAAAATTTAAAGTTATCTGTGAGTTATAACGTTACAACTCTTACAAATGAAGTTACAGAGGTTAATAACAGTACAGGTTTTATAGAAGGAGGATCTTTTGGTGTTGGTCAGCCGGCAATTTCTAGAATGGAAGTTGGTCAGCCAATAGGATATTTTTATGGATATAAAACAGATGGGATTTTCCAAAATCAGGCAGAAGTAGATGCGCATCCTTCACAATTAGCTTTAGGTGCAAATGCATCTCCGGGAGATTTAAGATATGTTGATGTTAATAACGACGGAGTTATAGATACAGATGATAGAACTAACCTTGGTGATCCAATACCAGATGTAACGATGGGACTTAATTTAACCTTAAACTGGAAAAATTTAGATTTCACTGCATACGCATTTGCTTCTATAGGAAATGACATGGTTAGAAACTATGAAAGAACTCTAACAGATGTTAACCAGTTAAATTATGTGTTAGACCGTTGGACAGGTGAAGGTACAAGTAATACAGTGCCAAGAGTAACTACGGCAGCAACAACAAATAATGTCTTTTCAGACTATTTTGTAGAAGATGCTTCTTACTTAAGACTACAAAATGTTCAGCTAGGATATAACTTGCCTGCAGACGTTATTGAGTCTATGGGCTTCACTAAAGTAAGACTTTATTGCGGAGTAAATAATCTAGTAACATTGACAAAATACAGAGGTTACGATCCAGGAGCTACTTCAGGCGCTCCAATTGGTGGAGGAATAGATTTCGGATTCTATCCTATACCAAGAACGTATTTGTTTGGTCTTAATCTTAATTTCTAAAAAAAATAATTATGAAAATAAAAACCATAAAAAAGATACCTGTACTAGTCTTACTGATTTTAGTTTACTTGTCGTGTACAGATGATTTTGTAGATAGAAACCCTGTATATTCTATCGATTCTGAAAACTACTTCAATTCTGAAGATGATTTTAATAACGGACTTATTGCGGCTTACGATTTGTTGCAATCTACTTACATAAACAATATTATGGGAGAGATTGTATCAGATAATACATTATGTGGTGGCGAAAGCGCAACAGACGTTATTGGGTATCAGCAAATAGATGATATGATTCATACACCTGTAAACGACCAAGTTCAGAACTTATGGAACTGGATGTTCGCTGGTGTTAACAGAGCAAACTACCTGTTAGAATTTCAAAACAATGTTGATTTTGAAGGAAAAGATATAATCATAGCTGAAGCAAGGTTCTTGAGAGCTTATTATTATTTCGAATTGGTAAAATGGTTTGGACCAGTACCTTTAAAAGAAACTAGATTCCAGTTAGGAGACGAAACAACAATTCCAAGATCTCCTGTAGAAGATGTATATGCTTTAATTGAAGCAGATTTAATCTATGCATCAAACACCCTTTCTTATACAGCACCTCAAGTAGGAAGAGCAACAAAAGGTTCTGCTCAAGCATTATTAGGAAAAGCGTATGTGTATCAAGAAAAATTTAGCCAGGCGGCAATTGTTTTAGACGATTTAATTCAAGATGGACCTTACGATTTAATAGCCGATTACGATACAATTTTTGAAAATGAACAAGAAAATGGAGTAGAGTCTGTTTTCGAAGTTCAATATACAGATGCAGAAGGGGCAGGATTTGGATGCTTACAATGTAGTGAAGGTAATATTGCAGTTGGTTTTAATGGTATTAGAAATTATAACGGTCCTTTATTTGATTCTGGTTTCAGTTTTAATATACCTACAGAAGAAGCATATTTAGCTTATGAAGAAGATGATTTAAGAAGAGATGTAGCCATTTTAAATATCGAAACTTGGGCAGCTCAAACAGGAGCAACGTACGGAACAGGATACGAACATACAGGTTACTATAACAGAAAATACATTGCTAGACAAGGAGATTTAAATACAGGAGATCAAAACCTTACAAATCCAAATAACTACAGAGCAATAAGATTTGCAGACGTATTGTTATTGGCTGCAGAAGCCTATAACAGAGGCGGTTTAAGTGATGTTACTGCACAACAATACCTTAATAGAGTTAGAAATAGAGCCTTTGGAGATACAGATCACGAAATCTCAGCAACAGGAGCAACATTAACAACAGCTATTTTAAACGAAAGAAGATTAGAACTTATGGGAGAAGGTCATCGTTTCTTCGACTTAGTAAGAACAGGAAACGGATCTGTAATTCCTGGTTTTGTAGATGGTAAACATGAAGTATTTCCAATACCATTAGAAGAGATACAGTTTTCAAACGGTAATTGGCAACAAAACCCTGGTTATTAAAAAATAAAGACTATGAAGATAATTAAGCAACAATTAAAATTTCTTCTTTTAGTACTTGTCGTTTTTGGCTGTACTAAAGAAGATGATAATACTGATTTTGTTAATCAGATTGAACCGCCAACAAATATTTCTGTTGATGTAACGGTAACTCAAGATAATACAGGTTTGGTAACATTAAGGCCTTCTGGAGAAGGTGTTACAGGTTATGTAATAGACTTTGGTGATGGATCAGAAGTGTCAGAACTTATAGGTCCTGGTGAAGACATTTCGCACACATATCAAGAAGGTGTGTATGATGTTGTGGTAACAGCAAATGGACTTACAGACGAAACAACTTCGATAACCCAAGAAGTGGTAGTGTCTTTTCAGGCACCACAAAATTTAGTAGTAGAGATTACGAATGATCCTGCGTTATCCAAAACAGTAAATGTTACAGCAAATGCAGAATTTGCGACATTTTTTGAAGTAGATTTTGGTGAAGTTCCAGGTGCAGATCCAGTTTCAGCAAATATTGGTGAAACAATATCCTACACTTTTGAAGAAGCTGGTGTCTATACAATAACTGTAGAAGCACTAGGTGCAGCAATAGAAACAACAACATATACAGAAGATTTTGAGGTGACTGCTATACTTCAGCCTTTAGCTTCTGCGCCAGCGCCTCCAGCAAGAGAAGAAGGTGATGTAATTTCAATTTTTAGCAGTGCATATAATAATGTTCCAGGTACAGATTATTTCCCGGATTGGGGACAAGCTGGTCAAGGAAGTGGCTGGGCAATGTTCGATTTAGGTGGAGATGAAATGCTTCAATATGTAAATCTAAGTTATCAAGGTATTGCTTTAGCAGAAGGAACTACGGTAGATGTCTCTCAAATGGAATATTTACACTTAGATGTTTGGACAGCAGAAGCTGTAACAGATATTGAAACATCATTAATTAATAATGCTTCAGGTACAGTAACTGAAGCGCCAGCAACCAGATCATTAACAGCAAACAATTGGACGAGTATTGATATTCCAATTTCTGAATATACAGATCAAGGATTAACAGTTTCAGAAATTTTTCAGTTAAAATTTGTTGGTACACCTTGGGCTGCAGGTACAGTATTTATAGATAATATTTATTTCTGGAAAACACCTACAGCTCCTTCTCCATTAGTAGGAACTTGGGTATTAGCACCAGAAGCAGGAGCTTTAGGTGTTGGTCCAGCAGTAGGAGATACAGGTTGGTGGAGCTGTGATGCTGTTTGTGTAGCAGATAGAGCTTGTCAATATGATGATGAATTTGTTTTTGGATCTGATGGATCTTTTACAAATAATCTTGGAAGTGAAACTTGGGTAGAAGGTTGGCAAGGAGGATCTGAAGCATGTGGAACTCCTGTAGCACCTTATGATGGTAATGCGGTTGCAACGTATGTTCATAACCAAGCAGCAGGTACTGTTACAATAAATGGAACAGGAGCCTATATTGGTTTGCCAAAAGCTAATAATGAAGGAGAACTTCCTAACGTGGCTGTGCCAGAATCAATTACTTACGATGTAACGTTTATAAATGAAAATACAATTAGTGTTGTTATTGAGTCTGGAGCAGGTGTGTTTTGGCAATATAAACTTGTAAGAAGTGGAGCACCATCTCCAATAGTAGGAACATGGGTTTTAGCACCAGAAGCAGGAGCTTTAGCTGTAGGTCCTGCTTTGGGAGATACAAGCTGGTGGAGTTGTGATGCGGCTTGTGTAGGCGATAGAGCTTGCCAGTACGATGATCAGTTTGTGTTTGGACCAGATGGTAGTTTTTCAAATGTATTAGGAGCTGATACTTGGGTAGAAGGTTGGCAAGGTGGATCAGATGCTTGTGGAGCTCCTGTAGCGCCTTATGACGGTTCAGCTTCTGCAACATATACTTTTGATGAGTCTGCGGGAACAATTACCATAAACGGAACAGGTGCTTACATAGGTATACCAAAAGCTAATAATGAAGGCGAATTACCAAATGTAGCAGTACCAAGTACTATTATTTACAATGTTTCTATGGAAAATAGTACTACAATGAATGTGCATATAGAGTCAGGTGCAGGTGTGTTTTGGCAATATAAATTGGTTAAAATTTAAAAAAAAAACAAGAAATGAAAAATTTAAATATTAAGTTAAATGTATTGATTATTGCAGTCTTGGCGACATTCTTTTCTTGTCAAGATGATGATGCATCAATAGGAGAGATTGTTGCACCTACCAATTTATCTATAGAAGCCGTAATTGTAGGTCAGGATGCAGATAATCCTTACGGAGATGGTTCAGGTGTTGTTAATTTATATGCGACCGCAGATAATGCATCTAGTTATAAGTTTTTGTATTCAACATCAGAGGTAAGTGCGCCTTCAGGTCAGATTGAAGCTCTGTTTACTAATCTTGGTGTCAACACATATACTGTAACAGTTATAGCTTATGGCACAGGTGGTTTAGCAACAACGGCAACTACAGAAGTTGAAGTGTTGGCAACTTATTCGCCACCAGAAGATTTAATTGAAAAATTAGTAGGTGACAGTTCAAAAACATGGAGATTAAAATCAGAAGCTAATGGTCATTTTGGTTTAGGTCCTGTTGGAGGACAGATTCCTGTAGAATGGTATGGTGCAGGACCAGAAGAGAAAGTAGGAGTTGGTATGTACGATGACAGATTCATTTTTAATATAGATGGAACGTATACGCACATCACAAATAATACAAATGACGATCCAACTACAGATGTTACTGGTACTATATTTGGTAGAGATGGTTTAGTAGATGAAATAGGTTCAGGCGGAACAGTTAATGGTGCTGATGTAGAAAATTTACCATACGACGATTATACATCTTCTTACTCATTAATTGCGCCAGGTGGAGTAGAAACAATTAGTCTTAATGGGCTTTCGTTTATCAGTTATTATACTGGAGGTAGTCATAATTACCAAATTTTTGATCGCTCTGTTGAAAATGAGCTTCTTTTAAAAACTACAGACGGAAACAACGAGTTTGATTGGTGGTTTATTTTAACTTCAGAAGAGCCTTCAAACGAAGAATTTGCTTCTGTTTATAACAATTTGGTTTGGCAAGATGAATTTGATGTAAATGGTGCGCCAGACCCTTCTAACTGGACATACGATTTAGGTACAGGTACAGATGGATGGGGAAATCTAGAGCTACAACACTATACAGATAGACCAGAAAATGTTATTGTAGAAGATGGTATGCTAAAAATTACAGCAAAAGCTGAATCTTTTTCAGGTAGTGATTATACGTCATCTAGAATAAAGTCTCAAGATTTATATGAGTTTACCTATGGTAGAGTAGAGTTTAGAGCAAAGCTTCCAGAAGGTGGTGGTACGTGGCCAGCACTATGGATGTTGGGCGCTAATTTTGAAGAAGTAGGTTGGCCAAACTGTGGTGAGATAGACGTTATGGAGCATGTAGGTAATAGTCAAAATACAATTCATGGTACACTGCATTTGCCAGGCAATTCTGGTGGAAATGCAGTTAGCGGAACTACTACAAATCCTACTGCAAGTTCAGAGTTTCATTTGTACTCTGTAGAATGGAGACCAGGTGAGATTATCTTCCTAGTAGATAATGAACCATTCTTTACTTTTGATAATGATGGTACACTACCGTTTAATAGCGACTTTTTCTTAATTATAAACTTTGCTATGGGAGGTAATTTTGGAGGTGCTGTAGATCCTGCATTTGTTGAATCTACATTAGAGGTTGACTATGTAAGAGTGTATCAATAGTATGAAATATATCAAGCATATAGCAATAGTATTAGCACTTATCAGCTTTAGTTCTTGCAACAAAGGTGATGATAAGTTGGCTATGTCTTCAGACTCTACTGATACTACTAAAAACGTATCAATAGAAAATAAAGTTGAAGAGCTATTGAGTAAGATGACCTTAGAGGAAAAAATAGGTCAGATGAATCAATATAACGGTTTTTGGGATTTAACAGGTCCTGCGCCTTCAGAAGGTGTTGCCGCTAAAAAGTACGAACACTTAAGAAAAGGATATGTTGGTTCTATGCTCAATGTTAGAGGTGTTGAGGATGTAATGAAGGTGCAAAAAATAGCTGTTGAAGAAACCAGACTTGGTATTCCATTGATTATTGGGTTTGATGTTATTCATGGCTATGAAACCTTAAGTCCAATTCCGCTTGCAGAATCTGCAAGTTGGGATTTGAAAGCAATAGAGAGATCTGCAGAAGTGGCAGCCGAAGAGGCTGCTGCAGCAGGTATTAACTGGACATTTGCTCCAATGGTAGATATCTCTAGAGATGCACGTTGGGGAAGAGTTATGGAAGGTGCAGGGGAAGATCCTTTTTTAGGTTCTAAAATTGCTGTAGCTAGAATCAATGGTTTTCAGGGAGATGATTTATCAGATCCAAAAACTATTGCTGCTTGTGCTAAGCATTTTGCAGGTTATGGTTTTTCAGAGTCTGGAAGAGATTATAACACTGTAGATGTAGGAACTTCAACACTATACAATACAATTTTTCCGCCTTTTGAAACTTCAACTAAAGCAGGTGTAAGAACGTTTATGAATTCTTTTAATGAGTTAAATGGAGTGCCAGCAACAGGAAATAAATTTCTACAAAGAGATATTCTAAAAGAGAAATGGAAGTTTGATGGTTTTGTGGTTTCAGATTGGGGCTCAATTGCAGAAATGATAGCTCATGGTCATGCAAAAGACGGGAAGCAAGCAGCAGAAATGGCTGCAAATGCTGGTTCTGACATGGATATGGAATCTTACATGTATGTGGAAGAATTAGCAGCATTAGTAAAAGAAGGTAAAGTAGATGAAAAGCTAATTACAGATGCAGCAAGACGAATATTGAGAGTAAAGTTTGAGTTAGGCTTGTTTGATGATCCTTATAAATATTGCGATATAGATAGGGAAAAAGCAACATTAGGAAAACAAGAAATCCATGATGCTGTTTTAGATATGGCGCAAAAATCTGTGGTATTATTAAAAAATGAAAATAGTCTGCTACCCTTAAAAAAGGAAAACCAAAAAATAGCAGTTATAGGAGCTTTGGCTAACGATAAAACAAGTCCTCTGGGAAGTTGGAGAATAGCAGCAAAAGACGAAACTGCTGTATCTGTTTTAGAAGGGTTAAAACAATATAACGGCAACCAAATTACTTATGCTAAAGGTGCAGATTTATCTACTGGAGAAAATACTTTTGCCAGAGAATTAACTATCAATACTACTGATAAATCTGAGTTTGCTAAGGCAAAATCCGTAGCTAAAAATGCAGATGTAGTAATTATGGTTTTGGGTGAGCATGGTTTTCAGAGTGGAGAAGGAAGAAGTAGAACCGAAATTGGTTTGCCAGGAGTTCAGCAAGAACTATTAGAAGAAATTTACGCTGTAAATAAAAATATAGTTTTAGTGCTTAATAACGGAAGACCGCTAGCGCTTCCTTGGGCAGATGAAAATATTCCTGCAATAGTTGAGGCATGGCATTTAGGTACCCAAAGCGGAAATGCGATAGCAAGAGTGCTTTATGGAGATTACAACCCAAGTGGAAAATTACCAATGAGTTTTCCGAGAAATGTAGGTCAACTGCCGCTTTATTACAATTACAAAAGCACAGGTAGACCAAATGAGCCATCTCCAGGTGAGGTGTTTTGGTCGCATTATATGGATGAGAGTAATACACCTTTGTATCCTTTTGGTCATGGTTTAAGTTATTCAAAATTTGTCTATTCAGACTTGGCGATTAATGCTAATGATGCGGATAAATACATAACAGTAACTTTCAATCTTAAGAATGAAAGTAAAGTAAAAGGAAAGGAAGTTGCTCAGCTATACATTCAAGATTTATTTGCAAGTATTACAAGGCCAGTAAAAGAATTAAAAGGGTTTGAATTAGTGGAGTTAGAGGCTGGTGAGCAAAAAAGAATAGAAATAAAACTAACCAAAGACGAACTAGGTTTTTATGATAATCAAGGTGAATTTATAGTAGAGTCTGGAGATTTTAAAGTATTTGTTGGTGGAAGTTCTAAAACAATTTTAGAAGATAAATTTAATTTACAATGGGACATAAGTCAATAGTTATACTCTTGGTGATAGCGAGTTTTTTTTCATGTGAAAAGGAGAAAGAAGTTTTGTTTTTTGAAGATTTTACAGGAACAAGTTTAAATACAGCTATATGGAATTATGAATTGGGGGATGGCTGTCCTAACTTATGTGGTTGGGGAAATAATGAAAGACAAGTCTATACCAAAGAAAATATAGAAGTAAAAGATGGAAGCCTCATTATTACCGCAACTAAAGATTCTACATCATATTTTTCGGGTAGAATTACAACCAAGGATAAGTTTGAGTTTCAATATGGTACTATAGAAGCAAGAATGAAACTACCAGAAGGCGGTGGCTTATGGCCAGCATTCTGGATGCTTGGTAGCAACATTGGGGAAGTTGGTTGGCCAAAATCTGGTGAAATTGACATTATGGAATATGTTGGTAAAAACCCACACGAAATCCATACAACACTGCATACTCAAGATAGTTATGGTAAGTCCGTAAATACTAAAGTGTCTACTATCAATGATATAGAAGAAGGTTTTCATACCTATAAAGCCGAGTGGACCAAAGAGAGCATTACATTTAGTATAGATGACAACGAAGTTTATGTTTTTAACCCAAAAGACAAGAATGAAAACACATGGCCTTTTGATCAGCCATTTTACATTTTAGTTAATATGGCAATAGGAGGTAACTTTGGTGGACCAGAAGTAAATGATAAAATATTTCCGAAACAGTTTGAAATTGACTATATTAAGGTGTTGAAAAATTAAATATATAATATATGAAACACATTTACTTTATTTTATTGTTAATCGGTACAACCGTTTCTGCACAAAATAATATTACGTTTAGTGTAGATATGTCTGGACAAACTTTTACAACACCTTATGTAAGTGGAAGTTTTAACTCTTGGAGTGGTGATGCTAATGCATTAACAAATGTTGGAGGTGATATTTGGGAAGCAACATTGTCATTGCCAGATGGTGAATATGAGTATAAGTTTACTTATGATAATTGGGCAGGACAAGATGCTTTTTCTCAAGGTGATGTTTGTACAATAACTAATTATGGAAATCATAATAGAAGACTTGTTGTTGAAGGATCTGATATGGTCTTAGAAACAGCACCTTTTAGTTCTTGTTACGAGAATACAACAGGGCCATCTTCTTTTACTGTAAATTTCGTAGTAGATATGTATGGCTATGGAGGCTCTTTTACTAATGTTCATATCAATGGTGAAAACCATAATGGGCAAGGTTTTGGTAATTGGTGCGGAGATTGTGGTAATACATTAACCGATATGGGAGGTGGAATGTATGGCATAACTTTAACTTTAGAAGAGTATTCATACCAATTCAAAATTACTGTGGATGCTTGGACGGATCAAGAAAATTTTTCGCCAGGAGATCCTTATACAGCAACTGATGGTACTTATACTAATAGGTACATTCAGGTTAATGAAGATAAGACAATTAATTTAGAGTGGAATGTTGCAGGACAAGAAACTTTAGGTGTTAGTAGTGTTGTAGAAGATAAGTTTTCTGTATACCCAAATCCTACCCAAGGAAATTGGAAATTATCAGGAACTAATGTTATAAAAAATGTGATTGTTTACGATATTTTAGGTAAACAAGTGCTATCAATGGATTCAAATGCAAATGAAGTAGTTATAAACGGAGCATCATTAAAAACTGGTGTTTATATGGCTAAGATTGAAAGTGAAAACGGTTCTAAAACAATCAAGTTAATTAAAAATTAATAACGATTCTAATTCATAGAATAAAGAAAGAGCGTATTTTTACAATACGCTCTTTTTTATTTAACCAAAAAATAATCTATGACTACTTTAAAAGAACTAGCAAAACTCTTAAATATTTCGGTATCTACAGTGTCAAAAGCACTAAATGACAGTCATGAAATTAGTGCCACCACCAAAAGAAGAGTCAATGAATTAGCAGAGAAACTTAATTACAAACCCAATCGTATTGCACAGCAATTAAAGAGTAATACAACAAAAACTATTGGTGTAATTTTGCCAACTGTTACAAATCCTTTTTTTGCTGAGGTTTTACATGGTATAGAAACTAACGCAACCAAAAATAAATACGATATTATTGTTTGCCTTTCAGATGAATCTTTAACAAAAGAGCAACGTAGTTTAGAATTGTTGTCTAACGGAAGTGTCGATGGATTTATAATTGCTGTAGCCAGAGAAAGTCAAGTCTTAGAGCAAACCGCGCACATTAATACGGTAATTAATAACAAAATACCTGTTTTAATGTTTGATAGAGTTGTTAACGAAATCACTTGCGACAAGGTTGTGGTGGATGATTTTCAGTCTGTATTTGAGGCAACAGAATACTTAATTAAAACAGAACAGAGAAAGCATATTTTATTGGTAAGTAATATTGAAGAGTTAAGTGTAGGGAAGTTAAGGATAAAAGGATATCAAAAATCTATTGAAGATGCTAATTTAAAATCTAATGTTTTAAAATTAAGTAAGGTAGATGATGTAGAGAAGCATATATACAATTATCTTCAAGACAATCCAGAAACAGACGCTATTGTTTCAATAGACCATATTACAGGAATTATTGCTATTAATATGGCAAAAAAAACAGGGAAAAATATTCCAAAAGATATATCTGTAATAGGGTTTGGTTATGAGCACACTCAATTGTTATCTAGTCCTAAGATATCTATAGTGCATCAAAAAGCGTATGAAATAGGTGAGATGTCTGTAAAGCTACTAATAGATAATTTAAAATCAGAAGATCATAAAGTAAAGACCATTGTGGTGCCAAGTGAACTCAAATTAGGAGAGTCTACAAAATAGAGAAATAAAAAAGCCTGAAGTAAATTCAGGCTTTTTTTTTATAATTAGTGTTTTTAGTTGTCTTCACCATCAACTTCATCTACGGCATCATCTACAGCGTCTACAGCTTCTTTGCCTTCTTCAACGACGTTGTCCATGGCTTTTCCAGCTTTTTCCATAGCTCCTTCAGTCTCTTTTTCGACCTCTTCTACTGTTTCTTCAACTTCTTTTTTAGTTTCTCTACAAGAGTTTAATGATAAGCCTAAAAATGCAACTAAGGCTAAACTTAATACAACTTTTTTCATTTTAATGGTTTTAGTGTTAATTGTTGTTAATACACTAATTTAACAATTTTAATGAATTTTTAATAAAATTCTAGCGTTTATTAATAGTGTATATAAGTTATATACGGATAGATTTTAGAATTTGGATTACAGCTCCTTTATTTTTTTCTATGAAGTTTTTGTTTGTTAAACCTTGGTTTTCTCTAAACGAAGTGTCAGAAATAAGCATTTTTATTGTAGTACTAAAGTCTTCTGAAGTTGAGACAGAAGTAACACCACCTAGTTTTATAAGAGCATCTGCTTCAGGAAATTTACTGTAGTTTTTTCCGATAATTATAGGTGTGCCAAATACAGCAGGTTCTAAAATGTTGTGTAAGCCAGTTGTGCCTGCAGCACCACCAATATATACGATGTCTGCATAGCTGTAAACTCTGCTGAGATAGCCAATAGTATCTAAAATAAAAACATTGTAATCTGAAAGTTTTTTGTCCTTAGATAGTTCTGAAAAACAAATAGAATTAGTCTTTATTTGAGATTTTAAAGATTCTATATAGCTAGGCTTTATATTGTGTGGTGCAATTATAACTTTTAGGTTTTTAAAGTCTAGATGGTTAAGGTAGTCCATGTAAAGCTTATCGTCGTCTGGCCATGTACTGCCAAAAACTATACATAAATTATCTTGTTTAAAATTTTCAATAAAATCAACTGAATTATCAACGTTTAATTGATTGTTTACACGATCAAACCTTGTATCTCCTGAGACAGAAACATTTTTATAATTGATACTTTCAAGAAGTATTTTTGAACTTTCGTTTTGGGTAAAAATATGGTTGAAGCCAAATAGAGCCGATTTAATAAAGCCACCATACCATTTAAAGAAAGCTTGGTTTTCTCTAAATACAGCCGAAATAAGTATCGCTTTATGGTTTCTCTTTTTTAGTTCCTGTAAAAAGTTTGGCCAAATTTCGTACTTCACAAAAATGGTATAATCAGGATTTACGATATCTAAAAACCTTTTTGCATTTGCTTTGGTGTCTAAAGGCATATACACCACAACATCAGCAATTTTAGAGTTTTTTCTAACCTCATATCCAGATGGAGAGAAAAATGAAAGTACCACTTTGTAATTAGGATATTTTTCTTTTAAAGCTTCAAAAATAGGAAGGCCTTGCTCATACTCACCAAGCGATGCAGCATGAAACCAAAATGTTTTGTCATTAGGTTTTACGTGTGTAGTCAAGGTTTTGAATGTTTTGCGCCTTCCAACTACACCTAGTTTTAGCTTAGAGTTAAAAAGTGCTAACAGGTTAAGCACAAAACTTGCAATGTAGATTCCTAAAGAATAAAGTAGTTTCAATACAAAAAGTTTGTGCTAAAATACATTTCTTTCAGTAAAAATGCATTGGCTTAGCAGTTACAATTTTGTATTTTCGCCTAGAGCATTTTTAAGAATGCATTTCAGAACATATATAATCCTTCACGGAATGAAAAAAATACAAATGGTTGACTTGCAGAGTCAATACGCAAAAATAAAAGATGTTGTAGATCCTTCAATTCAGGAGATTTTAGAAAGTGCAGCATTTATAAACGGACCAAAGGTTCATCAATTTCAAAAAAACTTAGAAGATTATCTTGGTGTTAAGCATGTTATTCCATGTGCTAATGGTACAGATGCTTTGCAAATAGCAATGATGGGTCTGGGGCTTCAGCCAGGAGATGAGGTTATTACAGCAGACTTTACATTTGCTGCAACTGTAGAAGTTATTGCATTATTACAACTAACACCAGTACTGGTAGATGTAGATCCTGTAACATTTAACATAGATGTTGAAGCTATTAAAAAAGCAATTACACCAAAAACTAAAGCAATTGTACCTGTACATTTGTTTGGTCTGCCAGCAGAGATGGACGAAATTATGGCTTTAGCAAAAGAGCATAATCTGTATGTAATAGAAGATAATGCACAAGGTATAGGTTCTAGTTACGCACACAAAGATGGAACTAAATCTAAAACCGGAACTATTGGTCATGTAGCATCAACTTCATTTTTCCCATCAAAGAATTTAGGTTGTTATGGAGATGGAGGAGCTATTTTTACCAATGATGATGATTTAGCACATACCATACGAGGTATTGTAAATCATGGTATGTATAAGCGTTACCATCACGATGTTGTTGGTGTAAACTCTCGTTTAGACTCTATACAAGCAGCCGTTTTAGATGCTAAATTACCGCATTTAGACAGCTATAATAAAGCAAGAAGAGCAGCAGCAAAAAAGTATAATGAGGCTTTTGCAAATCATCCTAAAATTGCCACACCTACAGGTTTAGAAGCACATGATGCAGATGATAGCCATGTGTTTCATCAGTATACATTAAATCTAAAAGATGTAGATAGAGATGCTTTGGTTGCGCATTTACAAGCAAATAATATTCCTTGTGGTGTTTATTACCCAATTCCGCTTCATAACCAAAAAGCGTATCAAGATGAGCGATATAATGAGGCAGATTTCAAAGTTACCAATCAGTTGGTACAATCTGTTATCTCATTGCCAATGCACACAGAGTTAGATGAAGAGCAAATAGAATTTATTACTACTACAGTCCTTAATTTTATAAATCAAAACTAAAACATGAAAATATTAGTAACAGGAGGCTTAGGTTTTATCGGTTCGCACACAGTAGTGGAGCTTCAGAATAAAGGTTTCGAGGTTGTAATTATAGATAACTTAAGTAACTCCTCTATTAATGTTTTAGATGGTATAACAGCTATAACTGGTATAAAACCACATTTTGAAGAAATAGATCTAAGAGTAAAAACAGATGTTATTCGTTTTTTTGAAAAGCATAATGACATTGTTGGTGTTATTCATTTTGCAGCAAGTAAGGCTGTTGGAGAGAGCGTAAAGGAACCATTAATGTATTATGAAAATAATATAGGTACTCTGGTTTATATGCTACAATCTGTATCAAAATTAGAAAAGCAAAATTTTATTTTTAGTTCATCTTGTACAGTTTATGGTCAGGCAGATGAATTGCCAATTACAGAAAGTGCACCTGTAAAACCTGCCGAATCGCCTTATGGTAACACTAAGCAGATTGGTGAAGAAATCATTAGAGATACATGCAAAATCAATGAAAATCTAAATAGCATTGCCTTAAGATATTTTAATCCTATAGGTGCGCATCCATCTGCTGAGATAGGTGAGTTGCCAATTGGTGTGCCACAAAATCTGGTGCCTTACATTACACAAACAGGAATGGGTATGCGCGAGCAATTATCAGTTTTTGGTGGCGATTATGAAACACCAGATGGTACATGTATTAGAGATTACATTCATGTGGTAGATTTGGCAAAAGCTCACGTTGTAGCTTTAGAGCGATTGTTAGAGGATAAAAACAATACTAACTATGAAGTTTTTAACTTAGGAACTGGAAAAGGAAGTTCTGTTTTAGAGGCTATTCAGTCGTTTGACAAAGTATCTGGTAAAACTTTAAAATATCAGATTGTTGGCAGAAGAGAAGGAGATATTACAGCAGCTTATGCAGACACAGCAAAAGCCAATGATGTTTTAGGTTGGAAAACCGAATTAACTCTAGACGATGCTATGGCTTCTGCATGGAAGTGGGAACAAAAAATTAGAAATCAATAAACTTTATATCATGAAAGCGTTACTCAGTATTCTGGCATTTGTATTTTCAATTGTTTTAGCAGCCCAAAACACTTATTTGCATTGTGGAAAACTAATAGATACTGAGTCTGGTAAAGTGCTTACTGAGCAAACAATTGTTGTTTCTGGTAATAAAATAGTTTCGGTTAAGAAAGGGTATCACAATCCTGATAAAAAAGAGGATACCGTAATAGATTTAAAATCTAAAACCGTAATGCCAGGTCTTATAGATATGCATGTTCATATTGAAAGCGAAACTAACCCAAAATCTTATCTTGAAGGGTATACATTGAATGATGCTGACATAGCTTTTAATTCTGTGCAATATGCAGAAGTCACTCTAATGAATGGTTTTACAACCGTAAGAGATTTAGGAGGTTCGGGTGTTAATGTGTCTTTAAGAAATGCAATAAATGCAGGGAAAGTAAAAGGACCAAGAATCTTTACAGCAGAAAAAGCTCTGGCTACAACTGGTGGTCATGCAGATCCTACAAATGGTTCTAGTAGAGAACTAATGGGAAATCCAGGACCAAAAGAAGGTGTAGTAAATGGAGTAGATGATGCTAAAAAAGCTGTAAGACAGCGCTATAAAAATGGAGCAGATTTAATAAAGATTACTGCAACAGGAGGAGTGCTAAGTGTAGCAAAAAGTGGACAGAATCCGCAATTCACTGTTGAAGAAATTAAGGCTATTTGCGAAACAGCTAAAGATTACGGGTTTCATGTAGCAGCACACGCTCATGGAGATGAAGGTATGCAACGCGCTATATTAGGTGGTGTAAAAACCATTGAGCATGGTACTTTAATGAGCGATGAAACCATGGCACTCATGAAAAAGCATGATGTTTACCTTGTGCCAACTATTACTGCAGGTAAATTTGTGTCTGATAAAGCTAAAATTCCAGGCTATTATCCAGATGTTGTGGTTCCAAAAGCGTTAAACATTGGTCCAAAGATTCAGGAAATGTTTGGTAGAGCATATAAAGCAGGTGTTGGCATTGCTTTTGGTACAGATGCAGCGGTTTTTTATCATGGTGAAAACGGAAAAGAATTTGGCTACATGGTTGAAGCAGGAATGCCAGCAATAGAGACCATACAAAGTGCTACAGTTACCAATGCAAAAATCCTTAAAGTAGAAGATCAATTAGGAAAGCTAAAAGAAGGTTTTTTAGCAGATATTATTGCTGTAAATGACGACCCAACAAAGAAAATTTCTACAATGGAAAATGTTGTTTTTGTCATGAAAGAAGGTGTTATTTATAAAAAATAGCCATATACCTCAAAAAAATCAATTAGCAGACTTTTACCTAAAACGCTATATCATTAAGAATATACTAATGATATTTGAGTCTGATTTTCAATATGATAATCTTAAAAAGGCTTAACTAGGATTTAACATTTATTTCTTGGGATTACTTCTTAGTCTTTGTTGTTTTGTATCTAATGATAATTGGATAATAATGAAATTGATAAGCATTAAGAGAGAAACAAAGCAAGAAGGTCGGTTCTCAAAAAAGATGGGTGTACTGTCTACAAAAGTTACTTACGTTAAGAAACAATTCTTAAGTATTCCTTACAAAACCCTTCATAAATATCGCGAAACTTATTACGGTGAAATTAAAGACTGCGAAGATTGCCAGCTAGCTAGATAAGGCATCTTTAGCTGTTTTATTATTGTAGTTTTATGTCTGAGAAAGGGTAAACTTTTATCGGATTTTACATTTTTTTTTACCAATTAAGAAATTTTTAAGAATTTATTACGACTGATAACCATAACTTTAAGTTATCGGCATTGTTATAATCAACCAAATTCTTGAAAATGGTATTTCTAAGGCATATAATTCTATTGCTTGCCTTGCTTTTGTTTTTTAATAAAAGCAAGGCAAGCACCTATGCCTATACCGATGCAAAAATTTGTTTAGAGTCACTTTCTAAAAAAGGGTTAGATAGCATACTCAAAATTCAGAAAAAAAAGGATTCGATTGAGCGATTAGACTTAATTAAGATTAATGAAACGCTATTGTCTAACAAAACAAGCGACTCCATAGCAATTACCAAAACACTGGCAATACTTTATTCAGAAAATAAAGATTCTAATAAAGCTTCTCAACACATAAAAAAGTATATACAAGATACGCAAGACTTGTCTATTCTTAATAACCATGTGTTTTCTGGTATTAAAGCTACAGAAGCATACAGTAGTCTAAGTAAAGGCTATAAACCACATTTTAATTTTTTAGCCTTACTGCATGCCTTAACAGGAGTTATAGGTGTATTTATTGTTATTGTTTTGTTTGCTAAGCGAAATTTAGATAAGACTTCCGTGTGGTTAATAGGTTCTTTCATACTATTTCATTCTTTTTTTATGCTGCACATTAGTTTGTTTATGTCTAATTACAATCTAATGTTTCCGCATTCATTCTATATATCTACACCTTTTTCATTTTTATACGGTCCATTATTATATTTTTATTTCAAAAGGGTAGTTGAGAATTATAAAATATCTTTTAAAGATACTGTGCATCTAATACCAACTGTATTACTAATACTTTGGCTTATACCATACTATAGCTTAAGCGCTTCAGAGAAGTTTAACTTACTCATAGATAATACAGAATCTGTTCATATTGGTAGAAAGATTTTAGTTGTTATTAAGTCACTATCATTATGTCTATATGCAATAGGAATCTATCGTGTGTATAGAAATAAAAAGAAGACTGTAGAGACTAATAATTCTGAATTAAAGAGTAGAGTTTTATGGGAGCGAAGTATCATGATTATATTTGTTTGTTATGCCTTTGCATATCTGCTTCACGGTGCTGTAGTTGTAAAATTGGTAGATTATTTGCCTTTTGATTATTTAAAATCTGTTTTTATGATTGCCATGATCATCTATATGGCATTAATGTCTGGCTTAAGACCAGAAATTATTATGAATGCAAACAGAAATGTTTTTGGAATAAGTAAATTGCCAATAAAGTATGAAAAATCTAACCTTACAGAGAGCTATTCTAGTGAGTTAAAAGATCAATTGGTAGACTTATTAACCCATCAAAAAGTTTATAAAAATAATACCATAAGTTTAGAAACCCTATCTGAAATGCTTGGTACTACAAGGCATAACACCTCTCAAGTTATCAACGAGCATTTTGATATGAGTTTCTACGATTTAATCAACCAATACAGAATATTAGAAGCTGTAGATATTTTTGACGAAGATCAAAAACGAAATCTCAACATTATAGAAGTGGCTTATGAAGTGGGTTATAATAATAAAGTAACCTTTAATAAGGCTTTTAAAAAGCATATGAATCAAACACCTTCTACCTATATTAGGTCACTTAGATTAGCTTAATTCCTTTTTTGTTTTTTTATTATTTCACTCTGTTTTTTATTAATAATGGACATAAAAACCAACGTTTTTTAATGTCTGAATTTTACGATTTATACATTCTTTAAGTGTCTATCTGTAGATAGAAAATAGTTGCCTTTAGAATTTAATTTTAAAGGCTTTTTTTAAAAGGTAAATACAAGGTAATCATCCGTCGGCATAAGTAAATTCTTATAATTCTTACCTCAAATTTGTAGTCATATAAGTTGCTTTACATACGCAATTGCAAAGGGAGGCAGTCGAAGCCTTGCTTTTTATGAAATGACCATGTTAACTTTAATGTCATCAATCAAAGTGATTATTTTGAATTAGTCTTTAAAATTACTTCGCTGCCGACCTTTCTTATTGCAACAAACTAAGTGTATAATCTAAAAAGAAATTTTATGAAAGTAAAAAATTATGCTTTGGTTCTGTTGTATTTATTTTTTGGATCCCAAATGGTTTTAGCCCAAGAAAAAACAATCACCGGAACCATCACAACAGAATCAGATGGATTGCCTTTGCCAGGCGCTAATGTGATTGTAAAAAACACCTCTAGAGGAGTACAATCAGATTTTGATGGTAAGTTTTCAATCCAAGGAACAAAAGGCGACATATTGGTTGTCTCTTATGTAGGGATGGAGTCTGCAGAAATCCTTATTGGAGATGCTAGTGTCTATAACGTTGCCTTAAAAGATGGGAGTGCCTTAGACGAAGTCGTTGTTGTGGCATACGGAACGCAGAAAAGAGAAGCCATTGTAGGCTCTGTTGCTGTGGTAAAATCCGATGTTATCGAAAATCAACAGGTTACCTCTCCGCTTAGAGCATTACAAGGTACTGTAGCAGGTATTAATTTAATCACAGCAGGTGGTCAGCCTGGTAACAATCCAAATTTTGTTATTAGAGGTTTTGGAAGTTTTAATGGTGCTAACAGCCCTCTTATTGTTATAGATGGAGCACCTTTTACAGGTAACCTTAATACTATAAGTCAAGATCAGATAGAATCTATTTCTGTGTTAAAAGATGCATCTTCAGCATCACTTTATGGATCTAGGGCAGCAAATGGTGTTGTGTTAATTACTACAAAAAGAGGTCAACGAAATACAAAAACCAGTGTAAGAGTTAGAACTCAATATGGTGTTTCTAATCCTGCGGTTGGTATACACGATGTTGTAGGTTCAGAAGATTATTTAAAGCTAATGTGGCAAGCACTTAGAAATGATAATTTGTATAACCAAGGACAATCTCCAGCAGATGCGGCAAGTAATGCTACAAATGCTTTAATACCTACATTAGGATATAATCCTTATAATGTTTCTAATCCAATAGGAACAGATGGTAATTTGGTGCAAGGTGCCAATTTATTATGGGAAACCGATTGGCAAGATGCGGTTTTAAGAGAAAATGTACCAAGAGTAAACCATAATATTAATATTTCGGGAGGTACTGAGAGTACTAATTATTTCTTTTCAGTAGATTATTTAAGTGAAGATGGTCCTGTAATTAAGTCAGATTTTGAAAGGATTGCAACAAGAGTTGGTTTAGATACTCAGTTAAACGACTGGTTAAAACTTGGTATCACTAGCGGATATTCTAGATCGTATTCTAATAATCCAGATCAAACATCTGGTAGTACTACACAAGCCATTTCGTGGATTTATAATGTAAATGGTATTTATCCAATTTACGTAAGAGATGCAGCAGGTAATCTTATTTTAGATGATAATGGTAATAGTATATATGATCTTGGTAATGGTAATGGAAGACCAGTTGGGCAACCTGTTAACTTTAATAGGCCAACAAATCAAGGTGAAAATATTTTAGCATCCATTTTATTAGGAACAGAACAACGCATTAGAACTAACTATTTAGGTTCTGCATATGCAGAAGTAAGCTTTCTCAAAAACTTTACGTTTAGATCTACTTTAAATTATGAAAACTTTGTTTTTGATAGTCATAGTTTTGATGATGATGAAATTGGTGCAGCCTCAACAGTAGGCGGTAGAGTAAGTAAGGCCAGAAATGTAACAACAGGTTTAAATGCCATTCAAGCGCTTAACTATAAGACCACAATAGCAGATTTACATAACATCTCTGTAGATGCTATTTACGAAGCAAATACAACAACTTCAGATACGTTTAGTGCGTCTGCAACTGGGTTTTTACCAGGTCAGGAAGAAATAGGAAACGGTACAATTGCAGAATCTTTTGGAGGGTTTAGAACAGAGAGAAGAATTGTGAGTATGTTAGGTCGTGTGGCTTACAATTATGATAACAGATATTTTGTAGAAGGTTCTGTAAGACAGGATAAATCTTCTCAGTTTAATACAGAATATAATACTGGCGAATTTTTCTCTGTAGGCGCATCATGGAATGTTACAAACGAAGCTTTTATGGAAAATGCAGATTGGTTGAACAATCTTAAGTTAAGAGCATCCTATGGTGAGCTGGGAAATATCAGCATACCAGGTGGGTTTTTTCCAACAAGCTTTTTGTTTGGCGGAGCTAACTTCGGAGGTGTTGTAATTTCTCCGGTAGAAGGTCAGCCATCTAACTTACCTGCAGGTACATTGCCAGATCCTGCACTACAATGGGAAACATCTACTAACCTTAATTTAGGTATGGATTTTACCATCTTTAATGGCGCATTAAGCGGAACGGTAGAATATTTTAAAAGACGAAGCGAAGATTTAATTCAAGATATTACAGCAACACCTTCACCAGGAGTTCCTGTGGTTAGAGCTAATGCTGGTATTATAGAAAACTCTGGTTGGGAGGTAACGCTAAACAGTGATATCTTTAATAAGAAAGATTTTAGTTGGAGTGTAGGAGGAAATTTTTCAGTGTTGAAGAATGAAATCATTCAGATCTCTCCATTTACAGACAGGCAAGTTCAAGGAACAAAATTGTGGGCTCCAGGTAATTCATTATTCGAATTTTATATGAGAGAATGGGCAGGTGTTAATCCTGCAAATGGAGATGCGCTTTGGTATCAAGATATAGTAGATACAGACGGAAATGTTACTGGCAGAACAGTAACCAATGATTACGATCAGGCAACACGATATGAAACAGGTAAGGAATCTTTGCCAGATTTTCAAGGTGGTTTTAATACAAGCATAAGATATAAGCAGTTTGATCTTAGTGCGTTGTTTAACTTTAGTTTAGGCGCTTATTTATTAGATACAGATTACTCTGGTTTAGTAAATAATTTTGATGCCATTGGTGCATCAGCACATCCAGATAATTTTAATGCATGGTCTCAACCAGGTGATATTACAGATTTTCCTAGGTTAACTACAGCTAACAATAACTTCAATTCTCAATCTACAAGATGGTTGTTTAAAAACGATTATCTACGTCTTAAGAGTATTACAGTAGGCTATAACTTACCAGAAGATGCTTTAGAAGATATTGGGCTAACCTCATTACGAGTGTATTTTCAGGGAGATAATCTAATAACATGGCAGTCGCATGGAGGTATAGATCCGGAGCAGGCATTTAGTGGGTTAACGGCAAATCGATCTCCATTGCAAAGAACATTTACGTTTGGGACATTAATTCAATTTTAAAAAATAGTATGATGAAAAATAAAAATAACAAACTTAGAGTATTAATGCCTTTGGTGGTTATGGTCTTGGCTGGTACAATGTTGTCTTGCGAAAAAGATTATATAGAAGAGCCTTCAGATACTACAGGTGTTACAGACGAATTGATTTTTTCGTCGAGAGAAAATGTACAGACCTTTGTTAATGGCATTTTAGCCAATTACAAAGGGCAATATAGAGGTAATCCAGATGAAGGTGGTTTGTATGCTATGTATTTTGCCAGAGCTGTAAAAGGGAATGATATTATTCAAGACGTTAACTGGTACAGGTTTGATTATGGTCATGAAAATAGAGAACCTAACTTTAGACGTACCAATTTTACATGGGATTTTAATTACGAAAATATCAATTTTGCCAATACATTAATTTTTGGTGTTAGCAATAGTGACGGACTAAGTGAAGAAGAAAAACGAGAATTCACAGCAAAAGGAAAGTTTTTTAGAGGCTTTCATTTGTTTGAGCTTGCTTTAGAATTTGCGCCAAACTATAACAACGATAGAAGTCTAGAAAGAATACCAATTTACACAACTCCAACCTCTTTAGAAACTGTAGGCGGTAATCCTCCAGAGCCAATGAGTGAGGTTTATGGGCAAATTATTCAAGATTTAGAAGATGCTGTAGCTGATTTGCCAGATAGCAGATTAGGTAAAAGTTTTATTAACAAAGCTGTAGCTCAGGCTGTTTTGGCAAGAGTATATTCTGTAACTCAAGACGATTGGCAGAGAGTTTCAGATTTGGCAAGAAGTGCTTATGGTGGTAATGCAAACCAAGCAGTACAATCTATAAATTGGGGATCAGGATTTAGCGATATGCAAGATCAAGAATGGTTATGGGCAATGTTTCAAAATGGCTCTGATGAAACCAATTTTTTCTGGGGACATGCAGCACCTATGTTCGATCATTTAACGCTAAGCTATAACGCATCGTATATAGACCCAGAGTTTGCAGCAGAGTTTACTTCAACAGATGTTAGAAACACATTTATTGATATCTATGGAGTATCAGCTACAACACCATGGAGAGAATTTGTGTCTACCAAGTACGCCTTTACATTTGCCTCAGATATACCAATTATAAGAAAATCTGAAATGGTGCTTTTCGATGCTGAAGCTCAATACCACTTGGGTAATATTCCAGAGGCCAGAAATCTGTTGTTTGCACTGCAATCTGCAAGAGATCCTAATGCTACAATAACTACAAATTCTGGTCAGGCATTACTGAATGAAATTCTTTTAGAACGAAAAAAAGAATTTTATGGCGAGTTTGGTCCACAATGGTTTGATGCTAAACGTTACAATTTGCCAATTACCAGAAACGATATCCATAGAATATCTATAGATGTACCAGCAGATAGTAATTTACTGTTTTTAAAAATCCCAGAGGATGAAATGGATTTAAACGACAATTACGCTGGTTTCAATAATATTTAATCAAAACCCAAAAAGATGAAAAAAATAATATACACAACCTTGGTTTTGCTTAGTCTCATTTTTGTTTCGTGTGATAACGACATTGATGCAGATGCAACCAGTGTTTCAGACTATGAATTTATAAGTTTTCAGGATGATATTTTAAATTTTGAATTGAACCAAAGCGGAACGTCAGTTAGAACCATAACGGTTTATAATTCTAGAAAATCATCTTCTGATGTAACTTATAACCTGGAAGTTTTGCCTTTAGAATTTAATGGAGGGCAAGGCACAACAATAAGCTCAGATTATTATAATGTACCGAGTTCAGTTACTATACCAGCTAATGCGTCTTCAGCTCAGTTTGATGTTACAATAACAGATAATGGCTTTGGAAGTGGAGATCGGTTGGTTGTTGGATTTGCTGATGATAATTCGGCCTTAAATCCGCATCCATTGCGTATGGATATTGTTATTGTTTGTCCAATGAACGAGCTTATTTTAGACATAACTTTTGATAATTATGCAGAGGAAACAAGTTGGGAATTATACACAGATATTAGCACTACACCAACTTTAATAGCATCTGGTAATGGTTATGACGATTTAGATGATCAGTCTATACAGCAACGACTTTGTATAGAAAATGGTGATTTTGGTTTCATAATCTATGATGTTTATGGTGATGGTATGTGTTGTAGTTTTGGAGAAGGTAGTTACTCGTTAACCGTAAATGGAGAGGTGATTCGCCAAGGAGGCTCTTTTGGTGCCAGTGAAGTCACAACCTTTTCTCTACCTTAGATAATTATTTTTTGTAGGTTTTTAACAAAACAAAAAAGACCCTTTTTTACAGAAAGGGTCTTTTTTTTATGTTTTAAATTTAGTAATTATGAATCGGATGTTTTAACGTTCTTTTTGTTGTTAAAAATTCCACTGTAGAGTAGCATTATCATACCTGTAGTAACAGAAATATCAGCCACATTGAAGATACCTGTTTTAAAAATTCCTCCTAAATCTATAAAAAAGAAATCAGTGACTTTACCGTATACGATACGGTCAAATACATTAGCTATGCCGCCACCAACAATACAGCAAAAGGCAATTAGACTTAAACGATCTAATTCTTTGGTTTTTATGATGTAGTACGTTACATATATAAGTACTATTGTTGGGAGAATTAAAAGGAAAATAAGGCGAAGTGTAGGGTTCATCTCACTACCCATTCCTAAAAATGCTCCTTTGTTATAGACGTTGGTTAGTATAAATTTATCTCCTACAAGTTCTATAATCTCACCAAGTTTTATATCAGCTCTTACCATAACCTTTGTTGTTTGGTCTATAGCTATATTAAAAACAATAAGAAGAGTAATAAATAGGTTTCTATTCAAAACAGAAAAATATTAAGCGTTAGTTTCAAAAGTGGCAGAAGCAGTTTCTGCTTCTCTATTAATTTTTTTTACTAAACCTTGTAAAACTTTACCAGGACCAACTTCTGTAAAGTGTGAAGCACCATCTGCAATCATTTGTTGTACAGATTGTGTCCAACGAACAGGAGCTGTTAATTGAGAAATTAAATTAGCTTTTATTTCATTTTCATCTGTAACTGCAGAAGCTGTTACATTTTGATATATAGGACAATTAGGTTTGCTAAATGTTGTGTTTTCTATAGCAGCAGCTAATTCTTCACGTGCAGGCTCCATCATAGGAGAGTGAAATGCACCACCAACAGGTAATACTAATGCACGTCTTGCACCTTCTTCTTTTAGCGTTTCGCAGGCTTTGTTTATAGCGTCAACCTCACCAGAAATTACTAACTGACCAGGGCAATTGTAGTTTGCAGCAACAACAACACCTTCTGTGTTTTCGCATACTTTTTCTACAACGTCATCTTCTAATCCTAAAACAGCAGCCATTGTGCTTGGTTGTAGCTCACAGGCTTTTTGCATTGCTTGTGCACGTTGCGATACCAGTTTTAGGCCGTCTTCAAAAGTTAGAGCTCCAGCAGCAACAAGAGCAGAAAACTCGCCAAGTGAGTGGCCAGCAACCATATCTGGTTTAAAGTTGTCTCCTAATGTTTTTGCTAAAATTACTGAGTGTAAAAATATAGCTGGTTGGGTAACCTTTGTTTGTTTTAGGTCTTCAGCAGAACCTTCAAACATAATATCTGTGATAGAAAAACCCAGTATATCGTTAGCTTTTTCAAAAAGTTCTTGTGCTAAAGGGGAATTTTCATAAAGGTCTAAACCCATTCCTGAAAACTGAGCACCTTGACCTGGAAATACGTATGCATTCATGTAACTAATTTTTAGTGCTGCAAAAATAGGAATATTTATCTTCTCTTATAAGTAATAAACGAAAATGCATAGTTATGGTCTTCATCAGCTTCATGAGTAGTTCTAGAAACCTCTTTCCAAATGTTTGTGTCAACGTTAGGGAAAAAGGTGTCAGCACCATCAAAAGAAGCGTGTACTCGTGTTAGTTCTAGTTTGTCTGCAAGATTGATAGATTGTTTGTAGATTTCGCCTCCACCAATAATAAAAGGTTGCTTATCTTTTCTTGCAGCATCTAGTGCATCTTCAAGATTATTAACTACAATAACTCCTTCTGGTACTTTATAGTTGCTTTGCCTTGTAATAACAATGTGTGTACGGTTTGGTAAAGGTTTTGGAAAACTTTCAAAAGTCTTGCGTCCCATAATGATATGATGACCAGAGGTTAGTTTTTTGAAACGTTTTAAATCGTTGCTCAAATGCCAGATAAGGTCATTGTCCTTTCCGATAGCATTGTCTTCTCCAGCTGCTACGATTATGGTTAATTCATTGGAGTTTTTTTTTTCGTCAGAAGTATCTGTTTTGGCTTCGTTATAAGCTTGTGATTGTGCTATTTTCTTTTCCTCTTTAAGGAATCCTTCTTTTAACTTTTCTATGCGTTTTTGTTGTTGGTTAACAAGTTTGTCTAACTGTTGCTTTTCCCAATCCTTGCCCATAAACTTATTGGTGATAAACACATTTATAAAATGGTAAACAAATAGAAATAGCCAAATAAGGATGGCATATACAAACCAATTAATGCCTGCAATAGTAAAATTTTCACCAATACCAATAACAGTATTTGCAAGAATTAAGAAAACAGCACCAATAAGAAAAACAACAAAATGAATGTATAAACGTTTCTTTTGCCTGATACGTTTTTGAGCATTCTCAATAAGCTCTAATTGGTCTTTATCTATTGTAGAAACTTGCTTTTTCTTTCCAAACATAGTTGTAAAATTATCTGATAAAGATACTTCTTTTTCAGCAAAGCAATATGGCTAATAGGTTTGAATTTATTCATGATAATTTCGAAAACGATGTCGTTGATTTTCAGTTTGTAAGGTCTTGTTTTGTGTTTTTGATTTCATAAATTTCATATTGAAAAAATAAATAGTTTACGAAAAAGTAAAGGCTATTTTATTAAAATGATAATTCTTTCATTTAAAGTAAGTTAAACTGTATTTTCTGCTTTTTTCTTTTATACTTTTGATACTGTATTCAAAACTATTATTATGGCAATTAAAAAACAGTATTTAAAGAGTAAGCCAGTATGTAAGGTAACATTTTCTGTTCCTGCAGAGGAGGCACAAAGTGTAGCAGTTGTTGGAAGCTTTAACGAGTGGAATACTGAAGCTACAGAATTAAAAAAACTAAAGAATGGTACATTTAAAGGTACACTAGATTTAGAGAGTGATAGCTCTTATGAATTTAGATACGTTGTTGACGGTAACTATGTTAATGATGAGCAAGCAGATGCGTATGCGTGGAATGATTTTGCTGGTGCTGAAAATGGTGTGTTAAACTTATAATAACCCTTATTTAAGACAGTAAAAGGCGTTTCTTTAATGAGAAACGCCTTTTTTATGTTTATAATTAATCACTTACTGCAAAGACTATTGGTATGGAGAAAGGAACTATAACGGGTTTGCCACGTTGATATCCTGGTTTTTTTAGTCGAGGTATTTTTTTTATAACTCTTATAGCCTCTTTTTCAATTTCAGGATGAGGTCCTCTTGCAACGATATCTTTAACGCGTCCTTTTTTATCTATTTTAAACATAACATAGATGCGTTGTATGCCTGGTTTTAAGTTGTGTTTGATTGCAAGATTGGTTCTAAAATTTTCTGAAATTAATTGCACTACCTTGTCATTCATACAGTTTTTTAAATCCTCATTACTCATACTTTCATCGCAACCTTTGTAAACAGGTACTTTTTCAATAATTTCATAAGGCACTTCGCTTGGTGTGTAACCAAATATTGGCACGATTGTGTCTTTTGCTTTGTTGAGGTAAAACCCAAACAGTTTTCTGGTGCTAAGAGCAACACCATTATTTTTCTTATCTAAAACAGGTTTAACTGTAGGAATGCTATCCAATAAATATTCTAGTCCTTCAATTCTGTTGCTCGCAGGATTAGAAATTCTTGAGTGTCGCTTAACAACTTTCCCATTTTCATCATACAGAATGCTGGCGCTAACCGTTATGGTATCTTTTTTTGCTTCAAAGAAAATTGAATCTTTTAAGGCTTTTCTGTTAATGTGTTTAGCCAAAAACTCATGAAAAGAAATCTCATAACAACGTTCTAAATCTTTCGAGTCTTCACAGCCTTCGTAAGCAATAAAAGAGCGTTTGTAAAAATCTTGTTTGGCTTCTTGAGCATTAGATAAAGTTGTGACAAAAAATAGAAAAATAAATAGATTGAAAATTTTCATAAATCAAAATTTATACAGCAACAATACCTTTAATATGTGGGTGAGGATTATAATCTTCAAGTGTGAAATCTTCGAACTTAAAGTCGAAAATGTCTTTTACATCTGGATTGATAATCATTTTTGGTAATGGTCTAATATCTCTTGATAGTTGTAATTCTAATTGTTCGAGATGATTGTTGTATATGTGAGCATCACCAAATGTGTGTATAAATTCTCCTGGCTGGTAGCCGCAAACTTGCGCCATCATCATTGTAAATAGCGCATAAGATGCAATGTTAAAAGGTACGCCAAGAAAAATGTCTGCACTACGTTGATAGAGTTGACAAGATAATTTGCCATTAGCTACATAAAACTGAAAAAAAGCATGGCAAGGAGGTAAAGCAGCTTTACCGTTGGCTACATTTTCAGAAAAGGATTTAGATGTATCTGGTAAAACAGAAGGGTTCCATGCAGATACTAACATTCTTCTGCTGTTTGGATTGTTCTTAAGAGTTTCTATGACTTCTTTAATTTGGTCTATCTCTTCACTCGCCCAATTGCGCCATTGGTGTCCATAAACAGGACCTAAATCACCGTTTTCATCTGCCCATTCGTTCCAGATTCTTACACCATTTTCGGTTAAGTAGTTAATATTTGTATCGCCTTTAAGAAACCAAAGTAACTCGTATATAATAGACTTAAGGTGTAGTTTTTTTGTAGTTACCATTGGAAACCCTTCGCTTAAGTCAAAACGCATCTGGTAACCAAACACACTTTTAGTGCCAGTACCTGTTCTATCTCCTTTTTCGTTTCCGTTTTCTAATACGTGCTTTACTAAATCGTGATATTGTTTCATAAGTCCATCTTCCGTCTTCCCAAAGGGAAGAAACTTTCATTTGTAGTTAAAATAATTGAAGGCTAATGTAATTAAAATGAAAATTATAGACTTTGAATATCTATAAGCAGATATTAAAAGTTATTAACGAGTTTTAAGTGCTTGATGTTTTCCTCTTTGGGGAATTAAAGGGCTTTTACCCAATTATCATACCGGCAATTGTAGCTGATATTAATGAAGCAATTGTACCACCAATTAAGGCTTTCATACCAAATTTAGATAATTGTTTACGTTGTCCTGGAGCTAAAGATCCAATACCACCAATTTGAATACCTATAGAAGCAAAATTTGCAAATCCACACAGCATATAAGTTGCCATAATTACAGATTTGTTATAGTTTAAATGTGTGGCATTAGCAATATCTTTTAAGTCGGCAAGCTGAATGTAGCCTACAAATTCACTAGCTGCTAATTTGATGCCTAAAAGCTGACCCATCATCATCATGTCTTCTTTTGCAACACCAATAAGCCACATCAAAGGTGCGAAAATTGTACCTAGAATAGCTTCGAGAGAAAAGCTTTGGTATGGTGTGTTGTCTGCCATCCAATTATTTAGTGTAGTAATTTCGCCAGCCCAACCAAGAATACCATTAATCATAGCTATAAAAGCAACAAATACTAATAGCATAGCACCAACATTTACTGCTAGTCTAAGTCCTTCGGTAGTTCCATTTGCAATAGCATCTAGTATGTTAGCTCCTATTTTTTCTTGAGATACTTTTACATCAGTGTTGATATTCTCTGTTTGTGGAAACAATATTTTAGAAATTACAATTGCGCCAGGCGCTGCCATTACAGACGCAGCTAATAGATGTTTGGCATATTCTAGCCTTAGCTCTGGGTCATCACCTCCTAAAAAGCCAATATAGGCAGCGAGTACTGCTCCGGCAACAGTTGCCATACCACCAATCATAACCAGTAGTATTTCGGACTTATTCATTTTTTCTAAATAAGCCTTAATCAAAAGTGGTGCTTCTGTTTGTCCTAAGAAAATATTCCCGGCAACACTTAGACTTTCAGCACCAGATATTTTAAGAAGCTTAGTTAATAACCAGCCAAAAGCTTTTACTACCTTTTGGATTACACCAAGATAGAATAAAACCGAAGTTAAAGCCGAAAAGAATAATATTGTTGGAAGTACTTGGAATGCGAAAATAAACCCAAAGGTATCCATGTCTACAACCAAACCGTCAAATAAAAACTCGCTTCCTGCTCTTGTAAAATCTAGTACGCTTACAAATAAACTACCAACCCATTCAAAAGATGTTTTTACAAATCCTACTTTAAGAACTCCTATTGCAATAAGTAATTGAAATGCTAATCCGATTCCTACGGTTTTCCAGTTTATAGCTTTACGATTACTGCTAAATAAAAATGCAATGACTATTAGAGTAAACATACCTAAAACACCTCGCCATAAACTACTAAAAGAAAAACCTTGGCTTGGTTTTATTACGTCTTCTGTGTTTTGGTCTGTTGCTGTAGATGCTATGGTTTCATTCTCGTTTTCAACCGACTCTAAACTGTAAGTTGTTGATTTTTCAGTAAATACTAAAGTTGAATCAGTAAACTCACGAATTTTATATTTTCTGATAGTATCTTTTGGAGTGTTATAATAAAATACTAAAAGATTGTTTTGAAATATGTAATGGCCAGACGCTTTAAGGCTGTCTATATTATGCAGTTTGTAACTAAAATCACCATCACTAAAAGTTAAAACATCAGAATTAGAAATGGGCAGAAATTCATTAGTTTCTGAGTTTTCTATGTTGGTAAAATGCCATGTTTTTTCTAGCTCTTGTGCTGTAATTGATGAAATACCTATACAAATAGCAATAAGGGCCTTGAAAAAATGATTCATAAAAAGAGGTGTTAGTTAACGCTTAGAAATTTCGTCTCTTATTTTTGCTGCCTTTTCATAGTCTTCGTTACTAACGGCTTCTTCTAAAAGGCTATTTAATTCTTCTATAGATTTGCCTTTATAACCTTCTTGATCGGCAACTGCGTTTTCAATTTCTTCAGCAATAAGATCATCTACAAGTATACTATCTTGTTCTTCGTCCTCTTTTTTAGGATTTACTTTAAGGTATATACCTGCTTTATCTAAGATGTTTTTGTAAGTAAAAATTGGAGCCTGAAAACGTAATGCTAAAGCAATAGCATCACTTGTTCTGGCATCTATGATTTCTTCAATTTTGTCGCGCTCACAAATAAGACTAGAGTAGAAGACACCATCAACTAACTTGTGAATGATGACTTGTTTAACAACAATATCAAACCTGTCGGCAAAATTTTTGAATAAATCGTGAGTTAAGGGTCTTGGAGGACGAATCTCTTTTTCTAATGCAATAGCAATAGATTGCGCTTCAAAAGCACCAATAACAATAGGAAGTTTTCTGTCTCCATCAACTTCATTAAGTATTAAGGCATACGCGCCATTTTGTGTTTGGCTGTAGGAAATACCTTTTATATTTAAACGAACTAAACTCATGAATTTTAAAACACAAAGAACTGTTTAAATTTGGACTTTACCAACTGCAAAATGCAGAATTGGATATTTTTCTCAATAGTTTCGATAAAACGTAAAACTATTAAAAGAATCTAAATTTAAACAGTCCTTTAATATTACAAGGTAATAAAATTATGCGTTTTGAGCTTTAAAAGCTTTTAGTTTTTCTATTAACGCAGGTACAACTTCAAAAGCATCTCCAACAACTCCATAATCTGCTGCTTTAAAGAAAGGCGCTTCAGGATCTGTGTTAATAACAACTTTTACTTTAGAAGCATTAATACCTGCCAAGTGCTGAATAGCACCAGAGATACCAACAGCGATGTATAGGTTAGAAGCTACAGGTTTTCCTGTTTGCCCAACGTGCTCGCTATGAGGTCTCCAACCAAGATCAGATACTGGCTTAGAGCACGCTGTAGCTGCGCCTAATACATCTGCTAACTCTTCTATCATTCCCCAATTTTCTGGACCTTTTAATCCTCTACCTCCAGATACTACTATTTCTGCATCTGCAATGCTTACTTTGTCTGTTGCTTTGTCTACAGACTCTACACTAACACCAGAGTCTGGTATTGAAGGTGAAAAATCTTCAACAGAAGCACTACCACCAGCCTCAACAATTCCGAAAGAATTGTTAGATAAACCAACGATTTTTACATCTGTATTTATTTCTGTATTAGCAAATGCTTTGTTTGTAAAAGCAGTTCTTTTTACTGTAAAAGGAGACGTGCTAGATGGAGCTTCTACAACATTAGAAACATATCCTGCGTCTAAACCTACAGCTAATAATGGTGCTAAATATTTGCTGTCTGCGCTAGAGCTTAAAACAACAACTTTTGCACCTTCATTTTTAGCAGCTTGCTCTATAACAGCTGCATGCTTTTTTGCGTTAAATTTATCTAAACTACCATCTTTTACAGATAATACTTTAGAGGCACCATAAGCACCTAAACTATCATTTTCATCTGCATTAATAGCAACTGCAGTTACTGTTGTACCCATTTGGTCTGCAACAGCTTTTGCATAAGAAACGACTTCTAAAGCTGCTTTCTTAAATTTTCCGTTTTCTGATTCTGTATATACTAAAACTGACATATCTTTTTCTTTTAAATGACTTTAGCTTCGTTGTGAAGTAAATTTACTAACTCATCAATATTATCTGCGTTTACTAATTTAACTGCTCCTTTAGGTGCAGGTTTTTCAAAACTAGCAGTTGTAGTTTCAGAATTAGTATCAACAGGTTCAACAACATTTAGAGGTTTTTTACGAGCCATCATAATACCTCTCATGTTTGGGATACGAAGATCACTTTCTTCAACAATACCTTTTTGTCCTGCAACAACCAAAGGTAATGCTGTACTTACAGTTTCTTTACCACCATCAATTTCTCTCACTGCTTTTGCATTAGTACCATCAACTTCTAGTCCAATACAGTTGGCAACAAAATTGGCATCTGTCATTGCAGCAAGCATACCAGGAACCATTCCACCATTATAATCAATAGATTCTCTTCCTGCTATAACTAAATCGTAACCACCATCTTTAGCAACTTTAGCTAATTGTTTTGCAACTGCAAAGCCATCGGTAGCTTCTGTGTTTACTCTAATAGCAGTGTCTGCGCCTATTGCTAATGCTTTTCTTAATGTTGGCTCAGTTTCTGGGCCACCTACATTAACAACATCTACGCTAGCACCTTGCTTTTCTTTAAACCACATTGCTCTTGTTAAACCAAACTCGTCATTAGGATTAATTACAAACTGTACACCGTTAGTGTCAAACTTTGTGTCTCCATCTGTAAAGTTAATTTTGGAAGTCGTATCAGGTACGTGGCTGATACATACTAAAATCTTCATACTTATATATTATTTAAGTTTACATTAAATTGTGTGAAATTCTACTAAAACGATTTCGTTAACTATTTGTAAAACTTCAAAAAATTACGGTTACGAAGGTAAATATTTTATTTCGAATATTTACTATGCGTGCATAATAAATTTTAAAGAAATTTGATTTACTTTATTTTTCATTTATTGCTATTTTTGTTCTTCGTTTAAAAAGAAAATAATGAAGACAATTCAATTTAGAGAAGCCATCGCTGAAGCCATGAGCGAAGAAATGCGTAGAGATGAAAGCATTTATCTTATGGGTGAGGAAGTTGCAGAATATAATGGTGCGTACAAGGCATCAAAAGGTATGTTAGATGAATTTGGACCAAAGCGTGTTATTGATACACCTATCGCAGAACTTGGTTTTGCTGGTGTTGCAGTAGGTTCTACAATGACAGGTAATCGTCCTATTGTAGAGTATATGACGTTTAACTTCTCGTTAGTTGGTATTGATCAAATTATCAATAACGCAGCCAAAATAAGACAAATGTCTGGTGGGCAATTTAAGTGTCCTATCGTATTTAGAGGGCCAACAGCATCTGCAGGTCAGTTAGCAGCAACACACTCTCAGGCTTTTGAAAATTGGTTTGCTAATACACCAGGACTTAAGGTAGTAGTGCCATCTAATCCTTATGATGCAAAAGGTTTACTTAAATCCGCTATTAGAGATGATGATCCGGTTATTTTTATGGAAAGTGAGCAGATGTATGGAGATAAAGGTGAAGTGCCAGAAGGAGAATACACTATTCCTTTAGGTGTTGCAGATATCAAAAGAGAAGGTACAGATGTTACAATAGTATCTTTTGGAAAAATTATAAAAGAAGTATACAAAGCTGCAGACGAATTAGCGAAAGAAGGTATTTCTTGTGAAATTATAGATTTAAGAACTGTACGTCCTATGGATAGAAAAACAGTTGTAGCATCTGTAAAGAAAACAAATAGACTAGTTGTAGTAGAAGAAGCTTGGCCTTTTGGTAACGTTGCAACAGAGATCACATACTTAGTACAGTCTGAGGCATTTGATTATTTAGATGCACCAGTTGTAAAAATTAATACAGCAGATACACCTGCACCATATTCACCAGTACTTTTAGAAGAATGGTTGCCTAATAGCAATGATGTTATAAAAGCGGTGAAAAAAGTGATGTATAAGTAAATAAATCGCACTTTTTTGCGTTAAATAAACTTCATTAGCAAACCAATAGCTAATTTTAGCACGGTTGTTGATGAAGTTTATTGTTTAAATATATATGAAGTTAAAACTATTCTTTGCCCTATTTATTGTTGCCTTAACCTCAACTTTTGCACAAACAAAAGTAAGTGGTTACGTTTATGATGTGAACGATGAGCCAATCCCTTTTGCAAATGTAGTTTTTAAAGGTTCTACCGAAGGTACCATTACAAACGAAGATGGACGATTCTATTTAGAGTCTGACGAAATCTGGAATGCTTTAGTGGTTTCTTTTGTTGGTTACGAGGTGTTAGAGTTTCCGCTTTCAAAAAAAGTAAATTACGATTTAAGATTTGTGCTAAAAGAAGAGGCTGAATCTTTAAGAGAAGTTGTAATTGTAAGTGGTAAACAATCAAAGAAAGCTTCAGAAAATCCTGCCATACGTATTCTAAAAAAGATATGGGAACGTAAGAGACAAAACGGTCTTAGCCAGTTTAAACAATACGAATACGACCAATACGAAAAAGTAGAGTTTGATCTTAATACTATAGATAGCGCACTTATAAAGAGTAAGCTTTTTAAAGGTATGGAATTTGTGTTTGAAGAAGTAGACACTTCTTCCGTAACAGGAAAAACGTATTTACCAATTTTCTTAAACGAATCTGTAAAGAAAGTTTATGGAGATAACATTACAAAAGACAAGCGCGAAGACTTAATTGGAAATAAAAATTCTGGTTTTAGTAATAACCAGATTATAATAGATTTTATAGATGATTTATATTCAGATTATAATATCTATGATAATTATTTAAAGTTTTTTGATAAGAGTTTTGTGAGTCCGTTGAGTCGTACAGGGATCCAAACCTATAATTATGTACTTTCAGACAGTGCATATATAGACAACAAATGGTGCTACAATATTATTTACTACCCAAGACGTAAGAATGAATTAACTTTTAAAGGAGACTTTTGGGTTAATGATTCTACCTATGCAATTAAAGAAATTAATCTTCAGGCATCTAAAAGTGCCAATATCAACTGGGTAAAAGAAATCTATATAGAACAAGAATTTGAAGTTTTAAATGATTCGGTTTTTCTTATAAAACGTGATTATTTTCTTTCGGATTTTGCATTAAATAAAAAAGAAAAATCACGAGGAGTTTATGGTAAGCGAACAACACTGTACGATAATTATAAATTCAATCAGCCTAAGGAAGAAAAGTTCTATGATAAGGTAGTGTACAACTACGATGCAGATATATATAATAGAGAAGAGGATTTTTGGGAAAAGAATAGGTTAGAAGCTTTAAATAAAGATGAAAAAGGTGTCTACAAAATGCTAGACACTCTAAAAACGGTTAAGAAATTTAAGCGTCTTTATAACTTAGGAAGCATATTGGCTTCTGGATATGTAGAGTTTCCAAGTATAAATTTTGACTATGGTCCAATTTTTTCAACATTCGGTTTTAACGAGGTTGAAGGTATGCGACTAAGAACAGGAGGAAGAACTTATTTTGGTCCAAACGATTTATGGAGGCTCGAAGGGTTTTTAGCTTATGGCTTTAGAGACGATAAGTTTAAATATGGTATTTCTGGAAAATGGCTTTTAGATAAGCGCAGTCGTTTAACTGTTTTTGGAGGTAACCGAAGAGATATAGAACAGATTGGTGCAAGTCTAACGAGTTCTACAGATGTTTTGGGTAGAAGTTTAGCCTCTAATGCGGTTTTTACAGCAGGTTCAAATGATAAATTAACCAACATTAATTTAACCAATTTAGGCTTTTCAATAGAGCCAATGCGGAATTTTGAAGTGCGTCTAGATGGAAGTTTTAGAACCTTAAGTTCAGCATCGCCAACCTTTAGTTTAGATTATAATGATCTAGAATCTTCAACAGGAATTTCTTCAGAAATCAAACAGTTTGAAAGCAGGTTAGCGTTGTCCTATTTTCCAAAGCGTGAAATGACAGGTTTTGGAGTAGAACGCAAAGAGAAGAATGATAATTTTGCAAGACTTTTTGCTCAGGTTACACGTGGAGATCGCAATTGGTTTGACAGTGATTTTGATTATACCAAAGTACAGTTCTCGTATATACAGCCATGGCAAGTAGGAGGTTTTGGGCGTTTGGTAACATCAATAGAAGCTGGTAAAACATTTGGGGAAGTGCCTTTAGGATTGCTTAGCGTAGTGCCTGGTAACCAAACGTATTTCTCAATATACAATACATTCTCGCAGTTAGATTTCTATGAGTTTGTAACAGATACTTATACTTCTGTTCATTTTGAACATAATTTCAATGGTCGTTTATTTTCTCGTATTCCATTCTTAAAGAAATATAATCTTAGAGCAATTGTTGGTCTAAGAGGTGTTTGGGGAGAATTATCTGATGAAAATATAGCTTTAAGCACTACAGGAAATCCAGTAGAATTTCCACTACTAGCTCCAGATACACGTATGTATTATGAGTACAGTTTTGGTGTGGCTAATATTTTCAAAATCCTAAGAATAGACTTTAATTTTAGAGGAAACTATTTAGATAATCCAGATGCCAGACGTTTTGGTGTTACAGGTAGTTTTGGCTTTTATTTCTAAAAGGCAATACAATAATTTAATTTAGGTTATATTTTCGTTATTAATCTTCAATTGTATTGGCACAACATCAACAAACTCTTATATTTGCAGCCGTTTTAAATGTAATAGAAAATGACAGATACAACCAAGTTAACTTTCGATGTTTTAATAGAGATTCCAAAAGGAAGCCGTAATAAATATGAATATGATTTTGAATTAAAAAAAATCAGATTCGACAGAATGCTTTTTTCATCAATGATGTATCCTGGTGACTATGGTTTTGTGCCAGAGACATTAGCGTTAGATAGCGATCCATTAGATGTTTTAGTTTTAGGAACAGAGCCAACATATCCAATGGTAGTAATGGAGGTAAGACCTATAGGTGTGTTCCATATGACAGATGAAAAAGGTCCGGATGAAAAAATTATATGTGTACCAGTTTCTGATCCTATTTGGAACAATAACCACGATATAAGTGACTTAAATCCTCATAGATTAAAAGAAATAGAACATTTCTTCCAGGTATACAAAGATTTAGAAGAAAAGAAAGTAGATGTAGGTGGATGGGGAAATGCTGAGGAAGCAAGAAAAATCTACAACGAATGCGTTAAGAGATATAATGAAAGCGAACATAAAGAAAAGCGCACCTTCTCAATATAAATAATTGTATTTATTAATATAATTTCTGTTAAAAAAGCAATATCATGTATTTGATATTGCTTTTTTCGTAAAATTTATTTGATTTTATTACATTAGCCATGCTAAAAACAAATCAAATTAATTATATGGAACAATACATTTTATATGTGCCAGCATTATTGGCAATTATTGGTTTAATCTTCATGGGTGCTAAATACGCATGGGTAAAAAAACAAGACTCTGGTAACGAACGTATGCAAGAACTTTCTGCAAGTATAAAAGAAGGTGCACTTGCGTTTTTAAGTGCTGAATACCGACTCTTGCTCATTTTTGTAATTATAGCCAGTATTTTGTTGGGTGTTGTAGCTTATGTAGTACCATCTACAGAATATATTATCATATTAGCATTTATAGTTGGTGCTATTTTTAGTGCTTTTGCAGGTAATATAGGTATGAGAATAGCTACAGATGCTAACGCGCGTACAACACAAGCTGCAAGAACAAGTTTGCCTAAAGCCTTAAAAGTGTCTTTTGGTGGAGGTACAGTAATGGGTATGGGTGTAGCAAGTTTGGCAGTACTAGGATTAAGCTTATTCTTTATATTATTCCTTAATATGTACATGTCTGGCGAAGGTTCTTTTTATGATAACATGACAGTGGTATTAGAAGCTTTAGCTGGTTTTTCTTTAGGTGCTGAGTCTATTGCGTTGTTTGCACGTGTAGGAGGTGGTATTTATACCAAAGCAGCAGATGTTGGAGCGGATTTAGTTGGTAAGGTAGAAGCAGGAATTCCTGAGGATGATCCTCGTAATCCAGCTACTATTGCAGATAACGTAGGAGATAATGTTGGAGATGTAGCAGGTATGGGAGCCGATTTGTTTGGTTCTTATGTAGCAACAGTATTAGCATCAATGGTGTTAGGTAACTACGTGCTACGAGATATGAGAGAAGCAGGCCAAGTTACAGAAGCTTTTGATGGTATGGGTCCAATTCTTTTACCATTGGTTATTGCAGGTGTAGGTATTATAGCTTCAATCATAGGAACATTAGTGGTAGGTATTAAAAATAATGAAGCAAAAGAAGCTCAGGTACAAAAAGCTTTAGATACAGGAAATTGGATAGCAATTGTTATTACACTTGTGGCAAGTTGGTTTTTAATAGACTGGATGTTACCTGAAACTATGTCAATGAATTTTTTCGGTGAAGGTGCTAAAGAAATCTCATCAATGAATGTGTTTTGGAGTGCATTAATCGGTTTGGCTGTTGGTGGATTAATTTCATGGGTTACAGCCTACTACACAAGTATGGGTAAGGCTCCTGTAAATGATATTGTAAATAACTCAGGTACAGGTGCTGCAACAAATATTATAGCAGGTCTTGCTGTAGGTATGATTTCAACAGCAGGTTCGGTATTGCTTTTTGCTGCTGCAATTTGGGCTTCATATGCTTTTGCAGGTTTTTATGGTGTTGCAATCGCAGCTAGTGCTATGATGGCAACTACAGCTATGCAATTAGCAATAGATGCTTTTGGACCTATAGCGGATAATGCAGGTGGTGTTGCTGAGATGGCTGAATTGCCAGAAGAAGTTAGAGAACGTACAGATATTTTAGATTCAGTTGGTAATACCACTGCAGCTGTTGGTAAAGGTTTTGCAATTGCATCTGCAGCTTTAACAGCTTTAGCGTTATTTGCCGCTTTTGTAACCTTTACAGGTATAGATGGTATCAATATTTTTAAGGCGCCAGTTTTAGCAGCCTTATTTGTTGGTGGTATGATTCCTGTAGTATTTTCTGCTTTAGCTATGAAATCCGTAGGAAAAGCAGCTATGGCAATGGTAATGGAAGTTCGTCGTCAGTTCAAAGAAATTCCTGGAATTATGGAAGGTACTGGTAAGCCAGAATACGACAAGTGTGTGGCTATTTCTACACAAGCTTCATTAAAAGAGATGTTATTACCAGGATTAATCACTATTGTAACTCCTTTACTAATTGGTTTGGGTACAGCCATGATAAGTGGTAACTATACATTGGGTGCAGAAGTTTTAGGTGGTTATATGGCAGGTGTTTGTGTAAGCGGTGTTATGTGGGCAATTTTTCAAAATAACGCAGGAGGAGCTTGGGACAATGCTAAAAAGTCTTTTGAAGCAGGAGCTATGGTAAATGGTAAAATAGAAAAGAAAGGTTCTGAAGCTCATAAAGCAGCAGTAACTGGTGATACAGTTGGTGATCCTTTCAAAGATACGTCTGGTCCATCGATGAATATCTTAATTAAATTAACTTGTTTAGTTGGTTTAGTAATAGCACCAATATTAGGAGGTCATTCTTCTGAAGAAGGTTTAGCAATGAATACTACAGTAGCTGAGGTTAACTTTTCTGAAAACGAAAATTCAGTTGAAAAACGAGTTGAAGTTAAGATGACTAAAAATGAAGATGGAACTACTAAAGCTAACGTGGTAACTACAACAGTAACTAATGGTGGTGAAGAAGTTGTTGAAGAAAAGGTTTTTGAAGGAACTGAAGAAGAAGTGAAAGCTCAGTTAGATAAAATGAATGAGACTTCTGAAGAGGTTGAAGTAAAGATCTAAAAAGTTATAAAAGAAGTAAAAGAAGAGGTTGAAACTAAATAGGGTTTAACTCTTATAAATTGAAATAAAAAACCACGCTCATAAGCGTGGTTTTTTTATTAACTATAAATTCTTTTAGTTAAGACTTTGTTTTAGGCTTATCTCTGTTCATTTCAGTAATATCAATACTTGTAGCTTCTACACCTAAAAAGTGTTTGCTAAAGTGATCTGCTCTTAGCCAAAAAGAGTATTCTGTCATGTTACCAAAGCCGTGTCTTTGACCTGGCATTAGCATAAAATCAAAACGTTTGTTGGCTTTTATCAATGCATTAGCCATTCTTATAGTACCTCCAGGATGTACGTTGTTATCTACATCTCCTGTAATAAGCATTAAATGACCTTTTAGATTTCCGGCTAATGATTGGTTATTATCAATCATATACTTGTATTTTACATTACCGTTTTCATCAATTTCTTCTTGTACACCATGATGTGTTTCGCTCCACCAGCTATTATAGATGGCATTATCGTGATTTCCTGCGGAAGATACTGCTGCTTTAAAAAAGTCTGGATAAACCAAAATAGCAGCTGTTGACATAAATCCACCACCAGAATGACCATAAATACCAACTTTATTAATATCTATATATTCGTATTTGTCTGCTAACTGTTCGGCAACGTGTCTTTTGTCTGCTAAACCGTAGTCTCTTAGATTGCCGTAACCATAATTATGATACCATTTAGAACGGTCTGGATGTCCGCCACGATTACCCATAGTTACTACTATAAAACCAACTTGAGCCATTCTATCTAATCTATCCATACGAACAGAGAAAGACTTGTTTACAGCTTCAGTTTGAGGTCCAGGATATACATATTCTAATAATGGATATTTTTTAGTAGAATCCATGTCAAATGGTCTGTAAATTACACCATAGATGTCTGTAATACCATCATCAGCTTTCATTTTAAAAGGCTCAGGGAATTTGTAACCAGTAGCCATTAATTGCGATAAATCAGCTTCTTCTAACTCCATTACTACGTTGCCGTTACTATTTCGTAATTCAGATTTAGGAACCGTATTTACTCTAGAGTAGTTACTAACGAAAAAGCCGTTAGAATCACTCATGCTCGTATTTGTGTTAAAATCTCCTGGATTTAGAGCTTTTAAACCGCTTCCGTTTAAATTTATCTTATACAAATGCTCGTAGTAAGGGTCTTGATCTTTAGGAATGCCATGAGCTGTAAAGTAAAGCGTTCTAGATTTTTCATCAACACCTATAGCTCTTTCTACGTGATAAGAACCTTTGGTAACTTGGTTTTTTAAGTTTCCTTGTGTGTCATATAAATAATAATGTGCCCAACCAGAGCGTTCTGCCCAATGCAACATTTCAGATTCATTATTTAATAAGACTAGAGGGCGAGATTCTATATAGGTGTTAAATCGTTCTTCAATGAGAACTTTTGTCTCACCTGTATTGATATCAGCAACACAGATGTCTAGTTTTTTTCGATCTCTACTTATCGTGTTGTAGTATATTTTACCTTTTTTAGATAATAATAGAGAAGGTGTGAAATCATCATCATAGCTGGATTTTTTTATAGGTTCTCTATATATTTGCACACTTTGCTGTTTTACAGTATCTAATTGTACTTCTATATTGCTTTTAGAAGGTATATCAAAAACATAAAGTTGGGTTTTGTAAAACTCATCTTCACCTGGCATATGGTATTTGTATGTCTCTAGTGTTGGTCGCTTGCTAGCTGTACTATTTATAACCCAAAGTTCATTGATATGTCTGGAATCTGTTCTTTGAAATACAAATTTTTTAGAATCGTGAGACCATATACCAAAGATGCGCTGGCGCTTGTCTTTGTTTTTTTTCATAGACTCATTGGTTTCTCCACGACCACTAGATCCACCAAAGGAATAGTACAGTTCACCATCAGTTGTCCATTGGTTCTCTACAATTGTTGTGTCTTTTTCGTTTTCAACAGCTTTTAGGAAGTTTTCCTTGTCCATCCAATAAAGATTGTAGTTTTTAGAAAATAAAACAACCGAGCTGTCTGGAGCAATATTTGCCCATTTTCTCCAATCTTCTTTTTCCTTTTTCTTGTTGTCCAAAAGAGTTAAGGAATTACTGCCTAGTGTGTATTCAAAATGATAAACTTTATTTACCATTTTAGGTTTCCCCTTTTTCTTTTTCTTGGTTTCAGTTGAATCTGTTTGCTTCTCAGTTTCTTCTTCAGAATTGTCTTTTTCTTCTTCAACTTTTTCGGTAGAAGTCACGTAAAACTGAATAGCTGTTTCATTTTTTACAAACTTAAAGTCAAAGCGAGGTAAGTGTTGAGCATCATAAGGGTCTTTGGTTATTTCTGTTAACCATTGAGCCATTTTTTCATTGTCAAAAAGTTCTTTTTTGCTTCGCTTATCAGCATCGACAATATAGTATTTTGAACCACTCGTGGTTTTGTATTGATACCAAAAACGATTACCATTTTTTAGCCAATGAGGTCTTACTGAAGTAGAGTGGACTAATTTGCCTAGATTGGTTGGCGAGTATTTTGCTGCTGCCCTGTAATTGGGTTTAGGAGTTAAGTTGTTTGCGTCCTGAGCAATGCAAAAATTGAATAATAACCCAAGTGTTAGGGTTAGTGCTAATTTTTTCATTTAAAAGGTTAGTTTGAATTAGAATGTCACTAAAATACTAAAACTACTGCCTTAAGCTCGTTATTTAACGTGTTAGGAGCTGATTTAAAGAAATATTTAACAGTTATGTCTTTTCCCTAAGAGCTAATTAATTCTATTGTTTATTGCAAATATTTAAGTCAAAATGCTTTAAAAATCTTAATAGGTTGACAAAGTTTGTGTTGTTTAATTGGTTAACATTCTGGTAATTATTTTATGTTATTTAGTTTACTTTATTGTAATATGGAGGTAACAAGCAGGTTGGAGTAACATCTTAATTTTATCAAAATCAATTAATCCAACCAAATGAAAAAAATGACTACTCTTTTGGCCGTTTTATTTTCGGTCACAGCTTTTTCACAAGCTAACATTCAAATTACAGAAATATTTTCTGGACAATCAGGAACAGATTTAACTGCAGACTGGTTTGAAATACATAATACAGGAGACACGGCTTGGGTGTCTGGCGTGGATGCCGATTTGTATTACGATGATGAGTCTGCCGACGCAACAACGGCAGATCTTATTCAAGGCATTATAGACTTGCAACCAGACGAACGTGCTATTGTTTTAGTTACAGATAACATGGCAGGCGAGGTTAATACTTTTATCTCTGTTTGGGGAGAAGTGGTAGATCTTACTGATGTTGAAGTAGGTTACACAGATGGTGCTGGCTTAGGTGGTGGAGGAGATACTGTAGTTGTATGGTTAGGAGACCCTCTCACTACAGGAACTATCATTGATACCGAATCTTATCCAGATACAGCTTCAAATGATGGACAATCTTACGATGTAGAATTGACGGCTTTCAGTGTTTCAGGAAATATAAGTAATGCTACTACAACACTTGCCCTTGGAGGAAGCGCTAATGATGTGCCAAATATAGCTTCTCCGGCTAATGTACAACCATTACCGCCAACGTTGGTGATTACCGAAATTTTTTCGGGTCAAGAAGGTGATGACTTAACAGCAGATTGGTTCGAGATTTATAATTCAGGATCTATTCCTTGGGTTTCTGGAGTTAATGATAATTTGTATTACGACGATGACTCAGCAGATGGAACTGCAGCAGATCTTATTCAAGGCATTACAGATATTCAGCCAGGTGAGCGTGTTATCGTTTTAATAACAGACAATACTGGTGGTGAAGTTGCTAGCTTTTCAACGGTTTGGGGAGAAGTTGTGAATTTAACAGGTATTGAAATTGGTTACACTGATGGATCTGGCCTAGGAGGTGGAGGTGATGCTGTAACGTTGTGGTTAGGAGACCCTTTAACCACTTCACCAATAGCTTCAGGAGCTTATCCTGATACAGCTTCTAATGATGGACAATCTTATGATGTAGAACTTAATGAATTTAGTACCGTTGGTAATGCAAGTTATGCTGTGCAAACTAATGCTTTAGGTGGAAGTGCTAGCGATGTACCAAATATAGCTTCGCCAGGAAATGTAATTCCTGCTGTTCCTGTATTAGAAATAACAGAAATTTTTTCTGGTCAGGAAGGAGATGATTTAACGGCAGATTGGTTTGAAATCTACAATTCTGGTATCGCAGCTTGGACGTCTGGAGTAGATGCAGATTTATATTATGATGATGATTCAGCAGATGGTACTGCTGCGGATCTTATTCAAAATATTACAGATATTCAACCAGGAGAGCGCGTTATCGTTTTAATCACGGATAATACTGGTGGTGAGGTTGCTAATTTTTCAACAGTTTGGGGAGACGTTGTAGATTTAACAGGTGTTGAAATTGGTTACACTGATGGCTCAGGTCTTGGCGGAGGAGGAGATGCTGTAACGTTGTGGATGGGAGATCCATTAACTACAATGCCAGTAGCTTCAGGTTCGTATCCAGATACAGCTTCAAACGACGGACAATCTTACGACTTAGAACTTTCTGAATTTAGTATAGTTGGCAATGCAAGTTTTGCAGTAGAAACGATGGCTTTAGGTGGAAGCGCAAGTGATGTTCCAAATATTGCTTCGCCAGGTAATGTGCCACCTGCAGCGCCAAATTTAGTGATTACAGAAATTTTCTCGGGTCAGGAAGGCGATGATTTAACAGCAGACTGGTTTGAGATTTATAATACAGGTACTGTTGCTTGGACGTCTGGTATAAATGACGATTTGTACTACGATGACGATTCGGCTGATGCTAGTGCTGCAGACCTTATTCAAGGTGTTTCGGTTATTCCACCAGGTGGATATGCTATTGTATTAATTACGGACAATACTGGTGGAGAGGTTGATACTTTTATTACCGTTTGGAGTGAAGTTTTAGACCTTACAGGTGTTGAAGTGGGTTATACTGATGGTGCTGGCCTTGGTGGAGGAGGTGATGCGGTTAACTTATGGTTAGGAGACCCAACATTGTCTATGCCAATAGATACGGCTTCTTATCCAGATACAGCTTCAAACGATGGTCAAACTTACGATGTACAGCTCAATGCGTTTAGTACAGTTGGAAACGCCAACAATGCTGTAGCAACAAACGCTTTAGGTGGAGATTTAATGGATGTTCCTAATATTGGTTCGCCAGGAAATGCTTCAGCAACAGGAACGTCTATACAAGTTGAATTTACAGAAGTTTACGATTCTGTTATGGAAAATGATGGTAGCATTACTTTAACGGTTTCAATTTCTGAAGCACCAACAGCAGATGTTACTGTAGATGTTGATGTAATGGTTGGTGGCACAGCAGTTGAAGGTGCCGATTTTACCTTAGCTTCTGCACAAACTTTAACTTTCCTTTCAGGAAGTACAGATAACCAAACTATAACAATTCCTATTTTAGATAATACTGAAGATGGAAGCGATTTATACTTTATGGTAAATCTTCAAAATGCTGTAGGTGCTTCCATAGGAAGTGAATCAGAATTTTCAGTTTATATTTTAGATGATGATACGGTTGTGCCAACCGAAAATACTTCAGTTTTAGATGCTAATTATTTAACAAGCTATTTGGTTGATGCAAGTGGTACAGCAGAAATTACAGCTTACGACCCAACGTCTCAGCGTTTGTTTGTAACTAACAGTTCTAGTATCGAAGTTCTGGATTTTTCAGACCCAAGTAATATTTCTTCAATTTCATCTATAAGCTTACCACCAAATACAAGTGGAGTGCAAAGTGTAGCGGTTAGTAATGGTATATTGGCTGCGGCAATTTCGGCAAATCCTACAACAGATTCTGGTTTTGTAATGTTTGCAGATACAGATGGTAACAATCAAGTTATTGTTACAGTTGGTGCTTTGCCAGATATGATTACGTTTACACCGGACGGCACAAAATTACTTTCTGCCAATGAAGGTGAGCCAAATGGTGACTATTCAATAGATCCAGAAGGAAGTGTTTCAATTATTGATGTTACAGGTGGTTTAGCTGGTATAGACCAAAGTGATGTAACAACGTTAAACTTTAATGCTTTTGATGCTCAATTGGCAACATTATTGGCAGATGGTGTTAGAATTTTTGGACCAGGTGCAACAGTATCTCAAGACTTAGAACCAGAATATATTGCTGTTTCAGATGATAATTTAATGGCATATGTTGCGCTTCAGGAAAACAATGCGTTAGCAACTGTGGATCTAACTACAAATACAATTGTAAGTGTGTCCTCTTTTGGTGTAAAAGACCATAGTCTGGTAAACAATTCCTTAGATACAAGTGATGAAACCGATTTCATCTTTAATGCTTCCTGGCCAATTTATGGTGTGTATATGCCAGATGCCATCGATTATTTTAATATCGGCGGAACAGGTTACATCATCACGGCAAACGAAGGAGATGCTAGAGAGTATAACGGATTTGAAGAAGAGCGTAAGCTAGGTGATGGCGATTATGTTTTAGACCCAACAATTTTTAGCAATGCAGATATACTTGCCATTGACACCAATCTTGGAGATATAGGAATTACAAATGCATCTGGTAATACGGATGGCGATTCTTATTATGAAGAAATTCACGTATTTGGTGGTCGTTCTTTCAGTATTTTTAATGCGAGTACAGGAGATATAGTTTCCGATAGCGGTAATGATTTTGAAGTCATTACAGCAGCACATCCTACTTATGGTGCAATTTTTAATGCAAGTAACAGTAACAACGGATTTAAAAACAGAAGTGATAACAAAGGTCCAGAGCCAGAAGGTGTTTTGGTAAAGGAAATAGATGGTTCTTATTATGCATTTGTGTTGTTAGAGCGTGTAGGAGGAGTTATGATTTACGATGTTACAGTACCAACAGCACCAGTTTTTCTTCAATATCTTAACAATAGAGATGCCGTTGCTGGTGGTTCAGAAGGAGGAGATTTAGGACCAGAAGGCATTGTGTTTGTAGATGAAAGCGATAGTCCTACAGGTACAGCGCTAATCATTGTATCTAACGAAGTAAGTGCAACGTTGTCTATCTATTCTTTAGATAATGTTACTTTAGGTTTAGAAGAACACAACTATAATAATAACTTTAGTATGTTCCCAAATCCTGCAAATACGAAAGTGAATTTTAGTAAAGCAGATGATTACAAACTTTACGACTTTTCTGGTCGTTTGGTAAAACAGGTTAGCAATGCTTCATCAATTAATGTTGAAGGGTTAGCACCAGGAATGTATATGATCAATAATTCAAAAGGCTTATCTAAAAAGTTATTGGTAAAATAAAAACAAGAAATTTTAAGCTTAAGCCTCATCAATTGATGAGGCTTTTTTATTTTTACGTAACAAGATTATTGATGTTTAAGAAAGATCCATTACAAATCATTGCATTTCAGGGTTATGGCACAGATACGCATTTTTATGCGCGTGGCAGAGCATTAGAAGATGAGTCTATTGATCTCGAAAATCAAAATACTTGGCATCTTATTATTAACACCTGGAAACGGTTTGAAACAGATGAAATTAAGAACGTAGGCATCAATATAAAGTTACCTGACGGAAAGATTTTAAAAGGACAAACTGATAGAGATGGTTATTATAAAGTAGAAGCTAATTTAGATGCATTGGCAAAGCTTGCTAATGATGAAGGTTGGTTGCCTTTTGAATTATCTTACAGCGATGTCAATATCAAGAGAACCATTCAAAACAATAATAGGTTTCCTGGCGAAATATTAATACCATCAACCAAAGCTCAATTTGGTGTTGCCAGTGACATAGATGATACTATTTTGCATACAGGAGTGGTAAGCACTTTAAAATGGAAAGTGATTTATAACTCTGTATTTAAGCACGCCAAAAACAGAATCCCTCTAGAAGGTGCTGCGGATTTCTATCATAAATTACACAGAGGTGCATCTGGTAAAAATGCCAATCCAATATTTTATGTAAGCCATAGTCCTTGGAATCTCTATCGCTATCTTGAATTATTTTTAAAGCAAAACAACTTTCCAAAAGGCCCAATTTTATTGAGATCTATGAGTAATTTGCTAAAACGTAAAAAGCAAGATGAAAAGCCTCAAAAACAAAAAGAGATTCTTAATCTGCTAAAAACCTATCCAGATTTACCATTTATACTAATTGGAGATAGTGGCGAGCACGATCCAGATATCTATATGGAAATAGCAGAAGAATTTCCTGATAGAATTTTAGCCATATATCTGCGTAGCGTTAAGCACAAAAAGCGAATGCTTCGTGTAAAAGGGCTTATAGAAAACTATAAAACAACAGAAGTGTTATTGGTAGAAAGTAGCGATCAGGCGACTAAACACGCTAAAAAACACGGATTTATCTCTTAAAATAATCCGTTAATTTCAGCATCAATTTTATTGATGATACCACCTAAATCTTCAGGATTAGCCACAAAGTCTAAATTATCAACGTCTATAATTAGTAAGTTGCCTTTGTTATATTTTGTAATCCAAGCTTCATAACGTTCGTTAAGGCGGCTTAGATAATCAATACTAATCGTGTTCTCATAATCACGACCACGTTTATGAATTTGAGCTACTAAATTAGGAATAGAACTTCTTAGATAAATTAGTAAATCCGGACCTTTTACAAAAGATTCCATCAATTCAAACAACGATGAGTAGTTCTCAAAATCGCGATTGGTCATTAAGCCCATAGCATGCAAGTTAGGAGCAAAAATATGAGCATCTTCATAGATAGTTCTATCTTGAATGATGTCTTTGCCACTATCATGGATTTGATTTACTTGTCTAAATCTGCTGTTTAAGAAATAAACTTGCAGGTTAAAGCTCCAGCGTTCCATCTGGTTGTAAAAATCGTCTAAATAAGGATTGTCTACAACGTCCTCTAATTGCGCCTCCCATTTGTAATGTTTAGCCAATAATTTTGTGAGCGTGGTTTTACCAGCACCTATATTTCCTGCAACAGCAACATGCATAATTTATTCTTGTTTTAGTTGGTAATGACGTAGAATTTTGTCGTGGTAAAGATACAAGGTTTCATTGGTTACCAAAAACTGATTTATTAACAAATTTGGATGTTTTAAAGGTAGTATGTCATCACTGTTTTTAGATAATAAAAAGAGATTGTTCTCCTTTTTTAAAACCAGGTGAGCCTTACTGAATGCTAGACTTTCATAACCAATATTAGGATGCTTCGAAATTAAACTTCCAAAATAATTATAGATATAAAGATACTTTTCTGTAAGCATGTAGCAGTTGTTGTAGTCGCTTTTTAAATCTAAAACTTCAGACTGCACAGGTACTGTTTTCTGCTTTAATTTATTGGTTTTATAGTCGTACAATTCTAATTGTTGTAAATCTTGATTAAAAATCCAAAGCGTATTATCATATCCAGTAGATACAAAACTTACATTCTTATAATTTTGAAGCGTATTAAAGTCTATTTTATAAACCTCTGCCAAACGATTATCTAAGATTACAACAGTATTAAAATCTTTGTAAAAAAGATTTATTTTTAAAGGATTAAAGGTGTTGGCTGTTGTAATTTCTCCAAGCTGGAAGTTGGCGTAAGTAATCGTAGTATCCTTAGCTTTTTTGTTAAAGGTGTTGTTGTCTGTGGCATAATACAACGTGCCAAAAGTGTCTACACCAAAAATGGTTTTAGCTTTTAAAGCTGTAGAATCTTTTAAAACAGCTTTTACCTGGTTTTGCGAATGTGACGCAATACCAATAAATAAAAAAATAAAAATCAATCTTTGCATATTGATGTTGAAATTACAAAAATTGAACCAATGAATATAGCATTCTGAACATGTTTCAGAATCTTTTTGATAATTTAAGTTTGAAAGTTAATTGAGAAGTTGAAATCTATTCAATAAAACAAAAAAGAGAAAAGACTTTAATCTGTGAGTTTATAACCAAATCCTCTAACATTTATAATCTGAATTTTTTCATCCTTTTGAAGTTTTTTACGGAGCTTGGTTATAAAAACATCCATGCTTCTGGCAGAGAAAAAATCGTCCGTTCCCCAAAGTTTATTAAGAATTAAAGAACGATCTAAAACTTGATTTTTGTTTTTTATTAGGTGAAATAATAGATGCGCTTCTCTGTGTGTAAGTTGTGTTGGTTTCTCGTTTTTAAAAGCAAGTTGTTGCTTAGGAAAATCAAAAGTATATGCACCAATCGCTAAACTTTCTGAGGTTTTCTGAACTTTTGTTCGGTTTAGTAAATTATGAATTCGTACTATGAGTTCTTCCATGCTAAATGGTTTCTTCAAATAGTCATTTCCACCAATAGAAAATCCTTCTACCACATCTGCTGTCTGAGATTTTGCTGTTAAAAAAATGATCGGAATAGCATCGTCAATGGCTCTAATATCTTTAGCTAAGGTAAAGCCGTCTTTCTTTGGCATCATAACGTCAAGCACTAATAGATCTGGTTGGTCAGATTGGTATTTTTCAAATGCTTTTTCACCATTATCACAAAGTGTCACTTCAAAATCTCTGGTTTCTAAGCTTTCTTTTATAATTTGTCCTAGAGCCGCCTCATCCTCAGCCAGAAGTAGTTTTATTTTTTCAGCCATTGGGTAATGTAATTTTAAAAGTGGTAAGGTTTTTACTAAGGTTTACATCTATGCTTCCACTATGTTTTTCAATAATAGATTTGGTGTAATATAAGCCAATACCAAATCCTTTAATGTCGTGTGTGTTGCCTTTTGGGACGCGGTAGAATTTTTCAAAAATACGTTCTTTATTGGCTTTAGATAGTGTGTTTCCGTTGTCCGAAATTAGAATTTCAAAGTTTTTTTCCTTCGGAATTAAATCGATAGAAATAATATCTCCTCCATATTTAACGGCATTGTCTAAAATGTTATTTATAGCGTTTTCAAAATGAAAACTATCGACTTTAGTTTCTAAGAGTTCAACTTTAAGACTTGTGTTAAATTCTTTTTCAGGATATTGAATTTTATAACGTCTAGATAGGTCATTTAAAAGCGTTACAACGTCAATGGTTTCTGTATTAAGCTCTAGGTTATTACTGTCTAAGGTTGCTGTTTCTAGTAGTTTTTCAACCATAAGATTTAGTTTTTCTAACTGTTGCGAAGACATGCTTATGTAGTTCTTTGTTTTTTCTTTGTCTTCAATAGCGTTAAAATTGCTAATGCTTTCTAGCGCTACTCCTATGGTAGCAATAGGTGTTTTAAACTCGTGAGTAATATTACTGATGAGGTCGTTTTTTACTTCTGCGAGTTGTTTTTGGTGTTTTATAATTTTTAGAAGATAGAAAAGACTGCATATCACAGCTGCTATTAGTAATGTTGAAATAAGAATACCACCAAGACTTCGTTTTAAAACTAACGCAGTTTCATTGGTAAAGCTAATATCTAATGTGCTTCCTTTTGGTAAGAAGGTAGATTTTGAAGTTGTTTTTAATCTTTTTGATGGATGCTGAATAGAATCTGTTGTATTTTTCTTTCCATTATCGAAATGTAAATCATAATCTAGGAAAAGCTTCTTTCTCAATAATTCTATACCAACCAAACTATCTAGCTCAACCAGGTCTAAACTATCGTTGTTGATGGATACCACAATTTTTGAAGTTAGCATTTCAATTTGATAGGCGTTTGTTAGGGTTTGAGGATTTTTAATGCTATCAAATTTACTTTTAAATTGAAAAGCTTGATTTGCTCCTTTTACTTTTTTTAGACTATCAATTTTAAGGTTAAACTCTTTGAACTCCATGGGCTTAAGTTGTCTATCAATAACCTCAGACATAGAGTCGGCACTAAAACCTCTCATTACTGTAATACCTTCAATTGAATTAACATCAATACTATCTATGTTTTTAAAGCCAAAAGAATCTTCATCGATTTGTTTTAAGAGTTTTTGGATATGACCACCTTCTTTTAATGGATCTTTCTGTTCATCTCCTTCTAAGAAAATTCCAATTGTAGTGCGTTCGGCTAAAGCAGTATAATAATCATCAACAGCTTTGTCTAAACTTACCTGAACATCGTTAATAAGCTGCTGTTTGTTAGATTGATAATTTTTATAGTTCCAAAACAGTTGTATTCCAATCGTAACTGCAATTACAGCAACAATGGTATATAAAATCCATTTATATCTTTTATCGTTCATACTTCAAAAGTAAATGTAAAAAACTAGTTAGCATCAATCGGTTAACACACGTTAACACTAGTTAACGCAAATGCTGAAAATTGATGTTGATATTTGTGGTGTTAGAATTTAGAAATAAAAAAATCAATCAAAAAATGAACACAATTATTAGAGTTTTAGTTATGGCGTTAACGGTAGTTTTTTCTACCGTTAGTGCTCAAGAATTTCAAGGTGTAGCAACTTACAAAACCCAACGTAAGGTCGATATTAAGTTAGATAGTACGCAGATGGATTCTCAAATGCAAGAGCGCATGTTGGCTATGATGAAAAAGCAGTTTCAAAAAACTTACCACCTTGCATTTAATAAAGAAGTTTCAACCTACAAACAAGAAGAAGAGTTAGATAAACCTCAGGTAGGAGGTGGAGATTTTCAGGTAATGGTTGTTGGCAATGGAGGTGGAGATGATGTACTTTATAAAAATACCAAGGAAAGCAAGTATTCTGAAGTTAGGGATAGCTTTGGTAAAATTTTTCTTATTCAGGACGAATTAGAACCAATTGAGTGGAAATTAGAATCTGATACAAAGTACATAGGCGAATATCAGTGCTATAAAGCAACCTATACTAAAGAAATAGAAAAAGCTAAGGTATTCTCTAATATTGAAGAAGATAAAGAAGATGATACTGAGCCAGAAATGGAAGAGCGTACAGTTACGGCTTGGTACACGCCTCAAATCGCTGTAACTAATGGGCCAGATAAATATCAAGGACTGCCAGGTTTAATCTTAGAAGTACACGATGGAGACTTAACTGTGATTTGTAGTAAAATTGTTTTAAATCCGCAGGATAAGGTAGAAATAGAAGAGCCTACCAAAGGAAAGAAGGTGAACAGGGATGAGTACGAGAAAATCATGGAGAAAAAGGCTAAAGAAATGATGGAGCGTTATGCACCTAGAAAAGGAAGAGATAACGGTGAGACTATAGAGATACGAATTGGCGGCTAGATCATTAACATAAGTTTAACGCAATTAAAATTAACAAATAGCATCTAAAAAAGTCTAAGTGAGCACTTAGAACAATAAATTTACATTTGTTAATCAAGATTAAACTTATACGATGAAAAAATTACTTCAAAATTTTACTGCCTTAGTTTTATTCTGTTTTTGTGCTGTTTCATTTGCTCAAAAAGACTTTCAGGGCAAGGCTTATTACATGTCTAAAACCACAATGGATTTAGATGAATGGGGAGGACGAGAAATGACTCCTGAACAAAAAAAGCGAATTGAAGAACGCATGAAAAGCTTCCTTGAAAAAGAGTATATACTAACCTTTAATAAGGAAGAATCCATATACAAAGAAGACGAAAAGCTAGAAGCGCCAGGCTCTGGAAGAGGTTGGGGAGGTTTTTCTGGTGGTTTTACTGGAGGGCCAAAATATAAAAACGTAAAGTCTAAAGAATTACTACAAGATCAGGAATTCTTTGGGAAGCAATTTTTGATTAAAGATGAGCTAAAGTCCTTAGAATGGAAAATGGGCACTGAAACCAAGCAAATAGGTCAGTACACATGTTTTAAAGCTACAGCAATAAAAACTGTTGATGGATTTGATTGGAGAAGTATGAGACGAAGAAGGGATAACGATGATAAAGACAAAAAAGAAGGCGAGAAGAAAAACGATTCTATAAAAAAGGATGATGACCCAATGAGTGAAATTGAAGTGCCAAAAACTATAGAGGTTGTGGCATGGTATACTCCTCAGGTGCCAATTAATCAAGGTCCAGATGATTATTGGGGTTTGCCAGGTTTAATCTTAGAAATCAATGCAGACAGAACCACTATTCTTTGTACTAAAATAGTTATGAATCCTGATGAAAAAGAGGAAATAGAAAAACCTAAAAAAGGAGACGAAGTAACTAAAGCTGAATATAACGAGATTATCACAAAAAAAATGCAGGAAATGCGCGAAATGTATGGTGGTCGTCGCGGGAATCGTGGCGGAAGAGGCAGAAGAAATTAATAATATACTAACAACCAATTTATGAAGAAAATACTAATGCTACTTTGTTTAGTAGCAGCAGGAAGTTCCTTTGCTCAAATCAAAATGCAAGGGGTTGTAAAGGATAGCATAGGCGCACCGCTAGAGTTAGCTAATGTTATTGCAATTAATCAAGAAACTAATGGTTTAGAGTCTTATGCTGTAACAAACGATCAAGGTAAATATGTTCTGTCTTTAGGGAAAAACGGTAAATACAAGTTACAAGTAAGTTACATTGGTTTAAAGTCTTATGAAGAGGTTATTTCAACAGCCGAAGCAGATATTACAAAGGACTTTACTTTGATGCCAGATAATTCTCTTGATGCAGTTGAGCTAACTTATGAAATGCCAGTTACTGTAAAAGGAGATACTATTGTATATAACGCGGACTCTTTTAAAAACGGAAGTGAGCGTAAGCTAGAAGATGTTCTGGAAAAGTTACCAGGAGTAGAAATCAATGACGATGGACAAATTGAAGTAGAAGGTAAGACGGTAAGCAAGCTTATGGTAAATGGTAAAGATTTCTTTGATGGAGATACCAAATTGGCTACTAAAAATATACCTTCTAATGCTGTAGATAAAGTTCAGGTATTAAGAAACTATGCTGAAGTTGGTCAGCTAAGTGGTGTGCAAAACAATCAAGATAATGTAGCTATTAATATAAAACTGAAAGAAGGAAAAGAAAACTTTTGGTTTGGAGATATTACAGCAGGTACAGGTACAGCACCTTCACCAAACGACGAACTTTATTTAGTACAACCCAAATTGTTTTATTATAGTCCAAAGTACAGTATTAACCTCATTGGTGATATGAATAATATTGGAGAGGTAGCACTAACCAATAGAGATCTTCGTGGTTTTGGAGGTGGTTTTAGAATGCCAAGTAGAACCAGTGGAACAAGTATAAACCTTGGGGATAATGGGCTTGGAGGTCTAACAAGTATTGCCAATGCACAAGAAGTAGTAACAAAATTAGCATCAGCTAACTTTAGTTACTCACCTAATAAGGCTTTAGATTTAAGTGGTTTCTTAATTTTTAATAGCAGTCGTTTAAGAACCAGAGAAGAGAGTTTTATAGATTATATTGAATTAGAAGATGATCCTTCAACTACAGATATAGATGAATCAACAACGATTCCGCCAGATGAAGAAACATTATCTACAGGTAGAGAAGCCACCAATCAGTTTATAGCCAAATTAAGTGCATCGTATAAGCCTAACGTTAATAATCAATTAGATTATGATGTTTTAGCACGCTTATCAGATGATGAAGAACGTCAAAACCTTTTTTCTTCAGTAGTAGGAAATACAAATCAGTTGGATGAGGTGAAGCCTTTCAGTATCAATCAAAATTTAAACTACTATTACACACTTAACGAAAACAATATTTTTGCCTTTGAAGCACAGCATTTAATTAAAGATGAAGATCCTTTTTACAATGCCTTGCTGCAAAATGACCCAAATAATAATGATGATGAAGATAATGATGCTTTTGATGATACAGCTTCAGGTTTAGGGTTAGATTTAGATCAGTTGAGTTATGATTTAAACCAAGAAAGACGAGTGAAAAGTAATCAGTTAGATGCTAAGGTAGATTACTTCAATATCTTAAATTCTAAAAGCAATATCAACTTTACTTTAGGAACTATATTTAGCAATCAAAAGTTTAATTCTAATATCTTTCAATTTTTAGATGATGGTACAATCTTAGATCCTACTCCGACTATAACAAACGAAGGCGAGTTGCTTACTGCTGAAAATGATAATGTAGAATATCGTTTTAGCGATGTGTATTTAGGTGTACACTATAGATTTAAAACAGGTAAATTTACCTTTACTCCAGGTGTGTCTTTTCATGCGTATAGTAACCAAAACACACAAAATGGCGACACGTTTAAAGATAATTTCTTAAATGTGCTACCAGATTTTGAAGCACGAGTTCAATTTAAAAAGAGTGAGTCATTGCAATTTAATTATAACATGACCAATACCTTTACGGATATTACAAATATTGCTGAAGGTTTAGTGCTCAATAACTACAACAGCATACAATTTGGTAATCCAGAATTACAGAATGCATTGTCGCATAACTTTAGATTATTCTACAGTAGCTTTAATTTATTTAACTACACCAATGTATTTGCAGGAGCAAACTATAGTAAAAATGAAGACCAAATACGTGGATTAACTAATTTTGAAAGTGTAATAAGAACAAGCACATTCTTTAACTCGCAGTTTGCAGATGAGAGTGCTTCGGTTTTTGGTAGAGTAGAGCGCACGTTTGGTAAGTTTAGAGCGCGTATGGGAGCTAATTTTAATTATAGTAAGTTGAATCAGTTTGTACAGGGAGCGCAATCTTTAAATGAAAGTTTTACACAATCCTATTCTCCTGAGTTAAGAACCAACTTTAGAGAAGCACCAAATGTGAGGTTACGTTACAGATATACAGTTAGAGATAATGAACAAGGAGATAATACAACTAAGTTTATAACCAGAGCACCATCTGTAGAGTTTGATGCTTACATTTGGGATGCATTATCGTTTGTAACAGAGTTTACTTATAACGAGCAAGAAAGCGATGGACAAACACAAGTTTTTAAAACTTGGGACGCATCTTTACGTTACAGAAAAGACAGAGATACTAAATGGGAATACTCATTAAGAGCTTCTAATATCTTAGATATAGATTCTAATATCAGTAATGGTGCAGGTACTATTTCAGTCTTTAGTTCAGAGACGTTTATACAACCACGATTTATTACGTTTAGGTTAACGTATACTTTATAGAATAACAGCCTTCTGGTTACTGAGTTTACCTGTGCTTAGCACAGGTAAACTCAGTAAAGTATAGAAAGCTTTTTCTAATTAATGCTTCTTAATATGTGCGGATCCAACAATTGTTCTTGTAGGGTTTCCATAATATGAAAAGTCACCGCTAAAATTGACATCAATATAGTCTCCAACATATTGAGCAGCTTTATTTACATTTATTGTTATATTATGTTCTTCAGGACTATCTAAATCATAAAGGGAATTGTTACCATTTTCTATGAAACGTAACCATATTTCAACAACCTCATCATTATAGCCAAGATTATCACCAACATTATAACTTCCCAATTCGTTAGGAACATTTATAGTAATTTTGTCAAATACTAAACCTCCAGGACCTCCATGAAGCTGAATTTTATAAGACCATGATCCAGTAGCCAAGTCTTCACTATCTATATATAACTTTTGAACTGCTCCATCATCAATACTATAGGTAATAAACTCGTCAATAGTATTACATGTATTTATTTCTCTAATATCGGTCAAAGAAGATGTGAAGGTGTAATATATTTCCCCAGTGGTTTGTAAATTATTAAAATCACTTCCTATAAGGCTAAATGTATTTTCTTCAAAGCATCTCAGCATAATAATTTCAAAAGATCCATCATTGTTTACTGCATCTGTAAACGTTGTTCCACCATAAGTGATTTGTACATAACCTTCTGTGATTGGGTTGCCGTCACAATTATTGAATGTACCAATAACAGTTTCTTCAATAATACTAGGGTTTTCAGGTACGATAACCGAAATGCCTGAGTCCAAAGAAAAAGGACCAATTGTTTCGATATGTAAAGGTGTATTTCCACAAATAGCATAATTGTAAATATTAAGAACTAAACTTTCATTACTTGGAATGTAACCACAAACTTGACCTATTTCATTAGTATATCCATAGGTTGTTCCAAAAGTATTGCTAGTTATTGATATAGTTAGATTATTTAGTTCTTTCCCATCTTCATCTAAAACTTCCACGCAAAGCATAATAGCTTCGGCAGGAATATCGCAATTCCAAAAAGAGAAATGAGATACGGTACCAACATACATATTACCTTGTAAAGTAGCAAAGCCTTCTTCTTTCCAATAACCATTAACTTCATCAAAATACCAAAGTGGAATTGTGGCAGGTGCTATGCTCATTAAACTAGCATCAACAGGAACTTTAATTTCAGAGGTTGAGCCTTCTGCTAAATTTAAATCCTCACCTCCAGAGCCTCTTAACTCTACAGCAAGCATGCCTAAGGTTTGTAGCATACGCTCTGCGCCATCTTCATTTTCGGCATATAACATTCCTGGCATTTGCATTGACATATCATTATCTGTTGGGTCTAGATGATGTATTATGACATCTACTGAGCCATCATAAGCAGTGCCATCTTCTTTTGTAAAGTTGCCGTCAAAACTTACAGAGCTTCCACCGTCAATAGTTACAGTGCTAGAGCTTCCACTAGATACTGTACCTACTACCATTTCCTCGAGCATCATAATAGTCACTTTGTTTGTTCCATTAGAAGGTACAACACTTCGTGAGGCATGGATGTATCCAGGCTTTTCAGCTTTTACGTACCCAAAACGTTCATTTACGTTGGCATCTCTAATAATAAAAATACCATTGGTATCAGTAGTCGTCGTTTCATTGCCAATGGTAATGGTTACACCTTCAATAGGATTATGGTTTTTATCGATAACTGTTCCTAAGAAGTCACGAGAAATTTCATTTCCAAAATATTCAGAAAAGGTGTTAGGAATATTTTCTTGTGGATTATTGTTTCCTGAAGGACCATCATCTTTTTGGCACGAAAAATTACTTATAAGAAATACAAATATTAGTAATTGAAAAAGTTTAGTTGGTTTCATAGCGATTGATTTTTAGCATTTTTTAATAGATGCCAAAATCAACAAAGGGTTGCGTGAAAATTTTTACAAATAAAAAACTCTCAAATCATAAAGTTTTGATTTGAGAGTTTTTATTTAAACCCTATTATGGATAAATTATTAGTTATCTCTCAATACATGTACAACTCCATTTATGGTATGAGCATTGCCTTGGTAATCTTCATAAGAACCACTAAAGTTAATGTCAATGTATTCGCCAACGTTACCTAAAGCGGTTAGGTTGTAAGTGATATTATTGTTTTCGTCAGACATGTTAAGACACTCTCCAATAATGAAACCTGTGTCACCCACTGTACCGTTAAAGCTATAACTATCATATGTGCCTAGATAGTCAGGGTCATTAAGTGCGCCATACATATAATAACAATTTCCTTGATCATTACTTGACGCAAATATATCTAGCGTTGGATCAGGATAATTAGGGCTATCTGTGTAAAAGTTAGCAGAAATATTTTCAAAAATAAAAGTACTCTCACCATCGTCTATAGTATATTCTATAAACTCAGTTACAGCATTACAAGCACTTATGGTTCCTATATTGGTTATAGGTGTTGCAAAAGTATAACTTATACTATCTGTAACCTGTAAGTTAACGTAGTCACTAGCTTCTATAGTAAATGTGTTATTATCACTACATCTTAAAAGATTAATTTCAAATTCACCATTAGTTACAGTATCAATAAAGGTTTGGTACCCATAGCTTAATTTTACATAACCATCTGTTACAGCATTTCCATCACAGGTATTGAAGGTTCCTACTACAGTTTCTTCGATAATATCAGGATTATCTGGTACTATAACTGTAATGTTAGAATCTACTGTAAAAGGACCTACGGTTTCTGTGTGTAATGGATTATCTCCACATACATCGTAGCTATATACGTTTAACTCTAAGCTTTCATTACTTGGTACATAACCACAAACTTCACCATTCTCATTGGTGTGGCCATACGTAGTGCCAAAAGTAGCACTTGTAATAGATACATACATATTTGCTAAAGGAACATTATCTTCATTTGTAGCTGTAACACAAAGCGTAATAGCTTCCGTTGGAATATCGCAATTCCAAAAGCTAAAGTGAGATACTGTACCAACATACATATTACCTTGCAAGGTTGCTTGTCCTTCTTCTTTCCAATAACCATTGGCTTCATCAAAATACCAAAGCGGAATAGTGTTAGGTGCAATGCTCATTAAACTAGCATCAACAGGAACTTTAATTTCAGAAGTAGAACCTTCTGCTAAATTTAAATCTTCTCCACCAGAACCTCTAAGTTCTACAGCAAGCATACCCAAAGTTTGAAGCATACGTTCTGCACCATTTTCATTTTCAGCATATAACATTCCTGGCATTTGCATTGGCATATCGTCATCTGCAGGATCTAAATGATGTAAAATAACATCTACAGAGCCATCATAAGTTGAGCCGTCTTCTTTGATGAAATTTCCATCAAAACTTACAGAACTACCATCGGTTGCTGTAACGGTTCCAGAAGAGCCACTTGTTACAGAGCCTACAACTGTAGCTTCTAGCATCATAATGGTAACTTTATTTGTTCCGTTAGAAGGTACTACGCTACGTGAAGCATGAATGTATCCGGCTTTTTCGGCTTTTATATAACCAAAACGTTGTTTAACCGTAGCTCCGTTAATCATAAAAACACCATTGCTGTCTGTTGTTGCGGTTTCGCTACCGATAGTAATGGTTGCTCCTTCAATAGGGTTATGGTTTTTGTCTATTACTGTTCCTAGGAAGTCACGAGAAATTTCATTTCCAAAATATTCAGAAAAGGTATCAGGAATATTTTCTTGAGGATTATTATTGTTAACAGAACTATCATCATCGTTTTGACAAGCTGTTACTACAATTAGCGATAACAAAAGTATTAAAATAAGATTTGGGAAGTTTTTAATTCTTTTCATAATGGGTTGATTTAGTTAAAAGTAAGTCTCGTTGAGACGTTGTGTAGATATAACAATTATGATCCTCAAACTCCTACCTTTTCTTATAAACAAAAAACTCTGACTAAATTAATAATCAGAGTTTTTAAAATTTTATAATGTTTGTTCCTTACAGGCCAAATGCAGATTTAACCTTATCTACATAATCGAGCTTTTCCCAAGTAAATAATTCTACTTCTAGAGTTTTTGGCTCTCCATTTAACTTTTCAAAAGTTTTCTTTACAACTTCATTTTGTCTTCCCATGTGTCCGTAAGCAGCAGTTTCGCTGTACATTGGTTGGCGAAGTTTTAAACGCTCTTCTATGGCGGCTGGTCGCATATCAAAAATTTCAGAAACCTTTTTAGCAATTTCGCCATCTGTAAGATTAAATGGGCAAGTGCCATAAGTATCTATAAAAATTCCCATAGGCTCTACAACTCCAATAGCATAAGATACTTGTACTAAAACTTCTTCACAAATACCTGCAGCCACTAAGTTTTTTGCAATATGTCTTGTTGCGTAAGCAGCACTACGATCTACTTTACTTGGGTCTTTTCCAGAAAATGCTCCACCACCATGTGCACCTTTTCCACCATAGGTGTCTACTATAATTTTTCTGCCTGTTAGACCTGTATCTCCGTGTGGTCCACCTATTACAAATTTACCTGTTGGGTTAATGTGATATTTAATATCATCATTAAATAATGGCTTTATATGATCTGGTACTTTAGCAACAACACGAGGGATTAAAATCTCAACAATATCTTTTCTGATTTTTGCCAGCATAGCATCATCAGTATCAAAATCATCATGTTGTGTAGATACCACGATAGCATCGATGCGCTGAGGTGTGTTATCGTCACTATACTCTATAGTTACCTGGCTTTTAGAATCTGGTCTTAAGTACGTAATATCTTTGTTTTCGCGACGAAGCGCAGCTAATTCTTTAAGAATAAGATGAGACAGGTCTAATGCTAAAGGCATGTAGTTATCTGTTTCATTAGTAGCATAACCAAACATCATACCTTGGTCGCCTGCACCTTGTTCTTCTTTACTGGCTCTGTCTACACCTCTGTTAATGTCTTCAGACTGCTCGTGTATTGCAGAAATTACTCCACAAGAGTTACCGTCAAACATGTACTCACCTTTAGTGTAACCAATCTTATTAATTGTGTCTCTTGCTATTTGTTGTACATCGAGATACGTGTTAGACTTTACCTCTCCAGCTAAAACAACCTGACCAGTAGTTACTAAGGTCTCACAAGCTACCTTAGACTCTGGGTCAAAGGCTAAAAAGTTATCAATCAATGCATCGCTAATTTGGTCTGCAACTTTATCCGGATGTCCTTCTGATACACTCTCAGAAGTAAATAAATATGGCATAAATCCTATATTTTAGTTTGTTATTATGAAAAATATGAGATTGCTTGGTCGCTAGAGAAGTCGTAAACTAACTGCTTTAGCATTTTTTAACGAGGTTGCAATCAGACAAATTTTTCCTCTTTGTAAATCTTGGCAAAAATAGAGATTAAATTTAAGATAGCACATCTTCAAATTATAATGAAATCTTAAAATCCTAACGATGTCTAAAGTTCAATGAAGTTTGTTTTTTAATAAATTGTAGTGTTTATGGTGTTTTCAGAAGTTTTTTATGTGTTAACTTTTGTTAAATTTTTAAAAAAAGTTAGAAATTATTTTGAAATTAAATTTTTGTAACGCAATATTTGTGCTCACAAAGTTCAATACACTTACTGAAATGTTATCAAGAAAGGTGGAGGGAATAGACCCTGTGAAGCCTTAGCAACCCTTAGACTTACTAAGAAGGTGCTAAATTCTACTTGAACGCGCAAATCATTTCTTGCCAGTTCGGATAGATAACTCAAGACCAATTACCCATTTGTAATTGGCATTTTCTTTATAACATTTTTCTATTAAGTACGCCTTACGAAAAGGCTTATTTGGCTTTTGGTTTAATCGTGCTATTTGCTGAATGGGATTGATGATAGGAAGTAGATAGATTTTTTGATTAGACGAGAAATAAAAATTTAGCATAGCCTTAGTTATGGTCAATTTTTATTTTGAAGTATTAGTGAAAAAGAAGCTTCTTACTCCATTAATCTCGTTCTGCAAATAGCACTCATTATTAACTCAAAAACTTAGAAAAATGAGTACACAAAAATTTGCAACGCAAGCGTTGCACGCAGGACACGATGTAACAAACAATGGCGGAACAAGAGCAGTTCCTATTTATCAATCTACAGCTTATATCTTTAACGACTCAGATCATGCTGCTAATTTATTTTCTTTAGCAGAGCCTGGGAATATTTATTCCAGAATTAATAACCCAACAAACGATGTTTTAGAGCAGCGTCTAGCAGCTTTAGAAGGAGGTATTGCGGCTGTGGTAACAGCATCTGGTACTTCTGCTATAGCAACATCGTTGCTTACACTTTTAAAGGCTGGAGATCATATTGTAGCATCAAGCAGTTTGTATGGCGGAACCTATAATTTGCTGAGTGTAACATTGCCAAGACATGGCATCACTACAACTTTTGTAGATCCATCAAATCCAGAAAGCTTTAAAAATGCTGCTCAAGAAAATACCAGAGCATTCTTTATAGAATCTTTAGGAAATCCGAAGTTAGATGTTTTAGATATCGAAGCAATTTCAAAAGAGGCACAAGCATTTAAAGTGCCATTAATTGTAGATAATACGGTGGCAACACCTTATTTGTTAAACCCAATAGAATATGGTGCTAACATCGTTATTCATTCGTTAACTAAGTACATCAATGGTAATGGAACTGCACTTGGAGGTGTAATTATAGATGCTGGTACTTTTGATTGGACAAACGGAAAATTCCCAGAATTTACAGAGCCTTCACTTGGTTACCATGGTTTGGTGTATAGCGAAGCTTTAGAGGCAGCTGCATTTATTGCAAAAGTTAGAATTGAAGGTTTAAGAGATTATGGTGGAGCGTTAAGTCCGTTTAATGCATTTCAAATCATTCAAGGTTTAGAGACCTTAGAATTACGAATAAAAAAGCATAGCGAAAATGCTCTTCAACTTGCAAAATGGTTACAGGAACAACCAGAAGTTACGTGGGTGAATTATCCTGGTTTAGAAAGTAGTAAATACAAAGCTCTGGCAAAAAAATACTTACCAAAAGGACAAAGTGGAATTGTAACTTTTGGAGTTGATGGTGGATTTGAATCTGCAAAAACGATAGCAGATAAAACAAAATTATTTTCACTATTAGCCAATATTGGTGATACAAAATCTTTAATCATTCATCCTGCAAGTACAACGCATCAGCAATTAAGCGATGAGGCGCAAGAAAGCACAGGAGTAACAAAAGACCTTATAAGATTGTCTGTCGGAATTGAGAATGTTGAAGATCTAAAAGCCGATTTAAAAGAAGCATTTCAATTAATTAAGAAGCCTCAATTAGCTTAATCTCTTTTTGTATTAGTGTTGTTTAATTAAGCTGGGCGACGAGGCTTTCGCTCAGCTTAATTTAAAAATTTTCAGAGAAGAAATAAAAATACAATTATGAGTGTGCTTAAGTTTATTGAAATAGATCATTTTGAGTTGTGCAGTGGCAGAAACATTAGCCTTAGATTGTCGTATCAGGTATTCGGAAAGCCATTAGGAAACAACCCAATAGTGTTGGTAAATCATGCTTTAACCGGAAATTCTCAAATAACCGGAAAAAATGGCTGGTGGAACGATATTGTTGGTAAAGACAAAGTCATAGACACAGATATTTATACAGTTTTAGCGTTTAATGTACCAGGTAATGGCTTTGGTGGATTAGAAGAATCCTTTCTAGAATATTATAAAGAGTTTACTGCAAGAGATGTAGCTCGTATTTTTTCTGAAGGATTAAACCGTTTAAAGATTAATGATTTGTATGCTATCGTTGGTGCGTCAGTTGGAGGCGGTATTACTTGGGAGTTGGCAGCATTACGACCAAACTTGGCAGAATATGTAATACCAATAGCTACAGACTGGAAATCTACAGACTGGGTAATTGGTAATTGCTTCATTCAAGATGAAATATTAAATCATTCCTCTCAACCTTTGTTTGATGCCAGATTGCATGCTATGACGTTTTACAGAACGCCAGAATCTTTTGCTTCAAAATTCAAAAGAGAAAAACAACGAAAAGATGCTTTTAAAATCGAAACTTGGTTAGAGCATCATGGCGAAAAATTAGAAGGAAGATTTGAATTGTCTGCTTACAAAATGATGAATCAAATTTTAAAAACTATCGATATTACACAAGGTAGAGGCACGTTTACCGAAGTGGCAAAACATATTGCTTCTCACATTCATATTATAACAATTAATTCAGATTTACTATTTAAATCAGACGAAAACTGGAACACGTTTGTAGAGCTAAAATCCGCAAAAGAAAACGTTACTATAGGTGAACTAAAATCTAATGATGGCCACGATGCTTTTTTAATAGAGTATCAGCAGCTTATTAAGCTATTAAAACCAGTTTTTAATTTAAAATTAAAAAAGCATGACAACGATACATCTTGCCATATTCGGAATTGGTAATGTAGGTTCTACGTTAATAAATCAAATTCAAAACATCAAGTCAAAATTACTAACCGAACAAGGATTAGATATACAAATACCAGTTATTACAAACTCGACTTTAGCATTTTTTTCAAATGACATTAGTGGGCAATGGGAAGTAGATTTTGAAAATTTTTCTGAACCTTACAATGTAGAAGATATTATTCGTCATTTTAAAGCAATAAATGTAGAAAATGCTATAGCGATAGACGTTACAGCTAGCCAGAGTTTTATTGCGCATTACGAGACGTTGATAGAAAATGGTTTTCATATCATTTCTGCAAATAAAGTAGCTAACACATTGAGTTTTAATTATTATAAAAAATTAAGGAAATTGTTAGATGAAAACAATAAAACTTTCCTTTACGAAACCAATGTTGGTGCAGGATTACCAATTATTGAAACTATAAAAAACTTACATCAGTCTGGTGAGAAAGTTGAAAAAATAAAAGGTGTATTCTCAGGCTCGTTAAGCTATATTTTCAATCAGTTTTCAGAAGGATCTTTGCCATTCGACCAAGTATTAAATGATGCGGTAAGTCAAGGTTTAACAGAGCCAGATCCTAGAGAAGATTTGTCAGGAAAAGATGTTGCCCGAAAGTTACTGATTTTAGCCAGAGAACTCGGTTCTGATGCAGAATTGAATGATGTAAAAATTGAATCTCTTGTGCCAAAACAACTTAACGGAGCTACAACATTACAAGAGTTTAAACAGCGTTCACACGAGTTAAATAGCATTTTTGAAGCCAATAAATCTCAACAGAAAGAAGCGTCTGTGTTGCGTTATGTTGGTCAATTAGATGTTCTAAATAATGTTTTAGAGGTAAAATTAATATCAGAACCCAAAGCGTCACCTTTAGGACAGTTAAAAGGATCGGACGCCATTTTTGAAATTTACACAGAGTCCTACAACTCGCAACCTTTGGTTATACAAGGTGCAGGCGCAGGAGCTCAAGTAACTGCTCGTGGTGTTTTTGGAGATATCTTACGCCTTTCTAATACTTTAATTAAGAAAAATGCATAATAAAACAAGAACCAAAAATCACATAGAAACAGAAGCAATCCGTACACAAATAGAGCGTTCACAATTTTTAGAACATTCTAATCCATTGTATTTAACATCGAGTTACATTTTTGAAGATGCTGAAGATATGCGTGCTTCATTTGCAGATGAAAAACAGCGAAACATTTACAGCAGGTACACAAATCCTAACAACTCAGAATTTGTTGATAAAGTATGCCGAATGGAAGGAGCAGAAAACGGTTACGCTTTCGCAACAGGAATGTCTGCTGTATTTTCAACATTTGCAGCTTTGTTAGATTCAGGAGACCACATTGTGTCTTGTCAAAGTATTTTTGGTTCTACACAAACCTTATTCAACAACATTCTTCCAAAGTGGAATATTTCAACAAGCTATTTTAGAATTAATGAAATAGACCGTATTGAAAGTTTAATTCAACCTAACACCAAGATTCTTTATGCCGAAAGTCCTACCAATCCTGCGGTTGATATTTTAGACCTAACATTATTAGGTGATTTAGCCAAAAAACATAACCTCATTTTTATAGTCGATAACTGTTTTGCAACACCATATTTGCAACAGCCAATTAAATTTGGCGCACATTTGGTCATTCATTCAGCAACAAAATTGATGGATGGACAAGGTAGAGTTCTTGGTGGTGTAACGGTTGGAAGTTCAGAACTTATTCAAAAAATCTATTTATTTTCAAGAAATACAGGTCCTGCGCTTTCGCCTTTCAATGCTTGGATATTATCAAAAAGTTTAGAAACACTTCCTGTTAGAGTAGAAAAACACTGTGATAATGCCTTGAAAATTGCTGAATTTTTAGAAGGTCACGACAAAGTGAATTTCGTAAAATATCCATTTCTAAAATCGCATCCTCAGTATCAATTGGCTCAGAACCAAATGAAACTTGGTGGCAATGTCGTTGCTTTTGAAATAAAAGGCGGCATTGATGCAGGACGAAATTTTCTCAACGCAATACAGCTTTTATCATTGTCAGCAAACCTTGGTGATACTAGAAGTATTGTTACGCATCCTGCTTCTACAACGCACGCTAAGCTGTCGGAAGAAGACCGACTTAAAACAGGAATCACAGGTGGACTTATCCGTGTTTCTGTTGGCTTAGAACATCCTGAAGATATTATTAATGACCTAAATCAAGCTCTAAACTAATGTCAGACATTTTCAAAATATTACAACACCGAATTTTAGTTTTAGATGGCGCAATGGGAACCATGTTGCAGCGCTATAATTTTACTGAAGACGATTTTCGTGGTTCAAGATTCAAAGATTTTAAACATCCATTAAAAGGAAATAATGATTTATTATCGCTAACACAACCAGAAGCTATTGCCGAAGTACATAGAAAGTATTTTGAAGCTGGTGCAGATATAGTAGAAACCAATACCTTCTCTGGAACAACCATTGGTATGGCAGATTACCATATGGAAGATTTGGTCTACGAGTTAAATTTTGAATCGGCTAAAATCGCAAAACAAGTTGCAGAAGAATTTACAAAAGCCAATCCTGAAAAACCACGTTTTGTGGCAGGAAGTATCGGTCCAACAAACCGTACCGCAAGTTTAAGTCCAGATGTAAACAGACCAGAATATCGCGCAGTAACCTTTGATGAATTACGCATTGCTTACAAACAACAAGTCGAAGCTTTAATTGATGGCGGAAGTGATATTTTGTTAGTCGAAACTATTTTCGACACACTAAATGCCAAAGCAGCATTATTCGCTATTCAAGAAGTTAAGGAAGAACGTAATATTGACATTCCGGTTATGGTATCAGGAACCATTACTGATGCTTCTGGTAGAACATTATCTGGTCAAACTGTAGAAGCATTTTTAATTTCAATATCACATATTCCGTTGTTAAGTGTTGGTTTTAATTGCGCACTTGGTGCAGACCAATTACAACCGTATTTAAAACGTTTATCTCACGAAACCGATTTTTATACATCAGCACATCCAAACGCAGGGTTACCAAATGCATTTGGCGAGTACGACCAAACTGCCAAACAAATGCAGCAGCTTATAGAAAACTATCTAAAAGATGATTTAATAAACATCATTGGTGGTTGTTGCGGTACAACACCAGAACACATAAAAGCAATTGCCGAAGTTGCTTCAAAATATAAACCTAGAACTGTCGGTTCGAGCGCAGTCGAGAACTTTTAATGTATGAAAGAGAACAAAAACCGATATCTAAAATTATCAGGTCTAGAACCATTAATAATAACGCCAGAAAGTAATTTTATAAACGTTGGCGAGCGCACTAACGTTACAGGTTCGCGTAAATTTTTACGATTAATAAAAGAAGAAAACTATGCCGAAGCATTAGATGTTGCGAGAGACCAAGTGGAAGGTGGCGCGCAAATCATAGATGTCAATATGGATGAAGGTATGCTTGACGGAAAACACGCAATGGTAACCTTCTTAAATCTTATCGCATCAGAGCCAGATATTGCACGATTACCCATAATGATCGATAGCTCAAAATGGGACATTATCGAAGCAGGTTTGCAAGTCGTACAAGGTAAATCGGTTGTAAATTCTATCAGTTTAAAAGAAGGCGAAGCGACTTTTATTCATCACGCAAAACTTATTAAACGTTATGGTGCAGCTGTGATTGTTATGGCGTTTGATGAAGATGGGCAAGCCGATACCTACGAGCGCAGGATAGAAATCTGTAAACGCTCTTACGATATTTTGGTAAATCAAGTTCATTTTCCACCAGAAGACATCATTTTCGATCCTAATATTTTTCCTGTAGCAACCGGAATGGAAGAGCATCGTTTAAATGCTTTGGACTTTTTTAATGCTACAAAATGGATTAAAGAAAATCTACCTTATGCCAGCGTTTCTGGTGGCGTAAGTAACGTGTCATTTTCTTTTAGAGGAAACAACGTTGTGCGTGAAGCTATTAACGCAGCATTTTTATATCACGCGATTCAACACGGAATGAATATGGGAATCGTAAACCCAACAATGTTGGAAGTGTATGACGAAATTCCGAAGGATTTATTAGAACACGTTGAAGATGTACTTTTTGATAAACGAGACGATGCAACCGAACGTTTACTAGAATTTGCCGAAACCGTAAAAGGGCAGAAAAAAGACGATGTAGCAAAGGTACAAGAATGGCGAAGCGAACCTTTGCAAGACCGTATTACGCACGCTTTAGTAAAAGGTATTGATGCCTTTATTGTTGAAGATGTAGAAGAAGCAAGACAAGCGGTAAACAAACCTATTCAAGTAATCGAAGGTCACTTAATGACCGGAATGAATGTAGTTGGCGATTTGTTTGGAAGCGGAAAAATGTTTTTGCCTCAAGTGGTAAAATCGGCACGTGTGATGAAAAAAGCAGTTGCTTATTTACAGCCTTATATTGAAGCAGAAAAAGACGATTCGCAACGTTCAAACGGTAAAATTTTAATGGCAACTGTAAAAGGCGATGTGCACGATATTGGTAAAAATATTGTGAGTGTTGTTTTGGGTTGTAATAATTACGAGATCGTGGATTTAGGCGTTATGGTTCCGCCAGAAAAAATCATTGAAACTGCCAAAAAGGAAAACGTCGATGTTATTGGATTAAGCGGTTTAATTACACCATCGTTAGACGAGATGGTTTACGTTTCGCAAGAAATGGAAAAACAAGGATTTAATATTCCGTTGTTAATTGGTGGCGCAACAACATCTAGAGCGCATTCTGCGGTAAAAATTGCACCACATTATTCTAATACTGTAGTGCACGTTAACGATGCGTCTAGAGCTGTAACGGTTGTTGGAAATCTGTTGCAGAAAGACAATAATGTTTACAAAGAACAAATTCGTGAGGAATATGAAAAATTCCGTGAGCAGTTTCTAAAACGTGGTAAACAAAAAGAATATGTGACTATTGAAGAAGCGCGTGAACGAAAGTTTAAAATCGATTGGAAGACAACCGACATTGTAAAACCAAAACAATTAGGAATACAAGATATTCAAGATTTTGATATTACGATTTTAGAAGATTATATCGATTGGTCGCCATTTTTTAGAAGTTGGGATTTACACGGAAAATATCCAGATATCTTAACCGACGATATTGTTGGTAAACAAGCAACCGAATTGTTTAAAGACGCTAAAGTCTTACTTCAAAAAGTGTTTGATGAAAAGCTATTGAAAGCCAAAGCGGTTTTTGGATTATTTCCTGCAAATACTGTAAATGATGATGATATTGAAGTAACGGTTGAAAACCAAACACCAAACACCAAACACCAATTCCTAACACTGCGTCAGCAACTCAAAAAACGAGAAGGCGTTCCAAACTTTGCATTAGCCGATTTTATCGCGCCTAAAGACACAGGAATTCAAGATTACATCGGTTGTTTTTGCGTAACTACAGGTTTTGGAACTGAGCAATTAGCAAAAGAATTTGAAGAGAATCACGACGATTATAATTCCATAATGATAAAAGCGTTAGCCGATAGATTAGCTGAAGCTTTCGCAGAATATTTACACAAAGAAGTAAGAACCAAACATTGGAATTACGTTTCTGAAGAAAACTTAACCAACGAAGATTTAATTGCCGAAAGTTACAAAGGTATTCGTCCTGCGCCAGGTTATCCAGCCTGTCCAGATCATTTAGAGAAACAAACCATTTGGGAAATTTTAAAAGTCGAAGAAACTATTGGTGTAAAACTAACCGAAAGTCTTGCGATGTGGCCAGCAGCAAGTGTTAGCGGTTATTATTTTGCAAATCCAGAAGCTAAATATTTTGGATTAGGAAAAATTACCGAAGATCAATTAGACGATTACGCCAAACGAAGAGGTATTAGCAAAGAAGACGCTGCAAAATGGTTAAATCCAAATTTGAGCCCATCCTAGCCTTCCCAAAGGGAAAGAGCTCTCAACAGTTTAAAAAATTATATTAATATTTAAAAAAGTCCCCTTTGGGGATTCAGGGGGATGAAAGTAACAGAACACATAAAAAACGCTAACGGAAAAACTTTGTTTTCGTTTGAAATTATTCCGCCAAAAAAAGGTAACAGCATACAACAATTGTATAATAATATTGATCCTTTAATGGAATTTAAACCGCCTTTTATTGATGTAACAACGTCTAGAGAAGAGTATGTTTATATCGAGAAAGAAGGGCTTTTGGACCGAAAAATTACACGTATGCGACCAGGAACGGTTGGTATTTGTGCAGCGATAAAACATAAGTACGATGTAGATACGGTTCCGCATGTATTGTGTGGCGGATTTACAAAAGAAGAAACCGAATACTTGCTTGTAGATTGTCATTATTTAGGGATTGAAAATGTAATGGCGTTGCGTGGCGATGCGATGAAACATCAGCAGTATTTTGAGGCTTGCAAAGGCGGACATCAATTTGCTAAAGATTTGGTAGGGCAAATTCAGAACTTGAATAAAGGTAAATATCTTCATGATGTTATCGAGGTTGATGATAAAGCAGATTTTTGTATTGGCGTTGCTGGATATCCAGAAAAACATATTGAAGCACCATCTTTAAAAACCGATTTAAAACGTCTTAAAGAAAAAGTAGATGCTGGCGCAGATTACGTAGTTACACAAATGTTTTTTGATAATAAAAAGTATTTTGAGTTTGTAGACGCTGCAAAACAAGAAGGTATAAATGTGCCTATAATTCCCGGTATAAAACCTATTGCAGTAAAACGCCATTTACAGTTGTTACCACAAGTGTTTAAAATAGACTTGCCAGAAGATTTAATAGATGCAATTGATAATTGTAGCACTAACGAGCAAGTAAGACAAGTTGGTGTAGAATGGGCTATACAACAATCTAAAGAGTTACAAAACGCTGGCGTACCTGTTTTACATTACTATTCTATGGGAAAAAGTGATAATATTAAAGCGATTGCCAAAGCGGTATTTTAATAAATCTCTTTACTTACATTGGGATAACATTTCTGTAATTGAATAATAATTTCTTAACCTTTTGTTGCTGTATTGCTAAGCTTCATAAGTACGATATTACAGAAATTTGCACCAAAACCAAATCTCATGAAAAAGTATAGATTAGAACTCGGTTTTGCATTGAAGTTAATGGCAATAACACTGTTATCTTTAGTAGCAACGTTGTTTTTAAATTAAATATTCTGTTACTTTTGCCAGTAACCATATGAATATGAAGTACTGGCTTACAAGTTTTACAGTTTTGTTTGGGCTATTGATGTTTTCTCAAGAAAAGGATAACTCAAACTCCTACTTAGATGTTAATTATTTCTCTGGAAATATAGCACTTCATAACAACGATATCCTTCATCTTATTAAAGGCCATCCTGAAGGTGTAATTCTAAGTTGGAACAAAAAAACCTTTGGAGAGGAAGCCTGGCAACAACGTTTTAATTATCCAGACTATGGTGCTTCCTTTATTTATCAAGATTTAAAGAATGATGTGCTTGGTGAAATTTTTGGGCTTTATGCGCATTATAATTTCTACTTTTTTAAGCGCAATCTTATGTTTAGGATTGGGCAAGGTTTTGCCTATAATACCAATCCGTATCATAAGATAGATAATCACAAAAACGTAGCATTTGGTTCTCATATACTCAGCTCTACTTACCTAATGCTTAATTATAAGAAAGAACGTATTTTTAATAGGTTTGGTTTGCAAGGAGGTTTGTCTTTATTGCATAATTCTAATGCTAATGTAAAAGCACCAAACACAAGTGTTAATACGGTGTCTTTAAGCTTGGGTCTTACCTATAATTTAGATGAAGAAACTGTGGAGTATAGAGATGATCTTACCGATGAAAAAATCACAGAACGTATTAAATACAATATCGCTTTTAGAAGCGGTATAAACCAAAGTGATGTTATTGGGAGCGGACAGTATCCTTTTTATATTTTGTCGGCTTATGCAGATAAACGATTGAGCAATGTTAGTGCTATTCAGTTAGGTGCAGAGGTGTTCTTTTCTAACTTTTTAAAAGAACTTATTTATTATCAATCGGTTTCTTTTCCTGAATTAGATGTTACAGGAGAAGAAGATTATAAACGAGTAGGATTGTTTGTGGGTCATGAGTTGTTTATCAATAAAATGTCTGTAGAATCTCAAGTTGGTTACTATGTGTATTATCCTTACGATTTTGAAGGAAGAATGTACTTAAGAATTGGTTTAAAACGCTATTTTGGTAAGAAATTCTTTGGAGCTGTAACCTTGAAATCTCATGGTGCTAAAGCAGAAGCTGTTGAATTTGGAATTGGAGTAAGATTATAAATTTGTCATTCCTACGAAGGCAGGAATCTATTTTAGATATGAAGAAAATAGTTTATTTATTGGTTTTTCTAGTTTTTGCTTGCAACAGCGAAGACGCTAATGATTGCTTTCAAACATCAGGAACTATAGTGCAACAAGATGTTGATGTTGTTGGTTTTGAAAGAATCTTAGTGAATAGAGATATAACGTTAATCATCACTGAAGCACCAGAATATAAAGTTACTATTGAAACAGGTGAAAACTTAATCAATGATGTAAAGGCTGAGGTTATTGGCGATAGATTAGTGCTTATGGATGATAATAATTGTAATTATGTAAGAGATTATGGCATTACAAAGATTTATGTAGAAGCGCCAAATCTTACAGAAATAAGAACATCTTCGCAGTATGAAATTTCATCCAATGGAGTGTTAACCTATCCTAGTTTAAGATTACTGTCTGAAGATTTTAATGAAGCCACAGATTTTACCGTTGGTGATTTTAGATTGTCTATAAATTCAGAGAGTTTAAATATAACTTCAAATAATATTTCATCATTTTATATCAATGGTGAAGTAGAAAATTTGTTTATTGGTTTTTTCTCTGGTTCTGGACGTTTTGAAGGTGAAAATTTAATCGCTCAAAATGTAGAAGTAAATCACAGAGGTAGTAATGATATGGTTGTAAATCCACAAGCATCACTCACGGGAATTTTAAGAGGTACAGGCGATCTTATTTCTGTGAATGAACCACCAATTGTAGAGGTAGAGCGTGTTTATACTGGTCAGTTGTTTTTTGATTAGTGTCCTCTAAATCCTCCTTGATATTAGGGTGGGAAATTTTTGTTTTCAGATAGGTGTCTTATTCAATTAAAGTTATTTTTTTATTTTCCACTGTTACGATAACTGATTCTTGTTCATGATTAAAAATGTTATTCCATTTTATATTTATTTTTTGAACATGAGTAGTATTCTTTAATATTATTATCTGTAAATCTTCAATGTTAAAACCATCTAACTTTTGATGATACCCTTGTCCATATTTTAACGGATTGTGGCCAATAAAAAGTCCTGTAATAATATCGTCATAATCAACAATAATATTTTTGTCTTTTAATTTATCGTTTGTGTTGTTAACCAATTTGTCCTTATTGATTATAGAGTTTAATTTTTCTGAATCTTTAGAGTGTATAGCATAAACAAACTCATAACAGAAGTTGTTAATTTCATTGTCACTTATCTTACTTTCACAAGAAAGGAAAATGATAAAAACAACTAATAGAAATTTTTTAATCAATTAGATTTGATTTTTGAATAGTACTTTGAATTTATTTTCTTTAGGAAGTTAGTTCAGGTTGGGCTCTCTTTAACTCGTCAATTCCCTAAACAAACTTTCTAAACTTGCATTTTTTTGGTTAAGCTGAAGAATTTTCAATTCGTTATCGTGGGCAAAATCAAAAACATGAGAACGCATATCTTCTTTAGTTGAAAATGTGATTTCGTAAACAAACTCATACGTGTTTTTTACAGAGGCAACCTTAGGTAAACGCAATAGAAAAGCATCCTCAACACGATAATCAAATTCAACAATAATAACCTGTTCTTGCCCTTCTCTAAGGTCTTTAAGGTATTTGTCAGCAACCACTTCTCCTTTGTTGATTATTATAACGCGATCGCACATGGCTTCAACTTCTTGCATAATGTGTGTAGAGAGGAATACGGTTTTTTCTTTGCCAATAGTTTTTATAAGGTTTCTAATATCTACCAGTTGGTTTGGGTCTAAGCCTGTTGTTGGTTCATCTAAAATTAAAACATCAGGATTGTGTAGTAGCGCATTTGCTAGGCCAACACGTTGTCTGTAACCCTTAGAAAGTTGCCCTATTTTTTTGTGAGCTTCTGGTGTTAGTCCTGTAAGTTCAATAACCTCATTAATTCTGGACTTTGGTGTGTCATACACATTGGCATTAAAGTTTAAATACTCTTTTACATACAGATCTGTGTAAAGCGGATTGTGTTCTGGTAAGTAACCCACACTTTTCTGTACGCTTTTTTTGTCCTTAGAAACATTAAATCCGTTAACGTTAGCATCGCCTTCAGAAGCTTCAATATACGTGGTAAGAATCTTCATCATGGTTGATTTTCCGGCACCATTTGGACCAAGGAAACCAACAATTTCGGCATCTTTTACTTTAAAAGAAACGTTGTTTAATGCTTTTTGATCTTTATATAATTTTGAAATATTATGGACTTCAATAGACATAATTCAGAATGTTTGAATTTCTTTTCCCTCGTTAAAAAACAGGTTTGTAGTACAATTTTAGTTATAAATTAATTAAGATAACGCTCTTTTATCATATTAATTATAAGATTAAAGTTAACGAATTTACCTTAGTAACAAACTTTAAAAAAATAAGGGTAGATTAGTCTAAAACTTAATCTACCCTTATTGTGGTTATATAATGTTAGCAAACAATAACTTGTTTATTCTTTTATAAATTTTGTTGTGTTGCCGTTGTCAAACTTTAAAAAGTACATTCCATTAGCTAAGTTTTGGATGTCTATTTTGTTGTCGCTAGTTAAAGCAGCGCTTGTAATTTTTGCACCTAAACTATTATAGATACTATAATTTTTTAAGTCTGATGCTTCTTTGATATAAATAAAGTCAGAAGATGGAATTGGGTATATAGTTGTATTGTCATAGCTAAACTCATTAGTGCCTAATGTAGAATCTGTAAATACAATATCATCAAGAGCAAAAGAGTCAGATCCAATGCTACTTGTTATGGTAAATGAGGTTACGTTAGTCCAGTTTAAAGTTATGGTTGCTCCCGTTCCATATGTAAGATCTTGATCAACACTAGAGTTGCTGCCACCTGAAGGAGTAAAGGTGTAAGTGCGAGTTCCAGAATAGGAATAAGCTGCAAGTGTATATACAGAAGTTATATCAATAGGAGAGCTAAACGTAACTGTTGCAGATTCTCCAGAATCGGTTTGGTATGTGTATACAACATTACCTGAAGAGCCCGAAAATCCTCCGCCATCAATAAGCTTTGCGTCATCTGCAGAGTATGATGAGGTAAATGTAGCAGTGATACCAGAGACAGTTTGGGTTATCCCGTTACCAGTATCTGTAGCACTTTCCCAGTCAAAAGTTTGAGCAAAAGAAAAGATGCTAATTAGTAAAAAACAATAAGTAAAGTAGATTTGTTTCATTTGTAAAATAAATTAATTGATAGTATTTAGGGTTTGCTAACTTGCTTGAAATAAAAAATGAGTAAAATTAAATAATATCTAATTTTAGAATAGTTTTTATTAAAGAAACTTTAAAACTTTGTGTGTAATTCAAAAAAGATTTCTCAACAATTTTGATTTGTGAAAATATTATTTACTTTAGCCTCATAGAATTATGACAAACACATCTAGAGCATATTATAACTGGTTTTATTTCTTTTTTAACGAAAGAAACGAGGCTTAGTATGTTTTAGTGAATAAAATATAAGTTTAAAAAAGTCTCGAATTATTCGAGACTTTTTTTTGTTATGACAAAACCAATAGCCATACAAGGAATAAGAGGGTCGTTTCATCACGAGGTGGTTCAGAAATACTTCAGTGCAACTGCAGAAGTCATTGAGTGCATGTCTTTTGATAGCGCAGTAGACAACTTGTTGCAAAAGCAAACAGATAGCATGGTTATGGCATTAGAGAATTCTATCGCAGGTTCTATAATTCCAAATTATGCACTTATAGATTCGCACAATCTTAGTATTGTAGGTGAGTATTATTTAGATATTCAGCATAATTTATTAGCCTTAAAAGGCGAAACATTAGCCACTATAAAAGAAGTGCACTCGCATCCTATGGCCTTGCTACAATGTAAAGTGTTTTTTAAAGATCATCCACATATTAAATTGGTAGAAGCAAAAGATACTGCAGATGTTGCTAAGAAAATTGCAGAAGAAAATAGTAAAGGAATCGCAGCAATAGCAAGCAAAAATGCAGCAAATTTATATCAGTTAGAGGTTTTGGCAGAGAGCATACAAACCATAAAGCATAACGAAACTCGCTTTGTTATTGTTAAGCGAGAAAATAACGGACTTAAACGAAAAGAAATCAATAAGGTATCCTTAAAGTTTGAATTAGATCATAAACGTGGTAGTTTAGCTACAATACTCAATGTATTGAGTGATTGTAAATTAAACCTAACTAAAATTCAATCCTTACCAAAAATTGAGACTCCTTGGAAGTACGCCTTCTTTGTAGATGTTACTTTTGAAGACTACAAAGATTACCAAAAGGCACATGCTATTATGCATATTATGGCAGAGAATTTTAAAGTGTTAGGTGAATATAAAAATGCAAAAACATGATTGAAGTAGCCAACCGTTTAAAACATGTCGAAGAATATTACTTTTCTAAAAAGTTAAGAGAAGTCGCTTTTCTGCAATCTCAAGGAAAACCAATTATAAATTTAGGTATTGGTAGTCCGGATTTAGAGCCGCCTTTTAAAGCCACAATGCTCTTAAAAGATAGCTTAGATGAAGAAGGGGCAAATAAGTACCAAAGTTATCAAGGCTTACCAGAGTTAAGAGATGAGATCGCCAGGTTTTATAAAAAAAGATATAAGGTAAACCTTAGTGGTAAGACAGAAGTGTTGCCACTTTTAGGAAGTAAAGAAGGCATTATGCATATCTCAATGGCTTTTTTAAATCCAGGTGATGAAGTACTTATTCCAAATCCAGGATATCCAACATATTCTGCGGTGACTAAATTGTTAGAAGCAAAACCAGTTTTTTACGATTTAAAGGAAGAGAATCATTGGTTGCCAGATTTTGTTGCCTTAGAACGTTTAGATCTCAGTAAGGTAAAAATTATGTGGATCAGCTATCCGCATATGCCAACAGGAGCTAACGCACCAAACAAGTTTTATGACGAAGTTATAGCCTTTGGAAGACGACACAATATTTTAATAGTAAACGATAATCCGTATAGTTTTATTCTAAACAAAAAACCTATCAGCATCATGCGTTATAACCATGCTAAGGAGGTTTGTTTGGAGTTAAATTCATTTAGCAAAACCTTTAATATGGCAGGTTGGCGAGTTGGTATGCTTGTGGGAAGTTATGAGCATCTTAATGCAGTGCTAAAGGTAAAAAGTAATATGGATTCCGGAATGTTTTATGCTGTTCAAAAAGGAGCGATAGAAGCCTTAAAATGTTCAGATATGTGGTTTGTAAGTTTAAATAGTGTATACGAACAAAGACGAGAACTTATCTGGAAACTTGCAGAAGCTTTAAACTGTACCTATGATGAGTATGCAACAGGTATGTTTGTTTGGGCAAAGTTGCCACCACACTTAAAGTCTGAAGAATTTACCGATTTAGTATTAAAAGAACATTCAATATTTATAACACCAGGAACGGTTTTTGGAAGTAATGGAGAAGGCTATGTGCGTTTTTCATTGTGCTCTCCAGAAGAACAAATAAAAGAAGCGATAGCGCGAGTTTAGATAGATGAAACAGGTATTTATCATAGGAGTAGGATTAATAGGTGGAAGTTTTGCCTTAGATATAAAAAAGCAAAATCCAGAATGTCTTGTGTATGGTATAGACAAGAGTGAAGCGCATTTAGATAAAGCAAAAACTCTGGGTATTATAGATAAAAAGGCTACTTACGAAGATTTAAGTACAGCAGATGTTGTTATTGTGGCCATACCTGTAGATGCTACTTTAGAAGTGTTACCAAAAGTATTAGATCTGGTTTCGGATGAGACCGTTGTGTTTGATGCTGGTTCAACCAAAGAAGATATTTGTCTTAAGGTAAAAAATCATCCAAAACGTAGAAATTTTTTAGCAGCACATCCTATTGCTGGTACAGAATTTTCAGGGCCTGATGCAGCAATTCATAATTTATATAACAACAAGACAAATATTATTTGTGAAGTTGAAGAAACAGCTTTCAAGCTTCAGGAAAAAGCATTAAAACTGTTTACTGATTTAGGAATGCGTATTCGTTATATGAATCCTAAAGCACACGACAAACACATTGCCTATGTGTCGCATTTGTCGCATATAAGCTCTTTTATGTTGGGTAAAACAGTAATAGAAAAAGAGAAAAACGAACGCGATATTTTTGATATGGCTGGCAGTGGTTTTGCGAGTACAGTACGTTTAGCAAAAAGTTCACCAGCTATGTGGACACCAATTTTTAAACAAAACAAGGCTAATGTTATTGAAACTTTAGAGGAATATATAGATAACCTTAAGCATTTCAAGAAATTAATGTTAGAAGATAACTTTGAAGCAGTTTTTAAAGAAATGGAAACCACCAATCACATCAAAGATATTTTAAGCGGAATAGAATAAAAATTAAGAAAAAGAAGATTAATAGTAAGATGGAAAACAAGAAAGAATTGAGAAATTGGTTAGATGCTTTTAACTTAGATCATCCTTTAGTTATCGCAGGACCATGCAGTGCAGAAACAGAAGAGCAGGTTTTAAAAATAGCGCATCAGCTTAAAGATAGTGATGCAACGGTATTTAGAGCAGGTATCTGGAAACCAAGAACACGTCCAGGTAATTTTGAAGGAGTAGGAGCGCTTGGGTTAAAGTGGCTTCAAAAAGCAAAAGAAGAAACAGGCATGCTTATTACTACAGAAGTAGCAAATGCTAACCATGTAGAATTAGCTTTAAAGCACGATGTAGATATCCTTTGGATAGGTGCTCGTACAACTGTGAGTCCTTTTATAGTACAAGATATTGCAGATGCATTAAAAGGAACAGATAAGCCTGTGTTAATTAAAAACCCAGTAAACCCTGACTTGTCATTGTGGTTAGGAGCAGTAGAGCGTTTTTATACAGCTGATGTTAAGAATTTAGGTGTTATTCACAGAGGATTTTCAACCTACGAAAAAACGCGTTATAGAAATAACCCAGAGTGGCAAGTAGCTGTAGATTTACAAAATCGTTTTCCGGATTTGCCATTAATTTTAGATCCATCGCACATTGCAGGACGAAGAGATATTATTTTTGATTTAAGCCAAACAGCATTAGATCTAAATTACGATGGTTTAATGATAGAAACACATCACGATCCAGATAATGCATGGAGCGATGCTGCTCAGCAAATAACACCAGAAACTTTAATAAAGTACACAGAAGATCTACGTATTAGAAAAGAAGTAGGTGAGGCAACAGAATTTAAGAATAAGATAAATACACTAAGAACTCAGATTGATGTAATAGATCATCAATTAATAGAAATGCTTGGGAAACGAATGACAGTAGCAGACGACATAGGTCAACTAAAAAAGGATCATAATGTAGCAGTGTTACAATCTAAGCGTTGGAATGAGATTTTAGGGAAAATGATACTTCAAGGGGAAGAGAAAAACTTAAGCGAAGAGTTTATACTTAGAGTATTTAAGGCTATTCATCAAGAATCGATTAATCATCAAGAGAAGATAATTAAATCTTAGGTTAATCTACCAAATAAAAAAGGCTCGCTATTGCGAGCCTTTTTTATTGTTGTTAAATGCTGCGTTTAAAAATATATCTGGTTACAAAAATACCTTGTCCATCATCCTTGCCAGCATCACTTTCAGAAGAGCTAACTACAAAGGCTAATTCCCATCCTTCAGTAGCCATTGCTGTTAATTTGGAAGAAACAAGAGCATCATTGGCAACGATATTTTGAAAACGAATTCCGCCTAGATTGTAGAAATTAAGGAGCTTGGTTTCTTCAAAATCTTTTACACGAATATCCTTACGTTTCGATTTATTTCTTGTGTTGTCATCTTCAGTTTGCTCAGTAGTAAATTCAGAATAATCTCTATCTACATTAGAAGATATAAGTCTAGAACGTCCTAGTCCATTCGGGACTATAGACTCTACACTTGTAATGACTTTGTACTCAATTTGATTAGTTGGTTTTTCATCTTTTGAATTTTCTTTATTGATAAAAGAAAACGAAATAAAGCCAATTACAATGGCTAGGGCTAATAAGAAATTTTTTTTCATTGTGTTAGTTTTTTGATTACACATAAAATTAAAGACTATTTTAGTTAAAAGTTGTTACTTTGCTATTATTTTAATTACTGAATGACAGGAACAGTTTATAAATCTACCGGAAGTTGGTATACCGTTAAGACAATGAACGGTAAATTTTATGAGTGTAGGATAAAGGGCAGGTTTAGAATTCAAGGTATAAAAAGTACCAATCCTATTGCTGTTGGAGACAAAGTAGAGTTTGAGTTAGAAACCAAAAATAATACAGAAACAGGTGTTATACATCGCATAGAAGAGCGTAGCAACTACATTGTTAGAAAATCAGTAAACTTATCTAAGCAAACGCATATCATTGCAGCAAATGTAGACCAAGTGTTTTTATTGGTTACTATAGATAATCCACCAACGTTTACCAGTTTTATAGATCGTTTTTTAGTGACTGCTGAAGCATATTCGGTAAACACAGTCTTGGTATTTAATAAAATAGATACTTACGATAACGAAAAGATGTTAGAAGTAAAGTATCTGCAAAGTATCTATAAAAAAATAGGATACGAGTGTATTGAAATATCAGCTGCTACAGGACATAATATTGAAAAGATAAAAGCCTTAATGATAGGTAAGGTGAGTATGTTTTCTGGTCATTCTGGTGTGGGTAAATCTACTCTGGTTAATGCAATAGAGCCATCTTTAGACCTTAAAACCAAAGCCATTTCAGAACAGCATATGCAAGGACAGCATACAACTACTTTTGCAGAGATGTTCGATTTAAGTTTTGATGCTAAAATCATAGATACACCAGGTATTAAAGGTTTTGGTGTTGTAGATATGGAAAAGGAAGAGGTAGGTGATTATTTTCCTGAGTTTTTTGCTTTAAAGCAAGATTGTAAATTCAATAATTGTTTGCACTTAAAAGAACCAAAGTGTGCGGTTAAAGAGGCCTTAGAAAATGATGAAGTGTCTTACTCCAGATATCGAAGTTATATTCAGATTTTAGAAGGAGATGAAGAGCATTACAGAACAGATAATTGGGATAACGAATGAAAATAGTAATTCAAAGAGTTTCAGAAGCTTCAGTAGTCATTAACCAAAAGCAAGTTGCTTCAATAGAGCACGGTCTTTTAGTTTTATTAGGTATTGTTGATGAAGATACCCAAGAGGATATCGATTGGTTATGTAATAAGATTGTAAACCTTCGAGTATTTCCAGACGAAAACGGTGTTATGAATACGTCGCTACTTAATGCTGATGGTAACATTATTGTGGTTAGTCAATTTACACTTCATGCTAGCACCAAAAAAGGAAACAGACCAAGTTATATAAAGGCTGCCAAGCCAGATGTTGCAATTCCGCTTTATGAAAATTTCATTTCAACCATCCAAAATTCTCTTGGAAAACCTGTGCAAACAGGTGAGTTTGGTGCAGACATGAAAGTGCAACTTATTAACGATGGTCCTGTTACAATTATAATAGACTCTAAAAACAGAGAGTAGTTTCTAGTTTTTTTTAAAAACTAAAACAGTTTGTCGAATATTACTTCGTTGTAAGGATTTTAATACATGAAATATTTGAGGAACTGATTTTACTTTTTATATTGTGCTGCCAATCAATTCAATATAAATACTGCATGAAATATATTTCCACAGCAATATTCCTATTCATTACTATTGCTGGTTTTTCCCAATCCGAAGATTTATATAAACTTGAATCCATTCCTGTTGATTTAAAAACAAAAGCAAATGCTGTTGTAAGACTTAATGATGTTAGTGTTGTTATAACATCTAAAGATGAGTTGAGTATTAAAGAAAAGCGAATTGTTACTGTTTTAAACGAAAAAGGGAATTCTGCTATAGGTGCTTATGCCAGTTATGATAAGTACAATAAGATAAAAAAAATTGAAGCCAGAATTTTTGATGAATCTGGTGAAGAAATAAAAAAGTTTAAGAAGCGAGATTTTATAGATAGAAGTGCTGTAGATGGTGGTACATTATATTCAGATTCTAGAGTGCTTTTAATGGGATACACGCCAGCAACCTACCCTTATACTGTAGAGTTTTATTATGAGTTAGAGTCGTCCAATACTGCTGCGATACCAACATGGAGACCTATAACAGGTTATTACGTAGGTGTAGAAAAAGATATCTATAATTTACAGGATAATGAAGATTTGGGATTAAGGTTTAAAGAAAAAAACCTTCAAGATTATAATATAACAAAGAGTAATTCTTCTACATCTTTAAGTTATACTTTAGAAAATGCTTTGCCTATAGCTCCAGAGGATTTAAGTCCTTCGTATTATAATTATTACCCACAGGTATTAGTTGCAATGGAGAATTTTTCATTTTATGGTGTAGAAGGAAAAGCAAAAAACTGGTTAGAATTTGGAGACTGGATAAATGACGCCTTGCTAAAAGGAAGAAACGAAGTTACAGAAGAAACAAAACAGGAAGTTTTAGGTATAACAGCAAACCTTGATGATCCTATAGAAAAAGCTAAAGCAGTTTTTCAATTTGTTCAAGAAAATACCAGATATATTAGTGTACAAGTTGGTATAGGTGGAGTGCAGCCCATACCAGCATTAGAAGTAGATCAATTAAAATACGGTGACTGTAAAGGATTAACCAACTATACTAAATCGCTGTTAGAAGTTGTGGGAGTTACATCCTATTACTGTATTGTAGAAGCTGGTAGAGAAATTATAGACTTGGAGGATGATTTTGCATCTTTAGAGCAAGGAAATCATATCATTTTAGCAATACCTACAGATGGAGATACCGTTTGGTTAGATTGTACAAGTCAATTGCATCCTTTTAATTTTATTGGAGATTTTACAGACAACAGAAATGTTCTTGTGGTAAAGCCAAGTGGTAGTGAGATTGTAAAAACACAATTGTATGTAGATAGTTCAAATTATCAGTTAACTACTGCAGATATCAAATTAAAAGCTGATGGTAGTTTTGCATCTAAGATTAATAGAAAAACAAGAGGCTTACAGTACGATGATAGATTTTATATAGAACGAAGAGCAAACGACAAGGTTAATGAATATTATAAATACCACTGGAGTTACATTAATAACTTGGAGATTTTGGGTTATAAGTTTCATAACAATAAAGTTGACGTAGAATTTACAGAAGATGTAGATGTAGAAGCAAGTGCTTATGCTTCGGTTTCTGGAGATAGATTACTCTTTAAGCCTAATGTGTTCAATCAAAATTCTTATGTGCCAACAAGATATAGATCCAGAAAAATGCCAATAGATATTTCCCGAGGCTATTTAGACGAGGATATTTTTAAGGTGGAGATTCCAGAAGGTTTTGAAATAGAGGCTTTGCCAGAAAATATAGAGATTAACAACAAATTTGGCGAATACCACTTTGAAATCAGTACTTCAGACAATATAATTACTTACAAAAGAAAGTTGTTCTTAAAAAAAGGACAATACCCTAATACAGATTACAAAAATTACAGAGACTTTAGAAAACAAATCTCAAAAGCCGATAACTCTAAAATAGTACTAAAATCAATCAAATAGTCATGATCAAAAACATTTATTTACTGCTGTTTATTCTAAGTTTTACACAAGTTTCATTTTCACAAGAGATAGAATTTGGAGAAGTGTCTAAAGAAGAATTATCAGAAAAATTTTACGAAAAAGATTCTTCTGCCAATGCAGTAGTACTCTATAAAAAAACAAGAACGTTTTATGGAGCTAACGCATCTTCTGTAGAGTTGGTTACAGAGGTTCATGAGCGAATCAAAATCTATAATAAAGAAGGATTTGATAAAGCAACAGTAACCGTAAATTTGTTTAAAAGCAGATCTAGCAAAGAACGAATCGGAAAGTTAAAAGCTTATACCTATAATCTGGAAAACAATAAAATTATTGAAACAAAACTAGATAAGGATCAGATTTTTGAAAATGAATATAGCTATAACTATAAGCAAGTTAAGTTTACAATGCCAAACGTAAAAGAAGGTTCAGTTATAGATATAACCTACAAGATTACATCGCCTTTTGTATTGTCAATAGACGAGTTAAGGTTGCAATCTGATATTCCAATTAAGCACATTGAGGCAGAGGTGCAAACGCCTGATGGATATAATTTTAGAACAAAAACAAAAGGAAATATTAGCTTTTTTCCTCAGCGTTCTAGAAAAAGATCTTCAGCCTTAGATAGAACTATGGATATACTCAATTATACATTAAACGATGTGCCAGCGCTAAAAGAAGAAGCCTTTGTAGATAACATTAATAATTACAGAGCAGGTGTTATGTTTGAGCTGATATCTATCGTAACTCCATCAATCAATAGGTATTATGCCCAAAATTGGGGAGATGTTGCAAAGACTATTGGTAGTGATGATGATTATAAAAATGAATTGGATAAAACCAATTCTTTCGACGATGCATTAGATGAATTAATTTCAGACAACCAAACAGAAGTAGATAAAATGAAATCTATTTTTAAGTATGTAAAAGACAATATTCAATGGAATGGTATTGATGGAAAATATTTTTACAATGGCATAAGAAAAACTCTAAAAGAGAAAAAAGGAAATGTAGCGGACATTAATCTAACACTTGTAGGAATGTTGAGGTATGCAGGTATTGATGCAAACCCGTTAATTATTAGTACAAAAGAAAACTCAATTCCTTTTTTTCCAACTGTAGATAGATTAAATTATGTTTTAGCCTATGCAGTTATAGATGAAGAGCAATATTTCTTAGATGCTACAGACGAGTTTAGCGATGTTAATGTCTTGCCTTTAAAAGATTACAATTGGCAAGGAGTTTTGGTAGATAACAATAATATGGTTTGGAAAAAAGTAGCCATAAGAGAACCAGAAGCCGGAATAACCCAATACATGGTTAATGCCAGTGTAAGTGAAGATGGCGTTTTAGAAGGAAACCTTATGTCTAGACACACAAATCACAAAGCCTATAGTTTTAGAAATAAATACAATAGCGAAGATTTAGATGCTTACCTAACTGAGAAGGAAGAAGGATTAGAAAACATTGAAATATCTAATTACAAAGCTCAAAATGCAGAGACTTATGAAGGTTTTGTTTCAGAAACGTATGATTTTTATAAAGAAGAAGGAGCCGATGTTATCAATGATAAGTTATACATTGCGCCTATGTTATTCTTAAAATCCACAGAGAACCCTTTTAAGTTAGATGAAAGAGAATACCCAATAGATTTTGGTTACCCATTAAAGGAACGTTATATGGTTAATATTTCTATTCCAGAAAATTATACGGTAGAGTCTAGTCCAGAGCCTTTAATATTAAAACTGCCAGAAAACCTTGGGTCATTCCAGTTGTCTAATAAGATATTAGGCAACAAAATACAGCTGTCTGCTTCAGTAGAGCTAAATAAAGCATTAATGGGACCAGAAACTTATGTATATTTAAAAGAGTTCTTTAACCAAATGATTAATAAACAAAAAGAACAAGTAGTATTAACAAAAGTGAACTAATGAACATTAAAGACGCACAAAAAGAAGTAGATAATTGGATAAATGAACATGGAGTAAGATACTTTAATGAGCTTACCAATATGGCGCAATTAACAGAAGAGGTTGGTGAGGTTGCGCGTATTATAGCAAGACGTTATGGTGAGCAAAGCGAAAAAGAAAGTGATAAGGACAAAGATTTAGGAGAAGAACTGGCAGATGTTGTATTTGTTGTCCTTTGCTTAGCTAACCAAACAGGTATAGATTTGCAAGCTGCTTTTGATAAGAAAATGGATAAAAAAACAAAACGAGATCACGACAGACATCATAATAATGAAAAATTGAAGTAGTTTTGTTTTTGCTAAAAGAAGAAAAACTACATGAATATTCAAATTCTCAAATCATCTAAGACAAGTCCAAAATCCTCGGTAACAATAACAGGATCTAAAAGTGAGTCTAACCGTTTGCTTTTACTAAAAGCACTATATCCTGAAATAGATATAGAAAATGTATCTAACTCAGACGATTCTGTGTTGATGCAAAAGGCGCTTCAAAACTCAAATGCACCTGTAATAGATATACATCATGCAGGTACTGCAATGCGTTTTTTATCGGCATATTTGTCTATTCAAGAAGGTAGAGAGGTTATTCTAACAGGATCATCGAGAATGAAGGAGCGTCCAATAGGAATCTTAGTAGATGCACTAAGACAACTAGGAGCAGATATTCAATATGTAGAAAATGAAGGTTTTCCGCCACTTAGTATCAAAGGAAAAAAAATAAACAAAACTAAGGTTTCTTTAAAAGCTAACGTTAGTAGTCAGTATATCTCAGCATTGCTGCTTATTGCTTCAAAATTAGAAAATGGATTAGAACTAACCTTAGATGGAAAAATAACTTCTGTTCCATATATAGAAATGACGTTAGGTTTATTGAGAGAAATTGGAGTTGAAACTACGTTTGAAGCTAATGTAATTACTGTAAAACCAATAGCAATCAAGCCTGAGTCTAAGACGTTAGTGGTAGAATCAGATTGGTCCTCGGCATCTTACTATTTTAGTATTGCTGTGTTAAGCGATATTGGTACAGAGGTAAGGCTGTCTTCGTATAAAGAAAATTCACTTCAAGGAGATTCTGTATTATCAGAGTTATATAAAGAGTTTGGTATAGAAACGAGTTTTGAAAATAACTCTGTAATCTTAAAGAAAGTTGAAAAAGCAGATAGCAACAAAACCATAGAGTTCGATTTAAGAAATGCGCCAGATATTGCGCAAACTATTTCTGTAACAGCATTTGGTTTAGGTTTGGAGTGTAAATTAACGGGTTTACATACTTTAAAAATCAAAGAAACCGACAGGTTAGTGGCTCTTAAAACCGAGTTAGAAAAGTTTGGTGCAGAAGTTGCAATTACAGACGAGTCGTTGCATTTAAAATCTTCTGATAGCATTATGAGTGATGTGTCTGTAGATACTTACAATGACCATAGAATGGCAATGGCATTTGCGCCATTAGGACTAAAAACAACTCTGCTTATTAAAGATGCAGAAGTTGTAAGTAAATCCTATCCTCAATTTTGGGAAGACCTAAAAAATATAGGGTTTCAATTAGAGGAGAAGAAATAAAATCTTAGTCATAATTGTAAGTTGCATAAGAAGCTGTTTTTTGGTTTTAAGGGCTGTTAAGATGAGGAATTCCAAAATAAACCGCTAATTACTTGACAAGGCCTATCTTGAGATTGTATATTTGCAACTTCAAAAAAATAAAAAATAATACATGAAATTATCAAATTTTAATTTTGACCTTCCAGATGAATTATTAGCTGAACATCCTGCAGAACACAGAGACGAGTCTAGGCTAATGGTTTTAGACAGAGCTAATCAAACTATCGAACACAAACTTTTTAAAGATGTTATAGATTACTTTGATGAAGGTGATGTAATGATAATGAATAACACTAAGGTTTTTCCTGCCAGATTATATGGTAATAAGGAAAAAACAGGTGCTCGTATTGAAGTTTTCTTATTAAGAGAATTAAATCAAGAACAACGTCTTTGGGACGTTTTAGTAGATCCAGCTCGTAAGATAAGAATTGGTAATAAGTTATATTTTGGAGATGATGAAACGTTGGTGGCTGAGGTTATAGATAACACAACATCTAGAGGTCGAACATTACGTTTTTTGTATGATGGATCTTACAGCGATTTCAGAAGAAAATTAACTGAGTTAGGAGAAACACCACTTCCTAAGTATATAAAAAGAGATGTAGAGCCAGAAGATGAAGAGCGCTACCAAACAATCTATGCTAAAAACGAAGGAGCTGTAGCTGCACCAACTGCTGGTTTACACTTTTCTAAGCATTTATTAAAGCGTTTAGAGATTAAAGGTGTAGAAACTGCAGAGGTTACGCTTCATGTTGGTTTAGGAACGTTCAATCCTGTTGAGGTAGAAGATCTTTCTAAGCACAAAATGGATAGTGAAGAGATTTTAATTAGCCAAAGATCTGCAGATATAGTAAACAAAGGTATAGAGAACAAAAGAAGAGTATGTGCTGTAGGTACAACGTCTATGCGTACAATAGAAAGCTCTGTGTCTTCTAGCGGTAGACTAAACCCTTATGATGGATGGACAAACAAATTTATCTTTCCACCATACGATTTTAGTATTGCTAACTGTATGATTACTAACTTTCATACACCAAAATCTACATTGCTTATGATGATTTCAGCATTTGCAGGACACGATTTTGTAAAACGTGCTTACGAAGAAGCTGTAAAAGAAAAATACAAATTCTACTCTTATGGTGATGCAATGTTAATCATCTAATTAAGAATTTTGAAATATATAAAACCTCTACTCATATTATAAAGAGTAGAGGTTTTTTGTTTACAGAAACAGATGAAGTTACAAATGACTATTTTTGTACAATATGGATGTGAAAAAGAAAGACATAAGAGCCTTAACTAAAGACCAACTTAGAGATTTTTTTGTAAGTCAGGGAGATAAAGCCTTTAGAGGGAATCAAGTATACGAGTGGTTGTGGCAAAAGTCTGCTCATAGTTTTGAAGATATGACTAACATATCTTTACAGACTCGTCAAATGCTAACAGATAATTTTGTAATTAACCACATAAAGGTAGATCAGATGCAACGTAGTTCTGACGGAACTATAAAAAATGCGGTAAGACTACATGATGATTTAATTGTAGAATCTGTATTAATACCTACACCAACACGTACAACAGCATGTGTGTCTTCTCAGGTTGGTTGCAGTCTGGACTGTAAGTTTTGTGCTACTGCAAGATTAAAGCGCATGCGTAATCTAAATCCAGATGAAATTTACGATCAGGTTGTAGCGATTGATAATGAAAGTAGATTATATCATGGCAGACCGTTAAGCAATATAGTTTTTATGGGAATGGGAGAGCCACTTATGAACTACAATAATGTATTAAAAGCAATAGATAAGATAACATCGCCTGAAGGTTTAGGTATGTCTCCAAAAAGAATTGTGGTGTCAACATCTGGTGTGCCCAAAATGATAAAGAAAATGGCAGATGATGGAGTTAAATTTAAGTTAGCTGTTTCATTACATTCCGCTATTGATGACGTAAGAACATCTATAATGCCATTTAATGCTACATTTCCTTTGAAGGATTTAAGAGAAGCATTAGGGCATTGGTATGCCAAAACCAAAAACAGAATTACTTATGAGTATGTTGTTTGGAGAGGTATTAATGACAGAAAGAAAGATGTAGATGCCTTAGTAGAGTTTTGTAAGTTTGCACCAAGTAAAGTTAATCTTATTGAATACAACCCTATTGATGATGGTGAGTTTCAACAAGCAGATTATAAAGCATTGGATATGTATGTTAATATTTTAGAAGCTAATAATATTACAGTGACAGTAAGACGAAGCAGAGGTAAAGATATTGATGCGGCTTGTGGTCAGCTGGCCAATAAAAATAAAGCATAAAAAAAGCGGCTAAATGCCGCTTTTTTTTTGTTAAATAGAGTCTTATTTCTTTGTTACTTTAATTATTTCTGTTTTATCTCCAGAAGTAATTTGAACTAAGTATAATCCTGATTTGTAATCAGAAATATTGATTGAAGAGTCAACAATTTCATTGCCATTATAACTAGCAACTTCTTGACCTAAAATGTTAAATACTGTTACATTATCTATTTCTAGAGTAGTCTTAATATTTAATTTATCATTTGCAGGATTAGGATATATGCTAAAAGGAACTAATTGTTCATCAGTAATAGATAATTGAGAATCTGTAGTAAAACTCCAAACTGTAGATCCTGTAGTTACTCCAGCACAATTGGCTACATCAATACTCCAATAGTAAGTTGTGTTTATTTCTAATCCTGTAATCATTTCTCCTGGTTCTACACCAGATATTGCTTGAGTAGGAGGGTTTGCAATACCAATATTTAAAATATAGAAATCATTAGGGTCAGAACTTCCAGTCCAGTTAAAAGCCAAACCACCATCAGGACTTAGAATACTTACTGCTGTTGCAGCATCTGCAGGGTAAGGGTTGGTGGCTTGTACGCCAGGAGCTACAGTTTCAGTACATGATTCTGTTGTAAAAGACCACTCAGCACACCCAGTAGCAGCACTAAAACAATTAGTAGGTACTACAGACCATGTGTATGCTGTACCGTATTCAAATCCAGTAAATGTAATACCTGGTTGTCTCATACCTTGAGAAAATCCGTTGATAAATAATTCATAGCTCTCTGCATTTGGATCTGTATTCCAATCAAAAGTTACGGAACCTCCTGCACCGACAGTAGCAGAAAGATCATTGTTTACAGGTGTAATTTCAGTAACACAGCTAGGTGCTACGGTATAGGTACACGTACAAGTTGTACACTGTATCGTAGTCTGTGTGGAAGGTCCATTGTTTGTTCCACATGCAGCATCTAAATGCCAATATATTGTTAATCCTGTTACACCAGGAGCAGCTGTAAATGAAACACTGTCACTACCAGAAGTGATAACTGAATCATCAGCTGTATTTGTTACAGTGATGTACATTCCACTCCCAGCTACTGTATAATCAGATCCTGGTAAAACATTTTCAATAATTGAAAATTCTGCATTAGGCCAGTTGTTTGTTGCAATCGTTTCAACAGCCCCAGAATTAACTAGAGTAACCGTTGAAGTAGGCCATTGACCACCAGTTGTCGTTGTACACTGACCATAAATTAACGTGGTAGTAGCAAAAAGCATAAGGAATAATAAAGTAATTTTTTTCATAAAGTTTGTTTTTAGATTAATTGTCTAAAGTTACAAATATTTGCGTAGCTACCATGTTAAATTTACATTATTCGATTTATAATGATAAAAAGAGCCTTTATTTGTAATTTTGCAAAGTTTTAGATGTATTCATGAAGATAACTGAACAAATTAAACAACCAATAGCCTATGAGATGGAACTTTTTGAACAGAAGTTCCGGTTGTCTATGGCAAGTAAGGTAGCGTTACTTAATAGAATTACACATTATATAGTAAACAGAAAAGGCAAACAAATGCGTCCTATGTTTGTTTTTTTGGTTTCAAAAATGTTAAACAATGGAGAGGTTAGTGAACGCACTTACAGAGGTGCTTCGGTTATAGAATTAATACACACAGCAACTTTAGTACATGATGATGTTGTGGACGACAGTAACAGAAGGCGAGGCTTCTTTTCTATCAATGCATTATGGAAAAATAAAATAGCGGTTTTAATTGGTGATTATTTGCTTTCCAAAGGATTACTACTTTCCATAGATAACAATGATTTTGACTTATTAAAAATTATATCTGTCGCTGTGCGCGAGATGAGTGAAGGCGAATTGTTGCAAATAGAAAAAGCCAGACAGTTAGACATCACAGAAGAGGTGTATTATGAGATTATCCGTCAAAAAACAGCAACATTAATAGCGGCATGTTGTAGTTTGGGTGCTGCATCGGTAAAACCAAATTCGGCAGAGGTAGAAACAATGCGCAAATTTGGCGAGCTTATTGGTATGGCGTTTCAGATAAAAGATGATTTGTTTGATTATGGTGAAGAAAAAATAGGAAAGCCAACAGGTATAGATATTAAGGAGCAAAAAATGACCTTACCATTAATATATGTCCTTAATAATTGCTCTAAAAAAGAAAAATCCTGGTTAATCAATTCTGTAAAGAAACACAACAAAGACAAAAAACGGGTTAAAGAGGTTATTGCCTTTGTAAAATCTAATGGAGGATTAGATTATGCCATTTCAAAAATGAAAAACTTTCAGCAAGAAGCTATAAAATTGCTTAATAATTACCCAGAATCTCCTTATAAGTCTTCCTTAGAACTTATGGTTAATTATGTGATTGACAGGAAAAAATAATTTTTAAATATCTGTTTTTCAGTTTTTTAAAAATTATTTTTAATTTTTTTATACTTGCCATACAACCATTAGCAAGATATTTGCGTCTATGTAAATAGAAGAGCAATCGTAACCAGCAACATGAAAGTTATTCAGCTTCATAAAAACGAAACTAAACTTATACAAAAAGCCGCGAAAAATAATCGCGAAGCCCAACATGTATTGTATGAGTTGCACGCTCCAAAAATGTTAAGTATATGTAGATACTACATTAAGGATGTTCAAAAAGCTGAAGAAGTAATGTTGAACGGTTTTTTTAAAGTTTTTAAACATATAAAAACATTTAAAAACGAAGGCAGCTTTGAAGGTTGGATAAGACGTATTATGGTGCGAGAAGCTATTTCGTTTTTAAGACAGCAAAAGCATATTGAGTTTACAGCAGAAGATGAAATTTTAGAACAAGATTATACCAATAATATAAAAACCAATATTGAAGTAGCAGAAATTCAGCAACTAATAGATAGTCTGCCAGAAGGTTATAAAATGGTATTTGTTATGTACGCTATAGAAGGCTACAAGCATTATGAAATAGCGGAGCTTTTAAATATATCTGAAGGTACCTCAAAGTCACAATTGTTTAAAGCAAGGCAAATGCTTCAAAACAAAATAAAAGAATTAAATAACAGTAGTTATGGCACCAATTAAATTTGAAGAACAAATAAAAGACAAGCTGGAAAAGCGCAGTTTGCAACCGTCAGCAGAAAGTTGGGCAAAACTGACTGAACGTTTAGAAGCAGACGAAAAAAAATCAAAAAATCCTTGGTTTTGGTGGATGGGAATAGCCGCAGCAGTTATAATTACACTAGTCGTTGTTGTACAAACCTTAGGATCAAAAGATACAGAAGAAATCTTGCCGCAAGTTGTAGAACAAGAGAAGAAAGAAGATGCAAACAAAGTAGAAGAAGCTTTAATAATTGACATTAAAGAAACAGAAATGGTATCACAAAATAATGAAGATAAAAAGAGTTCTGCTTCTAAAAATGAAATCGAAAATAAACCTGAAAACATTAACTATAAGTTGGTTAGTAAGAGCAATACAAAAACACAATTAGTAGTTGATGAAAAATTAATGCAGAAGGATAAAAGTAGTGTTGAAGATTCTAATAACGATATAAAATTAATTACGGAGAAAGTTACAATTGATAAAGAAGCTTTTAACGAAGCTATGACAGAAGTTTTAAACGAAATAAAGCCTAATACTACAATTACAGATAGAGAAGTAGATTCACTTTTAAAGGTAGCAAGCAAAGAACTTTTTAAAGATAAGTTGCAAGACGATGCTCGAAGAACAGTAGATGCAAATTCATTATTACAAGAAGTAGAAGACGAAATGGGAGAGTCTTTTAGAACCAAAGTATACGAAGTTCTAAAGGATGGATACAAAACTGTAAAAACTGCAGTAGCACAACGCAACGATTAATATAATGTTGAGCCTTGTAACAATCTCTGCTTTTTTTGAAAAACGAATCAAAATAAACAATTATAAATCATCAAAAAACAAACAGTTATGAACACAATTACACGATTAGTAGTATATGCTATTTTAGCAATAACATTTACCACAGCAACAAACGCACAAGAAAAAGAAAAGGATAGTACCTCTGGCGAACTCAATACAATAAAAATAGAGTCGTTAAAAAAACTACGAGTTAGTATTGAAGAGCAAGAACGTGATTTTTTAAAGTCTGAAATCGAGGCTATAAACAGACGGCTAGACAACAAAGAAATTACAGCAGAAAAAGCTGAAGAGCTTAAGAAAGAAGTCGCTAAAAAAAGAGCTCTAAATATAGAGAATCGTATCGCTATAATAGATAATAAAATATCGTTATTAGAAAGAAATAATAACGGATATAATGCCAATGAAGGAAGCGGAGACGGATTTGTTTTTAGAATAGGAGGTGATGATGAAAGTAATGAAACCTTTATTTATTTTGGAGACAAAGCCAAAAACAAACCCAGACAATACGATAGACGCACAAAGTCTTATTTAGTATATGCAGCCGGATTAAACAACATATTAATAGAAGGGCAGAGCCTAAGCGATTCGCCATACAAAATCGGAGGATCTGGATTTGCTGAGCTAGGTTATATTTGGAAAACCAGAATCTTTGAGGACACTAATTTCTGGAGATTTAGTTATGGGTTATCTTTTCAATGGAACAAATTAGACATAAAAGACAACAACTACCTTGTTAATACAGATGGAGATATTTCTTTACAAGAATTTACAAGCGATTTGGATAAAGCGATGTTTAGATCTACAAATCTGGTTGTACCTCTACACTTAGAGTTTGGGCCTTCTAAAAAGATTGAAAAAGATACATATTTTAGATATTCAACATTTAGAAAATTTAAAATAGGAATAGGAGGTTATGCTGGTCTTAATATAGGTAATATGCAGAAACTAAAATACAAAGAAGATGGTAGCAGAATAAAAAATAAGCAAAGAGGTGGTTATGAAGTTAATGAATTTGTTTACGGTCTTAGTGGGTATATCGGTATTGGAAATATGTCTTTGTATGCAAAGTATGATATTAGTCCTTTGTTTAAAAACCAGGCTGTAGATCAGAATAATATCTCTTTGGGTCTAAGATTTGATATGGATTAAAAATAGAGTTTTCATCAATCAATTTTTTGAGTGTTAAAAGTCTTAATCTAGAGATAGATTAGGGCTTTTTCTTTACTAATTGATTTTTAATCTAGCATCTATGAGTTTTCTAATTTATTCAGATTAAAGGTGAAAATATAGAAAAACTAGGCTTTTTTTTTAACCACAATATTCCTCTGGCATTAAAGTTAACGTTGTTGTGCATCGTTATTTTCAAAATTTATTTAGTCGATAAGAATGTTTTTTTATTTGAAAAAACTAATGTAATAATCTACAATCGGTATTTCAATACGTTCATCATATTGGTAATTATAGTGAAATAATTCATCTTCAGCATTTTCAATACTTTCAGTACTAATCAACTTTAGACAGGTGTTTGCTAATTCAATGTCACTTTTAAATACAGAACCAATTCTTAACCTAAAAATATTCAAGGAATCTTTTTCGCCGAGCAGAACTCCTATAAGTGCAATAGTTTCAATTTCATTGCTAGGACATTTTTTTAAAATATCTCTTTCTAAATTATTGATACTTTTATTGGCTTTAAAATAATGCTGAAGAATAAATTTTTTCTCAAAGGTTATCATTTCATTAAGAAACATACTTTTATTTTCTTCTATTGAAATTTTTAAATCCATTTCATACTATTTTTTGAATATAAGATAAAAGGTATTTCATAGATTGTCTTTAAATTAGAGTTAACGGTCTCGGCTATGAGTAGTTGCGTGGGTTAGCACTTAACTTTGCAAGTACACACCAAACTGAAAATCCGCGAGGATTTTCAGAAGAAGGCGAGAACAAGCAATTACTTATAGCCATTGTTGTATGCCGTTTTTTTATTTTTTATCCATTTTTTGCAATTCAACTTTGCAATTTCTTTTTCTAAATACGGTTGATTCCTATCAACTGTCTCGATACAAAAATCTATAATTCCAGTTTCATTATTTAGTCCGATTAATTTATCCGATTCTTTCAATTCAAAATCTTCGAGTAGGTAATATGCAGTCCAAAGGTTTATCCAATATTGTCCTTCTTGCAGATACTGGTATAAGTCCGAAAGTTTATTACGATTCTTATGGCTTAAAGCAATCCTTTCAAGCTTATTTTGTAATTCGGGTTTATTTTCTAAATATTCAAAAGGCTCGATATTCGACTTCCATAATTCTTTACAGGTAACAATGTAAGATTCAGGATTAGATTTTAACTCTTGGTAAACTTTTTCCAGTTTTTCCCAATAATTTTTACACATCCATTTTAGTGTCAAAAACGAGCTTTCAATTCCGATTTTCTTTACTGCATTCCTTTTTGCAAGCGATTCCATTATACTATCAACTATCCATTTCTCATCAAAACCTGCCCATTCTCCAGCAACGCTCATTAAGTTCGCCTGTAAGACTGGAAAAATCTCATACTTATTAATTTCTTTGACTTTTTCAAAAGAGTAAGGACTTTCAATGATTTTAAACGCAATATGTCTGAAATCTGATTCTTGAAGCTCTGTGTCAAGATAAAAATCAGACAATGCAATCCAAATTGGTTTCCTTTCTTCTATGTTCAAAGTTTCGTTCATTCAAATGGCATACAACGGTTTCGACTATGATTTGTTGGGGAAAAATCCGCAGGATTCTTTCCGTCGTAGCCGAAAGATAGCAAATTGCAATGAAATTCCGATAGGAATTTCAGCCGCAATGGATTATAGCCGTTGTTGTGTGTAGGTTTTATTTTTATTTATCAATTCAGTTATTTTTTTCGCTTTTCCATAATTCGCATCGTTCAGCCATATTTTTAAATTCCGCTTTTCAGTTTTTAGAATTAAATTAGCTTTCGTTTTAAATTTCCCTCCGTTTCCACTTCCAGTTAAAAAGTCGACTATTACGCTCAAAATTGAAATAAGCCAATTAGTCCGTTCAGAGTTCAATTCCGCACTTTTTATTTCAGTGTATGAGTAAGTTCCGTTATTTTTCGGTTCGGAAGCATCAATCACATTAAATTCATCCGTATTCAAGATAAATTTTAATTCAGGTTTATTTCTCAATTCAACAGTTTCTGTCATTCAGCGTTCTGATTTTTTAACTTACACACAACGGTTCTAGTGTATGATTAGTTGCGTAGTTAAGCAACTAAGTTAGCAAACAAATCACAGATAGAAAATTCCAGCGGAATTTTCGTAAGTAAGCGATTAACAAGCAATTAATTATACACGGTGTTGGCAATAGTTTTTATTTCCTTCGCTTTTCTCAATCCAATATTTTGTTTTTGTTCACTTTCATAAATTCTAAAGATTTTTATTGGAAGTGTATCTCCAGGTGGTCTTGGAATAGGAATAGCGTCGTATTTATTATTTAGAAAAAAATTGCTTTTGACTGTTACAGCTAAATTTGCTGTTATAATCGAATCTGGAATTTTCTTGTCGGCGTAAACACTCAAATAAAACCTTTCTGTGCGCAAATCATAAGTTCCGAAATAAGATTCCAATTGCTTTTTAAATTCTTTTATGTCAGTTTCTAAGTTATTTAAAGAATTGGATAGTTCTGTTTTCGCAATGATATTATCATTTTTAAAATTCATAAAAATTTTCATTCCGTAGACTGGGTCAATTCTTTTTAATTCAATCGAATCGTTTTTAGGTAAAGTGAATTCGATTCCAAATTTTCTTTTTAAGTATTCAATGTAGTTTTCGGTTTTTAGCAAACTAAATTTATATTCACCATAATTGTTCTTTAAAGTTCCAAAAAGGCTGTCTTTTTTGTCAGAGAGATTGTAATTAATTAACACCTTATTAATTGTGTCAACTTTATTTCCAAGCGAATCAATACCAAATTCTCGAAGCTCAAATTCAATTTGAGATTTATTAGCACTCCATTCTGTTCTATCATAAATTCCGTTGGGATAACTTGGAATTTTAAGAACTAAACTGTCAGGATAAAAATGCCAAGTACTATATTCATTTTCTATTTCACGCCAATTTCCATTCAGTTCTTTTTCAGATGAATTTTGCCCGCAAGAAAAAACCAATAGAATTAGCAGAAAGTTCGATATGTAAACGGATTTTTTCAAATTATTGCCAACGGTTGGGCTATGAGTAGTTGCGTGGGTTAGCACTTAACTTTGCAAGTATACTATAAGCTGAAAATTCCGCAGGAATTTTCAGAGTAAGCGAGAACCAGCAATTATTTATAGACATTGTTGTAACACGTTTTTATTCTTTTTCTTTTAGATATACTGAAACTCTAAAATTATAAGGCAAACTTTCACCCGTCAATGCCAAATCAATTCCGTAAGTCAAATGTAAATCTGAAGTTTCTTTTAAAATGCTAATTCTAGTATCAACGATTTCGTACATCTTACCTTCAACATCTACTTCACTAATATTAGTTTCGTATTCAGATTCTTCATCTATCCATAAAAATCTTTTTAGAACTTCATAATCTTCTGCGCTTGCAAACGGTTTAGCTTGTCCTTCAAAATGAAAATTCACTTTGGTTTTTATATTTTCAGGTTTCATTTATTTTAATATTGATAAGTTATATTCAGTATTAGGTAGCGCAACGTCAACACTAAAATTAATCCTAGAAATGGTTTGATTTTCTTCTGTTCCTTTTGACTTGGCACCTAAACCTATTCCATAAACAGAAATTCCAGCTTTGATTCCATTTTCTTCTTTTTCTGTAACGGTTACAGCTATATCAAAGTCTACTTTAGAAATTTTTACAGCTCCTTCTTCTGTGTTATAGAAAATATAGTTTTCATCAGAATTATTTTTGGGTCTAAACCTTGGATTTATTCTGGCATTGTGCTCAACCGCAAAATCTTTACAATCGTCTAAACCTTTGATTACAGATTTTATGGTTTCTGATATAAATTCATCTAGTTTCATTTTTTTAAGAGTTTTTGGTCAAAATGTGTTACAACGGTCTCGTATAACCGTCAGTTACGGGTTAAAGTACGCAAATTTTTCGGTTTAGCACTGACGTTAGCAATTCCGAGTGGATTCGGACGTAGTCGAATCCGCCGTAATTGCGGTTATACATTGTTACCCAACGTTTTTTATTCGGTTTCTGTATTTTCATTTGAGTTGGATTCTGTTCCAAAATGTGTTCCATTCGTGTCTTATTCCGCCAAGTTCCCAATTCACGTCATATTTTTTTGACTTGTCACTTGCATAAGGTGGAATTCCAACTTTACAATGTAGCATTGGTTCGTTATTTTTAATTTTCTCATAATGGTCAGATTCAAGTGCTGATTTCGGATAATACCGAATATCAACAATAGTTTTGTTTTTCCGACTTTTAAAAACTTCCAGATTGATGTCGTATAGGTTTTCGTAAATCGATTTTAATTCAGTTGTTGCTTTTTTCAGAGTTACAGGTTTCTTTTTCCGATTCGCTTTTTTCCTTTCAAGTCTCTGGATTTTAAAATTTCGAGAGTCATTTTTGATTTCCGAAATTATGTAGCTCGTATTTTCCGAAATGTTATTCCAACAAGAGTTTCTCGCCATTTCTAATAGAGTAGAAGTAGCCTCTTTTAAATTCAGTTCAAGATTATTTTTCGTGACGTTCTTCAAAATGTTGGGTAACGGTCTCGGCTATGATTTCGTTGCGGAAAAATCCGCAGGATTCTTTCCGCCGTAGCCGAAAGATAGCAAATTTGCGTTGAATTCCGATAAGGAATTCAACCGCAATGAATTATAGCCATTGTTACCTGCTGGCTTTTTTTACTTTAATTCCGACAGTATGAATGTCAATCGTTTCGAAAAAGTCAATTACATATCTGTCATCTACACGAAATAGTTGATTTCCGTTCTGTTCTACTTTTAATTCGACAAGATTTTCTTTTAATATCAGAGCCTCGTTAGGGTTCGTCAAAGTAAAATTCAAATCGTGTCCAATCCAAAGTGCTTGTCCGCTTTTCAATTCACACGTAATGATTTTATTTTTCGAATCAGTTTTAGGTTCAGTTTTGTATTCGTATGCTTTTTTTATTTCACGGGTTTCAAAGTTCGAGTCAAATTCCACAATTCTCGGGTCAGTCACGAAGGCTTTTCCGTTTGGTCCAGATTCGTACACAACTATAATCGGCTTATCGGTTGTATTGAATATATAGAAATCCGTGTTGTAAGAACAACTCGTTAAAGTCAATAATAAAATCAGTCCAATTATTTTTCGCATTTCTGTTTTCAGCTTGCAGGTAACGTGTTTGGCTATGATTTGTTGCGGAAAAATCCGCAGGATTCTTTCCGCCGTAGCCGAAAGATAGCAAAATTGCAATGAAATTCCGAAAGGAATTTCAGCCGCAATGGATTATAGCCGTTGTTACCTACAGTTATTTAATCTTTTTAAAATCAGTTGTTATTCCGTTCAATATTTTAGGATTAGTTCTTAATAACTCAGCGCATTCAGATATATAAATTTCAACAAACTCGCGTCCATTTTCCGTCATCATTTTCAATCCGCCAGTTTCGTCGAGATTGTGAATCCAATAAAAATTCGTCGGATAGATTTCGTGATTAAATTCAATCGGTTCAGAATGATTAGTGATTCCGATTATTGGTGCGTTTGAGTCAAATTTGAAAATTGTTGTTGAGAATTCAATCTCAGCTTTTTTTGTCGAAATTGAATATTCATCTTTAATCCACTTTTTCTTAAATTTCGGGAATCCAAATTCAGATTGCAGGAAAGAGAAATTAGCCAAAATCTCTTTTTCAGATACTTTCCATGTCGGTTTAAGAATGTTCATTTTTCAAATTGTAGGTAACGTGTTCGTATAACCGTCAGTTACGGGTTTAAAGTTAATGTTTTTCGGTTAAGAACTGACGTTAGCAATTCCGAGCGGATTCGGACGTAGTCGAATCCGCCGTAATTGCGGTTATACATTGTTGCCTACAGTTATTTTTATTCATTCTCAATTTTATTCAATTCCGCAATTCTGTTTTTATGCATTTCAA
>NZ_JARSBN010000003.1:437465-506448 GCF_029624125.1 Winogradskyella marincola | reverse complement strand
ACATCACCAGTAATAGAAAGATCAGAAGGATCTACATCACATTCGATAGTGATATCAGCAGGTACAGTAAACGTTGGTGCCGTTGTATCTTCAACAGTAATAGTTTGGTTTGCTGAAACTGAGTTACCACAAGTGTCTGTAGCAGTCCAGGTTCTAATAATAGTTTTTGTATTACCACATGCAGTAGCCGTTTCACTATCAGAACCAGAAATTGTAACTAAACCACAAGTATCTTGACCAGTAGCAGCTTCAAATTCTGGAGCAACCTTTTTAAAAGTTATCGTATGAATTAAATAATCATGGCCTGAATCGCTAGGTCCATAAGGTGCAGAGAATTCAACTCTATCAAAAGCTTCGCCATTATCTGTATTAAATAATATAGGATTATTAACACTATCGTTACCACCATAATGTCTTTTGGTTGAACCAACTTGTTGATTGTTGTTATAGAATGTAATGTAAGCATCTTCATTTGGATTTTTCCATCCAAAAGTTACATTAATATAAAGTTGTGGTACATCAAAATCTACTCTAATAACTTCAGTTCCGCTAGAATTAGCACCTAATTCACCAGAATCTCCAGATATATTTCCTTCAACACCAAAACCAAGGTTATTAGGGATAACAATATTTCTTGGTAAATAATCAGAACTGTTACTTGGCTTAAACCAAGCAGTAACGGCATATTCACTATTTGTAGCTGAATAATTACTACTGTTTATAACACTCTCACTTTGAACTATATCACTAATTTCAGGAATATCTTGTCCACACTCAATAGTAATATCATCAGGAGCAGATATTGTTGGAGGTGTAGTGTCTTGAATTGTAATTGTTTGTGTTGCAGTCGCAGAATTTCCACAAGTGTCTTTTACTGTAAAGGTTCTTGTAACAACTATCGGACAATTGTTATTAGAAGTGATTACATCAGTGTAAACAATATTTTCAATATTAAAATCATCCGATGCATTATAATTGTTGTTTGAATTAAATACGGATTGAACATCATTTGACCCAAACTCATTAAATTCAAAAACAGCATTAGAGCTTGTAATATCAGAGGCCGAACATCCTTCTATCAAAATTTCAGATGGAACTGAAATTGTAGGGTTTTCTGTGTCTTCTATTTCAACACTATCAGATACACTGGTTGTACAACCATTAGCATCTGTAATTAAGATTGTATAGTTTCCTGATGCTAAGTTTTCAAAAACACCACTAGATTGATTTGTGTTTCCGTTATCAATAGAGTAGATATATGGAGGGATTCCTCCAGAGGCCTCAACAGAAATACTTCCATTTGCTTCTCCGGTACAATCTACATTTGTAACATCAATAATAGAAGCAGATACCGTTTCGCTAGGTTCTTGAACAGTAGACTGATTAGTAGTTTCGCAGCCATTTGCATCTGTTATTGTAACAGAATAAGTACCTGCTGCAACATTAATTAAATCTTCAGAAGTAGCACCATTATTCCATATGTAACTATATGGAGGTGTACCTCCATTTACTGTTAAATCTACAGAACCTGTATTATCACCTTTACATAAAATATTAGTAACAGCAATACCAGAACTTAAGGCATTTGGTTCATTAATTGTTATCGTCGTACTTTGAGTACATAATGTTGTTTGGTCTGTAACAGTTACAGTATAATTGCCAGCAGATAAATTATTAACGTTAGGTGTTGTATCAGGTAAAGAATCCCATGAATAGGTAAAAGGACCAACACCATTTATAGCAGTTGCCGTAATGCTACCATTATTTCCACCATTACAGCTAACGTGTGATGATGTAACTGAAAAAGCGAGGTTTTGACAAGATCCAGGATTTACGTTAACAGTAGCTGTTTGAGTACAACCATTAGAATCTGTTACTGTTACAGAATAAGTACCAGATGATAAACCTGAAATATTTTGACTAGTTTCTCCGCCAGGTGACCATAAATAAGTGTAAGGTTCTGTGCCGCCAGCAGCTGATGCACTAGCAGTACCATCATTGGTATTAGGACCAAGTTCATCTGTTGAACTTACAGTTAAATTTAAAGGATTACTAGGTTCTATGATAGAAATAGTTTCCTCTACAGGTTGGCAAGCAGTGCCATCTATAGTTACACTAACATCATATACACCAGTTGTAAGATTATTGATTGTACTAGAAGTAACTCCTGTATCTATTTGGCCATTACTCCAAGTAAAGGTAAATGTAGCATTTGGATTAGATATAGAACTAGCCGATACAGTACCAGATCCAGTATTATCTCCTGCACATAGAATATTTGTTATATTTTCAATTGTAATTTCTGCATCACAGGTGTTAACACAGTCTATTACGATACTTTGAGTTAATTCGCAACCATTAGCATCTGTTACTTTTACAGAATGAGATCCTACAGGTAGATTACTAGCCGTTGATGTTGTTTGGTTATTAGCAGAGGCACTCCATGCATAAGTGTAAGGCGCTGTACCACCAGAAACATAAACTGTAGCTTCACCATTAGAACAACTGTGAGCAGTATTAGCATCAGCTTTACTTATATTTATATTTAAAGGACTAGATGGCTCAGTAATTGTTGCACTTATTGAAGCCGTACAACCATTAGCATCTGTAATTGTAACACTATAAGTCCCAGCTATAACATCTGTTAAATTTTGAGATGTAGTAGAATTATTCCAAGCATAGGTGTAAGGTTGAGTTCCTCCATTTACAGAAATAGAAATGTCTCCTGTAGCTTCGCCAGAACACTCAATATTATTTACATTAGTAACTGATACTTTTATTTTGTCAGGTTCTGTAATTATAGCCTGAGAATTAATTGTACAGTTATTGGCATCAGTTATTAATACATTGTATGTTCCTGCACTAAGATTTTCGAATAATCCACTGTTTTGATTAGTAGAGCCATTATCTATAGAATATTGATAAGGACTTGTTCCGCCTGAAGCGTTTACAGTAAAACTTCCATCTGTACCATTTTTACAATCCACATTAATAGTATTTGTAATACTAGAAGTTAATGAATTGGCTGGTTGATTAATGGTTGCTTGACTTGTAGTTGAACATCCATTGGCATCAAATATCGTTACATTGTATGTGCCAGCAGATAGATTTGATAAATCCTCGCTCGTAGCACCATTATTCCAAAGAATAGAGTAAGGAGCAGTTCCGCCACTAATTGTTAAATCAATTTCACCAGTATTATCGCCATAGCACAATACATCTGTAGTTGATGTAATTGTAGATGTTAAAGCTTGTGTTGGTTGACTAATATTAAAACTAGCAGTTGCATAACAGCTGTTATTTGAATCATTGACTGTTACTGTATATGTACCACTAGCAAGGTTATTAATGTCTTGCGGATCTGTATTAGGAGATTCTGTTCCGTTATAGTCCCAATCATAGGTGTAATTCCCAGATCCTCCACTAACAGTAATATCTATACTGCCTGAATTACCATTATAGCAAGCTACATTTTCTAAGTTTTCTAATACTATTGAAATTTCACTATAAACCGTAACAGTTATAGGAGTTCTTTCTGTATTAACACACTGTTCTGAAGGGCCTTCAGATGCATAGTAAGTAAAAGTTCCAGCTTGACTAGTATCAGGTATTAAGCTAAGTTGTCCACTAGTATTAGGGTTGTTATCAGCAAAATAAACTACAACATAATCAGGATTAGATGATTGACCTGTTAGAGCAGAAGCAGTTTCGTTTTGACAGTATTCAACATTATTTACAGTAGGTAAAGAATTAATTTCAGAAACTTCAATAGTAAACTCATAATGACATCCGTAGTCTCCTGGCGGAACACCATAATAAGTTGACACTCCAAGAGTAGCTGGAAATGGATTAGAGTTTGTATATTCCGTAGAGCTAGGTGTAACCGGATACGCGTTGTAGAATCTTGTACCAGGAGGAAATTCTGATTCTAATTCTGAAATTTCTATATGATTACCCTCTAGACTACAATAGATAAAATCTCTTTCTAAAGTAACGTTAGTACAGTTTTCGGCTATGTATTGCTCGGCAATAATATCTATTTCAATAGGATCTGTATTAGGTTCGCCCTGACAAATACCATCACTTTGATAACTTTGTATAAGCGGTAATGTGTATTGCGTTCTAGATATCATACCTGTACCAGATATGCTTCCTCCTACAATAACAATTTTTGGCTCACAATTATCATTAAGTAATAACGTACAGTCTTCTGTAGCTTTTAGCTGAAAAGATATATCGGCTAATAGCAAATTAATATCAGAAGGAAATAAAGGTAAGAAGTTAATATCCCAAACTATTGATCCTGTGGCTCCCATATTAGGGTCAAAATAAGGAGGGTCTGCAGCAAAAGCAGGCAAATATGCACCATAGCTAATACTGCCAGGAACAAATTCTGATGTAAAAGGTATAGGAACAACTAACTGAGCATCTAAAATAGGCTCAGTTCCTTTATTTTTAATTTCAATTTTATATTCTATGATGTCACCAGGTTCGGCTGTAAGATCATCAGAAGGAGGGCTTCCGTTTATAGTTGTAGTAGACAATACACCTTCAGACTCTGGAATATAGGCATCTACCGACATAGCCATGTTAAAAATAACATAGGTATCTTGATTAGAACCATATCTAAACCTTGTTTGAGTTTGGCTATTATCTATAAGAGACTTGTCTGAGTTGTCTAGATTAAACATTGCAATGTCTAACCCAGTATTATTAACAAGTGACGGACTTCTGGCATTGCCACCTGTATTAATAGATGAGTTAAAAAAGTTATTTGTAGAGTTACCAGAGTGACTTAAGGTTTCCCAATCATTGTTAGATGGGTTTGTGTTGTTTACTTCATCAGCATGAATTATCTGAAAATAATCACCAGAGATACCTCTATCTCCTTCACCAGCCATCATACCTAACTTAATATTAACGTCTCCCATTTGTACAGCGTTAAAGCCAGAAACAGGGATTTCATAACTTTGAGATGTATTTCCTTGTACATAAGCATATCCATCAAAAATGGTAACATCTCTCCAGTTCATTTTAGAGTTTTCGTATACAACGATCATTCCCCAACCACCATAATAACCAGTAGTACCACCATTTCCTTCTGAAATAGCAATATCAGCTACATAATATTCGCCTATACCATTGTTTCTAACTTTGTCAGTTACTTCAATGTAGCCAGCGTACATATTGTTGTCACCAGGATATCTTATATTGCTAGTAGTTGCAGTAAGTGTGGAGTAATTTGTGTCATTTGGTCCTTTAAATTTAACTGTTCTCATTTGTTGTTCAGTTAAACTAGAGCTACCTCTACCAGTCCAGTAAAGACCAGCATATATAATATTAGAACACTCCGGATTTGCACCATTTTCTGTAGAAAAACTTAAGGTTGCAGAGGATGAGTTTGAAGTGTTTTGATCATTATCTTCATCTATAAACACCATTGAGTTGTTACTGTTATTGGTGTTTGTGCCATAATTTTGTAATGTTAGATTGGAGTTACCAATCATTGTAAAATCCCCTTTAACATTATAGATTACTTTATTAGGAGTATACTGTGATGTTCTTTGCGTAAAAGGAACTCTTAACTGACCGTAGGCACTAACCGAAGAAAGAATTAGGATAGTGAGTAGAACAGTAGATTTTAGAATTGGGGTAAAGTAGTTCTTCATCATATTATTACATAAAGAATTAACTAAAGTCATATACAACTTACTCAGGTAAATTAAAACCTAAATATGTTTTTATGCTTTGCTTTGGTTTTTGGATGGCTTTTTTCATTTCTAGTAAACTTGATTTTACTTCACAGCTTATATATACACATTTTAGATTAGGAAAATTTGTTGTAAAATCTAATTGGATTGATTGGGTAAGATCATTCTCATTTAAAAGTTTAATGATAACAACCTCAATAGAATTAGATTTTTCAGAATTTATAGTTTTTAGATTTTCTAAATCAACATATAAACGCTTAGTATCTTTAGATATTGGCGTTTGGTTAGAAGAACTAAGCTTATAAGCAGACGCAATGTTGCTATAAACGTATTTGTTTAGAATATCTATGTCGTTTGTAGAAACCTTCTTTTCAATAGTAGTGTCTTCATCAAACAACTTAATGTCATTCTCTTGTGCAGATATATTGAACAAGAGCGAAAATGTTAGAATAAGATAAAATGATATTCTCTTATTATACGAACTCATAGTATTTAGTTTTAGTACCAGTTAATAACTTCAGTGTTATCAACTAACAAATTTCTTAAGTCATTATATTTAAAAAATATTTTAACTTAATATGTATTAATTATGTATTATAGAGGGAAGTATTAATTAATATAGGTGATATAACAAAATGGATTAATTTTTTTGATTTGGGGTCACATACATTAATTTTACAAACAAAAGAACTCATAAACACAATCTTATACAAACATTAGAGTTAAAGCGCCAAAATAGTCGTTAAAACGGAGATATGCAACATTTTATCGAAAAAAAACGCACTTAATCGAAATACAATGAAATCAATTATACTTGTAAGACACGGAAAATCGTCATGGGAATTTGACCTTTCAGATGCCCTAAGACCTTTAAAAACAAGAGGAATTAGCGATGCAAAACTAGTTGCTAATCAGTTTATTGACAACCATGAGCTACCAGATTACATATATTCTAGTCCTGCTGTAAGAGCCTTTTCTACTTGTAAGATATTTCTTGATGTTTTTAACTTGTCAGAAGATTCTGTAAGTGTTAAAGAAGAATTGTATGATTTTGGAGGTGAAAATGTGGTAAACTTTATTAAAAGATTACCCAATAATTATAATTTGGTTATGATATTTGGTCACAACCATGCTTTTACATCAATAGCTAATATATTTGGTGATAAATTTATAGATAATCTTCCTACAAGTGGACTTATTAAGCTTAATTTTGATATTTCTGATTGGAAAGATTTTAAAAAAGGAACCACAGAACTCATAATTATTCCAAAGGAATTAAAAGCATGACAAAATATAAGAACACATACATAAATAGAGAATTAAGTTGGTTGCAGTTTAATGCCAGAGTGCTTCAAGAAGCTGCTGATGAAACAGTACCTTTAATTGAGCGCTTACGTTTTTTAGGTATTTTTTCTAATAACTTAGATGAGTTTTTTAAAGTACGATATGCAACTGTAAAACGAATTTACGATGCAGGTAAAGGTGGTAAAAGCGAACTTGGAGGTATTAAGGCAGGCGAGTTGCTAGAAGAAATAACACAGGTTGTTATTGAGCAACAAAGAGAAAGCGTAGAGATACTTAATAAGATTGAACAGGAGTTAGAGAGCGAAAATATTTTCATTATCAATGAAACTGAAATAGAAGGAGATCATCATGACTTTATCAAAAATTATTTCTACCAAGAAATAAGTCCTGCTTTGGTTGTAATGATGTTAGACGAAGATATAGCGTTACCAGAATTAAAAGATAGCGCAGGGTATTTAACCATAAAAATGTCTAACTCTGGAGGAAAAGATCAATATGCACTTATTGAGATTTCAAAAAGTATGGAACGTTTTATAGTGTTACCAAATAGAGGTGATGCTAATTACATTATAATGGTAGATGATGTTATTAGATATTGTCTAGATGAAATCTTTAATATTTTTAAGTACGATTCTATTTCATCTCACATGATAAAAATTACTCGAGATGGAGAATTAGATTTTGATAGTGACTTAAGTAAGAGTTTTGTAGATAAATTATCCAGAAGTGTCAAAGGCAGGCAAAGTGGTGATCCTGTAAGATTTGTACATGATAAAAATATAGAGCCAGACACATTAAGCTTTTTACTAGAGCGAATGGAAATAGACTCTAAGGACAGTATTATTCCTGGTGGTCGCTACCATAACCGTAGAGATTACATGGATTTCCCTAGTTTAGGAAGAACAGATTTACTCTATGATAGAATAAAACCTTTACCTGTTAAGGGACTAAGTTTACAAGAAAGTATATTTACAACAATAGCAGAGAAAGATTATTTGGTATACACACCATACCATACGTTTTCTTATGTTGTAAAGTTTTTAAGAGAAGCAGCCTTAGACCCTAAAGTAAGAACTATAAAGATTACAATTTACAGGTTGGCACAGATATCGCATGTAGCAAGTTCTCTTATAAATGCGGCAAAAAATGGTAAATATGTTACTGTATCAATAGAGCTTAGAGCACGTTTTGACGAAGAGGCGAACATTAATTATGCAGAACAAATGCAAGATGCAGGAGTTAATATGTTATTTGGTGTGCCAGGACTAAAAGTACACAGTAAGATGTGTGTTATTGAGCGCGAAGAAAATAACAAGCTAAAGCGTTACGGATTTATAAGTACAGGTAATTTTAATGAGTCTACAGCCAAATTTTATACAGATTTTACGCTTCTTACAGCCAATTCAAAGATTCTTAAAGACATTAATAAAGTATTTAATTTCTTAGAAGTTAATTACATCGTTAATAGATACAAACACATTATAGCATCTCCGCATTACACTAAGACAAAATTATTCTCCTTGATAGACAAAGAGATTGAAAATGCCAAAAATGGTAAAAATGCTTATATAAAGCTAAAGATGAATAGTATAAGCAGTTATAAAATGGTAGACAAATTATATGAAGCGAGTAGAGCAGGTGTTAAAATACAGATGATTGTTAGAGGCTTGTGTTGTTTGGTTCCTGGTGTAGAAGGCATGAGTGAAAACATAGAAATTATTAGTATAGTAGATAAGTTCTTAGAACATACACGTCTGTATGTATTCTCTAACAATGATAATCCATTAGTGTATATATCTTCAGCAGATTGGATGACCAGAAACATAGAACATAGAGTAGAGGTAAGCTGCCCAATTTATGATGAAGATATGAAGCAAGAATTACAAGATTTATTCGATATTTGTTGGAATGATAATGTAAAAGCTCGTCATATCAACGAAACACAAGATAATATGTATCGTAGAAATAATGAGCAAAAAGTTAGAGCTCAGTTCGATACTTATAACTATTACTTAAAAAAGCTAGAAGGATAATATGCTGAAGATTCAAAAATTTGCTGCCATAGATATTGGTTCTAACGCAGTAAGATTATTAATTTCAAACATTATAGAGCAAAGCGGAAAACCAACCGTATTCAAAAAAAACTCATTAGTGCGTGTACCTATTAGATTAGGTGCAGATGTGTTTTTAAATGGTACAATTTCAGAATATAATCAAGAGCGAATGCTGGATACCATGAAAGCGTTTAGCTTAATTATGAAATCTCATGGAGTTGCACGTTATAAAGCTTGTGCAACATCAGCCATGCGCGAAGCTGATAATAGCGATGCGCTTACAAAAAAGATTATAGATAGTTGTGGTATAAGTATTGATATCATTGACGGAGAAGAAGAAGCAGCTATTATTGCTGCAACAGATTTAAGCACTTATATAGACGAAAACAAAACTTACCTCTATGTAGATGTAGGAGGAGGAAGTACAGAGTTTTCAATTATCCACAATGGAAATAAAATAAAATCAAAGTCTTTTAAAGTCGGCACAGTAAGGCTTCTTAATGATATTGTTACCCGAGAAACTTGGAGCGAATTAGAACAATGGATTAAGGAAAACACTTCAGCTTATGAAAAGATAGATTTAATCGGTTCTGGTGGTAACATCAATAAAATATTCAAGATTTCTGGTAAACAGCTTGGCAAACCGTTAACATATTTTTACCTAAGTAACTATTACAATACATTGCAGCAATACTCTTACGAAGAGCGTATAACACAGTTAAACTTAAATCAAGATAGAGCAGATGTAATTATTCCGGCAACAAGAATTTACCTTTCTGCAATGAAATGGAGTGGTGCAAAAGACATATATGTACCAAAAATAGGATTGTCAGATGGTATAATAAAAAGTGTTTATTACGAAACTGTTTCTAGTGTGTCTGTAAATTAATGGCTAAGATTTTTAATTTACCGTTCAACTATTTTTTTTCTATTAAAATCTATACATTTACTACAATAAGTGAATTTAATATATATTCGCTTTCTCAAATTAAAGCTTATGAAAAATTTTTTACTTACCTCGTTATTAGTGTGTTTTACTACAATTTGCCTAGCTCAAGAAGTGCGTTATGGTGTTAGAGGAGCGCTAAATGTTTCTAATTTAGACTTTGATCCAGATGCAAATTTTGAAAACCAACATAGAAATGGTTTTGCTTTTGCAGGTTTTGTAGATTACGGATTTACAGAAGATTTAGCATTGCATACAGAGTTGCAATGGTCTGCAGAAGGTGGTAAAGACCAAAGTCTAAGAGCAGATTATATACAAATGCCTATTTTATTAAAGCTATCAACTTCAGAGAGGTTATCTTTTATGGCAGGTCCTCAAGTGGCTTTAAAAACTTGGAAAGACAACGACGGTTTTTCAACCTTTACATTCTCTGGTGTTGTTGGTGCTGAGTACATGATTACAGATGAGTTATTTGTTGATGCCAGATTTTCTTATGGAGTAACAAATATCTTAGATGATGATACATCAAATCTAGAAGCTAAAAACCACGTAATGCAATTTGGTTTTGGAATAAAGATTTAAAAGATAAATTGAAATAATTTTTATAGGCTTTGACTGTATGGTTAAGGCCTTTATTTTTTTATAAACTTTAGAGTTTTAGCTGAAGAATCTTCACTCAAGAAACTAATAAAGTAAACTCCAGAAACCATATCTTCAACATTAATAGAGTCACTACTTAAAACAGAAGACTTTACTTGTTTGCCCTCTATTGAATAAATCGTGTACTCAATACTTTCTGATAAAAGTTGATTATCTATATTAAGCAAAAGTTTGTCTTCAACAGGATTTTGTAGTATTGAAATATCATATCTATTCTCATCATATTCATCTAATGACAAAGTAGTATCTCCGAAAATCAATCTTGTACCTAATAAATCAGTTAAAATTAATGTAGAACCTTCATCTATAATCTCAAACTCAAAGAAGTTGGTGGTTTCAGTACCTAATATTTGAAAATAAATCATTTCATAAGAGCCGGTAGCACATCCAGATAACGATTGTACTAAATTGCTAATACTTATATTATTTGCACCATTAAATGAAACAAAATAATTGGCAAAAAGAACTTCACATTCACCTAAACCATTAGCTTCGGGTAGATTTAAAAACATGTCGATATTATTGGTTAAAATAAGGTTAGGAAAATCTCCCTCAGGTATATCTATAACAGGGTTTCCAGGAATATCTATATGATGCAACCACCAAGTTGATACTAGTAAAGTGGTTGGTGCTTGTTTGCCAAATACCAACGAATTTCCATCTGTATTGGTTAAGGTTAAAACTTGATTATCTCCTGTTCCGGTGATTGAATACGTTTGTATACAATCTAAACCACTATTACAATTTAATTCATCAAAATAAAGTTCCTCATAAATAGCATAAGGTGCGGTATAACAATCATCGGCAAACGTAGCAGAAATATCAACTATGATTTCATCAGTGTTTGCTGAATACGATCCATTAGAAGCATTACAGCCATGTCCAGAACTAAAACTCAAAGTCCCTGGTAAATCCCCTGAACTGTTTGTGAATTCAAGACTAAAAACATTATAGCTATTAAAGTAGTTAGGATGGGTTACACCTTCTTTAATGATATGATCTAAATACCAAGTACCAATTAAATCATTTTGGCTAGAAGCTTTAAAAGAGATTAAAGTAAATAAAAAGATTAAAGTGTAAATGTGTTTCATGGAAATTAGAGCTGATTATAGCTCTAATTTATAAAATATCATCCATGTACAGTTTCTTTTTTACCTAAATCTTTCATGATGCCTGCCTCATATTCAAGAAGTTGTTGCCATTTTTGGTCAACCTCTTTTCTGTCTCCATACTGTCTTGCAAAGTTTAAAAACATGGTATAGTGGTTGGCTTCACTAATCATTAATTTTCTGTAGAATTTAGCCAGTTTTTTATCTTCAAGTTCTTCGGATAGCAATCTAAAGCGTTCACAACTACGTGCTTCAATTAGCGCAGCATAAAGTAATCTATGTACTAATTGCGTCGTTCTGCTACCACCTTTTGGAAAAAACTTTAATAATGCAAGGACATACTCATCCTTACGATCTCTGCCAAGTGTCCATCCACGTTCTAAGATAAGGTCGTGTACCATTTTAAAATGGCTCATTTCTTCTTCAACCAAATCAATCATTTCTTGTACAAGCTCAGTATATTCCGGAAAACTAACAATAAGTGAAATAGCTGTACTTGCAGCTTTTTGCTCACAGTAAGCATGATCTGTTAGTATTTCTTCAATATTTTTTTCTACAATGTTTACCCATCTTGGGTCTGTTGGAAGTTTAAGACCTAACATAGTTTTTTAATATTTTTCAGTTTGAATAAAATTTGCTTTCCCTTTATCGTTTATAAGGATCTTGTGGTAAGAAACCTTATCTGTATCAGGAATTGCATACATTACGTCAATAGCTACGATATTGGTGTAACTAGGATCGTCATCTAGTTGTATAGCATTTAAAATAGCGAGCTTATTAAAGTTGTGTAATTGCGAACCTTTGGCTAAGTTGGCATTAAACCTAAATACTTTATTAGCTTTTTCTTTGTCAAAACTTTTGTTGTAAATAACCTTATTGTCTTTCTCAATTAAAATATCGAACTTAAAGTTTCTGTAGTAGGTTTGGTAGTTGATAGTGTCTTTTATTTTTGTAAAAAGAACACTGTTGTCCATGTCTGTATACGCTTTTATTTTTACTCTAAAACCGTTGTTGAGCAAAGTGTCTACTTGACGTTCTGTATAGTTTTCTGGGTTGTATACATCTACTTGTACAGATACCGTTTTTTTATATTCTTCAATATCTTTTAATAAAGCTTGGTTCTTAGTAATTCTGCCTTCACAACTTGTAAAAGCAATTACAGTAATTATAATAAAGCTAAGTAAATTTCTCATAAGCTTATATGTCTAGTCCAAATGCCTTTTTTAGCAACTCAATATTAGGATTTTTTTCTTTTAGCTTCTCGTATTTTTCTATTGGTGTAAAAGCATATTTTTTAGCTATTTCTTCATTTACAATAATTTCTAAATGTAGATCATAGTTCTTTAATCTCTTACGAAGATAGGCGAGAAGTGGAAATTGAGCACGTTCTAATTCAATCTTATTGGTATTATTAGAATAGGTAAGATGAATAGCAGTGTGTTTTAGCTTTGGTTTGTCCATTTGTAATATGGAAGCTAATATTTTTTCACCTTTTTTACTTATTGCAGATGCATAGTCATTCCAAGCATCGGTTAGCGCTTCTTGCGAAACAGGCTCTGTAGGAAGGTCTTCTTCATCTATAACAACATCAAGCTGTTTTATTTGGTGTTCTTTCTTTTTTCTTATGCTCTTTAATGATAATCCAGAAGTAGATTTTTTAGCATTATCTATTGATATTTTTGGAACACTAACTGGTTGTGGAGCTGTAGTAATTTTAGCTTTAGAGACTTTCTTTTTCTCAATATTAGATGGCCGAGAAGTTGTTTGAGTCTCTTGTTTATTTCTATTAACAGGAATAGGCGTAATGCCTTTTGCTTGAAAATAAGAAGGTGGAATTATGAAATGTCTGTCATTTTTTTTTTCTCCATCAAAAGTGATAGAGGCTAATTGCATAAGTGTTAACTCAACAAGTAATCTTTGATTTTTACTTGTTTTGTATTTTAGGTCACAATCATTGGCGAGCTCAATACCTCTAAGAAGAAAGGTGTTGGATGTTTTTCTGGACTGATCTACATATTTTTGTTTGGTTTCGTCACCAACCTCAAGTAAATCTATGGTGGCTTGGTTTTTGCAAACCATCAAATCTCTAAAGTGAGAAGCTAAACCAGCAATATAATGATGTCCATCAAAACCTTTGGATAGTATAGTGTTAAACTGCACTAACAAATCTGGAATCTTATTTTCTAAGATTAAGTCTGTACTTTCAAAATACGTTTCGTAGTCTAGTACATTAAGGTTTTCGGTTACAGCTTGTCTTGTTAAGTTTTTACCAGAAAAACTTACAACCCTATCAAAGATAGATAAGGCATCTCGCATTGCACCATCAGCTTTTTGGGCAATAATATGTAAAGCATCATCTTCTGCCTGCACATCTTGCTCTTCTGCAATGTATTTTAAATATTCTTTTGCGTCGGTAACAGTAATGCGCTTAAAATCAAAAATTTGACAACGTGATAAAATCGTTGGAATAATTTTATGCTTTTCTGTAGTTGCCAATATAAATATACAATGCTTTGGTGGCTCTTCTAAAGTTTTTAGAAAAGCATTAAAAGCTGATTGAGAAAGCATATGTACCTCATCAATAATGTATACTTTGTATTTACCAACTTGTGGCGGAATTCTAACCTGATCTGTTAGATTTCTAATATCGTCTACAGAGTTGTTTGATGCAGCATCTAGCTCAAAAATATTAAAGGCAAAATCTTCATCGTCACTAGTATTGCCATCACTATTTATCATCTTAGCTAAGATACGAGCACATGTGGTTTTACCAACACCACGAGGTCCTGTAAATAGTAATGCTTGCGCTAAGTGATTGTTTTCAATAGCATTTAATAACGTATTGGTAATGGCTTGTTGCCCAACAACATCCTTAAAGGTTTGAGGTCTATATTTACGTGCCGATACTACGAAATGCTCCAATTTAAGCTGAACTAGTTTTTAGCACCTTAGATGCTAATGAATTAATTTTAAGACTGAATTACAAATTTAAGAATAACATAGAAATAGACATTTTTTAAGATTAAAATTTAAATAGGAGTTATTAACAATTTGTGTAATTTTGACGGCTAGTAAATCGCCTTATCGATTCTAATTTAATTAGGGTAGGAAAGTCCGAACACCATAGTGCAAGCATAGTGGTTAACAACCACCAGTTGAGAAGCTAGGAAAAGTGCAACAGAAAGTATGTACAGGTAATGCTGTAGTGAAATCAGGTAAACTCTATGTGGTGCAATGTCATGTATACCAACGTTTGAGGGCTGCACGTTCGATGTTGGAGGGTAGGCAGCTAAAGTTTGCTGGTAACAGTAAATGTAGATAAATGATAAGGGTTGAGACCATAAATGTCTCAATACAGAATTCGGCTTATAGGTTTGCTTTTTAAAACAAGCTTCATGGCACTTCATGAAGCTTTGTTTTTTTAATTCCACTCAAAAAAGCTAAACATATTACCTCCATATTTTTTAGAATGAGAGTAATGCTCTAAGTGGCTTAAATCGGTATGTTTAGAGTGTTCTATAATTAAAAGTCCTTCTTCTTGAAGTAAGTTGTTTTCAAAAATTAATTGAGGGATTTTTGAGAATAGTTCTACCTCAAAATCATATGGTGGATCAGCAAAGATTATACTGTATTGCTGGTTATTGTTTTCTAAAAATTTAAAAACATCACTTTTTATAGTTGTTATTGGCATTTCAAATGCTTCTGCAGTAGTGTTTATAAATTTTACACAACCAAAGTGGTCGTCTACAGCCGTAATTTGCTCTGTGCCTCTAGAAGCAAATTCGTAGCTTATATTACCTGTGCCAGAAAACAAATCTAATACAGAGATATCATCAAAATAATATTGATTGTTAAGAATGTTAAAGAGGGCTTCTTTGGCCATGTCTGTAGTTGGGCGAACTGGCAGTTTAGATGGTGCTACAATTTTTCGGCCTTTATATATTCCTGAAATAATACGCATTAAAAAGTATTTAATATCAAATAATGATGGTGTAATTGATCTGAGTTTAACTTATCTGAAAAACTATAATTAAAGTTAAGTTTTTCAAACTCTACATGTCTTATATAGGTGTACAGTAAAGTGTATAATTCGTCATTTTTATTAACTAAACCACTGAGATATACCAATGTTGTTTCAACATCTAGGTTTAGTTGTTCAAAAACAAAAAGAACATAGTATATAAAATCTTCTTTGCTGTGGTACTCAAATACATTAAATAATTGAAGCTGTTTTTTGTCTAATACAGCAATTTCAATAGTATTACTATTTACGTGTAGATATACTTCTGTAGTATCACTCTCGTGCTTTTTTTGCAAAAGCGCATCGACTAAAACAGTAGAAGAATGTTTGTAGGTAAACTCGCCGAAGGTTTCAAATATATAGTTATTAATATTTATATAAGGTATATAAACATTAACACTATCATTAATAGCAATATCATCGTGGGTGATGAAATCTGTTTTTAAGATTTTTGTATTGAATTTTAAATAGTCTGCTTTGTTGTTTTCGTCATAGAGTGTTTTTGGTACTAATGTAGATAGTTCATTTTGATGCACTACAGTTATACTGTCAAACTCATCAGAAAATACAGCGTTAGCACTTAACTCTGTTTTTAGACGGTTTAGAACATCAAAAGGGTTTAGCTTATGACGAAATACAATACTGTTAAGAAACTCAATTGTATTAGAGGTTCTGTTTAGTATACAAAAAGAAAGCCCATTCAAATTAACTTGAATGGACAGTTCTTTAATGTTATTTTTATTCAAAACTTTATTCCTTGTTAGAAAGGTCTTTACCCCAATTTCCACTAGTGTTAACTTCTTGCATAGAACCAATTTTTACTGATTCTCCTTTAACACCAGCAATAGAAACTGCTTGCTTTTCTTTATCTATTAGATACTTTTCTTGACCATCTAATACTATAGCTTTGTCTACGCTAACTTCAAACACAGGGATTTCATCTAGTTTTCCAGCTTCTAATTTAAATTTAGCTCCTGGTTTACCAATACCTACATCTGCCATGCTTTTGTAACGACTATTTCCTTTAAAGATAGAGTCTTTTACATTCCAGTAATCTAGTGTATCTATTAAAGTAATAGTTTTCATAGTTTCTACATTACCAAAAGCACGTGTTCTCTCTTCGTCTAGAACTAACGTATCTCTTCTTTGTGTAATAGGAATACTATCGTTTTCAACAAAATCAATAAGCTTATCAAAGCTACCTGCATATTCGCCTTTTACTTCTTTGTAAGCCACTTGAGAATCTCTAATGTCTACTAATCTGTCAATTACAACTTTGTAACGCTCAACCTTTAATTGGTTAAATTGTATTTCCTTGTACACAGACATAAAGGTAATATACCCAAGAAAAATAATAAGTGCCCAAAGCACTAAGTTAATTACTGGTTTTAATTTTTTAGGAACAAATTTGTCAATTAACCACACAATAAGAATGGTTAAAATTATAATACCAATTATAGCTGCAATTATCATTTTTTAGTTTTTATTTATTAATTAGCTCTCTCGCAAATCTACAATTTTTTTTTATTGGGAAAAACTATCTAAATAAAAATCATTCAAATTTCAAAATAGGTTTTTTTATGACAGTATAATAATGGTATATTGCTCATAATTTATTTTTATATGATTACTAATGCTTCTGCATTTTATACACTATTAAAGTCTAAGTTTCCATTTGCTCCAACTTCTAAACAAGACATGGTCTTAATGCAATTGTCTCAGTTTATTTTTGATACTGCTTCTAACCAAACCTATCTGTTAAGAGGATATGCAGGTACAGGTAAAACAAGTATTATAGGTACAATAGTTAATAACTTATGGCAAGCAAAAAAAAGTGCTGTATTACTAGCACCTACAGGACGTGCAGCTAAGGTTATTTCTAATTACTCTAAGAAAGAGGCGTTTACAATACACAAGAAGATATATTTCCCTAAAAAAGAGAAGGGAGGTGGTGTAAAATTTGTGATGCAGCCCAACAAACACAGAAACACCATATTTATTGTAGATGAGGCTTCAATGATACCAGACACACCATCTGATTCAAAATTGTTTGAAAACGGATCTCTTCTAGATGATCTTATGCAATATGTATACTCTGGTCATCAATGCAAACTATTATTAATAGGAGATAAAGCGCAATTACCACCTGTAAAATCAGATTTAAGTCCAGCTTTAGATTCAGATAAGTTAGGCTTAGCATATAACAAAGATGTTTCTGGTATAGAGTTAGATGAAGTGGTAAGGCAAGAGCAAGACTCTGGTATTTTAGAAAATGCCACAGAGCTCAGATCTACTTTAGAATCGGGTTTTTACGAAAGTTTTAAATTCAATGTTACGCCATATAAAGATATCGTTCGGTTAGTTGATGGTTACGAAATTATGGATGCCATCAATGATGCATACAGTAGTAATGGTTATGAAGAAACAGCAATAATAGTTCGTAGTAACAAAAGAGCAAATCTTTATAACAAGCAAATAAGAGAGCGTATTCTATTTAACGAAAGTGAGTTGTCGGCAGGCGACTACCTCATGGTAGTAAAGAATAATTACTATTGGATAAAGCCAACAACCGAAGCTGGCTTTATTGCTAATGGCGACATTATAGAAGTGCTAGAAATTTTTAGTATTAAAGAATTATACGGCTTTAAATTTGCTGAAGTTAAAGTAAAAATGGTCGATTATCCTAGAATGCGACCTTTTGAAACTGTACTGCTTTTAGATACAATTGAAGCAGAAAGCGCGTCGTTAAGTTATGACGAATCTAACAGACTGTACCAAGAAGTAGCTAAAGACTATGCAAATGAGACCAGTAACTACAAACGTTTTTTAGGTGTTAAAAACAATAAATACTTTAACGCCTTGCAAGTAAAGTTTTCTTACGCTATAACCTGCCACAAGTCTCAAGGAGGGCAATGGAACACTATTTTTGTAGAGCAACCATACTTACCAAACGGCATGGATAAAGATTACTTACGTTGGTTATACACTGCAGTAACACGAGCAAAAGAGAAACTTTATCTTATAGGATTTAAAGACGAAATGTTTGTTGAAAACGACGTCAATTAAAAGAGAAAACTTTATTTTTGAATACCGATAAAGCAGATATATGAAGATTATATCCATGATTCCTGCACGATACAGTGCATCTCGTTTTCCAGGCAAATTAATGCAAAATTTAGCCGGAAAATCAGTAATACTTAGAACCTACGAAGCAACAGTAGCAACAAATCTCTTTAGTGAAGTGTATGTTGTAACAGATAGCGATATTATCTACAATGAAATTGTAAATAATGGCGGAAAAGCTATAATGAGCCAAAAAGAACACGAGTCTGGCAGTGATAGAATTGCAGAAGCCGTTGCTAATTTAGATTGTGATATTGTTGTTAATGTACAAGGTGATGAACCTTTTACAGAAGCAGAAAGCTTAAGAAAAGTATTAGAGGTTTTTAAAGAAGACCAACAAAAAGAAATTGATTTAGCATCTCTAATGGTAGAAATCACAGATTGGGACGAAATCAACAACCCAAATACTGTTAAGGTCATTGTAGATCAAAATAACTTTGCTTTATACTTTTCTAGAAGCCCAATTCCGTTTCCGAGAGATAGGCAGGCAGGAGCACGTTATTTTAAGCATAAAGGAATTTATGCCTTTAGAAAACAAGCTTTATTAGATTTTACCGTTTTACCTATGCAATTTATTGAAGCAACCGAAAAAATTGAGTGCATTCGATATTTAGAATATGGTAAGAAAATTAAAATGGTAGAAACCCAAGTTCAAGGTGTAGAAATTGATACACCAGAGGATTTAGAAAGAGCCAAAAAATTGTGGAAATAAACTATAGCAACATAAAAGTAATTGGCTTTGATGCTGATGACACACTTTGGGTTAACGAAACCTATTTTAGAGAGGCAGAAGAAGAGGTTGGTCGTTTGTTGTCGCATTACGAGACACCAAACAAAATAGACCAAGAACTCTTTAAAATGGAAATGAAAAACCTATCAACCTATGGTTATGGAGTAAAAGGTTTTGTGTTATCTATGATAGAATTGGCTATTGAGTTGTCTAATGGAAGAGTTTCTAACGAAATTATAACCAAGATATTAGATATTGGTAAAACCATGATTAACAAGCCAATTGAGTTGTTAGATGGTGTAGAAGATGTTTTAAAATCCTTATCTAAAGATTACAAATTAATAGTTGCAACAAAAGGAGATCTGTTAGACCAAGAGCGTAAACTAGAAAAATCTGGACTTTTAGATTATTTTCATCATATTGAAGTGTTGAGCGAAAAACAAGAAGCTAACTACGATAAGTTGTTAAATCATCTAGATATTAAACCTTCAGAATTTTTAATGATTGGTAATTCCTTAAAGTCAGATATTTTACCATTGATTAATATAGGAGCAGAGGCTATACATGTTCCTTTTCATACCACTTGGGAGCACGAAAAAGTGGGTAAAACAGAAACAGAAGGATTAGAGTATAAAACCGTTGAAAGTTTAAAAGATATTTTAAGCATTTTAAGATGAAGTATATAGATGTCGATTCCTGGAACCGAAAACGGTTGTTCAATCATTTTATGCAATTAAAAGATCCTTATTTTGGTGTTGTTGTACCGTTTGATGTTACAAGAGCATTTGAGTTTTCTAAGGAAAATAACGTAAGTTTTTTTGTAAAATACTTACATGATTGTATGAAAGCTATCAATGCTGTAGATAATTTTAGATACAGAATAATTGATGATAACGTTGTAGATTTTGAAGTTATACATGCTTCTGCAACAATAGCGAGAGAAGATAATACCTATGGTTTTTCGTTTATAAACTATAGTGAAGATTTAGAAGAATTTATAAGTTCTTTCAATAAAGAAAAACAGAGAATACAAAACTCAGATGAGTTGTATCCACCAGTCAATGGTCAGGATTGTATACATTGTTCTGCGTTACCTTGGTTTCAGTTTTCAGGACATAAAGAACCTTCTTCTGGCAATATAGAATCAATACCAGAATTGGCGTTTTCAAAATTTAAAAAAGAAGGAAACCAATTAATAATGAATGTGTCAATACATGTTAATCATGCACTAGTTGATGGTTATCATGTTGGGCAATTTGTTGAAAAATTTCAAAATAACTTAAATACCTAGGTAATAACAAGTTTGTTATTATTTTTGTTAAAGATTAAAAGTAAATGACATATAAAAATTATCCAATGGTGTCCAGAGTTGTTTTTGGACGTGGAAGTTTCAATCAATTAGATGAAATTTTAGCGCCTAAGCGAAAAGGACGTAATGCGCCATTTATATTTTATGTAGATGATGTTTTTAAAGGCAATCATTGGTTAACCTCAAGAATTTCGTTGTCTTACAATGATAAAATCATTTACATACCTACCAACGAAGAGCCAAAAACCTCTCAGATAGATCAATTGGTAGAAGATATTATTCTAGAGTATAGCGAGTTGCCTTCTGGTATTATTGGTATTGGTGGAGGTATTGTTATGGATGTCGCCAAGGCAGTGTCTTTAATGCTAACTAATAAGGGACAGTCTAAAGATTATCAAGGATGGGATTTAATTAAAAACCCTGCGATATATCATGTTGGTATTCCTACAATTTCGGGTACAGGAGCAGAGGTTTCCAGAACAACAATACTTACAGGACCAGTACGTAAATTAGGAATAAACAGTGACCATACACCTTTTGATCAGGTAATCCTAGATCCTGAGTTAACTAAAGATGTACCTACTAATCAATGGTTTTATACAGGTATGGATTGTTTTGTACACTGTGTAGAATCTTTAAATGGTACTTATTTAAATGCTTTCAGTCAAAGTTATGGCGAAAAGGCCTTTGAACTTTGCCAAGAAATTTTCTTAGAAGATCATTTATCTAAAGAAGAGTCTCAAGATAAATTAATGATGGCTTCTTGGCATGGAGGTATGAGTATAGCATACTCTCAAGTAGGTGTAGCACACGCTATGAGTTATGGCTTAGGCTATCTTTTAGGTGTAAAACATGGTATAGGAAATTGTATTGTTTTTGATCATTTAGAGGATTATTATCCAGAAGGTGTAGCCATGTTTAAAAAGATGAAAGAAAAACATGGAATAGAACTACCTCAAGGTATTTGTGCAGATCTCACTGATGCTCAGTTTAACACTATGATAGATGTTGCACTTAGTTTAGAGCCATTATGGGAAAATGCAATTGGCAAAAACTGGAAAACTAAGATTACCAGAGATGTACTTCTAAAGCTCTACAAAAAAATGTAAAATGCGTTGGTTAGCCAAATTCATTTATTTTAAACTTTTAGGTTGGAAAGTGGTTGGTAATACCAATTTCTCTACAGATCATATAAAAAAAGCAGTTATAATTGCTGTGCCACACACAAGCTGGCATGACTTTTATATTAGTATTTTATTAAGAAAAATAACAGGAGTAAAAACTAATTTTGTAGCTAAAAAAGAACTATTTCGTTGGCCCTTTGGTTATTACTTTAGAGCCGTTGGTGGTAAAGCTTTAGACAGAACCTCTGGGCAAAATAAAGTAGAAGCAATTGCTAAATTTTTTGAAAATGAACAAGAATTTAGACTTACCTTAGCGCCAGAAGGAACAAGGAAAAAAGTCTCTGACTGGAAAACAGGTTTCTATTACATTGCTAAAACAGCTAAAGTGCCAATTATAATGTACACTTTAGATTTTAAAAACAAGCAAAATAAAATTTCAGAGCCTTTTTATCCAACAGATAATATGGAAGAAGATTTTAAGTTTATGAAAGCTTTTTACCAAGGAGTAGAAGGTAAAGTAAAAGAATACAGTTAAGAATTTGGCATAACATTTGTTTTATATATTATGCAATGAAACATAAAGTAAACTATTAAGTCCCTAAAAAGAAACATTGCCTCAAAAAGCTATCAATCTAATTTGGTAGCTTTTTTTTCTGCCATATATTTTTTGAGAAGGTAATTTGTTTTGGATTGCAATTTTTTTCTAAAAAAATCGGTACCACCTAATAGCCAACCTTTAAATCCAATAGCTTGTTTTGCCCAAGTATGAAGATTGAAATGGTCAGTATGCTTAATTATTAATCCATCTTTAAACTCAAATGTAGCATCAATTTTGTTATGAACCTTTCTTCCTGTTTTACTAAAAGTATAAAACGCTTCCCAATGCGCAGAATTTTCAGTAATATTTGAAGCTTCAACTCTAAAATCTTTTCCTTTCTGAGATTCACAAAGCATGTGCCACATGGCGTGCGCTTGTTTACCCTTTAAAACACCAAAAGCAGGATCTTCAAAAATAACATCTTTGTGATAGTATGAAGCCATTTTTTTTGCATCTAGTTGATGAAAAGCTTGATAAAAATTTGAAATTAAATCACTCATAATTAGTGTTTTAGTTTTGGTTTTGGCGATTTTTTTATTTTTTTAAAACCCACCATGTCATAATTACGTAAGTAAAATACAAACAAAAAACTTATTTAATCATGAAAATTCAAAACCTAATGAAAAATCGAAATTCTAAACTAATAGCAACCTTAGTTATTATGGTGTCATTTTTAGCAACTTCTTGTAGCGATGATGATAACAATGATAGTGGAGATGACGAAACAATTAGCCTTTTTGCCTCAAACAATTCTAATGGTAACATTACAGTTTACGACGTAACATCGTCTCAAAGTATTATGTCAAAAACCTTAATTACCACTTCTACTGCTGCAGACGGAGTTTATTATAATAGTAACACAGAATCTGTATTTCAGGCCTCTAGATCTGGTAATAATTTAGAAGGTTTTTTAGACATTGATGACCTTGTTAGTGGTTCAGTTATTAATGTAGGTGTAACAGGAACTAGCGATATGATGAGTCCTAGAGAAGTTGCAGTCAATGGCAATTTATTTGTTGTAGCTGATAATGCAGATGTAGATGGAGATACCAATACGCCAGATGGTAGATTGTATGTTTATACCATGTCTAACGGCAGTTTTTCACTTAGAAATGTAATTACTACAGATTTTAAACTTTGGGGAATTACTTTTAATGGAAACGATTTATATGCTGTTGTAGATGCAACTAATGAATTAGCAGTATTCACAAACTTCTTATCAAACACAGCAACAACGACATTAAGTGCTTCAAAACGAATAGTAATTGAAGGTATAGTGAGAACTCATGGTATTACTTACGATGCAGGTTCGGACGTTTTAGTAATGACTGATATTGCGTTAGCGTCTAATGGACAAGATGATGGAGGTTTTCATGTGATAGAAAATTTCACGAATAAATTAAATGCTACTTCTAATGGAGCAACATTAGCATTATCTAGCCAAACACGTGTTGCTGGTAGTTCTACTTTATTAGGAAACCCTGTAGATGTAGCTTATGATGCAGATTCTCAAACGGTTTATATTGCAGAAGCTGGTAATGGAGGCGGAAGAATTTTGGCCTTTAACAATATTGGTTCTGGTGGTAACCTAGCACCATTTTTTAATAGCGCTTTAGCATCGGCTTCGTCGGTGTATTTATCTAACAATTAATATTTTTTTGAGTTTTAAAATTGTTATGAAAAAGAGAGAGGCTTCCTTATAAATAGGGAGCCTTTTTTTATTTTAAGTTGCCTTTGTAATGACGTATTTTATCGCTTAATCGTCTTAAGTGTTGGTATACAAAAGCATTGGTTTTCACATAGTAAAAAGAAATAAAACACACTGTTGACAAAAATATAGCAGCACCAATAATAGCCTGCCATGGCAATAATGTTTTGCCTATGAGTTGGTGTAGTCCAACACCTGTAAAACTTCCATATATAATGATAAAGTGTATTACATAAATCGATAAGGTCTTTTGCCCAATCTTAAGTAATAAAGGCTGTTTTATATAGTCTTCTAGAGCATAGAATATAGCAAACAATACAAATACATTTCCTAATCTGGTAAAGAGATAGTTATAATAAGCAACATCTTTAAGTAGTTCTATGTCTGTTATATAATAGAGTTGCATTAAAAACCAACCAGATTTTAATATTAAAAAGAAGCCACAAATAACAAAGCCTAGTATTATGCTTAATTTAAACTTTGGTCGTTCTAAATATTTATAGAATATGGTGGCTATAAATGCACCAAAGGCAACATACCCAAACCACGGAATAATATTAAAAACAGAGCCGTAATCTTTTGTAAGCCAATTGGCAAAAACCTTTGGAACATCAGGTAAATCTAAATATCTGTAAAGAGGTTCTGTAAGGAAAATTAAAAATCCTAAAAGGCACATTGTTATTGAAAATAGTAGTGTTTTTTTGAAGGTTAATTTATAGATACCAACTACCAATATTAAAGATAGACCAATACATTGCAGAACGTCAACAAGTAAAAAATATGGAGAATTAAAATCGCCATACAACCATTGAAATATTGGTGCTCGCAGAAGATAACCTATACCTATAAGAAGCAAACCTCTGTAAAACCCTTTTTTCATTCTATAGACAACATCTCCACTTCGCTTTGCCTTAATTAGTAAGTAAGAAAATATTAATCCTGAAATGGTAAAGAATGTAGGAGCAGTTATACCTCTAAAGTATTTCCAAATTGAAAAAGCCAGATTACTATCATCTCTATAAGATACATCTAGAAGTGTATCTATAAAGTGACCTTGTAGCATCATTAAGATGGCAAAGGCTCTTACGACATCAATAAAATAAAGACGTTTTTTGTTCAATTGTTGGTTGATTGAATAACAAAGATAGGATTTAGTGATTTAATCGTTTTTCAAAATGAGATAAAAACATAAAAAAAGAGGGCAGAAGCCCTCTTAGATTATTGGCGTAAGTATATATATTATTTACTCAGCTGATTCTTCCATTGTGTGATATACGTTTTGCACATCGTCATCTTCTTCTAGTTTTTCAAGAAGTTTCTCAACATCTTCTGCTTGTTCTGCTGAAAGCTTTTTTGTGACTTGAGGAATACGTTCAAATCCAGATGAAATTATTTCGATATTGTTTTCTTCTAAGTACGATTGTATATTACCAAAACTTTCAAAAGGAGCGTATATCATTATGCTTGTTACTTCGTTTCCGTCTTCATCTTCATCTGTATCTTCAAAGATTTCTTCTACACCAAAATCTATAAGCTCTAATTCTAGTTCTTCTAGATCTAGTTCTTCACCTTTAATTTTAAAGTTGCAAGTATGATCAAACATAAAAACAACAGAGCCAGATGTTCCTAGGCTACCATCACATTTGTTAAAGTAGCTACGTACATTGGCAACTGTACGTGTGTTGTTGTCTGTAGCGGTTTCTATAAGTACAGCAATACCGTGTTGAGCATAACCTTCAAACAGTACTTCTTTATAATCTCCTTGGTTTTTATCAGAAGCTCTTTTTATAGCACGCTCTATATTGTCTTTAGGCATGTTTACAGATTTGGCATTCTGTATTACAGCTCTTAAACGAGAGTTACTATCTGGATCTGGTCCTCCTTCTTTTACAGCCATTACAATGTCTTTACCAATACGAGTAAAGGCCTTACTCATGGCAGACCATCGTTTCATTTTTCTTGCTTTTCTAAACTCAAAAGCTCTTCCCATAGTGTTTAAAATTTATTCGCGTAAAAGTAATTAAATATGTTAATTATTTAAAGTCTAATCTTCGGCTTCTACAATAGCTTCTATTGCTTCTGCTAAATCAAAATCTTTTTGTGTTACTCCATCTGCATCATGTGTAGATAATGATATCTTTAAGACGTTATATACATTACTCCAGTTAGGATGATGGTTTAATGCTTCGCACTCAAAAGCAATTCTGCTCATAGCGCTAAAGCAATCCTTAAAGTTATCAAACTCTAATTCTACATGTATTGCATTGTCGTAATATTCCCATTCTGGAAAATGAAGTAATTTTTTTTCAATTGTAGATTCGTCTAATTTCATTGGTTGAATTATTTATTAATCGAATTTAATAAAATACCATGTGGTTGTCAAGCTTATTTTGTAAGTTCTTCTAAAACCTTATCACTTGTAATCTCGAGATGTTTAGGTAATTTATTAAATTTTGGAAGTACGGCTAAGTAACGATCATCGTTTGTAGTATAAACTTGTTTTAGTAATACTTTTTTAGGACTAATAGTTTCTATTATTTGTTTTACAAATTCATCGTGATGTACTAAATCTGTACTACCTAAATGAAAAATACCAAATTTTTCTCTGTTGATGATATAGTGAATTTGCTGTGTTACTTTTTTATCTAAGGTAACATTCATTATAAGGTTTGGAAAAATTTCAACAGATTCGTTTTCAGAAATAAATAGTTTCATTTCTTGTATTCTTGGACATTGCTGCCCAAATACCATTGGCAATCTTAAAACAGCAACTTGCTTTTTGGGCAAGCGCAATAGCATGTTTTCTATTTTTATTTTAAAATGACCGTAGATGCTATGACTTAGCGTTTTGTCTAATTCGTAACTTGGGTATTTGCTATAAGCATCAAATACATTAGCAGAGGATAAAAAGATGACTTTTGTGCCATATTCTAAAGCAAATTCTGCAATGTGCTGATGCGCAATAGTCTGTGCGTTAAAATCTCCTCTTATTGCTGATATAACAATTGTAGGTTTAGTGGCTTCTAAAATTTCGTAAACATCATCTTCCTCTACATTATAATGAAAGAATTGCTTATTACTCTCAAATATTTTTTTGGGAGTTCTGTAGGTACCAAATGTTTTAAAGTAAGGGCCTAGCTCTTTATAAAGTGCATTACCAATGTATCCACTAGCACCAAGAATAAGGATTCTGTGTTTGCTTAACGTCTTCTTCATTAATTCCTTCAACCTAAATTCCTAAAAACGTTTTACCCTTTGTAAAATGGTAATTTTACAACAGTAGCAGGAATCGCTTTTTTACGTACCTGTATGTTTATTTTGCTATCTACCTTAGAGAATACTTTTGGAACATAACCTAATCCTATACCAATACCTAAGCTAGGACTCATAGTACCAGATGTTACATTACCAATAACATTACCATTGTTATCTACAATATCGTAACCTTGACGAGGAATACCTCTTTCGTCTAATTTAAAAGCAACTAATTTGCGCTCTGGAGTTCGTTCTTTTTCAGCTTGTATGGCTTCACTATTTGTAAACTCTTTATTGAATTTGCAGATCCAGCTTAATCCAGCTTCTATAGGAGATGTAGTGTCGTCAATATCATTTCCGTATAAGCAATAACCCATTTCTAGACGCAATGTATCTCTGGCAGCAAGACCAATTGGTTTAATGCCAAAATCGGCACCAGCTTCAAAAACTTTGTCCCAAATTTGCTTTACTTCAGAGTTTTTGCAGTAAATCTCAAATCCACCACTACCAGTGTAACCTGTAGCAGAGATAATTACATGCTCTATACCTGCAAAATCGCCAACAACAAAGTTGTAGAATTTTATAGCAGATAAATCATGGCTAGTTAGAGATTGCATAGCTTCTACAGCTTTTGGGCCTTGTATTGCTAAAAGTGAATAATTTTCACTTAAATCTTTCATTTCGGCACCTACGTCATTTTTTGAAGCGATCCAATTCCAGTCTTTTTCAATATTACTGGCATTAACAACAAGTAGGTAAGTCTCGTCCTTTATTTTATATATGATAAGGTCATCTACAATACCACCATCATCATTTGGCAAACAGCTGTATTGTGCTTTTCCAATTTCTAATTTTGAAGCGTCATTACTAGACACTTTTTGAATAAGCTCTAGTGCATGAGGACCTTCAATTAAAAACTCTCCCATATGCGATACATCAAAAACACCAACAGATTTTCGTACAGTTTCGTGTTCTACATTTACACCTTCGTATTGTACAGGCATGTTATATCCAGCAAAAGGAACCATTTTTGCACCTAAGGCTACGTGAGTTTCTGTTAAAGCAGTATTTTTCATTTAATAATATATTTTATTACCTAATTATAGGATTGTAGTTGGTTTTTTTAAAGTTGCGCTAAATTAAAGAAATTTTATGGCTTATTATCATAAAAAAAGCCACCTAAATTATGGTGGCTTTTATATAAATTTTTCAATTTTTAGAATTGATATCTGATACCTAATGCAATATCAAAATCTAAGTCGTCTCTAAAGTCTCCAAAACCAAGTTCTGGTCTAAAGTCTAATGATAATAATAGAGGTATATCAAAATTATATTCTATACCTATATCACCAGCTAAGAATACAAATGTTTCATCATCAAAATCATTGTTGTCAAAGCTGTAAGACCCAAGTCCACCACCAGCACCTGCGTACCAGTTAAAGTTACCATCTAATTGCCATACCCACTGGTATAATCCAGTAAGTTTAAAACCATCATAGTTATTTCCACTTCTCCAGCCCAGATCAGCCTCCAGACGATTATTATCTCCTAGTGCACGTTGGTAAGATACTTCTGCACCAAACCCATCACTATCTCCAAGCCTTAAACCTATAGCATTGTCTGCTATTTCTTGTGCGCTAGCAGCAAAAGTAAAGGTTGCAAAAACAGTAAATAATAAAATCAATTTTTTCATAAAGTTTCTAAGTTTTAGTTTTTATATTTCCAACAATAAGTTGTTGTTTTAGTAATTATAACGACTAAATTATGTTAAAATTGAGTGTTAACCATGGGTTTTAAGACAACATTATAATTTTAATTAACACTTTATTTAGGTTAAAGAGTGAATAAATTAAAGCAAAATCTTACAAAGCTAAAATCAGAATTAGAAGGAGAGTTATACTTCGATGATTTACTGTTAACGCTTTATGCAACCGATGCCTCTGTATACAGGATGCTACCAACAGCAGTAGCTTTACCAAAAACAACAGCAGATATAAAAAAGCTTATTGCATTTGCAAAAGCACATAAAATAGGACTCATACCAAGAACTGCCGGAACTTCTCTTGCGGGACAAGTTGTAGGTAAAGGTATTGTAGTAGATGTCTCTAAGTACTTTACCAAAATAATAAGCATCAATAAGATTGAAAAAACTGTTACAGTTCAACCTGGAGTTGTAAGAGATCAGCTAAATAATTATCTGGAACCTTATGGTTTGTTTTTTGGACCAAACACATCCACATCTAATCGCTGTATGATTGGTGGTATGGTAGGTAACAATTCATCTGGTACAACATCGATTCAGTATGGTGTAACACGCGATAAAGTGTTGAGTTTAAAAACGCTTTTAAGTGATGGAAGTGAGGTCGAATTTTCTGATGTATCTAAGTCTGAATTTAAAAATAAACTCAATCTCAATACTCTAGAAGGAGATATCTACAGAGCAGTTTATAAAGAATTGAAACCTGAAGATGTTCAAAATCGAATAAAAGATAACTTTCCAAAGCCACAAATACATCGTAGAAATACTGGTTATGCTATTGACGAACTTATAAATGCCGAACTTTTTGAAGGGGAGCAACCTTTTAATATGTGTAAACTACTTTCGGGTAGCGAAGGGACTTTAGCATTTACAACTCAAATTACTTTACAACTTGACGAGCTACCACCAACCGAAAGTATAATGGTAGCTGCACATTTTAGTACTATAAACAGTTGTCTTGATGCTGTTGCAGCTACTATGAATCACAACTTGTATACTTGTGAAATGCTTGATAAAACCATATTGGATTTAACAAAGCATAATAAAGTTCAGCAAACAAACAGGCAGTTTATTAAAGGTGATCCTGAAGCTATATTAATGTGTGAAATTAGAGCAAATACTATTAATGAAGCCAAAAAAGAAGTAGAAGCACTAATAAAAACTATAGAATTAACAGGCTTAAGTTATGCTAATGTTATTCTGATGGATAACGCTATTGATAAAGCCAACGAGCTTAGAAAAGCAGGTTTAGGTTTGTTGGGTAACATGGTTGGTGATAAAAAGTCAGCTGCATGTATTGAAGATACCGCTGTTGCGCTTCCAGATTTAGCAAATTATATTAGTGAGTTTACACAAATAATGAATGGTTATAAACAAAAAGCTATTTATTATGCGCATGCTGGTGCTGGTGAGTTGCATTTAAGACCAATCTTAAATCTAAAGCAATCTAGTGATGTAAAACTGTTTAGAAGTATAACCACAGATGTAGCAAAATTAGTTAAGAAATATCAAGGCTCAATGTCTGGCGAACATGGTGATGGTATTGTGCGAGGAGAATTTATTCCTTTAATGATTGGTGAAGAAAATTATCAATTATTAAAACGAATAAAATCAGCTTTTGATGTTGATAATATTTTTAATCCAGGAAAGATTGTAGATGCTTTTCCGATGGATAAAAATCTACGGTACGAAACTGATAGAGACGAACCGCAAATAGAGACATTTTTAGATTTTTCGAATTCGCAAGGTATTCTCCGAGAGGCTGAAAAATGCAATGGCTCTGGTGATTGCAGAAAATTACCTGAGTTTGGAGGTGTAATGTGTCCGAGTTATAGAGCTACACGAAACGAAAAAGATACCACAAGAGCGAGAGCTAATGCATTACGAGAGTATTTAACGACTTCTGAAAAGCAGAATAAATTCAACCATCAAGAATTAAAAGACGTTTTTAGCTTGTGTTTAAGTTGTAAAGCATGTGCGAGTGAATGTCCAAGCAGTGTGGATGTGGCTAGTTTAAAAGCTGAATTTTTATATCAATATCAAAAAGAAAACGGAGTATCTTTTAAAGATAAGTTTTATGCCAATGCAACTAAGTATAACAAAATGGCATCTCGCTTTCCAGATTTGGCTAATACTTTATTTAAAACCAAATTTGTAAGAGGTTTTATGAATGCTTCTTTAGATCTTCATCCTAAAAGAAGTTTGCCTTTGTTTTCTAAATCATTTTCTAAATGGGCTAAAAAGAAATCATTTCTTGTACGAAACCCAATAAAAGAAGTTTACTTGTTTGTAGATGAGTTTAGTAATTCTTTAGAATTTGATATAGTTTTAGATCTTAAAGTATTACTTTTTGGTTTAGGGTATAATGTTATAGATATAAGTCATTTAGAAAGTGGAAGAAGTTTTTTGTCTAAAGGGTTTTTAGAAGAGGCTAAGGCTATAGCTGATAAGAATATATCGTTCTTTAAAAATTGTATTAATGACGATTTTTGTTTGATAGGTATTGAACCTTCTGCCATCTTAACGTTTAAAGATGAGTATTTAAAATTAGCTGATGATAAAGAAACAGCTCAGTTTGTTGCAAGTAAAACATTTCTTATTGAAGAATTTATTCAAAAGGAAATAGAATCTGGTTTCATTACATCTAGTCGATTTACTAAGGAAAGTAAAACAGTTAAATTTCATGGCCATTGTTATCAAAAGGCGTTAGCTAATCAAAAATCTAGCTTTGATATTCTTAATTTACCAGAAAATTACAAAGTCACCATAATACCTAGTGGTTGCTGTGGAATGGCAGGTAGTTTTGGTTATGAAAAAGACAATTATGAGGTAAGTATGCAAATAGGAGAGCAAACTTTGTTTCCTGCCGTAAGAAAGGCGTCTAATGATACTATAATTGCAGCAAATGGTACAAGTTGCAGGCATCAAATAAAGGATGGTACAGGACGTGTTGCAAAGCATCCTGTTTCAATTCTTAGAGAAGCTTTACTTTGATTTTTTCTTTTTAGGCTGTTCAACTATGGTAATGGCAGCAATAAGATCTTTTACATCCATGTCCTTTAGTTCCTCGTCAGCAAAGAAAGGAGAGAGCTTGTCGTTATTGTAGTTGTAGACTTTCCAGCGTTTAAATTGATATTCTAAAGCTGTAAAGTTTTCTACCCAATCACCAGAATTTAGGTACGTTGTTTTACCGTGTTTGTTCTCTTTTATCAACATTTTAGGCTGATGGATATGGCCGCAAACCACATAGTCATATCCCTTTTCTATGGCAAGATCAGTAGCGACTTTTTCAAAGTCATTTATATATTTTATAGCACCTTTAACGCTGTTTTTAATGCGTTTAGAAAGGGAATATCGCTCTTTCCCAAGCTTCTCTAATCCCCAATTCACCACGCTATTTAATAATATCAAGAGGTCGTAACCCCAACCACCAAGTTTGGCTAGCCATTTTGCATTTTGAATAGAAATATCAAAAACATCACCATGAAAAAACCAAGCTTTTTTTCCATCTAAATCTAAAACAAGTTTGTTGACTATAGAAATGTTACCAATCTCAGTATCCGTAAATTTTCTAAGCATTTCATCATGGTTACCAGTGATGTAAATAACTTCAGTACCATTAGCGGCAAAATCCATTATTTTCTTAATAACACTTAAGTGAGACTTAGGAAAGTAACGTTTTTTGAATTGCCATATATCAATAATATCTCCATTAAGAATTATTTTCTTAGGTTCAATACTGTTCAAATAGGTTAAAAGTTGTTTTGCTTGACAACCAAAAGTTCCTAAATGAACATCAGATATAACCGCTATTTCTACTTTTCTTTTTAAATTCAAGGCTAATAATCAATAGTACAAATTACAGATATAGTTATTAACTGATTGTAATGAGATAATTAACTAACTATGAGTAAACTGTTATGAAATTGTTATGAGAAAAGTAGTGTTAAAACCTTGGTGTTAAGAGCAGCAAAGGAACTCAAAAAATAGATGATGATTTTTGTTTCTGTAATAATACATTTACATTAGCGTAAAATAAGAATTAATGGCAGGAAATTCCTTCGGAAAACTTTTTAAACTCACAACGTTTGGCGAATCTCATGGTGAAGCTATAGGTGGAATTATTGATGGATGTCCTTCGGGTTTAAAATTAGATTTTGATGCAATTCAAAACGAATTAGATAGACGTAAGCCAGGTCAGTCTAAGATAGTAACACAACGTAAAGAACCAGATACAGTAGAATTTCTATCTGGTGTTTTTGAAGGTGTTACAACAGGAACTCCAATAGGGTTTGTTATAAAAAATACTAATCAAAAGTCTAAGGATTATTCGCATATCAAAGATGTGTATAGACCTAGTCATGCAGACTACACCTATGACAAGAAGTATGGTGTACGAGATTACAGAGGTGGAGGAAGAAGTTCTGCACGTGAAACAGCAAGTAGAGTAGTGGCTGGTGCTATAGCTAAGCAAATGCTATCTTCAATAAAGATTAATGCTTTTACATCATCTGTAGGAGATATTTTTATAGATAAACCTTATCAGGATTTAGATTTTAGTAAAATTGAATCTAACATTATCCGCTGTCCAGACGAAGCTTCTGCAGAACGCATGATAGCTAGGGTTCAAGAAGTAAAAAAAGAAGGAGATACAATTGGTGGAACCATAACATGTGTGTTGCAAAATGTGCCAGTTGGCTTAGGTGAGCCTGTTTTTGATAAGTTGCATGCCGAATTAGGAAAAGCTATGTTATCTATAAATGCAGTAAAAGGTTTTGAATATGGAAGTGGTTTCTGCGGAGCAAAAATGATTGGTAGTGAACATAATGATAAGTTTAATGAGGATGGAACTACACAATCTAATCTTTCTGGAGGTATACAAGGCGGAATAAGTAACGGAATGGATATATACTTTAGAGTAGCCTTTAAGCCTGTTGCAACAACATTGCAAAAACAAGAGACTATAAATAGCAAAGGAGAGACTGTAGAAATGCAAGGTAAAGGCAGACACGATCCTTGTGTTGTGCCAAGAGCTGTGCCCATAGTAGAGGCTATGGCTGCTTTGGTTTTAGCAGATTACACACTTCTGCGTAGGCAGGAGTCTAACGACTGGAAGTAAAAGATTAAATAAAAGATATTACCGTTTTAGCGGCAAAAAAATATGAAGAAACTAGCATTACACTGGAAGATTATTATAGGAATGGTTTTAGGAGTGCTTTTTGCACTTTTAATGATAAATTTTGAATGGGGAGCACAATTTGTAAAAGATTGGATAAAACCGTTTGGAACTATTTTTATTAATTCTCTTAAATTGATAGCTATACCTTTAATTTTGGCTGCTTTAATTAAAGGAATTACCGATCTAAAAGACATTTCTAGCCTCTCTAAAATGGGAAGCAGAACAATAATAACCTATGTGTTAACCACTGTTATTGCTGTATCCATAGGACTGATTGTTGTTAACCTGGTAAAACCTGGTGAGACTATAACAGAAGAAACCAGAAACGAACTTGTAGAGGCTTATGCAGCAGATGCAGCTGCAAAAAAAGAAGCAAATATGGAGCAACAAAACAAAGGGCCGCTTCAGCCACTTGTAGATTTAGTTCCTGATAATATTTTTGAAGCAGCCAGAAGCAATAGCAATATGCTTCAAGTTATTTTCTTTGCGGTATTTTTTGGTATTTCATTGATTCTTATTCCAGAAGAAAAAGGAAAACCGGTTAAGGACTTTTTTGATGGAGTTAATGATGTTATTTTAAAAATGGTTGATCTTATAATGCTCGCAGCACCATATGGTGTATTTGCTTTATTGGCAGCATTAGTTGTAGAATCACCGAGTGCAGACTTGTTTGCTGCGTTGGCAATGTATGCGCTTTCTGTTATTGGCGGCCTACTCATCATGGTTATAATTTATGTGTCAGCTGTTCGTTTATTTACAAAACGATCACCAAAATTCTTTTTAAATGGAATTTCACCAGCACAATTGTTAGCATTCTCAACAAGTAGTAGCGCAGCTACACTTCCGGTAACGATGGAAAGAGTTACAGAACATCTTGGTGTAGACGAAGATGTTGCAAGTTTTGTATTACCTGTAGGAGCTACTATAAATATGGATGGCACAAGTCTATATCAAGCTGTTGCTGCATTATTTATAGCACAGGCTTTTGGTATTGATTTAACGTTTGGTACTCAGTTAGGCATAATTGCTACAGCTACATTGGCATCTATAGGTTCTGCTGCTGTTCCTGGTGCAGGAATGGTTATGTTAGTTGGTGTACTAGGTTATGCAGGAATACCAGAAGCAGGATTAGCATTAATATTTGCGGTAGATAGACCTTTAGATATGTGCAGAACAGTCATTAATGTTACTGGAGATGCTTCTGTTTCTATGCTTGTCGCAAAATCTCAAAATAAACTTCATGAACCTAAACCTAAGGAATGGGATGACAACTTTGATGCTGTAAAATAATTTTCTATTGTAATAAAATTCTTAAATTAGGCAGTTCATTAACCAACTAAATCCAAAATTGATGAATATCTGCTTCATAATGTATCCTTGGGAAACTATAGATCCTGAAAATGATACCACTTTAGCTTTAATAAAAGAATGCGCTAAGAGAGGCCATGGTGTGGCTATGTGTACACCAGCAAATCTTACTATTAGAGATAGTGTAACAAATGCGTTTTGCAATGTTATAGGTAGAATGGATAAAGTCCCTTCTACGCTAAAGTCATTTTATAATAAGGTGAAATTAAGAGAGGAGATGTTGCCTTTGGCAGGTTTTGATGCTATTTTCTTTAGAGCAAATCCACCTTTAGACCCAATAATGCTTAATTTTTTAGACTCTGTAAAAGATGATGTGTTTATTGTTAACTCATTGCAAGGCATGAGAGAAGCAAACAATAAGTTATACACAGCAGCATTTGGTGATGCACATAGTAATATTATTCCTAACACACATGTGTCTAAAAATAAGAGGTATCTAGTACGTCAGATAAAAGAATCTAAAGCAGATAAAATGATCATTAAACCACTAAACGGTTTTGGTGGTTCTGGTGTTATTTTGATTGAAAAGTCAGCAATGAGCAACATTAATTCATTGTTAGATTTTTATATATCTAATTCTGATGGTACTTCTAATTATGTGATATTACAAGATTATATAGAAGGTGCAGACCAAGGCGATGTAAGAATCTTAATGCTAAATGGAGAACCTGTAGGTGCCATGAAACGTGTTCCTGGTTCAGACGATCATAGGTCTAATGTTACTGCAGGAGGCTCAGTACAAAAACACTCACTTACTAAAGCAGAGAAAGCACTTTGTAAACAAATAGGACCAAAATTGGTTAAAGACGGTCTTTATTTTGTAGGCATCGATGTTATAGGTGGTAAATTGGTTGAGGTTAATGTAATGTCACCTGGAGGAATCACATATATCAATAAAGTTTATAAAAATAAAACGAAGGTTGAAGAAAAAGTGATAGACTTCTTAGAGAGTAAGGTGCTCGATAAACTTCAAGCTTTTGATAGACGTACTAGACTACGTAAAACTGTGGATGAAGCGTAGTATTATGCAATCCGCTTTGGTTTCAGTAGAATGGTTACATTCTAATCTTCAATTGTCTGGTCTAGTACTATTAGATGCTACAATTAACAAACAGATAGATGAGGATTCTGAAAGAATTCCCGACGCTCGTTTTTTTGATATAAAACAGAAGTTTAGTGATATAGAAGCGACCTTTCCAAGTACTTTGCCTAGTGCTCTACAATTTGAAACTGAGGCAAGAACTTTAGGTATAAATAACGATTCTTTCATTGTTGTTTATGACGATAAGGGTATTTATTCTTCTGCCAGAGCCTGGTGGTTATTCAAAACTTTTGGTTTTAATAACGTTGCTGTTTTAGATGGAGGTTTGCCAGAATGGAAAAAGCAAAATTTTCCAATAGAAACATACAAAGAAGAATCTATTGATAAAGGAAATTTTACCTCTAGTTTTCAACCAGAATTAATGACAGATTTTAAAGGTGTTAATCAGTTTTCTAAGGACGATAAAACTCAAATTTTAGATGCACGCTCTTCACTTAGGTTTCAATGTTTGGTAGATGAACCAAGAGAAGGCTTAAGACGAGGTACTATTCCAAATTCAAAAAATCTGCCTTACACCGAACTATTTGATGGTAATATTTTAAAATCTAAAGTCCAACTTTTAAAAATCTTTGATAACTTAGTAGAGCAAACAACAAGAATAGTGTTTAGCTGTGGCTCAGGAATTACAGCATGTATTTTAGCTTTAGCAGCAACACAATGTGGTTATAAAAATCTTGTTGTCTATGATGGTTCTTGGACGGAATATGGAACATTGAAACCGTAATGTTTAATACTTAAATAATATAACTAAAAAAAGAAGCCTGCTATTGCAGATAATATTATGAAAACAATTGACTGGACCAGAGACGAACTTGTAGCATATATTTTACTTTTTGCTGCACATTCAGATTTTAAAGAAGATAATCATGAACGCAATGTCATTATCTCTAAAGTAGATATGAATACGTTTCAAGACATACATGATGAGTTTGATAAAGACAACGATTATCAAGGTATTCAGAAAATTATGACCAGTCTGCGTCAACATAATTACGATAGAGAAGATGTTGAGATTTTACTAGAAGATATAAAAATACTATTCTTTTCAGATGGCGAATTTAATATCAATGAGCGTAATATGCTTAAATCATTAGAACGACTCTTTAAAACTTTGTAATGGATCGACTTTCAATACATGAAATTATAGCTAAAATTGAGGCAGAAGAGACCTTTCATGCTGTTTCTGATGATTATTCTTTCACTTTAAAGGTAGATAAATACGTGCCTTATGTATGTGGAGCTGTGCATGATGGACACCAATTTAGACAAGAGCTTTGGGATAATTGCCTGCACACCGAATATGATAGATGGTACGAGGAAGATCCTGAAACTAAAAACATGATTATTTCTCACCCAATCTTAATTTCTGGTTGCGATTCTAGGTTTGAATATGATCTTAATAGAGATCCCAGTAATGCTGTTTTTGATACAGCTTGGGGAAAACAACTTTGGAAAAGCCCTTTACCTAAAACAGATAAAACCAAAAGCCTACAAAAGCATGCTAATTTTTACCAAGTCGTAAAAGCTTTAATTTCTAAGATTGAAGAAAAATTTGGTGTATGCATAGTCTACGACATGCATAGCTATAATTGGCAGCGTTGGGATAGGGAAGTGCCAACTTGGAATTTAGGAACCTCTAATATAGATAATACTCGTTTTGGAGAGCAGGTAGAATCTTGGAGACAAATGCTGGCAAGTATTGAGTTGCCTCATGATATAAAACAAACAGCAAAGGTTAATGACACCTTTCAGGGAAATGGATATTTCTTAAAATTCATTACCAATACTTTTGAAAATACTTTAGTTTTGGCAACCGAAATAGCTAAGGTTTACTGCGATGAGTATAAACAGGTTATTTATCCTGAAGTTGTTGCTGCAGTTGAACAACAATTAAAAGTTTTAATACCTAAGCACGCAGACGAATTTTACAGAAAGTTTAAGGCCTAATGTCTCAAATAAAAACGACACAAGAATTTCAAGATTTGTTTGATATTGATGCCAATCTTAATCGATTGGTAAAGAATATTGAATTACTCAACTATATAAATCCTCAGAATATTGCTGCTGAAAAGAAAAAGTTTTTTTCAGCAAAGTACAATTATGAGCCAGAGTTTAATTATCCTAAAATGCGATTTAATGGCTATAAATTACATCGCTTATTTTTTTCGCAACGTTTAGAGCGAATAGAAGATGATGATATTAGACAATTGTATGAAGATATTATTTACGAATATTCTGGGTTAATAGAATGTATAGAGACTATTGGTCAGGGTCGTAAATTTTACTACAACAGTCTTAAAAGCTATGGCACACCAACAGAGAAAGATATAGAAAACGCAAAATTTATTCTTCGTTTTGATGATTCTGAGTTTGACGAAGAAATGCTTCCGATGTATAACGCAAGTGAAGCGAAAGATTATTTTGACACGTTTTCTAAGCGTTATGACTTTAAGTACAACATAAAGATTTCAAACAATCTTTCTGCAGCTGCAATGGTGCTCAACAATACACAAACCTTAGTGTTGAGAAAAAGCCATAAGTACAGTCTAAATCAACTTAAAGTTCTGTCTAACCATGAGATTGGAGTACACATGGTAACTACATTTAATGGTTTAATACAACCTTTAAAGGTGTTTTCTAATGGTTTACCTAATAATGTAGAAACTCAGGAAGGATTAGCTGTGTTTTCAGAATTTATGAGTGGTTGCTTAACAATTGAGCGTTTAAAAGAGTTGGCTTTTAGAGTAATTGCTGTAGATAGTCTCAATAAAGGCTATAATTTTTCTGACACATTTCATTTGCTACACAATCAGCACAAGCTAAACCGAGATAAGGCTTATGCAATAACGCTTAGAGTACACAGAGGAGGTGGTTTTACAAAAGACCATTTATACCTTAAAGGCATTAGAAACATTTACAAATATGCTAAATCCGGAAATGATTTAGGTATTCTTTTAACAGGTAAAGTTAGTCAGGAATATATACCTACAATGAATAAATTGATAGATTTAGGTTTAGCAATACGACCAAAGTATTATACAGATGCTTATGTGGTTAATGATAATACCAATCCTAACTTAGATTTTATTTTGAAGAGTTTGAAATAAAAACCTCAAAGCCAAATACTTTCTATCTTTATTTTAAGACACCTAAAGAAGTTAGACATGTTTCTTTTAAGAATTTAACTCGTTCCTAACTAACAGAAGTTAGGGTTAAACTGAAAATTTTATTGCTTTGAGATTTAAAAATTACTAAGCTTAAAAACTAATTAACTTTAAAAAAAAGCTCATGTTCAAAACTATTTGATAATCAGTATTTTTTAAATCAAGAATGAGTAATACTACTATTTAGAGTAGGGAAGTGGCTTTATTAATTAGTAAAAATGTAGCTTATGCTATTTTATGAGCATTAACATACTTTAACAATAATAATGGGTTTATGTCGAGTTTTTTAATCTTAGACAATCGATTGTTATACATTTGAAGAAACAAAATTGTGCTATTAACCAATTCGAAATTTCCCTCAAACCGAATTGAATTTTGTTTGAGTTAAATTAGTTTTAAGTAAGTTGTTAATTTAAAGAAGGCCTTTTAGAATCGATTTTTAGAAGGCTTTTTTACATTAAGAATTTAGCTTTCAATTCTGGAGTAGGTATCATACAAGCTTCCTTTTTACCATACCATTTATAACGATTTTTTGCAACATAATCATACACCCAATTTCTAACAAAAGCAGGTATAACAAGAAATATAGCCATTAATTTTGTAGGAAAATTTAATTGTTTGGCAACTTGTAAAGCAGCAGTAGATTTAGAATACACTTTTTGCTTTTTAGGATTGTAAAGAAGAATAGAGTCTACTTTGTTGGTGTCTATTTTATACTCAGTAGTTATTGATTTTGCAATGTTGCTTTGTAATGGTGCAAATAAAAACTTATTCTCATAATCTCGCTTTATCACATATAATACACTGCTGTTGCAGAGATTGCACACACCATCAAAAAGGATTAGTTGCTTATTTTTAAGGACATCATTGGCCATGTAACAAAGATAAGATTTAGAAAAGTATTTAAATTTTAAATAATAGAGTCTTAAGCCTATTATTTTTTAGCTTCTACCAATTCTAGCAGATCTACACTAACATTAGTTATAAACAAACCATAGTTTACTGTTGCTTTACCTTTTTCTATATCATCTATACTTCCTACAGCTTTGCCATCATGCATGCGTACACGATCACCAACCTTAAGGATAGGTTTAGGTTTTTCTACAACAACTTCTTTCTTTTTAGCTTCCTTTTTCTTTTTTCGGATAGCTTCAACCTTTTTCTCAGCTTCTTGTTTTATCTGCTTTTTCTTAGCTTTTTCTGCACGTTTTTGTTTTGCTGATACTTTTTTTCGTTTAGAATTTTCAATCTGAACTAAACGAAATAGCTCAGCCATTAATTCACGCTTTTTCTTGTTGTTCTGAAATTTTTCAGCCAAGTCATTTACCTTTTGACCAAGATAAATTAAGCGTTGGTTACTATCGTACAACTCTTGAAAGCTTTCTAATTTTTTCTGAATCTTCTCATTAGTTTCTTCTAATTTTTCAGCTTCAGAAAGTTTTTTCTTTTCGTTTTCTTTTAGTGAACGTTCGGTACGTTCTAGCTTGCTTCGCTCTTTTTGTAGTTTAGCAATTGTAGCATCGAATCTCACTTTACCACGTTCAATCTTCTTTTTAGATTTGTTGATTAAACTGTATGGTATGCCGTTCTTCTGAGCAACTTCAAACGTAAAAGAACTTCCTGCCTGGCCAGTTACCAATTTGTACATTGGTTCTAAACTCTTTTCGTTAAAAAGCATATTAGCATTTTGCATGTTTGGCAACTCGTTAGCTAACAACTTTAAATTAGAGTAGTGGGTTGTTATAATACCAAAGGCTTCACGTTCGTAAAATACTTCTAAGAATGTTTCTGCTAAAGCTCCACCAAGTTCCGGATCACTACCAGTACCAAATTCATCTATTAAAAAAAGCGTTTTTTTATTGACTTTTTTTAAGAAGTAATTCATTTGCTTTAATCGGTAACTATATGTGCTTAAATGATTTTCTATGGATTGATTATCGCCAATATCACTCACCACACGATCAAAAAGGCAAGCAGTACTTCGTTCGTGCACAGGTATAAGTACTCCGCTTTGTAACATGGCTTGTAAAAGCCCAACTGTTTTTAGTGTTATACTTTTTCCACCAGCATTTGGCCCAGAAATAACGATAATTCGGTTGTTGCTACTTAGCTCTACAGACTGCGGAAATGTTTTTTCACCTTTTTCTTTGTTAGTTAAATAAAGAAGCGGATGGTATGCATCTTTTAAAAAGAGCGTGCGTTCGTTGGTGATTTTTGGTAAAATGGCATCCATGCTTCTGGCGTATTTGGCCTTTGCAGAAATAACATCTACCTTGGTTAAAAACGTTTGATAATCATTAAGAAGAGGAAGAAAAAGCCTTATATAATTGGTTAATTCTTTAAGAATTTTAATGACTTCTTCTTTTTCTTCATATTCTAGATTATTAAGTTCTCTGGTGTGTTGTAATGTAGTTTCTGGCTCTATGTAAACAATGCTACCAGTTTTGCTTCCTCCCATTATAGCACCTTTTACCTTGCGTCTGTACATGGCTTTTACAGCAAGTACACGTCTGTTATCTACTACAGATTCTCTTATGTCGTCTAAATAATCTAGACCATGGTATCTTGTTAATGCTGAAGAAAAACTACTGTTTATTTTTCCTTTTAACTTCGTAATTTCTTGTCTTAACTCCGATAATTGAGGCGAAGCTTCGTCCTTTATGTCTCCAAAACGATCTACTACAGCATCAACTTGCTCTATGATAGCTGTATTAATTTCTATATGACTACTGTATTGATTTAATTTTGGATAGTATTCTTTAAATTTTTCTAAAAACTTTACAATGCTGTTTGATGTCAAAGACATGCTAACCAACTTTTGCAGACTGGCAACTTCTAAATAGGTGTTTTCTATATTAAGAAGTTTTATTTCTTTTGAAATTGTCTCAAATCCATGGTTAGGAATGCGGTTATCATTTTCAAAAGATGATAAGTATTCATTTACATAATCTAGTTCTCTAATAAGTTGAGTCTCTACCTCAATAGGTCGTACATTTAGTACAGCTTCTTTGCCCAAAGCTGTTATTGTGTGTTCAGAAATTTGTTCTAAAACCGTAAAAAATTCGAGATCTTTCAAGGTTTTTTCATGAATACGTATCATGAGGTATTTAATTTTTTAGAGTTGCAAATTTAGGGTAAATGTTGTGATATGCCTAACACTATATAAAGTGCTATTTCTTATTTTTGAGAAAATTAATATTTATGAATGTTGATATTCATCCAAGTTGGAAACCCTATTTGCAAACAGAATTTAATAAGCCTTATTTTAAAAGTTTAACAGATTTTGTGAAAACAGAATACAATAATCATCTGTGTTTTCCTGATGGTTCAGAGATATTTAATGCTTTTAATCATTGTTCGTTTGATGATGTTAAAGTGGTTATAATTGGTCAAGATCCTTATCATGGTGTTGGCCAGGCTAATGGTTTGTGTTTTTCTGTTAACGATGGTATTCCGCATCCTCCTTCATTAATTAACATTTTTAAAGAAATAGAAACTGATTTAGGTATTCCGTATCCAAAAAATGGTAATCTAGTTCATTGGGCAGACCAAGGAGTTCTTTTGCTAAATGCCACATTAACGGTTAGAGCTCACCAAGCTGGAAGCCATCAAAAAAAAGGGTGGGAGCAATTTACAGATGCGGTTATAAAACTTATAAGTGAGAAAAAACAAAATGTAGTATTCTTACTTTGGGGAGGTTTTGCTAAAAAGAAGAAGAAGTTAATTGATATGTCTTCTCATTCAATATTAGAAACAGGACATCCATCTCCATTGAGTGCTAACAGAGGTTATTGGTTTGGGAATAAACATTTTAGTAAAACTAACTCCCTGTTGCAGCAAGTTGACCAGTCGATAATTGATTGGAAACTAGAGTAGGAGTAGGCTTTTGAACACGTATAACACGTTGTTTTTTTGTTTCAACTTTCTTAGAAGTTTTGTTGCAACTGAATATTAATAATAAAAAGTTAACAGCGACTAAAAAGGATAGAATCAGAGTAATTGTTAAAATCATATTAGTCTTTTTCTGGATTAATAGCTTAGACTTGGTTAAACAAATGTAACTAAAAAATTGAAATACTGAAAGTTATGAGTTAAATCTGTAAGATTTAACTTTAAAATGCTTTATAAGTATCTATCCTTTTTACCTGTGTTTTCTAGTGTTTTGGCAGGTTTTTAGTTTTAAATATGACTTTAGTTAAATACTTCGAAATGAGCTCTAAATCTTATATACCAGCTCTGAATAATCTACTTTTTTAGGAATGATGTCTAAATTAAATAGTTGTTCTTGCACATTATTTATAGTCTTTTTGTCCATGACATCTTGAGACCATTCGGTTAAAGACAGCCACTCTTGTACATCTTCAATTTCTTGATCGTAACGGTTAGAAATTGTTCTATCTATACTAGGAATAGACTTAAAGTCTGATGTGGTTGTATTAATGATATCTAGTATAGTTTTTAGATCGTCTTCATTATTTTTTATATACTCGTCTCTTACAGCAATAACAAAACATGGCCAAGGAGAAGGGCAGACACCAACACGTCTAAAAGTACCATCGTCTACCAAAGGTTTTGTGGTAAATTTTTCCCACATAAAATAGTCGGCATCACCATTTGTTAGGCCTTCAACAGCGCCATTTAGGTTTTTTATGACTTCGAAATTAAGATCAGTGTCGAGATTCCAGTTGTTGTTTTTAGCGTTAATATAAGCCATTAAATGAGAGCCAGATCCATAACGGCTAATAGCAGCTCTGGTGCCTTTGATATCTTCTATGGTTTTAAATTTAGAGTTCTCAGCAACATGAATTCCCCAAATTAAAGGAGTCTCTACAAAGGTTTGTACTATACTCGATGGATTGCCATCTATAATATCTTTAATTATACCTTCGGTTAAAATTACAGCAATATCAATGTCTCCAGAACGTAAAGCTTTGCACATAGCACCTGTGCCACCATAATAATCGTGCCAACGAAGATTAATACCTTCTGCTTTGTATTCGCCATTTTTAAGGGTTAAATACCAAGCTAAATTAAAATGTTCTGGAACTCCTCCTATATTTACTTTCTTCATACTAATACCCATCAAAATGGGTGTCTCATTTAATTATACTTTTCTTATTAGACACTTTGACTGTTCTGGTGCTAAAGCTACAGCGATATGTGTGTCTCATTGCAACACAGTTTTAGATATTTACTATTCGCTCTAAAGCATATAAAATTAATTTTTCTACTGTGCCTTTAGGATCTTTACTAAAATCTCCGGTAGCTCTGTTAGCTATTATAGCATTTAAAGATAAAGCTTCATGGCCAAGTAATTTTGATAACCCATAGATAACGGAGGTTTCCATTTCAAAATTTGTGATTCTAAATTCTTTGTGATTGAAATTATCTAATTTAGAATTTAAACTAGCATCATGCAATGGCAGTCTTAAAACCCTTCCTTGTGGTCCGTAAAATCCGCCAGCAGTACCTGTCATACCTTTGAACATAATATCACTTTCAAAATATTTTTCAAGGTATTTACTGTTATTAATAATTATTGGTCTTGCTTTATTTTTATCCCAATTAGTATGTTCTATAAATGCGTCTTCAATTTCAGGATTGCTAATACCTTTTATTTGGTAGAAGTGAAGCATACCATTGATATCTAGTCCGTGAGAGCTTATTAAAAACGCATCTACAGGTATATCGGCTTGTAATGAGCCAGATGTACCGATTCTTATAATGTTAAGGCTGGTTAGCTGCGTTTTTGGCTTTCGTGTTTTTAGATCGATGTTTACTAATGCATCTAATTCATTAAGAACAATATCTATATTATCTGGACCAATACCAGTAGACAAAACAGTTATTCTACGGTCTTTATAATAACCTGTTTGCGTTTTGAATTCTCGCTTTTGAGTACTGAATTCTATACTGTCAAAATGTTTTGTGATTTTCTCTACACGATCTTGGTCACCAACAAAAATGATGGTGTCTGAGATGTTTTCTGGTTTTAAATTCAAATGATAAACACTTCCATCTGGATTTAATATAAGTTCTGAATCTTTAATTGACATGTAATATGGTCTTTACAAGTTTGTTTTGGTCTACGCTAAACTGAAATTCTAATCGATTAACACCTCCGTAGGTAATATCGTTATTAACTTCTGTAGCGAAATTGTGTTGTCTTAATAATGCTTCGTGCCCTTTTCTGTTGAGTTTAAGACTTGTATCATCTTCATCAAAAAAGATACTAAGTTTTTCTATTAAACGACTATGTTGTGAGTCTCCAAAACCATAATAGCCTTGGTAGTTGAGACTGTAGCCTAGCAAATGATGCTTAGATCTTATTTCATTATCTCTAACAATACGAAGTATATTGTCTTCTAATACACTAAGTCCACTTTTTTGATGAGGAAAACGTTTTAAATGAGCTTTTAAACAATTACTCATGTATTTAAAGCTAGACTCTTTTACAATGTATGGTTTTAGGATATTATGATCTTTACCACAATACGTTCGCCACAGAGTAATTGCTAATTCTTTATCTTCATTTGTTAACCTTACACGTTTATTGTAATGGTCTAATAATTGAGAACGAGAAAGTTCACCAAGACCTTTTAGGCTTTTTTCGCCTTCCACACGTCCACTACAAATAAGGTATAGAGGCTTTTTTATTTCTCTTTGGTGCAATAAATTTAAGACTCCTAAAAGATTAATATGGCAAAACAAATCATATTCAAACCAAAGATGAATTTCATCATATTTATCTACGTTATCTAGCTTAGATAGCTCTTTTTTAAGTTCATGTTCATCAACTTCGATATCATAATATTCTTTTAAGAACTGACCTCGTATTTCAAAAAACTCATCAGAGTCTATCTTTGGAATGGTAGGACCTTCGCAAAGCATTTCTTGCCAAGTTAAAATATCGTCATTAAAATCTAGATCTCTTAAATATTCGGTAAGCACACTACCATTGGTAATATGAAGAATTTGTTTGGTCATAAGATTAGCCTCCAACGCGTTTTACATTAAAACCTTTTTCTTTGAGAAGGGTCATTATTTTGTCTCTATAATCTCCCTGAATAATAATTTTATCATCCTTAAAACTGCCACCAACACTTAGTTTGGTTTTTAGCTCTTTTGCAAGCTTTTTAAAGTCTTCAGTTGCACCAGTATAACCTTCGAGAATGGTTATTGGTTTTCCTTTTCGTTTTTCGTACTTGCAAATAATAGGATCATCCTGTAACCAAATGTTACTTTTTGTTTCACTATTATCATCATTAGAAGGTTCCGGAACGTGATCTGGAAATAGATTTTTTAATTGATCTTGCAGGTCCATTATTTTTTAATCAATCCAAGTTCAATTAAACGCTCATTTAAAAATTCGCCAGCTGAGATGTCTTCATATAATTTAGGGTTGTCTTCGTCAACACAACTGTCTAATACATCCAGTTTCATTTCGCTAATTGGATGCATAAAGAAAGGAATAGAGTAGCGCGATGTTCCCCAAAGTTCTCTAGGTGGATTTACAACACGGTGTATTGTAGATTTTAATTTGTTATTAGAGTGTCTGGATAGCATATCTCCAACATTTATCATTAATTCGTCTGGTTCTGCTATAGCATCTAACCATTCGCCATCATGTCTTTGCACTTGTAAACCTCTACCTTGAGCTCCCATTAAAAGTGTAATAAGATTAATGTCTCCATGAGCAGCAGCTCTTACAGCATTTTTAGGTTCTTGAGTAATTGGAGGGTAATGAATTGGTCTTAAAATAGAATTACCATTGTGTATGTAATTATCAAAATAAGTTTCTTCTAAATCTAGATGTAATGCTAGTGCGCGTAACACATATTTAGCTGTCTTCTCTAGCATTTGATAGGTTTCTTTTCCTACTTTATTAAATTCTGGAAGCTCTTTTACTTCAACATTTGCAGGATATTCTTTTTTACGCTCTTCATCATCTTCAACATATTGTCCAAAATGCCAAAACTCTTTTAAGTCACCTTCTTTTTTTCCTTTAGCACTTTCTTTTCCAAAAGACACATAACCTCTTTGACCGCCAATACCAGGTATTTCATAACTTTCTTTAACCTCAAGCGGTAATTCAAAAAAGTTTTTTACTTCAGCATAAAGTCTATCTACTAATTCATCATCTAAAAAATGTCCTTTTAAAGCTACAAAACCTATGTCTTGATATGCTTTACCAATTTCATCAATAAATTTTTGTTTTCTATTTGGGTCTTCTGAAAGGAAATCCTTTAAATCTACGCTAGGTATTCTATCCATAGGAATTTTATTTTAAAAAATTAAGTCAATATACAAAAGTAACGAAATAGTAGTAAATTATAATTATGATGTAAATACATTTACAAAGTAGATTATATAATTTTGATGCATTTTATTTACATTTGAAGCATTAGAATTTATAACATATGCCAACCATAACCAAAAGCATCATAGAGTACGATAAGCGCAATTTAAGTGATAAAGTATTATTAAAACTTTATTATAACATGTTGAGACCTCGACTAATAGAGGAAAAAATGTTAATACTGCTTAGACAAGGCAAAATATCTAAGTGGTTTTCTGGTATTGGGCAAGAGGCAATCTCGGTTGGTGTAACAATGGCTTTAAAACCAAGCGAATATATTTTGCCAATGCATAGAAATCTTGGTGTTTTTACAACTAGAGAAATTCCGCTTCATCGCTTATTTTGCCAATGGCAAGGAAAATCTAGTGGTTTTACAAAAGGTAGAGATCGTTCGTTTCATTTTGGAACACAAGAATACAATATTGTAGGTATGATTTCTCATTTAGGACCACAACTAGGTGTGGCCGATGGTATTGCTTTAGCAAATCTTTTAAAAAACAAAGAAGAAGTTACAGCAGTTTTTACAGGTGAAGGTGGAACAAGTGAAGGAGACTTTCATGAAGCGCTAAATGTAGCTTCTGTATGGCAATTGCCAGTAATTTTCTGTATAGAAAATAATGGTTATGGTTTGTCTACTCCTACAAATGAGCAGTATTTCTGTAAACATTTAGCAGATAGAGGCAAAGGTTACGGTATTGAGTCTTTTATTATAGATGGAAATAATATTATTGAAACGTATTCTAAAGTAAAAAAACTAGCAGAAAGTATTAGAAAACGTCCAAGGCCTATATTAATTGAGTTTAAAACATTTAGACGTCGTGGCCATGAAGAAGCTAGTGGTACTAAATATGTACCACAAGAATTAATGGAAGAATGGGAAGCTAAAGACCCAATAGAAAATTTTAGAAGCTACTTGTTTAGTAAAAAAATATTATCAGCTGAAATTGATGATAAATATGTTGCTGAAATAAAAGCTGATATTGATGCTTCGCTTGAGTCTGCTTATGCAGAATCTGAAATTATACCAAGTGAAACTAACGAGTTAAATGACATATACAAATCATTTGATTATAAGGGTTGTAAGCCTGGTCCTGAAGTGAAAGAGCTACGTCTAGTTGATGCCATTTCTGAAGGTTTAAAGCAGTCAATGGAAAAGCATGATGACTTAGTAATTATGGGTCAAGATATTGCTGAGTACGGAGGTGTATTTAAAATTACAGAAGGTTTTGTAGAACAATTTGGTAAAGATAGAGTAAGAAATACACCAATATGCGAATCTGCAATAGTTGAAGCTGGTATGGGTTTATCTATAGCAGGTATGAAAGCTGTTGTAGAAATGCAATTTTCTGATTTTGTAACATCAGGTTTTAATCCTATAGTAAATTATTTAGCAAAATCGCACTATCGCTGGGAGCAGCAAGCAGATGTTGTGGTTAGAATGCCTTGTGGTGCAGGTGTTGCAGCAGGTCCTTTTCATTCGCAAACCAATGAAGCTTGGTTTACCAAGACTCCAGGACTTAAGGTAGTTTATCCTGCATTTCCTTATGATGCTAAAGGTCTGTTAGCTAATGCTATTAATGATCCAAACCCAGTTTTGTTCTTTGAGCATAAAGCTTTATATAGAAGTATAAGACAAGATGTACCAACAGATTATTACACTTTGCCTTTTGGTAAAGCGGCACTACTAAAAGAAGGTGAAGCAGTTACAATTATTACATATGGATCTGGCGTACATTGGGCTTTAGAGACTTTAGAAAATAACTCAAATATTTCCGCTGATTTATTAGATCTAAGAACACTTCAACCCTTAGATAAAGAAGCAATTTTAAACTCTGTAAAAAAGACAGGAAAAGCTATTATTCTACAAGAAGATAGTATGTTTGGTGGTATTGCGAGTGATATTTCTGCAATGCTAATGGAAGAGTGCTTTGAGTATTTAGATGCGCCTGTAAAGCGTGTAGCGAGTATGGAAACACCAATTCCGTTTGCACCACAATTAGAACAACAGTATTTAGCTAAAGGAAAATTTGAAAGTGCTTTAAAAGAACTTTTAAATTACTAGTTACATAACCAGTTCGCTACATCTGTTGTCATTATTTTTTACATTGAAATATCTTGTTGTCGATTAAAATTGCTTTTGGTCGATTGGATATTAATTGATAATTATATTGCTCGCTAGATAAAAATAGAACCTTATTTTTACATATTCTAAATAAAATTTTTCACATGAAAACAAAACTACTTCTAGTTACACTTCTTATGACTTCAGTGATTTCTTTTGCACAAATTATTCCTGAAGATGTAAAGCCACCAAGTTGGAATATGACCAACTTACCCAATGTTAAAGCTCATAAACTAGCTTCGTTTGATTTAAAAAAGCTACATGAGGAAGATATAATTAATGATAAGAATAAGTCTAAGCCTTGGAGATTTGGCCATGATATTTATGTAGACCATGATTTTAATGAAGTTGGAGTATGGACAACTTTAAGCAATGGAGATAAAATTTGGAGAATGTCTTATTATTCAGAAAATGCGACATCTATTAATTTTATGTTTGATGTATTTAAATTACCTGAAGGCGCAAAACTTTATGTTTACAATGATGAAAAGGATGATTTATTAAGACCTTTTACTCATAACAATAATAATCCAGAAGAGGTGCTAGGAACCTGGTTGGTAACTGGTGATAAAGCCTGGATAGAGTATTATGAGCCTGCAAATGCTGTTGGTGAAGCAAAATTAACTGTAGGTTCTGTTGTGCATGGATACAGAACAGCAGCGATGTATCAAAAAGCACTTAATGATTCAGGATCTTGTAATCAAGACGTAGACTGCGACATTACACCTCCTGGTGCAGATCCTTATGATTTAGACAATGTAAAAGAAAAAATAAAAAGAGCATCTGCTATGTTAGTTACAGGAAGTACAGGATTTTGTTCTGGAACTCTTATAAACAACACTAGCAATGATGGTACACCTTATTTTATGACAGCTAATCACTGTGGTGGTGGAGAAGCAGGTTGGGCCTTTAGGTTTAACTGGAGAAGTCCAAACCCTTCGTGTTCTACAGTTACAAGTAGCCCAAATGGCTCTTTTAACCAAACGGTGAGTGGCTCTATATTAAGAGCTAATAGTTCTCAGTCTGATATGGAGTTGGTTGAAATTACTGATGCAAGTTTTTTTAATAACAACCCAGATGTGGTTTGGGTTGGATGGAATAGATCTACAACACAAGTACCAGCTCTTAACTTTGGTATTCATCATCCAAGTGGAGATATACAAAAAGTTTGTAGAGATGATGATGGTGCTACTAGACAAGCAATATCTTTCAATGGAAATGCTAATACTCAAATGTGGTTTATTTCTGAGTGGGAATTGGGTGTTACAGAACAAGGGTCTTCAGGATCTGGTTTATTTAATCAAGATGGGCGCTTAATTGGTGTGCTTTCGGGTGGTGCAGCAGCTTGTAATGGTACGAGCAATAATGGTCAACCTGATTTTTATGGACGATTTGGTGTTGCTTGGGGATATGGTAGTTCTGCGTCTAGCAGGTTAAGTGACTGGTTAGACCCAACTAATACAGGAGCTGTTAGTATAAACTATTTCCCAATTTATAATAACGATGCATCTGTAGTTTTAGCTTCAGGAGGTAATAATGCTTGCTATACTGATTTTACACCAGAGGTAGCATTAGTTAATAGAGGAAGTTTAGCTATTAATTCTGCAACAATAACTTATTCTTTGGATGGTGGACCAGAGACAGTTGTTAACTGGACAGGTTCTTTATCTAACGATTCACAGGTTGTTGTAGCTGCACCATCTTACACAGATTTAGCCGTTGGTACCCATACATTTAATGTTTCTGTATCTAACCCTAATGGTGTTGCTGATGAAAACACAGCTAACGATGTATTTACTTTAGATTTTGATATAGCTCCGTCATACACTACTACCGAAGTGGTACTTAACGTAACAACAGATAACTATGGAAATGAAACAACTTGGCAATTATTAGATAGCAATAATACTATAATTGCTAATGGTCCTGCAACTGATTATGCTAATAATTCTACTTACCAAGAAATCATCCCAATACCAACTCTAGATGAGTGTTATAGTTTTTCAATTTTTGATGCTTATGGAGACGGAATATGCTGTAGTTGGGGAAATGGATCTTATAGCTTAGAAGATGAAAATGGAAATGTTATTATATCTGGTGGTAACTTTGGTAACTCTGAGTCTGTTACTTTTACAGCTAAAGATGCTTTAAGTATAGATGATTATAGTTTGGAGAATGTCGTAGATTTTTATCCTAATCCTGTAAATAATAATCTTAATGTTATATTTAATACTATAAACGAAGATGTACGTTATGAAATGTTTAATGCTTTAGGTCAACAGATGTCTAAAGGAACTTTTAATGCTAATACAACTTCGCATTCTGTAAATATGTCTCAGTATCAAAGTGGTGTTTACTTTATAAAGCTTACTTCTGGTTCTAGAAGTTTAACTCAAAAAATTGTAAAGGATTAATCACTACAATTTATAAGATAAAAAAAACCAACACAATTGAAGTGTTGGTTTTTTTATTTCAATGCTTTTGGGTGATGAATCCAATTCATAATTTAATGTTTTCTAAGTCATCATCTAAACTATTAGATGTATTGACGATTTTAGACAGTGTTTTCATAATTGTTTGATTTTTAATGATTGATGATGATAGCGTTGTTATCTATAACGTCTCTTGCTGTTCCAAGTATAGCTTCTTGATTCTGTAGTTGTACTTGTTAATTGATTGTTGTTTAAAGTTCTCATGATTTTTGTTTTTTAATTGATTACACTTAATAGACGACCAAAAAATAAAAATGTTACACCCTTAATAATTAACAGGTTACAGTTTAACAGTTTTTAACTTTATGTGTATCTTTATTTTGTGAGCAAAAAAGCAGTTATACTAATTGGTTGTCTTGTATTTTTATCTTGTTCTAAGACGATAGAAGAAAAGTGTACTTCAAAATCTTTTGAGGTTACTGCTACAGCTTACAATTCTCTTGCATACCAAACCAATTCCCATCCTAATATTACAGCTTTTGGAGATAGCTTAGTACCTGGATTAAGATATATTGCTGTATCTAGAGATTTAATAGATTCTGGTTTAGTACATAATACCCAAGTAAAAATTGAAGGCTTTGATAGCCTTTTTACAGTAAAAGATAAAATGAATAGACGTTGGCGAAAGCGCATTGATATTTACATGGGTAAAGATGTACATAAAGCAAAGAAATGGGGCAAAAAAAAGCTAAACATTGAATACTGCATTCAAGCTAAAGACTCATTGCATTAGTCTCTTTTAACCATAACTTCAGATACTATAAAAGGATATACTTCCTTTACAATTTTAAACTCATTATCTGTAATTTGGTTTGGAGTTTTATTGAATTCATTTTCAATATATCTTGCTCTTAAGTCATAATAAGCCTTTGTAATTTCATCTTGTACAGAAATAAACAACTCATACTTTGTTAAAGCATCATGGCTTAATGAAACCACAGCCTCTCTGGGATGATCAGATGATTCCGCTAGTTGTTCGCCTGTGCAATAATCACAATCCGATGCACCATTGTTGTCAACAAAAGCTTTAACGATGTTTTTAACTTCGTTGAGGGTTACAACGTCTCCTTCAATAAAGATTTCTTGTTTATGGTTTAATTCTATTCTTAACAGATTTCGTTCATTGATGTCTTTTATACACTCTTCAATATTGGGACAATCGCTTGGCAATTGTCGTAATATCCCTTTGTCTGCAGAAATGGTCGTTGTTACTAAAAAGAAAATGAGTAACAGAAAGGCAATGTCTGCCATAGATCCTGCGTTGACCGTCGCAGAATGTCTTCGAAATGATTTCATAATTTATTTATTTATTTATTTAAAATGTTAATATTTTCTTAATCACAAGAACAATACCATTCTTGTTAAAGGTTATTAACAATTCATAACAAAAACACTTACAATATGTTATTTTTGCAAAATTAACGTTTGAGCGAATTTGCTATATGTCTACAAACATCATTAAGGATACTACATCAGAAAAGAGGTTATACGATTATCAAGTCAAAGATTTGTATCGCATTTTTGATGTTATGGCAGAAGAAGCAAATAATTTTAATCTGCTATATCAATTACCTACAGGTGGTGGTAAAACGGTTATCTTTTCTGAAATCGTTAGACGTTATGTAGAAAAACACCAAAAAAAAGTAGTAATTCTTACCCACAGAATTGAGTTGTGTAAGCAAACGTCTAATGTACTTTCTGGTTTTAATGTAAAAAATAAGGTCATAAACAGTAAGGTTAAAACACTACCTGACCAAGATGAATATCAGTGTTTTGTAGCCATGGTTGAGACTTTAAATAACCGTTTGTCTGATAACGATTTTCAACTAAAAAATGTAGGATTAGTTATTATAGATGAAGCTCACTATAACTCTTTTCGGAAACTCTTTAAATTCTTTGAACATTGCTTCATTCTTGGTGTTACAGCAACTCCGTTAAGTAGTAACATTAAGCTGCCTATGAAAGACAACTATGATAAACTTATAGTTGGCGATGATATATCTACTTTAATAAGTAATGGATTTTTGGCAAGTGCAGATGTATACCATTACGATGTTGGTTTAACCTCATTAAAAATTGGTATTAATGGAGATTATACTGTAAAATCTTCTGAGGCTTTATACACTAATTCTTTAATGCAAACCAAATTGCTTACAGCTTATGAAGAGTTGGCAAAAGGCAAAAAAACCTTAATCTTTAACAATGGTATCTATACTTCAAAGGAAGTATATTATACGTTTAAAAAAGCGGGTTATAACGTTCAGCATTTAGATAATACAGCCAGTAAGCAAGAACGAAAAGATATTCTTAAGTGGTTTAAGAACACACCAGATGCTGTGTTGTCTTCTGTAAGTATACTAACTACAGGTTTTGATGAGCCTTCTGTAGAGTCTATAATTCTTAATAGAGCTACAAGGTCGTTAACATTATATTTTCAGATGATTGGTCGTGGTAGTCGTATATACAAAGACAGAAAAACGTTTCAGGTTATAGATTTAGGAAACAATATCTCTCGTTTTGGACCATGGAGTCAGCCTGTAGATTGGCAACACATTTTTAAATATCCAGATTTATATCTTGAAAACATAATAGACGATGAAGCCTTAGAGCGAGATTTTGTATATGTTATGCCAGACACTTTAAAAACAAAGCTTAAAAATTCTGACAATCTAGAATTTGATGTAAAAACGGAATATAAAGATGTAATAAATTCAGGAAAAAAGTCTTTTGCGGTTATCGAAAGATCTATAGCGCAACATTCGCAAATTTGTATAGAAAATAGTGAAGATGTGTACGACGCAAGAGACCTTGTTAAGTTACTTCAAGATGAAATTGCTTACCGTATAAAACAATATTGTTACTGTATAATGAATAGTACAGATAATTATAAAGATTGGTTGTTTGAAGAGTATAACCGTAAATTACGCATTAGCTTTAATGGTAAGTTTTAACGTTTTTTTGTAAGGAATTACATTTTTATACGTTTATTTTGAAGTAGGTATGGTTTTTGTACCACAAGTTTATAACCAGTAACTCATCTAAATTTTAGTGAAAATTTTTAGACACATATTACTCTTATTTAGCTTTCTCACTTTTTCTGTTGCATTTTCTCAAGTAACAGATAAGGAGAATAAAACTATACGTATTCCTGCAGAACCTGCTAAAACCAAAAAAGACTCTTTACCTACAAAGATAAAAGTAGCGCCAAAGCTTGATAAAGAAGAAGATAAAACAAGCGGTAAGGATGATGAAAAAAAGAAGTTTATCATTAAAAAGTCTGACAAGCCGTTTTCTATGACAGAGCAAGACGGCCTTAAAAGTCCTGCTGAAATATATGAAAAGCGATGGTCAAAAGATCTGGAAAAAGGAGGTGTGGTTAAAACCATGTCCGACCAGTTCTTAGGAGAACATCGTGTAGATACCAAATTTGTAAATATAATTTGCAGAGACCACGAATATCCTGATGGAGATCGTGTAAGTATTTCTATAAATGGATTAGTTGTTAATCAAAACTTGGTTTTAACCAGTAGCTACAGAAGGGTAGAAGTAGACTTAATTCAAGGTAAAAACACTGTTGAAATAACAGCTTTAAATCAAGGAGAATCAGGTCCTAATACAGCTGAGTTTATCGTATATGACGATCAAGGCAAAGAAATTTCTTCTAAAGAATGGAATTTGTTAACAGGTGTTAAGGCCATCATTGTATTCAACAATGAAAAAACGGTTATAAAACCTAAAACAGAAGAAGAAAAAGCATCAGAAAAAGAAGAAACTGCTTCTAATAACTAATGGTTTTAATGTCTTTAGGTTTCATATTCTCTAAGTAATAATTTCCAATTCTTACACGTACCAATCTCAGTGTAGGAAATCCTATTTTAGCAGTCATTTTTCGTACTTGTCTAAACTTGCCTTCTTTCAAAGTAATTTTTAACCAAGATGTAGGACCGTGTTTTTCATCACGAACAAAGCGCTCAACAATGTGCGATGTATCTTTTAGTAATTCTGCAATACAAGGTTTTGTATGGTAAGGTTTTCCGTTTACAGAAATTTCTACACCTCCTTTTAAAATTTCAATCTGCTCATTAGTAATTAACCCATCAACCATAACATGGTATTCCTTTTCAATTTTAGAGCTGGTTATATGATTACTAAATTTACCATCTGTTGTAAGCAATAATAAACCTTCAGATTTTTCATCCAATCTTCCAACGGCCATGATACTCTCAGAAAGGTTATAAATTTCAGATAATAGTTTTTTGTTTTTTCGTCTGTTTTGGTTGTTCACAAACTGACTCAAATAACCATAAGGCTTGTATATTTTGTAATATGCGTTCTCCATTTACCACCAAGTTATAAAGCATTTTGAAAGCTGATTATTTTTGTCCTTTAACCAGCAAAGAGGTGATTGTTTTTTTGTCATAAACCTTTCAATGACATTAACAGCTTCGTTATAGCTTAGCCAATTTACATCAAGTTTTGGTTCTACCAACCAGTCTAGTTTATTTGGAATATAAAATTGATAACTTCTGAATAATTTTATCTCATTAAAATGTATATAAAACCCTTTAATACAGGCTTTGTTTAATGTGTCGAAAGCTATGTTTTGATTATGGTACGGCAAAAATAATTGAGCTTTAAAATTAACAAACTGTTCAAATTGATGACTTTCATAACCCAATGTTTTTAATACCGTTTTCGTTTCTGGTTTGTGCAGTAAAGGCAATTGTTTGTCCTTTAATTTTTGTAGTTTAAGCGATAAACTATCATTTCGGTTTGGACCAATCCAGTAATCTAAAGGATTTAAATACGTTTGTGAATCATCAAACAAGTAAAATTTATATGCGATTTCTAAATGAATAGGTAATTCATTCTGAAGCAATAGTAAATCAATTTCTCCAATAGTTTGTTTGTTGTTTTTAATCTGAAGGTTTTCTGCCAGAATTTCAACAGTATCCATTTGTTGTAACTGAAATAGAGTAAATACTTCAATCCACTTTCCTAATCTTAATTTCTTTTGAATTGTATTGTTACAGAATTCTTGTTGAGTAGATAAAATAGAAAACTGAACCAGTGATTTTACAGAATTAATATTCCATAAAAGAGCTGTGTTTTGAAAACCAATAAATCTATCTTTAAAATCTAAACTTTCAGCCAAAAAATGTTATTTATATCTTTAAAAGAGGTACAAAATTATAGAAACCATCGTTAAAACTGACTTAGATTGAATTCTATTTTTAGATTTAAAAAAATAAAAGCCACGATATGTAGTCGTGGCTTTTTATATAAGAAAATAATGAACTTTATAATCTGTAGTAACTCTGACTACTACCTTTTGTACATGGACAATTACTGGCACTTTGCATTAAGTTAAGACCAATCGTTACAACATGTGTACCTGAATTGTAACCAGATAAATCGTTGAATGTTAATTGGTATGAGTATGCAAAATATAGCTTGTTATGAAGTATACCAGCCATAGGGCCAAGGTTTAAAGGATCTAAAAACTGATCGTTTAAGAAACGATACGAAGCACCAATCCAATAGTAGTCTCCATTTCTGTTAAACTTTCTGTACTTAAAATTAAGGTCTGTTGCAGAACGATTATCACTATCAAAAAACTGAAAGAAAACAGATGGTTCAAACTCCACATATTTATTGTGCTTAGGTGTATATACATAACCAGAATAAACTTGATAGTTTAATAATAAACGTGGCTCAATACCTCCTGTAAAATCTTCAATGTCTTTTGAGATAATATTGTTTGCGTTAAAGCTTAGATAGAAATCTTTCCATCGGTAAAGCAAACCAGCATCAAAGTTGTTATTGCTAACAGCTCTATCTCCATTAATAGCAGGATCTAAAATTGGAATTTCATACGTAGTATTAAAGTTTTCAATATCAATTCTAAAATTATTGATGTTATATGATAAACCAAGGGATAAGTACTGTTTAGATTTCCAATCTAAAATTAAGTGATGCGCAAAAGATAACTTAAGACCTTTTTGGCGTGTGTTACCATTTTTATCATTGTATGCAGATACTCCAATTCCTGAACGATTAGATATTCTAAAATCTGCATAAATCGATTGATTATCTGGAGCATCTTTAATTCCAACCCATTGCGTTAATCCGTTTGCTCTAATTTTTAAATTGTCTCCAATACCAGCATAGGTTGGTGAAATTACAAAATCATTATCAGCCAAGTATTGTGTCCAAACTGGTAAGTTGAGCTCTTGACTAAAGCCTTGCGCTATAGTAAGGAAAACTATATATGTTAAAATTCTTTTCATCTTATTAGGTTTAGTTCATTAGATTAAGGGGCTTATCTGTATAGCGTAAAGTGGCCAACAAATTCTTTATTCACATTTGGGTCGTTAGTTTGTACAACAAACCAGTAGTCACCAGTAGGTAATTCGTGACCATTGTATCTGCCATCCCAAACTTCACCAACTCTGTAGGTTGCTATTTTACGACCATAACGGTCAAAAATATCGAAGGTTAAGTTAGGGTAGTTGTCCACACAACCAGGAGCCCAAGTATCATATTCGCCATCACCATTTGGTGTAAACCAATTAGGTATACATGGTCCAACAAATTCTAGTTCAATTTCTGCTTCAGCAGTACATCCAGCGCTATCTGTAACCGTTACAACATAGACACCAGTTTCAGTAATATTATATGTGTTTGTGCTTCCATAGTTTTCATCATTCATGGTAAAGGTGTAATCTCCAGTTCCACCAGTAGCACTTGCTATGATTTCATTAAGCTCACCTTCAGCCAAGGTTAAACCAATAGGCTCATAACCTTCAATATCAAACAATTCTGTTCTTTGGATACATCCATTAGTATGTCTTACGTCTATATAATGTCCTGTTCCTACAGGCACATTTTCAAACAGATTACTTAATTGATAGTCTCCACCATCCAAAGAATAATCAAACTCTGATAATTCTTCATCAGATACATCAAGTATTACAGTTACCATATTACTTTGCGCATTATTCTCACAGGTATATTCTAAAGTAATTTCAGGATTAAAGACTATAGGCTCAGGGAACGTGATGTTCCATTCAGATTCACAACCTTGAGCATCTCTAACATAAACGATATGATCACCTCCTTCAAGATTGGTAAAATCGAATACCGTTTGTGTTGCACTTCCTGTTGTATAAGGACCTTCATAACTATCAAGACTTACACTGTATGGTAGATTTCCACCATCTATTTCAATACTAAATTCTCCATCACCATCACCAGCACACAATTCTGGGAAGAAAGCATCTGGTAATATTGTAATAATTACTGGCTCTGGATCTACAATTGTAAAATCGAACGTTAAATAACAACCCAATTGATCTTGAACAATTAAAGTGTACTCACCAGCAGAAAGGTTTTCAAAAGTATTGGTTTCAAAAAACTGATTTAATTGTGGTGAAATTGCATATTGAATTGTACCTGTTCCACCAGTAGCAGAAACGATTACAGAGCCATTATTGCTTCCAGCACATGTAATGTTATTAACGTCAATAGTTGCGTCTAATGCTGTTGTAGGCTCAGTAATTGATATTGGTGCAGAAGTTACTTCACAATCTCCACTTTCTACCAGGACCAAATAATCACCTGCTACTAATTCTGTAAAATATCCAGGTGTATTTTGAGTCGCATTTATAGTTGCACCTGATGTATCTTGAAGCGTGTAACTATAATCTCCTAATCCACCTTGAGCTGTGGCTAAAATTGATCCAGTATTGTCACCAGCACAATTAATAGTAGGATTAGAAGATTCTAGATTTATTACTAACTCAGGTAATGGATCAACTGTAATATCGTTAGATACGTTAGAAATACAACCGTTAGCATCTCTCACGTAGTAGTTATAAGTACCTTCAGGAACTGAGAACGTTGTTGAAGACGCAAAACTTCCTATAACTGTTGTAAAATCAACAGTGCTACTATACTCGTATGGTCCTGTGCCACCAGAGGCACTAAGCGTTAATGTAGATTCAGTTAAACACGTTTGTGTTGTTGTTCTTACTAAATTAACATCAAGTGGAGTAGGGTTTTCTATTTCAATTTCAAGAGACGTCATTTCACAGTCAAAACCATCAGTTATAGTTACTGTGTAAGTTCCTGCTCCTAAATCGTTAAACACGTTAGACGTTTGTGGACCAGAAGAACTTGCAACAGGTGCAATAGTATTTAAAGTATATACATAGTTGCTGCCTTGTCCACCAGAAACCATATCTACAGTTATACTTGCATTCTGATCGCCAAAACAATCTAAAACAGTGGTACTTGGCGTAAATGTTGCTGTAATTGGATCAGGTAAACTAAGGATTATTGTTTCTGAAGCAAAACAACCTTCAGCATCTCTAACATTTACTGTGTATGTACCAGCTGATAAATTTTCGAATACATTATTTGAAGAAAAAGCAACTGTAGCATCACCTGTTAATTCATATTCGTAATTGCCCCAACCACCATCTGCAATAGCTGTTATTGTACCTTCACTATCAGTACATGTTACGTTTGAAGATTCAACTAGATTTAAAGTCAAAGCCTCTTGCGGAGAACTTATAACCACACTTCCTGAATTAGAACAATATGGGAAATCTGTTTGAGTGATTACAACATCAAAACTACCAGCTTCCATACCTGTTACCGTCAATGGATTTGTAGCTGTGTTAGCATTTACAATACCTGTAACAGATGTACCAACACTATCAAATACTTCATAGGTATAAGCACCTGTAAAGTTTGTGATGTTAATCTCGAATGTCCCAGTATTATCACCAAAACACGTCACACTATCAGATGTTAATGTAAATTGCGGTGAAGTTGGCTCGCTTACTGAAATTGTAGTTTCAGAAGTACAAGACAATACCGTATCCGTAATTGTAATTGTATAAATACCTGAAGGTACACCAGTAAAGATGTTACCAGATAAACTTACTGAAGCAGGACTAGGAGAAATACTATAAGCATAAGTACCAGAACCACCAGAACCTGTTACTGTAATTTCACCATCATCATTATTACAAGACGGCATTGCAGTAACATCTGCAACAACATCGATTGGTTCAGCAACATCAATAGTTACCAAATCAGAACAACCATTAGCATCTTGAATTTCTATAGTATGTGTACCTGCAAATACATTAGAGATTGTGAAAGGTGCAGACTGTGTTTGAAAAGCACCTCCATCTATACTAAAACTATATGGTGCAGTACTTGGTGTGTCTAAGTTTACTACAATTTCATAATCACCATCTTGTAGCTCACAAGCATTAGTTACTGAAGCTGATATTTGAGGTGAGTCATCCATATCAACAATGCTAGCAGGACTTGTTACAATACATCCATAAGCATCTAAAACATGAATGTAGTAAGTACCAGCATCGACATTAAATACACTTGAAACATCCCAACCAGCATCAGTAGCTAGTGGAGCAGTAGCAGTAGTTGTAATTTGATATTGATATGGTGCCGTTCCATTTTGTCCTATGGCACTAATAACACCAGAGTTTGGATTACAATTAGCGTTTTGATCAACAGAAACTGTTAAATCCAAAGCTACAGGAGATTCAAGAATTTCGAATATTTGTGAAGCAGTTTCACAACCATTAAAAGAACCAGAACCATTTTCTGTAAACACTAAGTAATATTGACCAGGTGATAATGTTCCTGGGTTTGGAGTTGTAACCGTTTCAGGAGTACCAAATGTTACCGCAATAGTGTTTGGTCCATCTACCAATTGATTATCATAAGCTGAATAGATGGTGTAATCAACAGAGGTTGTTGTGCTATCAAAATTATCTATTGTAAAGGTCACACTTCCATCAGCTGCACCAAGACATGTAACATTGTTTGGAGCTACAGTAGAAGTTAGGGTAGAAGCAGGATCTATAGCTGCATCTGCAGATTTTACAAAGTAACAATCTGTCACTAAATCATGAACAACAAAGGTATAAACCACACCTGGAATCAAGTTGGTAAACGTTCTAGTATCTCCACCTGGTGTATCTGGTGGTAAATAACTTGTTGTATATGGAATTGTATTGAATTCTAAAATTCCGAACTCATAACTACCACTACCTACAGCTGATACAGCAGTAACTTCAGCAGTACCACCTGTTGTACAATCTGGTACAGAAATATTAACATTAATAATTAAATCTGATGGAGGTGAAGCCATCGTTATTTGTTGAGACAAACTACAACCATTAGCATCTACTACATTAACAGTATAATTTCCATAGTTAATAATATTGAATGTATGATCTTCATTTGAAGTCGCATTATATGGGTTGCCAGGAATAACATCACCAAAATTGTTAGAAATAAAATAGGTAAATGGCGCAGTACCACCAGCAACATTTTCAACGGTAATAGAACCTAAAGAAGAACCTCCAGGATTATTACATGTAATATCTACTTTACTTAAATCGAAAGTGATGGCATCTGGCTCAGAAAGAGTTATAGTTTCAGTTGTAGAACATGAATTGGCATCAGTTATTGTGATGGTATATGTACCAGCAGTTAAACCAGATGTTTGTGTACCGTAATCCGTTCCTGTGGTATCATTATTCACATTTATAGTAAATGGCGGAGTACCAACAGTAGTATCTATAGTAATGTCTATAGAACCATTTGCATCTCCATTACAAAGTATAGGTTGACTTTCAACAACTGCACTAAAAGCAGGTGGTGAAATTGGGTTTACCGTTATAATACCAGATTCAGCAGTACAACCATTCGCATCCGTCACTTGGAATTGATATGTACCTGCTGTAGCAGTATTATAAGTAAATGTTGAAGGAGTACTTCCTAAAGCACTATAAGCTGCTCCATTAATAGAAACTTCATAAGTGTAAGGAGCAGTACCTGTAATGGTTCCTGTTAATTCAGCATCAGGAGTTGCAGTACAGTCTAAAGTTTCAGTAAGTACAACATTTATAGTTGGACTTGGGATAGGATCTATAGTATAAGATTCGTTATAGGTACAATCATTTTCATCTCTTACCTGAAACGTATACGTATCTGGTGCAAGACCAGTAAACACATTTGAAGTTTGATATGCTGTTGCAGCAGAGGCTGGAGCTATAATTTGATATTCTAAAGTACCATTTCCGCCAACAACATTAGATATTGTAACATCGCTAGTTAATGCAGGACAGGTTACAGGAGTACTAGTAAAATCCATGTCTGTTGGAGGATTTAAAGCATCTATAGTAATAGTGTTTGTAACAGCTGTACAAATATTAGTATCGCTAATAGTAATGGTATATGTACCTTGTGTTAAGCCTGTGAATACATTACTGGTTTGAAAATTAACACCATCTATACTGTATTCATAAGGAGGATTTCCACCAGATACGCTTGTTACAGTTATCTCACCAGTGCCATTACAAGTAAAAGGTGCTGACAATTCTGCTGTTCCAGAAATGGCTGCATTTTCAATTATAGTTATAGTTTGAGGATCTGTTGTACAAACCGAAGGACCTGACGTGTATTGTAAAACTACGTCGTAATTTCCTGCAACTAAACCTGTAAATAATGATGCGTTAGAGAATGTAGTTCCGCCATCAATACTATACTCAATAGCATTTCCATTTGGATTGGTAACATTTATCGTAATGGTACCAGTATCTCCTGTACCACCACATAGAATATCTGTTGATGTTACGTTAAATTCTGGTGCAGGAATTTCATCCACAGAAATTGTGGTTGTTGCAGTACAGTTGTTAGAGTCAACTACAAGTATATCAAACGTTCCTCCTGAAGTCACTACAATTTCTGGTACAGTTTGAAAATCTGTATAACCATTAATAAAGTAGAAGTAAGGGGGTGTTCCTCCTTCAGGATAAATAGTAATTTCACCTTCAGTACAGGTTAACGGTACTGTTACAGCAGCAGTTACCATTAATAAAGGTGGCTCAACAATAGTAACATCTTCGGTGTATAAACATCCATTTTCAGTTTCTACTGTTGCTGTGTAAGTTCCTGGATTTAAGTTTTCAAACTCATAAGTGTTTTCTATTATTGGGCCAACAGTGTTTACCACAGTTCCGTTTTCACTTAATGTAAAAGTGTATTGTGGATCTACATCATTAGCAGCGAGTTGTATGCTTCCTTTATCACCAAAACAAAGCGGTTGAAACACTGTAGAAGTTACTGTAAAATCACGTTCTCTAATTAAAACATCTGGAACAGAGAAAATACAAGGATTAGTTGGTACACCAATCTGTCTTACATAAACTTGATAAGTTCCAGGTGTTGTTACTGTAAATACATTACTCGATTGAAAGTTGGTGCCATCGATACTAAACTCGTATCCAGAAGGCACATCGTTAACTGTAATACTACCTTGAGTTGTACAAATGATATCAGTAGAAACAACAGTTGGTACTAATAAGTTTTGATAAACATTAAAATAGAATCTGTTGAAACAACCTCCAGGATAATTAATAGTTAGTCTAAACTGACCAGCAGCATTTGCTAGAAAATCTGCACCTGTAGCGACTTCATTCCAAGTACAAGCAGCATCTTCGTTAGCACAATCTGGATCTGATACAGCAGCACAGCTAGACTCGTCTAATTGTTCCCAGATTATAGAAATAGAATCAGATATATTTGTTTCTATAAATCTTGAATCATCAGCACCACAAAGAAAAATGTTAGGTAATAATTTACCATCATTAGGACAAGTTACAACTTCATCAGCATAAGGAATTACTGGGTTTTCAATATCACCACCAAAAAGTTCAACTTCATAAATTTGCTCTATAGATTGACAAGGCGCAACAGCAGTATTGAATGAATAATAAGTTCCAGTTGCATCAACTGTAATAGTTTGAGTATTACCAATAACAGGTGTTCCTGTTGGACTTGTAGACCAAGCATAAGAATCATAACCATTGGCAGCAGTAAGCTCTACAGTATCACCACAAAGAATGATTTCTTCAACAAATTCACAATCTAAATCTGCTAAGAAGTTAGTTGCTTGTGGTGTTAATAAACAGCCTGTATTGCTATTTAAACTTGGATCATCTGTAATCTGAAATGTTGGATTATAAAATCCATTATAAGTTGCATAAGCCTGGTTGTTGATAATATTTGAACACGCATCAGCCAGATCACCACAGCTATTTACTACTTGTACTTCAATTCGAATTTCATATTGTGGATCATTTTCTTCAACAAGAGAGTTGTCTATATCAAAAACCAGCTCTCTAGTTACAGGATTGTAACTAGCAACTGTGACACCAGGAGGAAGAATTAAATCTGTAGGATGGTTGTAAATAATATTGATTGGTAAAATGTCTCTAATCTGAAAATTAGTAGCATTATCATTTCCGACATTTTGAAACCCTATGACATAATTTAATTGAGCGCCAAGATCTACCAATTGACCACCAATATCGTTGCCAGCATCATCTTCAACAATTTTAGTAAGTACTATATCTGGTTCAATGATTTCTACAGCAAAAGCAAAGAAATAAGGAAAATAAGTATCTCCACTTGTTTCTAACCGAATTGTACCAGACGTTGCGTCATTGGCTATTACTGAGTTTCCAGGATTAGGAATCGCAATTGTACCAGTGTCAAAACCAAGTGTATTTGTACTATTAGGCACTCGGTTTGTAACCGGAGTTGCATCCAATCGTGTTACAGAACTATTGAAAAAATTAGACACAGGACGGTCTGTAGTAGATAAACTAACACCATTTAATCGTAGTCTATCTCCTAATATTGGACTGTCTCCTTCTAACGTAGCAAAAGCAAAATTAGCTCTTACTGGAGCAGGAGCAGGAACGGTTCTAAAACCATTAACAGGAATATCTAAGTTAGGATTTCCACCAGGAACACTAATGGCGCTAAAACCATCAAAACTAGTGATAGATTTTCCAGGAAGTGTTGGATCTTCATAAACTATAAAAAGAGACCAACCTGCGGATTGACCTGTTCCGTTGTATGGGTTGAAATTTGCAGTTTCTCCAACACCAGATGATACGTTTGCTACTGTATATGTACCTAAATCGGCACCAGACCCAAAACTGGTTACAAAATTTGTAACATCTGCAAAACAAGCGTAAGAAAAACTATCTCCACCATCAATTGATGAGCCGTTTGCTTCAAAAATAACAGTACCAGTAACATCATTATATGCACCTGTTGGTCCTTTTATTTTAACTTCGGTTATGGGTTCGCTACCAGGATTTACGGCTCCCCAATATAAGCCTGCATATATAATTCGGTAACAATTAGGGTTTGGAATTTCTAAATCTGCACTCGATGAGCTAAATGTAGAAGCATCTCCATCAATGTCTATATATTGCATATTAACATTGTGATTGTAGACACTACCATTGTTAAATGCGTCATTATTTGGACCCAGAATATTATTCCCAATTAATACAATGTCTCCTTTTAAATCTTCATTAAATCTTGGTGTGAATGGCACGTAATTTTGTGCATAACTGACCATGCCAAAGCAAAGTGCCAGTACGACTATTAATGCTCTTGAAAAAGTAGGTTTTTTCATGATAGTAGGTTTTACTTCCTCTTACATTCTTGGGGCAAAGTCTGTAAGAAGAACGGCTTAACTTATTTAATTTTCTATTTTTACGAGGGACATTTTTACATTATAAGGTCTATTTCCTTTATCTTCCATAGCTTTATTGGCTGTACTAATACTATCAAATTTATTATAGTAAATGTAATATTTACTAGTGTTAACATCGTAGAAGAAATCTACATTAGTACGTCCTGAAGCTATGACTTTAGTTATAAATTCATTTCTCTTTTTTATATCGCTGTGTACAGCAATAATAAGATAGTAACCGCTTTCGGTATGACGAACATTCTTCAAAATTTGAATGTTTTCACTCTGTTGTTGACCAAAATCAAAATCATCTGATGTGTAAGCAGTCTCTGTTGGTTTAGTTGTTCGTTTTATATTTTGAAGCATTGCTCTATCTTGAGCATATCTATCTTGTTCATTATCAAAAGCAGCACGCTTAATTCGTCTTCGCTTTTCAAACTCTGTTGCTTCCTTAATTAATTCTAATCTATTGTTAAGCTGTAATCTTAATGTTTTTGCTTCAGCTTGCTTGAGTTTTAAATTTTCTATTTTCTTTCTATAGAACAAGTTAACTTCATCAAGTTTTGTAGTCTTGTAGCGTTCTTCATAAAGTGAATTTAAAGAATCTATTTTCTCTGTTTGTGATTTAATGACTTCATCTAAATCAGACTTTATAGCATTAAGTTTGTTATTTTCTGCAGTGACACTTTTAAATGGTTTTGGCTGTACAGTAATACCTTGATCACTTAAATCGTTTTCTTCTTTTAAATCTTTTAAATCCTCATCTTTTATGTCAACAATTTTTTCAAACTCTTCTAAAAGTTTATTTTGTTGAGCGTTAGTTGATTCTGCATCTTTAGTAAGTGAAGCTATAGTTTTTCCTATTTCATCTTTAGGATTTTCTATTAACTCGTCTTTAGCATCGGCTTCCTCTTTGGCTTTTTGCTCTGCCAATTGTTTAGCTTCAACTTCTTGTTGCGCTTTTCTTTCTGCCTCTTCTTTAGCTTTTTGTTCGGCCAACAGTCTAGCTTTTTCAGCTGCTTCTTCACGAGCCTTTTGTTCTGCTAATTGTTGCTCCTTGGCTTTAGCTTCAGCTTCTTCTTTAGCTTTTTGCTCAGCCAATTGTTTAGCTCTAGCTTCAGCTTCTTGTTGCGCTTTTCTTTCTGCCTCTTCTTTAGCTTGTTGTTCGGCCAATAGTCTA
>NZ_JARSBN010000003.1:0-437365 GCF_029624125.1 Winogradskyella marincola | reverse complement strand
GCTTTTTCAGCAGCTTCTTCACGAGCCTTTTGTTCTGCTAATTGTTGCTCCTTGGCTTTAGCCTCAGCTTCTTCTTTGGCTTTTTGCTCAGCCAATTGTTTAGCTCTAGCATCAGCTTCTTGTTGCGCCTTTCTTTCTGCCTCTTCTTTAGCTTGTTGTTCTGCTAACAGTCTAGCTTTTTCAGCAGCTTCTTCACGAGCCTTTTGTTCTGCTAATTGTTGCTCCTTGGCTTTAGCCTCAGCTTCTTCTTTAGCTTTTTGCTCAGCCAATTGTTTAGCTCTGGCATCAGCTTCTTGTTGCGCCTTTCTTTCTGCCTCTTCTTTAGCTTGTTGTTCGGCCAATAGTCTAGCTTTTTCAGCAGCTTCTTCACGAGCACGTTTTTCTTTAGCTTCACGCTCTGCTTTTTCTTCAGCGAGTTGTTTTGCTTTTGCTTGCGCATCAGCAAGAGCAGTAGCTTCAGCTTCTTTTTTAGCTTTTTCTTCTGCCTCTCTGTCTAATTTTGCCTGAGCTCTTCTTTCCGCAGCACGTTCTCTTATACCTGCCAATTCTTCTTCTGTAGCTTTTACAATTGGTTTTTTACGTTTTCTTGTAAATAAACCACTAACGTCTTCGTCGCCACTATAATCTAATCGTTTTTTGGTGATAAATCTGTAGGCTAATGTAACTTCGTGAGACATGCCAAATTCTACTAGTTCACCAATAGATTTTTCAATATTATATTCTAAGGCTATATTTTTTGTTACGTTTAATCCTAATCCTCCAGATACACCATAACGATTGTTATATCCAAATTGAAACCATATGCCTTTAGGTACACTTAGGATTGCCATACCAGAGATTATAGTTTCGTCTTTTCTGAATTCTGACATAATAATTCCTGAGAATTTTGTGTCTTCAAAAAAACCACGACCATCAAAAAAACCTGTATGCATTACATGAGCTTTAATGCTTTGTTTTGGATCATCTTCAATCATGGAAGATGTTTCAATATTATATAACACTAAATTGTTTATAGAAACCCCAAAATCTAAAAATTCTGTTCCATAGTTGATACCAGGATTCACGGTTAACAAAAAGTTTTCTGTTACATTTTGTAAAGAAGGATCATCAAAATTTGTTACAATATTTGAAGTATTGATACCGCTTTTGTATGCAGCAGTATTAAGTCCAAATGTTAAATTGCTATTTGTGTTTAATTTTACGTTATAAGCAAAGTTTATTAATCCACCAAAGGTAGTTAGTACTCCATAGTTTTGTTGAAAGGCAGCTACACCAGCACCTATGTTTTCTGAAAAACGACCAGAATAACTTCCTAAGTACATTTCAGGAGCATTATCGAATTGCACCCATTCTCGTTTATTATTGAAACTTATGTACTTGTTTTGTTCTCTAACAAAAGTGAATGTTGGGTTAATGTTGTAACGATTAAAAACCAAAGAGTTTCTTATAGGTAAATCATAAGAAACAACTCCATCTTCTTGTTGAGAAAATGCAACCTCTATAGTAAGGATAAATATAAATAGTATGAATAGGTGTGTTTTCATGCTACTTGACTATTGTTATTGATCCTTTTTTCTCTTTACCTTCTACTGGTGTAATAATGTAGTAGAATACTTTGTTGACACTTGTAAGATTTAAATCGTCTTCTGGCCAGTTATTTTGATAATCTAAGGTTTGAAAAACGACTTTTCCTTGTTCGTTAAGTATCATTACCTCAGTATTGGTACCGCTTGTATATTGTAACGGAATTACCCAAGTGTCATTAATTAAATCTCCGTTTGGGCTAATAACATTAGGTATATTAGGTACATCTGGAAATGGCTCTAAACCACGTTCTATGGTAAAGTTGTAGGTTCTAGATCCATTACAACCAGCGGTTTCTGTAATAACAACACTATAATCTCCTATTTCTGTGGCATCATAATAATCTTCTGTAGCACCAGTAATGACTTGATTGTTGAAATACCAAGTAAATTCTGGACTTATAGCATCTGTTGTAATTTCGATAGTTAATGTTTCGTCTTCAAAAATTTGATTAACCTCATCAACATTTATTTCGCTATTAAAAAGTTCGCTAACTAAATCTATTGATCCAAAAGCAGAACAATCTCCCAAATCTACCTGAACTGAAAACGTACCAGACTCATTAGTTTGGTACATTTGATTTGTTGCATCCGGAATTTCTATTCCATCCTTAAACCATTGATAACTATTGCCACCAACAGTACTCAAAGTTGTTAAGCCTTGTTCTGGGCAATACGGATTGCCTAAGCTAGACGATATCGTTACATTACCTTCACCAGAGGTACTGACTTCGCTTATGGTAACTCTGTTAGAAAAGGAATTTGATGTACATGTTCCGTAATTAGTTTCTACAAAATAAGTTCCTTCTTCACTTACAAGTAGGGAAGAACCCTCAGCAACAAATACAGAAGTTGTTTCACTTGTTTCTTTGTACCAGTTAAATGTTAACGAAGGATAGTTAAGAGGGGAATCGTTATTTCCTGTACCAGGATTATCAATAGTTAATAGATAATTACCTCCTGTACAATAAGCACCAGTTGATACTAAATTATTAATTGTGAATGGTGAATCTTGAAGTTTGTAATATGCAGCAAACGGAACTGACGGTGTGCTTGTAGCTACAGGCGAACTACTTTTAATTCTTATTCTGTAATTTTCTCCAGCTGTTGTTTCTGGAATTGAAAATTCTATTGTAGCAGGAGATGTTGTTATTGCACCTTCAGAACTTGTGTATATAATTTGTGCATCTGAGAAGTCTCCATCAGCATCGGATAATTCTATTGTAAATTGATTAGAAGCGTTTAAAGCAGATTCTGGCGAAAATACAAATGTAGTACTATAAGTATTAAAGCTATCACTAGCACATGCCTGACTAAAACCTAGGTTAGGTTGGCCGATAACCATTTGAGCCTCAATTTTATCTGCAGTAAAAAACGCAGTAACAAGGCATAGAGATATAAGCAGTTTATATAGTTTAGTGGTTTGAGGCATATGCTTATTGTAATGTTTAATCTATAGGCTTTTGGTATTTAAGATGATTCATTAATTATTCATAGCACAGAAAATTAATCTTCATCATCGTCATCTATAAAATCATTAGAAGCAATGATTCTATTAACTTGCAATCTAAAATCTGGATTTTTAATGCTATGTGCAGCAATAAAAGTTTCTTTATCAGAACTTTTTGCATATAAATTGCTAAACGCTCTGCTACCGTACCAGCTTTCTAAATCGTCATTATTAGAATATCCTTTACGATAAATATTTCCTTTACAGTTATTAAAGTAGGTTTTTGTAAACTGTATTTTTTCAAGATTTTCGTTATTAAGCGCAATATTATCATCTAATATAACAGCAGGATAGAAGCCAGAAATAACACTTTTATTAATGGCAAAAGAAGCATCAGCTCCTACATATATAGCCTCTTGCACAAGGCCAACTTGTATATCTGATTTTATATCATCAGAAACATTTACTAAGGTTAAGTTTTCTGCATTAACAAATGTTTGTCTTTTTGAAATATCTGACTCTTCTTTATCGTCATAAGATTTTATAACCATACATCTTGAACCGTTAGCACTTGACACATATGGAGATCTAATAGCAAGCGAGTTAATTAATTGGCATTGTGTACCAAAGTTAAATTCATAATCATTGCTTTTAGAACGGTAAGACACTAATTTTTCTAGAATAACAGAACCACCAAGAATATTGAAAGAATTGCCAGCACAATAACTAATCATTACATTTTCAATAACCGTTTTGTTTCCTATACCAGCAAGAGTTAAAGCATTATAATAGCCAAATCTCTTCGTTCTTTTTCCTGCAAATTCTATTCTAACATATTTTAAAATCCCAGAATCACTTTCAGTGTTATTACCACCATAAGCAATATGATCTGTAGAAGACGGGTTTAATCCATAATTTAAAGACGCTAATTGTCCGTAGGTATTTAAAGGAGCATCACCTAACATGAATATTCCGCCCCAATCACCAGCTTTTTTGCTTCCTCTGCTAGATGTAAATACAATAGGATCTGTTTGCGTTCCCTTAGCAACCAGTCTAGATCCTTTGCTAATTATTAAAGAAGCTTTAGAATCAAAATCGCCAAGGATTTTTGTACCTGGTTCTATTGTTAAAGTTGCACTGTCTGTAACAAAAACATCACCTAATAGAAGATAAACATCTCTTTTAAGCAATTTTGTGTCTTTAGTTATTTTACCACTCAGAATTTGAGTTGGTTCGCCATACTCAGATTGGCTAGGTTTAAACTCTGTCCATGAATTCAGCCAATTGTCATAGCCAATTATTCCTTTTTCCTGCTGTGCAAAACAGTTGCTTAACACTAATAGAAAAATAAGCGCGGTTTGAATAAAATTTTTCATAGTAGTTAATTTGATAATTTGGGGTTTTAAGTAATTTTTCAACTAATTGCCTCAAACATAGGAATTAATCCTATGAAATACAAGAAATTATCGTTGAAATACATAATTTTAATACTTATATAATAATTTTCTTACAAAAATTTAAAATATCAACCAATTGATACAATAAATTTTAAAAGCCTGAATATTAGTGTGTTGGGTTTTGTTTTTAGAAAAATAAAAAACCTCGCAAAATTGCGAGGCTAAAAAACATGAAATTGATTATAGACTAATCCTCTTTAAAATCGTTGTACGTATGTAATGCTTTTAGAGTAGATTCATAAAACAAAATCGCAGCTATAAGATCGTTAGTATCTGAATAGGGCAGGATTTTGGTTTGAAATTCTACAGTACTTTCAAAATATTCATCAGAAGCTTCTTTATTGTCTTCTAATGCTTTTTTATTTTCTTTAGTTTCCGGAATACCTAGTGATTTCATTGTTACACCAGGTTTTGTAGCAAATGCAATATTTGGTAGAATATTTACAATAACTTCTATACGCTCTATATATAGTGTTAGTAATTCACCTTTAGACATATCGTCTAATTGGTCTCTACTATGGTACTTAGAAATATTTACCTTACCACTAATAATACTTTGAGAATTATCTCCCTTAGATGTGTCAGCTTTCTGAGCATTTCCAAAACCTATCATAAGGATAAAAAGAGCACTAAATAATGTAAGTTTTGTTTTCATATTTATAGTTTTGATTTGGGCTTACTGTGACAAATCTATATAAAATTATCACAAAAACAACTAATTTTCGTCATTTTTCTTTAAAAAATTTTAACACTTTAAATGCATATTTCATGGATAAACTGCATAAATAGTGGATTAAGTGCTGATTTTTTCGACAAAATACATGTGTAAATTTTAACATTTATAAGCTTGATAATTGTGGTGAAAAAGGTTGAAAAATTAAAATCTTTGTGATTCAAAAATGATAATTAACAACATGATTTTATTAAAATTACCTTCTTCTATGATTGCATTTTTGATGTATTTCATCGTGATTTTTTGCATTTTTCTACAGTTTATCGCAAAATTATTGCAATCATATGATTTTTAAGGAGCTACAGATAATTTAAAGCAAATTTGACGAAACCCAAATCATTATTCGTCATGAAAAATTTAATCGTAGCTTTTTGTTTGATTTGTTTTTATAGTGCATTTAACGCTTCATATGCACAAGAGAGTCCAATATATGATAGAGCAGAGGACCAGTTAACGAACACAGATACCATTCCAGATTTTAGATCTAAGACTAATAAATTAAAATTAACAGGTGTTATATATGAAAGTGATGGTGTTACACCTGCAAAAGATGTTATCTTATTTATAGAACAACCAGATGAGGATGGTGATTTTGATCTAAGAAAAACGGGGGACCAACGTTATGTGTTTCATAGAAGTTGGGTAAAAACTGATGAAGACGGTAGATATACCTTTTACACTTTTATACCAGGAAATGATAGACGTTACAATCAAATGCAACAAATATTTCCAATTATTAAAGAAGTTTCTAAAGAAGAAGTACAATTAGAATCTTTATTATTTGATGATGATCCTATGTTAACCAAGCGTTGTAGAAAGCGTTTAGCTAAAAAAGGGAACACCAAACGAATTTTAACTACGAAGAAAGAAGATGGCATTTTAGTAGCCAAAAAAGATATAGTGTTGTCTGATGATGCTGAATCAACAAAATAGTCAGTACATAACTAAATAACCGCAAAAGCCCAGAATGTTAAGTTCTGGGCTTTTTTATTTTCATAAGTTTCTTAAATCTTTAAAGAGGCTTAATGTCATCAAATAAATTTATATCTTTAGCTATCCCTTAATTAATTCCCTTTTTAATTTTTTGTTGATGTAATGTTTACCCAATATTGGGTAAGTATTTATGTATAAATATGGTATACATTTAATAAAATATATAAAGTATGAATACTATTGAAATTAAAGCAGGCGAGAAGGTTAAGCTCAATGTAAAAATTAGTTCTGATGCCAATGCTGGTTCTAATGTAAGTCTTAATGATGCGGTTATAAAAAAGAGTATCACTAACAATTTTAATGTGGAGTTAGGTGAAATAGAACAATTAGATGACAATACCTTATCTGTTGTTTCTAACTTTTTTGTTCTTGGTGGAAACATAGATGCAATAATTGAAACCACACATGTGGTGAATACTTTCGCTTCAGAAACAAGCTTTACAGAAGTTACTTCAGAAAAAGTGAAGATTAGTTCAGTATTATTTATGGCTTACATAGTTGTAAAATTCAAAAAAGTATAAGATGAAAAAGTTACTAAGCCTAATGGTAATAGTTGTAAACTCATTTTGTATAGCTCAAAATGTAGATTTAAGTCAGTTTACACTATCTAACCCTTCTAGTCCTGCATTTGTTTTGGTAGAAGAAACACCAACAGCGATATATACACCAGATAATTTTAAAGCATTAGCATTGCATGCTTTAGATAATTTTGGTGAAAGTTTTTCAATAGAAGCCACACCTTATTTTTTAATTAACCAAGAGAGTAAAAATCGTACTTATCAAAAATATATTGGTGTTACTAAAAATGACTCTGGAGAACTTAAGCAAAACCCTTTTAGTGGTTTAAAAACGACTACTATTTCTCTGGCGTATGTAGATAAAGAGTTTAACGGATTAGCCGATGAACGCAAAACCTATTCAATAGGTGCTAGAACAACATTACTGCGCTTTTACAATAAAGAAAAGGTACACAAAAACACTGAAGCTATGGCAACAGCCTTGTCTAATATAGTAGTGCCACAAAGTGTTTTAATACAAGGAGAGGAGGCCATTCAAAATTATTATAACGAAAAGCAAGATGAGATTAATGCTTTATTAAAACCTTTTGAAAAAACCATTAAACCAATTTTTAGATTAGATGCAGCAGCTGGATATAGTACCATGTTTAAAGAGAACTCTATTTCATCTGGCACTGCAGATAGAATAGGAGCGTGGCTAACCTCAGAAACCAGTCTTATTTTAAATGAAGGAAGTGATGCAAAAACCAATAATTATTTCAATTTGTTTGTCACTGCTCGATATATTGAAGATGGTTTTAACATGAATACTAACGAAGACTTTTTCACCACTTATTACAGAGATTTTGGTGGTAAAATAGATTTTGAATTTGGTAAACTCACTTTTGGTTACGAGTACATTTCTAGAAATGGCACATTTAATAGTGAGCGTTCTGTAGGTAATATTAGCTACAGCATTAATAAAGATATTAGCATATCTGGTGGTTTTGGTAAAGATTTTTCAGTTACTGACGATAACCTATTGACCATATTTGGTATTCATTGGGGACTAAATACAGGTAATAGTAAAGTGAAATTATAAGTGTTATGTCATGGCAGATCATCAATTTCAACCCTTAGAAAATATAGGACTCTGTTTTAGTGGAGGAGGCTATCGTGCAACATTCTTCGCTCTAGGTGTTGTGTCTTATTTAGATCATTTGGTGTACAAAGACCAATCCTTACTCAAATCAGTAAAAGCGATTAGTACCGTTAGCGGTGGAACATTACTAGGTGTAGCATTTGCAAAAGCATTGCAAAAAGAGGACTATAATTTTAAAACATTCTTCAAGTCATTTTACAACACATTTACACCTAAAAATGATACATTATTAGAAAATGCAATTGCAAAGCTTGAAGACGATAACGTTTGGAAAACCCATCCGCATAAAAAGCGCTCACTGATTAATGCCTTTGCCTTAACGTATGCAGAAATGCCTGTGTTTTCTGGAGATTTCGAATATTTCAACAAAGCTTCTATAAAAGGTTTAGAGCAAGTTTGCTTCAATGCTACGGACTTTTCATTTGGGTTGACTTACCGTTTTCAGAATCAAGGCTTCTTTGGTAATAGTCCATTATATAATGGAAACAGAAAAGAAGTAGATGCTCTTAGAGGTAAAGTACAACTTGGAGATGTTATAGCATCATCGTCGTGTTTTCCTTTGGGTTTTGAACCTTTAGTATTTCCGGATGATTATTTTAAAGATCAAAATACTCAAGATTATAAAAATCTAAAAGGATTAGATTGCTACATCAACGGAGTGGGTATTATGGATGGTGGTATTGCCGATAATCAAGGTATTGGTAGTATGATGAAAATAAATGACCGCATGAAAGGCAAACTAGATCTTATTATGGTCAATGATGTAGGCAGTTATAAAATGGTGCCATGGCAGCAAGACACTGCCGAAATTGGTAAAACCTCTACCGTTCAGAAAGCAGTGAATAAGGTATTGCAGTATTTCACTATAAAACCAATTTATTGGATCACTTTAGTAATAGGTCTCATTATCATTATTGCCAATTCATATTTTGAAACTGAAGACAAAGCATGGACAGCTCCTTATATTATTGGTAGTATAATTACAGGAATCGGGCTTACCATGACCATTTTAGGACTTTTGGCAGCAGTAATCAAAGGGTTTACCTTAAGCAAGCTTAAAAACCTTTTTAGAAAGAATGTTCCAGAACCACTGTTAGATGACATTCTTACATTTCAGAAATTAGATATTACCTTGGTACAACGTATGCTTACAGATAGAGCTACTTCTGCTGTAAAGATGATAAACGATGTGTTTCTAAAGCAAATGCGTAGACTTAATTATGATTTGTTTTATTCTAAATCCAGTCTAAATCATAAGCGCTTAACCTCTACGGTTTATAAACTAAACGGACAAGAGACACCATACACTAAAGGAACATATAACGATGCCATAAAACCCAAACCAACTAAAAGCCTTAAAAGTGTTTGCCTAACAGCATCTGAAACTCCAACCACATTATGGTGGGATAAAACCGACATAGAGAAAAACAGAATGGATACTTTAATAGCTTGTGGGCACTTTACTACCTGCTATGAATTAATGGATTATATTCTGTCACTAAAAAAAGAAGCGAGTAGTGGTATTACTGATTTTAAAGCACTAGATACACTTTATGAAGCTTTAGAAAAGGACTGGAAAGCCTTTAACAAAAATCCATTATGGCTTACTGAACAATTAAAATAATTGATTCGTAATTGTTAAAATAGATTATAATAATTTTTCCGCAATTTCTAACCAAGTATTTACACGAGTATAATCTGTTTCGTGTTGGTTGTGTGGCGAATTAAATAATAAGGTATCACCAGCAAAACGCTCTAAGTTATAACTACGATCGTCTATAAGTAAATCTCCGTTGAGTATAAACTTATGCCCACACATAATGCGATGTTGCCAGGTTATAAAAGGCATGTGCTCATCTAGCCAGTCGCTTTTTTCCTTTAATGAGTTTGGAAACTGAGTTGCAGCAGTAGCAATATATACATTGTGCTTGTTGCATAACGCTTCCATAACTTGTATACTATCTTTAATAGGCTCTAAGTCTCTAAAGAAGCCATCTTGGTAAGCATGTTGTAAGATGCTTTCTTTATGAATTTCTGGGACATTGTGCCAAACTTCGCCAGATTCTATGTTGGCTAGTGAGAGTTCTTGTTTGTGTTCTTGGTTGTATAATTCTATGTGCTTACCGTAAGTGTCGGCAAGTACATCGTCCATATCTACAAATATTGTAAGCATTGTTCTTTTTTTACAAAGCAAACTATAATATAAAGTGCTGACAAGCGATTTAAGGAAACTTTATAAAGATTTAATGATTTCGAAATATGATAGCTGTGATTTTGAAAATATGAAACGTTTTTCAGGAGTTTTTGGTCCTAAGGTGTTTTGTATATAGAAACCAAAAAAATATTAATGACTATGAAAAACGTTTATCTTATTGTACTGGCATTACTCATGTTTAATTGTTCTAACGACGATGATACGAGTACTGATCTTACACAGTATAATGCCAGTCTTACTGTATTACAGAATTTGGACAATGGTGTTGCTGTGCTTGATATTACTGCTGAAGTTGGAGTAGAAGCCTTATATGGCTTAGAATATGGTGGTGGTTATATCTATTATGTTGATGATACGGATGGCTCTTTAATGATTGCTACAGATTACTCTGAAATTGGAACTAAATCCTGGGGAGACCATTTTGATTTAACCAATGGAGACCTTATTGGTGACGGACAAACTAATACTCAGCTTTTGGTAGATGGTAACCTTAATGATAACAGTACTGTACCAAATGGGTTAGAATTTGGCAGTGATGATTATGTTTTTAAGATTGTTACAGATTTGGTATATAGAGACTATGATGATTGGTTTGTACCAAGTAAAGGCTCTATAGAAGCTATATTTAATAATGTGCATATGCAAGGTCTTGGTAATTTTGATGAAACCCTTTTTTATTGGACGTCTACTAAAGTTGGTTACCATCCGTATGTGATGAGTTTTAATCCTAATTTTGGTGGTGGTGCGTTTTTTGGATCTTGTTTTGACAGCAGCGCTATAATCCTTGTAAGAAAACATGAATAAGTAATTATTCATATATTTTGTTTTTAAGGCCTGTATGTAATGTACAGGTTTTTTTGTGTGCTGATATTATAGTATTCAATAAGGCTTGTTGCTTGTAGATTGTTTTACAGAAGCGGTATTGGTGTTATTTTAATTGTTTGATATTTGAAGAATAGTGCGTGGTTTTATAAACACCATTTTACATAATGTAAATTATAGGACAATTGTATATTTGGAATGTTAAGTTGCTGTGTTGACTTTTGGTCTTGTATAAAACTTTGTGTGTTGTTATTCGCTATGTGTCCGAATGCTATCCGTGGCTTATCTGAAGTTAACCCGAATTAGATCTGGATTAGACCCGAAGTACATACGGGTGAACCTGTTGTTTGGTGTTGTTTTGTTGTTGATTGAAAATACTTGTATTATGATGAGATGCTGAATCAAGTTCAGCATGACAATAATGGCTTCCAAGGCTTCAGCCATTTTTAACGGATTTTGTTTATATATGATAACAATACTATGTTTAGATTAAGGCGATGCATTGCATGGCTTTTGGTGTTTTGTAGGCTGTGTGGGTGTTGTTTTGCTCTTTTAGGTATGTGATGCCTAGCCAGATTGTGATGGCTGTTGTGCTTGGTATGTTGGTACTGTTGGGTATTTGTAGTTGTAGGTTTAGATTTGTTTGGGGTATTTTACATAATATTGGTTGGGTTTGGGTTGTTGAGCCAAATGCGTTTTGCTCTGGGTTTACTGCTGTGTACGCGTTGGTGTTTGGTTGCCACTCGTAAGCTGATACTGTACTTAGTGCTGCTTTGAGCTGGTAATGTGTGGCGTTTTTTGGGATTTGTTTGAGATGGTTTTTGCTGCTTTTTGGTATGCTGATGGTTATTGTTGTGCGGTTGCTATTGGCTGTTACTTTTGGTTTTGCGCTGTATATGTAGTGTAATGGTACTGCTTTATTGAGTTGAAAACCGATTAGTGCTGTTGGTGCGTTGTGCAGGTTTGCTTCTCTTTGACCGAGGCTACCTCTCCCCTTTTGTATGATTTTGCGGCAAGCTCCTGTTAAACGGCTTGCCATATAGGTGTCTTTGAACTCTTTGGCGGTATTGCCTAAGCCTTGCCTTATGGCTTTTGAGAGTTTTGAGGCTGCTGCGAACTCCTGGTTGTTGGATTTTACGTTTGCAAATGCGGGATCGTTGTTAATGCGCTCTTTTGATGGGCCTGCTGCTTTGCGTACAATGTATTGCCCATTGAGCATGTAATAGCACATGCCGTTTAATGTGCCTGTGAATTTTATAAGCCCTTTTTGTTTAGGCATTGGTTTTGAGTTGTTTAACTTTTTAAAAATAGTAAAAAAAACTAATTACTATTGTAAATTACTTATAATCAGTGTTTATTGTTTAAGAACTCATGATGTGCTTCGCAGTTCTTGATAGAAAACGAACCAGAAATTACTCAAAATTGTTATGTTCATTTTGTCTTGATACAAAACGAACCAAAAAATCAAAACGATTTATAGGAAGTTGCAAGCACCATTCGCTGATGGTTGTATGAGCTGTTTTATTATTGATGATTGTTCTTTAATACTAGATTTGAATACTTAAGATTAATGGTTGCTCATTACTTCTGAAAATCGTTGCTTCCGACTGTGTCGGAATTGGGTTTGACTCTCTTTGTGGTTAATTCTTTGTTATTTAATGGTCTTCAACAGGCTCAGACTGACGGTTGGGTTAAATTAATTAGATCCTGAAATACTGAAACAAGTTCAGCACAGGTAATTTCAGGATGACAAACTTTGAGTGATTCAGTATGAATAGGTTATGATTATTTTGAGCATCTAAATAGTGTGAGGTATAGAATCTAAATCCTAAAAAAAAAAAAAAACGAAGAACGAGAGTTATTGTTATCCCATTCTTCGCTTTTGTTTTGGTTATAATGTATAAACTATTTTACCTAATTCTTAATTATTCTCTTTGTTATAGACGAATTTTCAGAATATACTTTTACAAAGTAAATTCCGGTTGGCAATTGTTGCATGTCTATAGTATTGGTGTTCTCTGAAACTTCGATAAGTTTTTCGCCCAGTAGCGAGTAAACTTCTACCTTAGAAAAATCAATGGCAGACTGTATGAATAATTTTCCATCAACTGGGTTAGGATATAGTTTTACCTCATTGGTTTCAAACACATTGGTAGCTAATGTAGATACTTGCATAACATCATCAAAATAAAATGTAGATGTTGCGCTACCGTTACCAACGTTTCCAAAATCGAACATAAAGACTAGCTTATCGTATGGGCTGACACCAAGAGCACTAAAGTCCCAACTTAATGTTTCCCATTCTCCTGTAACTGTTGTTGGTGTCGATAACTCAAAGGTAGAACCACCACTCTGCTGCTCTAGTTTCATAAGTACTTGTGTGCCTACAGGTGCTTCGGTCCAGAGGTTTAGGGTAATGTATTGCGCTGTGTTAAAGTTTAAAGCATCATTAAGGTTAATGAAAGCGCCTGCCCACGTTTGTCCGCCATCTCTAACAATTTTGGCTAAGTTGGCACTGTTATTTCCTATGCTTTGTGGTGGAGCAACTGCTTCTACAGTGGCTGTAGCACCATCAAAATTAGTGAAATCTGCCGTTACTGGTGTGGTTTCAAAGTAGAATGGCAGTCCTGTATTGTTACCTGGTTCTTCGCATACCACATCATTGTAAGAAAACGTCATTCTACCTAAATTAACTTCGCCATTGGTTGCTGTTAATCGTAAAACATGTACACCAGCAATTAAATCTACGTTGCTTGTAGCTTTTGTACTCCAGCTTCCCCAGTCTCCTGTTGATGAAAATATAATGTCTTGACTGACTTGTACGCCATCTACTTCAAACTTAATAGGGCCTCCTCCATTGGTATTGCCTGATGCATAACGGATATCTAAGTTGTAGCATCCTGTTGTTTGTACATCTACTGTGTACTCTAACCACTCACCTGCTGCAAGCCAACCGATTGTTTCGCCTTCTGTGGCATCTGTTGCTGCATCTACATATTCTGATGGTCTAAAACCGCCTTGATTGTCCATAGAGGTATCAAAATACGCTATGTTTTGGCCGTTTCCACCTTCAAAAAGGTCGTAATGCCCAGCTTCTATTACACCAGGTATAATGCTTGGTGATCCTAAATATGGTACTTGATCGCCTATGGTTAATGTAATATTGTTGGTAATTATAGATGATGTGCCTTGATAAACTTTAGCATAGACATTGTGTATGCCTAAACTGATGTTTGGAAGCGTGTATTGGTAAGGCGCTGTAGTATCTTCGCCCAGCAAGGTTCCGTTATGATAAAATTCTACCTTGGTAATCCCTGTACCTGTAGTGCTTACTGATAGCTCTACATTGTCATTTTCGTTAGGTTCTGAAGGATTAGCAGATAAAACTCCGGTAACATCTATGTCTCTACTTGTGGCTAAGGTATACGCTGGTACATCTAGCATATAGCCATCTGAAAATGTTACTGTTGTAGCTGTGCCTGAATAGTTTTGAGCTACGTAAGTAATGGTTCCATTATCATTAAAGGCTGCTGCCAGAGGGTTATTTGCTGTAATTGAAGCTTCTGGTGTGCCTAAGGCATTCATATTATGCAGCCAATGGTACGTGTGTGCATCTGAAATGCCAAATTTAAGTGCTCTGTTAGGGTAAGAATTGTAAAGGTCTATAGCGCTTTGTGCATCGGTTAATGCGAGGAATTTCCAATAGGTATCGTACCATAAGTTTGGGTTTTCTTCGTTGCTTAAAACACCTGTATCTGAAGAGATCTCTGACCATAGTAATTGCGCGTAACTTTGGTTGTGCCCCAAATATAAAGAGCCACCATGTATGGGATAGAGCTCTATGCCGTAAGATGCTGCAATATCGCCTGTCCAGAATGTACCATTATCATAGGAATTGCCCCAAACTCTTGATACAAATTCGTAAGGATGTGAAGGGGAAAAATTTTGTTGATACATATCGAACCAATACTCTTCTACAGCAGTTTGCTCGGTGGTATAGATGAATATACCCAAATCTCTTATGGCATTGTTATTTGTAACTGCGCCCCAATGAATTAATGACGACGCAAATTGCATACTTTCTGATGTGGATTCTTGATCATTTCCTTGTGGAAACGAAGCAAATCCGTTTGCCCAGCTGTGGCCTGCATACGGACTAAAGTTTCTTAAAAAAGGAAACAAAGCATCGTTTCTATCGTCTGAGGCAGCATCTCTTACTAACAGGTTAATCATGTCTCCCCATTGTGTAGCCCAACCAGGCTGAAATTGCTCGATAAACGCTGCTGCATGAATAAAATATCCCCAATGAAAATGATGGTCGTTGATGTTATTATCTTGACCATGGCCAGCAGGATACCCTAACATTGCAGACCAAGTATCATTGTAATAATACAAAAATGCTACTTCACCAGATTGGTAGGTTAACCAATCTTCTAAGCGTTCTTTTATGGTATTTATAATGGTGTTTCTAGCTTCAGTATTGCCTATTTGATCTGCTATTCTGGCTGTTTGTATTAAACGATTCATTACCTGACCTTCGTTGTAAGAATCTGTCCAAGTTGCTAATTGATCGTTTTGTATTGCTGCGATTTTACTGTTTAGTTCCGCAGGATCATAACCTGCACTGTACTGCCCTAAATTGGGTAGTGTTGGCAGTATGCCTTTAAAGATGTTTTCTACTTCAAAAGTGTTACCATCTAAGGTTTTTAGTTCACCTCTAACCGTGTTGTAACTGTATTCGTCTGGTGTTGAAGAGCTCGAAGATAAGTTGTTCCATTGATGTGGTAGTAATCCTAACAAGACATTGGTATCCGTTCCTTCTTTGACATCAGTAGTTACCGTAAATGTTGATGTTAATTTTGAATTGGATTCGTTGTAGTTCCAACTGGTAATTGTATTTGTAGGAAATACGTAAGCGTACTTTTTGTACTCTTGTGCCATTGCATTGACATCTGAAGTACTTTGTGGTAACATGGCTAAGGACCAGTAATTATTACCGTTTAGCGTGGATGTATAGGTCGATCCGGATTGCGTCCAAGTACTCCCAGTTGGCGCATATAGGGCAAAATCTGCTCCAGAAGTAGCGTCTTGTACTGTGATGATTTCGTTTGAAATTGTTACTACACCAGAGTTGATTGTTATTTCAACAGTATCGCTACTGCTTTTATCGAAGTAAACAAAAGGCATTCCTATTCCTGATGTTGCTTTAAAGTTGTGTACACCGTCGTTCCAGTTCATGGTCACTGTCCAGTCTGAATAGTCTGATACGGTTGCCATAGAAGCATTTAAACCAGTAAGACCAATCTCAATTGGAGCAGAATCTCCGATTGGTCCCCAAGGAATATAGGTTACTATTAAACCTTGGTTGGTTGTTTTCATGGTCATTGGATAATTAAACAGGTTGTCGGCATGATTTTCCTTGATTAATGTTGACCACCAGTCATTTGTTGGTACTGGCTTGCCAATAGCATTGCCACTTAATTGAGGAGCACCCGAGGGAAATCCATTTCTACCAGCGCCATCGGTACCAGGAAACGTTGTTGTGTAGCTTCCATTACCTACATTGACCACTTCTTGAGCAGTGATGCTTAAAGAATTTGCTAATAGCAATAACGCTATCAGCATTTTGAAAATTGATTGTTTGTTAATAAGCATAGTTTATTTATTTAGTAAATCAATTATACTCAATGCTTTATAAGAAACAAATAAATGAACCTATACAAAAACCAAACAAAATGAAAATACTTTTACCAAAAGCTCTCTACTGTAAATTGTAACAGTCTAATTATGATGTGTTTACGGCAAGAATGTAAATTCCTTGCTATTTTCATCATTTGAAACACGTTGAACTATGATGCTGTGTTAATTTGAATACTGCATTATTTGTTATAGATGTGTTTTGTGGCTTCTTTTAGGTTGGCTTTTGGTAAAAACTGATCTGAAATGGTGAGTATGGCATAGAGATTATCTTGTAGTCTGTAGTGTTTTGAATCTTCTGAATGCAATGCTGTTTGTAAAAGATGTAGTGCCATATCTGCTAAAAGGAGGTGCTGCTTTTCTAACCAGTTGGCACTCCCCTTTTTGGCAGGATGATTGATATAGTTGCTTTCTATTTTATTGTGTAGCTCCCAGCTTATCTTTATGATGTTTTGTTTTTCTTGTTTAGTCATAAGTCCTTGTTGTGATTATTGGATATATGAGTCTGAATTGCACATGAAAAATTACACCTAAGATTATGCCTTGTGTGTGGACTACTTGTGTGTTTGTAGTTGCTGATTCCAGACACCTGTTTTGGCTGTTTCTGAAACATAGTCTGAAAAGTCTTTTGGTTTTCTGCCGAGAACAAGCTCTACATCGTTTGTAATCTCTGAATTGTTTGGATTGCCCAAAACTTCAGTAAACAGGTATTCGATTAGCCACACAAAGTCTGTTGGTACACCATGTTGTTTAAGCATCTGTGTGTATGCTGATATGGCAATTGGTGTAAAGGTGATGTCTCTCTTTGTAGCTAGCGCAATTTCTGTTACGGCTTCTTTAAATGTTAAGGTTCTGGTACCTGTAAGCTGGTATGTTTTTCCGTTGTGTTTATTGTGCAAAAGCGCTTCTACAGCTACTTCAGCTATATCATCTGTGTCTATAAAAGGGATTTTGGCTTCGGCTTGAGGTAATGCAACGACTCCTTGAAGAATAGGTTCTATTAAGAAACTTTCGCTAAAATTTTGATTGAACCAACTTGCTCTTACTATGGTATAGTCTAATCCTGAATGTATAACCACCTGTTCACAAAGTTCTGCTTCTCTTTCACCTTTTCCAGATAAGAGTACGAGCTTTTTTACTTTACAGCTTTTTGCTTTTTTAACAAGAGTTTCAATAGCTTCTAATGCCCCAGGAACTGCTAAGTCTGGCTGAAAAGTGATGTAAACCTTGTCTATGTTTTGCATAACGTCTTGCCAAGTGTCTGGATTGTCCCAACTGAAGGCTGGTGTTGCTGATCTTGATCCTATTCTAACGTTGTGTCCTAAGGAGTTTAGTTTGTTTACGATTTTGCGACCCGTTTTGCCTGTGCCGCCAATGACTAAGATGTTTTGTTTGTTTTGCATGATTGTTGTGTTTTGATTATTGTTCGTTTTTTGATTGATGATTTACAGATTGTTTTTTGCGATTTGCATTGCACTAATGATGAATAGTACAAAGGCTGTTGTTGCTGTTATGGTTCTGATATTGTGAAATTGATTCCATTTGGTTTCAAAAGTTGCTCTTAATGCCTTTAGATCTTCAACGCTAGCTGTAGCTATATTGGTTTTGTCTACCAGTTCGTTTAAGGGTACATTTCCAAAGATGGTGACCAGCACTACTCCAATTGCATATATTATTGCCGCTGCAATTAGCAACCTCTTTATGTTTGATGGTGCATTTCTAAAAACATATATATTGATAATGCTTAAGAAGAATGGGCCAAAGAATACTATAAAGAAGGTTGGATTAAGAATGGTTCTGTTGATTTGCTGAAAGGCACTCGTAACCTATATTATCTAATCGTCCTAATCCTGTAGTAATGGCATTAGACCATGTAAAGCATAAGCCTGCTGATAATCCGGTTAATACGATAAGTGCAATGATTGCCATGTATTCTAAGGAGATATTCATGGCTTAAGCTTTTGAGGTTTTGTGTTTAGGATATACTCGTATGTACCAGTAGAGTGTTGCTACGGTTAAAAATTCGAAAGCGATAATCCAGAATTCTAAAGCCGTAAAAAAACTGTAGTAGCTACCACCCAATGGTATTATAAATACTGGCACTGTAATGAGAGCATCTAAAGCTGCTGCTGTAAGTAGCATGGTTTGTCCTACCCAATAGCCATGGGTTTTATTGTCTTCTTTGTAATAGTACTCTGAACCCAACCATACCAATGGCATTACTACTATGAATAAGACTGTTCCGGGAAGGTGTTCTAACTGTTGAGATACTGCTATACTGCCAGCTATGGTGTAGCATAGTATGGCAATCATCCAGATGATAAACCCAATTACGATAGCTGTTTTTGTTTTCATGTCCTTTTGGTTTTTAATTTCAGGACAAAACTATGGTTAAGGCTAAGGGTTGACTTGTTTAAAACGGATTACGATTTGTTTGAAAGGGAATTTACTTGATTTGGCTAGGTCTATAGCCAAACTTTTTTTCGAAAGCGTTGGAGAAGGAACTTAAACTGTCGTAGCCAACGTGCCATGCGGCTTCTTGTACTGTAGCATCTTGATTTCTAATCATTTTATGCGCTATGGTAAGACGTTGATTTTGCAGATATTTAAATACTGGCACACCAAATAGTGCTTTAAATTCCTTTTTGAGTTTAAAGGTGTTTAGTCCTATGCGTTTTGATATTTCATTTAAGGAAGGAGGATTATCTAGATTGTTTAATAGAATGTCGCGTGCTTGATTGAGTTTTTCGCGCTCCGGTGTGTTTAATTTTTCGGTTTTTAAACTGGCAAGTTCACCAAAGAAATGTGAGAGCAATGCAGTAACCTGGCTGCGAAAGAACATCATTTTGGTTTTGCCTTGGTATTGAATATTGAATAGACCATCGACAATAGATTGCATCTGAGGAGTCATAATGAAACTTGGACCTTCTACATAATGGTCGGATGGATTAACGAGCTCGTTAAGCATTTCGGCAAAAAGTTCTCCTTCTTGATTTGGTAATTTGTCTATAGCACTTGTTGTAGTAGCTATAAGAAGACATTGCAAAGGTTTATTGTTTTCTACTGTATGCTGAAAGACGACTTTTTCATTGGCATAGAAAGATAAAGCTAAGCCTTTGGTGTAATTAAAATCTTTATGCTTGTTGCCATACTCTACTTTGAGATCTACATTGCCAGAGCCGTAGAAGGCTACTGCTATTACAGGCTCATCAAAAGTGCAAGCGCTGGTTTCAGACACCACATCTGTACCATTGCTATTAAGGTTAGCTTCTTCCACCAAAATGATGAAGTCATTGATATTGATGATGTCTCTGTTCATGTGGTATTCAAATTTAAAAAAAATAGTTTTTTAAATGAGAATTGAATTTACTCTAGTCGATGTTTTTTTTAATGTTATTCTGTATCTATCAGTTGCCCTCTATAGCTAATGTTATTGCGATGCGATGGAATGATATTGATGTCTGCACTATTATTAGCAAAGAGTGTGATAGTAACTCTATGGATTTCTGATTGGTCATCCTTATCATTTATATTAAACTTAATGATGTAGGCTTCTTTCTTTTTGTGCTTAGTTATGCTATAGTTGTTCGGTATGTCGCTAAAAGCAATACCTAAATTGCCATTGTAGGCACCACTGCCTAACTGACGTTCGCCATAAAAGGGCAATCGTCCAGAAATACTATCGTTTTTAAATGTAATGTCGTAACCATTTATAGTAATGTGGTTGGCTGTATTGCCTGTGTTTTGCATGAGTTGGTTAAGGACTTGGGTTGTCGCTATTGTGGTAAATGGCAAAGCAGTATGTACATCTATCTTAAAGCTTTTGCTCTTGAGCTTGGTTTCTAAATTATTGAATGCCAGAGTTTGCTCTACAGAGGGTTGTGATGATTTGCATGCCATAATTAATGCCATGGTTGCTAGAGCTAAACCATACATGAAGTGTTTTATGTTGCCACGCGTTTTCATAACCACTTAAAGATAGCTAATTGTGCTTGTAAGTGCCAGAATATTAACACTGATTTAGCTATTGCTACGGAAAGTATTTAGATAGTGCCAGCCACTACTCTACCGTTGATATTGTTTGGTTTTAGCAGGTTTATGCCTTATGCTTGATTAGTGCTATAAACTCATCTTTAACATCATTACAAATCTTTACAGAGTTGTGTGTACAGTTTTTTAAGGCAACAGGATCAAAGGTTTTGATGCTTATTTTTGAAGGACTAAACTCTTTGCATTGCAGATGTGTGTACATATTTAATGCCGCTTTAGAGCTGGCATAAGCCGTCATACAATAGTTAGAATAGCAAAAGGAATCGTCTTTCATTTTGGTAAGATCGCCTAGTGCGCTGGTAACGTTTATAATTCTGGCATCATTGCTTTTTTCTAGCAAAGGTTTTAGCGTTTTTACCACACGCATAACAGCAAATACATTAATGTCGTATACTGCTTTTACGTCTTCTATATTGATTTGTTCAATTTTTTGCCCAAAGCCATTGGCAATTTCGGCATTGTTAATCAATAGATCCAGATGGCCAAAAGTACTAATAATGGTATCTCTTAATTCTGAAACACTATCGTTTGAAGTAAAATCTGTTTTAACGAGTTTGTATTGGTGTAGATCATCGGTCTCTACAGCCAATGCATTAAAACTATCTTGGGATGCAGCCAGAATAACGTCATAGTTATTTTTGAGTAAAATATTGGCAAAAGTTCTTCCTAATCCATTGCCAGAATCCGTAACTACTGCTTTTCTATTTGCGTTCATAAATTCTAAATTTAATAATCAAAATTAATCATAAATTAACTTTTAAAATAACCACTTTCTTTACTTAAATGTCAAAAATTGAAACCTATTTTAAAATTGTATTGTTTGGTTTTTAGTTGTTTATAAGCCCTCTTGCCTAAAACGATTTGGTGTTGTACCACTTAATTTTTTAAAGAACCTGGTAAAATGCGTTGGTTCTTGAAAATTTAAACGGTATCCTATTTCTGCAATATCTAAATCTGAAAACTTTAAGAGGCTTTTACTTTCTAGTAATAAGCGTTCTTGTATAATGTCTTTAGCACTTTTTCCTGTTTGTTGCTTTATCATTGTTGTTAAATAACTCGGAGTAATATTTAATACATCTGCATAATCGCTAACATTCTTAGTGTCTATGTACATTTTCTCTACGAGGTTTTCAAATTTTTGAGTGATGACTTGCCCACGCGACAAGCTATTTTCGGTAGTCTTATGTCTCTCGAAAATAGCTTTGCAATAATACAGAATTGATACCAACATTCCTTCCAGCATTTTTTCTTGGTAAGGATGTGGGTTTTGAAATACAGAAATCATTCGTTTGGCATCGAATAATAACGAGTTTAATTCGTCCTTAGTCATCATTAACACTTGGTTTTCTGACATTTTTAAGAACGGGAAATCTTCAATTAGGTTAGGAATTACTTGCATTAAAAATTCTTTTTTAAAAGTAATATTAAAACCTGCAATTTTTTCGTCTCTAACCCAAGAGACTACTTGTCCTGGTACTGTAAACCATAATGGATGTTCGCCTAACTCTAACCAATCTGTATTAATATTTAAACGGCTATTGCCTACATAAGTGAGCAATGCTATTTGAAAAAAATCTTGTCTGTATGGAGGCATACATCTGCTAGATGAAGGTTCTAATTCATCAATGGCATGTATGTCAAAATTGGGTATGTGGCTTCTGTGAGGGAAACCGATAGCCTCATATAAATCATTACTATTTTTAAAAACAGGAACTTGTGTTTTAGACATATTCTGTTGGTTGGATACTGTTTTGTTTACGAAACTATTATTTACTGTCGTTTCGATTTGCTTTTCATTACTTATTTTGATGAGGTTTCTTTTTGTTTTAACAGCTCTATTTTAGTTTTAATATCGTCTTCTGTTATGATATCCCATCCTCCACCTAATGCTTTATAAATAGCAATTAAATATGTGGAAGCAGTTATTTCGCTGGTAGCTAATAAATTTTCGGATACCAACATGGTATTTTCAGCGCTTAAATAATCTATAAAATTGTCTAAACCTGCTTCGTAACGTTGTTTAGCTATAGTAGCAGCTTTAGCACTAGCTTCTGATGATGCGCGTAGGTTTTCGCGTCTCTGTAGCTCGTTGGCATAATTTGCTAATGCGGTTTTAGTTTCTTCTAGAGCTTTTAAAACGGTTTTTTCATACTGGTTTAAAGCCGCAAGCGTTAAGGCATCGTTTTGATTAATTTGTTGTTTTACACGACCTAAATTAAAAGCTGCCCATGTTATACTAGGCATAATGCTCCATGTAAATGATTCTTTTTGGGCAAAGTTAGAAAAATCTACAGCCGAAAATCCAATAGAACCACCAAATTGTACTTTAGGATACAAATCGGCTACCGAAATATTATATTTTGCAATCTGTATTTGTAAAGTAGCTTCAGCACTTCTAACATCTGGTCTGCGACGTAACAACTCATTAACATCGCCTAAAGCAACCGTTTCTGGTAAGCTTGGTAATGGTTGCTCTGTTAATAAGGTATCATCAATCTCACCTGGTACTTCACCAATTAGTACGTTCAAACTATTTTTTAAAGCTTCAATACGTGCCTTTAAAGGATGAATTGTTGCTCTGGTATTCTCTAATTGGGCTAACGCTCTTGACACATCTAAATTATTACTTGTACCAGCTTCTAACAATTTCACTGTTAAATCATAAGTACTTTGCTGACCTTTTAGATTACGCTCTGCAATACTTAACATGTGTTGTGTACCTCGTAATTCCATATAATTTCTGGCAGTTTCTGCAAATATGCTAATATATACGCTTTGCATATCTGCTAATGCTAACTGACTGTTGGCGTAAGCGCCTTTAATACGGTTAGATACACGACCAAAAACATCGGCTTCCCAAAAGGCATCAAAACTACCATTAAAATTATTGTACGTTGGGTTTGCTCCAGGTACAAAAACATTTTCTCCTAATCGTGTTCTGGTGTAGTTACCGTTTAACGTTACCGTAGGGAAACGGTCTAATTTTGTACCTTTTAAAAAGGCGCGAGATGCTTCAAAATTAGCAACAGCAGTATTAATATCTAAGTTGTGCTGTAGAACTTTACTAATTAGCGTATCTAAAATAGGGTCGTTAAATTCTGTCCACCATTTTTGAGTGGTTTCTGTACTAACATAAATCTCTTTTTGTAGATTGTCTTCAAAAAAAGCGTCAGATACAGTGACACCAGACTGCACGTTAAAATCGCGTTTTGTAATACCACAAGATGTTAGTATTACAGCTAGTGTGACAAGACTTATATAGTTTATTGTTTTCATTGTTATAGTGTTTGTTTTTTGGTTGTCCATTTTCTACCTAGGTAATAAAATACTGGTGTTAAGAAAATACCGAAGATGGTAACACCTAGCATACCGCTAAATACTGCTATACCTAAGGATACTCGCAATTCGGCACCAGCTCCAGTAGAAATGGCTAATGGAACTACACCCAAAATAAAAGCCATTGCTGTCATTAAAATAGGTCGTAAACGCAGTTTTGATGCTTGTATAACGGCTGTTTTTAGATCAGTACCTTGATCTTCTAATTGCTTGGCAAATTCTACAATAAGAATCGCGTTTTTACTAGCTAGACCAACCAATACAATTAAACCGATTTGCACCATGATATTGTTGTCTAATCCAGCTAAATCAATACCAACAATTGCCGATAGTAATACCATAGGTACAATAAAGATCACTGCTAATGGTAGCACTAAACTTTCAAATTGTGCCGCCAATAATAAGAATACAAATATTACTGCTAATAAAAAGGCGATGCCAGCTGTGTTACCTGTTTGCTTTTCTTGATAAGCCATTTCGGTCCATTGGTAAGAAATACCTTGTGGTAAAATATCTTCTGCCAATTCTTCCATACGTGCTAATGCCTGACCAGAACTAAAGCCTGCTGACACATCACCATTTAAAGATGCTGAAGGATACAAGTTAAAACGTGGTATTCTAGAAGGACCAGAAATATCTTTTTGAGTGGCAATGGTTCCTAATGGTACCATTTCACCTTTATTGTTACGTACTTTAATACGTGCAATGTCGTCTGGTGTTAAACGGTTTGGTGAATCGGCTTGCGCTGTTACCTGAAACGTTCTACCCAAATAGTTAAAATCGTTTACAAACGCAGATCCCATATAAATTTCTAGTGACTGAAACACTTCATTGACATTAACACCCAATTGCTGAGCTTTGTTTCTATCAATGTCTAAATATAGCTGAGGTGTTCTATCATTAAAAAAAGTAAATACATTACTTAAGATTGGATCTTGGTTGGCTGCCATTGCTAAGTTATTTGTTGCTTCAATTAAAGCTTCCGTACCTAAGTTGGCTCGGTCTTGTACCATCATTCTAAATCCACCTGCATTACCAATACCTGCAACCGATGGAGGTGGTATAACAAATACAACAGCATCATCTACAACAGCGACTTTACCACGGAGTGTATTAAGAAGATTATTGTATTCTATACCTTTTTCGGTTCTTTTATCAAAATCTTCAAGTGTTATAAAAATGGCAGCTGCATTTGAAGCGTTGGTAAACGAAGCGGCATCAAAACCTGTAAATGAAACAGCCGTTTCTACACCATCAGTATCTAGTGTTATGTCTAAGATCTTTTTAACAACTTCGTCTGTTCTACTTAAAGAAGAACCAGGAGGTAACTGTATAACTGTTACAAAATACTGTTGGTCCATTGCAGGTACAAATCCTTGAGATACACGGTTGAATTCAAATCCTGTTATAGCAATTAATCCACCATAAACCACCATAACCATGGTGCCTGTTCGTACTAGTTTTTGAACACTTTTACCATATTTCTCAGAAATCTTGTCCATAAAACGGTTAAAGGCATTACCCAAAAACACAAACGGTTTTAATACCAAAGGTGTTTTTTTCGCTTTGCTTTTATCTTCGTGACGCATTAATAATGCAGCCATAGCCGGACTTAGCGTTAGTGACACAAATACTGAAATAGCTGTGGCTACAGCAATGGTAACACCAAATTGTTTGTAAAACTGACCTGAGAATCCGTCTAAAAAAGCAGTAGGAATAAATACAGCAATTAATACTAATCCGATTGCTACTAAGGCACCACCAACTTCGTTCATGGTTTTAAAAGCAGCTTCTTTTGGTGAATAGCCTTCTTCGAGATAACGTTCCATGTTTTCTACGACGACAATTGCATCATCTACCACAATACCAATAGCCAATACCAATCCAAACAATGTTAAGTTATTAAGTGAAAACCCAATACCTTGCATAATAGCAAACGTACCAACTAAGGATACTGGAATGGCTAAAATTGGGATAATAGCAGCACGCCAAGATTGAAGGAATAGTAAAATCACTAAAATTACTAGGATTACCGCTTCAAAAATGGTGCTGTATACTTGATCTACCGATTTTTGAATGAACTCTGTTGGGTTATATTCAATTTTATACTCTAGATCTTCAGGAAAGTTTTTAGATAATCTTTCCATAGTTTCTTTAATACTCGCTGCTGTTTCTAATGCATTACCACCAGGTTGCTGAAAAATAGGCATCGCAATAGCTGGTTTTTTACCTAAATACCCTTTTGTGGCATAGTTTTGTGCGCCTAATTCTACACGGCCAACGTCTTTAAGTTTTACAATTCTGTTGTCTTCAGCAGATTTAACGATGACGTTTTCAAACTCTTCAGGTGTAATTAGTTTTCCTTGTGTTTGAATATTTACTTCGAAAGCTGATTGTGTACCTGATGGTAAAGTGTTTAATGTACCACTGGCAATTTGTACGTTTTGAGCACGTAATGCCGCAACGACTTCACCAGCCGTCATATCTAAATTTGCAATTTTATCAGGATCTAACCAGATGCGCATTGCATATTCTGCCGCACCAAATATCTGAATGTCACCAATACCTTTTAAACGTGCCAACTCGTCCTTAAGCTGTAATGTGGCATAGTTACCCATGTAAATTTGATCATAGGTTTCATTAGGTGAAATAAGGTTAACTAAGAGTAAAATATCTGGTGATATCTTCTTTGTGGTAATTCCTAAACGTCGTACTGACTCTGGCAAACGCGGTTCTGCGATAGCAACTCGGTTTTGTACCTGTACTTGCGCACGATCTAAATCGGTTCCTAGTTCAAATGCAATTTGTACAGTAACTCTACCATCGGCAGAAGATTGTGAGGTCATATAAATCATACCTTCTACACCATTAATTTCTTTTTCTAAAGGTGCAGCAACAGTTTCGGATAGTGTTTTGGCACTTGCTCCTGGATATGAAGCAACCACTTCTACGGTTGGTGGAGCAACATCTGGAAACTGTGAGACAGGTAATGAAAAATAGGATAATCCACCAACTATAAGTATAAGTACACTTAGTACTGCTGCAAATATTGGTCTTTTAATAAATATGTGGCTAAATTTCATTTTGCTTTGTTAAAATTTGAACATAACTCTGGCTGTTTCATTATCCTTTTTAAGGGTAAGAAACTGTAAACAAGTATGTTTTAATATGATTAGCTAATAACTTGTTATTGGTTTATAGCAAGTTCTTTTTTGGTTTTTAAATTGGTTTCTACTGGTGTAACTGCTATACCAGGTCTAATTTTTTGAATGTTGTTAACGATTAATTGATCTGTTTCTAATAAACCGTCTCTAACAATACGTAAGCCGTTAGAATGTAATGGTCCTAAGGTGATGTTTTTACTGGTCACCGTATTATTTTCGCCTAAAACATAAACATAACGTAATGATTGGTTGGTGCCAATTATATCTTCAGGAATCATTATGGCTTTGTGCTCAGCACTTCCGCTAATTCTAGCCTTACCAAACATTCCAGGCTCTAATATCAAGTCTTTATTAGGTAAAATAGCTCTGTTTTCTATGGTTCCTGTACTATTATCAATTTGATTGTCTACAAAATCTATTTTAGCTTCGTGAACAAACTCGTCTTCATCTTGAAGTTTAATAAGCACCGGAAGTCCGTTTGCACGTACAGCCTTTCTTTCACCATTATTAGCTAAACGCACATAACGTAAGTAATCAGATTCACTACTTGTAAAATAAAAGTGAATAGGACTTGTAGCTACAATGGTTGTTAGTAATGTAGAATTTGAAGAACCACCATCTATAAGGTTGCCTTCATTAACACGATCTCTACTTACTAAGCCAGAAATAGGTGCTTTAACACGTGTAAATTCTAAGTTTAATTTTGCATCCGCTACACGAGCTTGCGATAACTGAATACTAGCTTTAGCATATTCTAGAGCTTGTTTTCTTCGGTTGAACTCTTCAATAGATACTGCTCCAGTTTCTTTTAAATTTTCAACACGGTTAAAGTTATCTTGTGCAATTTCTAAGTTAGCTTTCGCTTGTGCTAAATCAGCTTTGGCTTGGTCTAAAGCAATAACAAAAGGTCTGTTGTCTATAATAAAAAGCACATCACCTTTGTTAACAATTTGCCCATCTTTAAAGTTTACACGTTCTAAAAAACCACTTACACGTGCACGAACGTCTACTTTGTTGCTGGCTTCAAAACGACCTGTGTATTCGTCCCACTCAGTAATGGTTTCAGAAACAGGTAAAGCTATTTCTACAGGCATGGCCTGTGGTGCAGCATTGGTATTTTCAGCGTCCTCATTGGTGTCGTTTAACGTGAAAGCCGAAACCAAAATTATTATAGCTAAGAAGCCTATAATCATAAAAATAGACTTTGAAAACTGTCTGGTATTTAAACTATTTTTCTTCATTTTTAATCTCGATTTTTTTGATTTGTTTTTGAGAGAACAAAATTATCAGCAAAACCAAGGTTTTTTATAACCATTATTTTTGTGAGAATGACCAAAATCTCATATTGAAGAAAAACAGGCTGTAATGGAAGGTTTTATAATGTTTTAGGTAAGGTGAAATAAAAGACAGTACCCATACCTTCTTTGCTTTCTACCCAGATTTCGCCTTTGTAGTATTTTATAATTTTTTCTACAATGGATAGCCCAATACCAGAAGATGAGCCAGTACTTTCTAGCTTGGTAAAGATTTTAAAAATCTTATGAAAATAGTTTGGGTTGATGCCGATACCATTATCTTTTACAAAGAATTGATACATGTCTTCATTTTCGGTAAAACCAACTTCTACTCTACCTTGAGTCTTATCACAGTATTTAACAGCATTTTGAATAAGGTTCTGAAACACTTGCTTAAATCTCCAAGTGTTGCCAAACAATGTTGGCATGTTATTTTGAGCTTTAATGGTTATATGCTCTGGGATGAGCAAGGTTTGTAAGACTTCCTCAATAGTTTTATTAAGATTTACCAAACTGTCTTCTGTATCTATCCTGTCTATGGTTGAGTAATCTAAGATTCCTTTAATAAGCAAATCCATTTTTTCTACATTAAACAAGACTTTTTGCAAAGGAAAATACTCATCTTCTGTGATTTTGTCTTTGTTGTCATCCATAAACCAGCTTACTAATGTATGGATATTAATAAGCGGAGCTTTAAGATCGTGAGAGACTACATGTGCATACTCATTTAAAGCCTTGTTTTGTTGAGAAAGATGCTCTAAAAGTTCTTGTTTTTTGGCTTCTTGTTCCTGTATACGTTCTTCGTATTCTTTGCGCTGCTCTAAGTTGACCAGCATATTGGCATAGACAAATAGGATTTCTTTTTCGCGATCATTATACTTATTGAGTTTGTTTACAGAATCAAAACCTATAAAACCAACAAGTTCATTATTTTTTATTTTAGGTATTGTAATTAAGCTTTTGATACCTTGAGGTTCTAAAATAGCTTTAAGGCCAAGCTCGCCATCATCTGGTAAAGCACTAACGTCTTCTACCCAAAATGCTTCACTTTTGCGGTGCGCTTCTAACCATTGTGGAATAAAATCTAAAGGAATGTTTTTGAGATTATCAATCTCTGGTGTAATGCCTTGAGCACACCATTCGTATGTGTTTGTTGTGGTGTTATTTGTAAAATCGTATGAAAAAATATAACTACGATCTGATTCTACAAACTCACCTATTTGTTTTAGAGATTTTTGAATGATTTGATCTATGTCAGAGATATCAGCATTGATATAAGTTGTAGAAATACTAATCAACAACTCTTGAAAACGAAGCTGACGTTCTATTATCTTATCTTTTTCTAAACGCATAAGGGTAGATTCTATTCTACCGAACAAAATACTATTTATCCGTTTGTTTTAAAAATAAATTTTGAAAAATTGATAGAATAAAGACTAGATCTTATCTAAAAATGTAGTGTTATTTTGCTCTATTTTTTCCCATAGGTAGTTAGAGTTTAAACGAAAACTGCCAAGATGTTTAAAGTTGCAACTGTCTGGTTCTATAATAGATAAAAAAGGTTCTTGCTTTTGATTATTGTAAAGATGATAGGTTTCTCCAATGAGAGGCTCAAAGGTGAATTTTGCATTAGTAACAAGCTCGTTATACTCCATAACTTTTATCAGTGCATCGTACTCGGCTTTAATAGCTTCATATTTGGCTTTTAGCTGCTTGTTGGCCTTATGGATTTGAGAACTCTTCCATGTACCGTTATTTGGTAGCTTTATTTGTGGTGCGCCAACACTCGTTGCATAAGGTCTAAATGCAGCATCGTAGCGTTGTTTTTCTTCATCAAACACTACCAAATCTGGTTTCTTTGTGGTATTGTTCTTTTTTGTACTCATTTATAATAAAATAAGAAATTGACTAATCTAAGCTCTACAATTTTGATGGACTTTAATATTAAACTAAAAAATTAACAAAACACACTTAAATTTTTTATTATCAATTATTTAGAATGCTTTTTAGTTTTGATATATGATTTTTTAATCTGTCCTTAAAAACTAACAAATCGTATTGGTAGCTATCATAAAGAATAAAGTTTAGATAGGCTACTTTATTTCTGTAATCTGAACTATTATTGTGATATTCCTGGCACGCTTCATCACATATGCCGTTGTATACATATTGTGCAAACCAAGCATAGTTTTCTTTTAGGTAACCCAAATGATCTTTTAAAACTTCTGTAGATGACTCTTTATAAAAATTTGCTGTGATTAATATGCTTTTATAATCTTTTGCTATAGCTTTTAAAGTGGTATCAAGCTCAGAATTAGAAAGGTCTTCGTTAGAGATTAATTGTACAATTTCATCATCTAACTCAGGTAGTTTTATGCTTAAAAGCAGGTTTAAACACGATTCGCAATTAACAATTGGCTCAGTAGCTTTGGTGATAACTAAAACCGTGTCGATGGTTTTTTCAACATTAACCCAATGTTTAAGAACATCATCGATATCAGAATCGTCTTTTTGCATAAGCTCTAAAACTCTATTTGCAGAGCCTAAAAGCTGTTGCTGTTTTTGGTTTTCAAGATTGTTATTATTAACCTTGAGTGCAATTAAAATGCCCAAGACTACTAAGATGATTTCGCCCAAGGCATAAAGTATATAGTTCTTTAAGCGTTTGCTTTTAAGCATCTTGAGTCTTGAAGCATTAAAAATTCTCATATCTTATTCTTCTGGTGGATAGCCATGTATTTCTTCAAACTTTTCATCAAAGTTAGTACGTAGATACGAATTTAATTTCTTTTGGTAATCATCTTTTAACCACTTTAAAAAATTATAAGTACTCTTACTAATACATTTTGCATATACTTCTATACGCTGATTAATATCTTCCTTTAGCAATTTGGCTAGAGCAATTGCATCGTAAACATCTTCACTGTTTTCTATACATATTTTAGCATGATGTTCTATTGAGCGCTCTAATACAACTTTTGAAGATTCGCCTGCAGCTACAGCGTCTTTGTAGGTTTGTCTAATATCAAAATAGGTGTTTTCAGACTTAGAAAACTCATCTTTAATATCATCTGATAAGTCGTGCTTAAAATCTGCCTCAATAGCCTCATCACTTTTAATTCTGTCTGCATACCAATTAGGAGATTTAAAAATCAGTTGCCAATCAAGGTCTGCTCCCCAAGGACCAAAACGGTATAAGTTGTTACCAAGATCTATAACTGTAAACTTCTCTTTGTTGTTTAATATACGAGAACCACGACCAATCATTTGGTAGTATAGTGTTAACGATTTTGTTGCTCTGTTTAAGATTATTGTATCTATCGTAGGCTCATCAAAACCAGTGGTTAATATACTTACAGAAGTTAAGATGGCATTTGGTGTTTCGTGAAACCAATCTAGGATTTGTTTACGTTGCTTTTTTGTTGCTGTATTATCTAGATGCATTATTGGCAGACCAGCTTCTCTAAAAGCATAGTAAACACTTATTGAAGTGTTAATACCATTATTAAAGATTAAGGTTTTCTTACCTAGCGAATGTTTTTTGTAAGCATCTACTGTTTTTTGAAGCATTGCAGGACTAGAATATAAATCTTCTGAAGATTTTACTGTATAATCTCCATTAGAACCTACTTCTAGCGATGTTAATCCCATGTCGTAAGCATAGGTTTCACAACGTGCCAAGAATTCATTTTCTATAAGGCTTTCAATTGTTTCGCCTGTAATAAGTTCGTTGTAATTACCCTTCATAGGTAATTCTTTGTTAGAACTTAGAGGTGTTGCCGTAACACCAAGAATAAATGAGTTTTCAAAAAACTTAAAAAGTTTAGTAAACGAGTTGTAATGCGCCTCATCTATAATAACCAGACCAACATCAGATATATCTAGCTTGTTGTCGTTAAGACGGTTATTTAAAGTTTCTACCATGGCTACAAAACAAGAATAGTCTGCCTGGTCATCTAGATTAGCTTTACTGTTTACCACTTTATTAGCAACACCAAAACTCGTTAACATTTTTGAGGTCTGATTACAAAGCTCTACACGATGCGTCATTACCAATACCTTTTTGTTGTGGTTTTTTAGGTATTGACGTACCATTTCAGAAAAGATAACTGTTTTACCACCACCTGTAGGCAATTGGTATAGCAAATGGTAATCGTCTGGAGCATTATCAAATTTTTCAAAAATCTGACTTATGGCACCTTGTTGATAATCATATAATTCTTTGTCGGTTTTCTTCTCTTGAACAGCTTGTTTTGTTTCAGACATAAATGGATTTAATTTTTTTTGGGAAAGTGCAAATTTACGATACTTTTCTACAATAGCTGTTAATAAATTCTGAAGCCATCCAAATGTAATCTACTAAACAATATTATTTTTACGTCGTCGTTATTACAAATTGACTATAAAATTACATTTAAATACATGAAATACAGACTTTTTTGCATTGGATTTTTGTTTAGTGCCTGTTTATGTTTTGCACAAGAAGATTCTCAAAACAATTCAATAAAGTTAAAAATACCCACTGTAGACGGAAAAAGTTTCATTATTAAAGAAGTTGAATTTCCTTCAGAAAGCAGTGCTTCTTCAGAAGAAAATGAAGTTATAGATATTAAAGCTGAATATTGGGACAATACAGTTTATAACCCTTACAGAAATGTTGTAACAGAATTTCCTATAGAACTTACTTTTACCGATAGCACTTATTCTTCTCCTGTTTCTCACCCAAAAGTTGTAACCTCTCGTTATGGCTGGAGACGTGGCAGACCTCATAAAGGGATAGATATTGATTTGGTAACCGGAGACTCTGTAGTGTCTGTGCTAGAAGGTATTGTGCGTTTTGCACGTTATAGTCGTGGCCATGGAAAAACCGTTGTTGTAAGACATTATAATGGGTTAGAAACAACATATGCACATTTATCGCACATAGCAGTTAAGGCTAACGATACTGTTTCTAAAGGAGAGTTTTTAGGAAAAGGCGGTAATACAGGGCGCTCAAGAGGCAGTCATTTGCATTTAGTAACGAGTTACAGAGGAGAATATATTCATCCTGATTATTTGTTTAATTTTGATGATACAAACAGTATTCGCTCTCAAAATATTTGGGTAACCAGAAAATGGACCAGACCAAGCTATCATAGTTCTATACGTTTATCTAAACTTTCGCTTTTTGAAACCAAAGAAGATGCGTTGGCAAGTTTAGAAAAGCAACGCAAAGTATATGTTGTTAGAAAAGGAGATACTCTTTCTCGTATTTCTCAACGCAATCGTACAAGCATTGCTTCTATATGCAGAACCAATAAAATAAAGCGTACATCTACGTTAAGAATTGGTCAGAAGTTAATTTTAGAGCTTTAATTAATTTTAAATTTATTGTCTTTTGAAAGTTTGCATTGCCGAAAAACCTAGTGTTGCAAGAGAAATTGCTGCTGTTCTTGGAGCTACAACCAAGCACGATGGCTATTTTGAAGGTAATGGCTATGCAGTAACCTATACTTTTGGACACCTTTGTACACTTTGCGAACCAAGTGATTATAAGCCTTATTGGAAGAGTTGGGATCTTAACAACCTGCCAATGCTTCCTGAAAAATTTAAAGTAAAAGTCTCTAATGATAAAGGCATAAAAAAACAGTTTAACATTGTAAAGAGCTTATTTGATAAGGCAGATGTGGTTATAAACTGTGGTGATGCTGGACAAGAAGGAGAATTGATTCAACGTTGGGTCATCAACGAAGCAAAATACAAAGGGAGAGTTCAGCGTTTGTGGATTTCGTCTCTAACGACTGAAGCTATAAGAGAAGGTTTTGAAAACTTAAAACCAGCTGAAGATTATGATAACCTTTATTATGCAGGCTTTTCTAGATCTATTGGAGATTGGCTTTTAGGTATTAATGCAACGCGATTATATACAGTAAAACATGGTGGTTACAAACAAGTATTGTCTGTAGGTCGTGTGCAAACTCCTACCCTTGCCATGTTGGTTAATCGCTATAAAGAAATAGAAAACTTTGTACCACAGCCTTACTGGGAACTACAAACCTTATACAGAGATACTTTATTTAGTTATGAAGAAGGTCGTTTTCTTAAAATGGAAGATGGTGAAAAATTAGCTAACAAGGTAAAAGAACATGAGTTTGAGATTATCTCAATAACCAAGAAGAAGGGCACTGAATATGCACCTAAACTTTTTGACCTTACAGGATTACAGGTGTATTGCAATACTAAGTTTGGTTTTTCTGCAGATGACACCTTAAAAATAGCACAGCGACTCTATGAAAAAAAGGTAGTTACTTATCCTAGAGTAGATACTACATTTTTACCAGATGACATTTACCCAAAGGTTAAAGGTATATTGTCTAAACTGACTGATTATTCAAGTCTTACGCAGTCTGTTTTAAACAAAAAGATAAAAAAATCTTCAAGGGTTTTTAATGACAAAAAAGTTACAGATCACCATGCTATTATACCTACTGGAATGCAAACCCATTTGCAACCAGCAGAACAGCAAGTTTATGATATTATTGTAAAGCGATTTATCGCTGTTTTTTATGATGATTGTAAAGTGTCTAACACAACGGTTATAGGAAAAGCAGATGATGTAAATTTTAAAACTACTGGTAAAGAAATTTTATCAAAAGGTTGGCGTGTAGTATTTGAATCTGATGGCTCTAAAACAAAAGGAGAATCTATTCTACCTACTTTCACCAAAGGAGAAAAAGGACCACACGAACCTTCTTTTTTAGAAAAACAAACCAAACCACCCAAACAATATACAGAAGCCTCACTCCTACGCGCTATGGAAACCGCAGGCAAACAAGTAGATGATGATGAACTTCGAGATTTAATGAAAGAAAATGGCATTGGAAGACCATCTACACGAGCCAATATTATTGAAACCCTTTTTAAGCGTAAATACATAAAGCGAAATAAAAAACAAATTTTACCTACAGTTACAGGTATTCAGTTAATAGACACTATTCAGAATGAATTGTTGAAATCTGCAGAACTAACAGGTACTTGGGAAAAGCAATTAAAGGATATAGAAAAAGGCGAAATCAGCGCTAATACGTTTATTAAAGGTATGAAGCGTATGGTTGATGCTTTAGTCTATGAAGTACGAAGCGAAAAGGTAGAAACGCGCATTTCGGCAGTAAATAATAAGCCTGCAACAAAGCCTAAAGCGAAGGCAAAAACAAAGTCTAAGAAAGTGGTTGGGTCATCTTGCCCTAAATGTAAATCTGGCGAACTTGTAAAAGGCAAGTCTGCTTATGGCTGTAGTGTATATGGCAAAGGGTGCGATTTTATCTTACCTTTTAAATTTGGTGAGAAGAAAATATCAGACAATCAATATTTACGTTTACTAGATAAAGGCTCTACGGTAAATCTTAAAGGGTTTAAAGTAGACGGCAATTCTGTTGAGGGTTTATTGCGTTTTGATGATAGTTTTAAACTCAAGCTAGAACCTAAAAAAACAGGTAAACCACAGATTAAAGCTGGTGATACTTGTCCGAAATGCAAAACAGGTAGTGTGCTTAAAGGAAAAACAGCTTTTGGTTGTAGCAACTATAAAACGGGATGTGATTTTAGAGTAAACTTTTGATATATTTTACTTCATAAAAATCTAAGTGGTCATTATTACAGGTATGTAAAAATCCTCTTCAGAATCTGGACTTCCATTTTTGTACTTGTCTCCCATCACCTGAAAATGCGGTCTATCATCAATATTGTACCCAGAGTTTGGCAACCATTCTGTCATTATTCGCTGATATGTTTTGCCAGCATCCATGCCTTTATGAAGAAAAACAGCATACAATCCTTCAGAAATTGTAAAAGGTTGCATAGAATCTGGTATATTTATAAAATCAGATACTTCTGCACAAGCCCATATATTGTATGATGTTTCAAGATTTCCAAAATCTGGATAATCTTGTATGGCAATGAGTTCTTGGTTAATGGTGTTTTTTAACTCATGTTTCTTAGGCATAAAACTTTTCCAAAGCTTTATGATATTTTCATATTGATGCATAAGCATTTTGCTCTGCATCCCAACAACCTTTTTTTCTGTAAGTGCTACAATCTTAGGTTGCACTCTTATAGACTATTTTAAACCTCCTTTGTAAGATAGTTTTTGACCACTGTTGATATTTTCAAGCTTTAAAAAAGCCTTTCCAGTTGGCTTTACTTCTATTTCAGCAACGTGAGCACCAATTTTAAAGTTGATAGTAATTACATGATTTTCATCGTTAAAAGTTGTCTTGTAATTCTCTAATCCACCTTTTAGCATTAGAGGTTTGTTAACTTCTAGTGTAGATAATGGACCATAAATATTACCACCATTGATTGTTATTTTATTTTCATTTTCAGCTACTTCACTTCTATTATCCTCTCCAAAAACCCAAGTGGCTATAAAACTAAAATTTTGAGATTTAATCAATTTCTTATTTAGGTCGTACATTGCCTGTACTTTTTCTTCTTTTGTTAATGGATTTTGAGAAAAACCAGCAGATGGCATTGCTAATGCAAACAATAAACAAAGTATAAATAGCTTTTTCATAATTCTTATTTTGGCTCTAAGATACTACTATTTATAATTCATTTTGTTCTTAAGAAGATTAATTCAATTATAATGAATAAATAAACTCAATATTTTAATTCTTAAAAGCTGTTAAAATGCTATGATTATTCCTTAGTTGTACTGTACTTTTGCAAAAAAAATAGAGTATGTCAAAATTATTACCGACATTTAGAATTGTAGCCCATTTAGAAGGTCTATCTTATATCTTATTATTGTTTATAGCAACACCTTTAAAATATTTTGCTGAAGATCCGCAATATGTAAGATTACTAGGAATGCCACATGGTCTTTTGTTTATAGCATATGTTGTTATGGCAGTATTAATGAGTAAAGATATGAAATGGGATGGTAAGACATTAATGATAGTGCTTGTTGCTTCTATTATTCCTTTCGGAACATTTTATATAGATAAAAAGTATCTAAAGTCTGTAAATGCTTAGTGTAAGACACTATATATACGATATTCTTGTAGAACAAGGTGTGCCTGATATTACAGCGCAATATTTAAATATGTTGGGTTTGTTAATTGGGCTTCTTATCGTTGCTTTTATTATAGATTACATCACCAAGCGTATTTTGTGGAAGTTTTCTGCTACAGTAGCCAGTAAAACAAAAACAAACTTTGACAACATTTTAATAAACAATAAACTTCCTAGAAATGTTGCTCATATAATTCCGCTAATTATACTTATAGAGTTTGTTCCAGATGTGTTTTCGGACTTTGCCTATTTTGAAAATATAGTTGAAAAAACGCTTAAGATTATAGCTATTCTACTGACGCTAAGAATAATTAGGAGTTTCTTTAATTCTATAAAAGATTACCTAAAAACTTTACCACGTTATAAGGATAAGCCTATAGACAGCTACATACAAGTATTTATGATATTTGCTTGGATGCTTGGCATTTTTGCAGCGTTTTCTATTCTTACAGGTGTTACTTTTATAAAATTTGCTATTTCATTAGGAACAGCATCTGCAGTAATTCTATTAATTTTTAAAGACACAATTCTTGGTTTTGTTGCCAGTATCCAGGTATCTATTAACGATATGGTGCGTATTGGAGATTGGATTACGTTTGAAAAGTATGGAGCTGATGGAGATGTTATAGAAATTAATTTAGCTACTGTAAAGGTTCAGAATTGGGATAAAACGATAACCACAATTCCAACTTATGCACTGATATCTGACTCGTTTAAAAACTGGCGAGGTATGATGAACTCTGGTGGCAGACGTATAAAGCGATCAGTAATTATAAAAGCCTCTACCATTAAGTTTTTATCTGATGAAGATATCGAACGCTTTAAGAATATTGAGCTAATTTCTAATTATTTAGAACAACGCTCTAAAGAAATAAAGAAATTTAATACCGAAAAAGGGGTTGATAAATCTATTTTAATCAACGGTAGAAATCTTACTAATTTCGGCATTTTTAGAAAGTACTTACAAACTTACATGGATAACCACTCTGCCATTAATAAAGATATGACTTTAATGGTGCGTCAACTAGAGCCTACTCCACAAGGTATTCCTATGGAAATTTATGCTTTTAGTAGCGATATTCGTTGGGAAAACTATGAGTACATCATTGGCGATGTTTTTGACCATGTGCTAGCTTCCGTAAAGTATTTTGATTTAGAAATCTACGAACTTGCTATTTAAAGCAAAACCTAGTCGTTATTTAACCTGTCTTTTACGTACTCTACTTCTGTTTTACCATGTGGTTTTGGTTTGCCATCCGGACCAAGATTTACCATAATAATTTTATCTATGGTGAGTATGGTTTCTCTTGTCATTTTGTTTCGGACTTCGCACTTCATAGTTAAAGACGAATTGCCAAATTTTATGACTTCAATTCCAATTTCAATAATGTCTCCTTTTTTAGCAGAAGCCATAAAGTTTATTTCAGACATGTATTTAGTAACCACTTTAGGATTTTCTAACTGAATAACGGTATACAAGGCCACTTCTTCGTCTATCCATGCCAAAAGTTGACCTCCAAAAAGTGTGCTATTAGGATTTAAATCTTCGGGTTTTACCCATTTTCGTGTGTGGAATCTCATGTTATTGTTGATTTGTGGTGTCGTTTAATTGTTGTTTTCTAATGAAAAACTATCCATTATTTTAAGTGCCAATGTATGATTGTTTATATAATCTTCACTCAAGGTTACAAAAGTCAATGTATAGATATGCTTATTAAAATACCAAGTGTAAATAATAGTTTTAAACTTATAGGTATTATAAGTGCCTTCAGCTATTAATTTGTGAAACTTATGTTTGTCCTTATTTACAATTTCACTAACAATAAACTTGCTATCCGTCATCATAGCTTCAATTTGTTGTTCTACTAAAATTTTACAACTTTCAATTGTAGCTGTTGAATCGTTTAAATTCTGTATCAATAAATTAATATTCTCTACAAAAATCTCAGAATTGTTTGATTCTTTCGGATAAATGTAGATTTCAGTTCCGTTATCACCAGATGTATCTAAATTCCAATTCAGAGGATATTCAATTGAATAATTTTTGTTTTTATATATTTTGAAGTCTTCATTCTCTTGTGAAAGAACTATTAACGGAAAGAGAAATAATATGAAAAATGCATGTTTCATTAAATGATTGTTTTGAAATTTGAATTATAATAATTTTTGTTGTCCGTCAGTATCTTCATTAGGAATCTTTAAATCTGTTCCTAATTCAGCATTTAGCTTTTTTATAAAATATGCTGAAAGTAAAGGCGATTCTTTTTCAATATTTTGATGAACAAAAAAGTTGATATGCTCAAGACCATTGTCTTTCCAATACTTTAGTCGCTCTACCCAATCATCTAAGCGTGTATAATCGCTTGCATGGTTGGCACCAACGTAACGCACAAAAGCTCTGGAATTGGTTAAACGCATGTGCATAATATCGCGTCGTCCGGCACTATCTACAATAATATTTGAAACATTATTAGCCTCTAAAAGTTGATATAAATCTTCAGCAATGGCTTTGTCATTGTACCAATCGGTATGTCTAAACTCTACAGCTAACGGAATTTCTTTTGGCCAACCTTCAACAAAATTTATCACACGATCAAAATCCTTTGGTGCAAAATTGTTATGCATTTGCAGAAAGACACAACCCAACTTTTCTTTGAGGTTAACAGCGCTGTAAAGGTAATTATCTACCACAGGAGCTACATCATCATTTAGGCGTTTCCAGTGGCTAACTTCTTGATTTAGCTTTGGAAAGAATTTAAAATCAGCAGGTGTTTTATCGTGCCATTTCTCAAATTGCTCAGGTGGAAAAATTCTATAGAATGTTGCGTTGAGCTCAATAGAATTAAACTGACGCGAATAATACTCTAACTCGTCTTTTGTTCCTCTTGGGTAGAATCCTTTTAAATCTGCCTTGTTCCACTTAGCACAACCTACAAACACTTGCGTATGACCTGAAGGATTTTTTTGCAGTGTTTTTAAGGTGTCTGTATGGTCTTTTGGCAGAGTAAAATCTATTTCTTCTGGATGGTCTACACTTCCGAATTTCATAAAATGAGTTTTCTCAAATATAGTAGTTAATAGCGAGTTGCAACCGTATTTTGAATTAGATTTTTGAATACTAAAATCTTAAATGTTAATAACAACGTTAACAACAATATTTGCCTCTTTATATACAAATTGTCTTAATGGCTAATTTTAATACATCATTAATCCTAAATAACTTAACCATGGCTACACGCACTGAGTATTTGTTATCTATTAGACCCGTAATTTCGTCTGCTAAAATTTATGATTCTATGAGTTCTGATGAGTTATTTCAGAATAAAACATTACGACCAATCATAAAGATGCAGCACGATCTGTTTATTGCTGTTTTTAAAAATTACATCGCCAAACGTAAGAATGTTTTCTATGAGTTGACTTTACCAAAACAACTGGTTTACATAGATAACGCTATTCATAAGGATATGAAGTTTAGAAACTCTGTAAAAGGAATGATTATTGGGCAATTTACAGAAGAAGAATATGCATTATATATTAAAAATTCATCAGCATTAAATAAGCGCATGATGAATATTGTAAAAGAACGTTTATTAGACAGTATACAAGCATTTGCAAAGCCTGAAATATTGAAGGCGGTTTAGACACTAAATGAAATTAAAACAAGAACTACTGGATATTTGCTTACAGGATGTAAGCAAAAGAATTTCGCACTACAAAAATGAAATATCCTTTATAAAAGAGTCAATTGAAAGTAATGATAAAGTTAGCGATGAGGAAGGTGAATCTGGCAATTCTCAATTGCTAGAGGACTTAGAAAAGAACCTAAATTACCTTAACGACGCTCAGAAGGCTAAAGACTATCTTAATTTGGTAAAACCTAATGTTATTTCTCAAAACGTTGTTTTGGGAAGTATTGTAAAAACTGATAGCATCAACTTTTATATAGCTATAAGCAAAGGCAAAGTTACTGTTAGCGATGAGGATTACTACATTATCTCAATTCAGTCTCCAATAGGACAGCTTATTAAATCTAAATCTGTAGGTTACCAATTTGAGTTTAATGGAAAATCTTACGAGATTAAAGCTATATTATAGCAAAGACTCTCCGTTAAGATTTGTAGTAAGCACATCGCTCATATAATCAAAGTAAGGTCTAATTTTCTTAAATGCATCATTTACATTTTCAAGAAAATCGTCTTGTAATACTTCTTTGTCTGAATATTTTTTGATGAAAATGTATTGCTTTTTACGAATAAGATCTATTGCAGGATGCTCTTTATCAAAACCTTTTGGTGCAGTCTTAAGCTCATCACCTACAAAACTCCCCCAAGTTTTACTGAAGGTTTTGTCATTAAGAATAGCTCTCATTTCGCTATCATCCATTTCAAATTCTTTTCTAATTCTGAGCAAATCTTCTTTATTTGGTTCCCAAAAACCAGTTGCTATAAAAGACTCGTTGTTGGGTTGAATATGAAGATAGTAACCACCTCTTAGTTCTGGTTTTTTTCTTGTAAACGAACCTCCAAAATGTGTTTTGTATGGTTGTTTGTTTTTTGAAAAACGCACGTCTCTATAAATTCTAAAGATTTTCATTTTTTCAATCTGGTCGTGTGTGGCCATTAATTCTCCTAAATGGCTGTAAGCAGATTTTACTTTAGCTTCAATAGCTTTAAATTCTGGTTTATGCTCATTAAACCAGTCTCTGTCGTTGTTTTTGGCTAATTTATTAAAGAAAGAAAACGTATCTTTTGGTATGGTAGTGCTCATAGTTTTTTATTTGCATAAAAATAAAAAAAAGCCATCAATTGTGATGGCTTTTTGTAGTTATGTATTCTGCAATTACAGTTTACTGTCGTTAAACTTTTCAATGATTAGTGTACCTTCATCATCATAATACTCAACAACAAACATGTTGTCTTTAAAGTACCCTATTCCACTATAGTCTTTAGTATTAAATAGGTATACTTCGGCATTATTAGAAAACCTTGCATTACCAATCATTTTTTTTGACTTGTTGTCTACAATTTCGAATCCAGAATCTGTTGGGTTAAAATTGTAAACCATTCCATCTTTTTGGTAATAGGTTACTGTTGCCGTTTCGTCATAAAACGGATCGTTATCATTGTCTATATATATAACTTTAGAAACTTTGGTAGCGGGAAAAACCCTTGGAGCATTAAGTTTGCCTTTGTAACTAGGATCTGTTTTAATTTCTTGTTCTTTAGTTGTTTTTACCATAACCTTTTTTTCTATCATTTTACCGTCTTCCATGACGTTAATGACTCTGGTTTTGGTCTCAACTATTTTGTCTTTGTTTTCTTTTTGAGCCTGAACACTTACAAACATTGTAAGTGCCAAGGCTAATATTTTAATTTTCATCTTGTATGATTTATTTTATTCTGTGATTAAAGTCTTAAGGTATTACTTACCTCCGTTTTCTTCTTTAACCTCTTCTATTTCATCTTGTAAGTCTTCTGCAGCATCTTTTACATCATCGCTAGCGTCTTCTAGCTCTTCTCCTACTTCATCTAATGCTTGCTCAACTTTTTCGTCTGGTGTTTTTTGCTCTCTACAGCTTGTAGTTAAAATACTTAAACTAAATAGCGCTAAAAACAAATATGATAATCGTTTCATTGTGGTCTGTTTTTTTTATTTGTTATCAACTGCGTCTTCAACTTCATCAGATACATCATCTGCTGCATCTTCAATAGCATCTCCAGTATCATCTACTGCTTCCTCTATTTTTTCTCCTGTAGATTTTTGCTCTCTACAACTTGTAGTTAATAAACTTAGACTGAATAATGCGATAAATAAATATGTGAACTTTTTCATTGTTTTAAATTTTAGTGGTTAATGTTTGGTTTTTTTATATGTTTTGGTTTACAGTTTTTTTGTAGTTCCTCTAAAAAGAGAGATTACAAAAAGTACTAAAAACAAGAAGAAACATATTTTAGCTATTGTTGCTGCTCCTCCAGCTATTCCGCCAAATCCTAAGATTCCGGCAATAATTGCAATAATGATAAATGTGATTGTCCAACGTAACATAATTTTAAGTTTTAAATAATTAGTGTTATTCGATTTCTGACTTTCAGAAACCATGTATCACTCAGTGACTTTCACCGAATAATAAAATGCGTAGGAAGTGCTAGGTTTAGTTGTTTGAAAATGCTTCTTGTAAGTCTGGTGAGTTTACACTAAGCTTATTGTCAAACTGTAATGTTCTGATAGGGAAAGGAATATTAATACCTTCTTTATCGTAAGCCTTTTTTATTTCTATAATGGCTTTGGTTTTTGCTCTTAATTTTTCGAGCATGCTTTCGGCATCAATCCAGAATCTACATAGATAGTTTATAGAGCTGTCACCAAACTCTGTGTAATAAAATTCTACATCTTCTGGCTTTTGTACCTGATCAAAAGTCTTAGCGATGACTTCTTTAGTTAGTTGTTCTACTTTTTCAAGATCAGACTCATAACCTACTCCACATTCTAGGAATACACGCATTCTTGTTGTTAAAGAATAGTTTTTTAACGGGTTTTCTAAAATGGTTTTATTTGGAATTACAACTATATTGTTGTCTGCTTCCTTTAGAGTAAAATCTTTAAGATTGATATCTATAACTTCACCCGAATATCCTGTAGTTTCTACCCAATTACCAATCTGAATCTTCTTTCTGAACGATAATATAAGACCTGCAAATGTATTAGCGAGTGTACCTTGTAAGGCTAAACCTATTGCTAAACCTACTACACCAGCACCAGCCAATAAAGAGGTTAAGGCCTTACCTAGGTTTAACACTCCAAGAGATATAAACAAACCTAGAGCAACTACCACTACTGCTGTAACTCTTGATATTGCAGTAGTTATAGATTGTTGGTTTACTTTTTTTGATACCAACCTGCTTACTAACTTACTTATATACTTGGCAGCAAAATAAGATGTTACCATAACCAAAATGGCTAGTATAAAGTTGGGTATGTATTCTATTATTGTGTTAAACCAACCCTCAAGTTTAGATACTAAATTCCCAAGGGCAGTATTAAATTGCTCTTTCATTTTGTGATGTTTTTGTTATTAAATGTTGTGTTTACCTGCTTGAAATAGGCTTTTTACACTTCATTTAATTGTGATGCGGTTTCTTTGGTGAATGCATCTAACATCCAACTGCTTTTCTCTAGTTCTCTAATGTAGGCACCAATAAGATCTATTGTTCCTTCGTCGTTAGTTTGTTCGGCTTTGTCAATAACTTTAGACATTTGCTTTAGTAAGGTTGCATGATTGTCTAAAATAGCCTCTACCATCTCTTTGTCTGTTTTTTTAGAAGAAACTTCTTCAATTGAAGATGCTTTTAGGTAATCTTTTAAATTACTCATAGGATGGTATCTTAGTGTTAAGATACGTTCTGCTATTTCATCAATTTTCACTCTTGCATCTGTATATAATTTTTCAAATTTTTCGTGTAATTCAAAAAAATTATCTCCTAAAATGTTCCAGTGGAAATTTCTTAAATTTTGATAGTAAACGTGGTAGTCTGCTAACAAAGTGTTTAATTCTACAACAGTTGGTAATAATTTTTCGTCATTCATGTTTAAGTAGCTCATAACTATTGTTTTTGTTTGTTTTGTTTCGTTTCCATTCAATATATAAGGCATATGGGCTTGTGTCAAGTGACTTAACATGCTTTAACCATTTAGCACTTCTATTAACATAATTTTTTGTTAAAGATTATCTGAAATGTTAAGAGTTCTTAACGTGTTAATATCTTAAGAGGGATTGTTTTAAATAAACTTGTGAGTTGGCATAATTTTCAGTATAATGCGGTACTTTTAAAAATACACACTAATTTTATGGGTAGACCAGCAACAAGACCAACAAAGCTTAAAGATGGTTTCTATATCGAAATCAGAAACAAGGGTTCTAAAACGGGTGTTAAACTATACAGTGGCACTAAATTACAAATGCACAGAGCAATAAAAATGTACGAGCGTTCTAAAGAAGTGCTTATATTAGGTGAGTCTGTAAATGGAAAATTTGTAGAAAAAGAACCAAAATTACATGTTGTAGAATAACTAAAATATACAAAACACTAAAAGGGTAAAACTAAGAATTTTACCCTTTTTTATTTCTCTTAAATCATAGACTGTAATTATAGTCTATGATTTTTTTTATAAATTGTTAATTAAATGGTGTTTTATTAATACCAAAAAAACTAACTAATTAAATCAATTTATTATGACAAATTCATTACAAAAACCACCAATCTGGTTTTGGATTGTGAGTGCGATTGCACTTTTATGGAACAGCCTTGGTGTGCACGGTTACATAAGCCAAGCTTATGAATTATCAGCGTACACTGACGCTTATACTACAGATCAGTTAGAGGTTATATCTACTTTGCCTTCTTGGTATACAGCATTATTTGCTATTGCCGTTTTTACTGGTGCTTTAGGATGTTTACTATTATTGCTGAGGAAAAAAGCAGCGAAGTTTCTTCTTATTATATCTTTTGTTGCTGCAACTATACAAATGGTTTATTTCTTGTTTATAGCAGATTTAAAAGGTGTAGATTTTAGTGCTAACGAAATAATGAGCTATATGATTATTGTATTTGCTTTGTTTTTAGTTTGGTTTTCAAACCATTCTGCAAAAAAAGGTTGGATACACTAAATACACAACCAATCAAAAATAAGAAAGGAATTAACATTTGTTGATTCCTTTTTTTTATTCAAAATCTAATTTATGAAGAATTAAGCCAGAAGCAGGTGCTATATAATCCATAACTTCTTTGCTGTCTTCTTTTAAGGATTCTTTTATATAATCTAATGTTACCTCTCCTCTACCCAATTTTATAAGACAACCCATCATTAAACGGATTTGGTTTCGCATAAACCCTTTTCCTCTTACAATAAATACATAAGACTCTTGTGGAAAAAAGTTTGCCTTATAAATATCGTTATCTACAATTTTACAATGCTCTATCGTTCTATGATATTCGCCTTTGTCCGTGGCTTTATAGCAGTAGGTTTTATAGTAATGAGAGCCTTCAAAAAGTTTAGCTCCTTCTTTCATTAAATCTATGTTAAGAGGCTCTAAAATAGTTGTTAAAATCGGCGCACAAAATGGATGGTTTTTTTGCCCTTGAGAAAACACATAGTGGTATTCCTTTACTTTAGAATCTTGAATGATATTAAAGGTCTTATCAACTTCGTTAATTGATAACGCTCTTATGTCTTGTGGTAAATTATGATTAAATAAATCTAAAAAGCTATCAAAATCATCAATAGGATTGTTATAAATAAAAAGCTCAAGTGCAGCCTCGTTTGCAGATACCATTGCATCTGTTCGTCCAGCTCCAAGAGTTTTAAATCTTGTGTCTCCTAGAATATATTTTAATGTTCTATCTATCATAAGATGTAATGTTTTTACATCTGGTTGCTTTTGCCAACCATGAAATCGATAGCCTAAATATTGAATTTTTATAAGGTAATAGTAACGTTTTTCAAACATGGCAACAAGAACGTTATTTTATCGAAGACTGCAAAAAGTTCACCTAAACAAAAAAGGCTATCAACTAAAATGTTGACAGCCCTTTAAGAATTACTAACTATTTATTAATCTAAAATAACTTTCTTAATTTTTGACTGAATACTGTTTGAAACTTTTACAATATAAATTCCACTACTTAATCCAGACACATCAATAGTGTTTCTAGAAGATGTAGTGTTCATAATTTTGCTTTTAACCAATCTACCTTGTATATCGTATAGATTTGCTGTAGAAGCTTCTAACAATTGTCCTTTAACTACTAACTGACTATTAGAATTGTCAGAAAACACATTTAACTCAACAGTATTTACATCTTCTATTGACAAAGTGTTTGGCTCAATGTACAGCGCATAATCTTCTGACTGCCCATAAGCTAATGAGGTATAACAAGGCGAATTTATATCTCCTACACCAAACATATCATCAACATCTGTCATCAATCTAATCCTTACATAACTATCATAAGGAATGGTAGAAGGGTATGTTAATGATACAGGTACTATTGCACCACCAACAATATCTTCAGAAAAATGTTGTGTTTCGGCATCATCATCAAAATCACCATCGTTATTCCAATCTATCCAAACGGCTAACTGATGAAAGTTTCCTCCAGTAATTTCAACGTTCATTGTATAAGGATTATCAGAATTTATACTGAAAAGACCACTACAATTAACACTTCTATCTAAGTTACCTCCATCACCATTTGTTGTCGATGATGTAAAAGTTGTAGAATTTAATTCTACACTCAATATACCAGCTACATCATTACTAGCTGGTGAATTTGCAGAACATACCGCAGAAGGTGCCACAAAACCAGTTACTGGTGCTTCACCTCCTTTAGATTCAATAATTGCAGTATCTGTCATAGCTGCTCTTGATCTTGTTTTCTGATCTTCAGTTAGTCTATCTGTACAATAATAATAACTCATTACGTTGTTAATTGTGTTATTATCTACCCAAGGATTACCTGTACAAGTGTTATTGGCAGGACAAGTACTTGTCTCTCTTTGGTGTGGAACAGTATCTGCACAACCATCACTATCTGAACCTACAGTAACATCTGCAGGACATGTATCAGCTACACCATCATTATTACTGTCATCACCTTGAAACGTATGATATAAATGTAAAAAGTGCCCTACTTCATGAACAACAGTACTATTATCTCCATTAGAATTTAATCCCCAACCATTCGTGTTTCCTGGATCATAACCAAAAACAGAAGCCATCATTACAGAGCCATAGTAATTGCTAAATTCATTATAAAAATAAGCGTAGCCTTGAAAACCAAAACCACCATCATTATTATCTAATTCTGTTACAATCCAAAAGTTTAAATATTCAGTTGATGGCCAACTAATAAAATCTCTTATCGTTTCATAATCAGCACCACCAGAGCTAACCACATTAACACCGTTGCTAGCATAACCAGGTATACCAGAAGCATCAATTCTGTTTATTCCAGTAGTTGCAGCACAATTAGGATCTCTTTGAGCTAAAACAAATTCAATTTCAAAATCAACAGAACTACCAGGAGTTTGTCCTCTGTAAAAATCATTTAGATTATCGATACTACTTTGAATTTGAGCATCAGAAATGTTAGAACCTGTACCTTCTGCTTCACCTAAGTGAAGTACATGCACAACCACAGGAATGGTAAAAACAGTTCCATTTCTTAACGCTAGATCACTATTGGATATAAAATTTTGAATCTTTTGCTCAGCTAATTGCTCTTGCTGAACATAATTTGAGTTTTGCAATAAGGATTCTCTTTGTTTGTCAAAAGCACATTGCTGTGCAAAAACTGAGTAAGAAAACATTGAAAAAATTGCAAATACAATTAGAATTGTAAAGTTTTTCATTTAGAATTAAGTTAAAATTTAAAGCCGCAATATACACATTTTCAGCAAAAAACAACGTTTTGTCGTGAAAATATACGTTTAGTCGATTATTTCAATTATTCAGATCTTCTTTGAAGAATAGAAATAACATCTTCTAACTTGAATCCTTTAGCCTGCAACAACATTAAATAGTGGAATAATAAATCGGCACTTTCATTTAAAAATAAATCGTCGTTATTGTCTTTAGCTTCGATAACGACTTCTACAGCTTCTTCACCAACTTTTTGAGCCACTTTATTGATACCTTTTGCAAATAATGATGCTACATACGATTTTTCTGTGTTACCAGCTTCTACTCTACTTTGTATCGTGTTTTCTAAATTGGTTAAAAACCCATAAGATTCGGTATTGTCTTCATTCCAACACGTATCACTTCCTTTATGACACGTTGGTCCTTTTGGATTTACCGTAATTAATAAAGTATCATTATCACAATCTAATTTAATATCTACTAAGTTTAAAACGTTACCGCTTTCTTCACCTTTGGTCCAAAGTCGCTTTTTGGTACGACTAAAAAAGGTCACCAACTTAGTGTCTTGTGTTTTTTTAAACGCTTCTTCATTCATATAGCCAAGCATTAACACATTTTTGGTTGTGGCATCTTGAATGATTGCTGGGACTAATCCGTCGTTATTTTTATTAAAATTTATGTTCATTTTTCTTAGCTTTTCTGTCATTTCGAGCGAGCACAGCGACGAGAAATCTCATAATTTTAAAGATTCTTCGCTTTGCTCTTAATGACAAGTTATAATCTCACAGAAACACCTTTCTGTTTTAATTCTTCTTTTAAATTTTTTATTTCAATTTCACCAAAATGAAATACACTTGCAGCCAAAGCTGCATCTGCTTTTCCTTCTTTAAAGGTATCTGTAAAATGCTGAATAGTTCCTGCTCCACCAGAAGCAATTATCGGGATATTTACAGTCTCTGATAGTTTAGCCAAAGCTTGATTTGCAAATCCGTTTTTTGTTCCGTCATTATTCATAGAGGTAAACAGGATTTCGCCTGCGCCTCTTGTTTCAACTTCTTTTGCCCAATCAAATAAATCTAATTCGGTTGGAATACTTCCACCAGCTAAATGCACTTTCCATTGTCCATTAACTTGTTTAGCATCTATAGCAACCACAACACATTGACTACCAAATTTACTTGACAATTCGTTTACTAATTCTGGTCGTTTTACTGCTGAAGAATTTACAGATATTTTATCTGCACCAGATTTTAAAAGTAAATCTACATCTTCAACACTTGAAATTCCGCCACCAACGGTAAATGGAATATTGACTTGTTCGGCGACTTTAAGCACCATTTCAATCATTGTCTTTCTACCTTCTAAAGTTGCTGAAATATCTAAAAACACCAGTTCGTCTGCGCCTTTTACCGCATACTGTTTTGCTAATTCTACAGGATCGCCTGCGTCTCTTAAATTAACAAAATTAACGCCTTTAACGGTTCGACCGTTTTTGATATCTAGACAAGGTATGATTCGTTTTGTTAGCATTTATTTGGCTTTTGGCTCTTGGCTTTTTGCTTCTAACGTGTTGCTAAAAGCAAAAGGCTAAAGGCTAATTATTTATATTATAAAAAACGTTCTAATTCTTTTAAACTTATTCTGTTTTCGTAAATGGCTTTCCCGATAATTACTCCATCGCAACCAATTTCAGATAATACTTCAACATCTTTAATTGTTGTTACTCCACCAGAAGCGATTAGCTTTACAGATTGATCTGAGCTACCATTAGTACATTGGTTAATTATTTTTTTATACAAATCTACGGATGGACCTTGAAGCATTCCGTCTTTTGAAATATCTGTACAAACCACATACTGAATACCATTTTTTTGATATTCCTGAATAAACGGAACAACTTCTAAACTACTTTCTTCTAACCAACCAGAAATAGCGATTTTTTCATTTTTACAATCGGCACCAAGAATGATTTTTTGGGTTCCGTATTTATTAATCCATCGTAAAAAAGTGTCGGTGTTTTTTACAGCTATACTGCCACCTGTAATTTGTTTAGCACCAGAATTAAATGCTATAAATACATCGTCGTCAGATTTAAGTCCGCCACCAAAATCAATTTTTAAATTGGTTTTTGTCGCTATCTTTTCTAACACTTTATAATTGACTACGTGATCTGCTTTAGCGCCTTCTAAATCTACCATATGCAAGTATTCTATGCCTGCATCTTCAAATTGCTTGGCAACTTCTAACGGATTTTCATTGTACATTTTTGTAGTGCTATAATCGCCTTTAGTTAATCTTACGCACTTTCCTTCTATTATATCTATTGCTGGTATTATTCTCATAATCATTTCCTGCGTAGGCAGGAATTTTTTTAGTTAATATACAGGCTTCAACTGCGCTCAGCCTGACATTTTCATTTTATAAATTGATGAAATTTCTCAAAATTTGTTCACCTGCTAAGGATGATTTTTCTGGATGAAATTGCACACCGTAAAAATTATCTTTTTGTAATGCTGAAGCGTATGCTACATCATAAGTTGTTGTTGCGATTGCGTCTTTGCATTGTTCTGCATAATAACTATGCACTAGATACATAAACTCATCATCTTTAACTCCTTTAAACAAATCTGATTGAAGGTTATTAATCGTGTTCCAACCCATTTGTGGCACTTTTACCGTGTTTGAAAAGCGTTTTACATCTACATCAAAAATGCCTAATCCTTTTGTATTACCTTCTTCTGTAGATTTACACATTAATTGCATACCTAAACAAATTCCTAAAACAGGTTGTTTTAACTGCGGAATCAAACGATTCAAACCTGATTCTTTTAGCTTTTGCATTGCACTACTCGCCTCGCCTACACCAGGAAAAATCACTTTATCTGCTGCTTTAATTTCTTCAGGATTATTGGTTAACAACGCTTCAAAACCTAAGCGTTTAAAAGCAAATTGAATGCTTTTGATGTTTCCTGCACCGTAATTTATGATGACTATTTTCATTTTTAAGCTTTTGGCTTTTGGCCTTTAGTTTTTAGCTAACAGCTAAACGCTAAAGACTAGAAGCTAATTACAACATTCCTTTTGTACTTGGTAAAATCATTTTCTCAACATCGCGTTTTACAGCCATTTTTATTGCTTTAGCAAATGCTTTAAAAATCGCTTCAATTTTGTGATGCTCGTTTGTACCTTCTGCTTTGATGTTTAGGTTACATTTTGCGCCATCTGTAAAGGATTTAAAGAAGTGAAAAAACATTTCGGTTGGCATTTTACCAATCATTTCGCGTTTAAAATCGGCTTCCCAAACCAGCCAGTTTCTACCACCAAAATCTATTGCAGCTTGCGCAAAACAATCATCCATTGGTAAGCTGAAACCATATCGTTCTATTCCTAATTTGTTTCCTAAAGTCGTTGCAAACACTTCACCTAAAGCAATTGCTGTATCTTCAATAGTGTGATGCTCATCTACTTCTAAATCACCATCAACTTTAATATTTAAATCTAATTGTCCGTGACGCGCAATTTGGTCCAACATATGGTCGAAAAACGCAATACCAGTATCGATATTACTTTGTCCTGTTCCGTCAAGATTTAAATCGATTTTAATCTTGGTTTCGTTTGTGTTTCGCTCGATGCTTCCTGTGCGTTCTTTGGTTTTTAAGAATTTATAGATTTCTTCCCAATCGTTACTTTCTAAAGCGATAAACTGATCTAAAGCATCTCGTTGTACCGTAATTTCATCCGTTCCTAAATTGGTATTATCATTGATAAATATACCTTTAGAGCCAAGGTTTTTGGCTAATTCGACATCGGTTAATCGGTCACCAATAACAAATGAATTTTCTAAATCGTAATCTTCGCTAAAATACTTGGTTAGCAAACCTGTATTTGGTTTTCGAGTTGGTGCGTTATCCTTAGCAAAAGTTCTGTCGATAAATTGTTCTTCAAAAAGAACACCTTCGTTTTCAAAAGATTGAAGTACAAAATTGTGAACAGGCCAAAACGTATTTTCTGGATACACATCTGTTCCTAATCCATCTTGATTGGTAATCATTACGATTTCAAAATCTAATTCTTTTGCGATTTTACTTAAATACGTGAAGACTTTTGGATAAAATACCAACTTCTCAAAACTATCGATTTGCTCGTCTACTGGTTCTTTAATCAATGTGCCATCACGGTCTATGAATAGTACTTTTTTCATTTGATTAACTTGTTAATCAATCCTGAACTTGTTTCAGGATCTATTTTAAATTTTCAATGTTTTTAGTTCTGGATTGTTTTCTTTTACAAGATTCCATTTCCACTCTTTATGCCAATTTTTCAATTGTTTTTCTCTTTGTTTAGCCTCTTTTTTCTTTTCGAATGTTTCTAAATGAATCAAATCAAAAACATTATACTTTTTAGTAAATACGGAACCTTTCCCATTTTTATGCTGAATTAATCGCGTTTTAATATTTTCAGTATACCCAACATATAAAACAGTCCTGTTCTTATTAGATAATATATAAGTGTAATATGTTTTTAGTTTTTCCATTTATTTAAAGTTCCTGAAACAAGTTCAGGATTTCGAAATTGATTGCATTACTGCAATCAATTTCTCATTCTCATCACTTGTGCCAACCGTAAAACGTAAACAGTTGTTGCAAAGCGGCTGATTGGTTCGGTTGCGAACAACGATGCCTTTTTCTACTAACTGATTGTATCGATTAGTCGCATCATCAACTTTTACTAACACAAAATTAGCTTGTGTTGGATATATAGTATCAATCCAAGTAATCGACTTTAAGGCTTTAATTAACAAGCTTCTTTCTGAAATTATATCCTGAATTTCGTTTTTAACGTCTTGTTGCTTTTCTAAACGTTGAATTGCCTTTTGCTGCGTTAATTGATTGACGTTATATGGTGGTTTTATTTTATTTAAAATTGAAATAATTTCGGTAGATGCGAAGCAAATCCCTAGTCTGATTCCTGCCATTCCGTAAGCTTTAGATAGCGTTTGCGTGACTATTAAATTTGGAAAATCTGATAATTTTGATATCCAACTTTCTTCTTCTGAAAAATCGATATACGCTTCATCAATGACTACAATTCCTCTAAAATCAGTTAATAATTTTTCAATTTTAGACGCTTCAAAACTATTCGCTGTTGGATTGTTTGGCGAACATAAAAATAACAGTTTTGTATTGTCGTTTTGAGTGTTAAGAATATCGTCAACTTTAGGTTGAAAATCAGTATCCAATTCAACCCTTAAAACGTCTATAGCATTTGTATTAGCTAATACGTCGTACATACCGTAAGTTGGCGGTAATGTAATGATGTTATCTTGATTTGGCTCGCAAAACGCTCTAAAAATTAAGTCTAAAACTTCATCACTTCCGTTACCTAACAGGATATTCTCGGTTGGAATGTTTTTTATGCTTGACAACATCGATTTTACATCCTTTTGTTGCGGATCAGGATAACGATTTACACCATTTTCAAATGGATTTTCATTTGCATCTAAGAAAATTATTTGGTTTGATGTTGCATCCTTAAACTCATCTCTCGCAGAAGAATACGGTTTTAAGGCTGAGATGTTTGGTCTAACCAGTTTCAATAAATCAAAATCTTTACTTCTCATTATTATTCTGTTTTCGAGTTTGAGATTCCTGCCTGCGCAGGAATGATATCTTTTAATCTAATAGAAACTGCGTTTTTGTGCGCTTGTAAACCTTCTGCTTCTGCCATTAGTTCTATGGTGTTTCCTATATTTTTCAAACCTTCTTTTGTGATGTTTTGAAACGTAATGGCTTTTGTGAAACTGTCTAAATTTACGCCTGAGTAGGCTTTGCTAAATCCATTGGTTGGTAAGGTGTGATTGGTACCTGACGCATAATCGCCAGCACTTTCTGGTGTGTAATTACCAATAAATACCGAACCTGCATTTTGAATGCCATTAACATAAAAGTTGTTGTTTTTAGTAGCAACAATAAAGTGTTCTGGACCATAATCATTAATTAATTCTAACGCTTCTTCATTAGTTTTCACTAAAATAGATTTTGAATTATTGATAGCTTGTTCCGCAATATTTTGTCTTGGTAATACTTTAATTTGCGTTTTAATTTCAGTTTCAACTTCATTTATAAAATTCTCAGACGTTGATACTAAAATCACTTGACTATCAGTTCCGTGTTCTGCTTGACTTAATAAGTCTGAAGCCACATAACTTGCATTGGCGCTATCATCTGCCACAACCAACAGTTCGCTTGGTCCTGCAGGCATATCGATAGCAACACCATATTTTGTGGCCAATTGCTTAGCAACAGTTACAAATTGGTTTCCAGGACCAAAGATTTTATAGACCTGTGGAATAGTTTCGGTTCCAAATGTTAATCCAGCAATCGCTTGAATACCACCAACTTTTATAATTTTAGTCACACCGCAAAGTTGAGCTGCGTATAAAATTTCGTTAGCAATTTTACCGTCTTTATTTGGTGGCGAACATAAAACAACTTCTTTACAACCAGCGATATTTGCAGGAATTGCCAGCATTAAAACTGTTGAAAATAATGGTGCTGTACCAGCAGGAATATAAATTCCAATTTTTTGTATGGCACGTTTTTCTTGCCAACAGGTAATTCCAATAGATGTTTCTACGCTTACCCTTTCTGTTTTTTGTGCTTTGTGGAATGTTTCAATGTTTGACTTTGCTTGGTTAATCGCAGCTTTTAATTCTGATGATAATTTTGAAGATGCTTCTTCGATCTCTTGTTTAGTTACGAGATTAGATTGTAAATCAGCGCCATCAAATAAGCTAGTGCACTTATTTATAGCAGTATCACCGTTGCGTTGTACGTCTTCAAAAATTTGATTAACCGTACTTTCTATATCGTTTACGGTTTGTGTTGGTCGCTTTAAAAGTTCTGACCACGTGTTTTTATTTGGGTATTTTATTATTTTCATTTCTTCTCGTTAATTAGGCTTCGACTGCGCTCAGCCAGACATTAATTTTAAATATTAGATTCCTGCCTGCGCAGGAATTTAGAGCACCATATTTTCAATTGGACAAACTAATATGCCTTCAGCACCATTGGCTTTTAATTCGTCTATAATTTCCCAGAAATCGTTTTTGTTGATTACCGAGTGTAGTGAACTCCAACCTTCTTCAGCTAGCGGTAAAACAGTTGGACTTTTCATTCCTGGTAAAATATTTATAATGTCGTCAACCTTGTTATTTGGTGCATTTAGTAACACGTAGCGTGAGTTTCTAGCTTTTAAAACCGATTGTAATCTAAACTGTAACTTGTTTAAAATCGCTTGATTTTCAGAAGAAATTTGAGGTGAAACTGCTAAAACAGCTTCCGATTTTAAAATGACTTCAACTTCTTTAAGGTTGTTTTTAAAAAGTGTGCTTCCGCTAGATACAATATCAACAATTGCGTCTGCTAATCCAATGTTTGGCGCAATTTCTACAGAACCGTTAATGATGTGTAAATTGGCGTTAACGTTGTTGTCTTTTAAAAATTGGTTGACTGTGTTTGGATAAGACGTTGCAATACGTTTTCCATCTAAATCTTTAATGGAATTGTAGCTTTTTCCTTTTGGAATCGCTACAGACACTTTACAGCTAGAAAACCCTAGTTTCTCTGCAATCGTGATGTCTTGTCCTTTTTCTACCAAGACATTTTCACCGATAATAGCGACGTCTACAACACCATCTTTTAAATATTGAGGAATGTCTCCGTTGCGTAAATAAAAGACTTCTAGAGGAAAATTTTTAGCCGATGCTTTGAGTTGATCTTTACCATTATCAATAGAAATACCAACGTCTTTAAGGATTTTCATAGAATCCTCATTTAATCGTCCTGATTTTTGAATTGCAATTTTTAGTTTACTCATTTTTCTTTTTTGTTAAAGTGTTTGAGTAAATCTTTTTGGGTAAGATTCCTGTTTTCACAGGAATGAAAAAAACCGCTTGATTTACTCAAACGGTTTTAAAAATATCTTGGTTTTATTCAATACATCTTCAGCTCGCTTGAGTGCAAGTATGAAAATGATGATGATGTAATTGAATAAAAGTCATGTCTTGTTTTGTTCTGGACAAATTTTCAAAAAATATATTTAGAATTCCAAACGTTTAACAAAATTTTTTACTGATTGCCTAATATTATTGGCATTCCACTATCGCCTGAACCGATGACAACCACCTTACTGTTAGGTGATTCAGCCAATTTATTTGTTGCTTCTATACCTTTATCTTGAAGAATCTTATCCGTTAAAGACGCGCTTAAAATCTTGTTAGCATCCGCTTTACCTTGTGCTTCTATACGTTGTTTTTCGGCTTCTTTTTGAGCTGTAACTAATCTAAATTCGTATTCTAAAGATTCTTGCTCTTGCTTTAATTTACGCTCTATCGCTTGCTTAATCGTTGCTGGTAGTTGAACATCCTCTACTAAAACACGTTTAACATTTACATATTGTTGATCTAGTAATTTTGTGACTTCATCTAAAATTTCTTGCTCAATAACATCTCTTTTACTAGAATACAATTGCTCTGGTGTGTACCTACCAACTACACTTCTAGCAGCAGCATTTACAGCAGGTGCTAATAATTCTTGAACATAATTTTCACCTTTTGTTTTTATTAATAAGCCTAATTTGCTGTATTCTGGCTCATACCAAACTGTTCCGTTAACATTAACTTCTAATCCATTTACAGATAATACATTCATTTTATCTGAAATAGATTGTTGCCTCACCTTTTTTATAATCATATCATTCCAAGGTGCAACAATATGAAATCCTTCGCCATAGGTTTGTGATGTATCAATACCATCTCCAAATCTTTTAAAAATAACACCACCTTCACCAGGTCCTATTGTTACTGCAGATTTTGCAATTAGTATAATTAAAACCACTAGTCCTATTACGACTGGAAGTGCTATTTTGGGTAATCTTTCCATTTTAATATTTTTAAATTAATCCGTTATATTTTCTAATAAACCACTCTGCAAATAAGCTTAAAACTATGATACCAAGTAGATATTTCCAATCGATCAAATGTACGATATTTTTAGAGCTTTTTTGAATGGTAGCGTATCTAGAATCTGTCAATAATTCTGAAATTAGGTCCTCTATTTCTGTATTGAAAACTGCATTTCCATTGCTATTTTTAGCTAACGATTGAAGCTTTTCTACATCAGCATTTAGAAACTGTTGTTCAACATTATACTCTAAAACTTCAAAACTGCCAGAAGCAGCAACAGATTCTGTGTTATGCTTTATAGTAAAATCATAGGAACCAGAAGAGATTCCACTTAGATCCACACTATAACTGCCATTGCTTAACAGAAGAGGCACTTCTCTAACACTATTATCTTCCTTGTTTTTTAATACTATGGTAAGTGCAGCAGAATTATCAAATTCATAATTTTTGTTGAAATACTGAGCTGTAATAATAACATCGTCATTTCCGTTGTAGAAAGATTTGTAATCGATATTAAGACGACTTCTCTTTTTGTTAGAGCTTAGATATTGAACTAATTTACCTATAAAATTATCGAAATCATTGAAACTTTCAGACTCTAAAAAAGATTGAGCTCTCCATCTCCATAAACCTTCACCAGATAATAACGCGTGCTTTGTGCTACCGATTTCGAAAGTTGATAGCATCGGTTGATTAGTATCTATACCATTTACAGATTTTGATAAAATAACATCATTAGGTACAGAAAATTCTATAGTTCCAAATTCTGATTGTAATGGTGGATAGTCTTCAAAAGATAAATTATCTACAATAAATGTGCTGTAGTTTCGGTTTAATTTTGGTTGAAAATCTTCAGATTGATTTGTTACTGTTTGCTTAAAAGCAGATTGAGAATTATTGAGTAAACTAAAGTTTGTTGTATTGCCAGTAATTATAAAACTGTTTAAGTTTTTATCTGAAATATTGCTTAAGACTTTGTTAAAGTTATTGTTTGGTTGATAAAGTATAACTAATTGAAAATCATTTACATTTTCAACATATTCATTCGGCTTTAAAACCGAAACACTTCGTTGCTCGTTGCTCTCTATAGACTTTTTTAATGCGCCTAAATCTGGATGTAAAATATCTGATACTAAGGCAATATTTGTTTTTTGATCAATAACTTCTACACCAAAATTTTTAGAATTGTTTACCGTATTTTTTTCTTGATTAAGCGGAGTCAATTCTACTTTGTATGTTTTTACACCAACTGAATTGGCAAGTAAAGTTGTTGAAACTATTTCAGATGTTTTTTCTGCATTAAACTGAATTGCTTTTCTAAAAACCAAACTGTTTCCAGACCATATTTTTAGTTCAGTATTTACAGTTTCGTTGCCGTTGTAATTTGCGATTACTTCAACAGGAAATTTATTTTTTAAAAACACATAACGATTAACGTTGAGTTGTTTAATACTTACATCTGTGTAGATTGTAGAATCTCCTAATATCACAGGATAAATAGGTTGCTTTACCGTATTACTTACAAAGCTGTAATCTGAGCCATACGTTTGGTTTCCGTCAGTTAATAGAACTATAGGTGCTACTTGGTTAGCATACACCTCTCCTATTTGTTTTAGTGAATTTGAAATATTGGATTGTTGTTCTGAAAAGTTTAAAGAATCAATTGGTTTTAAAGCTTTTCCGAAGCTATATGTATCTACATTAAATCGTTTCTTGATTTCGGAATTACCATTTAATAATTGATATATTTCCGTTGCATTTTGATCTTGTTCAAGGTATGAAACCGATTCTGAATTATCTATAGCGACAACAAGTGTCGGCTTTTCGTCATAAAAGGTTTTTGATTCGAATTTAGGATTGATGAGTAGCAGAAGTATACCTAATACAGAAATCGTTCTTAATACCGTTAATGTTGTCTTTAATTGGGTATTTAGCTTAGACTTGTAAGCATATTGAAACAGCGCTAATAAAAGCGCTGTTAATGCTGCAATAACGATATAGATTATTGTATCTGTTTGCAATTACTTTTTTAATGCTTTTTTTATGTGAGAATTAATGTCTTTAACATGCCTCTTCTTTAGGTTATACGAAGAAAGCATACCTGCAACATAATTTCTATATACTATTTCTCCAGTCTTTGAATTAACGATATGAATGAACTTTTGAGAATTTACTCTAACAAATCGCAGATAGTAAAACTCTTCTCCTGCCAAAATTCTTCTATCAATCTCGTCTTCATCTTGAAATTCGAATTTATAATCGTAACTATCAAAGGTGTCTTTAAAATCATCCTTGTCTTCTTTGGCTGTCATTTTCCAAGGATTATATTTAATTAAATGATAGTTTGGTATGTAAAGTGTTTGTTTAGATAGATTTTTTAACTCAGGTAAATAATCATTATCGTACATCCAATACTCTTCACCAGTTTTTAATTGATCATTAACTTTTTGAAAATAATTTTTTAGAAAACCAGATTTATAATTGTAAAACACATCTCTGCTGTAAATACTATCCATGATTACTGATGTATCTGAACTCAATGCAGTTGGGAGAAACGTATCTTTTGGAAATAAATCTACTCTGGCAATATTTTCTCTATTAGATGAAATTGCCTTATTGAGTTTTCGCTCATACTTTTTACTCTCTGGATCTAATTTTTTTATATCCTTTTTTAAGCCTTCATTATCTAGCATAAAAAAGTTTATATAGATATAGATGTAATCTACAATAGCTCCAGATTTCATCTGTTTCTGCTTGTGATAGCCTTCTAAATTCGCAAATGAATAATTACCATCTAAATAATTTAAGAGATTAAAATCCTCTCTCTTAACTAACTGATATGAGGTAATATCCCAAGAGTCACTTAGTAGTTTTTCATAAGTCTCTGTGTCTATGATATCTGAAAGCACAAAGATGGTTTCGGTATTTTTAAATTTACCTAACCTTTCTTTTGGAAACTTTTTGGACTTACCAACATGTCTTGGACCAATACTAACTTGAGAAAAGGAGTTGATAAAAAATAATAGTGCAAAAGATATAAGTGAATATTTAATACTTATAAAATTAAATTTAGTCATGCACTATTCTTTTTTATTGATTAAATCAAAGGCGTCCATAAACTTATTCAAGTTTTTAGTATTTACTTTACCTTCTAATGCTATAACCTGAGTTATGTACATAACGTTACCTACTAAATAGGCATTCATATATAATTCCATACCACTAGACTTAATCATTATTTTTCTTCCAGGATAACCATTTAAGGTAATGTTTTCATCAAACTCTAGAGTACCGTTAGTATTTTTTACAGCACCATTAACAGCACCATCTAATATAGATTTTATTTTCTCATCAGATATATCTGAAAATTGCTCTTCAGGATAATCACTGCTAATGACACTATAATAGGCATTATCTCCTGTTTCTACAGATGTATACCCAACCATATTCATATCTAACTCGCCAACAGCGGTTTGTACTTTTTGAACAGATTCTTCAGGAGTTCCTGGAAATTCAGTTACAAAAGCAAGCTCTTCTGATTTGTATTTCTTCCAATCCTGAGCTGTTATTGTTGATGCAAATACAAACAAAAAGATGGATGTCATTAGTAGTTTCATAATTTATAGTTTAATGGTTAATATTCTGCTGTTTTTGCTTAGGTAAGCATACCTCCATCAACGTTTAAGGTTTGTCCTGTAACATAAGCACTCATATCACTTGCAAGAAAAACACAAGCATTAGCAATATCTTCAGGATTTCCTCCACGTTTTAAAGGAATTGCTGCTCTCCAGCCTTTTACAGTTTCTTCATCTAATTTTGCAGTCATTTCAGTTTCAATAAAACCAGGAGCAATCACGTTACTTCTAATGTTACGAGAACCTAATTCTAATGCTACAGATTTAGAAAACCCAATAATACCAGCTTTTGAAGCTGCATAATTAGTTTGCCCAGCATTACCTTTTACACCAACAACAGAGCTCATGTTAATGATAGAGCCTTTTCTTTGCTTAAGCATTGTGCGTTGTACGGCTTTAGTCATGTTAAACACAGACTTTAAGTTAACTTCGATAACTTTATCAAAATCTTCTTCTCCCATACGCATTAGCAAATTGTCTTTTGTAATACCAGCATTGTTTACTAATATATCTATAGAGCCAAACTCAGCTACAACATCTTCTGCTAATTTTTGAGCTTCTTCAAAGCTAGCTGCATTACTTTGGTAGCCCTTAGCTTTAATTCCTTTACTGTTTAGTTCATTTTCTAATTCATTAGCAGCTTCAACAGAAGAGCTATAAGTAAAAGCTACATTAGCACCATGATCTGCAAAAACTTCAGCGATTCCTTTTCCTATACCTCTACTTGCACCAGTTATTATAGCTGTTTTACCTTCTAATAATTTCATATTTAATATTCTTGGTTTAGTTATTTTACGTTTTCGATTATCTTATCAAAGATAATAATTACAAATTGTACCAAATAAAAAACCTTACAACATTTTGTAAGGTTTTTAACAGTTTTATTCTGAAAAGAGTTTCTGTTTCTTATTTTAAGTTATTAACCTAAAACTTCAGCAACTTTCTTACCTATTTCAGCAGGAGAATCTACAACGTGAATTCCACATTCTCTCATAATTTTCTTTTTAGCTTGTGCAGTATCATCACTACCACCTACGATAGCGCCAGCATGACCCATTGTACGACCAGCAGGTGCAGTTTCACCAGCTATAAAACCAACGATAGGTTTTTTGCTTCCACTAGCTTTGTACCAGTTCGCAGCATCAGCTTCTAATTGACCACCAATTTCACCAATCATTACAACGGCTTCAGTTTCTGGGTCGTTTATTAACAACTCAACAGCTTCTTTAGTTGTTGTTCCAATAATAGGATCACCACCAATACCAATAGCAGTTGTTATTCCTAATCCTTGTTTTACAACTTGATCAGCAGCTTCATAAGTTAATGTACCAGATTTTGATACAATACCTACTTTACCTGATTTAAAAACAAATCCTGGCATAATACCAACTTTAGCTTCACCTGGAGTTATAACACCTGGACAGTTAGGACCAACTAATCTACAGTCTTTATCTTTGATGTAATCTGCAGCTTTTACCATATCAGCCACAGGAATACCTTCAGTAATCGTAATAATAACTTTGATTCCAGCGTCAGCGGCTTCCATAATTGCATCTGCAGCAAATGCTGGTGGTACAAAAATAATAGTTGTGTCTGCTCCTGCTTTTTCAACAGCTTCTGCAACTGTGTTAAAAACAGGCTTTCCTAAGTGCTCTTGGCCACCTTTTCCTGGTGTTACACCACCAACTACATTTGTACCATACTCGATCATCTGACCAGCATGAAATGTACCTTCACTACCTGTAAAACCTTGAACAATGATGTTAGAATCTTTATTTACTAAAACGCTCATTTGATATTGTTATTTTTAAGTTTTTATAAATTTAGTTGCACAAAAATAAGTCTTTTGAAACGTATTTACGAGCCCTTTTTATTTTTTCTGTTAGGAATTATAAATCTTTTAATTTTTGAAGAATTTCAGGGATTTTTTTAATCGATGCAATCTCTTTGTATTTAGACCTAAAATCATCTGCAGGAATCCCAAAATAACTTTTGTGACCTTCTAGAGACTTACTTACACCTGCCTTAGCCGAAATAACAGCTTTAGTTCCGATTGTAACTCCACTAGTAATGCCTACTTGTCCCCAAATAGTAACTTCGTCTTCAATTACAGTACAACCTGCAATACCTACATGAGAGGCAATTAAGCATTTTTTACCAATAATAGTATCATGTCCAATTTGTACCTGATTATCTATTTTTGTACCTTCTTTTATTGTAGTATCTCCAGTTACTCCTTTATCTATGGTACAACCAGCACCTATATCGACATTGTTTTCTATTACAACGCGACCTCCAGAAATTAACTGATCAAATCCTTCTGGTCTTTTTTTGTAATAGAATGCACTACCACCTAAAACTGTATTAGCATGGATAATGACGTTATCTCCAATAACAGCATCATCATATATACTAACATTAGAATGAATAACACAGTTTTTTCCAATGGTAACATTATGACCAATGAAGCAATTGGGTTGTATAATTGTACCTTCACCAATTTTAGAATCCTCAGCAATAGAAACATTAGATGATTTAAATGGTTTAAAATGAAGCGTTAACTTATTGAAGTCTTTAAAAGGATCGTCTGAAATTAAAAGCGCTTTACCTTCTGGGCATTCCACCTCTTTATTGATTAAGACAATTGTAGCTGCAGATTGAAGTGCTTTATCGTAGTATTTAGGATGATCTACAAAAACGATATCACCTGGTTCTACAACATGAATTTCGTTCATGCCTAAAACTGGAAAATCATCAGAACCAACATAATCTGTACCGATTAAATTGGCAATTTCTTTTAGAGTATATGGCTTTGGAAATTTCATTTATTCCTTAATACGCTCTTTGTAAGTTCCTTTTTCAGTTTCTATTTTAATCTTATCTCCTTCATTGATAAAAAGAGGAACATTAACAGTAGCTCCGGTTTCTACAGTTGCTGGTTTTGTAGCGTTTGTTGCAGTATTACCTTTAACACCTGGCTCTGTATGTGTAATTTCTAAAATAACAGTTGCAGGCATATCTACTGATAACGGCATATTATCTTCTGTGTTGATTTGAATTGTTACAATCTCACCTTCTTTCATTAAATCTGGTCTATCTAAGGCACCTTCTGTTAATTGAATTTGAGAATAATCTGCTTCATTCATAAAATGATAGTATTCTCCATCATTATATAAATACTGAAACTTGTGTGTTTCAACTCTTACGTCATCAATTTTATGACCAGCAGAAAAAGTATTATCTATAACTTTTCCGGTAGTTACACTCTTTAGTTTTGTTCTTACAAAAGCAGGACCTTTACCAGGCTTTACATGTAAAAATTCAATAATTTTATAAATATCGTGATTGTATCTAATACATAATCCGTTGCGAATATCTGATGTACTTGCCATTATTTTGTTTTTATTTCATTATTAATTTGATTTAAAATAGCCTTTCATAATTCCACGGTGAGAATTCTTTATAAATTGAAGAATTTCATCACGTTCTGGTGTGGCTTCCATTTCTGCTTCAATAATTTCTGAAGCTTGAGTATTGTTGTAATTTTTTTGATAGAGAATTCTGTAAACATCTTGAATTTCTCTAATTTTTTCGGTTGTAAACCCTCTTCTTCTTAATCCTACAGAGTTAATCCCTACATAAGATAACGGCTCTCTTGCCGCTTTTACGTAAGGCGGCACATCTTTTCTTACTAAAGAACCACCTGTAACAAAAGCATGATTACCAACAGATGCAAACTGATGCACTGCAACCATACCAGCTAATACTACATTATCTCCAATAGTAACATGACCTGCTAAAGTTGTATTATTTGAAAAGATACAGTAATTGCCAACTATACAATCGTGTGCAATATGACTATAAGCCATGATTAGACAATTGTTACCAATTACAGTTTTCATTTTATCTGAAGTACCTCTATTGATGGTAACGCATTCTCTTATGGTTACATTATCACCGATTTCTACAGTTGTATCTTCGTCATTGTACTTTAAATCTTGAGGAATTGCAGAAATAACAGCACCAGGAAAAATATTACAATTTTTACCAATTCGGGCACCTTCCATGATGGTAACATTGCTACCAATCCATGTACCTTCACCGATTTTTACATTATTGTGTATTGTTGTGAATGGTTCTATTACTACATTCTTTGCAATTTTTGCTCCAGGATGTACGTATGCTAAAGGTTGATTCATTTTCGGAATTTAATTTTTGATAAATAGGTGAAAATGTGTTCGCCTATTAACATATTATGAGCGATTTTAAAATTAATATTCGCTCGGTTCATTACTTAACTTTTGTTATTTGCGCCATTAACTCGGCTTCTGCACAAAGCTTACCATTGGCATAGGCATAACCTTGCATGTGGCATATACCTCGTCTTATTGGTGTTATAAGTTCGCACTTAAATATTAGTGTGTCACCAGGAACTACTTTTTGTTTAAACTTTACATTATCCATTTTCATGAAAAAAGTTAAATAATTTTCCGGATCTGGAACAGTGCTTAAAACTAAAATTCCACCAGTTTGAGCCATAGCTTCTACTATAAGAACACCTGGCATTACTGGTGCACCAGGAAAATGACCTTTGAAGAATTCTTCGTTCATGGTAACATTTTTCATACCAATAACGTGATTCTCTGTTAACTCATATACTTTATCTAGTAATAAGAAAGGTTGTCTATGAGGCAACATGTTCATAATTTGATTTACGTCCATTAATGGTGTAGAATTCAAATCTATTTGTGGAACGTTGTTGCGTCTTTCGTTTTTTATAATCTTAGACATTTTTTTTGCAAACTGAGTATTTACAAAATGTCCTGGTTTATTAGCAATAACCTTACCTCTTATGCGTGTTCCTATTAATGCTAAATCCCCAACAACGTCTAATAGTTTGTGACGTGCAGCTTCATTAGGATGATGCAAAGTTAAGTTATCTAAAATACCATTTGGTTTTACAGCTATGCTTTCTTTATCAAAAGCATGACGAAGCTTGTCCATAGTTTCTTCTGATAATTCCTTATCTACATAAACTATAGCGTTATTAAGGTCTCCTCCTTTTATTAGACCATGTTCTAACAACATTTCTAATTCATGTAAAAAACTGAATGTTCTTGCTTCTGATATTTCGGTTTTAAACTCTGATACAGAATTCATTGTAGCGTTTTGAGTTCCTAAAACTTTAGTCCCAAAATCTACCATTGTAGTAATTCTATATGTTTCTGAAGGCATAAGAATAATCTCGCTACCTGTAGATTCGTCTGCATAAGAAACTACATCTTTTACCACGTATTCTTCTCTAAAAGCCTTTTGCTCTACAATACCAGCACTCTCAATGGCTTCTACAAAAAACTTAGAAGACCCATCCATTATTGGTGGCTCTGAAGCATTTAATTCTATAACAGCATTATCTATGTCTAGACCTACTAATGCCGCCAAGACATGCTCGCAAGTTTGTATAGTTACGCCATTTTTTTCTAAACATGTGCCACGCTGAGTATTGGTTACATAATTTGCATCTGCTTCAATCTTTGGGTTTCCTTCTAGATCTACACGTTCAAATAAATAACCGGAATTTTCTGCACCAGGTTTAAATACTAATGTTACATCAGCACCTGTATGAAGTCCTACTCCATGAAGTTTTACTTCTTTTTCAATGGTCTTCTGTTTTACTTCTGTTTTAATTATTGCCATCTACTTTCTTTTCAATTTCATTTATATTTTTTACGATCTTTGGTAAATTCTTAAAATACACATAAGACTTATTAAAGTCTCCATAAGGTAATGCTGGTGATCCTTGTAAAACCTCATTATCTTTTACATGTCTACCAATACCAGACTGCGCTTGGATTTTTACATTATTACCTATTGAAATATGCCCAACGATACCAACTTGGCCTCCAATCTGGCAATTTTCACCAATTTTGGTAGAACCAGCAACACCAGTTTGTGCAGCAATTACAGTATTTTTTCCTATTTCTACGTTGTGCGCTATTTGTATTTGATTATCTAGCTTAACTCCTCGTCTTATAATAGTAGAACCTAGAGTAGCTCTATCTATAGTAGTACCAGCACCTATATCTACAAAATCTTCTAGAATTACATTTCCGATTTGAGGTACTTTAGAATATTCACCTTTTTCATTTGGAGCAAAACCAAATCCATCTGCACCTATTATAGCACCAGAGTTGATAACGCAATTATTTCCTATAATACAATCGGAGTAAACTTTACCACCAGAAAAAACAATGGTATTATCTCCTATTGTAACATTATCTCCTATATATGAGTTTGGAAATATCTTTACGTTTTTTCCTAATGTTACATTATCTCCTATATATGTAAATGCTCCTATATATATATCCTCACCTATTTTTGCTGAATCTGATATAAAACTAGGTTGTTCAATTCCCGATTTATTCAGTTTTATTTGGTTGTAATATTCTAAGAGTTTAGTAAATGCACCATAGGCATCATCTACTTTAATAAGTGTAGTACTTAAGTCTTCTTCTGGCTCAAAATCTGAATTAACTATTGTTATCGATGATTTTGTAGTGTATATAAATGACTTGTACTTAGGATTTGCCAAAAAGGTTAAAGACCCTTCTGTTCCTTCTTCTATTTTAGCAAGTTTAGAAACTTCAATATTAGGATTACCAACAACTGTACCTTCTAAAATACCTGCTATTTGTTCTGCTGTAAACTTCAATTATTTGATTTTATGATCATAGTTGGTTTTCGCAAAAATAGAAAAAATGTATCACATTTTCTTTTTAGGATAACACATATAGTATTTAGTCACTGGTTTACTAAGTGCTTTTAGGTTGAGTTGATCCGATGCTTTTACAATATCTTTTATTTTTCCAGACTTTAATTGTATGTTAATGTGCTGTTTTTTACTCTGATACGCCACATTGGTTATTTCGCCACTAAACACAAAATAATCTGCCTCTTCTTTTGATACACCATGCTTATGCATTAATGCATTGTGATGCATTTGTAATTCTGATGTTTTTATAGGCTTATTCTTTATTTTTATTTTTAATAAATCTCTATCTAGAATCATTTGACACAGATTACTAAGAACAAAATCTTTGTTATTTCTCCACACTTTCATTGCAGCAACAATGTCGTAATCATCTAGTTTAGCAAATATTGCCAAGGTATTATTATCAAAGCTATTTAGGTTAACTTCAGATGTTAAAAAGAAGTTTAAAGGCTCGCTACAACTTAGCTGTTCTCCTTGTTGCACTAATTCTTTTGCTCTTTTTAAGATTCTAGTTAATAATTGCTCTGCAGCTATACCTGTTTTGTGCAAGTAAACTTGCCAATACATAAAGCGTCTGGCTACCAAAAATTTTTCTACACTATAAATCCCTTTTTCCTCTACAACCAACTCATCATCTACCACATTGAGCATGGTTATTAAACGCTCGCTATTAATATTGCCTTCTGCTACACCAGTGTAAAAACTATCGCGTTTTAGATAATCTGCTCTATCCATGTCTAACTGACTAGATATAAGCTGGCACATAAATTTTCGAGGATACTCGCTTTTAAAAATTGAGATCGCTAACGTTAAACTTCCGTTAAACTCATCGTTGAGTTTTTTCATGAATTGAAGTGAAATTTCTTCATGAGAAATGTCATTTACAATGCTATGTTCCATTGCATGAGAAAAAGGACCATGCCCAATATCGTGCAATAAAATAGCAATTAAGAGACCACTTTCTTCATCTTTAGAAATTGAAACTCCCTTAAAACGAAGGACATTGATAGCTTTTTGCATTAAATGCATACTTCCTAATGCATGATGAAAACGTGTATGGTGCGCTCCTGGATATACTAAATACGATAATCCCATTTGCGTAATTCTACGTAGTCTCTGAAAGTATTTGTGCTGAATAAGATCAAAAATTAACGAATTAGGAATGGTAATAAATCCGTAAATTGGATCGTTAAATATTTTAAGTTTATTATTAGACTTCAAAATGAATATTCATTAATTAGAAAACAAATATACATGAACAACATAAATATTCTTTGGGTAGACGACGAAATTGATTTATTAAAGCCACATATTCTCTTTTTAGAACAAAAACAATATAAGGTAACTAAATGTCAAAGCGGTACAGAAGCTTTAGAGATTATTAACGATACTAACTTTGATATTGTTTTTTTAGATGAAAACATGCCAGGATTAACTGGCCTAGAAACATTAAACGAAATTAAAGAGCGTCGTCCTAATCTTCCTGTTGTAATGATTACAAAAAGTGAAGAAGAATATATTATGGAGGAAGCAATTGGTAGTAAAATAGCTGATTACCTCATAAAACCGGTAAACCCAAATCAGATTTTACTGAGTTTAAAAAAGAACTTAGATCATTCTCGTTTAATATCTGAGAAAACAACATCTAATTACCAACAAGAGTTTAGAAAAATAGCCATGGACTTGTCTATGGTAAATACATACGAAGAGTGGACTGACCTATACCAAAAGCTGATATATTGGGAGCTTCAATTAGAGGATATTGAAGATGTTGGAATGACAGATATTCTTGAATCTCAAAAAACTGAAGCCAATCTGCAATTCGGAAAATTTATTGAAAAGAATTATGAAGATTGGTTTCAATCAAAAGCTGACGCTCCTGTGATGTCTCACACGCTATTTAAGGACAAAGTTGTACCAGAGTTAAGTGACCAACAACCGACGATAATGGTTGTAATAGATAATTTACGCTACGACCAATGGAAAGCTTTTGAGCCTATAGTAAACAATTACTACAAAAAAACTTCAGAATTACCATTTTACAGTATTCTACCTACAGCAACACAATATGCCAGAAATGCAATATTCTCTGGTCTTATGCCTGCTGATATGGAAAAGCTGTACCCTCAATATTGGAAAAACGACACAGATGATGGTGGCAAAAATCTACATGAAGATGATTTTTTAAGAGAGCAACTAAAACGTCTTGGACTTACAAATCTTAAATATGAATACCATAAAATTACAAATTTAAAATCTGGTAAAAAATTAGTTGAAAATTTTAGAAGTCTTAAAAACAATGATTTAAGTGTTATAGTATACAATTTTGTTGATATGCTATCGCATTCTAAAACAGAAATGGAAGTTGTGAAAGAGTTAGCGTCTAATGATAAAGCCTATCGTTCTCTTACCCAAAGCTGGTTTAAAAATTCACCTTTATTAGAAATGATTCAGTTGTCCCAACAACTAGGTTTTAAATTAATTTTAACCACAGACCATGGTACTATAAATGTAAAAGCACCTTCTAAAGTTATTGGAGACAGAGACACAAGTCTCAACTTAAGATACAAAACAGGACGAAGTCTTACTTATCAAGAAAAAGATGTGTTAGCAATTAAAAACCCTAAGTCAGTACATCTACCAGCATTATCTATGAGTAGTTCTTTTATTTTTGCTAAAGGAGATTTGTTTTTAGCCTACCCAAATAATTATAATCATTATGTAAGTTATTATAGAAATACTTACCAGCATGGAGGTGTTTCATTAGAAGAAATGATTATTCCATTTGTAGTATTAGACCCCAAGTAAATCCTTAAAAAGCATAAAAATCCGACGAAATACACTTTTTCCTAGGTTTTTAAAAAAATTATTACTAACATTGTGTCCAAATTTAGTAATAGGTTGACGTGCAAAATATTGAGTTAACATATCATATAAATGAAATTGATGATGTAGCATTAAAAGTGCTCAATAATTTAGAGTACAAAGCACTTTTATTTAATGGTGAAATGGGTGCAGGCAAAACAACGCTAATTAATGCAATATTAAGAGCTATGAAAAGTGAAGATATTGCCACAAGCCCAACATTTTCTATTGTTAACGAATACAAATCGCCAAAAGGAAGTATTTATCATTTTGATTTTTACAGAATAGAATCTTTAGATGAAGCTTATAATTTTGGAATAGAAGATTACCTATATAGTAACAATTGGCTATTTATAGAATGGCCAGATCGTATAGAAGAAATATTACCAGAGAACACTCAAACCGTTACCATTACTAAGATTGACAACGAGACAAGAAACCTCAAATTATCAATAAACGATAAACTTTTAACCGAAAATAAAGCTATGACTGAACCGAAATTTTAAGTAATTTCAATGACATTCTAACGAAATAGTTTTGTGGTTACGGTTTTTCCGTAACGAAAACATCATAATTTCTTGGATTTTAACATTAGTTGATTTTTACAAGGTGAACTATCACTATACATTTGTATCAAATTAATTAATCATTTTAAATCCCTTTTTAAATTATGAAAACTAAAAAATTAGTATTAGCAGTAGCTATCTTCGGTGGAGTTTTATTTACAGCTCAAGCAACAAACATTATCGACTTAGATGGACAAACTACAACACAAGTTGACAAAAGAAAACTTAAAATCCCAACACACGGATAAGAAGTCTTACAATAGAAAAATTCTATTAGGGAGTATCATTGCTACAATAATAGCTGGTACTCCTTTTTTATTCTACGTATATGAGTATGTGCCAGATACTCAAACATGGGAAACTATATTTGGAACATACAACAGCAATCTGTATGGCAGCGCAAACGTTGGTGTATGGGTTTTAATGATGAAAGTCATTCCTTTGCTTTTGTCTTTTATATGGTTTTTTACATGCAAGCACTGGTGGTATCATGTTTTAATTATTCCAATAGCTATGTTTTCGTTTCAATGTTTAAGTGCTCTTAATGACGATATAGTTTACATGGATGAATTACATATTATTTGGCTACTTCCTTTTATGGCTATAGTTTTTCCTTCTATCTACTTGATAAGAGCAAAAATGTTTAATCAAATAAATGATGCAGATAAGACTATGGAAGAACTTGAAGAAGAGTTTATGATTAAGCCAAAAACATTTTGGGGTAAGATTAAACAATATTTTTAAGCAAAATTTTTAGCACTAAAATTTAATTTGTAACTTAAAAGTTGGATAAATTGAGATTGCAAGATTGTGTTTTTATTATCTTGCAACAACTAAGTCAATTACTAACTTAATGAGTAAATCTTTATCACCATTTACTAAAGCTCAATTACTGCCTCAAGAAGAGACTTTAGAAATTTTTAAGCAAAAAGGGGAATTATTTATAGGAATTCCTAAAGAAACCCATTTTCAAGAGAGTCGTGTATGTCTTACACCAGATGCCGTATCTGCATTAACAGCCAATGGCCATCGTGTTTTATTTGAATCTGGTGCAGGTAAAGGAGCAAATTTTAAAGACAAAGATTACAGTGAAGCCGGAGCTGAAGTTACTAAAGACACAGCTAAGGTCTACTCCTGCCCTATGGTTTTAAAAGTTGAGCCTCCATCTTTAGATGAAATATCGCTTATAAACCCACAAACCATAATAATATCTGCTTTACAGATAAAAACACAAAGCAAAGCTTATTTTGAAGCCTTAGCTAAAAAACGAATTACAGCACTAGCTTTTGAATATATTAAAGACGAAGATGGTGCTTATCCAGCGGTTCGCTCTCTGAGTGAAATTGCAGGCACTGCGTCTATATTGATTGCATCAGAATTATTATCTAATGTTAATGGTGGGAACGGATTAATGATGGGCAATATTAATGGTGTACCACCAACAGAGGTTCTTATTCTTGGTGCTGGAACAGTTGGAGAGTTTGCTGCCAGATCTGCTATTGGTCTTGGTGCTAATATCAAAATATTTGATAGCTCTATAACCAAACTGCGTTGTATTCAGAATAATCTGGGGAGATCTGTATATACATCTACTATGCAACCAAAAAATTTACTTAAAGCATTAAAAAGATGTGATGTTGCTATTGGTGCAGTAAGAGGCAACAATCGTGCGCCAGTAGTCGTAACAGAGACTATGGTAGACCATATGAAACCTGGATCTGTAATTATAGACGTAAGCATAGATATGGGAGGTTGTTTTGAAACAAGTGAAGTTACCACTCACGACCACCCTACTTTTGAACACAATGGAGTTATTCATTATTGTGTTCCTAATATTCCTGCAAGATATTCTAGAACAGCTTCTGTTTCTATAAGTAATATTTTTACACCTTACCTTCTTGAAATTGGAGAATATGGAGGACTAGAAAATGCTTTACGTTTTGATAGAGGATTAAAAAATGGATTGTATTTTTACCACGGTATTTTAACTAACAAATCTGTTGCAGAATGGTTTGGCTTAGATTATAACGATGCCAACTTATTAATATTCTAATCAATCAAATACATGAAATTTACACAACGTTTAGCCTATTATCTGGGAGGATTTTCTATTGGTCTTATTATATTAATGTTTTTCCTTAATGGAAAAGACGCTTCTTGCGATTATGGCCCTAATGCAAGAACCGTAAAAAACATTAGTTCTAAGCAAATTAGCTATTCTTCTGAAGTCTCAAATTTTGTAACTACACATTCCATAGACTCGTCTACAGTGCTTAATCTCATTAAGTATGGTAATGTGGATTTTTCGAAGAGTAATACTAAATTAGATTCTTGTAAAATTTATCACTTAGATAATATTTATAAAGACAAAGACATTAAAATGAGTATTGAAAATTGCGATTCAATAGCTAAAATATTAGTTATGAGTTATATTAACGAATAAAATTATAGTTTCATAGTATAAATATCTATTCTAAATATTTAATTGTAATATTTGGATTCTTAACTTAAATCTACCAAAAAAATGAAAATACTTGTAACTGGTGCTGCAGGATTCATTGGCTTTTTCACTTCAAAAGTATTATTAGAAAAAGGACATGAAGTTGTAGGTCTAGACAATATTAATGATTACTACGATGTCAACCTTAAGTTTTCAAGATTAGGAGAATTAGGAATTAACAAAAGTGACGCCGAAAATTTCAATAACTTTTGTAAAAGTACTAATGACAACTTTTCATTTGTTAGAATGAATCTTGAAGACCGAGAAGCATTACCAAAACTTTTTGAACAGGAAAAATTTGATGTTGTATGTAACCTTGCTGCGCAAGCAGGTGTTAGATACAGCCTTGAAAATCCAGAAACATACATAGATTCTAACTTAGTTGGCTTTTTAAACATTCTGGAATGTTGTAGACACAACAATATTAAACATTTGGTATACGCAAGTAGTTCTAGTGTTTACGGATTAAATGAAAAGATCCCTTTTTCAACAGATGATAATGTAGATCATCCTATAAGCTTGTATGCTGCCACAAAGAAAAGTAATGAATTAATGGCTCATACATACAGTCACTTATTTAATATACCAACTACCGGTTTACGATTTTTTACCGTTTATGGCCCTTGGGGAAGACCTGATATGGCCATGTTTTTATTTACAGATGCCATTGTAAATGACAGACCTATTAAAGTCTTTAATCATGGTAAAATGGAGCGTGACTTCACTTACATAGATGATATAGTAGAAGGTGTTGTTCGTATTTGCGAAAAGCAAACACAAGAGCGTTTAGATTCAAATTCTTTATACAAGGTATACAATATAGGAAACAATAATTCTGTTAAGCTTTTAGACTTCATTAAAGAAATAGAATTTAATTTAGGTAAAGAAGCGGATAAAAATATGATGCCTATTCAACCAGGAGATGTAGAAAAAACCTGGGCAGATGTAGACCAACTCATAAAAGACTATGATTACAGACCTAACACTTCTATAAAAGAAGGAGTTAAGTCGTTTGTAAATTGGTATAAATCTTACTATAATAAATAATTTCAATGATGTAGAACGATATAATATTCACTTCAAAAATTACTGAATGAAGTTTATCGTAAAAACTAGTCGTTGATATATTAATTTGCAGATAATTAAATAAATCCCACACTTTTGTTAAGCTTAATAAATTAACCCGAGTCAAACACATAAAAATAAAATGAAAATTTCTAAAATTTGCTGTATTGGAGCTGGATATGTAGGAGGACCTACCATGGCTGTAATCGCTAAAAAGAATCCAAACATTCAAGTTACTATTGTAGATATTAATGCAGAAAGAATTGCTGCATGGAATGATGAAGATGTTTCAAAATTACCAATCTATGAACCTGGATTAGCAGAAATAGTAGCTGAAACCAGAGGGAAAAATTTATTCTTTTCAACAGAAATAAATAAAGCCATTGATGAGTCTGAAATGATATTTATTTCAGTTAATACTCCAACCAAAACTTATGGTAAAGGAAAAGGAATGGCTGCAGACTTAAAATATGTAGAACTTTGTGCCAGAAACATTGCAGATGTAGCTAAAACAGATAAGATTGTAGTTGAAAAATCTACGCTTCCTGTTAGGACAGCTCAGGCCATAAAAAGTATTTTACACAATACAGGAAGTGATGTAAAGTTTGATATTTTATCAAATCCTGAATTTTTAGCTGAAGGTACTGCTATTCAAGATTTATTAAATCCTGATCGTGTTTTAATAGGTGGTGAATCTGAAGAGGCTATTGAGGCTTTAGCTAATATATATGGTAGCTGGGTGCCACAAGATCAAATTTTAAGAACTAATGTATGGTCTTCTGAGTTATCAAAGTTAACCGCTAATGCTTTTTTAGCACAACGTATTTCTTCAATTAATGCTATTTCTGAGCTTTGCGAAAGAACAGAAGCTGATGTAAGCGAAGTAGCAAGAGCTATTGGAATGGATTCTAGAATTGGTTCTAAATTCTTAAATGCTTCTATTGGTTTTGGCGGATCTTGTTTTCAGAAAGATATACTAAACTTAGTATACATTGCTAGAAGCTACGGGTTAAATGAAGTGGCTGACTACTGGGAACAAGTAATTATTCTTAACGATCATCAAAAAAGAAGATTCTCTGACAATTTAATAAGCACGTTGTATAATACTGTATCTGGTAAGAAAATTGCTATGCTTGGTTGGGCTTTTAAGAAAGATACCAATGACACAAGAGAGTCAGCTGCTATTTACGTAGCAGATCACTTATTAAATGAACAGGCTAATATTGCTGTATATGACCCTAAAGTGCCAAGTCAAAAGGTTTATAGTGATTTAGATTACTTACAAACGCGTTCTGAGGAAGAGAATAAAGATTTAGTTGAAACTTTTGATAACCCTTATGATGCTGTAAAAGATGCACATGCCATTGCAATAATGACAGAATGGGATGAGTTTAAAACTTATGATTGGAAAAAGATTTTTGGTCTTATGAAAAAACCTGCTTTCATATTTGATGGTAGAAACATCTTAAATAAAGATGAAATGACCGAAATAGGTTTTGAATATTCTTCTATTGGAAAGTAGTGGTAAATTATAAAATCAATAGAATTCAATATTTGAGATAAATATCACATTTGAATAAATACAGGAGCGTAGTGATGAAAAACAAGATTAGTAAATCAATATTTTTTATTACTACGCTTTTTTTTGGGATTGCAATTGGTGTTCTTTTGAGACATAGTAAACAGAGCTGGTCGATTATTCAAAAATTTTATGTAAACAATAACTCTAAAATAGATAGGTGGGAAAGTACATTTACTATAGCCAATATAAAATCTAGTAAAGATAATACAATCCAAAAAGCTTATTACTACAAAACAAAATCAAAATCACCTAAACCTCTAGTAGTAAGTTTACATACATGGAATGGTAACTATGCTCAGTATGATGCATTAGCTGAGCTTTGTTTAAAAAATAACCTTAATTATATACACCCAGATTTTAGAGGTCCAAATAACACTTCAGAAGCTTGTTGTAGTGACCTAGTATTAGCAGACATTGATGATGCAATAACCTATGCCTTAGAGAATTTTAATGTTGACGATAGTGAAATTTATGTTGTTGGTTTTAGTGGTGGTGGATATGCAACTCTTAGTACTTTCATGAAGTCTAAGCATAATATTAAAAAGTTCTCAGCATGGGCATCTATTTCAAATTTGGAGTCATGGTATAACGAAAGTATAATATTAGAAAACTTAGAATATGTAAATGATATTCTAAAATGCACAAATTCAATTAATGATCTCAATCTTGAAATAGCAAAACAAAAGTCTCCAATTCATTGGGATGCTTCAATATCTAAACTAGAACACCAAGAGTTAAAACTTTATGCAGGAATATATGATGGCTTGCAAGGTAGTGTGCCTATCACCCACTCTATAAATTTTTATAATAAAATATTAAGAGATTTAAATGTTAGTGATTCTACTTATTATGTATCTCAAAAAGAAAAACTGTTGTTACTAGAAAACAGAAAACCACTAGGCAACTATGGCTTTATATCAAATAGAAAAGTTTTCTTAAGAAAATCATATAAAAATATAAGCATAGAAGTCTTTGAAGGAGAGCATGAAATTTTGTCTAAATACGCTTTAAATGACTTAATTAGCGCAAATTAGTTTCAATAAAACTCTTAATAAGAGTGTTTTATTAACAGACATCGAAGTTTTTATCTTATTAACTTAAAAACTACATTTATTAAAATCTTTTGTTAATATTTGAATTCTAAATCTACAAACCTAACCAATGAGCGTAGCAGCTGTAAAAAAAGAAAGACTCTATCATCTAGATTTAATAAGATTTCTTGCAGCATTATATGTGGTTTTTTATCACTATTGTTTCAGAGGTTTTGCAAAAGACAATTATTCTATTCTTCAGTTTCAATCGCTTGAAGACTTTTCTAAATATGGTTATTTAGGTGTCGAATTATTTTTTATGATTAGTGGGTTTGTAATCCTTATGTCTGCAAGAAACTCTAATTTAATCAACTTTTGCATCTCACGTTTTACAAGGTTATATCCTGCATTTTGGTTTTGTGTTTTGCTATCCGCATCTGTAATAGCTTTATTCGGAGCACCACTTTTTAGCGTAAATCTAAAACAGGTTTTAGTTAATATGACGATGTTTAATGGTTTTGTTGGTGTGGATCATGTAGATGGTGTTTATTGGTCTTTAATGGTAGAATTAAAATTCTATATACTCATCGGTATTCTCTTAGTTTTTAGACTTATAAAATATATCGAAGCATTTGGTTGGTTTTTAATACTTGTATGTGTGTTACAAATATTTATACCTTTTTCAGAAGCTAACATAGCACTTAAAACTTTATATTATTTATGTTTTGTTAAAAGCAGTCCATATTTTGTAGCTGGTATGTTCTTTTTCTTATTAAAAAATAATAAAAGCATTATAAAAAATGTATTACCAATACTAGTGTCTTATAGTTTAGCTATATACTTAGCTTTTCAAGGTACTGAAACTCGAAATTTAAGGTATGATGGTGTATATGACGTTTATACTGTGATATTCTTAATAACATTATTTTTTATTGTTATGTTTTTAGTGAGCATGGATAAGCTTAATATTTTTAATAAAAAGATATTCTTATACTTTGGTGTCCTCACCTATCCTTTATACCTAATACATCAAAAAATTGGATACATAATTTTCAATAGTTTTGGTTTATATATTAACAAATGGCTTTTACTTTTTGTTGTTATTATGGCTATGCTTTTTGCTTCATATGCAATTAATAAATACATAGAAAAACCCTTAGGTAACTACATGAGAAAAAAGTTAAAAGCGAATGCATTTTTAAACAAATTAAAACTAACTTTAAAGTAACCTAAGCTTTGAGCCTTAATCAATATAAGAAAAAGAAAATAGCATTTGTTATTGGTGCTTTAACACCAGGAGGTGCAGAACGCGTTATTTCTACACTCAGTAATGGACTGATTGACGATTTTGATGTTACGATAATTACTTTCAAAAAATCAAAACCTTTTTATAGATTAGATGAAAAAATTCAAGTTATTTCATGTTTTGATAAAATTGATAAACCTACATCTGTATTTGGCTCAATAAAACTAAATTATAACATATTAAAAAAAGTAACTTCGATAGTTAAGAGCGAGCAAATAGACTTATTAATAGGCTTTATAACTTCAGCTAATATAATAGCAACATTAGCAGCCAAAAGAAATGGTATCCCTAGTTTAATTAGCGAAAGAAATGATCCGTTAAAAAAAGATATTCCGCGTTTTTGGTTAATACTAAGGAAACTTGTTTATCCAAAATCAGACAATCTTATAGTACAAACCGAAAAGGTTAAGGCTATATATACCAGCATGTTAAATCACAAGAGTATTACGGTTTTACCAAATCCAATTTCTTCAGATTTATCACAACTCAGAAAGAATGAAGCCAAAAGAGAGAAAATAATCTTAACAGTCGGAAGATTAAATAATGATAAGAGGCAAGACAAGTTAATTAAGGCGGTAAACGAACTTAAATTAGAAGGTTGGAAAGTTATAATAATAGGAAAAGGACCGAACAAAGATAAATTAAATAACCTTATTGAAAGTCTTAACCTGTCTGATCAAATAGAAATTTTATCAAATATCAAAAACATTCATGACTATTACATGAAAGCTTCAATATTTGTATTTACCTCTAAAGCAGAAGGCTTTCCAAATGCGTTACTAGAAGCCATGCATTTTGGTTTACCTTGTATATCTACAGACTGTAACTATGGCCCTTCTGACCTTATCACTGATGGTAAAGATGGTTTTTTAGTGCCTGTTAATGACCAAAGTATATTAGTAAAAAAGATAGATGAATTAATAAAAGATGATAAGCTAAAAGCACAGTTTTCTATAAACGCAATTGAGACATCTTTAAATTATACTAGTAAAAAAGTAACAGAAAAATGGAAGAATGTAATAAACCAACATTTTTAAATGAAAAAATTTCTTAAACATATTGCTTACGGTTTCTTTTTCTTTGCATTAATCAACATATTAATACTTATAAAGTATGAATATCCTGCGTATAAGGCTATAAAAAATAAGACTCATAAAAATTACTTAAAATGGAATAGCATTCACACCAACAAAAACACTTATGATTTAATAATCTTAGGTTCTAGTAGGTGTTACACAGGTTTTAACCCTAAGGTTATTGATAAGGAATTAAATATTGAATCTTTTAACATGGGAACTTCAGCACAGGATATAGCAGAATCTTACTACTCTCTTGTCGAAATTTTAGATTATCAAAATCCAAAATATATTGTTCTTGAGTCTTTTTTAGATTTATCTAATGACAGACATGACTTTTATCAAATTTTTTCTAATGCCTCATTTTTTAATTCCACAAAAAATAAGTTTAATCTAATTGTCGATGGTTATGGTAGTAAAGGAATAACTAACTACTTAATACCACTAATAAAGTTTAACAGCTACATAAAAAAAGATATTAGTTCTCTATTTTCTAATAAGCCAAAAAAAGCTCCTGAAATTAATTGGTATAAAGGTTTTTTAAATGACTCAACTGTTATTACCGAAAAACAAATAAAGTCTCTAAGACCTATGCCAAATATTAAGAGTTCATCTTTTAATGAAGACCGTTTCACAACCTATTTTAATAAAATATATGACCTTACAAAGACTAAGGGAATTAAACTTATAGTTATTAGAACTCCTTATCCTCCTTCTCGTTTAACAATAGATGATAATAAAGACGAAGAACACTTTTTTTATAACTATTTGAAAAACTATAAAGATGTTAGTTACTATGATTTAAATACACATAAACCAGAAGTTTTTACAGATCAAGATTTTTCAGATTATCATCATGCTAACATTGATGGTGCCTATAAAATGAGTAAACAGCTTGTTGATATTATAAAAACCATTCAAAAAAATAATTAAAAACAGTTATGCTTTTTAATTCACTAGAATTTTTCATTTTTCTTCCCATAGTTTTTGCTTTATACTGGCTAATTGGAAATAAACAGATTAAGCAACAAAATGTGCTTATAGCTATAGCAAGTTATGTCTTTTATGGTTGGTGGGATTGGAGATTTTTATTCTTAATCTTATTCAGTTCTTTAGTAGATTATACAATTGGCCTAAAGCTTCAATCTGAAGACAAACCCTCTAAACGAAAAACACTTCTTTGGATAAGTATTTGTGTCAATTTGGGTTTTCTGGGATTCTTTAAATACTACAACTTTTTTGTAGATAGTCTTGTAGACTCTTTTACGTTTTTTGGAGGAAAACTTAGTATCAATACTTTAAACATTATATTACCTGTAGGGATTAGTTTTTATACATTTCAAACTTTAAGCTACACTATAGATGTTTATAATAAAAAACTAGAACCAACTAAAGACTTCTTTGGGTTTATGGCATTTGTTAGTTTCTTTCCTCAGTTGGTTGCAGGACCAATTGAAAGAGCTACAAACCTACTGCCGCAGTTTCATAAAAAGAGAGAGTTTGTTTATGAGCAAGCTGTAGACGGCTTGCGTCAAGTACTTTGGGGTTTATTTAAAAAAGTAGTCATTGCAGATAATTGTGCTACATATGCTAATATGATTTTTAATAATCAAGACGATTATTCTGGAAGCACACTTCTTCTTGGTGCATTTTTCTTTGCTTTTCAGATATATGGTGATTTCTCAGGATATTCCGATATAGCTATTGGTATCTCTCGTTTATTTGGATTTAACCTTAAACGAAATTTTGCTTTTCCTTATTTTTCAAGAGATATAGCTGAGTTTTGGAGGCGTTGGCACATATCATTATCTACTTGGTTTAGAGATTACTTGTACATTCCTTTGGGTGGTAGCAGAGGTGGATTAAAAATGAAGATACGAAACACATTTATCATCTTTATTGTTAGTGGATTTTGGCATGGTGCCAATTGGACATTTGTGGTTTGGGGCGCCTTAAATGCTATTTACTTTTTACCCTTACTCCTATTAAACAAGAATAGGGTTAATACTAATTTGGTAGCTGAAGGAAAGTATTTCCCAACCTTTAAAGAGTTATCTCAAATGGCAATAACCTTTTTTATAACACTCATTGCCTGGATATTCTTTAGGGCAAATAATGTTACTGATGCATTTATTTATATTAAAGATATATTCTCAGAAACATTATTCTCAATACCTGAAATTTTTCCTTTAACAATACTAGGGTTAGTGGTCTTCTTTATGTTTATAGAATGGCTTGGTAGATCTGGTGAGTATGCTATACAAAATGTTGATTTTATGAAGAAACCAATACGTTGGAGTTTTTATTTTTTGCTTATAATTTTAATATTTAGCTTTACAGGTGAGCAGCAAGAGTTTATTTATTTTCAATTTTAACTAACTATCAAATATCATAAAAACAAATGAAAGCCCTAAAGTATGTAACTTTTGGTTTAGTGATGCTAAACATACCTTCTATAGCTCTTTCGGCTTATGGAGGTGGTATAGGGAGTTTATTAAGTTATGTAACGATTTTATTATTAGCAGTATACTACTTCTTTGAAAAAAAAACACGACCAAATTGGTGGCTAATAATCATTTCTATCTTATTTTTTATGATTGGAGGCCTACAATTTATAGGCCTTACTTCTGGTTTTATCTATGACACAATTAAGTATTTTATCTATTTAATTAGCGCATATGAGCTGGTAAAAAACACTAGTATAGCTGAGTTTAATGTAGTTCTATTGATAGGAGCTCTTACAGTACCTTTAGAGGCACTTCTTTTTACAAGTGAATATGGAAGATATGCTGGCTTTTATATTAATGCCAATGTTGCAGGTTTTATATGTATTACTGGCTACGCAACAACTTACGGATTAAAAAATACAACTGCCAAACTCATAGGGCAATTTTTATTTACACTAGCAGGTCTTTTAACTTTTTCAAGAACATTTATCGTTATATGGTTATTAATTAATGTTATCTCATTGAAAATAAGTATAAAAAACATCAGGATATTTGGTTTGGGATTTTTAATTATTGGAACTCTTTTTTTTATAGATGAAGTTGTTGGTCTTAATAACCCTAGATTTGATCAATTAAAAAGCATAGTTAATAATGAAGGTGTAGATACAGAAGAAATAAATGAAGACTCTAGAGCAGATACTTGGGCATTATTCTATGATAAAATTTTAGACTCGCCTATTATTGGTAATGGTTATGGATCATTTTCAGGAAAAGAAGGTCATGGCTTAGGTGTTCATAATTCTTATCTTATGGTGCTTGGTGAAGCTGGAATTTTACCTTTTATTTTGTTTGTAATTTACATTGGTTACCTCATTGTTATGAGTATAATTTACTTTAACAAAAAGCCTAATTTGATTATGCAAACTATTGCATTATCTCTGTTTTTAATGGCTAATCACAATTTTTTTACTTTTTATTATGTATCATTTGCTACTATGTGGATTCAGTACCAAGTTGAGCTAGCGAAAAATGATAATGAAGAAGAGGAATTAATTAGTGTGTAAAAAAAAGGCAAGTTAAAAACCTGCCTTTTAAATTATTTAAATTTATATACTTATCTTACAATTAGCCTTTTGTATAGTTCTCTTTCAACATCGGCTAATTTAATTAAATACATACCAGGTCGTAACCCACTAACATCTACTCTAGTTGTTGAGGAAACACTTAAACTTTCGTTTTCAACACTTTTTTGAAAAATTAACTTTCCTGTTAAGTCATATAAATAAAAGCCTGTTAGTTGATCACTTCCAGCTAACTTAATATCTACATATTCTCTTGCAGGATTTGGATATACTGTAAATTCAAACTCTAAAGCCGTACCATTAGGATCTTCAATTACAGCTCCATCATCATTACAATCATTATCTACAAAAACAATTACGGTATCTTCATCAAAATCTAGTGCATTAAACACTGTTACAGTATATTCTGTAGTTTCGGTTGGAGAGACCTGTATTGACTGAGTTGTTTCACCTGTATTCCATACATACTCATCTCCTCCACTTGCTGTTAAAGTTACAGTTTCACCTAAACAAATCTCTTGATCTTCGCCAGCGTCTGCCTCAACTTCTGGTATTACATTAACAGTTACTTGTTTTTCATCGTAACACTCTCCAATATAACCTCTTACCTCATAAGTTGTTGTTTGAGAAGGACTAACAGCTATGTTAGGCTGTGTACCTCCATTATTCCATTCATAGGTGTTAGCGCCAGATGCAGATAATGTTACGAAATCACCACTCATTATATCAACACTTTCACCATTTAAGATTACCACATCAGGATTAGGATCTACGAAAACTGTAACAGTATCAGTAGCTTCTTGTATTCCCGAAGTTACAGTTACAGTATATGTTGTGGTTGAGAAAGGACTAACTACAATACTTTGACTTGTTTCACCTGTACTCCATAAATAACTATCACCAGAAGTTGCTGTTAATACCACTTCGTAAGAATCATTTTCACAAACGTGTTCATCTTGACCTGCAGATATAACTAACACCTCTTCTACAGTAACGGTTACTTGAGCTTCAGCAGAACAACTAGCTGTAGATCCTGTAACAGTATAGGTGGTTGTTGTACTTGGTGTTACAATTATGGCTTCATTTGTTTCACCTGTATTCCACTCATAGTCTGAAGCTCCAGAAACATTAAGTTGAACACTTTCACCCTCAATAATGGTTACATCTTCAGTTATTGTTAATGTTGGAATATCATTAACAGTTACAGTTACAGAATCTGAATCTGAGTTTCCAAAATTATCACTAACTGTAACCGTATATGTTGTTGTAGTGTTTGGGCTTATGGTTATTTGTGCAGACGTTTCACCTGTACTCCATTCATAGTTTACACCACCAGAGGCTGTTAATACAACTTCTTCTCCATTACATATTTCTACATCATCACCTGCATTTGCTATTAACTCAGGTATTACAGTCACTGTAACTTCCCCGTTACTTGTACATCCATTTTCAGAAGTAGAAGAAACAGTATAAGTTGTCGTTTCTGAAGGAGATACCTCTATAGTAGATGTAGTTTCTCCAGTACTCCATGTATAATTATCACTACCAGTTACTGTTAGTGTTGTAGACTCACCATTCATAATAGTTACATCATTACTAACAGTTATATTTGGTAAAGGACTTACAAATACAGTAACATCATCTGAGTTTGAACAAGCATTATCATTGGTTACTTCTACTGTGTATGTTGTATTAGAACTTGGTGTAACAGAAATAGAAGCTGTGGTTTGACCTGTACTCCATAAATAATCATCACCACCTGTTGCTGTAAGTGTTATTGTATCACCTTCACATATGGTTTGATCGTCACCTGCGTTTGCACTTGGCAATTCATTGACAGTTACAGTAACCGTATCCTCATCACTGTTATCAAATTCATCAAAAGCAGTGACAGTATATGTTGTTGTCTCAGTTGGATTAACATTTATAGAAGGTGTAGTCTCTCCGTTACTCCATAAATAACTTTGACCACCAGATGCTGATAGCACAACGGACTCCCCTTGGCAAATAGTTTGGTCTGGTCCAGCGTTCGCTTCGAACGCTTCTGGCAAAACCGTTATGACTGATGAATCTGAAAATCCTCCATCATTTGTTGTGAAAGTTATTGTAGCTTCACCAACCATTACTGGTGTAACTTCTCCATTAACATCAACAGTTGCTATAGTTTCATCACTACTAGTCCATACACCAGATTGATCTGTTGCATTACTAGGGTTTACATTTGCATTCAATGTTATAGTTTCAGACATTAAGACTTCAGCAGTCTCAGGAGTTACATCAACACCTGTAACATTTACAACAGGAATAGGTTCAGTATTATCTACTTGATTTAAATACTCTTCTAACCATGTGTATCCACTTGGTGCAATATCGTTATGATCTTGTCCTGCAGGAACATTTGCAGTAAACCAAACTTCAGGAATATGAGAATTAGACTGATAAAAATCATCTGGTCTCGTGTTAGATAATGTTTGAATAGGTAACTCTATAGCTGTAACTCTTGTTGATGCATCATCTATGTCTATACCATTTATGTGTTCTGTGTCATAAACATCTCTATACTCAGCAACGTTACCATTATCATCAATATATTTATAAGAACCTATTTGAGGTAAAACTTCTGTTTTTAATTCACTAGAATCATATATAGTAAAGTTACTGTTTCCTTTTAACGGGAAAGGAGAAGTTACAAATACATCTTGAGGTAATGGTTCAAAATTATTTTGATATTCTGTCCAAACAACGCTTTCGTCCGATTGATATTCATCGGTTGTTTCGTTTGGATCCATATAATTGTTATCATTATATATGTGATAATTACCATCTGGATTATTGTTGTAAGCACAATGTTTTAAAACATTAGTAGTGTTTGTTCCACCTTGATAATAGTTTCCTATATGATTTAAAGTGAAATCCCAATCGTCCATTCTTATTAAACGAGACTTCCAATTGTGTGCAATATTGTTAATGGCATCTACTTTAATTGCTGCACCACCTTTCATTGGTATCCTATGACTAATATTGTAGTAGGCATTTCTAATTATTGAAACCTCACCATAATCTACATCTCCTTGAGGAGTGGTATCTCCAACAATAAGAGCATTCTTAGATTGAGCCATTAAACAATATTGTATTGTTTTGTCTGTTGATATTTCTGAATTAGAAGTTAATGCAAAACATATGTCAGGAGTATTAGATGCCGATAAATGGTCAAAAATAACATTGTTACCATCAGTATTACTTAAGCATCCATCGGTTGCTGTTGTCTCTCTAAATTTTAGGTATCTAACAATTACGTTATCAACTCCAAACATTCTAATTTTTCCACCTGTTATGGTAACACCACCCAATGGTGCGCTTTGTCCTGCAAGAGTAATTCCTCCAGAAGCATTACCTCCTTGTTCTGGGCTACTAAGTACAATGTTAGAATCTAGGTTAATAATTCCACTAACATCAAAAACTATTGTTCTATCTTGATCTTGGTAATCTACTAATGCGCTTCGTAACGAACCAATACCACTATCATTTAAATTAGTTACATGCACCACAATTCCTCCTCGACCTCCAGATGTGTATGCACCTGCGCCCATTGCTGTTGGAAAAGCTAACTGCTGACTGTAGACACTAGTAAGAGTTAGTGCTACAAAAAGTAAAAATATTGCATGTTTTTTATTGCAAGTAAGTAGGCTTCTTAATGGTTTCATTTTCATTCTTCTATTAATCAATTATTCGGGGTGAAACAATAATAATTATTTAAATCTGTTTATAGAGTCTAAATACATTAAAATTCGATTAAAATCATTTTTTTGTAAGAAAATACTATTCTTTTTATCTTTTCTCCATGAAAAGCAACATAAATACGTTAAAAAGCACACAATTGGATTACTTAAAATATTATTTAACATAAAAAAGTTTTTTCTTACAATAAAATTACCTACGTCGATAAAATCCGAAATTATAAAATATAAAATGGTTATTGATAGTGAGAATGTTAGGAATATAAAAAAGTTATAACAAGTTTATTAACAATTGTGTAGAGATATAAAAATACTTGAAAGCTAGATAAATAGAAGAAAAACAAGTGTCTGTCAAAATGAAAACGAATTTTCAAAATGTTCTTTGGACGTTTTTTACGGTAAATTGTCATAAAAATTAATGTTAATCATATTCATTTTTTAATATTGTTGCATATATAATTAATGCATAGATGTCTAGAGTCTCCAAATCTTTAAAAAATGCAAAAGTTGGTGTGTTTTTCTTTATACTATCAATTTTTGTTCAGTTCTTTTCTAGGAAGATATTTTTAGACAATCTCGGAGATGAATTTATAGGCTTAGAAACGACATTAAGAAGTATTCTTAGTTTTCTAAATTTAGCAGAGTTAGGCATTGGTACAGCCATTGGCTTTACCTTATACAAGCCTATTTTTGATAAAGATTATAAAGAAATTAATAAAATTATTGCACTTCTTGGTGTGCTCTACAGAAAAATTGGCTTTGTCATTTTTGGAGTTGGTTTTATTATTTCTCTATTTTTTCCTTTGATTTTTGATGATACACCATTCTCTTTATTGCTTATCTACTATGTATTTTATTCTTTATTAATATCAGTTCTTTTAAGCTATTTTGTTAATTATCATATTAGTCTATTAGGTGCAGATCAAAAGGGATATATTGTTCAGCAATATTTTCAAACTTTTAATATAGCTCGTGTAATTCTTCAGGTAATTGTTGCGCTTTATTTAAAAAGTTTCTATGTGTACATATCCTTAGAATTAGTTTTTAGCATAGTATATAGTATCGTGGTACGCTCTAAAATAAAACAAGAGTATCCTTGGCTGATTATTAATGCTTCTCAAAAGACAGAAATTGTTAAAGAATATCCAGAGGTAATAGTAAAGATTAAACAAGTTTTCTTTCATAAGATGAGTGCTTTTGTAAAAAATGGTACTGACAACTTATTGATTTATGCACTTATTAACCTACAGAGTGTAGCTTTTTTTGGTAACTATCAATTAATATTTCTTAAACTTATTGGACTTGTGAAAATGGCTTTTGCTGGTACAGGCTCAGCTGTTGGTAATTTGATAGCAGAAAATGATAAAAAAAATATAAAAAAGGTACTTTGGGAACTTATTGCTATTCAATTTTTTATTGCAGGTTTCTTTAGTCTTGTTATATACCATACAATGGATGCATTTATTATGTTATGGTTAGGGAAAAAGTATATATTATCACAAACTATATTACTACTGATGATAGCCAACTTCTTTATGATACAAATAAGTTCACCTATAGAAAGGTTTAAAAACGCTTATGGTTTGTATTCTGACACTTGGGCAGCCATTACTGAAGCTATAATTAATCTAATTATCTCTTTCGTTTTTGGTTCACTGTATGGCATTTCTGGTATAGTTTTAGGCACTGTGGTGAGTATGTTTTTAATCGTAGTGCTATGGAAACCTTATTTCTTATACAAAAACGGATTTAAGAAAAGTGTATTTCTTTATTGGAAAGGCTTAGCTCCAATGCTATTAGTTTTTGTAATTTCTACTTTCTTTATCAATTTTGTTAAGGATTACTTTTATTATGATTTTGAAAATATAACTCTTTTAAAATGGGTTATTTATGCTCTTCAAATTACTATTGCTGTTACTATAATATATGGTACTATGTTATATTTATTTGTTCCTGGATTTAAAGTCTTTTGTTTAAGAGTAAAAGCATTAGTTATCAACAAGCTATCTAAATAAAATGAATTAAATTATATTTATAACCTTTCGTTAACCATACCAATCCAATGATAAAGTCAAAAGCTGATTACCAATACTATTTAAAGCGCGATAAAATTGCTTTGAATATTAAATCTAATACGTTAGAAAGCAAAGTAATTAGTATAATCTCGCCAGATTTAATTTACACATTCCAAAAGCGAATGCGTAAGCTCGAATATTTTACTAACTGTAAAAATAAAGGTCTAGGAAAAATACATATAGCATACTTAAGATATAAGTATAAAAAAATATCTGTTAAGCTAGGTTTTTCAATACCTATTAATGTTTTTGGGCCTGGATTATCAATTGTTCATTATGGTACAATAGTTATAAATAGAGCCACAAAAATTGGTGCTAATTGCAGAATGCATGCTTGTGTGAACATTGGTGCTTCTGGCGGAATACCTAAAGCACCACAACTGGGAGATAATATCTACATAGCTCCAGGTGCCAAAATTTATGGAGATATAACTATTGCTAGCAATACAGCAATAGGCGCTAATGCTGTTGTCAACAAATCTTTTGAAGAAGAAAATACTATAATAGCCGGTGTTCCGGCAAAAGTTATAGGTAATGTCGATATTAGTCAAATTATAAAATATCTTTAATGTACCAAAATCCTAAAAACAAAGCCAGTTTTAAGCTTAGAAAATTTATTTCTAACATTTACAGAGATTCTGATATTGGATATTCTATTTTAAGACCTTTCTATAAAATATATGAGCTAGGACTTAGAATAACACCAGATCAATTTATAATTAAAAGAAGTTTTAAAAAACATATGGGTTATGATCTTAATTTAGACAACCCTAGAACTTTAAACGAAAAAATAAACTGGCTAAAACTCCACAACAGAAAGCCGATACAAACAATACTAGCTGATAAATATAAAGTAAGAGATTATGTTAAGAATAAAGTAGGCGACAAATACTTAATCCCTCTTTTATTTGAATCTAAAAATGAGAAGGACCTGACACCTGATAATTTACCTGAGCCAAACTTTATAATAAAAGCCAACCATAACAGTTCTGGTGGTTTAATTGTTAGAGACAAAAACAAAGTAGACTGGAAAAAGGCTCAAAAAAGGTTTAAGCGCTTACTGAACGAAAACCACTATTACAGCACAACAGAATGGCAATATAAAAACATTGAACCTAGAATTATAGCAGAGCAATTATTAACCTATGAAGATGGTAGCATACCAGAGGATATAAAGTTTCATTGTTTTAACGGTAAGGTAGCTTTTATAATGGTAGATTTTGATAGGTTTGGAGAATTAAGAACACGAAACCTCTATGATTCTGAGTGGAATTTAATTCCATGTAATTGGGGAAGACCATATGGTAGAGACATGGAAAAACCTTCAAATCTAGATGAGATGATTGCTGTTGCAGAAAAATTAGCAGAGGACTTCGCATATGTTAGGGTTGACCTCTATTTAGTAAAATCTCAAATCTTTTTTGGTGAATTAACTTTTTACCATGCTTCAGGGTTTCAGGCTTTTTATCAAAAGGAATGTGATGAAAAGTTTGGAGACATGTTAGATATTTCAGCATTAAAAAAATAAAGTCAATCCTAAAATGAAAAAAAAAGTAAAAGTTTTTTTTGTTATTCCAACCCTCTTTGCTGGTGGTGCAGAACGAGTAATGTCATTTGTGTCTCAAAATTTAGATAAAAATAAATTTGATAGCACATTAGTAGTTATAGGTTTTGAAAAAGATAACAAATACGATATAGAAGGAATCTCTGTACGTTACCTTAACAAAGACAGGGTTATGAGTGCTGCTCTTCCGCTAATTAAAATGATTAGAAAAGAAAAGCCTCAGGTTGTAATGAGTGCTATTTCTCATCTCAACATTACTATGGGATTAATTTCTGTTCTATTTCCAAAAGTTAAATTCATAGGAAGACATACAATTGTAAGTCAAGACACTGTAAAACTCAAGGTAGAAAAGAAAACCTCTGCAAAAAGAAAAGTGGTTAAGTCTTTTGATTTTGCTTATAAATTACTTGATATCATATTATGCCAATCCAAGGATATGTATAATGATATGAAAGAAAAGTATAATATACCTGAAGAAAAATTAAGAACTATCAATAACCCTATAACAGATAATTTTCAATTAAAGCAGAACACTTCAAGCAAGAGTGATATCGTTAAATTTATTACTGTAGCACGATTAAAAAAATTAAAAGGTCACGAAAGAATCCTAAACTGTTTATCAAAAATAGATTATCCATTTCAATACACTATCATCGGTTCCGGTCCAGAAAAAGATAATATTTTCAAACAAGCTCAAGAACTGGGCATTGAAGACAAAATAACACATGTGCCTTATACTAATGAAGTTTCAAAATACCTCTCAGAAAGCGATTTTTACCTTCAGGCTTCTTACGCAGAAGGTTTTCCTAATTGCCTTATAGAGAGTTGTTCTGTTGGTACGCCAACTATTGCTTTTAAAGCACCAGGAGGTTTAGATGAAATTGTAGAAAATGGGCTTAATGGCTTCTTGGTTGAAACTGAAGAACAGTTTATAGAGAAGCTAAACCACAAACAAGACTGGTACCCTGAGAAAGTTAGAGAATCTGTTATTTCAAAATTCAATAAAAACAAGATCATTAATGATTACGAAAATTTATTAATTAGTGTGATACCTTAAAGCTCTAATCGATTTTTACATGATTTTTTGATGTAATTTTTAATTACAAAAACGGTTAAACATATAAAACCTACAATAATCGAAAAAATAGGTTTAGAAGTTTAATTGTTGTTATGTTTGACACTAATGCTCATAATATCAATAAGATATTTGTTTTATGACCCCAAACCAACAAAAAAACATAACGATATTAGCCATATCTCTTGCAAGTGGTGGCGCAGAAAAAGTTATTAGCTTACTTTTAAAGGAGTTAAGACATGATTACAATGTTACTCTAGTTCTTTTTCATAAAGTTCTGCATTTTCCAGTTCCTGAAGGTGTGGAAGTTTTCGCCATGAGCGATAAACATGCTAACAGACCTTTCTACAAGAAGTTTTTTGATTCTATCAGCTTTATTTTTAGGTATTACCGATTTATTAAAAAGAATAATATTGAAATCTCTATTTCATTTTTAGCGTTTCCTAATTTAATAAACGGAATTGTGGCCACATTTAATAAAAATGTAAAAACAATTATTAGCGAAAGAGGGTTTCCTTCAGACAATGTAACTAGCAAACTATCCTTTTATATTTCCAAGATCTTCTACCCTATTTTATATAACAAATGTGATAAGTTATTTTCAAATTCGGTCTATATCAATGAAGATTTAAAAGACAATTTTGGCATTAAAATTCCTATGGAGGTTATCTATAATCCAATAGAACTACCAAATAAAGCAATACATCCAGAAAGCCTAAATAACAACTCAAAGAAGTTAAAGCTTATTACAGCAGGCACCATTAATAAAAGAAAAAATCAGATTATGGTCGTTAGAGCCATAAAGGAATCTAAATTAGATTACGATTTTTCTATTCTTGGAGATGGAGATTTAAGAAATTATCTAACAGAAGAAATAGCAAAGTTTAAATTAGAAGATCAAATTACACTCAAAGGAAGAGTAAAAAAAGTAAATGAGTATCTTATAGATAATGAGTGTTTTGTACTTTCATCATTTACCGAAGGTTTCCCAAACGCATTAATTGAAGCTATGGCAATTGGTTTGCCAAGTGTATCTACAAATTGCTTATCTGGTCCGTTAGAATTATTAAATGAAAACGAACCAATTAACATAAAAAATGGAGAGTTTTACATAGGAAAATATGGTTTGTTGGTTAATAATGACGACCATATCGGACTAAGTAAAGCTTTAGATTATTATCATCAAAATCCTGCTGAAAGAGAGCGCTTTAGTCAACTAAGCCTAGAACGCGCAAAAGCTTATGAGCTAAAATCTATTTACAGCCAATTCAACCAATTTATTAAAAGCTAAGTATATGTGCGGAATTAACGGACTTATAGATAAAACCAAGATTAATAAAGATAGTATGGCTTCTGTTCTTAATGCTATGAATAATCTTATCATTCATAGAGGACCAGATGAGGACGGTGTCTTTGCAGAACAAAACGACAAATATACAGTAGGTATGGCAATGCGTCGTTTGTCTATCATCGATTTATCATCTGGAAAGCAGCCTATTTTTTCTGATGACAAACAGATTGTTATTGTTTTTAATGGTGAAATCTACAATTACAAAACTATTAAGTCTAGATTAGTATCAGAAGGTGTAACCTTCAATACTACAAGCGATACTGAAGTTATCTTAAAAGCTTACGAAAAGTATGGTGTTGAGTCATTTCAATGGTTAGATGGTATGTATGGCTTTAGCATTTATGATAAAAATATAAACAAGCTTTTTATTGCCAGAGATTTCTTTGGTGAAAAACCATTATACTACACTCAAAATGACAATCAGTTTTTATGGGCTTCAGAATTAAAGTCTATTATAAAAACTATTGACCATAAGCCAAATATCTCAAAAAAAGGATTGAATCTTTATTTTAGACTCACCTACATTCCTGCTCCACATACAATTTATGAAGGCATTCACAAGTTAGAGGCTAATCACTATCTAGAATATGATTTTGAATCATTCCAATATAGCATTCATAAAATCAACCACGAACCAGCACCAAAAACAGCAGATATCTCTTTTGAAGATGCTAAGGCAAAAACAAAAGAACTGGTTTACAACAGTGTAGACAGTAGATCTATTGCAGATGTTGGCTTAGGTACATTTTTATCTGGAGGTGTAGATTCCTCTATAGTGTCACTTTGTTTATCGCAAGCTACAGACAAAAAGATTGATACCTTTTCAATAGGTTTTAAAAAAGCATCTTATGATGAAACCGATAAATCTCGTGTGGTTGCTAAAATGTTAGACAGTAATCATCATGAATTTATCATTGATGAAGATGATTTAAAGCACAATATACATGAGATTCTCGTTAATTTTGATGAGCCTTTCTCTGATACTGCTGCATTACCCACTCATCTACTTTCAGAAAAAACCAGAGAGCACGTTACTGTTGCTTTAACTGGTGATGGTGGTGACGAGGTATTTGGAGGTTACAACAAATATTACATTGGCAAGATGAACAAAAGGTACACCAGTGTAGTACCAAAAGCGCTTCATAAAACTATTGCCAAATTAAGTAATAAATACTTAATCAATAAAGATGATACGCGTGGTAAAAGATTTCAAATTAATAAGCTACTAAATGCTATTAATTATGAAGGAGATTTTTACTGGGATATCATTTCGTTAGCCAATACCAGCAAATTACTTTCAGAAATAATGCAAGACGATTATTACGATAGTGATTTATTTCTAGAGTATAAAGAAGTTTTAGGTAAACAAAAGATTGAAAGCCTTACAGATTTTAGGCTTGTAGACAAGATTTTAAGTCTTGAAGGTGGTATGTTAGCAAAGGTAGATAGAACTAGCATGCTAACCTCTTTAGAATGTAGAGCACCATTTTTAAACAAGTCTATTTGGGAATTCACCAATACTTTACCAGAAAGCTACTTAATGAAAGGTTGGAATAAAAAGTACATTCTAAAAGAAGCTTTTAGAGATCAATTTCCACAAGACTTTTTAGAAAAAGGTAAAAGCGGATTTGGCTCACCAACAGGAGATTGGCTAAGACAAAGTCTGCGAAAAGAATTAGAAAGTTATATAGAGCCAGAAATGCTGAAAAAACAAGGTATTTTTAAAGTAGACGTTATAACCAAATTGGTTCAAGATCATCTTGACAGTAAGAAAGATAGTACGTTTAGAGTATGGTCTTACTACTGTTTTCAAAAGTGGTACAAATTTAATTTTCTAAATGAAAACTAATACAATGCAAAAGAAGAGAGTACTTATTATAGCATCCTTTGCTGGTTCTTTAATTCGGTTTAGAGGCGACTTTATCAAAAGCTTAGTTGCTAATGGTTTTGAGGTTTTTACAGCATCACCAAGTTATACCGAAGAGGACTTACAATTAATAAAAGAACGCGGTGCACATCCTATAGAATTTAATTTGCAACGTACAGGTTTAAATCCTTTTAAGGATTTTAAATCCATATTAGAATTAAAATCTATAATGAAGGAAAACAAAATAGACTTAGTGTTTCCTTATACGGTAAAACCTGTAATCTATGGTTCTTTAGCAGCTAATATGAGTAAAGTTCCGGTAATTTCATTAATTACAGGATTAGGCTTTGCGTTTACAGGACTTACACGAAAAGCAAGAATTTTACAGCGTTTTAATGAAACTTTATACAAACTATCAATTAGAAAAAATAAGTTTATTGTCTTTCAAAACAAGGATGATTATCAACTGTTTTTAGATCGTAAAGTAATTTCAAAAAAACAACCTGTAGCGTTTGTAAGTGGCTCTGGTGTAAATCTTAATGAATTCACCTTCAAAGAAAAAAATCCATCAGATAAAGTAAGCTTTTTACTTATTGCCAGATTAATTAAAGAAAAAGGTATTTCATTATATATGGATGCTGCCAGAGCATTGAAGCCAAAATATCCAAATGCTGAATTTCATGTTATTGGCGCTTTAGAAACTTCACCTAGTGCTATTAGTGAAGATGAATTACACGAATTACATGAGAAAAATATTATCGTTTTTCACGGAAGGCAAATGGATGTTGACAAACATCTTCATCAAAGAGATATTTTTGTACTTCCAAGTTACTACAGAGAAGGCATACCAAGAACAACTCTTGAAGCGCTTGCCTGTGGAAACCCAATAATTACGACAGACTCTGTAGGTTGTAGAGAATCTGTAAAAGAAGGTGTAAACGGAAAATTAATAGAGCCTCAAAATTTAGAAGCTTTAATTGATGCTATGGAATTTTTTATTATCAATCCCGATAAAATAAAGGAGATGGGTATTAATAGTCGTAAGTACGCTGAAGAACGTTTTGATGTAGATATTATTAATAATGATTTAATTGAACTTATCAATAAATCACTTTAATAAAACACCAATAAATCACATTAAAGTCATAGAATAATTAAATATAAGTAACAATCCATTAATCAACCAATTATGTATAAGTTATTTTTTAAAAGACTAATAGACTTTATGATTGCTTTGATAGGCCTTTTAATTCTGTCTCCAATCATAATTACCATTATAATTTTATTAGCTGTAGCCAACAATGGCAAACCGTTTTTCTATCAAAAGAGAACAGGAAAAGGTGGAAAAATATTTACCATCGTAAAGCTAAAAACCATGAACGACAAAAAAGATACAGATGGCAATCTTTTACCAGATCATGTAAGAATCACTAAAGTCGGAGATATATGCAGACGCTACTCTTTAGACGAAATTCCTCAGCTATTTAATATGCTAAAGGGAGATATGAGTTTAATTGGTCCTCGTCCTCTACTTCCAAAATATCTTCCTCGCTATACAAAAAAACAGTTTAGAAGGCATAACGTAACACCTGGAATTACAGGTTGGGCACAGGTTAATGGTAGAAATGCTATAAGTTGGGAAGAAAAGTTTAAGCTAGACACGTACTACGTAGATAATCAATCGTTTATTTTAGATTGTAAAATCTTTTTTAAGACCATACAAAATGTCATTGGTAAAAAAGATATCAATTCTTCTACAAACCAACCTATGCCAGAATTTATGGGTACTGAAGGAAAAACAAATATTTAGCACAAGCTAAACACCTGTTTATCAAAGTTAATTCTTTAGTACATAAACTATTGAGTCTACAATTTAACAACGTAAATATTTACCTTTTATCGTCTTTATTTGGGATAAGAAATAATATTAATGCATATTTAAACCGATTTTAGATCGTGTCCCAAATCCCTCTAAGACATGAAATTGATAGAGTAATTATAAATTACTTAAACAATTTTTACTTATGAAACCGAAAATATGGTTGTCTTCACCTCATATGAGTGGAGCAGAACAAACTTATATTAAAGAAGCATTTGACACCAATTGGGTAGCACCCTTAGGGCCAAATGTTAATGGATTTGAGAAAGACTTAGAGTCTTATCTAAAAGAAAATCGACATGTCGCTGCGTTAGCTTCTGGCACATCTGCACTTCACCTTAGCTTAATATTATTAGGAGTTACAAATGGTGATGAAGTTATCTGCCAAAGTAAGACATTCTCAGCTTCAGCCAATCCAATTGTTTACCAAGGAGCTACACCTATTTTTATAGATAGCGAAGCCGAAACATGGAACATCTGCCCTATTCAATTAGAAATTGCAATTAAAGACAGAATAACAAAAGGTAAAAAGCCTAAAGCTATAATTGCTGTACATCTTTATGGAATGCCATATAAAGTAGATGAAATTCATAGCATTGCTGAAAAATATGAAATTCCAGTTATAGAAGATAGTGCAGAATCATTAGGAAGCCATTATAAAGGTCAAAACTGTGGTACTTTTGGTGATTTATCAATTTTATCTTTCAACGGAAATAAAATTATAACTACTTCTGGTGGTGGAGCTTTAGTAACAAGAAGTGAAGAGAATAAAAATAAAGCTGTTTTTTTAGCAACGCAAGCTAGAGATAATGCACCTCATTACCAACACACACATATAGGCTATAATTATAGAATGTCTAACATCGTTGCTGGTATTGGCAGAGGACAAATGACTATTTTAGATAGTCACGTAGCTAACCGAAGATCTAATCACGAGTTATACTATAATACTTTTAAGAGTATAGAACAAATAACCTTTTTACAAGAACCTAATGGGCATTTTTCTAACCGCTGGTTATCTTGTATTCTTTTAGATTCTTTTGAAACAAGAGAAGGCTTAAGATTAGCATTAGAAAATGAAAATATAGAATCTAGACCACTATGGAAACCTATGCATCAACAGCCTGTCTTTAAAGATGCACCTAATTATCTTAATGGAGTCTCTGACGATTTGTTTAACAGAGGCTTATGCTTGCCTAGCGGCTCTAATCTTAGCAAAGAAGAGTTAGATAGAGTAATTTCAGCTATAAATACGTATTTTGCAGCATGTTAGAAAAATATCTAAATAAAATATCGCAAAGGTACGCCTCTAAATGGTTGGTGCTATTATTTGATACAATAGTAGTTGCAGCTGCTTTTTTCTTAGCGTATTTAATAAGATATAATTTTACTTTAGATTTTGATTTTTCTACCCTTTTAACGCAAGTACCTTACGTTATGGTAATTGCTGCTATTAGTTTAGTTGCAGTAGGAACTTATAAAGGAGTCGTAAGGTTTACTGGTTTCAAAGATATTATTAATGTTATTATTGGAGCTAACATCTTAGCCACCATACTTATATGTTGTACTTTTTTAAGTAGAAAATTTTTAGGTGAAAGTAGTATTTTTAATATTTCAGGATCAATTATTTATATCCACTTACTGCTAAATATTTTATTTCTAATTGGAGCAAAGCTATTTATAAAATCTTTATACAATCAAATTACACAAGATTTTCACAAAACATCTAACGTTTTAATTTTTGGCGCTGGTAACTCTGGAATGCTTACTTACGACGCTATCCAAAACGACACTAAAAATGGATTTGAAGTCGTTGGTTTTATTGATGATGACGAAAGAAAAATAGGAAAAAAAATAAATCTAGTTACAGTTTACGGTCTTTCTGATATTAATGAAGGTTTTATAAAGAAGAATAATGTAGAAGATGTAATCATCTCTATTCAGAATATTGATCCTTCAAGACTACTTCAAATCACCGGAAATTTATTCAACCTTGGTTTAAAGGTAAAAATTGTTCCTCCAGTGCAAAGCTGGATAGATGGTGACTTAAGTGTTGGGCAAATCAAGGAAGTTAAAATTGAAGACTTATTAGGAAGAGATCCAATACACATTAAAAATCCTGATTTAATAGATCAGTACGACAACAAGGTAATCCTAATTACAGGAGCTGCAGGCTCTATTGGTAGTGAGATTTGCAGAAAAGCAAGCCTATACAATTATAAAAAACTGATACTTGTTGATAATGCTGAGTCTGCATTATATGATATTCAGCAAGAATTTAGACAACAAGGCTTAGATAATATTGTAGCTATAGTAGCAGATGTAAGAAACAAAGCAAGAATAGACCAAATATTCAACCTTTATAAACCAAAAATTGTTTTTCATGCAGCCGCATACAAACACGTTCCTTTAATGGAAAACAACCCTTACGAAGCTGTTAGCGTAAATATCGGAGGTACTAAAAATGTTGTAGATGTAGCTGTTAAGCATAGCGTTGATAAGTTTGTATTAATTTCTACCGATAAAGCTGTAAATCCAACAAATGTAATGGGTGCAACCAAGCGTATCGCTGAGCTTTATGTATCTTGCTTAAAAGACAAAGGACACACAAAGTTTATTACAACACGATTTGGAAACGTATTAGGATCTAATGGTTCTGTTATCCCGTTATTTAAAAGGCAAATTGAAAAAGGTGGCCCTTTGACTGTTACTCACAAAGAAATAACACGTTATTTTATGACAATTCCAGAAGCTTGTCAGCTAGTATTAGAAGCTGCAGCTATGGGTAATGGAGGTGAGATTTTTGTTTTTGATATGGGAGAACCTATAAAGATTTTTAATCTTGCAAAAAATATGATTATATTATCAGGACTAAGGTATCCTGAAGATATAGACATTAAAATCACAGGCTTAAGACCAGGTGAAAAAATTTATGAAGAATTATTAGCTGACGGCGAAAACACTAAGAAAACATATCATGAAAAAATAATGATCGCTAAGTCTAGACATGTTGATACAGAAACCGTAGAAAAACAAATTAATAAACTTACAGGTATTAACTCTCTAACACAACCGTTAGAAATTGTTTCATCTATTAAAGCACTAATACCAGAATATATATCTAACAACTCAACTTATGAGGTTTTAGATTCAAAAAAATAATCTTACAAAAAACCACTCCTTAAAAGCCAAACCATGAAAACACGCAACCTAGTACTTCAATTAATAGCTATATTAGTTTTAGCTTCTTGTGGATCTCGAAAAGACATTGTTTATTTTCAAGACGAACCTATTGAAGACGGTGTTTTAGTTTCTGAACCTAAACCTATTATATACAAACCAGATGACATCTTAACTATAAATGTATCAGCATTAGATCCTGATACTGTTAAACCTTTCAACCTTCAGGTGGTTTCTAATAATGACGCTAATTTAATGAGTGCAAATGGTCAAAGACAATTTCAATCTTACCTTATAGATTATGACGGAAACATAGATTTTCCTGTTCTAGGTAAATTGAAAGTTGCTGGTTTAAACAGATCTGAATTAACAGCTATGCTGGTTGAAAAAATAAGTGAGTACGCTAAAAATCCAATCGTAAATGTAAGATTATCTAATTTTACAATTACTATTTTAGGTGAAGTTAGAAATCCTGGAACGTTTACTATACAAGACGAAAGAATTACTGTTTTAGAAGCTTTAGGTCTTGCCGACGACCTTACCATATTTGGTAAACGTAAAAATGTTTTGCTTATTAGAGAAGTTGATGGTAAAAAGAAGTTTGCTAAAATAGACCTAACCTCTGTTAACGCTGTAAACTCACCTGTTTACTATCTTCAGCAAAACGATGTTATTTATGTAGAGCCAAATAATGCCAAAATTAGAGCGTCATCCTACAACCAAAACAATAGCGTATTAATTTCTGCCATTGGTACACTAACAACTATTATCGCAGTATTCTTGGTAAGAAATTAAGAAGGTAAAAACAATTTATGAAGCCCAACACATCCACTGTAGACTTAAAACAAACTTTAGAATTATTCCTTTCGTATTGGAAATGGATACTTCTATGTGTAATTATAGCCATAGTTCTTGGTTTTACACATCTTCGTTATGCTGATTATGAATACAAAGCAAATGCTACAATAAAAATTAGAGATGAAGAGCAATCTCAAAAGTTACCAAGTCTAGATGATGTAAAGGCAAATGGTTTGTTTTCTGGAGGTGCTGACAAAATTAAAGATGAAATTAGAGTTATTAGATCTCGTGAAATAGCTGAAAACATAGTTAAAAAATTAGATCTTAACATTAGATATTATGCTGATGGAAAAATAAAAGAGAAAGAATTTTATAAGGACTCGCCAATTAAAATTAATTTCTTTGAAAGTGACTCAATTATAGACAGAGTTAACCAAATTCTCTATATTAAAATAAAATCACCAACTCAATATCTACTATTTAAAGACAAAGAGCAATCACTATTTGATGATAGAGAAGACTCTGAAGGAAAGCTATATGATTTTGGAGAAAAAGTAGAGACACGTTACGGAGGCTTTTACATTGTTCCTAATGATGGCAAATACACACCCAAAAAAGGCACAAGTATAAAAATTGCTATTATTCCTGTAAGAAAACTAATTAATCAATACACAAAAAATGTAGCTATTACTACCGAAAAAGGGTCTAGTGTTATAGGATTAGAATTAAAAGAAACCGTAGCTAAAAGAGCTGTCGATTATTTAGATGAGCTTATAAAAGAGTACAACAATGATGTGCTTAAGGACAAAGAGGAAGTTGTTAAAGTAACTTCAGATTTTATTACAAACAGACTACAAAAGGTATCTCAAGAGTTAGAAGAAGTAGATTACACTGCAGAAGAACTTCAAAAAAGAAACAATCTTACAGCTTTAGGATCTCAAGCAGATCTCAATTTACAGGCTAACAAACAGTTAGAACAACAAATAGTTAGCACATCTATAAATATCGAAAAGATCTCTTATTTACAAGAAGAAATTCAAGCAGAAGACCGAACAAGCGATATGCTTCCTGCAGATGTTGGTATTGGCGATGCGTCTACTGCACAAATGATTGCCAGCCATAATGAATTAGTTGCTGAACGTAATAGAATTTTAAAAAATTCAAGCCCTAAAAACCCTGTAATTATTAATCTTAATGATCAGATTAATGCTATAAAATCTAATATTGAGCGTTCATTAAGTAATATGAGACAAACGTCTGAGTTAACCTTAAATAACTTAAACAAAGAAAATTCTAGAATTAGAGGTCAGCTTTATGCAGCTCCTACTAAAGCAAGACAATTTAGAGATATAAAAAGACAACAAGATATTAAAGAATCTCTTTACTTATATCTTTTAGAAAAACGTGAAGAATCTGCAATAAGACTTGGTATGTATACGCCAAATGCTAAAATTATTGAGAACGCTTACTCTTCATATTTACCTATTGCTCCAAAACCTACAATTATATACATGGCTTGCTTAATTTTAGGTTTAATGATTCCTATAGGCATAATCTATTTAATCAATCTATTAGATTCTAAGATTTATAATAAAAATGATTTAGTTAATGTTTTAGACATTCCATACTTAGGAGACATTCCTAAAACTTCAAAAAAGCAAAAATTAATAAAAAGAGTAGATTACTCACCAAAAGCCGAGGCTTTTAGGATAGTAAGATCTAATATTGACTTTATTCTTAGAAACTTAAAAGACAAACAAAAGCGATTATTTATAACATCTACCAAAGCTCAGGAAGGAAAATCCCATACAAGCACTAACCTAGCAAGTTCAATATCATTTTCTGAAAAGTCTGTGTTATTGATTGAGATGGATATACGTGTTCCTAAGATTCTAGATTATCTGGAAATAAAAGAAAAACCAGAAAAAGGACTTTCTGACTATATTGCAGATAGCTCAATAAAACCTCAAGATGTTGTTATAAAGCATCCAGAGAACAAATTCTTAGATATAATTCCGTCTGGTACAATTCCACCAAATCCTTCCGAATTATTAATGAATCCTAGAGTAAATGAGCTATTTAAATATTTTGAAAACAAATACGACTACATTGTTGCAGACACATCTGCTGTAGGTTTAGTTAGCGATACACTTCTTATTTCTGAACTTGCCGACATCTTTATTTATGTTGTTAGCGCAGATAATGTAGACAAAAGAAGACTTGTTAATATTGCACAACCATTATATGAAGACAAACGTCTTCCAAATATGACATTACTTCTTAACGGTGTTAAACCAGGTAAAAAAGGATATGGCTATGGATACGGTTATGGCAACAACCCTAATCGTAAGAAAAAATGGTATAGCTTTTCTTAAAAAATATCTTTGAACGCCTTATCTAATTTAGATAGGGCGTTTACAATTTTCGACGCTTTCTTTCTGTTTTTAACAACGTTAGTTCTCTGTTTGTTTGGCCAGCTACAGAAGTGTTCTCCTCTGCCCTTCTAATAAGATACGGCATAACATCCTTAACAGGCCCAAAAGGAATATATTTAGCTACATTATAACCATCAGCAGCAAGGTTATAACTAATGTGGTCACTCATACCATACAACTGCCCAAACCATACATTATTATCCTCTTTACTTATATTATACCTCTCCATAAGCTCCATTGCCAAATAACAACTTGCCTCATTGTGTGTGCCTATAAAAACGGAAATATCATTTAAGTTCTCTAAAATGTAAGATAGAGTGTTGTTAAAAGTGTCATCAGTTTCTTTTTTATTTTCACAAATAGGAGATCTATACCCTTTATCTTCTGCTCTCTTGCGTTCTTTTTCCATATAAGCGCCACGAACAATCTTCATTCCAACATTAAAGCCATCTTTTTTACCTCGCTCATGCAATGCTTTAAGGTAGTCTAGCCTATCCCAACGGTAACACTGCAAAGTGTTATAAACTGTTGTTTTTCCTTTGTTGTATTTGCGCATCATATCCTCTACCAAATCATCGGCAGCATCTTGCATCCAGCTTTCTTCAGCATCAATTAAAACTTCAACATCCTTTTCTTTTGCAAGCTTGCAAACAGCATCAAAACGCTCTACGATTCTATTCCACTCTTCACTTTCAGAAGAAGTAAGCTCTTGCCCTTCAGTTTTCTTTTGGTATAATAAGAATCTACCGAATCCTGTTGGCTTAAAAACAACGATTGGCATCGCCTCTCTATCATCACAAAATTTAATGATTTTCAATATTTTTTCAAGAGCACTATCAAACTCCTCTTCTACTTCTTTGCCTTCTACAGAGTAATCCAAAACAGAGCTAACTCGCTTTGTATATAACTTATCTATTACAGACAAGCAATCTTCTTCATTAACACCACCACAAAAGTGGTCAAAAACGGTAGATCGAATTAAACCTTCTACAGGCAACTTTGCTTTAAGAGCAAAGTTGGTTGCCGCTGTGCCAATACGCACTAAAGGCTGCGAAGAAATCATTTTAAACAAAAAATAAGCGCGCTCTAATTCAGAATCAGATTTTAGCGCAAAAGCAGTTGCTGTGTTTTCAAAGAGTGAACGGTTAATCATAAATTTTGAAAAATAAATATTGCAAATATATTTAATCCTTTGCTTACTTTTTTCTAAAAAAAGGGAGTATTTTCACAGCTTAAATTGAGGAATTAACAAAAATGAAATCTATAAAGACAAAAAATGCAATTGTTCATTTCAACGATAACGTTTATAATGAACTTAATGCATATATAAAATCTACCAATCCATCCAAAATATTTGTTCTTGTAGACACAAATACACACGATGCTTGTCTTCCTAAATTTTTGTCTCAAGTTGAGTCTGGAGATATTGTGGTTGAAGTTATGGAAATGCCAGAAGGCGAAGATCATAAAACCATAGATATATGCACTGGTGTTTGGGAAGCCATGTCAGAGTATTATGCAGACCGAAAAAGCCTTATTATAAATTTGGGTGGTGGAGTTGTAACAGACCTTGGTGGTTTTGTTGCCAGTACTTATATGAGAGGTATAGACTATATTAATGTGCCTACATCACTACTAGCCATGGTAGACGCCTCTGTTGGTGGAAAAACAGGAGTTGATCTCGGCAATTTAAAAAATCAGATTGGAGTTATAAGTGAAGGCAGTATGGTTTTAATAGACACTAGCTTTCTTGAAACTCTCCCTAGCAACCAAATGGTTTCTGGTTATGCCGAAATGCTAAAGCATGGTCTTATTTATGATGATTCATATTGGAATACACTTATCAATTTTGAAAATTTAGATGGCTCTGCGCTTAATGAAATGATTTATGATTCTGTTGTAATAAAAAACAAAATAGTAACTGAAGACCCAACAGAACAAGGTCTGCGAAAAATTTTGAATTTTGGACACACATTAGGTCACGCTATAGAAAGCTATTTTTTAGGCAATGCAGATAAAACTCCTTTATTACATGGAGAAGCCATTGCTATAGGAATGCTTTTAGAAGCCTATATTTCAACAAAAATAGCTGGTTTATCTAACAATGAGTTTAAAGAAATAGAAGAAGGCATACTAAAAACCTTCTCAAAAGTTGAAATCAGCGAAAGTGATCAAAAAATTATCATAGACCTATTACAATATGACAAGAAAAACAGTCATGGTAAAGTAAAATTTGTTTTATTAGAAGCTATTGGTAAGCCAAAAATTAATTGCGAAGTAAATAATGATATTTTACTAGAAGCATTTAAGCACTACAATGCTTAGTATAGACATAAAAAAACCTTAGCGCTTGCTAAGGTTTTTTTTATTCTTTTTAGACAGGTTTACTATAATTCATTAAAAATAGTATGCATTAAACGTTTCTTATCGTTAATGCTCTCCTCTAAAGATATCATTGTTTCTGTTCTGTAAACACCTTCTATATCATCTATTTTAAAAATGATTTCCTTAGCATGCATTGTGTTTTTTGCTCTAATTTTACAGAAAATATTAAACTTACCAGTAGTAATATGAGCTACTGTAACATAAGGAATACTCTCTATACGCTCTAAAACAAACTTAGTTTGCGATGTGTTTTGAAGAAACACTCCTATGTAAGCAATAAATGAATATCCTAATTTTTTATAATCTAAAGTAAGCGAAGACCCTTTAATAATTCCTGCTTCTTCCATTTTCTTAACACGTACATGAACTGTACCTGCAGATATCAATAATTTTTTTGCAATATCAGTAAAAGGAATACGCGTATTATCGATTAGCATATCCAATATTTGGTGGTCAACTTCGTCTAATTTAAACTTTGCCATAATTGTATTATCGTTAAACTTTATGCAAAAATAAATCATTTTTATTAGCAATTATGCATAAAAAACAATTTTTTTTAAGGTTTTAGTGAGATTTTTTCAGTATTCAGCAATACGAAATCGTTTTCGCTAGCTACTTTTAACATTGTATTATACTGATTTTTTAACACTTGACCTTTTGCATCTATTTCTCGGTGACCACAAAAACTATCGAGTTTAGAAATGGCTTCAACTATAGGAATAAACTCTACTTTACCATCAACTAATCGCTCTTCATATTGTATTGCAACATCAACAGCTTCAACTGAACTACTTTCTAGTTTAATATTTCTAATAACGATGTCGTAAAACTGTTTTTCATTTTCAGGAATAAGGAAATAATCCTCATAGCCTTCAACATCAATTCCTTTAGAAATAGCTTCTAAGGCTTTTAAAATAGATAAAAACATAAGATACCTAACCTCTTCCCTATTATAATCATTCGGGTAGTGACCAGCTTCAAACAAAACTGTAGGGACATTTAAGTTTTGAAAAGTATCACCAACACAATTAAGATTAAAACCATCATCATATCTCGCTACACAATTAGGTATTACTTGCTGCAACATGGAATTTATCTCTACAATTAACGACATTGCTTGCTTCCTGTTAGGAGTTATTGAGCGCTGTGTATCTTGAGAAGGTGACAAAAAAGAAAGTATAGATGAATTATGAGTTCCGCCTACATTATATATTGTTCTTTGTCCATGAAGGTTAAAACAATAATCTGGATTAAAATCATTGAAAACCTTTCGTAAAACCTCACTTTCTGGCTGCGATAAATCTTGCGCATCTCTATTAAGATCAACCTCATTAGCATTTAGTCGTGTATAACGTTCGGCTCCATCAGGACTTAAAACAGGTATTACTAACAACGTACAAGTCTCTAAAATAGAATTAGTAATTTCATTGTTAGTGAGAAACAAATTAAAACAGTCAAAAAGTGCTTTAGTGGTTGTAGATTCATTACCATGCATCTGAGACCACATTAAAACCTTTTTAGGTCCTTTACCAAATCTTAAACTATAGATTGGTCTATTTTCTACAGAAAAGCCAATAACAGAACTTGTAGAAGTTGGTATTTTTTCAATACACTTTTCTATGTGAGAATTGGTAATATATCTGCCAAATAAATCTGGTGTTTTAAGTAAAGAAAATAAACTATTAAGTTGCTCTAATTTCATTGTTGATTTTTAAGTGTTACAAATGTAACTATTTGATTTTTTACAATTGTAAACAAGATTGATTTTCATTTTTGTTACAGATGTATACATTATTATATCCCTAATAACATCAAACCAACAACTGCATTGAATAAAATTCAACAACTTTAAAATTTAATTCTCAAAATTATGTTTTTCAGTGTTTTACACTCATCAACTAAAGTGATTATTCATATTGTTTTTAAAGATTAACATTAATTTATTGAATAAAAAAAGACTATTGTTTACATTTGTATCACTTAAAAATATTTACAATTGTTTACAATGATAAACTCGTCAGATTTCGCTAATCGTTTACAAAAAGTCATAGATTTTTATGATGAAACTGCTTCTGGTTTTGCGGAAAAAATTGGTGTTCAGAGATCAAGCATTTCTCATATTCTTTCAGGAAGAAATAAACCGAGTTTAGACTTTGTAATGAAAATACTTCACTCCTATCCAGAGGTAGAATTATATTGGTTATTAAATGGCAGAGGAAATTTTCCTACCACAGAAACCAAAATTTCTGAGATTCCGAATCCTCAATTAGATTTAAAAGTTGAAAATTTAAATAAGCCTGACATTAGTAAATCTATTTCAAATAATTCTGAAATTGAAAAAATTGTCATTTTCTACAAGGATGGTACTTTTAAAAGCTACAATCCCTGAATCTATTTTTTCTGTACACTCTAACCTAAATGCAAAATAATATGAATTGAATAATTCAACTCTAATGTGTGAGATTTTACTCAAATGTAGCTTATCAATTAATTATCTTTGTACAAATTACAAGAATGAGACATTTTTTATTACTTAGTGCATTAGTATTACTAACCAGTTGCTTTGAAGTAGAGCGTAATTGTAACGATTTTAAAACCGGAGAATTCGAATTTAATTACGTTATTAACGGTGAAAATAAAACTGGCAGATTTGTGCGTACAGAAAATCTAAGTATCAATTATTACGAAGGTAAGGTAGACTCTTCGTCTGTGCGTTGGATTAATGATTGCGAATTTATCTTGAAAAGCATTAACCCAAAGACAAACTCTGAAAAAGATGATATGCACATGAAGATTTTATCTACAGACGGCACATCGTCTTACACTTTTGAATACAAATTAGCTGTAAAAAAGCCAAACAAACCACTTCGCGCACAAAGAGGTGTTGCGTACAGAATTAAATAAATTGCTGCAATGGTAGAATTTTTGCTTACTTCAGATGCTATAATGGCGCTTCTAACACTTACATTTCTAGAAATTATTTTAGGAATAGACAACATAGTTTTTATATCCATAGCAGCCAATAAACTTCCTGAAGACCAACGAAGCAAGGCTACCAACATAGGTCTTATTTTAGCAATGATTCAACGTATTGTGTTATTGTTTTTTGTAACATTCCTTATAGGCTTAAGCGAACCTTTTTTTGAATACAAATCTGAATGGTTTACCATTGCTCTAAGCTGGCAGGCTATTATATTATTTGCAGGTGGATTATTCTTAATCTACAAAAGTACTTCTGAAATTAGAGAAAAGGTTGAAGATCCTGGACATGATGAAAAAGGTGTGAAATCTAAAGTGATAAAATCACTTTCTCAAGCTATTACACAAATTTTAATTATTGACTTTATATTCTCAGTAGACTCTATTTTAACTGCTGTTGGTATGACTAATGGATTACATCCAAACAACAACTACACGCTCATTTTAATGATTATTGCTGTAGTAATTTCTATAGCAGTAATGATTGGTTTTGCTAACCCAATTAGAAAATTTATAGACCGAAATCCAAGTATGCAAATTTTAGGTCTGGCCTTTTTAATTCTTATTGGTTTTATGCTAATTACCGAAGCTGCACACTTATCTCATACTGAGTTTTTTGGTAAAACTGTAGGAGCAATACCAAAAGGCTATTTATACTTTGCCATAGCTTTTTCTTTATTTGTTGAATTTTTAAATTTTAAAACAAAAAAGAAAAACAAAGAACAATAAGGCTTTTTATATAAATTAAAAAAGCGTCACCTGACCTTTATCGTCTACATCTAAATCTTCATCATTTTCATCTGATTTAGTTGAAGAATCATCTTTAGGTTGCTCAGGTTTTTCTTCAGTTTTATCAACCTCTAAATCTACAGAAACGGTTTCTTCATCTACAACATCTAACTCGTCTGCATGCACTTCTTCTGGTGCTTCATAAGGCAATGACTCCAGTAAACTAATTTGATTTATTTTTTCTTTAGTTAATTGATTTCCAAGAGCATTAATACCTTTTACTGCAATAAACTCTTCAAGATTAACCTCCATGTTAGGTTTACGGTCTTTACCTCGCTCTTTGGTAAACTCAACATCTACCATAGGCCTCCAATCTGTGGAAACAATTTCTAATTGCGATTCTGAATGACTAGATATAAAAGTCTCCTCTTTTCCTTCTTGTTCAATTAAAAAACGCTTTACATAATAGCGTTCTTTTTCACCATCATAATAGATGGCAGAAATTGGTTTTTTAGGAATCCATTTTTCGAGCACAATCATATCGCTATCAAAATGTGTTGTTAATTCTGGAATAATAGTTTTTACATTTCCAGATTGTGTAATAATAAGCAAACGATCTTCACCTCTAAATTCACCTATAAGTTCTCCTCTTTCATCAACATTTAGACGCTGTACTGTGTCATCAAACCAAATTTTTCGTGGTTTTAATGTAGAGACTCCTTTTTCTTTTAGTTCTATTCGTTTTACAGAATACTTAGTAACAAGATTCCCTTTAGACGAACGTCCTTTTATTAAAATATCGGCAAAATCGAGATCCCATTTTAGCTTTTTAATACTACCTACTTGTCGCAGTAATACAGTAACAACTTCGGCTTCACCATTAGGATTTGCAGAGAAATACCACACCACAGAACCCTTGTTACCGTTAGTCATATCATACTCTCTGTCTCTGGTAATACTGGTTACAGCAAAACGTTTTACATAAGATGGTCCTTTTTTACCATCTCTATAAATCATGTTGTAGATAGTACGCTTGTCTTTCTTTTTGAAAACTGCAACGTGAATAATATTCTTACCAACAAAAGTTTTAGAATCAACTTTTGTCACCATCATTTTACCCTCTTGCGTAAACACAATAATATCATCTATATCACTACAATCACAAACATATTCATCTCGCCTTAACGAGGTTCCGACAAAACCTTCTTCTCTGTTAACATAAAGCTTGGTGTTTCTAATAACAACCTTTGTTGCATCTACATCGTCAAAAGCTCGTAATTCTGTTTTACGCTCTTTACCTTCACCATAATCTTTCTTTAATCGCTCAAAATAAGCAATGGAATAATCAATAAGATTAGCTAAATGGTGCTTTACTTCTGCTATCTGATCTTCTAAAGCATCTATTTTTTGCTGAGCTTTATCAATATCAAATTTAGAAATACGCTTTATTCTTATTTCTGTTAAACGAACAATATCTTCATCTGTAACTGCGCGTTTTAAATGTTTTATATGTGGTTGAAGACCTTTATCTATTGCCTGAATTACACCTTCCCATGTTTCCTCTTCTTCAATATCACGATAGATTCTATTTTCAATAAAAATTCGCTCTAAAGACGCAAAGTGCCACTGTTCTTCAAACTCACCAAGTCTTATTTCTAATTCTTGTTTTAAAAGCTGAACCGTATTATCTGTAGAACGACGCAACATTTCTGTTACTCCAACAAAGAATGGTTTATTATTTTCAATAACACATCCTAATGGTGAAATTGATGTTTCACAAGCTGTAAATGCGTAAAGCGCATCAATCGTTTTATCAGGTGATAAACCTGGAGGTAAATGAATTAAAATTTCAACTTCGGCAGCCGTATTATCTTCAATACGTTTTATTTTGATTTTACCTTTATCATTAGCCTTTAAGACAGAGTCAATCAACGAAGACGTTGTTGTACCAAACGGAATCTCTGTAATAGCAAGCGTATTTTTATCGACTTGTGAGATTTTGGCACGAACTCTAACTTTTCCTCCACGCATTCCATCATTATAATTGCTAATATCTGCAATACCTGCGGTTGGAAAATCTGGATAAATTGTAAAACGCTTGCCTTTTAAATGCTTTACCGAAGCGTCGATAAGCTCTATAAAGTTATGTGGCAGAATTTTAGTAGATAAACCTACAGCAATACCTTCACCGCCTTGCGCTAAAAGCAATGGAAACATTACAGGTAGATTAATTGGCTCTTTACGTCTACCATCATAAGAAGCTTGCCATTCTGTTATTTTTGGATTATAAACAACGTCTAGCGCAAACTTTGATAATCTGGCTTCAATATAACGTGATGCTGCTGCTCTATCTCCGGTTAGGATATTTCCCCAGTTACCTTGGGTATCTATTAAAAGATCTTTTTGACCAATTTGAACCATGGCATCAGCAATACTTGCATCACCATGTGGATGGTACTGCATCGTATGACCAACAATGTTAGCCACTTTATTGTAACGACCATCATCTAAATCTTTCATAGAATGCATTATACGACGCTGTACTGGCTTAAAACCATCTTCAATTGCAGGTACAGCACGCTCTAAGATTACGTAAGAAGCGTAATCTAAGAACCAATCTTTATACATCCCAGTGACTTTAGTAATCGTTTCTTGATTACTGTTGTCTTCGTTTAATAATTCGTCATTTTGATCTTCTGCCATCTATCCTTCTTTTCGCTTTTTATTTTCTTTTAATGTTTTTTGCAACGATTGCTTTACGTATCTCATTTTTTTGCGGTTTAACAGAGTTACATTAAAACGCTCCTTCACTTGTTCTTTATCATTTGTCTTTACCAGCACAACTAATGATTTGTAAAGGAAATAATCTTTTATTTTATAACCAATAAGTTGGCTTCTTACAAATTCAATTTTATTTTCTCTGTAATTAACGTATTCTGTTAAAACAAGACCTTTATTTATAATTACAGTTTTTGCGCCATCACTATCATATTCAAAATAACCTGCGATTGAATGAAATAAAACCAAAACAACAAACAAGCCCAGAAAAACAAAGAATGTACTATCTACTAGAAATTCTAGAGAATTAAATACAGTTATCAAAAGTATACCAAAGACAATTAGTATAAAATAAATTGAAACAACAGTATTCTTTACTTTTCTATTGTCGGCTCTCATTTATTTTTTACTCAATATTTAAAGTTTTTTACCAACCACAAGTCCTACCATTAAAAGTATCATGGCTAATATTCCTATAAATCCTGCTAAATTTTTCATTGACCAAAAGTCTGAATAGTCTAACAGAAACAACCACCCAATAATCAGCAGCAAAGGCCAAAAATTCAAATACTTTTGTTCTTTTTTATTCGACGACATCCAATTCTACTTTAAGATTTTCTATAATAAACTCTTGGCGTGTTGGTGTATTTTTTCCCATGTAGAACGACAGTAACTCTTCAATAGACATGTCTTTGTCTAACATTACAGGATCTAAACGTATATCTTCACCAATAAAATGCTTAAACTCATCTGGAGAAATCTCACCAAGTCCTTTAAATCGTGTGATTTCTGGCTTTGGTTTTAATTCTTCAATCGCATTTTTTCGTTCTTCGTCTGAATAACAATAAATTGTTTTCTTCTTATTTCTTACTCTAAACAATGGAGTTTGAAGAATATACAAATGCCCTTCTTTTATCACTTCAGGAAAAAACTGTAAGAAAAACGTAATTAACAACAATCTAATGTGCATACCATCCACATCAGCATCTGTTGCAATAACTATGTTGTTGTATCTTAAGTCTTCTATTGATTCTTCTATATTTAAAGCAGCTTGCAAAAGATTGAATTCTTCATTTTCATACACTATCTTTTTGCTTAAACCGTAAGAATTTAAAGGCTTTCCTTTTAAACTAAAAACCGCTTGTGTATTGACATCTCTGGATTTTGTAATACTACCAGAAGCTGAATCTCCCTCGGTAATAAACAATGTTGTGTCTAAATACCCATCCTTTTTAGTATCACCAAAATGAATACGACAATCGCGAAGCTTTTTATTGTGAAGACTAGCTTTCTTTGCACGATCCTTTGCTAACTTTCGTATTCCAGATAATTCTTTGCGTTCGCGTTCTGCCTGAAGAATTTTGCGTTGCAACTTCTCTGCTGTTTCTGGGTTTTTATGAAGAAAATTATCAAGATATGTTTTTACAAAGTCATTGATGTAGGTTCTTACCGTTGGCAAATCGCCTCCCATATCTGTAGATCCTAACTTGGTTTTGGTCTGACTCTCAAAAACAGGTTCCATAACCTTTATTGCAATAGCTGCAACGATAGATTTTCTAATATCTGATGCATCGTAATTTTTACCATAAAACTCACGAACAGTTTTTACAACAGCTTCTCTAAATGCCGCTAAATGCGTTCCACCTTGTGTGGTATTTTGTCCGTTAACAAAGGAATGGTATTCTTCACTATACTGCGTTTTACTGTGTGTTACTGCAATTTCAATATCATCACCTCGCAGATGAACTATTGGATAAAGTATATCGCTTTCATTGATATTTTCTGAAAGCAAATCCTTTAAACCATTTTCACTATAATATTTTTCACCATTAAAAACTATGGTTAATCCAGGATTTAGATATACATAGTTTTTTAACATCTTTACCACATATTCATTTCTGAATTTATAGTTCTTAAAGATGCTATCATCTGGCACAAAGGTTACTTTGGTTCCTTTTCGTCTAGAAGTATCATCTAAAAATTCCTGATCTGTTAACTCACCTAAAGCAAACTCAGCAGAAGCCGATTTTCCGTCTCTGGTAGACTCTACTCTAAAATAGGTTGACAACGCATTAACTGCTTTTGTACCTACACCATTAAGACCTACAGACTTTTTAAAAGCTTTAGAATCGTACTTACCACCAGTATTCATCTTAGATACAACATCTACAACTTTGCCTAACGGAATACCACGACCATAATCGCGCACAATAACTCGATCTCCTTGAATGGAAATTTCAATGGTTTTACCTGCTCCCATTACAAACTCATCGATAGAATTATCTAACACCTCCTTAACAAGGATATAAATACCATCGTCTGGAGACGATCCATCACCTAATTTTCCGATATACATACCAGGTCGCATCCTGATGTGCTCCTTCCAATCGAGTGAACGAATATTATCTTCAGTATAGTTTGTTTGTTCTGACATAGAAAATAGGACGAAATTAATGATAGAACGCTAATATAAGACTATAGCTTAAAAAATGAAATACGCTTTTGGTAAAGTAATTAACAATAAAGCACCGTTATTGTTGAGAACCTTAAGATTTTTTTATTGCTTAGACAATTCTTCAGCCTTTTGCTTTAAAATTTCATTTCTGGAAATCATAACTGCCTTAATGTGCTTTTTTAATACCAGATTATCTACAATTTTACCTAAAATACCATATTTAGAAGCAAAGAAAAGCTTATCTATCATTATGGTTTTTCCATTTTGTTCTTTAAAAATATGATCGTGCCTGTAAGCTTTAAAAGCTCCCTCAATCATTTCATCTACAAACAAAAAAGGTTTACTTAACTCAGATACTTTTAAGGTAAGATGCTGCATAAAACCGAGATGATTGGTTTCCCAAGTTGTAAAATCACCTTGCTCTACAAGGCCAGCTATTTTACCATTAACAGGAATTTCGCTATTATTTTTTACAGATTGTTTATAGAAATCAACATCTCGAGCTAAATTGAAACATGTTTCAATATCCGAATCAATCTCAGTTTGTTCAATTATTTGGGGCATAATTTTTCTTTTACAGTATAAGACGCTTATACTCTAATATAGTCACATAAAATACTCTTCTTTTTATAACCTTTTTGTTGCAACTTAATGATTTCAGAATCTGAAATACAAAAGCTTGCTCAACAAAAACAAGATTAAGTTGCTAAAATATGATTTAAGATTCTTGTTTTCTCAGAAAATTTAAACGTTAAACAAGAAATGCATCACATCTCCATCTTTAACAATGTAATTCTTCCCTTCTACACGCATTTTACCTGCTTCTTTTACTTTGGCTTCGCTTCCAAAACTTACATAATCATCGTAAGCAATAACTTCTGCTCTAATAAAGCCTTTTTCAAAATCGGTATGAATTACTCCAGCAGCTTGTGGCGCAGTAGCACCAACATTAACCGTCCACGCTCTTACTTCTTTTACACCAGCTGTAAAATAGGTTTGCTGATTTAAAAGCTTGTAAGCCGCTCTAATTAATTTTGCCGAACCTGGCTCATCTAATCCTATATCATCTAAGAACATTTGGCGTTCTTCATAATCTTCTAACTCATTAATATCGGCTTCTGTACCAACAGCTAACACCAATACTTCTGCGTGCTCATCTTTAACCGCTTCTCTCACCTTATCCACATAAGCATTACCAGTGTTTGCAGCTCCTTCATCTACATTACACACATACATTACAGGTTTGTCTGTAATAAATTGTAGTGGCTTTACGTAGTCTGCATAATCTTCGTCTGAAAACTCTAAAGCTCTCACAGACACACCAGATTCTAAACCGTTTTTTATCTTTAAAAGCACTGCTTCTTCTGCTTGCGCCTCTTTATTACCAGTTTTAGCAGCACGCTTTACTTTATCTAACTTCTTTTCAGTCGTTTCTAAATCTTTAAGCTGAAGCTCCATGTCAATGGTTTCCTTATCTCTTATAGGATCTACAGAACCATCAACGTGAACAATATTATCATTATCAAAACAACGTAATACGTGCAAAATAGCATCGGTTTCTCTAATATTGGCCAAGAACTGGTTTCCTAGACCTTCACCTTTACTGGCACCTTTTACCAAACCTGCGATATCTACAATCTCTACCGTTGCAGGCATTACACGCTCTGGATTAACCAAAGATTCTAGTTTTGCTAATCTTGGGTCTGGTACATTAACCACACCAATGTTTGGTTCTATGGTACAAAACGGAAAGTTTGCACTTTGCGCTTTAGCGTTAGATAAACAGTTAAATAAGGTCGATTTTCCTACGTTTGGTAATCCTACTATTCCAGCTTTCATATTAACTTCCTGCGAAGGCAGGAATCTTTTTTAATTAAACTTCTTCACTCTTTTTAAGAGATTGCAAATGTAATTAAATACTAGAATAGTTTTGATTAAAGTTTTTTGAAAAGTTTTTGGGTGGTTTTTGGTTGTGAAGCGATTACCCAGTGTTGGATGAATGCTATTTTCTTTCCACTATAATATTAGCAAAAAAGACTAGACATTTTGATAGTAATTTCCAGCCTTTTTATCCACTATGGCTATTAGTCATTAAACTTTTTGTATTATCTAACAACAAGTAATTAGTTAGGAATAATCTTTTGAATACCAATATTATTTTTTTTGCTCTTTAATAAAATTAAATAATCATTGTTGTAAAAAAAACTGTTAATATGCCTAAAGAAAAAGTCTTCTTGAGAATTAACCTGTTTATTCATTGAGTAGTCATATTTAAATTCGTAACATAAATATGGTGCATCTTCGTTATATTTATATATTTCTCCATCTTCACTCTCCACTTTTGATGAGTTAAAATAAATATATATGTTATCATTTTTGTTCACTTTTATTGCTGAACTAGTTCTAGGCAAAAAATAATTGCTTGGTTTTTCTTTATAAATGATGTCATAATCTATTAGGTTACCGTTAAAATCAAACTTATTAATTCCTATATTACCATAATAAAATATTGTCATGCTTTGCCCATTAGACAAACCCCTCTGTTCGGCTGTCATTGTGTTAGAATAAGTCGTTTCATTAATGATAAAGTATGAATTTTTGATTACAAAAAAATCACTAATTTCTACATGATTTAATTGCTTAAATTTTTTCCTCAAAATTTGCTTGTTTAAATCATCTTTATATCTAGAATCGAAAGGTGAAATATTTATTGATTCTTGTTTAAGGTTTGACAAATTAAATTTAGAAATGTAAAAGCCTTTTTTTTCGTCTTCTTTGGTAAATTCACTATAATGTCCTGCAAAAAATATATTATTTGTATCAACAAAAGCTTTTAAATCTTCAACATATTTGCTTTTGGTATCAATTTTAAATACTTCTTGAGAATCTCTGGTAACTCTAACTATCTCATATGTACATGTTGATCGTTTAGAATTTTTATACTTTTTTACTAATAAAAGTATTGTACCATCATCTAGAGAATAAATATCATTAAAATTTATATTTCTTTTGCCTTTATAAAAATCATTAAGTTCGATATTACTCATTAGCTCAAAGTCACTATCATATTGTAGAAGTTTTTTTGCTTTATTTAGCTCAACAGAAAAACCTTTTTCGTTCCTATCACCAATAATTAAACTCATTATAGAATTGTCTTTATTAAAAGATAAACGTGAAGCTTCTTTAGTTCTACTTTCATACAATGTTTGTTCTTCGAAACTAAAATCATCTATGTTACAAAAGTATCTTTTTATGCTTTTCATTCTTAATTCATGAGGACTTGCTACAATTATATTTACTTTATTATTCTTTACTGAGAAACCCATAACAGAACCTTTAAAATCTTTTGAAATATCCTTTTGCTTAATGAGCTTCATATCCTTATCATAATGACTTAAAGCATGATATTGTTTAAAGGATAATTGACTTTGTTTTTTCCCAATCGTCAGAACTATAATATCCCCATTTTCAAGTATTGCTGTATTTGATACATAGTTTATTTTTTGTTTGGCGTCATTATCTTCACCCTTGATAAACTCTGTCTGACCATAAGTTAATGTTAGGCATATTAGTAACAAAAGAAAGGTTAATTTTTTTTTCATTTTCAAGTATGATTATATGTTATGATTTTTTTTGTTAAAAGTCGTAATTACTTTATCTGCCAATTTCGCATTTTTAAACCAAGAAGTCAATACTTAACGTTACGTATTTTTAACAAAGCCTTATTTTTGCAGTCTAAATTTTAGCTTTAAGATTTCCATTTGAGTTTAACTAACAATCTTCTTTTTTTTGAATCACGGTAATGCTCATTGAGTGTTTTTATATCGATTAAATCATTGTTTGGAACATAATTTTCTAATATTTTGTAATTAGATATTATTTTTAGCTGATTTTCGTTTACAGCTTTTACATCAAAAAAATATTCGCTGTAATTATTATGATATTTAACATTGCTATCATCCATACCCAAAACCTCTATTTTACAAGGAAATTCTACATTTAATATAAACAGATCTGAATAGCTGTAATCTAAGTAATAGCTCAATCTACTCTTTTCAGAAGCATCTTCTATCTGATTATGATTAATTATCTTATCTAATGATATACTAACAAGGCTATCATTAACAAATTTAACTACATTATTTAGGGTGCCTTTAGCATCAAAAACAAAACCAAATGGTTTTTCACCGTTTTGCATTCTATTCAACACCGAGTCTATTTGTATAGTATTATCGTCACCTTCATATTCCCAAAGCGCATCATAATACTCTTCTACTTCTTCATTATTATTTAACATTTCAAAAAAAGATCTCAAATCTGTTGATGTACCTCCAGACACCTTTAACCTATATTTTAAATCTGTTCTTTTTGCCTCTAAATCTACTTTACTAAAAAGAGTTTGTCTAATATAATTATAGTTAGAGTTCATGCTAGGTAAGTTGATTACTTCTATAGCTACTGAATCTACTTCGGCCAACTTTAAGTCTCTATTTATAAACTTATCTTTCTTTTTTACTTCACCAATATTAATAGGCTTTACCAATACTGCACGTGTATCATACAAGGAGGTAGGTATTTCATCAATTAAATACTTATAATTTTCTTCATGAGGATAAAGAAATTTTAAATGTCCTTTTTCATTTTCAATAGCAAAAAATACATGCGCAAACTCACCTTTTCTAATTAAATTTACATCAATTGGACCTAATCGTTTTTCGCGCGCAAAGACAGCCCAATATTTAATATTCAAATCTTCTAAAATTTGCCTGTAAAACCTCCTAATACTTAAAGGGTCAAATCTTTCCTCCTTTAAAAAATAGCCACTAGATTTTATAAGCTCGTGCCCATCTTTTAGAGGTTCTAAATCTATGGTTTTTAGTACTTCTTTATGGAGTAGATTAAACTTGTAATACTTGGTACTATCCTTAGCTTCTCCTATTACTCTTTTTTTCCATCTTTTGTAATATGATGAATTTTCATAATCCAAAGCCATAGGTTGAGTAAGAAAATTAAATTCTTCATTATAAACATCTTTCCATGTTCTTAATTCACTTTCCTTTTTTTCTAGGGTATAATAAAAATATGGTTTTTCACATGGTAAACAGTTATAATCATTACTCATTAAACTTTTAATTGAGTCCTTAGAAAATTGTAAGTAAACCAATGTATCGTTAGCAATTACTTTTGGTTTTGGAAATTCATTATAAGTCTTATACCTTACCTGTAGATCTTGTCCTGTTTTAATTGTATACTGTGAATTAATACTTGGCAATATTGAGTTAAAGTCAACATAATCCATTAACTCATACCCTTTTAAATTCTCATAATAAACATAGTCTGTTTCTATTGTGTCACCTGGCTCTACACTTGGTATTGGGTAACTAATAGGTCCAAATTTTTTGTTATCAGATTTTTGACTAAAAACTAGACTAGAATCTAATTCTACAATTGTACCATCAGCTTTTAATGTTCTTATCTTGATACTTTTCAAATGATTACTCACATATTCATCTAATTTTAAAAAAGCATAATCCTCTACCCCTTTTATTGTGTTTACAACCAACTTATTATTTATAACAACATATCGTTTGTACGTAGCCCAATTTTTCACATAGGTAACATCCTTGAAGGAATGTAAATAGTATGCATCTGATTTTTCGCACACTTTTAAAAAGGGGTCTTCATTTATTAAAGGAAAGGAAGCTGCTATGCTAAATAGTAAGACGCTAAAACAAAAAACTAGCAAGCTAGTTTTTGCTCTTTTTGAAAACAAATGGCTCATTAATAATGCTATTAAATTCTGTTATAATTTTATTAGTAAAATCAACATTTTTATTATCTATAAAAACGTAATCAAAGACAAAGTTATATTTGAGTTCAATTTCCTTAGACGAAATTGAATTAATTTCAAATTTTAAAGACACTCCCTCTTCCTCAAATTCATGACTTACTGGTTTAAAGCCTTCAATTTGTTCGTCTAAAGTAATTTTAAGAAGTATCCTCTTAGAAAAATTATTCCCTAAAAAGGTTCCACTCATTAAGGTTTCCCTATTTTCCGTTTCAAAAAGTCTCGGTAAAAAATCAAAAAAAAGATATTTATTATTATCATCACTAAACGTCTTCCCTAGAATTGAAATATCTCCATTAAAACTTAACTTATTATAATCATTTACAGTTGAAAGGTTTGAAATATCTTGATCTCGAAAAATTCCCTCATAATAAGTTTTTAAAATCTCTGTATAATCCGTTTTTTTCTTGGTATTTATTATACGCTTGAGGTAGTTACCAGCAATTCCGTCATAGTTTATTTTAAAACTTCCTTCAATGATATCTTTATCACTATTTAAATTTAAATCAAAACGATATAAAATTTCATTGCTTTCTGGAGCAAATGGACTTACGTCGTAAAACTCACCACCTGAAGGTTCAATAATTAATATTGTTCGACCTTGTATACTCTGAACAGGTGTTCCCTCCACATGCACTGAATCCGTAGGATCTAAGAGCACTTCCTTTCCATCGATTTTAGCCACACAAATAACATGATTAGCTGAGCCCAATGATGGAAAATCACAATCACTTACATGATCAAAAGTAGCTGCTAGAGCTAAATTACTTTTAATACCCTTATATTTTAACGCTTCTGATAAAAAATTAGATAAATCTTTACAATCGCCTTGTTTATTCACAAAAACCTCATTAACATGAGATGGAATAAAAGCTCCCATACCTATCTCTATTGCAACATATTTAAAATTGCTCCTTACATAATTATATAGGATATTAACAATTTTGGTTTCGTCTTGAACACCAATAGTTAGCGCGTCTATTTTATTTAACGCAGAAATATTTAATCCTGTTTGAGGAGATAAGTTCTTTAAATACCAATCATTAAGATACTTCTTGGGCTGATTTTTATAAGAGTTTGGGTAAACCAATGTTCTCATTAACGGCACCTTGATATTTTTATAAATTCCGAAAAACTGTAACGGATCTGGAATAACCTTTTTTGGAGAAACTTTTATTTTCCAAATTGATTTATCGTCATATTTTGTAGAATCTATTTTATAAAACGACAAAGAGTCTTCATCTATATTATTGTGACTTAATATATAGTCATTAGGTACTTCGATATGATACAAAAGTGTATCGATTTTATCATATGAAAAAAAAGGTAAACTTGTAAAGTACATTAACTCTTTACAAGAAATAGTATAATTTAAACTAATATCCTTATCAGCTGGTATTAATATAGATTTGACCTTTTTACTTGTTATATAGTCTAACTTAACATCTTCTTCAATAATCTCTTTTATTTTTATTTTCTTTAACCGCTTTCCTTTAATTTCAAAAAGCTCAAAATCATATACCTTTTCAAGTTCGGTATCATAAAAAACAGGATAAATACGTATGTTTTCGTTCTTCTTAAATATTATTGAAACTTCTGTTTTAAAAGATGAGTCTTTCTCTATTATTATTCTTTCGGATCTTTCAGCTAAATGTAGATCTTGGGAAAATCCTGAAGCACCAAGAAAGAATGAAATTATTACAAATAAAAAGTAGGTGTTTCGCATAAAAGAAAAATCAATTATATAGATTTTACTATTTATCGCAATATAAGTCATTAAAAATAATTATAATAAGTATCCTTTTTTATACAGCATCATCTTTAGGCTAAATAGAATAACATCTGTAAGTTTGTATTTGAAGCATCATATATCAGAAAAAAGTTGAAACTCAAAACATCAGAACTCAAAACCTTTTTAGACGAGAAAGTCCACCTGTACAATAATCCAAAATTTATTGAGAGCGACCCAATACAAGTGCCGCATCAATTTTCTAAAAAAGAGGATATTGAGATTGCTGGGTTTTTAACTGCTACAATTGCCTGGGGAAATCGTAAAAGCATTATTAACAATGCCAATAAAATGATGGTGCTGTTAGACCACGCACCTTACGAGTTTGTAACACAACACCAAGACTCAGATTTAGAGGCTTTGCAGTCGTTTGTACACAGAACATTTAATGGTGATGATTTTATACAGTTTATAAAAAGTCTGCAACATATTTATAAAATGCATAATGGTTTAGAAGCTGTGTTTGCAAAACATGCTGAGCCTAACTCATTACAACAAAGTATCCACGAGTTTAAAAAACTGTTTTTTGAGATTCCGCATTTAGAGCGTACCAAAAAGCATGTGAGCGATCCTCTTAAAAAGTCTGCTGCAAAACGTATTAATATGTATTTGCGCTGGATGATACGTAACGATAATGCAGGTGTAGACTTTGGTATTTGGGACAGCCTATCTCCTGCTCAACTGAGTTGTCCGTTAGATGTCCATTCTGGTAATGTTGCCAGGAAATTAGGCTTACTAAAACGTAAACAGAATGATGCTAAAGCCTTAGCGGAATTGGATGCAAATTTACGCAAGTTAGACCCTAACGATCCTGTGAAGTATGATTTTGCATTGTTTGGTTTGGGTGTTTTTGAGGGGTTTTAAATTCCTACGAAAGCAGGAATCTCTTAATTATAAAGTCAAATTAACCACTTTAGACTAAATTTATAAAAAACTTATATGGGAGATATTATAGGAGAAACGCTATTTTTTACAATTTTGAATTTCATTGGTGGAACAATAAGATGGCTCATCGCAACACTGTGGTCTTTTATTTTTAACACTAACAAACTCCCTTACAAAGAATACATTTACAGTTCCGAAACTGATGAATTTACGCACGATAGCCCTAATGGTTGTTTTAATTTAATTATCGGGTTCTTATTTGTCTTTTTAGTGATATATATTGTCTTTAACATATAAAAAAAGCTTCCGAATTGGAAGCCTTTTTTTGGTATTATGAGATTCCTGCTTTGCGCCTCTGCTAAAGCTTCAGCGGCATGTGGACGCAGGAATTGGTTACCCTTTTAACCAAGCTTGTCTTAACGCTTTTTGTGCTTCAGTAGCGTTTTCATCTTCTACTAAAGATTCACTTTTAGCAGTTGCTTTACCTAAAGTTCCTTTTAAAACAACAGCTTCGCCATTACGCTCTAAATCTAAGCTGTACTCCTGGCCTTCTTGCCAACCATACATGCCACCAATAACTTGCTGTGCGTTTTCTAGCGTTAAATCTTTTCCGTTAACTTTTTTGATGATATCTCCAGCTTGTACTCCTTGAGATGCCCAGAACGAATTCTGTAATGCCATTGGCGAAAAGAAAATACCTTTGTTAGGATCACCATCAAAAATGATGTTTTGTCCACCTGCAAAAATGTAGTTTGTTGGCACATCAGTTTCACCCATGGTTAAACCAACCATTTCAAAAAACTGGTTATAGTTAATTGGCACATCACCTTCTACATGCGTTTTTAAGAACTCGCCAACGCTTGGATATGTCATTTCAGTAATCTCTGCGATGATTTTATCATCATCAAAAGGTTTTTCTTTTCCGTATTTAGCAGATAATTCTTTCATTAAAGACAACATACTTCTGTTACCATCGCTTTCTTTTCGCATTAAAATATCGATGCACATACCGATTAAAGCACCTTTCATATATACATTATAGTAATTATGTGCATATGGCTCTTCTAATACATTTTCACTCATTACTGTGAAACTCATGGCATCATCCAAATTTTTAGATGTTGCTATTTTAGTCATTATAGTATTGTAAAAATCTGTTGGTTCAATTAAACCTTCATAAACCTGAAAGTGTTGTGCAAAATACTCCGTTACACCTTCGTACATCCATAAATGCTTAGAGAATGTTGGCTTGTTATAATCGAAATAATGTACATCTTCAGAGTGTACCGATAATGGCGTTACAATATGAAAGAACTCGTGTGCTACAACATCGATAATCGAAGCCGCTAAACCTTCTTTGCTAGATGATTCTGGTAATACAACCACTGTAGACGTGTGGTGCTCTAAAGCTCCCATACCTTTTGGTGCTGTATCAGAACCGTCTGATAAGTATAAATAGATGTCGTAACGTGCTGTACTGTTAATCTCACCTAAATATTTCTTTTGCGCCTGCATCATTTTATAAACCGTTTCTTTTTGGCTCGCTGCGGTATGCACTTTGTTTGGTGAAAATACACTTAGCACAATTTTAATGTCACCAACCATAAACTCTTCAACATCTAGCTTACCATACATCATAGGATTGTCGGTAATTTCAAAATAACGTTGTGCAAAATAACTGCTGGTTATAGACTTTCCGTCTGCACTAGATTTCATACCTCTGTCTTCTAAAGCTGAAGTTCTTACAAAGGTTGCTGGCGCAGTAACATCTAAAGCGTATTGATTGTTTTTTAAAGAATCGAAATAACCAATAAATCCATGAAGATTTAATACATAGTTGTCTTCTTCAATATTTGTTCCAGCTGGTGAGAATGGGTTTTCGCCACCTATGCCTCCAGTAGATTCAATATCAAAAGTATCGTTAACGTAATAGGTTAATTTATCTAAATTGGTAGCATCTGCAATTGTCCAAGTGTTGGTATCTACTTTAGTTACTTCAAGCTCATTCCCTTTATAGTCTAAAGCTTTCATACCTTCTATGTACTTTCCGAAATCGCTAACAGAATATGTTCCTTGCACTACTCTAGGCAATCTGTATGTTACCGTTTCTGTGGTAAAACGACCAGGATTAATAGTTACTGGCACTTTATCATCTACCACTGCTGTTAAATCTAAAGCAGTTTCGATAGGATTATTAACTGCTAAATCATCTGCTTTTGGCTTGGCTGAACCACAACCTACCAAAATTACACTTAAGCCCAAAACGGCTAAATAGTTCTTCATGAATATTTATTTAATTTTTTTACAAGACGCACAAATCTACAATCTGTTACCACTTTAAGTCTAAAGGTTTTGTTAAATTCGTAGCATGTCTCAGCCATTAATCAGCATTTTAATTCCTTTTAAAAATACCGAAGCCTTTATTTCTGAATGTGTTACTTCTATCATTAGCCAAACTTACAGCAATTGGGAAGCTATTTTTGTAAATGATCATTCTGATGATGCATCTTACACTATTGTTGAAAAGTTTTCAGAAAATGATGACAGAATTCAATTACACAACAATAAACATGAAGGTATAATATCAGCACTCCAAACAGCCTTTAGCAACTCTAAAGGCACTTACATCACCAGAATGGACAGTGATGATATAATGACCAAAAACAGACTTGAAGTCATGCTGAACAGTCTTTTAAAACACGGCAAACATCATCTTGCTGTTGGGCAAGTAAAGTATTTTAGAACTGACGGCATTAGCAATGGTTATGCACGCTACGAACGTTGGCTTAATGAGCTTACCGAAAAAGGCAATAACTATTCTGAAATTTACAAAGAGTGTGTAATTCCTTCACCTTGCTGGATGCTACATCGTTACGATTTTGTAGAATGTGAAGGTTTTGAGTCTAATCGTTATCCTGAAGATTATGATTTAACGTTTCGGTTTTACAGAGCAAAATACAAATGTATTCCTTGCGATAAAGTACTGCTCCATTGGCGCGATTACAGTACACGAACGTCCAGAACACACGAGCATTATGCTGCAAATTACTTTTTAGACATAAAATTACACTACTTCTTAGAGCTAGATTATAAACCCGAAAGGCCTTTAGTTGTTTGGGGAGCAGGAAAAAAAGGAAAAACTATAGCTAAGCTCTTAATTGAAAATGATATTTTGTTTTATTGGATTTGTAATAACAAAAAGAAAATAGGCAAAGAAATTTACGGACAAGAGCTATTAAAATACAAACATATAGAACAACTCAATCTTCCGCAAAGTATTATTACTGTGGCTAATGAAGACGCACAAAAAGACATAAAACAGTATTACAAAACGCTAAAAATGCAGTCTATGACTGATTATTTTTTCTTTTGTTAAATTTCTCAAAAGCTAATCATAGTAATAAGACTTCGTTATCTATATTTGTTACTCATACATGAAGAAAATGAAACAAGCTCCACTCTTAATTATGCTTTTATTTGCTTTTGCAAGTAATTCTCATGGACAAGAAAGTGAATCTAACTTTACGGACGATTACTATTCTTCAATCTTTGAAACTTTATATTCTGTTGATACTGAGATGGCTTATTGTATTGCGCCAATTGTTGAAGAAAGACTGGTATCCAAATTAGCTGACACAACAAGTTTTTACAACCCTTTTAAAAAATTATCTGAATACATTTCTATAGAAACATCATCTGATAGCTTAGTAAAAACCTACAGTTGGGATAGAATTAGTGGCGGAAGCTGGCATGATAATGCGTCTTATCTTCAATTTAAAACCAAATCTGGAAAGATAAAATATAAAAGATTAGACTCTGGTATTGAACAAGAAACCGGAGAACCTACTGATGTTATAATCTATGATATTCATGATATTAGCATAAAAGATGAATCTTATTATCTGCTACTAGGTTGGGGAACTCATGGTGGTGGACGTCATCATAGCTTAGCCAGAGTTTATAAGATTAAAGATGAAGAAATAGTCTTATGTGATTCTTTCTTTGATGGTGAGAAATATTTACATATTGGTGCACCTAGAGTTGGTAGAATTAATTTACAATACAATTATGAAACCAAGGAACTATCACATAATTATTACGAATATGACGCATCTGTTGGCTTTTATAAACCTACAGGAAATATAAGAATCTGGTTATTAGAAAATGATAAATTTGTTCTCCAGAAATAATTTAACTTAAAAAATTGAACACTAGGAATGCAGTTTAAACATCCCGAATTACTTTACGCACTTTTTTTACTGATAGTTCCTATACTTATTCATCTATTTCAGTTACGTCGTTTTCAGAAAGTACAGTTTACTAACGTCAAATTCCTAAAAGCCGTAAAACTACAAACCCGCAAAAGCTCTCAACTAAAAAAGTGGCTGACATTACTTACCAGAATGTTGTTGTTAGCTTGCGCCATTATTGCGTTTGCACAACCATTTATACCAAATACTGAAGATTTTAATGAAACACAAGAAACCGTTGTGTATCTGGATAATTCATACAGTATGCAGGCTACTGGCAAAAACGGAAGTCTATTAAATGAGGCTATTCAGGATATGATAGACAACTTTCCTGAGGATGAAAAAATAAGTCTGTTTACTAATACGCAAACCTTTAGAAACACAAGCTTAAAGGCTTTAAAAAATGATTTAATTCAATTAGAGCACTCGCCTACTCAACTAAATTATGATGCCCTTTTTATTAAAGGAAAAGAATTGTTTTCTAAAGATAAATCGTCTTCCAAAAACCTTATTCTAATTTCAGATTTTCAGCAGAAAGACAATCCTGTTACGTTTGAAACCGACAGTACGATTAACCTTAAGTTAGTTCAACCAAAATCTGCATTAGTTTCTAATGTGAGTATTGATAGTGTTTATGTTGCGAATTCTAATTCTGAAACTTTAGACTTAAATGTAAAACTATCAAATCAAGGTGAAGTTATTGAGAATACTACAGTTTCCTTATTTAATGATGACGTTTTATTAGCAAAAAATGCTGTAGATATTAGTAAAAATTCTGAAGCTACATTTTCGGTTTCTAACAATGCCGTAATTAATGGAAAATTAGTTATTGAAGATGCAGGTTTGCAATACGATAATAGCTTTTATTTTAATATAAATTCTAAACCAAAAATTAAGGTTCTTGCCATAAACGAAAATACTGCTGACAATTTCTTAAAACGCATCTATACAAATGATGAATTTGAGTATAATTCTTTTAAAGTAAACAATCTTAATTTCAATATTATTCCAGATCAAAATCTAATTGTTTTAAATGAATTAGAAAGCATATCTGATGCTCTAAGAACAGCTCTTGTGTCGTTTAAAGATGATGGAGGACACATCTTAACTATGCCTTCAAAAGAAATAAATTTAAACACTTATAATCAGCTATTTAACAACTCTAACACACCTCAATACAATTCTTTAATCAATCAACAAAAACGTATCACAACCATTAACTATAATCATCCGCTTTTAGCCAATGCCTTTTATTCTAAAGTTAGTAATTTTCAGTATCCAAAAGTAGAAACTTCATATAGTTTTTCTTCCAATGCAAATAGTGTTTTATCATATGAAGACGGCAACGCTTTTTTGGTTGGATCTGATGGAATTTATGCTTTTTCAAGCGCCTTAAATGATGACAACTCTAACTTTAAAAATTCACCTTTAATAGTTCCTGTACTATATAATATAGGTAAGCAAAGTTTAAAGCTACCACAACTCTATTACTCTATAGGTCAACCAAATTCAATTGCTATAAATGCTGTGCTTGGACAAGATGATATCTTAACACTTGGTACAGATGAGAATACTGTAATTCCGCTACAAAAAACGTATAGTAAAACTGTGGTTTTAGAAACTATTGATTACCCTGTAAATGCTGGTATCTTTAATGTAAAAAATGAATCTAAAATACTGCAAAACCTAAGTTTTAATTACAATAGAACAGAAAGCGACTTAAATTATTTAGACTTAAAGCGCAACACAAATGTTTCGGTAAATGAAAGTTTAGCAACTACAATAAACGACATAAAAAGTAGCTCAACTATTAATGCACTATGGAAATGGTTTGTTATTTTTGCGCTAGTATTTTTAATAATAGAGATACTTCTCCTAAAATATCTTAAATGAACGTACTCATAAAATCTGCCACTATCGTTGATTCTAAAAGTGAATTTCATAACGAAACAGTAGATATTTTAATTGAAAAAGGACGCATTTCTAAGATTTCTAAAGGCATTTCTAATCCTGATAATTACAAAGAAATTAAACTAGATAACCTCCATGTTTCTCAAGGTTGGTTTGACAGTAGTGTTTCTTTTGGAGAACCAGGTTATGAAGAGCGCGAAACCATAGAAAACGGACTTAAAACTGCTGCGGAATCTGGTTTTACAGCCATAGCACTAAACGCAAATTCTAATCCTGTAATCGATAGCTTTGCTGATATTACTTTAGTAAGAGCAAAAGCCCAAAACAAAGCCACTAGCCTCTATCCTATTGGAGCTTTAACAAAAGCTAGCAATAGTACAGATTTGGCAGAGTTGTTTGATATGAAAAACGCAGGAGCAGTAGCATTCTACGATTATCAAAAACCAATCTCTAATCCTAACCTTTTGAAAATTGCCTTGCAATATGCCAGTAATTTCGATGGTTTAGTGTTGTCTTTTCCACAAGAATCAAAGATTTCTGGTCTTGGTGTGGTTAACGAAAACATAAATAGTACACGCTTAGGATTAAAAGGAAATCCTGGTTTGGCAGAAGAATTGCAAGTTGCCAGAGATTTATTCCTTTTAGAATACACAGAAGGAAAACTACATATACCAACGATATCTACTGCTAAATCTGTAGAACTTATTAGAGAAGCAAAGGCTAAAAAGCTTAATGTAACATGCAGTGTAGCTGTGCACAATTTGGTGCTAACAGACGATAGTCTAGAAGGATTTGATACCAGATACAAGGTTTTACCTCCACTAAGAACACAGAGTGATTGCGATGCTTTAATTGAAGGATTAAAAGACGGCACTATTGATATGGTAACATCTGACCACAACCCTATTGATATTGAACATAAAAAAGTAGAGTTTGACCATGCAAAATATGGTAGTATTGGCTTAGAGTCTGCTTTTGGTGCATTACAAACTGTGTTTACAACTAAGAAAGCCATAAGTATTCTTACGAATGGAAAATCTAGATTTGGTATTTCTGAAACTACTGTAAATATTGGAGAAGCTGCTAATTTAAGCTTGTTTAATCCAGACAGTAAATTTCAGTTTAGCAAAGAAAACATAACTTCAAAATCTAAAAACAGTGCTTTTCTTGGCATGGAACTAAAAGGAAATGTTTACGGAGTTATTGCTAATAATAAAGTGGTTATTAAATAATGGTAAACTCAGACATTAAAGACGGAAAAACCTTAGCAGCCGTCGGTTACATAACTCCACTTGGTTTAATTATTGCTATTTCTCTAAATCTAGAAAAAAAGAATCCTTATATCTTTTTTCATGCCAGACAAATGATTGGCTTAATCATAATGCTGGTTTTTTCTAATGTATGTGAAAAACACGTTAACTCTTGGTTTGGAACAGCGCTATGGTTTGTAACTTTTGTTTCCTGGCTCTATTGTTTAATATATGCTATTATTGGAGAGTATAAATTACTTCCTGTATTAGGACAGTATTTTCAAGATTGGTTTAAAAACCTAAAATAACAGAAAAATGACCACAGATCTACATTATATAAAAAGACCAAGCTCTTTAAAAGAAAATGCACCTTTACTTATTATGTGCCATGGTTATGGAAGCGATGAAAACGATTTATTCTCTTTTGCTTCAGAATTACCAGAAGAACTATTTGTTATTTCTTTGAGAGCGCCATATGCCATGCAACCTTACGGAAATGCTTGGTATGCTATAAATTTTGATGCAGAAAAAGGAAAGTGGAGCGACAACGTACAAGCAAGACAATCGGTAGATTTAATTGCCAACTTTATAGATTATGCTTGTGACGCTTATTCTGTAAACAAAGATAACGTTACTCTGTTAGGCTTTAGTCAAGGCACTATTTTAAGTTTATCTGTGGCAATGAATTATCCTGAAAAATTAAAAAATGTTGTTGCACTTAGTGGTTATCTTAATGAAGATATTTTACCAGAAAGTATTGACAAAAACAAAGTATCGCACTTAAACATTTTTAGTTCTCATGGCTATGCAGACCAAGTAATACCTGTAGATTGGGCAAGAAAAACACCAGAATACCTTAAGAATTTAAACATTAATCATGTTTATAAAGAATATCCTGTTGGGCATGGTGTTGCACCTCAAAACTTTTACGATTTTAGAGATTGGCTTAAAGACTACCTCTAGCCTATTTTCGGATACATAAAATACTCAACCAAGTTATATTTAAGGTCGTTATTTTCATCAATATCATATTTTATGAATATTTCGCCCCAATATTCTCCATCTGTAAAGTTGGCTAATATCCATTTGTGATTTACTATTCTTATTTTGTTGATTAACAATTTAGAACCTGTCATAGACACAAAAGGTACAATTGGATGCTCCTCCCCTTCATAATCGTTCATTTTATATAACCCTTCTGTAATTGCAGTTATCAGCTTATCAGTATCATACCCTTGAGCTATAAAATAATCCAAAGCGTTGTCATTTCTTTCAATATTAAAATAAGTAAGCTCAAAATTTTGATCCTCTAACTGAGTTATCGTTTTTTCTTGAGTTTCAATGGTCGCTTTAAACGTTTTTATATCTTTTTCATACTTGTCTAAAATATTTTTAGAATTCACATATTGAAATACGAATGCTAATGCTGAAAAAATAAACAAGTACATAAAAATTCTACTCTTCATAACTCTATTTTAAATATTGATTTTTAAATTATCATATGCCAAAAAAACGTTCTCTGGCAACTTTTGTTGTACGTCATCATGAAATCCCATATGATGACTTATATGTGTTAAAAATGCTTTTTTTGGATTTACTTTTTTTATAAAACTAAGCGCCTCTTCTAGATTAAAATGAGACATATGTGGCTCTTCTCTAAGTGCATTTACAACCAGTACTTCTAAGTTTTGTAACTTTTCTATTTCTTTATCTTCAACAGTTTTCATATCTGTTAAGTAAGCAAAATCTTTAAACCTAAACCCAAAAACCTGTAGCTTATAGTGCAATCCATCGATTGGTACAACTTTTAGATTTCCTAACTGAAATGGTTTATTTTTTATAACATGCTGCGTTACACTTGGCACGCCAGGATATTTTTCTTTAGTCGTAAAAATATAGTCGAACCGCTTTTGTAACGCCTTAAAAACTCGCTTGTGTGCATATAGATCTATATCGCCTTGTTTAAAGAAGAATGGTCTAATATCATCTAAACCCATAGTATGATCTGCATGCTCGTGAGTAAAAATAACGCCATCAATTTTAGAAACATTTGCTTTGAGCATTTGTTGCCTAAAATCCGGACCGCAGTCTATTACATAAGTATATTCATCCCATTCTACCAGAACAGAAACTCGCAATCGCTTGTCTTTGGGATTGTCACTCAAACAAACAGGATGTGTACTACCTATTATTGGTATTCCTTGCGATGTTCCAGTACCTAAAAATGTTACTTTCAAAAGGTGTTAAGTTTGAAACAAAAATAAGGTTATTTTTTTGTTTGCAATAGTAAATTAATACCTTTGCGAAAACGATGTAATCCCAATATCTATGGAAGAAATAACGTATAAAGGCGACTTTGAAATAGAAAATATTCCTTCATTAAAAGACAAAGCCTTACGTATTAACCTTAATAAAGACATTTACGGCACATTTGCAGAGATTGGTGCAGGACAAGAAACTGTGCGTCAGTTTTTTAGAGCAGGTGGTGCTTCTGGCACTATTGCCAAGGCTATGTCTGCCTATGATAAGCACTTTAGTGATGCTATTTATGGTATTGAGGATGATAAGCGTTACGTAACAGAAGCTAGACTTCGCAAAATGCTTATTCACGAAGTTAACTTAATGGAAGAGCGTATTCCTAGAGATGATAATCCTAACAAAATTTTCTTCTCTTATGCCAATACTGTAGCTACTATTGACTTTGCAAAAAAATATAAAGGTCATGGTTGGGTTGGTATTAAATTTCAGGTAAAGCCAGAAGGCGAATACAATGAAATTGTACTTCATATAAGATTTAAAGAAAACGATGCTAGATTACAGCAAGAAACACTTGGTAAATTAGGTACTAACTTAATTTATGGTGCTTTTTACAAGTACAATCAACCTAGAAAATTACTTAGATACTTATACGATCATTTAGATAAAGATCAATTAGAGATTGACACTATTAATTTCTCTGGTCCTGTTTTTAATGATGTAGATAATCGTTTAATGAGCTTACAACTTGTTAAAAACGGAATGACAGATGCTGTAATGTTTGCACCAGACGGAAATAACGTTTTACCTGCTCGTGTACTTTATAAGAAAAATATCTTAGCATTAAGAGGTAGCTTTAGACCTGTAACTAAAGTAAACATGGACATGTATGAGAAATCATACGAAATGTTTGTAAAAGAAAATAAAGTAGATAAAGATAATACTCAGGTTATTTTTGAAATTACACTTTCTAATCTAAGAGCTGAAGGAGAAATAGACGAGCAAGACTTTATGGACAGAGCAAGATTGCTTTGTTCGTTAGGGCAAACCGTTTTAATTTCTAATTTTCAGGAGTATTATAAACTTGTTGAATACTTCTCTCAATATTCTAAAAATAGAATGGGATTAGCTTTAGGAGTTAACAATTTAGTAGACATTTTTGACGAAAAATACTATCGCCATTTAAGTGGTGGTATTCTGGAAGCCTTCGGAAAACTATTTTACAAGGACCTAAGAGTTTATCTTTACCCAATGCAGAATGAAGATGGAAGTATTACAAACAGCGAAAACCTTAAGGTTCATCCTCGTATGAAAGAACTATACAAGTTCTTTAAATACAACGGAAAAGTAGTAGATATTACTGATTTTGACACCTCTAACCTATCTGTTTTCTCTAGAACTGTACTTAAGAAAATAGCAAATGGAGATTCTGGATGGGAAGAAATGCTACCAGAAGGTGTTGCTAAGCTTATAAAAGAAAAGAGTTTATTTGGCTGCGAATCTGAAGAAGTAATGCACAAGTAAAAAACAATAAAGCATAAAAAAAGCGACCTACTTCGACTACGCTCAGTAACCGAAAGGTCGCTTTTTTTTATAATCTTTTTTTGAGTTATTCACTCAAAATTTGATCTGTATGTGCTTTGGTTTTCACCTTGGTAATTACATCTTCTAATATACCGTTTTCATCAATTACAAATGTGGTTCTATGAATACCATCGTACTCTCTTCCCATAAACTTTTTTGGTCCCCAAACACCAAAAGCTTCAATAACAGATTTATCTTCATCTGCTAATAAAGGGTACTGAAAACCATATTTATTTTTAAAGTTAGATTGACGCTTAGCACTGTCTGCACTTACACCTAATATCTCATAGCCTTTAGATTTAAAGCGTTCATAGTTGTCATTAAGATTACAAGCTTCCGCAGTACAACCAGGTGTACTTGCTTTTGGATAGAAAAAAACAACTAACTTTTTTCCATTATAATCTGACAAGGAAATGGTATTTCCATCTTGATCTTTTGCTGAAAAATTTGGTGCTTTATCACCTACTTTTAAATGCGTCATAATTGCTAAAATTTGTTTTTGTAAAAATACAATGAATGACGAAGCAAGAAAAGGTCGATTTTGTTATAAATACGTTAAACCAAACTATTTTATAACAAGTTCCTCAAAAAGCGCTTTCCATTGGTTCATTATTTTTTCAACAGAAAACCTCTCAATGTTTTTACTTGCCATTTTACCCATCTCTTTTCTAATGTGTTCATCTTTTATTAGATGGCATGTAGAATCCGCCAATATATCAATATTGTTTTGAGGCACCAGAATACCATCTACAGCATGCGAAATTATCTCCCTTGGACCATAATCACAATCAAAAGACACAACAGGAATGCCAAACGACATTGCCTCCATCACCACCAAAGGAAAAGCCTCTATCCTGGAACTACATAAAAGAATTGATGAGTCTAAATAGATACTAGAGACATCTTTTGTATGTCCTTTAAAAGTAACACTATCTGTAATATTTAATTTTTCAGCTAATTTTAAGAGATCTAGATTATGAGTAGCCTTTCCAACAATTATAAGTTTCCACTCAGGATGTTTTTCCGCTACTTTTTTCCAGCACTTTAGCAACATATCAAACCCTTTTATAGGATCATGTCTGCCTATGGCTAATACTTGCTTATTCTCTAATTTAGCAATTCTTTTTTCAGTATTGATTATTACGGGATTATTTATTATTTCAATATTTTTTACCCTTAACCAATCCACGCGATGTGCTTCTGACAATAGCACAAACTTATCGTAATGCCTACCTGCTCTTGCCAGTAATCTCTTTTTTACTTTATTTAAAACTTTTGCTTTTGCTGTATTATTAACACCCTCAAAATTGAGTTTTTTTGTATCGTGTCTTTGATAAATTAGTTTGAAGTTTCCTTTAATAAATCGCGGTAAATACAAACTAAACATATCACTTTCGCAAGCAACAACAATCTGTGGTTTAATTTTTTTTAGCGTGATATTAAGGGCTTTTATCTTAGCATAAATACTTTTTACATTAGTAGTAGCTCTTTTTAAATAATGTAAACTAACATTTTCATTGAGCTCAAAAAAGTTCTTATCCTCAATCTCATTTTGCTCTAATAGAATTAGGTCTATCTCATAATCATAGTTTTCAATAAAATAATTAATCTGAAAAGCTATCATTCGCTGAATACCAGATGTTCCGTTAATTTTATTTGCTATATATACTAGCTTCACATGTGTTTTTTAAAATTTCACTAAAAGAGCATTCAAATTTTGTGGTTTTGATTATTCTATCAAAATAAAAATTCGATTACTTGTTAAAGAGTGAAAAATCAAGGATTAATTGTGATTTTTAATTATTAGCCACACTTCCTATCACTTAGTTTTTACAGGATTTTAAAACCAATTCTTTAAATTTGTTTTTTATAATCTGAGCACAAATGACTAAGCAAGAAAAGGTAGATTTTGTTATAAATACATTAAATGAACTCTATCCAGAAATTCCTATCCCGTTAGACCATAAAGATCCATATACATTATTGATAGCTGTGCTAATGTCTGCACAGAGCACAGATGTACGTGTCAATCAAATTACTCCGCTTTTATTTGAAAAGGCTGATAATCCTTATGATATGGTAAAGCTCAGTGTAGAAGAAATTAGAGAAATTATAAAACCCGTTGGTTTATCTCCGATGAAGAGTAAAGGTATTTATGGTTTATCTCAAATTCTTATTGAAAAATATGACGGTAAAGTTCCTCAAACATACGAAGCACTAGAAGCTTTGCCTGCAGTTGGCCACAAAACAGCAGCTGTAGTATTATCTCAAGCCTTTGGTATACCTGCATTTCCTGTTGATACTCATATTCATCGCTTGATGTATCGTTGGAATTTAACCAATGGCAAAAACGTAGTGCAAACCGAAAAAGATGCCAAACGTTTATTTCCTGAAGAATTATGGAACGATCTCCACCTTCAAATTATTTGGTATGGCAGAGAGTACTCACCTGCTCGTGGTTGGGATTTAGAAAAGGATATTATCACCAAAACTATTGGAAGAAAATCGGTTTTAGACGACTATTATAAAAAGAAAAAATAATACTTAGTTGGTATAATTATTGAGGTCATTTCTTAAACTATCAACCATGAAAAAAGCTCTAATATTTCTAGTACTTTTAATACTAACATCTTGTATACCATATAAAATAGCACCAAAATTTAAGAACAAAGAATACAAGGTGATGAAAGCAAAAAAGTTTGAAAGAAAACTAGGTAGAGAAACCGCTTTTATCTTTAAAGATCCCAAAGATGCTGATGAGTTTTATAATTACATCAATACTAAATACCAACTTAACCATAACAATGTTGGTTTAAACTCACCTATCTTAATTCATGGAAAAACATGTTTTTTCAGCTACCAAGAAGTTGAAAGAACAGATAAAAGCCTGGTGCTTCCACTTGTTGTAACTGACTTAAAACGCAGTAGTAACGGTAATGACCCTTTATTCGAAAAACATTACACAACCCGAAAAGGCCATTGGTATATCGTTATTACAGTTTATGATGAAAATCTAAAAAATTGTTTATTAGACAAACATCCTAACCAAGCTGAAGTACTTAATTTTTTAAAAGAATTACAGCAAGAATATCTAAAAACACATAATTACGAAGAATTATTATTCACAAAAAAATCCTGATTTTTCAATCAGGATTTCTTCCAACTTAATTCTGAAGTGCTTCAAACTTCAATTTATTATAATGTATAACACTTAAAGCCTTTGAGTAATTCAAAAGGAAACTTATCGTTTCATCTTTTGGTTTTAGGTCATTATTCTTTTTTGGGGAAGCGTTAAAGTAAATGTTTGCCATATTACCAATTTTAGGGTTATTCTATGGCTAAAACGTAACTTAAAACACTTTATTGTATTAATTTGTTAAAATTATATTATTCTGCTCTATAACCTTACGCATATTTATAAGCGCATAACGCATTCTACCTAATGCAGTATTAATACTAACACCTGTACGCTCAGAGATTTCTTTAAAGCTCATATCCTGGTACATACGCATTAAAAGTACTTGCCTTTGGTCCTCTGGCAACTCTTCAATGACGCGTCTCACATCAGATTCTACTTGGTCTTTAATCATACTTTTTTCAGCATTAAGACTAGAATCGCTTAACACAGAAAAAATACTAAACTCACCTGCGTTATCAAACTTAGGCATACGGTTGTTTTTTCTGAAGTGGTCTATTACTAAGTTGTGTGCAATTCGCATAACCCATGGCAAAAACTTGCCTTCTTCATTGTACTTACCACGTTTTAAGGTTCTAATAACTTTAATAAAGGTATCCTGAAAAATATCTTCAGTAATATCTCTATCATACACTTTAGAATAAATAAAACTGTAAATTTTTTGTTTGTGCCTTTCTATCAAAACTGATAATGCACCTTCGTCTCCTCTAATGTAGTTGCTGACCAACTCTGCGTCTTGGATAAGTTCTCTTTTCATAATATTACTCTTAGTAGTAAGAAGCGGACTTCTTAGCAAGGGGTTAATTTTTTAAAGTAATATTATGCTATACGCAGGTGTTTTTGAAATGATTATGTGGTAAATATAACAACAATCATTCCGAAAAAACAAAATTTCGCACCAAATTTTAACATTTTATCTAACAATAATGCATTTTATCAGCTTAAATAGATAACGTATCTTTGCAAAATTATATGCGCAAAAATCCTATGAACACTACAGTTTTAGACGTTAATCCAAAAGAAAACATCATTATAAAAGGTGCAAAACTGCACAACCTAAAAAATATTGATGTTGTCATTCCCAGAAACAAATTGGTTGTTATTACAGGACTATCTGGCTCTGGTAAGTCTAGTTTAGCTTTCGACACCTTATACGCTGAAGGTCAACGTCGTTACGTAGAAAGTTTATCGAGTTATGCGCGTCAGTTTTTAGGCAGATTAAACAAACCAAAAGTAGATTATATAAAAGGTATTGCGCCTGCCATTGCCATTGAGCAAAAAGTAAATTCTACAAATCCACGTTCTACAGTTGGTACAACCACAGAAATCTACGATTATTTAAAGTTGTTATTTGCCAGAATTGGTAAAACCTACTCACCTATTTCTGGTAGTGAAGTAAAAAAACACACCGTTACAGATGTTATAGAATTTATAAAAACGTTTGAAGAACGCGCTAAGTTGCTGCTGCTCTCACCTATTATTTTAGAAGAAGGTAGAAGTGTTGAAAACAAGCTTCAAACCTTATTACAACAAGGATATGCAAGGATAAAGTACAAAGACGATGTACTTAGAATTGATGATGCTTTAAAAGAAAACATAGCATCTGCCAAAGACCTGTATCTTGTAGTCGATAGAATTGTTTACAAAGACGATGAAGACTTTCTAAACAGACTTGCAGATGCCATAGACACTGCTTTTTTTGAAGGTGTAGGCACATGCATAATAGAATCTTTGGAAGACAATAAGCAAACTGTTTTTAATAACAAGTTTGAAATAGATGGTATGACGTTTTTAGAACCTAATGGGCATCTATTCAGTTTTAACAATCCTTATGGAGCATGCCCTAAATGTGAAGGTTATGGTGATGTTATAGGCTTGGATGAGGATTTAGTGATACCTAACACAGCACTTTCTATCTTCGAAAATGCTATTTTTCCATGGAGAGGCGAAAGCATGAGTTGGTACAGAGATCAGTTGGTGAATAATTCACATAAATTCGATTTTCCAATACACAAACCTTATTTTGAACTGAGTGATGAGCAAAAAGACATAATCTGGAAAGGCAACAAATATTTTGAAGGATTAGACAGCTTCTTTGCCGAGTTAGAATCTAAAGCTTATAAAATTCAAAATCGTGTAATGCTTTCGCGTTACAGAGGCAAAACAAAATGCAATGTTTGTAAAGGTAAGCGCTTACGCGAAGAAGCCAGCTATGTAAAGATTAATGGAGCAACCATTACAGATTTGGTAGACCTACCACTTAATGAATTAACTGTATTTTTTAAAGATTTACAGCTTAACAAATACGAAGAAAAAATTGCCAGACGTCTACTAACCGAGATAAACACACGTTTAGAATTCTTAACTAACGTTGGTTTAAGCTACCTAACCCTAAACCGAAGATCCAACACTCTTTCTGGTGGAGAAAGTCAACGTATTAACTTGGCAACATCTTTAGGAAGTAGTCTTGTAGGTTCTATGTACATACTTGATGAACCGAGTATTGGCTTACATCCAAAAGATACCGAACGCTTAATAAATGTTTTAAAAGCCTTGCGAGATCTGGGTAATACCGTAATTGTGGTAGAACACGATGAGGACATTATGAAAGCGGCTGACGAAATCATTGATATTGGTCCTGAAGCAGGAACATTTGGTGGAGAAGTTGTAGCCACAGGAAAATTTAAAGACATCTTAACTTCAGACTCTTTAACAGCGCAATATCTTAATGGACAGTTAGAAATTAAAGTTCCTGAAAAGCGTAAAACATCCAAATATCATATAGATATTGTTGGAGCCAGAGAAAATAACTTAAAAAATATTGATGTTACTTTTCCTCTTGAAATGCTCACAGTTATTACAGGTGTTTCGGGTAGTGGTAAAAGTACATTGGTAAAGAAAATTTTGTTTCCTTCAATACAAAAGAAACTTACAGGTTTTAGTGATAAAGCTGGTCAGTTTAGTGAAATGAAAGGAAATTTCAGTAACATAAAACATGTAGAATTTGTTGACCAAAACCCTATTGGTCGTTCGTCGCGCTCTAATCCTGTAACTTACGTTAAGGCTTATGACGATATTAGAGCACTATACGCATCGCAAAAACTAAGCAAAATAAGAAATTACAAAGCCAAGCATTTTAGTTTTAATGTAGATGGTGGACGTTGTGAAACCTGTAAAGGTGAAGGAGAAGTTACTATTGAAATGCAATTTATGGCAGACGTGCACCTTACTTGTGATACATGTGGAGGTAAACGTTTCAAAAAAGAAGTATTAGAAGTTCAATTTGAAGGAAAATCAATCGATGATATTTTAAATATGACGATTGACGATGCTATTGCATTTTTTCAATCTCATAACGAAACTAAAGTACAAGGAAAACTACAACCATTGCAAGATGTTGGCTTAGGTTATGTTACTTTAGGCCAGTCCTCTTCTACCCTTTCTGGTGGTGAAGCACAGCGTATAAAATTGGCAACGTTTTTAGGCAAAGGCAGTAAAAGCGATAACGCTTTATTCATTTTTGATGAGCCAACCACAGGACTGCATTTTCATGACATTCAAAAGTTATTAAAATCTTTTAGAGCATTAATAGCAAAAGGCCATTCTATAATAGTTATTGAGCACAATATAGATCTTATAAAGTGCGCTGACCATATCATAGACTTAGGACCAGAAGGTGGAAAACAAGGTGGACATCTCGTAGCTTTTGGCTCTCCAGAAGAAATTGCAGCTAATAAAAATTCTGTTACAGGTAAATATCTAAAAGAAAAGCTATAGGATGAATCAATCAAATGGATTCAATCAAAAAGATGTCGACAATAGAGATATTGATTCTGTTGATTTTACAGATATTTCTATAAAAAAGAATGTTGAAATCACACCTTTAAAGCCTGGTGGATCAAACTTTAAAACACATGTACTTATCGAGAAGACATCTTCTCAATTGAGATACAAACCTTCAATTGGTGGTGCATTATTTGGGTTCATATTTTTTGCAATTGGTTTTGGCTTTTTAATCTTTAACATCGGCTTTAATAAATGGTTTATACAAGAACCTTCTTTGTTTAATTTTTTTGGTCTGGCATTTGGCTTAGTGTTTGCAATTGCTGGTGGCTACATGCTATATACTCTATACAAACCACGTGTATTTGATAAACAATCTGGTTATTACTACAAAGGTTACAACTTTAAACCAAATGAGCGAAAATTGAAACATCAATTTAGGCTCAAAACAATTATTGCTATTCAGATTATTGGAGAAACCATTAGAAGCAAAAATGGCTCTTATGGAAGTTTTGAATTAAACTTAGTTTTAGAAGATGGCACCAGACGAAACGTTATAGACCATGGCAATATTAAATCTATTATTGATGATGCTCATGTTTTGAGTAGGTTTTTGAATGTACCCATTTGGCATGCTGAATCTAACAAACTTTAAAAAGACTACCCCTTTATACTTTTCTAATAGAAAAAGAAGGAAATAAATCCTAAAATCACAAAAGATAAGGGCAATACAAATAGCAAAAACAAAAAGCTAACTACACTACTTTTTATAAAACTTAAGAACCAGCTTTGTCTGTAAAATTTAATAATACCCACCAATAAATAGAAAAATGTAGAGAAAGCTATTAGCCAATCTATAGCATCTGGAATAGGCCAAAATCTATTTACTCCAAAAATGATAGTAAAGACCACAAAAAGAAACGAAAAGTAATAGAAACTAAACACCAAATGGTGTGCGTATCGTCCTTTTCTGAAGAAGAAAATCTTCAATAAAAAAGCAAAAATTGGTAATAAGAAAAACATAGCCAGAGGTATACTGTCTATAAATGTTTGATAGACTTGCCCTAATCCCATGTTTTTATAAAACTTTAAACCTTGCGCATAAAATTTTCGAGTAAAATAACCTGCATCATCAGACATTCCCATAGCTCTGTATAACTCTTTATCTGAAGCTCCCACAACTAATAAAGAATCCATCTTTTCCTGATCGAAACTAAAAGTCATAGCCATGTCCTTTTTAGGTACTTTAATATTAGATAACGAATCTAAAGCTTTAATTTCCTCTTCATTTAGGCCTATTATGCTACTATTATTTTTTACAGAATCTGTTAAAGCTTTCATATCTAAAGAGTCTTGTAGCGACACACTATCTTTAGCAAACACTTTTTCAGATCTACTTTCTAACACACGTTGCATGTTCTTATCAAGTTGTTCCCTTCCATCTCTCGCATAAAAACTAAACACAAAAAAGAAGATTACTGCAATAAACAAGTACATCTGTGCAGGATGCAAGTATAACAAACGCTTGCCTTTAATAAACTCCTTTGCCAGATAACCAGGCCTAAACATTAACGGAATAAAACTCTTTAAGAACCGAGCATCAAAAGAAAAATAATTACTTATGGTATTGTAAAACAAAACTCCAAGCGTAAGCTCTTCATTGGTTTTTTGTCCACAGTGTGGACAGAACTTAAAACCTTTTTCAAATTGCTGATCACAATTTTGACAAGTATCTAGATTGGCACTCATAAATGTTGGTTAGCTTCAATAAAAGTAATAATTTTTACAATAAACTTCCTTCACCTGTATCTCCTATTTTAAGTTACTCCAAATATAAAAGGCTAAAAACATAGTTACAAAACACTAATATACAATACTTTAAAGTTTTGGCATGCTAATTGAATTTTCTAAAAATATTAAACCCAAAAATTCTAGATACGCTAGAATTGGGTAAATCTTAAAAACCTATACATTATGAAAAGTAAATTACTTTTTTTGGCAATAGTGTTAGCAGGACTAACATCTGCCTCAGCAACAACAGCAGGAAATGCTGTTTTAGAAGGGAAAGATTTAAAGAATAATCATTATGGCTTTACACAACCAATATCGTTTATAGAACGAGGTGTTGAGTTTCTGATCTTTCCTGATGGAAGCTTCGATTTTAATACAGAAGCATTTACCGCATATCCTAATGATGACGATTATTATTACAAACGCAACAGGCGCAATACAAACCAAACTTTTGGAGCGCCAAATAACAATACTTACTATACAAATAGAGGAGTATTAATAAGACACGACAGATTAGGTAGAGTAAGACGAATTGGTAATGTATTTATCAATTACGACAGGCAAGGAAGAATAAAACGTGCTGGAACTGTTTATATGACCTACAGACGTGGACAACTAAAACGAGTTGGTGGTTTACAAATTATTTATAATAGACACGGAATTGTTACAGGTACCAGAGGTTTTGTAAACCATAACAATATTAGAAACAGTGCATATTATTCAGATGATCATTATCCTAATACTTACGGAGATGATTGGGATGACAATTGGAATGGTAATGATTATTACTACTACCGAAAGAACGGTAAAGTAAAAAAGCAAAAGAAGATAAAATCCTAAACATTATTTTAATACAAAGCCATTAGATATTTAATGGCTTCTTAAACCCTGAATATTTCCCCAAATAATTCAGGGTTTTTCATTTTCAAACAAGCACCTAAAAAACAGCATATTATGTTTTTGGCACACTGTTTGTTTTAAGCATAACGAGTTTAATTTAAAACCCAATTATTATGAAACGGATTCTATTTTTATTTGCAAGTTTAGTGGCTTTTTCCACTGCTGCATATGCAACCACCACCACAACATCAGAAGCAGATACTTCAACAAATAACTACGTGAGAGGTTATGGTAATTCTTTCATATTTACAGAAGGAGGTATTGAGTTTTCGGTTTATAGAGACGGTCAGTTCGACTTTTATATTCCGGATTATGGACCAGACGTAAATGTTAATATAGATACTCCTGGTTTTAGCCTAAGTTTTAATTCTGGATACGATTACAATCCTTACGTACAGTATGATCGTTTTGGAGCAATCATTCAGATTGAAAACACACCTATCTACTATGATTTTTACGGAAGAGTAAACCAAATTGGAGACATCTTCATTACATATAATAGCTTTAACAGAATTAGTAGAATTGGTGGATTAAACGTATACTACAGAAACAATGTGTATTGGAGATATGATGGGTATATAAATGTATATAACAGAACGTACATTTACAGACCATGGCACAGATTCTATATTGTTCCACCTGTTAGCTATTGTGTAATCAATGTTAACCCTTACAGACAATATTATACACCTGTTAGACATATTTGGTACAGACCATACAGTAACAATGTAAGATACTATAATGTTAATGCAGGACGAAGAGGAAAAACTCAGGTTGTAAGACGAAACAGCAGCGATAGTTATGCGCAAACTCCAAGAAACAGAAGTGAGCGCACTGTACAGAGAACGGTATCTAGAAGAAATGCTGAAATTACAAGAACACGTACAACACGATTAGCGGAACAAACAACAACACGCACAACTAGAAGTACTGCATCTCGTAATTCTGAAGCTGGAACATCTAGAACAATAACTAGAAGCAATAAAACTTCTGAAACACGATCTACAAATCGTATTTCTTCTCCAAATACGAGAAATAATAATGATAGTAGAAGCATTAGAACTACCAGATCTAGCACTAAAGTATCAACACCTACAAGGTCTGCGCGTTCTAGTAGCATTACAAGAAGTAGAAATTCTAAAAATAATGTGACCAGAGGTAATAGTTCTGTGTCTAATAAAGTGAAGAGAACAAAAAATACTTCGGCATCAAAACCAAACAGCACTAATTCTCGTATATATAGTAGAAGTAGTTCTAAAAGTAGTAAACAACGAAGTACAGTTCAAAGTAAAAGAAAGTCATCTTCGGTTTCAGCAAGATCTAACACCAGTAGAAAAAGCAACCAAAGTTCTACAAGATCAAGCTCAAGAAGAACCAGAGGATAAAAGATAAAATATGATTTTTTTGGTTGGTTAGTAGAAATCCCGTATGATGTATGCCTCAGAGCACCTTACGGGATTTCTCATTTATAAAGAGTGCCTAAAATTTTAGGTACTTTTTTATTTGTATTGATATGTCTTCAGAAATATTCAGCTTTAGCACCAGCCAAAAATAAACTATCAATATTACACCAGATTTTAGTGCAATGTTGATAATAGGATGAAATGGAAATTCCCAAAAATACATTGCCAGAGTTATAAGCGTTAGTAATACAACCGTCTTAAAAGTAGATATTGAAAACGGCTGCATATTGAGCTTCTGCCTTACAAAAACAATCTTTATAGTATTGTAAACCATAATTGCCAAAAAGGTTGCAAAAGCAGAGCCCTCAATACCATAAATAGGAATAAAAATAAAGTTGAGAACTATGGCTAAAACTGCTAATAATACACCAAAAAACAAAACCATTTTATAATAATCACTGTTAAATAAAATAGCATTATTATTACCCAGACTGTTATCGTATAGCTTAGCAAGACTAACTATAAGGACCACAAATAATCCGCCTGTAAATTCTTCTGGAAGGATTTTATAGAGTTCGTTGATATTCAGAATAATTAATAGAAAAATAAAACCACTTACAACCAAAAGACTAATGGAGCTTCTTTTGTACAAGTCCTCTAAAGAACTCATATCTTTATCGTTTAAATACTTTGCGGTTAGTGGCATCATTATCTGATGCATAGACCGTTGTGGCACTGCAATCACTGTAGCTATAAAAATGGCGACACTGTAATAGGCTACTTGTTCTATGTTTTCTAACATTAGACCAATCATAAATTTGTCTATATCTAAAATAAGCATAGCTACAGAACCTGCTACAATCATCAATAAGGCATATTTTAAGATGCTAGAAAATCCTGTAACGGTTTCAAACCTTAGTTTAGGAAATCGTACAGAATATGCATAAAACTTCATAATTAACATTCGTACAACGTAAACTACAACTAAAGCTATAATAAATTGTTCGGCAGACAACCAGTCTAGATACACTAAAAACAATAGCATCATTGTAGCGACACGATGAAAAATTTCTTTCATCAGATTACCAAAAACAGTTTTTAGTTGCACTTTAGACCAGGCGAAGAATATCTCAAAATAAGCCATAGCTATGGCCAAAACAAAAATATGCCATAGGTAATTTCCTGCAATATTATTCTCATTAGAGAGTAAGTTTGAAATGCCTTCATACGAAAACAAACCAATAAAAAACGCAGGAATTATAAAGACAAAAGGCAAAAATAACATCAGCGTTAAAAAGCTATTTATGCTATTCTTTGTTTTGAAAGTAGAATAGTATTTAATAATGGCATTGTGTACACCAAAAGCCATAAAAGGCATCATAATATTGGCAGCTGATAACAAAAAGGCTACCAGACCATAATACTTATCGGTTAAAAAATTGGTATATAAAAAAAGGGTATTTATAGCTCCTATACCAAAACCAGCATAGGTACTTACAGTATTTTTAAACGATTGATTTAATACGATTCCCATTATTTCGCAAAATACAACTTAAGTCGCTAACCTAAATACTACATCGCTTTTATAAGCTCACTCATACATTTTGTTAATGCTTTTCTGCTGTATGGCTGCAAACCTATAGCATTAATATTGAGACTGCTTTTTTGGTATGCTTCAAAATACTCTATTAGTTGAGCCTTTAATTTTTCTTTCTGATTGTAATTAAAATATACACCAGTATTCGTTTTGGTTATAATCTCTTGCACATCAGAATCGTCTGGACCAATAGCCAGAATTGGTGTTTCAGAAATTAAATATTCAAATAATTTACCTGGAATTATAGCTTTAGTATCTTCTGAATCTATTTCTATTAACAACAACAAACGAGATGCCATCTGGTACTTTATAGCTTCGTCATGACTTACATAACCTATAACATTTACATGTTTTTTTAATCCAGTATTATGAATAGATTCTACCACATCATCACTCACAACACCAATAAGGTTTAATTGAAACGCTTTTGAAAACGCTTCATTCTCAGAAATAAGTTCTGATAGAACCTCCCATAAAATTTTTGGGTTTCGTTCTGATAATAACGATCCAATATGAGATAAGGTGAATTCTTTATGCTTCTCTTCTACTCTAACCGAATGATTATCGTAACCATTGGTTATAACTGAAATAGGCTTGGTTGTTTTAGTTTCAAACTCGTTTTTAGTATGGTTGCTGGTAACAACAATAGCATCAGCAGAGTTTAAAACTTTTGTTTCTAATTCAATGTGTTTTTGCTGTGATGATTTTGTAAGTTTCAACGCTTTATGATACCCAATTGTAGTCCATGGATCTCTAAAATCTGTCAACCATTTTATGTTCAAGTTTTTCTTCAACTCCAAACCTATAATATGCATACTGTGAGGTGGTCCAGTGGTTATTACCGTTTCTATTTTATGAGTTTTTATATATTCAGAAAGAAACTCAACCGATGGTTTAATCCAGTTTTTACGTGCATCTGGAATAAAGAAATTACCACGCACATAAAGCATTAGTTTTTCTGTTAGAGATTGTTTTTTAGCCTTCGGAATAACACCTGAACTTATTTTTTTAGAGCTCTTTTTAGACAAGAAATTCGCCAATTGATAAGGCTCTTTTATAGGCTGTTTTATTATTGTTATACCGTTTGGAATTTCATTCACCAAACTCTCATCGACTATAGGATAGTTAGGATTTTCAGGACAATACACAATAGGTTCTATACCAAACTCAGGTAAGTATTTTACAAACTTTAACCAACGTTGTACACCTGGCCCTCCTGCTGGTGGCCAATAATATGCAATTATAAGTACCTTCTGAGGATTCATCATTTAGAACTAAACCTCCTTTTTCTTCTTGAATTGAAAAAACACACCCAACAACAATAACACTCCAAAAATAGCAGAACTTGCTAAGGCGATTTTACTCCCTGTTTCTACAACTTGTGGTTCAAACTTAAACTCAATAGTGTGCTTGCCTGCCGGAATTTCCATACCTCGTAATACATAATTAACTCTAATATGTGGTTTTAAATCACCATCGATATAAGCATTCCAACCATCTTTATAATAGATTTCAGAGAAAACTGCAAAACCATTGTTTGCATTATTAGATTCGTATTTAAGATAATTTGGCTTATGTTCTTTTAAATTTATTGAAGCTGTTGAATCCACTTTAAAGGTTGAATTTTCAGGATAACTACCATAATTAGACATTGTTGCAACTGCCTTTTGTTTGGTATCTAATGTACCCAAAGCTTTTATTTCGTCATTGGCACTTGGTAATTCTTCTAACGCACTAACAAACCATGCATTACCATTTGCATCAGGATTATCATACGGAAATATCTGCCCTTGATCTTCAGCAATAATATACTTGGTATTAAGCATATTTAGGACATTCATATTGTTATTGTAAATATGAAATTCCATTAAATCATTATAGCGTCCTAATTTAGCAGCATGATAACCAAATAAAGAGTTATGAAAATAAGCAGCTCTTGCTGGTTGGCGTTGCCCTTGAGTAGACATATCTAACACTCTGTAATGACCTTTATCCTTTAGAATTTCTTTATCTGCTGCATTTGGTTGATATGGTCTATCTACTTTTATTGCTGAAACAAAATCTTCATTATTAACGTATTTTTTGTCCACTGCTACTAAATCGAATATAATTAGAACAGCAAAGGCAACAACAACTAAATTTTGTGATAATTTCTTCTTTAAAAACAAATAAATAGCACCAGCAGATAGTAGTACTAAAACCAAAGACCTTATGGTATCTGTGTTAAATAGCGATTTTCTATCCTCTATTAGTGCTTTTACTAACATATCTGGAATACCTTGATCTCTAAAACTTTCAAAATCAAAAAACACAGATTTAAAGAGTAAGAAAACCACACACAAACCACCAGTTATAGCTGCTGAATATTTAAGCGCTTTTAACTTATACTCCTCTTTTTCAAACTCATTAAACAATCTTACCAAAGCAAAAATACCAAGCACAGGAATACACAATTCTAATAATACCTGAATCGATGTTACAGCTCTAAACTTGTCGTAAAGTGGCACATTATCAATAAAGAAATTTGTGATAAAACTAAAGGGTTCAGTTTTTCCGTAGGATAATAATAAAGAAAAGACTGTACCAGCAACTAACCACCATTTTAAGCGTCCCTTTACTAAAAACAAACCAAGAACAAATAAGAACAGAATAACCGCACCAACATAAGCCGGTGCTTCAACTATAGGTTGATTTCCCCAATACATAGGTGCATTCTTAGCAAGATCTAATGCCTCTATTGGTGATGCTCCCATTGTAACATATGTCTTATAGGTTTCAGAATTTTTACCAATATCTTCAGTATTTCCTCCACCCATAAATCTTGGGATAAACAGATTAAAAGTTTCTGCCAACCCATAACTGTACTCTGTAATATAATCTTTATCTAAACCAGTGGTTACTTCTTTTTCAGAACCATCAGATTTTATAGTGAGTTCGCTTTTTCCTCTTGTACTTTCCTTAGCATACTCTTGTGTTGCCATTAAATTAGTAGCATTAAGACCTACTGCCAATAAAGCTGCAATAGTTAAGAGTCCTACAGATTTAAAAAAATGAGGTAAAACTTGTTTTTTATACGCATCTATTAAATACACTATACCCAAAATTATCACTAGGAATAATAGGTAATATGTCATCTGAAAATGATTCGCTACAATTTCTAAACCAAGCGCAACTACAGTAAGTAAAAAACCGAGAATATATTTCTTCCGAAAAGTGAGAATTATACCAGCAAGTACCATAGGCATATATGCTATAGCATGAGCTTTAGCATTATGACCTACTCCTAAGATAATAATAAGATATGTAGAAAAACCAAAGGCTAAAGCACCAAGCACAGAGAGTTTAAAATCTACCTTGAGAGAGAGCAGCAAAATATAAAACCCTAAAAAGTACAGAAATAAATAATCCGCTGGTCTAGGTATAAACCTAAGTGCTAAATCAAGCTTTTTTATATAATTGTGAGGGTATTGAGCTCCTAATTGATAGGTTGGCATACCACCAAAAGCACTATTGGTCCAATAGGTTTCTTCGCCTGTTGCTTGGGCAAAATCCTTTTGTTGCTGAGCCATACCAATATAATGCATGATATCGCTCTGAAAAATCTTTTTGCCTTGTAAAACCGGACTAAAATATGCTAAAGACAATACAACAAACCCAATAAGAACAAGGATATGAGGTAAAATTCGTTTGAAAGAAAATGACATGAAAAAGTATCTAAATAATTCAGACTGAAAAGTACTTAAATTTTAATGATAATCTCAAATTTGAGACCATTAAAATCAATCTATTTCTTCGTAGTCTATGTACTCACCTACTTCGTCATTAGAAGATTTATGTCGCTCTGGCATTTTATCAATAACCGTCTCTCCTGCTCTACGTTTTTGTTCGTTGCGTTGTTGAGACTGATTTTGAAATCCACCAAATTGTTGACCAAAACGCTCTTCTGCTTTTTTAGCAACAAATTTAATTAAGTAAGGAGCAAAAAGTCTAGCAAGGATCTTTAATCCAAACCATACCAAAAGTATAATTAATATTGTTCTTAATAATCCCATCATTGATGCTTCTTGTACCATAGAAAAAAGTAATGTTCAAAAATACAATTATACTTAGTTATATTCCGTTATATTTCCTTAAAAAAACTATAAATTCTATATATTTGAACCTAAACCAAGAAACTATGAGAGTTCTCAAATCCTTTTTTATTCTTCTTTTTATAATTACCTATAACACAGCAAATGCACAGTACACAGAAGTTATTAACTCTAACCGTCCTGGTGTATCTAAAAGTGCTTTTTCGGTAGGTACTGGTATTGCACAAGGAGAATTTGGTGCATTTACAGTAAACGAAGAGCACACTCCATTACAATATGAAGTCTCTGGATTTGGGCTAGACTTCTCTTTACGATATGGATTATTGTTTGAAGAGCTTGAGCTTTCTCTAGATGGTGTTTACCAAAACGACAATATAACGTACAATAACGCTTCAGTTTCTATTGAAGATAAACGTTCTAATTTCAAAAATTTTACACTAGGAGCAAAATACCTTGTATATGATCCTTACAAAAATGCTGAAGAAGCAAAACCAAACCTCTACAGCTATCATGCCAATAGAAAGTTTCAATGGAAATCTTTAATTCCTGCGGTTTCTGTTTATGTAGGAGGTAATTTTGATACCAAAAATAATCCTTACACTGCACCAGATGTAGAAGGCTTTAGTCCAAAAGTTATGATTGCTACTCAAAACAATTTTAATGGAGGTTGGGTATTTGTTATGAACTTAATAAAGGACAGAATTGGATCTGAGTATTCAGATTTTCAATACATATTTACCCTTACCCACTCTTTTACACCTCAATGGGTAATATTTGGAGAAGCACAAGGTATAAGTGGAGACTTTTATTCTGATAATATTTTTAGAGTTGGTGGTGCTTACTTATGGACAAAAGATTTTCAACTCGATGCAAATATAGCTTTCAATACCAAAGACACACCTTCTGTATTTAACATTGCTTTTGGTGCTTCTTACCGTTTAGATTTTCATAAAGACAAGAAAATAGATAACGGTAATGGTAACACAGGAAAGTTTAAGAAAAAGCGAAAAAACAAAAAGAAGAAGAAAGACGATTCTGATCCCGAAGGCAATTAAATTTCTACATGATTACAGTTAAAGAAGTTACAACCAAAAAAGGTCTAAAAACCTTTGTAAAGTTTCCGTTTTCACTTTATAAAGACTCAAAATACTGGGTTCCGCCAATTATAAAGCAAGAATTAGAAACATTTAATAAAGATAAAAATCCAATTTTTAAAGATGCAGAAGCTAGATTCTTTCTAGCTTACAAGGACAATGAAGTCGTTGGAAGAATTGCAGCTATTGTAAACTGGCTAGAAATAAACAAGCAACAAATTAAAAAAATGCGGTTTGGCTGGTTTGATTTTATCGATGACAAAGCGGTTAGTAAAGCATTACTAGAAACCATTGAAAACATTGGACGCAATCATAAGCTTGAATACGCAGAAGGACCTGTAGGCTTTTCTAATTTGGATAAAGTTGGCGTAATGACTGAAGGGTTTGACAGTATTGCACCTATGATTACCTGGTACAATCATCCATATTATGCAAGTCATTACGAAACGCATGGCTATGTAATTGAAAAGGAATATTCAGAGAGTAAATTCCCTTTTAAGAATGTTAATCCTGAAACATTTTCTAAAGCTCAAGACCTAATAAAACGACGATATAAGCTAAGAGCTTTAAAGTTTACAAAGACTGAAGAGGTAATGCCTTATGCTGATAAGATGTTTGACTTATTTAATGAAAGCTATGCATCTCTTTCTTCATTTGTAGAGATTACTGATATTCAAAAAGAATATTTTAAGAAGAAATTTATCAGTTTTGTTAATCCCGAATATATAAAGTTTGTTGTAGATGAAAATGACAAACTGATTGGTTTTGCTATCGTAATGCCTAGATTTGCTGAAGCGCTTCAAAAAGCAAAAGGGAAATTATTCCCGTTTGGATTTAGACATATTTTAAAAGCTAAGAAAAACAGTAAAGATGTTATCTTTTACTTAATTGGCATACATCCTGAATACCAAAACAAAGGCGTACACGCTGTGATATTTAATGAATATTATGAAACCTTCACAAAAAAAGGGATAAAAACGTGCTACAGAACTCCAGAATTAGAAGATAATGAAGCCATACACAAAATATGGAAACACTTTAGCCCTACTGTATACAAACGACGCAAAACATTTAGAAAAGATTTATAAAAAAGAAAAGGCTTTGCTGATAGCAAAGCCTTTTTTATTTGTTCTTAACTCAAAAGAATTATTCTCCCATTGCTGCTGTTAAAGCTGCAGACATTCTTTTGTAAGTTCCGTTTTCTAAACGTTCTCTAATAGCATCAAACGCATCTAATGTTTCTTTTACATCTTGCAATGTGTGTGTTGCTGTAGGTATCATTCTTAGTAAAATCAATCCTTTAGGTATAACAGGATAAACCACTATAGAACAGAATATTCCGTGATTTTCTCTAAGGTCTTTTACTAAAGCCATAGCTTCAGGAATACTACCTTTTAAGTATACTGGAGTAACACAACTCTGTGTTGTACCAATATCAAAACCTCTTTCTTTTAAACCAGACTGTAAAGCATTAACAACCGTCCAAAGGTTTTTCTTTAATTCTGGCATTGTACGCAACATGTCTAATCTTTTTAATGCACCAACTACAAGTTGCATTTGTAAAGATTTAGCAAACATTTGCGAACGTAAGTTATATTTTAAATAATCTATGATTTCTTGGTCACCAGCAATAAAAGCACCAGTACTTGCCATAGACTTTGCAAATGTTGCAAAATAAACATCTATATCGTCTTGCACACCTTGCTCTTGTCCTGCTCCAGCTCCTGTTTCTCCTAAAGTTCCAAAACCATGAGCATCATCTACAAATAATCTAAAATTAAACTTCTTCTTAAGAGCAACAATCTCTTTTAATCGACCTTGTTCACCACGCATACCAAACACTCCTTCAGAAATCACTAAGATTCCTCCGCCTGTTTGCTCTGCCATTTTTGTAGCTCTTTCAAGGTTTTTTTCTAAACTCTCTACATCATTATGTTTGTATGTAAAACGCTTACCCATGTGTAAACGAACACCATCAATAATACAAGCATGCGCATCTACATCATATACAATAATATCGTCTTTAGAAACCAATGCATCTATAGTAGACACCATACCTTGGTAACCAAAGTTTAATAAATAAGCTGCTTCTTTACTTACAAATTCTGCTAATTCATTTTGTAACTGCTCATGCAAATCTGTATGACCAGACATCATACGAGCTCCCATTGGGTAAGCAGAACCATATTTAGCAGCAGCTTCAGCATCTACTTTTCTTACTTCTGGATGATTAGCCAACCCTAAGTAGTCATTTATACTCCAAGTAATTACTTCTTTTCCTTGAAATTTCATTCTATTAGAAATCTCTCCTTCTAGTTTTGGAAATACAAAATAACCTTCTGCTTGAGCTGCCCACTTTCCTAAAGGTCCCTTATCTCGATAAATCTTTTCAAATAAATCCTTCATACGTTGCGTTTGCCATTAATCTTCATCTATACACTCTATGAGTTTATAGTAGATTTTTAGTTTTAATTTAGTTTTATTAGTATCTGCAAACTTAGGTAATATTATCATCAATGCATAATATAATTTAACCTAACTATTCACTAAGTTTTAAACATAAAAAAGCCTACCGTTTCTATGGTAGGCTTTATGTTTTAAAACACTGTTTTACTTTATATATTGAATTGCTGTAGAAACTTCTTTTTCGCTATCGAAAAAGCCTTGATCTTCCATCCATTTATCGCTATAAACTTTACTCATATAACGAGATCCGTGGTCTGGAAAAATAACTACAACTTTGTCTGTTGGTTTAAATTCTCCTTCTTCATTTAATTGCTTTAAAGCCTGCATTGCTGCACCACTTGTATAGCCTACAAATAAACCTTCAGAGTTAGAAATTTCTCTTGCTGTATGTGCACTTTCTTCGTCTGTTACTTTGATAAATTTATCTATAACATCAAAATCTGTTGCTGTTGGAATCAAATTCTTACCTAAACCTTCTATTCTGTAAGGATAGATTTCCTTATCATCAAACTCTCTGGTTTCATGATATTTTTTTAATACAGAACCATAAGCATCAACTCCTATGATCTTAACATTAGAGTTTTGCTCTTTAAGATATTTAGCAATTCCAGATATAGTTCCACCTGTACCACTACATGCTACTAAATGTGTAATTTCACCGTTAGTTTGTTCCCAAATTTCAGGACCTGTAGAGTTGTAATGTGCATCAATATTTAATTGATTAAAATATTGATTGATATAAATAGAACCTTTAATTTCTTCGTGCAAGCGTTTTGCTACTTGATAGTATGATCTTGGATCGTCTGCATTAACGTGAGCTGGGCAAACATATACCTTTGCTCCCATAGACCTTAACATGTCTATCTTGTCTGCAGAAGATTTAGAACTAACAGCCAATATACACTCGTAACCTTTAATAATACTCACCATAGCTATACTAAAGCCTGTATTACCAGAAGTAGTTTCTATAATTGTATCACCTGGCTTTAAAATACCTTGGCGCTCTGCTTCTTCAATAATGTGTAATGCAATTCTATCCTTTGAAGAATGACCTGGATTAAAAGCTTCTACTTTTGCGTAAAACTCGCCGTCGAAGTCTGCGGTCATTCTGTTTAACTTGATAAGTGGTGTATTACCTATAAGTTGCAATACATTATCAAATACATTTTTGATTTTGTCCATAAATGCTATTTAATCAAGTGTAAATAATTACACTCTAAAACCTCGCAAAACTAATACTTTTTTTTTAAATCAACTTGAAATACCTTCTAAATCTAATAGAAAAGCATATTCTTCGGCATCCTCTTTAAGACTTTCGAAACGTCCTGAAGCACCTCCATGACCGGCTTCCATATTGGTTTTTAGATATAGTTTGTTAGTATCTGTTTTTAGTTCTCTTAGCTTAGCTACCCATTTTGCAGGCTCCCAATATTGCACCTGAGAATCGTGTAATCCTGCTGTAACTAACATATTAGGATAGTCTTTTGCTTCAATATTATCGTAAGGCGAATACGATTTCATATACTCATAGTATAATTTATCATTAGGATTTCCCCATTCGTCATACTCACCTGTTGTTAACGGAATAGAATCGTCTAGCATAGTAGTTACTACATCTACAAAAGGCACTGCTGAGATAATTCCATTGTATAATTCTGGTGCCATATTAATTACCGCTCCCATTAATAAACCACCTGCACTTCCTCCCATTGCATACAAATGCTTTGATGATGTATATCGCTCTTTAATTAAATGAATAGAACAAGCTACAAAATCTGAAAAAGTATTCTTCTTTTTTAAGAGTTTACCATCTTCATACCATTGTCTTCCTAAGTATTCTCCTCCTCTAATATGAGCTATAACATATACAAAACCTCTATCTAACAAACTTAATCGTATTGTTGAAAAATAAGGGTCTACCGTAGAGCCATAACTACCATACGCATATTGCAACAAAGGATTGCTTCCGTCTTTCTTTAAACCTTTTTTGTATACAACAGACATAGGTATTTTAGTACCATCTTCTGCAGTTGCCCAAATACGCTCTGAGGTGTAGTTGTCTTTATTGAATTTTCCTCCTAAAACCTCTTGTTCTTTTAGTACTGTTTTAGCTTTAGTCTTCATATTGAACTCTAAAACCGAAGCTGGTGTTGTTAAGGCATTGTAGGCATAACGTAATGTTTCTGTATCGAACTCTACATTTGTTGTTGTATAAGCTGTGTAGGTTTCGTTATCAAAAGGAAGGTAATAATCTTCTGTGTCGTCCCAACGCTTTATTCTTATTTTGTTGAGCCCATTATCGCGCTCACTTATTACAAGGTAATTTTTAAAAATATCTATACTCTCTAAAAGTACTTCACCTCTATGAGGAATAACTTCTTCCCACTTATCTAATGCTCTATCTGTTTCAGAGCATTTCATAAGTTTAAAATTTGTGGCTTTATCTTTATTTGTAAGAATATAGAAATGACCGTCGTAGTGAGAAATACTATACTCTAATCCTCTTACACGTGGCTGAAAAACTTCAAATTTTCCATCAGGATTATCTGCATTAAGAATATGATACTCATTAGTTAACGTACTATAGCACGCAATAATAATATACTTTCTAGACTTTGACTTATAAATTGCCGTTCCGAAAGTTTCATCACCTTCCTGAAATATTAATTCGTCTTCTGCAGTAGATCCTAACTTGTGTCTAAAAATTTGATATGCTCTTAATGTTACCGGATCTTTTTGAGTATAAAATAAAGTTTCGTTATCATTTGCCCAAGTAGAAGATCCTGTAGTATTTTCTATGCTATCTGTGTAAACATTATGAGTTTTTAAATCTTTTACCTGAATGGTGTATTGTCGTCTTCCTGTTGTATCTATACCATAAGATACTTTTTTATTATCTGGACTAATGCTTATACCTACAAGCTTAAAATAGCTTTGTCCTTCTGCCATTTTATTACAATCAAAAAGCAATTCTTCAGGATTATCTAGAGATTCTTTTTTTCTAGTGTAGATTGGGTAATCTTTTCCTTTTTCAAACCTTGTAATATACCAATACCCATTGTATTTGTATGGTACAGAAGCATCATCCTCTTTTATTCTTGCTTTCATTTCTTCAAACAAATCGTTCTGAAACGCTTTGGTGTGTGCCATTTGAGAGTCACAATAATTGTTCTCAGCATTTAAGTAATCTATAACTTCTGGATGCTCTCTGTCTTTCATCCAGAAATAGTTATCAACCCTTACATCACCATGTTTTTCTAATTCATGAGGAATCTTTTTTGCTATTGGCGGATTTACACTAGTGTTTTTTGTCATAATTGTTTTAAGAAAATTTTATTCTAAAAAGTGGCGCAATTTAGTAATTTTGCACGGTAATTTTTTAAAAGATATACATATGTTTGGAGATATGATGGGCATGATGGGTAAGCTAAAAGAAGCTCAGAAAAAAGTTGAAGAAACTAAAGAACGTCTACATACCGTTTTGATAGACGAAGCTAGTAGCGACGGTAAGTTAAAAGTAACAATTACAGCTAACAGAACTATTAAATCTATTTCTGTAGATGATGAGTTACTACAAGACAAAGAAATGCTTGAAGACTACCTTATCCTTACACTTAACAAAGCTATAGAAAAAGCAACCAACGTAAATGAAGCTGAAATTGCAGCTGTTGCAAAAGAAGGTATGCCAAACATACCTGGCATGGACATGTTTAAATAATCTTCTATAAGTGCTTAAGTGTACTTAACAACACCTCATGCATATTATTGGTATAATCTAAATGCGTAACTATTCGTAGTTTATTGCTTCCCATACCAATAATATGTATGTTTTTTTCTTTTAATTTATTAAGAAAACCCACTTCGCTAATTCCATCATTTAATTCAAAAATGACAATATTAGTTTCTATTGGTTCTACTTTTTTAATTAAAGGCATTTGAGATAAGACCTCACCTATTTCTTTTGCTCTTTTATGGTCGCCATTAAGGCGTTCTATATGGTTATCTAAAGCATATAAACCTGCGGCTGCTAAATAGCCTACTTGGCGCATACCACCTCCAAGAATTTTTCTTACACGCAACGCACCTTTCATTAATTCAGATTTCCCTATTAACACGGAACCAACAGGACAACCCAAGCCCTTACTCAAACATACAGATATGGTATCAAACAAATCTCCATACTGCTTAGCACTTTCTTGTTTTGCAACTAAAGCATTCCACAGTCTTGCTCCATCTAAATGATATCCTAAACTATGCTTATCAGCTACTTTTCTAATCTTTTTTAATTCTTCAAAATCCCAACACGCACCACCACCTTTGTTTGTTGTATTTTCAATTTCTATTAATGCTGTTAGTGGGCTATGGTAAAACTCTGGAGGGTTAATTGCTGCTTCCGCTTGCTTTGCTGTAAACATACCTCTGTATCCATCTATTAAATGACATGATATTCCACTATTGAATGAAGCTCCTCCTCCTTCATAATTATAGATATGCGCATATTTATCGCAAATAACCTGCTCTCCAGGATTTGTATGTAGTTTTAATGCTGTTTGATTTGCCATGGTACCTGTTGGAAAAAACAGGGCTTCATCCATTCCAAACATTTCTGCTAATCGCTGCTCAAGAGCATTTACCGTAAGATCTTCTTTATAAACATCATCACCAACCTTAGCTGACATCATAGCATCTAACATGCCTTGTGTTGGCTTAGTAACTGTATCGCTTCTTAAATCTATAATCATAAACTAATTTTATGATGTAAAGATAATATACTAGGATGGTTTCCTTTTAAGAATTTTTGAAGATATAATATTATTGCTTCTCCATACAAACTTGCACCACACCACCAAAGGGTCTTTTATTATAAATCTAAAAGGTGTATTATTAAAAAGATAATTAATCTTAAAAATTAAAAAAGGGTTACGCTGAAGATGCTTCACTAAAGCCTTAAGGTGCAAAAACACTCCTTCTTTAACAGGTTTAAACTCTATATCTTTGTTTAGAGCTGATAAACAATATAAATATGGAAAATTAACACCTGCTAAAGCAGATGCTTCTGTATTAAGCCAAAATCTTGGGTTAATTTCAATTATCTTATAAGTATTATCAACTTCATCAAATCTAAAATCAATGTTTGCAACACCAGACCAGTTTAGTCCTTTCATTAAATTCATCATTAGCTTTAATAAAGCTTCATCATGAAAAAAACTAAACTCAAACTGAGGTGTTACTTTCACATTTTTCACCATTGCAGCCTTCTGCATAGTATAAGCTTTTATATCACCATTATCGCAAAACACATTGCAGGTTACATCAAATCCTTTTATAAATTTTTGAAGTAATATTGGGTCTTCAGATTTACTAGTAGAAATATATTCTCTTAATTCTTCCTTGTTTTTAAGTAGCTTCACTCCCATCCCTCCATTAAAACCATAAGTTGGTTTTGCAACAATAGGGAAGTTTATATCTGCAGCTTCTATATTAAATGCTGAATCTACAATAATACCATCTGGACAAGGTAAATTTTTAGATTTTAAAAAAAGAAAAAGTAAGTCTTTACGAATTGCTGTTTCAAAATCATTAAGATCTGATAAAGCGCAAAGCTTAGACGTGTTTCTTAAAAGGCTAAGATGCTCTAAAATTCTTTTTGTACTAACATCAAAAATTGGTAAGATTAAATCTATGTTATAGATCTCTACCGTATCATCAATTCTATTTATCCAATCTTGAGTAGTTGTGTTTTTGTAGTGAATAAATTTTTCAATAAATCTAGAATGCTTAAAACAACTGTTATCTATTGAGTATTTAAAGTACTTCTTTTTATGAGAAGAAAGAACATAAATCTTCACTCCTTTAATCAAAGATAGACTATGAACAACATTGGAAAGCAATGTTGTTTCACCATCAGGAATTAGAATCGAAAAAGTGTTAGGACTATTTTTCATCTGGTAAATATGAAGGCTTAGATATTTTCAATTTTCACTAAAAAGAAGCATTCATATACATTAAGAAATACAACTTTATTTTAAACCGCTCAAAAGTAAATAATTAAACTCCATTTAAAATTTTCTTCGACAAATTGAACACTAATTCTGTTATCCAATACAACTTGTTTTTTCGTCGATAAAAATTGACGTTCAACTATTTAACTAATAATTCTCCCACTTCGTCAACTTTTTAACGTGTTAATAATTTTAACAAATACTTTTACGCAAATATTTAATGCTATTAACCTAAAAAATAATTATGAAACACATTTCAAAATTAGTATTGCTTGTGGCTCTAGTCGTTTTTGCTTCTTGTCAAAACGAGAGTACTCAAGAAATTGAAAATCAACAACAAGCCGAGTTAAGATTTGACGAAAAAGGCATGGTTGTATCTGACGGTGAAGAAGACAAAGAGTTAACGTTCAACGAAAAAAGTGAAGAACTTACAACTCCTTCTCTAACTTATGCTAAAGGTGGTGGACACCACGGAGGTGGACATCATGGTGGTGGTCAAAACAATGACAACAACGACTACATTGATTGTACACCAGAATTACTTGAAACTGGCTATGATACTACTGTAAATGTAGAGGTTTTAAACAAACCTGGAACAAATGGTTATTTTGATGTTTCTATAGATGGTGGTGATATGATACAAGCTTATTGTTCTGACAGATTACCTAGCCTTGGTGAGGACGATGACTTTATAGACTTTACTGTAGTATCTACATACGACACAGCAATTTTAGCAGGTGGTGAGTTTGAAAACGTATATACAAACCCACAAAACTTTGATAAAGTTAACTGGATATTAAACAACATTGATATCAGTGAAGATTCTGAGTACACTTATGGTCATGTACAATATGCAATCTGGAAACTTATAGAAGGTCCTTATGATAATGACTTTACAGATTACTTAACTCCTACCCCAGGTGATTGGAGAAGATATATTGATGACGCTATAGGTGATGAAATATACGATGCTGCTGTTGCTAATGGTGAAGGCTATACTCCTGAGTGTGGTGGTAAATTAGGTTTACTTCTTATTCCTGCTGATTATGACAATGTACAGGCTATAATGATAACTAAAGACTTACCAGAAGCAGAATGTAACGATTGTATTGGTGATGTAAACCAAATTACATTCAAATGGGACTGGTATAACGATTATAGAGTAAGATTATACCAACGTTACGAAAACACATGCTATGCTGTTAAAATATTTGATAGCGTTGTAGGTCATAACGATGAAATGGCTGTTAGCGGAACTAATGCAGACGGTACATTTGGTAAGTATATCTATGTATATGTTGGCAACTGTTACTACACTAAATTTAAAGTTAATTGTGACTTAAATATTGGTCCTGGTTACAAAAGAGGTGTTGTAGAAGTAGTTAGCGGAACTAGTACATCTGGTGGCGAATTATGTGACTACGAACCTTCATACAACTGGTGCTGGTGGTGGTAATCGTAACTGATGCCAAATAATATTCTCAAAAACCGTCTAAATAATTTTAGACGGTTTTTTTGTTCTCATTTTTATTGATGAAAAAAGCAATTCAAAATTATGGCACGTTATTTATGCCTATTATATTTGTGAAAATTTCAACTTATTATGATAACATCAGATCAAATAAAAGATCTTAATTCCCGTCTAGACATACTTAGACAATATCTTTGACTTAGATACAAAACTTATAGAAATTGCTAACGAAGAAGAGCAAACTTTCGATCCTAACTTTTGGAATGATTCAAAAAAAGCCGAGCAAGTAATGCGTTCTATTCGCGAGAAAAAAAGCTGGGTTAATGATTATAATTCTGCCAAAACACTCTATGAAGATGTAGAAGTTATATATGAATTTTATAAAGAGGACGAAGCTACTTTAGATGATGTAGAATCTAGATTTGAAAAAGCTATAAATGCCATAGAAAAACTAGAGTTCAAAAACATGCTTTCTGAAGAAGGAGATAGCTTAAGCGCTGTTTTGCAAATTACAGCAGGAGCTGGTGGCACAGAATCTTGTGATTGGGCTAGTATGCTAATGCGCATGTATTTAATGTATGCCGAAAAAAATGGTTTTAAGGTAAAAGAACTCAACCATCAAGAAGGTGATGTTGCTGGTATAAAAACTGTAACTTTAGAGATAGAAGGAGATTATGCTTTTGGTTGGTTAAAAGGAGAAAACGGAGTCCATCGTTTGGTAAGAATTTCGCCTTTTGACAGTAATGCCAAACGCCACACAAGTTTTGCTTCTGTATATGTGTATCCATTGGTAGATGATTCTATAGAGATAGACATAAATCCTGCTGATATAGAAATTACAACTGCTCGATCTAGTGGTGCTGGAGGTCAAAATGTAAATAAAGTAGAAACCAAAGTTCAACTATTACACAAACCTACTGGTATTCAAATTCAGTGTTCTGAAACCCGATCGCAACACGACAACAGAGCAAGAGCAATGCAAATGCTAAAATCTCAATTGTATGAAATTGAGCTTCAAAAACAATTAGCGCAGCGAGAAGATATTGAAGCTAGCAAAATGAAAATTGAATGGGGAAGTCAAATCCGAAATTATGTAATGCATCCCTACAAGTTGGTTAAAGATGTACGTTCAGCACATGAAACCGGTAACGTAGATGCTGTTATGGATGGTGACTTAGAGCCTTTCTTAAAAGCCTATCTTATGATGATGGGACAAAAAAATGAAGATTAGCCATTGTTTTTTATTACATTAAACTATTGGCATAAAAATTGAATAATACAACATCATGATAACAATATACCACAACCCAAGATGCTCAAAATCTCGAGAAGGACTTGCTCTTTTAGAAGATTCAGGAAAAAAAATTGAGGTAGTAAAATATCTTGAAGACCTTATAAATGAAGATGAACTAAAGGCAATTATTTCAAAATTAGAAATAAAACCAATAGATTTGATAAGAAAGAATGAAGCCATCTGGAAATCAGATTACAAAGGAAAGAAATTAACCGATCAACAAATTATCAAAGCAATGATTGAGCATCCCAAACTTATTGAACGCCCAATAATTGTTAATAATGATAAAGCTGTAATAGGAAGACCTAAAGAACTAATTTTAGACATTATTTAATCATGAAAAAAATAGTATTACTTGCATTTGCGTTGCTCCTAGGATTGAGCTCATACAGTCAAAGTCGAAGAGACCGCATGGGAAACCCTATAATTAATAGAGAGCCTACAAAAGAAGAAATTGCAAAGTACGAGCAAAAAGTAGAAGACCGAAAGGACGAGTATATTGCAAATTTTTTGACTACCCTTGAGGCTGATGATTTTCAAAAAGAAATAATAAAGCAATACCTAAATTCTTACTATGATGCAAAAAGCGAACTTCTAAAAACTCGCTATGAGCACTCATTAGAAAGAGAGGAAGCCATAAAAAAACTTGATGAATCTCATTTTAAAGACTTAGAAGAGCTAATATCTAAAAACGATATGGCTAAAATAAAAGACTTGATTAAAGGAGAGTTTGATGAAAAAGAGGTAAAAAAGAAAAAGAAGAAAAAACGTAAAAACAGAAAGAAAGACAAAGATAATTAGACTTTATAAGTCGTTCTTAAAAATTAAAATTCTGTATTTTCCTTTAACATAAGATTAACCAAATGCACCGCAAGTAAAAGTATTTTTGCTCATCTAAAAAGGCAAAATCACTAACCACTTGTAATGAAACTAAATTTACCTCTATTTTTAATCTTATTTTTTACCCTATCCTTATCTTATGCTCAAAAAGACATAAAAGTTGAAGGGAAAGTTCTTGAAGAAGGCACTAATATTCCTCTAGAATATGCCACAATAACACTAAAATCTACCACAGACAACAAAGTTGTAACAGGTGGTATCACTGATACCGACGGAAAATTCAGTGTAGAAGTTACTCCAGGAACATACAACATATACGTAGAATACATCTCGTATGTAACCAAAGAATATTTAAACAAAACCTTATCTGAATCTATAAATTTAGGTACTGTAGGACTTGCTTTAGACATTGCTTCTTTAGATGAAGTTACTATCGTAGCAGAAAAGACTACTGTAGAAATTAAATTAGACAAAAAAGTCTATAACATTGGAAAAGATTTAACCACTGCTGGCGGTACAGTTAGTGATGCGTTAAATAATGTACCATCAGTAGCAGTAGATGTTGAAGGTGCTATAAGTCTTCGCGGAAACGAAAACGTAAGAATACTTATTAATGGTAAGCCATCTGCTATGGCTGGCTTTGGAGACAGCAATATTTTAAGCCAACTTCCTGCTGAGGCCATAGAACGCGTAGAAGTTATCACTTCTCCTTCAGCTAGATATGATGCCGAAGGAACAGCTGGTATTTTAAACATCATACTTCGTCAAAAAGAAACACTTGGTTTTAACGGCTCATTAAACTTTACGCTTGGTAATCCAGATAACGTTGGAGTTTCGGCAGCATTAAACTTCCGTACAGAAAAATTCAATCTATTCTCTAATATAGGTTGGAGATATTTTGATGCACCAAGAAATAGCTTTAATGATGTTACTTATTTTGATCAAACTGAAGATGGCACTATAATAGAACCAGAATACAGAAGAATTAGAGAAGACCAAGAAGTAGAACGTCTTAATAGAAACTACAATGCCAATATAGGCATGGAATACTTTTTAGATGACAGCTCTTCTTTAACTGGTAGCTTATTTTATAGACTAGGTAGCGATGCAGATTTATCTCTAAATAATAGCGAACGTTTTAATGATGGCGCAATAGTAGAAGAAACGCTGAGACGAGAAAAACAAACAGAACAAGATAACAGATACCAAATCTCTTTAAATTATGTAAAGCAATTTGGTGACGATAGCGATCATAAATTAACGGCAGATTTTCAATTTGAAAACTCTTCTGAAGAAGGTTTTACATTCCTTAATGAAGATTACATTTTTACAAATCAGGAAAACCCAGAACCTTTTCAGATTGAGCAAGAAACCACTACCGAAGATCAAAAGGAATATCTTTTACAAGCAGACTATGTACTACCTTTAGGCGAAGGCTCTCGTTTTGAAGCTGGTTTTAGAAGTACACTTCAAAATGAAATTACAGATTATACCTTAGAACAAGAAAACTTAGACAACGGTAATTTAGAAGTTAACGATATCTACACCAATATTTTTGACTATGACCAAAACGTAAATGCAATTTATAGTCAGTACGGATCTAAGTTTGGTAAGTTTTCTTTCCTGTTAGGGTTACGTTTAGAGCACACACAGCTTAAAGGAAAAATAGACTCTAGATTATCTGATGAAGAATTGGTAGAAGCTTTTGGCTTTCCTATAGATACAGATTTTGACAATAATTATTTAGGCCTCTTCCCTACCTTAAACTTAATTTACAACCTTAATGGCTCAGACTCTGATAACGAAGAAAGTATAACACTTGGATACAACAGACGTATCAACAGACCACGTGGTTGGTTTATAAATCCTTTTCCTTCAAGATCTAGTAGAACTAATGTTTTTCAAGGTAATCCTAACATAGAGCCTGCTTTTTCAAACACTTTTGATTTAGGATATCTAAAACGTTGGGAGAAGTTTACATTAACAACTTCTGTTTATTACCAACACGAAGACGACTCTTTTGAGCGTATTCAAGAAAATACTGGTCAACAAACCACAGATGGTATAGATATTATTAGAACTATTCCTATTAACCTTTCAACTAATAAAAGAACAGGTGCCGAATTAGGATTCCTTTACAATCCTGCTAAATGGTTAAGATTAAATTCTAGTTTTAATTTCTTTCAATTTGAAACCGAAGGAGATTTTAATGGTGTAGATTATAGTGCCAAAAACACAAGTTGGTTTGCAAGATTTAGCTCAAAAGTTACTTTACCTTGGAAGATAGACTGGCAAACAAATGCAAGATATAGAGGAGCAATGCAAGATGCTCAATCAGACACAGATGGTATTCTTTCTATTGATTTAGCATTTAGTAAAGAAATTCTAAAAAACAGAGGAACATTATCCTTAAACGTAAGAGATTTATTAAACTCAAGAAAAAGACAATCTACAACCACTACTGATTTCTTTACCAGATACAATGAATCGCAATGGAGACAACGCCAAATTAATCTCTCTTTTATTTACAGATTTAACCAACAAGCCAATAAACGTAATCGTTCTGGAAACGGAAATGGTGATGAAGATTTTGATTTTGAAGGATAATATACCTATAGCATTTTAGCAACAAAAATGACCTTTCTCATTAAAGAGAGGTCATTTTTTAGTTAAATTGCTTACATGAATACCATTGCAGAACGCATTTATGACTATTTAAAAGGGTTTCCGCCTTTTAATTTATTAGACAAAGAGCAACTTTTATCTGTTTCAAAATCTGTTGACGTTATTTATTTAGAAAATAACCAATTACTTTTTGAAATAGGACAACCCGTTGCTAATCATTTTTATGTGGTACGAGATGGTGCTATTGGTCTTTTTAGAGCCAACAATAACTTGGTAGATAAGTGTGATGAAGGAGATATTTTTGGTCTTAGAGCTTTACTAAGAAAAGGCAAATACAAACTGAATGCTAAAGCCATTGAAGAAACGATAGTCTATAGCATTTCGCTAAAAAACCTAGAAACTTATATTACAGCAAATGTTGATGCCAGCCAATTTCTTATGGCTAGCTTTGTTTCAAATACTAGAGGAAGAAATCCTAATGATGATGATTTTGTAAAAACGCTTCAAAACTCATCAGAATACACCTATTTACAAACTGCAGATTATTCTAAAAATCCTGTAACATGTGCCGCAAATACTTCTATAAAAGATGCTGCTTGTATTATGACAGAAAAGCATGTAGGGTCTATTGTAATCGTAGATAATCACAAGCCTATTGGTATTATTACCGACAAAGATTTAAGAACTAAAATTGCCACAGGACAGTATAAAATCAGTGATAAAGTTTCTAGTATAATGTCCTCGCCTGTTATTAGTTATCCTGAAACAATAACTGTGGCAGAGGCACAGATTGCAATGCTAAAAAATAAAATTACGCACTTATGCATTACAAAAGATGGCACTAACAATTCTAGCTTAACAGGCATCTTGTCTGAGCATGATATTATTGTACTTAGAGAAAATAATGCTTCTGCACTTATAAAAGAAATAAAACGAAGTCATTCTGCAGAACAGTTAAAAAACATAAGACAACGTACCGAAAAATTACTAGCGCGATACTTAGAGCAAAGCATTCCTATAGACTTTATTTCAAGATTAGTTTCAGCGATTAATGACACAATTACTCAAAAGATAATTGAATTTTCAATTGATAAAATGAGTAAAAAGCCACCTGTCGAATTTGCATGGTTGGCTATTGGTAGTCAAGGCAGACAAGAACAATTATTAATGACAGACCAAGATAATGCTCTTGTTTTTGAAGATGTTGAAGATGAAAATTACGACAACATAAAATCATACTTTTTAACACTATCTGATTATATAAACAAAGACTTAGAAACTGTAGGCTTTAAATTGTGCCCAGCTAATATGATGGCCAATAACCCAAAGTGGTGTCAATCAGCCTCAGAATGGTCGCAACAATTTAATAACTGGATTACAACACCAGATCAAAACAACCTAATGCTTTGTACCATTTTTTTTGACTATGAGCATGTATATGGCAATAAAGAGCTGGTTAGTCAATTATCTGAAAGTATTTTTGAAAGTATTGACAGCCGCACAATTTTTTTAACCTATTTAGGAAGAAATGCACTACTAAACCCACCTCCACTAAGCTTTTTTAGGCAATTTTTAGTTGAAGATAACGGTGAACATAAAGATCAGTTTGATATTAAAGCACGAGCAATGATGCCTCTTGTAGATGCTGCTCGATTATTAGTTCTTTCTCATAATATAAAAGGAATAAACAACACTTTAGAACGTTTTGAAAAACTAGCAGAATTAGAACCACAAAACAAAGACACATTTCTTTTTTGCTTAGAATCCTATAAAAATCTCTTAACATTTAGAACAAAACAAGGTCTTAGACACCATGATTCTGGTAGATTTATAGATTTAGAAACTTTAGATAAAGGAAATCGCTTGCAACTAAAACGAAGTTTTAAAGCTGTTAAAGAAGTTCAGGAGCTTATTAAAATGCGATTTAAACTTTCACAATTACTTTAAGATGGCTTGGTTTAAACGAAAATTATATCCTGAGTTTTGGAAGGCTTATTTAAAGAGTTTTTCAAAAGCCCAAGAACAGAACCTTGAGAAAATTAGATTTGTTGTTTTTGATACCGAAACTACTGGACTCAACACCAAAAACGATAAAATACTATCTATAGGTTGCATAGCAATTAAGGGTCTAAAAATAAAAGTACCTGATCAACTAGAGTTATATCTAAGACAAGATACTTTTAATGCTGATACTGTAAAGATTCATGGGCTTCTAAAAGAAGGAAAACTTATAAAAATTGAAGAATCTAAAGCCATAAACCTTTTTTTAAATTATATAGAAAATGCTGTTTTAATTGCGCATCATGCTGCTTTTGATGTTGCTATGATTAATGCATCTCTTGCAAGATTAGGACTTCCTAAATTAAAAAATAGAGTTTTAGATACTGGTTCTTTATTTCAAAAAACTAAAATAGACACAAGCAAAACACATTTTAGTTTAGATGAACTTGCAAATAGATTTAAAATTCCACTTCACGATAGACATACAGCTTCAGGAGACGCTTATATTACTGCATTACTCTTTTTAAAGCTAGTAGCTAAACTCAATAAAGACTCAAGACTTAACTTAAAAGAATTAGAAAAAAATCATAATCGTATTGGATTATTATAACTCGTTTAAAAAAAAAGCACACCTAATTAGATGAGCTTCTTTTTTTTATGTTCTGTGTAAGTTAGTTTATAATCACTTTTTCTGTTCTTGTAATGCCAGAAATATTAAGCTTTACAACATATACACCAGACTGTAAAGATTCAACACTTATAGAGTTTGTACTACTTCCGCTCTCAAGCTCCCTAGACAATACTAACCTACCTTGCACATCGTAAAGATCTAATTGAGCTGTACCAACCAATTTACCTTTTACATTTAAGTAATCTGGATTTGTACTTGTATAAATATCTAAACCATTCACTATGTTAGTGTCTATTGATAATGTTGAAGGTGAAAAATGTAAAAAGAATCTTCCTGTTCCTTCTAAATCTTCTATAACAGCAAAGTTGTAAGTATTAGTATTAAGTAAAGTAAATGTATTATCTGAGTTATCTTCTAGATAAATATTAATATCATCAGATAGGTCACTCTCATTTATACTAATACTAACATTATCACCAGAAGAAGCATTGATTCCTAGAGGCACAACCACACTTTCCATATCATCAAAAGACAGACATTGAATTGCTAAATCTACACCAGTGTTATCAGCAACTAAATGAGAATATAATGAAAAATTAGAATTGCTAGCATCTAAAGATCCTGCATCGTAACCTATATCTAATCCAGAAGAACAATCTTCAGAAAAATAAAAATCAGTGTTATAACTGCTTGAAGAATTATTTATTTTTAGGTTTAAATGAGATATTGAATTACTACTACTTCTTCCCAAAATAAAATCATCATTACCAGAAGTTGTTCTCATTGTAGGTGTAAATGCTAAATTGCCAGCACCTCCTGTACCATTAGAATACACATAAAATCCTTGTCCAGGCGCAATAGTTTTACCTACATTCTGTACATTATTTATAATTGTCCATATACTAGATCCATCTGTACCAGAATTATATCCATATACAGCATTGTAATTAGAGTCTAAAACATCATTACCTAATGAGCCGTTTTCACTAATAAAAGCCTGAGCATCTATATAGCTTGTATAAGGATTACCTACTAAATTCCAAGAGCTAGCCGATCCAGCAGTTATAGTTGTATTGACATTTCCTACATTTACATTACCAGTAAAAACAACAGGACTACCATCTAGTGTTGCTGCTCTATAGCCTTTACCAGCCTCTAATGGTGTTGTTTCATTTACAACAATATCATAATTTTCATAATCTCCTGAAACATTATTATAAGGAGCAAAAGCTCTGATATTATTTAGTGCTGCAATATTTTTATTCCAGTTAGCAAAATCACTAAAAACCTCCATTGTTCCTTCAGTTAATGGAGAAGATACAAGATCATTGCCACTACCAGCGGCTGTACCTATTTGGTTTACAAACCTTTTATATCTCGCTCTACCCACGATAGTACTTGTAGAAGAAGGTAATAAACTTGAATAAGAATCAGAATCTGACTCTAGAATAATACTCTTAGCCGTTAAAGTTACACTAGGATCTACAATTAGATTTCCTTCTGGATTTACGGTAACTGTATTAAATGTCGTACTTGCTGATATGTTTGCATCTCCAGAAACTACAACTAAATCTTCTAAATCTGTAGCTACTCCATTAGGATCGTTACCATCTTGCCAACCATTATCATATACATAGTCTGGTCCTTTATGGATAGCAAAACTATCTTCAATAACACCATATCTATTTAAAAATTTCATTGAAAGGTTGTTTCCATCAATTTCTAACACACCTGTTCCATATTGTTTTACACCATAATACATTGCATTATGATCAAAAGTACCATTAGCAATACGAGATGCAGTTGCATTTACAGAATATACTGTTCCTAATCCAGCGTTTTCACCTACACTACTTTTACTATATGCACCATCACCATTTGGCTTACCATCTCCGTCTCCATTAGGACCAACTGCATGTGTAGCAAAATCGAAAGATGCTGATTCTCCATAATGACCATTTATAAAATATGACCTTTCATAAGATTCACTATGACCTGCTATTACCAAATCTATTCCATTCGCCTCTAGCATTGGTATAATATTTTCACGCATTTCTATTAGCTCAATTTCAGCAGGATCACCAGCATATTGTAATCCCTCAGAAGTATGCCAACCTTTAGAATATGGAGGATGATGCCATAATCCAATAATCCATTGCTGAGTTGTATTTTGAATATCATTTAAAGCCCAATTATACATTGCTGCACCTACAGATCTATCTTCCTCAAAAGAATTTAAAACAATAAAGTGAATATTTCCATAATCAAAAGAATAATAAGATTCTGTTCCTGATGCTACACCTCCTGATTCACCTGCTGTTGGAAAAGAAAAAATATCATAGTATGCACCTACTATACTCGATCCTGAATTTATATACTTACCATCTATGTTACCTATTGTCGACCATACTATAGAATTCTGAACTTTATCAGAATACGTATCAAATAAACTTTGTTGATATTGTATATCTGTACCATGAGAATCGGCATTATCACCTGTTAACATAATACCATCTAATTTATTATTTCCTATATAAGAATAGAAAGCATCTCGTACTTCAATTGCTTTTGCTGCATTAGAACTATGATGTGCTTTACCAATTCCTCCAAGAATCCAAAATGTATAAGCATCTGTAGATCCTAACGAAGGATGCGTCTTAAAATATAAATCTGTATTCTGCGCCAACAAACTACCGCCTGTTCCAATTCTGTAGTAATAAACCGTTCCTGAAGCTAAACCAGTAATATCAAGTTCATGGTCAACTTTTGGTGACGCATCACTAGTTGTAGAATATGTAGCAAATGTTTCGTCTGTACTATACTCTACAACTGAAACATCATTTATATCTGTTCGCCATTTTATTGTAACACCTGTTTCTGTACCTTTTTGAAGATAAGGTATCCTTGTTATTGTTTGTCCAAAGGAAGACAAAGCAATGAACAACGAAAGTAATAAGACATAATTTTTTTTCATCTAATTTTGATTTTTTAAGCTTGATTTTGTTGATAGTAATTTTGAATAAAACACTTTCATAAATTTAGTATTCCTTAATCTATGAGGTAGTTTTTGAAAGTGTTCTTCAGCCTTAATAATAGACTGTTGAGCATCGTTATATTTTTTTTGTAAAATTTGAATTTTTGCAAGTTTTAAATAAGCTCGTTCTTTTCTGTTACTTATTTCTATAACTTTCTTTTGATATGTCACTGCCGATTCTAAATCTTCTATATCTATACAGACTGAAATCAATTGATTGTATAAAACAACAATATCACCCAGTTTATCAATCCCTTTAATTAATATAGATTGAGAGCGCACCTGCCCTTCTTTAGAGTTTGTTGCACACCAAGCTTTTGACGCATATAAATAATCTTCAGGATAAGTAACTTCAGAGTTATCTATAACTTTATCATATAATTCTGCAGCCTTTTTGTGTTTACCTTTTTTAGAATATATATCTGCCAGTAACTTTAATGCATTATTATTTTCAGGATTTTCTTTTAAAATTTTTTTGATGGTTTTCTTACAAACCGAAAAATTTTCAAGATGATAATTGCTTTTGGCTATATATAAATTCTGCTCTGTGCTCTCTAAACCTAATTCTTTAGAAAACTTAAAATCTGTTAAGCTACTTTCGTAGTTACTATGTTGATAATATAATTTTCCTCTTTTGAAGTATAAATTAGCACTATCAGGTTTCTTCTTAATCTCATCAGTAACACTCTGAATTCTTTTGTGTAAATCACCATGAGCATTAAGATTTGCACTCAATAGCACAAACAATAATATGTTGAGGTAAATAAATCGCAAAGTTTAATTTATTTGGGACATTAATAGCTAACCAAAAGAAATGAATTTATAACCATGAATTGAATAATTTAGATAAAATGTAATATTACTTGTTTAAATACAGTACAATTGTAAAATAACATCCTAAAAGCAAACCTATTAGCTTAAATTTAGCTTTCCTTAAAAATAAAAAAACACACCCAGAATCGGATGTGTTTTCACCTAACTAAATTAATAAAACAATTGATTATTGTAACACTAACTGTATTATCAAGCCTATTAAGCCACTATACCTAATTTCTTGTTTGTTTTAACTTCATTGCCTTTAGTATCAAACTGATTAGAAGTGTTTTTAGCTCCTCCTGCTTTTAACGCTTTATCTCCAGCAAAGAATGTTTTGTGGTCATCGCCAAGGTCAGAACCTGCCATTCTTTGGTGTTTTACACAAGACACACCTTTTCTAATTTCCTGACGCTGCACATCTCTTACGTAAGCCAACATTCCATCTTTACCAAAATAACCTTCGGTTAAATCATTCATATGTAATGCAGTTGTATGGTACGTCGGCAACGTGATTAAGTGGTGGAAAATACCAGCTTCTCTAGCTCCATCTATCTGGAATGTCTTAATCTTTTCATCGGCTCTATGACATAATTCCGTACCATCATATTCAGCATTCATAAGGTTATTTCTGTCGTACGCTGTCATATTTTCGCCTTCGGCTAACATTTCTTCAAATACTTGCTTACGGAAATTCAACGTCCAGTTGAATGATGGCGAATTATTATACACCAATTTAGCATTTGGCACCACTTCACGCACACGATTTACCATATTAGCTATTTGTTTTACGTTTGGTGTTGGTGTTTCAATCCACAATAAATCTGCACCATTTTGTAAGCTTGTAATACAGTCTAGCACTACTCTATCGATGTTAGAACCATTTTTGAATTTATACAACCCATTTGGTAATCTAATTGGTCTTACGAGTTTTCCATCACGCTTCAATAATACTTCATCTTCTTTGACATCATCCATAGTCACTTCTTCAGCATCTACAAATGCTAGATATTTTGAAGCCAAATCGCCTGGCTCTTTACTTACAGGTAGTTTTTGTGTTAATCCTGCACCTTCAGAATCTGTACGCGCCACAATAACACCATCATCTACACCTAACTCTAAAAATGCATAACGCACAGCATTCAACTTAGCTATAAAATCTTCGTGCGGAACAGTTACCTTTCCATCTTGATGACCACATTGTTTAGCATCAGAAACCTGGTTTTCAATCTGAATAGCACAAGCACCAGCCTGAATCATTTTTTTCGCCAATAAATACGTCGCTTCCTCATTACCAAATCCAGCATCGATATCTGCTATGATTGGTACAATATGCGTTTCAAAATTATCAATCTCATTTTGCACATCTTCGCCATTAGCTTGTCTTCTAAATAAATCATTAAGCTCAATAGCATCTGCCTGGCGTAAGAAATCGTAAATCTCAGCAATTAAAGCTGGTACAGCCGTTTTTTCGTGCATAGATTGGTCTGGTAATGGTCCAAATTCTGAACGTAATGCTGCAACCATCCAACCAGATAAGTATAAGTAGCGTTTGCTTGTTGTTTTGTGGTGTTTCTTTACTGCAATCATTTTTTGTTGCGCCACAAAACCGTGCCAGCAACCTAATGATTGTGTATAGTTTAACGAATCAGCATCGTAATCTGCCATATCCTTACGCATTATGGCTGCTGTATATTTTGCAATATCCAAACCTGTTTTAAAACGATTTTGGGTTGCCATTCTTGCAGCATTTTCTGGATTAATTGCTGCCCAATTGTTACCAAATTTTGCTTTTAAATCCTTTACAGTTTCCAAAGCAGAAGCATAGTTACTTTGTGGTAAATTTTTCATAATTTTGAAATGTATTAATGATATATTAGATTTAATATGAATCCCGTTTAATGTTGCCGCATTAGCGGGATTATTTTTTGTTATTAGTTTGAATGCATCTCGATACATCCTGACTTATGGTCAGGACACTCGATGTGACGTTACGTTTAGATTTGTCTGTAAGCTGAAAGCGTTAAAAATTCTTCAAATTTTTCTTGTTTTACTAGTTTTTTAAAAAGGTTGATAGCATCACAAAACTTCGTGTTTTTTATCTTGCCCTCTCCTACTTCTCGTATGATTTTTTCAACTTCATCATCAAAAATCTCATCAAATAAAGTTTTGGTAAATTGACGTCCATCTTCCAAAAACGCTTCGTTCTTTAACCATTGCCATACTTGGGTTCTGGATATTTCTGCTGTAGCTGCATCTTCCATTAAATTGTAAAGTGCAACTGCACCATAACCTCGCAACCAAGCTTCCATATATAGTATACCAACATTAATATTTTTTCTAACGCCAGCTTCAGTAATTGTGCCTTGTGGCAACTCTACCAAATCAGCTTCGGTTACTGTAATATCTTCACGTTTTTTGAAGATTTGATTTGGCGTTGGCATATACTTATCGAATTCTTTCATTGCCACTTCAACCAAAGCAGGATGCGCTACCCAAGTACCATCGTGACCATTTTTCGCTTCACGTTCTTTGTCTAATCGTACTTTTTCTAGTGCTGCTTTATTGGCTTCAGGATTGTTTTTAATCGGAATTTGTGCTGCCATTCCGCCCATTGCGTGTATCCCTCTTTTATGGCAACGTTGAATTACCAAATTAGAATACGCAGCCATAAAAGGCGTTGTCATCGTCACTTGGTCTCTATTTGGAACCACAAATCCATCGTGATTTCTAAACTTTTTGATGTATGAAAAGATATAGTCCCAACGACCACAGTTTAACCCAACGATATGGTCTTTTAATTCATAAATAAATTCATCTAACTGAAAACTTGCCGTAATCGTTTCAACAAGTAAAGTTGCCTTAAAGGTTCCTTGTGGCACACCAAGATACGCTTGTGCAAATTCAAAAACCGCATTCCACCAACGCGCTTCTAAATAGTGCTCTAATTTTGGAAGATAAAAATATGGCGCAGAACCATTTTCCATCAAGGTCTTAGCATTATGAAACACGTATAATCCAAAATCCACCAAACTGCCAGACATCTCTTTATTGTTTACCAATAAATGGCGCTCGTTAAGATGCAAACCTCTTGGTCTCACTAAAAGTACTGCTGTTTCCTCATTTAACTTGTAATGCTTACCTCTAGCCTCATCAATAAGCTCTATGGTTTTAGTATTGGCATCTCTAAGATTGATTTGCCCATCCATATTGTTTGTCCAACTTGGTGCATTACTGTCCTCAAAATCTGCCATAAAAGTTTTAGCACCAGAATTGAGCGCATTTATAACCATTTTACGGTCAACAGGACCAGTGATTTCTACACGTCTGTCTTGTAAATCTTCTGGTATTAGTGCTGCTGTCCAGTCAGACTCTCTAATGTCTACAGTTTCAACAGGAAATGAAGGAAACTTACCACTATCGAAAACCGACTGCTGTTTTTCTCTACGTTCTAATAATGCCAGACGAGATGAATTGAATTTATCGTGTAAAGCATTTAAAAATACCAAAGCGTCATCCGTTAAAATTTCTGGATAAACATTTTTTACTTCTGAAGCAAACTTCACAGTTTGTTGATTTGATGTTGTAATTTCCATAACCTATTGATTTTGATGAAACAATGTTACAACCTATTTTTCAAAAAAACAAGCGAACGTTCGCTAAAAATATATTTTCGCTTTTTAAGATAGTTCGCAAATAGTGTTATATTTGTGTATATGGAACAAGATTATATCAAACTTATTTTTGGGTTAAAATTGAAGCAAATCCGTACAGAACGTGGGATTTCACTTTTTGGATTATCTAAACTTACAGGACTTTCAAAATCCTATTTAAACGAAATTGAAAAAGGAAAAAAATATCCAAAAACGGATAAAATTTTAGTTCTTGCAGAACAATTAGAGGTACCTTATGACCATATGGTGTCTTTAAAACTTGATAAAAATCTGGCACCTGTTGGCCGAATTTTACGTGGTAAAATCCTTAAGGAAATTCCATTAGAACATTTTGGAATTCAAGAAAGTACATTAATAGATATTATTGCCAATGCACCTGCAAAGGTAAATGCGTTTATAAACACTATTATAAAAATTGCCCAAGATTACAGCTTTACAAGAGAGAGTTTTTATTTGGCGTCAGTCCGAAGTTTACAAGAAGCTAACAACAATTACTTTGACGATATTGAAACTAAGGTTTTAAAATTTGCCAAGGCTTACCACATAGATTTAAACACACCTATTCAGTCTGGCGAATTAGAGGATATTCTTATTGAAGAGTTTGGATACACCATCAATAAATCGGAATTAGACGCTCATCACATCGATGGTTTACGTTCTGTGTTTGTCCCAAAAACCAAAACATTATTGGTTTCTAGCGAGCTCGATGACCCACAATGTACCTTTATATACGCTAAGGAAATTGCTTATAATTATTTGAATTACGAAGAACGTCTATTCACTTTCTCGTGGATAAAATTTGATAATTTTGACCAAGTACTCAATAATTTCTACGCGTCTTATTTTGCTGGTGCACTACTCGTTCCCAAACTTCCGCTAGCTAAGGAATTGGAACTTTTGGTTGAAAAGAAAACCTTTCACGTTGATAAATTTTTAGCTTTAATTGAAAGCTTTAATGCCTCATCTGAAACATTCTATCAGCGACTAACTAATATTTTACCTAAGGAATTCAATTTATTGAATATCTTTTTTATTCGTTTTTCGCATCAGAAAGGCAACAACAATTATCATATTGAAAAAGAGCTGCATCTCATTAATAATTTATCTGAAAAAGAAGATGAAACCAAGGAACTATTCTGTAGACGATGGATTGGTGTTTCTAGTTTAGACACCTCAGCTATTAAAAAACAGAAACATTACAGCTTTAGAATTAACATTATAGAGCATCCTGACAATAATTGTCGCTATTTGGTTTTAACTTCTACTAATGAAGACGCTTCAGAAAAAGGCAGTTTTAAAAGTATTAGCTTAGGCTTGTTAATTGATAAACAATTAGAACGTAAAGTTGCGTTTCTTGAAGATTCTAAAATAAAATCGCATACTGTAGACCTTAAAAAAATTAAGGATTATAGCATTTTTGATAGTCAGAATAGAATTGAACAACCAATTGCTTTAGAACAACAAACCCAAAATAAATTTATTGAAAATACGGTAAAAGAAATTACCGATAAATACAGCTAAACCAAGTCGTAAGCTTTATCGTAAGCTATTTCTTCAAAGCTTGTGATAACCTTATTCGCCAGAGAATAATCTTGATGACTTGAATGTGGACTTTTAAAACCTACACAATAAATTCCTGCAGAATGTGCGGCTTGTATTCCGTTTGTAGAATCTTCAATAACCATACATTCTGACTTATCGAAGCCTGTAGATTCTGCTGCTTTCAGAAAGATTTCAGGATGTGGTTTTGACTTTTTTAAATCTGCACCACTAAATTTAGCGCTGAAATATTGATTAAGGTCAAAACGTTCAAAAATTTGCTTTATTCCTGGCATAGAAGCTGAAGACGCTACTACCAATTTCACACCATTATTGTGATAATCTTGTATTCTTTCTAAAACACCATCAATAAGGTCTAAATCGTCGTTTTCAAAGAAGATTTTATAGTGCTTACGCTTCAAACTGACTAAATGCTCTGGTGTTTCATTCAAATTGAAATGGTCTACCAAACGCTTGCAGATGTTAATAGTGGACTGTCCTGTAAAAGAGGCGTATAAATCTTCATCTACATTAATATTAACGTCGTCAAACATTTGATGATAGGCTTTTCGGTGCAAAGGCTCTGTATCTACAATAACACCATCCATATCGAATAAAACTGCTTTAAGCATAGAATTGTTTTGTTTTGGGCGAAGATAGCAAAGTGTTGAATTAAAAAAGCATCAAAACTCATTGTCTTGATGCTTTTTATGAATATTTAATGTTTATATAATTTACAATGCATTATCCATAATATCTTGAACAACTTCTGGATTTAATAATGTACTTGTGTCGCCCAAATTACTTGTATCCTTACTAGCTATTTTACGTAAAATACGACGCATTATTTTTCCGCTTCGTGTTTTTGGTAAACCTGCAGTAAATTGGATTTTATCCAACTTAGCGATTGGTCCAATTTGCTCGGTAATTAACTGGTTAATCTCTTTACGTAGGTTATCATGGTTACGACTTTCGCCTGTTTCTTTCAAAGTAACATAACCATACAATGCGTTTCCTTTAATATCGTGAGGGAAACCTACAATTGCAGATTCCGCAACAGCTGGATGTTCATTTATAGCATCTTCTATTGGAGCAGTACCTAAGTTATGACCAGAAACGATAATGACATCATCCACACGACCTGTAATACGGTAATACCCTACTTCATCTCTTAACGCGCCATCACCTGTAAAATATTTGTTATCATAAGCCGAGAAATAGGTGTCTTTGTAACGTTGATGATTGCCCCAAATAGTTCTTGCCATACTTGGCCAAGGGAATTTTATACAAAGTCTACCATCTACTTGATTTCCTTTAATTTCTTGTCCGTTTTCATCCATTAAAGCTGGCTGAATTCCGATAAAAGGAAGCGTCGCATACGTTGGTTTTGTTGGCGTTGCAAATGCAATTGGCGTAATCATTATCCCACCAGTTTCAGTTTGCCACCACGTATCTACAATTGGTGCTTTTCTTTGTCCGACGTTATCATCGTACCAATGCCAGGCTTCTTCATTAATTGGTTCACCAACCGTTCCTAACACTTTTAAAGATGATAAATCGTGTTTTTCTAAGTGGTCTACACCTTCTTTTGCTAATGCACGAATTGCTGTTGGAGCCGTATAAAATTGGTTAACCTTATGCTTTTCTACAATTTCCCAGAAGCGTCCAAAATCCGGGTAACTTGGTACACCTTCAAACATAACTGTAGTAGCACCGTTACATAATGGTCCGTAAACTATGTAACTGTGTCCTGTAATCCAACCTATATCTGCAGTACACCAATACACATCTTTTTCGCGGTATTGAAACACATTTTTAAACGTGTATGCCGTATACACCATATATCCTGCAGTTGTATGCACCATTCCTTTTGGTTTTCCTGTAGAACCTGAAGTATATAAGATGAATAACGGATCTTCGGCATTCATTATTTCTGGTACGCAATCGTGATAAGCTTCGTCTAATAAAGGTTGTAACCAATGGTCGCGACCGTCTTTCATAGTAATATCGCTATTAATTCGTTTTGCTACTAAAACGCTTTCTATACAATCACATTCTTCTAAAGCTTCGTCTACAATACCTTTTAAATCAATTGTTTTTGCACCACGATACGATCCATCACTTGTGATTACCATTTTACATTCTGAATCGTTGATACGCGTTGCTAATGCTGTAGATGAAAATCCTGCAAATACCACAGAATGTATCGCACCAATTCGCGCACAAGCTAATACTGAAATGGCTAATTCTGGAATCATTGGTAAATAAATACACACACGATCCCCTTTACCAATACCTTTTTCTTTTAACACATTTGCCATACGACAAACGCGATCGTGTAATTGGCGATATGTGATATGTTCTGCTTCTTCTTTTGGATCGTTAGGTTCAAAAATTATCGCGGTTTTATCGCCTCTTGTGTATAGGTGTCTATCGATACAATTTTCGGTAATATTTAGTTGCGCACCTTCAAACCATTTTACTTCAGGTTTGGTAAAATCCCAACTTAATACGTTGTCCCATTTTTTTCGCCACATAAAATGTTCTTCGGCAATTTCTTCCCAAAAAACTTCTGGATTTCTAACCGATTTACGGTAGACTTGGTAGTATTCTTCTAAGTGTTTGATATGATAATTACTCATAATTGATATATGTTATTTAAGTTTTGTTTTAATTTAATGTATCCCAATATGATGGGTTTGATATACTGATTTTATTTCATCTATAATCGCGATATCGTCGATGGTTGATGGAATGTTGAATTGCTGTTCGTCTGCGATATTTCGTAACAATTTACGAAGAATTTTACCACTTCTTGTTTTTGGCAATCGGTTAACCACAAGTACATCTTTAAACGATGCGACTGCACCTATTTCTTTTCTAACGTCTTTAATAATTTCGGTTTGAATTGCCTCATAATCTGTAGTTGCGCCAGATTTTAAAACCACTAAGCCTAATGGTTTTTGACCTTTAATTTCGCAATGCACACCAAAAACAGCACATTCTGCAACCGAAGTGTTAGATGCAACAATTTCTTCCATTTCGGCAGTAGATAATCTATGTCCTGCAACGTTAATAATATCGTCTACTCTACCTGTAATAAACACGTAGCCATCTTCGTCTTTATAACCACCATCGCCAGAAAAATAATATCCTGGAAATCGTTCTAAATAACCAGATTTAAAACGTTGCGGATTTTCCCAAAGGTTTAAAAGCGTACCTGGTGGCAATGGTAATTTTGCAGTTACCAATCCTTCTACGCCAGCTTCTACTTCTTGGCCTTCTTCATTTAAAATTTGAATATCATAACCACAAACCGGCAAACTTGCAGAGCCAGGTTTTACATCTTGTAATTGAACGCCAACCATATTAGCTAGCATTGGCCAACCACTTTCGGTTTGCCACCAATGGTCTATTACAGGAACTTTAAGCTTTTGCTCGGTCCAATGTAATGTTGCGACATCACAGCGTTCGCCAGCCAAAAATTGATATTTTAAACACGATAAATCATGGTTTTTAATCAAATCGCCTTCAGGATCTTCTTTTTTAATTGCTCTTATAGCTGTTGGCGCTGTAAACATTACTTTTACATTATGCTCGCTAATAACACGCCAAAAGGTAGATGCATCTGGTGTTTTTATTGGCTTGCCTTCAAAAAGAATAGTTGTATTTCTGTTTAATAATGGTCCGTACACAATATAGCTGTGACCAACAACCCAACCAACATCACTTGCTGCCCAATACACATCGCCTTCTTCTACACCGTAAACGTGTTTCATCGAAAATTTTAATGCAGTAGCATATCCACCAGTATCTCTAATAATTCCTTTTGGTTTTCCTGTTGTTCCTGAAGTGTATAAAATATATGATGGATGAGTTGCCTCTAGTGGAATAGCATCGATAGAATCTGAATTTTCTAACAATGTTTTATAATCTACATCGTAAGGTTTCTTAGGAATTTCTACATCTTGTTCTCTATCAAAAACGATAACTTTTTCTGGCTTGCTATTAGTTTGTTTAATAGCTTCGTCGACAAACGGTTTGTAAGGAATAATTCTATTAATCTCTATACCATGCGACGCTGTAATTACTGCTTTAGGTTTGCAATCGTCTATACGAATTGCTAACTCGTGTGGCGCAAAACCACCAAATACAACCGAGTGAGTTACACCTATCCTTGCGCAAGCTAACATAGCATAAATGGCTTGCGGAATCATAGGCATATAAATTATACACGTATCGCCTTTTGATAATCCTAATGCTTGTAATCCGCCAGCAAGTTTTGATACTTCCTTATGTAATTGATTAAAGGTTATGTGTTTTTTAGTGTTAGTAACTGGCGAATCATAAATTATTGCATTTTGGTCTCCAAATCCATCGTTAATATGCTTATCTATACATAAATAACTTAAGTTAAGTTGTCCATCTGCAAACCATTGGTAATAATCGTGTTTATCTTTAGAAAGTATAGTGTTTGGTTGCTTAAACCAATCTAGATTTTGCGATTGCGTTTTCCAAAATTCCTCTGGATTATCTATACTAGAATTATAAAATTTTTGATAATCCATAACTACGATTTTTTAGCATTAAATAATCCAAACCAGTTAGGATTTAATATTTTAAGCTTAATTAAAGCCCAAATTATAAGCACAAAACAAACACCCATTACAACCGATTCAAAAGGGCTTGTGGCAGTTTTACTTTCTAGTTTAAAACGAAAATATAGAGTTACTATAACGTAAATACTGATAATTATATCTGACGTTAAAGCATTAATACGAATACGTTTCATGTTGTTTTTTCTTTAATTAAACACAGTTTCTTTTTGCACATAAAACCAATGTTTAACTAAATAAAAACCTTAAGCTATAAGCTCATTAATTTCTGAAACTATTTTTTTTACTGAAAAGGGCTTTGTTAAATATTTATCTGCTCCAAGTTTTAAGCCTTTTTCAATATCTGAAGCTTTATTTTTTGCAGTTAAAAATACAACTTTAGTATCCTTTAACTGATCATTCTCTTTTATGGATTTTAGTGTTTGATAACCATCTACATTCGGCATCATAACATCTAACATAATAACATCTGGAATTACGCTTTGCAAGATCTCTAATGCCTCGCTACCATCTCTTGCTATATACACTTCAAAATTATGTTTTTTAAAGGTGTATTCTAGCGTCATTACTATATTTGGTTCGTCATCAACTATTACGATTTTCTTCATTCTTCAAACACGTTTACAATTTACTTAAAAGGCATTTTAAATCCAAAGGTTGCACCACTTTTTTCGTTATTCTTTACCCAAACCTCACCATTGTGATTTTCAATAATTTGCTTACAAATAGCCAGACCCAAACCACTTCCTTCTGGTTTTTGAATATTCTGATTTTTTGATTGATAAAATTTATCAAAAATATAAGGCAAATCTTGCTTTGGAATCCCTCTTCCGTTATCATTAATTATTACTTCCAAATATCCTAAATCAATTTTATAATCCACAATGATCTTGCCTTTTTTAACATCACAAAATTTTATAGCATTAGATATTAAATTTGTTAAAACCTGTACAATACGATCTTCATCATACTCTACTTCAAAGTCGTTAGGATTTAAATTTACAATTTCAACTTGTTTCTTATCAGCAATATGCCTTAAAGTATCTATAGTTTTCTGAATTGTATTTTTAATATTATGTGTCTTGATATTAAGCTGTGTACGACCTTTTGATAGTTTTTCAAAATCTAAAATATTATGAATAAGGCGCGATAACCTATCACTATCCTGAAGCATATTTTTAAGAAATTGAGCTTTTATTTCTTGAGGCATATCATCATCATCGTCGAGTAATAATTCGGTAGCTGCTCTAATACCTGTAATTGGTGTTTTTAACTCGTGAGCAACCGTATCTAAAAACTCATCTTTTTGTCTGTCTTTTTCTATCAGTTCTTCATTAGCATCTTTGAGCTGATTGGTAAGCTGTGTTAACTCGTTAGATTTTTCTCTTAATAATTTATTTCTAGCTATGGTTTCCTTGGACTCTTCAAGTATCTTAAGAACCTCAACCAAACTCACCTCATCTTCCTTTACCACACTCGCAATTAAAATTTTAGCAGAAGCACTACCAATACTACCTGTAAGCAGTTTTTCTGAGAAATTAATTAACCTTGCATCTGCCATTTGCGTGTCTATAGGCAAATCGTACTTTCTAAAAAATAAGTTTAAAGCTCGTTCGGTTCTAGTATCACCCAAAAACTTAACCAACACCTTCTTTATATCGGCAACATAAGCTTCTCCTTTCCATACCAAAGCACCATCTTGCAAATCTGTATAGTTTTTACTATCGACGTACATTTCTGCATAATTACGCTCTCTATAATTTCCTTTTTTAATTACAGAAAATGTCATGTAACAAAACAAGTTTACAAGTATGCTCCAAAAAAATGCGTGTGCTGGTGGACTTAAAAAATCTATTCCGAATAAAGCATGTGGTTTTAAAACCTCTATGCCTGCAAAACCATTCTGAACCAAATCATCTGAACCATTTAGCGCATGAAGAGAAAACGGAAGAATTAATGTGTAAAAAACTACTGCTATACCTGAAATAATTCCGGCAATTGTAGCCTGAGAAGAACCTCTGTTCCAAAATAATCCGATGAAAAAAGAAGGTGCAAGCTGTGCTATAATCACAAACGCCATTAAACCAATGGAATACAGTGATAATTCAAAAGAAAAGTTTACATAAAATGCATAAGCACTAATTATGATTAAAAAAATTGAAATTCGCCTAATATTCTTTATGTATTTGGCATTTCTTTCTGGATGACTTTTTATAAAGTAATCCAAAAAACCATAAGGAATTACCAAATTATTACTCACCATTGTAGATAACGCCAAAGTAGCAACAACAACCATAGAAATAACTGCTGAAAATCCACCTAAAAACACCAATACAGACAAAAACGTATTACCGTTTTGTAATGGCAACAACAACGCATAATACTCAGCCTGCACTGTATTACCAATAGTTAGATTGCCTGCCCAAGCAATAAAGATTACAAAAAAGTTAAACAAAAGAAGATACAGCGGAAACATCCAAATTGCATTTTTTAAATGCTTTTCTCTAACATTTTCAACTACAGAAACCTGAAATTGTCTTGGTAACAAGAAAATTGCCATGAAAGACAACATTATTGTATATAACCAGTTGAAACCACCTTCAAAACCATTGATAGTTGTTAATGATTCAAAATTTTCAGCAGCAGACATTTTTGTGTAAATATCTTCTGTACCATCAAATAAAACATAAGTTACATATATACCAACAAACAGGAAGAAAACCAGTTTTAACACAGACTCAAAAGCCACAGACATTACAATCCCTTTGTGTTTTTCTGAAGCATCTGTTGTTTGCGTTCCAAAAAAAGTTGCAAAAACAGCAAGCAATAATGCTATGTAAAAGGTTGAATCATCATAAACCGAAGTTGCAACATAACTAGTATCATCTGATAAAATTTGAAATGTTTCTGAAACCGCTTTTAATTGTAAAGAAATATAAGGCACAATAGCCATTAAACAGACAATAGTAACTAAAGCTCCCAAAAATCTGTGATTACCATATCGCAACGAAATAAAATCCGCTATAGAACTAATCTTGTGCTGCTTAGAGATTCTTACAATTTTTCTCATCAGCACAATCCAAAGTGGCGCTGCAATTACTGGCCCTAAATATATAGGCAGAAAATTAACACCAGAGTTAGCTGCAATACCGATACTACCATAATACGTCCATGCTGTACAATATACAGCTAAAGACAAAGTGTATACCACAGAATTGTTTACCCATTTACTTTTAGAGTTTTTCTCCGCCAAATAGGCAATTAAAAATAATGCCGCTAAATAGGTTACAATTATTATGAATAAAACGTAATTACTCATAATGACGTTTTAAAACTATGTAAGACACAAGTATAACTACCAGCCAAATTGAAAAAATTGAAAAATAAAATGTAGGAATACCAAACACATGACCATTATGATTAAATATCAATAAAAATGGAACATTTAGTATCGCCAAAGTTGTAATTGAAAGTATAACTAACTTTTGTTCGTGTCTTTTTTTCATAGATAACTAAAATACAAAAAACAGTGTTGCATTTACAACACTGTTTTTACTAACTAATAAAACTTTGTCAATTAATGACTATGCGCTTCACCTGCACCAGATGGAATTCTGATGTTCTCTACAATTTCTTGTACATGCTGTGGTGGTGCTGGAGTCATACGAGAGACCACTACAGAGACGACAACATTTACAAGCATAGCTATGGTACCAAAGCCTTCTGGCGAAGTACCAAACCACCATTCGCTTGCTGGTCTTGGATCCATTACTCCAATTAAACCTGTCTTGTATCTAATCATGTAGAACAACATTAACGAAATACCAACTACCATACCAGCTATGGCTCCTTGTTTGTTCATACGCTTGTCAAAAATTCCTAATATAATTGCCGGGAAGAATGAAGCTGCTGCCAACCCAAAGGCCAAGGCGACGACCGCTGCGACAAAGCCTGGTGGTTTAATACCTGCAAGTCCTGCTATTACAACAGCGAATACAATAGATATTCTTGCCCACATTAACTCTCCTTTATCTGAAATATCTGGTTTGATTTGTTTCTTTATCAAATCATGAGATATTGATGTAGAAATCACCAGCAACAGTCCTGCCGCTGTTGATAATGCTGCGGCTAGTCCACCTGCTGCAACCAGAGCAATTACCCAATTTGGAAGTTTAGCAATTTCAGGATTTGCCAATACCATGATATCCCTATCTACATAAAGTTCATTTGCATCAGCATTGGCATTTGAAACCAATCGCTCTCCATGCGCTCCTCTTGCGCTTGAGTCATTCGCTTCACCTGTATATGCAGGTTTTCCATCTAAAGCATTTCCTGCGACATACTGAATTTTTCCATCTCCATTTTTATCTGACCAGGCAATTAAACCTGTATCCTCCCAATTCTTAAACCAATCTGGAACCTCAGTATATTCAGTATTACTTACTGTTTCGATTAAGTTTGTTCTTGCAAACACTGCAATTGCAGGTGCTGTAGTATAAAGTATAGCAATAAATAACAATGCTAAACCTGCAGACTTACGCGCATCTTTCACCTTAGGTACTGTAAAGAAACGTACAATTACGTGTGGTAAACCAGCTGTACCAACCATAAGAGCCAGTGTAATTGCAAATACATCCCAAGTCGATTTTGTTCCACTTGTATATTCTTTAAATCCTAGTTTTGTATGCAATTGATCGAGATGCTCTAACAGAGGTGTTCCATTTTCAATCTCACCTCCCATTCCTATTTGTGGAATAATGTTTCCTGTCATCTGCATAGAAATAAAGAATGCAGGTACCATAAATGCAAAGATTAAAACACAATATTGTGCCACTTGCGTATAGGTAATTCCTTTCATTCCGCCTAAGAATGCAAACACAAGTACAATAGCCATACCGATGACAACACCTATGTTTATATCAACTTGTAAAAATTGAGAAAATACAACTCCTACTCCACGCATTTGTCCTGCCACATAAGTAAAGGACACTAATAATGCACATATTACAGCTACAGTTCTTGCTGTGTTAGAGTAGTATCTGTCTCCTATAAAATCTGGCACTGTAAACTTTCCAAATTTCCTTAAATAAGGTGCGAGTAGCAAGGCGAGTAACACATAACCACCTGTCCAACCCATAAGGTAAACCGATCCATCATAGCCTGTAAATGAAATAATACCTGCCATTGAGATAAATGATGCAGCTGACATCCAGTCTGCAGCTGTTGCCATACCATTTGCAAGTGGAGAAACACCACCACCAGCAACATAAAATTCTTTTGTTGAGCCTGCTCTGGCCCAAATTGCAATTCCGAAATATAGTGCGAACGTAACGCCTACTAATATCCATGTCCAAGTTTGTACACTCATAATTTTTATTTTTTGGTTATTAGCTAGGACTATTCGTCGTAACCGTATTTTTTATCTAGTTTATTCATTATTCTAACGTATACGAATATGAGAATTACAAATACGTATATAGAGCCTTGTTGAGCAAACCAGAATCCTAGCTTAAACCCTCCAAGTCTTATTTCATTTAAAGCATCTTTAAAAAGAATTCCGCAACCATAGGAAACAATGAACCAGATGACTAGAAGTATAGAAAGGTACTTTACATTTTCCTTCCAATACGCAGATGCATTTTTTTGTTTTTCTGACATAATTGATTTGTTTATTTAGTTATAGTTAAATCAAGATTTTATAAAAAGATCATAGCCTGAACAGTAAAGACTCCTGTTGCATCAGCATTACCAACTTTATCATTTGTATAATCAAAACTTAATTTAGAATGGTGACCTGTAAAGAAGATGTTCGCACCTAGTTTAAACTGATTAGCATTATCATCAATAGCATCAATACTTCTTGTAGAATATGCTACATAAGGTTGAAATCTTGTTTTTGTTTTATCACCAGGAAGTACATAACCTACATGACCATAAATCATATTACCTGTTGCATAAGGACCTAGATTAAAGTCTTCACCATAATCGTTGTTTTGATACGTTGCATAAGCTGTAATTGCAGAACCGTTATCTCCTAAAGGCGCATCGTAGAACGCATCTGCAGCAAATAAAAGTACATCATCTCCTTCACCATTTGGCAATACAACACCACTTGGATGACTAAAGAAACCAGCACCAATATTGAATACTTTTTTACTCCCCATATAAGTACCAACTTTGTAAGGTAAAGCATTTGATTCCTGGTCTAATAAATTTACATCTACATATCCTTGAATTACTTTTCCTGCTTCATCAGACCCTAATACTTCTCTACCTCTATATACCGTTGCCGTACCTACATCTCTTGGTGTTCCATCGTTATCTAAGGTATTTGTATTGGCTTCATTTAATGCAAAACGGTACTGAACTTTACCCAATTTACCTTTTACATACACACCTATATGACGCGCAAACTGATCTGAAAGTCCAATAGTAGACCAAGATGACCTATTATTATCCAAGGTTAACATGTTTAAGGTACTTTGGTTATTAAGACGAGAAATACCATTCCAGTAATGAAGTCCTGCACCAACATAAAAGTCATTTGCTACTTTATATTCTCCCCAAAAATCATGAAAGAATAACTGAGCGCTTGCGTCTTTACCTACAGGACCAGTGTTATTGCCATTAAGGCTATTAAGCCCAAAATGAGCAACCATTGAAAATCTGTCGCTAAATTTAATCCAGCTTAGTATTCTCGCTCTTCTTACACTAAGTGCAAGTTTTTCGGTACCATCTGGTGCATCATCATTATACTGAGCCCAGAATTGTCCCCAAGAAATAAATCTCATGTACTTGGTACCATCGTCGTTAAAATTAATTCTGTAGCCTTTTCCATAGCCTGATTCTGTTTCAGACTGAGAAAATCCAGAAAAAAAACATAGTGAAAGAACCACTATGATACAATTTAGTTTTTTCATAAAAGATTAGTTGTTTAGTTAGTTAAACATTGGTTTTATGTGCACTACTAAACTCGAAAAAACAATCTCTAAAAAAAAAGTTAATATATATTTATGTTAATTTCATATACTTAATCCTTAAAACGCTCCCATTTTATAAGCATAAATTTATCACCTAATTCAGTAACCAATGCACCTGCACCAGATAGATTTTTGGCATTAGAAAAGAATAATGAAAGCTCTTCTGCATTTAGGATTTTATATGTTGGATGGTAGGCAGAATTGTATGGCCTTTTGATATTGTACTTTTTTACCCAGTTCATAATACTTACATGAGAAATACCTAAAATTCGCTCAATTTCACGGTAGGTTAATCCTTCTAAGTACAACTGTAAAGCCTTATTAACATAATAGTCATCTATCTTTTTACCAAGCTTGTTTACCGTAAAATAATAGTTACACGATTTACACCTGTAACGCTGTCTATCATTAACTATTCCACTTTTCACATAGCTGTCTGAACCACAATTTGGACAAAGATCAATTTTCATATATATTAATTTAGCATAAATATATCAATTTAGCAACAAATACAAAAAGCATAACATCTATTTTATAATTATTACAAATTTAAAGCACTTATATTTTAAACATTTCACATTATTTTAGCATAAATTTTGAATAAAATATAAAACCCTGAGAAATTCAAATTCTCAGGGTTTTGTTAAACTATTTCTTATTGTTTTAACTTGATTGGGGATTAAAATAAGCATCTTCTTCTTCCGTTAAAATTCGGGAATGAATAATAAATCGTATTCCTAATGGAATTTCTAACGAGAAACTTGCTCCTCTACCTTCGGTAACACCAATAGTAAGATGTGTATGCTTCCAATATTCAAATTGATCTTGATTCATATAAAACGGAACACCTACTACTTCACCAAGAAAAATATCACTTTCATCCAAATACATATCATCTTTTTCAAAAATCATTGGAGCAGATCCATCACAACAACCACCACTTTGATGAAAAATTAAATCACCATACCTATCTTTTAATTGCTTAACCACTTCTCTTGCTTCTTCTGTAATTTCAACGCGTTTCATAATTTTAAAGTATTAAAAAAGGCTGAATCCCTAACTATTCAGCCTTTTTAGCTAATAATCAATTTATTGTTTCTAGAAGAAACCTAATTTGTTCTTATCGTAAGAAATTAGCATATTCTTGGTTTGTCTGTAATGACTCATCATCATTTGATGATTTTCTCTACCGAATCCAGATTTTTTATATCCACCAAATGGTGCATGTGCAGGATAAGCATGGTAACAGTTTACCCAAACACGACCAGCTTTTATAGCTCGTGGAATTTGGTATAACTGATGTGCATCTCTCGTCCACACACCTGCTCCAAGCCCATATAACGTATCGTTAGCGATCTCTAAAGCTTCTGCTTCATCTTTAAATTTAGTAACACAAACAACTGGACCAAAAATTTCTTCCTGGAAAACTCTCATTTTATTGTGACCTTCTAAAATTGTTGGTTGAATAAAGAATCCATTTGCTAAATCTCCTTCTGTATTAGCTCCTCCACCACAAAGTACTTTAGCACCTTCGTCCTTACCAATTTTAATATAGGACTGAATTTTTTCGTATTGATCGTTAGATGCTTGTGCTCCAACCATACAATTGGTATCGTAAGGACTGTTCTGAACGATAGCTTTTGTACGCGCTACAACACGCTCCATAAACTTGTCGTAAATATCTTCTTGTACCAAAATACGCGAAGGACAGGTACACACTTCACCTTGATTAAAAGCAAATAATACTGCTCCTTCTATAGCTTTATCCAAGAATGCATCATCCTCGTCCATAACAGAATTAAAGAAAATGTTTGGCGATTTTCCACCAAGCTCCATAGTTACAGGATTTAGATTCTTTGATGCATACTGCATAATTAACTGTCCTGTTGTAGTTTCTCCTGTGAAAGCCACTTTATCTACACGAGAGCTCGACGCTAAAGGCTTACCAGCTTCTGGGCCAAATCCATGTACAATATTGATGACTCCTGGAGGAAACACATCTGCAATTTTTTCCATTAGTAAAGTCGCCGAAGATGGTGTTTGCTCTGCTGGCTTTAACACCACGCAGTTACCTGTTGCTAATGCTGGTGGCAATTTCCACGATAACATTAATAAAGGGAAGTTCCATGGAATAATTTGCCCAACCACACCAAGTGGCTCTTTAATATTCATGGATAACGTATTGGCATCTAATTCTGTTGCACTACCTTCTTCTGCTCTTATACACGATGCAAAGTACCTCCAATGATCTACAGAAAGTGGTACATCTGCGTTTAATGTTTCTCTAATCGGCTTACCATTATCGCAGGTTTCAACCAAAGCAAATTCTTCTAAATTGGCTTCAATAATATCTGCTACTTTATTAAGTAGATTTGCACGTTCTGTTGCCGAAGTATTTCCCCAAGCTTCTTTAGCTGCATTTGCCGCATCTAATGCTAATTCTACATCTTCTTTTTGAGATCTTGGATATTTTGCTATTAACGACTTGTCTATTGGTGACGTATTTTCAAAATACTCACCTCCTATTGGAGCGACAAATTTACCATTGATAAAATTGTCATAGGATGCTTTAAATTGTGGTTTAGAATAACTCATCTTAAATTTTGATTATTTATTAGTTCTTAATTTTTTGAGCCAAAAAATTGACTATTTTTTACTTTTCGTAAAGTTATTTTGTCATATTCTGAAATAATTGAACATATTTATCATATTTTTGAACATATCTCTTTTTAAGACTTTTTAGGATATATTTTTTGTAATATTGAGTATGACATCCTTATTAAATCAACATAGAAGCCATAGAAAACTCACAACTTTAGTTGAGAACAGAACCACTTATAATGCTGAGTATGCTGAGTTGAATATCTATGAAACACATGCTTATGCTGAAAAAGTGTCCTTAACATTTGGATTTCCTATAATAGCGAGCATGCTTACCGGAAAGAAAATAATGCATATTGATGGGTTTAAAGCTTTTGATTTTTTTCCAGGTGAATCTGTTGTAATGCCAACTAATAAAGAAATGGTTATTGACTTTCCGCTTGCTACTGTGGAAAAACCAACACAGTGCTTAGCTTTGGGTATTGATGCTTTTAAGATTGAAGAAGTTGTAGAGAAATTCAATCAAAATGTGGCTATTGAAAACGAAAACAACAATTGGGATTTAGACCATACAGCATCACATCTTATTAATAATGTTGACGTTAACCATCTCATTGAACGACTAACTTACACCTTTACCAACAATAATAAATCTAAGGATGTTCTGCTGGATTTAATGATTCAAGAACTGATTGTACGATTACTTCAAACTAAAGCAAAATCATTAATAATTAATGACACCAACAATATCTTTAACGATACACGTATTGGCACAGTTATAAAATTCATAAAAGACAATCTTACCAATAAGGATATTACTGTAGATCAATTAGCAAAGAAAGCTTATATGAGTACCTCACACTTTCATAAGCAGTTTAAAAACACGCTTGGTGTTTCACCTATTGACTACATCAATTCTGAGAAGATAAAGTTTGCTAAGAAGTTGATTAAAGAATCTAAAGATGTGAGAATGTCTGAAATTGCTTATAAATCTGGTTTTAATAATACGAGTTACTTCAACAGGCAATTCAAAAAAATGGAAATGATGACTCCTGCTCAGTTTAAATCTTCAATTGCTAACTCTTAGTCTTCTTTAAGCTCCTAAAGTAGCGTTTAGATTCCTTCAATACTTTTGGTGCTAATAGAATTGTGGCAATCATGGTAGGTATAGCCATAAATGCAAACACACCATCTATAAAGTTAACCATTGCTTTAAAAGGTGTTGTAGCTGCAAGAATAATACTCAGAATATAGAAATAGTTATAATAGTGCTTTTTGTCTGCACCTATTAAAAACGATAAGCATTTTGTACCATAATACGAATAACTTAATAATGACGACACACTAAAGAAAAACACACAGACCATTAATAAATACTGACCATACGGTAAAGCTTGTTCAAAAGCCGAAGCTGTAAGGCTAACACCATTATCCGTTGTGGTTTGCCAAACACCTGTTACCAAAATTGCTAATGCTGTGAGCGTACATACAATTAATGTATCTATTACAGGTCCTAACATTGCCACCAAACCTTCTCGTACAGGCTCAGCTGTTTTAGCTGCACCATGCGCCATTGGTGCTGTACCCAAACCAGCTTCGTTAGAAAATGCTCCTCGCTTTATACCATGCAAAATCAATGCACCCAAAACACCACCCAAAAACGGCTTGTCTTTAGGAAAAAAATCTGCCGCAAAAGCATCTGTAACAATCAAGGACAAATATTTTGGCACTTCTTCTATGTATGCGCCTAAAATAACTAATACTAAAACGAAGTAAAGTAGAACCATTGATGGTACCATTTTAGATGCCCAGTTACTTATGCGTTGTATGCCACCAAGAATAACAATACTGGTAACTACAACCAGTACCAATGCAATGATAAGGTTGCTACCAAAAGACACTTCTACTCCATTTGGTATAAGAATAATATCGTTAATCGCTTGCTTTAGCTGATTAACATTTACTACAGGTAATGCACCTAACATCCCAAATACGCTAAACAAAATTGCTAAAGGTTTCCAGTTTTTACCAAGACCTTCGATGATAAAGTACATAGGTCCACCTTGTATATCTCCATTACTGTCTTTTCCTCTATACAAAATTGCCAATGTTGATGTAAAGTATTTGGTACTCATACCAACAATGGCACTTACCCACATCCAAAACATAGCACCTGGACCACCAACCGAAATTGCTAAAGCCACTCCTGCGATATTTCCCATACCTATTGTAGAAGATAACGCTGTGGTTAAGGCTTTAAAATGTGAAATTTCACCTGCATCATCTGGATTATCATACTTACCTCTCAACACACTAATCGCATGCCCTAAATACCTAAATGGTAGAAATTGAGAACGTATTAACAAATACAAACCACCACCAACTAACAGAATAAGTAGTGGCAATCCCCAAGCTAAGGACGAAAATGCTGCTGTAAAATTTTCTAGACTTTTCATTAGGCTAAAAATAAGAAATCCTTCGTTGTGTTAATAATATATTGAAAGTAATAACCGTAAGCAATTGATTTTCAAAAATTAAAAAACTAACTTCGCTTATCGGTGGATATAAATCATTGAAACAGATTCATATCCGAATCGTTGTAAGCAATTAGACTAATCATTTTAACAGCAAAATGACCAAAACGAAAAATATGCAAACTTTCTTTCTAATTTTAGGCCTAATATCAGCCATTTTAGTTGCTATTAGTGCTTTTGGTTATAACTATTATTCTAACCTGAATAGTGACGAAAGCGAACAAAACGCTCAAAAGGAAAGGCTAGAAATTAAAGAGGAAGTGACTGATGGTTCCGAAAAAATAAATAAGAAGTTAGATAGTCAAGACTCTATATTGACTAATTTACAAAAAGGACAATCTGATATTAAAAATGAAGTGAAAAAATCTTCAAAAAAGAAAAAACCAGATATCAATGTTCAAGATTCGCCAAATGCAGTAATTCAAGTTAATGAATCAGGTGATAACATCATTGATAATAGACAAACTATAATCAACCAAGAAGTTGGAATTCCTGAACCGACTTTAAATATATTACATGACAAGAAAAATATTAAAAATGATAAGTCCCAGTTTATAAATGAATTTTTAGTAGATATTAAAACTGCTCTGCCAATACCTAAAGTATATTTTATTGCAAATGGAAATTTTATAAGCGATATTGAAGTAAGAAGCCCAAGTAGTGTTCAATTTAGTGTATTAAAAAGTATTAACAAGAAAAGAGCTGAATATAGTTTCTCAAATTTATCGGAAGGTCGTTATCGAGTTATAGTGACATCTAATGAAACTGACAACATAATAATTAATGTAGGTAAATAATAGTATGGATTTATTTAACTCTAAAAAATAAACTGCATACAACAATGGCAATAAATGATTGCTTGTTCTCGCCTACTTCTAATAATCCTCGCGGATTTTCAGTTTGGTGTGTACTTGCAAAGTTAAATGCTAACCCACGCAACTACTCATACACAAAACCGATAAGCGCAATTCCCCAAAACCAACCAAAATGAAATATAGTATAGTTCTAAGTATATTCCTTCTTGTCTTTTTTATCTCTTGCAATAACAAACCCAAAGACACACCAACCGTTACTGAGTCACCTGTAAAAGATTACTCAGACTGGTATCAAGTAGAAACAGGCAAGCCAAGCGCTCTTGTATTTGCGAGTTACAAAACCACAATGCTTGCCAATGGTAAAGACCAATCGTTGTTACGCATAAGTACAGTTGATAGCTTAGGCATGGAACTAAAAGATGCTTCGCTACCTTTTGAGATTAGTGTAAAAGGAGATGCTACTATCATTGATATAGATAGTACAGAATTGGCACCTGTGTTAAAGTCTGATACGCTTACCGTTTGGAAATCTAACATCAGTAATGGTGTAAAAAAGTTATGGCTTAGAGCAGGCAACACTACAGACAAAATAACGGTTAAAGTTTCTACAGATAGTTTGTGGCCAGCTTCTCATGAGATCCATACCATACCTGCGGATGTAAAATTGCTAAGACCAACTAAGGAGCAAATCACACAAGGTCCAAAAATTGAGCAAGAAATGCTGGGTGCAGACATTTCCTTTTTACCGCAATTAGAAGCCAGAGGACTTAAATTTCATGATGATGGTATAGAAAGGAATGCTATTGAGATTTTAAAAGATCATGGTTTTAACTACATACGCTTACGCGTTTTTGTAAACCCTGAAAATGAAAAAGGTTACTCACCAGACAAAGGCTTTTGTGGACTGGATTATACCTTGCAAATGGCAAAGCGCGTTAAGGATGCTGGACTCAATTTGTTATTAGATTTTCATTATAGCGACACATGGGCAGATCCGCAAAAACAGTTTAAACCAAAGGCTTGGGAAGGTTTAGAGTTTAACGAGCTTACAAGTGCATTAAAGGACTATACCAAATCTGTACTCACGCAACTAAAAGATCAAGGCACAATGCCAGATATGGTGCAAATTGGCAATGAAATTAATCATGGTATGGTGTGGCCAGAAGGTCACATATCTAACTTAGACAATCTTGCTGCATTATTAAAAGCGGGTACAGAAGCCGTTAGAGAAGTGGATGCCAATACTACAATAATGATGCATTTGGCGCTTGGTGGCCAAAATGAAGAAACTACCTTTTGGTTTGATAATATGATAGCGCGTGGTGTTGAGTTTGACATTATAGGACTCTCCTACTACCCGATTTGGCATTGTACCTTAGACGACCTTAACAGCAATATGCTAGACCTTATAGAGCGTTACCAAAAAGATATTAACGTTGTAGAATATAGCGCCTTTAAAAAAGAGGTGAATGATATGGTATTTAACCTGCCAAACGACCGTGGAAATGGGACTTGCATTTGGGAACCTCTAAACACCTGGAGCAAAATCTTTGATGATAACGGACAGCCGTTAAAAGAACTCTATTACTATGATGAGATTTATAAGGAGTTTTTGGAGTGACACTTACCAAAGTGTAATTGATGTTATTTCTCTTATCTTACAGCAAAAAATCAAACAGCTATTTTTGATAATTCAATAATGTTCTAAATGAAAAAGCTATTAAAAAATATTTCTCACAAAACCATATTCTGGTTCTACTCTATTACAAGCTTGTATAGTATTTTTTGGAGCTATTTGTTTAGACCAACAGATGTTAGCTCAGATAGTTTCTTCAATCATTTATTGAATGCTTTTAATATTTTCGATCTTAATCTATATACAGCTGTTTATTTTTTAAGAGAGATTAGAATTATCCGTTTTGATCTGTATGCTAATGCTTTTTATAAAATAGAAATCATTTTCCCGCTACTTATTTTAACTGCTGCTTTAATTTTTCGTTTTAGTAAATTTAAGGATTCTAGACTATTGCGTTACCTTTTATCTATTAGTATAGTACTAATGGTTTTAGGCTTTTTTAGTGGCTTAGCGTATCGTTTGTTTTTATTGGATAAATTCCCTTTGTCTAGCTGGCTAATCTTTTTAGCTTACAAAGTAATTGCTGTAGTGGTAATTATATTTCATTATGCTACTATAACCAAATTAAACACTGAAGACGAACTCTCTTATACTTTAAACTCCAAGGAAGAAACCACATTTGTTTTAGCAAGTCGTGGACAGCGCTTTATGAACTACCTTATAGACTGCTTTCCCAGAATTATAGTTATGCTACTAATCAGTTCAATATTAATGTCTCTAGCCAGAGTTGGTGTTTTTAATGGTAATCTAGACGGTCCTGTAGATGAGTACCTTTTTCGTTATGCATTGGTTGTAATAGGTATTGTTTTGGTATACTTTATTACAGAACGTCTGTTTTTAAGAAGTCCTTCAAAGTTTCTTACCAATACTCAGGTCATTGTAAAAGGTGACGACCATAAAAGCTATACTATATTAAAACGTACACTTACGAGAGCCATACCTGTTATAGATCTATTATCTTATGTTTTTTCTGAAAAAGGTGACGGATTTCATGATGAATGGTCTGAGACTATGGTTGTGAAAAATAAACCTAAAGGCATGGCATATGGTTGGTATTTTCTCATTTTTCCGATTGTGATGTTTTTGCCTTTTACGCCTTCAATTATAAAAAATGAAATAGATAAGATGAAGTATAGAGAGGTTAGCTCTATCTATGAAGACAACAAAAAGAACAAATCCCTAGAAAATACAGACCTTAACTTTATTGATAAGGGAGAGCTTTTTGAAATTGATGATAATACGTATTCTTCTCAAAAGTACATCTATATTGTTGATAGTATAAAGGCTGATAACATATATGCTTCACGTCTAATTCAAAAACATGAGCAACGAGAATTTAATGACACGTACACCTTAATGGATTATAAAAGGGACTATGACGAAGAGCTTCTAAAAGTAGTTTTTGATAAGACTAACCTAAAAGATCCTTTAAAGCTCGTTAATCCAAAACACACCTATGTCATTGATGTGCGTTTACGTAAAAACTCTTGGATCTATAATACTACTGGAGAAAAAGTTAATAGTTATAGTTTAGAGATTGAAACCAACACACACTCTAGCGCATTAATAGCTTTTAGAAACATTGAAGGTGAGTTAGCATTGACGAAAGGCTCTTCTTCTGTTAGTGGTGTTAACCTAAAAATTAACACCGAAAAAAATGCGCTAGAAAACAAAGACTACATTGTTGAAGTGAAACTTCAAAACCAAACGTCGCTTAAGACTGCAACATACCAAATAAAGTTTACCAAGTATGGTGTGTTAGATTTTTATGAAGTGAATTAATTAAAGTTACCTTGAAAGCGATAAAGTTTAACGCTCATATATTCTCTCTTAGCTTCTGGAAATAAATTTGTAATCTAAATTGGTGGTAAAATAGCCATAAGCTAAAAAAAACAGCAAATTGGTACAATCTTTGTGTTATTTTGACAATAAAAAAACCACACTAATCAATCATGAAAAATTCTTATTTACTTTTTGGACTACTACTCTTATTACTTAACTCTTGTGATAAAAATGATGATAATGCTACCACTGAATTATACCCTGAAAATTTAGTTTTATATTTTCCCTTTAATGGCAATACTCTAAATGAAATTAATGCTGAACAGAACGGTTGGGTTGAAGGTGCTGCTTTAGCTCCTGACATTGATGGCAATGAGAATAGTGCTTTTAGCTTTGATGGTATAGATGATACTATATTAGTAGTAAGTCCTGATAATGTATTAAATCTGTCTAATGAGTTTACAATCTCAGCACTTGTAAAACCTGAAGAAATAAAAACGCAACATGTTATCAGAAAAGGCACAGCTACTAATGGTCCAAGCCGTTTACCTTATGGTATTTCATTTTCAGCTACAGGTGATATTATCTTTTCGATAACCACAGAAAACGGACAAGTATTTAATCAAGCCAGAAAACAAGGCTACACAACAAATGAATGGTATCTGATTACAGGAGTACTTAAGGATTCTAAAATGTTATTGTATGTAAATGGAGAACTTGAAGTCACCAAAAATATAAGTGGTAACATAACACTAAATAATCAGCCTTTATTAATAGGCACTAGATTAGGTTTACCAAGTGATACATTTAAAGGTATTATTGATGAGGTAAGAATATATAATTCTGGCTTAAGCGAACTTGAAGTAGCAGAATTATTCAATAACCTCTAAAAATAAAACTCTTCTACACATATAATTAATTACCTTTAATAAAAAATTAATTAAATGAGCAAATCAGATACCAGCCACCACGACGAACGCATTGCCAATATGAGTTTTGCTTCTGTATATCCACATTATATTACCAAAGTAGAAAAAAAAGGCAGAACCAAGGAAGAATTACACGAAGTGATAGAATGGCTTACAGGTTATGATGAGAGCAAACTTAGTGATATCATTGAGCAGAAGGTTAACTTTAAAGACTTTTTTGAAAATGCTAACCTTAATGAAAATGCACATCTTATAAAAGGTGTTATATGTGGATACAGAGTTGAAGAAATCACCAACAACACCACGCGTCAGTGCAGATATTTAGACAAATTGGTTGACGAATTAGCTAAAGGTCGTAAGATGGAAAAAATTCTACGTGCATCTTAACGTTATCTCTACAGTAAGATGCCAAAAACACTATATCGAATTTATGTTGTAGAACTCTCTAAACGTGTTTTTAATGAAAATGCAAAGTTTAGAACAGCAAATCCACAATACAATGGTGTTTTAGAGTGTTTGTATGTTGGCATGACTAGTAAAAGCCCTAAAGAACGTTTTGAACAACACAAAACAGGTTATAGAAACAAAAAAGGATACAAATTATCGTCTAACATTGTAGAAAAATACGGCTTGTATCTTAGACCAAGCCTTTACAATCATATAGATCCTTTTTTAACTCGAAAAGACGCGCTTATTGCCGAAAAGGAAATTGCTTTAGAGTTGCGCAGAGCACGCTATGCTGTTTGGTTTAATTAGATACCAAAAACTTATTTAAGGTTTCTTGATATATTGCTTCGTATTGTGGCACAATGTTATGTATATCAAACTTCTTAGACTGTGCTTTAGCATTGGCTTTAAAAGTCTTCAAGGTAGCTGCATCTTTAAGAATCTTAATGGCATTAGCAGACATATCTGCCACAGCATTAACATCGCTTAAATAGCCCGAGTAACCATCTGTATTAACCTCTGGCAATCCACCAGTATTGGTAGATATAACTGGCACTCCACTTGCCATGGCTTCTAAAGCAGCAAGACCAAAACTTTCGGTTTGTGATGGTAGCAAAAACAAATCACTAAAACATAGTATTCTATCTATTTGATTGCTGTTACCAAAGAAAACTACCTTATCTCCTATTCCTAGTTCTTCAACAAGTATTTCTGCTTTCTTTTTTTCTGGTCCTTCACCTACCAACATTAATTTCGCTGGTAACGCTTTCTGTATGTTATAGAAAATCTTTACTACATCTGGAATTTGTTTTACTTCACGCATGTTACTTATATGCGTAATAATAAACTCATCGTCTTCTGCCATCATAGCACGCTGACAGTCCGTAAACTCATTTACATGCTTATCTAAATCTATAAAATTTGGAACCACATAAATATCTTTTTTAATATCAAAAAGACGCATAGTATCTTTCTTCAAACTTTCAGACACAGAAGTTACTGCATCAGATTTATTAATACTAAAAGTTACTGCTGGTTTATAAAACGGATGGCTTCCTACAAGTGTAATATCTGTACCATGAAGCGTTGTAACAATTGGCACCATAATACCTTTATCTAAAAGCATTTGTTGCGCCATATATGCGGCATACGCATGAGGTATTGCATAGTGTACGTGTAGCAATTCTATACCATGAAGCTGCACCATATCCACGAGCTTACTAGATAATGCCAGCTCATAAGGTTGATAATGAAATAAAGGGTACTCTGGCACGTGTACTTCGTGAAAATGCACATTGTTACTCAACAATTCTAAACGTACTGGCTGACTATAGGTTATAAAGTGAATTTCGTGTCCTCGTTTAGAGAGTTCTAAACCTAATTCTGTGGCTACTACACCACTACCACCAAATGTTGGGTAACAAACAATTCCTATTTTCATTTAAAACTTTTCAATGATTAAAGTTAACACATATAAAGTCTTTAATTTATTTAAATCCTTACAACGCATTTGCACGTGTTAAAGTTAGCTGATTTGAAGTTTTACATGGTAACATTTAGCACTTTTTAACTTATGAGCTTAATCAATGATAGCTTCGTAAATGAGTCGTTGAATTTCTGTTCTTATGTTCTCTCTGAGTAATAGGTTTTTACCAGCCTCCGGATATGTTCTGTTAGCTAAAAATACATAAACGATTTCTTCTTCTGGATCTGCCCAAGCATAAGTACCTGTAAATCCTGAATGCCCAAAACTGGTCATTGATATACAACCGCAAGTAGGACCTTCTTCTCCCAGTTGAGGCTTATCGAAACCTATACCTCTCCTATTATCACTTTCGCAATAGTAACAAGTATTAAACTTATCTATAGTTTCGGATTTAAAATAACGCTTGCCTCCATAAAACCCTTTTTGCAAGTACATCTGCATAATCTTAGCAACATCATTGGCATTACTAAAAATTCCTGCGTGGCCACCAATACCTCCTTGCATGGCAGCTCCCATATCGTGCACATAGCCATGCACTTGCTTATACCTGTAATAATTATCCTCTTCTGTTGGTACAATGTCTTTTAGACTAAAGACTTTTCTGGGATTATATGTTGTATAATTTGCACCAAGCGATTTATAAAAACGATCTTGAGTGATTTCTTGTAAAGATTTATCGTAGAAACCTTCAAGATAATTTTTAAGAATGTAATACGGTAAATCGCTATAACGATAACGAAGACGAGACAACAAATCGCTTTCCCTTATGATTTTTTGAATTGAATCTTGATAATCACTACGCATGTAAAGCGTATTAGTAACTTCAACATTAAAATCGCCAGAAGGCTTTGTTCTATAATACTTTGGATCTGGTTTTTTAGTTACAGAATCTAGTGTTGCATAATAAAAAGGAATCCATGGCTTTAACTGCGCGTAATGCGATAACATCTTTTTTAATGTGATGTTTTTCTTATTCGAATTTTTGTATTCCGGAAGCAAATCTCCCAATTTAGACTCTAAAGATACTGAGCCTTGCTGCTCAAGTTCCATAAGTATAGGAAGCGTTGCAAGTATCTTTGTTAAAGATGCAACATCGTACACATCATCAAAATCTACTTTATTTTTTTTGGAATAGGTATGATATCCAAAATTCTTATTGTAAATCACCTTTCCTCTTCTTGCTACCAAAAGTTGAATACCAGGTGTCATATTGTTATTAACTGCATGATGAGCCACAGAATCGATCTTGCTTAATCGTTCTGAGTCCATACCAACTCGCTCTGGCAAACCATAACTAAGACTTAAAATTGAATTGTAAGGTATGCCTGTACCTACCGGAAAAAACTCTCCTGCACTAACTGGCAATGTTCCTTTTGCATCAATACCTCCAAAGATGAGCTGTGCTGATTTTTGTTGTGCAATATCACTATTCTGATAACTCATTACAATGGCTTCAATGTTCTCTACTGAACGCAAATCATTCAACGCATAAGGTCTTGCAAACACATCTAATATTACTGTAGTGTTCCTTGAAATTTCATACAGCCATGCTAGCTCTTTTTGTGAAAATTCATAAGCTTTCCAAGGGTTAGCATTAGACTTATGAAACCCTACAATTACTGTATTGTAATTATGTAATTTAGTAATGATCTCATCTAATTTCTCACCTTGAATATGATGAACTTTGGTGTATTTTTTTAATTCGTCATAAAATGCAGAACCACTATCATCTCCTAATTCTACATAGGCAATATTTTTGGTTTGCAGATTTCTTAGAGGTAATACTTCGTCTTTGTTTTGTACTACTGTTATAGCATTTTCCATCAGGCTTTCGTAAAGCAAATCGTCTTTAAGTCTGTTTAAATCATTACCTAGATTATACAACCCAACTGGAGAATAATTATGCAGTCCTACCTTATACTTAGCCATAAGGATTTTTTTAACTGAATGCGATAAACGCTCTTCTGTAATTTTATTGGCTTCAAAAGCTTCAATAATTCTTTCTATACCTTTTTCAGGATTTTCAGACATTAAGAGTACATCATTACCTGCTAAAAACGCCATTAAATCTATCTCGCCTCCTTTTGAAAATGTACTTGTAGAAATGCCATCAAGGTTTTTTTCTACATAATCAGCAGCACCTTTCATGGTTAATGCATCAGTAAAAATTAAACCTTTAAAACCTAACTCACCTTTAAGAATATCAGTTACAATATGCTTAGATAAAGATGAAGGAAAGCCTCTTCGTTTTTCTAAACTTGGAATGTTAAGATGGGCAACCATAACGCTAGATAAGCCTTCTTTAATGAGTTTTCTGTATGGATACAACTCAATAGAATCTATTCGTTTTTCGCTAAAAGATACTGTTGGCAAGGTTTTGTGCGAATCATCTTCGGTATCACCATGTCCAGGAAAATGCTTAGCGTTAGCCAATACACCAGCACTTTGCATACCATTCATAAAAGCTAATCCTTTTGCTGTGACATTGTCTCTATCCTCACCAAAAGAACGGTTACCTATAATTGGATTTTTAGGATTGGTATTAATATCTACAACAGGTGCAAAATTGAAATGCACACCTAAACGTTTGCAGTGCTCACCTATTTGTCTTCCGGTTTGCTCTACCAAACTATCATTAGTTATGGCGCCAAGTGTCATATTCCAAGGAAACGCATACGTAGAATCTAAACGCATACTCAAACCCCATTCTGCATCCATACCTACCAATAATGGTACTTTTGATGCTGCCTGTAAAAGGTTATTTAGTTTGGCTTGTCTGTGTGGCCCTCCAGTTGAATAAATAACACCTCCAATGTGTTCATTTTTTATTAAATCAACAATTTTGCTATTGGCCTTTCCATCATTTTTTGAAAATACCTGAACCATAAAAAGCTGACCTACACGCTCTTTCAAAGTCATAGCGTTATAAACACTATCTACCCATTTTTGTTGTAGTGTCGCATCTTTAGTTAACAATGGATTTGGAGTTGCCTCTTGAGCAAAATTAATTTGAACACAAAAAGCTATAAAAATAAGGGACAAATATCGCATACATTAATCTTTTCTCGTTTCTAATTACAATAACGAATACTATGCCAAAATAGCATATTTAATATGAAGTAAAAAGACTTTAGGATTCTTTTATAAACTGTGTAATTAACAGTTAAATGGAATTAAACCAGATCTATATGACGATCATGGTAACCTAACAAATATAACACACCATCTAAACCAATACTAGATATAGAACTTTGAGCACTATCCTTAACTTTTGGTTTGGCATGAAAGGCGATGCCTAAACCAGCAAGATTAAGCATTTGCAAATCATTAGCACCATCTCCTACTGCTATGGTTTGCTCAATATCAATTCCCATATCGTCGGCTAACAACTGAAGGTACTCTGCTTTTTTGTTGCCATCTACAATATCTCCTATATATCCTCCTGTTAGCACACCATCTTTAATCTCTAACTCGTTGGCAAAAACAAAATCGATATCTAATTTCTCTTGAAGATATTTTCCGAAATAAGTAAAACCTCCAGAAAGAATTGCTGTTTTATAACCGTAGTTATGAAGCGTATCTATTAGACGTCTTGCGCCTTTGGTTATTGGTAAATTCTCTGCTATATCTTTTAAAACATCTTCACTTAAACCTTCTAAAAGTTTCATTCGTTTTTTGAAACTTTCCTGAAAATCTATTTCGCCTTGCATTGCACATTCTGTTATCGCCTTAACCTCATTACCAACTCCTGCACGCTCAGCCAACTCATCAATAACTTCTGTTTGAATTAAAGTAGAATCCATATCAAAACATACCAAACGACGGTTACGTCTAAACATGCTATCTTCCTGAAAAGCAATATCTACATCTAACTCATGAGATATTTGCATAAATCTTGATGTAAACTCTGATTTATCGTTTAGCTTTCCTCGTATTGATAATTGAATAGAAGCCCTTGGATATTCTTCTTCTTTAACCAAAGACGTACGACCTGTTAGACGCTTAATAGAATCTATATTCAGGTTTTTTTCTGAAATGACTTTGGTGACCTCAGAAATTTGCTCGGCTTTGAGTTTTTCTCCTAAAATGGTAACGATATAACGATCCTTACCTTGCATACTTACCCAATGCTCATAATTATCTAATGATATTGGTGTAAACTTTGCAGTAATACCTAATTCATAGGCTTTGAACAATAAATCTTTAAGAACAGCTGCTGATTTTTTTCCAGATTTTATCTCAAACATCATTCCCAGAGACAACGTGTCGTGAATATTGGCTTGTCCTATATCTAGAATTTTAGCATCGTATTCTGCTAAAACACTGGTTAAAGATGACGTTAAGCCTGGTTTATCTTGTCCGGAAATGTTTAATAAGAAAATATCAGTACCCACTTTCTATTGAGGATTTACAATTTTAAAATGACGAATTTGGTACTGTAAAAATCAACATTCTTTCTAAGAAATGAAAATTATTAAACATACAAATACCGTAATTTTTGAGCGTATTTACTGAGAATTCAATAAGAAAATTTACTTAATGAATCTGCTATGCCAACTCTCGCTCGCAGGCACTTCCCAATTATCTTTAAACTCTGCGATATTAGTTACCAAATTATTAAAGACGATTGTGTTTTTAGATACTGAATTGTTTTTAGCCATTTTTTTAAAATCTATCAAAGGCTTATAAGCAATAAATTCTCCTTGCTTAAAGGATACATTCATCTTATCCATTAAATCTACATTGTAATCCTTTTCTAATTCTTGAATAAAATGCACAGAAGCATCAATTGAGCAACCTGTAGCCATATTAAGGTTTTGATTTAAAGCAATGACAATAAAACGTTTGTAAACAATTTTAAATCCTGCTTGTAAATCTTTACCATGTGCTGTCCAGGCTTCAATAAAGACTTCTAATTTAGAGGTTAACTCTGTTATCTCTTCTTCAGAAAAGCTTCTGTTAGCTTGGTAAATCCAAACTCTTGACTCTTCTGGTAATGTATCAAAATCTACTAGCATTTGTATGTATTGTGCGTTTTATTAAACTTTTAATTTTCTAATTCTTTTCTTGTGTACTCTATTGGTTTTACAACTTCGTTTAGAGAATTAATAAGGCCATATTTACCATTTTGCTTTACAAGATAAATATGCGATGTACCTTTTTTACTGGTATCAAAATACTCTATTATATCGTAATTAAGCGGTAAAATTATTTCATTCTGATGGCTTATAATTCCGTATTTTCCATCTTTGACAACGATAAAATGATTTCCAAATTCTCTAACGTAAGATTCTGCACAAAACATTTCATCGTAAATATTAGGTACTATTTGCTTACCAGTATAATCCACAATTCCCTTTTTTCCATCTTTAGTTACACCTATAATTTTATAGTCTTCAAATAAAAACATGAGTTTTAAGTCTTGCTTTTTGTATGATGGTTTTAGGTTATCCCAATCACCTACGAAATCTGGAAAATAAACTCCTATATCGTCAAAAACAGGCTCTACTGTACCTTCATTTGTTATAAAACCTACCTTATCATCATTGTAAATGATATAAGATTTCTCATCTTTATTATCTTCGTTATAATGCAAATAATTATCGCGTACATAATCATATTTCACAGGAACAATTGTTTTATAACCCTTATTCATGATGCCTTGTTTTCCATTAAAAATGACCAAAAATCGTTTCCAAGGTGAAGTATCTATATCATAGCCATTTTTTCTGTAATCTGCTTTTGTTAATCCTGTGTCTGGCTCACAGTCTTCTATCTTATATTTTTTATTAAATGAAATGCTAGACCATTTCCCTTTCTCTTTTATTAAGTAACTCTTAATGTTTGGTAAATGAAAAACAGACAATACAGAATCTAACTTAAAAGGAATTAATGTTTTGTTGGTGTTAGAGTTAATTAATCCCCATTTTTTGTTTTCCTTTTTAAAATACAACCCACTTTCTTGAAAACCTAAAACATCACTAGTGTATACAGGTATTTTTATAGAGTCACCAAAGTGCTTATTGATTGTAATGACGTTAGCTTTCTCTTTTTCGGTTAATGACTGTGAATTAACAGGTTTACCTAAAAACAAAAATGCCAAAAGCGTTAAGATTTTTACTGTGTTTATCATCTATATAGCTTATGCGATTTTATTAATATTTAATGCTATAAAATCACCAATGATTCAGAATGTTATCGCTATACTAAAGTGCTTCTAACTTTGTGATTACTTTTTTGGTGATGTATTGCTTTTCGCTTAAATCAAAAAACTCTTCTTCTTTAAAGGTTACCGTATAGAACTTACCAAAATTAGATTTCTTAAGTAATTCGTAGCCTTCAAATTCATCTGTGATTAAAAAAATATGTGTTTTATCAAAGTCGTCTTTAGCTTCTATGTAAGAAATAGCATCATTATTCATAGCTATTAATTCTACCTCTATCGTTAAGCCTGAATCGTTAGAGGTATCAAAGCCTAAATCTTCATCATCTTCATTTATTATATCTACCAATTCTTCTGATGAGAAAATAGATAAAAAGTCTTCTGCGCAAATACCAACCATTGCTATTCCTATATCCTCACCTATTTCTTCCATATCATCTAAGGTTTTACTTTTGTAGTACTTAGATTTATTTTTGTGAGCATTAAAACTTTGCAAAAGACAAAGCCCAAGTGCCATCTCTTTTTCTTCTGTTGTAGCAGACTTCTTTATTTTTTTCTTAGCAATACACTCGCATGTATCCTCTGCCATAAGTTCTACGACTTCCTCTTTTGATTTCTTTTGAGCGTAACTATTTACACTAAAAAGCATAACTAAGGTTAAAAGTGTAATTTTCTTTATCATAATATTTTATTGGAATTTTAAAAAAAGAAGAGATAATCGAAGCATAAAACACTAATTTTTCTTTCTGTATTGGTATCTAAAAATAAGTGCCATAAAAAAACCAAAAGCAAAAAAGTGAATAAAGACTCTTAAAAGAGAAAACTTATCTTCTGTAAAAAAGTTATAATACCCTTCCATGAAAAGGGTAAAAATTAACCCATTTATTACACCATTTATAATTACTTTTTTTAGAGGAATGGGTTCTCTTTTCATTTTAAAATCTTAGGAATTAGCAATTAATTCGGCTATATCTAAAACAGAAATTTCTCCTTCTTTTTCTTTTGCTTTAACACCATCTGTCATCATTGTATTACAGTAAGGACAACCTGTTGCTATAATATCTGGCTTGGTAGCTATGGCATCTTCTGTTCTGAGGACATTAATATCCATGTTACCTTTTTCTGGTTCTTTAAACATTTGAGCACCTCCAGCTCCACAACACAATGCTGTGTTTTTATGACGCTTCATTTCCACCAAATTGGCATTGGTATTTTTAAGGACTTCTCTTGGTGCATCATATTCGTTATTTGCGCGTCCTAAATAGCATGGATCGTGAAATGTGATTCGTTTTCCTTTGTACGTATTTCCTTCTAAAGTTAAACGACCAGAACTTATAAGCTCCTTTATATATTGAGTATGATGAACAACATCATAATTACCACCAAGACTAGGATATTCGTTTTTTAAACAATTAAAAGAATGCGGATCGCAAGTAACAATACGTTTTACTTCGTAAGCATTAAGAACTTCGATGTTCATCATGGCTTGCATCTGAAACAAAAACTCATTTCCTGCACGTTTTGCTACATCTCCTGTGTTACTTTCCTCTTCACCTAATACAGCAAATTCTACATTAGCTTTGTTTAAAATCTTAACAAAAGCCTTTGATATTTTTTTTGCTCTATCATCATAACTACCAGCAGAACCTACCCAAAATAAAATTTCTGGTTGCTTACCTTCTGCCATAAACTCTGCCATTGTTGGCACTTTTAGTTGTTCGCTCATAACTTATATTATTCTTCGTTAGCCCAATTTAAACGGTCCATTTGGTTATAAGGCCAAGGTGCACCATTGTTTTCTATATTGGTCATCATGTTATTAAGCTCCATTGGCGCTGCACTTTGCTCCATTACCAGATAACGACGCATTTCTAAGATAATAGACAATGGGTTAATACTCACAGGACATTCTTCTACACAAGCATTACAGGTAGTACATGCCCAAAGTTCTTCGTTGGTAATATAATCTCCTAAAAGTTGTTTTCCGTCGTCCTTAAATTCTCCTCCGTTTGCATCAATATTCTTTCCAACTTCTTCTAAACGATCACGAGTATCCATCATAATCTTACGAGGAGATAATTTCTTACCTGTTAAGTTAGCAGGACAAGCCGACGTACAGCGTCCACATTCTGTACATGTGTAAGCATTTAGCAGTTGGATTTGGTTTAAATCCATAACATCACTAGCTCCAAACTTTGCTGGCTCCTCTTCTTCTGCTCCTTCTGGTGCTGCAGCAAACGGATCTGCGTTTGGATCCATCATTAATTTTACCTCGTTTGTAACAGCCTCTAGATTATTAAACTTTCCTTTGGGTTGTACACTACCAAAATAAGTGTTTGGAAACGCCAAAAGGATATGTAAGTGCTTAGAGAAATACAGATAGTTTAAGAATACTAATATTCCTGCTATGTGTATCCACCAAGCTGTACGTTCTATAATGTGTAATGTACCTTCTGATAAGCTGCTAAACCATGGTGCTATAAATTGTGAAATGACATTACCATGACCTAAATTTTGAAACGTAGTATCAGTGGCATTCATTACTAAAAATAAGCACATTAATACCACTTCAAAATAAAGAATAATATTACCATCGCTCTTTGGCCATCCTTTCATTTCAGAACTAAGAAAACGTTTTAGTTTTACGACATTTCTTCTAATCCAAAATACAATTACAGAAACTAAAACCAGTACTGCTAAGACTTCAAAAGAGCCTATTAAAAATCCGTAAACAGATTCTGGCAATACCTTTAGTCCTATACGATGTGTACCAAAAAGACCATCGATTATAATTTCTAATACTTCTATATTAATGATGATAAAACCAACATATACCACAATGTGTAAAAAACCTGCTACTGGTCGTTTTACCATTTTACTTTGACCCAAAGCAATTCTGGCCATGTTACGCCAGCGTTCACTTTTGTTATCACTGGCATCTACTGCTCTACCAAGTTTTATATTACGTATTAACTTTTTGATATTGAGTGTAAAATACCCAACACCTAATACCAAAATGATTAAAAAAAGAATATTAGGAATGTATTGCATAACTAAATGGTCTAATTATTATTAATCTGCTCTTCTGTAGGCTCTTGATAAGGAATTTCTCGTTTAGAGAGAATTCTTCTGTATCGCGCAGGATGTAATTTTATATCTAGCAGTAACAGTTGTAACTCTTTGGATGCAGCTTCTAAATTATCGTAGAGTCCTTCGTCATTAAGAAGCTTTCCAAGCGTACCTTTTCCGTTATCTAAATTAACTAACAAGCTTTTCATAGAGCTAATTGTTTTAGTTAACTCTTCAACGGTGTTAGAAAGTCCGGCTTCTTTTAACTCTGCGGTTAATGCGCTTAGATCTTTGCTTGTTTTATCAAATGTATCTAAAATAGATCCTATTTTTTCTTCATTATTTTTAATGACACCTTGTAGTGAATACGACGTACTTGTAAAAGATTTTAAGGTTGTATTTAGCTCTGCTATGGCGTTTTTTAATCCCTGATCAGAATTATCTAACAATAATGCATTTAGGTTTTTTACTAATGTATCTGCAGATTCTAAAGTACCATCTAGTCCTGAAGTTACTTTTGGCAAACTGCTTTCTAAAGAAGACATTAAACCTTGTTTTACTTCAGACTGAATAAAATCTCCTGGCTTAGCTTCTGCACCATCATTAGCATCTATAATAGATAGAGCATTACCTCCCATAAGACCTGTTGGATACAGTCTAATAACACTGTTTTTAGAGAATTTTAATTCTGGATTAACAGAGAATTCTACTACTGTTTTTTTTGTATTAAAATCGTACTTTATATCTTCTACCTTACCTATTCTATTCCCTTTAATGGTTACAGGAGAGGATGGACTTAGAGCGTTATAATCAAACTCTGTGTAATATGTTTCTTTGCTAGAAAACAAATTACTTCCACTTAAGAAAGTGAATAGATATACAAATAGAGCAATACCAGATAATACTAATATAGCGGTTTTAACTTCTCTTGAAATTTTCAATGGGCTTAAATTTGATTGAAAACAAAATTAGGAATAAAATTATTAATAATAATTCTAATTAGTGGCAGATTTAAGAGCCTCCTCTAGTTCTATTTGTTCCCCTTTTTTATTGTATGCAACCACAAAACTAGATGTGTAGCCCTTAGATTTGGCTTCTTCTTGTAATTGTTTTACTTTATTGTAGTCTGATGTGCTTCCGTAAAAATACTTGTAGAGCTTACCAACTTTTAATTTACTGATATCAGATAAGCCTTTAAAGTTATACGGTTTAGTCTCTAAATCTTTAGAACTTGCTGCAATCTGCACTTTAAAGGTAATACCTTCATATACCAATGGTAAATTCTCTAAAGTCTCAACAGTTTCTGTATCTAACTTTTCGGTACCAAGAATACTGCTACCTACGTTTTGATCTATTTCTGCTTTATAAGATAGAATAGCATCTTTAATCGCTTTTGCCATTTTAGATTGTCCAGACTTGGTATTAAGATAAGCTCCCTCCTTATTATTAGTTAAAAAACCTACTTCTACTAAAACACTAGGCATGTAAGTGTTTCTTATAACAAGTAAACTCGCTTGTTTTAAGCCTCTACTTTTTCGCTTGGCATTATTTATAAAATTATCTTCAATTTTTCGAGCTAAAACAATACTCTGCTCAACATATACTTCTTGTTCTATACCAATAGCTATTGTAGATTCAGGCGAACTTGGATCGAACCCTTCATAGTGCTGCTCGTAATTATCTTCTAAGAAAATTACTTCATTTTCTCGTTTAGCAACCTCAAAATTTCTACCTGTATTTTTTTCACCCAAAACAAATGTTTCTGTTCCGGCTGCCTGAGAACTATGTGCATTGCAATGTATAGACACAAATAAGTCTGCATCTGCTCTATTTGCAATATTAGCACGCTCGTGCAACTCGATAAACACATCTGTTTTTCGAGTGTAAATAACTTTTATATTATTATTTTTTTCTAACTCCTTACCAATTTCTAATGTAACATTAAGTGCTATGTTTTTTTCCTTATAACCATTACCTAAGTTACCAGAATCGTGCCCTCCATGTCCTGCATCTAAAACCACAACAAACTTATCTTCTTGCGCTTGCAAAGCTGTAAAGCATGTTAAAGAAGTTATAAAAGTGAGAACTAAGAATACTATTATATTATTTCGCTTCGTTTGCATATTTAATCTAACGGTTTATAAACTCGAATTATTACGCTATGTTTTTTTGTAATATCTATTTTTAAACTTTAGAAATTTAATAAGATAATCACAAAAAAATATCTGTACTTTTGGCGTTTCAAAAACCGAGCCATACTTTTACAAAAATACATCTAAAAGGATTGCGTACAAATAGCTTACACATACTTTTTGCCTTGAGTTTTACAGTGTTTATCAACACTTTTAGCTTGGCTCAGGAATTACCTAAAAAAAACAATGGTATTCCTACTGACCCAAAATCAGACTCTACTGCTGTTGCCAAAGACAGAGTAGAAATTCCTGTTGATTCTATTTTAAACACAAAAGTCGTTGACTCTACAGAAAATGATTCTGTAAAAAAGGAAGGCTTCCTTAAAGATATTGTAACCTACAAGGCTAAAGATTATGTAGCTGTAAACCAAACCAAGCAACAGATTAGACTTTATAATGAAGCTTTAGTACTGTATGAAGATATGGAAATTAAAGCTGGTGTTATAGTCATAGACTACAGTAAAAATCTGGTATATGCCGGAAGAATAAAAGACTCTACAGGCTATTCTCAAAAACCTGTTTTTACTCAAGGTGCTAACGTTATAGAGCCCGATTCTATAGTTTTTAATACAGATTCTAGAAAAGCATTAATCTTTAATTCTGTAACCGAACAAAGTGGTGGTATTGTAATTGCTGAACGAACTAAGAGAGAAAATGACTCCGTATATTTTATTTCTCAAGGTAAGTTTACTACTTCAGAAAATATTGATGATCCTGAGTATTACATCAAAATGAATAAGGCAAAAATAGTGCCCAACAAAAAGATTGTAACTGGTATGAGCCAAATGTATATCTACGATGTACCTACTCCTATTGCCATACCTTTTGCCTATTTTCCAATGTCTAAAAAACAAACTTCCGGTATTATTTTCCCTTCATTTGGTGAAGACACTGGTAATGACAGAGGTTATTTTTTACAAAATGGTGGTTACTATTTTGCTATAAGCGATTATGTAGATTTGGCTGTATTAGGAGATTATTATACCAATGGTAGTTACGGATTAAGATTGCAAAGTAACTATGCAGTACGCTACAAGTTTAGAGGTAACTTTGGGTTTAGATACGAAAACCTGATTAACGGAGAACGTGGTTTTCCTGGTTTTTCAAAAAGCACTATTTACAATATTAGATGGTCTCACAGCCAAGATGCTAAGGCTAACCCTAACTCAAGATTCTCGGCATCTGTAAACTTAGGTAGTAGTCAGTATTTTTCGCAATCCATCAATCAAATTAACCAATCTAACTTTCTAACCAACACATTAGCATCTTCGGTATCGTATTCTAAAACATTTCAAGGCGAACCTCAGGTTAACCTTAGTTTATCTGCCACACACAACCAAAACACAAATACGGAAGCGATAAACTTAACCTTACCAACGATGCAAGCGTCCATGACCAGAGTGTATCCATTTGCACCAAAGTCTGGTACTAAAAAAGGCGCCATACAAAACATTAACTTTCAAGTAAACACCAGAGGAGAATATCGCATCAACACAACCGATTCTTTATTTGGAAAAAGTGAAATGTTTGATGATGCACTTGCAGGTATGCGACACTCTATACCAGTAACAACAAATTTTAAAGTATTTAATCATTTTAGCGCAAGTGTTAATGCTAATTTTGAAGAAAACTGGACGTTAAAAACCCTAAATAAATTTTGGGACACAGCAAATCAAGAAGAAGTTACAATTGAAAAAAATGGTTTTGATCGTTATTTAACTTACAACTTTGGTGCGAGTATAGGAACAACTTTATATGGTATGTATAACTTTCAGAAGAAAGGAAAAGATCCAAAAATACAAGCTATTAGACACGTAATGAGACCATCTATTAGCTACAATGTTTCTCCTGCTTTTGATCAGTATTACGAGACTTACGACGTTATCGATGCTGATGGTACAACTAGCGATCAGGTAGAATTTACACGATTTGAAAACTCGCTTTTTGGAAGACCAGGAAATCGCTACTCTAGTAGTATAGGTCTTGCAGTAGGTAATAATTTTGAAGCCAAAATACGCTCTAAGGATTCTACCGAAACAGAACCTAAAAAAGTCTTTTTATTAAACAACCTTAACCTATCTACGGCTTATGATTTAGCTGCAGATTCTCTAAACTGGAGTCCGTTAAGAGTAACTGGAGGTACACAAATCCTCAACAAAAAAATGAATATCAACTTTGGCATGACATTAAATCCCTATGCCTTAGACAGTAACAATGAGGTTATCAATAAATTTAATATCAATAATGGAGGTAGCCTATTCCGTATGACATCTGCTAACATTAACTTAAGCTATAGCTTAAATAACGATAGTTTTTCTGGTAAGGACAAAGAGGAAGAAAGAGACGAAGAAGCCGACCGAAGGTCCTCTACTGCAAACGCAAGAGCTGACGACCTCTTTGGTGTTTCTCAGGATTTTGCAGACCAACGACTTGGAGACCAGAAAAAGGATAAAAATAAAGACGACGAAGAAAACAACGAATTCTATAACTATAAAATGCCTTGGAGCTTAAGACTATCTTATGCTGCTAATTATACCAATACAAGGCGACAGGACGAAATAACATCGCAATCGTTAATGTTTTCGGGAGATATTGAACTTTCACCACGTTGGTCTGTGGGTGCTTCTTCTGGTTATGACTTTTTAAACCAAGGATTCACCTATACCCAATTACGTTTTGAACGCGATTTATTAAGCTGGCGAATGAATTTTACTTGGGTACCATTCAGTGATCGTAGCTCATGGAATTTCTTTATCGGCATTAAGTCTAACTTGCTTAAGGATTTAAAATACGATCAACGTCGTCAACCAGATCGTCAGTTAGGTAATTAATCCTTTTTAAAATCATGAAAAAAATAATCAACACGCCAAACGCTCCAGCACCTATAGGTCCATACAACCAAGCTGTTTTAGTTGGCAATACACTATATACTTCTGGGCAAATTGCATTAGACCCTAAAACAATGGAGTTGATAACGGACAGTATTGAGGCAGAAACAAAGCAAGTTATGGAGAACATGAAAGCTGTTTTAGCTGCTGCTGATATGACGTTTGAAGATGTTATAAAAACATCAATCTTCATAAGTGACATGCACAACTTTGCTAAAATAAATGCAGTATATGGCACTTATTTTAATGAAGATACTGCACCAGCAAGAGAAACTGTAGAGGTCGCTAATCTTCCTAAGTTTGTTAATGTTGAGATTAGCATGATTGCCATGAAATAGAATGTTTCACGCATTTACACTGAAGCATAGCGCTTTCTAAATTCTAAAGGAGTGACTTTAACCCTATTTTTAAAGTATCTCGAAAAATATGCATAATCCTTAAATCCTAATGTATCTGCTATTGCAAATAGCGAGCTATTAGAATGCACTATAAGTCGTTTTGCTTCAATAATAACTCGTTCTGTAATGAGTTGATTTGTCGTTTTATTTACGGTCTCCTTCACTACTCTATTTAAATGTTTTGTGGTAATATTTAACTTATTGGCATAAAATTTTGGCAGCTTTTCTTTATCATAATGCAGGTCTATGAAGTTTTCAAGCTTTTCAAGAATTTTTAAATAACCTGATTGTGAGTAATTGGCAATATCGATATCTACAGCATACTTTCTTGTTAAATCCATGTATATATCACTAATTGTGTTTACAATTTTTAGCTCTCTAAAAGGCTTAGAATCCAAATATTCATTATAGAGGTTTTGATACTTAACTTCTATGGCTTTATAATCATCCGAGAGATCTAAAAAAGGCGGATTTTGATAAGAATAATAAAAAGGAAAAGCACTAAGCTTATGCGTTAGATAATGCATATTATAAAATGCTTTAGAATGAAAAAAGATATATCCTTCAGGTGCTGTTTCAAACTTCCAGAAATGGGTTTGTCCTGGTTTTAGAAAGAATATTTTACCAGGATGAATATCATAAGTACTAAAATCTATTTCGTGTGTTCCTGTTCCTTTTGTAAATAATACACATAAATAAAAATTATGACTATGAGGTGTACCAATTATACTGCTATTGGTCTCAATATGATTAGAAAATCTATTAACGTAAAAGTTATTAAGTAATCGAGTTGTTTTAAATTGATCTATATCAAGAACTGTAGTTTTCATAAATGTCTTAAAAGTACAAAAACAAGAGTAAAAACTGTAGGATTCCTTATAGATTTTTACTCTAATTTTGCACTGTTAAAAGAAAAGACAATGAACAAAGTAGCTAATGTTTTAAAAGGAAAATGTCCTAACTGCAAGAAAGATAACATCTTTAAATCAAAAGGAAATTTTCTTTTATTCAGAATACCTAAAATGAATGAAAGATGTCAAAAATGCAATTTTAAATTCGAAAAAGAACCTGGCTTTTTTTTCGGAGCAATGTATGTTAGCTATGCGCTAGCAGTTGCTCAAATGATTGCTTGTTTTATCATTTTTTGGGTTTTATTAGACCTATCACCACTTGTAGTCTTTTTTATTATTGCTTTTGTTGTAATGGCAAGTATGACTTTTAATTTTAGAGTGTCTAGAGCAATCTGGATATACTTATTTCGGTAGTTGAAAATAAAAACTCTTTTTTTCTTATTCCTTTATTCTTTTAGGGCTTTGTAAAATTTCTGCCAACCGTAAGTCATAGTTCCGTTTCAATGAACTACTTTGATTGATATTGAAACAAGTTCTGTACAGGTATTTTAACCAAAAAGTCAATAAGCAACCCTAAGTATTTTTCTAAATATGAAATACTTAAGTAGGAAAAACTAAAGTCTAACTGTTATATAATTATAGTATAGACGCAACCTTTTCATTACATTGCTATCTACACTATAGAGAACTAATCAAAAGCCATCACTATGAAAAAATCAATCGTATTTCTTCTTGTTTTTATTACTGCACTATCGTGCTCTAAAGACCAAACAAATAACAGTTCTGGAGACTATAGTATTTCAGGAAAATTTGTAACACCCAATGGCTTAGATCCAGTATCTAAGGCTAGTGTAAAGCTTTATAAAGATGGTACTTTGGTACAAGATGCGTTGACTGATAGTGAAGGTAATTTTATACTAGAAAATCTTTCTAAAGATAGCTACGACCTTTCTATATCAAAAGGTCAGTTTAGAACATCTAAATCAGTAGACCTTAGCGATCTTATTGATGCCTTTACGTTTGATTTGGATAGTTTACCAATTGATGAGCTGCCTTCAATAGCTGTAGTTACAGGATATTATGACCATATTGAAGAAGTATTACACAACATTGGCTTGGTAGACCCAACAACAGGCGAACCACTTTTTGATATCATTGACGGTCAGGATGTTGCGGGTCGTAGCACTGTTCATCATGGTCGTCATCAAAACAATGCTGTTGCAAAACGAGACAACCCAATGCTAGAACCAAATGTAGATTTTGGTTTTGGAGATTTTATAGAGTCACCAACACTTTTAGCCAACTACGATATTATTTTCTTAAACTGTGGCTTAAACGAATATAAGGTAGAATTTGCTAACAACCTTAATGATTATGTTACTAATGGTGGTTTGTTATATGCAACAGATTGGGCTTTTGAATACCTTGTCTATATAACTCAAGGAGGTGCTGATTATTTAAGTTTTTATGAACCTGACAGAAGTGGAACATCTTTATCTACTGAAGCAGAAATTTTAGACCCAACGCTCATTGATTGGTTAGATTTGAATTATGATATCGAAGTGCCAAATGCTACAGTAACAATAGATGAATTTCTTGGTAGTTGGCAAGTTGTAGATACTTATGATCCTACTACTGTTATTCCTTGGCTTTACGGTCCTGTGGAATATGATGACATAAGTGAAAGTAAACATTTAGCCTATACCTTCTTACATGGAGATGGAGGTGTATTATACTCATCGTTTCATACCGAAAACAACACATCTGATGCTACAACTGTAGAACGCTTAATGCAGTATATGGTTTTTGAATTAGCAGACATGAAAGTTATCGTAGAATAAGATTATAAACCCAGAAAATGATTATTGAAGTATGCTAAACTAAAACCATAAACCGTTTTAGTTTAGCATAACTCTAATCTACCTTAACCATTTCTATCTCTAAATCCATAACATCACTTTTAGAGTGGCAAGTATATCGATCTGATTCTGTTTTAATTATTTTTACTTCAATTGTTTTACCTATAAAATCACTTGGGTCAACATCTGTATTCAAAACCTTTTTATAGGTTAAAATATAGTTGCAATCAGAAATCCATTTAATTGAGCTGTATATTTCTACTCCGCTAACAGTGCTTTTTTCAATTTGAAGTATGTCTGTCCTACTCACCTTCCACTCCGAAAATCTTGGATCTGAGTATTCAAATGTTCCTACTTTAAAGTCTGTACACTTTGTGTCTTGAGCAAAACAACTTATGCTGGAAATTAAAAGTGTGGTTACAAACAACGATACTTTCTTGTACATACTAAATAATCAAATAATTATGAGTCTAGTCAGCTTTTTCGTAGGTGTATTCAATCTTAGCTAACAGCTTTCCTTTTTTAGAAAAATACTCTACTTTCTCTTCAAGTCCATTATCTAAAGTCGTTTTAACGCGTTTACCTCCTTTTTCAGAAACAAGGGTAATTCCTGAACGATAGCCTTCTCTGTTATTAAGAAAATGCCATATTTCTTTGTTACCTTCTACACACTTATGCATAACTAAAGTATTCCTGTCGTTTCGTCGTTTTATACAATCTCCGTTTTTTTTATAAGTGTAAGATTGGCTACCAACAAAGTCCCCTTGCTTATCATAGTATTCCTCAGAAGTCATTACATTACCTTGATTAAAGTTCCATTTACGAGACAGAATTCTTTTTCCGTTTCTTACCCTATAAAGAATACTATCGTTTAGATTTTTATCCTTAATCCATATTTGCTCAACAAGAGTATCGTGTTTGGCATTTATTTGCATCTTTCTAATAGAACGTTTTTCTTTATCCTTAATGGTTACCATGTAGTATTTCAAATTTCCATTTTCATCACGCATTTCACCATATTCTGTAGTCCCATCCTCAGAAAATTTATAATTACTTTCTCTAACCACAGTACCATTAAGGTCATACGTTTTAAAAGATACTGTATTTCCAAATTCGTCTAATTCGTCAACAAGATAGGTTTGCTTAACTAGAGAATCATTTTTGTATTCAAAACCTCTAATTATTCGTTTTGCAATGCCATTGTCTACCAAAAGGTTTTGTTCTTTATCTTGAGAGTACATGTTGGAACCGACCAGGATGAACACTAAAACTACTAAGTTCTTCATAATTTATAGGCTATTTTTTATTTACAAAATAATGGGCAACCGTTATTCTTGAAGTACACCATCTATATATGTACTTTTTTTCGTTTGTGTTGGCCCTTCATATGTTTATCTAGTATTTAGTTTGAAGTTTAAATATACTCTTTTTCAGTTAAGCTGAAAGATTAAATAAAATGAAGATTCAGCGAAACTAATTACAATGAGATTCTAAGGCTTTTCATAAGCGTAGTGACTAACAAAATGTGTGGCTAGGCTTTGTTGAGAATAGTGTTTTTACTCAGCCTTTTCATCAGAATCATTCCTTTTAATGTTTAGAAAAGGACTTTTAATTAAATAGAGAAACGATTGTTTCTCGTCCAGATCAAACTCTGCCAACCCATATTTCATATCCTCTACTGGCATCATTTTAAAAGTTCCGAACAATCTATCCCAAATTATAAATATATCTGCATAGTTAGAATCTGTGTAAACCTGATTTTGTTGATGGTGAACTCTATGATGGTCTGGCATTACAAAGATTAAACCTATAGAGGAATTCAACCATTTTGGGTAATTTAAATTGGCATGCTCAAAAAAGAAGAATAAGTAAAGAATAAAATAATACAATGCCATAGAAAAAACATCTGTTCCAAATAGTACAGCTGTAATTATATTTCCAATTCCAAATACAAGAATTAACTCCATGGGATGAAATCTAAAAACCGTTGAAGAATCCATTGTTGTATCGCTATGATGAACTCTATGAAATCTCCATAACAAAGGAATTTTATGAGTTGATCTGTGAATCCAATATGCCGTTATATCATACAAAGCCACAGAAACACAAAGTTTTACCCAAAGAGGTAATTCTATCAGATATAAGAAACCAATATTGTGTGCGTTTAACCATTCGATTGAAGACACTTGAAATGCTACAAAAAAAACATTCAAAATAACTAGTACAACTTGAAATAATACATTTTGAAATAGATGATTAAATCTGTTCTTAAAACTAAATGGAGATTCCATTATTTGCTCTAAAGAAAAAAAGAGGGCAATTAACCCAATGATTATATAATTAGGATCTACTTCTAATAAATAGCTTATAAAATCCATAGCTTAAAGACTTAGATTAATTATTTTGATAGGTTTATCTAAATACGACCTGGAGGTTAGGTATATAACTCGCTGTCTAAAGATAGTAAATTGCAATGACACAAGCATAGAGGACCGGTGAACAAATTAATTATAAAAAATTAACAATCAACAATATACGCATTTCAACACTACAAGTCTTTACTCATTCATCTGTATACTTTCAAGAATTTTAAAGCCAAATAAACCCTTTCTTGTATCAAATTTTACACACCTCTATTTATCTACTTATTTTAGAGAAAAGTAACAAGACACTACAAGCAGATGTTTTATCTTTCTTTTACAAAATTTTCAGCAAGCTCAATCACTTTCAGGACGGTATTATTCATCTCCTTTTTTCGCCAATTAATGTATAATCCTATTTTCTGATCTAATTCTATAAACTTAACATTTTTCACTTGTGCAGATTTAAAAGATAACGGTAAAATAGAAATTCCAATGCCTTTTGAAACAAGACTTATTATCATACCACCAAAATCTGATTCTATAATTGTATTAGGCTCTATTCCTTTTTTTAAAAACCAAGAACTCAATACCGAAGCAAAAAAAGTAGTTTGATGTAAACCAGAAATAATAAACTTTTCATTTTCTAATCCATCAATACTATCATTAGAAAACCTGTGATTTTGAGGAACAACTAAACATATTGGTTCGTAATAAAGCACTTTAGAATCTATGTTTGCATTCTTTATTTTGTCTCTACTAAATGCTATATCTGTCTTAAAATCTAGCAAAAGTTTTTCATGATTTTCATCTGTTGGCTCTGTTAACTCTATTTTTAAATCAGGCAAACTATACCCTAAAACCTTTAAAAAATTTGGTAAAAACTCATAGGCAATAGAACCTGGATATGTTATAGAAATAGTTCCTGCTTTTCCTTCATCAATACGTTGTGCTTGTCTTATAATTTGGTCAAACTCTTTTATTTTTTCCTCCCATTGTTCTTGAAGAAATTTACCTGCATTAGTTAGTTTAACATTCCTTTTGTCTCTTTCAAAAAGTTGTATTTGTAGTTCTTGCTCTAATGCTTGAATTTGCCTACTCAACGAGGACTGCGATATATAAACCTTCTCTGAAGTATTCCAAAAATGAAGTTCTTTAGCTAGAACCAGAAAATATTTTATTTGTTGAATTGTCATGATTAATGCAAAATTAGCATTAATGAGTCGAAAAAATGTATTTTTTCAATTATAAATCAACGTTTTATTTGCCTAAAAATATAATATCCATAATTACTTAAACGCTATGGGAACAGAAAACCTAATGACTTTTATTATAACAGCTTTATTTTTTATTATGACACCTGGTATAGATACTGTATTTGTACTAAACAAATCTATTAGTCAAGGAGCAAAATCAGGATTTTATGCTACATTAGGCATAAATTCAGGGGTTTTTGTTCATACCTTTTTTGCAGCATTAGGGTTGTCAATACTTATAGCTAACTCTACTTTTGCACTAACATTTATCAAAATTTTAGGTGCAGGCTATCTAATATGCATAGGTTTATTTAAATTCAAAAATAAAAAAGAATTTTTCTCTGCCAATCAAACAAAAGTCAGAATAAGTTCTAAAAATGATTTTTGGTCTGGATTTCTAACTAACACTTTAAATCCGAAAGTTGCATTATTCTTTTTAGCTTTTTTTCCTCAATTCATTGAAGCAAGTCAAATAAGTAACCCTATTCCGTTTTTCTTTTTAGGAACAATTTATGCGCTAATCGGTGTTGTTTGGTATTTAATATTGTCTTTATTTGCTAGTGCCTTTAGTCAAAATTTAAAAAACAATCCTCAATCTTCTTATTGGCTAAATAAATTAAGCGGATTAGTATTTATAGTTATGGGAATGAGAATAGCCTTTACTTAACTTTTAAATTAGAATACATTCACATTTTTTAGTTATAAATATGATGTGACGCACGTTGTAAATTTTCAAAAGTCATAGTCTTAGCTTATCAATGACATAACGATAACATACAATCACCTATAGCTATTGTTAGCATTGGCATCTATTCAGTTGGTGTTTCATTTTCAGTTAATTGAGTTTTTTTATTCAATCTCCAAAACCAATATAAGCCACCAAGTGGTATTCCAAATGTCCAAGCTGAGCCTAAATAACCCATATACGAAAAACTAATTCCAAATAATATTTGAAAACTCAATAAGCTAATTGAAAGTCCATTTATAACACTATAAGTTACAGCTGGTACATTAAAGAAAATCACTGCAATATATTTCAGCCACTTCGTCTTTAAGTCACTTTTTCTAATTTTTCTAATAATCCAAATATTAAAGATTGGTATGCAAATGGCCAATATTCCAAAAAGCCAAAATATTGTCATATTCGGAATTGGTTCCTTTATGTCAAGGGTTTGGATATTGAATATTTTATTTGAGTTGTCATCAAAAATTATTTCTAAAACACCAAACTCTCTGTCGTTCGAAAATTCAATTTGAGCTTTTGTTGTATTTGGAGCTGTACTTTCACCTTCGACCGTCGAAAAAGTTTTATTGGCGCTCATAAACTTATAGCTAAGCTCAGTTCCAAAATTTTTCACAATTAGTTGACGGAAATTTATTAAGCTTAGTTTTAATGTATCAAGATTTGTGTTTTTATACCCATCATGTTCAGTCGCCATATATGATAGGCTTTTATTATAATCTTCTTCTATAAGAGCCTCTATAAATCCTTCTGTTGTATCTTTATAAGTAAAGGCATTATTAATAAAATCACAGCTTGTAAAAATTGATATAGTGAGTGTAAAAAGTAGTGTTTTTAAGAATTTGTTCATTTTTTAGATTGGTAGTAACATCTTTTGTTTATTGCTGGCTGTGAAAATCAGCTATGATTTTCCACCGTAAAACGAAGATAGCTAAATACTAAGAAATTCCGTAAATGATTTAACCGCAATGCTGTACGTAGTATCTCATTTTTCATTAAAGTCTAATTCAGAAGTTATGTTACCATCTCTATCATATTCTGTTTGAAATCCAATTTGTTTGTCATTCAAATATTCTCCGGTACTTCTAATTTTTCCATTTTCGTAGTAGCATTCATACTTTCCATTTCTAATACCTTCTTTAGATCTATTAAACTTGCACATCACTGTTCCATTGTCATAATATTCTGCGGCATATATTTGTTTACCGTTTTTGTAATATGCTAATGCAGATATTACATTTTTTGGTTTTACAAATACTTGAAAGTAAGTTTTGAAAGAGTTGATAGCAAAAATAGTGGCTTTTAGTGTTCTGTTGTAATCAGTGGTATCTATATATTTAGTAACTGTTTTTGATTCTATCAAACGAAGTATTTCTTTTGAATCAATTATTTTTTGGTCAAAAATGTGCTTGCTAAATTCATCCAATTCATTCTCCTTAATTATATCAATTGGATTATCTTTTTTACAACTTAGAATAATCAATAAAAAAGTAATGAGATAAGTGTATTTTTTCATTTCAGGACTCGATTTCAATATTAAATACAACTGTTTTATGCATACTATAATTTCATTAAGAAATAGTGTGATAATATCATTCCGCAATAACTATTAATTTAGCAAAAAGGCTTGAAATTTCTATTAGAAACCTCAAGCCTTTGTTAGCTTTAGTATCTTAGCTAAGCCTTTAGTCTTCTACAATATATATACTATTTAATAGATCTGATGGATTTTCATCTAAAACCAATTCCTCCTCATTATTAATCAATAATTTATTAGGACCAAAATTAGCAGAAGTTAATTCTCTCACTATGATGTATACATTACCGTTAACAGCTTTTAAATCTACAATATGTGATTCATAACCTTCTGGTGTAACATAAAATGAAGAATTATTTTTTTTAATTTCTCTGCGAGAGCTAAATTGAACATTATCATTGTGAAGAACCATGGTATAAATATCACTTGTATCAAATGCTAAATCACGTATAGATTGTTCAAAATTAGTTTCAGCACTTGTAGCAACATTTTTGTAAAATCCTGATACATCTGGATTATCAATTATAGAGCCATAAGCGTACACTTCGTTTTCATTTTTAACTATACCATATGGTAAATAACCAGAATTTATTTGATTGAAGGTAGTATTTATAAAGATACCATAATCATTATTTTCGTTTTTTGAAAGAACATAGACATTATCATCAATTACTTTTATGCAAGATTGCTGATGTCTGAATACACAATTTCCAAGTACTATCGTTTTGACACCGTTTTTCCAATAAACCAAATCATAATTTGTTGGATTAGATGTACTCTTTAAATATCCTATAAAATATTCATCAACACCATCTATAAACATATCAGCTATAAATTCAACCTCATAGTCAGCCTCTTGAAATTCTTCAGTTAAGTTTGTCATAATTCCATTTTTCCATAGTAAATATGACGAATCACCTCTACCAAAAACATAGACATTATTATTCTGAACCATAATTTTATCAGCTATTGAAACATTAAACCCTGAATTATCTAGAGTAATCTCGGTATTATTTTCCCAGTAAGTAGCATTTCCATCTTTTTGCCCAGCAACATAGACATTAACAGAACTTAAGTTTACAGGTTCAAGTGAATTATCATCATCACTACAACTTATAACAATGAATGATAAAGCAAGAATAAAAAGTAATTTTTTCATAGTAATATATTTGAATTTATAGATGTAAATATTTTTTGCATTAAAACTAACGGTCTTCTACATCGCTTTTTGCATTCTTTGAGTACTAATTTAGCAAAACTTCTTAAACCAGAGGGAAATACACAAAGATTTTCAGAAGTAGACGAAAACAAACAACTACTTACAACCATTGTTATATATTAGTTTTCAATTCATTCAATATGATTCGCTTTCTCCTTTTTGATAAATGTTTTACCCAATATGTAACAATAACATCATAGTCGGTCTTTTCAATCAACTCTTTTTCATCATCATTCAGTTCAACAACCCAGGTTGCAATTTTATTTCCGCTTTTATCCCACTCTTTTACGTAATCAAAATATTTTGATTTATTTCCGATTCCTTCTCCTCTCTTTCCTGTTATGAAAAGTACTTTTTTACCTGTGAAATCAAATCCTTTCCTTTGTTCACTATTCATATATCCATTTAGGAATTTAGATTCCGTTTGAGTAAGTTCAGAATTATCATTCAATCCACATTCAGCGAGATTTTGGGCATATAGATTTATTGACATCAATAGTAATATTATTGTTCCGATTGTTCTCATAAGCTCGTTTTTAGTTTACTGCTAACGGTTTCGTATAACCGTTAGTTAAGGTTTTAAAGTTAATGATTTTCGGTTAAGCATAGACCTTAGCAATTCCGAGTGGATTCATTTAAACCTGTCCAGAGCGAAGTCGAAGGGTAGTCGAATCCGCCATAATTGCGCTTATACATTATTGTAGCACGTTTTTATTTTTTATTATTCCATTCATCATTTTCCTTCCTGATGATTTCTTCGTTCTTCACTTCAATGCAATATTTATTCAGATTATTAACTAATTCAGTAAAATCGGTTGAATGTTCAACTTTATGCATTAAAAAATCAGCCTCAACAAATTGAGTTAAAATGTCATCATCTTTCTCGATACAAACTTTAATTTTTGCTTTTAATTCGGTCAATTTATAAGTTCCTATTTTTTTCCACAATAAGGTTACATCAAATGACGGATTATAAACGGTTTTAGCTAAAAATCTATTCCATTTAGTGTTTTTGAATTTGTCGGTCTTTTGCTCTAAATTCAATATTTCCATTTCACTTGAATAAATTTCCACATAACTACTATTTTGAATCAGACCGTAAGCACTTGTCCTCTCAAAATATTTAATAGTTTCTTTATTAATGATTTCAATTCCTGTGTTTTTGTAGATTGAAATCAGAGGAAGTGTAGGTGTTTTTGATATTTGATTCTTGCTTGTCATTCAAATTGTGCTACAACGGTCTCGTATAACTGTCAGTTAAGGAATTAAAGTTAATGATTTTCGGTCAAGAACTGAATTTAGTAATTCCGTGTGGATTCGCTTGAGCCTGTTTTGAACTAAATCGAAGCGTAGTCGAATCCGCTATAATTGCGGTTATACATTGTTCGCTATGGTTTTTTCTATTCAAAATATTCAATTGGGTTTAAGTAAAACATTTTTTTCCAACCTTGTTTGTCCGAATCAATTCTCCAAACGTATGGAAGTATCGTAAAAATAGAATAGTGCAAATGTGGTGATTTTCCAACTGCATTTCCACTTGTTCCAACTGTTCCGATTGTTGAGTTTTTATTCACAAAAGAAAAAGATGATGTTTTCAATTCATTTAAATGAGCATAATAGTGTAATCTCCATTTAGGTCCAAGTACTAAAACGAATTTTCCGCCCATACTTATTTCTCCTGAATACAAAACTAAACCAGAAGTCGAAGACTTGATTTCAGTTCCTTTTTTGGCAAAAACATCAACTCCTTTATGTGTTACAGATTTTCCCCAAGGATAATACCAAAATGACTGAGAGTTATAATCAGATTTTGTAGCTCCTTTAACTGGCATTTTTAAATTCTGCGGAATCAAAAATCCTATTATTAGAATTACTATTATACCTATAAAAATCTTCTTTCTTTTTCTCAATATCGTTTCGGTTTCAAATTACAGCAAACGGTAAAGTATAAGTGTAGTACAAGTATTACGTAGCCTACGCTTTCAATTTTACCGAGATATGTTGTTAATAGTTCATAAGTTTAATTTTTTCACTTTCGTCCACATTATACCTACACATTGTTGTACGCTCTTTTTTTTATTAGTTGCAACCAATTATCGGAAGGCAAAGTATTGGTGGTAAACCTCCTAATATTGATATTCCTATTTTTTCAGATTCAAGAGTAAAATATAAAATATTATCCTCTATTTTTTCAGGTAATTCATCAGGTAAAGTCATTTGATATACTATTGCTTTATCTAAATTTTCATCTAAAAAAGCGATATAACTTTGTCCTCGTGGTGATTCTATTTCACCAATTCCGATTGTTTTAAAATTTGTAATTACGTGGTATGAGTTCTGATGGTTTAAATCGTTTAATATTCCTAAGTATGTAATTTCGGTTTTTGTGTGCTCTTCTGTCAATATTTGTTTTTCTGCGATTTTATTCTCAGAGACAAACTGTTTGTAAAATTTTAATTCAGATAATCCTGAAGTATACTTTTCTGTCAATAACTCTCCGTTCATATTTTTGCGAAAAACTAATGTGTCTAAAACTACTTTTAAGTCATTTTTTTCAGTCTTAATTTTTGTAATATTTTTGCCAGATTCCAATTCCAGCGAACTCTTCTTCTGTTCAGATGTACAACTTAAAAATGCCAAAATCAAAACTATTAATATTTTATTCATTGTCTTTTCGATCGTTTTATGTTTCTTTTAAATGACGCACAGCCAGCTATACATCAACGAATATATAGCTTTATTTATTAAAAATCACTGGGTAAACCAACAAGTCATTATGCTAACATGTGCATCTTAACAAAAAAATCCCGAGCCATAAGCTCAGGATTTTTTTGTTATCAGTCATTAATAAAATAGTGCATCAATCTAATCGTCAGGATGCATAAAGCGTTGTTTGCCCAATAGCACATCTTCACTCTCTACATTATCGTCATCTGGCACACAACAATCCACAGGACACACTGCAGCACACTGTGGCTCTTCATGAAAACCTACACATTCAGTACACTTATCTGGCACTATGTAGTATATCTCATCACTTATTGGCTCTTGTGCTTCATCAGCATCTACTTCTTTGCCATTTGGCAACACTATAGTGCCATCCAAACTGGTACCATCCTTATAGCGCCAATCATCAGCACCTTCATAGATAGCTGTATTAGGACATTCTGGTTCACAAGCTCCACAATTTATACATTCGTCCGTGATTATAATTGCCATAGTAAATTTTAGGTTTTTATTGCGTAATTTTGCATCTGCCTGTCCACAGACAGGGATGCAAAAATAAAGCCAAAATGGCGTTTTACCAAACTCTACATGGATTTACAACAAAGAATTAACGCTTTCTCAAAACTAGGTCAGTTTTTAAGTCAATTTACAACAAACGGTATACAAAAAGACGATAATATCGCTGCTAATGAACTGTTTTTCGATGGCTTCAAACATCAAATAAAATTAGCAAAAGAACACAACGGATGGTTTACAGACACCAATGTGTACTTTAGCCTAGAGTCTTGGGCAAATGCATTAACAACAAGCAATATAACCCAATGGGTAAGCCAGTACAACTTCAACAATATAGAGCCTAAAAATATAGGTATTATAATGGCTGGCAACATACCTTTAGTAGGTTTTCACGACTTCCTGTCCGTACTCATCTCTGGGCACAACGTACTGGTTAAGCAATCCTCTAACGATAAGCACCTACTACCCTATTTAGCCAAGTATCTAGAAGTTGTAGAACCTGGCTTCAAAAACAAGATTACATTCACCAAAGACAAGCTAGAAAACTTTGATGCAGTTATTGCAACAGGCAGTGATAATACAGCGCGATATTTTGAATATTATTTCAAAAACAAACCGTCTATCATCAGAAAAAACAGAAACTCTGTAGCCATTCTTAATGGTAATGAAACTCAAGATCAGCTAGAAGCCCTTTCAGACGATATCTTTAGATACTATGGTTTAGGATGCAGAAATGTCTCTAAACTATTCCTACCTAAGGACTACAATTTCGATGCCTTCTTCAATGCTGTGTACAAATGGCATCCAGTCATTAACGAAGCCAAGTATGCCAATAACTATGACTACAACAAAGCTGTGTATCTTATGAGTGAATTTGATATGCTAGAAAACGGTTTTCTAATGATAAAAGAAGATCAAAGCTACGCATCTCCTATAGCTACAGTCTTTTATGAATATTACGATACCATAGAAGATCTTAAAGCAAAAACACAAGAAGATAAAGACAAAATACAGTGTATAGTTTCAGATGGGTTTACAAAAGATGAAATAGCCTTTGGCAATACCCAAAAACCAGAACTTTGGGATTATGCAGATAATGTAGATACTGTTGATTTCTTGTTAAAAATTTGATGCAAAAATTAGCAAATAATTAATGCTTTATAGCCAATTAATTAGCACCTTTGTAACATATCAAACAATAAAATAACATATTTCTGATGCATCAGAAATGAAACTTTACTCTTCATGAAACATCTATAATTTATCTTAAATCTCATAGCGAAAATGATAATAAGATGTTACATGTGACCATTAAAACAATAAACATTAACACATGAAAAAACATAATTTTAGTGCTGGTCCTTGCGTTCTACCAAAGTCTGTAATTCAAAAAGCTTCAGAAGCCCTTATAAACTTTGACAACGGCTTATCGCTAATAGAGATTTCGCATCGTAGCAAGCCTTTTGTAGATGTTATGGAAAATGCCAGAGCCTTAGCCTTAGAACTTTTAGGATTAGAAGGCAAAGGCTATAAAGCATTGTTTTTACAAGGCGGAGCCAGTACGCAATTTTTAATGGTAGCGCTAAACCTTCTTGAAAAAAGAGCTGGGTATTTAAATACTGGTACTTGGAGTGACAAGGCTATTAAAGAAGCTAAAATATATGATGATATCTACGAAGTAGCCTCTTCTAAGAGTGCTAACTTTAACTACATCCCTAAAGGATACGATATCCCAGAAGATTACGATTATTTCCACTGCACATCTAACAATACCATTTTCGGAACACAAATGAAGAGTTTTCCAGACTCACCTATCCCTATGGTTTGCGATATGAGTAGTGATATCTTCTCACGTCAGTTAGATTTCACTCAGTTTGATTTAATCTACGCTGGCGCACAGAAAAATATGGGTCCTGCTGGTACAACACTAGTTGTTGTAAAAGAAGACATCTTAGGTAAAGTGTCTCGCAAAATTCCTTCTATGATGGACTATAAAGTACACATTAGCAAAGGAAGTATGTTCAATACACCACCTGTATTTGCAGTATACACCTCTATGCTAACCTTACAATGGTTAAAGGATTTAGGAGGTATAAAAGCTATTGAAGAAGAAAACGAAAAGAAAGCACGTTTAATTTATTCTGAAATAGACCTAAACCCATTATTTAAAGGTTATGCCGTAAAAGAAGATCGTTCTATAATGAATGCTACTTTTACACTAGAAAACGAAAACTTAAAAGAAACCTTTGATGCCATGTGGGCAGAAGCCGGAATTAACGGTCTTAATGGTCACAGAAGTGTTGGAGGCTACAGAGCATCTATGTACAATGCTCTAAGTTTAGATAGTGTTAAAGCACTTGTAGAGGTTATGAGCGAACTAGAAAGAAAAGCATAAATCATTTAATAGTAAACCAGTTGCAGTAAGCAGTTGTTTTACTCAAAATCTAAAAATATTAATCAAAAATTAGAAGTTAACTGTCTACCAACTTTTAACTTTTAACTTTTAACTTTTAACTTTTAACTTAAGAATGAAAGTATTAGCAAACGATGGTGTTTCTCAAAGCGGTATTGATGCTTTAGAAGCAGCTGGTTACGAAGTGTTAACAACAACTGTAGCACAAGAACAATTACAAAACTATATCAACGACAAAGAAATTTCTGTACTATTGGTAAGAAGCGCAACCAAGGTAAGAAAAGACATTATAGACAACTGCCCTAGCCTTAAGATTATTGGTCGTGGTGGTGTTGGTATGGATAATATAGACGTTGAGTATGCCAGAGAAAAAGGACTTCATGTTATTAATACTCCTGCAGCATCTTCTCATTCTGTAGCAGAATTAGTATTTGGTCATTTTTATGGCTTAGCTAGATTTCTTCACAATTCTAATCGCGATATGCCTTTAGAAGGAGATGCCAACTTTAAAGCCCTAAAAAAAGCCTACGCTAAAGGTGTAGAATTAAAAGGAAAAACACTAGGTGTTATCGGTTTTGGTAGAATCGGACAAGCAACAGCTAAAATAGGAATTGGAGCAGGAATGAATATTGTAGCTTTTGATCCTTTTATTGAAGAAACCACTTTAGAGTTAGACTTCTTCGATGGTCAAAAAGCAAGCTTCAACATAAAAACAGTCTCTAAAGAAGACGTTTTAAAACAAGCCGATTTCATAACGCTTCATGTACCTGCACAAAAAGAGTATGTTATTGATGAAGCCGATTTCAACCAAATGAAAGATGGTGTTATTTTAGCAAATGCAGCTCGTGGCGGAGTTGTTAATGAAGTGGCTTTAGTAAAAGCTATAGAAAGCGGAAAAGTAGCAAGAGCTGCACTAGATGTTTTTGAAAAAGAACCACAACCAGAAGTTCAACTACTTATGAACCCTGCGTTATCATTAACACCACACACAGGTGCTGCAACCAATGAAGCACAAGACAGAATTGGTGTAGAACTTGCTGAGCAGATTATTAAAATATTAGGCTAACAAAATAAATGTGACCTATTTAGATAAAACGAGTCCTATAAATGTATAGGACTTTTTTTGTACCTTATTAAACTAAATGTATTAACCTTAATTTTATAAAACAATGGAAGGAATTTTAGACTTATTAAATAGCGACTTAGGAAAAACCATCATCAGTGGTGTTTCTGGTTCTACAGGAACTGATCAAGGGAAAACAAGCAGTGTTTTAACAATGGCATTACCTGTTCTTATGAAAGCAATGGAGCGTAACGCTTCTACTCCAGAAGGAGCACAAGGTCTTATGGGAGCTTTAAGTAATAAGCACGATGGTAGTATCTTAGATAACTTAGGTGGTCTTTTTGGAGGCGGAGTTGATGAAGATGTAAAAACTGATGGTTCTAAAATTCTTGGTCATATCTTAGGTAGCAAGCAACAAGGTGTTGAGCAAGTTATTGGTCAAAAATCTGGATTAGATGCTGGTTCTGTTGGCAACATCCTTAAAGTGGCTGCGCCAATCTTAATGGGTGTTTTAGGCAAGCAATCGCGTCAAAACAACGTAAGTTCTCAAAGTGATCTTACTGGTTTATTAGGAGGATTGCTTGGTGGAAACGACACTCAAAACGAACAAAGTTTCTTAGAAAAAATATTAGATGCAGACGGAGATGGTAGTGTTATTGATGATGTTGCCGGAATGGTACTGGGTAGTGCTAAGAAAAAAGGTGGTATTGGAGGTCTTTTAGGTGGGTTATTCGGTAAGTAAAATCCAATTCTATTGTACACATATATAAAAGCGGCTCTTTAGAGCCGTTTTTTTTATAACCTACTCTTCTTGTTTTACTCACTCAACACAGCCCTACACTCATCAGCTGTTTTACACTGTCTTATTTATAACTTACTTTGGCTTTAACATCAATAATTCTGAAATGATTAAAATAATTAATACCTTTAATGTTATGAAAAAGATTATTCCATTTGTTATTATCATTGCTTTAATTGCCAGTTGTAAATCTTACAATAGCAACCCAACGATTAATAACGGAAATGAAAGTGCTTTAGTAGAAAACGACACCGTTTCTATAAGTAGTGACGAAACTGATTATGAGATTATCATAATAGAACCTGGCTTTAATGCATGGTTAGCCAGTACTGCAAGACCAAGAGGTTTTCATTCTCAATCCTATCTAGAAAACAGAAACATCTACTTGGTACAAGCATGGAACCAAAGAAATCTTCAACCGCACAGCTATGATCCAGATTTATATCAGGTAAGAATAGATTATGATTCTCGTACAGATTATGGTTATGAAGTTAATTACAAACTATACAATTACTTTTTATACTTTCAGCTAAAATATAAACAGCAATTGACTTCCATTATTCCTAGAATTTAGCGTAATTTTGTAGCACTTTAAAAGTACTATGAAAAGGTTTAAAGAAAATTGGGAAATTCAACACAACTGGCAATTAATTTTTCCTTTAATTGGTCTCTTAGCCTTAGGGTATTCTTCCTATAAATTAGCTTTAGTTTGGTTTTCTGAATTTGGAATCCTTGTAACTATTATTTCATCAGTTATCTTATTTGCTGGTTTGTTAGCACTAACTTTAAAGCTTTTTAAAGTATTAGAAAAACGCTGGAAGCTAGAATACAGATGGGAAATGATAAGAGTATTTATAGTTTTTGCCGTTACAGGCTCTTCGTCTTTGTATGTAGGCAGACCAATAATAAAGCTACTAGGAATTACTAAAGAAAACTTAAATCCCATACTCTACTGGATATTATTTATTATCATTGGGCTAATTTTTTATCAAATTCTTTTAGTAAGTTTTGGTTGGCTATTTGGCCAACATAAATTCTTTTGGGAATTTGAGAAAAAAATGTTGAAACGATTTGGCTTAAAACGCTTTGTAGATTGATTAAAACACCCATCATAAAACCTACATTCAAAGTACTTTCTTTGGTATTAATACTATCGGTATTATTGCCTTCTGCTGTTAAGTTATCTCATGTTTTTACTCATCATAAGCACGAAGTATGTAAAAATGATAGTGACAGTACTACGCATTTTCATGAGCTAGACGTTGATTGCGAGTTTTACAAATTTAAACTCAACACAAATTACTATTCTGGTTTCCATACATTTGAAACCGTAATTCTTAATAATTACAACAAAGCTAATTCAAGCTTTTATTTGTTCTTAAGAACACATCTACAAGACACCTCATACCTAAGAGGACCACCTGCTATAGCCTAATTTTTCTCGTAAATCAAACTATTTTAATTGCTGACATTTACTAATACGCAGCAACAAACCACTTACTATACTTTATAGTTATGAGGCTTAAGGCTTTACTTATACTTATAATACTATCACAATTAGGTTTTGCACAAGACTGTAATTATACTTTCCTTGGCGAACTCAAAGACTTTCACAACAATACTCCTATCGTTGGTGCTACTGTTTATATGCAAAATTTAGACAAGTACACAACTTCTGACGTCGATGGAAAATTTAAAATTGAAAAGCTTTGTTTAGGTGAATTAACACTTGTAATTTCTCATGTAGGTTGCGAAACAAAAACCGTAACATACAATATTGATAGCGATACATACAAGCAAATAGCCATTGAGCACCACATAGAAGAGCTTAACGAGGTTACAATAGCAGGAAATTCTAAGCTACAAAACACCAGCATACAACAATCAATATCTAAGAATGAGTTAGCTCAGTACTCAGATAAATCATTAGGAGATGCACTTAATAGTATAAGTGGTGTTACCTCTTTAAACACAGGTAATACCATTGTAAAACCTATGATTCATGGTCTACATAGTAGCAGATTATTAATAGTTAATAATAATGTTCGCCTTTTTGACCAAGAATGGGGAGATGAGCACGCACCAAATATTGATATTAATTCTGGTGGACGTATAGATGTAGTAAAAGGAGCTAATACACTAAGATATGGAAGCGATGCTATTGGTGGTTTAATTCTAATTCGTCCAGAAAATTATGCAGCTAAAGACAGCTTGTTTGGTAGCACTTCCCTATCCTTTAATACTAATGGTTTGGGCGGAAATGTTAATACAGAATTGGTAAAAACATTTAAAAGTGGATTTTATGCCAAAACTCAAGCCAGTTACAAAGCATTTGGAGATTTTGAAGCAGCAAATTATAATTTATCAAACACAGGAGTTAAGAGCATTAATACTTCTGCAAGATTTGGCTACAAGTCTTTTGAAAAAGGGTTTGATGCCTATTATAGTTTTGTCGATAATACTATTGGAATTTTAAGTGCTTCGCATATAGGCAATGTTAACGATTTGGTAAGAGCTATAAATGAAGGCACACCACAAGTAATTAACGACTTCTCTTATGATATAAATAATCCTAAACAAGAGATAACACATCACTTAGGAAAAGTAGAAGCCTACAAGCGTTTTCAAGGGTTTGGAAAACTTACATTACAGTATGATTTTCAAATTAACAGAAGAAAAGAGTTTGATTTACGACGAGGAGACAGAGAAGATATTCCTGTGATAGATTTAAGGTTATTTACAACATCCTTACAGCCTAATTTACGTATTGATGCTTTAGACAAATTAACCATAAATACAGGTTTTCTTTTGCGTTACCAACAGAATGATGCTATCTCTGGCACAGGTGTAAGTCCACTAATACCAGATTTTGATAAGTCTGATGCTGGAGTTTATGCCACAGGTAATTATGACCTAAACCACAATACCGAAATAAGCGCAGGATTTAGATACGATTTTTCTCGTATAGAAGCAGAAAAGCAATACAGAGTTACAGATTGGGACGACACTTATAATTATGATGAGTTATTCCCTGAGTTCAACTCTGGTGTCATAGAAAATTCCAGGTACTTAACATATCCAGAATTTACATTTCATAATGTTTCTGCTAGTTTGGGCTTAACAAAACAGTTTGAAAACGATATTCAACTATTTGTTAATTACGGATTGGCTTCAAGAATGCCTAATCCTTCAGAATTATTTAGCGATGGTTTGCATCATAGTGCTGCTAGAATAGAAATTGGTAAGCTTACCATGCAAAAAGAAGTAGCTAACAAATTTGTAGCTTCTATTGAGCGAAATAATGATGACTTTGGATTCTCTGTAAGTCCATATTATAAGTATATCAACAATTTTGTACAACTCATTCCTACAGGTACAACCACAACGATAAGAGGTGCTTTTCCTGTTTGGGAATACAACCAGGTAGATGCAAGAATTTTTGGTGTAGATATAGATATTAATAAGAAAATATCTAACCAATTTAGTTACAATGGTAGTTTAAGCTTGTTAAGAGGCGACAATGTTTCAGAAGACACACCTCTTATACACATGCCTGCAACCAATTTTTCAAATGCAATTACCTATAATAACAAAAAACTTAACCAATTATCAATTGGTATAAAACAACATACTGTATTACAACAAAAAAGATATCCAGATTATAATTTTTTCACATTCGATCCTGTACTACAAGACGATGTGTATGTTGACATAAGTTCAACACCTGCAGCATATACGCTTTTTAGCTTTAATAGCTCTGCGAGCTTTAAGGTTTTTAATAAATCAACACTAAACGTTTCGTTTAATGTTGAAAATCTATTTAATGTATCCTACAGAAACTACTTAAACAGATTGCGATATTTTGCTGATGATCTGGGCAGAAATTTTAACATAAAACTAAAACTCAATTATTAACAACATAAAATGTCAAACTTTAAATTAATAAATATGAAATTAAATACAATCAAATTATTAGCTGTATTCTTTATGTCTGGTTTAGCTTTTACAAGCTGTTCTAGCGACGATGACGGCCACAATCACGACCACGAAGAGGAATTAATTACGACGGTTATTTACCAATTAACTAACAATGCAGATGCTGGTGATGTAGTAACGCTAACCTTTACAGATTTAGATGGAGAAGGTGGTACAGATGGAACTTACGACATTTCCGGACCATTTACAGCAAATGCTAACTATGCTGGTACAATTCAGTTATTAAATGCTACAGAAAATCCTGCTGACGATATTACATTAGAAGTTGAAGAAGAAGCTGATGAGCATGAATTCTTCTACACCAACACAGCTGGTTTAACAATTACAAAAACAGACGTTGATGTAAATAACAACCCAGTAGGTATAGAAACTACTTTAGCAACAGGTGCTGCAGGTACAGGTAGTATTACTGTGGTTTTAAAACACGAACCAACAAAACCAAATGATGGAACTGCTGCTGGTGCTGGTGGAAGCACTGACGTAGAAGTAACTTACGCTATTTCTGTGCAGTAAACTTTTTTATTTTGTAATACAGACAAAAAAAGGCTGAATTGATAATTCAGCCTTTTTTTTATGCTTTTGCAATATTTGCTTTTTCTTTATTAAAAACAAAGGTGTACAACCACATTAATGAGAATGTAGGTACAACATCCATAAACGGCAATGCCTCTTCCACAAACGAAATAACGGCTGCCACTTTTCCTTTTCTTCCTTTATACATTTTTGTCATTAAATAGGCAGACAATGGTGCCCATACAATATCAAAAGGTGGAAAAACCAAAGACACATAGCCTAAGGCATCAAAAAATATACTAAGTCCAAGTTTTTTATATGTATTCATGTAGGTATTTAATTATTAAACTATTAAATATTTAGCAATAAGCATTCCAAAATTTAATGATATGCCTTTAATTCAAGGGTTCTGTTAACAATATCAAGGTATTTTAACGTTTAATTAAGAAGCTTGAACATGATCTAAAACTAGTTTTGTAAAAATTTAACTCCATCAAAAAAAATTAAGGTTATAAATTTTAATTGCTAAAAGTGTAACACTCATAAAAAACGTTAGTCTTTATTAGCAAACCAAAGAAATCATCAATCAATCATCATGTACCAACGTTCTCTTTTCATTCTGTTTTCCCTTATTTTTTGTAGTGCAGCTTATTCGCAAGAAGAAAATACAGTTCTTACTAAGGATAAAAAAATACTCAATATTACAAGAGCTTCAGACAAACCAAAAATTGATGGTGTTTTAGACGATGCTATTTGGGACAATGCAGATGTAGCTTCAGATTTTATTCAGTTTAAACCAGATATTGGCAATGCATTACCTACAGAGCAACGTACAGAGGTAAAAATGAGTTACGATGATGATGCTATCTATGTGGCTGCTTATCTGCACGATGACCCTTCAAAAATTATGAAGCAGTTGACTTCGCGTGATAATTTTGGTCAAAACGATTTTTTTGCTGTGATTTTAAACCCAAATAATGATGCGCAAAATGACACAGAATTTTTTGTGTTTAGCTCTGGTCAGCAGGCAGATGCTATTGCAAATCCTACTATTGGAGAAGACTTTAGCTGGAATGCTGTTTGGCAAAGTGCTGTGCAAATTGTAGATGATGGTTGGATCGTTGAAATGGAAATACCATACAGAACGCTTCGTTTTCCAGATCAAGAAGAGCCAACTTGGGGACTTCAGTTTCACAGACATTTTAGAAGAGATCGCTCACAATATACCTGGAATGAGCTCGATCCTACAAAAGGAAATATTGGCTTGTATCATGGAGAACTTATTGGTTTAAAAAATCTAAAACCGCCTGTAAGGCTTAACCTCTACCCTTTCTCTACAGGAATTGTAAATAATTTTGATGGAGAAACCGACACTGATTTAACCTTCGGAATGGATGTTAAATATGGCATTACAGACAACTTTACGCTAGACGCTACTTTGGTTCCAGACTTTAGTCAAGCTGGTTTTGATAGAGTAGTTTTAAATCTTGGTCCTTTTGAACAAACGTTTTCTGAGCAACGTCAGTTCTTTACTGAAGGTGTAGATTTGTTTTCCAAAGGAGATTTATTCTTTTCCAGACGTGTTGGTAGCAAACCAAGTGGAGATTTACAATTAGCAGATAATGAAGAAGCTGATGTTCCTGAAGAGGTAAAAGTATTAAATGCATTAAAAGTTTCTGGCAGAACTAAGAAAGGGCTTGGTATTGGTATTTTTAATGCTATTACAGAAAAAACGTATGCTAACATTACCAATACAGATACTAATGAATCGCGTCGAGAAGTCGTAGAGCCTTTTACCAATTACAATATTTTAGTGGTAGACCAGCAGTTTAATGGTAATTCTTCGGTAAGTCTTATTAATACAAATGTAATGCGAGAAGGCGAGTTTAGAGATGCTAATGCTACGGCATTAGTTACAAACCTGCAAAACAAACGCAATACCTACCTTATAAGAGGTGAAGCAAAAATGAGTAATGTAAACCCTCAGTTTGATACTACACAGACAGGCTACAGTACTTTCTTTTATATCGCAAAATCACATGGAAATTTACGTTATAGTTTTGACCATAGTTATGCAGATACAAAATTTGAAATTAATGATTTAGGGCTTAATTTTAGAAATAACTTCAACAACTTTGGTGCCGATATATGGTATCAGATTTTTGAACCGAAAGGCAACCTAAATCGCTACAGTGCCAACGCATACATTAACTATAGAAACCTAGCTAATCCTGGTACTTTTACAGGTACCAATTTTGGTGCAGAATATAACGCACAAACCAAGTCTATAAACAATTATGGATTTTGGGTAGATATGGAAGCTGGCAAGCAGTACGATTATTTTGAATCTAGAGATGGTCGTTATTTTATATATGAAAATATAGCAAGTGTTGGTGGCTACTACTCTTCTAACTACAACAAAGTATTTGCTTTTGATATTAATGCTAATACCTTCAAAATATTTGAAGATGGAAGAGATTTATTTGGCTACAACCTCTCTCTAAGTCCAAGGGTAAGACCAAATGATAAACTTTTAATGGTTTACAGTTTTAATCTAAACATGTCTAACGGATCGCGTGGCTATGCTACTTACCAAGATGATCAACCAATTTTTGGCGAGCGTAATCGTAAGCGTGTAACCAATACGATTTCTGCAAATTATACATTTAATCCTTTTAACTCCCTTGCGCTAACATTTAGACATTATTGGGATACTGTAAATTACGATGATGAGCTCTTTACCTTATTAGACAATGGTCGTCTTACAACAGAACAAGGTTATACTGTAGATAATGTTGACGAATCGCCAAACATTAATTTTAGTACTTGGAATATAGACTTAAGCTACTCTTGGCAATTTGCGCCAGGCAGCTTCTTAACGGCTTTATACAGAAATCAATTATTCAATTTTGATACGATGTCTGAAGATAGTTATTCCGAAAGTTTAGACACACTTTTCGATCAGCCTATACAACATACTATTTCGGTAAGACTTCAGTATTTCTTAGACTTTAATGGTATTAAATCTATCTTTAAGAAGAATAACAAGCCACAAACCAGACAAGCCAATAACTTTCTTTCAACTCGCAAAAAACGTTACGGCATCAACTCTTAATTTTCAGTAAACTCTTTACTATCTCAACGCAAAATTGTCAGCTCAGTTTTTATTGAAATGGCATTAAAATCTAACAATTCAAAAGTCCAGAAAACCAAGCGTCTTATAATCCAAAAAAATAGTATTTTCGCTATCATATGATAAAAGCTACCAACATACACAAATCGTATAAAGATTTACACGTTTTAAAAGGTGTAGATGTCAACATTGCTGAAAGCGAAATTATCTCTATAGTTGGTGCTTCTGGTGCTGGTAAAACGACGTTGCTACAAATTTTGGGCACACTAGACAAACCCGATTTTAAAAGCGATACCATTTTAGAAATCAACGGACAATCTACTGCATCACTCAACGATAAAGCTCTTGCCAAGTTTAGAAACAAGCATATTGGTTTTATTTTTCAGTTTCATCAATTATTACCAGAATTTACAGCATTAGAGAATGTTTGCATTCCTGCATTTATAAACAACACTCCAAAAGCTGATGCTGAAAAACGCGCTATAGAATTGCTGGATTATTTAGGTTTAAAAGACAGAATACACCACAAACCAAATAGCATGTCTGGTGGTGAGCAGCAACGTGTAGCAGTTGCCAGAGCTTTAATAAATCAGCCTAAGATTATTTTTGCAGACGAGCCATCTGGTAATTTAGATAGCGAATCTGCAGAACAACTGCATCAACTTTTTTTTAAGTTAAGAGACGAGTTTAAGCAAACGTTTGTTATTGTAACTCACAACCAAGATTTAGCCAATATGGCTGACCGAAAGCTGACTATGGTTGACGGTAAAATTGTTTAACATTCTACGCAACCCTTTTACAGTTTTGTCATCTTAGGTTAAACCAATCTATGCACAAACTACTTTTACTGGTATGTTTTTGTTTTCTCTGTTCTTGTGCTACCATACTCAATGGCAAGAAAGATAAAGTTTATATACATGCTCCTAAAAACACCAAAGTAAAATTTGAAGGAGACGAACTTATTGTAAAAGAAGATCATGTAATTATTTTTCCGACACGCTCCAGAGATTCTTTAAAGTTTGAACTTTCTAACGATAGTATCTCAACAGAATTTGCTTACCGTAAACGTACTTCAGGTATTTTTTATTTAAACTTTTTGTCGCCATACTATTTAGGTTTTATAGTAGATTTTACCAATCCTAGCCGTTTTTCGTATAAGAGAAATTTTATATTCGAAATTGATAGCACACAAAACACCTTCTATAGCCCAAATAACGAGCCCATTCATTTTAAAAGAAATGACATTTTTGTCTACACCACACCTCTAAAAGCTATGGACGTATTTTCGCAACCTATGCTTACCTTGGGTGCAGAGTATTTTGTTACAGACAGGTTAAGCCTTAGTGCAGAATATGGTACTGTGTTTTCTAAAAGACTTGGCAGTGGAAGAAATCCTAAAATAAAACTTGTAAAAAACAAAGGAAGATCTTTTAGGTATGAGCTAAAATATTATAACCTACTGAGTATATCCAGCAACCCAAGAGTAAACGAATACATTGGCTTGGAATCGCGTTTTATAAGATATCAATTTAATGAAGATATTAGCTTTAGAAGAGATGCAGAAGACATAAGCTATATCATAGACGAAACATTAGTAGTGCGCAAATCGGTAAACATATTTAATATAAAATACGGTTTAAATTATCCTATTGGCAAAAATTACTTTATTGATTTATACTCTGGTTTTGGAGTAAGGTTATTTGATATTAAAAACGTAAATAGAAATTACAATCCTGAAACGGACACTCTTATTGATGACCGTGGACATTTTGATTACCGAAGACGCAATATTGAAGGCTTAAACAATAATAATCACTTTAATTTTACACTAGGTTTTAAGTTTGGGTATAAATTTTAGTGAGATTTTGGTTGCGCTTATCGGATTGTGTATGATTTGTTGCGTGGGTTGTCACGAAACTTTGCAAGTACACGACAAGTTGAAAATTCTGCAAGGATTTTCGGAAATAGGTCATAACAAGCAATTATTTATAGCTATTGTTGGCGGTAGTTATTTTAATAAAAAAAGCCCACTTTAATAAAGTAGGCCTAACTATATTATATATAATCGTTTTTAACTTTATTCTTTTGCTAATTTAAAAGCAATAGTAAGTTCCTTTCTAAATACTTTTGCATCTCTTTCACTACGAATAGCTTTAGATAAATTATCATTAACTATTCGAGAAGAACTTTTAGCAACAGAATTAGAAACACTACCTTTAGCTAAAGCTTTAAGGTTAGTAATCTTATTTTGAACAGTTTGTCTCATAATACAAAGATAATAATATATTTTAATTATTTAAAGAGAATATGTAATATCTATATAAATCTCTTGGACTTCTATTTAAATCAAAAGGTTCAGGTCTTGGTTTAAATAAAGGTATTCCACCACTATCTCTTTCAATATCTGTGCCATTTCTTAAAAGTTTTACATACCAATCAACTCCAACTGTTACAATCGTATCTGATAGATGGTCATAATTATATCTAAACATTCTATGATATAAATTTGCTCTAGTTTCATTAGAACCATCTATTCCAATAGAATAATTTTCATCGCTATAATTTTCCAAAAATGTAATTGCAAATAAAAGTACAGTAGAAAACACTTTATTTACATTTTTATGACGAAGAATTATTTTATCATCTATTTCGTTATCTTCTCCTAAAGGACCAAATGCTAAATTATATACTCCAGGCAGTAATGGATCAGGATGTTCACTAATTAAAACATGCAATTCTACTACATTATCATCCCTCAATTCAGAATTAAAAGTAAACCTAGTTAAATCTTCACTTGCTGAATTAGCATCAAAAGTATCATCTAAATCAATTTTAATCATATATTAATTTCGGTTTTAATTACCTCCAACGATTAGGGTATGAATCTGTTTAAATGGATTTATATCCACCGATAAGCGAAGTTACCTTTTTAAACCAAAACATCAATACGTAACCATACGTATTTTTCAACTTAAATCATTAAAAATAAAAGACATACCAAAGTTTTATAGGCTTAATGATACCAACTCGTATTAAATCTTATATTTGCTCGTATAACACATATAAAAATACAAAATGAAAAAAGTACTATTAGCCTTATTACTGTGCGTAAGCATATTAGGCTTTTCGCAAGACAAAGTTTTATTACGTTTAAACTACGAGGAAGGTGATAAATACGAAGTAAAAACAATAATGAGTCAAGACATGGGAGAAGTGATGACAATGGATATGACCATGTCTATGAATCTTAATGTTACCAATGTTGAAGACAATAATATTGTAACAGAAGCTACATTTAGCCATGTATCTATGGATATGGAATCTATGGGTCAAAAAATGAAGTACGATTCTAACACTAAAGAGTCTGAGATGGATCCTTTCGCACAAGGTGCACACTCTGAAATGAAAAAATTACTAGAATCTGTTTTGGTTGTTGAGAATGATAAACTAGGTAACATTACCAATACAGAGCTTAAGTCTGGTATGGCAGATATTAGCGCTTTTAAAGATAACATGGGTGGCATGGTATATCCTGAGGAAACTGTAGAAGTTGGTTCTAAGTGGACAGTAACTAAGGAACAAAAAGGAATGAGCATTGAAAGCACTTATGAGGTAACGTCTATTACAAATGATACTGTAGAACTTAAAGTAACAGGAAAAGTTGCTGGAGCTGCAGGAGGTTCTATAGATGGAAAAAGCAGTATTGAGATTAAAACAGGAAATGTTATAAAATCTGAGGTTAACATGGCTTTTTCTATTGAAGGACAAACCGTTAAATCTAATGTTGTTATAACATCTGTAAAAAAATAAGCTTAAATTTTACACATAACAAAAAAAGCCCAGAGTTATCTGGGCTTTTTTTGTTATTTAGACTTGTCTGTAATATCTACATTTCATCAATAATTTTCTCTATCAACTCTGTTGTATGTTCGTAGTTCTCGCCTTCTTCTTTAGCATAATCTATAGCTTTTTTAGCCACTTTTAATGCCTTAGTGTAGTTACCTGTTTTGTACAATAATGCTGCATGCGTATCGGTATTAAAACTATTAGCATCTAGTTCTATAGAACGCTCTATGGCTTTTATAGCTTTTAATAAATCTTTTACATTATTGTGCTCTAGATAAGCATGCCAAGATAATGTGTTTAATTTTTCCCAAGAATACCAAATACTGTCCAACACATCTTGCCCAAACTCATCAGAATCATCATGTTTTTCCCACACATTGTATCTAGACGGTTCTACATAATCGTCTGTAGAAGTTACAACAACCTCCTCTACTTCGCCATCCATGTGCTTTTTTATTAGATTTTCCATTTTTTCTTTACTCATAGCACCTTCTAAATGTTCTAAGTTTGAACTATTTTTTATAAAAAAATAGGTTGGTACAGCAGTAATACCCAACGCATCATCTACTTTATTTTTATCAATATCGATTTTGTAAAAATCCACACGGTCTCCATACTTCTCTTCTAATTCCTTAATTATTGGATCCATCATTTTGCAAGGACCACACCAAGTAGCATAAAAATCTAAGACGATTAATCTGTCGTTGTTAACAAGTAATTTTGATTCTGCATTACTGTCGTCAAGTTCTGTTTGAGCGAAAACATTAATTACTCCTATAAACAGGAATAAAACAAATAGGTTTTTTTTCATGATAATGAGGCTTGTTTGTTAGTTAATAGCGTTTAAAAAATTTAACGTTCAAGATATAAAAAAATTATTAGCAACCTAATTTACAAGGTTTAACAAACCATTATAACGACAAATTACTTCAAAAACTTGCTTTGTACTAAAAAACAAAACCTCAATTTTAATAGCAATACACTTACAAAAACTGTAATTTTGTGAAGCGTTAAAAAACATACATTATCATGACATACAGAATAGAAAAAGACACTATGGGTGAGGTAAAAGTTCCTTCAGATAAACTTTGGGGAGCTCAAACCGAGCGTTCTCGTAATAACTTTAAAATTGGAGCTCCAGGTTCTATGCCATTAGAAGTGGTTTATGGCTTTGCTTATCTTAAGAAAGCTGCTGCTTATGCTAACTGTGATTTAGGCGTTTTAGGCAAAGAAAAACGCGATCTTATTGCACAGGTTTGTGATGAGATTTTAGAAGGCAAACACAACGATCAGTTTCCGTTAGTAATCTGGCAAACAGGTTCTGGTACACAAAGTAACATGAATGTTAATGAAGTAATTGCCAACAGAGCACACCAAATTGCAGGTAAAGTTATTGGAGAAGGAGATAAAACCATACAACCAAACGATGATGTTAACAAGTCGCAATCGTCTAATGACACCTTCCCTACAGGTATGCACATTGCTGCATACAAAAAAGTTGTAGAAACTACTATTCCTGGTGTTATACAATTAAGAAACACACTACACAATAAAGCCATTGCTTTTAAAGATGTTGTAAAAATTGGTCGTACGCACCTTATGGATGCAACACCTTTAACTTTGGGTCAAGAATTTTCTGGTTATGTATCTCAATTAGATCATGGCTTAAAAGCTCTAGAGAGCACTCTGGCACATTTAAGTGAATTAGCACTAGGAGGAACAGCTGTTGGTACTGGCTTAAACACACCTGAAGGTTATGACGTGTTAGTTGCAAAATATATTGCAGAATTTACTGACTTACCATTTATCACTGCTGAAAATAAGTTTGAAGCTTTAGCTGCACACGACGCTATTGTAGAAACTCACGGAGCATTAAAACAACTAGCTGTATCCTTAAACAAAATAGCTAATGATATTAGAATGATGGCTTCTGGACCTCGTTCTGGTATTGGCGAAATTATAATTCCTGCTAACGAACCAGGAAGTTCTATTATGCCAGGAAAAGTAAACCCAACACAATGCGAAGCTTTAACTATGGTTTGCGCACAAGTTATGGGTAACGATGTTGCTGTTACTGTTGGTGGTACACAAGGGCATTACGAGCTTAACGTCTTTAAACCTATGATGGCTGCTAACATTTTGCAATCCGCACAATTAATTGGTGATGCTTGTGTAAGTTTTGAAGAAAATTGTGCTAATGGTATAGAACCAAACCATGCTGTAATTAAAGAATTATTAAACAACTCTTTAATGCTTGTTACTGCGCTTAATACTAAGATAGGCTATTACAAAGCTGCTGAAATTGCAAACACAGCTCATAAAAACGGAACAACACTTAAAGAAGAAGCAATTAATTTAGGTTATGTTTCTGCAGAAGACTACGACGAATGGGTAAAACCAGAAGATATGGTTGGTAGTCTTAAATAAGATTTTATAATACAAATAAACAAAAAACGCAGGTTATAAAATCTGCGTTTTTTTTTATCAAAAAAAATAGAGAACTTTACCAAAAAGCCAACTTATGTCCATTCTAATAAAAAACATAAAACAACTCGTACAAGTCCACGATTATAACGTAATGATAGTTAAAGGTGAAGACATGAAAACGCTTCCTGTACTAGAAAACGCCTATCTATATATAGAGCACGATACTATTATAGAATATGGAGATATGGAATATTGTCATGGTATTGAAGCCGAAACCATTATAGATGCTACTGGCAAAATTGTTTTGCCTGCTTGGTGCGACTCACACACACACATTGTTTATGCTGGCAACAGAACCTCAGAGTTTGTTGATAGAATTAATGGGCTAAGTTATGAGGATATTGCTAATCGTGGTGGTGGTATTTTAAATTCTGCAAAATTGCTTCAAGATACATCTGAAGATGACCTGTATGAACAATCCATCAATAGACTTGAAGAGCTTATACGAATGGGAACCTGTGCTTTTGAAATAAAAACAGGTTATGGCTTAACGGTTGATGCTGAATTAAAAATGCTTCGTGTAATAAAGCGTATAAAACAAGAAAGTTTAGCTAAGATTACACCAACGCTTTTAGCAGCACATGCCATTCCGGCTGAATATAAAGACAAAAAAGAAGATTATATAAAGCTTATTACGGATGAACTTATTCCTGAAGCTTCAAAATTAAATATTAGCCACTATATTGATGTTTTCTGTGAAAAAGGCTACTTTGATCTTAATGATACAGAAGCCATATTAAAAGCTGCTGCCGAGTACAACATGAAACCAAAGATTCATGTAAATCAGTTTAATATTCTTGGCGGTGTTGGCCTTGGTGCTAAATACGACGCTTTATCTGTAGATCATCTTGAAGAGCTAGATGATAACGACATAAAAGCTCTAAAAAAATCTGAAACTATACCTGTAGCTTTACCTGGTTGTTCTTATTTTTTAAGTATTCCTTATACACCTGCAAGAAAAATTATTGATGCTGGCTTGCCTTTGGCTATTGCTACAGATTATAATCCTGGCTCTGCTCCTAGCGGAAACATGAACTTTATTGTAAGTGCTGCTTGTGTAAAACTAAAAATGACACCAGAAGAGGCTATCAATGCAGCTACTATAAATGGTGCTTACGCTATGGGAATAAGCAATATGTATGGTAGTATTACCAGAGGAAAAAAAGCAAACCTTATCATTACAAAACCATTAAGCGATTACAGTGAAATACCTTATGCTTTTGGTCATAATCCTATAGAACAAGTCATTATTAATGGGCAATTAAAGGATATAAAAAATCCGGAAGAAAACTTCCGGATTTAACTATCAATCAATCAATCAATCTTTGAAATCTTATTTCAGAGTAAACTCTGACGTAGAAATCAATTCTTTATCATTAAAAACGTTTATTTGGTAACGTCCTTTTTCAAAATCAGTATCTTCAGACTGTGCTATATATTCACAGATGTTTAAGTTTCTGTTTTCATAATTAAAACGGCTGATTAAACTATAGTTTAATACTTGGTCTTCAAATTGTATTTGCTCGTTAGCACCTAAAACATTGTTTTTAGGATCTATAACCTGCACGTATAATTCTTTATCACCTGCATCTGCTATAGTGTTTTTTGCAACTATAAAACAGATTTTAATTTTATCGCTTCGTCCTGCTCTTTCAGTTGGGATTTGTCTTCCGCTACGTCTTTCTATAACTCCCATACCTTTAAGACCTACAGTCTGTAAAGCAGATGCATCATTTACAACAGTAGCTAGCTCAGTATTTTGTATTAATAAAGAGTCTGTAAATACTGTACGCTCTGCTAACTGCACTTGTGTGCTATCTAAAGATGTTGCTAAATATTCGTTTTCAACTTTTAAACGATCATTCTCAGCTAACAACTCTTCTTTCTCTTCTTGTAGTGCTAAAAATCTCTTTTTATAACTCCATAAACTGTTTACACTTTTTTGAGATACTTTAAGAGAATCCATTAAACCTTGAATACGATCTCTTGCTTCAATTAAATCTTGATCTTTAACTTCACTTGCAGCAATGGCTTCGTTATATTGGTCTCTTATAGAGCTATAGTCATTCATTAACTGCTGTTTTTCAGTTACAAATACTTTTTCTTCTTCTTTTTTCTCAGTATATAACTTAGAAGCATAAAAAGCAGTTCCTAAAAATAATACTAATAGAATACCTAATCCTACTTTAAGACCGACGCTAGTTTTTTGTGAACCTTCCATAAAATTTGTGTTTAAGTAATTTGTTAATTCTTGTTTTAATAATCTAAATTAAGGTTAAAATTTTTAAATAAAGCTGTACTTTTATTTTTCAATTTTTATTTAAACATCCAAATGCAAAATCTCGTTTTATTTACTTCAAAAGATCGCGATACACTTTTAAAGCTTCGCAAAGGAGAATCAAAATTTGGAGAACATATTCAGTTAATATCTAACCTCACTAACATATACGATGATATTTCTAGTTTAGACGTTGACTATGTTATTTTTGGTATTTCTGAAGACATTGGAGTTTATGCAAATCACGGACAAACAGGCACTTATAAGGCTTGGGAAGCCTCTGTAAAAGTTTTGTTAAATATTCAGAATAACAGTTATACTAATCCTAATCGAGTTTTAATTTTAGGTCATTTAGACTATTCTGAAGCAAGAAATATTGTAAACGAAAAGCCATCTAAAAAGAATATTGCCAAAGCTAGAGACTTTGTAGATACTATTGATAAGGATGTAACATATTTAGTTTCATCTATTGTAAAAGCAGGAAAAACACCAATAATAATAGGTGGTGGACACAACAATGCTTACGGAAACATTAAAGGATTATCCTTAGCAAAAAACGAAAGAGTCAATGTTATTAACTTTGATGCACATACCGATTTTAGAGCCGAAGAAGGACGACATAGCGGAAACGGTTTTAGCTATACTTTTGCTGAAGGATTTTTGAAAAATTATTTCATCTTTGGTTTACACGAAAATTACACATCAGACAAACTTCTTAAAACATTAAATAAAGTAAAAGCTATTAAATACAACACTTACGAAGCTTTAGAAGTAAGAAATGAGTTAATTTACAATACAGAGTTAGAGCGTGGTCTAAGCCATGTATCTACAAAATCTTTTGGTATAGAGATAGATTGCGACGCAATAGAAAATATTCCGAGCAGTGCTGCAACACCTAGCGGTTTTAGTGTAAAACAAGCCAGACAATTTGTGCATTATTTTGCTAAGCACGAAAATGCAAGTTATTTACACATTTGCGAAGCTGCACCTACATCTAAAACAGAAACCAAAGTTGGAAAACTCATTACCTATTTAATTACAGACTTTATTAAAGCCAATGGACATTAAAATTATAGATTATAAATCCGAATATGCACCACGTTTCTATGATTTGAATATTGAATGGCTAAAAACATTCTTTTATGTAGAGCCTTACGACGAAGAAGTACTTAGTAAACCCAACAAATACATTATTGATAAAGGTGGCTTTATATTCTTTGCTTTAAAAGATGACATTGTTGTTGGAACTGTAGCGCTTATGCCAACTGGGGAAAATGGTATTTTAGAGTTAACTAAAATGGCTGTATCTCCTGAGATGCGTGGCTACAAAATAGGCCAAAAATTATTACAACATTGTATCGATTTTGCTAAAGCAAAACAGTTCAAAGCACTTCTACTCTATTCTAATACCAAGTTAGAAAACGCGATTTATCTTTATCGCAAATTTGGTTTTAAAGAACTTAGTGTAGAAACCAATAGTCCATACAATCGTGCAGATATTAAGATGCTACTAGAGCTTAAAGTTTAAAATGGGACTTTAGATAATCAAAAGCTCCATTGATATCTTCAAAAATATGTGCTTCAGAAATTAAATCTGGAACAATATCTATAGAAACCAATTTGTCTTTTGGCTGCTCTTGTACTGCTGTTAATAAAACTTGAATACCACGCTGTTCTAAATCTAAAACGGCATTTTCTAAAGCATAAAGACCTGATTGATCTATATATGGCACACGATCCATACGTATAATTAATGCTTTAACTTGTTCTGGTATGTTTTTTATTTCATCTTGAAAGTGTGACGTGAATCCAAAAAATAAAGGTCCATAAAGATGTTTTATGTAAACTTTATCTTTATAAGCTTCATAAAATTCTTTTTCATCTTGCCATGGTTTTTCACCATCAAAACCAGCAATAGTACCAACTTCCATACCTTTTTCACCAATATCACTGGCGCGTTTCATAAATAATAAAGACGCAAGTAATAAACCGATTCCTACAGCTTGTATTAAACTTCCAAAAGTTGTAATTAAAAGCACAATGATTAAAACTACAGCATCTGCTCGTGGTACTACTAATAAATGCTTCAACCCTTTAACATCAATAATTTTAAACGCAATAGGTATTAGTAAACCAGCTAAAACAGACAATGGTATATAAGCTGCTAACTTCCCTAAGCCCAATAAAACAGCTAATAAGAACAAACCATGAACTGCACCAGACAATCTTGTACGACCACCAGAATTAATATTTATAACCGTTCCTTTTGTTGCTCCTGCACCTGGAATTCCACCAAAAATGGCTGCAATAGAGTTTCCAATACCTTGACCAATTAATTCTCTATTACTATTGTGTTTGGTTTTGGTCATGTTATCAGCAATTACAGAAGTTAATAAGGAATCAATAGAGCCTAAAACTGCTAAGACTAAAGCGTATTCTAACACTAAGGCATAAGCACTGGCATCTATAGAAAATAATCCTGATACTTGTAAACTTGGTAAGCCTGAAGGTATATCTCCAATAATTGGCACGTCCCACTTTAAAAAGAAACTTGCCACAGAAGCTAATATTAAAGCTACCAATGCACTCGGAATGGCTTTAGTGATGTATGGAAATACCAAATACACTACAACAGTAAATGAACCTAATGCAACAGCTTGCCAATTAAAATCTGAGAATAGCCTAGGCAAGTCTTGCATTACCAACCAAGTCGATTTTTCTGAACCTAAACCTGCAAAAGGAAACAATTGAAGAATAATGATAATGAGTCCTACTCCACTCATAAAACCAGAAACCACAGGATACGGAAAGTATTTTACATAACCTGCTATATTTATAAGCCCAAAAACAATTTGAAAAATGCCACCCAATAAAAATGTAAGAATAACGATTGGCATGGCAGCTTCTAAACTTCCTGTGATCTCAATCGCAGCTGCAACCAAAGCTGCAGACACAACGGTCATTGGACCTGTTGGTCCACTGGCTTGCGTTGTTGTACCACCAAAAATTGCAGCAAATATACCAACTGCAATAGCGCCATAAAGGCCTGCAATAGCACCTAAGCCAGATTGTACACCAAATGCCAGTGCTAATGGCAACGCTACAACACCAGCAACTAAGCCACCTGTTAAATCTCCTTTTAAATTTTTAAAATCGTAGAATTTTGAACTCATAGGTTTGTTTTATCTGTAAAATTTTTAATTATTCAAAGCCTTCAAAGAATCAATCTGACGTTGCAAAGCATCAATCATTTCTGAGTTTTCATTAACCTGAGGAATAGTTTTTAGAGAGTCTATCTGCATTTGCATTAAATCTTCATCTTTTGGTTGCTCTTTGTAGTAATATCCTATACCTTCACTAGATCTCCAGGCTTCGTTTAACTGATTATAAACGGTTTCGTCCCAAGTGCTTGGGTGTTTTACATCAATCCAAATCACATCACGATATTCGCTATCGATTAAGACTAAATCTGGTGTTGCAGAACCATCAAATTGCTGCGAGTTTGTATCACTTATTGATGAAATTGTTCCTAAAAAGAACATGCGCTTTCTACCTGCAATATCTTTTATGTAAGGTCTAAATTCAACTGGTGTACTCGCATTCCAATCGTATTCTTTGCGCGATTCTTTCACTTTTAATGGCATTGCAGAAACACCTGCATACCCTTGTTTTTTGGTAGCGTGGTCGTAATAATACAACTTGTCTGTACCATCTGCTGGCACAAACACACTATAGCTTAAACTGGTGCGCTCCTCACCTACTGGTTCTAAACCAAACCAATGGTATAAGCCACTGTAGGCATCTGAGTTACTTCCTGCAAAATCAAAATCTGTTACATAAGGTTGCTGATTCTGATCTTTTGGCATCAATGGAATTTTAACTGCAGTTTCCATATTCCAAGGTAACGGATCACTAAAGCCTCCTAAAAATTTTAAAGATTCTGCTTGTAACTGCGATACACTCTCTGCCAGAGTATTCTGCTTTTGTAAAAACTTGTAATTCTTTATTTCGTCCGGACTTACAAAAGTACCTTTACCAATGGCAACACGCTCTATGTAATCATTAAAATCGTGCTCACCACTTTCAATAATCATAACACCTCCAAAAGTTGGATATGGAAAAAAGAAGCCTTTCCATTTTATTAAACTGACTACTTGCACCCAATTTCCTTCATCGTTTTTCATGTAAAACGTATCACTTGGCTCATAATTAAAGAGCATCCAAGGATTAAAACGCTGTACAACTGCATTGTATGTATTTCTACTAAACTTTAATGATTCACCTATTGAGAAGGTAACATCTATTCTGTTTTCGTTTGAAAATCTTGGAAATGGTGTGGTACTACTCACCGCAAAAACTTCCTCTGTGTTGTCTGTTACTTGCTGCATAACGTATTTCTCACTTGGTTGAATGGCCATAGTCCATTTATTCTCTGTACCAATTCTTACCAAATGAGGTAGCGATACATCTTTGGTTTCACCTACACTTTCGTTAGCCATTGAGAATATATTTCGTAACGGTTGAATACGTTCGTTTTGGGTTAATGGTAACTCATCTATTTCAACTTTATTAAGACTATTGAATACGTTGTACGTCTTCATATAATCGTACAAACCTTGGTTCCAACCAAGAAAATACAACAGCCCAAAAAACACAATTAAAATACCTAAGATGCCTAATCGACCACCTGTGCTTGCTATTTTTCTGAATTTTCTTAATCCTAAAACTAAGATGATAACACTCAATAGAATTACAAAAATGTACTTTCTAAAGAATAGTAAAACAGGTTGGTAATCGTCTCTAAAAAAGAACAATAGTATAAGTAATAACAGTCCAACAATAATTGTTATTGCTTTCTGTTTTTTTCCTTTATTCCAATAGTTTTTTATCATGATACGTTTTTGTCATTCTGAACTTGTTTCAGAATCTATTTGTTTCTTTTTTAATTTTAATAATGAGATCCTGAAACAAGTTCAGGATGATATACTTTTCACATAAGCCCCTTATCCTTCAGTCGGTCACGTGCAGATTTTTGTTCTGCTTTTGGTTCTGGATCTTTTGCGATTTCTTTTTTTGCTTCTTCTACTGCTTTATTGTCTTTGTTTTTTAAATCCTCAATAAGATCTTTGCCTTTTTCCATCGCTTCATCAACAAAATCACTTAAAGAATCACTTTTTTCTTCTACCACTTCTGTGGTTTTAATTACAAAATTGGCTAGATATGTGCCTAATAATGTTCCTGTTGCGAATGATGCAAATGCCGAAATACCGTTATAACTTGAAAAAACAGTCAATGGTGTTAAAAACTCTGCTATTAGCGCTAAAACAAGAACTAAAAAAACAACAAATATTAACCGAGGTAAAAATGTTTGTTTAAATATGAATCCTTTTGGGTTATCTGGACTCATTTGTAATTCTTTACTATTCATAATTTTATTTACAAATCTGTAAACTCCATTACTATTAGATTCTCTCCAGTAAATGAAGACTCCTAATAAAATTCCCACTATGAATGCTATAATATCTATTGCCATGGTATTATTAAGTTTGAAGCACGAAGTTAGAAGATTGAAGCTCTATCTCTATGCCAAATTATTTTTTATTATTTCACTTTATTTCTAAAAGCTATAGTCATATTCATTAAATCAAAACAATCTTTATAAAAACCGTCAAAAGCTTTTTGACTAATATAGTTTCTTCGTTTTGCTTTGTGTAAACAAGTTACGACCTCAGCAATTGAACGAATTGAATATCCTAAAAACTTTCTAAATTCAGCACCAGATTGCAATATTGAACCTTCGGAAATATTCAGTGCTACAGAATCAGAAGCTCTTCGTATCTGAGATGATAAGTTATAAATTTCTTTTTCAGGAAACAACTCTGTGAGCTTATCCATATTATCACCTAAGTCCATTGCCTTTTGCCAAATTAATAAGCTTTCAAATTTAAACTTCATACTATTAGTATATTGATACGTAAAATTGTTACTTCTAACTTTCAAATCCGTGCTTCCTCCTTCAAGCCTCTTGCTTCAAACTTCCATCTATATATTATCACTAATCGTCTCAATCACCCAATCCTGAAAGGATGCATCCCAAGTTTCATAATTCTTATAAAACTGCTCTTTATCGTACCAGTACAAGAACAACACATCTTTTGGCGAAATATTTACTAATAACTTATGAATTAAATCGCGATGCTCTGCCGACAATGACGAATGTGGTTGATGCAATGCAAAATACATTGACTCATCTACCATATCTTCAATTTTGTAAGCATTACTTCGTTCTAATTTTTCTAAATACAACTCGACTCCCATTACTTGTTTTCGAGCTGAAATATCGATTTTATTTAAGTAACTTTTAAAAAGCGCTTTGCTATCTAAAATCTCTTTTATAGAATGTTCAGTTTCTTTCAGTTTACTGAATAATTCAAACTTTTTAATACGATCGTAATTAGGTGTTTTTACCATGTATTCTAGATCGCACTCAATAATGATGTGGCTTTTAAGTTTTTCGACCAATTCTGGTTGGCTGATATGATAAATCAACACATCGTGAACCGTATCTTTTATGGCTTCTTTATAAGAATCTTCATTTTCGAAAACCAAAATGGTTTGAATAAAATCTCGTAACAAGTACACACCTCCAAAGGCACGCGTGTAAAACGAACCTGTGGTATAATGCAATGCATGAAGGTTTAAATCTCTATTGCGCAAATCTCCGTAGGTCTTTGCAGATTCGAGTAATTCGTTATGAATGTCTTCATCAATAAAGTTATTGCCAGTTCTAAACTTATCTACTAATTGAAGCTGCTCCTTTTGTCGCTCTTCTAAGTTATCTATAAGTCTAAAACTAATGCTTACATCGTCGTATTTTAAAATATCTAAAGGCTCATAAAACACATCAATATCCTGATCAAAATCGATACAAATTGCCGAATCTCTGGTAATATCATTTATTTTACTTCCATGTGTCTTAAAGATGTGTTGCATCATATCTCTATCGAAAGAATGAAACGGTAAATACACTGGTTTTCCTTTTTGTAACGGTGAAATAATGATACCATGCGGATTGGCATCTCCATGGTTTAGGTAATGTACATCCTTCTTTTCTTCTGCTACTTCTGGACTCCAGCCAACTCCATCTATAGAAAAGGAAGTAAGCTTGGTCTCTTTAAAACCAAGTGTTTTTAAACATTTATTATAGCGCTCTACCAGCTTACCACTTACTGGTATAAGCTCGCTTCTGTATAGATTTGCTTGTTTTAGTTTGTTCATCTTATTGCCGCGAAAGCGGTAATCTTTTTGTTTTTAGAGATTCCTGCCTACGCAGGAATTAGTTTATTTATCTGAGCATGCTGCAATAACATAATTGTCTTTGCATCGATTATATGTCCATTTGCCATCATCTCAATGGCTTTTGTAAATGGTATTTCTAAAATTTCTATGTCTTCATTTTCGGTATCTAAACCACCGCCTTCATTGATATTCATTTCATCTGTATATTCGCCAACAAAACACGAAAATCGTTCTGTGCTGCCACCTGGTGTGGCAAAAGCGCTATAAACCTTTTTCAGTTCAGGGATTTTATAACCTGTTTCTTCTAGCAGTTCTCTTTTCATGGCTTCTGCTGCTGAAGTATCATCATCTTCTAACATTCCTGCAGGTACTTCTAATAAAAAACCATCTTCTACTCCATTCATATAAGCTGGTAAACGGAATTGCTTTACCAAAATAACGGTTTGCTTTTCTATATTATACAACAAAGCTGCTGCTGCATTACCACGCTCTAAAACTTCCCACTTGTTTTCAACCCAATTTCCATCTTTTAGTTGATAATTGAATTTTACCTGAGATAAGGTAAAGTATTTATCTGAAAGAATCGTTCGGTTGATATTTTTGATACGTTTGGTCATAAGACTACAGTAAGAACTTTATAAAACCAAACACTATAAGTATAATTAGAATAAAGACAATACTGAAAATCTTAATTTCCTTTTTACGTTGTTTTTGGACATTTGCTTTTATTTGTTCTTTAATTTTTAATAGCTCTTCTTCAGATACTGTTTTAAATTTTGGCTTTTTCTTTACTTCAGAAGAATAAATCCCTTCCCTATTGTTTTGTTTAAACTTGTCACGATTAGATGGACGCTGTGCTCGGTTTTGTTTCATCCGATTTATCATATCCAAAACATGTCCTGCACCTAATCCCATGATTTTTATTTAAATAGCTTAGATTCCTGCCTTCGCAGGAATGATAACTAAATTCTTTTTAATTTCCTTTTCCAAAACGTTCTCTTGCCTCAGATTCTATATTTAATTGATCAATTCTGGCATCAACTTTACGCTTAAAGTCAGTATCTGCAATCGTTGCTACATTATCTAGATATCTTACTACTTCTTGTCGTCTTATGTCACTAAAATCGAGTCCTTTCATATTGGCACGCATCAATTCTTGAAGCATCCCAAATTTAGTGTCATAATCTTTTTTGAAATACACTTCAGGATTGTTGAACCAATCATCTTCTAAGTCGAAATCCGTTAAACGTAACGATACGGCCTTTTGAATATTTCTAACATCACGAGAAGAAAAGAATGGAAATATCTTCTGTATTTCAGTATATAAATGCGCATAAAACATATGCTCATTGTCTTTGTATTTGCTCGACACTTTATCGAACGTATCTAACACACGTTCTTCAGTTGGTTTGTCTATTTTTTCTAAGATTTCGCCTAGATTCTTTGCTACTTTCTGAGCATCGAGATAGTTATAATCGCTAGGATTACTCATGTTTATAAAATCTGGCATGGTATCTTCGAGCTTTTTCCACCATAGATAATCCTGATCTACAAAGTCCTTTTCGTTTCGTGCTCCATCAATTTTAAAACGACCTTGCACACGAGATATCACAGCCTTATCCAACATTTCTGGCAAGTTGGTAAATAAACCTATTGAACTGTTACCATAATTAACCGCATAAGCACCTTCGGTATATCTTAGAAACACACCAATCACTTCCTTAACACCAGCCGAAACACCTTGCGTTGTACGCTCTTGAAGGTTATTCTCTGCATCATCAATTGGTGCAAAAATGAGACGAGTTGGATCTTGCAAAGGTTTCATCCATTCTACCATTTTCTCTGCAGAACCACCTTGAAATGTTGAAATCAACGTATCTGGCATTGGATGAAATAAAAATGGAATATTTAAGTTTTCGCTATGCTCTTTTAATCGTGTAGCAATAGCTGCAATCAACATACTTTTTCCTGTACCTGGAATTCCGTAACCCATAAATACTGGCATAAAACCACCAAGCTCTTGAAATGGATTCTTTTTTGCTTCAAAATCGTAGCTTAATAATCGTTCTGTTAATCGTCTGGCAAAGTGCTTAGCATCTTTGTTTCCAACAATTTGTTCAAACTGAATTTTATTGAACTCTACACTTACGGCAGTTCCTGCAAAAACGTTGTTCCAACCATCAATCGTAAAGTCTGAATTTTCTAATTTAAACGAACGATCTTCAATCGTATCGGTATATTCTAAGGTGCTTTTTCTTAACTGAATTTCATCTATAAGCGCTTCAAAATAAACAACCGTAAAATCAATAACATCTTTGTCGGTTTTGATAATGTCTGGATGTCCTAAGTACTTATCATAATAAAACAATTGACACGAAATTCCTTTTAAAGGCGATAAAAACGACACTTCTGGAATACCTGCAAACTTCTGTTTCATTACCGATAAATCGTCCGAAGCATACGGTTTTAAATCGTGTAGAATTTTATAGGCTGTAGCAAATAGCATAAACGCTGTTGCTGTAAGCATTTTACTTTCGTATTCGCGTTTTCCTGAGTTATCTAATGCTGATTTGTTTTCTACTAAGGTTGATAAACCTGAAGCATCATAGTAACTATCCTTTACCCAAATACCAAGTGTAATCCCTTCTTGTACGGCATATAACGTCTGATTAAGAAACAACGGAATAGCAACCGATTCTGGTAACAATTTCTTTTTTAAGCTTAAAATGGTTTTAGAAACTGATGTTACAGACACATTACTGCCGTTATTAGCTCGAGATAGGTACAACAAAATAGACTCATCTTTACCATCATTATCTCTATTTTTGGCACGTTGACTTTGTTCCCACTGAATAGACTTTAGGTAAGATGTTGCTTCATCTCGAAGCATATTGAGTTCATTTTGTTTTATTGGAAAAGTTGAGTTGTGTTGCATGGTTTAGTTTTCAGTTTGCAGACTCAGTTTGCAGCACCTGAATACTGCGACTGAAACTGTAACTTATTTTATTTTTAAATCAGAAACCTGAACTGGCGGAATTGCCAACTTATTCATAATTTCTGGTGTTTTGTTATATAATAATTGTATTATTCTATGTGGTGCAAAAACATAACGCTGTCTGAACGGACTTGCCCACTTCTGAAAGGTTTGCTTGCTAAAAAAGCTACCTTCTTTAAATTCACTTTTAGATACGAGTTCATCTACTTTAAATGAAACTACAAACGATTCTAACGGAATATCTTTCTTAGCAATACCATCTAAAATGGCGTGTGTTATTTCGTTTTCATCTTTTGCAAACACGTTATGAATTGGCCCTAAATCGATACGTTTAATAAGTTTTGGTAACACTTTTGGTAAACGCTTATCTATGGCATAAGCCATGGTGTCCAAATTCATCTCTCGATCTGATGTATTCTTTAAAACCGAATACATCTCGTCTTTGTATGAGTTAACATCCCTTCCATCGTAATTAAAATACATGTAGCAAACAAAAGGTCTGTTGTGTGTAACATCATAAAAGCTCCAGCTTACCAAATGTTCTGCTGGTGAGTCTTGAGGTGCAGCTATAATCTTACCTTGCACAAAACGATTGAAGATATACTCCTTTTTTGCAGAAGAATAATATACTATTGATGCTGCCTGAAATAATTTGCGTTTAGAAATTGGTTCTTTCTTTCGCATCAAGGTGTCTAGAAATTCATCTTTTAAAATATCAATATCTGTGAGTTTGGTTAAAAACTCTTCACGTAATTCGAGGTCATTAAAAAGATATCTAAATTCCAAATAATTTGGAAAACTAGAATCTGTAAGATCAACTTTCATGTTTTCCTCATCGTCATACATGTACTTTACACGCATGGCTTCAATAGAATATAATAGTAAATCTGTGTACTGCTTAAACAGCAATATTTCTTGTTGACTTAATATATGCTTGGCCTGAACTGCCGTAATCAATTCTTTGAGTGTAAAATCTATCATTTTGTGATAGAACACATACTGCTCTTTAGAATCTAATACTGCGGAATCTAAGGGAGTTACAATCATGGTTTAGTTTTCAGTTTACAGTGACAGTATTCAGTTAACTAACAACTGCAACTGAATACTGTTACTGATGACTAGATTTATCCAAGTAAATCATCTTCATTAGCTTCTGGCTTAGGTTCGCCTGTTGGTTGACCATCACCTGAAGGTGCGTTAGAATCTGCGCTGTAATATTCGTCAAAAATTTCTTTCATATCAATACCATAACGGTCTGCAAAGTTTTTCTGAATTTCAGCATCCTTTGATCTAATGTCTTTAAGTGCTTCAGCATAACTTCCGTAAATACCTTGCATTACTTTTTCGTGCACAGGAATATTATCCATCATTTCCTGACGTGCTTTAGCACTTGCTGTATGCATTGCTGCTAAAGTTTCACCAATATGCTCATCGGTTTTAACACCTAAGTGCTCTAAAATCGCAGTGAACTCTTGGTCTGTACGTGCTTTTAATGCTACTACATAGCCATCGTAATATTTAAGACGCTCGTCTGTATCTGATTTTAGTTTCGCACGATGCGTTTGTAGATTACTACGTAAAGATGTTAATACCTTAATTGTTAAGTTATGTTTGTGAACGAAACTATCTTTAGAAGCTGCCAATGTGGTGTAAGCATTTTTCAGACCTTCTAACTCTTCAACTTTTTGTTCTAATCCTGTTACTTTTTCTAAAGCCTCAGAATATTCAGTAGACTGCTTGTCTGCTACTTCCTCTAGTGCTTGTCTGGCTTGCTTTAAAAGCGCATATTGTTCTTCAAGCTGCGTTTCTACCTGCTTCTTTTTTTCTAAAGCTTTGGTGTGATTGTTACTTGCTTCTACAATAGCGGATTTTAAACTTTCTTCAACCTCTTTAATTTCGAGCTCTCTATCTTTTAGACGCTTTATGGCTGCCTGACTTTTGAATGACAACTCATTTAACAACGTCTGTACATCAGCTGTTTCTATACGTTGCTGAAACATAGCTTTGGCTTTATTATCCGCACCATCACGCTCTTTTTGAGCATTCTGAAGCTCTTGCTCTGCTTCTCTAATTTTGCTTTTTCTTCCCCAAAGATTATTCCACCATGTGTCTGGCTTGGCCTTTGCATCTTCAAGTTCAACCTTTGCACGCTCAAGACGTTTTACAGCATCATCAATAATTTTTTGCTCAGCAGCATTTAATGCCGAAAAACCTTCGAACATAATACCAACTTCATCCTGATAATCTGTTAAATCCTTAATAGCATCTAGAAGTGTACTTCTGTCCTTCTCTGCCATATCCACAACATTATCTAATGTAGCATTTAAGATTTTTTGACGACTTTCTGGATCATCCTCTTGCGCCAATTTAGATTTCATCTGGTCTATGGCTTTTCCCCAGTTTACATCTACTTTTTCAGGTTTTTGTTGTGAATTGGTTTCTAATAAATCAAAATCATCAGACATATGGTAAGGTATTATTAAGTTGAACAAATTTTAGGATAACAATTTCGGTAAATTTTTAAGACTATAAAAACTTTACTCTCAAATTATAGGTAGCAGATGTTATAAAAATGTTACAAAATTTTAGTTAGCGCTATTTGTTGAATATCTTTATAGAAAATCAACTCAAATGAAACTTTTAAAAATTACACTCATTGCAACCTTATGTCTATCCGTTTTTTGTTGTAAAAATGAAAAAAACTCTGAAGAGATTAAAGCAAATACTGAAACCTCTAATGAGCTAAAGATTATTCCTTTTGAACATGCTTCGATGATATTAAAATATGGAGATACTAATGTATATGTAGATCCTACAGGTGAATCTAGTGCTTATGAAGGCTTTGGAAAAGCAGATATTATATTGATAACCGACATTCATGGAGATCACTATAGTTTTAAAACGTTATTTGAATTTGACTTAGAAAGCACTCTGATAATTGCACCTAAAGCGGTTGTAGATAAGTTTCCTAAAGACTTTAACCCAACATATAAAATTCTAAACAACAACGAGAAGACAGAAGCAAAAGGTATTGAGATTGAAGCCATACCAATGTACAACCTTAGAGAAGAAGCTTTAAAGTTTCACCCTAAAGGAAGAGGTAATGGATACGTATTAACCATAAATAATGAGCGTATCTACATATCTGGAGATACTGAAGATATTCCTGAAATGCGCAACCTAAAAAATATAGACAAAGCTTTTGTTTGTATGAATCTGCCTTATACCATGACTGTAGAAAGTGCTGCTAGTGCAGTTTTAGATTTTAAACCAAAAACCGTATATCCATACCATTATAGAGGTACTGATGGTAAAAGTGATGTTGAATTGTTTAAGAAGATTGTTAATGATTCGATTAAATCTATTAACGTAGAACTTATTAAATGGTATTAAATTTTAATATAAATTTTTCAATTTAATAACATAATAGAAACCTCTTGAAACGCCCTAAAACACTGCTTTTTATCGAAATAAAGCAACACTTAATCGATGTTGTTGATAAATAAATTAGTGTAAAATATTTATAATTAACCATTTATGATTGTATTTTTTTCTATATTAGCGCTATAGAACCCAAATCAAATTTATAATCATGCTTAATATACTGCTTTCAATAGCTTTAGTAGTAACCACAACACAGCTTACAATGATTTTAATAGCTGTGGCATCTATATTCCTTGTTTTCATAATATTAGCTATAATTAAGATGTATAGACTAAAAGCCGAAAACAAGAAATTAATGGAAACAAATATCTTTAAAGAATCTGATGAATCTTACAAAGATTTTACTAGTGGACATCTTTACGGAGATAACTAAACATATATGTGGTTAATTTTTTTCTTTATATTTTTAACTATACTAGCTATAGCAATTATATATTCGAAATCTTCGCTTTATATATATGAGCACGAGTCTTCTATAAAAGAAGAGTTAATAAAATTTGAATCAAATTTTAAAGAGATATCTCAACATACCGAAAAACAATGTGATTACAAACTCAGCAATAATCACCTTTACGAATAAAAAAAAGCCTACATTTCTGTAGGCTTTTTTAATATCATTTATCTTACTAGTTTCTTGTACTTTATTCGTTTTGGCATTAAATCACCTCCAAGACGCTTTTTCTTGTTTTCTTCATAATCACTAAATCCACCTTCAAAGAAATAGACTTGTGAGTCTCCTTCAAAAGCTAAAATGTGAGTACAAATACGATCTAAGAACCATCTATCGTGACTAATAACTACAGCACAACCTGCAAAGTTCTCTAAACCTTCTTCAAGCGCACGTAATGTATTAACATCAAGATCGTTAGTTGGCTCATCTAAAAGCAATACATTACCTTCTTCTTTTAATGTCATTGCTAAATGAAGTCGGTTTCTCTCTCCACCAGAAAGTAGCTTTACTTTTTTGTTTTGTTCGCTTCCAGAGAAGTTAAAACGACTTAAGTAAGCTCTAGAATTAACTTGACGTCCTCCCATCATCACTAACTCTTGCTCATCACTAAAGTTTTGCCAGATTGTTTTCTCTGGGTCTATTTTAGAGTGACTTTGATCTACATAAGCAATCTTAGCAGTTTCACCTACTTTAAATTCACCTTTATCAGGTGTTTCTTCACCCATAATCATTCTAAAAATTGTGGTTTTACCAGCACCATTTGGCCCAATTACACCTACAATTCCTGCTTGAGGTAAATTAAAATTTAAGTCGTCATATAGTAATTTATCGTCATAGCCTTTAGCTACACCTAAAGCTTCAATAACATTAGTACCTAAACGTGGACCATTTGGTATGTATATTTCAAGCTTTTCGTCAAGTTGTTTTTGATCTTGACTCATAAGCTTGTCATAATTCTTCAAACGTGCTTTTTGCTTTGTTTGACGACCTTTTGCACCTTGTCTTACCCAATCTAACTCACGTTCTAATGTTTTTTGACGCTTAGAAGCAGACTTGCTTTCTTGAGCTAATCGCTTAGATTTTTGATCTAACCAAGAAGAGTAATTTCCCTTCCATGGAATACCTTCTCCTCTATCGAGCTCTAAAATCCATCCTGCAACATTATCTAAGAAATATCTATCGTGCGTTACAGCAATAACAGTTCCTTTATACTGTGCTAAATGATGCTCTAACCAATGCACAGACTCTGCATCTAAGTGGTTAGTTGGCTCATCTAATAATAACACATCTGGTTCTTGCAATAATAAACGACAAAGCGCTACTCTACGACGCTCACCTCCAGAAAGTACTCCTATTTTTTTACTTCCATCTGGTGTACGCAAAGCATCCATTGCTATTTCTAACTTGGTATCTAACTCCCAAGCATTAGTTGCGTCTATTTGATCTTGTAATTCTGCCTGGCGATTCATAAGCTTTTCCATTTTATCTGGATCGCTATAAACTTCCTCTAAGCCAAACTGATCGTTTATTTTGTTATACTCATCAAGGATTGCAACAACTTCTGCTGCTCCTTCCTTAACAACTTCCATAACCGTTTTTTCTTCATCTAGTTGTGGTTCTTGCTCTAAATAACCTACAGTGTAACCTTGCTTAAAAACAACATCTCCTTGATAGTTTTTATCTACACCTGCAATAATCTTTAATAAAGTAGATTTACCAGAACCGTTAAGACCTAGAATACCAATTTTGGCACCATAGAAAAAACTTAAGTATATATTTTTTAAAACTGGTGTATTTGCAGATTGAAATGTCTTTGTAACACCAGACATTGAAAATATTATTTGTTTATCATCACTCATAGTTATACTCTTCCTTTTAATGCGTTAAACACCCATGCAATAGCAAAAAAGCCAATTCCTACAGCTGCAAATCCCCAACCTGCAACATCATCGTATCGAAACGCTCCTAGAGCTATTAATCCTAGTCCTACAATAATCATAATAGTCGTGGCCCAAGCCAAAACCGTATTTTTATTCATCGCCATATTCTTATTCTTAATTTAAGATAGTTAGTTGAAGCAAATATCGTTATTTTAAAATAAAAAAGCACCACAAATTGTGGTGCTCTGTATCCTAGATAAAAATACGACTACAAGTTAATCATAGGTACTTCTATAAATAATAACTCTGAAGCTTCTGTGGCTTTAATTTCGAAATTAGATGTTTCTGAAATTCCTATGGCATCTCTTGAGTTTAGATTAAACTCTGAAATAGAAACTCCACCACTAATAGTCATTACGTAAACTCCATGCGCATTGCTCTTTAGCTTATAGGTAAATGACGATCCGGCTTCTAAATCTATTCGAGATAACTTGGCGTCTTGATGAATTTTTAAACTATGATCATCTTCATCTTTAAAAGACGTTACCAAGGTTTGAAGTTTCCCTTTTCTATCATCTTCACTAAACGTTTTTTGATCATAACGAGGTTTTACACTTCGTTCTTCTGGGATAATCCAAATTTGAAACAAACTTAAATATTCGTCAACAGAACCATTTATCTCTGAGTGCTGCACACCTGTACCAGCAGACATTACCTGTACTTCTCCCGGAACAACTGGTATCCAATCCTCTCCCATATTATCTCGATGTTTTAACACACCTTTTAATGGAATGGTTATAATTTCCATATTATCGTGCGGATGTGTACCAAAACCCATTTTTGGTGCAATAATATCATCATTTAACACTCTTAATGCGCCAAAATGGACTTTTTCAGGATTATACCAACTTGCAAAACTAAAGGAATGATTGGCTTGCAACCATCCATGATTTGCAAATCCTCTGTCTTCTGCTTTGTGAATTATTGTTTTCATCTTTCTTTTCCTTTCTTCTTATTATTATCTCAATTTGTCTAGTAAATCACTTAATTGTTCTGCTTCTTGTTCTGTAATCTCACCCAACCAATCATCATTAAAATCATCTGATATTTCTTCTAATAATTCTAATCCTTTTTTGGTTATTTGAACATGAACGACTCTTCTGTCATTTTCGCAAGGAATACGTTCTATCAATTCTTTGGCACACAACTTATCTGTAAGCCTCGTAGCATTAGGTGCTCGCTCTATCATTCTGTCTTTAACAACTTGCATAGACAAAGGTGTGTTAGCGCCTCTAAGAATTCTAAGAATATTGTATTGCTGAGGGGAAATTCCAAATCCTGCAAAAAATGTATTTTGTTTTGCTGTAATCCAATTAGCGGTATACAAAATATTTATTAAGGCTTTTGTTTTATTATCCTTAAATTTTGAATTAACATCTTTTGCTATATCTCCCATTTTACAATGCTTTTTGTAGTTTTTCTACCTGTTCTAGAAGCTCGTTATTTAACTCTTTGTTGGTAATTTTACCATTTTCAAAATTAGCATCAAATGATGGCAGTGAGTATGTGGCTACAATATTTCCATCGTGCCAAGGAAATCTTGCTTCTGCAATGGTTAAAACAGTCTGCCCTCCTCTTGCTCCAGGTGAAGTTGCCATTAATAACATTGGCTTTTTAAATAGAAAATTACCTTCAATTCTTGTCATCCAATCAAAAAGGTTTTTAAACACCGTTGCATACACACCATTATGCTCTGCTAAAGAAAGTACTATACCGTCTGACTCCTTTATTAAGTTAAGTAATCTATGAGCGCTTTCTGGCGCTTCATCTAAATCACTTTCTAGATCTACACCAAACATAGGTGCTTCAAAATCATTTAAATCAATTAAATTAACTTCTACATCGTTTAATAAAGACGACGCATACTTTGCTAATTGTTTGTTTATTGATGTACTACTGTTACTACCTGCAAATGCTAATATATTTTTCATTCTGTTTGTTTTTGATAGTACAAATTTAGAAATAATAAATTTATTTTCCAAGGAAAATAATTCCAAGGAAATATAATTAACCTTTATTTAAGAAAGTGTAATATTTGATATAAAACATTATTGTTTTGTAAATTCGTGACATCAAAAACTAAGAATACCTAAAATAAGTACAACTACATATTTACATAAATGGATATAAAATTCAACAAGAACGAAGACCACAATAAGCTTCAACTTTCAGATTTAAAAAAAAGATTAGCTAAAGTAAAGCTTGGTGGTGGCGAAAAAAGCATAGAAAAGCATCATAGTAAAGGCAAAATGACTGCCAGAGAACGTATCGATTATTTATTAGACCCAAAATCTAAATCTATTGAAATTGGTGCTTTTGCTGGTGAAGACATGTATCCTGAATATGGTGGGTGTCCGTCTGGTGGAGTGGTTGTAAAAATAGGTTATGTAAAAGGGAAACAATGTATTGTAGTTGCTAATGACGCTACTGTTAAAGCTGGCGCATGGTTTCCTATAACAGGAAAAAAGAACCTTAGAGCGCAAGAAATTGCAATAGAAAACAAATTACCTATTATATATCTTGTAGACAGTGCTGGTGTTTTTCTACCAATGCAAGACGAAATTTTCCCAGACAAAGAACATTTTGGTCGCATTTTTAGAAACAATGCTGTAATGAGTAGTATGGGTATTACACAGATCGCAGCCGTAATGGGAAGTTGTGTAGCTGGTGGAGCCTATCTACCTATTATGAGTGATGAAGCGCTTATTGTGGATAAAACCGGAAGTATATTTTTAGCTGGAAGCTACTTAGTAAAAGCGGCCATTGGAGAAACTATTGATAACGAAACTTTAGGTGGTGCCACAACACATTGCGAGATTTCTGGTGTTACAGATTATAAAGCCAAAGATGATAAAGATGCTCTAAACACCATTAAAAATATTGTTGACAAAATTGGTGATTTTGATAAAGCTGGTTTTAACAGAGCTAAACCTGCTAAACCTACTGAAAATCCAGATGATATCTATGGTATACTCCCAGAAAGCAGAGCAGATCAATATGATATGAATGAGATTATTAAACGTTTGGTTGACAATTCTGAATTTGAAGAATATAAAGCAGGATACGGCCAGACAATAATTACAGGATACGCACGTATAGACGGTTGGGCTGTTGGTATTGTTGCCAACCAAAGACAAATTGTAAAAACTAAAGGTGCTAAAACCAAACCGAGCGAAATGCAATTTGGTGGTGTTATTTACAACGACTCTGCTGATAAAGCTACTCGATTTATTGCAAATTGTAATCAGAAAAAAATTCCTTTGGTCTTTTTGCAAGACGTTACCGGATTTATGGTTGGAAGCAAATCTGAACATGGTGGTATAATAAAAGATGGTGCTAAAATGGTAAATGCAGTTAGTAATTCTGTAGTACCAAAATTTACTATTGTTATTGGTAATAGCTATGGTGCTGGTAATTATGCAATGTGCGGTAAGGCTTACGACCCAAGGTTAATTGCTGCGTGGCCTAGTGCAGAACTTGCAGTAATGAGTGGAAAATCTGCCGCTAAGGTTTTACTTCAGATTGAAACCGCTTCTTTAAAAAAGAGAGGTGAAACTATTACAAAAGAAAAAGAAGAAGAATTATTTAATAAAATAAAATCGAGATACGACAACCAAGTATCTCCGTATTATGCTGCTGCCAGATTATGGACAGACGCTGTTATAGATCCTTTAGATACAAGAACCTGGATAAGTATGGGTATTGAAGCCGCTAACCACGCTCCTATTGAAAAACCTTTTAATTTAGGTGTTCTACAGGTATAATAACTTTAATATGGTACATAAAAAAAGAGCGCTTAAGCGCTCTTTTTTATTTTATATTTTTTACTGATTAGTGAGTTAAACTCTCTCTTTCAGCTTTTCTTTCTTCTTTAATTTCTTTAAAACGCTCAATAGCAGAACCAAAAATCCAATAAGGAACTACAAAGGTTAAAAGGAAAATCATTAACCAAAATCCTATAGTTAATATGGTTAAAAATGCTAAAAATCCTAAATATTGATCAAAATCGAACATAATTGCGTTTCATTTATAATTGTTGCACAAAGATATAACCAATTAATAAGTTTTACAATAGCCTATATCAGATTTATTAACACAAAATCAACAGTTATTTCTAAACTGCTCTAACTAATAACTTTGCAGTTGCTTCATTTGTGGCCAATGGCACATTATGAACATCACATAAACGCATAAGCATTAAAATATCTGGCTCGTGAGGATGTTTGTCTAGTGGATCTCTAAAAAACAGTACCATATTACATTTGCCCTCTGCAACTCTGGCTGCTATTTGTGCATCTCCTCCTAAAGGGCCAGAAAGTAAAGCATTAACTTCAAAACCTGCTTTTTTCACCTTCTCTCCTGTTGTACCAGTAGATATCAATGTGATTTTCTTTTGATGTAAGATTTCAGAATGTTCATTTAAAAACTGAACCATTTCTGCTTTCTTACCATCATGTGCAATTATGGCTATTTCCATTTATAGATTGTTAATATGGTAACCTACCAAACCTTCAATTGGTCGTCTTACAAAGTTACCAACTTTAAACCCAAGTTCATCTGCCACTTGCTTTATTTCATCTTTTCCGAAAAAGGCAATAGAGCCTGCAAAATGAACAGGAACACCTGAGTCTAATTCTTTTTTGAACTGAAGAATCATATTTTCTGCAAATAGACGAATCCCTTTTATAATAAGATTTTGGATATACTCTGAATCTTTATTAATGAACATAAACTCCGCATGATCTGCCAAATAAGCACTTGGATTGGTCTGCTTGTATAAGTTGTACTTTATAAAATCTGCATCGAGATTGTGCTTGTGCGCAAATGCCACTCTTATAGTATCTGGCATTTTATTAAAGTAATAGTCTCTAATTAATTGTTTTCCGAAGTAGTTTCCACTGGCATCATCCATTAATATAAAACCAAGACTATTTACACGCTGATGCAAATCTTTACCATCGTAATAACTACAGTTAGAACCTGTACCCAAAATACAAACCACTGCAGCTTCATCATTAGAATTAATACATGCTCTTACAGCTGCGTATGTATCCTCTTTAACTTCTACCAAAGCCTTTGGGAAATATATTTCGAGAATTTCTTTTAGTAAAAGTCGAGGCTTTTCTGTACCACAACCTGCACCATAAAAGTAAACGTGAGTTACATCGTTGGCTATTGCCATAAGCTCATCGTTACCTTTAATTGTTTTTTTTAGCTTTTTTTCTGCAACAATTGCAGGATTTAAACCTTTGGTTCTTATTTTATCTGCTGTTTGCTTACCATTTTTATCTATAGCAATCCAATCGCATTTTGTAGAACCTCCATCTGTTATTAAAATCATAATGACATCTATATACAAAAATTCCGTAGCCTATGTAAAAACATAATCCTACGGAATCTAGAATTTATGTTATAAAATATTATAGGCTATTTACCTTTTGAGCTAAGTCTACTAATTTGTTTGAATAACCAAACTCATTATCGTACCAAGACACTAGTTTAAAAAATGTTGAATTTAACTCTATTGCAGAGTCAGCATCAAAAACACTAGTTTGTACTTCGCTTACAAAATCTTGAGATACTACAGCATCTTCAGTATATCCCATAACACCTTTCATAGAACCTTCAGCAGCATTTTTTACTGCAGCTTTAATAGCTTCTAAAGAAGTTTCTTTTTTTGTTTTTACCGTTAAATCTACAACAGATACATCTGCAGTTGGTACTCTAAATGCCATACCTGTAAGTTTTCCGTCTAATTCAGGAATTACTTTACCTACAGCTTTAGCAGCTCCTGTAGATGTAGGTATAATATTATTAAGAGCACTACGACCTAATCTGTAATTTTTACGAGAAGGCGAATCTACTGTATATTGTGTTGATGTTGCTGCGTGAATTGTTGTCATTAACGCTTCTTCTATACCAAAATTGTCTTCAATAACTTTAGCTAATGGAGCTAAACAGTTTGTAGTACAAGAAGCATTAGAAACTATAGTATGATCTGCTGTTAACGTATCGTCATTAACTCCCATAACAAACATTGGCGCATCTTTACTTGGTGCAGAAATTACTACTTTCTTAGCACCACCATCTATGTGGTATTGTGCAGTTTCTAAAGTTGTGAATATACCTGTACATTCTGCTACGATATCTGCTCCTGCCTCATCCCATTTAAGATTTTTTGGGTCGCGTTCTGCAGTAACTCTAATGGTTTTACCATCTACTACTAGGTTACCATCTTTTACTTCAACTGTACCATCAAAACGACCGTGTACAGAGTCATATTTTAATAAATAAGCCAGATGATCTACATCTAACAAATCGTTTATAGCAACTACATCTACATCATTGCGCTTAACTGTTGCTCTAAAAACTATTCTTCCTATTCTACCGAATCCGTTTATTCCTAATTTTAAGTTTGACATTTTTCTATTGTTTTTAAATTGTCATTATATCTGAAACTCTAAGTAGTTCCATGTTAATTTTTGATTTTCCTTTTACTGCTTGGTCAAATGGTGTTAAATCCATAGCATCATTTTTAAGACCAACCATGTAATTACTTTTTCCTGTTAAGAGACTCTCTACCGCCTTTACTCCCATTCTACTTGCTAAAACACGATCGAAACAAGATGGGCTTCCTCCACGTTGCATGTGCCCTAAAACAGAAACTCTAACTTCGTATTCTTCCATATGTTCTTCAACATAATCCTTTAGTTCAAATACGTTTTTTCCTATTTTATCTCCTTCTGCAACAACAACTATACTTGATGATTTTCCGGATTGTTTACTTCGTCGTAATGACTCTAATAACCTATCTAATCCTAAATCTTCTTCTGGAATTAAAATCTCTTCTGCACCAGCACCTACTCCAACGTTGAGTGCTATATGACCTACATCTCTTCCCATAACCTCAACAAAAAATAATCTGTTATGAGAACTCGCTGTATCTCTAATTTTATCTATTGCTTCTACTACAGTATTTAATGCTGTATCGTAACCTAATGTATGTGTAGTACCAAAAATATCATTATCTATAGTACCAGGAATTCCCATTACAGGAAAATTAAACTCTTGATTAAAAATCATAGCTCCTGTAAAACTACCATCACCTCCTATTACTACAAAAGCATCTATCTCAGCTTTCTTTAATGCGTCATAGGCTTTTTGTCTGCCTTCTTTAGTTCTAAATTCTTGTGAGCGTGCCGACTTTAATACTGTACCACCTTTATTAATGATACCTTTTACGCTACGAGCATCCATTTTTTCGAAATCACCTTCTATCATTCCTTGGTAACCTCTATAAACGCCATAACATTCTAGGCCATGAAACACACAAGTTCTAACAACAGATCTTATTGCTGCATTCATACCTGGAGAATCTCCTCCAGACGTTAAAACAGCAACTTTTTTTATTGTATTTAGCATATTACTTTTTATTCAATACAGTAAAATTAATAAACAATAGACGGAAAAAAGTGAGTATTGTCATAAAAAAATGTTACGAAAAACAATTCAAACGTTTTCGTTAATAAGTATTTTAAAAAAAATAGAAAAAGTAGATTTAAGACTTCGATTTTGTCTTGTTTTTCTTCATAGACATGTAAGCAGGCATAAGGTCATTTTCATCGTTTTCGTCTTCATTTTCGTCCTTAGTAATCTTTTTGTCTTTTCGGTTTTTTCCAGAAAAAATAATATCGAGTAATTCTTTAAAGGTATCGAACTCTACACTATAGGTTAGACCTACACCTTGTGTGTAGCCTATCTCTTCTCCAAAGTTTCTAATGGTGTTTTCTCTATTAAAAACTTTAGCTCTAAGCGTGCCGTCTTCATTTAGCAACCAATCTATTTGAACATCTCCTGTTATGGTTGTTTGTTGTGCACTCCCAAACGGAACACCTACTTTTCCGTTTACCAAAACCTTTTCAGATATTTTTGTTTGAAGTGTAACACCTACAGAATTATTAGTCTGTATATCTGGTGTATCTTGACCTATTTCTGCAACAATGCCTATATCTAGATTATCATTATTGTCTCCTAAAATATTATTCAAAATTCCTGTTAAACGCTCAGATAGTGTTCCTGTAATATCTAATCCTCCTGTAGTTGTTGTAAAACCACCAGTACCAAGAAGCGTAAGTGCTTGGTTATTTCTTATATCTTTTGATGATAATCGATAATCTAACTCTGACTTAACTGTAGAGGACACAGTTGGAAAACGCAAATCGAAGTCTGGTTGCGGTTGTTCTAAATCTCCTGTTAAATATATATCTACCTCAACATCTATTCTTTGAGAGATAGGATTATCTAACAGAACCGAAGGATTTGCTCTGGTCTTGTATATTGCTTTAAGATTAATTTCTGCTCCCATAGGATCTCCTTCCCAAACAATACTTCCTCCTTGCTCTACCTTGAATTTTTTCTCTACCAGTCCACCATATTTAAAATTATAAACACCTTCGTACACTGTAAAATCTCCCCACATATTAAAGGTACCATTCGTATTTATAAAAAATCCTAAGTTTCCTTCACCTTTTCCTTTTATAGTACTTCCTGCTTCTTTGTCTATAACTATTTCTATGGTGGCATTTGGGTTTACATCCAAATCAAAAATTAGCTCTAGTCCTTTAACCTCTATTGCTTCGGTAACTTCGCCATTAATTCTGGCTTTCTTTTCTTCTGGACTTAAAAAATGAATATAGGAGTTATCTCCAAAACTCTCAGAATCATTTAGCGGAATATTAAAAACTGTTCCTGGTGCTGTGCTACCATCAACATCTATAATTAACTGATCTGTAGGTCCACTTATACTTGCTTCACCTGATACAAAAGCTGTTCCGTAGTATAATTCATCTTCAGATTCTTCTGTATTTAAAACCAATAAACGGTCTGTACTTAAATCTAGTCCCAATTCCCAATCCGAGAAGTTATTGTGTTCTATATACCCATTTAAGTAACCTTGAGAGAAATATTCTGAGTCTGTCATGGCTACATTATTGAAAATAAACCTTTGGTTTCTTAAGGATACTTTAGAATCAAAATCGAAGCCATAATCAACATTAAGATAAGGAATAGACATACCTGCTCTATCGAGTAATAACTCTCCATCAATTCTTGGTTTTTTGAGACTACCTGTAACTTTGGCTTCACCAGAAACCAAACCTCTAATATTACTTATTACACCTTCTCCAAGAGGGTTTAGAGGGTCTAGTAAAAACTCTTCAAAGGTAACGTCTAGATCTATTGTTGGTCTTCGTTCTGCTACGTCTATATTTCCTTTTGCCAAAAATGAAGTAAGATTATCGTTTACCAATGATATATCTACTTTATAATTTGTTAATGAATTATTTCCTTCTACATCTGCCGTTAAATTCCCTAAATCATAATCATTTACAAAAAGATTACTTATTTCTAAATTAGATTTTGGCAAATAGGTTCCGCTTTTTTGAACAAGATCTAACTTACCATTTACTATACCTGAAAGGTCTAAACTGTCTATTCTAGGTGTAATCTTTACCAACTCTACATCCTTAAAATCTACTCTTAGGTTTTTATTGATACTATCACTTATAACTCCAGAGACTTCTATAATTTCATTGCCTTGATTAATGGTTACTGGGAATATATCAAAAGCAGAAAAAGTTCTATCAAATCGTACTTTATTAAAACTGTTTTTCTCTGAATTGATAAACCATTCGTATCCTTTAAATAATACATCAGATTTTCTAAAACCTACAACAGACTTATTATCTTCATCAATGGTGTAGAACAGGTTTAGATTAAATTGATCTTTGTTATTTTCGCCTCCTTTAAATTCTGTTTTTACTAAAAGAGTATCTCTTCTGGTTACATTAATTAAGCTAAAGTCTGAAGCATTATACACACCTGCACTAAGCGTATCTACCTCTATATATGTATTATACAGCGGATTGCTATTATCTACAGTAAGATTAATGTTATTGGCAAAATATTCTTTGAACTTAATCTCTGGTGAATTAAAGGTAAAATCGAATCCTCTTGCATCTGTTTCTATTCTACCTTCTATAAATGTGTTTTTGCCTAAGTATAAATCCTTAAAAAAGACGGCTGCAATTTTTGAATAAATATTGAATCTAAAATCTATATACTGTCCTTCTTCAATTTCGAAAGGTACATAGTTGGTATAAATACTTCCTACAGAATTTTCTACCAGTTTTAATATGTCTTCGGTTTTAAATTTTCCTTTAATGTTTCCATTAATAATATCTGGAGAGTTTATAGATATTGTACGCTCACCACTTTCAAAAGAAGACACGATATCAAAATCCTGAAAACTATATTCGCTATCCTGGTTTTTATAGGTTGTATTCTTAATATTAACGGCTCCACTTACATCATCTAAGGTAGAACCTGTAGCGGTCATATTAACAAGACCTTTAAATTGTGAAATGCTGTCTCTGGTAACAAAATTTAGCACTCTAAGATTTGCATAATCGACATTAGCATCAAAATCGAACTTCTTTTTTTCTTCAACAAAATCTACTAAACCATTAAAATCTAATTTTAGATTTGGGTCATCAACAACCAGCTTACCATTAAATATTTTGTTTCCTAAATCACCCGAAACCGATATACCATGGTATTTATAACCGTTGTATTCTAAACTAAAAATATCTCCTTTTATATCTGAGCGAAGATTATTTAACGTAAAGCCCTTACCATCTACATCCAGGTTTGCCGACACGTATTTGGCTTGCGGATCGCTTATTAACTTGCCTATATCAAATTCGTCAAAAACGACATTACCTACATAACTTGCTCTATCAATATCATCAATTTCGGTAAGTACTAAATCAGATTTTATAAAACCTAAATCAGTACTTATTTCTATATCTGCATTAATTTTTTTGGTTGTTATTTGGGATGTTCCTGTAATCTTAAAATTTCCAACTTTAGACAATACGGTTGGTATAGCATTACCTAGAATTCTTGGCAATAACGCTGTTAAGTCATTATAATTAGATGCCAAATTTGTAAAACTTCCATCTAAAGCAAAACTATCGTCCTCTACTCCAAATAGGTTTTTGAAAGTGATATCTCCTATTATTCTTGTATTCCTTGTAGTACTAACATTTAAGTTTTTGGCTTCAAGATTATTTAAAGTTCCGGATAAATCAGCATTAAAACTTGCACGCTGATTAACTCCAAATTCATCAAAAAACACATTTAATTCTGTTAATGATATTTCTGAATCTTTAAAGCTCGCTGTTATATTTACCTTATCTGTAAAGTCTTTTAGATCTTCTCTTTTATAATCGAATCTTAAATCTCCATCTAATTCAGAATTTGTGGTTTTAATATTTAAATCACCAAAATCCATGTGGTCTAAGGTGTATTTAAAATTAGCTTTTAAATTCTCTACCGTTATCCCTCTACTATCCTTAAAATTAAATTTATTAATTCTTGCACTTACGTCTGGTCCATTAATTAAAAAATTAGTGGTATTGGCATTAAGCTCTGTAAATTCAAAAATTTTAGGTGTCTCAAGGTTTTCATCTGTTAATTTAAACAGACCATTCTCTATAGATAAATCACTAGATGAAAATAAAAAGCTACTTGGACCTTCGCGTGGGTTATCGTCTTCAAACTTATCTACAAAGACATCTAGATTTGTGTCTTCCTCCCCTTTGTATGTTTTTAGATTAAATACAAGATCTTGAATATCAATATCTCCAAGATTGAATTTACTATCGTAAAGATTCTTAAAACTAATAATAGAACTGTTAATTTCACCGATACTCAAAAGTGTGTCTTTCTTGTAGTCTTTGATGAGAATTTCTTTTAATTCAATATCACCATTAAGCTGAAGCCCAACTTTTCCTATGTTTATATTGGTTTTAAACTGTTCATTTAATCTTTGTGTAGCGTATTTACCAAGCTTGGTTTGTACAGCCGGAATACCCAAAATTAAAAAGACAATAAGAAACAATAACAGAATGATACCTGCTACTTTACCTACTATTTTGAGTACTCGTTTGATATGGATTAATGATTAATTGTTGATTAAATCTTCACTACATTTGCACTAATGATACGTTAACAAGTGTAGTCTTAGACTATAATTCGTAAAATTAACAATTATTGTGCCCTTTTTAGTTAATGAAAAAAGAAAATATTTATATCCTAGGTATAGAATCGTCTTGTGATGATACTTCTGCTGCTGTGCTTTGTAATGACACTATTTTAAGCAATGTGGTTGCAGACCAAAAAATCCATACAGAATATGGTGGTGTTGTACCAGAATTAGCTTCTAGAGCTCACCAACAAAACATTGTTCCTGTTGTAAACCAAGCCATTGAGCGTGCTGATATTTCTAAAGATCAATTAAGTGCAATTGCTTTTACACGTGGACCTGGTTTAATGGGTTCTTTACTTGTAGGTACTTCGTTTGCAAAGTCTTTAGCATTTGGGTTAGACATTCCTTTAATTGATGTTAACCACATGCAAGCGCATATTTTGGCCCATTTTATTGAAGAAGAAGATCACCAAAAACCACCGTTTCCTTTTTTAGCAATGACCATCTCAGGTGGCCATACACAAATTGTACAAGTAAATAGCCATTTTGAAATGGAAGTTCTTGGCGAAACTATTGATGATGCTGTTGGTGAAGCCTATGATAAGAGTGGAAAAATTTTAGGTCTAGGTTATCCTGCAGGACCAGAAATTGATAAACGAGCACAATTAGGAAATCCTAAAGCATATAAGTTTACCAAACCCAAAGTAGATGGACTTAATTTTAGTTTCTCTGGTTTAAAAACAGCTATTCTATACTTTGTACAACGCGAAACTAAAGCCAATCCAAATTTTGTTGAAGAGCACTTAAATGATATCTGTGCTTCCATTCAATATACAATTATTGGCATTTTGATGGACAAACTAAAACTTGCCGTAAAGCAAACTGGCATTAAACACATTGCTATTGGTGGTGGAGTTTCAGCAAATTCAGGCATTAGAAAAGCACTTAAAGATGCCGAAAAGAAACATGACTGGACTACTTACATTCCAAAATTTGAATACACCACAGACAATGCTGCTATGATAGCTATTGTTGGATATTTAAAGTATTTAGAAAAAGACTTTTCAGATTTTGATGTTATGGCTACGGCTCGACTGAAGATATGAAGTTATTAAAACAAAATGTTTATTATTATTTCTGGATTACTGCAATTGTATTAATTTCCTTAAGTATCTACTGGTTAAATTTTGAAGATGCGGTGTTAGATATTAATGTTCATGATACATATTTTGTAATTCATCATGCTCATATTCTTCAACTTATTGCATTTCTATATATTCTGTTAGGGTTCATTTATTGGTTCTTCAAAAGAATAAATATCAAACTAATAAAAGCCTTAACTCAATTACACACCTCGATCAGCATTTTAATTTTTCCTTTATATTTTATTTGTAGTTGATTGTTGGAGTTACTTTATCCGCCTTCTTGCTTTCCGCTTTTTGATGATACTCAAAATTTTCAATTATTAATTACCGTTATTACTTTAATTGGACTGCTGGCTCAACTGCTTTTTATTTTCAATATAGTTATTAGTATTATCAGGTATTTTACTCATAAGAACTAAATTGTTAAAACATCTGTTGATAACAGATAGCACAAGGCTTCAAATGCGTTTTAAAATTTAGTTGTTTTGTATATACAATAAATTAGACTAAATCAACAACACCATGAAACAGCTAATTTTTCTACTTCTCTGCTTTCCTTTTTTTAGTTTTTCTCAAGATGCTTTAGAAACCGAACTCGATTCCATTAGTTCTATCGAAGAGGCTAAAACCTTTGCTAAAACTCATAAAAAAACAAATAAGAGTAAGGTTTTTACATTCAACAAAGAAAAACACAAAACACGCTTGGCAGATGAGCTTTTTAAACTCTCTAAAGGTGGAAAAAAAGTTGTAAAAGGAGATTACAAAAAGACTTACTATAAAGTTATTGAGAAGCAAAAAACACTACACTACAGAGTTAGCTACATTTTTTTTGATGGCGATAAAATGGAATTAGAAGAGATTAATGAAAAGCGCGATAAAATTATTTCGCAATACCAACAAGGTTATAAATTTGATAAGCTAGCACAATTACACTCAATGGACTTAAATGCAAAAAGAGGTGGTGATTTAGGCTGGTTTCCAGAAGGACAAATGCACCAAATGTTTGAAGACACTGTTAAAGACCATGATACTAATGAAATTTTCACTTTAGATATTGAAGACAAAAACTGGTATTATATTGTTCTTAAAACATACGACTCTAAAACCATTGAAGAAATTACCGTTTTACAATACTCAGAAGCCCTAGATTAATGCAATTATTCTACAACCCTAACATCGCAGAAGGAGAAACCTCCTTTAATTTTGATAAAGACGAAAGCAGACACATCGTGAAAGTGCTTCGTAAAAAAGTTGGTGACCAATTACACATTACCAACGGCAAAGGTTGGTTGTTTACAGCAGAACTTACATTGGCTGACGCTAAACATTGTTCTGTAAAAATTCTATCTCAAAACTTACAACCAAAACGCCCTTATAGCTTACACCTTGCTGTTGCGCCAACCAAAATGAACGACAGGTACGAGTGGTTTTTAGAAAAAGCTACAGAAATTGGTATTGAAGAGATCACACCTATTATTTGTGATAACAGCGAACGTAAAGTAGTTAAGCTAGAGCGTTTTGAAAAGATACTACAGTCTGCTATGAAACAATCTTTGCAATGCTATTTACCAAAACTAAACGCGCCTATTGCTTTTAAAGATTTTGTAGATTCTTCTTTTGAAGCCACCAAGTTTATTGCACATTGCGAGGAAACAGATAAAAAATCTTTAAAGTCTCAGTTAAAAAACAATGAAAATACTTTAATACTTATTGGACCTGAAGGTGATTTTAGCGTTAAAGAAATCGAAATGGCTTTGGCTGCTGATTTTATTCCAGTAACTTTGGGTAACACACGTTTGCGTACTGAGACTGCTGCTATTGCAGCTTGTCATTCGGTGGCTTTTGTAAATGAATAATATGAAAAAATTAACAACTCTATTCCTTACACTCTTTACTTTTTCACTTTTTGCTCAAGATGTAGCTGTGTTAAAGTATAAAGGTGGTGGAGATTGGTATGGCAACCCTACAGCACTACCTAATTTGGTAAAGTTTTGTAACGACAATATAGACACCAACATCAATGAAAATATACAAACTGTAGAAGTTGGTAGCACAGACATTTTTCAGTATCCGTTTTTACACATGACAGGTCATGGCAATGTGTTCTTTAGTGAAGATGATGCCGAAAACTTAAGAAAATATCTTATCTCTGGTGGTTTTCTTCACATAGACGATAACTATGGTATGGAGCCGTACATTACCAAAGAACTAAAAAAGGTTTTTCCTAATAACGAGTTGAAAGAAATACCAAAAGATCACAAAATATTCAACGCTGCTTACGAATTCCCTAATGGTTTACCTAAAATCCATGAGCATGATGGTAAAGCACCACAAGCCTTTGGTATTTTTCATGAAGATAGATTAGTCTTACTTTTTACCTTTGAAAGTGATTTAGGTGATGGCTGGGAAGACCCTGAAGTACATAATGACCCAGAAGAGGTACGTGAAAAAGCATTAAAAATGGGAGCGAATATTATGAAATATGTTTTTGAAAATTAGAAATGAGATAATAGACACCAGATATGAGACTTGTTTATTCTGAAAAACAAAACTTCTCTTATCTCAAGTCTAATTTCTAAAATCTAGATATGCAACTCACCCACTACACTTCAAACTTTAAAAAGCAAAAGCATCCTATCACTATAGTTTGTGATAACATTACTAATGCACCTAATATTGGAAGCTTATTTCGTATTGCAGACGCCTTTAATATTGAAGAACTAATTTTTTGCGGAGATGATATTCCTATAGGAAGACGCATGACCAAAACATCGCGTTCTACCGAAAAATATGTGAACCACAGAACCGAAGAAAAGATTGATGATGTTATTCTTAAGCTAAAAAAAACACACCAAATCATTGCGTTAGAAATTACCGAAAACAGCACAGAACTAAGCACTTTTAAACTTGAATCCAACAAACCAATAGTACTAATTCTTGGTGATGAAAATTTTGGTGTTTCAGAATCTGTATTAAATCAATGTGATGCTGTCGTTCATATTAATATGTATGGAAATAACAGCAGCATGAATGTTGCTCAAGCTACCAACATTGCACTTTATGAATTTACAAAACAACTTAATTCTTAAATTTGCCTTGCTTAATTTATTTCAGCATCTTTGAGATATGAATCAGAACTCAAAAATCATTGCAAATGGCATCTTAAGAGCCTTAGGAATTCTTTTAGGTATTGCTTTGGTTTTGGTCTTTTTGTACAAAATACAATCTGTAATAGTCTACATAGCTATTGCTGCTGTAATTTCATTAGTAGGCAGACCAATTGTGCTATTTCTTAGACGCAAATTAAAGTTCAACAATACCATAGCAGTTGTTGTAACTATGCTTGTATTCATTGGGTTGTTAGCTGGACTAATCGGCATGTTTATTCCTCTAATTACAGATCAAGGCAAAAATTTAGCACTCTTAGATTTTGATCAACTAGAACGCAACATTGATAATTTATACCAACAAATCGTCAACTATTTTGAATTTAATAACATCGATGTTGAGCAGTCCATAAAAGACTCGAATATATTATCTAAACTCGATTTTTCGTTAATCCCGAATTTCTTCAACAGCTTGGTCAGCGGATTAGGAAGTTTTAGTATTGGTTTGTTTTCGGTACTGTTTATTTCATTCTTCTTTTTAAAAGACAGCAAACTGTTTGAGGATGGTATTATGACCTTTGTTCCAGAAGGAAACGAAACCAAGTCTAAGCGTTCATGGAATAAAATTAAAGATCTATTATCGCGCTATTTTGTTGGGCTTATATTTCAGATTTTAATACTATTTATTATCTACACCATAGTACTACTTGTTTTTGGCATAGACAACGCAGTTGTTATCGCTTTCCTATGTGCATTATTAAATTTAGTGCCTTATGTAGGGCCATTAGTAAGTGGTTTTTTAATGCTTGTTTTGAGTATGTCTAGTAATTTAGGCGAAAATTTTAGCGATGTTATTTTACCAAAAACCACTTATGTTATGATAGGATTTATCATAGCACAATTGGTCGACAACTTCTTTAGCCAGCCATTTATTTTTTCTAAAAGTGTAAAATCTCATCCTCTCGAAATCTTTTTAATAATCATCATTTCAGGCATTCTATTTGGCATTGCAGGAATGATCGTTGCAGTACCTGCTTACACAGCGATTAAAGTGATTTTAAAAGAGTTTTTATCTGGACATAAGATTGTAAACAGACTCACTAAAGACTTATAGTTTTAGTTTGAACAAGACAATACTAAATACTAAAATTCAGGAATTTATAAATTCCAATTTAAAATCTGACGTTTCCAGTTTATTACTAAAAGGAATACCTTTTAAAACCATTGATTCTAAGATTGTTATAGAGCAAATTGAAGCCAAAAAACGTTGCGAAAAAAAGCTACCTACTTGGTTTAATACTCAAAATATTTACTACCCAAACAAACTAAACATTGAGCAAACTTCATCAGAAGTCACAGCAAAGTACAAAGCCGATTTGGTATCTGGTAAATCTTTAATAGATCTTACAGGAGGCTTTGGAATCGATACTTACTATTTTTCAAAACAAATCGAGGCTGTAACACATTGCGAAATAAACCCTGAACTTTCTGAAATTGTAAAACACAATTACACCACATTAAAAGCTAACAATATTAATTGTAAAAATGAGGATGGTATTAGTGTTTTAAAACAATCTCATTCGGTTTTTGATTGGATTTATATAGATCCTTCTCGAAGAGACGACTCTAAAAACAAGGTGTTTTTACTTTCTGATTGTGCACCAGATGTTAAGGCTTTTCAAAACTTATTTTTGAATTATGCCAAGAATGTAATGATTAAGACATCACCATTATTAGATTTAACGGCAACTAAGGGTGATTTAAAGCATGTAAAACAACTTCACGTTATTGCGGTTAACAATGAAGTAAAAGAGCTACTATGGATCCTGGAACGCGAATATGAAGGTGATGTAAATGTGAAGACTATAAATTTAACTAAGCATAAGAATGAATTTTTTGAATTTGACTTAAACAATGAGTCTAACGCTTTAGCAGAATACACTGAGCCTCTAACCTATCTATACGAACCAAACTCTGCTGTATTAAAAGCAGGAGCTTTTAATACGCTTGGTAATGCATTAAAAATAGGTAAGCTTCATAAGCATTCGCATCTTTATACATCTAGTAGTGTTATAGATTTCCCTGGAAGAAGCTTTAAAATAGTGAAAATAATACCTTACAATAAAAAATCGATTGCTAAAGAAAAGATCACTAAAGCCAATATTACCACTAGAAATTTTCCATTATCCGTTTCCGATATCAGGAAAAAGTTAAAGATAAAAGATGGAGGCAATTCTTATTTGTTCTTTACAACCGATAAAGACAATAATAAAATTGTAATCATATGTACTAAAGACTTATAGGCTCTTATAAAAATCCCTTCTGATCGATTACCATATCATCTCCCCATAATTTTACCAAATAAGATATATCAATCGGAAAAAATGATGAAGAACCATCCAGATTATATTTTACAGGACACTCCAGTCGATTTCCGTCAATTATCTCGCATTTATTCTTACCATTATCGGTAATAATTATTTTATTTTCATCTAATTTTTCATACACTTTTTTTAAATCTACAATTGCGTATTTTATAAAGGATGAAGCAGCATGCAACTCATTTTTAGCGCTATCGATTATCCCATAAGTAAAATAATGTGCTTTCATTTTGTAGTATTCAGACTCGTGACGATCTTTAATTTTGTTGGAATCCCTCCTATACCGAATAGTAAAATCTGTAAAATTTTTATATTTTTTTTCCCTAAATCGCTCTTGAACGCTCATTATAGAATTTCCTTTTCGAAAAACATAATCTATACCTTCCATCATATCTATGTATCTAGAGTAATCTTTTCTCAATTGCACCTCACTCCAACTTAAACAATTATAAATTAACGGAATAGCTAGTTTTTTGTGAATATAATTTGTAAACGCTCTATCTTTAGAATATTTTGACATACGTCAATAAATTTAATCATATTCTATACTCTATCAAAGCATTAACACTTTTGAAATAAAAAACTCAAAAAAATTGTTGCGATAATTAATATGAAAAGCTACATTTGCATCCGCAATTTTAAAGAACGTTCTTTATTTAATTGAATTGGAGAGGTGCCAGAGTGGTAATGGAGCAGATTGCTAATCTGTCAACGCGTAAGTGTTGCCGGGGTTCGAATCCCCGTCTCTCCGCAAAAAGATAACCAATTTTCGGGGTGTAGCGTAGCCCGGTTATCGCGCCGCGTTTGGGACGCGGAGGTCGCAGGTTCGAATCCTGCCACCCCGACTTTTATTGAATTTTCAGAGTTTATCTCTTGAATGGTCGCGTAGCTCAGCTGGATAGAGCATCTGCCTTCTAAGCAGACGGTCACAGGTTCGAATCCTGTCGCGATCACAAAAAAGCCTTACTAATTTAGTAAGGCTTTTTTTGTTTTACTCTGGATACTCTATTCTTAAGTGATATATATTGGCAAGTTTGTGCTTAAGAACCTTTTTGATGGACTGGATTTCTTTAAAGGTTATATTAGCATTTAAAAATTGACCACTCTCCATTTGCTTGTTAATGATATTCTCTACAAAATCATTAATCTTGGTTGTTGTAGGTTCTTTTAGGCTTTTTGAGGCAGCTTCAACGCTATCGCACATCATTAAAATTGCAGTTTCTTTACTAAAGGGCTTTGGTCCTGGATATGAAAAATCCTCTATTTGAACATCTTCATTTTCCGCTTTTTCTTTCATGTAGAAATAATAGACAACACTTGTACCATGATGCGTTCTTATAAAATCAATTACACGATCTGGTAAGTTATATTTTTTTGCTATTTCTATACCATTTAGTACATGATCTACAATTACACCAGCACTTTCTCTATTAGAAAGTTCATCATGAGGGTTTATACCATTACTTTGATTCTCTGTAAAATAAGTAGGATTTTTCATTTTACCGATATCATGATATAGAGCACCTACCCTTACCAACATGGCATTAGCACCTATCTCATTTGCTGCTGATTCAGCCAAATTAGCCACATTTAAAGAATGATGAAATGTTCCTGGTGCTTTGTTAGATAATTTTTTTAAAAGCTTGGTATTTGTATCTGATAACTCTAAAAGCGACACATCTGAAACAAGCCCAAAAATCTTTTCGTAAATATAGATGAGCGGCTGCACAAAAAGTGTTGCTAAACCACAAAGAATAAACAACCCAAATGTATCCCATTTTAATGTTGTTATCTGCCCTTCATGAATTACAAAAAAAGCAAAATAAGCAATAATATAAATCAAAGTAATCTGACCTACTGATATGAAAAGATTAGCTCGTTTATAAAGTTCTGAAACTGTTAATATTGTTACTATTCCTCCAATAATCTGAAGAAACATATACTCATAACTATTAGGAACTATAAAGCCTAAAAGCAATACTGTTAACACATGAGAAAATAAGCCTAATCTGGCATCAAAAAACGCTTTTAGAACCAATGGCAAAATACACAATGGCACCACATAAATATATTGTGAATTATAGTTAATCACCAAAGTAGTAAGCAAAACCATTAATGCTATATTGAAAAATATAAAAGTAACTTTGGTGTTATTTTGAAACACTTCTAACCTATATTTTTGCAAAAAGAGAAGCAACATTAGAAGTGCCAAAGCCACCAGTAAAGTATATGCCACTAAAACCCAATTGTAATTGGCTGTATTCCATACCTGAGACTCATATTCAGATTTTAAAGACTTTAAAATATTGTACTCTTCATCCTCAACAACCTGACCTTTAGATATAATAAGCTGATCTTTATCTATACTACCTCTGGTATGCGAAATTTGAGACAACTCTTCTTCAAGTGTCTTTTTTGTCAGAGTTTCATTTAATGTTACATTAGGCTTAACAATATCAAAAAACAGAGATATCATTTTATTTTTATTCTCAGCAGAAGTTGACTGCTTCAAAAAACTCTCTAATCTATTTCTTAACTGATTAATTTCAATAAGACCTCTATACTCTATACGTTTTTCAACTGTGTTATTAGATGCTACTAAAACCACCTGTTTGTCATTAGAATACGGATAATCTGTATCTAAAATACCATTTTCATACAACGTCTCAACCATATCTGTTCCCTGCCTAAACAAGGTCCTTTTAGATGTTGTAGAGTCATTAAAAACTTCATTAAACTTAGTTATATAGTTGAGTTTAATGGTCTCTGGAATTTCTCGATCAATCTCAAAATAAACGGGAGCATTGTTTTCAATTTCTAACTGCTCTTCATTAATTTCTTCTTGTGTCTTCTGAATCGCAAAATTAAAGGGAGCGTAAAGATTTTCGGACTGCCAAGGTTTTCCTTTTTCAAAAGAATATCTAAACTTTCCTGTTTTGGGAAATAAATAAACGATGAAAAGCGTCGTAACCAGAAACAGTAGCATTTTATATACTAAAGCATGATTCTTATACCATTTGTTTAGAAGTTCTTTCATCTGTTGATTTTTATTCTATTTAAAAGTCAGATGGAATTCGCAAATGATTAATACTGCTATTATCAACATCATAATCTTGCTCATTTCATATAAAATCAAATGTAACAAATATTAAAATTTTAACCTTCTATATTCGTTAATACATTCCGAAATATCTCAAAAAATCATTAATTTCGCAGGAACTAATAATAAACAAAATAATAATGAACAAGGACGTAGTAATCGTATCTGCCGTTAGAACACCTATAGGAAGTTTTTTAGGAAGTTTATCTAGTGTACCAGCACCAAAGTTGGGTGCTGCTGCTATAAAAGGAGCTTTAGATAAAATAAACCTTAAGCCAGAAATGGTAGATGAAGTATTAATGGGCAACGTAGTACAAGCTGGTACTGGCCAAGCACCAGCAAGACAAGCTGCAATTTTTGCAGGAATCCCAAATACCGTTCCTTGTACAACAATAAATAAAGTTTGCTCTTCTGGCATGAAAGCTGTAATGCAAGCGGCACAAGCAATTAGCCTTGGTGATGCCGATATAATCGTTGCTGGTGGTATGGAAAACATGAGTGCTATACCACATTACTACCACGCTCGAAGTGCTACTAAATTTGGTCCAGCTACATTAGAAGATGGCATGCAAAAAGATGGCTTAGTAGATGCTTATGACAACAATGCCATGGGAGTTTGTGCAGATGCTTGTGCTGTAGAATATAATTTTACAAGAGAAGATCAAGATGCTTTTGCTGTACAATCTTACGAACGCTCTAAAGCGGCTTGGGATGCCGGAAAATTTGACAATGAAGTTATTTCTGTTGAAGTCCCTCAACGTCGCGGAGATGCTGTTGTTGTTAATAAAGATGAAGAGTATACTAATGTAAAGATGGAAAAAATACCAGCTTTGCGTCCTGCCTTTACTAAAGACGGAACTGTAACAGCTGCCAATGCATCTACTATTAATGATGGTGCAGCTGCATTAGTCTTAATGAGTAAAGATAAAGCTGAAGAATTAGGCTTAACTCCTTTAGCAACTATAAAAAGCTATGCAGATGCTGCTCAAGAACCAGAATGGTTTACTACTGCACCTGCAAAAGCATTGCCTAAAGCTTTAGCTAAAGCTAATGTAGAATTAAGTGATGTAGATTTCTTTGAGTTTAATGAAGCTTTTTCTGTAGTTGGTTTAGCTAACATGAAAATATTAGGATTATCTGACGATAAAGTAAATGTAAATGGTGGTGCCGTTTCTTTAGGACACCCTCTTGGTTGTTCTGGTGCTAGAATATTAGTAACATTATTAAACGTCTTACAACAAAATAATGCAAAAATTGGTGCAGCTGCTATTTGTAATGGTGGTGGTGGTGCTTCTGCAATGGTTTTAGAACGCCCTTAAATTTCATATATGCAATACGGAGTTTGCAATCTAGGGATTGTACCAATACGATTAGAACCTACTGACACTAGTGAAATGGTGACTCAGGCATTGTATGGTGACTTTTTTAAAGTGCTAGAACAGCGCAAAAAATGGAGTCGCATTCGTTTTGCATACGATAAATATGAAGGCTGGATAGACAATAAACAATATCTTGAGATTGAAGAGGAACAATATCAAATCTTATCTCAGTCTGATATTAATTTATCTAAGGATTTAATACAGTTTGTTTCAGATGAAGCTAATAGCATTTACCCTATTCCTCTGGGTTCTGACTTAAATTGTTTAGATCTTTTAAATCAAAAATTTGAAGGTAATAAGATCATAGAAAAGAGTGATAAATCTAATATTATAGACACATCGTTTTTATATCTTAACACGCCATATTTATGGGGAGGAAAAACTCCTTTTGGTATAGACTGCTCTGGCTTTACCCAAATGGTATACAAATTAAACGGTTATCATTTATTACGTGATGCATCTCAGCAAGCTACGCAAGGTGTTGCTTTGAGTTTTATTGAAGAAAGTGAACCTGGTGATTTAGCTTTTTTTGATAATGCAGATGGAGATATTGTGCATGTTGGGATTATAATGGAGGATAATTATATTATCCACGCACACGGAAAAGTAAGGATAGATCGTTTGGATCATAGCGGTATCTACAATATTGACAAGAACTTGCACACACACAGACTAAGAGTTATCAAAAAAATTATTTAAAAAAAAATGCGACTTATATAAGTCGCATTTTTTTTATCTATATAAAAAGAGTAATTAGCTTAGTTACCCTCCTCTATTTTTTTCGCTTTCTCTTTGTATTTATTATACTTATCAGTTTCACCTAAAGCACTGTAAATATTAGCTAACTGATTAAAAATCCCTGCTTCAGCAACATCTGGATTGTTAGTTACAAAATTCTCTAATATTTCAGCACCAGCTTTAAATAATTGATCTTTTTGTGCTTTTAACTCGTCATAGCGCTTGTAATCAGCTGATGAATCGCCAAGTTTATTCATCTCATCATACAATGAATTTCCTTTGTCAACTTCAATAAACGAAAGGTTCATTGCAGCATTTAGATAATCTGGCTTAAGTTTAAGAGCTTGCTCAAATGCTGATTTTGCAACATCATATTGATTAGCTTCCATCGCTGTTACACCTACATTAAAGTTTAAGTTAGCATTATTTGGATCTTCTTCTAAAGCCTTTTTAAATAAAACAAAAGCTTCTTCATTATTACCAACCTTTGTTAATACAACTGCTTCTGTTAATAATAACTCTTTATCATCTGGAAACTCACTTCTTGCATCTTTAGTAATTGCAAGTGCTTGTTCGTTTTTACCTTGAGAAACATAAATAGATGCTATATTTTTTACGATATATGCTCTTTTAGATTCCTCTAGTACATCTACTGGTTTAATATGAGTCTTTAATGTTTTTACAGAGAAATCTCTTGCTCCCTTATCGACAAATGGCTCTTCTTTACCTGTTTCTTTGTTTGTAGCACGGTAAGTCATTTTTATTCCAGTATAACCTAACTCCTTAAGCTTAATAAAATGCTTTAACGAAGTATCATAATCGTTATTCTGTGCTGATAATAAAGCAGCATTGTATAAAAATGAAGTGTCTTTTGGAGAAATTTTGTAAATGTTCTCATAAGCTACAGATGCTTCTGCTAATTTACCACTCTCAAATGCACTGTTTGCTTTAGTTAAAAAAGAGTTGTAGATTTTAGTCTTCATCTCATTAGCATCTTCAGTATAGCGTAACTTTCCTATAGAAGATTCATGATTTTTTAATTCTTCTAAAGTCTTAATTGTCTTATCTAAATCACTATCTGAAGCAGCACCATTAGCATACAAAGCTTGAGCTTGAAGAAATAAAAACTTAGCTTTTGTTTTATCATCCATATTCCCTTTCAAGCCTTCAGCTACAGATGCAGCAGATTTAGCGTCAGCAAAGTTTGATTTTTTTAGTGCTTTTTCTAATGCTTTAATTTCATCCTTTTGAGCAAAAGACACAGCTGTAACTGTAAAAACCAGCACTAATGTCAATAATTTTTTCATTTTTAGTTAAATAATTTATTGTTGTTAATTTTAGTTCTCTGTTTCTGTATTATCAATAGCCGTGCCATCTTCATTTGTTGTTTGATCTCCGGCATTTTCTATATCTAATTCTTCTACATTTTCATCTTCATCATCTTTCATCACTTTAGCAACTGCCGCGATAGAATCATTTCCTTTTAGGTTGATAAGTCTAACACCTTGGGTTGCTCTTCCCATTACTCTTAAGTCTGCAACCTCCATACGAATTGCAATACCAGACTTATTAATAATCATTAAATCGTCCTCATCAGAAACGTTTTTAATAGCGACTAAGTTACCTGTTTTGTCTGTGATTGAAATGGTTTTAACACCTTTTCCTCCTCTATTAGTAATTCTATAATCATCTAAACTAGAACGTTTTCCATATCCATTTTCAGACACTACTAAGATATTACTTTCAAAATCATTAACAGCAACCATTCCTATTACCTCATCGTTATCATTTGCTAAAGTTATACCTCTAACACCTGAAGCATTACGTCCCATTGGTCTTGTTTTTGCTTCTTCAAAACGAATGGCTTTACCAGACCTAAGCGCTAACATTACTTGACTTTCACCAGTTGTAAGCTTAGCTTCTAATAATTCATCACCCTCTTTAATGGTTATAGCGTTAATACCATTAGTACGAGGTCTAGAGTATTGTTCTAATGCTGTTTTCTTAACCTGACCTTTTTTCGTAGCCATTATGACATAATGACTGTTGATGTAATCTTCATCCTTAAGGTCTTGAGTACAGATAAACGCCATTACCTTATCGTCTTGCTCTATATTAATAAGGTTTTGAATAGCTCTACCTTTTGAAGTCTTAGAACCTTCTGGAATTTCATAAACACGCATCCAGAAACATTTTCCTTTTTGAGTAAAGAACAACATATACTGGTGGTTTGTACCAACAAATAGATGTTCTAGGAAATCTTCATTACGAGTTGTTGATGCTTTTTGACCAACTCCTCCTCTATTTTGAGTTTTGTATTCTGTTAAAGACGTACGCTTAATATAACCAGCGTGAGAAATAGTAATGACTACTTTTTCATCTGGAATCATATCTTCAATACTTAAATCTCCACCTGCATATTCTATAACAGAACGACGCTCATCACCATATTTATCACGGATAACTTCAAGCTCTTCCTTAATGATATTCATACGACGCTCTTTCTTGTCTAAAATATCTTTAAGGTCTTCTATAGTTTTCATTAACTCTTCATACTCTGCTCTTAACTTGTCTTGTTCCAGACCTGTTAACTGACGTAATCGCATTTCTACGATAGCCTTAGCTTGTATTTCAGTAAGTTTAAAGCGTTCTATTAATTTTTCTCTCGCTTCTTCAGCATTAGACGAAGCCCTGATTAATGCAATTACTTCATCTATATTATCTGAAGCAATGATTAATCCTTCTAATATGTGAGCTCTTTCTTCTGCCTTGCGTAATTCATATTTTGTACGTCTTACAACCACTTCGTGTCTGTGTTCTACGAAATAGTGAATTAAATCCTTTAGATTTAAAAGTTGTGGACGTCCTTTTACTAAAGCAATATTATTTACACTAAAAGAAGACTGTAAAGCTGTATACTTGTATAATTTATTAAGTACGATGTTAGGAATGGCATCACGCTTTAAAACGTAAACGATACGCATCCCTTTTCTATCAGACTCATCTCTAATAGTAGAGATACCTTCTAGCTTTTTATCGTTAACCAAGTCTGCAGTCTTTTTAATCATATCTGCTTTGTTAACTTGGTAAGGAATTTCATTTACAATGATACACTCACGTCCATTGACTTCTTCAATATTGGCTTTACCACGCATTACAATACGACCACGCCCAGTATGAAATGCTTCTTTAACACCATCATAACCGTAGATTGTTCCACCTGTTGGAAAATCTGGTGCTTTAATGTGCTGCATTAGCTCATCTACTTCAATATCCGTGTTATCGATGTACGCTATGGTTCCGTTTACAACTTCTGTAAGGTTGTGAGGTGGCATATTGGTTGCCATACCAACGGCAATACCAGAAGCACCATTAACTAATAAACCAGGAATACGTGTAGGTAAAACTGTTGGTTCTTCTAAGGTATCATCAAAATTAAGTTTATGGTCTACAGTTTCTTTATCAATATCTGCTAACATTTCTTCAGAAATCTTCTGCATTCTAGCCTCTGTATAACGCATTGCAGCAGGACTATCACCATCCACAGAACCAAAGTTACCCTGACCATCTACTAACATATATCGTAAACTCCATTCCTGAGCCATACGTACCATAGTATCATAAACCGAAGTATCTCCGTGAGGGTGGTACTTACCTAAAACCTCACCTACGATTCTTGCTGATTTCTTGTGTGCTGAATTTGCTCTAACACCTAGTTCGTGCATACCGTAAAGTACACGTCTGTGAACAGGTTTTAGGCCATCTCTTACATCTGGTAACGCACGTGACACAATGACCGACATTGAATAATCAATGTAGGCTGATTTCATTTCATCTTCAATGTTAATCGGAATGAGTTTTTCTCCTTCTGCCATATATAAAATTTATTAGATTTTTTCTAGGTTTTCAAAACGTGCTAATATAAGCATTTCAGTAGTGTTTAAAGTGGTTTTAAACGCTAATTTTAGGAGTTTTTATTAACAATTTTTAATATCTTTTTCGTTAATAAGTATCATTGAATTTGCTTTGATTTGAAATGCTTTTTTAGTCTATTCGTTAAACCATTTTATTTAAGGTATGATTTTTGCCTTATACGTAATATGTTTTTACTATTTTTAATGCAGAAAGGAGTTTACTATGGATGATAATTTTTCCCCAAGAGTTAAGGATGTTATAGCATTTAGCAAAGAAGAAGCTTTACGCTTAGGCCACGATTTTATAGGCACAGAACATTTAATGTTAGGTCTATTAAGAGATGGCAACGGAAAAGCTATAGATATATTGAGCGCATTAGAGGTTGATTTAAATCACCTAAGACGCAAAGTTGAGATTCTAAGTCCGGCTAATCCCAATATTGCCACAACATCTAACGAAAAGAGAAACTTGCACCTCACAAGGCAAGCAGAACGCGCTTTAAAAACAACATTCTTAGAAGCTAAGTTGTTTCAAAGCACTTCAATAAATACTGCACACCTTTTGTTGTGTATTTTAAGAAATGAAAATGACCCAACGACTAAGTTATTAAATAAACTTAAAGTTGATTATGATAATGTTAAAGACGAATTTAAATCTATGATTACAAGTGAAGACGATTATCTAGACGAGCCTAAAGCCGAATCATATTCTGATGATGAAATGAATGAAGAAGAGGATGCAAAGCAAAATCCTTTTGGAGGTAGCCAGTCTGGTAAAACAAATAAAAAGTCTAAAACACCTGTTTTAGATAACTTTGGTAGAGATCTAACAGTACTTGCCGAAGAAGGCAAATTAGACCCTGTAGTAGGTCGAGAAAAAGAAATACAACGTGTTTCTCAGATATTAAGTAGACGTAAAAAGAATAACCCTCTTCTAATAGGAGAACCTGGTGTTGGTAAATCTGCTATTGCAGAAGGCTTAGCACTACGTATTGTAAAACGAAAGGTGTCAAGAACACTTTTTAACAAACGTGTGGTTACCTTAGATTTAGCAAGCTTAGTTGCTGGCACAAAATACAGAGGTCAGTTTGAAGAGCGCATGAAAGCCGTTATGAACGAGCTTGAAAAGAATGACGATATTATTCTATTTATTGACGAAATTCACACCATTGTTGGTGCTGGTGGAGCAACAGGAAGTTTAGACGCTTCTAACATGTTTAAACCTGCATTAGCAAGAGGTGAAATTCAATGTATAGGTGCTACAACATTAGATGAGTACAGACAGTATATAGAAAAAGATGGTGCCCTAGAGCGTCGTTTCCAAAAGGTTATTGTTGAGCCTACTTCTGTTGAAGAAACAATAGAAATATTAAACAATATAAAAGCAAAATACGAAGAGCATCATAACGTAGACTACACTCCTGAAGCTATAGAAGCTTGTGTGAAGTTAACAAACCGTTACATGACAGAACGTTTCTTACCAGACAAAGCCATTGATGCTTTAGACGAAGCAGGTTCTCGTGTACACATCACTAATATTGATGTTCCTAAACAAATTATAGAGTTAGAAAAACAACTTGAAGAGGTTAAGGAAACTAAAAACAGTGTTGTTAAGAAACAAAAATACGAGGAAGCTGCTAAGTTAAGGGATGATGAAAAACGTCTTGAAAAAGAACTAGCAACGGCTCAAGAAAAATGGGAAGAAGAAACCAAGCAACATAGAGAAATTGTTACAGAAGACAATGTAGCTGATGTTATTTCTATGATGACAGGTATTCCTGTAAATAAAATAGCGCAAACAGAACTAAACAAACTTGCAAAATTACCAGACCTTATCAAAGGTAGAGTTATTGGACAAGACAATGCTGTTGCAAAGGTTGTAAAAGCTATTCAGCGTAATAGAGCTGGTCTTAAAGATCCTAACAAGCCTATTGGTTCGTTTATCTTTTTAGGACAAACTGGTGTTGGTAAAACACAATTAGCAAAAGTTTTAGCTAACGAGTTGTTTGACAGCACAGATGCACTTGTGCGTATAGACATGAGTGAGTATATGGAAAAATTCGCTGTGTCTAGACTTATTGGTGCACCTCCTGGATATGTTGGTTATGAAGAAGGCGGACAGCTTACCGAAAAAATAAGACGTAAACCATACGCAGTAGTGCTTTTAGATGAGATTGAAAAAGCGCATCCAGATGTATTCAACATGCTTTTACAAGTACTAGATGACGGTTATTTAACTGATAGTCTTGGAAGAAAAATCGATTTTAGAAATACTATAATCATTATGACTTCTAATATTGGTGCTCGTAAACTTAAAGATTTTGGTACTGGTGTAGGTTTTGGAACCTCTGCAAAAGAATCTCAAGAGACTGAATATGCAAAAGGTGTTATAGAAAATGCCCTTAAAAAAGCATTTGCTCCTGAGTTTTTAAATAGAATTGATGATGTTATTGTATTCAATGCTTTAGAGAAAGAAGATATTAATAAAATCATTGATATTGAACTTGTAAAACTAGTAAAACGCATCAAGGATTTAGGCTACAACCTTATTCTTACAGATGAAGCTAAAGATTACATTGCAGATAAAGGTTTTGATAAACAATATGGAGCAAGACCTCTGAACAGAGCGATCCAGAAGTATGTTGAAGATGCACTTGCCGAAGAGATTATTAACTCTAAGATACAGGAAGGTGATACAATTACTATGGATTTAGATGCTAAAAAAGAGGAATTAAATATTAAGGTAAAAAGCTCTAGCAAGCCTACTGAATCTTAAACAGATTAAAAAAATAAAATAAAAAAAACTCCTTTTTTAAAGGAGTTTTTTTTATTTTGAATTCCCCTAAAACAATTAATAGCATGCTAGAAACTATTTTAAAACTAAATTTCTGCACACTATCTTTTTACGACAGTTATGTAATCGCAGTTATTAACGAAGGTGAACATATAGACCATGAAATCAATCAAAAGTTGATAAACATTATGGACGAACATTATGAAACTCCTTATGTTTATATAACACACAGAATACACTCTTACTCTGTAGATCCTCATGTTTACCCAAAAACCACTACAGCCAAAAACCTTACAGGATTTGCTGTGGTTTCAGATGATTATGTTTCAAAAAACAATGCCAAAATTGAGCGCCTATTTTTTGGAAAACCTTTTGAAATTTTTAGTGAATTAGATGATGCTATAACTTGGGCTAAAAACCTTATAGAAAAAGGTTCTTAGCATATCTTTTTTTTAAATACCATTAGTGTTTCTCTACACCATAGTTATTTAAAAAGAGCTCCTCTACTTCGATATCAACATCTTTTAAAAACTGAATAGAAGTTTCTATATCATCATGCAATACTTGATCTTCTTTTATAAATGGCACAACCTTTCTGTAGTGCTCTAAGAAAGATTCTAATAATGGAGACGTTTTCATAGGTCTTCTAAACTCTAATGCCTGAGAAGCATTCATCAATTCTATAGCAATAACACGCTCAACATTTCTAACAAGATTATAAGCCTGTGTAGCAGCATTGGCTCCCATACTTACATGATCCTCTTGTCCATTACTAGACACAATACTATCTATACTTGCTGGTGATGCTAATTGCTTATTGGCACTTACAATACTTGCAGCTGTATATTGCGGAATCATAAAGCCTGAATTTAATCCTGGATTGTCTACTAAAAATGCTGGTAAACCTCGTAATCCTGAGACTAACTGAAATATTCTTCGTTCAGAAATATTGCCTATTTCTGCCATAGCTATTTTTAAATAATCCAGAGCCAAAGCCAAAGGCTGTCCATGAAAATTTCCTCCTGAAATAATTAAATCCTCTTCAGAAAAAATATTTGGGTTATCTGTTACAGAATTGATTTCTGTTAAAATTACTTTCTCTACAAAATCTAAAGTATCTTTTGTAGCTCCATGAACTTGAGGTATACATCTAAATGAATATGGATCTTGTACATGCTCTTTTTCTCTGGTAATTAATTCGCTACCTTCTAAAAGTTCGTTAAAACGTTTTGCTACTTTACGTTGTCCTGGATGTGGTCTTACATCATGTACTAAATCATGAAATGGATCTAATCTGCCATCAAAAGCATCTAAAGATATTGCCGAAATGATATCAGCTAAATAAGACGTCTTATGAGACATTAATAATAAGTACACACCATACGCACTCATAAATTGGGTACCGTTTAAAAGCGCAAGACCTTCTTTTGCTTCAAGTTTTATAGGTTCCCAATTAAATTTTTTCAATAATTCTGAAGCTTCATAATTTTCGCCATCATGCACAACACTTCCTTTTCCTAACAACGGTAAAGCTAAGTGCGCTAATGGTGCTAAATCACCCGAAGCACCTAATGAGCCTTGTGTATATACAAACGGAAAAATATCATTATTAAAAAATTCTATTAATCGCTCTACTGTTTTTAGTTGTACTCCACTATGACCATAACTTAAGGATTGTATTTTTAATAACAACATTACCTTAACTACAGATTCTGGTACTCGGTCACCAGTGCCACATGCATGAGACATTACCAAATTCTCCTGTAATTTAGTTAAGTCTTTTTCTGAAATCTTAACGTTATATAACGAGCCAAAGCCAGTATTAATACCATACATTGGCTTTTTGTTATTGGCTAATTTGTTATCGAGATAAGCTTTACATTTTTCTATATTTTGAATTGCCGACTCTGAAAGTTTAAGTTTCTTATTATCCTTAAAAATATTGTAAATAGTGACAATGTCTAACGCGTCTGATGATATAATGTGATAGCTATCCATAGTTGAAATTTGTAAGCTTCAAAATTGAGAATATTTTTTGGTTTTACAAGAAATTGTTAATAATTCCTACTTTCTTGAAAATGAAATATTCAATGCTTATTTTTGATAACAATCAAATTCAAAAGTATGAAAAGACTACTAACATTAAGTATCGTCACAACCTTGTTTGCCTGCAAAGAGGAACCTAAAATAGACTATGTTTTATTTTCTGGTAAAATTGAAAACCCAACTGTAAAATCGGTTTCAGTTTTCCAAGGAAGAGAAAAAATCAAAGAAATTCAACTTGAACAAGATGGTACGTTTTCTGACACATTAACTGTAGAAAACGGATACTATAATCTAGATCATGGCAGAGAAGTAGCCTACATGTATTTAGAAAAAGGTGATAGTATTAACGTTTCATTAGACACTAAAGAGTTTGATGAAACCATTAAATACTCAGGTATTGGTTCTGGCAAAAACAATTTCTTAGCCGAAAAAATTTTAATTGAAGAGAAAGCAGATATAGACATCTCTAAAGTTTATGCTATGGAAGAGCCTGAGTTTATAGCAGTAATGGAAGATTTAAAAAATAGTAAAGTTAAATCATTAGAAAGTAAAGAGAATCTTTCTTCCGAGTTTAAAACCACAGAGAAGAAGAACATTGATTATGATTACCTTATAAATCTTTTAAACTATCCTAGTTATCATAAACATTTTGCCAAAAAAGCTGAATTTAAAGCTTCTGATGATTTCATGACACGTTTTAGTTCTATTGATTATAACAATAGTAAAGATTATGAAGCTTTAGATAGTTACAAAAGGTTAGTACAAAGCCATTATGCTAAAAAATTAAGAGATAGCGATAATCCATCTTTAATTTTTGATGAAGTTAGTAATGCTGGTATCGATGATTTAAAAGAAGATTTCTCTAAAAGCTTACGTTACGATATTTCTCCAAGTAACGAAAATCTTAAAGCCTTTTACGATGGCATCATGAAGCTATCTTCTGATGAAAAATACAAAGAGGAAATAACTGCTAAATACGATAAAGTTTCTAAACTTGCTAAGGGAATGCCTTCTCCTGCTTTTGTTGAATATGAAAACCATAAAGGTGGCACAACTTCGCTAAAAGATTTAAAAGGAAAATACGTCTATGTAGATGTTTGGGCAACTTGGTGTGGACCATGCATAAGAGAAATCCCTTCTTTAAAAGAGGTTGAAAAGCAATTTCATGGCAAAAATATTGCCTTTGTAAGTACATCTATTGATAAAGCATCTGCGCACAATACATGGGTAGAAATGGTGAAAAACAAAGAATTAGGTGGTATTCAATTAATGGCTGATAACGATTGGAATTCTCAGTTTGTAAAAGATTATGCCATTGAAGGTATACCTAGATTTATTTTAATTGATCCTGATGGAAATATAGTTAGCGCTGATGCTCCTAGACCATCAAATCCAAAACTTGTAGAACTATTTAAAGAACTAAATATTTAACTAAAAAAAGCCTTCATAATGAAGGCTTTTTTTTATTGTGCATTTTGTTCTTGTTGCTCTTGCTGTTGCTGCTCTTGTTCTGGTTGTTTGAATAAGTCTATATAAGCTTCGCCTAGAGTTTCTATAATATGGCTTGCTATTAAGCTTTGATAACCGTATTCTTCCAAAGAGATATCAGCTGATTTTCCGTGTAAATACACTCCAAAAATAGTTGCAGCTAATGGCTCGTAACCTTGAGCAATTAAGCCTGTTATAATTCCTGTTAAAACATCACCTGTACCAGCAGTTGCCATTCCTGGATTTCCTGTGGTATTTATATAAAGCTTGTCTCCAAAAACTGTAATTGTGTTTGCTCCTTTTATAACAACAATGACGTTATATGTTTTAGAAAATTCTTTAGTTTTTTTAAGCTTATCAAAATCGTCTGACCACTCACCTACTAATCGTTCTAGTTCTTTTGGATGTGGAGTTAGCACAGTTTGTTCTGGTAATAACTTTAGTAATTCTTTCTTTTTAGACAAGATGTTTAGTCCATCTGCATCTATAACCAATTGCGTTTTGTTTGTTTTAAAAAAAGACTCTAATGCGTTAACCGTCTTTTCTGCTGTACCTAAACCTACACCAACACCAATAACATTAGGCTCTATACTGTATGAAATCTCTGAAATATTTTCTTCATCTTTATCTGTAATTACCATCGCCTCTGGAAAAGATGCCTGCATACTGTGATAACCACATCTTGGAATATAGGCAGTAACCAAACCTGCACCAACACTTAAAGTAGCTCTACTGGCTAAATTAACTGCGCCAATTTTTCCATAACTACCACCTATCACCAAAGCATGCCCAAAATCTCCTTTGTGAGAAAATTTTTCTCTTGGTTTGTATAATGGTAAGACTTCATATTTTGAAATTAATTCAACTTCAGTTTCGGTTTGCATTAAATAATCACGATCTATACCTATATCTAAGGCTTCCCATTGTACTGTAAATTTTGAAGTTTCTGGTAAGAAGAATATCAATTTTGGTGACTGAAAACTTAAGGTGTAGTTAGCGTGCACTACAGCATTTTCATCTTCTATTGGTTTGTCTGTATATAAACCAGAAGGAATATCTACAGATAAGGTAAATGCTTTAGATGCTCTCCATTTTTGAAACAATTCTTGCACCCATTCATTTGGCTGACGGTTAAGACCTATACCAAAAACAGCGTCAACTATAATATCTCTCTCATCTATAACTACATCTGAGAAATCGGCACCACAACTCAACATTACAGGCCAATCTTTGGTTACATTTTTTATTCTATCATAGTTAATTAAAAAATCCTTAGAACGCTTATCACTACAATTTACAATGTAAGTAATTACATTATAACCATGAGTTAACAAATGTCTTGCCAACACCAATCCATCTCCACCATTATTACCTATTCCACAAAACACATGTATTGGTACTTGCGCACCTTGCATTCGCATATGAATCCAATTAAAAATTTGTGTTCCTGCACGCTCCATTAAATCGGTAGAAGAAATTTTTTGACGTTCGGTAGTGAGTTTATCTCCTTCGTATATTTGTTCTTTTGAGAATAATTTCATGTATAAATTCTGTATATTGAAAAAACTTTTTTAAGGAAGTAAAAATAAGGTTTTCCGAGCCAATAGAATAATAATGTATTCATATTAATTGAACTGTGAAAGATTCTTTCAATACCCAACGTCTTTACATTAGACCAATAACAACAGATGATGCTCCATTCATTTTAGAATTAATGAATTCGCCAAAATGGATTCAATTTATTGGTGACAGAAATATAAAGTCTGAAGAAGATGCAGAGGCATACATTAAAGAAAAAGCATTACCACAAATAGCAACTCATGGTTATGGCAATTTTGTAGTTATTAGAAAATCTGATAACATAAAACTTGGTACATGCGGTGTTTACCACAGAGAAGGCATAGAAATACCAGATATTGGTTTTGCGTTTTTGCCATCTAACGAAGGAAAAGGCTATGCGTTTGAAGCAACATCTGCGCTTATAGAACTACTGAAAAACAACTATGGTCTCACTAAACTTAGCGCATACACTTTGGAAGAAAATTTAGCCTCAAGAAAGTTAATAGAACGGTTAGGATTAAAACTAAAAGGCACAGGAGTATTACCAACCTCAGACGAAGAATTATTGCATTATTACAGAGAACTATAGTTTAAGTCTTAATTTTCAGTTATGAAGTCAATTCTCAATTTTACCATATTTTGCTTGTTGTCCTTTATTTCTATCAGCGCACAACAATTCATATTAGAAACAGGTTTAGATACAACTGTTAATGAAACTTCAGGATTATTGTATATTAACAATACACTGATTACACACAACGACAGTGCAAATACCAACCAACTTTTTGATATAGATCTTTCTACTGGAAATGTAACACGAACTGTAACCATTACTAACGCTACTAATGTAGATTGGGAAGATCTTACACAAGATGATACTTACATATATATTGGAGATTTTGGTAATTATGAAGGAGATAGAACCGATTTAAAGGTTTATAGAATCGCAATTTCAGATTATTTGAATAACACTTCTGTTACCGCAGATGTCATCAATTTTAGCTATGCTGACCAAACAGATTTTACAACGAGTCCGTTTGCTACCAACTTTGATGCAGAGAGTTTAATACATTATAATAACAGCCTTTATGTATTTACCAGAAATTGGCTAGATGGCAATACCAATATTTACGAATTACCAAAAACGCCTGGTTCACATAGCATTTCTATGGTTGATAGTATTACAGCAGGTGGTTTGGTATCTGGAGCTACATTCAACATATTAAGTAACGAAATTATTATCACAGGATTTGATGGTAATGGTGCATTTTTGATTGAATTAACTGGATTTAATTCTGGATTATTCTCTAACGGAACAGTTACAAAAACCTCTATTGCTGTACCAGAAAATTATTCGTTTCAAATTGAAGGTATATGTCCAATAAATGCTGAAGAATATTACATAACAGCAGAAGAAAATGGTGCTCTTCAACCAGCTTTGTATAGCTTCAATACCTCTACCCTTTCTGTGAATGAAACTGAATTGACATCGATTTCATTTTATCCTAATCCAGCTAAAACCCAAATTACATTGAGCGAAGATAATCTTCAAACTAAAATCTATAATATAACAGGTCAGTTGGTAAAAGCATCAAGCAAAAAACATATTGATGTTTCAGATTTAACTTCTGGAATATACCTCATAACCATTGAAGATACCAATGGAAAAAATACTATAAGAAAACGCTTGTTGATTGAATAATTAACCCATTATCCTTACCAATAACTCTCTTAGCAAGTCTCCTTGAGGCACTGCGTTTGCTCCTACTCCTTTGCTTTTTACATCAAATTCTCTAAGCAAAGCTACAACAGCGCTTACTTTCTTCATTGGGTAGTTGCGAGCAGCTGTAAGGTACTCATTTACAAAGTAAGGATTAACTCTTAAGGCAGAAGCTACACTTCGTGGATTCTTATCAGTCATACCATGAAGATGCAACAACTGAGAAAAGAAATTAAACAGTAAAGCTACAGTCACCACCATAGGATTATCCTTAGGGTTATCAGCAAAATACTTAGCAATTTGGTGTGCTTTTACAATATTACGCTCACCAACAGCTTTACGAAGCTCAAAATTATTGAAGTCTTTACTTATACCAATATTTTCTTCAATATGTTCTGGTGTAATCTGAGTGCCTTTTGGTAAAACAATTTTTAGCTTATCGAGCTCATTATTTACCTTACTTAGATCGGTTCCTAAAAACTCAACCAACATTTGGGCTGCTTTAGGCGAAATATCATAACCATGTCCTTTTAGCACACGTCTTATCCAATCTGGCACTTGATTATCATAGAGTTTTTTACTTTCAAAAACTACACTACCATTTTTGTTTATGGCCTTGTATAACGCTTTGCGCTTATCAATTTTTTTATACTTATAATTAACAACCAGAACCGTTGTTGGCTGTGGATTTTCGGCATACGATGCCAGTTTTTCTATAGTACGACTAAGGTCTTGCGCTTCTTTAACAATAACCACTTGACGCTCTGCCATCATAGGATAGCGTTTGGCATTACTCACAATATCGTCTATGGTAACGTCTCTTCCGTAAAGCACCATTTGGTTAAACCCTTTCTCTGCTTCATCTAAAAGATTATCTTCAATAAAATCTGAAATCTTATCAATATAATAAGCTTCCTCACCCATTAAAAAATAGATGGGTTTAATTTGTCCCTTTTTTAAGTCTTCTACTAATGCTTTTACTTCGTCCAATCTCTTAAATCGTTTGCTCGAATGATATTATAATTTTAATTTTGTGAAGTGCAAAAACTCAACTTTCCACAGTTTGAATACCGATTCAAAAGTACAGAAAATAAAGTTTCTATTTTTGATGTCATTCGGAAAAAATTTATCATTCTTCAACCTGAAGAATGGGTAAGGCAGCATTGTGTACATTACCTTATCAATGAAAAGAAATACCCAAAATCTTTGATTAATGTTGAAAAGGAATTAAACATTAACGGCTTAAAAAAACGCTACGATATTGTAATTTTTAACCCAGATGGTAGTATTCTGCTTATTGTTGAATGCAAATCGTACGACATTACCATAAACCAAAATACTTTTGACCAAATTGCACGTTATAATTTAGCGTTAAATGCAGAATTTCTAATGGTTACCAATGGTTTAAATCATTATTATTGCCAAATGGATACAGAAGCAGAACGCTATCAGTTTTTAAGAGATATTCCTAATTATAAAAAGGCATAAATGTACAGCAATAAAGACATCGCAATTGTAATTCTAAACTGGAATGGAAAATCGCTACTAGAGCAATTTTTACCTTCGGTTTTAAAATATTCTGAAGGCGCTAAAATTTATGTTGCTGATAATGCTTCTACAGATAATTCTGTTGATTTTTTAAAAACTTCGTTTCCTGAGGTTAGTATTATTCAGAATTCTGAAAATGGTGGATATGCCAAAGGCTACAATGAAGTCTTACAATATGTTGCTGAGCCTCTACTCTGCCTACTTAATAGCGATATTGAGGTTACAGGAAATTGGCTAGATGGTATTTTAATAGCCTTTAATTCTGAAGCTGAGCCAGATATTCTTCAACCCAAAATACTAGATTATAAAGACAAATCTAAATTTGAATATGCTGGTGCTGCAGGTGGTTTTATAGACAAATATGGATACCCTTTTTGCAGAGGTCGCATTTTTGACAGCATAGAAACAGACCAAGGCCAATACAATGATATAACAGATATTTTCTGGGCTTCTGGCGCTTGCTTTTTTATAAAAAATGAGGTTTTTAAATCTCTAAAAGGTTTTGATGAAAGCTATTTTGCGCACATGGAAGAAATAGATTTGTGTTGGCGTGCCTTCAATAGCAATTATAAAACGCAATATGTTGGTGCGTCTACAGTGTATCATGTTGGTGGTGCAACTCTAAGCAACACCAATCCAAAAAAGACGTACTTAAACTTTAGAAATAGTCTTATAACGCTAGTAAAAAATGCAGACAACAATGTTTTTTCTAAGGCTATAATCAGAATGCTTTTAGATGGTATTGCTGGTGTGAGGTTTCTATTTCAATTAAAACCATTACATTTTTTAGCCATTTTAAAAGCTCATTTTTCGTTTTATTTAAATTTAAAAAGCGTTTTAAATAAGCGCAGGCAACTTCCTAAGCGTCATAGCTATTACAAAATTTCATCTATTGTCTGGTCTTACTTTATAAAGAAGAATAGGTCTTTTTAATTGTTTATAAAACTGTTAAAGTTTTTGTTAATCTATGTACTAGCCTATTTTCTTTTCTATAATTTTGATATGTTAAAATTAACAATTTAAACTATAATGAAAATTATGAAAAAACTAATGTTATTAAGTGTTTGCTCAATGGTGTTGCTTGCATCTTGCGTATCGAAGAAAGAATATGCAGCACTTGAGGCAAAACATCAAGAAACACAAGATTTATTAAACAGTGCAACTGTAAAATTAAATAAATGTTTATCTGATGCTGCTGCTGCAAATGCTAGAGTAGAAACAATGAAAGACCAGTTAGCGGATTTACGTAAAGCTAACCAAGACTTAATTGATACTAAAGGAAACTTAACAACCTTAACTCAAAAAGGTGCAGAAAACCTTGAAAAGTCTTTAGAAAGCTTAAAAGAAAAAGACTTAAAAATTTCTAGATTACAAGATGCTTTAACTAAAAAGGATAGTGTAACTCTTGCTGTTGTTACAAGTCTTAAAAAAGCAGTTGGTATTAATGATCCAGACATTGAAATTAATGTTGAAAAAGGTGTTGTTTTTATCTCTATTGCTGATAAATTATTATTCAAAAGCGGAAGTTATACAGTAACAGACAGAGCTAAAGAAATATTAGGTAAAGTTGCTAAAGTCATCAACAGTAAACCAGATTTTGAAGCTATGGTAGAATCTCATACAGATAATGTACCATACAACAAACCACCATTGGTTGATAACTGGGATTTAAGTGTAAAACGTGCTACTTCTGTTGTACGTGTATTAGAGAGCTTAGAGGTAAACCCTCAGCAATTAATTGCTGCTGGTCGTAGCCACTACGTGCCTTTAGTAGAAAATGATACTGCTGAAAACAAAGCAAAGAATAGACGTACTCGTATCGTTGTAATGCCTAAAATCGATCAGTTCTACGAAATGGTTGAAAAAGAAATGAAAAACTTATCTGAGGGTAACTAATCCTTAGTTCTAATATATAGAAAAACCCAATGCTTTTGCATTGGGTTTTTTATTTTATGGGTCTTTTCTAAGCAAAAATAGACCTAACCTAAAACTAATGCTATGGTTTTGCTGCGTTGTATTTTACCACTAACCGTTTCTACAAATTTATCTACAGTATAGACCTGTTTTGGCACTTCAAACTTTGTTAAGCCTTTTACTTGCTTAATGTTATTTGCTATACTCTCAGCAGAATTTTTCGGGTTTTCTACGATTACAACAAGACGCTCTCCCAGAGTTTCATCAGCTTCTCCAGCTATAATAAAACGTTCGTTTATAACTGACTGTAATTTATCTTCAATCTGTTCTGGAAATAGTTTTACACCTCCAGAATTAATAACATTGTCATAGCGACCAAAAAGCTGAAAGCTTGTTTCGGATTTTAAATCAACAATATCGTTTGTTATTAATGGCTTTTCTACCAGATTAGAGGCAGTTATAACCAAACATTGTCTTTCGTCTTGGGTAAAACTAACATTAGGAATAGCATTAAAGTACTTCTCTCCTTTAGATGTTTTGGAAAGTAATTTTCTTACTGCAACATGTGTTACAGTCTCTGTCATACCATAGGTTTCAAAAAAGCTTGAATCACATGTTTTAATTTGTTCTAATAAAGGTTGAGGAACTTTAGATCCACCAACGATAATTGTTTTTATATTATATGTATACTTTAAAACATGCTTAAGTTGAAGAGGAACCATTGCACTAAAATCGTAGTGCTTTTCGTAATCAAAAATAGGATGCGCACTTGGCTCTACAAGGTCTATTTCTAAACCCAAAACCATAGCTCTTACCAACATCATTTTGCCTGCAATGTAGTGACTTGGTAAACAATCTAAAGCTGTATCCCCAGGTTGTAAACCAAAATAATCTCCTGTGGCAATGGCAGAATTTACCATAGCTTGCTTCTGCAACCTTATCAATTTTGGCTTTCCTGTAGATCCTGAAGTTTTTACTTCGATATAGTCCTTAGTATTAAGCCAGTCTATTAAAAAGTTTCCTGTTATTTTTTCGTGAGGCTCTCCTTCTTTTATAAGACTGTAAGCTACTTCTTTTAGATCTTCATGGTCAAAATGTAAACCATTTAATTTAAATCTATTGTGAACTTTATCGTAACCAGGTATCATACTATTCGTCTATAATTTTATAGTCTTCTTTTGGTGGTTCTTGTATATTTCCAAATAATTTTTCTTTCCAATTTTTCCATTTATAAACTTTAGACAGAATAAATAAGATTAGCGGAAACATAACAAATACTGGCATAAAAACATCTCCAAACCCAGCTCTGGTAGGATCTGATGTATCTTTTAAAATTGAATACGTCTGAAAAGCTGTCCAATCTGCTGTAACTAATAAGGCTGTAAAAAGATTGTTTGCAGCATGAAAGCCTAATGCAAGCTCTAGTCCTTCGTCCATTAAGGTCATTATACCCAGAAATAATCCTGTACCTATATAATACACCATTATTCCGTAGCCTAATTGATCTACTTCAGGATTTGCAATATGAAGCAATCCAAAAATTACAGAGGTTACAATTAATGGCAACCATCTATTTTTTGTAACAACACCTATACCTTGCATTAAATAACCTCTGAAAAAATATTCTTCGCAACTGGTTTGCAAAGGCACTAATGCAATGGCTATAACACTAAGAATTAAAAACTTATTAAGATCAAAATTAAACACATAATGCTCTGGTGAAGCAAAATAATCTAACAACACTAATCCTGAAGAAATAATTCCCCAAGCAAAAAATATAACCCAAAAACGTTTCCAATCTATTTTAGATCTCGATGTGGTTAGTTGCGTTATAGTCATTTTGTGTAAAAACTTATTAACCAGAAAAATACCTACCAAAGCAACAGCAAACGATAATAACATTAATGCCAAGTTAAGATTAGACTCTAAAAGTCCCATCAAATCACTTTCATTTAGTTCAAAAAGGTTTAGCCCTTGTCTATGAGCCTCAACAATCGCGGCAACTGTATATGGTATTTGCCCAGCAACCACAAAAAATATTACAATCATTATTCCCACAATATAGCGCCAGCCATCGTGCAATCCTTTGTATGCTTGTTGTATATAATTTAATCTCATAATTTAAAATTCCAGTCAGTGTTTAAGTTGTTTTGCAAAGTACCATTTTTTACGGTTAATGGAGAAGTAAAATTATTAGTAAATAAGCTTCCTGTACCCAAACCTTGTGGCATTGTATTATTTAAAGTGTATGTCCATTGCGCAATGGCATTTAGACCTATATTACTCTCTAATGCACTAGTTATCCACCATTTTATATTGAAGCTTTCTGCAATGTTAATCCATTGCTGGCTTCCGCTAAAACCACCAACTAAACTTGGCTTTAAAATAATGTATTGTGGCTTTATAGTTTGGAGCACTTTTAATTTAGCTTCTTCAGAAAATACTCCAATCAGCTCTTCATCTAACGCAATTGGCAGAGGTGTAACGTCGCATAAGCTTGCCATCTCTTCATGCTGTTTTGCTTTAATTGGCTGTTCAATAGAGTGTAATTGATACTCTGATAATTGCTTTAATTTTTCTAACGCTTCACTCGGTAAAAATGCTCCATTAGCGTCAACACGCAATTCTATATCTGAAACTGAAAACTCTCTTCGTATAGATTTTAAAATATCTAATTCGGTTTTAAAATCTATAGCACCAATTTTCATTTTAATACAATCAAAACCAGCTTCAATTTTCTCTTTTATTTGCGTCTTCATAAATGCTTCATCTCCCATCCAAACCAATCCATTAATCGGAATAGCATCTTGTCCTTTTGTAAATTTTGAAGGAAAAAGATTGAATTTAATCTCACTCTCTAAAGATTTAAAAGCCATTTCTAACCCAAACTGAATACTTGGATATTCTATCAGTTCTGCTAATAAACGCTCTAAACCCAAATGAATATTATGGCAAGTCCATTTTAGTTTGTCTTCATAATCTGGTTTATCGCCTATGCTCAAACCTCTTAATATGCCACACTCACCTATTCCTTCTTTGCCATTAGATGTTAGAATAATAAACCAAGTTTCTTTAGTCGTCATTACACCTCTCGATGTACCACTAGGACGCTTAAAATTGAGAGTATACTTATGATACGTTGCTTTCATTTTACCAAAATTTTCGGGCTTTTTAGAATCTACTTTTTAGACTATAAATTATGATGCATGCTAATTTGCCATTGTCCTTTTCCCCAAGAATCTGTCTTTTGGTTCATCCAACCCAATTGAAACTTAATCTTAGGATTTAAGACATATCCAAAACCTAAGTAGGTTCGGTTTCTGTCAAAAAGTTCTACTTCTCTCCCATCACCTATGTCTTGTTGACCATTTATAAAAAGCTCGTTATAAAAAGCTGCGTAAATTGTTTTTGGTGATAATTCTTTACTATTAATCGGTATATTAAGAAACAAATTGTAGCGATAACGTGTTCTAAAATCCTGATCTTCTACAAAACGTTGTTCGTATCTAAATCTGTGAGTAAGATAAAATCTGTTGCCTAATTTTTGTGGTATTAAAGCTTCTTGATAAATTCTACTTTCCGAAGATGTATCGTTACTATCACCATATACACCAGAAGTTACATTTCCGTATCCTAAAGTAAATTTTACACCTGCATTTTTAGGCGAAAACGTAATACCAGAGCGTAATAGCAACTGCTCCATATCACTTAATCCTTGCCAATCTCTATATTGAAAATCTCCTTGAAATCCCCATTGACTATCTTTAAACTGATGACTAAAAAAATACATGTACCAAGCACCTGTCTTAGATTCATCAATTTGAGAAAAGGCATTACATAATGGTATTAGCAAAAGAATAAGAGATAATTTTAACTTCATAATTTTAATTCATAAATTGAAGCTATAAAAATACGAGTTAAGAACGTCTTTAAAGTTAATGTTTTAAAAAAATATCGATGCCTGAGTTCCCAAACCTTATTCATTTTGCCATTCCTTTCTTTGTCTTTTCTATGTTGCTAGAACTCTATGTAACCACAAGAGAAAAGTACAAGGAAACCAAAGGATACGAGACCAAAGATGCCTTTGCTTCTATAGCTATGGGTTTAGGCAATGTTTTTCTGGGCTTTGCTAGTAAAGTCTTAGTATTATTGGCACTTTCTTGGGTTTATGAAAACTTTAGATTGTTTACAATTCCTGTCGCTTGGTGGTCTTTTGTTCTGCTCTTTTTTGCGGATGATTTGGCCTATTATTGGTTTCATAGAATCTCGCACGAGTGCCGCTTATTTTGGGCATCTCATGTGGTGCATCATTCTTCGGAACACTACAATCTAAGTACAGCATTACGACAAACTTGGTCTGGAGGTTTTTATTCCTTTATTTTTTGGTTATGGCTTCCACTTTTAGGGTTTCATCCTGCTATGATTTTATTACAAATGTCCATAAGCCTATTGTATCAATTTTGGATTCATACTGAAGCTATCAACAAACTGCCACGTTGGTTTGAAGCGGTATTTAACACACCATCGCACCATCGTGTACATCATGGTAGTAACCCAATTTATCTCGACCGAAATCATGCTGGGATACTCATCATTTGGGATAAACTCTTTGGCACATTTCAACCAGAATTAGAAGATGAAAAAGTAAAATATGGACTTGTAAATAATATTAACACGTACAACCCAGTAAAGATTGCCTTTATTGAGTGGTGGAACATGCTGAAAGACACTTTTACAGGAAAGAAATCTCTAAAAGATCGTTTTCAATATTTAATTAAACCTCCAGGCTGGAAACATGATGGTACCGGAAAATTAAGTGATGATTTACGACAAGAATGGCTGAATTCTAACAAGCAGAAATGACATTTGAAAACAAAATAATCTGGATTACAGGAGCTTCAAGCGGAATTGGTGAAGCCTTAACTATACAGTTGGCAAAACAGAATTGCAAACTTATAATTTCTTCTCGGAGAGAAACGGTTTTAAACGATGTTAAAAAGAAATGCCAACAATCTGAAAACATCAAAGTCCTCCCTCTAGATTTGGCAGATTATAAATCCATGCCTACTACAGCAGAAAAAGCTATTTCATTATTTGGCAACGTTGATATTCTCATCAACAATGGTGGCATTAGTCAACGCTCTTTAATCATAGATACGGCTATTGAAGTGGACAAAAAACTCATGGATATTGATTATTTAGGCACAGTGGCTTTGTCTAAAGCCTTACTTCCACATTTTATAGCTCGAAAATCTGGTCATTTTGTTACTGTTACCAGTTTAATGGGAAAGTTTAGCTCACCTTACCGCTCCGCATACTGTGGTGCAAAGCATGCCCTCCATGGTTTTTTTGATGCCTTACGGTTAGAGCATGATAAAGACAACATAAAAGTTACCATGATCTGTCCTGGTTTTGTAAATACCAACGTTGCTCGCAATGCTTTAACTGGTAATGGCTCTATACAAAACGAGCAAGATTCTGCAACCGAAAATGGTTTAGATGTCGATGTTTTTGCCAAACGCATGCTAAAAGCCATTAAAAAAGAAAAGTTTGAAGCTTATATTGGCAAAGGTGAAACTAAAGGTGTTTACCTGAAACGCTTTTTCCCTAAGTTATTGCATAAGGTTGTTTTGAGAAGTGCTGTTAGGTAGTTTCTCATTTTCAACTAAATTAGTTATCAAAATACACTTCGACCTCAAGTTCTACAGCATCAGAAATAGCGTAATCTTTAACCTTTGCAAAACCTTTTGAATTATAATTGATTCCAAACTCTGTTCTGTCTATTTTAAATTTAGTGGAAAGTCTTCGTTCCTCAGGAAAGTAATCTACATTGTACAGCGTTACAGGCTTTGTAACATCTTTAACAGTTAGGTTTGCATCTATTTTAAGTCTATTGTCATTAACTTTTTCAAAACCTATAAACTCTAATTTAGATTCTGGGAATTTTTCAACATCAAAAAAGTCTTCATTCTTTAAGTGGTTTACCAAATCTTCACTATAATCTCCATCTGTATTAACAATAGTAGTCATATCTACAACAAAACTACCGTCTTTAATTTCATTGTTTTCAAACTCTAGTGAACCTGCTTTAAAATCTACCGTTCCAAAGTGGTTTCCAAAGCTAAAAAGCATAGAACCTTTCCATTTTACAACACTCTTCTCTAAATTAATTGCAATTTTTCCTTCTAAATTTGCTGTACTTTTTTCTGGTACTTCTTCTTTTGACACCAATAAACTCTCACTGTTTATGTTTGCTTCATTTTTACAACCAGTAAAAAGGCAAACTGCCATAAAGATTAATAGAATAATTGTTCGTTTCATAATTGATTTATTTTATTGATTTTGAATACGTTTTAAAGCAAATTCCTTAACAGAATCTTGATTATTGAGGTAATCGTTTATAGGTTGTATTACTTCATAATCTGGAAGTATCCCTTTACTATCATCTAGTCCCTTAATAGCTACTTGAGATGTCGTGTTTGCTACATAATATTGATACTTTGTATGCTTTAATCTTAAAACTGTTTGGCCAGCCGTACAAAAGTGATTAGATCCTAATTCTTCGCCTATAACAGTACCAAGATTGTGGTATTTTGCCATTGCCATAAAGTGGCCTGTTGTGGAATTGCCATTGCCATCAATTAAAAAATACAGTCTTCCTTTGTAAGTTTTCTTAAAGGGTTGATGTATAATTTCTTCTGTTTCTGCATCTATATTTAAGAAGTATGCAAATGGTTTATCGATTAAGTATTTTAGTAAGTGAATACTTGATTCTGCTGAGCCTCCACCATTAAAACGCAAGTCTATAATGAGGTTTTCAGTCTTATTTTGGTTTATTTTTTGAAAACCATCATCAATAAAATTTTCAAACTCGCTAAGGTTGTTCCAAGGGTAATAATTAAAGCTCGAAATGGTTAATATAGCAGTTTTATTATCCTTAAAATCGAGACACAGGTTATCTGGACAAGGTTTGGTAAAAGGTTCTTTAAAACTTGGATAAGCATCTAAAGTGTTTAAGATAACTGGTACTTTTTGTCCTTTTATTTGAATTGAAAAGCGTTTTGGAAAATTCAACGCATACGGAATCATGGCTGTTGCCCAATAATTAAATTTATGACGTTTATAAGTCTCTATATGTCCTTGAGATGGAATATGCTTGTAAATTTCTGAAACAATATCCTCAACTGGCAATCCGTTAATTTTAGTGATTTCATCTTTTACAGAAACCTTATTGGCATTGGTACAAGCATCAATGACATACAGTCGTTCGTTAATCCATCTTACATCTAAAGGAAACAACAATTGTATTGGCATAGCATCCCAATCTTGCGAGAAATTGTTAGATGTATGCGAACAGTTGATACTAGAAATAATCTCGCGACAATACCAAGAAAACTCAGCATAGGTTGTGTTTTCGTTTATGGCAGCTTTCTTTTCGTTTACTGTTTTCCAAAAATTGGCTTTAGAAATAAATTTTAATGCATTGGGATGAACTTCTAATAACTTATTAGCCAATTGATCTAAATCGGCTTTATAATCTTCAATAGGAAATATTTTTGCAAATTTTTCTGAAGGAGTTATTGGTTTTTTATTCGGAAAATTAATGCGAGCTATCATATCCTCAGCATTAAAGTTATCTGGATTCATTGCTAAGGATTTTTCATAATTTTTAATGGCTAAATCCATTTCACCCAGATTAAAATATGCTTCACCCAAACTATCGTAAGCGTTATACCAATCAGGAAATTGCTCTACAATCAACTTAAAAACCTCTAAAGCTTCACCTGGTTTATTATCCCAAAGCAATCCGTAACCATACATTGTAATTTCGTCCTTGTTTTCAAAATTGTAGGCATCAGCTTCTTTACGTTTTAGAGTTCTGTATAGCTCTATTCTTTCGTTAATCGTTAGATCTGCATTCTCTTTTAAAACCAGACTTATCGACTGCTGAGATGTGTTATTATTTTGAATTTGAACATCATTAGATAAGGCATCACTTTTTGAGTTCTTACACCCAAGAAGAGATATTAATAATAAGATGATAAGACATTTTTTCATTTCTAAGATTTTATCCAAAACTAGATGGTTAGCGCTCAGAAAGTGTCAAAAAAGTGTAAAAGAAATGTGAAGCCTTGTAAAAAGTGTTTAAAATGCTGTTCTTTACATAGCTTATGAAAAAACACTATCGCTTTAATCTATTATTAGTAGTTGCTATTGTACTAAGCTCTTGTGCTTCTAAAATGCAAGAGACTAATTCTGATGCAATAAAAGTAGCTATTAGAGCTGTTGGTCATGAGCTACTTTTGGCACAAAATGATTCTACTTCTTTGGTTTTACCGATTGAAGAAATTGACACAAGGACTTATAAACTTCAATTTCAAAAAGAATTGTCTATTGAGCCTGGATTTTTAGCAGAGACTATAACCCGAAACTTTAAAACTGCTGAATTACCTTCAAATTACATTATAGAAGTTGTACAGTGTAGCGATAACCAAATTGCTTATAGCTACCAAATGAAGCGCAAAAAGGATAATGAAATTGTTCCTTGTGGTGGTCGCGTTTTATCTAAATCTTGTTATTTATTATTGGTGAAATTTCAAAACAATAATAAGACTGGTTTATCGCTTTGGATTCCTGTTGCATTACTACTCGTTTTAATTTTGATAGTTCTATTCATTTTAAAACGAAGAACCTTTTTAAAACCTAAAGAAGACAACGATGATAGAATAAAATTAGGAGGCTTTATCTTTTACCCAGAACAACATAAGCTCGTAAAACAAGCTTTGGAAATAAGTCTTTCTAAAAAAGAATGTGAAATCCTTGAAATCTTCTCTGAAAAGCCAAATGAAATTATTTCCAGAGAAGAACTTACAAAACGTATTTGGGAAGATAATGGTGTTGTTGTAGGAAGAAGTTTAGACACTTACATCTCTAAACTTCGCAAAAAACTACAAGATGATCCAAATATTAAGTTAACCAATGTGCATGGTATTGGATATAAGTTGGAAGTATCTTAGAATAACTTTTCTAATTAGCAATGTCTAAAACATCCTTTTTCTCTCTTCCATTTTTTGTTAACCTATACAGTTCATATACAAAGTAAGCACCCATAAAACAAGCTGCTAACCTATCTTTATTCCACAGATAATAAATAGCAATACCCAATAATATAGGTGGCAAGAATCTAAATAATTTAGAGATAAACTTGAACCAAACCTTTACTTTTTTAGGAAGAATTGACTTTAATTGTACTGAAAAATAATCAAAAACTACATTTAGAAGTTGAACTACTGAGTAAAGTAATAAAAGGAAAAAAACACCAATAATTAACGTACTGATTGCCTCTCCACCATCAATGGATAACTTATAAAGGAAGTCTATTGAAAAATATATGACTCCTAAAAAAAGAATTGGTCTAAATGCCTTTTTCCAAATAACAAATAAGAATTCTTTCCTTGTCATTTTTTACAACTCTACACTCTCACCGATACCTAAAAGCATTAAATCTTTATCCTTTTCAAAGAATTTGCGCTTGGCTTCATCGTGGTCTATTTCTATATAACCAAAGGTATCAAAGTGATAACCTAATACTTTATCGCACTCTACAAAGTCGCTTGCTAGGATAGCATCCTCAACTCCCATAGTAAAGTTATCTCCAATTGGTAAAATAGCCAAATCTAGTTTTGTACGTAATGGAATTAACTTCATATCCATAGTTAATGCAGTATCACCAGCTATGTAAATATTTTTGTGCTCACCTTCTATAATGAAACCACCTGGTTGTCCACCGTATTTTCCATCAGGAAAAGATGATGTATGAATAGCGTTAACATATCTTACATTACCAAACTCAAAATCCCACGAGCCTCCATGGTTCATTGGGTGACCTTCAAATCCTAAATTTTGATAATGTGTTACAATTTCATGATTAGAAACAATAACAGCTCCTGTACGCTTTGCAATAGTTTCTACATCTAAGGTATGGTCTTGGTGTGCGTGAGTTAGTAAGATATAATCGGCTTTAATCTGCTCTATATCAATCTCTGAAGCTTTTTCGTTTCCTGTGATAAAAGGATCTACTAAAATATGGATATCTTTAATCTGTATGCCTAATGTAGCATGACCGTAAAATGTGATTTTCATTTCAATATTAATTTTTGAAAAATAATTTCCCTAAAATTAATATAATACATACCCAACACCTAACAATAATGCAAAAAGAAATGCTGTTAGAGCCAATACTTTTAATTGACCATCAAAATCATCAGGCTCTTTTGCTGCTTTAATTTTTTTAATATGAATTAATAATGGCACAAAAGCAACCAAATAAAGAAAGTTGTATGGTTCTACATAATACAGTATTGAAAAAATTATAGAAGCAAACATTGCACCTATAATTAGAAAATAGTGGTATTGCTTAGCTCGTTTTATACCTAATTTTACAGCAATTGTAATTTTACCTACTTTAGCATCTTCTTCTAAATCTCTCATATTGTTAAGATTTAGAACACCTACACTTAGCAACCCAAGAGCTATTGCAGGTAACACAACAACATGATCGATAGTGTGTACATAAAGTAAATAACTACCTATTGTACTGATTAAACCAAAAAATATAAATACAAAAACATCACCCAAAGCTCTATAGCCATACGGTGAATCTCCCATAGTGTAATTTAGAGCTGCATAAACAGAAAGACCTCCTAAAAACACAAATAGAAGTAAGAACAAAAAATTAGCTGGCCCAAAAGCTGCCATAATTAATGACAGCGTAAGTATTATAACTATGACAATATTAAACTTTATAGCATCTAACATTTCCTCTGGAGTAATAGCTCCACTTTGTATCGCTCTTTTAGGACCAACTCTATCATCGTTGTCTGTACCTTTTACTCCATCACCATAATCATTTGCTAGATTAGATAATATCTGAAGGCTTACAGTGGTTAAAATAGCCAATACCAATACCCACCAATTAAAACGACCATTGTATGTAGCAAAACAAGTTCCTAAAATAATACCAGAAACAGAAAGCGGTAAAGTTCTAAGCCGCATGGCAGAAAGCCATGGTTTAATTTTTTTCATTAAGCCATTAATTTTAAGGAATCCACTTTTTTGGAAAATTTGGCTTTCTTTTTTCTAAAAAGGCATCACGTCCTTCTTTAGCTTCGTCTGTCATATACGCTAATCGTGTAGCTTCACCTGCAAATACTTGCTGACCAACCATACCATCGTCTGTTAGATTCATTGCAAATTTTAGCATTTTTATAGATGTTGGTGACTTTGCTAAAATCTCTTGTGCCCACTCATAAGCTGTTGATTCTAATTCGTCGTGAGGTATAACGGCATTTACCATTCCCATTTCATAGGCCTCTTGAGCAGAATAATTTCTTCCTAAAAAGAAAATTTCTCTGGCTTTTTTCTGCCCTACCATTTTTGCTAAATAAGCAGATCCATAGCCTCCATCAAAACTGGTAACGTCTGCATCAGTTTGCTTAAAAATGGCATGCTCTTTACTCGCCAATGTTAAGTCGCAAACCACATGCAAACTATGTCCACCACCTACAGCCCAACCTGGCACTACTGCAATTACAGCTTTTGGCATAAAACGAATAAGACGTTGAACTTCTAAAATATTTAATCTGTGGTAACCATCATCTCCTACGTAACCTTGATGTCCTCGTGCTTTTTGATCTCCACCAGAGCAAAAACTCCATATTCCATCTTTGGATGATGGTCCTTCTGCACTTAATAAAACAACACCAATATTTACATCTTCATTAGCATCATAGAAAGCATCATATAGCTCTGATGTGGTTTTAGGACGAAAGGCATTTCTTACATCCGGACGGTTAAACGCTATTCTAGCAACGCCATTACATTTATGATATGTTATATCTTCATAAGATTTGGCAACTTTCCAATCTATAGAACTCATTTTTTTCAATATTTTGATAGCAAAAATAAGGAATTAATAATAATACATAGCTACTAAATATGTGTTTGGTTATTTAAGCCTCAGCACTATATTTGCCGTTGATTTTTATTATTATGATTACATCCCCTAAGATTAATAATACAAATTTCATAAAGAAGAAATTAAAGTTGGGCGAACTCCGTTATAACAACCAATATATAGTTGTGGTTTTTAACGAGGGTATAGACGTTAACTTTGATAATTTTGGTGAAATTGCTGATATTATAAAGTCTCAATACGGAACTAGACCTTTTGGGTATATTTCTAATAGAATAAACTCTTACTCTATAGATCTTTCGGACGCTGAAAAATTCAATAAGATGTTTCCTAATGCTAAGGCTTGTGCTACAGTAGCACATAGCTCTATGACGGAGCGTATTTTTGAAATAGAAGAACGCTTTTTTAAGTTCAACAGAAGAGCTTTCAGAAATATTGAAGACGCTATTGACTGGGTAGAAGACACTCTTTCTAATCTTTAAAAAAGGCTTTTTTTGTAGTACTCTACAGTGAATTCTCTCTGCAATTCTATTGGATTTAATTTCTTGATGTGACTTATTAAAAAAGTGCGTGTCTAATTATAGCTTTAAGTCATGATTCTTAAAGTTTTAGCTATTATTAAAACCTGAAGTACATGGGAATTGAACACACACCTTTAGCGTCAAAAATCATAGGTAAAACTTCAACAGAGTTTGGAGTTACGCATTTTTTTAGAGACATCGCTGTTATTGAGTTTAACGAAGGAACTCACATAGATTTAAAAGCTGTAAGCCCAACAATTAATTCTATTAAAAATTATTATGGCACCTCTAAACCATTTGGAATTATTGCCAACAGAATTAATTCTTATTCTATCTCCTTATTAGATTTAAAAAATGCAAGGCAAAAATTACCAAATTTAGCAGCTTATGGCATTGTTAGTTATACTGATGCTACACGTATGAATGCTGAAATTGAAAGCAGTTTTTGCCAGTGGAATGACATTTGCTTTGATAACTTATACGAAAGCTTAAATACAATTCAACAACGCATTGAAAATAAATAAGATTAGTTAGATTAAACTAATCTTATTCCGTTTTCTTCAATGGTTATTAATCGATCCTTATAAAGAGAACCTACAGCTTTTTTAAACGCTTTTTTACTCATTTGTAAATGCTCTTTTATGTCTTCTGGACTAGACTTATCGTGCAATGGTAAAAAGCCGCTATTATCTTTTAATTCGTTGAGAATAAACTCTGCATTTGGCTCTATGTTTCTATAACCTATTTGATTTAGAGAGATATCTAACTTATTGTCGTGTCGTACTTTTTTAACCACGCCTTTTAGCCTATCTCCTACACTAATATCTTTGTAAATATCATCTTTAAAGACTAGTCCTAGATGCTTTTTATTTACAATAACATTCATTCCTATTTCGGAAGGATGCGACACAATTAAATCCACCTCATCAAACTGTTGAACAGTAAGCTCTTTATTATCTAAAAATCGATTGGTTTTGCTTGATGCTACAAGGCGTTCTGTGTCTTCGTCTAGATAACAATACACTAAATACCAGCCACCTGATTTCATTTTAAAGGCCTGCTCCTTAAACGGACAAAACAATTCTTTTACCAAACCCCAATCTAAAAAAGCACCAAATTTTGTAACTTCATTACAACGTAATAACGCAAAGTCTCCCTTTTTTATAAAAGGCTTATCTGTTGTAGCTACTGGTCTCTCTTCATTATCTAAGTAAACAAAAACCTCTAGTTTTTCGCCTATCTCAAAATCTTCTGGGACGTATCTGTTTGGCAACAAAACTTCTCCTTCTTCACCATCACCTAAAAACAATCCTGGTTCAGTATCTCTTAATATTTCTAATGTGTTGTATTCTCCTAAATGTATCATGCTGCAAAGGTAGAAATAAGTTGCATGTGAAAAGTAGAAAGTTTTAGAAATAAAAAAGACCTTTCAAAAAAAAAGAAAGGTCTTAATGTTTTTATATATACTAAAGTCTACTAGTAAACCGACGCTTTATCAAAATGAGTACATAGTAAATAATACACAACTGCTCTGTACTTATTTCTATTAGACTGACCGTACTTATCCATTACTGAAGCAATAGCACCATCTAAATCATCACTTTCACTTAATCCTAATTTCTTAATTAAGTAATTGTTTTTTACAGTTGCCAACTCGCTCTCGTCAGAACCAGAAACTGTTGAAGAATCTGCATTGTAGATTGAAGGTCCTAAACCTACAGTAACTTTTGTTAATAGATCCATATCTGGATTAACACCACACTTGTCTTTTAAATCAGCTGCGTACTTTGCGATTAATTCGTCTCTTTTACTCATTTTAATATTTGTTTTAGGTTAAATAAATTGTCTCACTAAAGGTAAGTATTTTTTAGACACCTAAAAAGCTGAAAAGTCACATCTTATCACATTAGTAACACTAAAATTACTTTATAAACTTAAAATAATCTAAAAGCACATTATCATTGGTTGTAGATGGTGTAAACACTTCTAATAACTTTGGCTTTTTTGAGACATTATAGAACCTGTCTAGCACCTCTTCTAAAGACGATTCATTAGTTGCTTTAACATATTCAAAACCATACATCTCGCAGAGTTGCTTTGCTGTTAACTGATGTTTAGTTTCAAAAAACGTATCAAAGTTTTCTGTATTCTTATGGCCTGGTAATATTCTAAAAATACCACCTCCTTGGTTATTAATTACAATGATTCTGAAATTCCTTGGAATATAGTTATTCCAAAGTGCATTGCTATCGTAGAAAAAACTTAAGTCACCCGTTACAAATGTAGTACGCAATTTATTGGCTACTGCTGCACCAATTGCTGTACTTGTGCTACCATCTATACCACTTGTACCTCTGTTACAGAATACAGCAATATCTTTTCTAAGCTGAAACAACTGTGTATATCGTATTGCAGAGCTATTACCAACCTGCAGGTTACTTTGTTTTGGTATGCTTTTTAATAACACGTTGAAAACCGTAAAATCTGAAAATGGAATAGTCTTTATATAATCATCGTGAAGTTTTCTGCGTTTCTGTCTCACCTTTAACCAGTTGGTCTTGTAATCGCTTTTTGTATGATGTGTTACTTGAGGTAAAAAGGTTTTTAAGAATGTATTTGGTGTTAGCTTTATATGTTTATCTAAATTGAAGAATGTGTCGTTTGCTTTAAATAAGTCAACATGCCAATGATCTTCTGGCTTATATTGTCTTAAGAAAGCTTTTATCTTTTTTGAAACCACTAATCCTCCAAAGGTTAAAAGAATGTCTGGTTGCAATAACTGCAATTCTTCCTCTTCTAACGGAGCAATCATTTTGTCTATTCCTGGAAAAAAATCTGGGTGATGTAGATTGGATGTTGTTTCTGTAAAAACCAAAATACTATCATCATCTGCTAATTCTTGTATCCATTGCTCTTCTATTGAGTTTGGTTGCAAAACACCAACCAATATCATTTTTCGCTTTGCTGAGTGCCATACATCTAATAGACTTTTTATTTCAAATTCATCTATCTTCTCTGTTCTATCAGAAATACTAAAAGGCTTTGGATTTATACTTAATTCATCTACTGTTTCATAAAGCGGTTCATCAAAAGGAATGTTAATATGAACAGGTCCAGACTTTAGTCTTGCAATGGTTATGGCATCATGTATTTCAGATTCGTTATGCGATTGTATATCTTTTTGAAGTCCTAAAAAACGTTCAAGCTTATTTTCTATACTTCGCATAATAGGCAAATCATCAGCAGCAGTTTTAAGCTCTTTATCTTTTATATCTAGCTTAAGGTTTGCGCTGTACAATACATGCTCTCCATACACGTTCTTTTGCTTTATAGTTTGCCCATCTCCTATATCTATGAGGTGTTTTGGTCTGTCAGCAGACAACACCAATAATGGAATATTACTGTAATAGGCTTCTGAAATTGCAGGATAATAATTTAGCAATGCACTACCAGATGTACACACTAATGCTACAGGTTCTTGTATTTGTTGCGCTATTCCTAAAGCAAAAAAACCAGCACAACGCTCATCTACTATACTGTAGCAATTAAAGAACTCATCGTGCGTAAAACCTATGGTTAATGGTGCATTTCGGCTTCCTGGAGAAATAATTATATGCTTAACATTATGCGTTTTGCATAGTGTAACAACCGTCTGGGATAAGGGAATTTTAGAGTATTTCATCGAATAACAAAGATAAGGATTCTCTTCGTTTTAACTTAAAACGTTAGCGATAGTTTTGGTTTTGTTTACTGTTTCTTCCCATTCGTTTTGAGAGATTGAATCCTTTGTTATACCTCCTCCTACATATATTAAAGCTTTACCATTCTTTAGTTGCATGCAACGTAGATTAACGTAGAAGTTAGAGTGCTTTTTTACAACCGCATAAGCATTATTCTCTACATTACGTCTATTTGTATTTCTGGTTTTTGAGACTTTTAAATTTAACTCACCTAAAAAACCAGTATAATACTCACGGTTATAACTTTCATTTTTGAGAATGAAATGCTTTGATGCTTCCTTTGGAAATCCACAAACTGCTGGTGTAGGATGCAAAGCTTCTATAATAGATGATAGGCTACTCTCTGGTTTTATTTGACTATGAATGTACGTCTTTAAATGCAACAGGTTTCCTGCTCTTACAGTTTCTACTTCAGAAACTTTTATGACATCTGCATGTGGCTCTATTTGTTTTGTAATGTAGTCTGTGACTATCTGTTGTTCCTCATATTCTTTAGTTGTCCATGATACCTCACTATTTTCTGCATAAGATTGAGTTCCTGCTAAAGAAATTGTTGTAAGTCTTCTGCTTTCTACTTTAAATAATAGCTCTGGTGTTGCGCCCAACCACAAGCCTACCTTCGGATGATACCAGCAATACACCATCGCATTTTTGTAGGTATTAAACAAACGTTTAAAAATGGTTATTGGATTAGAGTCTACAAGGCTTTTTTCAACTTTTCTAGATAGCACAACCTTTTCTAGCAAACCATTTTTAATGGTATCTATACCTTTTTCAACAAGGTGTATATGAGCTTCTTCTCCATTATTTTCTATGGAAGAAGACGTAAACTCATCATCCAAATCTATATCCAAAGCGTCTATTGTAAAATGTTGGCAATGGGTTTCGGGAAGTAATATGCTCTTATTATTTAGATCAAAGGGTGAAAAAACAAAACCACTTTCATTAAAGTCTGAAGTTGTGTGCAACGCATCATCTTCTTGCAACCAACATTTTATAACCGAATTTATGGGTCTGCTGTAGACCACAAAAGGCAAATTATTTTTATACTGAAGTTCTAAAGTTTCAAAAAAAGAATCTTGAGTCATCTATTACTTTTTAAGCGGTAATGAAATTGTAGATAAACGGCAAACCGATATTAAATTATCCTGCTCGTCTGTAACCCTAATATCTAACAATTGTGTGGTACGACCCTTGTGCAAAAAAGTAGCTTTAGCGTACACATAGCCTTCTTTTACACTTTTTAAATGGTTAGCTGTAATCTCTAAACCTCTCACAAAATAATGCTCTAAATCTGTAAAAATGTGCGACGCAAAACTACCAACACTCTCAGCTAAAGCAGCTGTAGCTCCACCATGCAACACACCATCTGGCTGATGCACTTTAGGTGTTACTGGCATCCTGGCTACTAAAAAATCTTCGCCATAGTCTACCATTTCTATATCTAACGTTTCCATTAACGTATTTTTTGAAACTTCGTTGGCTTTTGCCAAGATCATTTCCTTAGATAATTGCATATAAAAAGTTTAATTTTACTCGATAATCGAGATTTAAACACTCCGATATTAACGTCGAAATGTTTAAAATTGTATCCTTTGAATACCTCGTAGATTAGCCACGAGATCTTTAATCATTTAACACAAAAATACTGAAACTACCAAGAAAAATGAATTCAGAAGAAAAAGAAATCACATATACAACGAGCAACTCCTACTCTACTTTAAACACACTTACAGAACGCACTAAAAATGTGTGGTTTGTGTGCCATGGTATGGGTTACCTAAGTCGTTATTTTTTACGTTATTTTAAACATCTAAATGCTGAAGAAAACTATATCATAGCTCCACAAGCACCAAGTAAATACTACATGCAACCCAAAATGCATGTTGGTGCTAATTGGCTAACAAGAGACAATACCGAAAGTGGTATGCAAAACATTCTTAACTATTTTGATGCTGTGTTTGAAGCTGAAACTTTTCCAAAGAATATAAACCTAATCGTTTTTGGCTACTCACAAGGCGTGAGTGTTGCTATGCGTTATTTAGCCAAACGCCAATTACAATGTTCGCAATTGGTATTACACTCTGGAGGCATTCCTAAGGAATTGACCGCTAAAGACTTTGAGTATCTTTCTGAAGACACCAAAGTAAAACTTATTTATGGCACAGAAGATGAATACTTAGATGCAGAGCGTATTGTGTATGAAAAACAACGTGCAGAAGAATTATTTGAAAACCGATTACAAATATTTCCGTTTGAAGGCAAACACGTGGTCAATGTTGATTTTATTAACACTATAATATAAACAGGTTATTACTAATCTGTAGTGTAAAATCGCTCTACTGCTCTAAGTAAAATGCGAGCTCTATTCATTTGTCCTCGTTTTATATAATAATAAACTCTATCTAAAAATCGCTGAGTGTTGGGTGTGTTATTTGCAGATCGAGACGCTGTACCTTGATTATTTTGAGCAACAGACTTTCTTAAAAAATAAAGATCCTGAGCAGTTTTTAAATCTTGTGGTGTATAAGAAACACCTGTATATCCTTGTAAAAGTTGAAGGTATAAAAACCCAAATTCTTCTGTGGGCTCTATCATTGTTCCTTCACCAAAATCATTCCAAGTTACGAGTTGTATAAAATCTGAGGTTTCATGATGTGTGTAATTTAATGTTTCTACAAATGTATCACCACCATCTGGATAAATTTGCCAATCATGATCTAATCCCCAACCTCCTTGTAAACTAAAGGAATTAAAACTAGGATAGACACTGCCAACTCTTAATTTGTCTATATTTTGAGGTTGTGTCATGTGCCAATAATAATGACCATGAGCTGTTAAATGCGTTTCGTCTACCCAAGCAAATTCTCCTGTTGCGTTATCTCCTACCCAAGCATTAGCTCCCCAAAGTGTTACATACTCTGGTTTGTTATGCTCTGGAAAAACAGTAAAAATCTGATCCCAATCTTCTGGAGACTGAATATGATGTGGCCCAAACACAAACAATAATGGCTTACCTTCCCATTGCATATATCTTGGACTTGTAAAGTAGTTATCTCTTACATATTCAAAATCTTCTTGTGCAGCAGTTATGGTATCTACTGCAAAGCCAAGATCTACAGCTTGCACAGCTGTTCTATCTTCGTACATAATAGAAAAATCTAAGCCTAAGTCTTCTAACTGCCACATAAATGTTTCTGTGGCTTGTTTCATTATGTTGTAATCATAGTAATCTCTACTTCCGTACCAATCAAAAATAACACCATCTATACCAGACATTTTCATCATTAAAAAATGATATTCTTGTAGATCTGGATCAGATGATGAATAGGGTCCTATCTCAGGATAATAATACGAAGCAATCTCTCGTTTACCATTGGCATCAATAATTTCTGGATTTTTGTTTGCCATTGTCCAATGCGCTCCCCAATATCCATCATAATCCTTGCTCTGAAACCATGGCATATAATGCGCATATACCTTTTTGGGATTAGTTTTTACAACATCCATACCTGTTGTGTCTACGATACGTTGGGATATTGCTTGCTCTATAAAAAGAGTTTCTTCCTCTAAGATGCTTAATAAAATTGAGTCTGGAATAATACTATCTACCTCTACATTGTTTCTAATAGTTGTAGCTTCTTCTTTAAAACTGTCTAAGTCTCTAGAACATGAAGACATTATGAAGACTAACAATAGTGTGCCTGCTGTGTATCTCTTAAAAATTTTCATAGGCTTTTAGTTGGTTAAAAATACTTACAAACTTTTACTGTAAGTGTTAAACCAATCTATAGCAAAAAAAACATCCAAGAGTCTAAAAATCAATTAAATTCGATAAAATGAATAAAAAAGTAAGAAAACACTTTTAACTCGTTTGTTGTAAGGTCTTATTCTTCTCTTTAAGGATAGCCAATTGCTTTTCTAAAAATGTAATGGCTTCTTCTGTTTTATAACTGGCTTTGGACGCAAAGTCTTTCATGTCTTCTTTAAACTTGTCTTTACCAGATTTTGCAGCTTTAGACAAATCTTCTTTTACTTCTGTAAAGTCATCTACAAGTTTGTCTTTTATCTCCTTGCCTTCTTTTTTAAGATGATCTCTGGTAACACTGCCTTTATCAGGTGCTAATAAAACACCTGCTGCTGCACCAATTAATGCTCCTAAAACTAATGCTCCTTTATACTGAATCATAATTTTTCTTTTTTAAGTTAAACCTTGTTTTACTTATTGGTAGTAAAATCTTGTGTTTTGTTACAAACAAATTCAATGCCAAAGGTTTGAGGCTTAATTTTGGGAGTTGCGCTTATCGGTAACGTATAAGAATAGTAGCGGTTTTGTGTGCGAGGATTTTTCGCAGGAAAATCAGACGTAACAAAATTGCAACTACCTTTGGTTAAGCACTAATGTAGCAATTATTTTTATACATTGTTAGGCACTTTTTATTTTTGGTCCATAATTATAGAAATCATAAGCGCGAAAAACTTTTCGAATATTCGTATGCGCATTATTGAAATCCGAGTTCCCTAAAATTGATGCGAGAATAGGTAAATCTTGTTTTTCAGGCATAATAAGAGTCAATTTAGCAACCCAATATTTTCTATTACTCAATTCAATTGAATCATCTTCTAAAATTTTTTGCAATAAATCACTTATAGAAATACTTTCCGAAAATAAAAGCCTAAATTCATTATCGTAATCTTCGCTTAAACCGTGTAAACCATTCTTTTGGTATATTTTTTCTATATGTTCAAGCTCATTGTTGAATTTTTCAATATCCTTAAGAATTTTACTGATAAAAACGGAAGTCGACTCAATTGGAGTATTGTTTTCCATAGCTTCGATACCGCCTAATACAATTGTTATATTCTTTTTCAATGAGCTATTTCCAAGCCTTTGAGCTTTTTTTAGATTTGCTTTGAGCTGTCCTAAATCTTTAGTTTCTCTAATTATAAACCAATAAGGTGCTGTTGTATTATTCTTTGCTACATTGAGAGCTTCTACAATAAATGGCCAAGATTGATGTCCAGTGAATTTTAGATCATTTTCAATAATTTTCGAATCATAGAGACCAAGAGCAAATACATTATTTATTGATGATTTAGGAGGTAAGTCAAGTTGCTTACTTTTTAGTCTTCCATTTGCAGTTGCAATATCTGCATAAAATTGATCTTTTATTTGCGTGAATTCTGATTTTAAAAATTGAGCAGAAATAGGTATAGCTCCTTCGACATCTCTACCTACAATTTTAACATCAAGTGATTGACTGCCATCAGTAACTTTATTAAGAGAAACTGGATTTGCTTTTTCTAATGCGTCAATTAAATAAACAATATCATTCTTTTTAGGAGCAACCTTAATGCTATCGAACTTTTCTATCCAATCTGGTAAATTACTTGGGATTTCTGGGAGAATGAGGAATAAAGATGTGATTAGATTTCTTTTTTCCTCAACATTCGAAGTTTGCTGTAAATCTTGATAAAGTTCATCTATTAATACTTTTTTATCAATTGTAATACCTACTAATTCAGGGATACAAGCTAAATATGGTTTAAAGTTGTTTGATAAGCCAATTAACTTTATAAAATCACTTACGTCTTGAAAAAAAGATGCAACAATTTCATATTTAAGACCATATCCATTATGCAGCCCGTTAGCACGACTCGTAATTATTAGCTGAAATCTATTTGTAAGATCAAGTAATTTCTGGAAATGATCGTCAGGATTAGGAACGTCATTAAGTAAAAATAGAGTATTAGAAGAAGCTTGTCTGATAAGAGAGCGGAAGTCATTTAAAATTTCTGAAGCGGTCTTATATTTCCCTTTTTTATAATCCCGATAAATGATTTTTTTTCCGAGCGCTTGAATTAAGATTGAACTCATTGCTAATTCAATCGCACTACCGATAAGTCCAATTTCAGCAGAATATCGGACTTGTTCTACTTTAAGTTGATCTTTTCTAAACGTACAAATTCCAATTTGAGCTAAGCCTAAAGCTTCAGTACTTGCTTCTATTAACCTAATGGTGTCATTTTTTAATAATCTTGGCATTTTCTCTTAATTGTGCCTAACGGTTTGGATATGAATTCGTTTCAATGATTTATACCCAACGATAAGCGAAGTTCGCATTTTTAAATCAACAAGTCAATACGTAACCTTACGTAGTTTTAAACATTATTGTAAGCGCCTTACAAAAACTAAAGTTTCAGAAGCTGCCATACCATTTGGGTTGCAGCCTGATTTGCCTTCTGGTATTTCTATGCCTAAATCTTTGTAGTGCGTAACCCAACCGTTGTGAAAGGTATTGGTTTTAGCATTTTTAAAGGTCATAGGCTCTAGAGTAAACACATTGTCTTCTTTAAACAATTCGTAGATATACTCTGAGCAGTAATAGCCTTTGTCTTCTAAAATATAGGTGACGTTGTAAGGCTCACCAACTAGATTCTTAGCTTTAGATATTGCTGTTGCTATTTGTGTTTGGGTACTATTTTTTATTCGGTATACATCTGCTGTATAAGTTGAAGAATCGTCTGATTTTAAAAACAACTCTAAAGGCTCTTTTAGCACACCTTTGCCCAAATCTGAGTGGTAGACAAATACACTTCCATCTTCAACACTACAAATTCCCATATGTGTGTAATTTGTAGCTTTTTCGGTTTGGGTCACCTCGTTTATAGCTTCAGATAAGTCACTTTGTGTTGCGCCTCTAAACACTATATCTCCCGACTTTATTGTTGTTGAGGATGAGCAAGATATCACTAAAAACAAAACTATAATTGATGCTGCAATTCTGAGTGTGGTGTTCTTCAAACTGGTGTTAAATTTTATCGTAAAACACAGCGAAATTAACGCTTTTATCGTAAAAATATTAGTCACAGCGAAAAATTTAGGATTCCTAACCAAATCGGTTAGATTACTACCAACCAACCTTTTACAAACATGAAAACTTTACTTATTTTATTTGCACTTTTCTGTTTCAATCTAAGTTCGGCTCAGGTTACTCTAGAAGATGATGGCTTACATTTTACCGTTGGTGCAGCTATATCTAGTGTTACTTACACTTACGTCTACTCTAAAACCAAAAATAAAAACAAAGCTTTTTGGTATAGCTTTGGTCTTTCGTCTTTAGCTGGTTTGTCTAAAGAGTTTTATGATGGTTATATCATTACAGGAAAATTTGATAATAGCGAACTAATATCTACCATGTTAGGAGGACTCTCAGCGAGTTACACTTTTAATATTTTTACTGGCAAACGCAAAAAGAAAAAGAAAGAGGAATTACTAGCCGCTTCTAATTAACCAGCTTAGCCACTATATCCTTTACTGGCAATATTTCTTTGGTGTGCTCTATACTTGGTCCTGCAACCCAAACGGTCTTGTAGGTGGCTTTTTTGGCTGCTTTTTCAGTAGCTTTCATACCTATTGAAAAACGAATCATTTTTACCCACTTTTTAAGCTTTCGGTTTTTGTTAAGCAGGCTTTCTATCCAAGTAGCTTTAGTTCCTATTTTTTGAACATAAGGTGTATTTATTACTGTGCATGGTGTACCAGAAATTCGCTCTGTCATTACAATATCTTTTGCTCCATAATCTACACAAGCTTGTTTATACTCGTCTGTAACTCCAGCTTCTACTGAAGCTATAAAAGGACTACCAACAGACACACCTACAGCACCATAGCTCAACATCTTATCTATATCTGACTTTTGTCCTACTCCACCTGCTGAGATTACTGGTATTTTTAAATTTTCAACCAAATTAGAAATTAAATCCTTTGGTGAAATGTTACCACGATGTCCACCAGCTTCATTATTAACTGCTACAACAGCATCTGCGCCAAGACTTTCAACCTTTTGTGCAAAACGTAAATCGGTAATATCACAAAACACTTTAATACCAACTGCGTGTGCTTCTCTTATGGTTTCTTCAGGACTACCTAAAGAGGTTAAAATAAAATCACAACCTTCTTCGCAAATTACTCTTAGTTGGTCTTTTGCTTTAGGATTCGATTTATTTACAATGAGATTAAACCCAAAAGCACCACCTTCTACTTTATTGGCTTTCAATTCTTTTATAGCAGCCCTTAACTCGTCTAATGTTCTGTAATTTAATGCAGGAATACAGCCTGCAATACCACATTTCATGGCTTCTGTAACCATAGCCACATTAGACACCAAAAACATTGGTGCTTGTATTACAGGATATTTTATGCTGAGTAATTCGGTTAGTTTTGTTTGCATTTTAATTTAGTTTATTCAAATATAAAAAATATTATGCACGCATAGCACTTTTACTCTAAAAAACGATAATAACCACATTTTAAATAAGCTCCTTCAGGAAACGTTACAGGATGGTCTACATCGTGTTTAGTTTTTAAAACTGTATCATACAATCTACCTTGTGCATTTAATACACTTTGATTCAAATCGAAAAAGGATTGCGCTGTTACACGAGATGAACACGATGCCAAAACCAATAAACCTTTTTTAGACGTGAGCTGTACTCCTAATTCTGCTAATTGCTTGTATTTCTTTTTGGCAAGTTCTATTTCGCTTTGCTGCTTGGCAAAACTTGGTGGATCTATAACCACCACATCAAAAGTATTTTTTTGTTTTATGAGGTTTTCCATTTCTACAAAGGCATCTCCAGAAATGGTTTTATGCACTCCAGAATAGTCGTTTAACTTTCCATTTTCTCTCGCAACATCTAGCGCTTGTTTGCTAATATCTAAACTCGTTACTTCTTTGGCTCCATTAGCTAATGCATGCACAGAAAATCCGCCAGCATAAGAAAATACATCAAGCATGGTTTTACCTTTACTTAGCTCTCCTACACGTCTACGATTATCTCTATGGTCTAAAAAATATCCTGTTTTATGACCTTTTAGAACATTAGCAGAAAAATGAACTCCATGCTCTATAAACTTTACAACTTCATTCTCTAAGCTGCCAAAAACAACATCTCCATCAGAAAAATGATGATGCTTACTGTTTTCTAATTGACGACTTAATCGAAGTACAATAGTTTCTGAATTAGATACACTTTGAAGACTTTCTAAAATCCATTGAAGATATGGCAACCATATTTCAGAATACAATTTTACAACCAAAACAGTATCATAAACATCTGCTATTAATCCTGGGAAACCATCATTTTCGCCAAATAGTAATCGGTAGCTGTTGGTTTGGGTTTTAAGTAATTCTTCACGCTTGTGATATGCAACTTCAATTTTTTGTTGGAAAAATTCATGATTAATAACCACTTTAGTCTGCGCGTTATGAATCATTTTAATTCGTATTGGCGAATTAGCATCGTACAAACCAATGCCTATGACTTTGTTTTTATTCTTACTAAAAACAATAGCTAAATCTCCAATATTTGCATCGTCATTAATCTTTACAATACTATTAGAAAATACCCAAGGATGTCCTTTTACCACAGACTGTTCTGCTTTAGCATTGAGTTTAACTGCTAAGTTTTTGGGCTTGTTTTGTACTGAAAAAGATCTATTAAACGTCATAATTTGTATAATCCTGAGATACTAAATTTTTAGAATTTTGTACAAAAATAGCTTTAAATAGCTCAGTATTTTAACATTTAATGGATGAAATTACACTGTTAAGCGTATTTACTGCGCTATTTGTTAGTGATTAAATATCTTCGAAGCATAACCAAATCTACTTTGGCAATTTAAGTTGTTGACCCTAGACCAATTGATTTGTCGAAACCTAACGATATGAAAAATATATTAATATATGGTGCTTCTGGCCATGCTAAAATGATTGTAGATATTATTTTGAAGAATAATGATTACAATCTTGTTGGTTTTATTGATTCATATAAACCGTTAAATTCCAAAGTATATGGTCATAAAATCATTGGAAATCTAAGTTCACTTTCTCATGTAATTAAAGAGTTTAACATTGAAGGGATTGTTATTGGTATTGGCGATAATGACCTAAGATTAAACATCTACCGAAGCATAAAAAAAATAGCTCCTAAAATTGATTTTGTTCCTATTATTCATCCTAGTGCTATTTTGGCTGAAGACATTTTAGTTCCTGAAGGCGCTGTACTTATGGCTGGTTCTATTGTTAATGCCAATGCTAAGATTGGCAAGTTTTGTCTTCTCAACACAAAAGCTTCTTTAGGGCACGATTCTGTTATGGCAGATTTTTCTAGCTTATCTTCTGGAGTTACTATTGCAGGAAACGTTACTATAGGTTTTTGTTCATCTATTTGTTTGGGTGCTTCTGTAAGCCAAGGGCTTTCTATTGGAGACCACACTATAATTGGTGGTGCTTCTTTGGTTTTAAAATCTGTTGGAGATTTTAAACTCGCTTTTGGTGTGCCTATTCATACTGAAAAAGACAGAAATTTAGACTTAATGCATACTGCATAGTTATTTGTAATATTCATTTACCACTTCTCTACGCTTGCCAGAAGATAGTAACGGTATTTCGTTAACGTAGTTAATTGTTATAACTGCATCATTACCAAAATGCGCTTTGTAGTCTGTAATGATTTTAGCTTCGTCTACTTTTGTGTCTGTATTAAGATTGATATGATACTCTGTTTTACTTTTTTGAACCAATTGAAATTGTCTAAACTTACCATAATCCATTAATCGAAGTGATAAATGTGATGGAATTAAATCCCCTTTGGTATTGTACAATTGATCTACTTTTCTTCCAGAAATATTAGTAAAATATTTTATACCATTTTCGTCCTGTTCCATAACACCTATATCACCAGTGTCGTAACGAAGCAAAGGTGTTGCAAAATTATACAGGTCTGTAAGTACTATTCTTCCTGGTTGGCCATGAGGCAACGCTTTGTCAGAGTCTAAGTCTAGTATTTCCATTACATAGCTAGAGTCATTAATTCTAAACCGTTGATCGTTAGAACTAATTTGCTGAGCCATAATACCTGTTTCGTTATTAGAGTATCGAGATAAAGGCGTAATACCAAAGTATTGCTCTGTCTTATCTTTGGTATAATCATTCAATGCCTCAGACATTGTAATTATAGATTTTGTTTTAAATTGAACAGGATTACTTTCTAGCGCGTCTATATATTTGCAAATCTTCTCTAAGGCTGTAGGATAGGTTAAAAAACTAACCAGATTATTTTGTTTATTTAATTTTGAAATAAGCTGTTTTATACCTTCATCTGACAAATCAAGTATATTCCATGGCATAAAGTTTTTCAGCAAAAAATTAAATCTTAGCTTAATATTAATCTGTTTGGGCCAAATTCTTATGAAGGCTAAAAAATCACCAACTTCATAGCCAGATTTTTTTGAAAAGTAAATATTATCTGCTTGTACTTTAAATACTTTTTCTTGATTTTGATAAAGACTAAAAGGCGAACCAGTAGAACCGCTTGTTGAAACTATTTTGCATTCGCTTTTTTTATATTTTGAAGAAAAAAATGCATCAAAATCTTCTCGAATACTATTTTTATTAATTACAGGAAAATCCTGAAGAACACTATACTTTTTATTTGCATAAAACCTAGTCGTTTGAGTTGCATGAGTTATTAGTTTCTTTAATTGCTCTGCATTTTCTGCTTCTGCTTTCTTTCGGCTTTTATCTTCTAAAATATCATGAGTTTTTACACAAAGTTGTTTTAAAGGTTGCCCTTTAATCTTATCTAAAAACCAAAAAATGTTTCGCCTTAAATTCAATAAAAAAAGTATTTCTTGAGTTGCTGTTAATCAGTTCTTTTATATAATTCAAAATAATCTGACTTATACAAAAGTATACTATTTTTAGGGACTGAAGGATTAAAAAACGGACTTCCTGGACCTGGATACAAATCGTTATGTCCTTTATTTTGCCTTAAAAACATAATGTCTTTATACTTAGAAACCATAGATTTATCTACCTTAATGTGAGATTGTGCTATTTTAGTTTTTAACTGCCAAACGATCCACCAATCTAGTCCATGCCTAACCATTATAATCGTTTGCTCTGGATTAGAAACCTCATCAGCCACAAAAGCTAAATCCTTATAAGAGTCTGTACTAATACTACTCTGCTTTGGTATTATTAGGTTATAAATTATAGATAATATAGACACCATACATAGCAATACAACAAACTTCTTTTGGTACGATGCTATTAGGTATGGAAACACCAAAAGCAAAGCTATCGTTTGCGGTATAAAAAGCATGAGATTAAAGCGCCTCCAGAGTTCAAAACGTAACAGTGGTATTGACAGCACTACAATAAACCATAAAAATATCGTGATTAGTTGTTTTTGCTTGGCTACAACTTCATCATTTCTAATAGAAAAAAACAATGCTACACTTATTAAAACACTAAATATAAAACTAGCTATGCCAGCAGGATAGAAAGCTATTCGCCATGGCAAACCAAACCATTCTTCAAAAATATTAATAGCATTATAAGCTCTAAAGGGATCTAACCACCATACAACCAGAAAACCTAAAGCTGCCATAACTAGAATAGGCACAAGGGCTTTTACTTTATAAATACTTACCAAATAAATAAACAGAAAAATGATAGAAATAGCAAAAACACCAAAATGTGTAAACGCAATAAAAATCAGTGTTAATAGCATAAGTACTCCATGCTTAACAGATCTGCACTTAAAAAAACTAAGGAATAAGTACAAAAAGTAAGTAAAACCTACAATAGCATAGGCATTTTTCATCATTTCAGCACTTAAATATAATGGCGAAAATGAAAACAGAACAAACGTGACTAAACTGTATTCTAACAGCTTTGTTGGCTTATATTCAAGATAATTATTAATAATCTTATATAATGGAATTACTACCAAGGGAATGCTTAATGCACCTAATATTTTTATACCAAAAATAATGAGAGCCTCTAACGGCTGTGATGGAAAAAGCCATGCTAAACTCTTTATCAATAAAGCATTTACATAAAATATAAATGGCATATCATTCATAGCTAAATGACCATGCTCTAAAATACTTCTTACTTGAACTGGGTAGTAACCTCCATTGATACCTGTAATGATAGACGATTGAAGTTCTTGAAATAATCTAAAACCAAAGGCAAGTAACCCTAAAATAAAGTAAACGGTTTTCTTACCCATTTAATTGATTTGAATTGTAATACTCATTGACGACTTCTCTGCGTTTTCCGGAGTTTAATAAAGGAATATCATCTACATAATTGATTTTTATCTCAGCATCAGAACCAAAATAAGACTTATACTCTTTTACCAATTCCTCTTCATCTATTTTTGTATCTGTATTAAGATTGACTTGGTATATATTTTTAGTTTTTTGTACCAATTGAAATTGTTTGTACTGGCCATATTTACATAACTTAGCTGATAGATGAGAAGGCACTAGGTTACCTTTTGTATCATAAAGCAGATCTAGTTTTCTACCTGAAACCTCTGTAAAATAAGGTCTTTTGTTATCGTCTAATTGCATTACTCCTACATCACCTGTATCGTACCTAACTAATGGTGTTGCCCAATTGTACAAGTCGGTAACAACTATTCTTCCTCGTTCGCCATAGTTTAATTTCTTATCAGAATTTAAATCAAATATTTCTACAACATAGCTAGAATCATTAATCTTAAATTTTAAATCTCCTTCCTCTATCTGCTGTGCAATAATGCCATTTTCGTTGTTTGAATATCTGGACAGAGGCTGAACACCAAAATACTTCCGCACAGAATGTCTGGTATAATCATTTAAAGCTTCTGAAATTGTAATTATTGATTTTGTTTTGAAAGTTATTGGGTTCTCTTTTAACTTATCGAGATACTTACATATTTTCTCAAAACATGATGCATAACCTATAAAACATACCTCTGAGGATTGTTTATTTAACCTACTAACAAAAGCCTTTATTTCGTTATCAGACAGATTAAAAACACTTAAAGGATGCATATTTTTTAACTGAAAATCAAGTTTCTTTTTAAAGCTAAAAGTGTCTGACCAGATTTTTACATATACCAAAAAATCACCTAACTGGTAGTTAGATTTTTCAGAAAAATAAATATTATCTGCAATGTTCTTCTTAATTTTTTCTTTGTTGTGATACACACTAAAAGGCGAACCTGTAGATCCACTTGTAGAGACCTTGCGACACTTAGAAACATCATATTTTGAAGACTTAAATTCATCAAAATGATCTCTAATAGTATTTTTATTAATAATAGGAAAGCTATCTAATCCATTGAGCAAATTACACCCTTTATAAAAATCTGTTGTAGTTATTGCATGCTGTAGTAAATGCTCTAATGAACTCTGCATTGAGAATGAATCTGGCACAGAATTATTGAGTAGCTTTTGTGTGCTATTCAACTCTGTTTTTATAGGATTTCCTTTTACAGAATCTCTAAGCCAAAATATCTTTTGTCTAAGACTTGATACTCTTTTTTTCATGATTGATTAATAGCCTTCAAAATCTAAAACATCAGCTATTAGACTTCTTACACAAGTATAACAAAAAGAAGAATTTTAATTAAAAAGTATAGATAAAATGAAAAAAAAACGCAACCAAATGAATGATTGCGTTTTTTTAATAGCCCTCAAAAAACTAATTCTTTATAATCCTGGAGTTTAATATCCCTGAATTGGTTTCTAATGAAAGTATATATACACCTGATGATAATTGATCAGTCTTAATTTTATCTGTTTCGTTAGAACTCTTAATTAAAACTTTTCCTTGAAGGTCTATTATTTCTATGACATTAACCTCTATTCCATTTTTTGAATTTAAGTAAATAACATTATTAAAAGGATTTGGATAAATGGATACTAAATTACTTTCATACTCATCAATCCCTAAATTTTCCACAACCGTTGTAGATACCATATTAGTTATGATTGGTTCATTAAAATCGAAATAAATTGCAGCAATACCATCCATTACCTCACCAACCTGAATGTTTGATTTTGGTTTTAATCTGTAAGCAATAAATCCGTTACTCCCTACTGAATCTGAAGTCTCATCTGGCAAATGAATATTTTCAAAAGTAAATGTGATAATATTGTTTTCTATTTTAACGGTATAGTCATGGCTAGAATTCAACATTCTAAAAGAGGAAGGATCTAAGTTATTATGAAGTAAACTTTGAACTTCAACATTTACAGCACTTGCGGTACCTGTATTTTGAAAGCGAATAACATAATCCAAATATTCACTTGTTTGACTAACAGTTATACTCTCGCCTTGAAGCACATTTATATCATTAGGATCATAAGAATTCACAACAATTTGTTCTAATTGATATGTATTATTTTCTGGCGAATAGTCATTTGTGCTTGGTAAAACTGAAGCATTAAATGTTAGTAGATCATCACTATTTACAATTGGTGGCGTAAGTACTTGCATTTTAATATCTACAACTTTTGTTTCAAAAGGATTTAATGATGAAAAACTAAATTGTAAATTATCTGTCGTAGTTGTATTTGGTGTGGGTATTGAAGACACAAAACTTTGCATAGTATCATCAAATTCTAAATTTACTTCAATATTAGAAATAGATTCTGTTCCAATATTTTCAACAATTAATTGATAGGTACTTTCAAATCCAGGTCGTGCTTCAGAAATTGGAACTATCGTAACACTAAGGTCTTCTATTGTTTGACTAGCCGTAAGGCAAAAATCTAATGTTTCACTCATAGACTCTTCTAAAAATTCTACTGATACATCAATAGGGCTTGCCGTCATAAAATCTGGTAATCCTTGAACTGAAGCTGTAAAACTATTGCCTGATAGTGCTAGTTCGTAATTACCATTCATAATCTGAGTTGCATAAAGGTTTTGATTCTCTGTATTTTCTAAAAACACGAAATAGTTAGACACCTCAACATCACTTGCATCACATTCATTGTTGTTGGAGTCGAAATAAACAGTACCTGATACCATATTACACAATGCTGGACTATGCCCATAAATATCCCAGTTCAGTTGATTTTCGAGATAATCTACTGAGGTTTCATCACAATATTGTAACCCTTCTGCGCCTAAAATTGCTGAAAAATCATATGTAGTTAAATGCTGTAAAAAAGCATCATAATTTTCTATACTCATATTAGTATGACTTAAAAACTTATATAATCCATATATAGAAATCGATGTATCCATATCTGAAAAATCCCAAGAATTTAAAGGTTGATTATAACTAGATGCGTTTTCAAACATATTATTAAAACGGTCTACATAAGAAACGTCCCAACTACTTAAATCCTGATTAAAACTGGAAGCGTCTTTAAACATATTATTCATCCATGAAACGTTAGAAACATTCCAATTATCTAATGGTTGATTAAAACTCGATGCGCCTTCAAACATTGATGTCATAGACTGTACATAATCTACATTACTAACATCCCAACTATTTAATGGTTGATTAAAAGCTGATGCATCCTCAAACATTGATGTCATTTTTTTTATATTAGAAACATCCCAATTATCTAAAGGCTGATTAAATGCGCTAGCACCTCTAAACAACCAAGCTAGACTGATAAGATTAGATATATTCCACTGATCTACAGGCTGATTAAAATGTATTGCACCATTAAACATATCTGCAACACCATCACCAAAAAAACCTTGATTATCTATACTCGAAAAATCCCAACCATTTACTGCACCATTAAAAGAAGTGGCATTCATAAACATTTCATCAAACCATTCAACATTAGACACATCCCAATTATCTAATGGTTGATTAAAATTTGATGCATTTTTAAATATTTCAGACATAGATTGTACATTAGAAGTATTCCAATTGTTTAAAGGCTGATTAAAATTACTTGCTCCATAAAACATGGAGCTCATTGTAACAACATTTGACACATTCCACGCATTAATAGTACCATTAAAACTAGATGCGTTGTAAAAAACATAATTCATATCATCTACTCCTGACACATCCCAGCTATCTATTGGCTGATTAAAAGCTGATGCACCACTGAACATTGAACTTATAGTGTTTAAACTACTAGTATTCCATGAATTTAATGGTTGATTAAAAGCGGTGGCACCACTAAACATTCCAGCCATATTTGTAACATTAGACACATCCCAATTATTTAAAGGCTGATTAAATTGAGTCGCACCATTAAACATGGATACCATCGTTGTTACACTCGAGACATTCCAACTATCTAATGGTTGATTAAATGCTTCTGCGCCATAAAACATTCCATCCATGTTGATTGCGTTAGATGTGTTCCAAGAGTTAAGTGGTTGATTAAAAATTAGACCAGGATATGTAGAAGGTACATTTACATCTCTTGAAAACATAAAACCAAAGCTTGTAACGTTAGAAACATCCCAATTACCAATAGGCTGATTAAAACTTACAGCACCATAGAACATTCTAAACATATTTGTAACATTAGATACGTTCCAATTATCTAAAGGCTGATTGAAAACTAAAGCACTTTCAAACATCCAAGACATATCTTCTACATTAGACACATCCCAATGGTTAATAGATTGGTTTAAACTCTCTGCATGTACAAACATATAAGACATATCTGTTACTTGAGATAAATCTGGTGCATCTGTTGCGTTGATAACCAAATTATAAGATCTCATAAACGCTCTATACATTGTTTGCCAAGCTACATCTCCCCATTGTTCAATACTCTTCAATTTTATCTGATTTTCATAATCAGAATCATAGATTCTAATTGCTGGAAACACACCAGATATTTCAACAGTATAAATACCAGCTGACGAATATGTATGGGTTATGGATGAAGCTACATTAGTCATTGTTGTACCATCACCAAAATCTATAGTATAATCATAGCTGTATTCTGATGATGGAACAGGAATTGTGATCTCCAAACTTTCGTTTGTGACCTCCCATGTTGTTATAAAAGGCTCTTGGGCACTTGCTATAAATGAAATTAAGAAAAAGATAAGAGCAACGTAGAAGTTCTTCATTTGTATATTGAATTGATTGGTAGGCAACCAAATATGGTTAATTTTTATGACATAAAAAAACGCAACCAAATGAATGATTGCGTTTTATTTTATTCTTGATTCCTATCTTCGCAGGAATAACAAATAATTACTTCACTTCTTCGAAGTCTACGTCTTCTACATCGCTAGCTTCGTCCGTCGGCTGACCTTGCGCTCCTGCATCAGGACCTGCTGCTCCACCTTGCTGAGCTTCTGCTTGTGCTTTGTACATTTCTTCGCTAGCTACTTTCCAAGCTTCGTTTATTTTCTCTAAAGCTGGTTCTATAACTGCGATATCTTTAGACTCATAAGCCGTTTTTAATTCTGCTAAAGCATCTTCGATTGGCTTTTTCTTATCGTCAGATAATTTATCACCAAATTCTTCTAACTGCTTTTCAGTTTGGAAAATCATTCCATCTGCCTGATTTAATTTATCAGCAGTTTCTTTTGCTTTAGCATCTGCATCTGCATTAGCTTCTGCTTCAGCTTTCATCTTTTGGATTTCTTCTTCAGTTAATCCAGAAGACGCTTCAATTCTAATATCTTGTTTCTTACCTGTTGCTTTATCTTCAGCAGATACTTTAATGATACCGTTAGCATCAATATCAAACGTTACCTCAATTTGAGGTGTTCCTCTTCTTGCTGGTGGAATACCATCTAAATGGAAACGACCAATTGTTTTGTTATCTGCTGCCATTGGACGCTCACCTTGTAATACGTGAATTTCTACCGATGGCTGATTGTCTGCTGCAGTTGAGAATACTTGCGATTTCTTTGTAGGAATCGTAGTGTTAGCTTCTATCAACTTGGTCATTACATTACCCATTGTCTCAATACCAAGAGATAATGGAGTTACGTCTAATAAAAGAACGTCTTTTACATCACCTGTTAATACACCACCTTGGATACCTGCACCAAGAGATACAACTTCGTCTGGGTTAACACCTTTACTTGGTGTTTTTCCGAAGAAAGACTCTACTGCTGCTTGTACAGCTGGTATACGTGTAGAACCACCTACTAAAATAACTTCGTCAATATCAGATTTTGATAAACCTGCTGCTTTAAGAGCTGTTTGACATGGCTCTATTGTACGTTTAATTAAGTCGTCAATTAACTGCTCAAATTTAGAACGTGTTAATGTACGTACCAAGTGCTTTGGTCCACTAGCAGTAGCTGTTACGTAAGGTAAGTTAATCTCTGTCTGTGCAGAAGATGATAACTCTATCTTAGCCTTTTCAGCTGCTTCTTTAAGACGTTGTAAAGCCATTGGATCTTTACGTAAGTCCATATCTTCGTCTGCAATAAACTCTTCTGCTAACCAATCTATAATTCTTTCATCTACATCGTCACCACCTAAGTGTGTATCTCCATCTGTAGATAATACTTCGAATACTCCGTCACCTAACTCTAGGATAGAAACATCGTGCGTACCACCACCAAAATCGAATACTACTATTTTTTGGTCAGTAGATTTTTTATCTAAACCGTAAGCCAATGCTGCTGCAGTAGGCTCGTTAATAATTCTACGAACTTTTAAACCTGCAATTTCACCAGCTTCTTTAGTGGCTTGTCTTTGTGCATCGTTAAAGTAAGCAGGCACTGTAATAACAGCTTCAGACACATCTTGCCCTAAGTAATCTTCAGCAGTTTTCTTCATTTTTTGAAGAATCATAGCTGATAATTCTTGTGGTGTGTATAAACGACCATCGATATCTACTCTTGGCGTATCGTTATCACCTTTTACCACTTTATATGGCACGCGTTCTGCTTCGTTTTTAGACTCAGAATATTTGTTACCCATAAAACGTTTAATAGAATAAACCGTTTTTGTTGGGTTAGTTACTGCTTGTCTTTTTGCCGGATCACCAACTTTAATTTCACCACCTTCTACGAAAGCGATAACCGAAGGTGTAGTTCTCTTACCTTCAGCGTTTGGGATTACAACTGGCTCGTTACCTTCCATTACAGAAACGCAAGAGTTGGTTGTACCTAAATCAATTCCAATAATCTTACTCATAATATTAGTGTATATATTTTTTGTGTATTTAATTTTTAAACTCGTTTACTAATAGTCAATGATTATGCCATGACAAAAAATGTGACATGATGTCAGATTACTTTTATGAAAAGATTTTACACTTTTCTGTACTTTGGAATATGTTTTGATGTATTATTGACAAAAAATTAGTTATTATGAAACGAATACTTATCTTGTTTTTAACCACTGTATTATTTACAAACTGTACAAATGAAGAAATTGTACAAGAGAATAATTATTTCTTTGAAGCTTCTGCTTTTGAAATTGAAAATGTAGACTTTAACCCAAGCACTAACTTTGATAATGATTACCGAGTAAGAGAGTTTTACGGTTTTCAAGTATTACCAACAGATGTCCCTTTAGTTTATATTCTTTGGGAAACCCTCAGCAACGGTACAGAAATATGGAGACCTTTGCCTCAGACCGTTATTTTTAATGATGGTAATGATTTAGTGTATAATTATGACTTTACGCAAAGTTATGTTGACTTTTTCTTGGAAGGCTCTGATTTAGACAACCTTGATTCTATATGGACTCAAAACCAAGTTTTTAGAGTTGTTGTTGTGCCTTCAGTTAATGTTGGTAGAGTAGATTTATCTGACTTAAATGCAGTGATGAATTTTTATGGTATCACAGAATTTAAAAAGAGATAAGCTTAAAATAGATAACAACATTTCAACAGTCTTAATTCTTAAAATTAAGACTGTTTTTTTTTAATATGACATTCTAAACAAAATGTATCTTTGCCCCAATTCTTATTAGATTTTTATGGAATGTATTTCTGTTTTTGATATGCTAAAAATTGGTGTAGGACCATCGAGTTCTCACACCTTAGGACCTTGGCGTGCTGCTGAACGTTGGATCACGGAGCTTAAAAAGAAAAATCGCTTTCATAAAGTTGAAAAAATCACGGTAGATCTTTACGGTTCTTTGTCTTTAACAGGAAAAGGCCATGCTACAGATCTCGCTGTTTTACTTGGTTTAACAGGTGCTGATCCAGAGCGTATTCCTGTTGACACTATAGACATCATCATCTCTTCAATTAAGAATACAAATACCTTAATGTTTAACAACGAAAGACCTATTACTTTTGATGTGAATACAGACATTAAGTTCAATCGTAACTTTTTACCATTTCATGCTAATGGCATGTCATTTTCGGCATTAATTAATGGTAGAAATTATAAGTCTACCTACTACTCTATTGGTGGCGGATTTGTAGTGCAAGAAGAACGTAAAGTTTCAAAAGCTAATAAAATCGTCTTCTACTGTACGTTTCCTTATCCCACTTCTTATGGTGATGAATTATTGAAATTTTGTCATCAGCTTAATTTACCTATTTCTGGTGTTGTTTTAGAAAATGAAAAGTCTATAAGAGATATAGAAACCATTGATTTTGAATTGCAACGCATTTGGGATACCATGCTAGAGTGTGTGTACGTTGGTTGCCATACCGAAGGTACACTTCCTGGTGGACTCAACGTACGCAGACGTGCATATGATATGCATAAAAATTTGATTGGCGATTATACCTACGAAAGTCCTCAAGAATGGCTTAAAACGATTAGAAAAACAGAAGTAAAGTTTAGACAAATCCTAAAATGGGTAAGCTGTTTTGCTTTAGCAGTTAATGAGGTTAACGCATCGCTTGGTCGTGTGGTTACAGCACCAACAAATGGTAGTGCTGGTGTTATACCTGCTGTATTAATGTACTACATGGTAATTGAAAACCATGATGCCGATTTTGAGCATATCAAAAAATTCTTACTCGTCGCTGGTGAAATCGGTAGCATCTTTAAAAAAGGTGCTACTATAAGTGCTGCAATGGGAGGTTGCCAGGCCGAAATTGGTGTATCTTCTGCAATGGCTGCTGGTGCATTGTGCGAATTACTTGGCGGAACACCAGAACAAGTTTTAGTAGCTGCTGAAATTGCTATGGAACATCACCTAGGCCTTACCTGCGATCCTATTGGTGGATTGGTACAAATACCTTGTATAGAACGTAATTCTATGGGAGCTATAAAAGCTATCAATGCTGCAGAATTAGCTTTAGAAACCGATCCTAATAACGTAAAAGTACCTTTAGATAAAGTTGTAAACACCATGTGGGAAACCGCTAAAGACATGAACACTAAATACAAAGAAACCTCTGAAGGTGGTTTAGCTGTTGGTGTGCATTTGAGTGATTGTTAAATTAGATTTTTTTAGATTAGTTAGACTTTTTAGACTGGTTAGATTTGTATGACGCATTAGAATCTATTGTAAATCTAGAAATCCAAAGTTCTAAAAATCTAATGATCTACTTTTGACATCCTTCTCTTCGTCTGGTATCAACTAAATAAATAATTTTCCACTCGTCATCTTCTTTTATTAGTTGGAAAGAATTAACACCACAATGACTAAAGTTACCATTGTACCAAAATTCATAAGGTGTCCAAGCATTTGCCATATTTCCATCTACTTGAATATTGAAGCTTAATAACTTCTCTTCAAATGTATTATCCTTTGGAATACTTGCAATGCTTTTTAGAAACTGATTGTATTCACTTTCTGTTAATACTGATTTTCCTTCCTTATTTACCGAAATAGATTGCAACTTTATATCACCTTTTGCCATAGTTCTTAAAGCAGTAGTATCTTGATTGTGAAAAGCTTCAAAAAAGTCAGTTATCGTTGTTTTTACAGCTTTAGCATCTGTGTCTTGCGCCTGAATACTGAGGGATAAAGAAAATACAATTAACAGTATTAGTTTTTTCATGATTGAAATAATTTTAATTCAAATTAATGATTTGTCAGTATTTGTGTCTTAGATTAAAGAAAGTTTTTAAAAACGATAGGAAGCAGAAAGATTGAAAAAGACCTTATTAAAAAAGATATTTGTATTAACATCTTTTATTAAAGTAACATAGCTATTCTGAAAACTTCTCTCATTGGCTAAATTTTGACCAATAAGTTTAATATTTAATTTGTTTTTTACAGCCAAATATTTTAGTTCAAAATCAACAAAATTGTACAATTTATCAACACCATTATATTTACTTGGATAGACTTGGTTTGTATCTAATGAAAAAATTAGTTTATCACTAATATCATATACAAATTGTAAATGACTACTAAATTGAGTATTATCATTCTTTATAGTTTTTGTCCTAAATTTTGAATGCTGAAATTTCACCCCAGATTTGAAGTTAATTTTTCCTCTAAAATAGCTTCCGTATTTAATTGCTATATTGTTAATAATGTTCTTAGCAATTTCAGGATTATCCAATATCTGGACAAAACTGCGTCTGTGCACTCCACCATATTCAAAAAATAAACCTGATCTAATAGTGTTTATATTTTTATTAATCTTAATAGACGTCATTAATACACTATTATTTCTAGCCTTATCCTTAACTAGTATATCAAAATCTGATGAATTAATAAATTCATATCCAAAAGTATTTTGATTGTAACTGTAACTTAATGAAGATTTAATAAAAATGTTCTTTCTAAAATCTGATTTAGCATGTAACAAACTTATTCTATGCAAATATAGATTAAACAAAGAATTAAGCCCTTTTTTAAACCCTCTATTAGACGTCATCACCAAACCATTATATATATCACTAATTTGTGGTTGTTTAAAAGAAAAATAATATTGTAAATTAAATTTACCTATCCTATTAATTTCTTTGCTTAACTCTAATTCTGGTTCTATATAAAATTGTTCGTTTGTTTCTCGGAAGTTTGATAATAGAGTTTCATCTTTATATGAAACATAATTATATCCTGCCTTGGCTTTAATGTCTAAATTAAAATTCTTTCCGAAAGAAAAATTATATTCTCTAAATACAAAAAAATCTTTGCTATTGTATTTCAACTTATTAATAAAATTAAAATCATCTACCTGAAGAATCTCACCACTTTCATTTAACACCTTACTATTCAACTTCTCATCTTTATTAACAAAACCAAAATTCCATTGACTTTTATTACTAATCAATTTAGAGTAAACCCCAAAATGCATTATTGGGTTTTCATATTGTTGAAAAACAGCTTCTTGACCATCAATTATTGGGTTGGTGGTAAAATATATTTGTGGATTTTTATCCTGTAAGAAAAATGCACTTAGCGTAAGTGCATTTTTTCTATTCATTTTAAAAGTAGCACTAACCTGTTGAGAAATATAATAATCTTTAATTTTATGAGTTTCTTCAAATTGATTTTCTTCAACCTTTAAAACAACATCTGTTGCTTGTTTTGAAGTATTAACAACTCCATTGTATTCAATGTAAGACTTTCCTCCATTTGCATTTTTCATGTTCAATTCATAGTTAAATTCTTGCAAATCTTCATTATGAAGCTTAGACTGATTAATAGCAAAAGTTGGAAGCGTTTTGTAATTAGCGTTGAATGAATTTCTCTTTATAATATCATCATCTAAATAATAAAAGATACCTCTTAGATGTATATTTTTTTTGGGTTTAGTTAAGACATGAAAGGAATTAAAATACGATTTATTATTATTGATATATGTTTCATCTACCAATGTATTGATAGTTACTACATCCGTAGATATTATATCATTAGAAAACGATTGGTAATTTTCAAGGTTCCCTGAAGCATTACGATTAAACATTGTAGAATTTAAATTATCTTGGGCCTTAGTTCCAATAGTATTTGTTTTACCTATAAGAAATGTTTTAATGTTTTTATCTAGTTTAAAAAGTGTTAAATCGGCTAAATAATTATCTTCATTACCATAACCAAAGTTAGCTCTACCATACACAGCCCCTAACTTTTCATCTTTAATAGTAACGTTTATAGCAATTTTCTCTGATTCAATTATTGTTCTTAGAACAGAATTTTCATTAAAATTATATACAATTTCAATTTCCTGAATATCATTTACATCAATACTCTTTGTTGCTATTTTATAATTCTGGTCAAAAATATCATCACCTCCAATCAATAATTTACTTATTTGTATTCCGTTTACTTTTACCGTACCATCTTCATCCACTTCAAGCCCAGGCAGATTCTTTAGTAAATCCTCTAAAACATCATCGTTCTTCTTTACAAAACTAGGTGCTTTAAATGAAACAGTATCCTTTTTTATACTTACAGGATGTTCCGCTTCTACTACCACCTCGTCTAATTGGGTTATATCGCTATGCATAGTAACATTAAACTCATATTTAAATAAATCATCTATGAGTTCGACTTCAAAATCAGTTGCTTTATAAGCCAATGATTTAAACTTTAAAATGTAAGTACTTTTATTTGGTTTTAAATTAAACTTAAATCTACCATTGATTTGAGTTCTGTAGTTCGAGATATAATTATTATCTAAATCAAACAAAACTACTGTGACAAACTCAATTGGCTGACCTAAGGAGTCTAGTACTCTTCCTGAAATTTCCACTCGGTCTTGACCATGAGAAATATTAAATAAAAATAAAGTAATTATAAAAATTAAGTGCCTAATGATAAAAGAAAACGAAAAATTATCATTCTTTCGATTTAAGTGATTTTTCATAAGCATCGTACTCAATTTGATTATATGAATTGAGTAGTTTTATTTGTTCTTTATTATATTCTAAATTCATATAATTTAAGGGCATAGTGTTTGATGGTAGCTGCCCTGTAGCTTTTAATCCTTTTTGGTTATCAATAAAACTTGTATACAATCTAAAGTTTTCTATTAAATATTCATCTAAACTCATAATTTCGTCAGATGTAGGCTCAGAAAACTCAATTTTTTCTTCTATATTATCAGATATACTATTAAAAGTAATATCCACTAAATTTTTATCATCGTGTACTTCCAATATTAGACCTGGTAAGCCATGAAACTTCCAAGGTCCCGTAGCTACAGGAATATCGTAAGTAAACCAAGCCTCATAATTTCTTCCCCTAAAATTTTTTGTTAAAGCTTTGTAACATATAAATTTACCTATTTGCTTAGTCTCTTTTGTTATTTCCCAATTGAATTCAATATCCTTTTCTTTTACAATAACCTCATACTGTTCTCTAAGCAACTCTCTACAAGTTAGTTCCTTTGTGTTAAAATTATAAAAAAACTTATAACCAATATCATCATAATCTCTAAAAAGATGTACATAATTTGAACTATTAGCTCTATTTTTTACTTTTTTAAAAAAGCCCGATTCCCCTTCTATGCTACTGTTATTGTAAATGAAAAGGCTAGTGCTATCATTAAAAAAGAGCTTAGATTTATACTCTATACCTTCACTATAATTAAATATATTTACATTAAACGTATAGCTCACTTCTTTTAAATTATTATCTTGTTGTGATATACCGATTGCTGAAACTAAAAAAATAAGGAGTGTGTAATATTTCATAATTCTTACTATAAAAAAACTATTTTGTCTTTAACTTGGTTATTTTTAAATTTAATTCTTAATTAAAGCTAGGCTTTCGTTGGTACATTTGGTCTATTACAGCCTGGAGAACTATATACATTATTAGCAAAAGCTTCCATTTCTTCTTCAGTGCACCACCCTGGGTATGTGTTATTATAAATACATCCTGGGCCACCATTAATTGTTATAGATAAATCACAGTCATCTTCAATGGTATTATCATTCTTTATATTTTAGTTAGAAATAAATGATAAAAATCCTAATGCGCAGATACAAGTAAATATTGTTTTTTTCATAATTTTTGTTTTAAATTGATTAATTAAGACAAAATAGCTTTCAAAACTAAAACTAACTATAATTCAGTTAGTTATTTTTTCTTTTTAACTCTTTTTTAACATCTAAAATTATGGTAATATAGATAAATAGTTTGACTCTAATTTTAAAACTATTTGTTAATTTTACAGACACTAATTTTTAAAACATTATGTCAGTAGCAAAAAAAGAATATAAAAGAATAACCGTAAAAAGCCTTGTAGAAATGAAGTCTAGAGGCGAAAAAATATCAATGCTTACCGCATACGACTATACAATGGCAAAAATTGTAGATGGTGCAGGAGTTGATGTTATTTTAGTTGGTGATTCTGCAAGTAACGTAATGGCTGGTCACGAAACAACACTGCCTATAACATTAGACCAAATGATTTATCATGCCTCATCAGTGGTTAGAGCTATTGACCGATCTTTGGTTGTAGTAGATTTGCCTTTTGGCACGTATCAAAGTGACCCTAAAGAAGCGCTTCGCTCTGCTATTAGAATTATGAAAGAATCTGGTGGACATGCTGTAAAACTCGAAGGTGGAAAAGAAATTAAAGATTCTATAAAGCGTATTTTAAATGCTGGAATTCCGGTAATGGGACATTTAGGTCTTACACCTCAATCCATATATAAATTTGGGACTTACACAGTAAGAGCTAAAGAAGAACAAGAAGCCGAACGCTTAAGAGAGGATGCTAAAATGCTGGAAAAAGCAGGTTGTTTTGCCATTGTATTAGAAAAAATACCTGCTGCTTTGGCAAAAGAGGTTGCAGAGAGCGTAAGCATTCCTGTAATTGGTATTGGAGCTGGTGATGGTGTTGATGGCCAGGTACTGGTTGTGCATGATATGATTGGTATGACCCACGAATTTAATCCTAGATTTTTGCGTCGCTACATGAATCTTTATGAAGACATGACTAATGCCATTGGTCAGTATGTTGAAGATGTAAAGAGTCAGGATTTTCCTAATGAGAAAGAGCAATACTAAATTAGATCAATTGGATTGTTAGACTAGTTAGATCGCTCTTTTTTACTAAATTAATTTCTATGACTCATAAGTTTAAAGAACTTCAAATATGGCAAAGAAGTAGAGCTTTCTGTTCTGTAATCTATAAATTAACATCTAATTTTCCAGAGACAGAAAAATTTGGTTTAGTAAATCAATTAAGAAGAGCCTCTGTTTCTATTCCTTCAAATATTGCAGAAGGCTCAGCGAGATCTTCCAACAAAGATTTTTATTAGATTCTTAACCATATCAATAGGTTCTGCTTACGAAATAGAAACACAGTTATTAATTGCTTATGATTTAAAATTTATCTCAGAACAAGAGTTAAAGAAAGTAAACAATGACTTAAATGAAATTATAAAAATGATTTCAAAATTTAAATCCTCTCTAAAAATCTAACATGTCTAAAGCATCTAACAGATCTAACAAATCTAACTTACAAGTTCTATACGAAGACAACCACATTATTGTGGTTAACAAGCGTGCTGGTGATATCGTACAAGGTGACAAAACTGGTGATAAACCATTAAGTGATGTTGTAAAAGACTTTTTAAAAGATAAATATGACAAACTAGGAAACGTGTATTTGGGTGTAGTACACCGTTTAGACAGACCAACTACAGGTATTGTGCTTTTTGCTAAAACCAGTAAAGCCTTACCGCGTTTAAATAAACTATTTGCTGAAAAGAAAACCAATAAAACCTATTGGGCTTTGGTAAAAAACAAACCACCTAAATCTCAAGACCGACTGGTTAACTGGTTGAAGAAAAACCCAAAAAACAATAAATCTACTGCCTTTGATAACGAAGTTGAAGGCAGTAAAAAAGCAATTTTAAATTATCGTATCTTAAAAACTTTAGATAATTTCTACTTACTTGAGATTGATTTAGAAACAGGTAGACATCACCAAATTCGTTGTCAGTTAGCTAAAATTGGGTGCCCTATAAAGGGAGATTTAAAGTATGGTTTTCCAAGAAGTAACAAAGATGCCAGCATAAGCTTACACGCCAGAAAACTAGAATTTACACATCCTGTAAAGAAAGAAAAACTAGGTATTACAGCACCTCTACCTAATGATGCTTTATGGGAAGCGTGTGAAAGCTAAACACTTCGATAAGGATAAGTAATTGTAAGCACAGTTCCTTTATCTGGCTCAGACTCTAAATTAAATTCTGCTTCTATAAGCTCTGCACGTTTTTTCATATTGGTCATTCCAGAGCCTTGTTCAGCACTTTTAAGATCAAAACCTACTCCGTCATCTTCAACCTTAATTTTAAGCTTATCTGTAGCATATTCTAAATAAACTTTTAAGGTTTCAGCTTCAGCATATTTTAAGGTATTAGAAAGAAACTCTTGTATTATTCTAAACAAAATAATTTCATCTTTTTTATTCTCAAGGAGATGGTTTTCTCCTTCAATATTAAAGGTCGCTTCTATTAACCCAGATTTGTTTAAGCGATTGATTTCATTTTCTAAAATCGTTTTAAAACCCAAATTCTGCATCACATCACTGTTCAATGATTTCGATAAAGCTCTGACTTCAGCCAAACTTTCCTTTAAAGCTTCTGATGCATTGTCTACTTTAGGTTTTAGGTCTTCAGAAGCATTTCTATAGACACTATTCATTTGCATAGTTGCAAAGGCTAATAACTGACCAACATTGTCATGTAGTTCTCTACCAACATTCTTAAGGGTTTGCTCCTGAATTTCCTGTTGTGTTTTTATAAGCTCTTCGTCAAATTGCTTTTGTTGTTCAATGTTTTTTAATAATAATTGGTTTTTACGTTTTTGGTAAATAACAAAAAACAAAATAACCAAAGTACATATAACTAATAGTACAATGATCATATAAACTATGAGGTTACGTTCTGCCTCAGTACTTATGATTCGTTTTCCGTTTTGCACAACAAAAGTGCTACTGCCAGAGATAAATAAAGAAATGTATTTGATAACAAGTAAATTTTCCATTTAAAAATAACAAAATTTCCATCCTCTTTGATAAAATACACCTCAAAAAAGTCTAAAGGCATAGTTATCAAAATCCAAATAAAAAATAAAGTATTGAAATAAAAGTAAATTGATTTATAGAATAAAACTATTCTTTTTGAATTTAAAATTTCAAAAAAATAAACACTTATACTTAGTAAAACAATCCAAAGGCTCGCAATACTTATGAAGTAACCTGAACCAAATAGATCTTCAAATTTAAATATTGTATAAAAAATTATTTGTAGAAGATATAAGAGGTATCCATATTTAAGAATTTTTCTAAATAACCTAGACTTAGAAATACTATAGTTTACATATACCATTATGCTCGACAAACCAATAAACCAAGTCAAATTAAACCACCAATAATTTCGCTCAATCAAGGTACCTTCGATAAGGTGGAAATATCCATTATCTATAAGAACATTTGGGTACTCACCTACTAAATCTATAACAAACACATAGATTAAAAAGTAGATGATATATTTCGCTGTTGTCTTTTTGTATTTATTAAAAACAACAATACCTAATAATGCAGGTACAAATTCTACAAAATGGGTAATAAAACTATAATTAGCTTTTAAAAAATTATCTATACTTTCCATTACTAATAGATACCTTATTTTCTGAGTCACAGAATATAAGTGCCATTGCTAAAGATAAATAAAGAAATATATTTAGTGTTAAATGAATTTTCCATTTAAAAAGAACAAAATTCCAATCCTCCTTAATGAAATAATCTTGAAAAAATTCTAAGGGCATAATTACTAAAATCCATACAAAGAATATGGAATTGAAATAAAAATAAAAAGACTTAAAAAAAAGAACTATTTTATCTGAATTAAGAGTTTCAAAAAAATAAATTATAATACACAGCATTACTATCCATAAGCTTGCTATGCTTATAAAACGTTCAGGACTAAATATACTTTTGAAATTAAAAATGATATATAAAATTACCTGCAATAAATATAAACCATAAGCATACTTAATAATCTTTTTCAAACGCTTTTCTCCTACTATCTGATAGTTTACGTATGCCACTATAGTAGACAAACCAATCCACCAGAAAATTGTATACCACCAATGATTTTGTTCTATAAGCGTACCCTCTATTAAATAAAAATATCCTATATCCTTAAGGAAAACAGGATAGCCGCCAATTAATTCTAGAAAAAAAACATAGATTAAAAAGTATATTATATATTTTACAGGTGTATTTTTATATTTCTTAAATAAAATTAAACCAATAATGGCTGGTATTAATTCTACCAAATTGGTAATTAATCCATAATTCTCCTTTAAGAATTCATCAAGTCCTTCCATTAGAAAATAACAGCTTGTTTTCAGGGGCGCAAAAGATTAATGCGCTAGAAATAGTTAAATACAAGAAAATATTTAGTGATAAATATATCTTCCATTTAAAAAGAACATAGTTCCAATCCTCTGGATTAAAATATGCCTCAAAAAAATCCATTGGAATCATGATCAAAACCCAAATAAATATTGCTGTATTAAAATAGAAATATAGAGATTTATAGAATCGAATGATTCTTTCAGAATTTAAGGTTTCGAAAAAATAGATTATTATGTTTAACATTACAATCCAAAGGCTTGCTATTTTAATTATCCTTTCATCTGGTTTAAACAAGTATTCAAATCTAAACACCAAAGCTAATATTACCTGAAGTAGGTATAAGTAATATGCTAAACGGATTATTCTCTTAAACTTTATGTTTTGAACTATTTGATGGTTTATATAATAAACAAAAAATGATAAACCACACCACCAAAATATGGTGTACCACCAATAGTTTCTTTCAATTAAAGTTCCTTCAATAAGATGAAACAAATCCATTTGCCATAAAAAATGAGGATATCGACCAATCAAGTCTACAACAAATGCAAATCCTAAAAAATAAACTATAATTCTTGCTGGTGTAGTTTTATATTTTCTGTACGAAATTAAACCTGCTAAAAAAGCAAAAAACTCTACGGAATAAGTAATTAAAGCATAATTTTCCTTTAAAAATTCATCCATAAATTAGATTATTGTGGATAATTAGCACTCGGCGGAAAACCATGCTGACCAATATTCAATCCATCAGCACCTTTTAAATCATTACTTCCACCACCTTGAGCTGTTGGCATTATAGAGCCTTCAGAAACATTTTGGGAACCTGTTGGAACAAAGAACATGGTCATTAATCCTGGACCCTCCTTAGTGTCTGGATAAGCACCAGCATAAAGTCTTAATCCATCTAAAGTATATCCTAGAGAACCTGCTTGTTGTTTTGCATAAGCGATATAAGACTCTATCTCTTCTATAGAATACCAAGATGACCTATTGTCTGGTGTACCAATTAATGAATCACTAATAATAGTATGTCTGCTATTATAGGCTTGATCTAATGCTTCAATTTCACTTGGTGTAATTAATCCCTTTGGTTTAGTCATTTCTTCTAAATTTTGATTGCTTGATAAATAATAATAGGTTCCTGCTACGCCAATAACTAGACCCAAGAGCAGTAATAATAATTTTTTCATAAAGTTGAGATTTTGATTAATAGAGAAACTAAAGTATTGAAATTATGAAACATATAAACATTTATTCATTATTTTCTTACAAATTTATTCTTTTAAAACAAATCTCAACCTGTTTCCTAAAGTTTTTTGACTCAACACATTTACTGCACTTTGGGTAAGCTGCAACACTCTAGGATAACCTCCTGTAGTTTGGCAATCTCGCATTAAAACAATTAAAGTGCCATTGGGTGTTAACTGAACAGTTCCTGGCAAAACAGGCGAGCTTAATATTGGCTTCAAGTTATTATCTAGCTTAGGCTCTAACTGATATGCCATACGATTGTTATTCTTTGAGACCGAAAAATCCTTTGAAAACAATTGTTGCTTTTGATTTTCTGAAAGCATACCAAACTCCACACCCTTAAAAGCATCTAAAACACTGGACTCTAAGCACGTATCATCATATCTCACTTTAGAAAATGTTTGTTGGACACCTTGAAAAGGCTTATAAATAATCTGGTCATTCGTTTTAAGAACACTTTGAGTTGTAACAGATGGATACATACTCCTACTTCCTAAAATCGTTTCGGTTTTAAAGCCATCTTTTACAGCCAAATATGTCCTAAACCCCTTCTCTGCTGTACCAAAATGCAATACATCATTCGGTTGAATTTTAATTAATTTATTCTGAAGCACAACTTCACCATTTAGCATTGGATTCATAAAAGCACCTGAAACCGCAATTACAGTTGGCTCTAAAAACTGAAATTTCCCACCAAGCATTGTCATTTCAATAAGCGCAGCATCTTTAGTATTACCTAATAACGCATTTGCAAACTGCGCAGAATACAAATCCATAGCTCCAGAAACAGGAACACCCTTATCCCTGTAACCAAACCTCCCAAGATCTTGTATGGTTGAAAAAAATCCTGCTCGCAAAATCCTAAGCATACAATTCTGGTGTTAGTTGAAATTTATTGTTTTTAACATCCTGCTCTAAGTCTAAAAATTCCGTTTTTGAAATTGCAAAAAACTGAAGTTTATCACCTGCATTAAAAACACATGGAGGACTACTTTTTGCATTGAAAAAATCAACAGGAGTTTTACCAATAATGTGCCATCCTCCAGGACTATTTTTTGGATAGATTCCGGTTTGATTTCCACCTATACCAACAGACCCTTTTTTTATATCTAAATTAGGTGTGGATTTTCGATCTAAATGAAGCTTCTTATTAAGACCTCCTAAGTACAAAAAACCAGGTAAAAACCCAATAAAAAAAATAGTGTATATTGCAGAAGAATGAAGTTCAATAACTTCATTTTTTGAAAGCTGTTTTTCTTTAGAAAACGCTTCCAAATCTATGCCGAAATCAGCATCATAGCAGACAGGTATTCGCCATAATTTTGATGATGCTTCTTCAATAGTTTCTGCTTTAATTTTTAGCGATTTTAATCGTAAAATTTCACCATAGACATTATCAATAGTTAAATCATAAATTATTAATAATGAATTAAATGTATTGATTACCTCAACAACTAATTCAACACTTGAATTTTGAATCGATTTTTTATAATCCAATATGTCTTTCAACATATTTTCATCCATTACCGCAGGCCATTCTATTAAAATAGAACACTCATTGTAACGCGAAAACTTCAATTCATAATCCATGAAAAAACTACTGAATTTTTACATTATATTTTGGCAATTCTTTAATTAAAAAATCTAAAATTTCGAATGCATTTTTAGTGTCGCCATGTACACAAAATGTTGATGCTTTTATCGGCACTTCTACTCCATTAATTGCAGTTACTTTTTCACGATGAATCATCCCTAAAATATGGTTCAAAATTCTTGAATTTTCATGCAGAATTGCATCCTCTTTTTTTCGCGAAACAAGGCTTAAATTCTCTTCATAATTTCGGTCTGCAAAAGCTTCAAAAGTGACACTGATTTTTTCCTGTTCTGCAAGCTTAGAAATCACAGAATTATAGGGCACATAAAGTTGAATTGGCATAGCAATGCTTTTTACAACTTCAATAATTATTCTTGCAGTTTTTTCATCTTTAGCTGCTAAATTATAAAGCGCACCATGTGGTTTTATATGATGCAATTGTGCATTTTCGTTATGCAGAATTTGTTGCAAACTTCGGATTTGCGATTTTAAACTACTGAACAAATCTGCCGCTGAGATATCCATAACTGCTCTTCCAAAGTTCAACACGTCAGGAAATGAAGGATGCGCACCTATCTTCACCTTATGATTTTTGGCTAAACGCACTACTTCAGTCATGGTCTTGACATCACCTGCATGACCTCCACAAGCTATGTTACACGATGATAAATAAGGTATCAACAACGCTTCGTTACCCATACCTTCGCCAACATCGGCATTAATATCTACAGTTTTAAAACTCATATAAGATTAAAAACACTTAAAATTACTTTTAGTCCTAATAAGATAGTGATTACCAAGATAATTAAGCCCAAAAAGTTTTGGAATTTTGAGTTTTTATAAACTCCCAAAACCGATGTTTTATTCATAACCCACAATAAAAAGCCTGCAATTACAGGTAATAGTAAACCATTAGCAACCTGAGCGAATTTTATAATTTCTATGGATTTAAAGCCTACCGAAGAAAACACAACTCCAAGACCTAAGATAAATATCCAAACTGCCCTAAAACGCTTAGATTTTAAGTCTGTTTGCCATCCTAAACAACCACTTGCCACGTAAGCTGCAGCCAAAGGTGCTGTAATAGCGCTTGTGATTCCTGCGGCAAATAAACCAACCGACAAAAAGTATTTGGCATTAACACCAAATAATGGCTCTAAAGCCAAAGCCAAATCTGCTGCATTACCTACTTCTTTTATGTTGATTGCTGCTGCAGAAATAATAATACTCATAGAAACAATACCGCCTAAAACCACAGCTAAAACAGTATCTTTTCTGGCTAATTTAATATCTGATTTATTATTCCATTTCGTTTTTGCCAAAGACGCATGCAAAAACAAATTGTAAGGCACTACAGTTGTACCAATAAGTGCTACAATAGTTAATATACCTTCATCAGGGAATTGTGGCAGTAGCATATTCTTCAGTATACTGATAACATCTGGTTTGGTAAGAATTGCTGTTGACAGAAATGCCAAACTCATTAAAATAACGAGACCGACTAAAACTTTTTCAAGCACTTTATAAGTTCCTAAGTACAGTAATATAAAGGCTAGCAAACCCAAAACCCATGGAACAACAGACAACTCTACATTAAACACACTAACGGTTGGATGACCTAAAAGTGTTTCTAAACCCAACGCACCTCCACTGATGTTTCCTGCTTCGTAAGCTGCATTACCTACAACAATGGCAGATAATACCAAAACAACACTAAAACCTCTTAAAACAGGACTTTTTACCTCTTCTCGAATAACCTGAGATAATCCTTTTTGGGCAATAATTCCTAATCGTGCTGCCATCTCTTGCAAAACTATGGTTGCAAAAACCGACAATACCATTGCCCAAAGTAAGGCATAACCAAAATTAACACCTGCTAGAGTACAAACGGTTACGGTTCCTGGACCAATAAAAGCTGCTGCAACCAAAGGTCCTGGCCCAATATTTTTGAACCAGTTTTTCATTAGTTACTTACTGAGTTTAGCGCATAAATAGCAAAGCTACCTAACCAATGACCTCCTTCATAACTATCACCTACAATGCTTGGCAAAGAATAGTTAATATGCTTGTTTGCTAAATTTTGAAGATGATTAAACTCTGGTAAATCCTTCGCAATGTAGTTTAGACTCCATGCTCTTGAAAAATTTACTCCATCAAGATGCACCAACTTACCGTCGGTTCTATCTGACACTTTACCAACTTCGATATCAAAATCTTCATTATTTAATTCCGGAAGAAAATCATTCACCCAAGACAAAAATTCATCTTTAGCCAAAACGCGCTTCATTAATGCAGCTTCCTCTAAACAAGGTGATAAAAAATCGAAACCACTCGGCTCCCACTCTAACGGACAATCTTGATCGTCTGAATAAAATTCCTTTGCTCTGGTTTCAATCAAAGTTTGTAATTGTGTATTCTCAGTAGCCAAAGCATAGTCATAAGCAAAACTCAACCCAAAAGCTGTATTTGGGTGCTCACCTACTCTAATTGGATAATTCAGTTTTGGTAAAAATTCTAAATAACGCTCAACAATTAGGTTGGTTAAAGGTTGAAGATTTTCTTCTAAGGTTTTAGCTTCAGGATGACTCCAAGTATGCAGTTCTTCTGCCAACTTTAACAACCAAGCCCAACCATAAGTACGCTCGTAAGAGGTATTGTGTTTTCCTTTGAAATATAAGACCTCTTGCTCTATGTTTTCTTTTGAAATGTTAGCTAATAATTTTTGAATGACTTCATCACGATTATTCAACTCCGGAAATTCTTTCAGCAGTTTTACTAAACTCCAATGGCCATGCACAGCCGAATGCCAATCGAAACAGCCATAAAATGCAGGATGCAATTCTTGCGGAGATTTTAAATCTTCACCACCTCCTAAAACCTGTCCTAGCTTGTTAGGATATTCGGTATTAATACAATGGATTGGCAATGACGCTAAGCGATTAGCTTGCTCTAAATTAAGTTGTGGAACATCAACAATTTCAACTTTTGCTTCTGGCTTAGAATTTTTCTTTACGTTTTCAGAATTCTGGCAGCCTACCAACAAGACAAGTATGATTAGAAGTTTATAAAATTTCATGTATTACTTTTTTATGTTTTTAATAAAAACCCTGTGTATCTAGTAAAAATACATTAAAAAATAATGACAAACTTTTATACCCAAAACTAGTCTACCCTTTATCCATGTTCTAAGACAGTAATCTTAACCAAGCAAACAATTGAATTGAATGCAGAGTAAAAGTATGATTAAACCTGAAAGACTATAAACTAGAGCTTTAACTGCACTCCAAACAAAATCCTAAACTGTGTATTTTTAAAATTTTGTGCATTATTATCTATAGGCTTTTGAAAGTAGTTATAGCTTGGCTCTACAAACAGAATGGTCTTTTTAGTGAGATTATAAGAAAAATTGGTGTTAAGTGTTGCTCCAAAAACAGTGTTATTAACGTCTTTGCTCTCACCTATTTCTTCACCATTTAAATAAGCCATGTTGTTTGAAATAAAATTCACATTAACACCAACACCTAGTAAAATATCATATTTTTCTTTTGTTAGTAATTTACAAGACACTTCTAAAGGCACCTGAAAATAATCTAGCTGTTGTTGTAAGGTGCCATTTTCACCAAAATCATTATACGAAGTAGAGTCATTAATCAACTCAGGAGATGCAAAAAACACAACAGACTCATCAGCCACAATAGATTGTCCACCACCAGAAGAAAGAGATCCTTCTTGTGTTGCATACGCAATGTTATCAACTTGCTGTCCTAAACTATTTTTTCCCAGTCCTGTTTTGACTACTATTTTATCTGTAATAGCATAACCAACCTTAAAGGTATACACAAAATCATTTTGTGCACTTGTATTTACCGTTGTACCTTGAAAAGAAGCATCCGAAGCCGTACTAGACAAACCTCCTAAAACCTCAACCGACCATTTAGAACGCTCTATCACATCGGTTTTTACCGAGTCCTTTTCTACGCTATTCTCTGCAACCAGTTCTTTATACAAATCTAACTTTGTATCTGTTTTATCTTGTGTTAGCGAATCCACACTCGCAATTACAGCCTCTTTGGTATCATCTATTAAACTTTTGTTCTTTTGCTTTAAATCTGGAATTAAATTACTATTTCCAATGACCTCTTTTTTAGTTTTATTTTTAAAATCATTATCTTTTGTACTAACCACTTCACTTCCATTACTCAAATGCTCATTAGTAAGTTTATTTTTATGCTTCTTGCTATTAGAAGATTCATCAACAGCATTTGAAGAATCACTATTTGCTAAAGACCTTTTATTTACCACATTCTGTAATGCTTTATTGGTGTTCATCTCTCTATTTTCGGTAGAGTCATTACTTGTTTTTGTTTCAGCAACTGCATTGTTGCTATTAGTAGAGTCTAATTCATTTTTGGGCGCATCGTTTTTAGGCTGGTTTTTCTCAACGTCAGAGACTTTATTTACAGATTCATTTATTGGCATATTTTCTATACCTGAAGCAGGTTTAAACAACAAAAAACCAAACAACAGAACCAAAATTGCCGCAGCCGAACCAAAAAGCCAAAAGATGACTCTTCGCTTCTTTTTAGGATGCAATCTGGCTTCAATATTATCCCACAACTCTTTTGGTGGCTCCTTAGAAAAGGATTTTAAATCGCTATATATTTCTTCAATATTATCCTTCTTCATGACACTTTTTTGCTCGTTTCTTCATTAATTTTCAACCTTAAAAGGCGCTTTGCTCTACTCAATAAGGATTTTGATGTTCCCTCTGCTATATTTAATTTTTCAGCTATTTTTTTATGACTGTAATCTTCAAAAACAAATAGATTAAAAATCATTCTATAATTATCTGGTAATTGCTGTATATGCTCTAATAATTCATTTTGAGAAATAGCCATACCATTATTATCGCTGTTACCATCTATACTGTTTTCTACAATTGTATCTTCAATAGCAATATGAAGTCTGCGTTGCTTTTTTCGCAAAACTTCTAAAGCCTCGTTTACAAAAATTCGTTTTGCCCAACCTTCAAAACTTCCATTAAATTTATACTGATCTATCTTTTGAAAAAGCTTTATAAATGCATCCTGAAAAACATCATCTGCTTCAGTTTTATTTTTCATATACTTTAGACAAATACCATACAAGACAGGCGAAAGCAGCATGTACAATTCACGCTGCCCTTCCCTATCTTTCTCTATACATTTTTGTATGAGTATTCGAAGTTTTTTATCCAAGTTGGTATAAATCTGTTTGTTTATGTATATGTAATAAATTTATTAATATTTACTATTAAACAATCAATAACCCTTTAATATTAAACGCATTACATAAGACAAGTCTAAAACTGTACAGTACCTATAAGCTCTAGCCCAAAGTTACTTGTATAGTTATATTGATGTATTACATTTTCACCAACAGATATAAGGTGAGACTCCAAAGGAATAACATCTTTAGAATTAACATTATATGTGTTTTCTAAAACCAAACTACTTGGATTTGCGGCATTGAAGACATTAATACCATTATCATTACACACATAGAGCACATTATCCTTAACTCCCAGACCATAAGGACTTGATAAAAAGTAAGTAGAATACTCTACTGGAGACGAAATATCTGAAACATCTATAACATTTACCTGATCTTCTATAGCCCCACAGCTATTACCTCCTCTTACTGTAATGTAAGCTGTAGTTTCTTCAACAACCACAGGATCACAACCTGTTGCATGCAAAAATGAAGACGTGTAAGCTGGGTTAAACTCATCCTGAAGCCCAACAATGTGCATACCGTTTGTAGCACCAATAAACATGTAATCTTTTCTAATAAATGTAGTTTCTAACTCACCTCCAAACCAGGCATTCATCCAAGTCTCAGAGACTTGTGTTATTGAGTTATAATTGGTAATATCGAATGTTAACAGTGAATAATCGCTTATTGTGTAAAGCGCATTGTTAAAAATTTGGAATTTAGCATAAGAACCACCAACACCAACTTCATTTGACAAAACTGCACCATCAAAAAGCTCTAAAAACACATCTGTACTCCAATCATATATATTTACATTACTCTCCACCTCTTCTCGCGTCATCTGCACTGTAGTATAACCTGCAACAAATTCATCTTCTGAAGCTGGATATAAATTCCCTTGATAATACAATATATCATTTGGAAATGTTGCGTAATGCGGTAACATATCCTCTTCTGTATTCACCAATTGAATATTGGACAAGTCACTAATATCAAAAACCACCAAATCCATATAATTATCAGCATAAAGAATATTATTCTTTACAGAAATATCATTAACACCATCCAATTGAATGAATGCTAAATTTACTGGCGAAGCAGGATTTTGATTATTAAAAATATGAATCCCTGAATTTTGAGCTATATAAAACAACAAATCCGTATACACATATATTTTTCCATCAGAATTTGTGGGCTGCGCATCTCCTATTGTTATAGAATTTCTGAATTCTGATTTAGATTTTATAACAGGAACTGTAACCGCAACAGTTTCAACTGACATATCATCGTCATTATTGCAACTAGTTAATTGTAAACAAACTGCAACAAATAAAACTAAAGGTAAAATTTTATGCTTCATAATATTGGTTTTTCTTATAAGATGAAAAAAACATAAAAGGTTGCAGTTATGTGTAAAAAAATTATCCCAACCAGCCTTCGCGATCCAAACTTCTATATTGAATAGCTTCGCTTATATGTGCTCCAGTGACATCATTAGAACCTTCTAAATCAGCAATAGTTCTAGACACTTTTAAGATTCTGTCGTACGCTCTTGCTGAAAGATTTAAGCGTTCCATAGCAGATTTTAGTAATTCTAACGAAGCTTTATCGAGTTTACAATACTCGCGTATTTGTTTAGTATTCATCTGTGCATTATAATGCACATTTTCTAAATCTTCAAAACGTTTAGTTTGTAATTCTCGTGCTGATGTAACACGTTTTCTAATATCTACTGAAGATTCACCTTTTCGGTCATCGGATAGTTTTTCAAAAGGAACTGGAGTCACTTCAATATGAATGTCGATACGATCTAATAATGGTCCCGAAATCTTACTCATGTACCGTTGCATTTCGGCAGGACTCGACGTTACAGGTGCGTCAGGATCGTTGAAATAGCCTCCTGGACTTGGATTCATACTTGCCACCAACATAAACGAACTTGGATAGGTAACTGTAAATTTTGCTCTGGAAATGGTCACTTCTCTATCTTCTAAAGGTTGTCTCATCACTTCGAGAACTTCTCGTTTAAACTCGGGTAACTCATCTAAAAACAAAACTCCGTTGTGCGATAGTGAGATTTCACCTGGTTGCGGATAGCTTCCGCCTCCAACTAAGGCTACATTGCTAATCGTATGATGTGGACTTCTGAATGGTCGCTGCGCCATTAAACCTGTATGATCTTTAACACGTCCAACCACGGAATGAATCTTGGTTGTTTCCAAAGCTTCATGCAGTGTCATTGGTGGCAAAATACTTGGCAACCGCTTTGCCAACATCGTTTTTCCAGAACCTGGTGGACCAATCAAAATAATATTATGACCACCTGCCGCTGCTATTTCCATACAGCGTTTTATGCTTTCTTGGCCTTTGACGTCAGCAAAATCAAATTCAGGGAAATCGAGGTTTTTATAGAATTCATCTCGGGTATTGATAATGGTTTGCTCTAAGGTTTCTCCTTTATCAAAATGATTGATGACTTGTTTTATATTATCGACACCATAAACTTTTAAGTCGTTGACTATTGCTGCTTCTTTGGCATTTTGGCTTGGCAAAATAAAACCTTTAAAACCTTCCTCTCTAGCCTTTACAGCAATTGGCAACGCACCTTTTATAGGTTGCAAACTACCATCTAACGACAACTCTCCCATGATAAGATACTCGTCTAGATTTTCGGCTTTAATTTGATTAGATGCTGTTAAAATTCCAACAGCCAGAGTTAAATCGTAAGCAGAACCTTCCTTACGCAAATCGGCTGGAGCCATGTTAATAGTAATCTTCTTTCCTGGAATTCTGTAACCGTTATTTTGTAAAGCTGCTGCAATACGGTAATTACTCTCTTTTATGGCATTATCTGGAAGTCCGACCAAATGGTAACCTACACCTTTATCTACATTTACTTCTACTGTAATCGTTGTAGCTTCGACACCAAAAACGGCACTTCCAAAAACTTTTTTGAGCATAAAGAATTGATTTGCTTAAATGTAGGAAAATTGCGGACAATATAAAATACTCATATTCGATGAGTTTAATAATTAGTTTTATAAAGTAATTTATTTATAGTAAACAAACATTAAAAGTAGTATGAATTCTTAATTAAAGTTTTTTAACCACAAAAATCAACGATATATAATACATAAACTTGACCTTAGATTAACCTAAATTATTAATTTACAATATATTTATTTTTAAAAATGAGAAAAGAGTTAGGATATTTAAAAGAAAACAAAGAGATAGTAGATTTATCAGTAAGATTAATAATTCTTAGTTATATTATTGTTTATAATTTTGGTAAAAACAGCAGGTAAAATGGATGAAAATCATATAAAGAAAACTAAGTATGAAGAGTGGAACGAGCACTTAAGAACTACCAAAGAGAATAGCTCATACTCGCAAAAACGCACAGACCTATTAACTATTACAATTAGTGGTGGTGGACTTTATGTGCTACTTGAAACTCTAAGAGAATTTAAGACAGGTAAAATACCTATAGAAGATACCAGTATTTTAGTTTTTGCTGGTTCGTTTCTGCTAGCAGCCATAATAATAAACTTTATTTCTCAAATAACAGCTTATTATGCAAACAGTTACGAAGAACAATACATACAAACTCAATTAAGTATACTTAAATTATCAAAATCAAAAAAGAGTAAAGAAAGAAAAAGGGGATATAGAAAAGAACAGGAGTTATTAGACTCCAAAAAAAATATCTTCGATAAAACGACCTCTTTTTTAAATTTTTTATCAATTGGTTTTATGATACTTGGAATAGTACTTTTAGTAATATTTTATTACACTATTTTTTAGGTCTACCTCCTGTATTAACACCTCTGGTAGTACCATTAACTTTTGGTGTTTTAGACTCACCTAGTCCAACATAACTTCCGGATTTTTTACTACTCCCTTTACCAGAATTAGAATTTGGTTTAGAATTTTTACCTTTTGCCATAATCAAATATTTACAACTAAAATAAATTAACCATTTCGCAAAATAATTCTGAAAATCAATTAATTATAAACATTTTTTTCACATACCTTAATTTTTAATTTTTCACAAAATCTAATGCACGTTTCTCATTATAATAAACATTCCGTTTATCAATAAACCCAACATGTCCTCCATACTTAGGCATTTCTAAATAAAGATTTGGATTTTGCTTTGCTTCCTTAACAGGATAACATTCTGCTGACAAAAAAGAATCATTTAGTGCATTAATGATTAAAGTTGGAATAGTAATATTTGGTAGAAACTGTAAACTACTGCATTGCTCATAGTAGTCCAAAGCATTTTTAAAACCATGAGCTTTTGAGGTGTATACCTCATCAAAATTCAATAAGGTTTTAATAGTATTAAAATCTGCAATAGAAATATCTTGTGGAAATTGCTCTAATTTAGGTTTTATCTTGTCTTTAAGATGTCCTAAAAACCTAATGGCATAATGTCGGTTTTTTATATGCATCAAAGCGTCTGAAGACCCTTTTAGATAACATGGCGACGATACTGCAACAATACCTTTTAGTGCTTTTGGTAATTTCTCTCGTTCGCCTGCATATTTTAAAGCCATGTTAGCACCAAGGCTAATGCCTTTGATATAAATGTCGCTGTATTTGTCTTGTTTTAAAATATAATCAATGACTGCTTCTAAATCTTCCGTAGCACCAGAATGGTAACTTCTGTATAAACGATTAGGCTCACCACTACAACCTCTAAAGTTTACAGCACATGCATCTACTCCATTTTCATTGAATAATTTTGCTGATGCTGTAATGTATGGTCGTTGTGCATTACCTTCTAAACCATGTAATAGAATAATTACTTTGTCTGATGGTTGCTTAGCATAACTCCAATCTAAATCTAAAAAATCGCCATCATCTAACTCCAGGCGTTCTCTGGTTTGCGCAACACCATTCACAGTTCTGGCTAATCCTGAAAATACTGTAGACACAAAGCTCTTCTTTGCCCAAAATGGTGGTTTGTATGTGGATTGTATAATTGGCATGTTCTAGCTATTGGCTATTAGCTTTTGGCAGTTAGCTCAAAGATTGTTTATCTCAAAACTGAAAACTCTATAGACGAATCATTAAACACCTTGTGCGTCTGCGCTTTAAAGTCTGATTCTTTCGCTTCAAAAATATTATCTACATACGTCTGCGGATTTGCGTCTATGTAAGGAAAGAATGTACTCTGTACTTGCACCTGGATTTTATGCCCTTTTTTAAACGTGTGAAACACATCTTGCAACTTAATGTTTACAGCTGTCTTTTTGTTTGGCACAAAAGGTTCAGGTGTTTCCATACTATTTCTAAAACGACCACGTAACACTTCGCTACGTACCATCATGTGGTAGTTGCTCAACTTCAAATGATCTTGCACATCGTCAGTATTCTCTGTATCTGCAGGATACACATCGATTACTTTTACAATCCAATCGGCTGCTGTACCTGTTGTGGACACGTTTAGCTTTGCTAAAATATCACCAGCTAGTGTGATATCATTTTCTAAAACTTCGGTTTCAAACGTCAATACATCTGGACGTCTTGATGCAAAACGCTGATCGTCTGTCATAAATTTTCGTGGTGTAAACCCAACTTTAATATCTTCTGTATAAGGTACTGGTTTCTTTGGATCACTTATAAAATCTGAAGTTTCGATATTTCTAGTAGCACGTTGCGTTAAACGCTCGTAAGGTTGTAAAAAATAACTTTCTTTGGCTGTATTTTCTGGTGGCCAACTTTCAAAAGATTGCCATGATTTTGTACCTGTATTAAACATGTGTGCTTCTGGCAATCCTGTTTTACCATCGGCTTCACCTTTAAGGAAATGATTAAAGAACTTTGTTTCAATTTCTTTTTGAAAATAGTCTGAAATACTATCACCAAAGTGAATATTACCCACAACTTGCCTCTCTGAATTTCTTGCCCAATCACCATGACTCCAAGGTCCAAAAACTACAGTGTTGTAATTATCACTATTGTTCTCAATGTTTTTGTAAGTATTGAATGGTCCATACAAATCTTCAGCATCAAAGAAACCACCAACAACCATCGTTGCTGGTTTTATATCTTTTAAATGTTGAATAATGCCTCTGCTTTTCCAGAAATCATCATAAGTGACATGTGTTTTTAACTGTTCCATAAACACATTGGTGCTGTCGTAAAATTTATTCAGCTTGCTTAATGGCATATGATCTAAGAAAAACTGATGCTGATCTTCGGTTCCTAAATCTGGAAAATTGTACCAAGACTCTGTTGTTGGTGTGTCCTTCATGTAGCCAAATACAGACGTTGCTCTCCAATAACTCAACAAATAAGCACCATTATGAATAAAATCATCAAAAAAGAAATCACCAATACACGCTTGCGGAGACGCTGCCTTTAATGCAGGATGCGCGTCTAAAAGTGAATACGTAGTATAAAATCCTGGATACGAAATACCATACGTACCAACCTTGCCATTGTTATTTTCAACATTATTAACTAACCATTCAATGGTATCATAAGTATCGCTAGCTTCATCAACTTGTTTGCCTGTTTTATTAGGAATATAAGCACGCATATTATCGTAAACTCCTTCACTATTCCAACGACCGCGCACATCTTGATACACCATAATATTACCTTCTTCCATAAGGTATTTATTTGGTCCAATTTTACTTCTGTACTCTTCTTCACCATAAGGTTTACAGCTATAAGGAGTACGCATCATTAACATTGGATAAGTCTTAGACGTGTCCTTTGGCGAATAAATGGTTGTATGAAGTTTAATACCGTCTCGCATTTCTATCATTACCTCTTGCTTAGTGTAATTATCCTTTACAAAAGTATCTTCAACCTTAGCAGTTTCAGGATTTTCGAGAGCTTGATGTTTTTCGTCTTTGCAATTAACTAACGCTAAACAAAGTAGTAAAACAAGTGTAAAATTCTTAATCATTATTTGGGTCGTTTAGTTTATTTTCTGGTGTATAAAATTAAGGTTTTATATTAAACATTATTTAACTTTAACTTTACATCTACAGATAAGCTATTATTAATTTTACATTTTTAATAGCAGCCCTTAAGTTAATGTTTATTTTTTCCCCTCGTCGCCTAAAAAGCTATGTGTACCTATCATTTTCGGTAATTATTTTAATCATTGTTTTATGGCTTTTTCTTTACCTACATAAAGACCATAAGACTAAAAACGTTGTGAATTTTACCCAAAAGATATCGCAAACCTCTAACGCTTTCAGTCAGAATTTTACGAACTTTCAATCTTTTTTAATTTCTGGTTACAAACAACCTGAACTGTACACTTCTGGAAACCAAATATTCATAGATACATATATTGATAATCTGGAAAAATTTAATTCAGAATTAAACAATTTAAAGCATCATTCTAATGCACTAAAGATTGAAAATGAGCTAGAGCAAATTGTAAAAGCGCAATCTCATCATTTAACATTAGCAAAGCAGTTTAAATCTGAAGTAAAAATCAGAGGTTTCAGAGATTTTGGTATTGAAGGTGAAATGAGACGTCTGGCTCACGAGCTGGAGAAGAAAAACTTATTGGATAGAGATTTGCTTTTACAACTTAGACGTCACGAAAAAGATTACCTAATGCGTGGCGATGAAGATTACCTTGCCGAATTTGATTATTTAATTGATAGCATTAACAAATACTACAACATTAGCAATGATGCCAGAAGCTTGCTGAATAAATACTCATACAACTTTAAACAACTAGCTCTAAAAAACAAAACAATTGGTGTTTCGTATAACGAAGGAATTTTTGCCAAAATAAATCAGCAAAAAACCTATATCGAAGAACTTTACGAAACCCTTAACCATAAATCTAATGCGGAGCTTACCAGCTTCAATAGAGCACTTACAAGATCTTTTATTATAGAAACCATAATTTTAGCACTATTGCTTATAGTTATTAGCTATTACTTTGTAAGGATTATTTCAAAAGATGTTGACCATTTAAAACTTAGAATTGAAAAATTCGTGAAGTCAAATTTTAAACATATTGAAAACAACACTCCAACATACAGCTCTAAAATAAAAGAGGTTAACGAACTCAACGACAGCTATAGTTTGCTTAAAGAAAAGCTAGCTAAAACAATAAAAGACCTAGAAAACTCTATAGATGAAGCCAACAAAAATGCTGAGTACAAATCTCGCTTTTTGGCTAATATGAGCCACGAGATGCGTACACCACTCAACGGCTTAATAGGTATGCTACAAATGCTACATTTTGATTCTTTGAGCAAATCGCAAGAAGAACACTTAGAAATAGCTCAGTACTCTGCGAACCACCTTTTGCGCTTAATCAATATGATTTTAGACCACTCTAAACTCGAAGCCGAAAAGCTTTCAATAGAAAAGCTTCCTTTTTATTTAGATGATGAAATAAATAAACTTGTTAAGATTTTTAAATTTCAAGCTTTAGAAAAAAATCTAGAATTCAAAACAATTATTAAAGGCGAACAAAATGTTTGTGCATTAGGCGATACATTAAGAATTCAACAAATATTAATAAACCTTATAAGTAACGCCTTAAAATTCACGGAAAAAGGCAGCGTTACCCTTTCTGTAGATAGCAAACTAATAAATAACGAATATTTAATAGCTTTTGAAGTTATTGACACAGGAATTGGTTTAGACGAAAACCAAATACACAGACTGTTTGAAGCTTTTGAACAAGGTGATTTATCTACTACCAGAAAGCATGGAGGCACAGGATTAGGACTAACCATAGCCAATAAATTAATTGAATTAATGGGTGGCGAAATGAGCATAAAAAGCAAAGCTAATACAGGGACTTGCTTTTGTTTTACGCTTAGGTTACCAAAATCCGAACCTTTAGATATAACTACAAGTACAGACAAAATTTCGATCAATTCTAAAATAGAAGGTATTAAAGAGGTTCTAATTGTTGAAGACAATAAAATAAATCAAAAAGTACTCTCAAAGATTTTGATGCGAATGGGCATAATGTCTGACATAGCAAGCAATGGTATTGAAGCTCTACATTGTTGCGAACAAAAAACGTATGACATCATTTTTATGGACCTAAACATGCCAATAATGGATGGTATAGAAGCTGCACAACGTCTTAAAGAAGACTTCTCTGGAAAAAATTACCACACTCCTATTATTGCTGTTACGGCAAGTGCTTTTGAAAAAGACAAAAAGCGAGTTTTAGAAATAGGAATGAACGATTTTATAGCCAAACCTGTTGATTTCAACAACCTACAAGACCTTTTAACACGCTATGCTAAAACAGTAAATTTTGATTAAACTTGTAAATCCGTAAAGGCAAACTTCCCTCCATCAAACAGTCCTTTATCACTCAGTTTTAAAGCTGGAATCACCAACAATGCCATAAACGACAAGCTCATATATGGTGCGTGAAGTGTAGAGCCTAATTGTTTCGCCATTTGGTCTAATTCTGAATACTGTTTCCCAATGGTTTCAGCATTTTTATCGCTCATAATACCTGCAACTGGTAATGCGACTACTTTTTGTTCTGTATTACTTACTGCACAAATACCACCTTCATTTTCAATTAACAAATTAACCGCTTTACAAATAGCTTCATCAGATACTCCAACTGCAATGATATTGTGGGAATCGTGACCAACGGAACTTGCAATTGCACCTTCTTTGAGTCCAAAATTCTTTATAAATGCCATGGCTGGTTTGTCATTTTGGTAACGGTTAACAACGGTCATTTTTAAGATGTCCTTTTCAGTGTTTGAAACAAGATTACCATCTACAACTTTGGCATCCTCAATGATTTGATTGGTAACCAACTCACCATCCAAACATTCTATAACTCTGATTTTAGATGGGTTAGATTCGTTAGACAGATTAGATTTTTTAGATTGAATTAGAAAATCTGAAGTTTGTTTCTTTTCAGTATTAAAATTATTGAGTATTTCGAAACTGACATGTTGTATTTTAGATTCACCATTATCGTAAACCAATTCTCCATTGATGTAGGTTTGAAGGGTTTTAAAGTCGGTTAAATCTTCAACCACAATACAATCTGCTGTATCCCCAACTTGCAACAAACCAACCTCTAAATTGTAATGCTTAACAGGATTGACACAAGCCGCCTTAAGAACTTTAAAAATGTCATTCCCTTTTGCAACTGCTCTTGCACAAAGTTGATTAATGTGTCTTATCAACAAATCATCTGGATGCTTATCATCACTACAGAACATTATGTTTTGATAATGCTCATCTAGCAAGCCTATCAATGCTTCAAAATTTTTGGCAGCACTACCTTCTCTGATAATAACCTTCATGCCTTTTTGAAGTTTTTCTAAGCCTTCTTCATAGGTAAAACACTCATGATCGGTGGAAATACCTGCAGAAATATATTTGGTTAGATCCTCACCTCGTAAACCTGGCGCATGACCATCAATAGGCTTGTTGTAATATTTTGCCCATTCAATTTTCTTGAGCACTTCAGCATCGTCGTAAATGACTCCTGGATAATTCATCATCTCAGCCAAATACTTAATATCTGGATTTGCCATTAAGCCTTTTATGTCATCGGAATTTATAACAGCTCCAGCTGACTCAAAACTTGTTGCAGGAACACAAGATGGTGCACCGAAATTGAATTTAAAAGGCGTTTGTTTTCCGTTTTCTATCATAAACTCCACACCTTTTACACCAAGCACATTGGCGATTTCGTGTGGATCGGAAACTGTAGCTACTGTGCCATGCTTTACAGCGACTTTTGCAAACTCGCTTGGCACTAACATAGAGCTTTCTATATGGATATGTGCATCTACAAAGCCTGGCAAGATATAGTGGTTTTCTTCACAATCTCTTTTTTCAATGGATTTAATCTTACCATTTTCTATGGTGATTTCTCCTTTGTAAATACTGCGGTTTTCAATATCTACGATGTTTCCTTTTAATGTCATATTATAAATGGATTCCTGTCTAAGCAAGAATGACAATATTATTTTAATTCTATTTTTAAAATTTGATTGGTTCGGCCTGATACCTTAAAACGGTCATCTGCTCTTCTCCCAACAACCCAAACTATTTTGTCTTCTGAAGTTAAAACCCAAGTATTGTCTTTTTCGCTTGGTGTTAATTTTTCATCTTTAAGATATTTGCTCACTTTCTTTTTGCCCCTCATACCAATAGGATGAAAAACATCTCCTGTTTGCCATAACCTAAATTCTAAAGGATATTTCAGCTTTTCTAAATCTACATAAATTGTGTTTTGAGCATTATCTCTCAAAGCCTCTGCTTCATCAAAAAACAAAACACCGAGTGGTGTTTTAACTTGGCTTTTTTGCACTTCGACTTCGCTTATTTTGATAGGTTGATTTAACGAGATAGATTCTGAAACAAGTTCAGAATGACAATCTGTAAGAATTAAAAACTCGCGATGCTTGGTGAGTTTATGTGTGCCAGAAGCTATATATTTTCCTGTCTCGGCTTCTAATAAACCTTCAACATCATTCCATTCGGTAAAACCACAGTTTTTGAAAACTTCGTATAAGAATGCTTTAGGATTATTTTGATTTTTAAATTCTGAAATGTAATACGTCACAGTACCACCTTCCTTCTTAACTATTGCTCTATTCAAAAAATCATCAATGGTTTGGCTTACTATAGTTTCGGTTTCCTTGAGGTTTGATAGAGTATTCTGAAAACTATCTAAAACATTTGGATTAATCTCCTTTAGAATTGGAATCACATCATGCCTTAATTTGTTTCTTAAATATTTTCTCGAAGAATTACTACTATCTTCTCTCCAGGCAATGTTTTCACTCTTTGCGTATGCTTCTATCGTTTCTCTAGAAAATGGCAATAAAGGCCTAGCAATGTTTCCATTTAGTTCCGGTATTCCTGTTAAACCGTTAAGTCCTGTACCTCTGGTGAAGTTGATTAAAAACGTTTCTAGATTATCATCTGCATGATGTGCTGTTAAGATGTAATCGAAGTTTAGTTGTTGTGCTAATTCAGAAAACCAGTCATATCGCAACTCTCGTGCTGCCATTTGTATAGAACATTTATTTTCTTCAGCATAGACTTCAGTATCAAAATTCTGAATAAAAACTTCTACATCTAATTGCTCTCCTAAATCTAAAACAAAGGCTTCGTCTGCATCGCTTTCCTTTCCTCTTAAATTAAAATTGCAATGTGCTAAGGCAAAATTAAAATTGAGTTTATGACAAAGATGAGCTAACACAACGCTATCAATTCCACCAGAGATGGCAATGACCAAACGTGTATCTTTTAGAAACGGGAATTTAGTGTTTATATGGTTTTTAAATGATACTAGCATTCTTCAAATATATTGAATTAATCATCTCACAAAGGCGCAAAAACGCTAAGATTTTAAGTATTACAATGCTAACCCTCCAACACCTCTCGCATGGCTTTTTCTTTAATTAAGCACTCCTCATACTCTTTTTGAGGATCGCTTTTAGCTGTTATAGCGCTTCCTACAGAATAAGAAATGTATTTTTTGGATGCATTATACAATATACTTCTAATAATAACATTAAAATCAAAATCTCCGCTTGGTTCAAAATAACCCACTGCTCCAGAATACAAACCTCGTTTGGTTTCTTCTAAATCTTCAATAATTTTCATTGCTGAAATTTTTGGTGCTCCTGTCATACTTCCCATAGGAAATGTAGTTTGTATAACATCAACAGGATGTGTGCTTTCTGAAATTTTTGAAGTTACGGTAGAAATCATTTGATGGACTTGCAAAAATGAATATACTTTGCACAACTCCCCTACCTTAACACTACCTTTCTCTGCTGTTTTAGACAAATCATTACGAACCAAATCTACGATCATAATGTTTTCGCTTCGTTCTTTTGGATCATTAGCTAAATCTATAGCTAATTGCTGATCTTCGTTTTTATTTTGAGACCGCTTAGCAGTTCCCTTTATAGGTTGCGATATTACAGTTTCTCCTATTTTTTTGATGTAGCGCTCTGGAGATGCTGATAACAAATATTTATCAAAAGATTTAAAAAATGTTGCAAAAGGTGGTTGAGAGATTTGATTTAATTTTGTGTACGTTTCTACAGGGTTTATAGTAGAATTTTCAGCATAAAACTCCTGACAAAAATTAGCTTCATAAATATCTCCTCTATGTATGTGTGCTAACATTTTGTTGACCTTCTCAAAGTATTCATCTTTATGAATTCTAAGTTTTATTTTGATAGGATTTTCAGATTCAAGGACGTTGAGAGCATCAGATTTTTCTATCTCCAACAAATCACTATTTATCTCATCATCTACCATTCTTAGGTATTGAAACTCTACAGTATCGCCTTTAATTAAAATAATCTTTTTAGGCTGAAAAAAATATAAATCCGGAAACTCTAAACCATCATAATTATTAGATTTTAATGCTTCTATAGAATTTTTCAGATCGTATGTAAGGTACCCAAAAATCCAGTCAGAGGTACTTTTCTGGTACTCTTTTAGACGATCGAAAGCGTCTGTATAATCGGTTTGTAAACTCGTAAAAGCATCTACAGCCAATACAGCATCATAACTATTATAGTGGTCTTTATTACCGTTAGAATCTAGCCAAACAACATCATCATATTGTTGTGCCCATAGCAATAACTGCTGCTTAAAATTTTTAGAATTTGCTAATTTCTGTTTATATGAAGTTCTCAAAAAGGGAAAAATTAATTTTGTAAAAATAAATAGAATACATTTTCTAGAGTATAAGAATTGTATCTTTCAATAAAAAATAAAAAAACTATGCCATTTTTAGAAAATAGCCTCCTTAAAATTGAAATTAAACCAAAAGGTGCCGAATTGTGCAGTATACAATCAGTAAAAAATAATACTGAATTTATTTGGGAAGCAAATCCTGATGTTTGGGGAAGTCATGCTCCTAACTTATTTCCAATTATAGGTGCCATGAAAAACGATAGTTATATCTACGAAGGCAAACAATACAACATGCCAAAGCATGGTTTTGTGAGACATAACAACGATTTTAAAGTGATTTCTAACACAAAATCTGAAGTTACATTTCAACTAAAACCCAACGATCAGCTAAAGACTATATATCCTTTTGACTTTGAATTTTTAATTACATACGAGCTTAAAGACAGTTCACTCTACATCCATCATACTGTAAAAAATACTGATTCTAAAACAATTTTCTTTTCACTTGGAGGTCATCCTGCTTTTACGTGTCCGTTATTTAAAGACGAATTATACACCGATTATTTTTTAGAATTTGAAAAGGAAGAAACCAGCCAATCTTATCTGTTAAATATGGACAATGGCTTGGTTACTGAAAAGACGAAAACTGCTTTTGATGCACCAAACCGCATTAATCTTCGTGGAGATTTATTTAATGAAGATGCATTAATTTTTAAAGATTTAAAATCTAGAAAAGTAGCTTTAAAACATCAGCTCAAGGGGGAAATACTAAATGTAAAATTTGATGGATTTCCATTTTTAGGTATATGGGCAAAACCAAACGCTCCATACGTTTGTATAGAACCTTGGATTGGTATTGCAGATGCAGAAAATACCGATCAGCACATTAAAAACAAAGAAGGAATTATTGAATTGGAAGCAAATAAAACGTTTAATGCTACATACAGTATTACAGTTAATGCTGGTTTGTTGGACTGATGTTGATTATTAATAGTAGCTTTGCACAAAATCTATAGTTGTGACTTTTCAAGATTTAAATCTAAACACTCCTTTACTCAATGCCATTGAAGACTTAGGGTTTGAGAATCCTACTCCAATACAGGCTGAAGCTTTTAACATAGTAGCATCTGGTAAAGATGTTGTTGGTATAGCGCAAACAGGTACTGGTAAGACTTTTGCTTACATGTTGCCTATTTTAAGACATCTAAAGTATTCTAGACAAGACAATCCCAGAGTTTTGGTTTTGGTGCCAACGCGCGAATTGGTTGTGCAGGTTGTTAGCGAAATAGAAAAAATGTCTAAGTATATAAACAATCGTGTTTTGGGTGTTTATGGTGGTACTAATATAAATACGCAAAAACAAGCTGTAGCACAAGGATTAGATATTATTGTTGCTACTCCTGGACGCTTATATGACCTTGCTGTGAGTAGAGTTTTGCAACTTAAATCTATTCAGAAGTTGGTCATTGATGAAGTAGATGTTATGCTAGATTTAGGATTTAGACATCAGCTTATGAATATCTTTGACATATTGCCAGAACGTAGACAGAACATTATGTTTTCTGCTACAATGACCGCAGATGTAGATGAGTTGATAACTGATTTTTTTATAAGTCCTACAAAAATTCAGATTGCTGTTTCTGGTACACCTTTAGAGAATATTAAACAAGAACGTTATAATGTTCCTAATTTCTATACTAAGGTCAATTTATTAGAATATTTGCTAAGCGATAAAGATGAATTTTCTAGAGTTTTAATCTTTGTTGCCTATAAAAAAATGGCAGATCGTTTATTTGACAAGCTCGAAGAACTTTTTCCTGGTCAGAGCTGTGTTATTCACTCTAACAAAACTCAAAACTACAGATTGCGAAGTATAGAGCAATTTAGTGAAGGTGAACACAGATTGTTAGTTGCTACAGATGTAATGGCCAGAGGGTTGGATATTGATGATGTAACGCATGTTATAAACTTTGACACGCCAGACTATCCAGAAAATTATATGCACAGAATCGGTAGAACTGGTCGTGCAGAAAAACAAGGTCATGCTTTGTTATTTTCTACTGAAAAGGAACAAGAAGCTAAAGATCGTATTGAGGATTTAATGCAATTAAAGATTGAAACAAAAGAGATTCCTGATGTTATAGAAATTTCTAATGAATTAATTGAAGAAGAGCGTCCTCAAATTAGAGAGCGAAACAATCCTACAAAGCGCAGCACAGAAGATATTCCTGGTCCTGCTTTTCATGAAAAGAAAGAAAAAAACAAAAAGGTAAATTTAGGTGGTTCTTACAGAAGAGAGATTGCAAAGAAGTATAAAAAGCCTAAAACCAGAGGAGATAAAAATTACAATAAGCGTAATAAAAAGAAACGCTAATAAAAAAAGAAAACCTCTTCATTTACTGAAGAGGTCATCCTTATAGGTCAAGTACGGCAGGATCGCATTTTATATACAATAAAATCTATAACCCTAACCTTATAGTTGATCCTGCATTTGTACTTGATTTTCCATTAAATCATTGATAGGCACTACCAATCTACCTTCATCATTTTTAAGTATTACCGATATACTTTTTACTTCGTCTATAACATACGCCTTGTCATTAAATATAATTTTCTGACCTGCTTCAAACATTTTTCTTGCATAAAAGGTATGCATTAATTTACCCACTACTAATCTTGCGCCCAAACCAAAAGCTATTGCAAAAGCCAACAAAAAGGCTGCAATAATCATGTTGATATTATTGGTAATAATCTGAGTATTAATACCTGCTTGGTTTAATGCTGTAATGCTAATAAATGTGAGAATAAGAAAAAATACTACCTGACTAATGATTTTACCACCAGACAAATCCATAGACTCAAATAAGGATTTAAGACCATTTTTAACAAAATTTGCAAACAATAGTCCTATTACAAAAATGATTACAGCTGCTAATAATTGAGGTACATAAGACAGCAAATCGCTTATCTGCTCTGTTATGATGTCTAAGCCCATAATATCTGATGCTGTAACAAATATTATAACATACATAAGATATTTTACAAGGTTAGAAATAAACTTTACAGTATCAAAGTTCAGTTTCTTACCTTCAATTATTTCTATATCATTAAGCTTATCGTCTAGTTTGTTTGCATTAACAAGCTTAAGCACTTTCTTAATAATTTTTACAACTAGCTTAGTTGCAAGCCAACCAATTATAAGTACTATAAAAGATCCTATAATGTTTGGAAATATCTTAGTAATCTCTAACCAAATGTTGTTTAAAGATTTTAATGCTACATCCGAGAATTCGTTTACCTTATTCATACTTATTTTTTTGGTTAGGGTGTGTTAAGTATTTAATCTTTAGTTCTATTAGCCGTTACACTATCTATAATGTGGCCAATGTTATACGAGAATAACTCAGCCAGCTCCATCAATAGCTTAGCCATAGCAATGTCGTGCATCACTTTGCTTTTCAGCTCTTTAGGAACCTCTTTGAGAGGCTGGTTTATTTGCTTAAATGGATTCTCCATCTTTCGTATAATTATTGTACTTGCGTACAAGTTTTTCTTTTGCTCTTTTGAGACGCATTTTTACTGCGCTTTCACCAATCTCTAAAGCTTCAGACAACTCTTTTATAGTTAAGTTATCTTCGTACTTTAGTAACAATATCATCTTTTCTTCAGGCGAAATCAACTCCATCACTTTCTTTAACTGATCTACGCGCATACTTTCAAACTCGCTTGTAGAATCAATATCTTCACCTATATTTTGAATATCAACATTCTCAGAACTTACAGATTGTTTTTCAATCTTCTTTGCTGTATTTCTGGTTACGTAATTTACACAATGATTGTATGTAAAAGCGTAAAGCCAAGTTGAAAATTTAGATTTGCCCTTAAAGCTAGCTAATTTTATAAAAACTCTTAAAAATACATCTTGAGTTAAATCTTTAGCTTCATCAACACCATTAGCAAATCCATAGCACTTATTGTACACCATAGAAGCATATCTATCGTACAGCACCTCAAACAACATTGTGTCGTTAGATTTTACGATTGCTTCTACGAGCGCTTCATCGGTTAGGCTATGAATTGCTTCTTTAGTCAATTTGTTGGTTAATTCTTTTTTTAACTTGGTTAGTTATATGATTAAGACACATCTATTTCTTATGAGTCACAAATAAATTTAAAAAATTTTATGAATCTATTTGTTTTTCCATATCACTAAGATGATGCTCTAATGCTAATGCTGAAATTTGAATTTCTCTTATTAAAAATGCCAAGGACAAAATAAGCAGTAGCAGTGCCAAGCCAAAAATCCACACTGCAGCATTGTGCAAATCTATATAGATTAAAAACATAGTTAGTACGCACAACAAAAGGCTTGATATGCCTAAAATTTGCATCCAACGTGTTAAATTTAATCTTAACTTTAAGTTATTAATTTGCCTTATCAACACAGCTTCTTTTCGTTCTATATACTTATCACTTAGGTTTCTTATAATGGCTGCGTAGGCCAAAAACCTGTTTGTGTAAGCTAACATTATTAAAGAAATTGCTGAAAATAAAAGTGCTGGTGTTGTAAGCGTAAGTTCTTGCATAAAAGACTTTTTGCAAAATTACTTAATTTAATTTCTAGGCATAAAAAAATCGAACTTATTAAAGCTCGATTTTAATTACACTCTATGCATACTTTTACTAAATATTATAATTGGTAAAACTATTATGAATCATTAGGTAGTTCTGGGATGTAAACAACATCTGCTTGGATGTCTTTACCATATTTTATAATAACTGAACACAATACAGAAACTGGTTTTCCTTTATGCATGGCTGGTTTCATTTCTGGCATAGTTCTAAGTATCCTCAAAATTTCTGCCTGGACATTTACCACTGCTTCTCTAACTTTTATGCCTGAGACTTTTCCGTTTTTGTCAACTATAAAAAAAGCATCTACTTGTTTTGCTTCAGAAAGATCTAAATCTTTTGAAATGTTTGAGTCAAATTCCTTTTTAATATACTTTGAAACTTCTTCATTAAAACATTGTAATTTTTCTTCAGTAGAGAGTGCTTCGCAATTTGAATGTATAGGTGCTATCTCTACATCTTTTAATACCATTCTATCATTAGAATCATAATTTGCTAAACCATCATTATGAGATACAATATTGCATAAACTCAATAAAGCCTGCTCTTCCTTTTCGGTTATATTTCCTTGTGACATAATTTGTTCTTGCACAGCATTGATTTTTGTGATTAGCTCACTTTCTGATTGACTTGGTGAGCTTGGTACATCTTTACAAGAAAAACACAAAAGACCAACTATGGCTAAACCTAAAAAACCACCTCTTTTCGAATAAAATTTCATAAGACTTCTTGTTTAGTTTGCTTCGTTAGACTTTAAGCTCCATTTATAAATTAAAACACCAATACGTGCTACTGCAAATGAAAACAGTCCAAATGTAATGGTTAGTAAAGACACCTTTAGACCTCCTGAAAACAAAGCAGGATTTACATCTCCCAGAGCTTCTACCATATCAAATAACTGTATAATTCCCATAACAGATGCCAAACAACCAACAACTAAAGCAATAAGGCTACTTTCCGTGGCAAGACCTATCATTTTCTTAGCCATTACACTATCTTTATCACGTTTAACAAAGGCGATTACAACAAAAATTAACGATAATAAAAAAGCCAACAAGATAATGTACATTGCTGGGCCGCCTTCATTCATTCGGCTTGCAAATTGGGTTGTAGTAATGTGTGAAATCATAATAATGTGTTTTTAAAATTAATACTTCAAAAGTATATTCTATCAACCTACCATTTAAAACAATGCGACGAATAACAACTTTACATAAGGATTTAACCATAATGTAAAAAAGGGCTCTAAAACTGTCATTCGTCTACAAAACCCTAAGTCCAAAAAAAAATGAATTATTATTGTATCATCTATAGATGAGATTAACTTAGGTTTAATGCATTCAAAATACAAAAGATTAAAACAAGTACTGCTCCATATTATATTTTGGGTTGCTGTACTTATGTTTTTTACTTCCATTTTTGATGTAGATAATGCAATAGATAGCAATGTTTTCTATTTTTCTTTGTTTTTAATGCCAGTAACCATTGCCACTACTTACGTCTCTATTTATAACCTAATCCCAAATTACCTCATTACAAAACGTTACTTTTTATTTGGACTTTATAGCTCATACACTCTAATTATTTCTGTTTTTGGCATATGTCTATCCATTTTTTTTGCTTTGGCTTTTTTAAGTGATTTTAAGTTTGAAAAAATAAATACAATTGGCAGAAGTGCCGTATTCATAATAGCTTGCATCTATATTGTTGTCTTAATTGTAAGTGCTTTTAAGCTTTCAAAACTCAACTTAAAACAATCAAAAAACAATGTAGAACTTCAATCTAAAATCTTATCTACCCAACTTAAATTAAAAGAGCAAGAACTCAAATATTTAAAAATGCAGATTCATCCTCATTTTTTGTTCAACACACTAAACACTATGTATGGTTCTGCATTAAAAAAATCTGATGACACACCAGAAATGATTTTAAAACTATCTAACCTGCTAGACTATCTTCTCTATCAGGTTGATAAACCTATTGTAAGTTTAGAGGACGAAATAAATCATATTGAAGATTATATAAGTTTAGAAAAAATGCGTTTTAACGATACCTTAAATGTTTCGTTTTCTAAACATATTCAATCAAAAACAATTCATATTGCGCCAATGCTATTCATTCCTTTTATAGAAAACAGTTTTAAACATGGTACTTTAAAGGATGGTGTGCTAACTATAAACTTATCTGTTGAGGCTAATTCTAAAACTATAAATTTTAAGATAAGTAACAGCAATCACAATGAAGAGAAACCCAACAATGGTATAGGTTTACAAAATATTAGAAAACGCCTTGAGTTGTTGTATCCTAACCGCTATACGCTAGATATAGATGAAAACAACGCAATGTTCACTGTACACTTAAAACTTAACATAAGTCCAAACCCTACCAATGACTAAACCAATTTCTTGCATAATCGTTGACGACGAAAGTGTGGCTAGAGACATTATAGCAACACACCTATCTCGTATTAATAAAATTGAAGTCATTGCACAGTGTAAGAATGCTATTGAAGCATTTAATTTTATAAACAACAATGACGTTGACCTTATTTTTCTTGATATAAATATGCCTGAAATTTCAGGCATATCATTTGCAAAATCCATTAACAAAAACATAAAAATAATTTTTACAACCGCATACAGAGATTATGCCGTAGAAGGTTTTGATCTTCAGGCTGTGGATTATTTGCTAAAGCCTATTCCTTTTGAACGATTACTAAAAGCTGTAAATCGTTATTTTGAAGTCAATACTCATCAAACAGACATTGAATTAAAACCAACAGACCACAACGATTTTATCTTTGTTAGATCTGAAAGACGTATGCTAAAAATTACTTTTAGTGATATTATTTACATCGAAAGTTTAAGCGATTATATAAAAATTCATCTCAAAGACCAATGCGTTATCACCAGAGAAACTATAAGTGCAATTGAAGCCAAACTACCTCAACGAGACTTCATAAGAATTCATCGCTCCTACATTATTAGCCTCGATAAAATTCAATCCTTTACAAATGAAGAAATTACTGTTAATCGAAAAGCGCTACCCATTAGTCGAAGTTATAAGAAAGATGTTTTAAATCATCTCGAAAATTATTAACTTTAGAATAAATAAAAGTCCAAATCTTTCGTTATCATAGTCTCTAGACTATGTTATTAACCGCTTAATGAGTGCATATCTTCATAATACTATTCCTAATTTAAAACCGTTTGATTACGATCGTCATCACGATTCGCTTTTTATAAATCAGCAATGGGTTTTGGTTAATGGCATTTCTACAAAGAAAGCTATCTATACCTTTAGAGATGATAATATCTTAGAAATTGAAAGAAAAGATGCTACCATTACAACATCATGGACAATAAGTATACAGAATATATTTACCATTGAAACGGAAGATGGTGTTATTAATGTAAAAGCCTACTTTAAAGACGATGATATCTTAGTGCTAAACCATCAAGATAAAGAAGAATTTGCCATGTACATTAACACTACAAATTATACAGAAGAGTTAAATTCTATTGAAGATATACAAGGCTACCTAAAAGACAAGTACAAAAAGAAAGTTAACAAGGTTATACACAAACACGAATTCTACTACATTTCTAAATCTAAAGAGTTTGGGCCAAATACGGTTGAAGAGCTTAAAGAAAAGGTTGAAAACGAAACTATTAGCGCCTACTGTTTTGTTAGAGATGTTAACGAGGACAGCTACGCCAAGCGATTAAGAATTATCGATTTAATGCAAGAACTTTAAGCCTTTAACTTGAAGTTAAAAACTAGGATCAAACTGTTGGTCTATAGCTTTTAGAACAGACGATTTGGTTTGCTTTTCAATAGCATCAAGCATTTTAAAAAGGGTTTCTATTGTTTTTTCTTTATATAAAAAATGTCCATCTTCAAGTTGTTCAAAAATATCTTTAATATTATGAGAGCCACTTAATGAAAACGCATCACTATTACCATATAAACTAATAGTAAACCATTCTTTCAAATAATGTTCGGTTTTCCAAAGTTTTGTGCTTTTCCAATGGAAGCTCCAATATCCATTGGGCTCATGAGTTTTAAGCGTGAATTCTTTTTCTGGTTTTAGCTGTTGTAACTCAGCTAGAATAGCTTCCATCTTATTTGTGATGGCTGAAATGAGTTTAGCCTTATCAGCGTCTGATGATGTTTCAGATTTCTGATTTCTAAACTGTTTACTATTTAGCAATTGTTTTGCCTTATTTTTTACACCTTTAGTAGCACCTTCTTTGGATAATTTTTCTACATCAGCATAGGAAACAGCTTTGTGGTCTAATAGTAACTCCTGAAGTTTTCTATGGTTAGATGCTATTATTTTTTCTACAAGTTCTTCAGTTAAACCATTGTCTAACAACTCTTGTCTTATAGCTTCATTAGGTTCGTCTACAACACCAGGTTGTAGTAAAATGCGTGTATCTGTGTAAGGCTTTAAATAAAAGAGTAAATGATTTAGCTTATCAACCAGTTCTAATCGGTTTTGGGTAGAAAACTCTAACTCTGGCGCTTCCCAAACACCTTCATAGTCTAGCGTATTGGTTTTAATATTGAATTTTGGCAGTAAATAAATAACCTGCAATTGGTACGCACCATTAATGTCGCCTTCTGGTCGCCATGATACATCAATAGCTTTTAATCGTGTGTGTGAACTGATAAGCAATAGAGAGCTGCCTGTAAACTCATGTATGGTGTTTTCTGTTGGGTCTGTTTCGGTTAACAAATTCCAATCAACTGTCCAGCCTGCTGGTATTTTTAAGGGTTGAAGGTTCATTTTCAAAAATCACTAATGTAAACTTTATTTAGTCTTCAATCCAAATGGCTTGTTTATAATAAGGATATGGTAAATCGTCGAGCGTTTCGTATTTAAATTCTGATTCTTCTTTGCCTGTTAACCAGTTTACCCAACCCCATTTTCCATCTTTTTTCATAGCTAATTTTAGTACACCATCTGCATCAAAATTTTTATAATCTTCGTAAATACAAGGTACTGAAAGTTTGGTGTTTTCATTATAACTCCAATAAGACAAATGCATACCTACTTTTCCTTTGTTGTAAACTGCCGTGTATTTTGAATTGTATCCAAAAAAACGAATACTGTCGTATTTTGCAGGTATGAGTGTTGTTAAATCATTTTCGCCTAATGACTGATACATTCCCCATTTTTTAGTGGCTTTTTTTCTTGCTTTAAACACACCATCTCCATTACTTTCATCAAAAATGAGTATATCTGCTTTTAATTTTTTCTTGGAGGCTACAAACATATCTTTTGCCCAACCTTCTATCCAAACCAATGGTACATCTTCTGGATTATCGAAAGTGGGATCTACTAAAACTACATCTTCAAACCAATCTACTAATCCCCATTTTTCATTTTGCTTTACAAGTGCATAAAACCTATCATCTACTTCCTTCATTTTTATAGCGTCATAGATGCAGTTGGCTCTCTCAGCAGCATCGTGTATTTCGTAAGGATTTAAAAGAATACCGTACTTTTTTTTGATTTTTACAATGGTAAATGGTTCCATATTTTTAAACCAGCCAATGGAATCGAATTTTGGTGCTACTACTTCATCAAAGTCAATCACTGCTTCATCTAAATCATAATAGGCATCTATATTGTAAACTCCCCATTTTTTGGTGGATTTCATCTTTACTTTTGCCAAATTATTTTCGTCAGTAATCCACTCAATTTCTTTTCCTTTAATGTGCTTCAGGATTTGTTTGTCTGTTATGTCTTGGGCTTTAACGTTTAACGAAAAAAGTATTATGACTATGAAAAAAATATGATTGCGTTTCATGATTTTGGTTTTTGATTAGCTACATCTCTTACTGCCTAATGCCATTTCTATAGTCACATATTCTTGCACCTCGATTATCATATGCTGTACCATTATACATTTCACCTTCTCTCCATTCTCCAACAAATTTAGTACCACTTACCCAAATATAGGTGCCTTGTCCATGTTCTTCACCATTCTCATAAAATCCTACATACATATCGCATTCAAACTTTCTGTTAGAATTAAAAATCTGCTTATAAACTCCGTATCCGTGTTTTTTACCATCTTTAAATTCTCCTTGGTAAAAAAAGGTAGCTGTAATAAATTCTTTATCACCAGAAAAACCTTTTCCATTTTGAGGTTCTTCAGTTTTATATTCATTTTTCTTTAATATAGATGAGATATAGTAATCTTTGACGTTTTTTAAATTCCTATTAACATCTTTATAATAAAGAATTGCTTCGTTGAAGTAGTCTTTAGCCATATTATAATGCCAAGCTTTATCTACATCTCTAACAAATAAATTACCTAAATATGTATTCGTATCATGTAGTTTGTGTAATACTTTGCGAGCGTTTTCGTACATCTCTAATACTTCATCTAGATATGGTCCTCTATGTAAAGCTGCATTAAAAAAAGCTTGATTCGCACCACCTTCCCATAAATAACTCCTGTATCTATTTATTATTTTTGATAGAGTTTTTCGAAGTTTATTATTTGGTTCATAAATACTATTATTATAAACTATTGCACTTCTTACAGCATCAATTTCATTTTTGAGAGATTGCAACTCTTCATTATTTATATACAAATCATCATACGCTTTTTGGCTGTAAAGATTTGTTGCAAAAGAAAGACCGAGTACTATTGTAAGTATTATTTTTTTCATAATTGAAATTATTTTATAACTTTTTAAAGTTTATTTAAAAGATATTTATTGATTAATCATCGTAGAAGTACTCTCCTGTTTTATCAACTGTTTCTTTTATTGTGCCATCATCGTTGTAATAAACCCAATCTCCTTTACACTTTTTATCTTCCATTTGCCCAACCATCATCAATGCTCCATTTTCATGATACATAATTACTGTTCCATCAAAATAAGGATTCCAGTCATCAAACTGTCCGTCTGTTGCACTTTCTAGTCTAAGTTGGCCATTAGAATAATAGCGTTTGCATTCTTTTAGGTTTCCTTCATCATCGTACAAAAGATATTCTTTTAGTTTTCCGTTTTCAAAATATCTTTTTCTCTCACCAACACAAACCCAATTTTTATAGGTTTCTTCTTGAGATTTTACTCCTGAGTAATGATAATAAACCCATTTTCCGTACTTATGATAACCTTCATCTATTTTACCTTCGGCAATGAGTTTACCAGCATCGTTATAGCCTTTGTGGTCTTTTATTTTTCCTTCGGGTGGTTTTTCATCTTGAGATTGACCAAACACCATTAGATTTATTAATAAAATAACGATTAGTGTTAGTTGTTTTTTCATGATCTCTGATTTTAATTGATAAGTGTTTTATAATAATTACTTTAATATGATAGTTTTACTTCTTAGAAACCACTTAACTGTCTCATCTAAATCATAATAGATTATCAGATTAGTGTCTAATACAAAAAACTATTTATAGTAATACTCATCCAACAAACCATTATAGCTTGTGTCAAGCGGCGTTATTGTTAATTTATAGAATTTACTTTTTATATTCATGAAAAGTAACTCTACTATAAATTTATCGCCTTTTTTATACTCATTAGAGCTGTCATTACTTTGTATAAACGTTAATTCTATCTGTGTATCGTTTAATTGTTTATATGAATATCGATAGGTGTCCTGATCTCCACCTCCATGTACCACTTCCCAAATACCATCAGAAATTTCAATGTTTTTTCCGTAAGATAACGTCGCTGGTGTATAAAAATTCTTTTGTTTTAAGAATGTATTGATGTCTGCTTCCCTTTCTTCACCTTCTAATCTATTTCCATTTTTATCAAACTCTTTAAGCATGCCTATTTTATTTCGGTTTTGAAAATCTGCTTGTGAGTAACTTCCATCTTCATTATAATCATTTATAGTTACAGTTAACCCATCGTAAACTGCTTTTAATATAATTTGTCCATCATCTCCAAAATAATTACAAGAAAGTTTTCCTCCGTCGGTATCATGAATATCATTTATATACTTTTCTCTGAGTTTTATTGATTTTTCGTTATCTGGCCTTACCAAAAAGAAATTAACGGTTTCTTTTGATGCTTTGCTAAAATCTACAACAAGTTCTATAGGGTCTTCTTTAATGGTTCTTATTGGGTTTGCCGCAATACTTTCTGCTACCGAAGCGTTATCTATTGTTTCGTAGTACTTGTCTCTTTCTTCTCGTTCTTGTCTCCAATGATCTAGTATTTCATTTTGCATTTCGGCATGCTCATCAACACCTTGCTCATTATATTCTGTAATATTTACAAGGTTTCCTCTTTCAAAATCTGCTTCAGATTTTTTTATTCCTGTTTCATAATATAACGTTGCATTTCCGTTGAGCTCTCCTTCTTTATAATTTGAATCTACTTTTTTAGTACCAGTTTCGTAATACTCAACATAATTTCCATCATATTTTCCATCTTTATAATAGACTTTAATTTTTGTATCACCTGTTTCAAAATATTCGATAAAGTTGCCATTAAGGATTCCATCTATATAATTTGAGTCTGTTTTTTTTGTGCCAGATATATAATACTCACTATAATGCCCATCTAGCTGATCATTCTCGAATGTACACTCTAATTCTAACTGGCCATTAGAATAATATTTTTTAAATGTCCCTACGTACTTATTTGTTCTTAAATCTAAATAGCCTTCTTTACTTTTGTTACCGTTATCATAATATTCTATATTATGCATAGGTGTGCTTAATATAACCTCATTAACTTGATCTCTGTAGTATTCAAACTGTCTGATTCTAGACTCTGTTCTTTGATTTCGAGCAGCTATTAAGTTATCTGTTCTCCTTTTTGCATATTCGAAAGCATTTTGATATTTGTATACAACATCGTTACAATCATCTTTATAATAATCATAATTATCTACAGCTGAATTTAATTCGCTCAATACACTATTATAAAGATTTACTTGTTTGTTATAATTGTTTTGTTGCTGACTACAATTACCTGTTCTATACACATTGTTTTTGCATAAATTGTAAGAACTTTTTGCAATATTTAACGAGGACTCTATGTAAGTTAGCCTAGTATTTAAATGCTTTACTTCATCTTTATATTCTTTCGTTTTCTTGCATTCGTATACATACTCTGGATTGGTGTAATTGGATTTAAAATTATCTTCTATTTCTTTTAATTGTTCATCAACTCGCTGAATATCTCTTTCGTTTTCTATATCTACATTCTGAAAATCAATTAACAACTGCTCTGCGTTGTTTTCTCTTATCGCTTGCTTTAAAAACTCTACATGGCCAGGCTTAGTGTCGTTAAAAAACTGTTCGGATAATTTATAATAATCTTGACTGAAAATAAGGTTTGTAAAAGACAAGAAAACCAATAACAGTATATTGGTCTTAGATAATTTTTTCATGATTTAGAGGCTTATATATTTTGCAAAGTATAACTTTTGTTTTAATACCAACATACTCAATTTGAGTATTTTCGCACAATAATTTTAATGCTGCGCTATTTATTTAACAAAAAAAGCGAACCTTTTTGGTTCGCTTTTTATATTCTGAAATACTAAAACAAGTTCAGAATAACATAGTTTTTAAAAAAATCTAAACGTGTAACGCTCTATCGTCTGTTGCTGCTAATGCAGCTTCTTTAACAGCTTCTGCAAAGGTTGGATGTGCGTGAGAATATCTAGATATATCTTCTGCAGATGCTCTAAACTCCATTGCTGTTACTGCTTCTGCTATTAAATCTGCGCAACGTGCACCAATCATGTGTACACCTAAAACTTCGTCTGTAGTTTTGTCTGCTAATATTTTTACAAAGCCATCAATATCTCCACTTGCTCTAGCTCTTCCTAAAGCTCTAAATGGAAACTGACCTACTTTATATTCAGTACCAGCTTCTTTAAGCTCTTCTTCTGTTTTACCTACTGCTGCAACTTCTGGCCAAGTATAAACTACACCTGGAATTAGATTATAGTCTATATGTGGTTTTTGACCTGCTAAAGTTTCTGCTACAAAAACACCTTCTTCTTCAGCCTTGTGTGCTAACATTGCTCCTTTAACAACATCACCTATTGCATAGATGTTAGACACATTGGTTTGTAAATGTTCGTTAACTTCTACTTGTCCTCTGTCGTTAAGTTTTACACCAGCAGCTTCTGCGTTTAATCCATCTGTGTATGGACGACGACCAACTGATACTAAACAGTAATCTCCTTTAAACTCTACTACTTCGCCTTTTTTGTTTTCGGCCTTAACTACAACTTCATCTCCATTACGTTCTACAGATTGAACTTTATGAGATACCATCATGCTGCATTTTGCTTTTTTAAAGACTTTATTAAGCTCTTTAGACAAACCTGCATCCATGGTAGGCAAAATTCTGTCCATATACTCTATAACAGTAACCTCAGCACCAAGACGACGGTATACTTGCCCTAGCTCTAGACCAATTACTCCACCTCCAATAATCATTAAATGCTTTGGTACTTCTTTTAATTTTAAAGCTTCTGTAGAAGTTATAATTCGTTCTTTATCTATAGAAATGAAAGGCAAATTAGATGGCTTAGAACCTGTTGCTATAATTGTGTTTTTAGCTTCTATCTCGCCTGCGTCTTTTCCTTCAATAGTTATATGAGTAGCATCTTTAAAAGCCCCTAAACCTTCATAAACATCAATATTATTTTTCTTCATTAAGAAATCTATGCCTCCTGTTGTTTGGTCAACAACAGCTTGCTTACGCGCTATCATCTTTTCAAGATTTACTTTAATTTCTCCTGGTATTTCTATACCGTGTTCTTCAAAGTGTTTTGTAGCTTCTTCGTAATGATGCGAAGAACTTAATAAGGCTTTACTTGGAATACATCCTACATTAAGACATGTACCTCCTAGTGTAGAATATTTTTCAATAATTGCAGTTTTCATGCCTAATTGTGCACAACGTATTGCTGCTACATATCCACCAGGACCAGAACCTATTACTGCTACATCGTATGATTTCATAAGTGTTTTTTTGATGTTAATTTTATCTTACACAAAAATACAATATTGATTATGATTAACGAAAAGTGAAGTACAAATTTTAATGATGTTGTAAATAATAAAAAAGCCCATAGTTAACAGATCAAAATCTAATTAAAATGGACTCTTTATTCCCTAAAAGTTAATAGCATTCAAAATTGAAGAATTATTAACTTACTTACAATACTCAAATTGAGTAAATTTATAACCAATGAGGATTTAGTTTTAAAATTCCTACCAACTCACCTGTTGAAGATATTTCTAATTTCTTTAAAATATTGCGTCTGTGCGTGTCTACTGTGTGCGAACTGATGTTTAGCTTTTCTGAAATTTCCTTACTCGATTTATCCAAAATTAAAAGACGTATAATATCTCGTTCTCGGTTGGTAACTCCATCGTGCAATAGCTTTTGAGAGAAACTATTAAAGTAAACGGTTTCATACTCTTGGTTAGCATTTAATAATTTAGCAGAAGCTGTAATGTCTAACTTAATATCTGGATGCAAAACAGTATAATGTGCTAGCCCAATAATTGGTTTGTTATCAGAATCAAAAATTAATGGCGTGGTATTTTGTACCATATTAACGTATGTACCTTGCGCATTTTTAAACCTAAAATTCCATGTATAGCTGGCATCTTGCCGCTTTTCTCTTGGAATTTCTCCTAGTGTAAATTCCATTAACTCGTTTAAGGCTCTTAACCAAGATTCTACATCATCTGGATGAATTCTACTCCAAAAATAACGCATTCCTTTTTCCTTTAGTTCGCTAGAATCTAAACCTAAGGATGCATTATAGTTTTTGCTGATATATTCAAAAGTTAAATCCTGAGTATTGGTAATGCAAAAAAAGGTTGAACTGTAAGGCAGAAACTGGTCCATCTCTATAATTTTTTCAATGTGCTTTTGTAAAGATGGCTTGTCGTAAGACTCAAAGATAAATCGATATGTTTCTTTTATTTTTGAATAATTCATAAACTACTAATTCATTTTATTTGGGGAATCCTAACATCTCTCCCATACCTACGGTAAATAACCAGCAACCATAAATGGCATGTTCTATAGATACTAAAAGTGTAGATTTTGTTTTTTTAAATGTTAGTGCAAATAAAACACCTCCTATAAACGTAAAAATCATAACCAAAGTATTCTTAAAAAAGATATGTGCTAATGAAAATAACGCTGCATTTACCATAATAAACAATGCATTATTTCTAAATAAGGACTCGTATCGTTGAAAGAAAAATGTTCTGTAAATCAATTCTTGTGGATATACAGAAAAAACAGAATAGACAAATAAAATTGTTGCCCACAACAACGGTTTAGACTGTATAACAATAAATAGATTGCTATAATCTACAACATACATATACGCAATAGTTATAAAAGCTATCGCCAGAAACTTAACAGCTGTCCGTTGCCAAAATTGTGTCCAGTTAATATGCTGCCTAATTTTAAACTTATTATTTTCAACCTTAAGAAGTACATAGATTATATAAATAAAGCCTAGTAAACCAATACTCAACTTCATCCATAATTGAAAATTAAGCACAAAACTTATCGGAACTATTATGAACACGATAAAAAATTCAATAAGTCTATACCTTATGCTTTGCATATTATAATGTTATTGCTGTAGTATGCTTTACTTCACTAATCATAAACATACTGTGCGTACTACCTATATGATTTATATTCGTAAGCTTCTTAACCATAAATTCTCTAAACGCTTCCATATCCTCAACCAGTACTTTTAACAAGTAATCGTAGTCTCCACTAATATGATAACATTCTAGTACTTCGTCTAATTTACGAACTTCTCTTTCAAATTTCATAACATAATCTTGAGAATGCTGTACTAATTTCACATGGCAAAAAGCAACAAAGGCTTTATCTACCTTTTTTTTATCTATAAGCGCTACATACTTACTTATAATTCCATTCTTTTCTAACTTCCTAATACGCTCATAAACAGCAGTAACCGACAAACCTAATGCATGCGAAAGCGCTTTATTGGTTTGCTTACTATCATTTTGAAGAAGTTTTAGCAAATCTTTATCTATATCGTCTAACATGAGCTTAATATTTTTCGGAATCTATTAACGTTTGAATAAAAATAAAGATTTTTCTTCTAAGAAAGCAACTAAAAACAATATAATTTTCTACTTAAAATCAATTGTATTGATTTTTATTCTATCAATATCCAAATTTGCATAAATCAACTCTAAACATTTCAAAAAATGAAATTTAAACCTGCAAATAATATACAAGATTTACAATACTTTGGAGAATTTGGTGGTGTAAATCCATCAATTTCCGACTCTTCAACATACACTTTTTTATCAGCAAAGACTATGTTTGATACATTTGAAGGCAATGCTGATGGCTGTTACTTATACTCTCGTCATTCATCTCCTTCAAACTTATATCTGGGCGAAGCACTTGCTGCAATGGAAGGCACAGAAACTGCAACAGTTACAGCCTCTGGAATGGGAGCTATAACGCCTGTTCTTATGCAATTGTGTGAAGCAGGTGAGCATATTGTTAGTAGCAGAACGATCTATGGAGGTACTTATGCCTTCTTAAAAAACTTTGCTCCGAGACTAGGTATTGATACTTCGTTTGTAGATATTACCAAATTAGATGTTGTAGAAGCTGCAATTACACCAAAAACAAAAGTACTTTACTGCGAATCGGTAAGTAATCCATTGCTAGAAGTTGCCGATATTAAGGGTTTAGCAGAATTAGCACAAAAACACAACTTAAAACTGGTTGTTGACAATACATTCTCACCACTATCAATATCTCCTGTAAATTTAGGCGCTGATATTGTTATTCATAGTTTAACAAAATTTATTAATGGGTCTTCAGATACTGTTGGTGGAGTTGTTTGCGGTACTCAAGAGTTTATAGATCAGTTAAGAAATGTAAACGATGGAGCTGCTATGTTATTAGGCTCTACAATGGATAGTTTGCGTTCTGCCTCTGTATTAAAAAACTTAAGAACACTTCATATTAGAATGCAGCAGCACAGCCATAACGCGAGTTATCTTGCTGAAAAATTTGAAAACGATGGACTTAAAACCGTTTATCCTGGTTTAGCATCTCATCCTTCTCATGAATTATTTAAATCTATGATGAATGATAAATATGGTTTTGGCGGAATGCTAACTATTGATGTAGGCTCACTAGACAAAGCAAATGCGTTAATGGAATTAATGCAAGAACGAAACTTAGGCTATCTTGCTGTTAGCTTAGGATTCTACAAAACATTATTTAGTGCTCCTGGAAGCTCTACGTCATCAGAAATACCTGAAGACGAACAAATAGAAATGGGATTAAGCGATGGACTTATTCGTTTTTCAATTGGTCTAGATGCAGATATTGAACGCACCTACAATATGATGAAAGTTTGCATGATAGAATTAAATATTCTTAAACCAGAATTGGTTTAAAACTCATAAAATAAACAAAGCCTGATGACATCAGGCTTTGTTTTTATTTTCCTTTCAACCTTATCCAAAGCTGACTCATTACTTTACCAGCATCATCTATATTAGACTCAAAAGGAATCATATTTAAACGGTTATGATCTTTATATAGTTTGAGGTTAAAAATAGCTTTATACCCTTCTTCTGTTTGCACCATAGGATACCTTAAATCTTTATACAAAAACTCATCATTAGCCATGGGCTCTACATTATAATAACCATTACTAAACCAAGCTAAATCGCTAATGTCTTGATATTCCTCTGGAGTTAGAGCTCTGTTTTTAGGAATTTCCTTCCAGTCCAAAACTCGTCTTTGTTGGTCTAATAACGAATAAAAACCTACATAATAATTGCGCGTAGTCTCAGCAATACCATACCACAAAACATTATTTAAAATCACAGGCTGAGTACTATATCTTGTAACGCTGATATTAGACTCTTTTAGTGAGTTCTTAAACACATTATCTATATATAATTTATTGAAAATTGTGAATACCATATAAACAGAACTTACTCCTATTCCCATTTTTAACCAAAATCTTCGTTTTTCATTATTTCGATTATGAAACATTACAATAATGATACTGATTAAAAAAGGAACTGTATAAAAAGGGTCTGCTACAGATATATTATTAAACGCAACTCTATAATTAAAGAAAGGCGCAAACAACTGTGTGCCGTACGGTGTAAAACAATCTAATATAGGATGTGTTAACAAAGACCAAAAGAATAGCTTCTGCCAATCTACACGTGTTGTTGTATTGATTCTTTTTTTGGTATTGTATAATTTGTAAGCTAGCCAACCGAAAAGAAAAGCTCCTAAAATTGAAAAAAGAATAGAGTGCATAAAACCTCTATGAAAGAGCATTGCATCAATTTCATTCTTAAAAAGAATTGCTCCTGCAAAAACATCTAAATCCGGAATTGTTCCGCCAATAGCGCCAAAAAGCAAAGCTTTATTACCTATTTTTCTACCTAGAACAGCTTCTCCGCAAGCCGCACCTAAAACTATCTGTGTTAATGAATCCATAATCTAAAAAGCAAAAGTACGATTAATGGATTCTTGTAGATTAAAAATCTTTTAATGAGGTGTAAATTGTTGTTTTCTATTTTTGTTTAGTGTACTTGTATTTTTAATAATCTGGCGCTCTATTCCTTCTTTAAGATTACATATCTCTTCTAACCGTTTGGGATTTTTAACCATATGATCATTAGCCAACAAAAGAGAAATATAATTTAGAGTTCTCAAATTCCTCTTTAACTGTTTTCTTTGTTTCTCCATTTCATTTTGAGTTTCTAACTCTTGTGATGTAGCCTTTTTTTCTCTCATCTTATTATTGTTGAACAAACAGCACAATGAAAAATTTAATCTAGGTCTTAATATATCCAGTCCATTTTCAGAAGAATTGGCATTAGAAACAACTAAGTTTTCGCTTTTTATTGAGCAGTAAACAATCAACAAAAGCACAGATACTATTAAAATTACGGAATAAATAATAAGAGACATAACACATATAACATTAGGTTCGTATACTTATAAGATACACACTACCACACCTTTAGTCACATGTTTTCGACGAAATACATGTTTTTTGTTCTAAAATGAATGATATCTTAGATAAACTGCAACTGCTCTGATTTCTTTGAAATAAGTAATGAAAGTTGTAACATTACGGAGATAAAAATAGAATTTATGGAGAGCCAAAACATAAAACCAAAACAACCACAAGATGAATTTATTATTGAAAACAAAGAGCTAAATATTTGGGAAGCCCTAATACCTGTAATAGCTCTAGTTGGTATGTTAGCGTTTAATGTTTTTGTGTACGGAGATAATGCTCTAAGCGGAAGCAATCAATTTATTCTGTTACTAGGTGCTTCAGTAGCTGCAATTGTAGGCTTTTTTAATAAAGTTTCTTTTGACAAAATGGTTGAAGAAATTGCAGAAAACATAAGGTCTACTGCAGGTGCAATTTTAATTCTTTTAATGGTAGGCGCACTAGCTGGCACTTGGTTAATAAGTGGTATTATACCTGCTATGATTTATTACGGCCTACAAATACTAAACCCAACTATATTTTTAGCTGCTTGCGTTATTATTTGTGCTATAATATCTGTTGCCACAGGAAGTTCATGGACAACTTCTGCCACTGTTGGTATTGCTTTAGTAGGCATAGGAGAAGCATTAGGAATTCCTATGGGAATGACTGCTGGTGCAGTGCTTTCTGGCGCTTATTTTGGCGATAAGATGTCGCCTTTAAGTGATACTACAAACTTAGCTCCTGCAATGGCTGGTGGAGAATTATTTTCTCACATTAAATATATGACCTACACTACAGTACCAACTATTGTTATAACACTTATTGTATTTATAATATTAGGGTTTACGCAAAACACTGAAGGTGCTGCAGAGACCTCTACTCTAATTAATGATATCGATAAAACTTTCAATATATCGGGATGGTTATTCTTGGTTCCTGTTTTTGTTATCTTTTTAATAGTAAGAAAAACATCTCCATTAATAGCATTACTTGTCGGTACAATTTTAGGAGGAATCTTTGCTTTAATTTTTCAACCACAAATTGTTGCTCAAATAGCTGGTGTTGAGTCATTAACTATTAAGTCTGCATACAAGGGAGTTATGGATGCTATTACTGTAAGCACAAGTATTGAAACAGATAATGAAACTTTAAAAAGCCTCTTCTCTGCCTCTGGAAAAGGTATGAGCGGAATGCTTGGCACTATTTGGTTAATTCTATGTGCTATGACGTTTGGTGGTGTTATGGATGCCATTGGTGCGCTTTCTAAAATTAGCAAAGCACTTTTAAGCATGGCAACGTCTGTTTTTGGTCTTTTTGCAAGTACAGTAGCAAGTTGCTTAGCATTAAACGTTACAGCCTCTGACCAATACTTAGCACTTGTGGTACCAGGCAAGATGTTCAAAAAAGCATACCAAGACAAAGGTCTTGCGCCAGAAAACCTTAGTAGAACTCTAGAAGATTCTGGTACTGTAACTTCTGTTTTAATCCCATGGAATACCTGTGGTGCTTATCAAAGTGGTGTTTTAGGAGTTAGTGTTGGCGAGTATTTCTTTTATGCTATTTTTAACTGGCTTAGTCCTTTTACCACGTTACTTTTTGCTGCTTTCAAAATAAAGATTAAATATTTATTAGCATCTGAAAAATAATTTTTCAAACAAAAACACCAAAAACTAACAACTTCTCATAATCGCCTACTATATTTTGCCATTATACTAAATATAGATGTGTTTTTTTGAAGCCATATATTCACGCTATAATTCTATTGATTTATAATAAATAATTGCTATAAAAACATACTTAGCTATTGGGTACTTTTGTGCTAAATCATTAATAAATTAAAAAAATATACAATGGCATTTGTAGGAAAACAATTCCCAGATTTAAACGTAAACGCAATGAACGAAATGGGCGACACTTTTAAGCTTAACGTTCTTGAAGAAGCAAAAAACAACAACAAAAAAGTAGTATTATTCTGGTACCCAAAAGATTTCACTTTTGTTTGCCCAACAGAATTACATGCTTTTCAAGCTGCTTTAGGTGAGTTTGAAAAACGTAATACAATTGTTATTGGTGCATCTTGTGATACTGCAGAAGTTCACTTTGCATGGTTAAGTACTGCTAAAGATAATGGTGGAATTGAAGGTGTTACTTACCCACTTTTAGCAGACTCTAACAGAAACTTAGCTTCTACTCTTGGTATTTTAGACATCTCTAACGAAACTTACAACGAAGAAACTGGAGTTGTAACTGTAGATGGAGACAACGTAACTTATAGAGCTACTTACATTATTGATGAAGAAGGTATCGTACAGCACGAAAGCATCAACAATATGCCACTTGGTAGAAATGTAAATGAGTATTTAAGAATCGTAGACGCTTTAACTCACGTACAAGAAAAAGGAGAAGTTTGTCCTGCAAACTGGGAAGAAGGAAAAGAAGCTATGCAAGCTAATGCTCAAGGTACAAAAGAGTATTTAAAAGCACACTTAAACTAATTATTGGTTATGATTCAAGAATTAGATCAAGACAATTTACAAAGTTTAGTTTCCGAAAACGATACTGTTGTTGTACAATACTCAGCAACATGGTGCGGAAACTGTCGTATAATGAAGCCAAAGTTCAAGAAATTAGCAACTGAAAACGAAAACGTAAAATTTGTTATCGCTGATGCTGAAAAATTTCCTGAAAGTAGAAAATTAGCAACTGTAGATAATTTACCTACGTTTGCTACTTTTAAAAATGGTGAGTTCAAAAATCAAGTACAAACAAACAAGTTTGATGTTCTTAAAGAGCTTGTTTCTGAAGTAATTTAAAACATGAAATTACCTGTAATAAAGCAATTAACCCAGTTTATCGAAGAAAACGATGAAGACTACGTAATTGAAACTATTGAAACCCTAGAAAACCTAACTGAAGTACCATCCTTAAAAGATGAAGAGTTAGATGTTATAGGTGAATTAATTTCTAATATGTATGGTGCAATTGAAGTACATAAAATGGTAAAAGATGGCACACCAAAAAAGGAAGCTTTAAATACATTTATGTCTCGCGTTCTCGGATCTATTGATAAATAATAGTAGTAATTGAAAAAGAAGAAAGAAAACCACTTCAATAATTTGAAGTGGTTTTTTTATGCTCTTAACTTAACATTTGCGAAATAGCCTCTAAGCCTTTTTCATTAGCATAATCTAAAGCTGTTTTACCTTCGTTATCAGTAATAGAGCTATTAGAATTGTGTTGTAGTAAAATCTCAACAATATCTTTCTGGTTGTATTGCGTTGCAAAAATTAAAGCAGTAGTACCATTGTTATTTTTTAAGTCAACATCTGCATTATGCTCTAATAACAACTCTACTAATGGTTTATTACCTTTAAAGCTTACTCCAATTAAGGCTGTATTACCAGACGCATCTTTAGCGTTAATGTCTGCTCCATGCTCTATTAGTTGTTTTGCTATGTCTTCCTTCCCAAAGTATGTAGCAAAAATCAATGGAGTAAAGCCTCTTGCATCTTTAATATTTGCCAAATCTGGATTTCTTTTTAATTGAAGGCCTAAATTTTCGGCATTACCAGTTTGTATTGTTCTAAAAAAAAGTTCATTTTCGTTCATTCTATATTTCATTAAAAAAAGGAACGTGTAAAAATTTACACATTCCTTTTAAGGTTTATTTGCTATTAACCAGTTGTTACTTTAAATCAAATCTATCAGCATTCATCACTTTAGTCCAGGCAGCAACAAAATCATTTACAAATTTTAATTCGGCATCATCTGCAGCATAAACTTCACAAACTGCTCTCAGTTCTGTATTAGAACCAAAAATTAAGTCTGCTCGTGTTCCTGTAAATTTCACTTCTCCTGTTCTACGGTCTCTTCCTTCAAAATGAGTTTCTTCATCAGAAGTTGCGCTCCATGTGTAGGTCATATCTACTAAATTCTTAAAGAAATCATTGGTAAGATGGCCTACATTATCAGTAAACACACCATGCTTAGAACCATCATAGTTAGCACCCAATACTCGCATACCTCCAACAAGAACTGTCATTTCTGGTATTGACAATGCCATTAAATTAGCTTTATCAATCAATAAGTCTTCTGCTTTTACACTAACATTGGCGTTCATATAATTTCTAAATCCATCTCCAATAGGTTTTAAATAATTGAATTGCTCAATGTCGGTCTGTTCTTGTGTAGCATCTCCTCTACCTTGAGAAAATGGAATAGACACACTATGACCTGCTTTGCTTGCTGCTTCTTCAATCGCTGCATTACCTGCTAAAACAATTAAATCTGCCATAGAAACATCTCTACTAAATTCATTTTGAATACCTTCTAAAACATTTAATACTTTATCTAATTCTTTAGGGTTGTTTACTTTCCAACTTCTTTGAGGCTCTAACCTTACACGTGCACCATTTGCTCCACCTCTCTTATCAGAGTCTCTATAGGTTGAGGCAGAAGCCCAAGCTGTTCTTACCAATTCTTGAATGGTTAATCCTGATGCTAAAATCATTTTCTTTAAAGATTCAATATCAGAATTACTTAATGTGTAGTCTACTTTTGGTATTGGATCTTGCCAAATTAAATCTTCTTTTGGCACTTCTGGACCTAAGTAACGATCTTTTGGACCTAAATCTCTGTGTGTTAATTTGTACCAAGCACGCGCAAAGGCATCTTCAAATGCTTTATGATTTTCATGAAAATGTTTTGAAATTTTTAAATACTCTGGATCTGTCTTTAAAGCAATGTCAGCAGTTGTCATCATTAAAGCTTGTTTCTTAGAAGCATCGCCTGCCATTGGTGCCATTCGGGCTTTAGATTCGGCTGTTGGTGTCCATTGATGTGCTCCTGCAGGACTTTTGGTTAGCTCCCAATCGTAATTTAAGAGTACATCAAAATAATCGGCATCCCATTGTGTTGGGTTTGGTGTCCAAGCTCCTTCAATTCCACTTGTAATGGTATCGTCTAACACACCACTCTTGTATGTGTTTTTCCAACCTGTACTCATTTCTGCCATAGGTGCACCATGTGGCTCAGCGCCAACATATTGTCCTGGATCTGCTGCACCATGTGCTTTACCAAAAGTATGACCTCCTGCAACTAATGCTACAGTTTCTTCATCATTCATTGCCATACGTCCAAAAGTTTCTCTTACATCGCGAGCAGAACCCATTGGGTCAGGTTTACCATCTGGTCCTTCTGGGTTTACATAAATCCAACCCATCATCACAGCTGCCAAAGGGTCTTCTAGATCTCGTTCATTATAATTATCGCTATTGCCATAACGCTCTTCATTTGCTCCCCATTCTGTTTCGCTTCCCCAATATACATCTTGCTCTGGCTCCCAAATATCTTCTCTTCCACCAGCAAAACCAAAGGTTGGGAATCCCATAGATTCTAAGGCTACATTACCTGCTAATATCATTAAATCTGCCCAAGATATTTTGTTCCCATATTTCTTTTTAATAGGCCACAATAACAATCTTGCCTTATCTAAGTTACCATTATCTGGCCAGCTATTAATTGGTGCAAAACGTTGATTACCTGTACCTGCACCACCTCGTCCATCGCCAACTCTATATGTACCTGCACTGTGCCATGCCATACGAATCATAAAACCACCATAATGTCCATAATCTGCTGGCCACCAATCTTGAGAATCTGTCATTAAGACCGTTAAATCTTTTTTCAGTTCGTCGTAATCAAGACTATTAAATGCATTAGCATAATCAAAATCTTCTCCAAGTGGATTAGATTTGGTAGCATGCTGTCTTAGGATATTCAGCTTTAACTCGTTCGGCCACCAATCTCTGTTCTTTACACCTCCTCCACCAACTGTGGTTTGCTTTCCACTAAGAAAAGGGCATTTACTTGCTTCGTTTTCATTAAGCTCAAATGTGTCTGTGTTGTTATTGTCCATTATTTTAGTTTTTGATTATAATTTCAACAGTTTAAAGTTAATAAATTATAGATTCAATAATAAGTGTGATTATTTTTTAAAATTATTTTAATATAGTTTTTATTTATGATTTTTAAATTTTTAATAATTAAAAATTATTTTTAAGTTTTTTAATAGCTTATTAATCAAAAAAATTGTAACTTATATAAGGATTTTAAAACCTACAGACATGAGCACATCAGAATACACAAAAGTTTACTCTGGCAATTTTATTCTTGTAACCAGAGTTAAAGACGAATTAGAAGCTAAAGGTATTGTACCTATTGTAAAAGATGAAGGCGAGTCTCAGCGATTAGCTGGTTATGGCTCAATGAATCAAGGCTTTCAGGAAGTTTTTGTTCATAATGATGAATTGAAAGATGCTCTTGAAATTATTGACCAAGTTAAAGCCGAGATGGAAGCATGAGGTTTAGAATCTATAGATACGCTATAATTTTCTCATTATTTTTTAATTGCAATCATGATAGTAAACACTTAATTACAGAAAGCACATTTAAGAACAAGACTTTTGTCTCTTATTATGAAACTGAGAAAGATTCGTTAATTATTGAATTTACTGATACAACTTACCAATATATAAATTATAGTAAAGAAAAACGTAACTGGCGCATTACAAATTATAATGATTCAGATTTTTTAATTCTAGATAAAATTGCAATTGGGATTAAACAACTAAATGATTCCGTTTTTAAATGTCATAATGTGAGTCATGATGATATGAAATTTGAAATGATATTAAAAAATCCTAAATGGAGTGAAGAAAAGCTATATGGTAAATGGGTTGAGGATATATATTTAGAAAAGTCTGAAGATTTCTTTCCACCTCCACCACCTCCAATTCCTGAGAAATACGATTGGCCACCTTATTATGAAATTTCAGAAGATAAAATAACAAATAATCATTATGATATTAATGAATCAAAGTACGAGTTAAATAATTCAAATGAATATCTATTTACCAACTTGAGAAGTCACATTTATGATAAAGAAATCAAATGGCGAATTAAAAGTGTTACCGATTCAGTAATGATTATAAATCGAATGATTGAAAAACAAAACTATAAATTTGAATTTCAAAATACTTTCTCTAAAGATGTAAAATTAATTCGAATGAATAATTAAACAGTAACACCATACATCTTTTCACGCTGCTCCTTGATCTTTTTATCACTCATATATTCATCAAACGTCATATAACGATCTATTACTCCATTTGGTGTTAACTCAATAATTCTGTTACCAACTGTTTGTGCAAACTCATGGTCGTGGGTAGTTAACATTACTGTACCTTTAAAGTTTTTGAGTGCATTGTTAAATGCTGTAATACTTTCAAGATCCAAGTGGTTTGTTGGCTCATCTACCATAACAACATTTGCTCTCATCATCATCATACGACTTAGCATACAACGTACTTTTTCACCTCCAGATAATACATCAGATGTTTTTAAAGCTTCTTCTCCACTGAAAATCATCTTCCCAAGGAAACCTCTAATATAAACCTCTTCTCTTTCCTCTTCTGTAGTTGCCCATTGACGTAACCAGTCTACTAAGCTTAACTTATTATTAAAATATTCTGAGTTATCTAAAGGTAAATACGATTGGTTTGTTGTAACTCCCCATTCAAATTTACCTGAATCGGCTTGTTCTTTTCCGTTAATAATTTGATAAAACGCAGTTGAAGCTCTAGAATCTTTGGAATAAATAACAACTTTATCACCTTTTGCCAAGTTAATATCTACACCTTTAAATAACACTTCGCCATCGATGCTTGCCGACAAACCTTCAACATTTAAAATCTGATCTCCTGCCTCACGCTCACGCTCAAAAATAATAGCTGGATAACGACGACTACTAGGCTTAATATCAGCAATATTTAACTTATCTATCATCTTTTTTCTACTCGTAGCCTGCTTAGATTTAGCAACGTTAGCCGAGAAACGACGAATAAATTCTTCTAATTCTTTCTTTTTCTCTTCTGCCTTTTTGTTTTGTTGTGCACGCTGTTTAGCTGCTAACTGAGACGACTCGTACCAAAATGTATAGTTACCAGAGTAATGGTTAATTTTTCCGAAGTCAATATCAGAAATATGAGTACAAACAGCATCTAAAAAGTGACGGTCGTGAGATACGACTATAACACAGTTATCGTAATTAGCTAAGAAGTTTTCTAACCAAGAGATGGTTTCGTAATCTAAGTCGTTGGTAGGCTCATCCATAATTAATACATCTGGACTACCAAATAAAGCTTGTGCTAGTAAAACACGTACTTTTTGCTTACCATCTAAATCTCCCATTAAAGAATAATGCAAATCTTCTTTAATACCAAGATTAGAGAGCATTGCTGCAGCATCACTATCTGCATTCCAACCATTCATTTCTTCGAACTCTACTTGTAGCTCTCCAATTTTCTCAGCATTTTCGTCTGTATAATCTGCATATAACGCATCTATCTGAGATTTTAACTTATATAATGGTTTGTTTCCTTTAAGAACTGTTTCTAATACAGTGTCTTCATCATGCTTGTTATGATTCTGCTCTAACACAGACATACGCTTGCCTGACTCCAGGTGTACATGCCCAGATGTTGGATCCATTTTTCCTGCCAAAATCTTTAAAAAAGTAGATTTTCCTGCACCATTAGCACCTATAATTCCATAACAATTTCCGTTATTGAATGTGGTGTTTACTTCATCAAAAAGGACACGTTTTCCAAATTGAACTGAAAGATTAGAAACTGATAACATAGCTTATAATTTTAGTCTTTATTACTATTCGATTTTTGAGAGTGCAAAAGTAGAAAAATTAAGCGATTGAGCGAAATAAATGACTCGTATAACAAGATTTAACTAGGTATTAACAAGACTTGATGCCTCCATCATATATTTTTGTTTGCAAACTATAGTAAAATCAGCATGTTTTCTAGATATATTTCACTTTCAATATTACTATTATTCTTGTCGTTTGGATGCAAAACAAGCACCAACAACGACAACTATGCTTATGTTGGTGGTGAAATTGTAAATCCTAAGAACAATAGCATCATTCTTTTTAATACAAAAGGGAAAATTGTTGATTCAATAACGCTAGATAGTAATAATAGATTTATATATAAGGTTAAGGATTTAAATCCTGGTTTATATTCTTTTACTCATGGAGGTGAATATCAACTGGTTTTGCTAGAACCTAATGATAGTGTAATGTTTAGACTAAACACTTATGATTTTGATGAGTCTTTAGTTTTTACAGGTGAAGGTGCCAGAAAAAACAATTACCTTATTGAAACCTACTTAGCTAATGAACAGCAGGCTAAAAAACTTGTGCATTATGCAAAAATGGAACCTGAAGAGTTCAATGCTTTTGTTGAAGAAAGACGTAATAAGGAATTAACCAAATTTCAAAATTTCCTTCTTAATAAAGAAGAATCTGAATTGTTTAAAACAATTATTGAAACCAACATTAACTACAACTCTTACGCAGACAAAGAAATTTATCCTTTTGCTTACTTTGGAAACAACAAGCTGATACATATAAAAGACTTACCCGAAAATTTCTATGCTCACAGAGCGCTTGTAGATTACAACGCAACACACCTAAGTCATTTGTATGCCTACAATCGCTTTTTATTTACACACATAGACAATATTGCTGCTCATAACTATTACAAAAAACATAATTTTCATAGCACTTTTAACAGACATGCTTTAGACTACAACAAGTCTAAATTAGATTTAATAGACAGTATTGTTTCTGATGAAGTCATTAAAAACAGTCTCTTAAAGTACAAAACCAGAGATTTTGTAAGCCATAACCACACAGAAGTTGAGGCTAACGAAATGCTAAACTACTATTTGGATAAAAGTACAAATGCAGAAGATAAAGCTTACATAAACGAGTTGGTTTTGTCTTTAAAGCTTTTAAGACAAGGGAATCCTATACCAAACCTAGAAGTTATAAATTACGATAACACCGAGTATAATCTTGGTTCTATTATAGAAAAGCCTACAATAATTTACTTTTGGTCGTCTAATTCTAAAATGCAATACAGAAATAGCCATTATAGAGTTAGAAGCTTAAAAAATAGCTTTCCTCAAGTAGAATTTGTTTCAATAAATCTTAATTCTAATGATGATAGATCTTGGAAAAGCATCATTAACAATTACGATTTTCCAACTGAAAACGAGTATAAATTCAAGTTTCCTGCTAAAGCAAGAAAAGTACTTGCTGTAAATTACCTCAACAAAGCTATTATTGTTAACGAAAACGGAATGATTCTGCATCCTAATGTTAACATTTTTAAATCTGATTTTACAGAAATGCTTGGAGACATGCTACAAAAAAGGCACCTCATTGCTAAACAATAAGATGCCTAAAATATTTAAGAACGATAAAATCTTAATTCCCTTTCTTATAATCTGCTAAGAATTTTTCTAGACCTATATCTGTTAAAGGGTGCTTTAACAATCCTGTAATAGAACTTAAAGGTCCTGTCATAACATCTGCACCTAGTTTTGCACAATCTATAACATGCATTGTATGACGTACAGAAGCCGCTAATATTTCGGTATCGAAAGCATAGTTATCAAAAATATGACGAATCTCTGCAATAAGATTTAAGCCATCTGTAGAAATATCATCTAAACGACCAATAAATGGAGACACATAAGTAGCACCTGCTTTTGCAGCTAATAATGCTTGTCCTGGTGAGAATACTAACGTTACATTAGTTTTAATTCCTCTGTCTGAAAAATATTTACAAGCCTTTACACCATCCTTTATCATAGGAAGCTTAACAACAATCTGGTCGTGTAACTCAGCCAAGGCCTCACCTTCTCTAACCATACCTTCAAAATCTGTAGAAATAACTTCTGCAGATACATCTCCTTCTACAATATTACAGATATCTACATAGTGTTTCATAATATTGTCTACACCTGTAATACCTTCTTTTGCCATTAGTGACGGGTTTGTAGTAACACCATCTAAAATACCCATATCCTGAGCTTCTTTAATCTGGTCTAAATTGGCTGTGTCAATAAAAAATTTCATCTAAAATAAATTTGATTTGTTGTGTTTTTTAGTTGTCGCGAATTTACAACTATTAGCAATGAAGACTTTAAAGAAGTTAATAAAATATATTAACAAATTACTAAGAATAGAAACACAGATTATTCTACAATAAGCGTATATGTTTTTGAAGTTCCGTAGTTACATAACTCCACAGGATCATCGTCATAGTCATTTCTAAACGGTCCTTCAACCTCTAGATAAATAACGATATCGAAAATACCTGACACTTCTGGAGTACCTTCTAAACTAATCGTTCTGTAGTTTACAAAATAATCCATTCCTGCTGGAAGACCTACAACATCAAAATAATAATCGTAGTCATTATCTCTAGGCTCGTTATTAATTTCAGCACTCAGATCTACGTAATAATAACTCTCTGTGCTACCAATAGGAAATTCTTTATTGGGCAATTGCGGTTCTTTTGGAAAAATACATAATGGCTCACGGCAACTAGATACTAAAGCCAGAAACAGAAGTGTTGTAATGAGTAGAGGTTTTTTCATAATAGCTAATTTAAAATTCAAACCTCAAATAATGTACCAAAATGATTTACAGCTTATAATGATTCATCAATAGCTTTTCGTACATCTTGTCTGGCAACACACGCTTAAGTACAATTGAAAACTTCTGCATAAACGCACCTACTTTGTAATGAATCTTTGGCGATTTAGTTTCTATTACTTTATAAATAGCCTCTGCCATTTCTTTAGGATCTCCTCCTTCATCAACATGCTCATCCATAGTTTTTAAAGAATGTCCGTACTTTTCTTTGTATGGAGAATCTTCTAAAACTGGTGCGTGGTATCTGCCTGCAGCAATATTGGTAGCAAAATCTCCAGGAGCTACATTAGTCATTTCAATATTAAAATCTTTGAGCTCCATTCTAAAGGCTTCGGTTATAATTTCTAAAGCGCCTTTACTGGCACTATAAACACCTCTAAAAGGCAAACCCATATAACCTGCAATCGATGTTATATTAATAATTAAACCAGAGTTTTGAGCTCTCATAGTCGGCAAAGTAGCCTTTATTACATTAATAGGACCAAAAAAATTAGTTTCAAAATTTCGTTTTATTTCTTCATCCGGAATTTCTTCAACTGGTCCTGTAATGCCTGCTCCTGCATTATTTATAAGTACATCTATTCGGTTTTCTTGTTTTAAAACTTCAGCAATGCAAGTCGAAATCGTTTCGGGCTTTGTAACGTCTAAAGCAACTATTGGAAATTTACTGTTTGGATAATTCTCAGGATTTCTGCTGGTTCCGAATACTTTAAACCCTTTTTGTTGCAAAAATTCTCCTATTGATTTACCTATTCCTGAAGATCCTCCGGTTATTAAAACAACTTTAGACATAATAATAAAATGTGTGTTTTGAAGCTAAAAGTACAAAGTTTAAGAATATGTTATGTTTTGTACTTAAAAGAGATTTCACTTTAGCGCATAAAAAAAGGCAAGCTACCTACATCACACCGCTACGACCGCGTACCTTTGCTACGTTCCCGTCCTGGAGGATTAAGCAGGAGCTGGTTGTGTAGGACTTGCCGGCTGCAAAGATACAATCTTTTAATACTTTCGCAATGATTTTTAAACTGAATTTTATTTAATAACTTGCTTAAAATTTAAAAACAGAACATGCACCTTTCCAAATACCTCATTATCTTTTGTTTAAGCCTAGTTTTTATTAACTGTGGTGAAAAAAATACTGCTAACCAAACAGGCTTATCTATTGATCTTAATACCAAATCGTTATTACTGGGCGATACATTAAACCTTACAATCAATAATCCTAAGAAATTAAACATTACAAATGTAAGCTACCAGCTAGACGGAAAATCTATCACTAAAAATGAAGTGTTAGACAATATTACTCTAGGCGAGAAATCTTTGGTTGCTACAATAAATTACGATGATAACACTGAGACTGTAAGCAAAACCATAACCATCTATAACAATATAATTACGCCTGTTTACAGTTATGAAATTGTAAATACCTATCCACACGACATCACGTCTTACACGCAAGGACTAGAATTTCATAATGGAGAATTGTACGAAAGCACAGGACAATACAAGGAGTCTAAACTTAGAAAAGTAAATTTTGAAACAGGAGAGGTTCTAAATAACGTAAACCTTGATGACAATTTTTTTGGAGAAGGTTTAACAATTTTAGACGAAAAAATATACCAACTTACATGGAGAGCAAAACGTGGTTTTGTATACGACGTAAACACGTTTGAAAAATTAAAAACTTTCAATTACGGTACAAGCCAAGAAGGTTGGGGAATTTGTAACGATGGTAAACAACTGTATAAATCTGATGGTACCGAAAAAATCTGGATTCTTAATCCTGATAATCTTACTGAAGGGCATCATATTGAAGTCTATACTGAAAAAGGGAAAATTCCAGCATTAAATGAGCTGGAATGGATTGATGGTAAAATATTTGCCAACATTTATCAAAAAAATGGTGTGGTTATTATTAATCCTAAAACAGGAGGTGTAGAAGGTGTTATTAATTTTACTCCTCTTAGAAAATTAGTAACACAACACAACGAGCTAGATGTTTTAAATGGTATTGCTTACCATCCTGAGCGCAAAACTATTTTTGTAACAGGAAAAAACTGGGACAAACTTTTTGAAGTAAAAATTAAAAAGCAATAAGCATACTTTGCAAACTTTTGAAAAAACCATCACTGTTTCTAAAGACGACTTAGACCAACTCAACCACGTTAACAACGTGCGTTATGTGCAATGGGTACAAGATATTGCGGAAGCACATTGGTTAAAAAATGCACCTAAAACCATTTTAGACAACTACTTCTGGGTAATGCTAAGTCATAATATTCAGTATAAAGGTGAAGCTTTATTAGGAGATGAGTTAACTGTAAAAACCTTTGTTTCAAAATCAGAAGGCCTCACCTCTATTCGTCATGTAGAAATCACTAATAACACTAATGATAAGCTCATAGTTACATCTGAAACAAAGTGGTGTTTTATGAATACAGCAACCAAAAAGCCTGCGAGAATCCCTACAGAGGTTGCCAAACTATTTGATTAACATTTCTTTAGGTTAAAGTTTTTTTAATCTTAACTTCGGTTTAGCTGATAAAGTGTTTCTTTAAAGCACTAATCAATCAATAATGCGTTTTTTACTGACCTTTTTGCTCTTTTTGTCTTTCTATTATAACTTATCTGCGCAAACCTTGTCTGGTAAAGTTTACGACACTAAGACGGTTGTTAAGGATATGAAAGTCATCAATAAAACCCAGAATATCCTAACAGTAACAAATAAAGATGGAGACTTCAGTATTGAAGCCAAAGTCAATGACACCATCTCGTTTCAATCCATTTTTTACCATCCATTAGAAGTTGTACTAAAGCAATCGCATTTTGATGATATTAATGTTTTTGAAGTTGAGGAAATTGTAAGTGAACTTGATGAAGTAGAAATTCAATCCGAACCTGAGCAACCTGTTTTTGAAGAGGAAACTTACAACCAAAACCTTCAAAACCTTATTAAGGAAGACATAAAACGCAATCCAGGCTTATACCAACCGCCAAATGCACAATATGGTGTTGACTTTATTTATCTAATAGATCAGGTTGTGAAACTCTTCAAAAAGAAAAACAAACACAAAGCACCAGTTTATCATCCTGTTACATACAAACAAATGGATTCTCTATTTTCGGAAAGTTCGTTTTTCAACAAACAACTTGTCACTGAAAACCTCAAAATACCAGAGGATAAAGCCAAACTCTTCTACGATTTTTGTTCTGCTAAAGGCATAAGTTCAGAATTATTAAAGGATGAAAACAAAATGCAACTTTTAGAAAAATTGGTAGTTAACAGCCAGTTATTTCTCATCCTTCTTGATGAATATGGTGAAGAAACCGTAAATAAAGATTAAATATTACCTATGCGCTATTTTATTATCATTACGGCCTTGTTTTTTTACCACAATCTTAGTTTAGCACAAACCATTAAAGGAAAGGTTTTTGATACTAAAAATGTGGTTAAGGATATGAAAATCATCAACAAAACCCAAAATATCCTTACCTTTACTAATAAAGACGGAAACTTTAGTATAGAAGCCAAAGTCAACGACACACTCTCTTTTCAATCCATTTTTTACCATCCTTTAGAGGTGGTTGTTAAACAATCTCATTTTGAAGACCTAACTGTTTTTGAAGTCGGTGAAATAGTCAGTGAGTTAAATGAAGTTAAAATCAATAATGAAAAGAAGAATAAGTTTGACTCTATATCTTATTACTCTACCATAAAAACTGAACAAAAAAACCTATCAAAGAAACCATTGGTAAAAAGTGGAGATAATTTAATGCCTACTTTAGATCTTAAATTACTTTATAAAGGCATTTCAAAACTTTTTAGAAAACGGAAAAATGAAAATATAAAAAACAAAATTCCAGTAGACTATCAAGAATTAGAATCATTTTTTGCAACAAATGATTTTTTTAATAAAGAGCTATTTACTTTAGATTTAAAAATTCCTGAAAACAAAATCAACCTTTTTATCGATTATTGTGCCGAGAAAGGTATTAGAAAAGAATTATTAAAGGACGAAAACAAAATGCAGCTTTTAGAAAAATTGGTAGTTAACAGCCAGTTATTTCTTATTCTTCTTGATGAATATGGTGAAGAAGCTACGACAAAAGACTAATCATTGTCATCCGTACTTGATACGGAATCTTTCCATTTTTAAACAGAAGATTTCTGCCTTACTTCGACAAGCTCAGTGTCACTGCTATACTATAATTTATACCACTGCATACTAAATCATAACTTCAAAAGTTATATTTTTAAGCCAAATTATATTTATCTCTTATGAAGCGATTGTTATCCTTCCTTATTTGTTTTATTGTTTTGTTATTCTGGAGTTCTTGCCGTAAAGATTTTGAATTCTCTCCAAGCACAGGAAATTTAGAATTTGCAAAAGACACGGTTTACCTGGATACTGTATTTACAAACATTGGCTCTAGTACATATAACCTAAAAGTATATAACCGAAGTGATGAAGATATTGTAATACCAACCATTCAATTAGAAAATGGTGTCAACTCTTTCTACCGAATGAACGTAGATGGCACCACAGGATTAGAAGGTGCACAGCAAGGAAAATTCTTTGAAAATGTAGAGCTTTTAGCTAATGATAGTTTATTCATTTTTATAGAAACTACCATTGACATTTCAACGCTATCTACTTTAGAAAATCAGTTCTTATACACAGATAAAATACTATTCGATTCTGGAAATAACCAGCAAGATGTTGACTTGGTAACTTTGGTAAAAGATGCTGTGTTTATCTATGCCAACAGAGATGAAGATACAGGTATTATTGAAACACTAACTTTTGATGTTGATGGTGATGGCACACCTGACGAAACCACACTACAAGGTCGCTATTTAGAGAACGACGAGCTTACATTTACCAATGAAAAACCTTATGTAATTTATGGTTATGCTGGTGTTGGCGCAGGACAAACCTTAACAATGGAACCTGGTGCTCGTGTACATTTTCATGCCGATTCTGGTATTATTGTTACCGAAGGAGGAACACTAAATATCAATGGAGAACTTAGCACAGATCAAGAGGCTTTAGAAAATGAAGTCATTCTCGAAGGAGATAGATTAGAACCGCTTTTTGAAGATGTACCTGGTCAATGGGGAACCATTTGGTTATTTGATGGTAGCGAAAACAATACTATTAATTATGCAACTATTAAAAATGCAACCATTGGTGTATTATCAGAATTTGGACAGAACGACACAAATGATAAATTAAGTATTTCAAACTCTCAAATCTATAATTCTAGTGCTTTTGGTTTATTGGGAAGAGCCACCTCTATCACAGCAGAAAACCTAGTGATTAATAACTCTGGTCAATCGTCCTTTGCTGGCACTTTGGGTGGAAAATATAATTTTACACACTGTACCATTGCCAATTACTGGAATAGCAGTTTTAGACAATACCCTTCACTTCTACTTAACGATTATACAGTAGGAGAAAACAACACAGTTTTTACTAACACTACCCAAGCTGAGTTTACAAACTGTATCATTTACGGTAACGACAATCCTGAATTACTATTAGAAAATGAAGGAGATGACTTTACCTTTAAATTTACCAACTGCCTTATAAGATTCAACAACTCTAATTTGGAAGGCACCGGAAATTATGTGTTTAGCGATGCAACACGTTACGAAGGTATTATCCGTAATGTAGATCCGGATTTTGAGAATCCTTTTGAAAACCTAATGCGTATAGGTGAAGATTCTGGTGCTAATGGACTTGCAGATTCAACATTTAGCACATTTGCTGATATTTTGGGAACTTCTCGTAGTGCAGATTCAGATTCTGGCGCTTATGAAAGTGTAATTTTTGAAGATAATGATTAATAAATAACCTTTATTCTGTTGTGGTACAATAATTGATTCATTTAAAGAATCAATTATTAATCATTAAACGAATTAAGTTATGAAATCAAAAATCATTAAAAAAAGTCTAGTCGTACTTTTATTCTTATGCTTTGTCTCTAAAACTAAGGCACAATCTAACGACCTCAACCTCATTAACTTTATTACTATTCAAAATCTTAGTGAAGACATCTCTTTCTTTGAGGGTAAGCTAATTTTAGAAAATAATGAAGTTCTTACAGGTAACATCAGTATTAATCACAACAACAAGGAAGATTACGAAACCATACTACAAACAGATAAAGGATATGCCTATATCAGCAATGAAGATATAGCCTCTATTACGCTGTTTGGCAGTGAAAATGATGAACTTTATAAGTCAGAGTTTATAAAGTTTGAAAACAGTAACAAATTTTACAGAGAGCTGTACAAAAAAGATGATGCTAATGCTATTTACGACCTTTTAGAACAACCGTTTGACAATAAAACAATGAACGACGTTTATGTTTTAGAGGACAATGAGTTAATAAGCATCAATAACTTTTGGTCTTCAGGACCAAAAAAAGATGTCATCAACTACATTAATAAAAGGGATGGCACGAATTACAAAAGAAAAGATTTTGAAACGCTAAATGAATTGCTTTCAAAATTGTAAAAAACAAAAAGCCTTTCAAGATAATTGAAAGGCTTTCTTATAATTGTCATTCTGAACTTGTTTCAGAATCTTTTTTAATTAAGCATTAAATAAAGGTCTGCCTCCCATAAGTTCATTTACTTTTTCAGCAACACCTTCTAGTACCGTTTCATTTTCAAAATTATTGATAACCTCATCAATTAAATCCACAACATAAGCCATATCAGTTTCTTTTAAACCTCTTGTAGTAATGGCTGGTGTGCCTACTCTAATACCAGAAGTCACAAAAGGAGATTCTGTATCAAACGGTACCATGTTTTTATTTACTGTTATGTCTGCTTTTACTAGAGCGTTTTCAGCATCTTTACCGGTAATGTTTTTATTTCTAAGATCTATAAGCATCATGTGGTTATCAGTTCCACCAGAAATTAAATTATAATCTTTAGCCACAAAAGCTTGTGCCATAGCATCAGCATTCTTTTTAACTTGTAGCATATAATGTAAAAACTCGTCTGTAAGCGCTTCTCCAAAAGCAATCGCCTTAGCTGCTATAATATGCTCTAAAGGTCCACCTTGATTTCCTGGGAACACACCAGAGTCTAATAAACCAGACATCTTACGAAGCTTACCATTCTTTAAAGTAATACCAAATGGATTATCGATATTTTCTCCCATCATTATCATACCTCCTCTAGGACCACGTAATGTTTTGTGCGTCGTTGTAGTTACCACGTGGCAATGTGGCATTGGGTCGTTAAGAATACCCTTTGCTATTAAACCAGCAGGATGCGAAATATCTGCTAAAAGCACAGCACCAACACTGTCGGCAACCTCTCTAAACTTTGCAAAATCTATATCTCTAGAATATGCCGAAGCACCAGCTATAATAAGTTTTGGTTGTTCTTTTTGTGCTTGATCTGCCAACATATCATAATCTATGTAGCCTGTATCTTTCTTTACACCATAAAATGTAGGTCTGTATAATTTTCCTGAAAAATTAACCGGAGAACCATGTGTTAAATGACCTCCATGAGATAAATCGAAACCTAAAATAGTATCACCTGGTTTTAAACACGCATGAAAAACAGCAGTGTTAGCCTGGCTTCCAGAATGAGGCTGAACATTTGCATAAGCAGCACCAAACAACGTTTTAGCTCTATCTATAGCAATTTGCTCAACTTCATCTACAACCTCACAACCACCATAGTAACGCTTACCTGGATAGCCTTCAGCATACTTGTTTGTTAATACAGAACCTGCAGCTTCCATAACCTGGTTGCTTACAAAATTCTCTGAGGCAATAAGTTCTATACCTTCTGTTTGGCGTTCTTTTTCAGCCTGTATAAGTTCAAAAATTTGTTCGTCGCGTTGCATAAATAAAGTCTTTGTTAAAACAAAACAAAAATAAGCAATACATTAGTTTTAATATCAAAAATTATGTAGGTTTGAATAGAAAATAATGAACATTTAATCAACAAATATATTATGCCAATTTCAGCCAACGACCCAAATAGAACATCGTGGTTATACGTTAATAAATACTCAGACTTCCCTATTCAGAATATTCCTTTTGGTGTGTTTTTAACCAGAGAAGACATTATTACTATAGGGACACGTATAGGTGATACAGCAATAGACCTTGGTGCATTACATCAGTTAGGGTATTTTGAAGGAATTCCTTTAACTGACGATATTTTCCTTCAAGATTCATTAAACGATTTTATCGCTGATGGTCGTAAAACCTGGCGCGCTGTTAGAAACAGAGTTGCTGAAATTTTTGATTCTAATAATGATGAATTAAAAAACAATACTAAGCACAAAGAGATTATTTGTTTCAGACTAGACGAGATTGAAATGCAAATGCCTGTGCTTGTTGGCGATTACACAGATTTTTATTCTAGTAAAGAGCATGCAACAAATGTAGGTACCATGTTTAGAGATCCAGACAATGCTCTTTTACCAAACTGGTTGCATATTCCGGTTGGTTACCATGGTCGTAGTTCTTCTATCGTTACTACACATATACCAATACACAGACCACAAGGGCAAACAATGCCAGAAGGTGCAGACAAACCTGTTTTTGGTCCTAGTAAACTGGTAGATTTTGAATTAGAAATGGCATTTATTACTACAGATGCTAATGATCTTGGAGAGCCTATTCCTATTGAAGAAGCTGAAGAATACATCTTTGGATTGGTTGTTTTTAACGATTGGTCTGCAAGAGATATTCAAAAGTGGGAATACGTACCATTAGGACCTTTCTTGGCTAAGAATTTTGCATCATCTATGTCGCCTTGGATTGTAACGCTAGATGCCTTAGAGCCTTTTAGAGTGGCAAGTCCTAAGCAAGATCCAGAACCGCTTCCGTATTTAAAAACTAAAGGAAAACACAGTTTTGATATTCATTTAGAAGCCGGAATTATTCCTCAAGGCGGAAAAGAAACTACGGTTTGTAAAACCAACTTTAAGCACATGTACTGGAATATGGCTCAGCAATTAGCACATCATACTGTTAATGGTTGTCCTGTAAATGCTGGAGATATGATGGGTAGTGGTACCATCTCTGGACCAACAGAAGACTCTTACGGTTCTATGCTAGAGTTAACATGGAAAGGGACTAAGCCTGTGAAATTAAAGGATGGTACTGAGCGCAAATTCATCAACGATTACGACACTGTGGTAATGAGAGGCTATTGCGAAAATGATGATGTTCGCATTGGTTTTGGTCAAGTAAAAACACAGTTACTTCCTGTTTTTAATCCTAAAAAGAAAAGTAAGATTTAATCACATACACATTACCATAAAGCGCTATTAATTAGCGCTTTATTTTTTTGGCACGAACATTGGTTTATACTTTGTATAACCAATAAAATACAAGATTATGAAACGATTTTTACTATTTACAGTCCTTGTTTCGGTACTCGTATCTTGTAGTGCCAAAAAACAAATTGAAGAAGCTATCAGCCATGGTAATTATGACCAAGCCATTTCTGAAGCGCTAAGAAAATTAGAAAACAACAAAGACAAAAAGCGTAAGCAAGACTATGTAATCATGCTAAAAGAAGCTTATGATAAAGTCTTAATGGAAGATTTGGCACAAATTGAACATCTAAAAAAAGATGGCAATCCTGAGTTATACAAAACTATCTATGAAAGCTATGCCGATTTAGAAGCTAGACAAAATGCTATAAAACATGTAATGCCTCTAAAAATAAATGGTAAAACTATTAGCTTTAGTTTTAACGATTATAGCAACGCATTGGTTGAGTACAGATACAAAACCTCAGACTATTTAATGGATAAAGGCTTGGATTTGCTAGATACTGAAGACAAATTCAACGCACGTGAAGCCTATAGCCTTTTTGATTACGTAGATAGCATTAACCTAAATTTTGAAGATGTTAGAGACTTAATGCAAGAAGCACACTTTAAAGGTATGGACTATGTACAGGTGTCTATTTTAAACGAAACGCACCAAATAATACCACAGCGTTTAGAAGCTGAACTTTTAGATTTTAACACCTATGGTCTTAATCAATTCTGGACAACATACCACGCTATCGCAGACAACACCATAGACTATGACTTTGCTATGGAGCTACAATTAAAGCGTATCAACATATCTCCAGAGCGTGTTAACGAAAGACAGTTATTAAGAGAAAAGCAAATTGTTGATGGTTGGGAATACCTTTTGGATGACAACGGTAATGTAGCCAAAGACAGCTTAGGCAACGATATTAAAGTGGATAAGATTGTAAATGTTAGAGCGAGATTTTTTGAAGTGTTACAAACCAAATCCTCACAGGTTATTGCAGATGTGGTCTATAAAGACTTAAAACAAAACCAGGTTATTGATGCCTTTACTATAGATAGCGGATTTACGTTTGAAAATGTTTTTGGACGTTTTAAAGGAGATAGAAGAGCACTTAACAGAGACGATGTTAACTTATTAAGACAAAGACAAGTTAATTTCCCAAGTGATGAGCAAATGGTTTACGACTCTGGTGAAGACCTAAAACTGAAACTAAAAAACATTATCAGTTCGTATCGTTTGAATAGTTAGTAATAAAAAACCTCTCAAAATTTGAGAGGTTTTTTTATTGATTACGCTTATCGTTCTCGGCTATGAGTAGTTGCATGGTTTAGCACTTAAGTTTGCAAGTACACACTAAGCTGAAAATCCTCAAAGATTTTCAGAAGTGGGCAAGAACAAGCAAATTACCTATCACCATTGTTTGCAAACGTTTTTTTATTCTTTTATAAATTTAATTGTATTTCCATTTTCAAATTTCAAGAAATACATTCCATTTGTAAAATTGCTAATATCAATTTGTTCATTTTCAGAAATAATTCCTTTTTTAATTTCATTTCCAAGAACTCCAAAAATGGTATATGGCTCTTTTGAATCTAAATTTGAAATTTGAATAAATTCTTTTGATGGGTTTGGAAATACTTTAATTTTAGTATCATAATTAAGATCATTTAATCCTAATACATTTGTAGCGCTAACTTTTATATCATCAAAAAGCATTTCCTCTTGAGAACCTAAAGAATTAAAAAGAATTCTAACAGACATAGAATTTCCTGTACTTGAAATTGAACTTGAAATTATTTGAGAATTTTGGTCAACTAATATATCATTACCATCAATGTTAATACCATCTGAACCTGAATCGTAATAAAAACGGGTATCTGTTCCACCACCACAACTTATTATCGTTTGATATGCTCCACCGTCAATAGATATTTGTACTTGCAATATATCATTAGTTTCATACCTATTTCCATCGTTTCCTCTAGGTGCAGCTAGACGAAATTCAAAAGCTAAACCACTAGCTCCAGTAATATCTATTGGATTTGTTTGGATATAATGATCCTCAGCTGAAAAGCCAGCTCCATCGTAATCCTCTAATGCAATCACATTTCCAGAAAATCCTGAAGTGGCGTTTCCCAGAGGTAAGCTAGAAGGTATAGCTCTAGTTATATAATCTGCTGCTACAGTCATAAAGTTGACTGAACTCCCAGATGCATTGTATAGTTGATATGTATCAAAATCAGTTCCTTCAAAATCATTGAAGTATAAAGTGGTTTGAGCATTAGAAAGTGAAGGGATAATAAGCATTAAAGCTGCTAAATTCAAAAAAGTGTAAAATTGTTTCATTTGTTAATATTTGGGTTTAATGTTTGCTAAAGTAATGATACAGTTCCGTTTCAATGAACTATATCTAATCAATGAACAAAGTACACCTTTTTATCCCAACAAATCAATACGTAACCTTACGTAGTTTTAAATAAACTTTACCAAATCCATATCATTAATAGCTCCATGGCTAGCATGTGCTACCACTACTCCATTTTTTATCACCAGAAGTTGTGGTGACTCGTGTAGTACTTGAAATTTATAACCAACCTCGTTAGAGACCTCTCTGTAGCTCAATAAGTCTAGGTAATACAAATCTGTATTAAGATCTAGATTGTAACTAGCTACAAACTGGTTCATTACCATGCGACTAATACCGCAACGTGTAGAGTGTTTAAAAATAAGTTGCGTTTTAGTTTTAGAGCGCTCGACTATATGATCTAGCTCATCAGTGGAAGTTAGCGGAATCCAGGGTAATATTTTTTCTTCTTTATTTTGTGAAGATTTTGTGTCAAAAATTTTGCTAAAAAAACTCATTAGTTATAGTATAAAAATATGTTATGTATAGGTAGTCTACAAACAACACTATAACTTACCTTCTTCGTAAAGTTCATTAATAATTCTTCTAAGTTCGCCTGGTTTTATTGGCTTTATAATATAATCTGAAATCTCGCTTATGCTTTTAGCGCGTTCTATATCAACAGAATCAACAGATGAAGATACCATATAAATAACTATTTTCTTTCCAACCTTGGGTTTTATTTTTACATACTCTTCCATAAACTGAAAACCATCCATTATTGGCATATTAATATCCAATAATATAACGTCTGGTAATGCTTCAGGATTATCAATGTTATCTAAGAGAAAGGTAAATGCCTCATCTCCATCAGAAAAGACTTGTATCTTCTCTTTAAGACCTATAGTTTCGAGAGCCTTTACAACGGTGTATTGGTAAATTTCATCATCATCTACAATACATACTTTAAAATAACTGTTCATTGCTTTTTTTAGTTAAAATTAATTATAAATGTAGTACCAACATTAACATTGCTTTCTGCCTTAATGGTACCTCCCATAGATTCTACATGAAGCTTAGTCATAAACAGTCCTACTCCTTTAGCATCTGGATGCCTATGAAAGACTTTGTTTAGCCCAAATAGTTTGTGTCCGTGTCGTTTAAGATCTATACCCAATCCGTTATCAGACACCTTTAATACTATTTTTCCTTCGTTTATTGAAGATACTAAATGTATTTGAGGTTTTCTTTCTTTTGACTTATATTTTATTGCATTTTCGATTAAATTAAGAAAAATACTTTCAAAGTATATTTTGTTATAAGCCACTTTATTTACTGCAGAGAAATCTGATGTTATTACTGCTTCTGTCTCAGATATCTGAGCTGTAAGTAACTCTTTGGTTTTGTTTAGTGTTTCATTAAAATACACATCCTCTTTGTTAACATCCTCATTTTTAACTTTTATAGCCTCTACTAGCGTATTTAATGTTAGTGTAAGGTGGCTTATTACTTTTTCTAATTTTTGAAAAATTGCCACTCTTTCTTCTGCATCATCAGAATTTTGATAGATATCTAAAAGCGAATTAAGATTACTTACTGGTGCTCTTAAGTTATGCGATGTTATATGGGCAAAATCGGCTAATTGTGTATTCTGTCGTTTAAGTTTTTTGGTTAATATCTGTAAACTTTCATTAGTGTTTATAATTTTTTGCTCAGATCGTTTTTGTTTTGTGACGTCTCTTATAGCAGCAGAAACCAGCAAACCTTCTTCGGTTTGTAAAGGACTTAAGCTAATCTGAACAGGAAACTCTCCTCCCTTTTTATTAATACCTATAAGCTCTTTTTTGTCTGCCATTCTAATAGACTTAGGGTCTTTAAAAAAGCCGTCTCTATACTTTATAAACTCATCCATAATCTTGTTAGGTATAAGTGTTTCTATAGGTTTATCTACTAACTCTTCTACAGTGTAGCCAAATAAGTACTCGGCCTGCTTATTTATTAAGTGTATATTGCCTTTATGGTTTATTATAACCATAGCATCTGGTGCAGACTCTAATAAACCTCTAAATTTTATTTCGGCCAAGCGTTGCTCAGTTACATCTTGGCAGGTACCAATCAGCTCAACAACCGCTCCTTCTTCCTCAAATACTTCACCCAATAAATGAACGGTCTTAACCTCGCCTGTAGATGTAACAATACGATGAATAAAATTATTAGGAAATTTTTTCTCTGCTATAGACTTTTCTACAAATCCTGTAACCTTTTTTTTGTCGTTAGGATGCACAAAATTAAAATACGTTTCGTAAGTAAGGTTCATTTCGCTCTCGTCTAACCCAAAGATTCTATAAAGATTAGAAGACCACTTAACAGTATTGTTTACAACATCCCATTGCCAATTTCCCATTAAAGAAATCTTCTCTGCAAAACTCAATAATTGATTTTTTCGCAAAAGCTCTGCTTCAGATTGTTTAACATCAGAAATATCTTGAAAAATACCAAAGATCTTTACACACTCATTACCAGAAAACTCGGCTTGGCCTATATCTCTTACCCAAATAGTGTTTCCTTGAAAATCAACAACCTCAACTTCAATATCAAAAGGTTTTCCCGTTTTTATAAGTTCATTTACATGCTTAATAATTCTATCTCTGCTCGCTCCTTCTTTATAAAATAAAAGACTATCATTACCTTTTACTTCATAACCAATCGGAAATTTCAAAATTTCCTTAGTTATATTACTTAGTGTATATTCATCGGTTTTTAAGTCTAGTTCCCAGGTTCCTATTCTGGCAACCTTAGTTGTACTATCTAATATCTCTTCTGCCCTTATTTTAGCTTCTCGTTGTTCTTTTAGATGCGTAATATCTCCTGTGTACATGAGCAAACCTCCAATCTCACCCACCTCATTGTACCATGGTCTAACATCCCAAAAAATCCATTGAGTTGTACCATCTAATCTTACAAACGAGGCTTCATCGCAGACATCTGTAGCTCCATTTAGGCAAGCTCTGTGTCTTTCTTTCCAATCCTCGCCTATCTCTGGAAAAATATCATAATGAGAACGACCAATAATATCAACACCTTCCATTTTATAATCAGTCTTCCATTTTTTTGATACTGCAATGTAGCGCATGTCTTTATCTAGCATGGCTAAAGATGGTGGTGCTTGCTCTATAAAAATTCTATTATAATGGTTAGATGCTTCTAACTCTTGCTTTAAAGTCTCTAGGTCAGATAAGTTTTTCTTAATCTTAGACTTAGATGTTTCTAGCTCAGAATTTGCCAAAACTAAATCTTCGTTTTTTCGTATCAATTGTCTCACCGTTGGTTTAAAGAGATAGAAAAAACCGCCAAACAACAATAAAAAAGAGAGCAAAGACAATATATAAAAGTGAATTTTCAGCCTTTGCGTATTGCCCTCTGCTATACTCTGATACTCATCAACAATAGCATCCATAGTTATTAAATATGGTGCTTCTGCCTCTACTATAGCGCTTAATCCTTTTTTAAGATTTTCTGAATTTTCTGAGTCTATCACACTTTCGCATGAAGCCAAAATTTTATCTAGATATGCAGTAAGCACATTAAATAAGGAATCTAACCTATCATTTCTATACTTATCTTCTTTAAATTTTGTGTACAAATAGTGGTGAGATGCCTCTATCTCTGAGGCCAACAATTTCAGTTGATTAATAGAGTTTTGTCTTTCAGAAAAGGTGGACTCTGCATTAATAGCATAAACAACTTTTGCTATATTCTGGCTGAGCATACGCTGTTTTCCAGACTTATTTATTAAAAATGCATCATTATTCTGATCAAGAATCTGACTAAGAATAATTGAAAACACAACAACAAATAGTACTACAGCTGCAATACCAAATTGAATGTACTTTCTTTTAATTTTTGATTTGAGACTACCCATAACCTTAATTTACACATTAAATTGAATATCAATACATTAATTTCAGATAAACAAACCAAAACAAATTTTAAAACCCCTACTGAATATAATAAAAATTTCTCATTTTATTGTTAATAAAACTGCAAACGGTAAGATAAAAAAGGAACAAAGAGCTCCAAATCATTGAAAAGAAGCAAAATTTTGATAATAAAAAATGATTCTCTCCGGTAACAAAAACAGCTATGTTTAAAGAGCTTTTTTTGGTATAACGTTATCGGATAAGAGTAGTAAACTATACTTTAGCAAACCTCTAATGTTGGTATTACTAAATTTTAAGAAGTGACGATTTGAGCTTAAAGAAAATTTGGCAAGAATAAACAATTACTTATAATCATTGTTCGCAACAGTTATTGTCAATTCTACATGATTGATTAAATATTCCGAGAACCATTTTAAATCATTAAGGACATATTTTTCATTCTCATCGTCAAATCCTAGGATTTGATGTTTCCTTTCGTCTTTGTCTATTAAGAAAAGAGTTCCCTCATAGGAGTCTTCGTCAATCTGTTCGGCAGAATATTCAAAATCCTTTATGCTTTTTGAGTCAAAAATGTATTCGCCAAAATCGTTTTTTATTTTTATCACTTTATGTTCAAGTGTTTTTAAGTTGTCATTTGACTGTTTTTTTGCACTTAATCTAGAATAGCTAAAAAATCCTGTACTAAACAATAATATAATCCCAGCAATAATTTTACCACGTAATTCTATATTATTAATAAGTATAAACAAACAAATTCCAAGCCCAGCTAGTATTGGAAGAATAACAAGTCCGATTAGTGTTGTAAAATCGGTCTTTGATTTCCCAATAATTATTTTTCCATTTTCATTTGAGTAGGAAATTTTATGTCTTTTTAATTTAGATTCTAAAATTGAAGTATTATTCATCTACTTTTTTGATTTAGCTGTTTATATAAGTCTCGGCTATGAGTAGTTGAGTTGATTAGTTATTAATTTATTAAATAAAACTGGCGATAGTTCAGCGGGAGGAAAATTAGATGCAATTAATTATACATGTTGTTACCAACAGCTTATTCCACACGTTTATAGTTAGTTTCAATTAACCGTGAGTCAGCACCAAATACAGGAAAAGCAACTAATAATGCAACTCCACTACTTTCCCTTAAAACTACTAATTCTTTTTTCTCATTCATAGCCAGTTTGACCGAACTATCGCCTAAAAACCATAAAACAACAAATTTAAAATCCGTTTTCCACTGTCTTTTAAGCTGAAAATAATTACCCGAGACTTTACCTTTAAGAATTCGTTTGTCAATTATCTTCCCGTTTCGAAAGAGTTCTGCCTTTAAGTTTAAATTATTGGTAACTTTTATCTTAACAATCAAATCCTCCCAATCTTCGAGTTTTTCTGACCTATAATCTATGGATGACCAAAGTGAATAAATTTCTGCTTTGCATTTCTCACATTTGTTCTGATATGTACCATTAAATATTATTAACTCATTACTTTTAATTTGAGTCACATCATAATTTGATTGTGCTTTTTTTACCGAAGTACATCAAGTTAAAGCCAAAATTATAAGTATGTAATATAGTTTTCTCAAATTGTGGGTAACGGTTTTGTGTATGGAAAGTAGCGGATTTTAAGCACTAGCTTTTCGGAAAGCAATATACTCATATTAAAGGTAATAGCGGTTCAAATTCACACCTAAACCGCTATTTTTTACATACATTGTTGGTAACCGTATTTTTATTTATGCTTATGTTTCGGCTCCCAAATGAGTCTTACAAAAGAACTAAACCTTTCATTTTCTCTACTAACAGGAATTCCTGCTACAATACCAATCAATAAGTTGTTGGTTACACCTACACGCATTTGTGGTCGTATTGTCATATAGAAGTCTTCGTTGTCAAGAGTCTTGTTAAATTCCATACCAATGAAGTTTCTTGTACCTGTTATCATATAATGAAAACTTGTGTTAATATCATAAGTTGTATGAAATTTATTGGTAATGAAATTCTGTTCAATCATTGGACCTGTATAAATCAATGAATGAAAGTTGTTTCCCCAACGTTTTGCAACAACTAAAAAAGGGTTATAGATATTTCCTTTAATAAAAGGACTTCCAAAATTACTAAAATCTGAAAGCTCAAACTCATTTATATATCCAATTGCCATTGATGTTGCCATTGCTTCACGAACAAAGAATGACCATTGAGTTGCTATTTTAATACTATTTAAGCTGTTTGAAGGAACTGAATCTCGGCTTACTCCACTTTGAGGGGAATAAAAAGTAAAAGGTAATTCCACTTCAAAACCCAACCTGTTAATAGGTGCCCATTCATATTCAATTAATGCTTCATAAGCATCAAATCTTAAATTGTCAGTCAAGCCTAAACCTAGGTTCCATTCTTTCTCTCCTTTTCTTGCTCCCAAATCGCGTATAAGATCAATGTAAAGTGGTTCAGCATGTAAAACTTTGTCAGGTTCTTTATGGTCTTCTACTTGTTGGATATAAATACTGTCCTTTTCAGCCTTTGTAATTTGGGCAATTGAATATGTTGAAGATGCTAATAGTATTATTAGCATTAATAATTTTTTTAAATACATTTTTTGATTTGTTTTTTAAGCATTATGATATTATCCCACACCTATTTAATAGGCAGGGATTAGTCTATTCGTAAAACAAATCAAACCTTGGGTGGTGGAATATCGAGCTTTTGAAAGCCTTTTGTTAAATTAATCTTATGCTCTGGAAATTTGTGCTTTTTTATTTCAACGAATGATTGATTTAGATTATTGTTAACTATGTAATGCGTTGCTAAATCAATTTTAACATTTGTTTTTGTATTGTGGTCTTCAGTATCATAATCATCATATTCTTTAATAGCATCTTCATAACCCAATACTTTTTCAAGAACTATTTCAATTATACTTTCTTGGTCATTGAAAGTTAAATCTTCAGGAATATGTTCAGGGTTTGGGTCAGCCGGATCAATACTTATGTTTAACAGATATAACCCAATAATTCCCCATAGGATTTTCGTAAATACGCTATTTCTTATTCGACTTAACACAGTTCAAAAATAACGTTTTTTAGTCGATTTTCGTATATGGCTACGGTCTCGTATAACCGTCAGTTACGGGTTAAAGTACGCAAATTTTTCGGTTAAGCACAGACGTTAGCAAACCTTTAGGTTCGGCGTAGCCAACTCCGAGTGGATTCGGACGTAGTCGAATCCGCTGACCCGAGCGTAGCGAACAGGCGTAAGCAAATTGCGGTTATACATTGTTGGCTGTAGTGTTTTTTTCAATCCCATATGTTTGGTCTATCAATTTTCATTGCTCTTAAATACGACAGAAATTGTCCTGCGTGAACTGATTCGTGATATCCAATCCGTAACAAATATTTTGCAAGGATTTTCTTGTCTCCATTTCCAGGGTGAACGATTTCGGTTTCGTTTAATTCCTTATCCGAAAAATGTTCAATACTTTCTATAAATGTTTTTCTATAAGGTTCGGCAAATTCAAGTTCATCAGTAAGGCTAATAAATGCTCGGTTTTCCCAAGGTGTTTTATAATTTGTCATATCACCTTGATTAATAATAAGATTCCATCCATAATCAGCCTCCAAAACGTGTCTTATCATTTCTGACGCACTCATTGCTTTTTCGTCAGGTTTCCAATTATAATATTTCTCAGGTAGTCCATTCCAAAGTTTTATACTTCTTCTCCTTATTTCTGTAAAATTTAAAATTATAAGTTCAGATTGGGTCATTTTCTTTGTTTTCGGGAATGTCGTTTTACATTACAGCCAACGGTTTTGTATATGGAAAGTTGCGTGTTTGCCAGCGAGGATTTTCCGTAGGAAAATCAGATGTAGCAAACGTGCAACCTCCTTTGTTACAGCCAAACACCAGCAATTTTTTATATACGGTGTTGGCAACAGTATTTTTATTCTATTTTCAATGATTTATGATAATAAGTATCATTTTTAATTCCATTTTTTGTTTCTTTTCTTAAATTAAAATCTGCTAAATCTAAAGAAACAATTTCCTCATTTTGAGCCGAATAAACTATGTCGTCTATAAGTTCCGAATGAGCTTTGTAGTCAAAGGCAAAATCACTACCGTCTAATCCGAAATCATAGTAGATTTGTCCAGTCATGGATTTGTATTTGCTATATTCAACTTCTGATAATTTAAATACGATAATTTTTGTTCCGTCTGTTTTCAATTCAGCCTCTCTTATTTCTAAAACTCTGTAATCTTTTTTCATTTTTAGGTTTAATATTTTAAAAAGGTAAGGTGTCGAAATAAATATTTTCTTTCGTCTCTCTAACTTCGATTGATAAACGAGAATGTTTATGAATTTTGTCGTAAAAATTTAAATAATATTTTTTTCGATTATTTGTTCTTTTCTCGTGTTCTATTTTGAATGTTAGTTGTCCTTCAGAACATTGTTTTGTACAACTAACCATATATTTAAAAAAACTGTAAAATCTTGTTTTATTTGGCATTGCAGTCAGAACGTTTTTTGACATTAGAAAAGGAATGAATGATTTTGTGTTGTAATTCACACACGAATTAATCAATTCAGTCTTAATTTTTTCTATGTTGTTCGTTTCGTTCATATTGTTGCTAACGTGTTTGTATAAGATTAGTTGCGTGGTTTAGGCACTGAAGTTAGCAAATAAATCACAGATAGAAAGTCCGCGAGGACTTTCGTAAGTAGGCTAGAACTAGCAATTAATTTTATACATTGTTATAGCCAGTGCTTTTTTGTCATTCGTCTTTTTATAGTTTTTTTATCAAATCTATCAATTTGTCCTTTGTAATAGGTTTAATAATATAATCAGAAACCTCGCTAATAGTCTTGGCGCGTGTAATATCGTCAGGCGAAATAGATGAGGAACATATATAAATTGTAATTTTTTTTCCTATTGTTGGATTAAGTTTATTGTATTTCTCAAGAAACTGCCAACCGTTCATTATTGGCATACTAAGGTCTAACAGTATAATTTCAGGTAATGCGTCAACATTGTTTTTATTTTCTTTCAAAAAATTTATAGCGTCTAAACCATTTCCGAAAACCTTTATTAGGTCAACAAGATTAGTTTGTTCAATTATTTTTGTTGTTAGGAAAACGAAAATGTCATCGTCATCAACGAGTGTAAGGGTTTTTATTGTGGTCATACATTTTGGTTTTTAAATTCTATAAAAAAAGTACTGCCCTTTTCTGGCTGGCTATCAGCCCAAATTTTTCCATTCATAGCTTCAACTTGGGTTTTTGTCATAAACAAACCAAATCCTTTTGCATCAGGATGTTTGTGAAATGTTTTACGAATTTTGAAAATTTGATCCTTATGTAATACTAAGTCAATCCCCAATCCATTATCAGTTACCGATAATACTACTACATTATTTACTTCTTTTTTAGTTTTTATTGTAATTATAGGCTTCCTTTTTGGGGATTTATATTTAAGAGAATTACTTATTAAATTTGTAAGAATGCTTTCGATGTATTTTTGAGGAAAATAGATTATAGGAGCGTTATTTAAATCTAGTTGAATATCCGCCTCATATTCTTTAATTTGGGTTTCAAACCCTCTCAAAACTTTATCTAAACAATCTTTTAAAATTATCCGATCGGCTTTTATTTCGGTGTCTTGCTTTATTTGTATCGATTCCACTAATTCATTAAAAACTTCCATTAAATGATTTATAACTGGTTTTATTTTTACCAGTACTTCTTTACGTTCAATCTCATCTTGGCATTGTTCTATATAATCAACTAGCATGGATATGTTTATCAATGGTGCTCTTAAATTATGGGAAACAATATTACAGAAGTCAACAAGTTGTGCATTTTTGAGTTCCAATATATGGGCATGTTCAATCGCTTTTTGGTTGCTTTTTTTGATGAGATCTTCACCTTTTTTTCGTTCCGTAATGTCAGACCTTATGGCAACGTACTGGTAAGGTTTTTTATCCGTATTTAAAAAAGGAACAATAGTGGTATCCACCCAATAATCAGTCCCATCTTTTGCTTTGTTTTTTAGTTCGCCTTTCCATACTTTCCCATTGGCAATAGTGGTCCAAAGTTCTTTAATAAACTCTTTCGAGTGATGTCCCGAATTTATAATACGATGATCCTGTCCAATTAATTCTTTGGTGGAATATTTTGATATTTTACAAAAGTTATTATTTACGTGGGTAATGATTCCTTTTTGGTCGGTAATTGCCACAATCGCCGATTCGTCAAGAGCATACTTATAGTCCGAAATTTCTTTTAAGGTATTTTTAAGGTCTTCTTCTCCCTTTTTTCTATCTGTTATGTCTGATCGAATGGCAACATATTGATAAGGTTTTTTATCCGTATTTAAGAAAGGTACAATAGTGGTGTCAACCCAATAAGCAGTACCATCTTTCGCTTTGTTTTTTAGTTCACCTTTCCATACTTTTCCATTGGCAATAGTTGTCCAAAGCTCTTTGATAAACTCTTTTGAATGATACCCTGAATTTATAATCCGATGGTCTTGTCCGATTAGTTCTTCAGCACTATACTTCGATATATTGCAGAAATTATCATTTACATATTTGATGACTCCCTTCTGGTCAGTAATAGCAACAATTGATGATTCATCAAGAGCATATTTATAATCTGTTATTTTCTCCATGACAATTAAATTTAGTGCCAATTAATTTTTTATGCAGTTGTATCAAAGTTGTCTACAGCATTAGATCAAGTTTGTTTTTAAGCATTGGCTATAACGGTTTTGGCTATGATTTCGTTGCGGAAAAATCCGCAGGATTCTTTCCGCCGTAGCCGAAAGATAGTAAAATTGCGTTGAATTCCGATTAGGAATTCAGCCGCAATGAATTATAGCCGTTGTTACCTACAGTATTTTTAATTCAGAGTCCTATATATTATATCCAAGAATAATTTCCGATACATTATTAATTTAAATTTATCATCTGGAATTTTATTCAGCACATCAATCAGATATTGACTATCAGTTTTTAAATTTCCATAAGCCTCATATTTGTTATGAGCTAAACAAAATTCATATTGCCAACTTGATTTGTCTAGAATATTTAATTGTTCGATTAAATAGCCATAACAGGATAAATCAGAATTAACTGGAAATAACAAATCTGGGTCAAAACCTAAATCCGATTTAAGTTTTTCAAAAAATTCTGGTTTTATTTCTTTTCGGGTTACTTTTTTTAATAATTCCGAATATCCATTTTTACTTATTTCAGTTAGATATTTTTCGGTAATCAGTGAATTTTCAAATAAGCTATGAATATTCTGTTTATAAATCAGTTTTCCTTCAATTGGTCCAAATTCCGTTACGAGTCGATTATATTTGATTTCAGAGCATAATTCAAATTTTTCGTCCGCAATTAGGTCAGACGTATTTTTAGTTGAACCACAAGCTGTGATTAAAGTCAGAATTAATATTTGAAGCAGTTTTTTCAATATTGTAGGTAACGGTCTTGTGTATGGTTAGTTGCGTGGTTGTGTAGCTAATTTAGCAAACTTTTACGAACCCGAGAAAATTCCGCAGGAATTTTCGCAAGTAAGCACATAAAAAGCAATTAATTATACACGTTGTTGTACACTGGCTTTTATTCATATTTTATTGATTTCAGAAATTCAGCACGTTCATTCAATTCATCCGTCATTTTTATTTCAGTAGGTTGGTCGTTTTGTAAAATCCACGCTTTATTTCCGATATCGCTACTTTGTAGTACAATTGTATCTCCTAGTTCAGTCCAGCCAATTGTCCATTTATTTGCATCTCCAGCTCCTGTATTCAATTCAGTTAGTTTTTCATTTTTCTTATCATATAAGTGAATGATAACGTCAGCGTAATTATCCGCATTTTTGTCAGTCCGATTTACGGTTGCGTAAATTTCAAAATTTCCAGTTGACGATTGGGTCTTTTCACTTTCATAGTCGCTAAAAAAACAACTTGTAAAAGTCAAAGTCAATAATATTAATATCAGATTTCGTTTCATTCGGTAGCTTGTGTACAACGGTTTTGTATATGATACGTTGCGTGTTTAAGCACTAAAGTTAGCAAATAAAAACCGAATAGAAAATCCGCGAGGATTTTCGTAAGTAGGCTAGAACTAGCAATAAATTATATACGGTGTTGTAAATAGTTTTTTTACTTTCAGCTTTTCCAATTTTGATGTTTTTCCCACTTTAGCTCTTAATTATCATATTCAAATGTCCATTATGTTTAAAAATCTTTTTCGCTGTTCTCGTATTATATACCATTTAATATTTTGTCAATATTTTTATTTCATTCCAATAAACCTAAATGTTCTTAATAAATAATTATGATTAACCACCAAATATACTTCTCTAATATTTTATTGCTTAGTAAACGTTTCGATTAGTATATCTCCATTGTCATCTTCACGCCATTTTAATCTTGTTTCTGTAAGTTCTAAAATCTCAACTACGAATGGTTCTGGGTCTCCAAACTCCATAACAATTTGAGTTCCACTTTTAGTCCAAGTAGCATTACCAAAATCATTTCCGACATAATCAAATCTTACAGTATTGTCATTCTTAAAAAATACTGTTTCTGTATCGTTTATTGATTGTCCATTGTATGTTGCACTTTCAATTTCCTAAAGACCAATAATTGAGCCATTAGTTATACTTTCATTATTATCATCGTCTGATGAACAAGATGCAAGTGTTAGACTAATAAGTAAGAATAAGTAAATGTTTGTTTTTTTCATAATATTTGTTTTAAATTATTTACAACGGGCAACTTGTAAGGCTTGTGGATGCGCAGCAGACACGTTAAAGCCGATTGAGCTGTGCATCTATAAGCTTTACAAAATGTTAGCTATCTGTTGCCCTCGATTAAGAAGCGAACAAAATAAATATTAACCGACGATTGCTGATGCAGAGCCATAAGTTGCCCGTTAGCCTACAATAAGCAATCTTTTAGAATTTTAAAACCTCTTTGAATTATGAAAACACCAGAACAAATTTTGGGGAAAATAAATGAACTAAAAAAACACAACCGTGAACTTGAAGATAGTATTGATTATGATAAAATGAATATGAATCAAATTTGTGGCACAAAAGACGCTATCGCTGGTTATGAAAACTGCATTATGTATTTGGAATGGGTTTTAAAAGGCTGATTGCGTGCCTCGATGGCTATTGTAGGCTAACGGCTCCGGCTATGAGTAGTTGCGTGGTTTAGCACTTAACTTTGCAAGTACACACCAAACTGAAAATCCGTGAGGATTTTCAGAAGTAGGCGAGAACAAGCAATTACTTATAGCCATTGTTGGCAGTAGTGTTTATTTTGTCAGTCGTTTTGCTGTCATAAATCGGTCAGCTACATTGTCCCAATTGATAATTTCAAGAACTGTATCAACAAAATCGGCTCTTTTATTTTTGTATTTCAAATAATAGGCGTGTTCCCAAACATCAATCACCAAAATCGGAACAACTCCCCATTGTGTTAATTTTTGATGATTTTCGCATTGTAACAATGTCAAGCTATCCGAATAAGGTTGGTAACCCAAAATACCCCAACCGCTTCCTTCTACAGTTTTTGATATTTTCCCGATATAGCTTTTCAGTTTGTCAAATGAACCGAAATCCTTTTCTATCTGTTTTAAGAGTTCAGTTTTGGGTTCAGTTTTTTTATTCGTTAAGTTCGTCCAAAAGATGGAATGAAGCACGTGGCTTGAAAAGTGGTAAGCTAACTTTCGGGTCCACAAATCCACTTGGTCTAAATCGCCCGATTTTAGATGTTCCTTAATTTTAATCAAATCTGTGTTTGCCCCTTTTACTGCTCCACCGTGATGAAATTCAAAGTGCAGATGTAAGGTTTCTTCATCCATATGTGGCTCCAAAAAAGTTTTATTGTATGGAAGTGATTTTTGAATGAAATTTCCATTACTGTCCACTAATCTGTCAATTCCGTTTTCCGTTACATTTTGTGAAAAAACGTTGTTCATTGGTAGGATTGTCGCTCCACCTAAAATTGCCGTGTTTCTTAAAAATTCTTTTCTGTCCATATTTATACTTTTTTCAATTTATCTCGTTTTTCCACATTACTGCCAACGGTTTTGTGTATGGCTCGTTGCGGAAAATCAGCTATGATTTTCCGCCGTAAACCAAAGATAGCAAAATTGCAATGAATTCCGATTAGGAATTCAGCCGCAATGAGCTATACACGTTGTTACCACACGTTTTTATTCTATTAATATTTTTTTGTCGATTATTTCTCCTATACTGTCAATTACATAAACAGCTTTCAGTTCTCCTTTTTCTGTATAAGTTTTCATTTCTCCAATTGGTTTATCAATATTCCAATTTCCATCAACTGATAGCTGTCCATTTTTATAATACTCTCGATATAGTCCTTTCATTTCTCCATTCTCAAAATTATTTTGACCAGCTACATTGCCATTTTCCCAATAAGTTGTCATAAATCCGTGTTTTACACCATTTAAAGAACTTCCTTTATTCATTAGCTGTCCATTGGGATAGTAATTCTTGACTAAACCATTTAGAACTCCATTAACAAAATCAGTTTCTTGTTCTAACTGTCCAGATTCATAATAGTATTTCCAAGTTCCTGTTTCTTTTCCTTTATCGTAGTTTCCTTGAGAAGCTATTTTCCCATTAGTAAAATATTGTTCCCAAAATCCATTTTTAGCTCCTTCAATCATTTTTCCTTTTGACATTAGCTCACCTGATTCGTGATAAAATTTCCAATCTCCAGTTTGCCTTCCTCCGTGATAATCTCCTTCGCTTTTTAGATTTCCATTTTCGAAATATAATTTCCAATAGCCTGTTTCTAAACCACCAACTTTTAGAACAGTTCCTTCTTTTTCAATTTTTGTTTTTTCTTTATCGTAGAAGAACTTCACGTTTTCCACTTTTCCTATTTCCTTTTGGCAAGAAGCTGTAAAAAAAGTTAGAATTATTGTCAATATTAAATATCTGCTCATTATTAAATATCTGCTCATTGTTTGGTCAAATGTGTGGTAACGTGTTTGTGTATGATTAGTTGCGGGAAAACCTGCGAGGTTTTTCCGCCGTAAGCGAAAGATAATTAATAAGATTGAATTTCCGAGAGGAAATTCAGCCGCAATTAATTATACACGTTGTTGTACGGCGTTTTTTTATTCGTTTTAAGTTCCTTCCAGTTCATATCCAATTAATTCAGGGTCTTTTCTGTGAACTTTCAGTTTAAATTTTTGTCCAATTTTTAATAATTCAGGTCGGTAAACTTGTCTTACCTTTTTATATTTTTTTCCGTTGTAGATATATTCAAAATGAAAAATATGTTTTTTCGTTATCGTACTTTTAGAAACATTGAGTTCAATATCCGTAATTGTTGCTTCAGTCCAAACATAGTCAGATTCCAATTTTTCTTTTCGATTATCCGAGACATAAAAAAGAACAGAAAATAATATCACAATTAATATTCCTCCTATTAAGGCACTTTTTTTTCCGTCTGTTAATTTATTATAGAATTTCATTTCTCAAATGACGTACAAACGTTGTTGTACAACGTTTTTTATTTTATTTCCATTTTTCCCCAACCACAATAAGACCTAATCCAATCTGTTTCAGAATCAAATTTTTCTAATTCAGATGTGAATTTTTTGTCAATATCATAATCTTTAGGGTACATATTACAACGAAGTAGATGCGCTATAATCCACTTATCAACTTTATTAAAACTAATTCCGCCTTTACTGAAAATTCCATAGTAGTCGAATAGTTCTTTTTTGTCTTTCAGCGATTTTTCTGCTATTGTTTTTATTTTCTTAAATTCAATGTCAGAGTCAGTTTGGTTTTCAAATTCAATAATTAGAAATTCAGAATAGTGTTTAAAGCTTTTAACTTTAGTTGAATCTATAAGTTTGTAATATTCTGTTTTCCAAGGCTTAAATACTTCTTTTAATTTTGGATTTTCAATTCCGAAATTTGTTTTTATTGTTTCCGAAATTTTTTGAAATTCCAATTCAGGTTTAATCTTTTCGATTTGTTTTTCTGCAGTTTTAAATTCAGTCGAATCAGTAACGATTTGGATTTGTTCAGTTTCCTTTTCAGTCGCATTCTTGCAACTTAAAAAGGCTAAAAATAATATAGTTAAAACTCGAATTTTCATTTTTTGGGAAATGTCTAGTCCTGAAATATGGCTACAGGTTAAAGATTGATTTACGCTGTTTTTAAATATACCATATTCGGTGTTTTAT
>NZ_JARSBN010000025.1 GCF_029624125.1 Winogradskyella marincola | reverse complement strand
ATACATTGTTGCCTACAGTTATTTTTATTCATTCTCAATTTTATTCAATTCCGCAATTCTGTTTTTATGCATTTCAAATATTATTTCAGGATTCCATTCGTCATCTTCTGTTTTTCCGTGTCCCAATGACATTAGTGAAATCAATTTTCCGTTTTCTGCATAAAATTGGCAAGTCCAAGGTTGCAGAGTGTAATGGTTAATTGGCATATATTTTATTGATTCCTCCGCGTAAATAAGTTCTCCGTTTTGTTCGTAATAAACTTCTTCGTAAAGAACTGTTTCTTGGTGCGAGTCAATTTGTATTATTCGTTTCCCATTTTCATTTTCGCAAATCCGCCAAAATTCCGTTTTTCCATTAAAGTCAGTTACAGCATTTACATTTTGGGAACATTTGGAAAGTTCAGCCAAATATTGGTCATTAATTTCAGTCCTTAATTTTGCTTCTGTTTCTAATTCAGTTAATTCTGTTTCTGAATCAGAGATTGTTGTTTCAATTTCCGCCACATTTTTTTTAGTTGAGTTGCTTTTTTTCGATTCGCAAGCAGTCAATGAAATCAAGATTATTAATGTCAGCAGGATTTTTTTCATAAT
>NZ_JARSBN010000002.1 GCF_029624125.1 Winogradskyella marincola | reverse complement strand
TTGACGTTCAGATTTCTTTAGAGCCTATCGAGAAAATAATGACTCCAGATGAAATTGTACTTAACCCTATTTACTTCAATTTTGATAAATCTAACATTACTGCACAAGCGGCTTTTGAATTAGATAAGTTAATACAAATCATGAATAAGTATCCTGATTTAGTTATCAATGCTACATCGCACACCGATAGTAGAGGTACTGACTCTTACAACCAAAGATTGTCGCAACGTAGAGCTAAGAGCACACAACAATACGTTATCTCTAAGGGTATTGATGCTTCGCGTATCTCTGCTGAAGGTAAAGGTGAATCTGAGCCTAAAGTAGATTGTGGCGCTAACTGCTCGGATGAGCAACATCAACAAAACAGACGCTCTGAGTTTAAAATTGTTAGTGGTGCGCCTCAGCAACAATAATCATACTATACTCTAAGTTATAAATAAAAAAAAGCTCTGACTAAGTCAGAGCTTTTTTTATTTGTTCTAGCGTAAGGAAAAACCTTTAGCTGCCCACCAAGGATGCATTTCTATAACTAAGCGACCTGCTTTAACCATAGGATCAGCATTAGCCAAACTATCTGCCATTTTTAAGGTTGGCACATTATAAATTGTAATTCCTCTTATTTCTCCATCATCACCAAAAGGGCCAGAAATATCAGCATAACCAAGCTCATACATTTTTCCGAGATGTGCTAAATGTTCACTTTGTAATTGATTGGCTTCTTCTTCATTCTGGTTTCTAATCGGTCCATTCTTTAAAAAAGCAATAAAATACTGTTGCATCAAAGTTGTATCCTTTGTTTTTTCATCTACATAGTCAAACACCTTATAACCTTTACTTATAAGTTCTGCCTTTAGTTCTGCTACAGATTTGCTACGCTTCTCTGATGAATGTTCAATATTAGGTTCCTTTATAGACAAATCAACAGTGTCTTTTTTAACTTCTGTTTCTTTTACTGTTGTAGGTTCTTTATCATTCTTACAAGATGTTAAAGCACCAATTAACAGTATTGTTAGCAATACTTTTTTCATTATTTCCAGTATTTATAGGGTTGTTTACTTAATTGCGAATTATAATACCTTATATCTCCAGTAACCTCTTTTCCTAACCAATTTGGTTTGTCAAAATGTTCTTCTTTAGACATTAATTCTACCTCTGCTATGATTAAACCTTCATTATCTCCAAAAAATTCATCAACCTCAAAGATGTGGTTACCTATGTGTATTTCGTATCTTATTTTATCTATAATACCATTCTCGCACAACTTTAAAAGTTGTTCTGCTTCATCTATTAAAATTTCGGTTTCCCATTCAAAACGAACCAAACCATCATCAGATGATTTTCCTTTTACAGTTAAAAAACCTTTATTTTTTTTTATTCTTACCCTTACAGTACGATCTTCGTGTCTATTTAAAAATCCTTGTTTTATTGTATAACTTTTGGAGGCTTCTTTTTTAAAATCATTAGAAGTTACAAAAAATTTACGCTCTATTTCTACAGTCATTAAACGGTATTTAATGTCTAAATTTACACTATGCTAAACGATTTACCAATAAGAAAGATAATTCATGTAGATATGGATGCATTCTATGCTTCTGTAGAACAGATGGACAATCCTGATCTTAAGGGTAAACCCATTGCTGTTGGTGGTGGAGGAAAACGAGGTGTTATTAGTGCTGCAAGTTACGAAGCCAGAACGTTTGGTGTAAAAAGTGCCATGTCTGGTCGTTTGGCCGAAAAGCTTTGTCCAGAACTTATATTTGTTAGACCTCGATTTGATCGTTATAAAGAGATTTCTTTACAAATACGTAAAATCTTTTTTGACTATACAGACTTAGTTGAACCATTGTCGCTAGATGAAGCATACCTAGATGTTACTGAAAACAAAATAGGACTTCCTAGTGCAACTTTGATTGCGCAGAAGATAAGACAACGTATTTTTGATGAAGTAGGCTTAACGGCTTCCGCAGGCATTTCTATTAATAAGTTTATTGCCAAGGTCGCGAGCGATTACAACAAACCTAATGGACAAAAAACGGTTAATCCTGAAGATGTTTTTCAATTTTTGGAAGATTTAGACATTAGGAAGTTTTATGGTGTTGGTAAGGTTACTGCCGAAAAAATGTATCAAAAAGGAATTTTTACAGGCAAAGATTTAAAAGCCAAAAGTCTTGAGTATCTAGATAATAATTTTGGCAAATCTGGTCGCTACTACTATTATGTCGTTAGAGGCATACATCACAGCGAAGTAAAACCCAACCGTATAAGAAAATCTCTAGCAGCAGAGCGCACCTTTAGCGAGAATCTATCTTCTGAAGTTTTCTTGCTTGAAAAATTAAATCATATTTCTGAAGAAGTATCCAGGCGTTTAGATAAAAGTAAAGTGGCAGGAAAAACAATAACTCTAAAAATTAAATACAGCGATTTTACTTTGCAAACACGAAGCAAAACACTCCCATATTTTGTAAGTGATAAGTCTATAATTTTAGAAACAGCAAAAGAGCTCTTGTATCAAGAAAAACTTAACAATTCTGTTCGTCTTTTGGGAATATCACTCTCAAATTTAAATACAGACAAGACCAAAACAAAACCATCAATTGAAGATAAAAAGTCTGTTAGTGTGCAGTTGAAGTTTGAGTTTTAAACAAAAAAAAGGCTCAATAAAAATCATTGAGCCTTTATAATTTGTTATTATCTGACTTAGAAACTACAGCTTTCTATCTCTGTAACTCTAAGGGTATTTACCATACCTCTATCTTTAATAGGCATAGCAGCTAAACTAATTAACATATCGCCTACTTCTAAGTATCCTTTTTTACATGCTATAGCATTAACATCTTCTATAGTCTCATCTGTAGTTACAAACTTGTCATAATAAAATGCTTTTACTCCCCAAAGCAAGCTTAACTGAGATAAAATACGTCTGTTAGAGGTAAATACTAAAATATGCGCTTGAGGTCTCCAGGCAGAAATTTGAAATGCTGTATATCCACTATTAGTTAATGTTGAAATAGCTTTTGCATTAATCTCATTAGCCATGTTTGCGGCATGATAGCAAATAGACTTTGTAATGTAACGCTTAGTACGAATATGAGGTGGAGATTGAGGTACTTCTATTAAAGGAGAGTCCTCTACACTCTTAATAATATTAGACATTTGACGAATAACCTGAACTGGATATTGTCCTACAGATGTCTCACCAGAAAGCATTACTGCATCAGCACCATCCATCACAGAGTTAGCAACATCGTTAACCTCTGCACGTGTTGGCGTTAGGCTAGAAATCATCGTTTCCATCATTTGCGTTGCAATAATTACCGGAATTCTGGCACGCTTAGCTCTTAACACCAGTTGCTTTTGTATTAATGGAACTTCTTCAGCAGGAATCTCAACACCTAAGTCTCCACGTGCTACCATTAATCCGTCACAATAAGCTACAATCTTGTCTATATTTTCAACAGCTTCAGGCTTTTCAATCTTAGCAATAATTGGAATTTTGTGCTCACTGTGTTCTTTAATCAATGCCTCTAACTCCATTAAATCTTCTGCATGTCTTACAAAAGACAAAGCAATCCAATCTACTTCTTGCCCTATTGCAAAAATGGCATCTTCTATATCTTTTTCTGTTAAAGCTGGTTGCGATATATTGGTATTAGGTAAGTTAACACCTTTTTTAGATTTCAGTGGTCCTCCTTGTATTACCTTAGCTTTTACTTCTTTTTTACCATCTGTAGAAACAACTTCGAAGATAAGTTTACCATCATCTAATAAGATACGTTCACCTGGTTTTGCATCTTGAGGAAACTTCTCGTACGTCATATAGACACGCTCTTTGGTGCCTTCAAAACGTTTTCCTGTAGCAAAAATGATTTCGTCTCCTTCGTTTACTATAACTTCACCCTTCATTACGCCAACCCTTAGCTTAGGACCTTGTAAATCTCCAAGTATTGCTGCATTATACCCAAACTCTTCATTGAGTTCGCGTATCATCCTTATACGTTCTTTTACACCTTCATAATCAGCATGAGAGAAGTTAATTCTAAAAACATTAGCTCCTTCATCTAACATTGCTTTTAAGGTTTCCTTTGTACTTGTTGCTGGGCCTAATGTGGCTACTATTTTGGTCTTTTTGTTTGGCATCAATTCAAAAAATTAAATGATCTTTAGATTTTAATTCAGACGGATTAACTGTATAACTTGTTATGATCTGAGGTATACTTTGAAGCTTGTTTAATATAAGTTTATCGTTGACATTCTGAATTTCTTCTGAAATCTTTATAAAATAATCAACTTTTTTATATTCTGGAACAAGGTTGAATGTTTTCATAACTTTTTCGTTTGTTTGAAAAAGCCCAATACTATAAAGACTATCTTCTTCTTTTTTACAAACGTTAGACACTAGGTTCCATGTTACATACTGTGACGCATTATTCCACTCAAAAATACTGTAAGAAGATTTTAAATATTCCATATCTATATCTTCTTTTTTTCGTTGTAGTCTAAGCTCTAACTTTTGGTTAAGCAGATAGGCTAAACGATAATCTTCTAACCTACAATGTATAGCAATAAGCTTATAGGTATCATCGTAAAAATCATCAACCATAAGTTTATGTAATGCCATACAGTTACTCCTTTAATTGGTAAATATAGCACAATAATAGGTTGGCAATGTCAACTTTTGGTTAATCTTAACCCTTAAAATCTACGAAAACGTTGTAGATTTTGGCTTTAATTAATAATCTTAATTATAGTAGAGTTATATGTGCTTTGTAATTTGTTTTTGAAATGCAAAAAAAGCACGCTTGGAGGCTTTTTCTTCTGCTTTTTTCTTCGAAGTTGCTCTGGCCTTAGAAACCACTTTATTATTTATGCTAAGTTTTACAGAGAAATGTTTTAACTCGTCGTTACCTGTATCTTCATACACATCGTAATCAAAGGTGTTTTTTTCCTTTTGGCACCACTCTATTAATAAGCTCTTATAGCTAATTACCTTACCTTCTAAAGTCTCAATATCTACGTGAGGATTTATTACGCGATTATATAAAAATTTCTCACAATCTTTATAACCTCTGTCTAAATAAATAGCACCAACTAAGGCTTCAAAAAGATTGCCATGTATGTTGTTTCCAAAATTAGATTTTGGTATTCGGCTTTGCACTAAGTCTATAAGGTTTAACTCTTTACCCAGTTCATTTAGATGCTCTCTACTTACTACTTTAGAGCGCATTTTGGTAAGATAGCCTTCATCTCCATGTGGTACTTGCTCATATAGATATGCTGCTATTACAGAGCTTATCATAGCATCTCCAACAAATTCTAATCGTTCGTAATTAATAGGATTTCCTTTTTTATCCTTAATATTCATCGAACGATGCGTGAACGCTTTTATGTATAAATTTTGAGATCTAGGCTTAAAACCAAGGATATCTTTAAGTTTTAAAAAAAAATTCCCGTCATCGAATGAACGGGAATTTTTTAATATGTTACGAATGAAGTTCATTCGGGATTTAATCTAATTTTTTAAATAATACACAAGCGTTGTGACCGCCAAATCCAAATGTATTACTCATTGCTATTTTAATATCTCTTTTCTGAGCTTTATTGAGCGTTAAATTTAATTCTGGATCTATGTTCTCGTCTACTGTTTCGTGATTAATTGTTGGTGGTATAATACCATTTTCTAGTGCTAATATAGACGCAATAGCTTCTATAGCGCCAGCAGCACCCAACAAATGACCAGTCATAGACTTGGTAGAATTAATGTTTATGTTCTTTGCATGGTCTCCAAACACTTCTGATATAGCTTTTAATTCGGCAACATCTCCTAAAGGTGTGGATGTTCCGTGTGTATTAATATGATCTACATCTTCGGGTTTTAAACCTGCATTTTCTAAACAGTTTTTCATTACAGCAACAACTCCTATTCCATCTGGATGTGGAGCTGTCATATGATAAGCGTCAGAAGATAAACCTCCACCTACAACTTCTGCATAGATTTTAGCTCCTCTTGCTTTTGCATGCTCATACTCTTCTAAAACAATAGAACCTGCACCTTCACCTAATACAAAACCATCACGATTGGCATCAAAAGGTCTTGAAGCTGTCTCAGGGCTATCGTTTCGGGTACTCATAGCGTGCATAGCATTAAACCCACCCATACCTGCAATAGTTACTGCTGCTTCACTTCCACCTGTAATTACTACATCACAATGTCCCAAACGTATAGTGTTTAGGGCATCAATCATAGAATTGGCAGAAGATGCACAAGCAGATACTGTGGTATAGTTAGGACCCATAAAACCATATTTAATAGATATGTTTCCTGGTGCTATATCTGCAATCATTTTAGGAATGAAACGAGGACTAAAACGAGGTGTTCCGTCACCAGCAGCATAGTTAAGCACTTCTTCTTGAAATGTTTCTAAACCACCAATACCAGCTCCCCAAATTACTCCTACTCTGTATTTATTTATCGCATCTAAATCTAATTTTGAGTCTGCAATAGCTTCATCTGAAGCCACCATCGCATACTGCGAAAACTTGTCCATTTGACGCGCTAACTTTCTGTCAATAAAGTCAGTAACTTCAAAGTTTTTTACTTCACAAGCGAATTGCGTTTTGAACTTCTCAGCATCAAAATGTGTAACAGGTGCAGCACCGCTTTTTCCATTAACAAGACCATTCCAATATTCATCCTTGGTATTGCCAATAGGTGTAAGTGCACCTAGACCAGTAACTACTACTCGCTTTAATTCCATAAAAATAAAGTCTTATTTTGCTTCTTCTATGTAAGAGATAGCTTGACCAACTGTTGCAATGTTTTCAGCTTGATCGTCTGGGATTTGAATATCAAATTCTTTTTCAAATTCCATGATTAATTCTACAGTATCTAATGAATCTGCACCTAAGTCGTTAGTGAAGCTTGCTTCAGTTACAACTTCGTTTTCATCAACACCTAATTTGTCTACGATAATCGCTTTTACTCTTGATGCAATGTCTGACATAATCTTTTAATTTTAAGTTTTAATTAGAGGGCAAAAATAAAAAACTTTATTTTAAAATTCACCTTTACCGATAAAATGTGAGTTTTATTCTCAAATTTAAGAATAAGTCTTCTTGTTTTATCCCTAATTGTTAATAATTATTCTTTTTTTTGTTTCTGAATAATAAACCAATATAACTGTACATGAAACGTATTGTAATTTTTGCCTCCGGAAGCGGATCTAATGCTGAAAATTTAATTAAGTTTTTTCAAAACAGCGATGAAGCGTCTGTTATTCAGGTACTGACCAACAATCCTCATGCCAAAGTACTAGACAGGTGCAAAAACCTAAAAATTAGCGCATTATCATTCAACAGAATAGCTTTTAGCAAAACAGAAGATGTTTTAAATATTTTAAAAACCTCTCAACCAGATTTAATTATACTCGCTGGTTTTCTCTGGAAATTTCCTGAATTTATTCTTAATGAATTTAAAAATAAAGTGATAAATATTCATCCTGCTTTACTTCCAAAATATGGAGGAAAAGGCATGTATGGAATGCATGTTCATAATGCAATTGTAGCTAACAAAGAATCCGAAACTGGCATCACAATTCACTACGTAAACGAAAATTATGACGAAGGAGCTATCATTTTTCAGGCAAAATGCGACGTAAAAACGTCAGATAATGCCGAAGATGTTGCAGCCAAAATACATGAATTGGAAATGGAACATTTTCCTAAAGTGGTCAAACAACTTTTAAACTCTTAATTTATTGATGACTGAAATTATAGATTTAAGTCAAGATATATATGAAGGCATGCCTGTTTTTAAGGATTTGCCTCAAGTAAAAATGTCTATCCACAATACTCACGAAGAATGGGATGGCGAAGTAGATGCGACTTCAAAAACCGTTGCTGTGCATAAGTTAGAGCTTGGCGAGCACACAGGTACTCACGTTGATGCCATTAACCATATGGCAAAAAAGCACAAAGGGCATTCCATTGACAAAATGCCATTATCTATGTTTTATACAGAGGGTATTTGCATAGACCTCTCTCATAAAAGGTTTAGAGAGTTAATAGAAATTAAAGATCTTGAAGAGGCTTGCAAAGCACAAAATCTTTCCATTTTAGAAAATGACACCATATTAATATATACTGACCATTACAGAAAAGCATTTGGTACAGAAAACTGGAGCAAAGGCCCTGGCATTAGTGTAGAGGCTGCAAAATGGTTGGGAAATAAAAAAATTGCTGCTTTTGGCGTAGAAACAATGTCGCCTGGAGTTTCAGGAATTTCTAATAAGGAAGTTCATCATATTTGTGGAGAAATGGGATTTACGCATTATGAAAATATGGTTAACTTATACAAATTAATTGGTAGAGGACGTTTTAGATTTATTGGATTACCTCTTAAAATTAAAGGCGGAACAGGTTCTCCTGTAAGAGCTGTAGCTATTTTTGAAAGTTAGTACACACTATGTCAAAAAAGAAAAAGAAATATTACACGGTTTGGAAAGGCCATAAAACTGGAGTTTTTGAGAAATGGGACGACTGCAAAGCTCAAATCAAAGATTTTAAAGGTGCTCAATATAAATCTTTCGCCACTTTTGAAGCCGCAAAAAAAGCTCTTAAAGATGGCCCAAAAGATTACATAGGCAAATCCAAGAGTTTTAAAAGCGAACTCTCTGCAGAACAGCTCAAAAAAATAGGACAACCCAACTATAATTCCATTTCGGTTGATGCCGCTTCGTCTGGCAATCCTGGCAAAATGGAATATCGTGGTGTTGATACCAAAACAAAAAAACAACTCTTTATTCAAGGACCTTTTGAAGAAGGCACCAACAATATTGGCGAATTTTTAGCTATCGTTCACGGATTAGCATTTTTAAAACAGCATAATAGCGACCGAATCATTTATACCGACTCTAAAACCGCAATGAGTTGGGTACGAAAAAAAATGTGCAATTCTAAATTAGAACGCAACGCTAAAAACAAACCTGTTTTTGATTTGGTAGACAGAGCTGTAAAATGGCTGAAAGAAAACAACTACACTACTACCATCGTTAAATGGGAAACCAAAGCTTGGGGAGAAATTCCTGCGGATTTTGGAAGAAAATAATTTAATTTAGATGATGTCAAGTATGTTTCATCAGCAATATATTTTATGTACTTTTGCACCTTAATTCAAACTTACTTTAATGGGTAAATTAGTTATTGTTGGTACTGTAGCTTTTGATGCTATTGAAACACCTTTTGGTAAAACCGATAAAATCCTTGGAGGAGCTGGCACATTTATAGGTCTTGCTGCTTCAAATTTTAATGTAGATTCTGCTGTAGTTTCGGTAGTTGGTGGAGATTTTCCGCAAGAATATTTAGACCTTATGTCTAATAAAAACATTGATGTATCTGGAATAGAAATCGTAAAAGATGGTAAAACTTTCTTTTGGAGCGGTAGATATCACAACGATATGAATTCTAGAGACACATTAGCTACTGAGCTTAATGTTTTAGCTGATTTTGAACCTGTAGTGCCAGAAAACTATAAAGATGCAGAAGTTGTTATGCTAGGTAATCTGCACCCTCTAACACAAATGAGTGTGCTCAACCAAATGACAACAAAACCAAAGATGGTAATTTTAGATACCATGAACTTTTGGATGGATTGTGCATTAGAAGACTTACACAACACCATAAAACATATTGATGTTATCACCATCAATGACGAAGAAGCAAGACAGTTAACAGGAGAATACTCTTTAGTTGTTGCTGCAAGAAAAATTCATGAAATGGGTCCTAAATATGTGGTTATCAAAAAAGGAGAACACGGAGCATTATTGTTTCATGACGATAGCGTATTCTTTGCACCAGCACTACCATTAGAAGAAGTATTTGATCCTACAGGTGCAGGAGATACTTTTGCAGGTGGATTTGCTGGTTATTTAGCAAAAACAGGAGATTACTCTTTTGAAAACTTAAAAAATGCAGTAATCTACGGCTCTACATTAGCATCGTTTTGTGTTGAAAAATTTGGAACAGAACGTATGGAGAATTTAAAAACAGAAGAAGTGCATAGACGCTTAGAACAATTTAAGAGTCTAACACAATTTGATATAGAATTAACTTAAAAAAAAATCGACGCGCTTAATTTTTAGCGCGTTTTTTTATTACATAATATGAGTGATGCTTTAAAACACGAGTGTGGTATAGCGCATATAAGGCTTTTAAAACCTTTAGAATATTACAAGAAAAAATATGGTACAGCATTTTATGGTGTAAACAAAATGTACCTTATGATGGAAAAACAGCACAATCGCGGACAAGATGGTGCTGGTTTTGCCAGCATAAAACTAGACACTACACCTGGCGAACGCTATATTAGTAGAGTACGTTCTATAGCACAACAACCTATTCAGGATATTTTTGCTCAAATTAACGAACGCATTAATAAAGAAATGACTGCTCATCCAGAATATAAGGATGATGTAGAATTACAAAAAAAGAACATACCTTACATTGGCGAAGTCTTATTAGGACATGTGCGCTATGGTACGTTTGGAAAAAACAGTGTAGAGAGTGTACATCCATTTTTAAGACAAAACAACTGGATGCACAGAAACCTTATCGTTGCTGGTAATTTTAACATGACAAATGTTAATGAACTATTCAACAACCTGGTAGACATTGGTCAGCACCCAAAAGAAAAGGCAGACACTATTACTGTAATGGAAAAAATAGGTCATTTCTTAGATGATGCTGTCAGCAAAATCTATAAAGATCTAAAAAAAGAAGGCTATTCTAAGATAGAATGTTCCCCTCTAATTGCAGAACGTCTTAAACTGAGTAAAATTTTGAAGCGCGCTGCAAAGAACTGGGATGGTGGTTATGCCATGGCTGGCCTTTTAGGTCACGGAGACTCATTTGTATTAAGAGATCCTGCTGGTATTAGACCCGCTTACTACTATAAAGATGACGAAGTTGTTGTTGTTGCTTCAGAAAGACCTGTAATACAAACCGTTTTTAATGTTGCTTTTGATGATGTTAAGGAATTAGATCCAGGACATGCTATTATTACCAAAAAATCTGGCGAAATAAGAATTAAAAAAATCTTAGAGCCTTTAGAACGTAAGGCATGTTCTTTTGAGCGTATCTATTTCTCCAGAGGAAGCGATGCTGAAATTTATGAAGAGCGAAAAGAACTTGGTAGATTATTAATGCCAAAAGTCCTTGAAGCTATTGATAACGATACTCAAAACACCGTTTTTTCTTTTATACCTAATACAGCCGAAACATCATTTTTTGGAATGATTGATACGGTTGAAGAACACCTCAACGAGAAAAAAACAAAATCTATTTTGGCAGGTAACGGAAAACTCTCGGCAGAACGAGTAACCGAAATATTATCTGAAAGACCACGAATAGAAAAAATTGCTATTAAAGATGTAAAACTACGAACCTTTATCACAGAAGATAGTAGTAGAGACGATTTAGTAGCGCACGTATACGATGTTACTTATGGCGTTATAAAACCAACTGACAATCTTGTAATCATAGACGACAGTATTGTAAGAGGAACGACCTTAAAGAAGAGTATTATAAAAATGATGGATAGGTTAAGGCCTAAGAAAATAATAGTAGTCTCTTCTGCACCACAAATACGATATCCAGATTGTTATGGTATTGATATGGCTAATCTCGAAAGCTTAGTTGCCTTTAGAGCTGCACTAGAGTTATTAAAAGACAACAACCAATATCATATAGTAGAAGAAGTATATCAAAAATGTTTAAAGCAGGTTAACCTAAAAGACAAAAATGTGGTTAACTATGTCAAAGAGATTTATGACAACTTCTCAGACGAACAAATATCAGATAAAATTGCAGAGCTCTTAAGCGATGAATCTGTTAATGCTGAAGTAAAAATTATTTTTCAACCTGTTAAAAACTTACACAAAGCTTGTCCTAAAAATTTAGGTGATTGGTATTTTACAGGAGATTACCCTACAAATGGAGGTAACAGAGTGGTTAACAGAGCCTTTATTAATTTTTACGAAGGCAATAAAGAACGTGCCTATTAAGCTCAAAAACAGGCTTTTAGTCCGAAAAAACACGTAATTTGCCGATAAAAAATGCTTTTCGTCTAATATTTACGTCTTTTTTAACAAATTAAAATTACATTGGTATCACCATAACATAAGTAGGTTAAGTTCATGGTAGATTTGGGGCAAAAAAAGGTGAACTCTCTGTTCACCTTTTTTTATGGACTTTATTTAAAGTAATGCTTTAACTCGTTTTATGTAATTGATACGCTCTTACAAGCTCAATTTTACACAATAATAATAGCATCCACGCTTAGACTAATATATAGGTCGTTTATCCGAAAAATTTAAATATTAATTTATTGTAAACTTATATTTGACTCACCATAACATAAGTAGGTTAAGTTTATGGTAGATTTGGGGCAAAAAAGGTGAACTCTCTGTTCACCTTTTTTCATTTTAATCATTTTTATAAAAATTTCAATTTCATATTATAAAAAAAGCCAGACTATTAAGTCTGGCTTTTCTACTATGTAATAAAAATATTATTTAGCTTCAGCATAACGACGCTCAACTTCATTCCAGTTAATAACCTTGAAAAAAGCATCGATATAATCTGGTCTTCTGTTTTGGTAGTTTAAGTAGTAAGCGTGTTCCCAAACATCTAATCCTAAGATTGGTGTGCCACCACAACTAACGCCTGGCATTAGTGGATTATCTTGGTTTGGCGTAGAGCAAACCTCTACCTTACCTCCTTTGTGTACACATAACCAAGCCCAACCTGAACCAAACTGTGTTGCAGCTGCTTTAGAAAATGCATCTATAAACGCCTCTTTAGATCCAAATTCTGCTTCAATAGCATCTTTTAATTCTCCTGATAAATAACCTTTATCTTCAGGATTCATAACATCCCAAAATAAAGAGTGATTATAAAAACCACCTCCATTGTTTCTAACACCGGCATTATTCATATCTAGGTTAGTTAAGATGTCTTCGATAGATTTACCTTCTAAATCTGTTCCTTCGATAGCAGCATTTAACTTTGATGTATAACCATTGTGGTGCTTAGAATGGTGGATTTCCATTGTACGTGCATCAATATGTGGTTCTAAAGCATCGTATGCATATTTTAATTGTGGTAATTCAAAAGCCATAATGTTTATGTTTTTTAGTGTTATTGTTTCAATTTTAACAAATTTACAATTTTGAAAACAAGAAGTTCTAAATAAATTATTAAGATTCCCTATTTTGGTATAAAATTTATCTTTTGCAAGACTCAGCCTTCAAAATATACGATGCTTCTGCTGGAAGTGGTAAAACATTTACCTTAGCAAAGACCTATATTAAAATCCTTGTTCAATCTAAGAACAATGAACAGTTTAAATCTATACTAGCCATAACATTTACCAACAAAGCTGTTGGCGAAATGAAAGAGCGTATTGTAGAAATGCTAAAAGTATTTTCTCAGGTAGACAGCCTTACAGCTCCTCATCCTATGTTTAGCGCAATATGCGGTGAACTGTCTATAGCACCTGAATTCTTAATAAATCGTTCTAAGACAATATTGAAACACATCATGCACAACTATGGCGCTTTTGATATTTCTACAATTGATGGTTTTACACACAGAGTTATTAGAACTTTTGCTCACGATCTAAAACTTCCTGTAAATTTTGAAGTAGAGCTAGACCAAGAACGTCTTCTTAACGAAGCTGTTGATAATTTAATTTCTAGAGCTGGAAATAACGACATTTTAACACAAACATTAGTTGATTTTGCGATTGAAAAAGCTGATGATGACAAAAGCTGGGACATTAGCTACGACTTTAACAAAATAGCTAAACTTCTTGTTAATGAAAACGACTTAGAAGCCATTGAGACGTTTAAAAACAAAACGATTGAAGACTTTAAAACCTTAAAATCTACCTTAATAAAGGATAGCTCTGTAATAGAAAAGGATATTATAACTACAGCCGAGACAGTACTTGCTCTAATTGACGAGTGTGGCTTACAGTTTGATGATTTTAACAGAAAATCGCTTCCTAATCACTTTTTCAACTTAGCACAAGGCAATTTGGGTATTTCTTTTTCATCTGCATGGCAAAACGACCTAACAGAAGGTAATACGCTTTACCCAAAACGTGTTACAGATACAATTGCAAGCACCATAAACAGCATTCAACCAAACCTGGCTGAAGCTTTTCTAAAAACAAAAGATTTAGTTTTTGAATTAAAACTAAAACAAGGCCTCTATAAAAATATAACTCCACTCTCTGTATTAAATGCTATTCAGAAAGAACTAAACATCTTAAAAGAGGAGCAAAATAAAATGCTTATTTCAGAATTTAATAAAATTATAAGCAATGAAATAAAAGGCCAACCCACACCATTTATTTATGAACGTTTGGGCGAAAAGTTTAGACACTACTTTATAGATGAGTTTCAAGATACCTCTAATATGCAGTGGGAAAATTTGTTACCACTCCTAGATAATGCGCTCTCTGCATCTAATGGTTCTGCTATGCTTGTAGGAGATGCCAAACAATCTATCTACAGATGGAGAGGTGGTGAGCCAGAACAGTTTATCGACTTATATAACAGATCTAGCACACCTTTTCAGATTGAAGCAGAAGTACTAAGCTTAGATACAAACTACAGAAGCGCTAGAGAAATTATAGATTTTAACAATGCTTTTTTTCTGTTTTTGAGTCAAAATTATTTTAACGATAGTAGATATGCTGAACTTTACTTAAACTCTAAACAAAAGCCATTTCAAAATACAGAAGGTTATGTTAACATTGAGTTTTTAGACATTTCAAAAGAGGATAATGCTAATGAAATGTATACCAATAGCACTTTAAAAACTATTGAAGAATGCCTGAAAAATGGGTTTTCATTAGACGACATTTGTATCATTGTAAGAAAACGAAAAGAAGGTGTTGAGATAGCTAAATTCTTAAGTGAAAAAGGTATAAAAATCACTTCTTCTGAAACCTTACTATTAAAGAACTCTGACAAAGTTCAGTTTCTTGATGCTTTTCTAAAACTATTAATTCAACCCGATAATGATAGTTTAAAAATTGATGTTTTAACTTTTATTGCAAATCAACATAACATCGATGACAAACATTCATTTTACAGCGCTCATTTAGCCATTGGTTTTGATGAAATGCTCAAAAAACTTGAAGATTTAAATATCTACATAGACAAAAACAAACTACTACAAGTTCCTCTTTACGATCTTGTTGAAGAACTTATTAGAGCATTTAATCTTCACAACGCATCTGATGCTTTTGTTCAATTTTACTTAGATGTTATTTTAGAATTTACACAAAAGCAAAATTCAGATTTGTCGTCGTTCATAAATTATTTTGAAAAGAAAAAAGACAGTCTCAGTGTTATTTCGCCAAAAAATAATAATGCTGTACAGATTATGACCATTCATAAATCTAAGGGGTTAGAATTTCCTGTGGTTATTTTTCCATTTGCAGATCTAAATATTTATCAAGAAATAGAACCAAAAGTTTGGTTTCCTGTTGAGCAAAATAATTACAATAATTTTGAAACATTATTACTCAACTACAATAGTGATGTTGAACACTTTGGTGATGATGGCAAAGCGCTCTATGAAACTCGAAAATCTCAATTAGAATTAGACAACATTAATCTTCTGTATGTAACTTTAACCAGAGCTGTAGAGCAGTTACATATCATAACAAAAAAAGATATTAGCACTAAAGGTGTTGTGAGCGAAAAAACATATGCTGGTATGTTTATTTCTTATTTACAAGATAGAGGATTATGGTCAGACAGCACGCTTACATACAATTTTGGCACTTCAAAAAATCTAAACCAAAAAACAGAACCAGAAGCAGACACAACTTCTATTGATTTAATCTCTGTACCAAAAGAAGATCATAATTTAAAAATCATAACAAAAGCCGGCCAACTTTGGGATACCAAACAAGGAAAAGCTATAGAACGTGGTAATTTGGTGCATCTTTTACTCTCTAAAATCGTAACACAAGAAGATATTGACTTTGCCATTGACGATTTATTAGCTTCTGGCGATATAACAGCCTCAGATGAAGAAGCTCTTAGAACAATTGTAATGCAAGTTATAGAACATCCAAAAATTAAATTATACTATAACAACGACCACAAAGTTTACAACGAAAGAGATATTGTAACACCATCTGGAGAACTGCATAGACCAGATCGTATCAATATCAATCAAAAAAATGAAGTTACAATAATTGACTACAAAACGGGAGATCAAATGGCATCTCACAAATCTCAACTCAACACTTATGCTTCTGTTCTAAAAACAATGAACCATGATGTAACTTGCAAATTTCTTGTTTACATAAATGAAACTGTTGAAGTTGTTGAAGTCTAATTTCAAGATAGTATCTTTGCGAAACAACTAACACAAAAATTATGTACGGAAATATTAAAGCTCATTTACAACAAGAAATTGAAGCTATTAAAGACGCAGGTCTTTTTAAAGAAGAACGAATTATCACTTCGCCTCAAGGTGCAGAAATTACTTTAAACACAGGGCAAAAAGTCCTTAACTTTTGTGCAAATAACTACTTAGGACTTTCTTCTCATCCTGAAGTTATAAAAGCCGCTCAAGAAACTTTAGATACTCATGGATTTGGAATGTCATCTGTTCGGTTTATATGCGGTACGCAAGACATACACAAAGAATTAGAACAAAAAATAGCGGATTTTTATGGTACTGAAGACACCATTTTATACGCAGCTGCTTTTGATGCAAATGGAGGAGTCTTTGAACCACTTTTAACTGCAGAAGACGCTATTATTTCCGATTCTTTAAATCATGCCTCTATTATTGATGGAGTAAGATTATGTAAAGCTGCAAGATATCGCTACCAAAATAATGATATGGCAGACTTAGAAAAGCAACTCATTGCTGCTAATGAAAATGGAGCGCGCTTTAAAATCATTGTTACTGATGGCGTATTCTCTATGGACGGATTAGTAGCTCCTTTAGACAAGATTTGTGATTTAGCAGATAAATACGATGCCATGGTAATGATTGATGAATGCCATGCTGCTGGTTTTATTGGTGAAACAGGAATTGGTACACTTGAAGAAAAAGGAGTTCTAGGAAGAATTGATATTATCACTGGAACACTTGGCAAAGCGTTAGGTGGAGCAATGGGCGGATACACAACAGCCAAAAAAGAAGTTATTGAAATTTTACGTCAGCGTTCTCGTCCGTATTTATTTTCAAACTCTTTAGCTCCTGCAATTGTTGGTGCTTCTATCAAAGTTTTTGATATGCTTAAAAACGATACTGCACTTAGAGATAAAGTAGACTGGAATACTAAATATTTCAAAAAAGGAATGAAAGACGCTGGTTTTGATATCGTTGACGGAGATTCTGCTATCGTACCTGTAATGCTATATGATGCTAAGTTGTCTCAAACAATGGCAAATATGCTTTTAGAGGAAGGAGTATATGTAATTGGCTTCTTTTATCCTGTTGTTCCTAAGGAAAAAGCAAGAATCCGCGTACAACTTTCAGCAGCACATTCTAAGGAACAATTAGACAAAGCCATCACCGCTTTTATTAAAGTTGGGAAGAAATTAGAAGTTATTTAAAATCGTTACAAACTCTTTATTTTAGGGCGTTATAACAATATTTTTATATATTTGTCTTTGTTAATAACATTTAACAACTTACATTTGTCAACAATTAACACTTAAAATTAAAATTAATTAGAATATGAAAAATCTTAGCAGATTACTTTTTGTAGTAGTGCTTCTTACGAGCTTTAGTACTACAAATGCCCAAGACAAGAACAATCCGTGGGCAGTAACAATTGGTACTAACGCAGTTGATTTATATCCTGTAGGTGAAGACATGCCTCAAGGTGACTACTTTGACGAATACTTCAATGTTACTGATCACTGGAATATTTTCCCTTCTTTATCTACAATTTCTGTATCTAGATACTTAAGCGATGGATTTACTTTCACAGCTACGGGATCATTAAACAGAATTGACAAAGTAGGTTCTTTTTCAGATCCTTTAACAGGTGTAGAAACTACTGCTACTGCAAACGACTTAACTTACTACGGTTTAGATGGTAGAGTTTCTTACAGTTTCATGAACTTAATTAACTCAAAAACTATTGATCCATATCTTGGTGTTGGTGGTGGTTATACTTGGGTTGACGACATAGGTGCTGGTACTTTAAACGGTTCTTTAGGTTTTAGAGTATGGTTTACTGAAAAATTAGGTCTTGATGTTAACTCAACTTACAAGCACGCATTTGAAGATTATTTACCAAAGCATTTCCAACACTCAGTTGGTCTAGTACTTAAGTTTGGTGGTACTGATACTGATGGTGATGGTATCTATGACCAAGACGATGCTTGTCCAGAAGAAGCTGGTTTAGAAATCTTCAACGGTTGTCCAGATTCAGATAACGATGGTATCCAAGATTCTAAAGATGATTGTCCTAACACTGCTGGTTTAGCTGAATTTAACGGTTGTCCAGATTCTGATGGTGACGGTGTAATGGATAAAGACGATAACTGTCCAGATGTTGCTGGTTTAAAATCTTTAGCTGGTTGTCCAGATGCTGACGGTGACGGTGTTGCTGATGGTGATGATAACTGTCCTAATGAAGCTGGTCCTGCTGCTAACAACGGTTGCCCTTGGCCAGATACTGACGGTGATGGTATCTTAGACAAAGATGACAAGTGTCCTAACGAAGCTGGTGTAGCATCTAACAACGGTTGTCCAGAAGTTAAGCCTACAGAAGAGGTTATGGAAACTTTAAACAGCTACTCTAGATCTATCTTATTCCAATCAGGTAAGGCTACTTTCCAAAAGCAAACTGACCAAGTATTACAAGCAATGGTTGCCATCTTTAAGCAATATCCACAAGCTAACTTCTCTATAGAAGGTCATACTGATAGTGATGGTCCTAAAAAAATGAACCAATCTTTATCAGAAAGAAGAGCTAACGCAGTAAGAGATTACTTAATCGCTAACGGAATTAGCGCTGAGAGATTAACTGCTAAAGGATATGGTGAAGAAAACCCAATTGCTAGCAATAACACAAGAGCTGGTAAAAAAGAAAACAGACGTGTAGAAGTTAAGTTGAAAAACTAATTATAATACACTCTAAAATATATTTGAAAAACGCTCCGAAATTCGGAGCGTTTTTTATTTTTATATAATGAGTAGTTTTATAAAATCCGTCTTAATAGACCTTAAACAAAAAGACAATAATCTAGAAGATTTATACTTTATACTTCCCAGTAAAAGAGCTGGAGTCTTTTTAAAACATCATCTTTCAACACTAATTCAAAAACCTATATTTGCTCCACATATTCTTAGCATTGAAGAATTTGTAGAAGAGATATCTGGTCTTAAGACGCTTTCTAATACAGACACTTTATTTCAACTTTATAACGCCTACGTTGAAGTTACACCAAAAGAAAGTCTAGAACCGTTTGAGGTCTTTTCTAATTGGGCACAGATACTCTTACAAGATTTTAATGAAATAGACAGATACCTTGGTAATCAAGATACTATTTTTGACTATTTACACGCCATCAAAGAGCTAGATCATTGGTCCTTAGAAACTGAACCAACAAACCTGGTGAAGTCTTACTTAAAATTTTGGAAACAACTAAAAACATATTATCAAGTATTTTCTGATAACCTATTAAAAAACAAGCAAGGATACCAAGGTCTGGTTTATAGAGAGGCTGTAGAAAACCTTGAAGCGTACATAGAAAACAACACAAATAAAAACCATGTGTTTTTAGGTTTTAACGCCCTTAACACATGCGAGTCGTTAATTATCCAAGGGTTACTTCAAAATGGTTCTGCAAACATATACTGGGATGCAGATGAGAGTTATTTAAACGACGATATACACGATGCTGGACTATTTATTAGACAGCATAAAGCCAAATGGAATTACTTCAAAAAACAACCTTTTAATTGGGCAACTTCATATTACAGCCAAAAGAAAAATATTCAGGTTGTGGGTGTTCCAAAATTGGTAGGTCAGGCAAAATATATTGGGCAAATTTTAGAAAAAATAGGTGTAGAGAGTAACGACTTAAAAAATACTGCTGTCGTTCTTGGGGAAGAAAACCTGTTAATTCCTGTTTTAAATTCGATTCCAAAAGAGATTAGTCAAATTAACGTTACAATGGGATTGCCTCTAAAATTTGTACCCTTGGCTTCATTGTTTGATTTACTGTTTTCAATTCACAAAAAGAACACCAATACATATTATTTTAGAGAAGTAATAGATCTTATTTCTCATCCATCAATTTACAGTTTATTTGAAACAGATGAAGGCAATTATCTAAATGAAATTTCAAGTCATATTCAAAAAAACAATTTGGTACATCTGTCTTCTGCAGAACTTAAAAAAATTGCACACAAAGATGTACATGGTATTATAGATTTAATGTTTTCATCATGGGAAAACAATCCTAAAAAAGCACTAAATCACTGTTCTAATCTCATCTATTTAATAAAAGATAGCATCAATGATACGATGAGCAATAAAGGTTTAGAACTTGAGTATTTATATAGATTTCATGCACTATTTAATCAACTAACAGACCTAAATACTAATTACCATTATTTAAACTCAATAGAAAGCTTATATCGAATTTATAGCGATGTTTTACAAAACGAAACCTTAGATTTTAAAGGAGAACCTTTAGAAGGGCTTCAAATTATGGGTATGTTAGAGTCTCGTGTTCTAGACTTTGAGACAGTAATAATAAGCTCGGTAAACGAAGGCATACTTCCTTCAGGAAAAACAAATAATTCGTTTATACCTTTTGATGTTAAACTTCAAAACAAACTTCCAACTTATAAAGAAAAAGACGCAGTCTACACCTATCACTTTTACAGATTAATACAACGTGCAAAAAACGTTTACATACTCTATAACACAGAAATAGATGCACTAAAAGGTGGTGAAAAAAGCAGATTTATAACTCAATTGGAGGTTGAAGGCATACATAACATTAACCATACAATTGTTTCACCAGATGTACCTATCATAGAAAACAGCTTGAAAAAAATATCTAAAACAAAGGCTATAATTTCTAAGTTAGAAGATCTCTCCAATTATGGATTTTCGCCATCATCTTTAACCAATTACATTAGAAATCCATTAGACTTCTATTATGAAAAAATATTGGGTATTAAAGAATTTGAAGACGTAGAAGAAAACATTGCTGCAAACACTCTAGGCTCTGTAATACACAATACTTTAGAGGACTTCTACAAACCTTTTGTTGGCAAAATGCTTACTGTAGATGTGCTTAAAACATTTAAGTCTGAGATAAAAAACTCTGTTACACACCATTTTAAAGCATTATATAAAGATGGTAATTTTAGCTCTGGGAAAAATCTTATAATTTTTGAAATTGCGCAACGCTATATTTCAAATTTTATTAATTCTGAAATTGAACAACTTGAAGCTGGCAACCAAATAAAAATACTAGCAATAGAAGCTGGTGAAAAAATCGAGTTGAATTTTGATAATATTCCATATGCAGTACACCTCACTGGTAAAGTTGACAGAATAGATCAATTTAATGGCGTCACAAGAGTTATAGATTACAAATCTGGAAAGGTTGACCAAGGCAAAGTGGAAATTGTTGATTGGGAAGACCTAACAACAGATTATGATAAGTATAGTAAATCTTTTCAGGTATTGTGTTACGCCTACATGATGCACAAGAAAAAACTGATTGATTTGCCTATAGAAGCTGGTATTATTTCATTTAAAAACTTAAACAGTGGTTTCCTAAAATTTGGTAAAAAAGAGTCTACTTATAGTCGAAATAAAAATCAACTCATCTCTGAAGAAACATTAAACAATTTTGAGGTTGAACTTAAAAAACTGATAACAGAAATATGCAATCCTAACATAGATTTTATTGAAAAAGAGCTAGACTAATGCAAATAGAAAAAAATAAAATACTAGATAGAGCACATAAAAAACCAATACTATTAGACACCTTTTATTCTGAAAAATTTTCTAATCAGCCCATAGTTATATTTTGCCATGGCTATAAAGGTTTTAAAGATTGGGGAGCATGGAATCTTATGGCAAAATCTATTGCCGAAGCTGGTATTTGTGTCATAAAATTTAACTTTTCTCATAATGGAGGTACCATGGAAAATCCTATCGATTTCCCAGATTTAGAAGCCTTTGGCAACAATAATTACTCTTTAGAGCTGGATGATCTTAACGATGTCATTAATTGGGCTACAAAAACATTTAAAGACAACCCATTTGTAGATATAAACAACCTCATTCTTATTGGCCATAGTCGTGGAGGTGGTATTACAATTTTAAAATCATCTAAAGACGAAAGAATTAAAAAACTAATCACCTTAGCTAGTGTTTGCGACTTTTCAAAACGAACTTCTACAATAGGAAACCTTGAAGAATGGAAGAAACTTGGTGTAAAATATGTTATTAACGGCAGAACAAAACAACAAATGCCGCATTACTATCAGTTTTACGAAGACTTTAAAGCTAACGAAAAACAATTAGATATAGAGGCAGCAGAAAAACAATTACAAGTTCCACATTTAATAATTCATGGCAACAATGACACTTCAGTTTCAATAAACGAAGCTTATACATTGCACCGATGGAATCCAAAGAGCAAACTAGAGATTATTGAAGCTGCAGATCATGTATTTAACGTAAGACACCCTTGGGACAAGTCTACATTAAGTAACGAATTACAGACTGTTGTTTCTTTAATTACAACATTTGTAAAAAAATAATTATGCCACTACGTGAAGCTTTGCAGAATCTTCAGAGCAATTTTTAATTTTTTGTAGAAGCAAGTCTCTATTTACTGGTTTGGTCATATAGTCATTCATACCAAGGTCTAAAACTCGTTGTCTTGTTTCTTGCATTGCATCTGCCGTTACTGCAATTATTGGTATACCACCAATAACTTTTCCCAGCTCACCACCTCTAATGCGCTCTGTAGCCTCATAACCATCCATTTCTGGCATTTGCAAATCCATTAGCACTAAATCATAGACACCTTTCTTTAAGGCATCAATAGCTTCTTTACCATTTTCTACAACAGAGAAACTGACATTATCAAAACTACTTAATAGCTTACGCATAACCATTTGGTTGAGTTTATTATCCTCTACAACCAAAATATGTATTGGACTTTTTAACTCTTTACTTTGATTTGATGTTATGCTATTTCTCGCCTCGTCAACTCTTTTTAATGGTATTTCTATAAACACATCTGTACCTCTGTTGAGTTCGCTTTCAACTTTTATAGTACCTTCAAATAAGTCTACGAGATGCTTAGCAATATTTAATCCCAATCCTATACCACCAAATTGACGCTTGTGGTTTTTTCGCATTTGATTAAAACTATCAAAGACTGTTGCCATGCTTTCTTTATCCATACCAACACCTGTATCTGACACCTGGAAGATAAAATTGCTAAAGTTATTAGGCTGAGATACACATTTTAGCTTAAACACTACATTGCCTTTATTGGTAAACTTAATAGCGTTACTTAAAACATTATTAACAATCTGCAACAGCCTGTCTGCATCACCCTCAACTTTAGTGGCTATTTCAGAATCCATCTCAAAGTGGTAGTTTAATCCTTTCTTTTGGGCTTCTGATTTCCAGTTTTCACTGATTTGATTTAGCAATAACGATGGATTAAAAACTTCCTTCTTCAAGACAAGTTCTTTCTTTTCCATCTTCTCAAAATCTAAAATATCATTTACATTACTCAGCAAACTTATAGAGGCATTACGCACTATTTGATATTTTTTCCTGTTCTCCTTAGAGTTATTTTTATTTGCCAACTCAGTCTCTACCACACCCATTATAGCATTAATTGGTGTTCTTAACTCATGACTTATGTTAGACATAAAATAGGTTTTAAGCTCACTAATTTCTTCAGATCTTTTTAATGCCAGTTTTTGAGCTCTTTCATTATCTTGCCTCAATCGCTTAATTAAGTTTGTCATAGACAACGATAAGAAAACCACTTCCAAACCAGAGCCAAACTTAGAGCTGTTCATTGTATAAAAATTACTCGGTAACAAGCCTAAGTTATTCATTACAAAACCTAAGAGACCAACAACTAAGAATAAGATTCCGAATGAGAAAAATGGATCAATTTTAATTTTCTTAAAACTCATAGTAAATACCGTAACGAGAATAAGCAATAAGCTTACTAACCCATTTAGATTACTCATTGGATAAGCTAACTCTAAAGTTTTTGGGCTTATAAAAACCATAGCAAACAAAACTGCTATAGCAATATAAATAATGTTATAAGCCTTTTTAAACCCTTTAAGATTTACACTTATATTTAGGAAATATTCACAATATTTAAGTAAAAACAGATTAGAAAGTAATGCTGCAATAAGTACCATTCTACTGTTTATAAAACCACCTGACGGAAATACAAACTCATATATAAAACCATCTAAAGCAGCCTGCATTAGAGCAATAGAAAACACATATAGACTGTAATATAAGAAGGATTTATTTTTTAGACTACCATAGAAAAACAGATAAACTAACGATGCTAAAAGTAAAACTCCATAAAACAGACCTAAGAATAATTGTTGCTTATAATTACTAAGAAAAAACGTTACACCATCATAAAGATTTAAAGGCACATTAATAGTTTCGCCATCACTAGAAAGCTCTATATAAAACTGCTGTTCTGTATTGGCAGGTAAAATAATCTTAAAAACAGTTTCTCTATGACTAACATCTCTGTCTTTAAAATTAATTTGATCTCCACTAGTATGCTTCGTAATTTTATCTCCTAATTGATAAAGGTTAGCAACATCTGTAATAGGCCTTGCTGTCTGTAAAAAATAAAGTTTATTGTGGTTTGAAGAATTTTTTAAACTAAACCTCACCCAATAGGTATCTTGTGTAAAACCTAGGTCGTGATTTTCAGAACTTAAATCACTAAATTTTAAATCTTTAGAAGCAATAATATCATCAATAGAATAACTTCTATCATCTTCTACCTGAAGATATTCTGCATATTCAAATAATTTTCCTGAAGAATTTTCGGGATTATAAGCAGGTTTTTGGGCGTAGGAAAAAGATACTAATAGGTATATTAGTAACAAAAATGATTTCATCTTAAGGGCGTTAAAGGGGCCGCAACATACAAAAAAATAACCAAGTGGCTATCTTTTATCGTTGATTTACAGACAAAAACAACAAAGTGGAGCATATCGGAGTCGAACCGATGACCTCTACGCTGCCAGCGTAGCGCTCTAGCCAGCTGAGCTAATGCCCCAAATTACTTTAATCCACTCAATACCAAAACTGGTATGGTAGAGCTATGAAAATCTTTTTTAAGAATAATGTTATCCTCCCATAGCTTAGAGAAAAAACCGCGTTGTCTCCTTACAACACATAGCAAATCTGGACTATGGTTTTTGTAATGTTCTAGCACAGCTTGAAATGTCGTTGGGCTGTCTGCTTTTGTAGTATTGGTTATCATTGCCTTTAACTCGTCGTTTACTTCAAAATCTTCAGAGTTGTGATAAGGTGTTTTTACCAAAAGCAAATTAAGAACTGCCTTAAATTGATTTTTTATACTATGTATTGGTTGTAAAACTCCTTCGCGCTTAATTGCTATCGATTTTACAGCTAACAACATCTTTACAATTGGTTTATACACATAACATTCTGGCACAATTAACGCTGGTATCTGAGTACGCTTTATAATTTTTCCTGAGGTTTTTCCTAAATAAACCTCATCTTTTATAGAGTTAGTTCTTGGTTCTAAAATAATTAAATCCACATCTAGAGCATGAGATACTTTTTCTATGGTATCAATCAATTTACCTTTAAAAGTTTTAGCAACAACCTCAACACCTTTTGTGTCTATAGCACCTATATGAGCCTCTAAAAACGCTTGAGATTCGCGTTCTAGTATATGATCTATTTTTATCATTGTCCCAGCTTTGGTGTAAACGTTATATATTTGAACCACATATAACTTTGCGCCAAATGCTTTGGCAAAATCAACAGCATATTGTAAATGTGATTTTGCATTTTTTGAAGACCCAACAGGAACTAAAATCGTTTTCATATTTATAACTCTTTCAAACAAAAATACAATTTATAAATGATTAGAAAAGGTAAGATTGAAGATATAAAATCTATAATGAATTTAACCAAAGCGTGTGCAAAAGCTATGATTGCCAAAGGTATTTACCAATGGAACGCGCATTATCCTAATTCTTCAGCTTTTAAAAAAGATGTTGAAAGAAATGAACTTTATGTTTTAGAAACTGACTCTGATATAAGCGGTACAATAGTTATTTCAACAGTTATGGACGAAGAATACAGACCTATAGAATGGTTAACAAAAAACGACAACAACCTCTACATTCATCGTTTAGCAATTCACCCAAAGTTTCAAGGTAAAGGCTATGCACAACAGCTTATGGACTTTGCAGAAAATTATGCCATAGAAAACAACTATACCTCTATAAGATTAGATACGTTTTCTCAAAACAAAAGAAACCAAAAGTTTTACGAACTTCGCGGCTACAAACGATTGGGTGATATTTACTTTCCTAAGCAGAGTGAATATCCTTTTCATTGTTATGAGCTATTACTTTGAGTACAAAAATTACATTACAACACATTAATAAACTTGCTATACCAGCTTTAATTTCTGGTGTGGCAGAACCCATTTTATCACTAACAGATGCTGCTATTATTGGTAATATGGATAAAAATGCGACTGTATCTTTAGCTTCTGTTGGTATTGTGGGCACTTTTTTTTCGATGCTAATTTGGGTTTTAGGACAGACACGCAGTGCTATTTCTTCTATTGTATCGCAATACTTGGGAGCAGGAAAAATTGACGAGGTAAAAAACCTACCTGCTCAAGCCATTTTTATCATTACCTCTCTAAGTCTTGTTATCATTGCTGTTACTTATCCTTTGGCTGCTCAGATATTTAAATTTTATAATGCTTCGGATGATATACTTACCTTTTGTGTAGACTATTATCGCATACGCGTGTTTGGATTTCCTTTTACATTGTTTACCATTGCTGTCTTTGGAACGTTTAGAGGCTTACAAAACACATTTTTTCCAATGATTATTGCCATTGTAGGTGCTCTTGCAAACATTATTCTCGATATTATTTTTGTTTACGGTATAGATGGCTTCATTCCTGCTTATAATATTGAAGGTGCAGCCTACGCAAGTGTCTTGGCTCAAATTATTATGGCTGTGCTTTCGGCTGTATATATTTTGAAGAAAACTGATATTCCTCTGTTGGTAAAGTTTCCGTTTAATCCAGAGATAAAGCGATTTCTTTTTATGATTGGCAACCTGTTTATAAGAACCTTAGCGTTGAATTTAGCGCTGTATTTAGCCACCAGCTTTGCTACCAAATATGGCGAAAACTATATTGCAGCTTACACCATAGCTATTAATCTTTGGTTTTTGGGTGCTTTCATAATTGACGGTTACGCCAGTGCTGGAAATATTTTATCAGGAAAACTACTTGGTGCTAAAGACTATAAAAATCTTATTAATCTAAGTGATAAGCTTATAAAATATGGCATTGTGGTTGGAATTGTAATAGCCATAATTGGCGCAATACTCTACTATCCTATTGGCAACATTTTTAGTAACGATCCTGAAGTGTTACATGAGTTTTATAAGGTCTTTTGGATAGTTTTAGTCATGCAACCCTTATGTGCATTAGCCTTTATTTTTGATGGTGTTTTTAAAGGTCTTGGCGAAATGAAATATCTGAGAGATGTCCTATTGTTCTCGTCTCTTTTGGTTTTTGCTCCAGTAATCCTCGCTTTAGATTATTTTGACTATAAGCTGCACGGAATTTTCATAGCCTTTACCATCTGGATTATAGCACGAGGTTTACCTCTCATCATAAAATTCAGAAAAACCTTTAAACCACTTGCTGAAAACGTTTAAATTTGAGTTTTTAAAACAAATCTTATGCATTTGCTTGTTACATTACTTCAAGAGGTAGATATAGAACAAAAACTAAAAGATGCTCCAGACGACAACTATGGTATTGGTGTATTTATTGGCTCAATGCTGCCTTTTATAATTTTAGTGATTATTGCATATGCCACCTATAGATACAATAAAAAAAGAGTGAATAATGATTAGTTCAATTATGGTAACTTCAATACAAAATAATGACCTATACGATATTGGCTTTGGTATTGGTTATATTTTAGGAAAAATATTTCCTTTTCTTATTTTCGGAGCAATTATATTCCTAATCATAAAAATTCTAAAAAAGAAATCAAAAAAATAACATATGGATATACTTCAATTTTTAGGTGGAAACGGCTTGTTTTTAATTTTAGCTATTGTTCTTATAATTGCTTATTTCTATAATCGCAAGCGTCGTTAATTAGCGCGTTTTTAACCATCCTGTTATACTCAATCTTGGAGTATTAACAGGTTTTACTTCATGCTCTAAAATTTGGCTTTCAAAAATGACAACTTTACCTGGAAAAGGATAAATGGTTTCTTCTCCGTTTTCTAAATATAACACCAATTCGCCACCATTTTCAGGCTTCCAGTTTTCTTCATTTAGATAGCACACAAAAGAAAGTTTTCGTCTGTCATCATTCTGAAATGTATCTAGATGCCTTTTGTAAAAAGTACCATTTGGATAAATGGCATAATGAAATTCCTTTTGGTTTATACCCAAAAAACAAGTTCTGTTAAGATAATCCTTTAAGTCATTTATTTTATTGAAAAATAACTGCTCTGACGAGTTAATGTTTTGCTCATCAATCCAAAGAATAATATCACCTCTTACTTTGGTTTTTATAATCTCGTTGGTACGATTACCAATTGCCGATTTTTTAAAGCTGTCCTCATCATATTTTTGCAACAATGAAGCCCTTAAAGCCTTTACTTCATCTGCTGTAAAAAAATCGTCAATAATACTGTATTGTTTAGATCCTAGATCTGCTATAATATTCTCGTACAGAACGTTTTCTGCAAACGGAATAGATTCAAATAGACTTTCCAATTTAGTCTAAAAAAAGAAGTGTTTTCATTTTGAATTTCTAAAAAAGTGCGCAAATGTAATCTAAAAAGCCATTCGTTTTACATTTATAATATCTTTGCAGTATTATTTTTTTAGAATGAGTAAAATCCGAATTACAAAACAATTCTCTTTTGAAACAGGTCATGCCCTTTACGGCTATGATGGCAAATGCAAAAATGTACATGGCCACAGTTACAATTTATACGTTACCGTTATTGGCCAACCAATAGCAGACAATGCTAATGTAAAGTTTGGAATGGTCATAGATTTTGGCGACCTTAAAAAGATTGTAAAAGATGAAATTGTGGATGTTTTTGACCACGCAACAGTGTTTAACAAAAATACTCCTCATGTAGAGTTGGCAAAAGAATTACAAGTTAGAGGACACAATGTTTTGTTAGTTGATTATCAGCCAACAAGTGAAATGATGGTCATTGATTTTGCTAAAAAAATTAAAAAAAGATTACCAGATAACATAAAGTTACACTCACTAAAACTTCAAGAGACAGCAACCAGCTTTGCAGAATGGTATGCTTCTGATAATGCGTAACAATCATCACATAGAAATCCCAAAAGGCAAAAAAATATATTTTGCCTCAGACAATCATCTTGGTGCTCCAACATATGAAGCTTCTCGTCCTAGAGAAAAGAAGTTTGTCGCTTGGTTAGATGAAGTAAAACAAGATGCCGCTGCAATTTTCTTAATGGGAGATTTATTCGATTTTTGGTTTGAATATAAGACGGTTATCCCAAAAGGTTTTACCAGGACTTTAGGCAAATTGGCTGAGATTACAGATTCAGGAATTCCAGTGTATTTCTTTGTTGGTAATCATGACTTATGGATGAATGGTTATTTTGAAGACGAACTTAATATTCCTGTGTTTCACAAACCTCAAGAATTTACATTCAAAATGGATGCTGAGCATAGTCAAAGTACATTTTTTATTGGTCATGGAGATGGTTTGGGTCCTGATGACAAAGGTTATAAACGCATGAAAAAAGTCTTTACCAATCCATTTTTTCAATGGTTATTTAGATGGCTGCATCCAGATATTGGTGTTAGAATCGCGCAATACTTTTCGGTAAAAAATAAGCTGATTTCTGGTGATGATGATGCAAAGTTTTTAGGTGAAGACAACGAGTGGCTAGTTGCCTACTGCAAACGTAAACTCGAAGAAAAACATCGTGATTACTTTGTATTTGGCCACAGACATTTACCATTAGACATTCAGCTCAACGAAAGTTCAAAATATATTAACCTTGGTGATTGGATTCAATATTACACCTATGGTGTTTTTGATGGCGAGTCTTTTGAATTAAAGGAATACTAAGATTTTAGTTCGTCAAATTTCTCTTCCACATCTTCTTGTAAATCGAGTTCTCTTAGTGGTTTATTTTTATAGTTTATAACCAACACGGTTAAAAGTGTTACAGAACCACCTAGCATTACAGCTAATGGTGCACCAAAAATTCTGGCTGCAACACCACTTTCTACTGCACCAAGCTCGTTAGACGACCCAACAAACATAGAGTTTACAGCTCCTACGCGTCCACGCATATGATCTGGTGTTTTAAGCTGTAGAATAGTTTGACGCACTACCATAGAAACGCCATCAAACATACCAGATAAAAACAACGCAATAACACTTAGCCATAATAATTTAGACGCTCCAAAAAGAATCATAAACAACCCAAAACCAAACACAGCAATCAATAGTTTTTTACCAGTATTTTTGGTAATAGGAATATACGTTGTTGCCACCATAGCAAGGATACTTCCAGAAGATAATGCTGCATTTAAAATCCCAAAACCTCGAGGACCAGCATCTAAAACATCTTTAGCAAACACCGCAAAAATAGCAACTGCACCTCCAAATAATACAGCCACCATATCTAAGGTTAAAGCTCCTAAAATGACTTTGTCGTTAAACACAAAATCAATTCCTGATTTAAGGCTTTCTTTTATAGATTCGTTAGTTGCTTTATTTAAAACTGGTTTTTTACTTATCTGAAATACTAAAACCAAAGCCAGCATTACCAATCCAAATATAATTCCTAGAGTATAATGTACACCAATCCAAGCAATAAGGAAACCACTACAAAGTGCACCAAATACACTTGCGCCTTTCCATGTGCTACTGCTCCATGTTGCGGCATTTGGGTATGCTGATTTTGGCACAATTAAAGCGATTAATGAAAAAATCGTTGGCCCGAAAAAGGCTCTTAAAACACCGCCAAAAAACACCAAACCATAAATACCTATTAAAATGCTATTGGTACTCCAGTTGTTTTCAATCTGATCTGATGTTAACCAAAACAGCCCAAAACTAATCAACGAAAACAACGCAATACATAGTGTAAAGAGGCTTCGCTTTTCTTTTTTATCTACGATATGTCCTGCAAAAGGTGCTAAAAAAAATGCAGGGAGAAACTCGCATGCACCAATAAGTGCTAAACTCAATTTTGAATTTGTAAGATCATAAACCTGCCATTCTATAACTAAAAACTGCATGGACCAGCCAAAAACTAAGGCAAATCTTACTAATAAAAATATATTAAATTCCTTAAAGCGGAGCGCTGCGTATGGGTCTGTTTTTGCCAAAACTATTGTATTAATTTAAACTCAACACGTCTGTTTAATGCCCTTCCCTTTTCAGTATTATTTTCTGAAAAAGGCTTAGAACTTCCAAACCCAAACATTTTAATTTTAGATTTATCCAGACCTTGCAAAATTAAATAATCTGCAACGGCTTTAGCACGCTGATATGACAATTCTCTATTCCTTTTTTCTATACCACTATTGTCGGTATGACCATAAATTTCAATTACTGTATTTGAATTCTCTTTAAGAAACTTATAAAGTTCGTTTAGTTCTAAAATAGACGCTTCTATAAGTTCTGATTTATCAATATCGAACAATACATTTTTAAAAGTATAAACCTTATTAACCTGAAATTCTTTTTGCTTTTGGCTATCTGTTTTAGAAAAATTAACTTCTTTAGGTTTTTCTTCTTCAACAGCCTCTACAGACACGTCATCAATGTAGTAGTATGAAAAATAAAAAGGACTATTCGAAACAGTCCTTTGCTTTTTAGCTTTAGAGTTTTTATAAAAATTTCCTATTGAAAAATAATTCTCATTGCCTTTAGCTGTAAACTCAAAGGTGTACTCCATCCAATGTTCTTTGCTAGAAAAATACTCTCCTTTTGAATCTGAATAAATTTCAAAATTACTTTTTATTTCTTTTGAAGGTTTAATGACCTTATCACAATTGTTAGAATGATAACATGGCTCTAATCTTTCTTCGGTAATTAAAACTTCGATATCTTTTAAAGCGTAAGAAGACTTATCTGCTAAGCTTAGATAAAAGGTCATTTTATATTCTTTACCCTTCTTTAAAGTCTTAGATAGTTTTCCCTGTACATATTCACGGTAATTCTTATTGGCATAAAGATATAATCCTGCATAAGAAGATCCTGTCCTAGGGTTTTGAAAACCATTATAGTTTTTAGACCCATGTTCTTCGCTACACGTATCAAAATAATCTGTTGATCCAAAATTTGGGATTGACCAATCACTAATACTGCTATTAAAAGATCCTAAATAGATAAAACATCTTTGAGTAGAATGTGTTTCAAAACTAGGATTCAAAACCAAATTTTGACTGCTTAAGAATAAGCTAAACAAGATAAATTGAAAAAAAATGATTGGTTTCATACATTAATAACGAAACCTTTTCAATTTTATGCTTTTATATCTTTCAACTTTAACTGTAAACTTACATTACCATTCCAATGATTCTCATCAATGGTGTAAGCTGTATCAAAGGTATTTCTATTTTTAATAATCTCTAGTTTATCACCTAGTCCAAAACCTATACAAACAATGGGATTACTATCAGCTTGCTTTGCAGTAAAACGCAGATGCTTATCATCTTCGCCCACGCATTTTCCCCAACCTGTATCTTGTACAGTTTGCGTCATAAAAACGGGAGTCATATTTCCTGGCCCAAATGGTGCAAACTGGCTCACAATTCTATAAAGTTTATGATCTATCTGATTAAGCTCTATTTGCAAATCCACCTTCAACTCTGGTGTTAATAGCTTTGGATCAATCGTGTCTTTTACAACAGCTTCAAATTTGGCTTTAAATGCCTCGTAATTTTCTGGCAACAACGTTAAACCTGCGGCATATTTATGGCCACCAAATTGTTCTATAAACTCGCTACAAGCCTCTAATGCATTATATACATCAAAACCTTTTACAGAACGTGCTGAAGCAGCTAGTTTTTCTCCACTTTTTGTAAATACCAATGTTGGTCTATAGTACGTTTCGGTTAGTCTAGATGCTACAATACCTATAACACCTTTATGCCAATTTTCGTCATAAACTACAGTTGTAAATCGGTCTTGTTCTTCATTTTTTTCAATTTGAAGTAAGGCTTCTTCAGTAATAAGTCGATCTGTTTCCTTTCGGTCTGTATTAAACTGATCGATATCTACAGCATAACTAGCTGCTAGATTAAAATCGGTTTCGGTTAATAAGGTTACAGCATGGTTACCATGTTTCATTCTGCCTGCTGCATTAATACGTGGAGCGACAATAAAAACCACATCGATGATGGATAACTCATCCTTCTTTACTTCTGCAATAATTGCTTTTATTCCTGGTCTTGGATTGGTATTTATAACCTGTAAACCGAAATACGCTAATGCTCTATTTTCGCCAACAATAGGCACAATATCTGCACCAATTGCTGTGGCTACCAAATCGAGATATTCGGTTAAATCTTCTACGGTTTGCCCTTGTTTAGAAGCTAAAGCAGTGATTAACTTAAAACCAACTCCACAGCCGCAAAGTTCTTTAAAAGGATACTCGCAATCGTCTCGTTTAGGATCTAAAACCGCAACTGCATCTGGTATTGTATCTCCTGGTCTGTGGTGATCGCAAATAATAAAATCGATGCCTTTTTCTTTAGCGTATGCTACTTTTTCTATAGCTTTTATTCCACAATCCAGAGCCACAATGAGTGCAAAGTCGTTATCGTGCGCAAAATCTATACCTTGGTAAGACACACCGTAACCTTCTTCATAACGATCTGGAATATATGTAGCTACATTAGCTGTTCTGGTTTTTAAATATGAAGACATTAATGCTACAGACGTAGTACCATCCACATCATAATCTCCATAAACCAAAATATTTTCACCTGCTGCAATGGCTTGCTCTATGCGTGAAACAGCCTTGTCCATATCCTTCATAAGGTATGGGTCGTGTAAATCGTTAAAACTTGGTCTAAAAAACGTCTTGGCATCTTCAAAGGTTTCGATGCCACGTTGCAACAATAATGTTGCTACAATATCATCAACCTGAAGTGTGTTTTTTAAAGCTTCAACTTTTGATGTGTCTGGTTTTGGTTTTAGTGTCCAGCGCATAAAAATAGCTCCTTAAATTCCCAAAAAGGGAACTTTTAATTAATGAAAATGGATTTCGGTTTCAACTTTTGCAAACTGTCTAAACATTTCCATAACTCCACAGTATTTTTCAACGGAAAGGTTTACAGCTTTTTCGCATTTGCTTTTATTCAAATCTTTACCATAAAAATAATAATCTACTTTTACTGAATGGTAATATTTAGGATGCTCATCGGTAAGTTCTCCAGACACGTCCATTTTAAAATCGTCTAATTCTACTTTCATTTTATCTAAAATAGAAATAACGTCTAGCCCAGAACAACCTGCCAACGAAGACAACATCATAGCCTTAGGAGACAGCCCAAAACGTTCGTTTTGCCCTTCTACATCAGTGTCCATAATTACGGTTTTTCCACTTGGATTATCAGATTCAAAGGTCATTCCACCTTTCCATTGGGTTGTGATTTTATGTGCCATTTCTTTTACTTTAATTTTTAGAACTGCTATCTTGTACATTCAAAAATACCACTAAAAAAACAACTATGGCATTAGTAACTCCGTTATCTCCAGAGCACGATTTAGAAACCAAGGAATTAGCAGAATTCTTTAATGAAACTTTAGGATTTTGTCCTAATTCGGTATTAACCATGCAACGCAGACCAGCCATTAGCAAGGCGTTTATAAATTTAAACAAAGCTGTAATGGCCAATGAAGGTCGTGTAACTTCTGCCTTAAAACGCATGATTGCTTGGGTTAGTAGCAATGCCACAGGTTGTAGATATTGCCAAGCGCATGCTATTAGAGCTGCTGAACGTTATGGTGCAGAACAAGAACAACTCGATAACATTTGGGAATACAAAACGCATCCTGCATTTAATGAGGCTGAGCGTGCTGCTTTAGATTTTAGCTTGGCTGCTAGCCAAGTGCCAAATGCTGTTAATACAGACATAAAAGAACGTCTCTACCAACATTGGGACGAAGGCGAAATTGTAGAAATGCTAGGTGTAATTTCGCTTTTTGGATACCTCAACCGCTGGAATGACTCCATGGGAACCGATATTGAAACTGGAGCGGTAGAAAGTGCGGACCAATACTTAGGCAAACATGGATGGGAAAAGGGGAAGCACGATGGAAGCAAATACTAGATTGTTAGACAATTAGATTTTTAGATAAATTAGATTCAAACCTCATCAGAAATGGTGAGGTTTTTTTGTTTTATACACTTTACTCATTCATTTGGGCACTTTACTCATTCCTTATTTCTAGCCAATGAAGTTGATTATACATTTGAAATCAACCAACACACACAACTATGAATAAAATTACATTCAAAATATTCGTATTGCTCATAGTATTCCCAGTACTCTGTTTCTCTCAAGAAGGAACGGTAACAGGAACACTCACCACTTCATCAGACGGCTTGCCTTTGCCTGGAGCCACTATAATCGTTAAAGGAACGACCCACGGAGATCAAACCGATTTTGATGGTAATTACAGTATAAAATGCAATGTAGGTGATGTTATAGTTATTAGCTATGTTGGTATGGATCCAAAGGAAATTACAGTGACAGCTGATATGTTTGGAACCGTCCAAAAAACAGCGGTTAAGCGAGTAAAAGTAAAACCTATTGAAACTGATGCTTATAGTGAAGCTTTAAAAAATAAAAAAAAGGAACGTTTTAAAATACCTTCCATAGCAGATTCAAAACATCTCTACAATAAAAAAGGCTACTATAACGCTTTGCATAGAATTAAAGACATTCACCTTGACCCAGAACATGTAATCCTAACCTATTTTAATCCAGATATATATTTTCAAATTGGAGTAAAATCTAACTTAAGTTTTCAGTTTGTTAAGGAAAGTAACTTACCAAAGTTACAATCTTCCTACAGCCAAGGAGCCACCGAAAATGGATCTATTGCTTTTTTAGGACCAGAAACAGGAAACGTCTTTTCTTATGGACCAAACCTAAATACTTTGGAGTTTGATGGAAGTAATTATATATACGACAACAACGGCAGACTGGTTACGCTAGGCAATGGAAATGGTGTTAGCTCTAAGCAATACAACAATAGCGTGTTAAATACTGCCATTAGTAGGTTTACCAATGTGTATTTTGATATTGATACAGATGAATGGACCACAGGACTTGACTTTAGTCAGAAAAATACTGAAGACATTTTTGGTAGAGCACAAAAAATAAATAACGATCTCGCACTAAACTTTAAAACCCTTAATCGTAACAGTGAAGAACTAAGTTGGAAATCCTTTATTAAATACAGTCACTGGAAAAACAACCAACCTAACATTAATGGATTTAGAAACAATCTACTTCTAAATTCATGGGTAACACCTGTGTCTTTTAACAATGGTCAAGGCAGTGTTTTACCAGACAATACACAACGTAGTTTTAGCCCAACCAATTATAACAATCCTGAATGGTTGTTTAACAATAAAAACTATGATGCCAACACCTTATTTGTAGCCAACCTAAAAAATGACATAAATATTGGTGACGACTTTTCAATAGGAAGCCAACTAAGCTATAAAACAGCAGAAAACGAGCAAAACTTTGGTTTGTTTACCAATACTGTAGGTTTTGAAAACGGCTATCTAAGCAACAAAACCATAAAAAACAATAGCTTCAATGCTATGCTAGACTTACACTATGACAAATACTTGGGAGATTTTTCCATAGATGTACGTTCCATTACTAGGTTTAAAAATGAGCAATTAGATTATACATTCAAAGAATCTGAAGGTTTTGATGCCTTTACATTTTCAAATCCAAATAGCACCACTGAAATCTCTAATCGCATTAATAGAAATGTGCTAAGACCACACCAATCTGTTACTCTAAAATATAAAAGATACTCTAAAATTGTATTTAGTAATACTGCGTATATCTCTTCCATTCAAAAGAACAAATTGCTTTTACCTTCTTCTGTACTAAAAGTTGACTTAGCAGATATTTTAAAACTAGACGATATTAGCTATTTTACCTTGAGTGCAACAAGCGCTTTTGATGTTAATGAAATGCCTCTTTTTTACAACAATCAAAGTCACAACAGTCTGCAATTATTACCTTCAGAAAGTCTTGGTTACACCAGTAACATTGACTTATTTATAAACGAAGACTTAGATTTAGAAGAACGTCACGATTATTCTTTTAATCTCGATTTAGATTTCTATTTATGGGATGCTTATTGGGATTTTACTGCAAGTTATTTTGGTTCAAAAACAAAAGGAAGCGTATTCCCAGTTTTAGAAGGCAATCAATTTCAACTTCAAAATATTGCAGATATTACCAATAAAGGTTTAGAGCTACAATTGGATGTTTCTGAAATGTTCAGCTCTGTGCGTTGGAATAGTAGTCTAAGTTTTATGACCAACAAAAACAAGGTTACCAAACTATACAATAATGAAGAGCGTGTACCAATTGCAGGTTTTCAAAATGTGTCTAAAAATTTAATCGTTGGCCAACCTGCTGGTGTTATTGTAGGAACGGCCTTTGCAAGAGACACTCAAAACAACATTATTATAGACAGCAATGGCTATCCAATTATAGATACAGAACAACAAATTATTGGTAATCCTGTACCAGATTTTACACTTGGTTTTTCTAATCGTTTTACCTGGAAGAAATTAAAATTTCATTTCGCGTTAGATTACCAAAAAGGAGGAGACACTTGGAATGGCACTCAAAATGTGCTCAACTATTTTGGCTCATCACAACAGTCAGCAGATCAAAGAAACATTACAAATTATGTTTTTAATGGTGTAAACGCTCAAGGCAATACAAACACAATTCCTGTAGATTTTTATAATCCTGAAGATGGTATTGAAAATAACCGCTTTGTACGCTACGGCTTCAGTGGTGTTGCAGAAGAAGCCATTGAAGATGCTGGTTATCTTAACTTAAGAACCATTGAGCTTTCTTATGATTTTGCTAAAAGTAATTATGATTTTTTCAGGCAAGTTGAAATAGGGCTTTACGCTCATAACCTCATCACATTTACAAAATACAGAGGAGCATCTCCTTATTCATCACTTTTTGATACCAATTCTGGGCATAATCTTAACTTTTTCAATACTCCTTTAATTAGTGAAGTTGGGCTAAAAGTCAACTTAAAAATATAAATACTATGAAAAAACTTATACAAAACACTAAACTTTTGGTAATTGCCGGACTTTGCTTCTTCACGTTGCTGTCTTATAAAGCTTTTGAAGCATTTAATAATCCATTAGAGAAGATATACACTCAAACGGACAGACCGTTCTATTTTCCTGGAGAAACCATTTGGTTTAAATCTTACATCGTAGGTACAGACAATACTATTACGACCATCAGTGACGTGATGCATGCGGAATTAATTTCGCCTAAAGGTGCTGTTGTAACATCCTTAAATCTTAATGTAAAACAAGGATATGCTTACGGAAATTTTGATATTAGCTCTGATTGGGTTGGTGGCATTTACACTTTAAAATGCTACACCAATTGGATGCGTAATTATGGTGAAGATTCATTTTTTACCAAAAAAATCACTATTCAAAAAGTGGTAAAACCTAAGCTGTTACTTAATCTAAAATTTGAAAAAGAAGGCTACGGAAAATCCTCTGAGGTTATCGCAAATCTTGAGGTTAAGGATTTAAAAAATCAACCTTTATCACACACAGAAGTTACGTATAAAGTGAGCATAAAAGGCACCGACATTATAAATGATGTTGTGGTTACAGACAAAGACGGTAAAGCCAAACCCAGCTTTACATTACCAGAAGACTTGGAGTCCGTTGATATTGTTTTAAACGCTTTGGTATATCATAAAGGCACCACAGAATCTATCTCAAGAGCTGTTCCTGTGGTTTTAAACACTATTGATCTTCAGTTTTTACCAGAAAGTGGCAAAATTGTAGTTGGCACTTTAAACAAAGTTGCTTTTAAAGCTCTTAATGAATTTGGAAAACCTGTAGATCTCAAAGGAGATGTTGTAAATGCGAAAGGAGAAACCGTTTCAAACTTTGAAAGTTTTCATGATGGCATGGGAAGCTTCAATTTTAACCCAATTAAAGACGAGGTTTACCATGCTAAGATTACAGAACCTTTTCGTTCTGAGGAATTAATTCAGCTACCAAAAGTGTACGAAAATGGTGTTCGGTTTTCTGTTACAACAGATAGTCTATCAACCAATTTAGATATTTTTTCAACTTATAGCACACCTTTATTTCTTGAGGTTTCTAATGCAAGTACATTACTCCTAAAAAAGGAAATTGGTCTCAAAAAAAATCTAAGCTTAAGCACTTCAGAATATCCTATGGGTATTACCAAATTCAGTCTAAAAAATGAATATGGTAGTACATTCGCAGAGCGTTTGGTGTTTCTAAATCCTCACAAAAAACTTCATGTAGACCTCAGCCTAGATAAGGAAGTGTACAATACCAGAGAAAAAGTAAAACTCACTATAAAAACATACGATGAAAAGCAGAATCCTATTCCTGCAAACTTATCATTGGCCGTTGCGGATAATAAATTACTGTCCTTTGCTGACGACAAGCAAGACCATATTTTATCCTACTTATTGGTATCTTCTGAATTGAAAGGTAAAATTCATAAGCCAGATTTTTACTTGAATCCAAAAGAGCCAAAATCAAAAACAGCAATAGATTATGTGATGCTAACTCATGGTTGGAGAGACTATATCAATGCAACTACCGTTACTAAGGAAAATGCACAATATCTACCAGAACAGAGTGCTATACAAACAGGTGTTGTGCTCAACAAAAAAGGAAAACCAACACAAGCACATTTGCTGCTTTTTGATAGAGATGGTAATAAAGTTTTGGTTTTTGACACCGAAGAAGATGGCTCTTTCGCTTTTAAATTCAACAATAATTACAATCTTACTTTATTGGCTTACAAAGACAATGGAGAACGTGTTACTATTGAAGAAACATCCTTAGAAGAAGGAAGATACTACAGCCAAACACCAACTAAAAATGTAGAAAACAAAGAGAATATTAAGTCTTTTGACAAAAATGAAAAACCACTACAAAACACTATTAAACAAAAGGCAAAAATATCTGTTGGCTTACAAGAAAGTGGAAATGGTTTGGATGAAGTTATCGTTGTGGGTTATAGTACAACACGTAAAGCGAGCCTTACGGGTTCTGTAAAAGTGATTTCACAAGAAGAAATAGCATCAAACGGCAATTCTGTTATCAATGCTTTGGCTGGCGAAGTGGCTAGTGTTAACGTAACAAATGCTAACGGACAACCCGGTAGTGCTCCAAACGTTAGAATCAGAGGCTTTGGCAGTGTGTCTGGTAATAACGAACCTCTTGTTGTAGTAGATGGTGTACCTTACGATAGGTCTGCTTTGAGCGACATCAACCCTCAACAAGTAAACAGCGTAACAGTCCTAAAAGATGCTGCTGCAACCAGCATTTATGGTAGCAGAGGCTCTAACGGAGTTATTATCATTACCACCAAAAACGATAGCTATCCTTATTATAAAGGAGCCACAAAACGATTAAATAACCGAGATTATAAAAACTATGCTGTAAAGCAATTTTACCACTATATTGGAAACCACATAGACACTCCAAGAAGTTTCTACATGCCAATCTATGAAGGAAAAAATCTACTAGAAGAGCGTACCGATTTTAGACAAACCATATACTGGAATCCAGTAGTACAAACCAATGCTGATGGCATTGCCGAAATTGAATTTTATAATTCTGATGCTGTAACGTCGTTTAAAATTTCTGCTGAAGGCATTGGTTATAATGGTCTTGTAGGTAAAGCAGATAAATTATATGCTACCAAAAAGTTATTGAACATTGACATTAAAACACCTAATTACATGGTGCTAAATGACACCATTTCATTACCAATTACCATTACAAATGAAACTGAGAAAGCCATGGAAACCAATTTAAAGTTTCTTTTGCCTGAACATTTAAAGCTGGTATCGTCTATTGATGAAAAACTAAACGTGGAAGCTAAAAACGCTGTGACCAAAACCATAAAAGTTATACCTATTGAAAAGGGTAAAGACTTAGACATTTCTATTTTGGCAGAATCTGAAGACTATAAGGATATCATAAAGAAAAAGGTAACCATTTTAAGCCCTTATTTCCCAACATCAATATCATTGTCTGGTTCAGAAACTCAAACATTTGACTTTGAAATTAACCATGCTGTTAAAAATAGTATTACAACAGAGTTTAATATTTATACAGACATTGTAGGTGATGTTATGGATGGTATTGAGTCTTTAATCCGTCAGCCTTATGGATGTTTTGAGCAAACATCATCTTCAACATATCCTAATATTATGGTTTTAAAATACCTGAAGGAAGCAGGCAAAAGCAATCCTGAAATTGAAGCTAAAGCTCTAGATTTTATAAAACAAGGCTATAAAAGGCTTATTGGTTTTGAAACTTCTGAAGGTGGTTTTGAATGGTTTGGTCATACGCCTCCACACGAAACCTTAACCGCTTATGGCATTTTGGAATTTACCGAAATGAAAGAAGTATACGATGGTGTAAGTGACAAAATGATTTTCAGAACTGTAGATTGGCTTTTAAGCCGAAAAGACGGTAAAGGTGGTTTCAAAAAAAGTAAAAAAGGCTATGATAGCTTTGCCAGTTCACCAACAGATGTTGCCAATGCTTACATTGTCTATGCATTAAGCGAATCTGGTGTCAATGCAGATTATATGCTAGAATATAATACAGGCTATGCAGATGCCATAAAAAGTAATGACACTTATAAAATGGCATTACTAGCCATGGCTAGTCATAACCTCAATAAAGAAGAAAACTTTAAAACACTTTTAACCAAAATAAAAGCAAATATTGAGGAGTATGGTTTTGATAAAATACCTGTTGAAAATACAATTACCAGATCTTACGGCAACTCTAAACAGATAGAAACCGTAGCGCTTACAACATTGGCTTTAATGGACGAGAAAAACCAAAACACAATACTTATAACAGAAGGTATAGATTATCTGATTAAGCAACGTAAATACAACCGTTTTGGCTCTACTCAAGCAACTGCAATGGCTCTTAAAGCACTGATTAATTACACAAAAGGTCAAAAGCAAAAAATACTTAAGGAAAACGATGATATCACCTTAATAATTAATGGTAAATCGATAACTAAAAAATTAGAGCTTTCAGACGATGGAAAAATTACCATTAACGGTTTTGAGAACTATCTAAAACAAGGAAAACAGACCATTGCAGTTAAGTTTAATAACCCAAAGACAACATTTCCTTATACCTTAAATGTGAATTGGGATAGCACGTTACCAGATAGTTCAAATGCTTGTCCATTACAACTCGAAACAACAATTACTGGACAAAACCATGCGGTTGGTGATAATGTAAGTTTTAATATCTCTGTTGCAAACACCAATGCAAAACCCTTAGGCATGGTCACCACAATTGTTGGCATACCATCTGGAACAACGGCTCAACCTTGGCAATTAAAAAAGATTTTAGAAGAAAATAAGGTGGCTTTTTATGAGATTTTTGATAACTATCTGGTGTTTTACTGGCGAGAATTTAAAGCCTCAGAAACCAAAAATATTAGGCTAGACTTAAAAGCTGATATTGCTGGCCATTACCAAGCACCAGCAAGTACTGCTTACCTGTATTATGGAGATGAAAACAAAACTTGGATCTCAGGAAATACAGTTGAGATTAAAGATTAGTAATTTCTCATATATTTTAATGTTGAAAAACCTCATCAGAAATGGTGAGGTTTTTGTTTTAAAATCTGTTGAAACCCTTGTCAAATATGATAAAATTATAATTTACAAATCACTGTCCTTTTTTACTATCAGTACTCACTTTAAATTGCAAAAACAATGTCAAAGCAAACTATAGTTGCCTAATTTAATTTGGCTAAAAATTTAAAGAGTAATGGAAACATTTAAATCTGTATCAGTAGTTATTGCACTAATTTTAGGAGGTTATTTTATTATTTTTCTGGTGTGGATAATAGTCATGGTTCATCAGTTAAAAGGAATACCAAATCATAAAATTGAAGCCTTGGGTGATTTTTTTAATAAGCTTCCTATAAAGAAATTCTTTAGCTTATTTTCTAATAATAACTTAAACAAAAATGACAAATAAATAGAATCTTTGACCCTTTTTGTGGATCAGATGGTTTATTTGAGAAATCACTATTTCTTCCCTCCAACCACAACAACAATTTCACCTTTTGGTGGTTTGTTGGTATAATGTTCTAAAACTTCTTTTGCTGTTCCTCTTACAGTTTCTTCATAAAGTTTAGTAAGCTCTCTCGATACAGATACTAGTCTGTCTTCTCCAAAATACTCACAAAAATGTCCTAAGGTTTTTACCAACTTATGTGGACTTTCGTAAAAAATCATGGTTCGGGTTTCTTCTGCTAAAAGTAACAATCGAGTTTGGCGACCTTTCTTTACTGGCAAAAAGCCTTCGAATACAAATTTATCGTTAGGCAAACCACTATTTACCAAAGCAGGTACAAAGGCTGTTGCACCAGGTAAACATTCAACCTCAATATTGTTTTCTACACAGGCTCTAACCAATAAAAAACCAGGATCTGAAATGGCTGGTGTACCTGCATCACTAATCACAGCAATTGTAAGTCCGGACTTTAGCTTTTCAATAAGATTATTCACCGTTTTATGCTCATTATGCATGTGATGACTTTGCATGTGTGTGGAAATTTCAAAATGCTTTAATAGCTTTCCAGAAGTTCTGGTATCTTCAGCAAGTATTAAATCTGCTTCTTTTAAAACTTCAATGGCTCTAAACGTAATGTCCTTAAGATTTCCTATTGGTGTTGGTACCAGAAATAATTTCATAATTGTGTATCTAATATATCAAAATTACAATCTTTTACATTTTATAAAGCAACCATTTGGAGTATTTTGTATCTAATAAATAAATCCATTATCCATAACTAGGAAAATACAACACTTAACTGTTATAGTATTGAGTTTGTTTCATCTTGGTATATCTAAAAACTAAATTTTATGATTGTAAAGCTATGTCGCTTATTTGTTTTATTTCTATTATGTTCATACGCACACAGTCAAACTACAGACTTATCCATAAACGTCGAGGCACAAAATCTTAGCGGAACTGCAATTTCTCAGATAGATATTAATGAAGATTTTCAGTATTTAATTACGTTATCCAACTCTGGAAACACTGTAAATAATGCAACTATTTCTGTAAATTTTGATAATGATATTACAATAATTTCTACAAATTCTCAGAACAACATCAATGGTGCATCTAATGTTTCTAATGTTGGTATCACTTCTAATGTTTTAACTGCTGTTGTAGATAATATGCCTAATAACTCAAGTGTAGAGCTACTGGTTTTAGTTACAGCGCCAACAAATATTGGTGGTATTGCTGTTAATGCTACTATAAGTGCACCTACAGGCACTACAGATACCAATACCAATAATAATCAGTCAATAATTTCTATAGATGTTCTGGATATTATTATTGATTTTGTGGTTACACATTCTCAAATTTCACCTGCATTAGGTACACCTATAAATGCTTGGGGAGATGAGGTTACCTATCAGTTTACCATAACAAACAATAGTGACATAGATTTTCCTGTAGAGTTTATTGAAGGCAATCTCATTTTGTCCTCACTCTACGATAACGGACAACCTTTTGCTGAATTTGTTTCTATAGAATGTTTAGGCGCAACCAACGGAACCCTCTGTCCAGACCTAAGTACTATTAATACATATCCAAATACAGTATCTTCTGAAAATATTAATTCGGCAACATCAATTTTTGTTTTTAATGAGACGCATGAAATCACCTCTGGCGGAAGCATCTCTTTTGAAATGGTATATCGCTATACCAATTTTTCTTGCTCGCCAAACCCTATGCCAATTTCAGTTGATAGTTTTATTGAAATAGGATTAAGCCATGATAATGTGTCTTCAAACCTTTCAAATCTTGAAGAAACCATTTTACTTGATGCAGAACAGTGCCCTGTAACAGATGTATGTATTTCGACCGAAATAGTAGACCCAACAGATACTACGAATATTGAATATAATGAAGAGGTTACTTTTGAAACAACCGTTTGCAACAACGGACCTTCTGAAACAGAATTATTTTTCTTTATGCAAGACCTATCACCAAATGTTAACTGGAGCATTGTTTCTATAAATTGTTTAGCAACAACAGGACCTGTAACTTGTGATGATTTTTCCATTTCGGACAATGGTCAGCTATGGTTGAGTAGCGAATTTACGCTTCAACCCAACACAACCATAACTATTGAAACCGTTGTTGTGTTTCTTGAGCCACCTTGTAGCGTATTTCCAACCGTAGGAGAGGCTCTTATAAAAAGTCAGGTTTCTCTATTACCAAGTCAAACTATAGATATAAATATTGATAATAATTATCATTACAATGAGTTTGATCTTCCGTATGAAGAACCTTGTGATATTGACAATACTTCGGACTTAAAGGTTACTAAGACTCAAATATTTCCTGAATTGCCAACCGGAAGTTCTCAAACAAACACAACAGAATGGGGAGAAATTACTTATGAAATAACAGTAACAAATGATGGTAATACAGACGAAGCTATACAAGTACAAGATCATATGCCTGTTCCATCTGCTGCCGATGCACCAATTACAGGAACTTTAGTTAGTGTAGAGTGCTCAGGAACCACAGGAACAGCATCTTGTTTCCCTATAAACAATGCTAATATTGGAGTTACTTTTGATGGAGTAACTGAAGATGGAAGTTTTGATACCTTCTGGGAAATTTTACCCGAAGACAACTGGATTCTTCCTGCACATAGTTCTGTTTCTTTTACCGTTACCGTAAGTTGGCAACCCGAATGTTCTACCCAACCTATGATAGGAACAAATTACGTAAGAGCAGATTATGTAAATAACAATTCTGAAACTAACGGAGTTAACAATGTTGCTTTTGTAAATACTTATTTTGCACCTTGTATAGATCTCATTGTACAAACTTATCCAGAATACTCTCAAGTAGAAACAGACCAATCTTTTAACTGGATTGTAGACATAAGTAATAGCACAACCAGTTCTGATGCTATAGATATACAGTTTGAAAATGTTTTAGACAATGCCTTTACCATTATGGGTACTCCTACTTGTAATATAACCTCTGGTAATGCGGCTTGTATTTCTACTTTTAATATTTCCGGAAACACAATAACTGGTACCATACCAACTATGGAGGCAGGCTCAACTATTAGAGTTACCATTCCTGTGACTGCACCTAGTTTTGGTGGCGGTTTTAATAATATTGCAGAAGCTTTTCCTAGTGCTTCGGATAACGAAGAGCTAACTCCAGAAACTAACATTTCGGTTAATAGTGTTCAGGTGGTTTCGCCAATACTAGATAAGATCTTTTTTCCAGATACAATTTATGAAGGCGATGAAAGTGAGTTGATTTTTACAGTTTACAACATAGCGTCTAGCCCTACTCAAAATGGTATTGCGTTTACTGATAATTTACCTGCAGGAGTCACTTTAACCTCATCTCCTGTTTGGATAGATGCCAATGGCTGTACTGCTACCTTTAATGGTATTGCAGGAGACACTTTTGTTGGAATTACAGATCTAACTTTCCCTATTGGTGTAGAAAGCTGCACATTTTCTGTAATGGTAACCTCAGATGTTGCTGGCACCTATCTTAATGACTCTCAAAACATAAGTGACACCAATAATTTAGATGCCTCGCAAGTAAGCGCTACATTAAATGTTATTGTAGACACTTCTAATGTAGATATCGAAATTCTTAAATCTGTTGAACCAACCGAAGCTATTGTTGGCCAGGAAGTAACCTTTACTATTAGCGCAACAAATGTAGGTACAACTCAAGCAACAGCTATTGAAGTTTTAGATGCATTACCTGCTGGATATAGTTTTATTTCTGCAACAACAAGCTCTGGTGTTTTCGATTCCGGTTCTCTATCATGGTCAATTCCAGTATTAGAACCTAACCAGTCTGAAACTCTTCAAGTTGAAGTGTTAATCGTTGCTTCTACCGATTTGTTGAATATTGCTTATCTAAATACATTAAATGAAGTGGATAGAAATAGCACCAACAATGAAGATGATGCTCTTATAGAAATATCTAATTGCTTGTCTATACCAGAAGGGATCTCTCCTAACGGAGATTTAGAAAACGACTTTTTGGTTATTCCATGTATCGAAAATTTTCCTGAAAATACTATTAAAATCTATAACCGTTATGGCACACTAATCTACCAAACTAATAATTATAATAATACTTGGGATGGTAGAGCAAACAGAGGCATACCAGAATTTTCTGGACTATTACCTGTAGGAACTTATTTCTACATTTTAGAAATTAAAGGAATTGCAAAACCACTACAAGGCTATGTGTACTTAAATTATTAATTAAACTTGCCTTCAACGATTTCAATAAAACGCTCTTCGTAATCTTCCTTACCTAGCCAATTATTGTAGTCTGGTTTTACCATTTCGTAAATAAGTGTTCTGGCTTCTGCAATAGAATCTGCAGTGTTTATTTGAGAGATAACACGATCATAATCTTCGTTTTTTCCTTCAAAAAGATGTTTTATAAAAGCTAATTTATCATTTAGACCTATTTGCAGTCCGTTGCCTTTTAACTTATCGTTCAACGATTTTTTGGCTTGCTCGGCTTCACGTTTTTTAGCCTCTTCAATAGGTTCAAACTCTGGAATATCAGCAAAATCAGAAGTTATGGTTTCAAACTCTATAGCACTTGGTTTTTCATTAGCAACAACTTCTTCAACGATAGCATCTACCTGCTGACTTTCGTCTGGCATTTGAGCTACCATGTCCTTAATTTTTTCCATCACAGGCTCCATTATACCATCATCTTCAATCTCATCGACATTAACGTAAGTCTTATTTCCTACTTCTATATTATCGCTAACTTTATTGTTAAACGCAGTATCTAGCATTCCAAAAAATGAAGAATCATTGCCAATTGTAGGCATATCGTCTTCAAAATTCTCATGCGCAAATTTTAAAACTGTAAGTTTCTCGTACAGGTTGGCAACTTCGGCATGCATTCTATCCACATCTTCTCTGCCTTTTAATTTTAGAATCCTATGTGCAATACTTACTAATTCTGATTCTAATTTCTTTTTCATGTCTTCTAAGTTTATTTTTAAGTAAAGTCGCACATTAGCAAAGCTTAGTACGAGAATGGAACCTCTAAAATTTATTCTTTAATTGTTAGTAAATAAATAGTGGATGTTTCGCCTTAATTACTTTTGATTTTTAATATTTTTGATTGACCTTTATACAAACGAAAATTGACTACGTTTTAGTGCTAAAATTACGAAATGTTTCTTGAAAATACGGTAAATCATAAAGAACAATTTGGGTGGATTGAAGTGATTTGTGGATCAATGTTCTCTGGCAAAACCGAAGAACTTATTCGCAGATTGAAACGCGCCCAATTTGCCAGACAAAGAGTTGAAATTTTTAAACCTGCTGTAGATGTAAGGTATGATGATGAAATGGTTGTTTCTCATGACGCTAACGAAATACGATCTACACCTGTACCTGCTGCTGCTAACATACCTATTTTAGCTGATGGTTGTGATGTTGTTGGCATTGACGAAGCACAGTTTTTTGATGATGAAATTGTTAGAGTTTGTAATGACCTGGCAAACAAAGGTATCCGTGTAATTGTTGCTGGCTTAGACATGGACTTTAAAGGCAATCCTTTTGGCCCTATGCCTTATCTTATGGCAACTGCAGAGTACGTTACAAAAGTACATGCCATTTGCACAAGAACCGGAAATTTAGCACAATATAGCTATAGAAAAGCACAAAGTGACGACTTGGTACTTCTTGGCGAAGTCGAAGAATACGAGCCTTTGAGTCGTGCAGCTTTTTACAAATCTATGCTTAGAGATAAAGTAAGGCAAATGAAAGTGAAAGATGCTGAAGAACTAAATTCTAAAGAAAGTAAATCGGATGCTAAAAACGAATGAAACCGTTTTGGAAATTGATTTAGGAGCCCTAACTCATAATTTCAACTACTTAAAATCTAAACTTCAACCTAATACTAAGTTTTTAGCCGTTGTAAAAGCCTTTGCATATGGTAGCGATTCTGTTGCTATTGCTAAGCATTTAGAATCTCTTAATGTAGATTATATTGCTGTGGCTTACACAAAAGAAGGTGTTTTACTTAGAGACGCTGGTGTTAAAACACCTATTTTGGTGCTTCATCCTCAGCCTATAAATTTTAAAACAATAATAGAGCGTTGCCTAGAGCCTAGTATTTATAGTGCAAGGATTTTAGACGAATTTATAAAAGTTGCCGAGTCTCTATCTCAAAAAAACTATCCTGTCCATGTTAAATTCAATACTGGTTTAAACCGTTTAGGTTTTTTAAAAAAAGACATAGACAATATTGTGTCTAAACTAAGTGACACTACATCTATAAAGGTAAACTCTCTCTTTTCTCATTTAGCTGCCAGTGAAGATAAAAATGAAGTTGATTTTACCAAAAATCAAATCAACACTTTTAAGTCTATAGCAGAAGATTTTAGATCTAAACTAGACCATAACCCATGGTTACATCTATGCAATACATCTGGAATAATTAACTATCCAGAAGGACATTTAGACATGGTAAGAAGCGGAATAGGGTTATACGGATTTGGTAATTCTCCTAAAGAAGACCAAAATCTTAAACCTATAGCAAGTTTAAAGTCTGTAATTTCGCAAATTCATTTTATAGAAAAAGGAGAAACTGTAGGTTATAATAGAGTTCATAAAGCCCAAGGATACGAGACAACAGCGACCATACCTATTGGCCATGCAGATGGCATTACCAGGGTTTATGGAAAAGGCAAAGGGTTTGTTTTTATTAACGGAAAAAAAGCACCTATAGTTGGTAATGTATGTATGGATATGATTATGGTAAATATTACCGGAATAGACTGCAAAGAAGGAGATGAGGTTATTATTTTTGATGGTTCTCATAAAGCTTCAAACCTTGCAGAAGCTTCTGGAACTATATCCTACGAAATAATCACAGCAATCTCACAGCGCGTTAAGAGAAAGATACACTCTGCTTAAGATTTTTTTAACAAATTGTGACTTTTTACTTATTTTAGTATCTCACTAACATATATACTAACTATTTAAAACACTAAATTATGCTAAAAGAATTTAAGGAATTTGCAATGAAGGGCAACCTTGTAGACATTGCTGTTGGTTTTGTAATGGGTGCTGCTTTTAAAGAAGTTGTAACAGCATTTACAGGCGGTATCGTATCACCACTTGTTGGTTTAATTTTCAACTCAGACTTTAAAGATTTAAGGCTTAAATTGCAAGAAGGAACTCAAAACGAAACAGGAGAAATGGTAGGAGAAGTATGGTTAGAGTATGGCACATTTTTAACAAACGTTATTGATTTTATAATTGTTGCATTTGTTATGTTTATGGTTGTAAAAGGTGTTAACAAAATGAAAAAGAAAGAAGAGCCTGCACCTGAAGCTCCAAAAGGACCATCTGAAATAGATCTATTAATGGAGATTAGAGACTCTTTAAAGAAATAATGCGTTAGCTTTACCGCTACACTAAATTTTATTAACCAAACCCAGACTCAAGGTCTGGGTTTTTCTTTATTTAAAAAACCCAAAAGTTAAATAATTAACATTCTGTTTTTTTAATGTTAAAAGCCCTTGTTTAATTGAAAGTAAGGTCTTTTTTTTATGTAATTTTGCACGATATTTATTTAAATCATTTTAAAATGAAAGTAGCTGTAGTAGGCGCAACTGGCTTAGTTGGTAGCGTAATGTTAAAAGTTCTAGAAGAACGTAATTTTCCAATTGATGAATTGCTATTGGTAGCATCTGAACGCTCTGTTGGTAAAACAATGGAATTTAAAGGTAAAACATACGAGGTTATTAGCATTCCTACAGCAATAGATATGCGTCCAGATATTGCATTATTTTCAGCAGGTGGAAGTACGTCTTTAGAATGGGCACCAAAATTTGCAGAAGCTGGCACTACAGTTATTGACAACTCTTCTGCATGGAGAATGGACTTAACTAAAAAACTTGTTGTTCCTGAGATTAATGCCAATCAACTAACAAAAGACGACAAAATTATTGCCAATCCTAACTGTTCTACCATACAAATGGTAATGGCATTAGCTCCACTTCATCATAAATACAAAATAAAACGCATTGTCGTATCCACTTACCAATCGGTTTCTGGGACAGGTGTTAAGGCTGTTGAGCAATTAGAAAATGAAATTGCAGGCAAAAAAGGCGATATGGCTTACCACTACCCTATTCATAAAAATGCTATTCCGCATTGTGATGTGTTTGAAGAAAACGGTTATACAAAGGAGGAAATGAAACTGGTTAGAGAAACTCAAAAAATTCTTGATGACAAAACCATTGCTGTAACTGCAACAGCTGTAAGAATACCAACAGCAGGAGGACACAGCGAAGCGGTTAATGTAGAATTTGAAAACGATTTTGATTTGGCCGAAGTAAGACAACTTCTCGATAATACAGATGGTGTTACAGTACAAGACAATTTAGATGTTAATGTATACCCAATGCCAATGTATGCTAACGGAAAAGACGATGTTTTTGTGGGTAGAATAAGAAGAGATGGTTCTCAACCCAACACTCTAAACCTTTGGGTTGTTAGTGATAATCTTAGAAAAGGAGCTGCGACTAACACAATTCAAATTGCAGAATACCTTGTAAAGAAAAATCTGGTTTAGGCATTTCATAATTTTTTAGACTAATCTTAAATTTTGTATCTTTCATCTAGTGATTTAACGAGATGTTAGAGCATTATTTATGTTTAAAAATTAACTCAATACAGTCTTAATTTCGACTTTTATTGAGGTTTAATACTAAAAACTTATTATGAAAAAATTACTTCTAACAACAGCATTACTCAGTATTTTTGTTTGTCTAAAATTAAAAGCTCAACAATTGATTCAACCAAAACTACAATATCCAGAAACAAAAAAAATAAATCACACTGATACTTATTTTGGTGTAGATGTATTAGATCCTTACCGTTGGTTAGAAGATGACCGAAGTGCAGAAACAGAAGCTTGGGTAAAAACTCAGAACAAAGTTACTTTTGGTTATCTAGATAATATCCCTTACCGAAAAGATTTAAAAGAGCGTCTAACAAAACTATGGAACTATGAAAAAATAGGATCACCTTTTAAAGAAGGAGACTATACATATTTCTATAAAAATGATGGCTTACAAAACCAGTACGTTATTTACAGGTACAAAAATGATGCAGCCCCTTCAACTGCAGAAGTGTTTTTAGACCCTAACACCTTCAAAGAAGATGGAACAATCTCGTTGGGAGGATTAAGCTTTTCAAAAAATGGAAAAACATTAGCATATTCAATTTCAGAAGGAGGTAGTGATTGGAGAAAAATTCTAATAATGAATGCTGAAACCAAAGAAATTGTTGAAGATACCTTAGTAGATATTAAGTTTAGCGGTATGTCTTGGTATAAAAATGATGGTTTCTACTACTCTAGCTATGATAAACCAATAGGTAGTGAGCTTTCTGCCAAAACAGACCAACATAAAGTATATTATCACAAGTTAGGTACCAAACAATCTGAAGATCAATTAATCTATGGTGGAACTCCAGAAGAAAAACACCGTTACATCTACGGTGGAGTTACAGAAGATGACAGATATTTAGTAATTACACCTAGAGTGTCTACGTCTGGAAATAAGCTTTACATTAAAGATCTTACTGTACCTAACGCTCCTTTAGTTGAAGTTTTAGGGCATACAGACTCTGACTCTAACATTATAGAAAATGTAGGCACTAAGCTTTACATTATGACTAATCTCAATGCTCCTAATCAAAAAATTGTCACAGTTGATGCCTCTAACCCAACACCAGATAACTGGAAAGATTTTATTCCAGAAACTGAGAATGTTTTAAGTCCTTCAACAGGCGGAGGATACTTCTTTGCTGAGTATATGGTAGATGCTGTATCTAAAGTTTTACAATACGACTATAATGGCAAACTTGTTAGAGAAGTAGAATTGCCTGGCGTAGGTAGTGCTGGTGGGTTTGGTGCTAAAAAGGAAGAAAAAGAACTTTACTATTCTTTTACCAATTATGTAACACCTGGAAGTATCTATAAGTATGACATAGAAAAAGGAACATCTGAGCTTTATAGAAAACCAAACATAGATTTCAACCCAGAAAACTACGAGAGCAAGCAAGTGTTTTATACCTCTAAAGATGGTACAGAAATCCCAATGATCATCACACATAAAAAAGGCTTAGAATTAGATGGTAAAAACCCAACAATACTATACGGCTATGGTGGATTTAATGTATCTCTAACGCCTAGCTTTAGTATTACTAATGCCGTTTGGATGGAGCAAGGTGGAATTTATGCTGTTGCCAATTTACGAGGTGGTGGTGAGTATGGAAAAAAATGGCATAATGCAGGTACTCAAATGAAAAAACAGAATGTTTTTGATGATTTTATAGCTGCTGCTGAATATTTAATTTCAGAAAAATATACCTCTTCAGATTACTTAGCCATAAGAGGTGGTTCTAATGGAGGCTTGTTAGTTGGTGCAACAATGACACAGCGACCAGATTTAATGAAAGTTGCATTACCTGCTGTTGGAGTTTTAGATATGTTAAGATATCACACCTTTACTGCTGGTGCTGGCTGGGCGTACGATTACGGTACTTCAGAAGACAATAAAGAAATGTTTGAGTATCTAAAAGGCTACTCTCCTGTACACAATGTAAAAGAAGGTGTAGAATATCCTGCTACTTTAGTAACTACCGGAGACCATGATGATAGAGTTGTTCCTGCTCACAGTTTTAAATTTGCAGCAGAATTACAAAGTAAGCAAACTGGCGACAACCCTACACTTATAAGAATAGAAACCGATGCTGGTCATGGCGCAGGCACACCTGTAAGTAAGACTATTGAGCAATCTGCCGATATATTTGGCTTTACACTCTATAATATGGGCTTTGATGTATTACCAAGTAAAACAAAAGAAAAAGTGAAAGGTTAACTCTCTGGTTTTACTAAAATAAACACTTCTTATAGTTGCTTGCTTTTTTTTAACTGATTGCAAACTATTTGATTAAAAAATATTAGATTTACTCCTATTTTTGTTAAAAAAGTAGGAGTTTTTTTGTTGAAACTGTTCTATCAATGCATCTCTATAAATACATGAAAAAGAAATACATTCTAAAGCTATTTTTTTTAACCTTATTATCACTTTCATCTTGTAGCGAATCAGATGATAACACAATTCCTGTGTCTATTGAAACTAATCCTGATGCTGTCTTTTTAGATCAAAATTCTCAAACAGATATATTTATCTTTAACAACGACTCTAACATTCCTCAATCGGGTACGCTAACCATAAGCAATCCATCACTGGGTTCTGTAATAATTAATAACAATAATACTCCCGAAAATGTAAATGATGATTACTTAGTCTATACCGTAAATACAAATACTATTGGAGAAGACACAATTCAGTATACCATTTGCGATACATCTAACAACTGCCATACCGAAAACATCTCTATCACAATTACATCTTTATCTATTGTAAATATGTTTGAAGGAGATACACCACACGAAACTTTATCATCCTATAATTTTTTTCAAGGAATTTTAAAAGATCTCAACCCTTCATTTGGTGTTTTACCATATGATCTTAGCACGCCTCTGTTTACGGATTATGCTAAGAAAAAACGTTTTATATGGATGCCAAACGGTGTTAAAGCCAGTTATATTAATGACTATACACCTTTAGATTTTCCTACAGGAAGCGTTATCATCAAAAATTTCTTTTATTACAATGTACAACCCGATAATTCTACAAAGATTATTGAGACCAGACTTATGTACAAAAAAGAAACCGAATGGGATTTTGCAAATTATGTTTGGAATGAAGAGCAAACAGAAGCTTATTTTACAAATGCAGGAAGCACTGTAAACCTTAGCTGGATAGAAGGCGAGAGTATAAAAACAACAAACTACAGAATACCATCTAGAGCCGAGTGTTTTACATGCCATAATCAATTAGATGACCCAACACCTATAGGACTAAAGCCACAAAACATAAATAAAGATTATAATTATGAAGATGGTTCAGCAAATCAGATACGCAAACTTATAGAATTTGGCTATCTAAACCCTGATGACCTGCCAGATAATATTAATTCTTCTGTTGCTTGGGATGACGAAGCCCAACCACTTGAATTAAGGGTGCGATCGTATCTAGATATAAACTGCGCACACTGCCACTCAGATGAAGGCCATTGCAACTACAGGCCTATGAGATTTGCTTTTCACTTAACAGAAAACCCTGAAAATCTGGGAGTTTGCATAGAACCTGAAACTCAATTCATTCCAAATTCTTATATTGTAAAACCCAATGATACAGACCTATCCATACTTTATTATAGGATAAGTACCACCGACGAATCATTTAGAATGCCATTATTAGGCAGAACAACCAATCACGAAGAAGGCATAGACCTTATAGAAGAATGGATAAACTCATTAAATAATTGCGAATAACACCATAAAACATGAAAAAAACTACCCTCTTACTCATTGCTGTTTTTACATTTAGTCTTGGCTATGCTCAAGTTTTAAATGAAAACGCTAATTGGCCAAATAGTAATTGGTCCTTAACAGGAACTTACGATGCAACATACCTGTTTGAAGACCCAACTACAACATCATCTAATTTCTCTTTTGATGATGATGATGCAGGAAATGGTTCGGACAATAGTTTTGCATTAGAATCTCCAGTAATAAACTTATCAAGTGCTCATAGCGCTGGTGAAACGCATATATACTTTAACACTAACCATGTTTTTAATGTGTATCAAACTGAAACCTTTAGTATTGAATATTGGGATTCTGAAAACACACAATGGGTTAGTTGGGGAAACATTTATGATACGGATACTCCTGGAGCTCCTACATCAAATTACTGCAACGGTACATTTTATAGTCTAGATCATCCTTTTTTAGACATTTCAGGTTTTTCAAGTAATCAATTATCAGGTTTTAAATATCGCATATCTTATGACGATAATGAAGTTTGGGGTTATGGATTTTGTTTTGAGTCTCCAACAATTTTATCACAAACTCCACCAGCATGCCCTAATCCTACAAACTTAAATGTATCTAATGTTTCAGAAACTAACGCATACCTACAATGGACAGAAGCAGGATCTTCATCTTCTTGGAACATTCAATGGGGAACTTCGGGTTTTAGTCTTGGTTCTGGCACTGTAATTCCTAATGTAAATTCTACTACTTACAGTTTAAATGGTCTTTCACAAGGAACATCTTATGATTTTTATGTACAAGCCAATTGTAATGGTGGTGGTGCATCTAGTTATATTGGTCCTTTTAACTTTTCAACTTCAACACCTGGCGGAACCTGCATTTCATCAATTGCAATGCAAGTAGAAACAGATTGCTCTAGCGCCACACCTACAACTTTTGATTTTTCTATTGCTACCGATATTGATGCTAATAATGAAAATCCGACTTGTGATGCATCTGTTAACTATGGCTATTTTGTAAGTTTTACAGCACCTACAATTGGCTCTGTAATCTTTAACTTTGGTGGTGGTGCTAACGGTATTGGCTTAGAGGTTTATGAATCTTGTGGTGGTGCTACTGCTTCATCTTGTTTTAATAACGTTTTTGATAATGGTGACACTTCTGGACTTATAGGAGGATTAACACCAGGTGCAACATATTATGCTGTAATTTGGAGAGATTCTCAAAGTGGAACAGCCGACATCTGTATAGAAGAAGGCGCTAGTTGTCCTGACCCAAGCAGTCTAGACGTAACTTCAGTATCATTAGATTCGGCAATTTTAAATTGGGAAGAAAATGGTATTGCTGGCTCTTGGAATATTGAATGGGAAACTACAGGCTTTACTCCAGGTTCTGGAAATGTTGTTAGCAATGTAACTGCTACAAATTATAACTTAATGGGCTTATCTCCTGGTACAAGCTATGATTTTTACGTACAATCTAATTGTACAGGTGAAACTTCAGACTTTTCAGGTCCTTTCACCTTTACTACACAAGTCCCTTCCAGAATTAACTTTTCTCAACAAGCAATATCTGTAAGTGGATATGACATGGCAGTTGTTGATATGAATGGCGACTTTTTAGATGATATTGTTGGTGTATCTTCAACAAACATCAATGTTCAAGAGCAAAATCCTGATGGCTCATTTACAAATAAAAACATTACAACTCCAGAAGCTAACTATTTACCTGGTTGGAGCATGGCTGCTGCAGACTTTGATGCCAACGGAAAAACAGATTTGCTTTATGGTGCTGGTAACGGTGTTACATTTATGCAAGCAAGTAATGATGGTTTAAGTTTTACTGAACAGTCTACAACTCAATATGTTTTCTCTCAAAGATCAAACTTTGTGGATATAAACAATGATGGCAACCTTGATGCTTTTGTGTGTCACGACGTTGAACCAAACGTATACTTTATTAACGATGGTACAGGCAATTTTACCTTTTACCAGTCTGATGTAACTTCTGGTGCGCCATATTCTCTTGGAAACTATCCTACAGGTGGAGATTACGGCTCTATTTGGATAGACTATAACAACGATAGAAATATCGACTTGTTTATTGCTAAATGTGGTGGTTCTACAGAACGTAGAACTAATATGATGGTTACAAACAATGGCGACGATACATTTACAGAAAATGCTGCTGCTATCGGCTTGGCAGATCCTATGCAAACCTGGTCTTCTGCTTGGGGAGATTTTGACAACGATGGTGACATGGATGTGTATGTTGGCGCAAGTTCTGGAACCCACAAGCTAATGGAAAATAGCGGATTCTCAGACGACGGAAACCCAAACAACGACTATATTTTTACAGACGTTACAGCCGGAGCAGGAATTGTTGCACCAACAGGATGGGAAAGCTCTGTATACGACATTGACAATGATGGTTATCTAGATATTGTTAGTAATGGTACCATTATGTATGGAAAAGGAGATATGACTTTTGAAGATGCGGATGATCAACAAATAAACTACAAAAATGGTAGTTTTGGAGATTTAAATAATGATGGATTTATTGATCTTTACTACAGTGGTGTTAGATATTACAATCAAGGTAATAGCAATAACTGGGTTAAAATAAACACAGTAGGTATGGCACATGTTACACCAAACTACAGTAATAGAAATGGTATTGGAGCACGTGTTGAATTAGTGACGCCTTCTGGAACACAAATTAGAGACGTAAGAAGTGGTGAAGGTTTTGAGTTTATGAGCTCTCTTAATACGCACTTTGGACTAGGTACTGAAACTTCTATTACAGAAATTAGAGTGTACTGGCCATCTGGTGTAGTGGATGTTTTTGAAAACCCAAGCATAAACAGCACACATGTTCTTGTTGAAGGTACAGCACCTTTGAGTATAAGTGATGAAACTTTTGCTGATATTTCTATTTATCCAAATCCTGTTGACGATGTTTTAAAAATTAAAACTTCAGAAATTTTAACCGAAAAAATTGCAACTATTTTTGATGTTACCGGAAAACGTGTTTTAAACCAAATGATTACCAATAACGAACTTGATGTTTCAAAGCTTCAAGGTGGTGTCTATTTCCTTAGAATAGAATCTAATGGTAGAAGCTTAAAACGAAAGTTTATTAAAAAATAAATAATACTTTAAATACACCAAGCCGCTTAAATATCAAGCGGCTTTTTTATGGTATTTTTGCAACATGCTTCAAATTAAAAAACTAAGTTTTAGTTACGCCAAAGACATTATCCTAAAAGACATAAACTTCTCCGTTAATTCTGGAGAAAACCTTGCTATTATTGGTGAGAGTGGCTCTGGAAAAAGCACACTTCTAAAACTTATTTTTGGAGAATATGACTTAGAGCAAGGTCAAATATTTTGGAAAAACACCGAAATACTTGGACCTAAACACAATTTGGTTGTTGGGTATGATTTTATGAAGTATGTATCTCAAGAATTTGACCTAATGCCATACACTTCGGTTGAAAATAACATTGGGAAACATTTGTCTCGATTTTATCCTGAAGAAAAGGAACAGAGAACAAAAGAGCTTATAAAAATTGTTGAATTAGAAGATTTTGCAACAACTAAAGTAAAAAATCTTAGTGGAGGCCAAAAACAACGTGTTGCTATAGCAAGAGCATTGGCTAAAGAACCCGAAATTCTACTTCTAGACGAACCTTTTAGTCATATTGATAACTTTAAGAAACAATCGCTTCGCAGAAATGTTTTCAACTATCTTAAAACAAAAAATATTTCTTGCATTGTAGCTACACACGACAAAAACGATGTTCTTGGATTTGCAGATGAAATGCTGGTGCTAAATAACCAAAAAATAATTGCTAAGGATAACCCTCAATCGCTTTATAAAAACCCTAAATTACCCTTAATAGCCTCTTTCTTTGAAGAGTTTAACGTTATTAACAACAAAATATACTACGCTCGTCAGCTTAAAATTATAGAGCACTCCAATCTTAAAGCTACAGTAAAACAATCTTACTTTAATGGCAATTCTTGGTTAATAGAAGCAGAATATAACAAAGCTATTATTTATATCATTAACTCAAAACCGGTTAATAAAGAAGAAGAAATTTACTTTAAGGTTTTAGACTAAACACGGTTAATAAAACTGAAGAAAATTATATCACTTTCAAAACGGTAAATGGGTTATTTCTAAAACTAATAATGTCTCCCTCTGCCTTCCCTAACAATAATTGAGCAATAGGAGATTGTGGCGAAATAGCATAAAACGAAACGTCTTCTAGTTTTATTTTACCTTCACTAATACTTATAAAATAGTTATGTTGCGATGTATATACCACGCTTCCTAAGGCTATGTTTGTATGCTTAGCATTACAGTCTATTTTTTGAAGTAATTCTTGATTGTTTTGAATTCCTATAAGTTGCTGACCTGCTTTTTCGCGTTCTATTTGTATCATAGCTCTACCTGTTTCATGCTTATCTCCTGCACTACTTTTGGTTTCGGATTGCAAGGCTTCCTCTAGGTCTAAAATACTCTTTTTTATATGCTTTAAACGCTCTTGTAATGCCTCATTACATTTACGGTATAATTGTTCTTTTATAATCACTCTATTAAATCTGCTAATTCCTTACCAACAATACTACCAATTGCTATACCCATTCCTCCTAGCCTTACACCACAGTATACATTATTACCAAGCTGCTTTACTATTGCATTTTTTTGTTTACCAACACCCATTATACCAGACCATCTATGATCTATTTCAAAATCTGTATCAGGCAATATAGTTTCTTTTAATATAGTCTCAAGGCTATTTTGAATGCGCTCGGTTTCATTAAACTCCTCTGTTTCTTCTGTTTTAAAATCGAGATGCCTTCCTCCACCAAATAAAATTCTATTGTCAATATTTCTAAAATAATAATAGCCTCTATCTAAGTGAAATGTTCCTTTGATGTGTAAATCTTTAATCGGCTTGGTAATTAAAACCTGTGCTCTGGCTGGCTTTACTGCTTCATCTATTAATCTTGAGGCAAAGCCATTTGTAGCAATTAAAAGTTTTGATGTTTGAAACTCTATATGGTTAGTCTTAATTTTCACAGTGTTGAGATCTTCAGAAAACGACTCTACAACACAGCTGTTAATAATCTTTACTCCCAGGCTCAAAACCTTTTTAAGAAGTTCAGACATCATTTTTCCGGTGTTTATTTGCCCTTCAAACTTATTAAAACTATACTCTGACTTAATGTTTTTAAAATTAAAGCTGTTCTCTTTAAAACTAAAAACATCGTCTTTAAAAACAGGATTTAGAAGCTTATTGATATTATTTTGCTGCTCTGTACAAGTATTAAAGAGTTCTTCGTTTTCTTTTGGAAACAATTCGTATCCGCCTAATTCTTTATAGTTAATTGAAGTATCTCCTAACGTTTCTCGCAGCAATGATAAACCATCAACTCTTTTCTTAACAAGGCTTAAGACATCTTGCTCTGAATGACTTTGTAAATCGTCTATAATTTCACTCAGACTCCCAAAGCAGGCAAAACCAGCATTCTTTGTGCTTGCTCCTTGAGGTAAAACACCCTTTTCTAATATTAAAATATTAGATTTTGGAAATCTATTTTTTAACCATAAGGCCGAAGTAAGCCCAACGATTCCGCTTCCTACTATTGTAAAATCTACTTTTGTAAACCACGTTTTTATTTCCCAATATGATAAATTCATAGCAAAAAAAAGCTCCTTAAGATAGGAGCTTTTGGTTTTTTATATTGATGATTACTCAACAACTATTTTCTTAGTTACCTTATAAGATCCGTCAAAAATATTTAATAAATATACACCAGATTGTGCATTACTTAATCTAATAACTTCGTCAAATCTATTGGTGCTATTAAAAGCTTTAGTAAAAATCGCTCTTCCTCTAATATCATAGACTTCTACATTTATATCCTCACCAGATCTTGGATTAAAACCTATTGAGAAAGTTCCATTATTTGGATTTGGATAAATACTTAAGTTATCTAATTCATTATCATCTATACTTAAATCGTTAATAACATTTATAGAATAGTCTTCTACCTCACCATCAAAACCTGTTTCACAAGATGTTGGGAAATCTAGAGGATCTGGAGATGGAGGAGAATACTTGGTACTTACCCTCATTAATGTCGTACCTGCAATAGCATCTACAGGAACAGTTATGGTTAGTGGTGATGCATCCGTTAATTCATCTGCAACATTGGCTGTTGTACCTAAATCCAAGTCATACTCTTCACCTGGATCATTAAATGAGCAATTTTGATTCCAATCAATCCATACTCTAGTACTAATTCTGTAAGGACCATCCGAGTTAGCTCTAACTGATAAATCGTAATCCATACCAGCTTCAACATCAGTAGAGATGGATGTAAAATCTGAATATGGCGCCGTTTTTGGACCAGCATCTAAGTTATTTATAGTATTAAATATAACACCTGTCGTTCTTGTTTGAAAACTTAAATCTCCTTCTGAAGGACAAACTCCATCTGCAATTATTAAATCTACTGTGGTTTGTTTAGTAATTGATGGAGAAGTAGCAGTAAGCGTTATTGTATATGTATTGCTTGCCAAAGAGTTTAATCCTGTTAAGTTTAGTGTCACTGTACCATCCGCATTTAAAGACGTTGGAGATAAAGTAGAGCCTACACCACCAGGTAAACCAGAAACGTTAAATGAAGTTGTTTCAGAAAACCCATTAGAAGTTACATAACTAAAATCTATTGACGCAGAATCTTGACCACAAACAGAAACATCTCCATTAGTTGAGTTTATACTAAAATCCTGAGCATTTGAGATTGAAAATGCATCTGATACCGCATAAAAAATGTTATCCGCAGCTTCAACTAGAACTCTAGCATTACTTGTGTTACCAACACCAGGAACTGTTATTGTTGCTGTTCCGGTATTAGGAACACCAGAAGCTAAGGTTGTAAAAGAAAAACCGCCATTAGTAGTAAACAAAATGTTTACTGTTTGACAATTTATTGGAGCTGAATTTGTTTGACCTACAACCCAAGATACTTGTTGACTAGAATTTGCTCCCCAAGTAGGAGGCGTATTAACTGTAAATGGTGTAGAAAAATTCTGAACAGTTACTGTCACATCATCAGAATCACTTGCTCCTCCTCCTGCTTCATTATCTCTTACTGTTAATGAAAAATTCATTGTTCTTCCTACCGAAGGTACAACTTCCCATGTTGTAGCCAAACTACCAGAAAAAACGGTACTTAAGGTTGGCATATATCTATCAGGAGATGAAGATGGATCTAAAGATCTGAATAAAGGCCCAGAAGAACTAGTGGATTGAGGTGGCATTGTTGCAGGTGTTGCATCTGTTTGCTCCCAACAATACGTTAAACCAGAGGCTGTATTAGCATCTGTAGCAGATCCTCTTAAAACAAAAGCAGTAGATAAAGGAATTGTATAATCGGCTCCTGCATTGGCTACAGGTGCCACATTGTTTGTTACACTACCTGCAAAACAAGTGCTACTTGGACCAGAAGAAATGTTAGCCCACATCTCTTTAATATTTTCTCCATGAAAATAATCATCACTATTATTTTGAACATTAGGTGCACAAATACCTGCATAACCCATAATTGTTGAAGCACTTCCTGGCTCTACTGAGACACTTGATCTTTGGCACTCATTGTTTTGAGTATGATTACCTCCATATTGATGTCCCATTTCATGAGCAACGTAATCTATATCAAAAGCATCACCTTGAGGAACCGGAGAACCTGTAACTCCTCTAGCCTTGTTTACTGTACATGGTGAGCGTAATTGCGCAATTCCTCCACCACCAGTACTAAAAACATGGCCTATATCATAGTTTGCAGACCCTATTGTACTATCGCATTCTGCCTGATTTTCACCTAGCATTGTTCCACCACTATTATTTGTGTAAGGGTCTGTTCCTGCGTTTAAAAAAATAATTTCAGTATTGTTGGCTATTATAACCATTGTTAACCCTAAGTCCCTTTCATAAACACCATTTACTCTTGTCATAGTGGTATTCATAGCTGCTAAAGCACCACTAACTGTACCTCCATGAAATTGGGCATACTCTCCTGTACATGCTAAAGCTAAGCGATAAGTTCTTAGAGTGCCATCATCTGCATTTTTTGGTGTTATGAAATCCTCATCTGATATTTTAAAATCTGCTGGGTCATATTCTGTTTCACAAACAAAACTTCCTCTTGGACCATCTTCATCAGAATTTATAAAAGCTACATATGTTTTTAAGTCTTGTGTATAAGGCTCAATAAAAACTGTTTTTCCATCTGATAAAACCATACCGCTAAATCCTTTTTCAGGCGATAAGCTAAATCTCATTATAGCTGCAGGATTATCTATTCCTTTTCCTACAAAAGATCTTATTTCTGGAAAACGCATTTGTAATTCATACTCCATTACAGATGCTTCTTGCACTAAGTAAGACTCTGGCTTGCCTTCGTGATTAGGAAATTGCAATACTACACCTTCCTTGCTACTAGAGAATTGACGTTGCGGAACGTTGGCTAATTGCTGTTTTAACGCTTCAACACTTATGTTTATTAAGGTTGAATATTTAGGTTTCGATTTGTAAAAGATTACATCTTCTTTTTTTATTTGATCATTATTTATTGACCAAATGTTTCTATTCTTTTGAGCGTTCCCTAAAGACACAAAAAACAATGCCGTTATAAGAATTAAAAAGAACTTTGGGTAATTATTTTTCATCATAAACAATTTTTATTGTGAACGCAAAGGTATTAGTTCTCTTAAAACTTTACAAAAAAAAGCTTAATTCGTTGAGATATTCTCATTTAAAACGAGATAGTTCAAACAATTAGTAAATCACAAGAAATGTGAAAAAATAAAAAAAGCGACCTAATGGTCGCTTTTTTGCTTTATTCTTCTTGGTGCTTTATCTTAAAGTCTTCCATAAATTTAGTAGTATAATTACCTGCTAAATAATCTGGATGTTCCATTAACTGTCTGTGGAATGGTATCGTAGTTTTTATACCTTCTATTACAAATTCATCTAAGGCACGCTTCATTTTATTTATAGCCTCTTCTCTTGTTTGCGCTGTTGTAATTAACTTAGCAATCATAGAATCATAGTTAGGCGGAATGCTGTAACCTGCATAAACGTGGGTATCTAGCCTTACTCCATGACCACCTGGTGCATGAAGCGTTGTTATTTTTCCTGGAGAAGGTCTAAAATCATTAAAAGGATCTTCAGCATTAATTCTACACTCTATAGAATGTAAATTTGGCGTGTAGTTCTTTCCTGAAATTGGAACTCCTGCAGCAACTAAAATCTGCTCTCTTATTAAGTCAAAGTCTATTACTTGTTCTGTAATTGGGTGCTCAACTTGAATACGAGTATTCATTTCCATAAAGTAGAAATTTCTATGCTTATCTACTAAGAACTCTACAGTACCAGCACCTTCATATTTAATAAACTCAGCAGCTTTAACTGCGGCTTTACCCATTTTTGCTCTTAGCTTATCTGTCATGAAAGGAGAAGGCACTTCCTCTGTTAACTTTTGGTGTCTTCTTTGAACAGAACAATCTCTTTCTGATAAATGACAAGCTTTACCTCTTGAGTCTCCTACTATTTGAATTTCGATATGTCTTGGCTCTTCAATGAGTTTTTCCATGTACATATCGTCATTTCCGAAGGCTGCTTTAGATTCTTGTCTTGCAGAATCCCAAGCTGCTTTTAAATCTTCTTTTTTCCAAACAGCACGCATACCTTTACCTCCACCACCTGCTGTGGCTTTTAGCATTACAGGATAACCTACTTCTTCGGCAAGTACAACACACTCTTCGTAATCTGCAATAATACCATCACTACCCGGAACACAAGGAACACCTGCAGCTTTCATAGTTGCTTTTGCAGTTGCTTTGTCTCCCATTTTAGCGATCATATCTTCAGAAGCTCCGATAAATTTAATACCGTGCTCTTCGCAAATTTTAGAAAACTTAGCATTTTCTGATAAGAAACCGTATCCTGGGTGTATAGCATCTGCATTTGTAATTTCTGCTGCTGCTATTATATTTGAAATCTTTAAATAAGATTCACTACTGGGTGCTGGTCCTATACAAACAGCTTCATCTGCAAACTTAACATGAAGACTGTCTGCATCTGCTGTTGAGTATACAGCAACTGTTTTAACACCCATTTCTTTACAGGTTCTAATAACACGAAGTGCTATTTCACCTCTATTTGCAATAAGTATCTTTTTGAACATAACTTTTGGTTTAAAAATTCAACTTCCAAGCACCAAATTCCAAATAATTGGGTTTGGGATTAGTGGATTGGAATTTTCAATTGTTATGATGGATCAACCAAAAATAACGGTTGGTCAAACTCTACAGGAGAAGAATCGTCTACTAAGACTTTTACAATCTTACCAGAAACTTCAGATTCTATCTCATTGAATAACTTCATTGCTTCAATAACACAAAGTACATCACCTTCTTTTATCTCTGTTCCAACTTCAACAAAAACTGGTTTGTCTGGAGCTGGCTTACGATAGAAAGTACCTATTATTGGAGATTTAACCGTAATATATTTAGAGTCGTCGTTTACTGGTGCGGATGCTACAGGAACTTCTGGTGCTACTGCTACAGGAGCTGGCGCTTGTTGTTGAACAACTGGTGCTGCCTGAACAGGTACTTGTTGTACTATAGTTGTTTCATTATCTGATCCTGTTCTGATTGTTATTTTAACATCATCCATTTCTAACTTAACTTCGCTTGCACCAGACTTGGCTACAAATTTGATTAAGTTCTGAATTTCTTTTAAATCCATAATATTTAAATAGTTTTTGTTAGTTAGTTTTATTTAGGGTTATATGCCCATTTAAAATAGATAGAACCCCAAGTAAACCCACCACCAAAGGCGGCAAAGATTAAGTTGTCCCCTTTTTTAAGTTGAGATTCGTAATCATTAAGTAATAACGGTAGTGTTGCGGAAGTTGTATTTCCGTACTTTTCTATATTCATCATTACTTTTTCATCTTCTAGATTAATACGCTGTGCTGTGGCATCAATTATTCTTTTGTTTGCCTGATGCGCAACTAACCAAGAAATATCATTATTTGTTAAGTTGTTTCTTTTTAAGATACGCTCTGCTACGTCTGCCATGTTAAATACAGCATTTTTAAACACTGTTCTTCCATCTTGAAAAACGTAGTGCTTGCCTTCATCGAAAGCTTCTTGTGTCATTGGATATGAAGAACCTCCATAAGTAGCTTGTAAAAAATCACGGCCTTCTCCATTGCTTCTAAGCAACTCATCTTGTAATCCTAATCCTTCTTCGTTAGGTTCAAATAATACAGCACCTGCTCCATCTCCAAAAATGATACATGTTGCTCTATCTTTGTAATTTATAAAAGATGAATTTTTGTCTGCGCCTATGAGAAGAATTTTTTTGTATCTACCAGATTCTATATATGCTGCTGCTGTAGACATACCAAAAAGGAAACTAGAACATGCCGCTTCTAAATCGTAAGAAAATGCATTAACTGCACCTATCTGAGTAGCTGTATAAGCTGCTGTTGAAGCTGCTTTCATATCTGGTGTTGCTGTAGAAACAATAACCAAATCTATCTCCTCTGGATTTAACCCTGTTTTTTGAATTAAATCTTCAGCTGCCTTTATGGCTAAAAATGATGTTCCTTTACCTTCTTCTTTTAGGATTCTGCGTTCTTTAATACCAGTACGCGTAGTTATCCATTCGTCGTTGGTTTCTACCATGGTTTCTAATATCTTGTTAGAAAGCACGTAGTCTGGTAGATAACCTCCTACAGCTGTTATTGCCGCTGTGATTTTACTCATTATTAGCTTTTAGATTAATTAAAAGTATTGAAAAATGATAAAAAAGAACTGTTTTTATTCTGTTTTTATCATTTTTTGGCAAATAATTATGCAAATTAAGTGGTTTTTCACTTATTCAGAAAATTTAAACAAAAAAAACGCCCACAAGTGAGCGTTTTATTGTATGCATGCATAATACTTATGCTAAATTTTCTTCTTCTGTAGAGTTGTCAATTAATACTTGTCCTCTGTAGTATAATTTTCCTTCGTGCCAGTGTGCTCTATGGTATAAGTGTGGCTCACCAGTAGTTGGGCAAGTAGCTATTTGAGGTACAGAAGCTTTGTAATGTGTTCTTCTTTTATCTCTTCTTGTTTTAGATATTTTACGTTTTGGATGTGCCATTTTAAATGTTATTTATCCGTTAATAGTTTTTTTAAATTATTCCAACGAGGGTCTATCTCCTCCGATGCTTTATCTTCATTCACCTCTTTAGGGCTCAATTCTTCTAATTTTGAAAGTATTTCAGATTTTAATGTACCATCTTCTATACCTGGATGTACTCGCTTGGCTGGTACTGCTAAAACAATAAGCTCATAAATATATTGAGCTACATTAATTTCATACTCTCCGTGTGGTATAATTAAAATATCTTCATTCTCATCATTATATTCTGCACCAAATTTTACTACTAGTTTAAATTGGTCTTGGATGTTCTGGTTGTAAGGTTCATTTGTAAGATCACAATTAACATTTACAAATCCAGATGCGTCAAAATATAATTCTAATAACGTTGATTTTTTAATGAATTTTAAGTCAATATTTATATCAACCTCATTAAATTCTTCGTATTCAAAATTCTTAAAGAACGTACTATCTATGCTATAATCAAAATGGTGTTCACCTTCTTTTAACCCAACAAATTGAATTGTAAATTCTTTTAATGCCTTCATTACCACACCCATTTTGAGCCTGCAAATATATAAATTTTTCCTTATTTAAAGCCTAGATATCAACAAATTTTGTTAATATCTATTTTGACGCTTTTTTTAAAGGGTTTTTTGAGTAATAATTATATTCTTCTCTCTTCTTAAAAATTTTAATAGCAGTATAAATAGCTTGTACAAAGGAGTTTTCGTCGGCTATACCTTTTCCAGCTATTTCGTAGGCTGTTCCATGATCTGGAGAAGTTCTTACTTTATTAAGTCCTGCCGTGTAGTTTACACCTCCACCAAACGCTATAGTTTTAAAAGGGATTAATCCTTGATCGTGATAAGATGCTATGACGGCATCAAAACTTTTGTAATTATTAGAACCAAAAAAACTGTCTGCTGAATACGGACCATAAACCAAACTCCCTTCGTTTCTTATTTTTTCTAATGCTGGCCTTAATACAAGGTCATCTTCTTTGCCTATAACACCATTATCTCCTGCATGTGGATTAATAGCTAATACTGCTACTCTAGGTTTACCTATGCCAAAATCTTGCTTAAGCGAATTTGTGACTGTCGTAATTTTTTCTCTTACTAACTTTTCTGTTATATGTTTTGCGGCATCTTTAAGAGGTACATGGTCTGTAAGCAACCCTACACGCAAATCTCCAGCCACCATAAACATTAAACTTTTTCCGTTTAATGCTTTTGCTAAATAGTCTGTGTGCCCTGGAAAATTAAATTTTTCGGATTGAATGTTGTGCTTGTTAATTGGAGCTGTAACCAAAACATCAATTGATCCTTTTTTTAGTGCATTGGTAGCAGCTTCAAGAGACCTTATTGCATACTCTCCTATTTTTTTGCTCTCTTTACCAAAATCTATTTTTACAGACTCTTTCCATACATTAACAACATTTACCTTACCATGAACTACTTTTTCTGGGGAATCTATACTGAAAAAATTTATTTTGCTTTTAAAATAATTCTTAAAGAACTGCATGGTCTTTCCTGATGCAAATATTACCGGAGTACTAAGTTCTAAAGACCTATTGTCTTCATAAGCTTTTATAATAATTTCTGGCCCAATACCATTTAGATCTCCAACCGAAATTCCTACAATAACTTTTTCGTCTTTCTTCATATTGCAATTATCCTATTTTTTTATTAAAACGTACAATGGTATTAAATTGTGTACTTAACTTTGCAAATGCAAATTTAACTAAATAAAGCGGATACAATGTTTACAGGTATAATTGAAGATTTAGGAACCATAAAAAATCTTAAAACTGAAGGCGAAAATCTTCATATCACAGTACAAACCTCAATAACTTCTGAACTAAAAATAGACCAAAGTGTTGCGCATAATGGTGTTTGCTTAACTGTAGTTTCTATTGATGCAGATAATTATACAGTGACAGCAATTAAAGAAACTTTAGACAAAACTAACTTAGGAAAGCTAAAAACAGGTGATCTTGTAAACATAGAACGCGCTATGAAATTAGGAGATCGTTTAGATGGACATATTGTACAAGGCCATGTTGACCAAACAGCAGAATGCATCTCTATTATTGAAGAAAATGGTAGTTGGATTTTTACATTTAGATATGATAAATCACTAAATAATATTACCATAGAAAAAGGTTCTGTTACTGTAAATGGAGTAAGTCTTACTGTTGTTAATTCTAAAATAAATGAGTTCTCGGTAGCTATAATTCCTTATACATACGAGCACACTACCTTTAATAAACTTAAAACAAGTGATACTGTAAACTTAGAGTTTGATGTTATAGGTAAATATGTAAAACGCCTAAATGACTTACGAAATTAAGCTGCTTTCTTAGAAATTTTCACAGCTTTATAAATTCCAAAACTAAAAGCAATTATAAACAATAGAACTATTCCTCCATCAATTGGAAAACCTGGTGGAGGTGGTGGCATTGGTGGCGGAGGTGTAGACCCTTGGGCCACGGCAGCATAACCCATGAATAAAAACAAGATTAGTATAAGTAGATTTCTATTCTTCATATTATCTAATAAGGGTTCGTAAATGTAACAAAAAAACAATTCTAACAAAACAATTTTAAACAAAAAACGTCTTTTAACGGCAAATATTATCGATGAAATGCTTAAAATGTGCTAAAACTAGGGAAGATATGCACAATTTTCACTAACATTTAACGCAAATATAATATTAATTCCTATTCTCAAAAAAACTAAATCAATCTAAATTGAAGAACTGCTGTTATTGAGTCGCAATAAAATAAATTTAAAACCTCTGAGACTTAATATATGGTCCTAACCAAAATATTATAGACTAGATAATGTGTAATATCCCGCAATATCATATACCAAAAATTCAGTTGTATGTTTACCTATCCATGAGAATTTTTACTGAAATATTAATAGATGATATCATTTTTGTTTTCGTTAACAAAAACCCGAAGAATAACTTATTTCAAAATAAAATCACCTTCTAATACTGTCTCTGAACTTCCTCCAATAAATATTTTAAAGTCACCTAACTCAACATTAAACTGTTGTTTGTTATTATAAAAGCCCAATTCTTTGCTAGACAGCACAAAAGTTATTTTTTCTGTTTCGCCAGGTTTCAATTCTACAAGTTTAAAACCTTTAAGCTCTTTAATTGGTCTTGTTATACTTCCTACCAAATCTCTGATATATAATTGCGCAACTTCTTTCCCTGTTCTATTACCAACATTCTTTAAATCAAAAGTTACTGTAACTTCTTTATTCGTTTTATAGGTGTTTGTAACTTTTAAATTTGAGTATTCAAATTCGGTATAACTCAATCCATGCCCAAAAACAAATAGAGGTGTTTTTTCGACGTCAGAATAGTGTGAGTAAAAAACATTGTTATCCTTATCGATTGGTCTTCCTGTATTTTTATAATTATAATAGATTGGCACCTGTCCAACGTTTCTCGGAAAGGTCATTGGAAGCTTTCCACTAGGATTATAATCACCATACAACACTTGTGCTACTGCATTACCTGTTTCTGTACCTAATTGCCAAGCTTCGACAATTGTAGGAATATGTTCAGCCGCCCAAGTTATTGCAAGTGGTCTTCCATTATTTAAAACCAGTACTATATTTTGATTGACTTCATATACTTTTTCTAGTAATTCTTGTTGTAGCCCTGGTAATTGTAAATTTGTTCTACTGCGTCCTTCACCACTCTGAAAACCATGTTCTCCAAGTACCATAACCACAACATCTGCGTTTTTTGCCGTCTCTACTGCCTCTTTAAAGCCTGTATAATCTGTAGTATTAATATCTAATTCTTTTAAAAAGGTTGATGTGCCTTTAAACACTACTGGACCCTTACTAAAGCTAAGTGTATTGCTTTTATACTTCTGCATTCCTTCTAATACAGACACTGCCGTTTCTTCATCAGAAGCCAATCTCCAGCTTCCTAAAGGGCTCGATTTATCATTCGCTAAATCGCCTATTAATGCAATACGTTGCCCTTTTTTCTTTAGAGGAAGAAGTTGTCCTTCATTCTTTAATAATACTATGGATTTCTTAGCCATATCTAGCACAGATTCGTGATGTGCTTGGCTACTAGTTCGCTTTTCTTCATCAATTTTATTGCCGTATTTATACGGATTATCAAACAGCCCTAATTCATACTTAACGCGAAGAATTCTTCTTACTGCATCATTAAGTAATTCTATATCAACAGTTCCTTCGTTTATTAAATCAACTAATGCTTTGATATACACATGTCCTTCCATATCCATATCTGAGCCAGCAGTAATAGCTAATTTTGCTGCCTCCTTTTTATCTTTAGCAACTCCCCAAGAAATTAATTCGTTCATAGAAGCCCAATCTGAAACCACAAAGCCATTGAAGTCCCATCCATTTTTTAAAATGTCTCTTTGTAAAAATTCACTTGCTGTTACCGGAACTCCATTTAAATCATTAAACGAATTCATAAAGGTTTTTACTCCTGCTTCTTCTGCTGCTTTAAAAGGCGGTAAAATGGTATTGTAAAGCGTAGAAAGACCAACATCAACGGTATTGTATTCCTTCCCAGCTTCAGCAAAACCATAACCTGCAAAATGTTTAGCACAGGCCGCAATGGTATTGGCGTCGGATAAGTTGGTCCCTTGAAACCCATTAACACGAGCTGTTGCAATAAGACTTCCTAAAAAAGGATCTTCACCTGCACCTTCCATAACCCGTCCCCAACGTGCATCTCTAGACACATCAACCATTGGCGCAAAGGTCCAGTTTATACCAGCTGAAGAGGCCTCTATAGCCGCAATACGTGCCGATGCTTTTATAGCCTCGAGGTCCCAACTTGCAGACTCCGCCAAAGGAATTGGACTTAAGGTTTTATAACCATGAATTACATCAAAACCTATTAAAAGCGGAATACCTAAGCGCGATTCTTCAACCGCAATACGTTGTACTTTATTTACCTCTTCTGTACCTCTTACATTAAGCATCGCACCAACCCAACCATTTTTTAAATGTTTGTATTTAATGGCTGCACCTCCATGCTCTGGTGCAGGACCTGTAACATTCCAAAAACCATTATAAAGATTCATTTGTCCTACTTTTTCTTCAACTGTCATTAGGGCTAATAATGAATCTACTTTTTGTTCTACTCTCAATTCTGAGGTCTTTGCTTGCGCATAGACACTCTGACTTAGAAGACCTAACATAGCTATGACTAAGAATGCGAATAATTTAATTTTAAGAAACATAAATAAGATTTTTGAAGGATTAATCAGCTGTTATGAAATTCAACTGAACTTTCTCTTTATAGTATATTAAAAAGTCTGTGAACATAATAAATTCACAGACTTTTATAAGTTTTACGAAACAAGCTTAATCAAGCATAGTAGGCACAATATTAAATGAAAAATCAGTAGCTTCATCATTAACTAACCTAAACCATCCACGGTCATCCCAAACAGTGTAAGACATCGATTGACCTAGAGTAGCATCTGCAACGGTTTTATAATAACCTCTTACAAGTGGTGTATTTCTTTCACTCTGATTAGATTCTCTACCAACACCAAATTCACCATAATTAATAGCAACATCTAACACTAAGGCATGTACACTTACATCCTGAATGCCTTGTTCAAAAAAAGAATTACCAGGAAAAGCCGCATTGCTGCCTATTTCTCCACAAAAATCCCATGGTGAATAACTATGCACCTGAATTGCTAAATAATCATCTGAACCTTGCCCAGGAAGACTTATTTGATTAGGATAAACTTCATCTATGTATAAAGCGTTACCTTGACTATTAACACCAACCATAACAATACGTGTAGAGTTATTACCTCCTGTTGCTCTTATGGCCTCATATCCAACATTATTTATATGTCTTGTGTATTCTATAGCTGTGGCATCTGTTGGATCAGGAAAAGGGCCATCACCATCAAACTCTCCTAAATTTCCTTCTGGCTCGTTAAGCACCTCAAAGATTAAATGATTAGAACGGTCTTTGAAATATGTAGCAATACCTGTCCATAGGTTATGAAACTTTAAATCGTAAGACTCACTACCATCATAATTGTCTTTTAACCAAGATTCGTGATGCGTATTTAGAACCACATAAATATCTTGACTTAATGCATAATCGATAAGTTGAACCAATTCTAAAAATCTTGGATGACTTGTATTGATATTTCCATTTTCATCGGCTATATGATCGCCATCAAAACGATCCATCCAAGTAGTAGGTATTCTAACATGAGTCATACCTGCACCGATATACAAATCTAATACGGGTTTTGATGCTTGAAATGTAGTTTCGTTCTGACCATTATCAAAAGTATTGCCCAAATTAAACCCAGCTCCCATTTCTAAAACTACCTCTTTTGCACTAGGGAATTCTGAATCTACAGGAGATTCATCTAAAGTATCACCATCTACGAATACTATTTTTTCATCCTCTGTACATGCACAAGATGTGAGCAGAATTAAAAATGTCAAAAATTTTAATTTATTTTTCATAACATAGATTTTTCTTAAATAATTCATACTATTTATATTCCTTGGTTTTTTTCTTGTAATATTCTTGTAAGGTGAAAAATGCTTTTTTCTTTTCTCCTGTATTGGAAATTAAACCTTTTCTATTCCAGAAGTTTTGAAATACTGGGTTCTGTCTTCTTGGAGATTTAAAATCGACTAAAATCCAAGGCGTCATTCCTCTTAACCCATCCATTTTGTCTAACATTTCAAGTTGATTAATGTAGATTAACTCTTGATGTTCTTCGCTCCACATGGTATCGTCATCTCCATGAAAGCCTGCTAAAGCTCCTGCTCCAAATTCTGATATAATTACGGGTTTGTTAAATTTAATATCGTAAGAATATTTTGGTAATTCTTTTGCGTTAGACCAATACCAACCTCCATATTCATTAAAGCTTGCTAAGTCTAATTTGTCTCCTAAATGATCTTCTACTGTAATTTTATAACCTTCACGTTCTATTTCTAAAGCTGCTGCCACTAACCTTGTGTCGTCTAATGCTCTTACTTTATCTACAAGTTTTCCCATAAAAGCATTTCGGTCTTCATTTACAGGTGTTTCATTTCCTATAGACCAAATAATTACACTTGCTCTGTTTTTATCACGTTCTATACCAACGGCCAATTGATTTTCTGCATTAGCATAAGTTTCTGGGTTGGTCCAAGAGATTGTCCAATACACAGGAACTTCTGCCCAAACCAACAAGCCCATTTCATCTGCTAATTGCAACATTCTTTCATTGTGCGTGTAATGTGCTAGGCGCACATAGTTACACCCTAATTCTTTTGCCCAAGTGAGCAACATTCTCATATCAGCATCAGATCTTAATCGTCCGCCTAGCAATGGGTTTTCATCATGGACAGAAATACCTTTTAAGAATATAGATTTGCCATTAAGCAGAATGTTTTTATCGACAGTTTTAATGGTTCTAAAACCTATTTTATCGTGAACTTCATCTAACTTTGAAGTTATTTTTACATCGTAGAGTTTTGGTGAATCAGGTGACCAATAAGTCAGTTTTTTCACTGGGATATTAAACTTCACTAAACCTTGATTATCGGTTTGGAAGGTAGATTTAATCTTTAATTCAGGGATTTCTACTACAACATCTTGAGTACTGTTAATACCCTCAACTTTTACAAACCCCTCAATTAATTTTTTATTATCCTTTGCTAATTGCACTTTATAATCGTTGATATATTCTTTTGGTGTGCTTACCAATAAAACATCTCGTGTAATCCCTCCGTAGTTCCACCAATCTGTATTAATGGTTGGTACTTCATCTTTCTTTCTTGTATTATCTACCATAACAACAACAAAGTTTTCACCGTCGTTAAGTTTTGAAGTGACATCAAACTGAAATGGAGTAAAACCACCTTTATGAGTTCCTAATTTTTTACCGTTAAGATAGACGTGGCATTCGTAGTTTACTGCAGCAAAATAAAGGATGTAGTTTTGGTCTGTTGTTGGCTTTATCACAAAATCCTTTTTATACCATAAGGTACCTTCGTAAAAAAGTAAGCGTTGATCTTGTGAGTTCCAATCTCCAGGAACATCTAATGTTGGCTCATTGCTAAAATCGTATTCTACTTTGGTTTCCTTAGAGACATTATGAAGATTGTCATAGAAGCCTCCTTTACCCGATTTGCTTTCATCAAATGGCTTTTGTCTATAATCTAAATAACCCATTTGATATGGATCAATGATATAATTCCATGAGCCATTTAGACTTATAGCTTCTCTATCAAAGACATTTTGAATGATCTTTTGGCTATAAGTATTAAAACTGATTGTTGTAATCGCTATTAGTGCGAAAATAATTTTTCTATAATTCATACCTTTTATAAATCTTAATATCCAATGTTGAACTGTGATGCATTTTCACCTATAATGTCTATTTGACTTTGAGGTATTGGGCAATTCACAAAATGCGGTTGAAATGGTGTTGAGCTATTGGCTGCATCATTAGCTTCTGATGTAGAATTATCTCCGTTTCTGTAATACATAGAAACGCGTTCTTGTAATAAGCCTAAACGTTTTAATAAGAACCATCTATTATTTTCAAAAGCCAACTCCCTTGCTGATTCTTCTAAATAGTCGTCCTGGTTCCATGATGGAAAGTCTACACTAGGAGCTGCTACATTAGGGTCTAAGCCATAACCTCTACGTCTTACCTTATTAAGATACTCTAGAGCTGTTCCATTATTTCCAAGATTGGCATGAGCTTCTGACCCTAACAATAGAGTCTCTGCAAATCTGTAATACATATAGTCTTTATAACTTTCTAATGTATTTGGTAATTTGGTTTCGAAATCAGCGTATTTTTTTAGGCTCCAGTGAAATCTTCTGTAGTTGTCTTCTGGCTCTGTTATTGGCTGTCCAAAATTTGGATGCTCTGGGTTATTCACATAATATTCTGTATAATCCTTTGGCCAGTAATAGGTTGTAAAACGTAAATCTGTTGCCGTGTCATATAAAGATTCTAAATAACTATTAGGGAAGAACCAACCTAAGGACTGTCCACCATATTCTACATCATTGATAACTTCGCCACCTGCTACAGGATCTGAGCCCGATTGTTTTTCGTAAAGTCTTTGATTAAAGACACTTCCTAGCCAAAATCCACCACCTCCAGCAAGTGCATCACCTTCTCCTAGTAACTGATCTCTTTGGTAAACAAATAACGCTTCTTGATGATTTACATCGGTTCCAAAAACTTGATCTATATTAACTAGATCGTGAGTACCATTATTAATAATTGCATCAAACTGATCTGCTGCTTCTTGCCAATCTCCTGTCCACATGGCAGATTTACCTCTCAAATGCCTTGCAACACCTTGTCGGTAACGTCCTATTTGATCTTGCCATTCTAAATGCTCTATAGCAAAATCTAAATCTTGATTGATAACACCAAAAATAGCCTCTTCAGAAGCAGCTTCGTAAACTACTGGGTCATTTATGTTTTCGGGTGTTGTTGGTACGGTATCTAAAATTATAGTACCATACATTCTAATTAAATCGAGGTATAACTCTCCTCTAATAACTTTTGCTTGTGCTACTAATTTATTTTTAGCATCAGCATCCATATCAATAGATCTTGCACTCGTAATTATGGCAGAAGCCCTATCTATAACTCGGTAAGCATTGTTCCACTTATCTGCCGGAAACCTCGCTGGTGTATGTTGCGTAGCTCCATAAGGGGTAAACCATGTTCTGTGCAGTCCTAAATCTGTAGCGGCTAAAAAGAATACATTAGCTCTTAAATTATCATTATCACCGCTTGGAGAATTATAAATTCGCATTCTGTTATATAATGCGTTAACTCCAACTTCTAATCCTTCAGGAGAATTATAAATATAATCTACTGAAACCTCATCTAATATTTCTTCTTCAAGAAAATCTTCACAAGAAAACAGCATTATTGCTATTAACACTGAAAACGATAATAGGTGCTTAATATTTTTCATAATAATTGTTTTATTGTTTTGCTTTTAAAATCCTATTTGTAATCCCATAACCACTGTTACCGCTTCTGGATAATCACTCGGGTTTTTCTCGGGACTGTAAGATTGAAAATCTGTAATGGTTACTAAATTGCTTCCGGTTGCATAAACCCTTAATTTGGTAAGTCCTATGCTAGTTAAAAGGTCTTTTGGAAGTGTATAACCTAGTGTAATGTTTTGCAACCTAATATAGGAAGCATCTTGTAACCCTAATGAATATATATTGTCTGGGTCATTACCTTCTCTAGGTCTTGGGAAATCTCCACCTGGATTTTCTGGAGTCCAATAATTCTGTTTAATTCCGTTTTTAATTCCTCTTAAAGAACCTCCTTCTAAATAACCGTATAAGAATGGGTTATTTCTAGTTACTCCTTGGACTGTATATATATCGGCAGAAAAATCAATGCCTTTATAGTCTGCACTAATCGATAATGTTCCGAACCAATCTGGTGATTGAGATGTTATTACTCGATCCTCATCGTCTATAATATTATCTCCATTTACATCTCGTAATTTTACGTCTCCTGGAAGTGCTGTAGGTTGTGCTGAACTAACAATATCTTCACCTTCTTGAAAAATACCTATAGGTTGGTACTGATAGTATACATTAATTTCTTCACCAATAAATCTTCTATTAAGAATATCATCGTCTTCGATACCATCTCCATTTTCATCTCTACCGTATAGACTAATAATTTTGTTTTGATTTTTAGTAAATGACATTCCAACGTTTAAATTGAAATTTTCATTTCTTACTACATCTGTATTTAAAGTAATTTCTAAACCTTGATTCTCAATCTCGCCAATATTGGTAAGCTTTGAGTTGTAACCCGAAGAAGGGTCTAACTGCTCTCTAACTAAAAGATCTTTAGTTCTTGTATTGTAATATTCTATGGTAGATGTTATTCTATTATTAAAAAGACCAAAGTCTACAGCTGTATTAAAGGTTGTTGAAGTTTCCCAGCGTAAATCTGGATTTGGCAACGTAGTTCCTGGCACATAACCAGACACTTGGTTATCATCTATAATATAGTCTCTCTGATCTGCTGTACTTTGACTTTGACCTGGGCTTATCCCTTCGTTTCCGACACTACCATAACTAAATCTTAGTTTTAAATTATTAATAGCATCTACATCTTCTAAAAAGGCTTCTTTGTGAATATTCCACCCAAAATTAGCTGCTGGAAAAAAGGCCCATTTATTATTTCTTCCAAAGACAGTAGAACCATCAGCTCTTCCAGAGATTGTTACATAATATTTATTATCAAAATCGTATTCTAATCTTCCTACTGCAGATACAATACCTCTTTTATTAGCACTTATACTTGGAGTATTTAGAAATGCTCCTTCTAAACCGTTTATGCCTAAAATATCATTTGGTATTCTTTCGGCAACATTCTGAAAATTATTATAAGTTGTTTCAGATATACTCTGAACTGCTGTAATACCAAAATGATTAATTTCGTTTATATCAAAATCGTAAGTAATAATATTTTCTAATTGCCACTCTACATTATCCTGAAACTGAATAGATCCACTACCTTGACCATTATTTGCAATTCCTGATAACGATTGTGTGGTATTGTAAGACTTACGCTTATAATTCCATGACCTTCTACTTAAATTAACTCTGTAATTTAAGCCTTCAATAGGTGAAATATCAATAAAGAGGTTGAGTATATCATTTCTTTGGTCTGTTACGTTTGTGGTTTCATCTAAATCAATTAATGGGTTTTTATTTTCTTCAAACCCACCAGGTAAGTAACGTAAGGTACCATCTGGGTTGTAAACACTTCCTAAGGGTGCTGTTGTTAAAGCATTTAAAATTACACCTCCGTTGTTTGGGTTATTAGTTTCTGAAAATTGAAATGAGGTATTAAGACCTATATTTAACCATTCATTTATTTTTTGATCAGCATTTAATCTTAAACCTACTTTATTATAACTCGAGTTTGGAATAACTCCTTTAGTATTAATATAATTTACACTACTAAAAATTCTGAATTTTTCGGTTCCAGACGATATATTGATTGCGTGGTTTTGTGTTTCACCGGTTCCGAGCACTAAATCTTCCCAATCTATATAATCTTGGTTTTGCACACTAGCTAATTCTAAACCAGAAAATATATCTTCATCTAATCTATATTCACCTCCATTATTTGTTCTGAAAGCTTCTCGCTTTAATTGTGCAAATTCTTCTCCGCTGTAGATATCAAAATTTCTATTAATGGTTTGTATACCAGAAAAGCCATTGTAAGACACTGAGGTTTTTCCTTCTTTACCTCGTTTTGTAGTAATAAGAATCACTCCATTAGAAGCTCTTGCACCATAAATAGCCTGAGCAGCAGCATCTTTTAATACCTCTAACGAAGCAATATCATTAGCATTTATATCGTTTATACTACCTATGCGTACACCATCTGCAATGACAATAGGATCATTTCCTCCACTTATAGAGCTTTGACCTCTAATTCGTATTGTAGATGAACCTCCTGGTGCACCACTAGCTAAAGTGACCTGAACACCTGCCGCTTTTCCTCGCAACATTTCTCCAATATCTGATGTTGCTACCTTTACTAAATCATCTTTGTCAACAGTAACTACAGAGCTAATAATATCACTTTTCTTTTTTGTTCCGTATCCTACAACCACCACTTCTTCAAGCGCTGAAGCATCTTCTTCTAAAGTTGCATCAATTACATTTTGAGTCCCAACAGTGATTTTTAATGTCTTAAATCCTAGATATGAAAATACCAGAACATCTTCTGGTTCTGCCTGTAATGTATATTCGCCATCAAAATTAGTTTGAGTTCCTATGGTCGTTTGATCAATTAAAACATTAACACCAGGCAATGGCACACCTGTATCATCTACAACTTTACCTGTTATAGTTTTGCTTTGCCCATAAACACTTGTAAACAATGTACAAAGCAATGTAAATAGTAGTGATTTAACACATCTAGATATTATAAATTTATTTCTCATCTTATCATGTAAATTAATTGAAATACACTATGCAGCACACAAATATGATTGAATAAAATAAATTTATAGGTATTAAAATATGCGTTTCAAGGGGTGCTAATGTGTTTGGTTTTTTACACCCTAAAAAAGAACTACTTAGCAGTATTACAAACCTAACTAGACGCCTTAAAGAGGCTTAAAAAACTTATTATTTTGACTAAAAGCTTTTATTTTTCTACTTCATTTTGAAGTTTTTTATAAGCGGATGGCGAGTGATTATATATTTTTTTAAACTCTCTACTAAAATGTTTACGATCATTGAAACCAACCATAAATGCTATTTCGGATATAGGATAGGTTGTCTTTACAATAATGTCTGCTGCTTTTTTTAATCTCAACTGTTTTATTAAACTAGCAACAGAATGATTAGTTAAAGAATTTACTTTTTTATAGAGAATTGTTCTACTCATTCCAATTTTATCAACCAACATACTTACGTCGAAATCGGGATTTTCTAAATTTTCTTCAATAATTTTCATTAACTTCTTAAGAAATAACTCTTCTGGTGTAGTTAATTTATCGAGGTCAGAATCCACAATAAAATTGCCACTGTATTTTTGCCTAAAGATTTCTTTTGATTTTAATAAGTTTTGCACACTCAGCAATAATACTTTAGTGCTAAAAGGTTTTGAAATATATGAATCTGCTCCTGTGGCTAAACCTTCCACCTTATTATCTACTGAAGCCTTCGCTGTTAACAGTATAACAGGAATATGATTGGTGCTCTCATTAGTTTTTATATACTTACAAAATTGTAATCCGTCCATTTCTGGCATCATAATGTCAGATATTATTAAATCTGGAATTTCTTTATCCATATAACTAATTGCCTCCTTAGCACTAGAAAAGTCTAACACGTTATAGTTTTCAATTAAAACATCTGCAATAAATTTTCTTACCTCATCATTATCTTCTACTGTAAAAATTGTTTTCTTATCAGGATCGTATACCGTGTATTCAAATTCAAAATTCTCGTGTGTTGTTATAGGTACTTTAGTGTTAGAATCAGCGTCAATAACGTTTTTACTCAAATTTAATTCGTCATCATCAACTTGATTGATATCTAAGTGCGATTTGCCCATTAGTAATTCTATCTGAAACACTGTATTAGCCCAAGATTCTTTTTCTTCTTCCAAGACTAACTTTCCTTTGTGCAACTCTACAATTGATTTAGACAACGCCAAGCCTACGCCACTTCCCATATTATGAACACCTCTATCGTCTACTTGAAAAAACCGATTAAAAATGGTGCTTTTATTTGCTTCGGGAACTCCAATACCATTATCTTTTATTTTTATTAAGACTTTCTTGTGCTCGTTATGGACTTGCTCTACTGCAAATACAATTTTTCCGTTCTTTTTAGTAAACTTAAAAGCATTAGAAAGCAGGTTGTAAACCACTTTCTCCATTTGATTTTTATCAAAAAACACTTTTATAGAGTTAGAATTTAAAACAAAATTATACTCTATGTTTTTCTTTGCTGCAAGACCTTTAAAAGACTCATATATTTCAAAACAAAAGGCCACAATATCTTGTTCTTCGCAATAAATGCGCATGTGCCCTTTTTCTGCTTTTCTAAAATCTAATAATTCATTGACTAGCTTTAATAAACGATCAGAGTTTTGTTTTATAGTTTTTAGTTTACTTTCTGATTTTGGGTTATTGTCTGTGTCTTCTAATAATTCTTCAATAGGCCCTTTTATCAAAGTTAATGGTGTTCTTATCTCATGAGAAATGTTGGTAAAGAAATTAAGTTGCATGTTCAACATTTCTTGTTTACGCTCACTCTCTACATTTTCTAAAAACAATTTTCGTTTTAATTTCATCCTGTTGTTTATAAACTTTACGATGATTAAAACTATTAGAATAAACAACAGCAAATATGCTAAGTTTGCCCACCAAGTCTTCCACCAAGGTGGTAATACTGTAATTGCTAGTGTTTTTATATTAGGATTCCAACTACCGTCTTCTATAGTAGATTTTATAGACAATAAATAGTTTCCAGGATTTAAATTAGAGAGGTTTATTCTATTTTGAGTCCCAGTATTATGCCAATTATCTTTTCTTAAATCATCATCTAATTTATACGCATATTTACTTTTTCTAGGGTTTATAAAATTTAAACTACTAAATTCTAAACCTATATACCCTTGATCATAATTAATTGTAATGTTTGAAGTTTCAGAAATAGGCTTTTTAAGAATGGAATTGTCTTTACTAGATTCTACAATTTCGTTATTAACTATTAATGTTGTTAATACAATTTCATTTTCATTTGGTGCTTTGTATATAAGGGAAGGATCAAAAATGGTGATTCCTTTTACTGCACCAAAGGCAAGCTGCTTTTCATTAAACAAAACACTGGCATTACGAGAAAATTGCTTTACAGAAACCCCATCTTTTCCAGAAAATTTACTGATTTCGGCAGTATTAAAATCAAACTTTTTAGAAGAACTATCAAGCTTTATTCTGAATAAAAAGTCTTCTGAACTCACCCATAAATTCCCTTCTGCATCTTCTGCAATACTTTGAATAGAAGCATTTGTAAATCCTTTATCCTTATTTAATACAAAAAAACGCTCCTTAGATTCGTCAAAGTAAAAAAGACCGTCATAATCGCCTCCAATCCACAACCTTCCTTTAGAGTCTGTAAACAGTGCAGTTAAACTATTGTTTCCTATGGAAGGTTGGGTTGTCGTTTTATAAATTTTTGTAACCTTACTAAGTGCTTTATCAAAGTAATTTAATCCGTTTTGTGTAGAAATCCAGATACCTTCTTTTCTGTTTTCGAGATCTATAATAAAATTATCTGACAAACCACCAGGCGAAGCATCTGCTAAATAATTTTCGATAGTTCCATCTGGTAATATCTTCTTAAGCCCATTACCATCAGTACCTACCCAGATAATATCATTGTCTACAATTAGCGATGTTATAGGTCGCTCATTTGCTTTAGAATCTTCATAAGATAGTGGTATGGAGGTAAACGTTTTACTGTTTTTATCAAAATTAAATAAACCATTGAAAGTGCCGCAAATAAGATGGTCTTCATTCATTCTAGCTAAAGCAGTAATTAGATTTTTGGTTTTACGCTCTGCTTTTTCATTTACCTTATAATGGCTAGAAACATTTGTTTTAAAATTGAGGTGTGTAAGTCCACCTCCATATGTGCCAACCCATAAATCATTCTCGCCTTCTGCAATAATAGCTGTTGCTATAGCGTGGTTTAGTCCAAAATTTGGGTAAACCGTCTCTCCAATATTTGTAAAATTAGAATTGGCTTTATTATAAAAATTTATCGCTCCAGACCTTGTGCCTATCCATAAACAATCGTCTCTATCTTTTAAAAAACACTGTAAATTATTATCTGTAAGGCTACTCGTATTTAAGGCATTATGCTTGTATTTTGTAAAAGTTTTAGTCTTTTTATCATATACATCCAAGCCATTTTGGGTAGCAAACCAAATGGTATGCTCGTCTACCGTGATGATATCATTTATCCAATTAGAAGAAATAGAATTATCAGCTTCAGAATTGTTTGCAAATTGTACTAAAATATCATTTTCTTTATCATATTTAAAGACACCCTTAGTCTCTGTTCCAAACCACAAGTCACCGTTTGATTCCTTTTCAATCTTCCAAACTTTAGCTTTTAAAAAATCAGGGTTGCTTTGAAAAGCATTAGGTAAATCTTTAAGCAAATTGGTTTCGGGATTAAAAGCCTGTAGTCCTTGTGCTGTTCCCAATAAAATACCATAATCTTTATCATAAAACAATGACAACACACGACATCTGTTGAGAATAAAATTAGAATCATTAGAAACCTTTTCTAAAAGGTTTTCTTTCTTATTTAGTTTTTTAACGCCTCCAAATGTCCCTACCCAAACGTTATTGTTTCCATCCTCAACAAACGAACTAATATAATTGCGACCACCTTTAGTAAGCGAAATATCAATAAAACTAAACGTATTAGAATCTTTATTAAATTTATTTACTCCATGGTTAGTGCCAATCCATAAATCTCCTTCATTGTCTTCAAAAACCACATTAACGTGATTGTTACTTAAACTCCCTTCTCTTTTATCTCTTACATACCTATCAAAACTATAACCATCATACCGAAACAAACCATTCTCTGTCCCAATCCAAATAAAACCTTTTTTTGTTTGAACCAAACTAGAAATCATGCTTGGAGAAAAATCCTCATCATAATTAATTTGCTCAAAATTCAATCGCGTAACTTGTGCTTGCAAATAATATTGAAGACAAATTAACAGCACAAAACCTATTTTATATTTAATTGAATTACACATAACTTTGAAACTGAATTACTGATTTAATAGCTCAATTGAAAGTAAGAGCAAAATAAAATTATAATAGCATATATGAACCTTTAAAGATATCGTTTTAGGGGTGAGAACGTACATCTGCAATTTTAAAATCACCTAAAAAAACACTAATATTCTGATTATTAATTTATTAAAAAAAATCAAATCTTAAATTCTGAATAAAACTTATAACTTATCTGTACAAGTGTACGTTCGCACCCCTAAAGAGAAACAATTATAATCTATAATCTCCCTTTATAGTATAAACTTTGCATTACCATAATTTTTGAATTACTATGACACCTAAAAAAGTAAAATTCTGCAAACTATTTTATTTCATTTTATGTCTCACAATACTTAATTTTTCTTGTGAAGATGATATAAGAGAAGTCACTTTGTACGATAATGGAGAAACTATTGCTAATGTTTCTAATACTCATTTAGAGTTTGGAGAAACAATTAATTTTACAAGTTCCTCTACAAAATCAATTACTACAGATTGGACCTTTGAAGGCGGAACACCAGCAACATCGATTAATCCAAATGTTGAAGTAACGTACAATTCTTCAGGTACGTTTGAAGCACAATTACTTGTTAAATACGTAGATAATACAACAGAAACCTTTACCTTTTCAATATTTGTAGAAGAAGATCCAGATGCTGGTCCTGTAGATGTACCCTGTGGCGAATACGGAAACTTTGACATCGTATTGGTAACCGATAACGTAGGTGCAGACCAAGGTTTTATTAACTTACTTGAAGGTGCTGGTCATACAGTACAAGCCTTAGAAGGCCAATACAACAATTTAAATTCTACAGGTGCTAATCAATTAAATAACTTTGATCTTGTTATCATTTCAAGAAACACTAATAGTGTTCAAATTGGAGGAGAAAATAGTGCTTTAGCATCAATTTGGGCAACGGTTGAAACTCCTGTTTTAAATATGAATCCTTATACTGCCAGAAGCTCTAGACTTCAACTCTTTAATAGTACTGAAGTAGACGAAGGTGGTGGAAATAGCTTAGATGCAAACCTACCAGACCATCCTGTTTTTAGCGGAATCACCTTAACGGATAATAATACAGGCGCCATTCTTACAGGTTCAGGATTACAAACCGTTATCGTTTCAGATGTTGGTAACGGTACATTAATCGCCTCAGATGATTCCAAAGTAGCAATCGTAGAATGGGATGCTAATGTTGAATTTTATGATGGTGCAATACCTGCTGCTGGAAAAAGAATGTTTATGTCTTCTACATCTGGCTATATGTTAAATGAAGTCGGTGATGCCATCTTATTGAATGCTGTACAATATCTTGTTGCTGGAGCTATCCCAGAACCTTGCAATACAGGTGGACCTTTTGATGTAGTACTTGTAACTGATAGTGTTGCAGATGATCAAGGTTTTATTACCATATTAGAAGAGGCTGGACATACTGTGCAAGCCATAAATGGTCAGTTTAACAACCTTGATGCAGGAGGTGCAAATCAATTAAACAATTTTGATGTAGTAATTATTTCTCGAAACACCAATAGTGTTAACATTGGTGGCGACAATAGTGCACTAGTAGATGTTTGGGCGTCAGTATCTACACCAGTACTTAATATGAATGCTTACGCAGCAAGAAGTTCTAGACTACAACTTTTTAACAGTACAGATATTGATGAAGGCACTGGAAATAGTTTAGATGCTAACCTACCTGAGCACCCTATCTTTACAGATGTTGAATTAACAGATGGAAATACAGGAGCTATTCTTTTTGCTGATGGATTCCATACCGTGTTAGTCTCTGATGTAGGTAGTGGTACCCTTATAGCTTCTGATGGTACCAAAGTTGCTATTGTAGAATGGGAAGCAAATACCGAAGCTTATCCTGGAGCGGTTCCTGCTTCAGGAAAACGAATGTTTATGTCTTCACCAACAGGTTATAGACTAAACGAAATAGGAAATACCATTTTTATTAATGCCGTAGAATATCTAGGTGCTGGTAATTAATAACTAAATTTTAAAATAGTATATAAAAAACCTATGAATGCAATACGTCATAGGTTTTTATATATCGTTTTTATACCTCTAAAGTTCCCTCTAAATTAAAAAATCAACTTCAATGAAAAAACTATGTTTCGCCTTAGCCATATTTGTTATGGTTGCTTGCTCTCATAAAACTGAAAATAAAACGGCCAATTACAAAGATCCTAATGCACCTATTGAAGAACGTATAGAACATCTAATAAGTCTAATGACTTTGGATGAAAAAATTATGCAAATGAACCAATGGACATATGGTAAAAATGCTAATCCTAATAATATTGGTGAAAAAATGCGTGAGGTGAGTCCAGAAATTGGTTCATTATTATATAGAAGCACCAATCCAGAATACCGTAACCAAATCCAGAAAAAGGCCATAACAGAATCTCGACTTGGCATTCCAATCATCTTTGGTTTTGATGCAATTCATGGTTACCGCACAATTTTCCCTATTCCGTTAGCACAAGCCTCTTCATGGAATACAGAGTTGGTAAAAACATCGAGTGCTATAACAGCTAAAGAAAGTTGGTTATCAGGGTTAGACTGGACCTTCTCTCCCATGGTAGATGTGGCTCGCGATGCACGTTGGGGACGTGTGTCTGAAGGTTATGGAGAAGACCCTTACGCCAATTCTGCATTTGCAGTAGCAGCTGTGCAAGGCTACCAAGGTTCTAATTTAAATGATAAATACACTATAGCAGCTTGCTTAAAGCATTTTATAGGCTATAGTTTATCTGAAGGTGGACGAGATTACCATTATAGTGATATTTCAAACCAAACGCTATGGGAAACTTTTATGCCTCCTTTTGAAGCTGGTGTAAATGCTGGTGCAGCCACTTTAATGAGTAGTTTTAATGATATTTCTGGCATACCTGCTTCAGCTAATCACTATACACTTACAGAAGTGCTAAAAAACAAATGGAAACACGATGGGTTTGTGGTATCGGATTGGGGCTCTGTTCGTAATCTTGTAGAACAAAGTGTTGCTGAAGATTTAAAAGAAGCTGCCCAAAAATCATTTATGGCAGGAATTGAAATGGATATGGTAGATAACGCCTATATTGACTATTTGCCAGAGCTTGTTGAAGAAGGAAAAGTGCCAATGACATCAATTGATGAAGCGGTTAGACGTATTTTAAGAGTAAAAATGAAACTCGGACTATTTGAAAATCCTTATGTAGATGTAGTTTCCGAAAAAGAGCGTTACCTTCTCCCTGAATATTTAGAAATAGCTGAACAATTATCTGCTGAATCTTTTGTACTTCTTAAAAATGAAAATGAAACACTTCCTATAACCAGTAAGTATAAAAACTTAGCCATAATAGGTCCTATGGTTAAAGACTCGGTACACATTATGGGTTTTTGGGAAGGTATGGGACGACCACAGGATGTTAAAACCATCTATGAGGGCTTAGAAAAAGAATTTAAAAATAAAGCAACCTTAAATTATGCTCTTGGTTGCGATTATGATGGAGAGGATAAAAGCGGTTTTAACGCTGCCATACAAGCCGCAAACAAATCGGATGCTGTGATCATATTTTTAGGCGAAAAAAGACATTGGAGTGGAGAAAACGGATCCCGTTCAACTATTGCCCTACCTAAAATTCAAGAAGATTTAGTAGAAGAACTTAAAAAAACCAATAAACCTATCATTCTAATGCTTTCTAGTGGACGACCATTAGAATTAATGAAATTAGAAAAAATGGCAGATGCTATTGTGCAAATATGGCAACCTGGAACAATGGCAGGACCTGCGGTTGCTGGCCTACTTTCTGGGAGACATAATCCTTCTGGAAAATTAGCAATGACATTTCCACAAACCACTGGTCAAATTCCTATTTATTATAATATGAGACAAGCTGCCAGACCAACCTTAGGACACTACCAAGATATTCCTCGAGATCCATTGTATTGGTTTGGCCATGGGTTAAGCTACACCACCTATGAGTATAGTGAAGTAAAATTATCGTCTAAAACCATCACAAAAAAAGACACACTTATTGCTGAGGTCACAGTTTCAAACACTGGCAATCATGATGGAAAAGAAACCGTTTTATGGTTTATAAAAGATCCTTTTGCATCGATATCTCGACCTATAAAAGAGTTAAAACATTTTGAAAAGCAAACTATAAAAGCTGGTGACAAAGTAGTATATCGATTTGAAATTAACCCTGAACATGACTTAAGCTTTGTAGATAGTGAAGGTAACAGACATCTCGAAAATGGAGATTTCTATGTCATTGTAAACGATCAAAAGGTTCATTTTAAACTTGTTGACTAATAAATCAAAATGTAATATAACACATTACACCTCCCTTTAAAGTATGAATAACACACCTGCTTACATGCTTTTAGTAATAATTTTATAACAAATAATTAATTAAACAATTTATTATGAAAAAAATTACATTTATGCTTTCTCTTGTCCTAGTATCATTAGGATATTCTCAATCGACGCTAGGGTATTATACAGAAGCTACAGTTACAGAAACAGTTGCTACACAAAACCTTAATGGAGATGGTGTTACCATCAACTCTACATTTGCAGATTCAGGAACCGACGGAGGCAACCAAGTTATTGAGGTTGTCGGTAATACTGGAGGTGTCAGTAACTACCAAGGTTATTTTAACTATCCTGGGAGTCCTAATCAAGATTTAAGTAGTTACAGTTACTATCATTTCTCTATGAAATCATCTAGTCCACAACCCACAATCATAAGATTTGAAGATGCCACTGGGCAACAAGCTAATTTTGATCCAACAACTTATGGTTTTTCTTATGATGGTAACTGGCATACGATGGTAATTCCATTTACAGATATTTCATCTCAAAATTCAAGCTTTGATTTTACAGATGTTAATAATATATTCTTTGTCAAAAGCACACCAGGCGATGCTGGTTCTGTTGTACCTGAAACTTATATTTTTTACATAGATCATGTCTATTTTTCTACTAGTAGTGATGTTTTATCAACTGAAAATTTTGAGATAACTAAATTTAATTTATATCCAAATCCTGCAAAATCAGAATTAAATATTAGTACTAATAGCGCTTTAGATATAATACAATTTTACAGTGTTTTAGGGCAAGAAGTGCTAGTTGTTAGACCTACAGAGAATAGTTCAACCATTAATATTTCAAACTTAAAAAGTGGGTTATACCTTATTAAGCTTACAGTAGGCAGTAATACAATTAGTACAAAATTTATAAAGGAATAGAACTTAATTATCATAAAGAGATTATTTAAAGATTACTTTTTAGGTAATCTCTTTTTTTTGTAAAAGAAGAAATACACAAATAACATTAACCGATATCGTTTAAAAATGAATAAAACAATTGTTCTAACAGGAGCAGGTGGAGTTTTATGTAGTACCAATTGATGGCGGATTTTCTGCCTATAGTGGTGTTTAAAAATAAAAAAATGAGACAAAATTTAGAACAAACATGGCGTTGGTACGGACCAAATGATCCTGTTTCTTTATCAGATATAAAACAAGCAGGAGCTACAGGAATCGTTTCTGCATTGCACCATATTCCAAATGGAGAGGTGTGGACAGTCGAAGAAATCAATAAAAGAAAAACAAGTATAGAGAACCATGGGCTCACGTGGTCTGTTGTAGAGTCGGTACCTATTCATGAAAACATCAAAACCAAGACTGGAGATTACCAATTGTATATTGACAACTACAAACAAACCTTATTAAATTTAGGGTCTTGTGGTATAGATATCGTTTGCTACAATTTTATGCCTGTTTTAGATTGGACGCGTACCAATTTAGATTACGAAGTTTCGGATGGATCTACTGCTCTACGGTTTGAAGCCGCTTCTTTTGCTGCTTTTGAATTGTATTTATTAAAAAGACCTGGTGCTGAACAGCACTATTCTAATACCCAAAAAGAACAAGCTGCTTCGTTTTTAAAAAACACCTCTGAAGACGAACAAAAAACCTTAATTAGAAATATTATTGCAGGCTTGCCTGGTGCCGAAGAAGGCTACACCTTAGAAGAATTTAACGCCATATTAGCAACCTATAACACCATTGGTACAAAAGAATTAAAAACGAATCTATTTTCATTTTTATCGGCAATTATACCTACTGCAGAACAAGCTGGTATTTTAATGTGTATTCATCCAGACGATCCTCCTTTCCCAATTTTAGGTTTACCAAGAGTGGTTTCAACAGAGCAAGATATTATTGATATCTATGAGGCAGTTCCATCACATAACAACGGATTAACCTTCTGTACGGGTTCTTTTGGAGTTAGAGTAGATAATGATTTAACGGGAATGATAGAACGCCTTGGAGAACGTATTCATTTTATTCATTTGCGAGCGACCAAGCGTGATAACGAAGGTAATTTTCACGAAGCGGATCACTTAAATGGTGATGTTGATATGTATGCCGTAATGAAAGCTTTAATTAAAGAACAGCAAAAACGTATAGAAGCAGGTCGTAAGGATATTAGAATGCCGTTTAGACCCGATCATGGTCATAAAATGTTAGATGATTTAAAAAAGAATACTAATCCAGGTTATTCTGCTATAGGGCGCTTACGTGGTTTAGCAGAATTACGTGGTTTAGAATTAGGTATAAGACGGTCATTATAATATAGTCTAAAATGACTTAGGGATAACCATTTTAAAAACATGATAATCAATAAACTACATCATTATTTTATTAAAGAATAAACTCTATATCTTGAAAGCAAATAATAGCAATGGTTTCATAATAAGGTTTTAATAAAGACTGAGAGTCCAACAAAAAAAGCCTCACAATACTGTGAGGCTTTTTTGTGGTCCCACCTGGGCTCGAACCAGGGACTTTCTGATTATGAGTCAGATACTCTAACCAACTGAGTTATAGGACCCATTAGCATACTGCTAACAATACTCTTTTAAAAAGAGTGTGCAATATTACTACATATTTTAAAACTCTACAAGAAAATTATTCCTTAATGTCTTGACATAACTCTATTAATACACCATTTGTTGATTTTGGGTGTAAAAAAGCTATCAATTTATTGTCTGCTCCCTTTTTTGGTTTTTCGTGAATCATCTTAAAACCCTCTTCTGTTAATCTGGCTATTTCGTTTTCAATATCATCAACAGCAAACGCAATATGATGAATGCCTTCGCCTTTCTTTTCTATAAATTTTGCTATTGGACTATTCTCATTCGTAGCTTGTAATAATTCTATCTTGTTTGGTCCACACTCAAAAAAAGATGTTTTTACACCTTCACTTTCTACATCTTCAATCTTATAATGCTCTTTTCCAAATAATGAAGCAAAAAGATGATTTGAAGCATCTATATCTTTTACCGCAATGCCAATATGTTCGATTTTTTTCATTCTATTAAATTAAATTTTTGTCAAAGAAATGAATTCCTTTGTGTACAAACTATCATTTTTGCTATATAAAAATACCATAATCTTTAAATATACTCTACTTTTGCACTATGGAAAGTAATAGACAAAAGAAAATAGCTGGTATTTTACAGCAAGATTTAGCAGAGGTATTGCAACGCGCAGCATCTTCTGGTGGATTAAAAGGTGTAATTATTTCTGTATCTAAAGTAAGTGTTACAGTAGACCTGTCCATTGCCAAAGTTTATCTTAGTATTTTTCCTAATAAAGAGGCTAAAGGGCTTTTAGAAGGTATACGCTCTAATACTCCTCTTATTAGACATGAATTGTCTCAGCGAACGCGCCATCAACTTAGACGTATGCCTCAACTAGAATTTTTTATTGATGACTCCTTAGAATATATTGATGGTATAGAACGTTCTCTTAAAGGTAAAGACAATCCGCTTGAAAACAACGATTTATTAGACAAGCGCAAAAAATCTTAAGTGAATTTCTCGCTATACATAGCTAAACGTTATCTGCTTTCTAAAAGTAGTAATAATGCTATAAATATTATGACACTAATTGCTTCTGCAGGTGTTATTATTGCTGCTGCCGCACTATTTATAGTGTTGTCGGTTTTTGCCGGATTAAAGAACTATAGCCTTCAATTTTCTTCATTTGTTGATCCTGATTTAAAAATACTTCCTGCTGAAGGAAAATCTTTTGAGTTTACTGATGCTGATAAAAACAAATTAAACAAAATAAAAGGTATAGCTTCTTTTTCTGAAGTGATAGAAGAACGGATTATTATTAAATCTGAAAACAAAAATCTGCTTGCAACCCTTAAAGGTGTTGACTCTAATTTTCTAAATGTAACTCATATAGACTCTATGGTTACCAAAGGATATTGGTTTACTCCAAACAGTAATGAGGTTGTTTCTGGATGGGGAATATCTCATAATCTTTCCTTCGGAATTTTAGACTTTAGAAAAGCTTTATCTATATATGTACCAAAACCAGGAAAAGGACAAATAAGCTCTATAAAAAGTGCTTACAATGCTGTATATGTTAACAATGTTGGCTTGTTTGATATAAATGAAGAACTAAACGATAAGTATGTGTTTTCTGATATAAACCTGGCGAAACAACTACTAAATTATAACGACAAAAAAATTAGCGCAATAGAATTAAGACTTAGCGCTGATGCAGATGAAGATAATGTTAGAAAAGCTATCAACACTTCTTTTAATGGTAGATTTAATATTAAAAATAGAGAGCAACTTAATGAAGCTTTGTTCAAAATGTTGAACACAGAAAACTTAGCTATTTATCTCATTTTTACCTTAGTAATTATTATAGCCCTTTTTAATGTTGTTGGTGCTATTATAATGATGATTTTAGATAAAAAGACATCTCTAAACACGCTTTTTAATTTAGGCACAGAACCAAAAACAATAAAATCTATTTTCTTTTGGCAAGGCAGTCTTATGACTGTAATAAGTGGTATTATAGGTGTTGTTATAGGCTTAATTGCTGTCTTTGCGCAGCAAAGCTTTGGATTAGTGATGCTAACACCAGATTTAGCCTATCCTGTGGGTTTAAATATCTTTAATGTATTTATTGTATTGGCTACAATTTTTGCTTTAGGAATAGTAGCATCTCGTATTGCTTCGCAAAGAATAACAAAAAAACTAATACAGTCTTAGATAAACTGATAATCTGAAAATTTCTCTAATACTTCATCAAAAGTATCGAAAACATCTTTAGAGTCGTCGCTTGTTACCATTTTCATACGATACTCCTTAAAGTTTGGAATACCTTTAAAATAGTTGGTATAATGTCTTCGTGTTTCAAAAACACCTAGCTTTTCACCTTTCCAATCTATAGACATTTGTAGATGACGACGAGCAGCTTCTACTCGCTCTTGCATAGATATTGGTCCTAAATGCTCTCCTGTTTTAAAATAATGCTTTACTTGCTTAAAAAACCAAGGGTTACCAATAGTTGCTCTACCAATCATAGCTCCGTCCAGGCCATACTCATCTCGCATTTCTACAGCACGTTCTGGAGTATTAACATCTCCATTTCCAAATACAGGAATATGCATTCTTGGATTGTTTTTAACCTCAGCTATTGGTTTCCAATCAGCGTTACCTTTATACATTTGGGCTCTTGTACGACCATGAATTGCAATTGCTTTGCAACCTACATCTTGTAGTCTTTCTGCCACTTCAACAATTTTTATTGAGTCGTGGTCCCATCCTAATCTGGTTTTTACAGTAACAGGCAAATTGGTGCGTTTTACCATTTCGGCAGTAAGTTGCTCCATAAGACAAATGTCTTTAAGGATTCCTGCTCCTGCTCCTTTAGAAACTACCTTTTTTACAGGACAGCCAAAATTAATATCTATGATATCTGGATTAGATTTTTCTACAATATCTATGGTTTGCAACATGCTTTCCATATTGGCACCAAAAATCTGAATACCAACAGGACGCTCTTTTTCATAGATATCTAGCTTCATAACGCTCTTAGCGGCATTACGGATAAGGCCTTCGCTAGATACAAACTCTGTATATACTACGTCTGCTCCTTGCTCTTTACATAGTGCTCTAAATGGAGGATCACTCACATCTTCCATTGGTGCTAACAACAACGGAAACTCACCTAACTCTATATCGCCTATTTTTACCACTTGTAAATTTTTAGGGCAAAATTACATCTTTTTCACATACTTAACGCATATATTAAAAAGCCTGTATAAGTTAAGCTTTATAACGCATTACTTGAGTAGTGCAAGTATCTCTTAAAAATTTGCTCCGTAAGATGAGATGCACTTCTTAATTTATAATAAATCGTTGTGTGTATTTAATTTAAATCTTTTAACCTATCTCTACCTTCTTCTGAGGTTGAACGTTCGTTGGTGTTAAGTTTGGTGTTTCCAAATTTATAACTAAATCCAAGTTTTATAAGTCTATTATCTAAATCAATAAAAGTTTTGCTGGATTGGTTTAGATATCGTGTGCTACTATAAAAGTCCTGATCGTTAAACAGGTCTGAAATAGATAAGGAAATATTTCCTTTTCGTTTTAGAATAGATTTAGACACGCTAAGCTCTGAGGCTAATCTGTCTTCTATAACCTGAAATTGTTGTAAGTTCTTCCCAATCCAATAAACAGCTAAATTAATATTTAGACTTCTATCATGTAACAAAGAAATGTTATTATTAATTGAACTATAATTAGACCATTGGTCTTGTTTTACAAAACCTTCACCAAAATTAGACTCTTCAGTAATGTTATAAAACGATGTTACAAAGTATAAATTCCAGATGTTTGTTGGATAATAATCAAACGAAAAATCAAATCCGTATTCTGTTTTCTTATCTAAATTAGTTGGTGTGTAAGAGATTATATTGGTTTCGTTATTCTGCCTTGGTAGTTCTGCAATGTTACCATCATAATTCATGTAATAAGCTTCAACGGTAAAATGTTCTAAAAAATTGGTTCCTATTACATAATGATCTCTATATGTAGGTATAAGATTAGGATTACCAAGAACTAATGTGTTTTCATTTAAGAAAAATGTAAACGGATTAAGGTTTGTATAACTTGGTCTAGTAATGCTTCTTTTATAGTTTGCATAAGCACTCATATTATCAGAAACGTTATGCGTTACACTAGCATTAGGAAACCAATTAAAGTAATCTTGTTTATTGGTTTCGTTTAAGGATATAGATTTGCCTTCAATATTTGTTTGCTCTACTCTTAATCCAAAATTAACTTCCCATTTATCCCAAGATTTGCTGAAGTTAGAATATGCCGCAAACACATTTTCATCGTAAACAAAAGCATCTGTATTATTAGAATTTAGGACCTCTTCCCCATTAATAATATCAAAACGAGAAATATCACTATCTGTATTAACGTTAGAAAATTTTAGACCAGCACTAAAACTCGATGAGTTTTTAAGTGGTAAGATATAATCTAATTTACCTGTTAAAATCTGAGTATCTTGATTAGCAATTGTTTTGAACTGAGAGTCGTTAGCATCTATAGGCTCATCCTGAAAAACTTTTTGATCTCGCTCATAATCATAAGCCGTGTGATGCGCATTAAAGGTTAAACTAGATGCGTTTTTAAAATCGTGTTTGTAAACAAAGTCTGTCCCAATATTAAATTTATTATCTCTAGATAAGTTGTCTGCCGTAAAGCTTGATAAAAAATTATTATCAGCATCAAAAATATTGGTGTTGTTATCAATTTTGTATTTAAAATATGGAGTATACAATCCTGTACTTGTAAGACTTAAAGTATTTCTTTCATCTATAAAATAATCTAGATTAAGATTAAGATTGTGAGTTTCTGTCCATGTATTTCTGTTAACATTAGAGTTCCAAATCTCATCTATTTCATTAGACATATCTAGATAATTTACACGATCATCTTGGTCTCTATTGATCTTTTGATTGGTGTAACTATAGTTAACGTTAACATTAATTTTATCATTTTTAAAATAATGACTTGTACCTGCATTATATCTAGGAAACACACCTTGGGTATAGTTTGTTTGTACACTTCCTCTATAACCTGTAACTAAGTTTTTGGTCATTATGATATTAATAACTGATCCGCTATCTGCATCATAACTAGCAGGAGGATTGGTTATAACCTCAACAGATTTTATACTGTTTGCTGGAGCACTTTCTAACAATTGCATTAACTCATCCGAAGTTAGTTGAACTCTCTTATTGTTAATGTAAATAGCTGCTGGTGCACTTTTTATATTTATGCCTCCATCGCTAACAATAATCCCAGGTGTGTTTCTAAGAACACCAAGCGTAGAGCCTTCTGTAAGAGCTGTATTTTCAACATTAAAAACAAGACGATCTGGTTTTCTGGTGATTGTAGGTTTTTTTGCTACGATGGTAACTTCGTCTAGATTTTCAGGTATTTCTTTAAGAATTATAGATTTAAAATCTAAATTTCCTGTTAGAACAACTTTTTGTTCAAATTCTTCTAAACCGATAAAACTTACTTTAAGATAATAAGTACCTTCTTCTAGGTTATCTAGATTAAAAAAGCCTTTATCATCTGTAGATGTGCCAATTAAAAATTCTTTTTCTTCACCTTGAAAAAGAATGATATTAGCTAATTCTATTGCGTCATTGTTAACATCAACAACCTTGCCTGATATAGAAAAATCCTGAGCAGAGGTACTTAATGAAATCGCAAATAGAAATGTACAAAAAAGAGAACGTAGGTAAATAATCATTAGTTAGTTTTGTAACTGCAATATAAACATTGTTTTTTACTTTATAATATGGTTTTTACGTAGTTCAACTACGTTTAATTGTTCTTTTTTGTTGTTACAAAGCTTAAGAAATGGATTATATTTGCAGACTTAATGTCGCCTTAGAATAAGAGAAATGAAGAATATTCGCAATTTTTGCATCATTGCACATATAGACCACGGAAAGAGTACACTAGCTGATCGCTTACTAGATTTTACAGGTTCTGTAACGGATAGAGAAAAACAAGATCAGTTATTGGATAACATGGATTTGGAGCGCGAGCGTGGTATTACCATAAAGTCTCACGCTATTCAAATGGAATATACTTATAAAGGCGAACAATATATTCTTAATCTTATTGATACTCCTGGTCACGTAGATTTTTCGTATGAAGTATCGCGTTCTATTGCTGCATGCGAAGGTGCGCTTCTTATTGTAGATGCTGCACAAAGTATACAAGCCCAAACTATTTCAAACTTATATTTAGCCTTAGAAAACGATTTAGAAATAATTCCTGTTCTAAATAAAATAGATTTACCTAGTGCAAATCCTGAAGAAGTAACCGATGATATTGTAGATTTACTAGGTTGCGACCCTTCTGAAGTTATTCCTGCAAGTGGAAAAACAGGCCTTGGTGTAGAAGACATTTTATCTGCAATTATAGAGCGTATTCCTGCTCCTCAAGGTAATCCTGAAGAGCCTTTACAAGCACTTATTTTTGATTCGGTTTACAACCCTTTTAGAGGTGTAGAAACCTATTTTAGAGTTATAAATGGATCTATTAAAAAAGGCCAAAACATCAAGTTTATTGCCACAGGAAAAACCTATTTTGCTGACGAAGTTGGAACTCTAAAACTTACTCAGGTAAAAAAACAAGAGATTAAAGCGGGTGATGTTGGTTACCTAATAACAGGTATTAAAGATGCTCGCGAGGTTAAAGTTGGTGATACAATTACAGATGCTAAAGAACCAACTAAAAACGCCATTTCTGGATTTGAGGATGTAAAACCAATGGTATTTGCAGGTATTTACCCAGTAGACACAGAAGATTATGAAGAACTTAGAGCTTCAATGGAAAAACTTCAGCTTAATGATGCTTCCTTGGTATTTGCTCCAGAAAGTTCTGCTGCTTTAGGTTTTGGTTTCCGTTGTGGTTTCCTTGGTATGCTTCACTTAGAGATTATCCAAGAGCGTTTGGAGCGTGAGTTTGATATGACGGTAATTACTACAGTACCAAACGTAAGTTACCATGCCTTTACCAATAAAAATCCTGATGATATTGTTATTGTAAACAATCCTTCAGATTTACCAGAACCTTCAACCTTAAACCGTGTTGAAGAACCTTTTATAAAAGCAACTATTATTACCAAGGCCGATTTTGTTGGTCCTGTAATGAGTCTATGTATAGAAAAACGTGGACAGATAACAAATCAAACCTATTTAACGACTGAGCGTGTTGAATTGAGTTTTGATATGCCTTTAGCAGAAATTGTATTCGATTTTTACGATCGACTTAAAACCGTTTCTAAAGGTTATGCGTCTTTTGATTATTCTCCAATTGGTATGCGTGCTTCTAAGTTAGTGCGAGTAGATATCTTATTAAATGCTCAAACTGTTGATGCGCTCTCTGCTTTAGTGCATACCGATAATGCTTATACAATCGGTAAAAAGATGACCGAAAAGTTGAAGGAATTAATACCAAGACAACAATTCGATATTCCTGTGCAAGCTGCTATTGGAGCAAAAATTATTGCCAGAGAAACTATTAAAGCGCTTCGTAAAGACGTTACCGCAAAATGTTATGGTGGTGATATTTCGCGTAAGCGTAAACTTCTTGAAAAGCAGAAAAAAGGTAAAAAGCGTATGCGACAAGTAGGTAACGTAGAGATCCCTCAGCAAGCGTTTATGGCAGTGTTGAAGTTGAATGATTAATCAACCTTTGAAACAAAATAATTAGCTCTAAAATTCTACTTAAAAAGGAATTCTAGAGCTATTTTTTTATTGAAACATTAAGCAAGAACTTTACCAAGATATACTAATTGACTTTTTGTGTCAATTTCCTTTTCTACATCTTCATCTAAAGAAGGAATAATATGTATTTCTCCTTTACTTGTTTTTAGAAATAGTGGTATTTGATCTTTATCTGATTTAATACGTTCTAGGACACCGTGATAAGAGTCTATATCTTTTACAGCTACTTCATGAATTTCTGGATACTCTTCTGTAACTTCCATTAAATTATTAAAGTCATCAGATAGTGTAAACACGCCATCTTCTGGTGATATAGAGCTATTTTCTAATTCGGCTTTAGATGCTAATCTAAAAGATCCATTTTCGCCAAATTGTGCTCCAAATTTTTCAACAGCATAGCGGTTAATATCTGCATTTCCGGTTAAAGCTAAAAGATAACCTATATCATTAAACTCTACATTATCTTTTAAAGTCTCAGAGTAAATGTTCTCTGTATGTGCCTCTATACCCATCTTTTCAGCTTCACTAACGTTGTTTTGGTTGCTATCTACCAAAACCACATGTCTTCCATTATCTATTAAATATTGAGCCACAAGACGAGAAACTCTTGATGCACCTATAATTAAAATACCTTCAGATTTAGATAAGAATACTCCAGAAATTCTTGCAAATAAACGTGCTGTGGTTGCATTAAGTAACACAGTACCTAGTACAATCATAAATACCAGAGGAGTAATATATTCTGCACCTTCTACACCCCCTGCTCTTAGTTTGCTTCCAAAAAGTGATGCTATACCTGCTGCAACAATACCACGTGGTCCTACCCAACTAATAAACATTTTTTCGTTAGTTCTAAGTGTAGAGCCTTGTGCACTTATAAAAACAGCTATTGGTCTTATAACAAAAGCTACTGACAAAAATAATGCTAAGGTTTCCCATCTATATAACAGCATTAAATCTTGATAATTAATATTTGCAGCTAAAAGAATGAAGAGAATAGAAATTAATAATACGCTCAGAGATTCTTTAAAGTAAAGCAGCTCTTTAATATTATCTAGTTTACTATTACCAATAACCATACCCATCACCACAACAGCTAATAATCCAGATTCATGAGCAAAAATTTCAGATTCAATAAAAACCAAAAGCACTACTGATAAAGACACTACATTAAGAAGATAATGCGGAATAAACTTTTTGTTAACAGCAAATACTAAGGCATGGGCAAATGTGAAACCGAATGTTGTACCAAATAAAATAATTTTACCAAACTCTATTAAAGCTGTTTTTGTAAACCCAACTTCTCCTTCTACAGAAATAAATTCAAAAACCAATACCGCAATTAAAGCTCCTATTGGATCAATTAATATTCCTTCCCATTTTAAAACAGTAGATACATCGCGTTTTAATGGTATATTTCTAAGAATTGGTGTTATTACCGTTGGTCCTGTAACAATTATTAATCCCGAAAACAGAAAACATAAGTCCCAACTAAGACCAAATAAATAATGTGCCAAAACCGCAGCACCAAAAAAAGTAACGGCAGCACCAACTGTAATTAGCTTCGTAATAACAGGTCCGACGTTTCGTATTTCGCTTCGTTTTAAAGTTAAACCTCCTTCAAAAAGAATAATACTAATCGCTAAAGACACAAAATAAAACAATCCTTCTCCAGGAAATAAACCTTTCTTATGTTCTTCATTCCAAATTGGTTCTATCCATTTTGTACCATCTGCATTAATGAATTCGGCAGCAATTGGACCTACTAAAAGACCTATGAGTATTAATGGTAAAATAGCAGGAATCTTAAATTTCCAAGCAACCCATTGTGCTAATATTCCTAGAATAATTATACCCGCTAATTCAACCATAATCTTGTTTTTAAAATCATTTCGAAAATAGCCTTTTTTTTATAATCGTAAAAATCCTAATAAATTCTAAAGGCTATTCTCTTTTACAAGCTAATTTGGTAAATTGCGGGATTATGAAATTATATCCTATAAACGCTGGTAACTTTAAATTAGATGGTGGTGCTATGTTTGGTGTAGTACCCAAATCTTTGTGGCAACGCACTAATCCTGCAGATACTAACAATATGATAGATATTGCGGCACGTTGTTTGTTAATTGAAGATGGAGATCGATTGATATTAATTGATACAGGAATGGGAAACAAACAAAGTGATAAGTTTTATGGTTACTATTTTCTTTGGGGAGATGACACTTTAGATAAATCATTAGCTAAACATGGTTTTCATAGAGATGATATTACAGATGTTTTTATGACACATCTGCATTTTGATCATTGTGGTGGAAGTATACAATGGAATAAAGACCGTACAGGCTATAAACCAGCTTTCAAAAATGCTCATTTTTGGAGCAACTCTAACCATTGGAAATGGGCAACACAACCTAACAGAAGAGAAAAAGCTTCATTTTTAAAAGAAAATATTCTTCCTATGGAAGAATCTGAACAATTAAAGTTTACTGCACTACCAGAAGATAAAATTTTAAAAAAATCTGCACTAGGATTCGACATTTTCTTTGCAGATGGACATACAGAAAAACAAATGATTCCTATGATAAACTACAAAGGAAAAACCATTTGTTTTATGGCAGATTTACTACCAACGGCAGGTCATTTGCCATTACCTTTTGTTATGGGTTATGATACAAGACCTTTATTAACATTAGACGAAAAAGAACTGTTTTTAAATATGGCAGCAGACGAGAATTTTTACTTATTCTTAGAACATGATGCTCATAACGAAATTATAACAGTAAAACACACCGAAAAAGGTGTAAGGCTTAACGAAATTTATACTTGTAAAGAAATATTTAATTAAAACTAAACATCAACAAATGAAATTTAACATTAGACCATTAGCGTACCTATTTGTTTCTTCAGCGCTATTTATGGGCTGTGGTGGTACAGCAGATATCATATCTACTCCAGTAGAAAATATTGATACTTCTCCTTTAAAAGTTACAGAATTAACTAAGGCAGAAAAAGAAAATTGGGGCCATTTAGATTTAGAAAAAGATACTATTCCTGGTATGGCTGTAGATAGAGCTTACGAGGAAATCATTAAAGGAAAGAAAGGTAAAAAGGTCATTGTAGCCGTTATCGATTCTGGAATAGACATCGATCATGAAGATTTAAATGATGTTATTTGGACCAACGAAGACGAAATACCTAATAACGGAATAGACGATGATAAAAACGGTTATGTAGATGATATTCATGGTTGGAATTTCTTAGGAGATGCTTACGACGAGCAATTAGAATACGTACGTATGATTGCAGAAAAAAACACATCTAACCCAAGATATGAAGAAGCTGTAGCATTACAAGCCTCTGAGTACGAATTATGGACAGGACGTAAGACACAATACGATCAAATATACCAACAAGTTGTTTCTGCTGATGAAACTTTAGCTAAAGCAACAGGTAAAAAAGATTATACAAAAGAAGATGTTAATGCTATAACGTCTGAAGATGCTAATGTACAACAAGCTAAAGGTATTGCACAATACATGTACAGCAATGGGATAGAATCTATGGCAGATGCTAAAAAAGAAATTAAAGAAGCATTAGAGTCTATCAACGAGCGTTTAAACTATAACTTAAACATTAACTTTTCTGGTAGAACAACTAAAGATGATATCAACAACTTGTCTGATACTGGTTACGGAAATGGTAACGTAAAGCATGTAAAAAAATCTGAATCTCACGGTACACACGTTGCTGGTATTATTGCTGCTGAGCGTAATAATGGTTTAGGAGCAAACGGTGTAGCTAATAATGTTGAGATTATGGCAATCCGTGTTGTACCAAACGGAGATGAGTACGATAAAGATGTTGCTTTATCTATTAGATATGCTGTAGACAATGGTGCAAAAGTTATTAACGGTAGTTTTGGTAAGTCTTTTTCTCCGCATAGCGAGTGGGTAAGAGACGCTATTAAATATGCTGCAGATAACGACGTTGTTTTTGTACATGCAGCAGGAAATGACAGTAATAATATTGATGAAAAACCTAATTTTCCGGATGACAATGTAGATTTTGTTGAAGTAGCAGATAACTACATTAGAGTAGGTTCTTTAACTCAAAACTATGGTTCTAAAATGGTGTCTGGTTTTTCTAACTACGGAAAGAAAAATGTAGATGTATTTGCACCAGGTTCTTCAATATATTCTACTACTCCAGAAAATGAATACGATTTTAAAGGTGGTACTTCTATGGCAGCTCCTGGAGTTGCTGGTATTGCTGCTTTAATCCGTTCTCAATATCCTAAGCTTACTGCAGCTCAGGTTAAGCAAGTAATCTTAGACTCTGGTTTACCATTAACTACTAAAGTTGTTGTAGGTGGAGATGCTTCAAACGTAAAACCATTTGCAGATTTATCTAAATCTGGAAAAATTGCTAATGCGTTTAATGCATTAATAATGGCTTCAAAAATAAAATAAACCCTTATGGGACTTTAAATAAGGTAACTGTTCTGTTTTTTAAACTAGAATAGTTACCTTTTAATTTTTAAAATCATTCTGAAATGAAAAAATTGCTTTTAAGACTTTCTGTTTTTGCATTAACATTATCGTGTGGTGCAACAGAAAATCCGGTAAAAAATACTTCAAAAGTTAATGTTAACACCTCAACTTATGGTTACTGGCAACAACATGTAGACTATGCTATGGAAATTGATATGGACGTTGAAACGTTTCAATACCAAGGCAAGCAAAAATTAGTATATACTAATAATTCACCAGATGTACTTAATCGTGTGTATTACCATTTGTATTTCAACGCATTTCAGCCAGGCAGTGAAATGGATGTAAGATCTAGAACCATAGGAGATCCAGATCCTAGAGTTGGTGATAGAATAAGTAAACTTCAACCTAACGAAATTGGTTATATAAAAGTAAACTCTCTAAAACAAAATGGTAAAGAAATCACTCACAAAACTGTAGGTACAGTACTTGAGGTAAAACTTAGCCAACCTATTCAACCAGGCGAAAGTGTAACGTTTGATATGGATTTTGATGGTCAGGTACCTTTACAAATTCGTCGTTCTGGAAGAAATAGTAAAGAAGGAGTAGCATTATCTATGACGCAATGGTATCCTAAATTAGCAGAATATGATGATGAAGGTTGGCACGCAGACCCTTATATAGGTAGAGAGTTTCATGGTGTTTGGGGAGATTTTGATGTAAAATTAACCATAGACAAAGATTATGTAGTTGGTGGTACAGGATATATTCAAAGTGAAACCAAAGCTAAAAAAGGTAAGAAAACTGTTCATTTTAAAGCACCAAAGGTTCATGATTTTACATGGGCAGCAGATCCAGATTTTATTCACGATACGTTTGAAATGGAAAATGGACCAACTTTACACTTTTACTACAAGAAAGATCTAGAGCCTAAGTACATAGAAAACTGGAAAAAGCTTCAACCAGATACTGCAAAATTAATGACGTATTTTAGTGAAAACGTAGGTGAATATCCTTACGATCAGTATTCTGTAATACAAGGTGGAGATGGTGGTATGGAGTATGCTATGTGTACTTTAATTACAGGAAAAAGATCTTACAGTAGCTTATTTGGTGTAACTGCCCATGAGCTTGCACATACATGGTTTCAGTTTTTACTGGCAACCAACGAAGCTAAACATGAGTGGATGGACGAAGGTTTTACAAGCTACATTTCTACATTAGCAGAAAACGAATTCGGATCTAGTAAAAGTGATAATCCTTTAAGCGGATCTTACAGAGGTTATATTGGGCTAGCTAACTCTGGTTATGAGCAACCGTTAACTACACACGCAGATCGTTATAAATACAACCAAGTATATGGTGCTGCTGCATATAGTAAAGGTGCGGTGTTTATTGCTCAGTTAGGTTATGTTATTGGTGAAGAAAACTTAAAGAAAACTATAAAAAAGTATTTTGAAGATTTTTCGTTTAAGCATCCTAAACCTATGGATTTTGTACGCACTGCAGAGCGCATTACAGATTTTGAATTAGATTGGTACCTTATTGATTTTGCACAAACAACAAATACTGTAGATTACGGAGTTAAATCTGTAGAAGGTAATACAATTACCTTAGAACGTATTGGTTTAATGCCAATGCCTATAGATCTTTCTGTGACATATACGGATGGAACTACCGAAGAATTTTACATTCCACTACAAATGATGCGTGGCGAAAAACCAACCTCAGCAACCATTATAGATGACTGGGCTTGGGCAATGCCTACGTATTCATTTAATACTGAGAAAACTGTTAAATCTGTTGAAATTGATGCTTCAAAATTAATGGCAGATGTAAAACGCGAAAACAACATCTTTACCGTAGATTAAAAAACACTTAAAATAGCTATTGAAAAAACCATGTCTTGTCGGCATGGTTTTCTATTTTTGTTAATATGCAATTTAGATACAGTAAAAAGGATAAATTAAAAAGTAAAAAACTCATTGAACAACTGTTCACTGAGGGAAAATCTGTTACAGCTTACCCATTAAAGCTTGTCTATCTAAAAACTGAATATGATGATGGCTGTATATTAAAAACCGGAGTATCTGTTAGCAAACGTCGTCATAAAACAGCTGTAGCAAGAAATAGAATAAAAAGATTACTTAGAGAAGCGTATCGACTTAACAGACCTTTATATTTTAACAATAGTTCTGCATCTTATGCGTTTATGATATTGTATCTTAGTAAGGATGGAACAACTTTTGATGAAGTTAATAGCAAAACAAAATTGTTATTTGAAAAGTTCTTAAACAAAACCTCAAAAAATGAAAAAAATCCTACATAAAAGAATATTACTACCAGCAATTGCTGTAGTTGTATTTATCAGTACAACAGCTTTTAGAAATGATTTTTTTGAAATTGCAAAACAGATAGAGATTTTCACTACCATGTTTAAAGAATTAAACATGAACTATGTAGATGAAACCAATCCTGGAGATCTTATGGATACTGCAATAAAAAGTATGCTAGATGATCTAGATCCTTACACACAATTTTATAACGAACAAGATGTTGAAGCTTCTAGAATAAATAATGCTGGAGATTATACTGGTATAGGCGCAAAAGTTTTAACACTAAAAGACAAATTAGTCATTGTAGAGCCTTACAAAGATTATGCTGCAGATAAAGCTGGTTTAAAAGCCGGAGATCAAATTATAAAAGTAGATAATGTTCTTGTATCAGATTTTAAAGATGATGCCGCAAATCTACTTCAAGGTGCTGCTGGTACAGAGGTTAATGTTACATACAAAAGACAAGGAAAAACTAATACAGTTAAGATAATTAGAGAATCTTTAGAAATTAAAGCAGTACCACATTACTCCATGATAAATGATAAAACGGGTTACATTGTACTAAGAAAATTTAATAATAAAGCATCCTCTGAAACCTTAGGAGCACTTAAAGCTTTAAAAAATCAAGGAGCCAAACAACTTATTTTAGATTTAAGAGGAAATCCAGGAGGTTTACTAAGCGAAGCAGTAAATGTTACCAATATTTTTGTACCAAAAAATCAATTAGTAGTTACCACAAAATCTAAAGTAAAAAAATACAATAAAACCTACTATACCAAACGCGATGCCATAGATACCGAAATACCTTTAGTAGTATTAATAGATGGTCGTAGTGCTTCTGCCAGTGAGATTGTATCTGGTGCTTTACAAGATATGGATAGAGCAGTAGTTGTAGGTACACGAAGCTTTGGTAAAGGCCTAGTTCAGCGTCCAAAATCATTAACCTATGGTACACAAATGAAAATAACCATTTCGCGTTACTATACACCATCAGGACGATGTATACAAGCATTAGATTATTGGAATAGAGATGAAAACGGAAAAGCTACCAGAGTAAAAAAAGAAAACTACAACGAATTTAAAACCCGAAACGGAAGACCAGTTTATGATGGAGGCGGAGTACAGCCAGATATTGAAGTAGAATTTGCCAAACAAACACCTATTACAAAAGCTATCCTAAACGAAAACTTAGTTTTCAATTTTGCTACAGATTATTACTATAACAATACTGTAGAAAACTTAACAGAATTTGAATTATCTGATAATGATTTTAAAGCATTTAAAAACTATATAAAAACCACAGGTTTTAATTTTGAAACTAAGACCGAAAAAGCTCTTAATGATGCTATGAACATAGCAAAAGAAGAAGAATTAGAAGGTATTATAAATTCTGAATACAAGAGTTTATCAGAAACTTTAAAAGCGTATAAAACCAATGCTATAGATGCTAATAAAGTACAATTAAAAGGTTTATTAACAGACGAGATTATAAAGCACTATTTCTATAGTGAAGGATTATACACCTATTACACAGCAAATAATTCTGAAATAAAAAAGGCAATTAGTATTCTTAATAACCCTAGTCAGTACAACAGTATTTTGAGATAAAACATAAACATCTAATTATCAGTAAAATAAGTGAATTCCTAAAAATTACATATATTTAGTGATAGATAAATTTTCAAAATCCCAGAGAATTTAATTAAAAAATGAAGTACCTAGTCTTTCTTATTTGCCTTAGTTTTCAGTTTGCTTTAGCTCAAAAAGAATTAAAGCATCAAGTCTATTTTTTAACAGATGAATATGAAGTACCAGAAACAGAAGAAAGCAGGTTACTTTTATTTTTATCTGAAATAGAAAATATGGATATTCAAAAAATATCTATATATGGATTTTGCGATGATAGAGGAAGCGATTCTTACAACTTAGCTTTATCTCAACAACGTGCAGATGCTATAAAGGAAATTTTTTCTAACAATGAGTTTGATGAGTCTGTAATTACCAATGTAGATGGTAAGGGTAAAATATTACTTAATGTTATTAACGATAACGATCTTTATAAAATACGTGGTCTTAATAGAAAAGTTGAAATCATAGTACAGCCTTACGATCCGCCAAGAGAAAAAGTTGTAGAAGCACCAAAAAAAGAAACTACAGAAGACTTATTACGTGGAGAATTAAAGGAAGGAGACAAAATTCAATTAGAAAACATTCTTTTTCGTACAGGTTATAGTTATCTAACAAAACAATCTAAAGCTAAGTTAGATGAGATTGCTAAAATACTTGTAGAACGCACAGATATATATTTTAATATAGAAGGTCATGTATGTTGTACTCAAGGCGCCAGAGATGCTATAGACCGTAAAACTAAAAAGCGAAACCTATCTTTAGCCAGAGCAAAAACAGTTTATGATTACCTAGCAGACAAAGGTGTAAAACGCTATAGAATGAAGTTTGTGGGCCAAAGACGAAAATTTCCACTAGGTGGTGAGCCAGAACTAGATAGGCGTGTAGAAATCGTTGTTACCAGAATTATAAAATCTAAAAATTCGGATTAAAATTTTAGCATATTTATATGTGGAATTCCATCTTCTAGATATTCTTCACCTACTGCTTTAAAACCTAAATTATTGTAAAATTTTATTAGATAAGTTTGTGCTGATATTCTTATTTCAGAGGTTTTATAATGCCTATTAATAGCCTCTATAGAAGCTTTCATAATATCATAACCAAACCCATACTGACGCTGATTTTCTTTTACCACAACGCGTCCTATACTAGCTTCTTCAAAATAATCACCAGCCTTAAAAATACGAGTGTAGCTTACTAATTTTTCATCATTATATCCTAAAATATGTAAGGCTTTATTATCCTTTCCATCAATATCTTGATAAACACAATCTTGTTCTACAACAAAAACTTCACTTCGTAATTGAAGCAAATCGTAAAGTTCTGTTGTATTAAGTTGATTAAATGTCTTTGTTTGTATATCTAGCATTAGTCTTGTACAATTACTTCTTTAGGATCTTCTTTATTATATTCTGGTTGAATGGTAACGTGATTTATATCGAACTCTTCGTGAAGAAGTTCTTCAATCTTTAAAAGTAAATCATTAAATTCTGTAGTGTTAATATCTTCTGTAAGGTCGAGATGCGCTTCTAAATGCAGCTCATGATCACTAAGATTCCAAATATGTACGTGGTGTAGTTTATTAACCTTTGGTAACTTATTAACAGCGCGTACAACATCCTTTATATTTATATGTTCTGGTGTAAAAAGCATTAACATTTTAGTAGATGTCTTTAGTAAATCATAACCTACATAAATCAGATACAAAGCTATTAACAACGTTAATAAGCTATCTACCCAAAAGAGCTGATAATACTTCATTAATAAGCCTCCTATTAATACTGCTACACTTGCTAACATATCTGTTAATAAGTGTAAGTATGCAGAACGCATATTTATATTATTTGTAGATTCTTTTTTTAACAACAACACGCTAAGTCCGTTAGCTATTATAGCTATTAACGATAGCCAAATCACTAAATTAGAGTTAATTTGCTGAGGATTCTGAAAACGTTCTACAGCTTCTTTTATTAAAATAATAGCAACAATAATTAAAGTAGAAGCGTTGATAAAAGCTGCTAATATTTCGGCACGTTTATACCCAAATGTTCGGTTAATAGAAGCTTTTTGTTGCGATAATTTTGCGGCAACATAGCTTACTATTAACGAGAGCACATCGCTAAAATTATGCAATGCATCACTTATAAGAGATAAACTACCAGAAACTAATCCACCAATAACCTGAGCTACAGTAATTACAATATTTAAAACTATTGTAATTAATAACTTTCTGCCTTTTAAATCAGAGTGATTATGTGAGTGAGAATGACTCATGCCATACCAAAATAAGGATTGGTATTAACAAGATAAAGGAATTTTATCAATACGTCTTTTATGACGACCACCTTCAAACTCAGTATTAAGAAAAATATCAACCATTTTTATAGCCTGCGGAATGGATGTATAGCGTGCAGGAATACAAATAATATTAGCATCGTTATGCTGACGTGTTAACTCTGTAATTTCACCCATCCAACAAATACCAGCTCTAACATTTTGATATTTATTAGCAGTCATAGCTACACCATTTGCTGTACCACAAATTAAGATACCAAAATCTACAGTACCGTTATTAACATCTTTTGCAACAGGATGTACAAAATCTGGATAATCTGCACTATCAGTAGTGTCTGTACCATAGTTAGTAATAGTATATCCTTTATTTTCAAGATGTTGTATTATAGCTTGTTTATACTCAGGACCAGCGTGATCGTTACCAATAGAAATTGTCATGTTAATAAGTGTTTGTTTTACACTGCAAAATTACGAATAATAAAATCTGGTTAATACTATTTTTCATTACATGTTAATAAGTGTTCACAAGTTTTTAAAATAAAAATTAGGATTGTTCTATAATTTTTTCAAACAAGAATTGAATTCTAAAATCAAAATTTAATAATTAGTTTTTTCGAGGAAGTTATTCATACTCCTAACAGACGAAATTAACAGTGTTTTTAAAATAAAATATGAGTCATTTCTATTAACATTAGTTATTAACAGTTGTTTACAATAACTTCACTTTTGTTAGATATCAAAGAGTTACATGTAAAGTTAATGTTAACTAAACCGTAATAAAGTGTAAACTTCAACTTATCAAAATAAAATTTAAAAAAGTTATTGTAGAAATTAACAGACTATAATAACCATTATTTATTTTTTTAAATTTTAAAAGAAAAATGATAATAGTATATATAAATGTGAATAAGTGCTTTTTCATTTATTTAACCTTATCTAAACACTTTTAAATTTTTATAGTGTAGCTTTGTAATAAACTTAATAACTTCACTTCCACCTTTATTAAGTTTTAAATGAAGAATTCCTAACACTTTTTAGGAAATGAATATGATTACAAATTAAATGACAAGAAAAAGAAAAAAGAAATCCGGTAAAAACAAGATTTCTAACCTTACAAATACAATTCTAAGTATTCTAAAAAAAGAACGAAACAAATCGTTTAACTATAAACAAATAGCAGCTATTATTGGTGTTAACGATGCTAGTAGCCGTAACCAGATTATAAAAACTTTAGCAAAACTTGCTGCTAAGCAAGAAATAGAACAAGTAGATCGTGGTAAGTTTAAAGCAGTTGTAACAGCTGAATATCATACAGGTATTTTAGATTTAGCTTCCAAAGGAAACGGTTACGTTATTTCAGACGATTTTGAAGAAGATGTATTTATAGCATCTAATAATATTAACAAAGCGCTAGATGGTGATGAAGTAGAATTCTACGCTTACAAACGCAGAAAGCGTGGTAAAATAGAAGGTGAAATAACCAATATTCTTAAGCGTGCTAAAACCGAATATGTTGGTACCATTCAAATTCAACAAAACCGAAACTTTGCTTTTGTAGTTGCAGATAGCAGTAAAATGTACAAAGATATTTTTGTACCGATTAATAAAACTAAGAAAGCTGAAGATGGAGATAAAGTGTTGGTAACACTTACAGACTGGCCAGAAAAAGCTGATTCACCTTATGGTAAAGTATTAGAAGTTTTAGGAAAACCAGGTGAGCATAATACCGAAATACATGCCATTTTAGCCGAGTATGGTTTACCACATGAGTTTCCTTATGAAGTAGAAAAATTTGCCAACGATCTAGATATTTCTATCACAGAAGAAGAAATTGCTAAGCGTAGAGATATGCGAAAGGATTTAACCTTTACGATAGATCCTAAGGACGCAAAAGATTTTGATGATGCATTATCCTTTAAAGTTTTAGAAAACGGCTTATATGAGATAGGAATTCATATTGCAGACGTATCGCACTATGTTCAACCAGGAACAGTTTTAGATGATGAAGCTTACGAACGTGCTACATCTATTTATTTAGTAGATCGTGTGGTGCCAATGCTTCCTGAACGTTTATCTAATGGAGCATGTTCGTTAAGACCACACGAAGAAAAATATACCTTTTCTGCAGTGTTTCAAATGAATGATAAATGCGAAATTAAAAACCAATGGTTTGGTAGAACAGTAACGTATTCTGATGCACGTTTTGCTTACGAAGAAGCACAAGCTATAATTGAAAACAATCCTAATGTCGCGCTTAATTCAATAGAAGCATCTCAATTAAATACTACAATTCCTAAGGAAGTTTCACTAACAGGTGAGGAGTATAACACTAAACCAGAAATTGCAGAAGCTGTTATGGTTTTAGATCGTTTAGCAAAAAAAATGCGATCAAAACGTATGCGAACTGGTGCTATTTCTTTTGATAAGGTTGAGGTAAAATTCAATTTAGATGAAGAAGCTAATCCTGTAGGAGTATTCTTTAAAACCAGTAAAGATGCTAACAAACTTATTGAAGAATTTATGTTGTTAGCTAATCGTAAAGTATCAGAATTTATTGGTAAGCAAAACCCGAAAAAAACCTTTGTGTATCGTGTACACGATGAGCCAGACGAAGCTAAGCTAGCACAACTACAAACTGTAGTTGGTCGTTTTGGGCATCAATTAAATTTTAAAGATAGAAACAGTGTTGCGTCATCTTTAAATAAGCTTTTAACAGATGTAGTAGGTAAGAAGGAGCAGAATTTGGTAGATACATTGGCAATACGTACCATGTCTAAGGCAGAATATACCACGCATAATATTGGTCATTATGGTTTAGCTTTTGATTATTACAGTCATTTTACCTCGCCAATTCGTCGTTATCCAGATGTTATGGCACACAGATTATTACAGCACTACTTAGATGGTGGTAAATCTGCTAACGAAGAAGTTTACGAAGAAAAATGTAAACACAGCAGTAATATGGAATATCTAGCTACCAAAGCAGAACGGGATTCTATAAAGTACATGCAAATTCGTTTTATGCAAGATCATCAAGACGAAGAATTTTTAGGTGTAATTTCTGGTGTTACAGATTGGGGAATTTACGTAGAAATAGAATCTAATAAATGCGAAGGCATGGTAAGTGTTAGAGATATGAAAGATGATACTTACGATTTTGATCAGTCGCATTATGCTATGATTGGTCGTAATACCAAAACAATGTACCAACTTGGAGATGAAGTTATTGTTAAAGTAAAAGATACAGATTTAGTAAAGAAACATTTAGATTTTTACCTGGTTAGTAAACCTGAATAAAGCTGTTAGTATAGTTAAAATTTGTCATGCCGAATTTATTTCAGCATCTTGTATTAAAATAAGTCTTATGATATTAACCACAACTAATTCAATAGAAAACTTCAAAATTGTAGATTATTTGGGTATTGTAACAGGTGTTGCTATCAATGAAGAAAAGCTTACAATGGGCTTTAGTATGTCTAAATACTTAGGTTCAATAAGAAATAGTATAGATATTACTAAAGAAAAAGCATTTCAGCAATTACAAGAAAATGCCAAAAAACTCAATGCTAATGCTGTTGTTGGCATCAAAGTTGAGATAGAACTTATGACAAGTAATTATGCTATGGTTTCCGTAACAGGAACAGCTGTACAAGTTGCAGCTTAAACATTTTTTTTAAAACTCTATTTTATGAAAAATTATATGTTAGTATTAGCATTTGTATTAGGATTAACAGCAAATGCTCAAGATACTATTGAGAAAACTACAAGCGAATTTTCTACAGTAAAAGTCTATGATTTAATCAATCTTAAGATGATAAAATCTGACGAAAATAAAGTGATTATAGCAGGCGATAATAAGGAAGATGTTCAGGTTATAAACAACAACGGAAAGTTAAAAATTAGAATGAAGCTCGAAGAAAGCTATGATGGTAACGATGTTGTAGTAAAGCTATATTACACAGCTGTAGACGTTATTGATGCAAATGAAGGAGCTAATGTTGTAGTTAATGATGCTTTAGAGCAATACGAAATAGATTTAAAAGCCCAAGAAGGTGCAGAAATTACTGCAACAATAAAAACTACTTATGCTAATTTTAGAGCTGTTACTGGCGGAATTATTAATGTTACAGGTAGCTCAAAAAATCAAGATATTTCTATATATACAGGTGGCATTTTTAATGGTGAAGAATTTACAACACAAAAAACCGAAGTTAGTGTTAATGCTGGTGGAGAAGCTTATGTAAATGCTTCTGAGCTAGCTGATGTAAGAATTAAAGCTGGTGGAAATGTATATATCTACGGAAAACCAAAACAGATTAATGAAAGTAAAGTATTAGGAGGTAAGGTAAAGCGTATGTAGATTTCATATTAATATCTTAAAAATCTCAATAGCTTTAGTTTAGCATTTCTTAATTAGTTTACTACTTTTGTGTAAACCGCAAGTTTACATGTTAGACGACATCTTAACAGCCATTCCTTTTGGTGTAATTTTAGCTTTTACTATTGGCCCTGTGTTCTTTGTATTGTTAGAAACCAGTGCAACTAAAGGTATTACAAGTGCTCTTGCATTTGATTTTGGTGTAATATTAGCAGATATTGTTTTTATACTACTCATTTTTATGAGTACAGATACCCTTTTAGAGAAGATAAAAGATGATCCAAAACTATTAGTATTTGGTGGTGTTTTGCTTGTTGTGTACGGACTAATATCTTTCGTAAAAGTTTCAAAATCCTTTAGATCCATTGTTAGAGAACATCACAGAATTAAACTTCCTAAAAAAGATTATGGTAAGCTTTTTATAAAAGGATTCTTACTCAATTTTATAAATATTGGCGTGTTATTAGGCTGGTTAGGTTTTATTGTAATAGGTACTTCTATAACCAAATCAGAAAATGGAGTAACAGTATTCATTGTTACTATGTTAGTATCTTATTTTGTATGCGATTTATTTAAAATTGCTGCTGCAAAACGTTTAAAAAACAAACTCACACCAAGACGTATTTTTAAGACAAAAAAGATTGTTGCGTTAGTGATTTTAGGCTTTGGAATTTTACTGCTATCTCAAGGTCTATTTCCAGAATTGTACGAAAAAGGTAAAGAACAAATTGAAAAGGTAAATCCTTTAGATTAATTAGGTTTTGAAAATTAATAGAATAGTAACTTTTTTACTAAGAATAGCTCTTGTTTTACTAATTATAGGAGCCTTATTCAAAATAATGCATTGGCCTCATTATAAAGAACTAATGTTTGTTGGTGGCATTTCTATAGCATTGTTATATACTATTCGCTTTTTATCTAAAACGGATAAGTCAAGATTAGATTTTGTTAAATTAGGTCTTGTTTTATTGTGGTCTTTAGGTTATTTAATTAAAGTCTTTCATCTTTATAATTTACCATATTTAATAGAAATAATTACAATGGTTTTATTCTTTTGGTGGATAATAGAAGAGGGTTTCTATTATTTTAAAAGAAGAAAGTTTAAGAAAAAAGGATGGCTTAAAATTATCTACTTCATCCTAATTGGTTTTGCTACTTTATCACTTTTTGCTGGTACTCTGTTTAAGATACAACATTGGCCTTATGGATCTTTAATGTTTACAATAGGTATATTTTTACTCTGCTTTATTCTGGTTTTTGATTATTTCGTTATGGAGTAACAATAGGTTTTGTAGAAATAAGAAGTGAATTTAAATTTATAAGTAATATTAAAAATTAAGCATAAAAAAACCTCTGACAATTCAGAGGTTTTTTTGAGGTGTCGAGCGGATTCGAACCGCTGTAGATGGTGTTGCAGACCACTGCCTAGCCACTCGGCCACGACACCTTATTGCGAGGGCAAATATATAAATTAATAATGTTTTACCCTATACTGATTTACTTTTTTCGCCTTTGAGTAAGTTTTATAGTTACCATTTCTACATCTCCACCAATTGGCGGATTAATTTTACTAACACAAACTGTAGCTTTGGTAACCATCGTATCTTCAGAAAAAATACGGTTGAGTATACGTTGAGCAACGGTTTCAAGAAGTTTTGAAGGCATAGCCATTTCTTCTCTAACCACTTTATTTAAAAAGACATAATCAACTGTATCCTTTAATTCATCGGTTTTAGCAGAGGTTTTAAGATCAGCTTTTACTTCTAAATCTACACGGTAATCACTACCAATAGCCGTTTCTTCTTTTAAACAACCATGGTTAGCAAATACACGGATGTTTTCAACTTTTATTGTTCCCATGGTACAAAGATAAACCTTCTATCATTCCTGCGAAGGCAGGAATCTTTAATTCGTAAAAAAGTCAAAAATATTACTCATAGCACTGGTTTTAGCCTTAAAGAACTCAGTATAAGTACATTTTTTGCATGTTACAGAGGTGAATTTTTTGTTCTGTACATCAAAAATTTTAGATAAGGTTCCACCTGTTGCTCTCATTTCACCTAATTCATAGGTTGTATTATCACATTTTGGACATTTGTAATTCATTCTATTTAAGTTTTTTTGGTTCATTCTATAAGTACGAAATATTATTTTAATGTTACAAATTATGTAATTTTGCACTTTAATTTTTTGCAATGTCTGAAGAAACAAAATCACTCAATTTTATTGAGCATATTATAGAAGAAGATTTAGCTAATGGATTAGCTAAGGATAAATTACGTTTTCGTTTTCCGCCAGAACCTAATGGCTATTTACACATTGGTCATACCAAAGCTATTGGTATTAGTTTTGGTTTAGGACTAAAGTACAATGCGCCTGTTAATCTTAGATTTGACGATACTAACCCTGCAAAAGAAGAGCAAGAATATGTAGATGCGATTAAAAATGATGTGGCTTGGTTAGGGTATCAATGGGAAAACGAGCTGTATTCTTCAGATTATTTTCAACAATTATACGATTGGGCTGTACAATTAATTAAAGATGGAAAGGCGTATGTAGATAGTCAATCTTCTGAAGCGATGGCAGAACAAAAAGGAACACCAACACAACCTGGTGTAGATGGTCCTTATCGTAACCGATCTGTAGAAGAAAATTTAGACCTTTTTGAACGCATAAAAAATGGCGAATTCAACGAAGGTGAACATATTTTACGTGCAAAAATAGACATGCAACATCCTAATATGTTAATGCGTGATCCTATTATGTATCGTATTTTAAAGAAGCATCATCACCGTACTGGTAACGATTGGTGCATTTATCCAATGTACGATTGGACGCATGGCGAAAGTGACTATATCGAACAAATCTCTCATAGTTTATGTTCTTTAGAATTTAAACCGCACAGAGAGCTTTACGATTGGTTTAAAGAGCAAGTTTATGACTACGCTAAGGAAACGTATCCAATGCTACCAAAACAACGCGAATTTGCGCGTTTAAACCTATCTTATACCATTATGAGTAAGCGTAAGTTGCTTAAATTGGTAGAAGAGCAGGTAGTTTCTGGTTGGGACGATCCGCGTATGCCAACCATTTCTGGTTTACGTCGTAGAGGTTATACACCAAATTCAATTAGACAATTTATAGAAAAAGTTGGTGTGGCAAAGCGTGAAAACGTGATAGATGTTGCGCTTTTAGAATTCTGTGTTCGTGAGGATTTAAATAAAACTGCACCACGTGTTATGGCGGTTTTAGATCCTTTAAAAGTGGTTATTACTAATTATCCAGACGATAAAGAAGAATGGTTAGAAGCAGAAAATAATCCAGAAGACGATAGTGCTGGCTTTAGAAAAGTACCTTTTTCAAAAGAAATATATATTGAAAAAGACGACTTTAAAGAAGAAGCAGGAAGTAAGTTTTTTAGATTGAAATTAGGCGGCGAAGTTCGACTTAAAAATGCTTATATCATCAAAGCTGAAAACGTAGTAAAAGATGCTGAAGGCAATATTACCGAAGTACATTGTACCTACGATACAGATACCTCTAAAAAAGTAAAAGGAACGCTACATTGGGTTTCTATAAAACATGCAGTAAAAGCTGAAGTTAGAGAATACGATAGACTGTTTATGGACGAAGCGCCAGACAGTCATGATGGTAAAGATTTTATGGAATTTTTAAATCCAAATTCTTTAAACATCATCAATGCATTTGTTGAGCCAAGTTTAACAGAAGCTAAAGTAGGAGAGCAGTTTCAGTTTCAACGTTTAGGGTATTTTAATGTAGATGATGATTCTAAATCTGACGCTTTAGTATTTAATAAAACCGTTGGTTTAAGAGATAGTTGGGCAAAACAAAAGCCAAAGCAAAACAGTCCTCAAAAACCACAAAATAATAAGCCTCAGCAACAACGAAAAGCTATTAATGTGGTACAGCAATTAGGTAAAAAATACACTAATTATCCACCAGAAAAGCAAGAAAAGGTTAAAGCTGAATTACAAGCATTAGCAAAAGATGTGGCTTATGACGAATTAGAGCCTTTATTTGGTACTGCTGTAAAAAAAGCAGGCACACGTATTGCAGTGATGATTACGTTAAAAGAATTGCTTAAAAATGGCTTAGAACGAAATGATGCTATTAATGAATTTATAGAGAAAGCACTTGAAGATAAAAACGAGCTTTTAGTTGCAGAGGCCAATAACATATAAGAAGTTATGCTCAGAACTATTTTATCATATCTGATTTTAATAACTTGTTTTTTTGGGTGTTATAATAGTTCTAAAAACGGATTAGAAATAGGTTTACAGGGTGATGAAACCAGAGAGAAGATTCAAAAGAATTTAATTAACTCTAATGTAAATATTTTTAATAATAAATGGCCAGTACAATTTATGATTGATGCTGATTCTTTTGAACCAACTGTTAATGCTTTGAATTCAATTTCCGAGTGTAAATTTATTAGTGATTTTACGAATTATGAAGTATCACCAGCAAATGTTCATAGCTGGAGTGCTAAAATGGTCCTTTTCAAAGACACAATAAATGTATCTAAAATGACTTATTTAGAATGGAAACTTCCAATATTTTCTTTTAATTGGCAAGAATCATTCGATGATGTTAAGGTCGATTCAAAAATTAAAAAAATTGAAAATGCTCTCAAGGAAAATAGAATAAAATATACTTTAATTGACTATTTAAAAGAATAATATACACCAAAGAATAAAATTAAAAAAAATAACAACAGAACCTCTAGGTAATAGACTTAGAGGTTTTTTTGTACTTTTAATTCATACTAACTAATAATTATTTAAGAGATGTTGGAATTTAATTTTTTAGCAATTTTTGTTGCTTCGCTTGTACCCTTAATTTTAGGGTTTTTATGGTATAATCCTGCTGTGTTTGGTAAGGCTTGGATGAAAGAATCTGGTATGACAGAAGAAAAGATGAAGGGTGGTAATATGGGAGTTATTTTTGGTGTTTCTTTCTTATTATCATTACTTCTAGCCTTTTTTACGCAAGTATTTACGATTCATCAGTTTGGTGCATTAGGTATGATTGGTGGAGATCCTACAGTAGAAGGTGTTTTACCTTCTTTTCAAGCTTTTATGGATGATTACGGAACTAATTTTAGAACATTTAAGCATGGTGCATTTCATGGTTTTTTAACAGGATTATTTTTTGTTTTACCAATTTTAGCAATCAATGGTTTGTTTGAAAGAAATTCCTGGAAACATACTTTTATAAATGTCGGATATTGGACTTTAACATTAACCATTATGGGAGCTATAGTCTGCGGATGGGTATAAAATAGAAATAAAAAAACCTCGAAGTTAATTCGAGGTTTTTTTTATTAAAGAATAGTCAATACTATTCGTCGTTTTTCTTTTTGGCATTTTTCATGGCTTCACCAATTTGGTTACTTGCTGTAAAAGAAGCTACCATGTTGTTCAACATATCGCTACCAGCTTGTGGTGAATTAGGTAACAAAATTAAATTACTATTCGTTTCTTCACCAATAGATTGAAGCGTATCGTAATGCTGCGTTACAACAATAAGTGCAGAAGCTTCTTGCGAGTTTATACCAACTCTGTTTAATACTTCAACAGACTCTTCCAAACCACGAGCAATTTCACGTCTTTGGTCTGCAATACCTTGTCCTTGTAAACGCTTACTTTCTGCTTCAGCCTTAGCTTTTTCAACAATTAAAATACGTTGCGCATCACCTTCGTATTGCGCTGCAATTTTTTCACGCTCAGACGCATTAATTCTGTTCATAGCAGCTTTTACCTGTGCATCAGGATCTATGTCTGTTACTAAGGTTTTAATGATGTCGTAACCGTAATCCATCATAGCATCATTCAATTCAGATTTTACGGCAATAGCAATATCGTCTTTACGTACAAAAACGTCATCTAATTTCATTTTTGGTACTTCTGCACGTACCACATCAAATACATAACTTGTTATTTGTTCGTGCGGATAGTCTAATTTATAGAATGCTTCATATACCTTTTCTTTAATAACCATGTATTGTACAGACACTTTTAAGCGTACAAATACATCATCTAAAGTTTTGGTTTCAACAATAACGTCTAACTGCTGAATTTTTAAACTCAATTTACCAGCAATTCTGTCTACCAAAGGAATTTTTATTTGTAAACCAGAATGTCTAATACTTTGATAACGTCCAAAACGCTCTATAACTGCTGCAGTTTGTTGCTTTACAATAAAGAAAGATGAAATTAAAATAACGAGTCCAAAAAATATAATTGGAATCAAGAAAATCGGAAAATCCATAAATAATTATTTTTAAGTAATGGTTAGAAATAAATGTTCGTACTAATTTAAACTATATTTACTGGCAATTCATCAGTAAATCATGAAAAAACTTAAATACATCCTATTAGTAGTCATTAGTATGGCTTTTGTTACACTTACTTACGCCCAACATAAGCGTTATGCCATAAAAAATGGTGTTGGTATACAAGGAGGAGTAACACAGTTTGATATTATTACAGATAATTTTGTGACTAAAAAGAATACTGGTTTTATAGGTGGCTTATCGGCTTCAGTAGATATACCTCACAAATGGTATAACGTAAGTTATAATATTCTTCTATCTGAAAATAATATAGATATTGCTGCTTTTTCATTAGCTAATCCTACCGAAGAATTTGTAGAATACAAGTTACTTACTGCACAAATATCGTTTTTGTTTCATGCTAAATTAATAGGAAGTAACCTAACCTTAGATTTAGGACCAATGCTACAATACAATGGTGATTTAGAACTTAAAGATAGCTCTAAAGAAGGTTATATAATATCGGATTATGAAACACTTTTAACCGAAGATATTTCTAAAATTTCAAACTTTAATGTGAATGGAGCAGTAGGTCTATCAGCAGGTTTTGGTGCGTTTAGACTACGAGCACAATACATTTATGGTTTTACTAATATTTTAGGAAATTTAAATGATGAAGACCTTTATGTTGGTTCAAATAATAACAAATTTAAAGGCAACCAGTCTATGATTGCCTTTACTGCTATTATTACATTTTAGTAATTTATGAATTTTCATCCTGAACTTGTTTCAGGATCTTAATTTAAATCGTCTTCACCAAAGCCTCAATACGCTTAGCGGTTTCGGCTTTACCAATCATATACATAATATCAAACACATCTGGTCCTTGTAAAGCACCTACAAGTGCTAAACGTAATGGCATCATCACTTTACCAAAGCCAATGTCGTTATCAGTAATCCAGCCTTTTATATTGGTTTGAAGATTTTCTACCGTAAAGTCTTCAGTTGAATTCACTAATTCAATCACTTTATTTAAAATCTCATCAGTACCTTCTTTTAAAGCCTTTTTAGACGCTTTTTCGTCATAATCTGTAGGCGACACAAAGAAGAAGTGACTCAATTCCCAAAAATCGCTTACAAACGTTGCACGTTCTTTAATTAACCCAACAACCAAAGCAATATAATTGACATCAATATCTTTCAACAAAATGTTTTTTGCTTGAAATTCCGTTGCTAATTCCAAGTCTAACTGCTGTTGCATATAATGATGGTTAAACCATTTGGTTTTATCAGGATCAAAACGAGCACCAGCTTTGTTAACTCTTGCTAAATCAAAATCACTAACTAATTGCTCCAAACTAAAAATTTCTTGTTCAGTGCCAGGATTCCAACCTAAAAATGCTAAGAAATTCACTACAGCTTCAGCAAAATAGCCATCTTCTTTATAACCTCTGGAAACTTCGTTGGTTTTTGGGTCTGTCCAAGCTAATGGAAATACAGGAAAACCTAATTTATCACCATCACGCTTGCTTAATTTTCCCTTTCCTGTTGGTTTAAGGATTAAAGGCAAATGTGCAAATTCTGGTGCTTCCCAACCAAAAGCATCGTATAATAATTTGTGTAAAGCCAATGATGGTAACCATTCTTCACCACGAATAACGTGTGTAATTTCCATTAAATGATCATCTACAATATTAGCAAGATGATAGGTTGGCATTCCATCACTTTTAAACAAAATCTTGTCATCAAGTATGTTAGTATCTATAGAAATATCGCCTCTAATAATATCTTTTAGTTGCAAAGTTTCATCTTGTGGCGATTTAAAACGCACTACATAATCGTCGCCAGCATCAATTTTTGCTTGGGTTTCTTCTTCAGAAAGTACTAAAGAATTTACCAAACGTCCTTTTTCACGATTATGCCAGTTGTATATAAAGGTTTTGCCTTCGGCTTCGTGTTGTTTTCTGTGAGCATCAAGTTCTTCAGAAGTATCAAAAGCATAATAAGCTTTACCTTCAGCAATCAATTGATCAGCATATTGTTTGTACAAATGCTTGCGTTCGCTTTGTCTGTAAGGACCAAATTTTTCGTTTTTACCTGGACCTTCATCAAACGGAATACCACACCAGTTTAAAGATTTTACAATATAATCTTCTGCACCTTCCACATAACGGTTTTGGTCGGTATCTTCTATACGCAACACAAAATCGCCATTATGTTTTTTGGCAAATAAATAATTGAATAAAGCAGTTCTTACACCACCAATATGTAAAGGTCCTGTTGGACTAGGCGCAAAGCGCACACGTACTTTTTTTGACATAATATAATTTCAAAAATTAAGTCTGATTGTCACACTGAGCGTAGTCGAAGTGTCTTCAAAAGCAAGTGCTAACCAGAACAGCGGCAAAGATAAATTTTTGAAGTTCAAAGTTCAAAGTTTAAAGTTCAAAGTTTTGCGAACTGAAGACTGAGACTGAAAACTAATTTAACACCATACTTCTCGGCACACGCTTATTCATAATCTTAAACCAAAGAGGTGGCACCATTGCTAATACCATAGAAGTTGGATAGCCAAAAGGCATTTGCGGACTATCATCGTGGCAATCTAAGATTTGATATTTTTTTGAAGACTTAAAATGGTGGTCGCTATGTCGTGTTAATTCATATAGTACAATACGACCGATAACGTGATTGGAGTTCCAAGAGTGTATTTCTTTTACACGCTCGTAACGACCAGACTTGGTTTTTAAACGCAGTAAACCATAATGTTCAATATAGTTGACAGTTTCTAGTAGAATGAAGCCAACTACACCTGCGCAAACAGCAAATAATAAGGCTGTAGTTCCTAAAAGGATAGTAATTAACACTAAATACAAAAGTTGAAAAACAGTATACCAAAGCATATCGTTCTTAAAAGAAAAGAAGGATTGTTTATTATTCTTCAATAGTTTTTTCTGAATGTTCCACGCATTAAAATACTGTCTAATCGTAGATGTCAACCAAAACGAATATACACTTTGATTGTATTTTGCGGTTGCAGGATCTTCTGGTGTTGCAGCGTGAAGGTGATGCCCAAAATTATGTTCAATATAAAAATGCATATAAAAAGAGGGTAGAAGCAAAGCCTTACCCAAAAAGCGTTCGTTGGTTTGTTGTCTGTGGCCTAACTCGTGACCAACATTAATGCCGTTAACGCCTAAAACAATACCAACAGAAAAAATGAGTCCGACAAATTCATAAGTTTCTAAAGGTTGACGAGAAACTAAAATCAAAGCATAGATTACAATACCATAAACAATGGGTAAGTTGAGATAAAGTAACCAATCGAAAATCTTACGTTTTAGTCTGCTATCTACCTCTTCAGATTTGAGATTCGTAGTATCCACAGGAAAAATAAGCTCTAAAACAGGAATACAAACAAAGGCAAAAACAGGTGTAGCCCAAACCCAATAGCTCTGAAAACTAAGCCCTAAAACAGCCATTATAGGGATTGAAAATGCCGCTAAATATTTAAGGTCTTTCATAATCTTATTTGTCATTCCTGCGAAGGCAGGAATCTATTTCTACGTAAAAACCATTGTGATTTAATACAGTAACCCTCTAAATTAACACAATCTTACCAAATTTAGGAAATCATCAATTAAAATAAAATTGTAGTTTAGTAAGTTAGAATAGTATTGATGAGCAATTTCGAAACCATAAAAAACAAACTACAGCAATTCATTAAAAAATATTATACTAATGAACTGCTAAAAGGTGCAATTTTATTTTTCGCCATTGGCTTGTTATATCTCATTATTACGCTATTTGTAGAATATGTGTTTTGGCTCAACCCAACAGCAAGAACCATTTTGTTTTGGGTGTTTGTAGCTGTTGAGGTCGCTTTGTTTGTTAAGTTTATTGCCATTCCGTTAGCGCATTTATTCAATCTAAGACAAGGCATTGATTATGAAACCGCTTCAAAATTAATAGGTAATCATTTTCCTGAAGTCAATGATAAATTGTTGAATGTACTTCAGTTGAACCAAAGTCCACAACAATCCGATTTATTATTGGCAAGCATAGAGCAGAAGTCTCAAGAGCTTCAACCCATTCCGTTTAAATCTGCAATCAATTTTAAGACCAATACCAAGTATTTAAAGTATGCAGCTATTCCCGTAGTCATCATTTTGTTGTCTTACATCACAGGAAAAATCGATTGGTTTAGTGATAGTTACGAGCGTGTGGTCAACTATAAAACAGCTTATGAGCCACCAGCGCCTTTTCAATTTTTTGTGTTGAATGAAAACTTCCAAGCTATTGAAGGTAAAGACTTTAAGTTGAAGGTAAAAACCGCAGGAGATGTTATTCCAGAGAATGCTCAGATTCAATTCAATGGTCAATCGTATTATTTGCAACAGGTTGCACCTGGCGAATTTCAATACACGTTCAATCTTCCGAAAAGCAATATAGAATTTAGTTTATCAGCTAACGACGTCAATTCAAAATCGTATGAATTACAGGTTGTAAACACACCAAATTTGGTCAATTTTGAAATGCTGTTAGACTATCCATCGTACACACAAAAGCAAGATGAGGTATTAAAAAGTACAGGTTCTGCTGTTGTTCCGGAAGGGACAAAAGTCACTTGGAAAGCAATGACTAAAGCCACAAATGCGGTTCATATTTATGCTGAAGATACCTTGACGTTTTCAAAAAATGACAATAACAATTTTGAAGCGACCAAGCGATTATTCAGAAATTATAATTACAGCATTTCAACCAGTAATGAGAATTTAAAGGATTACGAAAATCTGGCTTATAATATTTCTGTGGTTAAGGATTTGCATCCAGAGCTCAACATCAAAATGCAAATCGATTCCTTAGACCAGCAAAGTATGTATTTTTATGGTCAGGCGAGCGACGATTTTGGCTTGTCAAAACTGAATTTGGTGTACTATCCAACAGAAGATGAAACTCAGAAAGTTGTAGAGCCGATTATCATTTCAAAATCTAATTTTAGTGAGTTTGTAAGCGCGTTTCCAAACCAATTCAATTTAGAAGAAGGCGTCAGCTACCAATTGTATTTTGAGGTTTATGATAACGACGCTATTCACAATTACAAACGCACAAAAAGTAGTGTGTTTAGCTATCGAAAATTAACTAAGGACGAAGAAGAGCAGAAGCAGTTACAAGAGCAGAATGAAACGATAAAAGATATTGGCAAGACGTTTGAAAAGTTAGAAGAGCAAGACAAAAAGCTTGAAGAATTTTCTAAAACCCAAAAGGAAAAGCAAGAACTTAATTTCAACGATAAAAAGAAATTTGAAGATTTCTTAAAACGTCAAAAACAGCAAGAACAGTTGATGAAAAATTTCAACAAAAAGCTGCAGGATAATTTAGATGAATTTCAAGAAGAAAAGAAAGAAGACCAATTTAAAGAAGACTTAAAAGAACGTCTAAAAGAGAACGAAGAAAAGCTTAAGCAAGATGAAAAGTTGCTTGAAGAACTAGAAAAGCTGAAAGACAAAATCAACAAAGAAGAGTTTACCCAAAAGCTTGAAGAATTAGCTAAACAAAACAAAAATAAAAAACGTAGTATGAAACAACTCTTAGAGTTGACCAAGCGTTTTTATGTGATGAAAAAGGCTGAAAAAATTGCCAATCAGTTAGACGATTTAGCAAAGAAGCAAGAAGAACTTTCTAATAAAGACATAGAAAATACAAAAGAAAAGCAAGACGAATTAAATAAAGAATTTGAAAAGCTTCAAAAAGATATTGATGATTTAAAACAAGAGGACAGACGTTTGCAAAAACCGATGAATGTTCCTGTAGATGAGTTTTTAGAAGATGGTGTAAAGTTTGACCAAAAGGAAGCTAAAGAAGCGCTTGAGAAGAAGGAAGAGAAAGAAAGTGAGGGTAAGCCTAGTGAAGCACAAGAACAGCAGCAAAACGCTCAGGAAAAGCAGAAAAAAGCTGCTAAAAAGATGAAGCAGATGAGTGAGCAGATGATGCAAATGATGTCTGGTGGAGGCGGAGGTGGAGGCGACCAAGCTTCTGAAGACGCTGATGCTTTACGTCAAATTCTTGAGAATCTTTTATTGTTTTCTTTCGACCAAGAAGCGTTGATGAATACTTTTGAGAGTATTGATATCAATAATAACAAATACGGTAAGTACATCATTAACCAAAGTAATTTAAGAGAACACTTTGAGCATATTGATGATAGTTTGTTTGCCTTGTCTTTGCGTCAACCAAAGATTTCTGAGAAGGTAAATGAGCAAATCACGGAAGTGTATTTTAATATAGATAAAGCGCTTGGTCAATTAACTGAAAATCGTTTATATCAAGGAGTGTCTTCACAGCAATATGTCATTACAGCGAGCAATGAATTGGCTAGTTTTTTGAGTGATGTTTTAGATAATATGGAGATGCAAATGAATTCCGCTTCGGGTTCCGGAGGTGGAGGAGGTCAGCAACTTCCGGATATTATTATGAGTCAAGAAGAGCTTAATAAGCAAATGGAAGAAGGAGTAAAAAAGAACGAGCAAGGAAAGCAAGGAGAAGAAGGGCAACAAGGCGAAGGTGAAAAACCAGGACAAGAAGGTAGCGAAGGCAAAGAAGGAGAGGGAAAACAACCTGGAGAACAAGGGCAACAAGGTGAGCAAGGACAGAGTGGTAATCAAGGGCAAAGTGGGCAAAGTGGTGAGAATGGACAGTCTGGAGAACAACAAGGCAAAGGTGGACAGAACGGAAAGAATGGCCAACAGAATGGAGAAGGTAATCAAGAAGGAGGTGAAGGCCAAAACGGAAAAGGCGGCAAGGGTGAAAATGGAAAAGGAGGGAAAAATGGTAAAAACGGAAACGGTTCTAATGGAGATGGTAACGGAGAAGAGCAAAACGATGGTTATGGTGAAGGAGGAAGAGAAGAGCAGAATGAAGAATTATTCAAAATTTACCAGCAACAACAACAATTACGTCAAGCACTAGAAGACCGTTTAACTAAGGAAGGAAAGATTGAATCTGCTGGCGAATTGATAAAGCAAATGGAAGATATAGAGTTGGATTTATTGAACTATGGTTTCACAAATCAAACGCTTCAAAAGATGATGGATGTACAGCATCAATTATTAAAATTAGAAAATGCCACCTTTATGCAAGGTCAGGATACTAAGCGTGAATCTGAAACAAATAAGAAGGATTTCAATACTAATAATCCTAGTCAAATTCCAACGGCAAAACAATACTTTAATACTACTGAAATATTAAATAGACAAGCACTACCTTTGCAGAATCATTTTAAGAAAAAGATTCAAGAATATTTCAAAAGCAATGATTAGTTTTAATTACGAAACCGAATTTAAATTAGAGAATGAAACCAAGATTTCTGAGTGGATTTCAAAAGCTATCAATTCAGAAAATTGTAAAGAAGGAGAACTAAATTACATCTTCTGTTGCGATGATTATTTACATAAAATCAATGTCGATTTTTTAAATCACGATACATTAACAGACATCATCAGCTTTGATTATTCGGTAGGAAAAGAACTACACGGAGATATTTACATTTCAGTAGAGCGTGTAGAAGATAATGCCAAAGATTTTGATGTGTCTTTTGAAGATGAATTGGCACGCGTAATGATTCACGGTATTCTACATTACTGTGGATATAAAGACAAGAGTGAAGAAGATGCTAAGCTGATGCGTTCTAAGGAAGACTACTATTTGAGTACGCGTTCTTAGTCTTGTGTTTTCGATGTATCTTTGCACGTTTAATTTTAATGAAATTCTAATTGTTCCACGTGGAACATTAAAAATATTCAACAATGTTTAATGAAGTTTACGATGTAATTGTAGTTGGCGCAGGTCACGCAGGAAGTGAAGCTGCTGCTGCTGCTGCCAATATGGGAAGTAAGACGTTGTTAATTACAATGAACCTTCAAAATATTGCCCAGATGTCTTGTAATCCTGCTATGGGTGGAATTGCAAAAGGACAAATTGTGCGAGAAATTGATGCGCTTGGTGGTTATAGCGGAATTGTATCTGATACCTCTGCAATTCAATTCAAAATGCTTAACAAATCCAAAGGACCTGCAATGTGGAGTCCTAGAGTCCAATCCGACAGAATGCGTTTTGCTGAAGATTGGAGGTTGTTGTTAGAGCAAACACCGAATCTCGATTTTTATCAAGAAATGGTGTCTGGTTTAATTATAGAAAACCATAAAATAGTTGGTGTAAAAACCTCTCTAGGAATAGAGGTAAAAGCCAAAACAGTTGTACTTACAAATGGTACTTTTTTAAATGGTTTAATTCATATCGGTGACAAAAACTTTGGTGGAGGTAGGGCAGGAGAAAGAGCTGCTACAGGAATCACAGAAGACCTTATTAAACTTGGTTTCGATTCTGGGAGAATGAAAACAGGAACACCACCAAGAGTAGATGGCAGATCATTAGATTATTCTAAAATGATTGAACAACCTGGTGATGAAAATCCAGAGAAGTTTTCATATTTAGATGTTACAAAACCTTTGACTGAACAACGTTCTTGTCATATGACCTACACAAGTCCAGAAGTACACGATTTACTTCGAGAAGGGTTTGATAGGTCGCCAATGTTTAATGGTAGAATTAAAAGTGTTGGACCTCGTTATTGTCCATCAATAGAAGATAAGATTAATCGATTTGCAGATAAGGACAGACATCAATTATTCGTTGAGCCAGAAGGTTGGAATACGGTTGAAGTTTATGTGAATGGCTTCTCAACATCCTTACCAGAAGATGTTCAATTTAATGCTTTGCGTTCAGTAGCTGGTTTTGAAAATGTGAAATTTTTTAGACCTGGTTATGCGATAGAATACGATTATTTTCCGCCTACTCAATTGAAACATACTTTGGAAACGAAGTTAGTTGATGGATTATTTTTTGCTGGTCAGATTAACGGAACAACAGGTTATGAAGAAGCAGCATCTCAAGGATTAATGGCAGGTATAAATGCGAGCTTAAAGGTACAAGAACGCGAGCCATTTACTTTAAAAAGAGATGAAGCTTATATAGGTGTTTTAATTGATGATTTAATTACAAAAGGTACAGAAGAGCCATACAGAATGTTTACGTCTCGAGCAGAATATAGAACGCTTTTAAGACAAGATAATGCAGATTTTAGATTAACACCAAAAGGATACGAACTTGGTTTAGCGTCTGAAAAACGATTAAAACGAATGGAAGAGAAGCAATCTAAAGCTTCAAATTTCGTTCAATTTTTTAAAGAGACTAGTGTAACGCCAGATGAGATAAATCCGATTTTAGAATCAAAAGATTCTGCTAAAGTGAAGCAACAAGACAAGATGTTTAAGTTGTATGCGAGACCAAATATCACGATTGAAGATATGCAAAAAGTAGCTTCTGTTGATGCTTACATTTCTGAGAACAAATTAGATTCTGAGATTATAGAGCAAACCGAAATTCAGGTTAAATATGCTGGTTATATTGAAAAGGAAAAGAACAATGCTGATAAATTAAACCGTCTTGAAAATGTAAAAATTCCATCAAACTTTGATTACTCAAAACTGAAATCTATGAGTATGGAAGCAAGACAAAAGTTAACCGAAATTCAGCCAGTAACCATTTCGCAAGCATCAAGAATTAGTGGAGTATCGCCTAATGATATTTCAGTTTTATTGGTGTATTTAGGTAGGTAACATTCCTGCGAAAGCAGGAATCTCAAAAATCAAAACATATATGTTCCACGTGGAACAACTGGTGGCTTCGAGAGCCTCAGCCACCAAGAATTGGTCATTGAGGCTCTCGAAATGACCGTTGAATGAAAGAACATAAACCAACATATCTAAACGTAAAAGACCATTCCGTTTCTGGAGAAGAATTTCAATTATTGCATAATGAGACATTGGATATGTTAGAAACATTTCCACAACCTCAAGGCGAAAAACTTTCAGAATATTACAAAAGCGAAGATTACATTTCGCACACAGATGCCAAGCGAAATCTGTTTGAAAAAGTGTATCATTTGGTCAGAACGATTTCTTTAAAACGAAAATTGAAACTGATTAATTCATTTCAATCTGAAGAAAAAACACTTTTAGATATTGGATGTGGTACAGGTGATTTTTTAGAAATCGCAAAAAACAATAATTGGAATGTTGTTGGAGTAGAGCCAAACGATCAAGCAAGAGCGATTGCAAATTCTAAAACAAACAATTCGGTTTTCGATATTCAATATTTAGAAACTTTAAAAGAAAACAGTTTTGACGTTATTACACTTTGGCACGTTTTAGAACACTTACCAGATTTAGAAGCGCACGTTAAGCTTTTTAAGCATTTATTAAAACCAAATGGAATTTTGGTAATTGCGGTGCCAAACTTTAAAAGTTACGATGCACAACATTATAAAAACTTTTGGGCTGCTTATGATGTACCAAGACACCTTTGGCATTTTTCAAAAACAGCAATTGAAAAATTGTTTCACGAGGAACAATTAAAATTGGTAAAAATCTTACCAATGAAATTTGATGCTTACTATGTGAGTCTACTTTCAGAAAAATACAAATCTGGTTTTATGAATCCCATTAAAGCTTTTTGGATAGGATGGCGTTCTAATCTCAAAGGAAATCGTACAAAGGAGTATTCTTCCCACATTTATGTCCTAAAATCTAAAAATAATTAGAATTAGGTAAGCTGTGTCTTACATCTCTTGTTGAATAAGGTAATTGGGTTGGTAAAATTATAAAAGCGCTTAAAACGCCTTATTTGAGCTTGTTTTTTATAGATTTTTAAAATAATAGATGTATCTAACGATAAGATTTATTTATACATAAAAAATAATGAAAATCACAGGTTAACTTTTTTACATTTGCAAAAAACAATAATAGATTAATATCATGAAAAAAATAGTTGTTGCTTTAGTAACCTTAGCGATTTTTACATCTTGCCAAAAACAAGATAAAATAGCTTTTGTAGATAATGCAAAAGTTGTAAAGGAGTTTAATAAGAAAAAAGATTTCGAAGCTAAATTTCAAATTAAAATAGACGCTTTTAATAAAAAAGCAGATAGTTTAGATAAAGCAATACAAATGGAGGCTCAAGCTTTTCAAACGAGAGCTCAAAAAATGAATCAATCTAAAGCAGAACAAGAATATCAGGCTTTACGTCAGAAGAAACAAATGCAGGACTACCAATTAGGTAATGAAGAAAAAATGCTTCAAGTAGAAGGACAAAAGGAAATAGATACTTTGGTTAAACAAGTTAAAGCTTTTGTAAAGGATTACGGAAAAAAGAACGGATACACTTTTATTCTTGGTGCTAATGAAGCAGGAAGCGTTATGTACGGAGCAGATGATAAAGACATTACCGAAGATGTTATTAAGGCATTAAATGGTGATACTAAAGAAGAAAGTAAAACAAAAGAGTAATTCTTTACTGTTTTATAAAATTTTAAAGCCAGATGATATAATAAACATCTGGCTTTTTTGTTTAATATTCTTGTTTAAATCTGAATTTTAAAATGAGAATTACTGAGTTTTTAGAGCAACCTTTCGATTATTTTAATGATGCAAAATCCAAATGGATTTACATTATTAGTGCTGTAGTTTTCTCTCATTTCTTTCTTATAATCTTTCAGCCTTATGGCATTTCTGAAGAAATGTCTAATCCCGAAAATCCTACACTTCATAAGTTTTTATTCTTCTTTTCTATTGCTGTTAGTACATTTACCGCTTTATCCTTATCTCAATTTTTTTTTAAGACAAATATTTGATTATCAAAATATTATAAATAAAAAATACATATTTTGGTTGTTGTTTGAAGCTTTAGTATTGCAAATCATAAATTTTGGGATGTCTTTTATTATTCCAGATTTAGGTAATGATTTTGAAGAAGAATTAAACGTTTGGTTTCAGTTAAAAATGTACCCAAAACTCTTAATGATTTTAATTTTTCCTTTTATGGGAAGTGTGGTGTATTTGGCGATTACAAAAATGCAATCAGAGCTACAACAGCGTGATGACGAATTGAGTGCTTTTAAAAAACGATTTAAGAATTCTAATGTGCAAAAACAGGTTGTATTTTATGATGAAAATAACCAACCAGACCTCAAACTCAGCTTAGAAGAGATTTTATACTTAGAATCGAGCAATCAGTATGTTGTAGTGTATTACAATAAGCTAGATCAGGTAAAAAAGCATATTATTAGAAACAGATTAAAAAACATTATTGCGCAAACAGAGGATTTGCCAATAGAACAATGTCATAGATCTTATGCAGTTAATGTTTTTAAAATAAACAACTTAAATAGAGATAATGGCAAGTTGTTTCTTACGATACAAAGTTCAAATTCAAAAATAAAGATTCCTGTTTCAAAGTCTTTTTCAGAGCAAATTAAGCAAGAGTTTAAGGCTTAATTTTAGTCTTGATAAAGATTCAATTCAAACAATTGCATTTTATTTCACTCCGTAGATGTAACAATTCGCACCAAAAGCTCGTCTTCATTAGGTGTTTGGCTAATATTTAAAATTTATTTGCGTTAACAAAAGCATAACCAAAAAATCGATTTTTTAAACCATTCAAATAATAATTTTATCAATCAAAAAAAACAGATCAGTTACTAATGAAACATTTAGGTTTAGTTATTTTCCTGTTTACAAGCTTGTGGTGTCAAGCGCAGGAACAATTTAGTATAAGCGGAACCATTAAAGACATTACAAATGGTGAAACCCTTTTGGGAGCAACCGTTTATTTAAAAGATACCAACTATGGAGCAACTACAAATGAGTACGGTTTCTTTTCACTTACAGCGCCAGAAGGAACCTATACTTTGGTGATTTCTTACGTAGGTTTTAAGTCCGTAACACAAGAAATTACATTAAACAAAGATCAAAAGCTAGATTTTGAACTTGAGGAAACTGCAACATCACTAGACGAAATTGTAATCGTTGCAGAGGAATCTGAAAGAGTCAGTATTAAAAAACCACAAATGAGCGTGGCAAAACTTAATGCTAATACAATTAAAGAAATGCCAGCCGTATTAGGTGAGGTAGATGTTGTAAAATCTATTCAATTATTGCCTGGTGTTACCAATAATGGCGAAGGTTCTGCAGGATTCCATGTACGAGGAGGAGCAGCCGATCAAAATTTGGTGCTTTTAGACGAAGCTATAATTTATAACACATCGCACTTCTTTGGTTTTTTCTCGGTATTTAATGCAGATGCTATAAAGAATATTAAACTTTATAAGGGTGATATTCCGGCAAAATATGGAGGTAGAGTATCTTCAGTGTTAGATGTAAGGCAAAAAGACGGCAATAGCAAGCAGTTTGGGCTCACAGGTGGTGTTGGGTTAATTTCAAGTAGATTGATCGCAGAATCGCCTATTTTTAACGATAAAGGCTCGTTTTTAATAGCAGGTAGAGCGTCTTATGCACATTTGTTTATGCCACTTATAGAAGACGTAAAGGACGATAAAATCTCATTTTACGATCTTAATCTTAAAACCAACTACGAGATTAACGAAAACAACAGGCTGTATTTATCAGGTTATTTTGGAAGAGATATTTTTAACTTATCTAAAATTATAGAAAATAACTACGGTAATGCTACCGGAAACTTACGCTGGAATCACGTTTTTAACGATAAGTTGTTTTCTAATCTATCGTTTATTTACAGCAAGTACGATTATAATATTATTCTAGATTTTATTGAGCTCGACTGGAATGCAGATATTACCAACTTCAACGTAAAGTATGATTTAGGTTATTATGTAAATAATGACATTACACTAGATTTTGGTGTCAGTGGATTAACTTATAATCTTAATCCTGGTGAAGTAAGACCTTCATCTGAAACCTCTCCGATAAACTATCTAAAATTAGACGAAAAACGTGCTTTTGAAGGAGCAGCGTATATAAGTGCAGAGCATCAAATTTCAGATAAATTGGCATTTAATTATGGTTTGCGTTACAGTGCATTTACAAGACTTGGTGGTCAAAATATGACCAATTATGTCAATAACCAACCTGTGGTTTATAACAGTGATTTGGGCATTTACGAACGAGGAGAGGCTGAAAGCGAAACCTATTACAGCAAAGGAGAAAGTATTAAAACATTTGGCAATTTAGAACCAAGATTAGGAGTCTCTTATCAACTCAACGAAGACGCTTCTGTTAAGGCTAGTTATACTAAATCTACACAATATTTGCATCTTCTTTCTAATACAGCTTCGGTAACACCTTTAGATGTGTGGACACCAAGTGGTCAGTACATAAAACCTCAGATATCTAATCAGTTTGCTTTAGGATATTACAAAAACTTTAAAGACAATGCTTATACTTTAGAGCTGGAAACCTACTACAAAACAGTTGATAATCGTATAGATTATATTGATGGTTCTGATTTAATAGGAAATAATAATATTGAAACCGAAATATTAAACGGTGAAGCAAGAGCCTACGGTTTAGAAGTTTTATTACGAAAAAACAAAGGCGATTTTACGGGTTGGCTGGCTTATACACTATCAAAATCAGAACAACGCACTTTTGGAGGAAACGCTGGTGGACCAGGTATTAACAATGGAGATTGGTACAATACACCTTACGATCGTACACACGATATTTCATTAACAGGTTCTTATAAATTGAATGATAAATGGAGGTTTAGTTCTAACTTTATATTTCAAACAGGACGTCCTGTAACTTATCCTAACGGACAATACACTTACGAAGACCTATCTGTAGCAACGTATTCTAGCAGAAATGAAGACCGTTTGTCTGCGTACCATAGATTAGATGTTTCTGCAACGTATTCACCAAACAAAGACAATGATAAACGTTGGAAAGGCGAATGGGTTTTTGGTATTTACAACCTTTATAACAGAAGAAATGCGGCTTCAGTTAGCTTTAACCAAAACAATCAAACAGGATTGAATGAAGCCACACGAATTTCAATTTTTGGAATGATTCCTTCAATAACCTATAATTTTAAATTTTAAGATCATGAAAAATTATATAAAATCACTAATCCTAATGACTTTTGTTGTTTTTGCATCGTGCGAAGATGTTATAGATGTAGATTTAGATAACGCAGAACCACGCTTGGTTATAGAAGCGTCTTTAGATTGGGAGAAAGGCACAGCAGGCAATGAGCAAACCATAAACTTAAGCATGTCTACACCTTATTTTAATACAGGTGAAGATACAAGTGTTAGCGGAGCAATTGTTACAGTTACCAACACAAACTCTGGAGCAATATTCACGTTTAATGATCAAAATGATGGCAGTTATACTGTAGATAATTTTGTGCCTGTTATTGGAGATACGTACCGTTTAGATGTTAGTTATGCAGGCGAAAATTATGAAGCTACAGAAACATTAATGTCAGTTACTGATATTAATAGCATTACGCAAAGTATTGAAGGTGGATTTGATGACGAATTACTAGAAGTTAACGTTTATTTTGACGATCCTGCGGATGAAGAAAATTTCTATCTAATGCGTTATTATGAAGCAGGAGATTTGTTTCCATATTTTGAAGACATTTCAGACGAATTTGTAAACGGAAATGAGGTTCATGATTTCTTTGAAAAGGAAGACGATGAAGATAATAATGAAGCACCTTTTGAACCTGGCGATGTTGTAGATATTAAGCTTTACGGTATTTCCGAACAGTATTATAACTACATGAGATTATTGATAGAGCAATATTATAGTGGAGGCAATCCTTTTTCATCTAACTCAGCACAGATAAGAGGTAATTGTATTAATCCTACCAATCCAGATCAATATGCTTTTGGGTATTTTAGAGCAACTCAGGTTAATGTAACTTCGTATACATTTCAATAAAAAAAAGCCAGGCTTATGCTTGGCTTTTTTTATGTAATAATCTTGTTAGTCTTATAGATAAATCCGTGAGGATAATTTTTGAGTTACCGTTTCGTTCAATATGATAAATGGCATTTTGTAATTCTTCAGAAATCTCAAGAATATTGTTATCATGAACAAATGGAGCAAACTTTTCTAGCTTAAAACTTTCTTCTTTAGGTTCTAAATATACGAGCTCGTTTGCTTTATAGTTGAGCAATAGCGCTTGTCTAAAATAGTTAAGACAAAATGCTAAAAACTTCTTTTGTGTTTCTCTTCCGGTTTTTGCAATTTCTTCACTCCAGGATATCAAATCATGAATAGCACTTTTATTGCCTCTGGCTTTAAATGCTGAACGTACCCAAAGGACAAACCAACGTTCAAATTGTATGTCTTCACTATCTTGATAAATGAGGTCGCAAGCCTTATTAAAATTACCATTGGCTTGGTGTGCAATTTTAATAGCCACAGATTCTTCTACCTGATATTTTGTAACTAAAGCTTCAGAAATTGCTTCTTCGGCTAAAGGAGGAAAGTGTAATATTTGGCAACGCGAACGAATGGTGTTTATAATTTGTTCTTCGTCTTCTGCAATAAGTATAAAAATGGTTTTTTCTGGTGGCTCTTCAATAAGCTTTAGTAGCTTATTGGCACATGCTGTGTTCATTTTTTCTGCCATCCAAATAAGCATCACCTTATAACCGCCTTCATAAGATTTTAAAGACAAAGATTTTACAATTTCAAAAGCTTCATCTACACCAATTTGCCCTTGTTTGTTGTCTACTCCCAATAGTTTGTACCAATCAAATAGGTTTCCGTAAGGTTGTTGCTCTAGTAATTGTCGCCACTCTTCTAGATAATAGTTAGAAACAGGCTTGCTTTTTACTTTATCGCTGGTTGTTACCGGAAAAGCAAAATGAAGATCTGGATGCGAAAAGTTTTTAAACTTTAAATTACAAGAGTCGTTTCCACCTGTATTTTCGCCATTTGTATTGCTACACAATAAGTATTGCGCATAGGCTAAAGCCATTGGTAAAGTACCAGAACCTTCTGGACCAACAAAAAGTTGAGCATGGGCAATTCTACCAGCATCTACACTTGTGGTAAGGTGGTTTTTAATATGTGTCTGTCCTAAAACTTCAGAAAAAAGCATAGCGCAAAACTAGGTATAATTTTAACTTCTTTAAAAAATATCTTGTAAGACCAATTCTTTTTGGTTCATATTTATTTTTCATCTTGTCATTTGCTCATTATGCACTTATATTTGTTGAAACAATAAAAGCAAACTTTAATCGATTCTTACATCTATGAAAACATTAAACGATTTTAATTTTAAAAACAAAAAAGCGCTAATTCGTGTAGATTTTAATGTGCCTTTAAATGACAATTTTGAAGTTACAGACAACACAAGAATCGTTTCGGCAAAACCAACAATTATAAAGGTTTTAGAAGATGGAGGAAGCTGTATTTTAATGTCGCATTTAGGCAGACCAAAAGGTGTGCAAGATGAATTTTCTCTGAAACATATTGTTTCAGAAATTAAAGACATTTTAGGAGTAGAAGTAAAATTTGCCAGCAACTGTGTAGGAGAAGAGGCTGAAGCAATGGCAAATGCTTTACAACCTGGTGAAATTTTATTACTTGAAAACTTGCGTTTTCATGATGAGGAAACAAAAGGAGATAAAGACTTTGCAGAGCAATTATCTAAGCTGGGAGATATCTATGTTAACGATGCTTTTGGTACTGCGCACAGAGCACACGCTTCTACCACTATTGTTGCAGAATTTTTCCCAGATGCTAAATGCTTCGGGAGCTTATTGGCAAAAGAAATAGAAAGCATCAAAAAAGTATTGGAAGATGGTGAAAAGCCCGTTTTAGCTGTACTTGGTGGAGCTAAAGTATCTTCAAAAATCACCGTTATAGAAAATATTTTAGACAAAGTAGATCACCTTATTATTGGTGGTGGAATGACATTTACATTCATTAAAGCTAAAGGTGGATCTGTTGGAGATTCTATCTGCGAAGATGATAAAATGGAATTGGCTTTAGATATATTAAAACAAGCTGAAGCTAAAGGTGTGCAAGTTCATATACCTGTAGATGTTATTGCTGCAGATGCTTTTAGTAACGATGCCAATACACAGCATGTGGATGTTTATCACATTCCTGATGGATGGCAAGGTTTAGATGCAGGACCAAAATCTTTAGAGATTTTTGATGATGTAGTTAATAAGTGTAACACTATTTTATGGAACGGTCCACTAGGAGTTTTTGAAATGGAAACCTTCTCAAAAGGTACCATTGCACTTGGAAATTCTATTGCTAACGCTACAAAAAACGGAGCTTTCTCTTTAGTAGGAGGAGGAGATTCTGTAGCAGCTGTAAAAGAGTTTGGTTTTGAAGAAAAAGTAAGCTACGTAAGTACTGGAGGTGGAGCTATGCTAGAAAGCTTAGAAGGAAAAACACTACCTGGTATTGCCGCAATCCTTAATGATTAGAAGTCTTTTAAGTTTAATATTCGTTATAGTTTTTTGCACAACAATTTCGTCGTGCAAAACAGAAGTAAATGATTCTAAATACAGTTTTTACCACTGGAAAACGAATTTTAACTTAACAGAACAAGATAAAGCGCATATACAAGATGGACAAAGTAACATCTTGTATATGCGTTTTTTTGATGTAGATTTTAATACCAAAGAAAATAAACCCTTACCAATTGCAACAGTTCAGTTTTCAAAAGATTTTGAAGTCGCTGTAGACACTATAGTTCCGGTTGTATTCATAAAAAATGAAGTTTTTAATAATATTTCCTTAGAGGAAAGTAAATCGTTATCAAAACCTATTTCTCAAAAAATAAAGCGCCTTTTTAAAAGTTATTTCGAGCCTCAAAAGATGTTAACTAAAATTCAGATTGATTGCGATTGGTCTCAACACACAAAGACGAAGTATTTTGCCTTCTTAGAAAGTTTAGCAACCTATTTTGATAACATTGAACTCTCTACAACACTAAGATTGCATCAGGTAAAATATAGAGAAAAAACAGGAGTGCCTCCTGTAGATAAAGTGGTACTTATGGCATATAATGTTGGAGATATTTTGAATATTAACGAGACAAACTCTATTATTAACAACAATATTACTAGTCAATATTTACAACGTCTTAGTGAATATCCACTACCTTATGATGTGGCCTTGCCTGTATTTGAATGGGCTATTCTTTACAGAAGAGAAAAGCCTGTAGCAATTTTAAATAATTATTCGTTGAAGACTTTTAGGGAGAACTTTAGATCTACTCAAACGTTAAATATGTACAAGGCTCATCAAGATTGTTATATAAGTAGTAATTTTATTTATAAAGATGATGTTGTTAGGGTTGAGATGGTAAGTAAAAATGACTTAAAAAAACTCTCAGAGTTAATAAAAACAGCATCTAAAAAGCCATATAGCACAATTTTTTATCACATAGGTTCGCCTGTGTTATCAAATTTTACAAACCATGATCTTAAGACGTTTTGTTATAATTAACGCACTTGTAATTCTTGGGTTTACAAGTTTAGAAGCCAACTCTAAGTTGCCTACTTTTTGTGGTTGGGATCCGTCTTGGGACAATGTGTATTATCCTATTATTGATCAGTTTTCATTAGTTGATGAAGATAGTAAGTCGTTTTTAAATTGTCCAGATATTGTTTTTTGCGATTATTTTCCCAACAGCAATGCTACAAATTATAATATTGATGAATGGTATAACTACTTTAATGGTAGTTTTTCTAAAGAAGGATTAAGGCTACTTGTTTACAAAAAGTCAATACAATGGCTTCAGGGAGAAGAAGATGTCGATGAGAACGAAAGATTAATGTATACCAACATTAATAAAAAGGAGTACACTTTTTTTAAGCGATATCTACTTTTGGCAAAAGGCACAGAGCGCTTAGCTAGCGATAAGACGTACGACTCAGGTTGGTATCAAGGAGAAACATTAAGTTTTGAAGATAAATCTCCTTGGTTAGAAAAAGCGATTGCTCTAATTAAAGATGCACCAGACCAATTTTTTAAGAATAGAGTTGGGTTTCAAATTGTAAAGTTAGCACATTACAAACAAGACAATGATTTGGCTATCAGTGCTTTTAAAAGGTATTTAGAATTAAATAATAGTTCTAGATACATCTATTACAGAGCGTTAGAGCAAGTTTCTGGTGCTTATTTTAATCTCAATCAACACAGTATAGCTGCTCAAAATTACCTTGAAGTATTCAAAAACTTACCAGACAGAAGAGAGCGTTGTGCTTTGAGTCTTCGTTTTATCGACTGGAGCCAGTTAGACGAAAACAGCAGTTTTTATAAAGATTTAAAGCACAAAGATATTTTTCATTTTTTTAAAGCGTATTACGGCAGAGGAGATGTTTTAAAAGAGATGAATAAAATAGCGGAAATCGATGCCAATTCACCGTATTTAAAAGTGCTAACAGTAAGACTTATAGATGATATACAATCTCAGCTCTTTGAGCATAATGACAATGGATATTATTTTGAAGGCATAAAGAATACTTACACTAATGAAAGTGAAATTACTATAGATGAAATTCTAGCAAATAAAACACTTAAAGATAAAAGTACCTTGACTTTGCTTAAAGCACTATTGCAAATAAAAAATGGTAAATATAGTGAGGCAAAAGCTACACTAAACAGGCAATTGCAATGGCATGCTTCTAAAATTCATAAAAAACGATTACTGTTTGCAATAGATTTTATGGATATAAAGACACCAAATCGTCAGCAAATCAATAAAGTTTTCAAACAATTAGATGAAGATAAAGACCTTAATACTTACAAACCATTAGTTGCTGCATTTTTCAATCATATTAGTGCATTATATTCTAAAGATAATCCCTTATTAAGTGCTTTTATAGCAATAGATTACGACAGTTATCCTCGTGATCAGCCTTTTGATTGGAGTACAATTAATAACAATTATGCTTATAATTACGAGCTTGAAACCAAGTATTCATTTTTAAAAATAGATGTTATTAATAGTTTAGATGAATTTGTGAAACTAAAGTCTTTCACCCATTTTGAACAAACAATTTTAGACCGAGTAAAGGTAGATGTCAATGATTTTATACACGAGCTTAGAGGTACATATTTTTTAAGAGAAAAAGAATTGCATAAAGCTTTAAAAGAGTTTGAAGCAATTAAAAACACATCAGAGTTTTGGAGTGATGACGTAAGACCAGAACTATTCTCAGGATCTATAAAAGAATGGATGAATGTAGATTTTAATTCTATATCAGATCAATTTCACATTAAATATTTAGAAGAGTTGAAATTAGACAACAACTATGCTTCAAATGATGAACCAATGGGAGTAAGAGAAAATTATAGAGATAATAAAACAACACTAACTAAAGCTCTTATAAAGCTCGAAACTTTAGCAAAACAAGAGAAAGAAAACGCAGCAGAATATTATTATATGCTGGGTAATGCTTGGTACAATATGAGTGCAGTAGGATGGTTTGTAAATAATCTTTATTATGTAGGAAATGATAACCGAAATGAGTTGTTAAGCGAATATGGTAATAATACCATAGAAACAACAGATAACGCATTAATGTGGGCAGAAGAGTACTTTAAAAAAGGTTTAGAAAGCAAAGGAGATAGAGAAATAAAAGCCAAGCTTACTTTTATGCTTGCTAAAACTGAAAGTTGTTTTGATCTAACATGGAATAATCAAACAAATGAATATGATTTTTACCTTTGCGAAAATCACCAATCTCATTTTAAAGATTTACAAGATAATTACTCTGAGACTAAATATTACAAAGAGGTATTAAAACAGTGTAGTTGGTTGCGATGGTATAACGATAATTATTAATTAGTTAATTGGGTTATATCAAAACCATTAAAAAGATACCATATTTACAAAAATTACGTTTTTTATATAAATTCTATAACATGCGGTTCGTTTATACTTTAATTTTATTGTGCTTTTTTAATTTAGGCTGGACTCAAGAGAAGGTTCAGGTCACTACAAAAGACTCTATCATTGATGGAAAATCAAATGTTAGCGGAAAGATAATTCCTGCAGAACAAGATACCTTAGACATCAAAAATCTTAAAGACCATCCTAAGGCTGCAGAATTAGACCAAAAATGGTTAGAAGAATTATACAGTAACTCATTGTATGATACAATCTACAAAACCGTAACAGAGTTAACGTATGAGCCTGTTGATTACCCAGAACTATCAACAGATACCTTAAAAGCTAGGTTAGAACGTCTCAATGCAAGAACACCTTTTAATGTAGAGTATAACCCGTCTTTAGAAAGTGTAATAAAGCGTTATTTAAAGCATAGAAGAACATCTTTAGAGCGTTTAATGGGTTTAAGTCATTTCTATTTCCCAATGTTCGAGGCTGAATTTGATAATTACAACATTCCTTTAGAAATGAAGTATTTATCCATAGTAGAATCTGCGTTAAAACCAAAAGCAAGATCTAGAGTAGGAGCCACAGGATTATGGCAGTTTATGTTTGGAACCGGAAAAGAATATGGTCTCGATGTAAGTAGCTACGTAGATGAGCGCAGCGATCCTATAAGTTCTACTAGCGCAGCAGCAAAATATTTATCTAGGCTCTACGGAATATTTGGAGATTGGGATTTGGCATTAGCGGCATACAACTCTGGTCCTGGCAATGTAAACAAAGCCATAAGACGATCTGGAGGTTACAAAAACTATTGGAATATTAGACCAAATCTTCCACGTGAAACAGCTGGTTATGTTCCTGCGTTTTTAGCAACTATGTATATTTTTGAGTATGCAGAAGAACACGGTTTTAAGCCAGAAAGACCACCTTTTCAACTGATTCAAACAGACACAGTACATGTTAAACAAATGATAACTCTAGATCAGGTTTCGGAAACTACAGGTGTTAAAATAGAAGAACTTCAGTTTTTAAATCCTTCATACAAGTTAGATATTATTCCAAAGATTGAAGGTAAAACATATGTACTACGTTTACCTAGAGAAGCCATAGGTGTGTTTACGTCTAACGAAGAAAAAATATATGCATTCGCTAAAGCAGAATTTGATAAACGAGAAAAACCCTTACCACAACTATTTAATGCAGATACAAAAATTAGATACCGTGTTAAAAATGGAGATTACTTAGGAAAAATTGCGAGGCGATATGGAGTTAGGGTTAGCCAGATAAAACGATGGAATGGATTAAGGAACAACAACCTAAGAATAGGACAACGATTAACAATTTATCCGCGAAAACCGGTTGTAGATTCAAAGCCAAAAGTGCCAAAAACAACCGTTAATACTAAAGGAAAAAAGACCTATATAGTGCAGTCTGGAGATACTCTTTGGAGCATCTCACAAAAATTTTCTGGAGTTTCTGTTCAAAATCTTAAAGATTGGAACGATATTAGTGGTAGTAAACTCAAAATAGGAACGACACTCATTGTGTCTGAGTAACAAACCAACAAAAAACATTAATTTATGAGAACGCTATACGCACTTTTATTTTGCTTATTGCTAACAGCTTGTGGAGACAAAAAAGAGGAAGATAACAAGATATTTCTTCCAGAATCTAACGGAAATCTAAACAGTATTTCTGTTGTGGTAGACAACGATTTATGGGAAGGAAGTGTAGGAGAAAACGTAAGGAAGATTTTTGCTGCACCTCTTAACGGATTACCTGTTGATGAGCCAATGTTTAAGCTACGACAAATTCCACCTCAAGTATTTGATGGGTTTGCAACACGTAGTAGAATAATCCTTAAAATAGAAAAAGCCAATTTAGCACCGACAACCAAAATTGCCAATAATGCTTTTGCAAAACCGCAAACAGTAGCCGTTGTTGGTGGTAAAACAAATGAAGAAATAATTAGTCAGTTACAAGAAAACAAGGCAAAAATTATTGATGCATTTAATAAAGAAGAAGTCAAAGAAAAGCAAAGAAGAATTAATCTAGACCTATTAGATGTTAGTGCTATTCAGAAAAAAATGGGCTTTAGCGTAAATATTCCTTCTGCATATAGAATCGCTAAAGCAGAAGACGACTTTTTCTGGATTAGAAAAAATCTAAGTAATTCAAAAACTATAGAAGTAATGTTCTATGAAGTGCCATTAGAAACAATTACACAAGGAGATAGCACAGTAGTAGACATTATAAAAATGCGAGATCATATTACCAAGACAAGAATACCTGGTGAAGATGGTATTTACATGGCTGTAGAAGATGCATACGCACCTGCAATGTTTGAAACTATAATAGATAATAAACCAGCTTACGAGGTAAGAGGTATTTGGGAAATGAAAGGCTTTACTATGGCAGGACCATTTATAACCTATGCTATAGAAGATAAAGTAAACAAACGCTTCCTTATAGCAGATGGCTACGTTTATGCACCATCATTAAGCAAAGCAGAATATGTCTTTGAATTAGAGTCGATGATAAAATCAATAAAGATTAAATAATAAAAAAGCCAACTTGAAAAAGTTGGCTTTTTTTATGTTTTTTAAATAAAACGTCTATTGTTCTTCTTTCTTTTCAGAAGTCTCGTCTTTACTTGCGTCTTTAAACTCTTTAATTCCACTTCCTAAACCTCTCATTAACTCAGGAATTTTCTTTCCGCCAAATAATAATAAGACAGCTAAAGCAATTAATACCCAAGAACCTGGACCTATTGCACCTAAAAATATACTATTAGAAATCATAACTTCAAATTTAGACTGCAAAGTTAGTAATTAAACTTTAAATATAACGTTGTATTCTCAACTTTAATAACTATTGCGAATACCGTTTCACTATTTTATTTAATTTTGTTTTAATGGCAAAAAAGAAGAAAAAAGAAAAGAAATTTACCAAAAAATTGCTTCATAAGTATCGTCTTGTCATACTTAATGAAGATACTTTTGAAGAGCGATTTGCAATAAAGTTAACACGACTCAACGTATTTGTGTTAACATCTATGTCTGCTATTTTGCTTATATTTTTTACAATACTTTTAATAGCCTTTACGCCATTAAGAGAGTATATTCCTGGTTATTCTTCTGCCAAGCTAAAAAAGGAAGCCTCTAGACTAAATTATAAAACAGATTCTTTGGTTAGAGAGATAGAGTCTAAACAGCTTTATTATGCTTCAATTAAAAAAGTACTTACAGGAGAAGTTTCTACGGTAGAGTTTAACAGAGATTCTGTTATAGAAGCGGCAAAAAATGATCCAGAGGTTTTACAAATAACAACCAATAAACCTGATTCGCTATTAAGAGAAAAGGTTGAAAAAGAAGATAAGTACAATTTGTTTGAAGATACTTCAGACCAAAATAACATTGTGCTTTTTCCGCCAGTAAACGGAACTATATCGCAAAATTACAACCTCAAAGACAAGCATTACGCTGTAGATGTCGTTGTGGCAACTAACACACCTGTAAAAGCTACAGCAGACGGTACAGTAATTTTTGCTGAGTGGACGGTAGAAACAGGATATGTTGTTATAATAGAGCATAATCAAGAGTTAATATCTGTGTATAAGCATAATTCTGCTATAACAAAATCTCAGGGAGATTTGGTAAAAGCAGGCGAGGTTATTGCCATGTCTGGTAATACAGGAGAATTAAGCACAGGACCACACCTTCATTTCGAATTATGGAGTAAAGGTTATCCAGTAAACCCAACTAATTTTATTGATTTTCAATAATGCCATCAATCAAAGCAGCACTATCAAAACCATTTGCTAAGTTAATAGCAAAGCGCATTAATAAATGGGCTTCTCAACCTGTAGAAACCCAGGAAAAAGTGTTTCAAAATCTTATAAAGGAAGCAAAAAACACAGTTTTTGGTAAAGATCATAAGTTTAATACAATAACATCTTATGAAGATTTTAAAGCGTTAGTACCAGTTAGAGATTACGAAGCTTTAAGACCTTATGTAGAACGTGTCGTAAAAGGAGAAGAAAATATACTTTGGAAAGGGAAGCCAATTTATTTTGCTAAAACCTCAGGAACAACATCTGGAGCAAAATATATTCCTATTACAAAAGAGAGTATGCCAACACATGTTGAGGCAGCAAGAAACGCAATCTTAATGTATATACATGAGACAGGAAATGCAAAGTTTGTAGATGGCAAAATGATTTTTCTGCAAGGGAGTCCAGTTTTAGAAGAAAAACATGGTATAAAATTAGGGAGACTTTCAGGTATAGTAGCGCATTATGTGCCAAAGTATCTTCAAAAAAACAGAATGCCAAGCTTAGAGACTAATTGCATAGAAGATTGGGAAACTAAGGTTAATGCTATTGTAGAAGAGACGGTAAATGAAGATATGAGCATCATATCCGGAATTCCATCTTGGGTACAAATGTATTTTGAAAAATTGATAGAAAAGAAAGGACAAAAAGTAGGAGAAATTTTTAAAAACTTCAATCTATTCATTTTTGGTGGAGTTAACTATGAACCTTATAGAGCAAAGTTCGAAAACTTAATAGGGAGAAAAGTTGACAGTATAGAACTTTATCCGGCAAGTGAAGGCTTCTTTGCTTTTCAAGATAAGCAAGATCAAAAGGGTATGTTGTTGCAGTTAAACTCAGGTATTTTTTATGAGTTTATAAAAGCAGAAGATTTTTTTGAAGATCACCCAAAACGTATTACAATTAAAGATGTAGAACTTGGCGTTAACTATGTTATGCTTATCTCTACAACAGCAGGTCTTTGGGCATATAATATTGGAGATACAGTAGAGTTTACATCAAAAGAGCCATACAGAGTAATTGTAAGCGGAAGAATAAAACATTTTATCTCTGCTTTTGGTGAACATGTTATTGGCAAGGAAGTGGAACAAGCGTTAAAAGAAGCCATAGCCAATACAGCAGTAACTGTAAATGAATTTACAGTAGCACCACAAATTAACCCACCAGAAGGCTTACCATATCATGAGTGGTTTATCGAGTTTGAAAACGAACCAACAGACGAGTTAACGTTCATAGAAAAACTTGAAAATTCACTTCAAAAACAAAACAGTTATTACTTTGATTTAATTGAAGGGAAGGTTTTAAGACCTTTAGTTATCTCGAAAGTAAAAAAGGATGGTTTTCAGTCCTATATGAAATCAATAGGAAAGCTTGGAGGACAAAATAAAATACCAAGACTTTCTAACGACAGAAAAATTGCAGAAGGCTTAAATGACCTTAAATTAACTAAATAAAGCTATATTTGCACGCCAATAAAGGTATGAGTACAACAAACAAAAAACACGAAAGAACAAGAGCTCAAGAGAGCTCTAGTGCTATTGAGCGTATGTACATTACAATGCGCCACTTATTTAATCGTGGGTTTTATAAACCAATGGGAGTTTCTGGAGAAACTTTAAGAGAAGCTTTACTTCTTCTAAGGCCAGAAATATATGGATCTATAAGTGAAGAGAAGGCAGAAATAGATGGATTACTTTATGTTATTGATCGCCTACCTCAAGGTATTGAAGAATGCACATTCATTAACTTAACTAGTGATGAGGGTTATGCCAATTCTCATTTTAAACCTATAATTCCACCAAAAAGAAGACGTAATTGTTATCGTATAGATGATGAGCAAATGAATATTGAGATTACTCGAGGACGCTCAGAAATCTATGATATTTTAACGCATCTTACGTTTTTATTTGTAGAATCTCACAAAATAAGTAAGCGAGTTCTAATTGATGAAGAAGGAGCAACTGTTAGAGATTGGCAAAAACTAGAAAACGCAGTTTTAACAACCAAGAAGTTAACTCAAAAAGAGCGAGAAATTGCCATTACGCATACAGCTAATATTTTGGGAAGAACTTTTAATGAGCTAACAAATGCGTATCAAAAATTTGCAACCGAAAACCAACCAGAGCGTCTGTTACACATAGTCTATTGGTTAGGAAAATTAGCAATAGAAGAGGTTGTAAAGGGTAACAAACGCACTATAACTTTTAGTCCTGTTTTAAGAGAGCGTTTGGGGCATCATATACATGGTGAGGTGTGGGCAGATAACATTAAATCTATTTTGCACAAAAACGGTTTGTTACAAAGGCCAATTCATATCATTAGCGCAAATATGCATAGTGTTATGAACTCTTTATTTGCAAAAGGAACTCTAAAAGGAGCAGATGCTAAAAAGAATATTTTTGAGACCTATGAAGCGCTTAGTGATTCAAAAAATTCTATAATGCGCAATAAAGTAGAAAAATCTGCGTTGCAAAACGGAATGATATACATCAAAGATACTTCCGGAACCAACATAGATGTTCAAATTTTTGATACAGATAAGATCGACTTTTCTAAAACAGAATTTGAGTATTTGCAAGCTAATAAAGAAGATAAAGCTGTAATTTTTGTAATGGATTATGCATTTGGAGAACAGGCTTATGAGACTTTAGATGAGTTTTTAAAACCAACCAAAGCAGACGGAGAAAAAGTGCACTTAGATGTTAAGTCTATCTCTATAATGGGTAAAGCAGGTATTTTAGAAGGAGGAAAAGGAGATGTTATGATACCATCTGCTCATATTTTCGAAGGTACCGCAGATAATTACCCTTTCAAGAATGAGCTAAGCAAAGAAGATCTTTTAGATTGTGGTGTAGATGTATATGAAGGAACTATGATTACTGTTTTAGGAACATCTCTGCAGAATAAGGAAATTCTAAAATTCTTTAAAAAGTCTACATGGAATGTCATTGGCTTAGAGATGGAAGGAGCACATTACCAAAAAGCTATACAAGCAGCATCAAAAGTACGAGGTAGTATAAACGAAGATGTTAAAGTAAGATACGCTTATTATGCTAGTGATAACCCATTAGAAACAGGTAGTACTCTAGCTTCAGGAGGTTTAGGAACTTCAGGAGTAAAGCCAACATACGTAATAACAAAAAAAATACTAGAACAAATATTTAATTCATAAGTAAATGAGTCAAACAACACCGCAAGGATCCCATAATGAGGAAGTAGATTTAATCCAAATATTTAAGTATATTGGGAAATTTTTTGACCGCATTTTCAATTTTATAGCTTCAATTTTTAAGGCAATTTTTTCGGTTTTTATATATGCCTTAAAAGCTATTGTAAACAACTTTAAAATAATAGTTATAGTCCTTTTACTTGCAGGAGTTCTAGGGTTTATTTTACAACGAACACAAAAAGATATCTATGAGTCTCAAATGCTTGTTAAACCGTATTTTGATTCTAAATTTCAGTTAGTTACAAATATTAATTATTACAATGCATTAATAGGCGAAAAAGACTACACCCAATTAACATCAATTTTTGAAATAGATGAAGAATCTGCAAAGCAAATTATTGAATTTGAAATACATCCTGGACCAGAAAACGAAAACGATAAAATAAAACAATACGATACTTTTTTAAAATCATTAGACAGTACCAGAGCTCAAAATATAAGCTTTGATGAGTTTGTTGAGAATAGAAGTATTTATTCTGGAGATGTTTTTGAAATTAATGTAAAATCATTTAAAAAGGATATTTTTAGATCTCTAGAAGAAGGATTAAACTCAACCTTTACTAACACCTATTCAGTTAAGAAGAGAGAAAAAAGAGACTCATTAATCTATATTGAAAGAAACCGAATATTGGCTTCTATTAAAGAAGCAGACTCTTTACAGAACGTTTACTTGAGAGTAATGGAAGAAGAGTCTAAAATGAAAGATGGATCATACACTACAAAAGATGGAATGTCTTTTATTAGAGAAAAAACGAAGACTAGAGAGTATGATTTATTACAAGAAGTAAATAAATTACGTGAAGAATTGGGTAAATTAGATGCTCAAAAAGTTGAGGAGGATGTCTATTTTGATACGCTTTCGAGTTTTCAAGATGTTGGAGCAAAATATTCTAGTATTTGGAATCTTTATGTGTTAATTATGCCGATGATTGCTTTCATATTGCTTTGTGTAGTGTACTTATCGAATAGATTAATAAAATATGTATCTTCATATGAAGGATAAGAGTATTTTAATAACTGGAGGGGCAGGGTTTATAGGTTCACATGTTGTTAGGCTTTTTATAAACAAGTATCCAAACTACACTGTATATAATCTAGACAATTTAACCTATGCAGGTAATCTAGAGAATTTAAAGGATGTTGAGCACAAAGAGAATTATCACTTTATCAAAGCAGATATAAATGATGAAAAACTCATAGATGATCTTTTTCAACAGTATCAGTTTGATAGTGTTATACATTTAGCAGCAGAGTCTCACGTAGATAGATCTATAAAAGATCCGCTAGCGTTTGTTAAAACAAACATTATTGGCACCCTCAATCTTTTAAATGCATTTAAAAAATTATGGAGCAATAATTTTAAAGGAAAAAGATTTTATCACGTAAGTACAGATGAGGTTTATGGAACTTTAGGCGAGTCAGGTTTGTTTACAGAAACAACTAGTTACTCACCTAACTCACCATATTCTGCGTCTAAAGCCAGTTCGGATCATTTTGTTAGAGCTTATGGAGAAACATATAATATGCCTTATGTTATTACAAATTGCTCTAATAATTATGGGCAAAATCAATTTCCAGAAAAGTTGATACCGCTTTTTATAAATAATATTATAAATAATAAGCCATTACCTGTTTACGGTGACGGTAATTATACTAGAGATTGGCTCTATGTTGTAGACCACGCAATAGCAATTGATTTAGTTTTTCATGAGGGTAAAAATGAAGAAACATACAATATTGGTGGTTTTAATGAGTGGAAAAATATAGATTTAGTTAAACTACTATGTAAGCAAATGGACGAAAAGCTAGGTAGAGAAAAAGGCTCTTCAGAAAAGCTAATAACATACGTAAAAGATAGACCAGGACATGATCTGAGATATGCTATAGATGCCAGCAAGATTAATAAAGAACTTGATTGGGAACCTTCTGTAACATTTGAGCAAGGTTTGTCAATTACTATAGATTGGTACCTTAGTAATCAAGAATGGTTAAACCACGTAACAAGTGGTGAGTATCAATCCTATTATAAAAAACAATACCAATGAAAGGAATTATACTAGCCGGTGGATCTGGAACCAGACTACATCCTTTAACATTATCTGTAAGTAAGCAATTAATGCCTGTATATGATAAGCCAATGATTTATTATCCATTGTCTACATTAATGTACTCTGGTATTAATGAGATTTTGATTATCTCTACACCTAAGGATTTACCTCTTTTTAAAGATTTATTGGGTGATGGCAAAAAGTATGGTTGTACTTTCGAGTATGAAATACAGGAAGAACCTAACGGTCTTGCAGAAGCCTTTATAATTGGAGAAAAGTTTATTGGCGAAGATAAAGTTGCATTAATTCTAGGAGATAATATTTTTTACGGTACAGGTCTTGCTAAACTATTGCAGAGTAATAATGATCCTGATGGTGGTATTATTTACGCCTATAGAGTTCATGATCCTGAGCGATACGGTGTCGTAGATTTTGATGAAAATGGACAAGCCATATCAATAGAGGAAAAACCGAAAAAACCAAAATCTAACTTTGCTGTTCCGGGTATTTATTTCTATGACAATGAAGTTGTTGATATCGCAAAAAACATAAAGCCAAGCCATAGAGGAGAATTAGAAATCACAGATGTAAACAAAGAATATCTTAGAAGAAACAAACTAAATGTTAGTATATTAGATAGAGGTACTGCTTGGTTAGATACAGGTACTTTTGACTCTTTAATGCAAGCATCACAGTTTGTAGAGGTAATAGAGAATAGACAAGGTTTAAAGATTGGTTCTATTGAAGCAGCAGCCTATGAAATGGGCTATATCTCAGAAGATAAATTTAGAGCTTTAGCAAAGCCATTAATGAAAAGCGGTTATGGTAAAAATCTTTTAGGTCTAATAAAATAAAAAATGAAAGCTACAGAAACCAAACTAAAAGGTTGTTTTATTATAGAGCCTAGTGTATTTAAGGATGAAAGAGGTTATTTTTTTGAAAGTTATAATCAACAAACCTTCAATAACTTAATTGGCAAACCTGTTAACTTTGTACAAGATAATGAGTCTTTTTCATCTAGAGGTGTTATAAGAGGGTTGCATTTTCAAGAAGGCAATTTTGCTCAGGCTAAGCTTGTTAGAGTTGTTAGAGGAGCGGTTTTAGATGTTGCTGTAGATATAAGAAAAGATTCACCAACTTTTGGGCAACATATAGCTGTTGAGCTCACTGAAGATAACAAAAGACAGTTATTTGTCCCAAGAGGGTTTGCTCATGGTTTTTCTGTATTAAGTGAAAGAGCTATATTCTCGTACAAGTGCGATAATTATTATAACAAAGAGTCTGAAGCAGGCATTGTATATAATGATGCTACACTAAATATCGATTGGAAAATCAAGCCTGATGAAGCTCAACTTTCTGAAAAAGATATTATTTTACCAACCTTAGAAGCGTACTTTAAATGATACCAAGAATATTGGTTACAGGAAGCAATGGGCAGTTAGGAACATGTATCAAAGATTTAGACGATAATAAATTTGATATCAAATATGTAAGTTCCTCGGATCTTGATATAACAAATAACCAAGAGGTTGAAAGTTTTTTTGAACAACAAAAAATAGATTGGTGTATAAATTGTGCTGCTTACACAGCTGTTGATAAAGCAGAGTCTGATTACGATAGTGCTTTTAATGTTAATGTTTTTGGTGTAAAAAACTTAGCAGAAGCTTGTAGATCGTATAGCGTTAAGTTAATACATGTTTCTACAGATTTTGTTTTTGATGGTGAGCATAATAGGCCATATAAGGAATCTGACCCAACCAACCCTATTGGTGCCTATGGGAAAACTAAATTAAAAGGGGAACAAGAGGTTTCAAAAGCTTTGAAAGAGTATTTTATTTTAAGGACCTCATGGTTGTACTCAGAACATGGTGGCAATTTTTTGAAAACGATGATTCGTCTTTCTAAAGATAAAACTGAATTAGGTGTTGTTGGTGACCAAATAGGGACACCTACTTATGCTAAAGATTTAGCTAAAACAATATTTCATATTATAGCGAACGATATTTCTGACTATGGAGTTTATCACTATAGTAATAATGGAGTAGCGAGTTGGTACGATTTTGCAAAAGCTATTTTTGATATTAATAATACTAAAATCCAAATAAACAATATATCTACAGCTCAATTTCCAACTCCAGCAAAGCGACCTCATTACAGTGTTTTAGACAAAGCAAAAATAGAAACAACTCTTAAGCTAAAAACACCTTATTGGAGAGACAGTTTAATAGCTGCAATGCAAAACATAAAAAATGAATAAAGAATTACAAACGGCAATAAAAGCATCACTCGAAGCAGGAAAAGTTATCATGCAAGTATATGATACAGTTTTTGATGTAGAAATAAAAGATGACAAATCACCTTTAACAGAGGCAGATAAAAAAGCTAATGATGTTATTAATTCGTATTTGATTCCTACAGAAATTCCAATAATTTCAGAAGAGAACAAACAAACGGATTACGATATTAGAAAAACTTGGGAAACCTGTTGGGTTGTTGATCCAGTAGATGGCACCAAAGAATTTATAAGGCGTAACGGAGAATTTACTGTAAACATAGCGTTAGTAACCAACGGAAAACCAGTTTTAGGGGTTATTTATGTGCCAGCAGTAAAAACTATATATTTCGCTAATGTAGATAACAATAAAGCATTTAAGGCAGATTTAGAGTCTCATGATGTTAATGTGGAAACTATATTAAAACAATCAAAACCATTACAACCAAAGAATAATAATTCAGATAGAGTTGAGGTTGTTGGCAGTCGTTCGCACATGAACCAAGATACGTTAGATTTTGTAGAAAGCTTGAAAGCAGATGGAAAAGAAGTTGAAATCGTATCAAAAGGAAGCTCTTTAAAGTTTTGTTTGGTAGCCGAAGGAAATGCCGATGTTTATCCTCGTTATGCACCAACAATGGAGTGGGACACAGCTGCTGGTCAAGCTATTTGTAATGCTGTAGGAATTAAAGTAATTTCAAAAGAAACCAACCAACCATTACAATACAATAAACAAAACTTATTAAATAGCTACTTTCTTGTAAGTAAATAGCATGGCAAATGTTTCTTATAAAAGACATATAGCAAAAACCATTACATGGAGGTTAGTAGGTACATTAGATACAATATTTCTATCTTGGATAATAACAGGAAACCCTTTAGATGGCTTAAAAATAGGTTTAGCAGAGTTAACTACAAAAACAGTACTCTACTACTTACACGAGAGGGTTTGGTGCAAAATAAACCTATCTAAAGAAGGAATACTTCTAGAGAGTAGAAAGAGGCATATAGCAAAAACCATTACTTGGAGGTTTATAGGTACAATAGACACAATGACCTTGGCGTGGATTATTTCTGGTAATCCTCTTGCCGCCATACAAATAGGATTTGTAGAGGTAATAACAAAAATGGTTTTATATTATCTACACGAGCGTGCATGGTATAGAGTTAATTTTGGATTAACGAAGAGAAATAAAAGTTGATATGTGCAAAAATATTATACCTCACAATTATCAAATTTCTATAGAGGATAGGAGACAAAGTAATCAACACAATTCTTTTTTATTGTGGTTTACAGGTTTATCGGGTTCTGGTAAATCTACAATTGCTAATGTTGTAGAGCAAAAATTACATCAGATGGGTGTAAAAACCTTTACCCTAGATGGAGATAATATAAGGAAAGGAATTAATAAAGACTTAACCTTTTCTCCCGAAGATCGAACAGAAAACATACGTAGAATTGCCGAAGTCGCTAACTTAATGGTAAATGCTGGTTTAGTGACACTTGCAGCATTTGTTTCTCCGTATAAAAAAGATAGAGCTAGCATAAGAAGTATAGTTAAAGATGTTAACTTTGTCGAGATTTACATCAATACCAGCGTTGAAGAATGCGAGCGTAGAGATGTTAAAGGCTTATATAAAAAAGCTAGAGCAGGAGAAATAAAAAATATGACAGGAATTTCTGCTCCTTACGAAGCACCAGAAAATCCTGAAATAGAAATAAATACAGAAGAAGAATCCTTAGATGTAGCAGTACAACGGATTATAGATTATATAACACCAAAATTAAAGCTCAACAATGAGTAAGTATTATTTAAATTATTTAGATGAATTAGAGAGTGAAGCAATTTTTGTTTTGCGTGAAGTTTGGGCACAATTTGAAAACCCAGTAATTTTATTTTCAGGAGGAAAAGATTCTATCTTGGTAACGCATTTAGCAAAAAAAGCATTTTATCCTGCTAAAATACCATTTCCATTAATGCATGTTGACACTGGTCACAATTTCCCAGAAACCATTCAGTTTAGAGATGACATTATTAAAGAATTAGGCGCGCAACTTATTGTTGGATCTGTGCAAGAATCTATAGACGAAGGTCGTGTTGCTGAAGAAAAAGGGAAAAACGCTACGCGTAATGCACTTCAAATTACAACACTTCTTGATGCTATTGAGGCAAACAAGATTGATTGTGCTATTGGTGGTGGACGTCGTGATGAAGAAAAAGCAAGAGCAAAAGAGCGTTTCTTCTCTCATAGAGATGATTTTGGACAATGGGATCCTAAAAACCAACGACCAGAACTGTGGAATATCTTCAACGGAAAGCATTTTGAAGGAGAGCACTTTAGAGCATTCCCTATAAGTAACTGGACAGAAATGGATGTTTGGAACTACATAAAACGCGAGAACATTTCAATTCCATCATTATACTTTGCACACGAGCGCGAAGTAGTTTGGAGACAAGACTCTTGGATTCCAAATTCAGAATTTTTAGTATTAGAAGACCATGAAGAAGTGGTGACTAAAAAGATACGTTTTAGAACGTTAGGTGATATTACTATTACTGGTGGTGTAGAATCTGACGCAGATACATTAGAGAAAATTGCGGCTGAAGTTGCTGGTATGAGAAATACAGAGCGTGGAAACAGAAGTGACGATAAGCGATCAGAATCTGCTATGGAAGACCGTAAGCGTCAAGGATACTTTTAATCAAAATTAAATAAAAATTAACTGTCATGCCAAATACAATTTGGCATCTCATATAAAGATAACATGTTAGACAACAATCAATTATTACGTTTTACAACTGCAGGAAGTGTAGATGATGGAAAAAGTACATTAATAGGGCGTTTGTTATACGATTCTAAATCTATTTTTGAAGACCAACTAGAAGCTATTGAAAACACAAGTAAGAGAAAAGGTCATGAAGGTGTAGATTTAGCATTATTTACAGACGGATTAAGAGACGAAAGAGAGCAAGGTATTACTATTGATGTTGCTTACAGATATTTTACAACACCAAAGCGTAAATTTATTATTGCTGATACACCAGGACATATTCAATATACACGTAATATGGTTACTGGCGCATCAACAGCTAACGTGGCGACCATTCTAATTGATGCACGACATGGTGTAATCGAGCAAACTAAACGTCATGCATTTATAGCGTCGTTATTGCAAATACCACACATTATTGTTTGTGTAAACAAAATGGATTTGGTCGATTTTTCTGAAGAAGTATTTAATAATATTGTTTCAGAATTTGAAGAAGTGTCTTCAAAAATGCTTGTTAAAGACATTCGTTTTATACCAATGTCAGCACTTTTAGGTGATAATGTGGTAAACAAATCAGAAAATATGCCTTGGTATCAAGGAGCACCAATGCTACATACTTTAGAAACTATGCATATTAGTAGTGATATTAATAAAGTAGATGCGCGTTTTCCTGTACAAACTGTAATAAGACCACAACGAGAAGGCTTTATAGATTATAGAGGTTATGCAGGTCGTGTAGCAAGTGGCATTTTAAGAAAAGGTGATGAGGTTACTGTGATGCCTTCAGGCTTTACTTCAAAAGTAAAAAGTATCAATTTTCATGATAAAGAATTAGAAGAAGCTTATGCGCCAATGTCAGTTTCTATAACTTTAGAAGACGATATAGATATTAGTCGTGGTGATATGATTGTGCGTTCAAATAATAAACCAGAGCCTTCTCAAGACATTGAGGTGATGTTATGCTGGTTAAATAATAGTGCAGCTAAACCTAGAGCAAAATATACTATTAAGCATACTTCTAACGATCAAAAAGCGATGATTAAAGAAGTGGTTTACAAATACGATATCAATACTTTAGAACGTAATAGTGAAGACAATGATTTAGCAATGAATGATATTGCTAAAGTAAAAATACGTACTACAAAGCCATTAATGATTGATGCTTATAGAGAAAACCGTACAACAGGAAGCATTATTTTAGTAGATGATGCAACAAATGAGACGGTTGCGGCTGGGATGATAGTTTAATAAACAATAACAGATATTATGAATAAATTTTACATATACCTATTTATAGCGCTTTCATTTTCAAGTTGTAAAGAGGACAAAAGTAAAACTGATAAAACAGTAATAGATTCAGTAGATGCAGAAACCAATGAAAATGAAGAAACAGATTTTTTTGCTTTAACAATGGATGCTGCGGTAAAAAAAGATGGTGATTTAACATTGTTTTATCTAGAAGAGGGACAAAACAAAATAACAAGAAAAAACTCGGTCAATATACCTGTCATAGGAAATGAAAATTTTCAAACATTAACTTTTAGGATAGATAAAGATATTTTACCAACAAGATTGATTTTTAAATTTGGAAATGCAGAAAAATCTCAAACTATAATTTTTAATGAAATTTTAATCACTTATAATGATAATGAAATTTTAATCACTAAAGAAGATTTTTTCTGGAACTTTAACCCTAATAAGTTTGTGAATTATGATAGAGCAAGCTTTACAGCTATTACAGTTGAGAAAGATGGCGTTTTTGATCCCTTTTTCGTGTCAAGAGAAATCTTAGTGGACAAAATGCATTTAGAGCTTTAATTTCCATGGAATAAACATCTTTTTATGAGACTTAAAATAACAAGTCAAATACAGAAACTTTTAGGTAATTCTGATTTAGAAAAGTTAATAAAAAATTCTGGAAGTGTTTTTTTTAGAAGGATATTGGGTATGGGATTAAGCTTTGTTTGGGTTTTCGCTATTACAAACCTTTTCGGATCTAAAGTATACGGTCTTGTATCTATTAGTCAAGTTTTAATTAGTTTTTTAGGTGTTTTTTTTTGTTTAGGTGTTGATACTGCTTTAATTAAGTTAGGCTCGATGACCAAGCATTATTCTAACGGCATTAGTCATTCTGCTTTTTTAAGAAAATCGATAAACATAATTTTAATTTCATCAGCCCTATGTACAATTACTGTTTTCTTACTTAAAAATAGTTTAACGGTTCATGTATTTAAAAAAGAAGAGTTGTCCAACTACCTAATATGGGTAAGTTTACTGTCTATTTTATTTTTATCTCATAAGGCATTCACAAGTTTTTTAACTGTTGAGGGAAGGTTTAATCGATATGGTAATTTTTACTTTTTATATCCTAATATAGGTGTTCTATTATTCGTTTTACTTTGCTATTATTTTAAATGGCCGCCATATTTTATAATAATTGGATATATTTTATCTTATGGTATTTTTGGTTTAATTCAGCTAGTATCTTTAATTAAAATTCCTTTAAAAAAAGGAATTAGTATAGGCTATAAGGAAATTTTAAAACTCTCTACACCAATGATGATTAGTTCGTCTTTTTTATTTATATCTAGTTGGACCGATGTGCTAATGTTGGGTGCAATGTTGAGTGAAGAAGGGGTTGGTGTTTATAATGTAGCCTTTAAAGTAGGGAGTTTGGTTTTAGTTATTATTGCCGCTGTAAATACTGTATTAGCACCTAAAATTTCCGCTTTTTTTGAAGGTAATAACCTAGATGGTATTAGGAAAGAAGTATATAAGGCAACTAAGATTATTTCGTTTATGAGTTTGCCTTTTGTTATTCTTCTAATTATATTTAGAATACCTATACTTAGAATGTTTGGTGAAGAATTTATTGCAGGAGAAATGGTATTAATAATTATTTCTTTGGGAATGTTATTCAATGCTATGTCTGGTAGTGTGGGGCAAATTTTAAATATGACAAACTACCAGAAGCAATTTCGAAACTTTACAATAATAAGTGCCATAATTAATGTGGTTTTAAATTATTTTTTAATAAATAAATATGGAATAGAAGGAGCTGCAATAGCCAGCCTAGTATCTAATCTAATGATTAATATAATGTGTTTAATTTTTGTGAAACAAAAATTTGATTTTTATGCTTTTTTCAGAATATGATATATGTTGTACAAAAATATAGACAAAAAATATCTAAAAGATTTTATACTATTTATTATAGACTTAAGTTTTTAGGAATTATAAAATTTGAAAACAAAAGCTCTATAGAGAAAAGATTTAGTATAAAGACATTTAATTTTAAAAACTCAAAACTTAAAGTTTATTTAAAGAAGGGATCCTGTATTCAACACGATGTTATAATTCAAGGCTCAGGTAAATTAGAGGTTGGCGAGAATAGTTTTATTGGGTCTTTTTCAACTATTGGGGTAAACTCAAAAATAGTGATAGGTAAGAATGTAATGATAGCTCAAAATGTATCAATAAGAGATACAGACCATAGATTTGACGACCTAACTATACCAATGATTCAACAAGGTATAGTTACGGGCAATGTTATTATAGAAAATAATGTATGGATAGGCTATGGAGCGGTAATTACCAAGGGAGTTACTGTTCGACAGGGCTCAATAATAGCAGCAAATGCTGTTGTAACGAAAGATGTGCCAGAAAATGCTATTATGGGAGGTGTACCAGCTAGAATTTTAAAATACAGGAATGAACAAAATTAATTTTTTGTGTGTAGGTGTCCAAAAAGCCGGCACAACCACATTGCATAATGTTTTAGGACAACACCCTCAATTATGTCTCCCTCAAAAAAAGGAAACACATTTCTTTAGTGATGAAGATATTTATCATAAAGGAACATCTCATTATTTAAAATATTTTGATAATTCTAAGCCTTATGAGTTTTACGGTGAAGTTGACCCAGAATATTCTTATTTCATAGAATCAGCGGAGCGAATATTTAACACGTTTGGACGCATTAAAATTATATTTATACTCAGAAATCCTATAGATAGAGCATATTCCCATTATTTAATGACAAAGAGAAGGGGATTAGAAAATCTTTCATTTGAAGATGCTATGGACAAAGAGAGTGATAGAATAAGCAATAAGAAAGATAAAATGCATTATAGCTATCGCTCTAGAGGGTTTTATTCAGAACAACTTTTAACATATGAAAAATATTTTGGCAGAGAAAATATAAAAGTATTGCTTTTTGAGGAGTTCATTGAGAATACTAAAGATAGTGTAATTGATATTGCTAATTTTATTGGATTGAGTGATTTTGAATATAAGATAGAGAAAGTAAGTAATCCAGCATCTGAACCAAGATTTAAAATATTACAAAAATTCATACACAAAGACAGCATAGTCAAAAAATCTTTAGGAAGTTTAATAGGTTCAAAGGAAACTAAACGTCGTATAGCAGAGTATTTGGAAAGTTTAAATTTAAAAGCTTCGGATAAAAAGAAAATACCCGATCCTACTAGGGAAAATCTATATCTAGCATACTATAAAAAAGAAATAGATAATCTTGAAAGAAAATTTAACTTAAATATTGAAGCTTGGAAAAACTGATAGTTAAAATACCATCAAGAAACAACTATTTAGGGCTGTTCTTGATTCTAATTTTAATTGCTATAAGTCAATTTACTATTGAACTTAACTTTGTGCTTTTAGTTATATTATCTTTTTATTTCTTTTTTAAACATATTAAATTTTACAATAGAATTATTAACATACTATTTCCATTAATTCTAATTTTTTTACTGGCAACAGTTGGCTCTGTTTTCTATTTACCAAATATAATTGATTTTGTAAAGGATTGTGTCCATTTAACAACACCTGTCTTTGCTATTAGTTTTGGGTATTATTTTATAAAAAGTATAGACCATAGTAATAAAGAAACTATTATAAAATGGTTGATGCTTTACTGTTTTTTAGTTTCATTTATACATATTGTTAAAGTATATCTAAATTTAGATGATGATTGGAATACAGCCGGAATTAGGAATATAGGAGGTAAGGGAAGTCCCGAAGAAGCATTTATATATAGTCTTTTTTTAGTTTTTTATAGAAAAAAGAAATTTAAAATGTTTTCTAAAATGTTTACCAACTTATTTATTGTTGTTGTTACGCTATCAATATTATTTTATTTTTCAAGAACAACGATGATTGCTATTGTTCTATTTTTAATTTCATTTAATAGAGTTACCCAAGTAACAAAAAAACAAGCAATATATTTTTTAGGCATTTTATTTTTTATTTTAGGGTTTATGGTATCTCTTCAATTTATGGATATAAAAAGAGATTCTAAGGGAGTAGAGTCATTTTTATATAAACTTAAAATTGCCCCTCAAGAGATTTTTAATGCTGATATTGATATAAATGACCATACACAATTATGGGATAAATGGAGAGCCTATGAAGTAAAAAAGGCAGTTGAAACTATGGCTGAAGAAGATAGCTACGTTCCTTTTTTTATAGGGATGGGTGCCGGTTCTTTAGTAGATTTAGATTTTGTAGCTCCACTGAATAGAGAAGGAATGCAATATATTCCACATATTCATAATGGTTATGGATATATTTTTTTTAAGACAGGGTCAATAGGAGTTGTGGTATTGCTATTATGGATTTTATATATATATACATATATTTACAAGAAACCGCTAAATGCTGAACAAAATATATATTATGTAAGTGTTTCGGGTATTGGATTATATCTGCTTTTTTCTACACTTGTAATTAACGGTATTTATAATTTCAGACCAATAATGCCAGTAATCTTAGGTATGATGTTGGCAATGACCTCTTCATTTAGTAAGGAGTCTCAAATGAAAAGAATAGAATGAAAATAGGAATTTTAGGAACAAGAGGCATACCCAACTATCATGGAGGTTTTGAGCAATTTGCCGATTTCTTTGCAGTATATGCTAAAGAAAGAGAACATGATGTATATGTCTACAACTCTCATCTTCATCCATATAAAAAGGATAATTATAAAGGAGTACATATTATTCATGCTTACGATCCAGAGTCTAAGATAGGTACAGCTGGCCAATTTATTTATGATTTCAATTGTATAAGAGACTCACGAAAAAGAGATTATGACATTATTTTACAGCTAGGCTATACAAGTAGCTCTATTTGGGGTTGGCTATTACCTTCAAAACCTACTATTATTACAAACATGGATGGTTTAGAGTGGAAAAGAAGCAAATACTCAAAAAAGGTACAAAAGTTTTTATTATATGCAGAAAAACTCGCCATTAAAACAAGTGATTACTTAATTTCAGACTCTATAGGAATTCAATCATATATTAAAAAGAAATATAATAAGAACTCAGAGTATATTGCTTATGGGGCAAATGTTTTTATACCAAACGAAGAATCCAGTTTCACATACGAGGATTTAGCAACCAATGAATACTTCTTACTTATCGCAAGAATGGAGCCCGAAAACAATATTGAAATGATTTTAGACGGCTATGTAAAGAGTAATTCAGAATATCCATTTTGTGTAATTGGAAATGTGGAATCCACATCCTTTGGAAATTATTTAAAAAAGAAATTTAGCAAATATAAGGGCATACGATTTTTGGGTGCAATATATGATTTAGAAACTTTAGACAACTTAAGGTTCAACTCAAGGTTATATTTTCACGGACACTCTGTCGGTGGGACTAACCCTTCATTATTGGAGGCAATGGGTTCTCATTCTCTCATTGCAGCTCATCACAATGATTTTAACTATGCTATACTTGAAGACGATGCTTTTTATTTTAAGTCAGCCGATGATGTATCAGAGCTCATTAAAAATGAAAACAAAAAGGGTAGGCTTGATTTAATTAAAAGGAATAGTGATAAAATTGAAACAAAATTTAGCTGGGAATATATAAATGAAAGCTATTTAAAGTTTTTTAATACCTGTTTTAATGAGAAGAACAAATGACATATGGGAAACAATATTTAGTTACCTAACATTAGTTCTATTGTGTTCTATTCTGCTAGGCTATTTTTTTAGTAGTCTTGCATTTGGAATTTGGTTTGCTTTCTCCATTATATGGATTCTTAAGATAAAACAATTTCATATTCAAAAAGCAATTATTCCATTTTTGTGTTTTAGTCTGTTCTCTATTATTTCAGTGATTTGGTCTGTAGATAAATCGCAAACAATACATGGTATAGGTAGGCAAGCCCCATTATTTCTTTTTGCTATTTCAGGTATTTTTTTGCCAAAAATATCTCTTCTAGAAGTTAGAAAAATATTCAATCGGTTTTCAGTTTTTGTGTGTTGCTTAGCAACGATCTTAATTATACTAGCTGTTTTAAGATATTATAAATACGAGTTTGAAGAATTTTTGTATTATCATGAATTAGTATCTCCTTTAGAATTAAACGCAATATATGTGTCTTATGTGGTTTCGTTTTGTTTTTTATACACGCTTCAGGATAATGTGGGTAAAGTAATTCTTAAGACGATAAAGTTTGTTGTTCTAGGTTTTTTTTTAGTTCTACTCTCTTCTAAAATGATACTAACCATAACAGTTTTTATATCAGCCATAATGGTATTTTTTAAAATTAAAAGAAATTTACATAGACTGATTTTACTTGGTTTTATTTTTATAACCTCAGTATTAATTTTAGTTTTTGCAAACCCAATAAAAAATAGATTTGTTTCAGAGTTTAATACGTCTTATACAGAGATTTTAAATGAAGAAAAGTTTGAAAAAGGTAGAGTCTATACAGGTATAGAGGCGAGATTATTGCAGGTAAGAGTTTTTAATGAAATAATAAACTCACCAAAGAATTATTTATTGGGAGTTGGTCTAGATGCTTCAAAAAAAGAAATTAGGAAAGTACATCAAAGATTAAATACTCCTATAAGGTTTCATACTTATAATTTTCATAATCAATATTTACAGATTTTTGCAGAACTTGGTATTGTTGGACTACTAATCTTTATTATAAGTCTTATACTGGCTTTAAAAAGAGCTTTTAAAATCAAATACTTGTTACCCTTTATAATTATAAGTATGTCATTATTTATAACCGAGTCGGTTATATGGAGACAAAGAGGCATACTCTTCTTTGGTACACTTTATATTTTACTTTTTACATTAGATAACCAAAATGAAAGCAAAGAACAACTTAGATAAATACAGATATTATTTCTCTAAACGAATAGAGATTTTTTTTCCACAGCCTTAAAAAGTCACAGATTAAAGGAAGAAAGCAAGGACCTAAAGTAGTCTTAAATTCTTTACCTAAATTTGGTACACATCTTTTAGAAAGCCTCTTTTTACAGTTGCCATTTATGAGACATTGTGGAAAAAAAACACTTAGGTTAGAGACTCAAAACCCTATTGAACCAAAAGTTAAGGTATTATCTTCAATTAAGAACGGACAGTTCCTGCTTAGCCACATGCAATATCATGAAAAGGCTTTAAAAACTATAAATACTAACAATACTAAAATCATCCACTTAGTAAGAGATCCAAGAGATGTACTATTATCTCACTTAAATTATATAGAGAAAATGGATACAACCTAAAATCTCATAGATTCACTGTGTCTTATGGCTCAAGGTTTGAAAAACTAAAAGCAATGATTGAAGGAAAAAAGGATGTGCTAGAGTCATTCTCAGAAGTTTTAGATAAATTTTTACCTTGGGCACAGTCTGATGATGTTTTGTGTGTAAAATTTGAACATTTAATTGGTCCAAACGGAGGGGGAGATAAGCATAAACAGGAAGAGGCTGTAAAAAGTATTTGTAATCATATATCTATTGAGTTAAACCAGGGCCAATTGGAAGACATCTGTAATAAAATTTATTCTGTTAAAAGCTCTACGTTTAATAAGGGGAAAATTGGTAATTGAAGGAGCACTTTGAGTGAAGAAGAGAAGAAATGGTTAAATGAAACTATTAGAAGTCAAATAACTAGTTATGGTTATAAATGGTTTATAAGTTAATCTAGGTTTTTATTGGTGTTTAAGTATTGTAATTTTTTAGGATCAGAAAAAACACTATACGGTTTAAGCATAGTTGGAAGCAAAATGGAAAAACAATGAATCTTCAATAATTTCCTTTTATTTTTTTTACAAGTTCATTAGTACTTAAACATAAACTGGCAATTACTTTACTGATACCTTTAAAGTGCTTCGCTATATAAATACGATACCCTTTCACAAGTAAGTTGTTTTTTGCACCATTAAAGCCAACAAAATGTATGTATTCTACAGAGGGTACAAACATTCTTTTATAACCTCGTTTTGCTGCTTCTTTATTATAGTCAACATCTTCAACATACATAAAAAAAGATTCGTCAAGACCACCTATATCGTCCCATAATTTTTTTGGAGTTACTAAAAAAGAACCTGATAACCAACCAACCTCTATAGGGTGATTACTTAAAAAATTTCCTGAAGCAAACACTTTGTTAATTATTGAAAACCATTTAAAATATAATAAATGATATGGCTTGGGTAATAAACCGGTAGAAATAGTATAATCCTTATTTCCGTTTAACATCTTTATACCTAAAACCCCTATTTTAGAATCTCTATCCATTAAACCTATAATAGATTTTAAAGGATTAAGTAAAATAGTATCATTATTTAATAATAACAGATAGTCTCCTTTTGCGTGTTTAGCGGCAGCATTATTTCCACCTGCAAACCCTAAATTATCATCAGAAGCAAAAAGCTTAATTTTATCACTATAATTTTTTTGTAAAAACTCTATAGAATTATCTTTCGAAGCATTATCCCAAATTATAATTTCATATAAAAAATCACAGCACTGCTTTTCAATGGAGTCTAAACAGTCAGCTAAATATTTTTCGCCGTTATAGTTAACAATTATTATAGATAGTTTCATTAATTGTTATATTGTTTTTAAAATGTTTAAAATTTGATTAGAGGCTTTTTCCCAGCTAAATTCAGATGATCTTTGTTTTCCTTTTTCAATAAGTTTGTTCCTAAGACTACTGTCAGCTAATAAAAGATTAATTTGAGCAGCAATCTCACTTGGCTTATCTGGGTCAATATAAAGTGCAGAATCTCTACACACTTCAGGTAAAGAAGTTTTATTAGAAACAACAACAGGCGTCCCATAATGCATTGCCTCTAACGGTGGTAAGCCAAATCCTTCAGCAAAAGACGGGAAACAAAAAATCAAGGCATTTTTATAGAAAAACTCAATATCTTCAAATTCAATATAGCCAACTTTAAAGACTCTGTCTTTTACCTTTAGACTTTCAGTTAATTGATCTAAATCCGATGTTTTATGATCAGATTTGCCAACAATAACAAGGGAAACTTCTTCTGAGATCAGAGGTAATGCCTTAATAAGATTTTGAATATTTTTTCTTACATTCAATCTTCCTAAGTAGAGTATAAATTTATTGGGTAAATCATATTTCTTAAAGATGTTTACTTGGTTTAAGGACTGCTTTTTATTTGCTAAACCCAAACCATGATATACTACGCTAATGTTTTCATCTTTACAGAACCCGTGCTTCAGCATTCTTTCTTTTTCTGAATAGGATATAGTAATGACATGGTCTGCTCGCTTAGAGAGGTATTTCATTGGATAAAAGTAAATTCTCTCTTTTAAAGAGAAGAATTCTGGGAAATCCATAAATAACGCATCATGAACGTAATTTACAATTTTTTTTGCGCCAAATAGAGGAGCGTAATTTTGATACATACATACATCTAAGTTGTATTTAGATGTATAAAATGGCATAATAAAAGTGTTTGTTACAGCATTTAAAAGGTTTGGTATGTATACTAGGTGTATGTTCGGTTGATCAATAGGGAATTTTAAATGACGGTCGTTTTTGCTTAAAAATATATAAAAGTCTACAGTAGGGTCTTGTTTAACAATATGATTAACAATATTTTCTACAACGACTTTACCGCTTGGGTGCCCATTAAAATACCATTTGGCATCTATCCCTATTCTCATTTGTTTAGCACATAATTTGGTGGCTAAATTACTAAAGTTTAATTTTAGAACACTAAAGGATATCAATTTATAATAAGCCCAATTTTATTAAATGAAACTTCAACATTACTTATTTGTAATATTTTTCTTCACTTTATTTGCGTTTAGTTCATGTGTTGAAAACTGTCTAGATCATGAATCAATGTTTAGAATAAGATTAGAGTTAGAAAGCTCAAAAAGTGGGTTATTGACAGTTAAATATAATTCTAAAAGCGGAAAAAACTTAGTTGCTAAATCTGAGATAGTTAATACCGAAGGTTCTCAATTTGTAGAGTTTTGTTTAGAGGAAGAGCCATTAGATTTTAAAGTTTATATCACTGAAAGTGTTGAGAAAGTTGATTTAAAGGTTATGAGCTTATTGTTAGAAAACAGAAACAGGCAAATGTTTGTTGAGCAAGAAATGTTTTATTTGTACTTCATAAATAGTAAGGATGTTCAGTATAATAAGAAAACAAACACCTATATTTTTAATCCTCATAAAGTTGATGAAGAAAATTCATATTTAGGTTTAAGGGAAAGTTTGAAAAAAAGGCTAGTAAAGAGATTACAGCTTTAGTTCTAAGAGCAGGAATAGTACAAATATTGATTATCTAAATTCGGGTATCTTTTTTATTTTTATCATATTTGCTGATTAAAAAACAATTACATTTTTAACAAAGGTTAGTAATTTGAGTTTATTTAAACACGGTAGATATTCAGGGTATTTAAGACCTATTTCCTATTTAATAGATTTAGCTATTATAAATGGTGTTGCATTATTATACCTTTTAAAAAGTGAAGACTTATTTGTTTTTATTACTTTCATTACTATAGGCTGGATTCTACTTTCTATTTATTCTAATTTTTATGAAGTATACAGATACACAAGACCAGTTAATATATTGTCTTTAATTGTTAGACAATTAATTCTTTTTACCCTTTTTGTTTTCGCTTTTTCTGGCTTATACCATGAGTTACACATATACCCAAGGCCTATAGTTAAATACACAATAATCTGTTTCTTTATAATAGGTGTTTTAAAATTTACCATTTATTACTTATTGCAGAAATATAGAGTCTCCTTTGGAGGTAATTACAGATCTACAGTAATCTTTGGTTTAAACAAGAAAACATTAGCACTAGAAAATTTCTTTAACAAAAATCCAGAGTATGGCTATTTGCATAAAAAAACATACAGTTTTAAAAATAAACAACAATCTTTGAGCGAGTGTTTTGAGTATGTTATTAATGAAAATATAGATGAAATATATTGCTCTATATCTGAGTTAACAAACTCTCAAATAGCAGACATTGTAGATTTTGCTGATAATAATCTTAAAATATTAAAGTTTATTCCAGACAGTAAAGAAATTTACTCTAAAAAACTCAGATATGAGTATTACGATTATATTCCGGTCTTAACACTTCGTAATATACCTTTAGAAGATTCTGCGAATACAATTATTAAGCGCACTTTCGACATTCTGTTCTCTGTCATGGTCATAGTTTTTATTTTATCATGGCTGACACCAATCTTAGCTATATTTATCAAATTAGAATCAAAAGGCCCTGTGTTTTTTAAGCAATCTAGAAATGGATTCAATTTTAGGGAATTCGATTGTTATAAGTTTAGATCTATGACGCCTAATAAAACAGCGCATTTGCACCAAGCAACCAGAGGTGATCAGCGTGTAACTAAAGTCGGTAGGTTTATAAGAAAAACAAGTATAGATGAACTCCCTCAGTTTTTCAATGTGTTATTTGGAGATATGTCTGTTGTTGGCCCTAGACCACATATGGTAAGCCATACAAATATGTACGCTAAGAAGATTGATAAGTTTATGGTAAGACATTTTGTTAAGCCAGGAATTACAGGTCTTGCACAGATAAGTGGATTTAGAGGAGAGGTAGAAACAGATAAGGATATTATAGGACGAGTTAAATACGATATATTTTACATAGAAAACTGGTCTATATTGCTAGATGTAAAAATTATTGCGCAAACCTTTGTCAACGCTATAAGGGGAGAAGATAAAGCCTATTAAAGTCGTTTTTTTAATAGTTTTAGTTGAGCTTCAAAATCAAAATTTTCATAAGCTGTTTGTTGAATCTTTTGTTTTAGAGCAACATTCAATTTTTCTTTTTCTATAGATTTTATTGTTGAATTAAGATGAGAATAATCACCTGCTTTAGCAACCCATCCTAAGTTATTCTCATTAATTACATCTTCACCCTCACCTCCTCCAAAATAAAGCATAGGTAAGCCTAATTTAGCGTATTCAAATATTTTTGAAGGTACAGAGCCATAGATTCTATTTAATAGCGGAATAATCACGATATCGTACTTTTTAAGCTCGTTATGAAGTTTGGCTCTATCAACCCTTCCATAAAAGTGTATCGGTAGGTCTTTATTGTTTTCAATAAATGCTTTTATATCGTTTTCTTCAGCGCCAGAACCGTAGATGTGTAGTTCTATAGCACTATAGTCAAGCTCTCGACAGAGTTTTAAAATACCTTGTGCAACACCCAAAAGACCAGCATATACAATCTGTAGGGTGCCATTATTCAAAGGTGTTTCAGTAATGTCTTGTCGGTTGATGTTAGGATAGTTTCTATAAAGAAACAATTGCGGTTTTGAGGTAATTTTACCGACATGAGTTAAGATCTCATTACTCTGTCCTAAGATTAAATCAGCAGATTTGTAATTAAAACGTTCTAGCTTTTGCAACAATTTATAGCTTAAACCTTGCTTTAATGCGCCAAGTTCAAAACCAGCACTAGGCCAAAGGTCACTAACATTTAAGATGAGTTTTCGTTTTTTAGACCTTAAAAAAAGCATGCAAGTAAAAGCAACCAAAAGTGGTGGAGATTGAACAATTACCTTATCAGGAATTTTATGCCACATAAAAAACCAAACCAAACTCATGCTGTAAGATAGCATAGCAAACAACCTAACAAATTTGTTTTTAGATTTGCTAGCATATAGCCAAAGCCTAACAATATTAATATCGTTTTCCTGAGACTTTACTCTGAATTTACCCTTGTAAGCATCAAAAATTTTACCAGTAGGATAATTTGGTAAAGGAGTAACAACAGTAACGTTGTAATCAGATTGTAAGCCTTCAGCTAAATGAAAAATACGGTTAGAAGCCGCACCAATTTCTGGTGGAAAATAACTCGTTATTATCATTATATTCTCCATAGGCTTAATTTATGAACGATGTAAACTGTTTTAGTTTCCCGGATTTTGAACGATCTAGTTTTGCAACACGATCAAAAGTAATAGAAATTTCTGGCTCTAAATATTGAATCATTGCCTTACTAATCGTTTCTTTTTCATCATTAGAGAGCGCATTTTTGCTTACATATTTTATTTTAAAAGCATCCAACTCTGATTGTTCTATTATAAATTCAGATACATTACCATCATTTTCAATAACACTTTTTGTAATGTAATAGAAGGTTAGTCCAGCAGCTTTTTTCCCGCTTGGTAAGCGAGCAATATCGTTAGTACGACCTATTAATTTTTTTAGAATAGGCTTTTGTAAGGTGCTTTGTTCACTTAAAATCCCAATATCTCCAATATCATATCGAATAAAAGGATGCGCTTTGTTGTAAAGTGAGGTAATTACAATTCGTCCTTCTTGTCCATAGGGCAGTATATTGTCGTTGTCATCTAAAATTTCAACATACAGCGTTTCGCTATTAACCTGCCATTGATCTTCTGTATTCTGAAAAGCAATGAGGTCTAATTCAGATGCTCCATATTCGTTTACAATCGGCACTCCAAATTGTGTTTCTAATAGTGTTTTGTCATTATCAAAAAGCATTTCAGAAGTAACGATGCAGACTTTTAAAGTAGGGCAAATAGATTTTAAAACAATCTTTTTTCTTTTAAGAAATTTGGCGAATTGCACTATTGGACTTGTATAACCATTGATATAGTCAAAAGGCGTAGACTGAAACTTCGCTAATACGCTTTCAAAAGCATTATCGCTTAAATCAAAAACCGAAAACCGATAACGATTACTAAACCAATCCTTTAATCGTTCTTTATAATAGCCTTTTTTATCTAAAGGAATTCCATAAAACCGAGCTTGTTTAGATGTGTTAAAGTCAATGCCAAACCACCCAAAGCGATTCATTATTTCTGCCCAAGTAAGTGCATGGCACCATTTGTCTTTCGCAAAAATAAAAGGATCTCCAGAGCTGCCAGAGGTTTTGTTTACATACACAGAATTTGCAGTGTAACCTTTGCTTAAGCGTTGCTCTAAGGGCTGTTGTAAATGACGCTTGGTCATAACAGGTATAGAGTTCCAACTAGCAACATCTGCCGATTTTACAAATGATTTATAGAAGACATTATTTTCTAAATGAAAATCTAAAATGTCTTGCCGTTTACTGTTTAAATAAGCAATAAATGCCTCTTCATTAAGCGCAGTAATGTCTTTCAAAGCAGATTTTGCCTTGTTAATATCAAAGCCATTAAGTTTTAAAGAAAAATCGAATAATTGCAAGATGAATAAAGGCCAAAAGGTTTCTGTAAATTAATTGTTTTTTCATCGTAAAACCAATTATTTTTGCGCAAACAAAACACAATCATGAATATTTTAGTCTTAGGATCTGGCGGAAGAGAACATACATTTGCATGGAAAATTGCACAAAGCAACCAATGCACTAACCTTTATGTTGCACCAGGAAACTCAGGTACAAGCGCAATAGCAACTAACTTAGACCTTTCGGTTACCGATTTTAAAGCCATTAAAGATGCTGTAATAGCTAATGATATAGAATTGGTTGTCGTTGGTCCAGAAGATCCATTAGTACAAGGTGTGCACGACTTTTTTCTGGAAGATGAAGCGTTAAAAAATGTTGCAGTAATTGGCCCTCAAAAGGCTGCTGCTGAGCTAGAAGGTTCTAAGGAGTTTGCAAAAGAGTTTATGTCGCGTCATAATATTCCAACTGCAGCATATCAGAGTTTTACCAAAGACAATGTAGAAGAAGGACACAAGTTTCTAGAAACTCTAAACGCACCATATGTTTTAAAAGCGGACGGTTTAGCGGCCGGAAAAGGGGTTTTAATTCTTAATGACTTAGACGAAGCAAAGGCAGAATTAAGCAATATGCTTGTAAATGCTAAGTTTGGTAATGCAAGTGCTAAAGTTGTTATAGAAGAGTTTTTAGACGGTATTGAGTTGAGTTGTTTTGTACTTACAGATGGAAAGGATTACAAAATACTTCCAACAGCTAAAGATTATAAAAGAATTGGAGAAGGTGATACTGGCTTAAATACAGGTGGAATGGGAGCTGTGTCTCCGGTACCATTTGCAACAGACGATTTTTTAAGTAAAATTGAAAATCAAATCGTTAAGCCAACAGTTGAAGGTTTACAAAAAGACAACTTACCATATGTAGGTTTCATTTTCATAGGATTGATTAAAGTTGGAGACGATCCAAAAGTTATTGAGTATAACGTAAGAATGGGAGATCCTGAAACCGAAGTTGTTTTACCTAGATTAAAAACCGATTTGGTAACTATTTTTAAGGCTATGGCAAAAGGTACCTTAGCAGACGTTGCTATAGATATAGATGAGCGTGCTGCAACAACAATAATGTTGGTATCTGGAGGTTATCCTGAAGCTTATGAAAAAGGTAAAGAAATTACCGGACTAGAAAAGGTTGAAGACTCTATCGTATTTCATGCAGGAGCAAAAGATACAGATGGTAAGGTGGTAACTTCTGGTGGTCGTGTTATGGCTGTAACGTCGTATGGAGACACGTACCAAGAAGCCATAAAAAAATCTTATCAAAATATAGAAAATCTACATTTTGATAAGATGTATTATCGAAAAGATATTGGTTTTGACCTATAGGTAAGAGTGCGAAGAAATACTCTTATCTTCTTCGTTGTTAGCGTTGTATTTAGCTAATTGCTTCATCCAATAAACAAAGGCAACAAAACCAATAGCCATAAAAAACCATGACATGGTGTTAGCTGCAAACCAAGAAGAAAGCTCTAGCTCTCTTAAATAATCTAATGGTGCAAATAATACATTGACAAATAAATCTTGTATTGCGTAAAAGAAATCCTTCATAACTTTATAAATTTACTCGGCTAGCGAGAATTAAATTATATTTATACTCACATCCAATTTAGCTTCACTAATTAGACGAAAGGTTCAATTGGATAGCAAAAATACAAAAACAGTAAATGATTACAAGCATTTTTAGTAAATCTAAGCCTATAAACTTTATAATGGTTGCTGGTTTTGTTATTGTCCTTTTTGTAGTTTCTAATTTTAACCAGCTATTTGCAGATGTAACTACAGCTTTAAAGACTTCTATAAAGCTGGTAGTAGCTGTCTTTTTTGTTTTTCTTTTAGACTTTATCATTTCAAAAAATAATCTTACCAAAAAGAATGGTTATGCAATAATGACATTTGGATTATTGTTTGGATTGTTTCCAGAAGCCTTAAGATATTCAGATTTACTCTTTGCTAATTTATTTGTGCTTTTTGCATTGAGACGCCTTATTAGTTTGCAAACGAACCTTCATACAAAGAAAAAGTTTTTCGATGCTGGTTTTTGGGTTATGATGGCTACGTTATTTCACTTTTGGTCTGTTTTGTTTTTTGCCGTTGTAATTGTAGCATTAATCTACCATTCAAAAAACAATTTAAAGAATGTTATTATTCCTTTTGTTGGTGTTGCCACTGTAATCTTACTACTTGTCGCTTACAATATCATTGTTCATGATACTTACATAAAGCCTACTAATTTTAGTCGTTATGCAAGTGTAGATTATTCGGTGTACAATAGCGTAGCATTTATTATAAAGTTCACAGTTTTGTTTGCATCATTTCTGTGGACGCTTATCTACTTTTTTAGAAGCATACCAGACAAAAACAAGAAGTTAAAACCGTCTTTTTTTCTCATAGCATGGTCTTCTGTTATAGCCATCTTAATAGCAATAATAGCACCAGTAAAAAACGGAAGTGAGTTCATTTTTCTGTTTGCGCCATTTTCTATAATTATGGCAAATTATATCGAAGTAGTTTCAGAAAAATGGTTTAAAGAAGTTTTTATTTCTCTGTTAATATTAGCGCCTATTATAAGTTTAATGCTGTAATTTATTGCCAAAAGCTAAATCACCAGCATCTCCCAAACCAGGTACAATGTAGCCTTTTTCGTTTAGCGTATCATCAATATCTGCAATCCACAGGTGCGCATTTGCATTAAAATGCTTAGCAACAAAATCAACTCCTTTTTGAGCACCAATAACACTAACCAAGTGTACATCTTTTGGTGTTCCAAAAGGTTTAAGAGCTTCGTAAGTTGCTACCATAGATTGTCCAGAGGCAAGCATTGGGTCTGCAAGGATTAAGGTTTTACCTTCCAGACTTGGGCAGGCTAAATATTCAACAATAATTTCAAAACTTTCAGGATTATTTTTGTGATGTCTATAAGCTGAAATAAAAGCATTTTCAGCAGCATCAAAATAGTTTAACAAGCCATTATGCAAAGGCACACCAGCTCTTAGGATAGAGCATAGCACAATATCATTTTTGTACAAACTTGTACTGTGATTTCCGAGAGGTGTTTCTGTTTTGTGTGCTTCAAAATGAAGCGATTTGCTCAGTTCATAACCTAAAACTTCACCAATGCGTTCAATATTTCGTCTAAAGCGCATTCGGTCATTTTGAATGTTCACATCTCTAATTTCAGACATAAAAGTATTTAAAATTGAAGGGCTTTCAGAAAGGTTATGAATTTGCATAATGAAGTGTTTTTCTTGAATGGCTAAGTTAATAATTCAAAGTATATTTGCATATTCAAACTAAATAATTCGATATGTTTTCAGATAAAGCAAACAGTATATTTCAAGATGTTATTAAAACCTATAAAGTTTTAAATACCGTAGACCAACCTTTCACAAATAAGTATGATAAAAACGAAGATGTAATTGCTCATTTATTATACAGAAAATGTTGGATAGATACTGTACAATGGGCTTACGAAGATATTATTAGAGACCCAAATATCGATCCTGTTGCAGCATTAAAACTAAAACGTATGATTGATGCTTCTAACCAAGACAGAACTGATACAGTTGAATATATCGATAGCTACTTCCTAGATAAATACAAAGATGTTGCTGTAAAAGCAGACGCTAAGATTAACTCTGAAAGTCCTGCTTGGGCTATAGACAGACTTTCTATTTTGGCATTAAAAATCTACCACATGCATTTAGAAACTGTGAGAGAAGATGCTACCGAAGATCATAAAGCGGCTTGCCAAAAGAAATTAGACGTTTTACTAGAACAACGTAAAGACCTTAGCACAGCGATTGACGATTTGCTAAACGATATTGCTAACGGAGATAAGTACATGAAAGTTTACAAACAGATGAAAATGTACAACGACGATGAGCTTAACCCTGTTTTAAGAGGACAAAAATAAATTGTCATCCTGAACTTGTTTCAGGATCTCTATTCTGAAATAAATGTCATCAGCCACTCACATACTCGTCATAAGATTTTCGGCAATGGGAGACGTTGCAATGACAGTGCCTGTGTTGCGTGCATTAACCTTACAACATCCGCAAGTAAAAGTAACGGTTGTTACCAGAGCGTTTTTTAAACCTTTTTTTGAAGGTATTCCAAATGTTGAGGTATATGTCGCAGATTTAAAAGGTAAACACAAGGGTGTTTTAGGGCTTTATAAGTTATCAAAAGAACTTAGAACGTTAGGGTTTGATGTCGTTGCAGATTTGCACAACGTTTTACGAAGTAAAATTTTGAAGCTGTTTTTCTTCGGAAGAAAAGTAATCCAGATTGATAAAGGCAGAGCAGAGAAGAAGGCTTTAGTTTCTGGTGAAGTAGTAAAACAACTAAAAACTACACATCAACGCTATGCTGATGTTTTTAAGACTTTGGGCTTTCCAGTTGATTTATCTCAGCCAAAATATCCAAAAGCAAAGCCTTTATCCAAAGCAGTTTTAGATTTAGGTATTACCAGCAATGAAATTTTAGTTGGTATTGCTCCATTTGCAGCTTACGAAAGTAAAATGTATCCGCTTGAAAACATGGAGGCGGTTATTTCAGAATTGTCCAAAGATTATAAGGTTATCTTATTTGGAGGAGGCGAGAAGGAGATCGAAGTTCTCAATGCTTTTGAAGCCAAATACAACAATGTTATCTCCGTTGCAGGAAAACTAGATTTTAAAGATGAATTGGCACTAATTTCAAATTTAGAATTGATGCTTGCCATGGATTCTGGCAATGGTCATTTAGCAGCAATGTTTGGTGTAAAAGTGATTACGATTTGGGGAGTTACTCATCCTTTTGCTGGTTTTGTGCCTTTTCATCAACCTGAAGATTTTCAACTTACAGCAGATAGAAGTCAATACCCAAAAATCCCAACATCTATTTACGGTAACAACTATCCTGAAGGCTACGAAAACGCAGCAGGAAGCATTGTTGTAGCAACTGTTGTCTCAAAGGTAAAGACAACAATTCCTGCAAAGGCAGGAATCTAATAGTCTAATAAGTCTAAAAATCTAAGTATCTAGATTATACATCATCATAATCCACAACAATAGTTGCAGATGTAGGATGCGCCTGGCAAGTAAGAATTAAGCCTTCTGCCACTTCATTGTCTGTTAAAATATTGTTTTGTCTCATCTTAGCATCACCTTCGGTAACTCTTGCTATACAGCTGCTACAAATACCACCTTGACAAGAGTAAGGAGCGTCTAGATCTTGTTTTATTGCGGCTTCAAGGATGGTTTGCTCTTTAGACATTTCAAACTCAAAGTCTTCATCATCTAACAATACCTTTATTTTGGTATTACCAGACAAATCTTCAGTAACAGATTCATTTTCTGTAGCAACAGGAGCTGAAAACAATTCAAAGAAAATGGCTTTTTCTTTAATGCCGTTTTCAACTAAAGTATCTTTTATAGTATGAATCATAGCTTCTGGTCCACACAAATAAAATGCTTCGATGGTAACACCTTGGTACTTATTTTTAACAATAAGATTAACTGTGCTTTTTTCTATTCGACCTAAAAGAGCACCTTCTTCGCGAGATTGGCTATAAATAAAATGGGCATGAAAACGGTTGCCATACTTGGCTTGCATCTCTACTAAATCGGCAAAAAACATTGTGTCTTTAGAAGACTTGTTGCCGTAAACCAATATAAAATTACTAAAAGGTTCTTCTTCTAAAAGTGTTTTGGCAATGCTTAGAATAGGAGTAATACCACTACCAGCAGCAAAAGCAGCAACTGTTCTTGTTTTAACCTCGTTAGGCTCAAAAACAAAACGACCATTTGGTGGTGCTACTTCAATACTATCACCTGCCTTTAAGGTGTTGTTTGCATATACAGAAAAAGTACCGTTTTCAACCGCTTTTACAGCAACAGTAAGATCTCCGCTATTTTTAGAAGCACAAATTGAGTAGTCTCTTCTAACGGCTTCACCATTAATATCAGTTTTTAGGGTAATGTATTGACCTGCTTTAAAAGAAAAAGTGTCTTTTAAGTCCGCAGGAATATCAAAAGTTATAGCTACCGATTGCTCAGTAACGTTTTCAATAGATTTTATAGTAAGGTTATGAAATTGTGCCATTGCAAAAAAATTTTAGCAAAAATAAGGAAGGATGGTTGTTTTAGAGCTGTTTTTAAGATTAAAATAATACCTAAGAAACTTATACATAAGAAAATTATGTATATTTGACTTACTATGAGCAATTCAAAATTATATAAAGGCAGTTTAAATACCATCATTTTAAAGTTATTAAACGAGAATGATAAGATGTATGGCTACGAGATTACCCAAAAAGTAAAAGAGCTAACCAAGGGAGAGCTTAAAATTACAGAAGGCGCACTCTATCCTGCATTGCACAAATTAGAAGCGCAAGGCTTGCTAGATGTTGAGGTAGCAAAGGTAGATAACCGACTTAGAAAGTATTATAAGTTAACTGAAAACGGTACTAAAGAAACTGCAAACAAGCTCGAAGAATTAGCAGAATATATAAAAACCATGCAAACTTTGGTAAATCCTAAATTGGCTTAAGAATGAAATTAACAAAGGAAGACGTACAATTTATAGACAACTACCTTAAAAAAGGAGGTATTAAATATTGGGATGTACGCTTAGAAATGGTGGATCATCTGGTTTCTGATATTGAAAATTATGAAGATACTACAGATTTTGAAACCGCTTTTAATCACAGCCTTGTTAATGCTGGTTGGGGCAAAAATCTAGAGGCAGTGCATATACAAAGTTGGAAATCTACAAACAAGATTTACAGAAAAATGCATTTCGATGAAATTTTAAAACTACTCAAAAATCCAGCAACACTTATTGGTTTTATTGCGTTTTACCTCTTGTTCAATAGAATAACTGTTATTTTTTCTGAGTATATAAAGTTAGTTGCTTTTACGGTTTTACTTGTGCCAATTTTAGTGCTTTTGTATGAATCTCTTAAGACATGGAGAAAGAAGTTAGGCAAGTCGGTAAATATGCAGTATGGATTGTTCTATTTTTCTTTCGGATTGATAATGATAAACCTACCACTTCAATTACTTCCTAAGTCGTACTTACATTTATGGTTACCATTCCTTATGACGATTTACCTTTTAATGATGGCTGCTGGTTACAAAGTTTATAAATATGCTTATAAAAAGATGTTGAAATTAAAATGTCTGTAATGATGAAACTTGCCGAATCTCAAATACAAGACCTTTATGCTTTTACAAGAAAACATTATGTAGAGCATTATGATTTACAAACCGAATTGGTAGATCACCTGGCAAATGATATAGAAACCATGTGGCTAGACCAGCCAAAACTAAGTTTTGAAGATGCCAGAGATAAGGCTTTCAAAAAATTTGGCATTTTTGGTTTTATGGAAGCTATTGAAGAACGACAAAAAGCCATGAATAAGCGTTATAGATACTATTTTTGGAACGAGCTTAAACAATGGTTTAGAGTACCGCAAATATTAGCAACACTAAGTTTGTTTTGTGTGTTTTATTTGGCGTTTTCTTCGAGTTATGTTAGTGTTTTTTCTGTAGCATTTTACGTTTTAATTTTTTTATGGTGTGCCTTTAAAAGTATTCAGTTAAACAGACAATTTAGAAAGCGTAAAGAAGTTTCTAATAAAAAATGGTTGCTAGAAGAGATGATTTTTAAGCAAGCAGGTGGTATTTCGTTTCTGTTTTTATCACAGCTTTATAACGTTTTTAATATTTCTGAAGAATTTACAACTAATAGTTATGCTGTTTTTGGTTTAACATTAGTTTTTACTGCACTAACTATATTCAATTATATTAGTTTTCAGCTTATTCCAGATAAAGCTGAAGAATTGTTAAATGAAACCTATCCCGAGTTTTCTTTGTAACAAATTTGCTCTTTTAGATACTAACTTTACAAATCAACTAACCACCAGCTTATGATAAAGCACTTTCTTAACTTAGAGTGGAAACAGTATTTCCGTTCCTCATATTGGCAAAAAAGTTTAGGACTAAATGTACTATTGGTCTTTTTTGCATTATGGTTTGTTTTAATTTTTTTGAGTTTAGGCTTTGGTTTGCTTTCCATTTTTAAAGAAGTTTATCCAAATCAAGATCCATTTGTAATAGCTAACGGACTTTTATTCTATTGGCTTATGGTAGATTTAATGATGCGTTTCTTTTTGCAAAAGTTGCCAGTAATGAGTGTAAAACCGCTGTTAACCTTGCCAATAAAGCGCTCAACTATCGTGCATTTTGTGTTGGGTAAATCTGCATTGTCGTTTTTTAATTTTTTACCGCTTTTCGCTATTATTCCATTTAGTGTAATGCTTATTAAAGAAGGTTACGAAACCACTCAGATATTGCCATGGATGTTTGCTTTAATAATTGTAGTACTCATTATTAATTTCTTAAACTTTATTATTGAAGCTTTATCCTCAAAAACCGATTTGCCATTTTTGCCATTAATAGCAATTGTTGGTGTTCTGTATGGTTTAGAGTATTTTGGCATTGTATCAATGACGTCTTTGGTAGGTAATGCTTTTATGGGTATTTCTAATAATCCTGTTTTAATTGTAATTCCATTGGTGTTGTTGGTGCTGTTTTACGTCATTAATTTTAAGGCATTAAGAGCAAAATTATTCTTGGATAGTGGATTAAAATCTAAAGTAACCGAAGTTAAAGCCGCAGATTTATCTTGGACCAATCGTTTTGGAGACATTGCACCATTTATGCAATTAGATTTAAAGTTAATTTGGCGTAATAAGCGCACCAAATCTTCAGCTTTTATAATGATTATTGGCCTCTTGTACGGTTTGTTTTCTTATACCCAACCAGTATACAAAGATTCTTTATATGCTGCATCTTTTGTAGGTGTGTTTTCAACAGGTATTTTTCTTATCAATTTTGGGCAGTTTATTCCGGCTTGGGATAGTGGTTATTACAAAATGTTAATGAGCCAGAATATTAAATACGAGCAGTATTTGCGTTCAAAATTTGTACTTATGATGCTTAGCGTTGTTATTATGTTTGTTTTAGGAATTCCGTACATCTATTTTGGTTGGAAGATTTTAGTCATGCATTTTGCAGCAGCCATCTACAATATTGGTGTTAACTCGCACATTATGTTATACGGAGGTTCTTTTAATAGAAAGAAAATAGACCTAAATCAGCGAGCAGCATTTAACTATCAAGGTACAGGAGCAGTACAATGGATTATAGGATTGCCTATTATGCTAATTCCATTGATAATTTTTTCGGTAGCCAACTATTTTATTGGTTTCGAAGCCGGAGTAGCAGTGCTTATTTTAATAGGAGTTACAGGTATAGTGCTTCATAAAAAACTAATGAAATCTATTACGCAACGCTACTTGGATTCAAAATACAAAATGATTGATGCTTTCAGTCAAGACAACTAATTACACAACACAACCATGATACAAACAAAAGATCTTTCAAAAACATACAACGGAACAACTGTTCTTAATATAGAAGAATTAAACATTCCTAAAGGCCAAAGCTTTGGTTTGGTAGGAAACAACGGAGCAGGAAAAACAACGTATTTTAGTCTCTTACTAGATTTAATAAAACCTACCACAGGAAGCATAACCAATAATAATGTTGTGGTAGATAAAAGTGAAGACTGGAAGCCTTTTACATCTGCATTTATAGACGAAAGTTTCTTAATAGGCTACCTTACTCCAGAAGAATACTTTTATTTTATTGGAGATTTAAGAGGGCAGAACAAAGCAGATGTAGACGCTTTAACGTCTCAGTTTGAAGATTTCTTTAACGGTGAAATCCTTGGGAAGAAAAAATACCTTCGAGATTTAAGTAAAGGAAATCAAAAGAAAGCAGGTATTGTTGCTGCGCTTATAGGAAATCCTGAGGTTATTATTTTAGATGAGCCATTTGCCAATTTAGACCCAACAACGCAAATACGTTTAAAGCAGATTATAAAAGATCTGGCAGAAACAAGAGGCGTTACAGTCTTAGTGTCTAGCCACGATTTATTGCACGTTACAGATGTTTGTGAGCGTATAGTTGTGTTAGAAAAAGGAAATGTCATAAAAGATTTAGAAACCAATCCTACAACTTTAAAAGAATTAGAAGCTCATTTTTCTGGCAGCATGGCTGCTCAAGAAGAGGAATAATCTATCCAATTAATCAATTTTTAAAAGCTTGTGAAGATTTAAAATTTCACAGGCTTTTTTGTTTGGTCAGACTTTGTCTTTTCTCGAAAAACAATGTAATAACATCATAAATTCAAAAAGATGCTTATTTTTACCACTCAGCACACTAAATGTGCTATAATTTAGTTATCTATTAATTAAATAGAACCAACGTTGAAGCTTAGCATAAAATCCATATTCACCTTTTTATTATTGGCAATTATTGTACAGAATTGCTCACGAAAAAAGGACACTTTCATCAACAGAAACTTTCATGCTTTGGGTACAAAGTATAATATTCTGTACAATGGTAACATTGCTTTAGATAGAGGGAAACTTGCTATTAATGATGCATACACAGAGAACTTTTGGGAGTTGCTGCCAGTAGAGCGTATGCAAGTTAACGAAGATGTTTTTTTACCAGGACAATCTAAAAATGCAGATTTTGAACGTGCAGAGGAAAAGGCTATAAAAGCCATTCAAAAACACGGAATGAATATAGGTGGTAAAGAAAAAAATCCGCAAATAGACGAAGCTTATTTACTACTAGGAAAAGCAAGATATTACGATCAGCGTTTTGTGCCTGCGTTAGCGGCTTTCAATAATATTTTAAATAAGTATCCTACAAGCGATAAGATTAACCAAGTAAAGATTTGGCGCGAAAAATCTAATATGCGATTAGATAATAATGAAGGAGCTATAAAAAAATTAAAGCGCTTACTCGAAGAAGAAGAGCTCGAAGACCAAGATTTAGCAGATGCAACAGCAACGTTGGCTCAGGCTTATATTAATATCAAAGCAAAGGATAGCGCTATAGCTTTATTGGGTATTGCAGCAGAAAACACAAAGGTAAAGAGCGAAAAAGCACGTTTTCATTTTATAAGAGGACAACTCTACAATGAGTTTGAAGAAAAAGATAGTGCCAATATAGAGTTTGACGCTATTATAGATATGCACAGACAAATTCCCAGAGCATTCTACATTAACGCTCATCTTGAAAAGTCCTATAATTTTGATGCTGAAAAAGGGAACGAAGTCGAGTTTTTAGAGTACTTAACTGACTTGGAAGAAAACCGAGAGAACAGACCATTCTTAGATAAGATTTATTATCGCATAGCAGAGTTTCATCGTTATAAAGCTTCAGATAGCTTAGCAGAAGCTTATTATAACAAATCATTACGAAAAGTAACATCAGATAAGTACTTAAGGGCTCTTAATTATGAGACCGTAGGAAACATGTATTTTGATCGTAATGTGTACAAAACAGCAGGCGCATACTATGATAGTACGCTTACGGCTATGACGCCTAACACGAAGCCTTACAGAGTACTAAAACGTAAACGAGAAAACCTTGATGATGTTATTTATTACGAAGGTGTTGCTCAGGTTAACGATAGTATTCTTCATATGGTTAGTTTGCCAAAAGAAGAGCAGCTTGCTATATACGCTAAGTATGCAGAAGCGCTAAAGGATAAGGCTCTAGAAGAAGAGCAGCGTATGGAAGAGGAGAAAAAAAACAGAGAATCCACACAGCGTACAGCACTTAATTCTACAAAAGATAAAAATGTGGTGTCTGGTATGAGTCCAAGAGGATTGCCTGGTTTTTCCTCAACGGGTAGTGATAATGGTAGTAGTTTTTATTTTTACAATACAACAACCGTTGCTTACGGTAAAAATGAGTTTTTAAAAATTTGGGGAGACCGTAAACTTCAGGATAATTGGAGATTGTCTAGAGAAAAAGCAGGAATAAAAAATTCTGAGAAAACAGAAAACGTAACATCCATAACAGGCGAGGAAGATCAGTACAATCCTGAGATTTATATAGCATCTTTGCCAACTGAGCAAACTGTTTTAGATAGTATCTCTAAAGAAAGAAATTTTGCGTATTACCAATTAGGAATTATTTACAGAGAGAAGTTTAAAGAGCTTTTACTATCAAAATCTAGATTTGAAGATTTGTTGCAAAACAATCCAGAGGAGAGGCTCATATTACCTTCAAAATACAACTTGTATAAGATTTATACAGAGTTAGGTCTGTCAAACAAGGCAGAGGCTATGAAGGCAGATATTGTTACTAATTATCCAGATTCGCGTTATGCCGAAATCATACTTAATCCGCAATCCGAATTATCAAAAGATGAAAATAGTCCAGAGGTTATTTATACTAATCTCTACAAAAAATTTGAAAATGAGGAGTATGCTGAGGTTATTGCTGAGGCAGGGAAACAAATAAAGCGCCTAGAAGGAGATGACTTTTTGCCTAAGTTCGAAATTTTAAAAGCTTCTGCCAAAGGACGTCTTTATGGGTTTGAGGAGTATAAAAAAGGAATAGATTATATAGCGCTAACATATCCTAATACAGATGAAGGTAAAAAAGCCCAAGAGTTGCTTCAAAATGCTATTCCTGTTTTAGCAAAAAAAGAATTTGTAGAAGATGATAAGGCCAAGCATTTTAATGTGGTATATCAATTTGAAAACGGTTCTGGAGAAGATATCGATGCTTTTGTAAAAACACTAAACGAAGAGATTGAGAAAAAAATAAAATATTTTGACCTTACGACATCAGTAGATGTATATGATGAAAACACAAGGTTTGTCGTAGTTCATGGCCTTACAAGTATACAAGGAGCAACTGGCTTTGCTCAATTGTTACAATCAGACGAAAAAGATAGCAGAGGCAGACCAGTAAAACCAAAAATTACAAAAGATTATTTTGCTATTTCGTCTCCAAATTATGCTATTATCCAACGTCATAAAAACTTAAACGCATACCTCAAATTAGAATAAATTAATACCAAATCAACAATGTTTTCCTCAGACAATAAAAAATCTAAATACGCAATAAGTATGGAAACAAGTACACAACAAAACATCATAGCACAAGGCACCAAAATAATTGGTGATATAGCTAGCCAAGGACCATTTAGAATAGATGGTACGGTTGAAGGTAATGTAAAGACGTCTGGTAAAGTAGTTGTTGGTAAATCGGGTTATATAAAAGGAACGTTACAAGGTGAAAATGCTGATTTTGAAGGTAAGTTTTCTGGAAAATTAATTTTATCTGGTACGTTGTCTTTAAAATCTACTGCGCATATAGAAGGAGAGGTTCATACCAGTAAACTAGCTGTAGAGCCAGGAGCAACATTTAATGCCACTTGTAGTATGAAAGGTACAGTAAAAGAACTACCTAATGGAACAAAGCAACCAGAGCAAATCGCCCAAAGACAACAAGGGTAGTAAAATAAAAAACAATAAGTTTTTACAATTTACAGCAGTTGCATTTCAAATGGGAGCAACTATCTTTTTAGGTAATTATCTAGGCAAATGGCTAGACAAAAATTACAATACCAATTTTTACGAACAAGTCGTAACATTAATAGCTGTATTTATATCGTTATATTTAGTCATTAAACAAGCAATAAAAGCATCTAAAGAATGATGTTAAAAAACAGTATTACCTACGTCATAGCTTTTGCACTTCTAGGTTTTTTAGGATTTACTACACATAATTTTTATACAGAAGAATACCAGATTAACTTACCATTCTCCTTGTTAAAGGTGTATGTGTTTTTTGCTGTTTTTTCATTAATTATCTGTTTGTTACTTAATATTTTAAGTACGGTTAAAAAAATGGAAAATCAGATAGGTTTGTACTATTTGGCTTCAATTTTTTTAAAATTACCCATTTTCGGAGCAACATTTTATAATTCGATTTTTAAAATAACATTAAACACAAATCAGCGCTTATCCCTTGTTATACCTATGATGGTGTTTCTTGCTGTAGAGGTTTTTTTTATAGCAAAAATCTTAAGTAAAAAGAGTGTTTAATTAATATTAACAAAAAAGGTTTTAGTTGTTAATAAAATGCGTACCTTTGCGCCGAATTTAGCGAGCGTAAAATTTTTCAAAAGAAAAAAATGAAGATAGCACAAAAACCTATCAAGTCTTACTTACTGATTTTAATGGCGTTAACTACTTTGTTTGGTTACGCAAAAGAGCCTTCTCAATCTCATGGAGAAGGAGAAAAGGTTGATACTCCTGAGGAAATAAGAGAATACATAGCGCATCACTTAAAGGATTCTCACGACTTCCATTTTTACACACACAATGAGTCTGGTACACATTACAGTTTTCCGTTGCCAGTTATTGTATGGACAAGTGAAGGTTTAAAAACCTTTATGTCTTCAGAATTTCACCATGATGATGCTGGTCATGTTGTTGTTGAAAAAGGAGGAGTTAAGTTAACTAAGATTCATAGCAAAATCTATGAGTTAGATCAAAATGCTACTTCAGTAAATTTTGACGAAGAACACCACCCAACAAATGCTCACAGAGTGTTAGACTTTTCTATTACTAAAAGTGTGTTTGGTATGTTGTTAGCTGGTCTTTTATTGTTGTTAGGGTTTGGAGCCTTGGCAAGAGGATACAAAAGAGGACACGTTCCTAAAGGTATTGGTAGAGTATTAGAGCCTCTAGTAATTTACGTAAGAGACGAAATAGCTAAGCCAAATATTGGTGAGAAAAAGTATAGAAAGTTTATGGGCTTTTTATTGACTGTATTCTTCTTTATCTGGATTTTAAATTTATTAGGATTAACTCCATTAGGATTTAATGTTACAGGGCAAATTGCAGTAACAGTTTGTTTAGCATTATTTACTATGGTTATCTATATGTTTAGCGGAAGTAAAGATTTCTGGAAACATACATTATGGATGCCTGGTGTACCGGTAATATTAAGGCCAATATTAGCAGTAATAGAGTTGGTTGGTTTTATCGTAATTAAGCCATTCTCTTTATTAGTACGTTTGTTTGCAAACATGACTGCTGGTCACTTTGTGGTAATGAGCTTAATAGCATTAATGATTACAATGAAAGAAGCTTTTGGTCCTGTAGCATCTACAGGTATGTCATTAGTTTTAGCATTATTTATATCGGTTATTGAAATTTTAGTAGCCTTTTTACAAGCATTTATTTTTACGATGTTATCATCGTTATTTATAGGAATGGCTGTCGAAGAACACGACGACCATCATTAATAAGAATTTGTTTAATTAATATTTATAAAAATCAATTAGTATGTACAATTTAATTGGAGCAGGATTAATCGTAATCGGTGGTGGTATCGGTTTAGGTCAAATTGGTGGTAAAGCAATGGAAGGTATTGCTCGTCAACCTGAAGCAGCTGGAAAAATCCAAACTGCGATGATCATCATCGGTGCATTATTAGAAGGTTTAGCTTTCGGTGCATTAATCCTAGGGAAGTAATTCTCAAAAGAAACAAATCTAAAACAGTATCTGCAACGGTTGGTTGCAGAACTGTTTTTTAAAAAAAATTAAACAAAAAGACAAACTTTTTATATAGTTAAAAATGGATCAGTTATTAAATGATTTTTCACCAGGGTTGTTTTTTATGCAACTTATCATCTTAGTTATACTAATTGTATTATTAAGAGCTTTTGCTTGGAAACCTATCTTAGCAGCATTAGACGCTAGAGAAAGCGGTATTGAAGACGCCTTAAAAGCAGCTGAAAATGCTAAATTAGAAATGGCTAACTTACAAGCAGATAACGAGCGTTTATTACAAGAGGCTCGTCTTGAGAGAGAAACGCTTTTAAAAGAAGCTAGAGAGATGAAAGATAAAATCATTTCTGAAGCTACAAACGAAGCGCAAGACAAAGCAGGTAAAATGATTGAGCAGGCACAAGCTGCAATAGAAAGCGAAAAGAAAGCTGCAATGGCAGAATTAAAAAGTCATGTAGCAGGTTTATCAATTGACATAGCAGAAAAAGTAGTGCGCGAAGAGTTATCTAACAAAGACAAGCAATTAAAACTTGTTGAAGATATGTTAGGCGAAACCACTTTAAACTAATTATAGATGGCAGAATCTAGAGCAGCAATACGTTATGCAAAGGCAGTACTTAGTTTAGCTACCGATAATGGTTCAGCTGAAGCTGTGAATGCCGATATGAAACAAATAGCAAATGCTATTGCAGAAAATATTGAGTTAAAAGCAGTGATGTTAAGCCCTGTAGTAAGGTCTTCAGATAAAAAATCAGTTTTAGTTTCTATCTTTAAAGATGCTAATACTGCAACTGTAAACTTAATCGATGTATTAATTGCAAATAAGCGTCTTTCTTTATTAGGAGATGTTGCTGTAAAATATACGCAGTTATACGATCAGTTAAGAGAAACTCAAATTGCTAAAGTTACTTCAGCAACACCACTATCTAAAGAATTAGAAGAAAAGGTGTTAGCAAAAGTAAAAGAGCTTACAGGAAAAACTACCGAAATAGAAAACACTGTAGACGAATCTATCTTAGGAGGTTTTATACTTAGAGTTGGTGACTTACAATATGATGCAAGTATCGCTAACAAACTAAACAATTTAAAAAGAGAATTTACATTAAACTAATAGCTAAACGCTAGTAGCTAAAGACTAAATAAAATGGCAGAAGTAAAACCAGCTGAAATATCAGCAATCTTAAAACAACAACTTTCAGGTTTTGAAGCAGGTGCTTCATTAAACGAAGTAGGAACAGTATTAACTGTAGGTGATGGTATCGTACGTGCTTACGGACTTTCTAATGCACAATACGGAGAATTAGTAGAATTTGAAGGTGGCTTAGAAGGTATTGTACTTAACCTTGAAGAAGATAACGTTGGTATCGTATTATTAGGGCCTTCAAAAGAAATTAAAGAAGGAGCTACAGTAAAACGTACTAACCGTATTGCATCTATTAAAGTAGGTGAAGAAATGGTTGGTAGAGTTGTTGATACTCTTGGTAACCCAATTGACGGTAAAGGACCAATTGGTGGTGATTTATACGAAATGCCATTAGAGCGTAAGGCACCTGGTGTAATTTTCCGTCAGCCAGTAGATGAGCCAATGCAAACAGGTATCAAATCTATTGATGCTATGATTCCTGTAGGTAGAGGTCAGCGTGAGTTGGTAATTGGAGACCGTCAGACAGGTAAGACTACGGTTTGTATTGATACCATCTTAAATCAAAAAGAATTTTATGATGCAGGTGAGCCTGTATTCTGTGTATATGTTGCTGTAGGTCAAAAAGCTTCAACAGTAGCAAACATCGCAAAAACATTAGAAGATAAAGGTGCTTTAGCGTATACAGTTATTGTAGCGGCAAACGCATCAGATCCTGCACCAATGCAAGTATATGCGCCTTTCGCTGGTGCTGCTATTGGTGAGTACTTTAGAGATACTGGTCGTCCTGCTTTAATCGTTTATGATGATTTATCTAAGCAAGCAGTTGCTTACCGTGAGGTATCTTTATTATTACGTCGTCCACCAGGACGTGAGGCGTATCCAGGTGACGTTTTCTACTTACACTCTAGATTATTAGAGCGTGCGGCAAAAGTAATTGCAGATGACGAAATCGCTAAAAACATGAATGACTTACCAGAGTCATTAAAGCCAATCGTAAAAGGTGGTGGTTCTTTAACTGCATTACCAATTATTGAAACACAAGCTGGTGACGTTTCTGCATATATCCCAACAAACGTAATTTCTATTACAGATGGTCAGATATTCTTAGAGTCAGATTTATTTAACTCTGGTGTACGTCCTGCAATTAACGTAGGTATCTCTGTATCTCGTGTTGGTGGTTCTGCTCAGATTAAATCAATGAAAAAAGTATCTGGTACTTTAAAATTAGACCAAGCACAGTTCCGTGAATTAGAAGCGTTTGCTAAGTTTGGTTCAGATTTAGATGCAGCTACTTTAAATGTAATTGAAAAAGGTAAGCGTAACGTAGAGATCTTAAAACAAGCTCAAAACGATCCGTTTACTGTAGAAGATCAGGTAGCAATCATTTATGCTGGTTCTAAGAACTTATTAAAAGATGTTCCTGTAGAGAAAGTAAAAGAATTTGAAAGAGATTATATAGAGTACTTAAATGCTAAGCATAGAGATACTTTAGATACATTAAAAGCTGGTAAATTAACAGATGAGGTAATCGATACTTTAACAAAAGTAGCTAAAGACCTTTCTGCGAAGTTTAAAGCTTAATTGTCATTCCTGCGAAGGCAGGAATCTCAATATTTGAAGTTCAATTATTAAAAAAGATTCCGCATTAAGTGCGGAATGATAAATAAAAGAATGGCAAACTTAAAAGAAATACGTAATAGAATATCTTCGGTATCTTCAACGATGCAGATTACCAGTGCTATGAAAATGGTATCTGCTGCAAAATTGAAGAAAGCTCAAGATGCTATTACTGCAATGCGTCCTTATTCTAATAAGTTAACAGAATTGCTTCAGAGCTTAAGCGCTACATTAGATGCTGATAGCGGAAGTAAATTTGCAGAACAAAGAGAAGTAAAAAAGGTACTTATTGTTGCTATATCTTCTAATAGAGGTTTAGCTGGTGCATTTAACTCTAACATTATTAAGCAGGTTAATGTACTGTTATCAGAAACATATGCTGGTAAGGATGTTTCAATTCTTACAATTGGTAAAAAAGTAAATGATGTCTTTGCTAAACAGGGTAACGTTATTGCTAATAAAAGTGAAGTTTTTGATGATTTAACGTTTGACAATGTTGCAGAAATAGCTCAAATGGTAATGGATAAGTTTGTTGCTGGTGAGTACGATAAAGTAGAGTTGGTATACAACCACTTTAAAAATGCAGCAACGCAAATTGTAATGACAGAGCAATTTTTACCTATAATTCCTGTTGAGAGCGATTCTAATGAAAATTTAGATTACATCTTTGAGCCTAGCAAACAAGAAATTGTAGAAACGCTTATTCCAAAGTCTTTAAAAACGCAATTGTATAAAGGTATTAGAGATTCTTTTGCTTCAGAACATGGTGCTCGTATGACTGCTATGCATAAGGCAACAGATAATGCAACAGAACTTAGGGATCAGTTAAAATTAACATACAACAAAGCAAGGCAAGCAGCAATTACTAACGAAATTCTTGAAATCGTTGGTGGAGCTGAAGCACTTAACAATTAGTTGTTAGCCAAATGATAAACTGGCTTAGAAGCATTGAGCAACTAGGCTAAAGACATTTACTAAATAGTATAAAATCCCAGACTTTACATAAAAAAGTCTGGGATTTTGTTTTTAGGATAATTTTGAAGTTATTTACAAAAACATACTATTAAACCAATCTAAACATGAAAAAAACTCTCTTAATTTTAAGTTTTATTTTAACCTTTACTTTTGTTAGTGCTCAACATACAGTTGGCAATGTTTCTCTAAACTTTGGAGATAAAGTAGAAAATAATGACGGAAGTCTAATACATATAGCAGGTGTTGTAGATAACACTATCTACGGATTAGCTAATAAAAAGAAGAAATACTTTTTACAATCTTTTGATAACGCGACCAAGAAGTTTCAGAAAAGTGTTCTATTAGATTTAGAAAAAATAAATGGAAACAAAGTGTTTATTGAAGACGTTGCGGTTATTGAAGATAAAGCTTATGTCATGGCAAGTTATTATGACAAAAAGAATAAGCAAAACAAATTCATAGCAAAGGAGATTCTCAATAATCTAAAGTTAGGCAAAACCATTACACTTCTTACAGTAGATGTTAAAAACAAGAAGAATAGAGGAGTTTTTGTTTTTGATACCTCTTATGACAATGTAAATTATTTTGTTTCTCACGTAGGAATCATTGAAAAAGAAGAAAAATTAACCTACAAATTCTCATTATTAGATAAGAACCTAAGTTCTGTATTAAACGATGATTATTCAATGACATTTGATGATAGAAAAGACTTAGTGTTTGACTTTTCTGACTTTGCAATCAATGAATTTGGTGATGTTTTTATTTCTACAACCGAGAGTTATAGAGATAAAAAAAGTAAAACAACAGTAAACAATATAACACTTCATAGCTATCAGGCTAAGAATAACTACGAGAAAGAAGAACTAACAATAAACTTGTCTGGAAAAAAGGCTTTAAACTGTAACCTTATAGAAACAAAAGATAATAGTGTTCATCTTATAGGCTTTTATTCAGATTTAAAATCTAGTGGTAAAGCTCAATCTGGTCTTGAAGGAATTTTTGATATTGCTGCAGACTACAAAAATCAAACTATTACCAAAAAGACATTTAACGAATTTACTTTTGACGTAAAGAAAACTTTAATAGGGGAAAGAAGAGCAAAAAAGGGTAAAGATTTAAAACCATTTTATAGAAATACGCATTTAATAGAAAAGGACAATGGAGGTATAATGATATTATCAGAATACTACTTAAGAGTGGTTGGCCGTTCTTCTGGGATTGGTCCTTTAGCATTCACTCCCATTACTTACATAGCTAATGAGATTATCGTAACATCTTTAAATGAAGATGGAACTTTACAATGGAGCAACGTCGTGCCAAAAGAGCAACAAGTTACGGTGCAACAAATGAGTATTGGTCTTGCTGGGTTTGCCAGTAGTGGTAATGTAACAGTATCGGCATCTGTAATGTTTCCGTTAACTGTTTTAGGTCGTGGCCCAGAGTACTTGAGTTCAATTCCATTATATCATAATGGCAAGCTTACTTTGATTGTTAACGATGATCCAAAAAATATCGGAATTACTGATATGGATGACGTAAAGAAAGTTAGAAATGTAAATAAAATGATTCCGGTTGCTTTCATTTTTGATGAGCACACTGGCGAATTAGAGCGTGTTGATCCAGAAGATTTTGAGAAGAGACAAATTGTAATTCAACCACTAACAAACTTTGGTATAAACAATAAGGAATATATAATCTATGGATCTAACAATAAAGGATCTAGATTGGGAACTTTAAATATAAATTAAGTATATATCACTACACTATAAAAACCCAACTCATATGAGTTGGGTTTTTTGTTTACTTATCTTTAAAAACGGCAACAATAAAAGCAGTTATAATAAAAACGTATCCTAAATATAAGAACCAGACATGCTTTGCATCGTCTTTTATAATATCCACACGTCTTTGAGTAACAGGATCAATAGTATCATTTTTATCATATACCTTCTCACAGTGAGAGCAAGATAATTCTGTTGTTTTCCCATAAACAAAAGGCAATATTTTCAAAATAAACATCTTAGAAAATACTTTAGCCAATAGAGTATTTTGTTCTCCACAATGAGAACACGAAGAGTTTTTTACTTTTTCTTCTGTAATTAATCGTTTTGCTGGACCTATCATGTATTAAAAAATTATTTCTGTTAAAATAGAATATTTATAAGACTTTACAACAATAAAATATTTTTGGAAATAATATCTTACATATAATTACTTCTTATCGATTACACATGGTAATAAACGATTAAATAGAATAATTTCATATATATTGTTTTAGCAAATTTTAACCTACTTATAATGAAGAATCTAAAAAAGGCAATTTATGCCATTGTTTTTGCTGTAACACTATTTTCTTTTTTTCAATGTACTAGCACCAAAATAGCTACATCTAATTTTGAAAAACAAATACCTTTTACTGTTAAGTCTGTGGTATTTCAAGAGTGGTATGCTGGGATTAAAGTTGGTGGTACTGGAATTAATATTTTCGTTCCTGTTTATAATATTGAAGAGGGAGTTACTATTAACGAAGTTTATTTTAGAAACTTAAGAGGTAAACTTGTTAAAAATGAAAGTAAGTATACAGCTGTACTAAAGCATCCATCACCTAATTATACATTTCAAAAAGCAGAGAAATCAATAGATTACCCATTTAATCTCAAAGATGATGAGTGTGTAATAAGCTATTCAGAAAACGGACAAATCAAGTATCATAAAATAATTTCTTTAAATGAAGTGGCAGGTACCTACTACGAAAACGGTCCACCATCTATTTATGAAAGAAGCACTTCAAGTAGCATGGCTACTCTAGATGAAGAAATAGACGACAATTAGAATTATCTTAATCAATACCAGAGCCTTACTAAAAAGTAAGGCTTTTTTGTTTATCTAACTGTAGACCCATTTATATTTAATATTTTTGAAGCGATTTCATTATTAAGCAATTGAGCGTACTCAAATCCTTTTTTAAAGACACTATAATTTACGGTTTAGCAACGGTGTTGCCTAGGCTTATGAATTTTGTACTTGTACCGCTACACACAGACACATTAGATACTGCTAGCTATTCAGACAATACATATTTCTATGTATATGCTGCATTTTTTAATGTATTGCTTACATATGGTATGGAAACGGCATTCTTTAGGTTTTTTAGCAAGCAAAAAGAGCAAAGTAAAGTCTACTCTACAACTTTAATTAGTTTATTGGTTTCCACATTAATTGTTTTTGCTATTGTGATGATTTTTAATCAACCTTTAGCAGAATTTGTAAATCTTCGCTTAGACTATTTTAATTATCTAATTGGAGTGTTGGTTTTAGATACCTTAGTAGTAGCACCATTTGCTTATTTAAGAGCAACAGGAAAGCCTATTAAATTCACATTTATTAAGCTAAGTAACATACTTACGTATGTGATTCTTAATTTCTTTTTTCTTTGGGCAATTCCAAAGTTTAATATTGAGTTTTCAGGATATGATAAAACAGATTCAGTAAAATATATTTTCATAGCAAACCTTGCTGCAAGTGCAATTACAATACTGTTTTTGTTGCCGTATTTTTTAAAAACGAAATGGATTTTTGACAAAGCGATATTCAAACAAATGCTGAATTATGGCTTGCCAGTTATGATTGCAGGTCTAGCCTATGTCATTAACGAGAATTTTGATAAATGGTTAATTCCAGATGTGTTGGGAAAAGACACTAATGGAGCCTATGCAGGATGTTATAAGCTAGCCGTGTTTATGACTATTTTCATTCAAGCTTTTAGGCTAGGAGCAGAGCCTTTTTTCTTTAATCATGCTAAAGAGAAGAACGCTAAAAACACCTATGCTCTAATCATGAAATACTTCGTTATTTGTGGCGCATTAATGTTATTATTCATCGTTGGGTTTATAGATGTTTTTAAAGCTTTAATTGTTAGAGATGAAGCATATTGGGTTGCATTAGAAATTGTACCAATTGTGTTATTGGCTAATTTGTTTTTAGGCATCTATTTTAATCTGGCAATTTGGTACAAACTCACAGACAAAACACGATTTGGAATGTATTTTTCAATTGTAGGAGCTGTTATTACCATTGTACTTAATGTTATTTTATTGCCAAAATACGGTTTTATAGCAGCCGCTTGGACAACACTTTTAGCCTATGCAATAATGATGATGATGTCTTATGTATTAGGGCAAAAACACTATAAAGTACCTTATCAAGTGTCAAGAATTTTAGGCTATATTGGATTTGCAGTAGTGCTATGTTACATATCTTTTAAACATCTAAGAGGCAACTATTTTTTCAACGTTGCTTTAATGCTTATTTTTATTGCAGGTATTGCTTTATTAGAAAGAAAAGAACTCAAACAATTATTAAGAAGAAGATGACAATTAAAATCATAAATAAATCCATTCACGATTTACCACATTACGAAACCATAGCTTCCGCAGGTATGGACTTAAGAGCCAACCTAACCGAAGACAGAATCCTTAAACCATTAGAAAGAACAATAGTAGGCACAGGCCTATTTATAGAATTACCAATCGGTTATGAAGCACAAGTAAGACCAAGAAGCGGTTTGGCAGCCAAAAAAGGAATCACTGTACTCAACGCACCAGGAACAGTAGATGCAGATTACAGAGGTGAGATAGGTGTGATTTTAGTAAATCTTTCTAACGAAGAATTTACCATTCAAAACGGAGAACGCATTGCGCAGTTAGTAATTGCAAAGCACGAGCGTGCAGAGTGGATAGAAGTCGAAGAACTTTCTGAAACTGACAGAGGAGAAGGTGGTTTTGGAAGCACAGGGACAAAATAAACTCAAAATATGAAAACTGTCTTTACCAAAATTATTCTTTTCGGCACCTTTTTAATAGTTTGTGTTGCGCAAGCACAAGATAAGAAGCAAAAAAAGGAAGAGATAATAGCAACTATTATCTGTGAATGTCTAGAAAATGAAAATCCGAAAAAGCTCTCAAAAAACTTTGATGAAAAATTCAATGATTGTTATACAGCAAGTGTATTGGGTGCTTTAATATCTGGTGTTCCAACAGATAAGGACTCAACCATTACAATAAATTCTGATGGAACTTCTGATAAGGTAACTGAAAAAGACAAGAAAAAGGCAATGATGTTATTGGAGAAGAATTGTGAAACTTACAGGAACCATATTGCTAGTGATCAACAGTACCTAGAAGTTTTAGACAAGACAGTCAGTATTTCTTGCGACTGTATAAGCGATATACCAACATCAATATCTAAAGAAGAAAAGAATAATTTCATTTCAGAATGTGTTTCGCAAGGAATTGCTGAGTCTGATGCAATTAGTAGTTTAAAATTGGATACTGTTGAAGCTATGAAAGGAATTATTTCAGATACTAAGAGCAAACTAGTTGATGACTGCGAAGCGCTAAAAAGAGTTGTTTTTTCTAATGACGAAGACAAGCTCTATGCATATTCTTCTGATAAAAAAGCAACTGAATTTTATAACAAAGGAGTTGTTGAAAGCGAAAAAGGGAATTATAAAAAAGCTTCAAAATTTTATAAAAAGGCTGAAGAGCTAGACGATAAATTTGCCTATGCATGGGATAATCTTGGAAAGGCTTATAGAGAATTACATGATTACGACAATGCAATTCATGCCTATAAAAAGTCTATTGCAATAGATTCATTAAATCCAACACCATTAATGAATATAGCAGTTGCTTACAACTATAAAAATGACTTTGAAAGTGCAGAGTATTGGTATAATAAACTAATAGACGCATATCCAAAAGATCCGGAAGGGTATTATGGACTTTCATTAACTTATATGCGTAACAACAAACTAGAGGAATCGCTTAATAGTGTAATAGATGCTTACTTCTTATATAAAGAGTCTAAATCACCATATTCGGCAGATGCAGAAAAAGTTATGCAGTATCTTTTCTCTTTATTCAAAGAACAAGATAAAGTAGATAGTTTCAAAAAAATCTGTGAAGACCGAGATATAGAATTAAATATTGATTAAAACAGAATAAACTCATAAAATGAAAATAATAGTACCAATGGCAGGTCGAGGCTCACGTCTTAGACCACATAGTTTAACAGTTCCAAAACCATTAATTCCGGTAGCAGGTCAACCCATCGTGCATCGTTTGGTAAAAGACATAGCAAAAGTATTGAAGCAACCTATTGAAGAAGTGGCTTTTGTACTCGGAGACCCAGCATTTTTTGGAGATGATGTTGTTGAGAGTTTAACGGAGTTGGCTGAAGATTTAGGGGCAAAAGCATCAATCTACAGACAAGATCAACCTTTAGGAACTGGTCACGCTATTATGAGTGCCAAACCTTCACTTTCAGGTCCAGCGGTAATTGCTTATGCAGATACGTTGATTAGAGCAGAGTTCGATTTAGACCCAAGTGCTGATAGTGTGATTTGGACAAAGCAGGTAGATAATCCTGAAGCTTATGGTGTGGTAAAGTTGAACGACAATCAAGAAATCGTTGAACTTGTAGAAAAACCAGAAACTTTTGTAAGCGACCAAGCCGTAATCGGTATCTATTATTTTAAAGATGTTGCAGTTTTAAAAGCGAAGCTTCAAGAGGTTTTAGATGAAAACGTTATGAATGGTGGCGAATACCAAATCAACGACGGTATAAAGCGAATGATGGCAGATGGTAAAGTCTTCAAAACAGGTACAGTTGATGAGTGGATGGATTGCGGAAACAAAAACGTAACGCTAGAAACCAATACCAAGATGTTAGGCTTCTTAAAAGCAGATGGCGAAGAGCAATTAGTTGACGATTCTGTCGTCTTAGAGAATTCAGAAGTGATAGAACCGTGTTTTATCGCCAAAGGAACGGTTTTAAAGAACGCTACGGTTGGCCCTAACGTTTCTATAGGTAAAGATTGCGTTATTGAAAATTCAACCGTTAAAAATAGCTTAATACAGAATCAGACGACTATTAAAAACGCTAATTTAGACGAAGCTATGATTGGTAACCACGTAAAGTATAATGGCGAGTTTACTAAAATTAGTATTGGAGATTACACTGTAATGGAATAGTGTTCCTGCGAAAGCAGGAATCTCATCTCTGAAAGCTGGCAAATTTTAAACAAAATAATGAAGAAATACGAAGATGTTGAATATACAAGTCCATTTGAATTACTATTCTTGCTTATCTCAACAGTAGCTGTCTTTTTTGCAATAGTATTTGTGTTAAATAGAATAGTGAGTTTTGGTTTACTTAAAGGAACTTTGGCTTTTGTTCTTGCTGGAATTTATTTCTATATCTTAAAAAAGAAGTTTATAGTAAAAATTTCAGATTTTGAATTAAAATCAAACCAATTGAAATGGGGTAATAAAAATATTGATTTCTCTGATTTAGAATATTATAAAATCCATTGGATGAAAGGAGCTGGAATAAAATTTAAGTTTAAGAATGGAAAAACTTTACGAATAAGCTCAAATGATAATTTTTGCAATTCTGAGCAATTTGTGAATTTATGCCAGGATATTGACTCAAAACTCTTGAAATATAATAACGGACAAATAGAAAGAAAAAAATCGTTTTTCGAATCTAAACAAGGATATTACTTTGCGGTAATTATGTCGACTCTATTTGTGGTTGGAGCTATTTACAAATCATTCTCAGATGAAAAAATTAATATTGGAAATCTTGCGTTAATTTTAGCTTCATTAGGAATTGTTTGGAGTGGAGTTAAATGGAAAAGAAAATGACAATATGCAACAGTCTGTATAACTCATTGCGACTAAATTCTTTAATCAGAATTAAATGCAATTTGCTATCTTTCGGTTACAACGAAAAACCATAGCCAAAACAGTTTGGAACAACTTTTGAAAATAATCTATCATCCTGAGCGTTAGCGAAGAATTTAAATATGAAATTAAAACAACACATAACAAAACTTCTACTAGTACTATTTTTAGTACCAAGCTTTGCTATGGCCCAAGTCGATTCCAATAAACGACCAGATGACGACTTAGGCAATGTTGAAGACGAATTTCAAGAATACTTTTTTGAAGCCCTAAAACAAAAAGGGATAGAAAATTATGAAAGAGCAGTGGATGCACTTCACAAATGTCTTAATCTAGATTCTAAAAAGCCTGTCATTTATTTTGAGCTTGGTAAAAACTACAACAAACTCAAAAACTTTGGTGCTGCTGAGGACAACCTTAAAAAAGCCATTAGTATGCAACCAGACAACGAGTGGTTTTTAGATGAGTTGTACGATGTGTATTTTCAGCAAGATGATATAGACAATGCTATTAAGACCATAAAACAGTTGGTGAAATATCACCCAGATTATAAAGAGGATTTAGCAAGTCTATACATTAGAGAGAAGCGCTACAGACAAGCGTTGAACCTTTTAGATGAGTTAGATGAAGAATTAGGTGTTAGCGAAGCCAGAGATGCTATGCGTAACGAAATTTATAACATTACAGGCAATGCAGACGACCGAATAGAAAATTTAGAACAAAGGGTAGCTAACAATCCAAACAACGAAGAAAACCATCTTAAACTCATTTACAGGTACAGCCAATCCGGAGATAGAAAAAAGGCTTACAAAGCAGCACAAAACCTCTTAAAAGTTAAGCCAGAATCTAAGTTTGTGCATTTGGCTTTATACAAATTTTATTTGCAAGACGGCAAAGTAGAGGATGCTATAAACTCGGTGAAAGTAGCACTAACCAGCCCAGAAATCAATGCAGATGCTAAAGCAAAGGTTCTAAAGGATTTTGTAAGTTTTGTAGCTAATAATCCAGAATACGAATCAGATTTAGTTGAGATTACAGCCTTAATAGATGATAATAAAAATGCGCAAACACATAGCGACTTAGGTCAATATTATTTAAAGTCAGGTGACAAAGAAAAAGCACTTTCTAATTTCAAAGAAGCGCTTAAACAAGACCCTAATGATTTTAAGCTTATAAAAAATGTGTTATTGTTACAAATAGATCTTCAGGATTATAATGCTGTAATTAAGGACAGTGAAGAAGCGTTAGAATTGTATCCTGCACAACCTATTTTATATCTAGTAAATGCAGTAGCAAACAACAAACAAGGCAATTTTAAGAAAGCGATTGACAACTTAGAAATGGGACTAGATTACCTAATTGAAAACCCGCAAATGGAATCCGATTTTTATTCTGAACTAAGCTTAGCTTATAAAGGTCTTAATAATATTAGTAAGTCTGAAACGTTTGCTAAAAAAGCAAGAGACTTAAAAGCACAACAATAAAATTCCTAAAAAAGCAGGAATCTCTTTATATAATGAACAGACAAAATCATATAAACAAACAAATAGTTAGAATCGTATTTGCCATAGCAATGTTACTGTTTGTTGTAAGCTGTAAATCTACCCAAAGTATTGTTGCTTCTGGTGAGGCAAGTGATAAGCTTTCAGCTAAGCAAGTTATAAAACAGCATCTAAAGAGTAGTGCAAACTTTAAGACTCTAAGTGGTAAAGTGCGAATAGATATTATACAAGGAGACAAAGAGCAAGGACACACTTTTAATCTTAGAATTGAAAAAGATAAAACCATTTGGTTGAGTGCTTCATTTGGTGTTGCTCGTATGATGATAACACCAGAAAAAGTACGTTTTTACAACAAATTAGAAAACGAATACTTTGATGGCGATTATAAATTGTTGAGTGATTTTGTAGGCGTAGATTTAGATTTCAACAAAGTGCAGAATATATTGCTGGGACAAGCTATTTTCGATTTAAAAGACGCTCCGCATACGGTTTCTGTAAATGAGAATTCTTATGCGCTTCAACCCAAAGAGCAAAATGCATTATTAGAGTTATTTTATTTAATAAACCCATCGCATTTTAAAATGGATAGTCTACAGATGTTTCAGCAATTAAAAAAACGTATTCTTCAGGTAGATTATAAATCGTACCAAGAGATTAATAAAGAGGTGCTTCCAAAGAATATTAGAATAATTGCAGTAGAAGATTCTGATGAGGTTACAATTGCTATGGAATTTAAATCATTAAAACTTAATGAAGACGTTAGGTTTCCTTTTAAAATTCCTGAAGGGTATAAAGAAATAGTTATTAAGTAGATTAAATGAAGAAACAATTTTACATAATTTTCCTGCTGGGATTTTTACTTTCCTCAATGTCTGTTGTTGCCCAAAGCGATAAACAAAAGAAGCTAGAAGCACAACGTCAGCAAATACTTAAAGAAATAAAACAGTTTCAGTCGTTTTTACTAGGAAAAAAGAAAGAACAAAAATCTGAAATTACACTTATAGAAGATCTTAATTACAAAGTTCAGCGCAGACAAAACCTTATTAGAATTACTAATGAGCAAGCCAACTTACTTACAAGAGAGATTAGTGTAAATCAGCAAGAAATAACAAGTCTAAGAGCGCAACTGCAAGAATTAAAAGACGACTATGCAGCAATGATTGTAAAGTCTTATAAGAGCAAATCTGAGCAAAGTAAAGTAATGTTCTTATTGTCTTCTAATAACTTTAAACAAGCATATAAAAGATTACAATATATTAGGCAGTATGCTAATTACCAGAAGGAGCAAGGAGAAAATATAAAGAAGAAAGCAAAAGAGCTTCAACAACTTAATCTTCAATTGTCTAAACAAAAGGCAGACAAGGATAAGCTAATAAAAGAAAATAGAATTGCTAAACGAGAGCTTGAAAATGAACTTAAAGAGCGTGAAGAATTAATGGCTACTATTAAAGCAGACATGAGTAAGTTTACAGCTCAGATAAAGCAGAAAAGACAAGAGGCAGACCGATTAGATAAAGAAATTAATAGATTAATTAGAGAGGCCATTGCAGCGTCTAATGAAAAGGCAGGTAAAAAAACATCTACCGGAAAGTTTGTGCTAACACCTGAAGCAAAGAAACTAGCAGCAAATTTTGAAGCTAATAAAGGAAAATTAGGTTGGCCAGTTTCTCGTGGGATTATTAAATCTAAATACGGTAAAACAAGATCTTTAACAGATAATTCTGTTGAGGTTAATAACTCTGGAGTTAAGATAGCTACAGAGTCTAATGCTGATGTAAAGTCGGTTTTTAATGGTGTGGTTTCTAAGATAATAGTTGTTAAAAATGGAAATCCAGGAATTATGGTTAGGCATGGTAACTATTTTACAATTTATTATAACCTTTCCAAAGTATTTGTAAAATCTGGAGATAAAATAACCACAGGTCAAGTTATTGGCCAGGTTTTTACCAGTAAATTTAATGGTGAAAGTCTTCTGGATTTTAGAATTTATAAAAACAATCAAAAGCTTAATCCAGAGTATTGGTTGGCAAAAAATTAAAGCCTAACAATTACATAGCCACTTCTTGTTTTTCTATAATGTCTGCCATTAAAGAAGTAATAGCGTTTACCTTTTACTCTAACTACTTTATGTTGTCTAGGTAATTTTTTAACTACAGTTACAGTTGTTGGTTGTGCTACAACTACACGTCTGGCACAAGAATTTAAGCTAAGTGTTAAAACAAAAGCTAAGGCATAAACTACATATCTCATCATATAATCATTTGGTTAATGATAAGACTAAGAGTTTTAAAAAAGGTTTAACAGGATTACAATTAATATGCTAAAAATTAATTCAGCATAGCAATTATGCATTTTAAATCAGTTTTGTCATTCTGAACTTGACTCAGAATTCTACTACTCAAATAACGCCTTTAATTCAGTAGCATCAGCAGGCTTCATTTTACCAGCTAGTACAAGGCTTAATTGTTTACGTCTTAGCGCAGCATCAAAACGTTGTTTTTCAAGATCTGTTTCTGGTACTAATTCAGGAATCTTAACTGGTCTACCAGTTTCATCTACAGCAACAAAGGTATAGATAGCTTCATTAGCTTTTATGCTTTCACCAGATTCTCTATCTTCTATCCAAACATCCATATAGACTTCCATAGAAGACGTAAAAGCACGAGACACTTTAGCCTCAATCGTTACAACACTACCTAAAGGTACAGATCTGTTGAACGCTACATGATTTACCGAAGCCGTTACAACAATACGTCTAGAGTGACGTCTTGCGGCAATACTGGCAGCTCTGTCCATACGCGCCAATAGCTCACCACCAAATAGGTTGTTTAATGGATTGGTTTCACTTGGTAAAACAAGGTCTGTTACTACAGTTTTAGACTGAAATGCGGTTCTTGGTTGCATAAATTTTTAAAATTTATGCAAAGATAAAGGGATTTTAGATTGTAGATATACAATTTTAGAATTTAAATCAACTTTATGAAAATGTCACGCTGAGTGTTGGTGAGGCACAATAAAAGGTAAGGTTAGTCTAATCTCTTAATTAGTAACCACGCATCTTTATTGTGTTCTAGTCGTATTTTGTTAAGTGCTAATTGAGCATCAAGTCTACTCTCGTAACTTCCATAAACAACTTCGTGAAGTCCGTAACGGTTTTCGCCAATTTTTCTGGCTTTATAGCCCATTCCTCTAAGCTGTTCTACCTTTTTATCAGAATTAGCTTCTACTCTAAATGCGCCAGCTACAATGTGATAATTACCTGTTTGCTTTTCTAAAGATAGGGTAGCAGCAGGTAGCGGATTGCTAATAACAAAGGTTGCTTGCTGCACTTTAGCTTCTAATTGTGCATTTGCTTCCTCTTGCGCTAATTGATTATGATTTTCTATGCTATTCTTGTAATAGTTAGCAGCACCAAATCCACTAAGACCTAAAACTATTACAGCTGCAGCTGCATATTTTAACCAGTTGTTGTTAGAACGTTTTTCTGGTGTAAATGCTATAGGAGCAGTTTCTTCAATCACTTCAACTTCTTCTTTGTAAACCTCACGTTTTATATCTGCCGACGTAAAGTGAGATAATCCAAAAGAATCTGTTAAGTAGTTGATATGGCTAGAAGGGTTAAAAACAATTTTTCCTTCAGTATTTAGAACAAGTTCGCCAATGTTTTCAAATTGAATCGTTTCACCTTCAATAAGATAAGATTTTATGGCTTTTACTTGCTTAGAAATCTTATCGTTAGCAGTTGCGTATGGTACTTTTTCTACTTCAGCAATATAATTTGCTAATAACCCATCATTGTGTTGTAATTGCTCGTTAAAAGACAATACTTTTTTTGGTGGATAAAAAGTATGAGTAGTATCATGTACTCTTGCCGAAACACGATTTGTTAAAAAAGCACCAAGTTGAGGTACAGTTATACAATCGTATCGGTATAAAAGGTCGCTAATGTAAGTTTCTAATTGCATACAGAAACAAAGTTAAAAATTTTTGTTTTCGATAAAAGTTTGCTCTAGTTTATTTATTAACATCATAAAAATTTAGTTTCTTGTGGTTTTGAAAATCAGTAGTTTAAATGACAGAACAAGATTTAATTTTTGCTTTAGCGCTTCAACATGTACCAAAAATAGGTGCAACAACAGCTAAAAAATTAATTAATCATTGTGGTTCTGCTGAAGCTGTTTTTAAAGAAAAGAGATCTAATCTTCTTAAAATTGATGGTATTGGTACCATTACCATAGAAGGACTTTTCGATGCCATTCATATTGAAGAAGCCACCAATGAGTTGCGCTTTATTAGAGACAATAATATAGTACCACATTATTTTACCGAAGACACCTATCCTGAAAGATTAAAACATTGTATTGATGGGCCAATTGTGTTATTTCAATCTGGAAATATAAACTTAAATAACAGACCGATAATAAGTATTGTTGGTGCTCGTAAAATTACAACTAATGGTATTGCTTTTTGCGAAAAGTTGGTAGAGGAAATATCGCATTATAATCCTGTAATTGTTTCGGGTTTTGCTTATGGAGCAGATATTACAGCACATAAGGCAGCCATAAAGCACAATTTGCAAACTATTGGTTGCCTGGCGCATGGCTTAAATCAAATATACCCTAAAGTTCATAAAAAGTATGTTGTTGAAGTAGAAAATCATGGTGGATTTTATACCGATTTTTGGAGTACAGACGTATTTGATAGAAAAAATTTTCTGAAACGAAACCGAATTATAGCAGGACTAAGTGAAGCTACTATAGTCATTGAATCTGCTGAAAAAGGCGGAAGTCTCGTTACTGCAGATATAGCTAACTCTTACGATAGAGAGGTTTTTGCAGTGCCAGGCAGAGTAACCGATAGTCAGAGTGTAGGTTGCAATAATCTAATTAAATTTCAGAAAGCACATCTGTTATCTAATCCTATGGATATTCCTTATATTTTAAACTGGCAGTTAGAGGATGAGAAGAAACCTGCTGTGCAAAAGCAACTTTTTGTTGAGTTAAGTGAAGACGAAAAAGTTATATATAATTATTTGAAAGACAAAGGCAAAGAGATATTGGATGTTATTGCTTTAGAGTGTAATATTCCTACTTACAAATTAGCAGGAATATTACTTAATATGGAACTAAAAGGCATCATACGTCCTTTGCCTGGAAAATTGTTTGAGGTTATTTAATACCCAACCTTTTCTCTTACACGTTGCAGTACATCATCAGCTACTAATTTGGCTTTAGCAGCACCTTTAGCTAGGATTGTATCGAGCTCGTTAAGATTGCTCATGTAGTAATTGTATCGCTCTCTTGGCTCTGCAAAACGTTCTAAAATAAGCTCGTATAGTGCTTGCTTAGCATGGCCATAACCATAATTTCCACCTTCGTAATTAGCTTTCATTTCTGCTATTTGTTGATCTGAAGCCAGTAAACTGTAGATTGCAAAACAATTACAAGTTTTCCAGTCTTTAGGTTCTTCTAGAGGTGTGCTGTCGGTTTGTATAGACATTACTTTTTTGCGAAGCTGTTTTTCTGGTAAAAAGATATTGATAAAGTTGTCTCTACTTTTACTCATTTTTTCACCATCTGTACCAGGAATAAGCATTGTGCTTTCTTGTAATTTTTCTTCTGGTAAGACAAAAGCTTCACCCATTTTTGTATGAAAACGAGAAGCAACATCTCTAGTGAATTCTATGTGTTGAACTTGGTCTTTTCCTACAGGAATAATCTCTGCATCATACAATAAAATATCTGCAGCCATAAGCATTGGATACATAAATAGACCAGAGTTAACGTCGTCTAAACGATCTGCTTTATCCTTAAAACCATGAGCGAGTTTCATACGTTGATAAGGGAAAAAACAATTGAGATACCAAGCTAATTCAGTTACTTGCGGAATGTCGCTTTGTCTGTAAAACACAGATTTTTCTACATCTAAGCCTAATGCCAACCATGTGGCTGCTACAGAATAAGTATTATGTCTTAATTCTTCTGCGTTTTTAATTTGTGTTAGCGTATGCAGATTTGCAATAAATAAATAAGATTCATTGTCGCTCTTTTCAGATAGCTCTATTGCTGGTAAAATTGCACCTAAAATATTCCCTAAATGAGGTGTTCCTGTACTTTGTATGCCTGTTAATATTCTTGCCATAATATTACCTGCGAAGGCAGGTATCTTTTTAATTCTGCTCTATTTACTCTAAGACTTCAATAAACTCAGTCTGGTAACGTGTAATAAGCAGCAATCTCTTTGAAATTAAACTTAAATCTAAATAGAAAGCAAAGATAAATTTTTAGCAACACTATGTGAAGCGATTTGAATTAAATACTTAGTTTTGATGCCATGGCAATAGTAAAGTATCCTTTTTGGGTTTTGTACCGCATCTGGTTCTACATTTTAGTAGCCATACCAATTATTGTAATGTTTCCTATTCTTTTGATTTCAATATCTAGAGAAAAGTGGTATCCATTCTTTTTTAAGTTAGCTCGTATTTGGGCAAAGTTTATTCTTATTGGAATGGGCTTTAATTATAAAATTATAAAAGAGGAAGTACCTAATCCTAAGAACAGTTATATGTTTATTGCCAATCATACTTCTATGACAGATATTATGCTAATGTTGGTGGCTGTAAAAAATCCTTTCGTATTTGTTGGTAAAAAAGAATTGGCAAAAATACCGTTGTTTGGGTTTTTCTATAAACGTACATGTATTTTGGTGGATAGAAGTAGCGCTAAGAGTAGGCAAGCGGTTTTTCTAAGAGCGCAAAGGAGGTTAAAACAAGGATTAAGTATCTGTATATTTCCCGAAGGTGGAGTGCCAGAAGAGCATATCATGTTAGATGAGTTTAAGGATGGTGCCTTTCGATTAGCTATAAATCATCAAATTCCCATTGTTCCTCTAACGTTTTACGATAATAAAAAGCGATTTTCTTATACTTTTTTTAGTGGTGGTCCTGGTGCAATGAGAACGAAAATTCATCAATTTCTTAAAACAGAAAATTTAAAGGTAGCAGACACTAAGGCTTTAAATCAAAAAGCAAGAGAAATTATCTTAACAGAGCTTAGTAAGAATTTACCAGAGAGTAGATAAAAAAGAAAAGCCACTCTAACCAAGAGTAGCTTTTGTCATCATTGCATTCATCATTGCTTTTATGTTTGTTTGCAATAACCTAAACTAACTAACTTAAACCTAAAACTTGTAACTTAATCCGGTATACAAACCAATAAAGAAAGGTCTATAATTACCAGACGTGTTACTAAATGTGTTTATTTGATACTTGAACTGCGGTTCAAGATTAAAATTCCATTGTTTTGATAAACTGTAATCAAGCCCTAAACCAAAATTGGCACTAAAACTTGTTGAGTTCATATTGTTGGCTTCTCCAATTAATGTAGAAGCTCCATCGATATCTGCATAGACTTCATTCTGATTTAAGAAAAATGTACTAAAACCACCAATGACATTAATCCCAAATTTTTTGTCTAGAAGACGATATTCTAATTCAAGAGGTACTTCAATGAACCCAAAACGTTGATCAATATTTCCAGAAGATCTTGAGTTAAAAATCTCAGGAGTTGTACTTCTGTCAAACATATTTGTACTCATTAATGAAATGTTTTCAAAACCATCTCTTGGGTTAATGTTACCCATTATAGATACTTCTGCATTTCTCGAGGCAAATTCACTACCACTTAATGCAAAAACATTAGAAGTGCTTTGGCTAAGATTAACTCTGTTAATACCAGCTCTAACTTTTAATTTACTGGTAACAGCATAAGAACCTGTAATACCATAGCTCATATTAACATTACCACTCTTAGAGTTGTTGTTAAACTGTTGATCTATTGATGAGCCTTGACCAAGAGAACTGTAATAAACAGGCGCAACATTTGGCGCAATGCTCCACCTGTTTTGTTCATCTTCTTTTTCTTTTTCATCAATATTTTCCTTGCTATTGCTGTTATCGGCAATTGCATCTAGAATAGATTCTTTTTCGTTGTCTTCTTTTATCGAAGTATTTTTTTCTAACTCTTCTTTGTTCTTTTCAGTATTAGAAGCATTTTCAGTACCATTAGATGATGTGTTATCTGTTACTACAGAGTTCTTGTTGCTAACAGCATTCTCTATAACAGATTTCATTTCAGAATCATTAATGATTTCATCTTCTAGCTTGTCTTCAGAATTTTCATTGCTTGAAGCTACAGTACTATTGTTATTTTCTTTATTTAATTCTGTTAAACTCTTGTGTGAATTAGAAGTTGCTTTAGTTCCACTTTCTGTTGAATTTGCAACGGCATTCGATTTATTTGTTTTAGAAGAGGTTAATTCTTTTCTATTGTTTTGCTCTGTTGAAGATTTTTCATTTCCAGTAGGATCAGATAATTCCTTCTCGTTAGACTCTGCAACATTTATGTCTTGTTTGCTATTGCCTAAGCTGCTGTTGTCTCTGTTAGAGCTTTTTAATTCAGTCTCTTTTGTAGGGTTACTTTCTGTTTTTTCGGTATCTACAATTGTAGGTACAACCTCATTGTCGTCAGATGAATTGAATAAAGAACTGCCAACAGTTAAGAGTAAAGCAATGACTGCCGCAACACCACCAATTTGCCACCATAACGCAATAACTCTTCGCTTTTTCTTTTTCTTAGGAAGACTATCGCTTATACGATCCCAAACAGCATCGTTAGGAGCTACTTCAAAGTCTTTAAACTTCTCCTGAAAAAGTCTGTCTATGTTTTTTTCTTCGTTCATTTTATAACGATTGCGAATTTACACTCGCTTTGTAATCTTCTATTTTTTCTTTTAAAATCATTCTGGCTCTAGCCAAATTAGATTTTGAGGTTCCTGATGAAATATTTATTAACTCACTTATTTCTACATGAGAGTATCCATCTAAAACATACAGATTAAATACTAATCGATACCTGTCTGGTAATTCTTGAATGATTTTGAGTAAAAAATCTAAACTTAAATCTTCATCATTAATATCTACCGTAACATCTTCAATATTACCTTCGTTAACAATATCAAACACTCCAACGTTTTCTCTGTAGCGTTGCAATGATGTGTTAATTGCTATTCGTTTTAGCCAACCTTCAAAAGAACCTTTGTTTTTATACTGACCTATTTTACTAAATACAGTTATAAATGCGTCGTGCAGATTGTCTTCTGCTTCGGCATAGTTTTTAGAGTACTTAAGACAGAGCGAAAATAATTTACTTGCATATTGCTTGTATAATTGGCTCTGAGCTTTAGCATCTTGGTTTATACATTTTTTTATGAGTTGTTCTAAACTCACATTATTGTTGGAATTAATTAATAATTAGTCTTCTTCTACCACTATAGAGTCTCTGCCGTCAACAACAGGAACTTCTACTAAATGATATTGATCCACACCATCTTCCGTACCTTGGAAAAATTTAAACAAGTACACTTGGTCTCCAGAAACTGTTAAATCAAAACTAACTGTAGTTGGTTCTTCTTCTGGAATACAGTTAGAATCTTCATATACAGTATTAAGTATGGCTACGGTTCTTTCATGTCCTTCAATATCAAAAATGATATTATTAAACACATAGCAAGAGCTAGGCTTAATATAAGACATGTTAATCTGATAAGTTTGCCCTTGGACAAAATACTCTGGCAATTCAACGCTGGTAATAGGCATAAACTCTGTGTGAACCACAGGATTATCGTTATCTACGCTGCACGACATTAATAGTCCAACAAACATAAGGAGCAAAAAGGCGTACTTTTTCATTACTCTAAAAAATTAATTCCACCCATTAGATGCAGAAAGTGTAAAAGGGTTGCGTCTAAAAATAAAAAAATCCTGTTTTTAGCAGGATTTTTTTATAATTTATTGATTGTCATTAACTAAGGCTCGTACTTTTTCTTCTAATTCATCCATTAAATCCGGATTGTCTTTAATTAACGACTTAACAGCGTCTCTACCTTGACCTAGTTTGGTGTCTCCATAACTAAACCATGAACCACTCTTTTTAACGATGTCGTGGTCTACAGCTAAATCTAAAACTTCACCTACCTTAGAAACACCTTCTCCATACATAATATCAAACTCTGCAGTTCTAAATGGTGGTGCAACTTTGTTTTTTACAACTTTAACTCTGGTTTTGTTACCCATTACATCTCCGTTGCTATCTTTTATTTGAGTAGAACGTCTTATATCTAAACGAACAGAAGCATAGAATTTAAGAGCGTTACCTCCAGTTGTTGTTTCTGGGTTTCCAAACATTACACCAATTTTTTCACGCAATTGGTTAATGAATATCATTGTACAGTTGGTTTTGCTAATAGAAGCAGTAAGCTTTCTTAAGGCTTGAGACATTAAACGTGCATGTAAACCCATTTTAGAGTCTCCCATTTCTCCTTCAATTTCACTTTTTGGAGTTAAAGCCGCAACAGAATCTACTACAACAATATCAATAGCTCCAGATCTAACAAGATTGTCGGCAATTTCTAAAGCTTGCTCACCATTATCTGGTTGAGATATAATTAGGTTTTCTAGATCTACACCAAGCTTTTCAGCATAGAAACGATCAAAAGCATGCTCAGCATCTATAAAAGCTGCAATACCACCTGCTTTTTGTGCTTCTGCAATAGCATGTAATGTTAATGTAGTTTTACCTGAAGATTCAGGACCATATATTTCTATAACTCTTCCTCTAGGATAACCACCAACTCCTAAAGCGATATCTAAACCTAAAGAACCAGATGAAATTGAATCTACATCTACAATGGCCTGGTCGCTCATCTTCATCACGGTACCTTTTCCGTAGGCTTTATCTAATTTGTCTAGCGTTAACTTTAACGCCTTTAATTTTGCATCTTTTTCACTACTCATTTCTTTCTTATGTCTTATTAATTGATATCAAAAATACCACTTATTTTAATTTTTTCAATTTTACGACGCAACCATTTTACACTTTTTACATCTATTAAATGAAAAAGGAAAAAGTTGCTATGGATATCTTATTGTAAAGTTAGAGTTAGGTCAGAAGTTTCTCTAACTATTTCAATTAGTTCACAATTGAATCTTAAGGTATTTGGTTACAAGGCTGTTAATAGGGTTAGCGGCCTTGTGCTAAAGTAGAAATATTTTTTCATAATAATATTTTAGTTTTAAAGGCACTTTGATAAATTCAAAGTGCTTTTTTTATGCCACTTAGCTAAAAATAATACCTTTGCAGCTAGATAGATCTTAGTTTAATTAGATGATCTACTTTATTCTTTAACCTTAAAAACTTAGTATAGCATGCAACTGTACAACAACTTAAGTGCTAAAGAAAGAGCTGAACTTATCGAAAAAGCGGGAAAAGAACGCTTAACAATCTCTTTCTACAAGTACGCCAAAATTGGCAACACTCAGATTTTTAGAAACCATATGTTTATAGCTTGGGACGCATTAGATGTTCTGGGTAGAATATATGTTGCTCACGAGGGAATCAATGCCCAATTATCTGTGCCTGCAGAAAATTTTGAAGCTTTCAAAAATCATTTAGACACCATTACATTTTTAGAAAATGTAAGATTAAACATCGCTATAGAGCATGATAATTTTGCGTTCTTAAAACTAAAAGTAAAAGTGCGTCATAAAATAGTTGCTGACGGTCTCAATGACAACACTTTTGATGTTACCAATAAGGGTATTCATGTCAATGCAGAACAGTTTAACGATCTTATTGAAGATCCTGATACAGTTTTGGTAGATATGCGTAACCATTATGAGAGCGAAATAGGTCATTTTAAAAACGCTATTACTCCAGACGTAGATACCTTTAGAGAGTCTTTAGATTTAATAGAGGAAGACCTAAGAGAGCATAAGGAAGATAAAAAACTAGTGATGTATTGTACGGGCGGAATTCGTTGCGAAAAAGCCAGTGCATATTACAGACATAAAGGGTTTAAAAATGTATTTCAGCTCGAAGGCGGAATAATTAATTACACCAGACAAGTTGAAGCAGAAGGCTTAGAAAACAAATTTATAGGCAAAAACTTTGTTTTTGATCAAAGACGTTCAGAGCGTATTAGCGATGATGTAATTGCCAATTGCCACCAATGCGGAAAACCGGCAGATACACATACCAATTGTGTAAATGAAGCTTGTCATTTATTATTTATTCAGTGTGATGAGTGTAAAGAAAAAATGGATAACTGCTGTTCTACACATTGCCAGGAGATTATAAAGTTGCCTTACGAAGAGCAAAAAGCGTTACGAAAAGGACAAGGTAATAGTAATGATATTTTTAAGAAAGGTAGAGCAGATCATTTGCCTTATAAAAAAGATTTACGAAATATTTTTGAAAATCAAGGTAACTCAACCCAATAGATGAATATATACAAGCTATTACAACTCAATAGAAAAATTAAAAGCCATAGAATTAAATTTCTAGGGCTTTTTCTATTACATAAGTTCAATAAGCGTTATTTAGCTGTGAATTTAGACCCTGTATTAGCTTGTAATTTACGCTGCAAAATGTGCTATTTTACAGATGCAGATTATGTAAAAACCTTAAAAGGGCAGTTTAAAGAAGACGATTTAGAGCGTGTAGCTAATGCTATTTTTCATCGTGCTCTAAAGTTGCAAATAGGTTGTGGTACAGAGCCAACGTTGTACAAGAATTTAGAAAAAATAGTAGCGCTTGGCAAGCAGCACAAAGTGCCATATATTTCTATTACAACCAATGCCAATCTGCTTACAAAAGAAAAAATTGAGCCACTACTAAAAGCAGGAATAAATGAGTTTACCATTTCGCTTCATGGTGTAACCAAAGAAAGTTACGAGAGCTTTATGAAAAAAGCGAGCTATGAAAAATTTCAGAATGCTTTAAATGCTTTTGTAGAACTAAAAAAAGATTACGATTTTAAAGTAAGAATTAACTACACCTTTAATAAAGACAACTTTTACGAGCTTAAAGATTTTTTCAGGCATTTTAATGGTAAAAGTTTCGATATACTTCAGTTAAGACCTATCCAAAAGATAGGAAATACAGAGTACAATGATTTTGATGTTTCTTCATTAGAAAGTGATTACATAAATCTTATAAAAAATGTGAGACAACAGTGTTCTAATCATCATATTACACTAATGGCTCCAAACAATCTGTCTGTGTTAAAAGGAAAAAATGACTCTAGTTTTGTTTTCGATTATACCTTTTGCTATATCTCACCAAATAAATTTTGGAAAGAAGGTTTTAACTGGCGAGAAGAGTCCTTCAATAATTTTTCTAAGAAAATAGGTTGGAGTAAGCTGTTATTTTCTAATATCTTTAAATCAAAATCGCAATTAAGATCGCTGTCAAATAAGCTTAATTACGAAATTGAGTTTAACTAATCTTGGTAATAAGTTTACTAAAGAAATAATAGTATCTTTACTCATTAAATAATTTTTATGAATCCTTTATTTAAGCTCGTATAGCTTAAATTCAATATATAGTTCAATATGGCTTGTAACAGTTGCGCAACTGGTAAAGACGGTCAACCAAAAGGATGTAAAAACAACGGAACTTGTGGCACAGATAGCTGCAACAAGCTCACTGTTTTTGACTGGTTGGCTAATATGTCGCTTCCAAACGGACAAGAGCCTTTTATAGGTGTTGAGGTACGTTATAAAAACGGAAGAAAACAATATTATAAAAACACAGAGAACCTTACGTTGAGTATTGGCGATATTGTTGCCACTCAAGCAAAATCTGGTCACGATGTTGGTATGGTAACACTAACAGGTGAGTTGGTGCGCGTACAGATGAAACGCAAAAAAATTAATCTCGAAGATTCAGAGAATGTATTAAAGATATACCGCAAAGCATCTCAAAAAGACATAGATATTTGGTCTAGTGCCAGAGATAAAGAAGAACCAATGAAGGTTAAAGCACGTCAGTTTGCGATAGACCTAAACCTTAAGATGAAAATCTCTGATATAGAATATCAAGGAGATGGTAGTAAGGCTACGTTTTACTATACTGCAGAAGAGCGCGTAGATTTTAGAGAGCTAATTAAAGTGTTTGCTAGAGAGTTTAAAACCAGAATTGAAATGCGCCAAGTAGGCTTTAGGCAAGAAGCAGCAAGACTTGGAGGTATTGGTTCTTGCGGAAGAGAATTGTGTTGCTCTACGTGGTTAACCGATTTTAGATCTGTGAGTACTTCAGCGGCAAGATACCAGCAATTGTCCTTAAATCCATTAAAGTTAGCAGGACAATGCGGAAAACTAAAATGCTGTCTTAATTACGAACTAGATGCTTATTTAGATGCCTTAAAAGCATTTCCTAAAAACGATACAAAGCTATATACCGAAAAAGGAACAGCAGTTTGCCAAAAGACAGACATCTTTAAAGGTCTTATGTGGTATGCTTACGAAGGCGAATGGATGAACTGGCACGTTATTACTACAGAACAAGCCAATGAAATTATAGCTAAAAACAAGAAAAAAGAGAAAGTAGCTAGCCTGGAAGAATACGCGGCAGAGCATATACAAGATACTAAAGCAGAATTTGAAAACGTTGTAGGTCAGGATAGTTTAACACGCTTCGATAATCCAAAACCTAAAAAGAAACGTAAAAACAATAGGAACAGAAACAAAAACAGAAACAAAAATCGCAATCAAAAGCAAAATGCAAAGAAAAACTAATTGTTTACTATTGGCGCTAGTAGGTTTGTTTTTGGCTACAAGTTGCGATTCTAAAGCAGTATTTGATGAGTATAAATCTGTTCCAGATCAGTGGCACAAAGATTCAATAGCAGCCTTTAATTTTAAAGCACCAGATACCACAAATAATTATAATCTTTACGTTAATCTAAGAAACAATAATGACTACGCGTATAGTAATTTGTTTCTAATTGTAGAATTAAATTACCCAAACGGTAAAGCAGTAACAGATACCTTAGAATATAAAATGGCTGCAAAAAATGGAGAGCTTTTGGGTTCTGGTTTTACAGATGTTAAAGAAAATAAACTTTGGTATAGAGGCTATAAATCTCCTTTTAAGTTTACAGAAAACGGAGATTATAGCGTAAATATTCAACATGCTATGCGAAAGAACGGAGAGGTCAATGGTGTTGAAAATTTAGAAGGAATTACGGATATAGGCTTTAGAGTAGAGCAAGCTAAAAATTAAGTCACCTTGGAGTGAAATCACAAGGAACAACCTAGAACAATAATAATCTTTCGGCATTAATGTCGAAAAATATAAATCTCGATTATCGAGTGCGTATTATGGCAAAGAAGAAAGCAACAAAATCTAAAACAGAAGCAGTAGATTTTTCAAAATATATAAGATGGTTTTGGATACTATTTTCAGGAGGAATTCTTGCTGTAGTGTTGTTATTTCTTTTTGCGTCTTGGGGATTTCTAGGTGAAATGCCAGACCATACAAGATTAGAAAATCCAGAAACTAATCTTGCAACAGAAATTATTTCTTCAGATGGTGTTACACTAGGTAAGTTTTATTTTAATGATAACAGAACACCTGTTGGTTATGATGATTTGCCAAAAAATCTGGTTGATGCTTTAGTTGCTACAGAAGATGCGAGATATTATGATCACTCAGGTATAGATGGAAGAGGTACACTAAGGGCAGCTGTATATCTTGGAGGTAAAGGTGGTGCAAGTACTATAACACAGCAATTGGCAAAATTATTATTTACCAAACAAGCCTCAGGAAATATAGTTAAAAGAATTATTCAAAAAGCCAAAGAGTGGGTCATAGCTACCCGATTAGAAAGACAATATACTAAGGAAGAGATCATGGCCATGTATTTCAATATCTATGATTTTGGAAACAATGGAGATGGCATTCGTTCGGCATCCAGAATTTATTTTGGTAAAGAACCAAAGGATTTAGAGCTTAAAGAATCTGCGATGTTGGTTGGGATGTTCAAAAACTCTTCATTATACAACCCTAGAAGAAATCCTGTTGGTGTAAAAAATAGACGTAATGTGGTTTTAGCTCAAATGCATAAGTACGGCTACATTACAGAAGAGGTTAAAGACTCTTTACAGGCCACAGAATTAGATCTTAATTATACTCCAGAAACACATAGTCAAGGTATAGCAACCTATTTTAGAGAATACCTCAGAGCTTTCATGAAAGATTGGGCTAAAGAAGAGGGTAATAGAAAACCAGATGGTTCTAAATACGACTTGTATAGTGATGGATTAAAAGTGTTTGTAACCATTGATTCGCGCATGCAAAAATATGCTGAAGAAGCCATTGCTCTGCACATGCCTAGATTACAAGCAGAGTTTGATCACCAAAACACACCAGATAGAAATCCTACAGCTCCATTTTTAGAGTTGTCAAAATCCGAAGTCAATAGTTTACTAAAAGCAGGAATGCGAAGAGGTGAGCGCTGGAGAATTCTAAAAGAACAAGGCAAATCAGATAAAGAAATCGAGGCTTCATTTCATAAACCTGTTGAAATGACGGTGTTTAAATGGGTTGATGGTCAGCCAAGTGAAGTGGATACCGTAATGAAACCAATAGATTCTATGCGATACTATAAATCCTTTTTACGTCCTGGTATGATGTCTATGGATCCATCTAATGGCCATGTAAAAGCTTGGGTTGGTGGTATGAATTACAAGCATTTTAAGTACGATATGGTAAAACAAGGAAAGCGACAGGTTGGTTCTACCTTTAAGCCATTTGTTTATGCTACAGCCATAGACCAGTTACAAGTATCACCTTGCGATTCTTTCCCAAGAACACCTATCACCATTGAGGCTAATAAATTTGGAAATCCAGAACCTTGGACGACCAAAAACTCTGATGGAAATTACTCAGGAAAGCAAACCTTAAAGGATGCTTTAGCAAGCTCTACCAATACCATTACAGCGCGTTTAATGAATGAAATTGGTCCACAACCAGTTGCAGAAATGGCTAAAAAATTGGGTGTAGAGCAAGATATTTTACCAGTACCAGCAATAGCTTTAGGTACACCAGATATTAGTGTATACGAGATGGTTGCAGCATATTCAACCTTTGCTAATAAAGGCGTTTATAATACACCAGTAATGGTTACACGTATTGAGGATAAAAACGGTACAGTACTTTACCAAGTAGCGCCAGAAAGTAAAGATGTATTAAGTGAGGAGGTGGCTTACGTTACTGTTAACCTCATGGAAGGTGTAACGCAGGCTGGTTCAGGTAAGCGTTTAAGACACAAAGGAGTCGATAAATACAACCAAATGTATCGAGAAATAATGACAGGTTATCCTTATGAATTTAACAATCCAATTGCAGGTAAAACAGGAACTACACAAAACCAAAGTGACGGATGGTTTATGGGAATGGTGCCAAATTTAGTAACAGGTGTTTGGGTTGGAGCAGAGGATAGAGCTGCACATTTTAAGTCTATTAGATATGGTCAAGGAGCATCAATGGCATTACCAATTTGGGGATTGTATATGAAAGCGTGTTATAACGATAAAACACTTAATGTATCTAAGGATGAATTTGAAAAACCTTCAGAATTATCAATAAATATCGATTGTAAAGCAAAAGATGAAGGCGATTTAGATGATAAGACAGATCATAGTGATGGTGAAGAAATTAACATAGATTTCGATTAAATATTCCAAAATCACACTCTTATTTATTTCGTTAGAAGCTATTAATTTAAGGCATTGTTTTGTATTTTTCCGAAAGGAAAAATAAACAATCATGATTAATAAAAAAGTAGCTAATGTTACCGAAGCTATTCAAGGTGTAAGGGACAATATGACCTTTATGTTTGGAGGTTTTGGCTTATCTGGTATACCCGAAAATGCAATAGCAGAGCTCGTAAAATTAAATGTAAAAGGTCTAACCTGTATCTCTAATAATGCAGGTGTAGACGATTTTGGTTTAGGCTTATTACTTCAGCAAAAACAAATCAAAAAAATGATATCGTCATATGTAGGAGAAAATGACGAATTTGAACGCCAAATGCTTTCAGGAGAGCTTGAAGTAGAATTAATACCTCAAGGTACATTGGCAGAACGTGCAAGAGCAGCTCAGGCTGGTTTTCCTGCGTTTTATACTCCTGCAGGTTATGGTACCGAAGTAGCAGAAGGCAAAGAAACAAGAGAGTTTAATGGTAAAATGTATGTGTTAGAACATGCTTTTAAAGCTGATTTTGGGTTTATTAAAGCATGGAAAGGAGATGCCGCAGGTAATCTTGTTTTTAAGGGTACAGCACGCAATTTTAATCCTAATATGTGCGGAGCAGCTAATATTACAGTAGCTGAGGTAGAAGAGCTTGTTCCTGTTGGAGAATTAGACCCTAATCAAATTCATATTCCTGGCATATTTGTGCAAAGAATATTTGAAGGAGCACACTACGAAAAAAGAATAGAGCAAAGAACGGTAAGACAAAGAAGTTAGTTATGTTAGATAAAAACGGAATAGCAAAGCGCATTGCAAAAGAAGTAAAAGATGGTTACTACGTTAACCTTGGTATAGGCATACCAACTTTGGTGGCTAACTTTGTAAGAGATGATATAGAAGTAGAGTTTCAAAGTGAAAATGGTGTACTTGGTATGGGACCATTTCCTTTTGAAGGCGACGAAGACGCAGATGTTATTAATGCAGGAAAACAGACCATAACAACATTACCTGGAGCCTCTTTTTTTGATTCAGCAACGAGTTTTTCAATGATTAGAGGACAGCATGTAGATTTAACAATTCTTGGAGCAATGGAAGTTGCTGAAAATGGAGATATTGCCAACTGGAAAATACCAGGAAAAATGGTAAAAGGTATGGGAGGTGCTATGGATTTGGTAGCAAGTGCAGAAAATATCATTGTAGCTATGATGCATACCAATAGAGCTGGTGATTCTAAACTTTTAAAATCTTGTACTCTACCTTTAACTGGTGTTGGTTGTGTAAAGAAAATAGTAACCAATCTTGCTGTAATAGAGGTTACAGCTGAAGGTTTTAAGTTGCTAGAGCGTGCACCTGGTGTTTCAGTAGAAGAGATCCAAAAAGCCACAGAAGGACATTTAATTATAGAAGGAGAGATTCCTGAGATGGCTATTTAACGTTTGAAAAGACGTAACAAAATACTAATTGGACTCGTAATTTTTATAGGCATATCTATTTATGTTATAACACAACATGTCCTGCCTTATGCTATTTTACAACCTCAAAGAGTAAATAGCGAAAATCACTTAGACTCTAATAACATACCTTACGAAGTAGTTAATATAAAATCTTTTGATGGTATTAATTTAAAGGGTTATCGTGTGCCATCTTTAACAGATTCTACAAGAGCATCAATCATATTAGTACATGGAATAGGAGGTTGCAAAGAGCACTTTACAAGTTTAGCTATTTCCCTTGCTGAGTTGGGATTTGAAAGTTGGATTTTTGATAATAGAGCTCATGGCAAAAGTGAAGGGAAATTTTCTACTTACGGATATTTAGAAAAGAAAGACATTTCAATAATAATTGATGAAATTAAAAAAGTAAGGCACGATACAAAAGTTGGTATATGGGGAAATTCTTTAGGAGGCGCAATAGCTTTACAGACTATGGAGTATGATAAAAGGCTAGAATTTGGTGTTATAGAAAGTACCTTTACCGATTTAAGACAAATTGTATATGACTATCAAGCAAGATATTGTTTTGGAATTGGATTAAAGTGGATCTGCGATTTAACCTTAGATAAAGCAAGTGAGCTTACAGACTTCAATCCCAATAAAGTTAAGCCTTTAGAATCTGTAAAACGTATTAAGCAACCAGTGCTTATTGCTCATGGTAATGCAGATAAAAATATCAGTTTTGAATATGGTGAAGCTTTATTTTCAAATTTAGCATCAAATGAAAAAGAATTTGTTGTTGTACAAGGAGGAGGACATTATGGATTGTTTGAAACAGGAGGTAAAAAATATGCTGAAAAATTGTTTGGATTCCTTCTAAAAATGAGCGAATAAACTCTTAAATGTTAAAATTAAATGCATTTCAGCGATTTATAATGCATTTTAGCAGATTAATTCGTTTTGTTTTTAGATATTAGTAATCCCAAATCAAAACAACCAAGTTAACCCTAATTTACCATAAACTTAATTTACAGATTTTGCCCCAAATCTAGCATAAACTAAAGCTTATGAAAACCAAATCAAATCTACCAGAACCTACTTTTAATGAAAACTTATTGTTTTCAAACTTAAAAAACACACTAAGAGTTATTTCGGGTGTGTTAAAGTTAACTAAGAAAATATTCATGCTATAACCCTTTTGGGATAGCATGAATTAATTTTTTAGTGTACTCTCTTTCAGGAGAAGCATAAATCTTATCAGCATCTCCAATTTCTTCAATTTTACCTTTATTCATTACCAGCAATTGGTCTGCCATGTATTTAACAACAGCAAGATCATGAGATATAAATATGTAAGTAAACCCAAACTGAGCTTTTAGATCATTTAATAGATTAAGTACCTGTGCCTGTACAGAAATGTCTAAGGCAGAAACCGATTCGTCACATATAATGAGTTGAGGTTGTAGAGCAATAGTTCTGGCAATACCAACACGTTGTCTTTGGCCTCCAGAAAACTCATGAGGATATTTATAAAAGCTAGAAGTATCTAGTCCAACTTTTGTTAAGATGTCCATAACCTTTTCCTTTCTTTCTTCAAAAGAATCACCAATATTATGAACTGTCATGGGTTCTATTATGGCATTGCCGACAGTCATCCTCGGGTTTAGAGAAGCAAAGGGATCTTGAAATATAATTTGAATGTCTTTTCGCAATGCTCTTAATTCAGATTTTTTTAAATTGGTTATGTCCTTTCCTTTGTATTTAATACTTCCAGAAGTGGCTTTGTCTAGCTGAAGAATAGCATTTCCTAGAGTAGATTTGCCACAACCAGACTCACCTACCAAACCAATAGTTTCGCCAGGATATACCTTAAAGCTAACACCATCTACAGCTTTAAATACGATGTTTTTAGAAAAAAAACCTTTTTTAGAAAGATAGGTTTTTTTTACATCAATAACTTCTAGCAAAGGGTTTTGGCTATATAAGTTTTTATGATTTGCAGATCGCTCTTCTTTAGTAATAATGTTGTTATCAATTTCTCCCTTCATAAAGTTAGAAATTGTAGGTAGTTTTTTGAGTCTTATTTTTGTAGACGGTCTTGCGTTAATAAGTGCTTTGGTATAGATGTGTTTTGGTTCTTTAAAAATTGAAGACGTTTTACCTTGTTCAACAATTTCACCTTTATACATTACTACAACGCTGTCTGCAAGTTCAGAAACAAGAGATAAATCATGAGAAATAAATAAAATACTCATTTTAGTCTCTTTTTGTATTTCTTTCAAAAGCAATAAAATCTCTTTTTGTACAGTAACATCTAATGCTGTTGTAGGCTCATCAGCAATGAGTATTTTGGGCTTACATGCTATAGCCATGGCAATCATAACACGTTGTTTTTGGCCGCCAGAGATTTCATGCGGATAAGACTTATATATCCGTTTAGGATTAGGCAGTTTTACTTTTTCAAATAGTGAAAGAATTTCGGTCTTAATTTCAGATTTTGAAAGGTTTGTGTGCTGTTGTAAAATTTCTTCGACCTGTATACCACATTGCATAGATGGATTTAGAGAACTCATGGGTTCCTGAAATATCATTGCAATTTTATTGCCTCTAATTTTTTGAAAATGTTTATCCGATAGTTGTGATATTTCTTCATTTTCAAAAGTGATAGAACCCGATGTTATTTTTAGGATTTGTTTTGGCAATAAGCCCATTACAGCTAGAGAAGAAACCGATTTTCCTGAGCCAGACTCACCAACAACCGCTACAATTTCATTTTCAAATAAGTCATAAGATATGTTGTGGATAATCTTATGCTCTAGATTAGACTTAAAAGCAGAAATGTTTAAGTCTTTTACACTCAACAATTTTTTATTTGCCATAAGTAAATGTAGTCATTTTCTCTAAAGGCTTTACGGTAAAAACGTAATAATATTTAAACTCATCGTTTTTTATCGAAAACGTTTTCGTAATATTTTTATTTTAACAAAAAATTAATAGTTTCGTTCAGTTTTTAACTAAAAAATTACTAACTATTTAAATTATTAACATGAAAAGCAAAATTACATTAGTTTTTGTGTGCTTCTTATTATTTGGAAGCTTGTTAGCCCAACAAAGGGAATGTTCAACCATGGAAAACCTGGAATACCGAAAACAATTAGATCCAGATCTTGAAGAAAGAATGCAAGAAATTGAGCAATATACTCAAAACAAAGTATCTCAAATGACTCAAAATAGAGTAGAGGGGGATATTATTACCATACCTGTAGTGGTGCATGTCATTTACAGAAATTCTAATGAGAATATCAGCGACGCTCAGATTTTGTCTCAAATACAAGTACTGAATGATGATTTTAGAAGACTAAATTCAGATGCAGATAATACTTGGTCTCAGGCAGCAGATACTCAAATTCAGTTTTGTATGGCTAGTGTAGATCCTAATGGAAATGCAACCAATGGTATTACAAGAAAATCATCTACCAGAACATCTTGGGGAACTAATGATGCTATGAAGAGTTCATCTCAAGGTGGTGTAGACCCTTGGGATACTTCACAATATCTTAATATGTGGGTGTGTAATATTGGTGGCGGAATTTTAGGTTATGCTCAGTTTCCTGGTGGTAGTGCAGCTACAGATGGAGTAGTAATGAGTCCGCAATACTTTGGAAGTAGTGCTGGAGGTTCAGGATTTTATTTGTCTGCACCTTTTGACTTAGGAAGAACAACAACACACGAAGTAGGGCATTATCTAAATCTTAGACATATTTGGGGAGATGGTGGCTGCTCTGTAGATGATTTTGTTAGCGATACACCAACATCTGATGGTGCTAACTATGGATGTGCTACAGGTCATGTGTCATGCGGAAGTACAGATATGGTTCAAAACTACATGGATTATAGTGATGACTCTTGTATGAACTTGTTTACTCAAGGACAAAAAGATAGAATGCGCGCAGTATTAGAGCCAGGAGGTGTAAGAAGAAGCCTTGCATTGTCAGATAAATGCGATGGAGGTGGTGGTACTACGCCAAGCTGTACAGATGGTATTCAAAATGGAGATGAAACTGGAGTAGACTGTGGTGGATCTTGCGCACCATGCCAAACAGAGTGTAGCGATAATTTAGTTAATGTTTCTATTACTTTAGATAACTATCCAGAGGAAACTGCATGGACAGTTACTAACAGTAGTGGTCAAACGGTAGCTTCTGGTGGTACCTACGGTTCTCAAGCAGACGGTTCTACTATATCTGAAGATTTATGTTTACCAGATGGCTGTTATACATTTACAATAACCGATGCTTATGGTGATGGTATTTGTTGTTCTTATGGCAACGGTTCTTATTCTGTTACAGATGCTTCAGGTGTGCTAGCGTCAGGTGGTTCTTTTAGTGGTTCTGAGTCAACAGAAATATGTCTTGGTAATACTACTCCAGAGCCAACTTGTACAGATGGTATTCAAAATGGAGATGAAACCGGAATAGATTGTGGAGGATCTTGTGCGCCTTGCTCTACAGGTGGAACAGAGATATTACATGAAGGTTATTTTGAAACTGGCTGGGATGGCTGGTCTGATGGAGGAAGTGATTGTGCACGTTACTCAGGATCGCGTTCTTATGAAGGTAATTACTCTATAAGAATCAGAGACAACTCTGGTACAGCATCAGCGATGACTTCACCAACATTTAATCTAACTGGCTATAACCAAGTAGAAGTTGAATTCTATTTCTATGCGTATAGTATGGAAAATGGTGAAGATTTCTGGTTACGTTTTTACAACGGATCTTCATGGACAACAGTAGCAACCTACGCAAGAGGTACTAATTTTAATAATAATACATTCTATACTGCTACAGTAACTTTAGATGCTAATCAGTATAATTTTGCGAGCAACTCTCAATTTAGATTTCAGTGTGATGCCAGCGCTAATGCAGATCATATATATATAGATCAAGTTACAATTACTGGAATAGGCGTTGGGACAAGAACCACTGAGAATAGTATAAGACCTCTTAGAACTCTTAGTGAGGAAACGTTAGATTCTGAATATGATTTCTTAATGTATCCTAATCCTGTAAAAGGAAGTACGCTTTATATCAAGACTTTTAACGAGAATTCTGCGGTTTCTTATAAGGTAATAAATATGTTAGGACAAATTGTATCTTCTGGTAAAACATCTTCTGAAATTAATGTTTCAGAATTAAAATCAGGAATGTACTTCTTAGAAGTAAATGATGGTGAAGATGTAATGACAAGAAAGTTTATAAAAGAATAGTGGTATTCATAAATTAATGTAAAGAAAAGCTCTGATAAAAATCAGAGCTTTTTTTATATATGCTTTATCTCATTGTCATGAAGCAACTCATCACCTCTTAAGCGCAAGAAAATTTGTGCCACGGCAACAGTGTCTTTTTCGCAATAAGTAATGATGCGGTCAATGTCATTTTCCTCATAATATACGCGGTAAACTTCGCTACCATCAATATCATCTTTAGGTGAAGGAATGCCCAATACATTGGTTAGTAGTTTTAGAGAAGTGTAGGTTTTATAATCACCAAACTTCCATAACTCTAGAGTATCTAGATGAGGTACTTCCCAAGGTTTTTTGCCAAATAAATTGAGTTTGTATGGTAATTCTATATTGTGAATAATCATACGTCTTGCTATGTAAGGAAAGTCGAATTCCTTTCCATTATGAGCACATAGCATATGCTTGTTTTGGCTGAAATGAGAAATGATAAGGTTTTTAAAGTCCTTAAGAATCTTATCTTCTTCACCATAGAAAGAAGTCACTCTAAAATTTCGGATATCACCTTCCATTTTAAAATAACCAACCGAAATACAAATGATTTTACCAAACTCTGCCCAAATGCCAGCTCTGTCATAAAATTCTTCTGCCGAGAACTCTTCTTTACGTTGGTATCTAGATTTAGCTTCCCAAAGACTTTGTTTGGTAGTGTCTAAATCTGAAAAGTGTTCCGTCTCTGGAACGGTTTCAATATCTAAGAATAATATGTTTTCAAGATTGAGTTTTGAAATCATAAACCTAACATTTCATAAGCCTCATCAATATATAAGCTAATGTCTGATGTAAACGCACCAACACCTGCATCTGGTGATTTTTGGTGTCCTAGTCTTACAATAATTACATTGTCTTCTGGTTGTACGATAACATACTGCCCTAAGTGACCACGCATCATTTTAAAACTTTTTCCATCAACATCTTTTATCCACCATCCGTAACCATATTCTGGGCTTTCAGCAAAACGAGGAGTAATGGATTTAGCCACAAAGGCTGAGTCTAAGATTTGTTTTCCATTCCATTTGCCATGGTCTTTATATAGCTTTCCAAAACGCGCAAAATCTTTTGCATTTCCGGCAATACAGCAATAGGCTTTTACCAAATCGTGGTCTTCGCTATCAACTTGCCATAGTACATCGTTTTCGCTTCCCAGAGGTTTCCAGAAGCTTTCTTCTAAATATTTGTATAGTTTTTTGCCTGTAGCTTTTTCTATCACCATAGCTAACATTTGTGTGTCACCACTAGCATATTTAAAGGCTTGTCCTGGTTCTGTATCCATTTTTAGGCCATTCATTACTTTGGCTAAATCATCATCAAAATAGGCGCGAGTTGTAATAGATAATGGTGAATAATATGCTTCATCCCAGTTAGTGCCAGATGCCATACTGCTTAAGTCTCCGACAGTCATTTTTTTTGCTTTATCATCGCAAAATGCAGGAAGAAAATCACAAACAGGCTGATCTAAACTTTTAATATAACCATCTATTATAGCTTTGCCGAGCAAGCCAGACACATAGCTTTTTGCCATAGAGAATGAGTTAGATTTAGAGTCTTCGCCAAAACCATCGTAGTACTCTTCAAACCAAATACTATCATTTTTAATGATCACATACGCTATAGTTCCCCAATCTTTGTTGGCTTTAGAGAGTTCATCTGTTGGCTTTATAGAATTATAATCTTTGTGGTTTGGCCAAGGCTCTGGATTATCGCTGGCTTTTACTTCTTTATTATCAAAGTACTTGTAGTCTTCAAGGAAGGCTGTGCTATGGCCATTTAAATAAATAGTGCGTACAGCTTTTAGTAAGTAATCGGTATCTGTAATGTATAGTATGGCAATAAGTAGCCCAAAAAATATGACAAGGAATTTGAGTAATTTTTTAAAGAATTTCATGTGGTTATAAGTTGGTGTTTTGTTTGCGATTTTTTAGTTTTTGTTTGTAATATGCTTTTTCTGCGATGTACAGTGTTTTATTAAAAGTAGCGATTATATTTTGCTTATCATCAACAAGATGCATGGTTTTTGCAATATCAACTTCTTTATCTCTGTTAACATTAGTTTTTAGTATTTCTATTTCGGTTTTAGTAAACTTAAACTCTCCGTATATAGTTGTTTTTGCTGGTCTTTTGTAGCGTGCTTCTACAGCTTTATCCCAAACAACATAATCTTCACCAAGAATCTGAATTAGCTGAATCATATAAATCGGATCTGTAGCAGATAACATACTACCTCCAAAAATAGTACCTGCGTAATTTCTGTTTTTCCAGTTGAGTTTTATCCTAATTTTTACATAATGCAAATCGTCGCTTACTTCAATAAGTTTAGCTGTTGATCTGCGATACATTGGAGACCAATTAAAACCATATTTATAAATGGTTGAAACTTTAAAAAAGCGTTTTAAAAATTTTGTGCCAGATTTATACATTAAAATAGAGATTGTTGCTTGTATTCGCTCTCATGGTTTAGTAGCCATTGTTTGCGGTGCAGACCACCAGCATAACCCGTTAGACTTCCGTCTGTACCAATAACACGATGGCAAGGCACAATAATCCAAAGCGGATTTTTGCCGTTTGCACTTGCTGCAGCACGTATGGTTTTGGCATCACCAAGCTGTTTGGCGAGGTCGAGGTAAGAAATGGTTTTTCCGTAAGGGATTTTAGAGAGTTGTTTCCAGACTTTTTTCTGAAAATCTGTGCCTTCAGGATTTAATTTTAAATCGAAAGATTTAAGCTGACTGTTGAAATACGCTTTAAGCTGAGTTACGCATTCTAAAAGCGATTCAGGAATACTATCGGAAGTGTTTTCAGAGTTATCTAATATTGAAACGTGAGTAATGCCATCTTTGTCACCAACAATTTTGGCAATACCAAGCGGAGTTTCAATATAGCAGGTGTCCATTAATTTTCAGGATTCTCGTTGTCTATTAAGCCAAGACGCTTTGCTCTGCTTTCCCAACTTTTTCTGGCAAGCATTTGTAAGTCAGATACGTTATCACTTTCGTCCATAATCTCTAGTCCTAGAAGTGTTTCAATAACATCTTCCATAGTTACGATGCCGCTTACAGAGCCATATTCATCTACTACAAGAGCCATGTGGTTTCGGCTTTCAACAAGCTGTTCAAACAATGTTGGAATTGGCAAACTTCGGTTTACAATGATGATGCTTCGCTTAATTTCAGACAGTAATTTATCACCATTACCCAATCCCATTTCTTTAAACACTTCATCCTTTAAAACTAAACCAGTAATATTATCAGGATTTTCAGTGTACACAGGAATTCTTGAAAAACGAATATTAGAGTTGGCTTCAAAAAAGTCTCTAACTGTCATGGTTTCGTTTTCAGTTTTTAAGACCGTACGAGGCGTCATAATGTCTTTAGCTTGTACTTCTTTAAAGTTAAGCAGGTTTTTAATGACTTTGCTTTCGTTTTCTTCAAAAACACCTTCTTCGTGAGCAATATCTGCCATGGCAACAAATCCTTCGCGACTCAAAACACTGCCGTGACCTTTGCCTCCAATTAGTTTTGTGGTAAGTTGTAATACCCACAAAATCCCAGTCCATTTTAATGGAAATATTAGGACATTAAGCGCTTTTGCTGTAAAGTTGGCAAGTTGTTTCCAAAAGGTTGCTCCAATGGTTTTTGGAATAATTTCTGAAGCTACTAAAATTAGTATCGTCATTACCGTAGATACCAAACCTACCATAACATCTTCAGTTAATTCGATACCAAGAATACTTCTTTTGGTGTTTCCGTAGAGTTCTGCATAGGCCACTTTAGCTTGCACACCTACTAATATTGCGCCTACTGTATGCGCAATAGTATTTAGTGTTAAAATGGCAATTAACGGACGGTCTACATCTTTTTTTAACTCTTCTAAATCTGCAGCATAAGCTTTGCCTTCTTTCTTTTTTACATTAATAAATGTTGGTGTTATACTGAGTAAAACAGCCTCGAGAATAGAACACAAAAAGGAAAAGAAAATAGAAATTATAGCGTAGAATATGAGTAAGCCCATTAATTTTTTTGGTTTAAGTTAATGCTAAGTTACGAAATGAAATAAGAAATTTACTTAGAAATATACTCGAATAGCCTATAGCTATCTTCATTTGATAAATTTGGAAATTTCATACAATTTGAATTATATAAACTATCAATAGGATGAACGCGAGTATTTTGTTTTATAAATGAACTAAAACTTATAGAATCATAAAATTTAGCCTTTTTGGATAAAGCTGGTCCAGTCATATCCTTATTTAGTTTATGGCAAACAGCACAGTTGGTGTTAAATATTTGTTTGCCTTTAGAAGCATTTTCAGATGGATTTGTAGTACCGCAAAATGGTTCAAACTCTTTTACGCCACAACCAGGTTGTTGATAAGAAGTGGTTAAAGAAAAAAATAAAACAAATAAACCTCCAACGATTATAAAAATTGATATGAAGGCAAACCGTTTCAAGTTTTATTGTATTAATTTCACAACATCTTTAGCAAAATAGCTTGCTATAATATCAGCACCAGCACGCTTTATTGAAGTAACTTGTTCTAGCATTACAGCATCATGGTCTAACCAGCCTTTTTCTGCTGCGGCTTTTAGCATAGCATATTCTCCAGATACTTGGTATACAGCTAATGGCACGTCAAAATTATTCTTAATATCTCTTACAATATCTAAGTAGCAAAGTCCTGGTTTTACCATAACAATATCTGCTCCTTCGTTAATATCCATTTCGGTTTCCCTAAGCGCTTCTTCACGATTAGCAAAATCCATTTGATACGTCTTTTTATCCTTTGGCACATCTACCATATCTACAGGAGCAGAATCTAAAGCATCTCTAAAAGGCCCATAAAAAGCTGAGGCGTATTTTGCAGAATAGCTCATAATCCCAACATCGATTAGGTTAGATTGATCTAATGCCTCACGAATACCAAGAATACGACCATCCATCATATCGCTTGGTGCTACAAAATTGGCTCCAGCTTCAGCATGAGAAATGCTCATTTCGGCTAAAACTTCAACGGTTGCGTCATTGATAATTTTTCCATTTTCTACAATACCATCGTGTCCATAAGATGAAAACGGATCTAAAGCCACATCTGTCATTACCAACATGTCTGGGCAAACGGCTTTTACAGTTTGTATGGCACGTTGCATCAATCCATTTGGGTTTAATGCTTCAGTACCTTTATTGTCTTTTAATTTATCATCAACTTTTACGAATAATAAAACCGATTTTAATCCTAAACTCCAAAGTGTTTTTACTTCGTCTTTAAGTAAGTCCAGACTAAAACGATAGTAATTAGGCATAGAAGCAATTTCTTCTTTTACACCATTGCCTTCAACCACAAAAAGCGGTACCAGAAAATCATTTGGTGTTATATAGGTTTCTCTAACTAAACTTCTAATGGCTTCGCTTGTTCTTAATCTTCGGTTTCTTCGTATTGGGAACATAATTGTTATTCTGAATATAAAAGTGAATATGCTTATTTTTAGCAAATACAAAGTTAATCAATATAACCCATTTAAGAGTGTCAGAACGTCTCAGTCTTTTACAATTTCAATTTCCTTGGCGAAGCTACCAAAAGCAACTATTAGATAATTTTGAGACACACATTTCAGATCAGCATTTTCATGTTATTGCGCCACCAGGTTCCGGTAAGACTATTTTAGGTATTGAAATTTTAAGGCGAATAGGAAAAAAGACGCTTGTGCTTGCGCCAACATTAACCATTAGAGATCAATGGCAAGATAGACTGCAGTCGTTTTTTACAGATAAAAAGGCGTTTGAAGCCTTTTCGTTTGATGTGAAAAATCCAAGTGATATTACTTTCTCTACCTACCAGTCTCTACATTCATTTTACAAATCATTTGAGGATAAAACGGACTTTCTTGAATTTTTTAAAACGCACAATATTGAAACACTCGTTTTAGACGAGGCACATCATTTAAAAAATGCGTGGTGGAACTGTTTAATTGCTCTAAAAAAGAGCAAACCTTATTTTATTGTGGCATTAACAGCAACACCACCTTATGATAGTTCGAGTTTAGAGGTGAGTAAATATTTTACGCTTTGTGGTGATGTAGATGATGAAATCTCAGTACCAAGTCTTATAAGGGAAAAGGATTTGAGTCCACATCAAGATTTTGTTTACTTCTCAAAACCGTATGATTCTGAATTGCATCACATTCAGGAATATAGAGATAATATTGAAACGCTAAGAGCAGATTTGTTAAGCGATGAGAGGTTTATTTCGCTTATTGAAAATCATCGGTTTTACACCAATCCAGAAGATTATGAAGATGCCGTTTATACCAATACCACGTTTTTTTCATCACTACTAATAACGCTTAATGCGGTTAATATTCCTGTAGATAATTATAGGTTGAGCATTTTAGGATTGAGTAAAACGGATAATGTTAGTTTTCCACAGTTAGATATTGAATGGTTAGAAATTCTGTTGCAAAACCTTTTAGTTGAAGACAGAGAGCAACTTGAAGATTATGAAGAATATCTTTCAAAACTCGAAAAACAATTAAGACAACTTAATCTTTTAGAAAAAAACAAGGTTAATTTATCAGGTAATGATACAGTTTACAAATCATTAGCTTTTAGTCCTAGTAAGATTGAAAGTATTGTAGAAATTGTAAACTCAGAACGACTATCGCTTAAAGATGATTTACGCTGTGTGGTGTTAACGGACTATGTTCGGAAAGAATTCTTAAACACTTCAGATCAGGATTTTGAGCAAATTAATAAGATAGGTGTTGTTCCTATTTTTCATTATCTGAGAACGAGCTCTGTAGATAATAAAGATTTGGCAGTGCTTACAGGTACTATTGTTGTAATTCATTACTCAAAAATGCACGCTATTGAAGCCTATGGCAATGAAAATTCGTATGTGTTTACAACCTTAAAAGGAGACGATAATTTTGTCTTAGTATCAGGTTCTGATAAAGCGAGAAAAGCCCTTGTAGGCATCATTACCAAGCTTTTTGAAGATGGTGTTTTTAAAGTTTTAATAGGCACAAAAGCCTTGCTTGGAGAAGGTTGGGATGCACCATCTATAAACAGTTTAATATTGGCTTCCTTTGTTGGGTCTTTTGTGTCGTCTAACCAAATGCGAGGAAGAGCCATTAGAAGAGATGCAAATAACCCTCAAAAAACCAGCAACATTTGGCATTTGGCTTGCATTGATCCTACGGATAAATATGGAGGAAAAGAGTTAGAATTATTAAAACGAAGGTTTGAGGCCTTTGTTGGTATTACCAACACAAAATTACCATACATCACAAATGGTTTTGAACGTTTGGGTATACCAAATGAAATATCTGAGGAAGATTTAGAGACTTTAAATGCATCAAGTGTAACCAATTCTGTGGGAAGAGCGCAGACCTTTTTGAATTGGAAAAACTCCATAGGTGAAGGCAATAAATTAACTCGACAAGTACAACTTCAAGATTTTAAAACACCTCAGTTTAAAGCACAACGACAATTCTATTTTGCAAAAGCATCACAGTTAATAGCTATAGAAATGGCTTTGGCCTTAATAATATTCTTTTCTGGTAGTATTTTGTTGGCGTTTAATCTTATAGCTCCGCCAAAGGTCATTTCAGGATTAAAGGTTGTTGGTTGTATCGCCTTGGCATACTTTGGTTATAAACTTTACAAGGCTACAGTTTACTATTTAAGACATGGATTTTTGCACAGAAAAATCAAAAATATAGGATTAGCAATTGTAGATACCATGAATGAGATGCAACTCTTGAATACAGATCGAAATAGGATTAAAGTTTACACGCACAAATTAGTCTCTAATGCTGTGGTTTGTAATTTAAAAGGTGCTAGTAATTATGAAGAAGCCTTTTTTGTTAAGACCTTAACTGAACTTTTAGAGCCAGTAGCATCACCAAGATATATTATTATCAACACCAATTTTTTCAAAAAGGGATTTAATATTGAAAATTTCTATCCAGTTCCAGAAGTCTTTGGTAAAAACAAAGAGGACGCAAAGTGTTTTCTGAAGCATTGGGTAAAACATATGGGAAAAACCAAACTGGTTTACACAAGGCAACCTGAAGGTAGGCGATTGCTATTAAAAGCCAGATTATTTCATAGATCTAACGAACTAAAAAATAATTTAGATACTTCTACAGTTTGGCAGTAGAACTAAACCCACTCTTTAGGATTTTGTAAAACATCAATCAATTTTTCTTCCTCGCTTCCTTTTTCAGGGTGATGGTCATAAACCCATTGTACATGTGGTGGCAAACTCATCAAAATACTTTCAATTCGTCCGTTGGTTTTAAGTCCGAAAAGTGTGCCTTTGTCGTGTACTAAATTGAATTCCACATAACGACCACGACGTATTTCTTGCCAATCGCGTTGTTCTTGAGTGTATGGTAAATCTTTACGCTTTTCAACAATTGGGACATAAGCTTCTAAGAAACTATCACCAACTTCAGTAACGAAATCGTACCAATTTTCCATGGTCATCTCATTAGTTGCTTTACAATAATCGAAAAATAATCCACCTATGCCTCGAGCTTCATTTCGGTGTGCATTATGGAAGTACTCATCGCAACGTGCTTTGTATTTTGGGTAGAAGTCTGTGTTGTGCTTATCACAGGCAGTTTTGCAGGTTTGATGAAAGTGTTTGGCATCTTCTTCAAACAAATAGTAAGGCGTTAAATCTTGACCACCACCAAACCACTGATCTACAATATTGCCGTCTTGGTCGTACATTTCAAAATAGCGCCAATTAGCATGTACTGTTGGCACCATAGGGTTTTTTGGATGTAAGACTAAACTCAATCCGCAAGCAAAAAAATCAGCATCTTTTACACCAAAATAGGCTTGCATACTTTTTGGTAACGCACCATGAACAGCAGAAATATTAACTCCTCCTTTTTCAAATACATTACCATTTTCTATCACACGAGTTCTGCCGCCACCTCCTTCTGGTCGTTTCCAAAGATCTTCATGAAATTTTGCTTTGCTATCAATAGCTTCAAGTTTAGAGGTTATGGTATCTTGTAATTCTTGTATGTAGTTGTAAAATTTGTCTTTCAAAATCTATGATTTATATAATTCATATAACTCCATATTTAAAGGTTGTTCACCAGGAGGAGTATATTCATTTATGAGTGTTTTTTGCCACACAAAATTATTGTTTATAGCAACATTTGCACTGGCAATATTGTCTTTGTGCGTTATAATTTGAAGGGTTTTTAAACCTAGTGTGTTAAACGCGTATTTATTGAGTTCTGCAATGGCTTCTGACATCAATCCTTTGCCTTTTAGGTTGTAGTCGATGCAATAAGCATATTCTCCTTGTTTTGTGTCCCAGTTGAGCTCTTTAATATAGATAAGACCTGTTAGTTTTCGGCTTTCAGAATGCTTTAAGGTGAATAAAAACTCTTCGTTATTTCTGAATTGTTTCACCTTTTTATCTACGAATAATTGTGATAAAGTTGGGTTTAAATTCTGTTGCAACGTTAATGGAAAAAAGTGTTTTAATCGATCTGAATTTGTAACGCAAAAGTCGCAAATCTTCCAGGCATCACCTTCGTGTACAGCACTAATTTCAAAATCGTTAAAACGTAATATCATTAGCTAAGATCTATTTTGTCAAAAGGTTCAAAACCAATCTCTTCGTCATCATCAAACAATAAATCTACTGCAATAACTGACGCTGAGGTTACGCTCAAAGGCAGCACTAAAATAACACCAACCACAGGAATGAGTAATAATAGTAAAAACCCAATACCATTGCCAATAGCTAAACCTCTATGCTGTCTTATAAATGCAACGCTTTCTTTATACTTAAAATGACGTTCGAGTGTGTAATCCATATTGGCAAAACCGGCATAATACGCCTGAACTAAAAAGAGTAAAACGGTTGAAAAAATATTTACAACAGGAATAAGCTTAAGTATTAATATTGGCAGTGTATAAAGCAGTTCTTTAGATAGGTTTCGTAAACCAATTCTAATACCTCTAACAAGCTGTTTGCTAAAATTAGTACTCACATAATTCTTGGCAGGTTTGCCAGTAAAGTAAGCTTCAATCTTTTCTGAAACAGGACTCATAAAAGGCGAAGACAATGCCATTATAATGTGCTTGTAGAGGATTAGGCCTATTGCAAAAATGACAATGCCACCAATAAATGTTGAAATGGCTTTAAATGTTACTTTTCCGGTTTCCCAAATCCAAATGCCAGCCATCCATTCTCCAAGATTATCTGACAATCCGTAAGCCGAAATAAAAATCATAGCAAATACAACAACACTTATTATTACAGGAATAACGAAGTATTTCCACAATTTTAATTTTGAAATTAATCCGTAAGCTCCTGTATAAACCTGAAGTCCTCTAAATATGTCTTGTATCATAAAGCCTATCCCTAACCCTTTCCTTCGGAAAGGGAATTTGTTGATTGTTTAAATGAAGATATTAATTTTCAATTGATTTTAATCTCAAAACAATAGACGTTTTTTTACCTAATTTGTTACATTAAAGCAACTTACCAAGCTAAGGTGCATTTCTTTTCCTTCCTTTAGGGAAGGTTATGGGTTAGCTTCTATATTCCTTCACAGCATCAATAAAAGCCTTGGCGTTATCTAGCGGAATATTTGGTAAAATTCCATGGCCTAAATTTACAATGTATTTATCTTTTCCAAACTCATCAATCATTTGGTGCACCATTTTCTTAATTTCACTAGGAGGTGAAAATAAACGTGTTGGGTCAAAATTACCTTGTAATGTAATATTTCCACCAGTTAAGTAACGTGCGTTTTTAGCAGAACATGTCCAGTCAATTCCTAAAGCAGACGCATTAGAGTTTGCCATTTCACCTAGAGCAAACCAACAGCCTTTACCAAAAGCGATTACAGGAGCATCGTCTTTTAAAGCTTCAATGATTTGGTTAATGTATTGCCAAGAAAATTCCTGATAATCCACAGGAGAAAGCATGCCTCCCCAAGAATCAAAAATCTGAACGGCATTACAACCAGCAGCTACTTTCGCTTTTAAGTAAGCAATAGTAGTGTCTGTTATTTTTTGAAGTAAATTATGAGCCGCAACAGGATTTGTAAAACAAAACTCTTTAGCTTTATCAAAGTTTTTAGAACCTTGTCCTTGTACGCAGTAGCATAAAATTGTCCATGGCGAACCTGCAAAACCAATAAGTGGAATTTCGTCGTTAAGTAATTCTTTGGTAGCTTTTATAGCTTGCATTACATAATCTAGCTCAACATGAACATCTGGAACAATAACATTATCCACATCTTTCTGAGAACGCACAGGATTTGGTAAATAAGGACCAAAATTAGGTTTCATTTCTACCTCAATATTCATGGCTTGTGGAATCACCAAAATATCGCTGAACAAAATAGCAGCATCCATACCATAACGACGAATAGGTTGTACGGTAATCTCACTTGCCAATTCTGGAGTGCGACAACGCGTAAAAAAGTCGTATTTAGCCTTAATTTCCATAAACTCAGGAAGGTATCTACCAGCTTGACGCATCATCCAAACTGGTGGACGTTCTACAGTTTCTCCTTTTAATGCTCTTAGGTATAGGTCGTTCTTTATCATAGTTCTGTCATTCCTTATATGGAAGGAATTTGGTTTAATTGTAACTTAATTTTTTAAGATTCCTGCTTTTGCAGGAAATAATCATTCACCAACTCAATAACACTCTCAACAGTCGGTGCTTTTGCAATGCGAACATCTTCAAAATACTGACTTGCCGCTTTTGCGGAGGTTTCTCCTATACAAAAAGCAATACAAGTGGCTTTATTCTGTTTTAAATAGCTTTCTACTGTTGAAGGACTATAAAACATGACTCCATCTACATTAGCTTCAACTTTATCAGCATCAAACTTGGTTTGGTAGGCTTCAACTTCGTTAACTGTAATGTTATTTTCAGATAATATGTTTGGTAAATCATCTAATCGCAAGTCACTACAAAAGTAGGTGACCTCTGTGCCTTCTATATATTCAACTAAATAGTTGGCTAATTTTTTAGCGTTAGATTCTGTGTGCGTGACTTTGCCTATTCGTTTTTCAACCAAACGCTTTGTGCGTCTGCCAACACAATAAATATTTTTGAATTGTAACTCTATTGCCGAAAAATTATGAAGCAAAGCTTCAACCGCATTTTTGCTGGTAATAATTACATTTTTAATTTCATTACGAACGACCGTTTTTGGAATGCGATTAAGACTGATTTTAATCGCATCATTACTATCTGCAACAACGTCATTATGAAACAATAACAATTGGTCGTCTGTTAATTTTTTTGTTGAATAGATATTGGTTTCTTGCTTGCTTCTATGAAGCTGGTCGATAAGTGTTTTACCACCTTTACCAATAATATAGTTAGCGCAAAATTCTGCTAAATCGTTATGCTTTCCTAAAGGCACAACTTTAGCAACTTCAATTTTTTTGGTACCATCTTTACTTAGAAGAATGCCTTTAAAGTTGACTTCTTCATTTTTAATAAAGGCTAAGGCTCCAATTGGTGCTGTACAACCACCTTCTAATCGGTTTAAGAATTCGCGCTCAATTGCTGTGCAAATTTGAGTTTCTTCATGATTAATTTCCTGGCAAATCTCTAGGATCTCTTCATCCTTTTCTAAAGCAGTAACCATAATGGCGCCTTGCGCAGGAGCAGGAATCATCCAATGCAAATTGATAGCGTTTTCTGGTCTTATGTTTAATCTGCCAATACCAGCTGCAGCGAAAATAGCACCATTCCAATGCTCGTTATCCTCAAGTTTTTGCAATCTTGAATTAACGTTGCCACGTATGTTTTCAACCTTGTGTGTTGGGTAGCGGTTAAGCCATTGTGCACGTCTGCGAAGACTACCTGTAGCTATAACAGCGTCTCTGGCAGATAAGAACTCTTCATTGTTTTTAAACACCAAGGTATCGTTAACATTGCCGCGTTTTATAACAGCAGCTTGTACAATACCTTTTGGTAAAACTGTAGGAACATCTTTTAGTGAGTGTACTGCAATATCAATGCTTTCATTGAGCATAGCAATATCTAAAGTCTTGGTGAAAATACCTGTGATACCTAATTCGTATAACGGTTTGTCAAGTACAATATCTCCTGTTGATTTTACAGGTACTAATACGGTTTTGTGGCCTAAGCGTTCTAACTGTGATTGTACAGTTTTAGCTTGCCATAGTGCTAATTGGCTATCGCGTGTGCCAATGCGAATAATTTTAGACATTCTGTGAAGTTTCTTCTAGCTGAAATATTTTTTTGATGAGTTCTAAACTCTCATCAGACGTATCGTTGTCTTCTCTAAAGTGGTGCGCAAACTGATTGGTTATTTTTTGAATAATGTTGTTGGTAATCAGTTCTGCCTGATCTTCATTAAAATCGGCTAATTTTTTGCGCTGTGTATTTAATTCCGAATTTTTAAAATCGGTAAGTTTATGTTTTAAGGCTTGTATTGTAGGTACAAACTTTAAGGTGTTTAGCCAAGTATTAAAATCGGCCATAACTTCCTCTATAATAGCTTCGGCTTTTGGTATAAAAGCTTTGCGCTTTTCTAGAGTGTCATCCGTAATTTTAGCCAAATCATCCATGTGTACTAAAGATACATTTTTTAACTCTGTTATATCTTCGTTTACATTTTTTGGGATGGATAAATCTAAAACTAATAGTGGTTTTTTTGTGGTAATTAAATCTTTAAAAACCGTTGGATTCTGAGCACCTGTAGCTACAATAACAATATCAGAGTTGTTAATTTCTGTTTCAAGATTTTCATAATCTTTTACAATAAGATTGAATTTTCCTGCAACTTCTTCAGCTTTAGTTTTTGTTCTGTTAATAAGGGTAATGTGCGAGTTTTTAGTGTGCTTTACTAGGTTTTCGCAAGTGTTTCGTCCTATTTTACCAGTACCAAAAAGTAGAATGTTTTTTTCTGAAATGTGTTCTACATTATTCATAATATACTGAACAGAAGCGAAAGACACTGATGTTGCTCCAGAGGATAATTCTGTTTCGTTCTTTATGCGTTTGCTTGCCTGAATTACAGAATTTACAAGACGCTCTGTAAACGAGTTAAGTAAGCTTTCTTTTTTTGAAGCTCTTGCAGCGAATTTTAGTTGGCTTATAATTTCAAAATCACCTAAGATTTGACTGTCTAAACCAGAGCCAACTCTAAACATGTGATGTATGGCACTTTTGCCTTTGTGTACGTAAGCTACATCTTGAAACTCTTCTACAGTGCCTTTTGTGTTTTCGCAAAGCAGATGTATAAGTTGGTATGGATGCTCAGCAAAACCGTATAACTCTGTTCGGTTACAAGTAGAAATTACAATAAGGCTTTCTATGCCGTTTTGTTTGGCTTCTGTTAATAGGTTTTGTTTAGCAGTATCACTTAGGCTAAAATGACCACGTACTTCGGCATCAGCTTTTTGATAGCTGAGACCTATAGCGTAGAAATATGTGTTTTTGTGTTGTTGCATTCGCTCGTTTACCTGACTTGGAAATTAACATCGCAAATTTATAAGTGTTGTTATAAAAAAAATAACGCTAAAAGAACATAAAGTGTCGTTTCTGGTTTTTTAGCGTCGTTTTTTTACGAAACATGATTTTTGTCATATTTTTACAGTAAAATCAAGGGTTTTACAGCCTTTTGTTTAGAACGAATCTAAATAAGGAGAAAATGAAATTAGAAAATACGCCTTCAAAAAGTGTCGCTAGAGGTACTTTTGATGAAACCTTTATTGAAGATGGCTTTTTTGTATTAACACACAAAAATGAAGCGAGTGCTGTTGAAATTCTTGAACGTGAGATTGATAGCACGTATATACAATTTCATTTTTGCACCAAAGGCTCAGCTGATTTTGTATTTAATAATGGAACATATACGCTAAATATTAAAGAGGAAACATCTTTACTATTGTATAATCCTCAACGCGATTTGCCAATACATTTAGAGTTACAACCACACTCTTGGTTGGTATCTTTTGTAATGTCTATAAATAAATTTCATAGCCTCTTTTCTCAAGATGCTAACTACGTTACCTTTTTGTCAGATGAGAATAAAAACAAAAAGTACTATACAGATGGCTCTATAAACCCATCTATGGCAGTGGTGCTAAATCAGATGATAAGTTTTAACCTTAATCAAACGATAAAGCCACTGTATTTTAAAGGTAAGGTTTATGAGTTGTTGAGTTTGTATTTTAACAGAAATGAAGATGCAGATGTTGAGCAATGTCCATTTTTAGTAGATGAGGTTAATGTGGCAAAGCTTAAAAAAGCAAAAGATATTATTATTGCTAATATAGCTGAGCCGCCAAGTTTACAAGAACTTTCGGAAACTATTGGCCTAAGTTTAAAGAAACTAAAAGAAGGATTTAAGCAAATTTATGGAGATACGGTTTATGGCTTTTTGCTAGACTATAAAATGGAAGTGGCTCGCAAACTTTTAGAGTCTGGCGACCATAACGTTAATGAGGTTGGGCTAAAGGTAGGTTACAGTACAGCCAGTCATTTTATTGCAGCTTTTAAAAAGAAATTTGGAACGACTCCTAAGAAGTATATTACGGCTAGTAGCTAACAATAATATGAGACAAATTGTATACTTGATATTAATCTTCGTGCTTTTTAGTTGTAATCTTAGTAAAGAAAAAGAAATAGCTACATTATTTGATAAAGTAACTGCTAATAGAATTTCTGGAAATAAAAGTGATGCAATAAAAGATTGCGAAAAAATAATCTCAATTGATAACTCAAACATAGATGCATATAAGGTTCTTTCAGAGTTAACTTTTCAGACAGGAAATTTTGAAGAATCCTTAAGATTGAATAAAAAACTAATAGAACTAGATCCCGAATCTTATAAGTACTATTCGAATACAGCATTTTTGTTGATGCTTTTTGACAAAAAAGAAGAGTCGGAAGTGTATTATGAAAAGGCTAGAAAAGTATTTTCTAAAAAGGAGCAAGAGTATTGGTCTAAAACAGACACGTTGAGTATGGCTACAATGCTTATGACGATAGGAGATAGCGTTAGAAGTAAAACATTACTAAAATCATATATAGAAAGAAGGCCTAATGATTCTATATACCGTAAAGTTCTTCAGGAGTTTAATAATTATAACCATTGGGAGATGGTAAATCAGTTGAGGAATTATATGAAATAATAAATGTTATAATAAGTAGTATTAATTCCCTTTAATACTATCTAATCGTTTCTTGTAATTTTCAAGCTCTTTTTTTATTTCATCACTAAACTCTACTTTTTTAGAAATAGAATCTTGTTCTAATTTTATTCTATTGTTTTGAGCTTGAAAACTTGAGTCTAACTTTTTGAATCTTTCTAATATGTCGTTGGATTTGTAATATGAAAAAATCAGACTTTTTACATTCTTTTCACCATACTTAACCTTAGCTTCATCAAATGAAAGTTCTAGAATTTCAAGTAACTCAATGTGACTTTTGCTTCCGTTATTTGCTTTATCAGTAATTAACTTTAATGCTTGACTATTAGAGTTGATGTGTTGTTTTAATTTATTAAAATCATCAGACGAATATTCAATGGCGTCTATTTCCTTTAGAAACTTTTTTAGTTGTAAGCTATCTAAGTTTTGAGAAAAACTGAGTCCAGATAGCAATAATAAAAGAACAGCAATGATGAGGGTTTTATTAAGCCTAATAATCATAATACCCATTATAGCCACGCGAGGTTGGTGTTACCCGTTTTCGGTCTTTGTAAATAGCAAGGTTAATGATTTCTTCAATTTGTTCGTCTAGTTCTTTGGTTTCATCAACAGTAGTTCCGTAGCTGTTGCTTGTGTCATAATAGTCTACAACTAGTTTTTTACTGTCTTTAGGTTTTACAAAAGAGATGTAATGCAGTTCCTGAGATTTACCAGAATAGTCATCATCTTTATCTATTTTAAAGAAATACATTACAGCATCTTTATTGCCTTTGTCGGTTTTAAAATCGCGTTTCATTAAAAAGACAAGAGAGTCCTTTTCTTTTTCATACTCTGCATTATCTAAAAGCATAGATTTTGCAAATTGTTGCTGACTTATGTTAAGCGACTTTATGGTGCTGTACATTTTGGCTTCATCAAGCTCTTCTACAAGTCTGTATTGATTCTCTTCATCGTCTTCTAGTTTTTCTTTTAATTCTGAAGGGATTTGTTCTTTGTTTTTAGCCAGTAAAACGTAATATCTTACCAATGCAGAAGTGTCGTCTACATTCAGCATTTTTTCAAAAAAGTCTTTAGCAGAACGCTCTTTTCTGTATGGGAAAATTAAGTTAACATAAGTAGAAAGGTCGTCTGAATAAGAGTTGTAGCCATAACCATAGCCAGAGTTACTTAGGCTACGTTTTACCTCGATTTTACCATCGTTTATGATTTGGTTTTTATATTTTTTATACGCCTTAGTCTTTATTAAACCAGAGTCTTTAACTCGCGCTAATAAATCGTAAAGAGGTTGCTTGTACTCGCTAATAGTGCTGTATTGTAAAATTTTAGGAAACATAGACGCCTTTAACTCTAGAGAATCTTTTCTGTAGTAGTTATAAAATATTCCGCCTATACCACCAAGCGGTAAGTCGCGCTCCATTAAATCCATAGCCAGCTCAAAGTTTTCTTTCTTCTTAGAATCAAATAAGCCTTCTAATATTGCAGATTGAGTTTGAGGGTCTGAGTAGCTATCGTAGTATAATTGTTTTATAAAATCCAGATTGTTTTTAAGGTCTATTTCAACAAGTTGGCCAACTAAGTGCGATTTTATATTTAAACGTTCTTTGTCAAACTCAAAATCTTTTAGGACAGATACAATATCCTTACTGTTGTGTTTTTTAAACTTTATAAGGCTGTAAGATTCTAAAATAATACTGTCGTTTTCTTTTAGTGCTTCAAAAAACTGTTTGGTTTTATCTTCTAATACATTTTTACCCATTAAGGTGTCAACAGGTGTGAATGAATCATAAAATTCGGTTACAAATTTTGATGGTCCGCTTATAGAATCTACCATGGTTTTTAGTTCAAAAAGAACACCTTCTTTTAGAATGTTTTTTACCATAACCTGCTTAGCGCTGTTGCTATCTGTGTACTTAAACGAATAGGAATAGATATTGTCTTTTTTAGACTTAGATCTATTGAAAATTCTAAATTTCTTTTGTGGTGTGTAGTAACGTGTAGCACCATTTGCTTTGCGTTCTACGTCTAGCCAAAGACTATCAATGTTATGAAACATTTGCAAATCATGAAACTTAGTTCTTGTAATTTCTATTTGTTCATTAGCCTTTGTAGAATATGTGGTAGATTTCGTTTTTTCTTCGTAATCTTTGTCGTCTTTGTTAGAGCCGTAATAGCCATAACCATATGGATTTGGTAATGGAGATTTAGCAACTGTGTTTACCGTAAAATGAAGTGAGGTGTCTGCTACTTTTTCAAAACCAGAATAATTTGTTTTATTGAATTTGAAAGATTTGAAAAAATCTGTTTTCTCTTCATCATTAGTGCCAACGTATCCTAAAAGGTAGTAACTACCATCTTTAACAACTGTTTTAAGGTGAAGATTTTTCCCTGTTGTAGAGTCTAAAACGGCTCTGGATTCATAAGTTTTGTAATCGCCTCTTTTAAAACCTCCTTCAGCTTCAGTAAGCTTATAGTTTAAATAAAGCGCATGATGGAAGTACTTAGCCTCAAAACTATCTTCTTCAATGTAGCTTAAATCGTGAAGCGTGGATTCTTCAACAAAATAATAAGCATTGTTTCTGTAGCCTTCTAGTAGTTTTTTCCCTTTGTTGTTCATGTTACTTGTAACGTAATATTCAGGAAAATTCACTTGAAACTTTTTAGTAGGAGAGCTAAATAATATAATTGAATCTGTAGGTGTTTTTATATCTATTGAATTAAATATTTTAGCTTCGTGTTTAAGCACAAAATCACTGCGACCAGCATATTTTATAATTATAATTTCTAAAGGCGTTTGGTAGATATGATACTTCTGAAATTCGCCTTTCTTTGTTTTGTTAACAATGCTCAAACCAGGATAAGGTTCTTTTAACTCTTCTTTTTTAACAATGTCTCCAGGAATATCTTCATACAATAAATCATCTATTTCCTTAAGTGTCATGTTTTCTTTCTCGTTAGGAAGATAGGTGAAACGGCTAATTCTGTTTACAGTTAAGTAAGCACCATTGGTCATGTCTGGATCTAAATAATACTTCTGTCCACCATAAGAGAATTCGCGTAATTCATCATAAGTATTAAGGCTTAAAAAATCATCTGGTGTGATATGGTTTTTAAGAATTGGTTCAACAAAAAGACTATCGAGTTTTGTTTTTTCTGTTTTACTAAAATCGGTTTGCTCAGAGGTTAAGGCTTTAACGGTATAGCCTCTTTCGCGAAGCATGTTAATCATACCTTTGTCTCCTGGTAAATGTGCTGCGCCAACACCTGCAAATACAGACTTTTTAGGCATTAACTCTACAAGAGAATTTACCATATTCTCATTTCTGATAAAGAGCATGTTTTCTCTGTAAAATTCGGTGTTAGAACCTGCGCCAATAGAGTCTAAAAGGTCTAAATTTCTATCGCGATAAAGATTTTCTTGTATAAGGTAAGGGTTTTCTTTAGCGTATAATTTTTGCAACCAAGGATCAATATCTTTTTTGTTGGTGTTATAAGCTGCTTTGGTGGTTAGATAACGAGACTCTGCCAAATCTTCTAAGCCATAAATTTCTTTACCATTTTTCTTTCCTGCCTGATAGATAAACATGTCTAGGTATGTTTCTTCTTCAAAATTATCTGCAGCATTATTTTTCCTGTACAAATAAGCATTTACAGCGCCATTGTCCATCCTAACCGAAGCTCTTACAGCCATTTCTTCAGGATGAGTTAGCTTAAAAAGGTTGGTGTAAAAACCTTGTCTGTAGTTGTTATAGAAAGCCATTTCATCAATCATCATGTCGTAATTAAAACCTGGCCATGTAATAGGGTCAGATTCTAAAGCAACGCATTCACTTTCATTAAGCGCTTTGTAGAAAACATCATCTAATCTAAAAGCCACTTTTTTACTTACATGCATGGTGCCATATAGATATGACGTTTTTTCTAAACCGTTTCCAGAGATTTCCCAAAGTAAACTCTGATATTGTTGTTGTGAAAAGGCAGTAATTGAAATTGTAAATATTAGGGCTGTAAGAATTTTTTTCATTTTGTACATTATAATCATGACTTGTAAAGATATTTAAATCATTGAAATAGCCATGATTAATTATTAAAACTCGTTTAAAAACTAATATTATAGATATTTCTTTCTGTACCTTATAACTCAAAATAGTTAGAAACAGTATTTAACATAGCATTATTAATAAAACCAATATGTGCAATTGTACAGTATTGAAAAAGGGTTGTATTTTTGTTTTAGGAAAAAGAAAATATGTCAAAAGGAATTTTATTAGTCAATTTAGGTTCTCCAGATAGTCCAAGCCCAAAGGATGTAAAAAAGTATTTGGATGAATTTTTAATGGATGAGCGAGTTATAGATCTTCCATTATGGGCAAGAACTCTTTTGGTAAGAGGTATTATATTAAATACAAGACCAAAAGCGTCTGCCAAAGCATACCAGAAAATTTGGTGGGAAGAAGGCTCTCCACTAATTGTACTATCAGAAAGATTACAAGAAAAAGTTCAGAAAAAAGTAGATTATCCTGTAGCCTTAGCTATGCGTTATGGAAGCATGAGCATAAAAAAAGGATTGCAAGAGTTGGTAGACAAGGGTTGTACAGAGGTTAAAACAATACCACTTTATCCTCAGTTTGCAATGGCAACTACCGAAACGATTGATGTAAAGGTAGATGAGTTGGTTGCTGAGCACTTTCCGCAACTAAAAATTACTACTACTCCTGCTTTTTATCACAGAGAAGATTACAAAGAAGCCTTAGCACAAAGCATTGCCGAAAAGCTAGATGGCTTAGATTACGAGCACATTTTATTTAGTTATCATGGTGTGCCAGAACGCCATATTAGAAAAAGCGACATTACCAATGGCAATTGCAAAATGAATGGTAAATGTTGTTTTAAAATGGGTAGCAAGCAACATGAGTTTTGCTACCGTCATCAATGCGAAATCACTACTGTAAATATTGCTAAAAAACTGAAACTTAAAAACGGAACCTATTCTACAACATTTCAGTCCAGACTTGGTTTTGATCCATGGTTAAAGCCTTACACAGACAGAACCATAGAACGTATGGGAAAAGAAGGTGTTAAGAAAATGGCGATTGTAACTCCAGCTTTTGTTAGTGATTGTTTAGAAACTCTGGAAGAAATAGCGATGGAAGGAGAAGAAATCTTCCATGAAGTAGGTGGAAAAGAATTTACGGTAATTCCATGTTTAAACGACAGAGATGACTTTGCTCAGGTGCTTACAAACATGATTGAAGAATGGGCAACTATAAAAAATACTATAGCCAGCCATTAAACACTAAAAATGGAATACAATTACATAAAATCGTTACATCTCATTTTTGTTATTACTTGGTTTGCAGGTTTGTTTTACATTCCGAGATTGTTTGTATATCAAATAGAAGCATTTCATAAGCCATCGCCAGAGAAAGAGATTTTAGGAAAGCAACTAAAGCTTATGGCAAAGCGTTTATGGTATATTATTACATGGCCTTCTGCCATCTTAGCAACACTGTTTGCTGTGTGGCTAATAATTTTAATGCCAAGCTGGCTTCAGCAAAGCTGGATGCATGTAAAGCTAACCTTCGTAGTTCTATTGTTTTTGTACCATTATAAAACCCACGTGTATTTTAAGCAGTTGCAAAATGATGAGGTAAATGTAACATCAAATTTTATGCGGATTTGGAACGAAGGTGCAACTTTTATACTTTTTGCTGTAGTCTTTTTAGTAATCTTAAAAAGCAGTATTAATTGGATCTTTGGTGTTATCGGAATTGTTATACTCGGAATTTTGTTAATGTTAGGATTTAAACTTTACAAACGCATACGCGAAAAAAATCCTGATGCCTAGTTGGCTTGATTATTGCTATATTTAGTCCATTAATAAGCTGATGAAAATAAAAAAACTGTCATTACGATCTAGAATATTTATTGCCATGATACTTCTGGTATTATTGGCATCTATATTAATTGCGGCAGTTACCATATATCAGTACAACGAAGAGGCTAGAGATTACCACAGAGAGCGATTAGAGCGCAAAGAAAAAGCCATTAGAAAGAGTATAGAGTTCATTGTACAAGAAACCACTTATCCTGTAACAACAGAAAATATACCTTTAATTTTTAAGGATGCTATCTTTGATATTGATGCCATACACAGCTTGCAGGTAAATTTATACGATTTAGATGGTCAATTACTCAAAAGTTCTAAGCGCACCATACAAAGAGATACCACAGAGCAATGTTTAGATGCAGATGTTCTCAATGCTTTATCTAACACAGCAGAACATCGTTATGTCCTTAAAAAAGAAAAAAACGGCCAAATATTTCAATCCTCGTACTCTTACATTACAGATGGTAAGTTTAAAAATTTAGCTATACTCAACCTGCCTTATTTAGAAAATGATGATTTTTTAAACAGAGAACTTAATGAGTTTTTAATGCGTTTGGGTTATGCCTATTTGGCTATGATTTTTGTAGCCATAGTGTTTGCATATTTTATATCAACATATATTACCAAGTCGCTAAAAACGATTAGTGATAAAATGAACGAAACCAGGTTAGAAAAGCGCAACAAAAAAATACAGGTAGAATCTACAAGTGAAGAAATAGAAACACTCGTAAATTCTTATAACAGTATGATTGATGAGCTCGAGGCAAGTGCAGTAAAACTAGCAACTAGTGAGCGTGAGCAAGCTTGGAGAGAAATGGCAAAACAAGTCGCACACGAGATTAAAAATCCATTAACTCCAATGCGATTGAGTGTGCAGAGTTTTCAGCGTAAGTTTGATCCAAGTGATGAAAATATACACCAAAAAGTAGATGAATACAGCAACACGTTAATTCAGCAGATAGACACCATGAGTTCTATAGCTTCTGCTTTTTCTAACTTTGCTAAAATGCCAGCTCAAAAATCTGAAAACCTTAATGTAGTACACATTGTAAAACTGGCCTTAGATATTTTTAATGAAGAATATATTTCTTTTGAAGCTGAAAAGGAAGAAATAATTGCCAAGTTCGATCGTACTCAGCTCATTAGAGTTGTAACCAATTTGGTGAAAAATTCAATACAAGCTATACCTGAAGAAAAGGAAAATCCACGTATAAAAGTTGCAGTATTTTCTGTAGGTGATGACGTGAAAATCACTGTAGAAGATAATGGTAATGGTATTGCAGAAGATACAAAATCAAAAATATTTGAGCCAAAGTTTACCACAAAATCAAGTGGTATGGGCTTAGGACTGGCAATGGTAAAAAATATTGTGGAAACCTTCAAAGGAAGTATTACCTTTACCTCTCAAGAAGGAAAAGGCACAACGTTTACTGTAGCTTTTCCTAAATAAAGACTTTTTATCCTGTATCGTATTCAGGGTTTTATATATTAAATCAACACATTATTATGTCTTATAACAATATACTTTCAGACTATCAAAACGGAATAACAACCATTACCATAAACAGACCTAAAAAGCTAAATGCTTTAAACAAGGAAACAATACAAGAACTTCATGAAGCTTTTGATGAAGCTGATAAAGACAAAAACACTAAGGTAATTATCGTTACCGGAAGCGGAGAGAAAGCTTTTGTGGCAGGAGCAGATATTAGTGAATTTGCACATTTTAATGTAGAAGAAGGTGGTAAGCTGGCTGCTCAAGGTCAAAAGCTATTATTCGATTTTGTAGAAAATTTAAGCACACCAGTTATTGCTGCGGTAAATGGTTTTGCTTTGGGAGGTGGCTTAGAATTAGCAATGGCTTGTCACTTTAGAGTAACAAGTACCAATGCAAGAATGGGTTTACCAGAAACCTCTTTGGGTGTAATTCCAGGTTATGGTGGTACACAGCGTTTATCTCAAATAGTAGGTAAGGGTAGAGCTATGGAAATGATTATGACAGCAGGTATGATAGATGCTAACCAAGCATTGAGTTATGGCTTAGTAAATCATGTTGTGGAGCAAGAAGGACTATTAGAGTTTTGCGAAAGTATTGCAGGTAAAATAATGCGCAATTCTTCAGTCGCTATTTCAGAAGCCATTAAAGCTGTAAATGCTAATTATAAAGATGGTGTTAACGGTTATGAAGTAGAAATTAAAGCCTTTGGTGACTGCTTTGGTACAGAGGATTTTACAGAAGGAACTACAGCATTTTTAGAAAAGCGTAAAGCGGATTTTCCAGGGAAATAAATACCATTTATTCTCAATCTAACAATATTCTTCCTACAAAATTTGTGAATAATCAAATCACTTTTCAACAACCAAAAGAGTTATAAATAGGTAATTTTAATGTTCTACTTTTTCAAGTTTTACGTTTTTAATTATCTATTATGAGCTCTAAATCTATCATTAAGGGACGAGGTGCCCAACGCAATATTCATAACCGTTTTTTTGAGTTGTCTCACGAAATGCGCGATGATTTTTTAGAATATTGCCATAAAGAAGGTGAGGTTGTAGATAAAAATAAAACACAATATCTTAATGTATTTCCCAAGACTATTGTAAATAAAGTAAAGAGTCCAGATGTTGGTATGGCATATTCAATGGATATGTATCAAGGGTGCGAACATGGTTGTATTTATTGCTATGCAAGAAACAGTCATGAGTTTTGGGGTTTTAGTGCTGGTTTAGATTTTGAACGTAAAATTTTAGTAAAAAAAGACGCACCAAAACTCTTGGAAGATCTCCTAAAAAAGAAAAGCTGGAAAGCACATACCATAGTCATGTCTGGTAATACGGATTGTTATCAGCCAGCAGAACAGAAATTTCAATTGACCAGGAAGTGTTTAGAGCTGTTTTTAAAGTACAAGCATCCTGTGGCAATAATTACAAAAAACGCGTTAATCTTAAGAGATATTGAAATTTTAAAAGCCTTAGCAGAGGACAATCTAATTTCAGTAAACATATCCATAACATCCTTGTCAGAAGATACAAGACGCATTTTAGAGCCAAGAACTGCGACTATAAAACGGAGACTTCAAACCGTAAAAGAGCTTAGCGATAACGGCATTCCGGTAAATGTAATGTTAGCTCCAATAATACCTTCTATCAATAGTCACGAAATTTTACCAATGGCAAAGGCAGTGTCTGAGGCTGGTGCTTTAGGTATTGCCCATACTGTTGTGAGGCTAAATGGCGCTATAGGTGAAATTTTTTCAGATTGGATAAAAAAAACTTTGCCAGATAGAGCAGATAAGGTTTTGCATCAAATTGAAAATTGCCATGGCGGAACATTAAACGAGAGTAGGTATGGAGTACGAATGCGAGGCGAAGGGCAAATCGCAAAACAAATTAATGATCTTATGGCTTTGGCAAGGTTAAAATACTTTAGAGGAAAGACTATGCCTAAGCTCAACACGAGTTTGCACGAGCAGTATAAGGATGGTCAAATGAAACTATTCTGAAAAACAAAAGTGGGCATAAAGCCCACTTCCGAAGTAAAAAAATAACTAATATATAAACAATCAAAATTTATATGCTGAAATTCTTAGTGTACACTCTGCCATTAGATCTAATAACTGCTGTGTAGTCACCAGTAACAGATTTATCTAATTTATAAACTCTGTTTAAGACATCCTTTCCTTCAACATTTTCAGTATGAATTAATTCGTCTTCAAAGTAAAGTTCAACTTTCATTTCATTAGTGTCTAAACCAATTTTTGAAACGATAAGTAAACCTTCTTCAGATCTTATAACAGGCTTATAAATTTTAGTCTGTGTATTGTCTAATATTTTAACCTCTTTGTTTTCTACCTGTAGTTCAACAACTTCAATTTCAAAATCTTTGCTAATTTCTACAGTGTATGTTCCGTTGTTGAGTTGGCTAAAATCAAAAAGCCTTACTAAATTTCCATTGTGCTTAATGCGTCCACTAAAAATTACTTTTCCTGAATCATCTGTCACAGAAAGATTATGTCCTTCACTTACAAATTTAAATGTAGATAAATCTTTTAACGTCTCGCTTGCGTAGCTTGTGTATGTTCCCAACATCACTGCTACTACCATAATACTTTTAATTAGTGTTTTCATCTTTTTCCTTTTTTTAAGGTTAAACTGAATTAACACTACAAAGGTATAGTGGTGGTGCATAGTTGAAAACAACGATTTTGGCATATTTATATGCATAATTAACCCTAAAAGAGCTTCGGCGCAGATGTAAGGTTAAAATAGTGTATAATAATGATAATTATGCATATATTTGATTTTTGTAATGACCTAACTTTGCATTAAATTTTTTAGTTGTGAATACAAGAAAACCTATACTAGAAAAAATAAGTCCAGAATTTGGAAGCTCTATGCGTGTTGTAAAACATGGTGCTTATATAGGCGAAAAAAAACCATTTTGGCACTTTCATCCAGAGATAGAATTGGTGTATGTTAATAAAGGAAAAGGAAAGCGACACATAGGAAACCATTTGTCTTACTTTAATAACAGTCAACTTTTACTTTTAGGTTCTAATCTTCCACATAACGGATTTACAGATCGACTTACTATTAATGGTACAGAGACTATAGTACAGTTTAAGCCAGAGTTTTTGGGCGAGCAGTTTTTTAATATTCCAGAAATGGAAAAAATTAATAATCTATTTGAGCGAGCTAAAAGCGGAATACTTTTTGGCATACCAACAAAACAAAAGCTCGGAAAGAAAATTGAAAAGCTATCTGAAAAAGAGGGTTTTAAAAAGATACTGGTCTTGTTAGAAATATTACATAGCCTTGCTAAGGCTGAAGATTATACAATACTAAATGCAGATGGTTATACGTTTGAAGCAGAACCACAAGATAGTGCCAAGATAGATACCATTTTTAAGCATGTAAATGAGAATTTTAAAGAGCACATAAGTCTAGATGAAATTGCAGATAAGGTAAGTATGACGGTTCCTGCATTTTGTAGATATTTTAAAAAAGTAACAGGAAAAACATTTACAAAACTTGTAAATGAATATAGAGTGGTACATGCTACTAAATTACTTACAGAGAGCCAAATGAGTATTACAGATATTAGTTTTGAATGTGGTTTCAACAACTTCTCTCATTTTAATAAACTTTTTAAAGAGTTTACTGGTAAAAGCGCTTCAAAGTATAGAAGCGAAGTGAAGTTAATGGTTCAGTAAGTGTTTTTTATTTATCTCCTTCCCACTCAGCATAAAACTGTTTTAGGTAGTCTTCCATAAACTTATGTCTATTTAAGGCAATACGTTTTCCGGTTTTAGTATTCATCTGGTCTTTAAGAAGTAGTAATTTTTCGTAAAAGTGATTTATTGTTGGTGCTTCCGATGCTTTGTATTCAGCCTTAGTCATATTAAGATTTGGAGCAATATCAGGATTGTATAAAGCTCTGTTCTTAAAGCCTCCATAATTAAAACAGCGTGCAATACCTATAGCTCCAATGGCGTCTAACCTATCTGCATCTTGTACGACTTCCATTTCTTTAGAGGTAAATGAAGTGTCTAAATCAAACGAATTTTTAAAAGACATGTTTTCTATAATTTGGGTTACATGCTCAATAACAACACTATCTACGTTTTCACTTAATAGAAATTCGCTTGCTTTTCTTGGACCAATGGATTCATCTCCATTATTAAATTTAGGGTCAGCTATATCATGAAGTAATGCTGCCAGCTCTACTACCAGATTGTCAACATTTTCATTTTTTGAAATTAACTTAGCATTGTTATACACTCTTAAGATGTGAAACCAATCGTGTCCGCCTTCGGCATTTTTAAGTTCGGTTTGTACAAAGGTCTTAGTAGATGCTATTAAGTTGTCGTGATTCATTATTCAATACTGCATTTAATTTGCGCTTCAACAATGTTAATTAATTCAAGCTTGTCTTCGTACAAATTGGCTTTAATAGGCTTATGAACTAAAAAAGAAATACGAGCTCCTAAACCCATAGGGAATTTACCATATTTAAGTGTTTTCCAGGAATTGTTAATGGTTACAGGAACAACTAAAGCATTTGGCGCATGCTTTATCATAGTTAGTAATCCTTTAGTTTTAAACTGTTTTGGTTTTCCGTCTCTACTTCTTGTGCCTTCAGGAAAAATAACAGCAGCCCATTTGTTTTTTTCAATTCGTTTTGCAAAATTTTCAATGGCTTTTATAGAGCCTAAGGCATCCTTTCTATCTATTAGTACAGAACCTCCATGACGCAAATTATAAGATACACTAGGTATGCCTTTGCCTAATTCTTTTTTGCTAACAAATTTTACATGATGCTTTCTAAAATACCAGATTAAAGGAGGTATATCATACATGCTTTGATGGTTGGTAACTATAATTAGTGGAGTGTCTTTTTCTATGGAATAAGGATTGGTAAAAGAAAATGTAGTGCCAAGCACATTTAAGCTTCTCATTATAAAAAACTGAAACCAATCTACACTGGTTTTATGCGCCTGGTATCCAAATACCGTATTACAAAACCATTGTATAGGATGAAATATTACCAAGGTTAGCCCAAAGCAAATAAAATATAAAACAGTAAGAGGGTAAGCCAAAATTTTTTGCATGATACAAAAGTAAATCAATGCCTATTAAGCACAAAAAAACCACGAAAGTATTCGTGGTTTTTGTTATTAAGTGTTTTTGTTTTTAGCAATGCTCATTGTAAGCATCCATAAGGTTTTCTGCAATTAATTGCGCAGGTCTACCTTCAATATGGTGACGCTCTAGCATGTGTACCAATTCGCCATCTTTAAATAAAGCCATGCTTGGTGAGCTTGGAGGAAAAGGTATCATGTACTCTCTAGCTTTGTTAGTTGCTTCTTTATCAACACCAGCAAAAACAGTCACTAAATTATCAGGACGTTTTGCATTTTCTAAGCTCATACGAGCGCCTGGTCTTGCGTTAGCAGCAGCACATCCACAAACCGAATTAACAACCACTAATGTTGTTCCTTCTTTTGCTATGGCTTGGTCTACAGCTTCTGTTGTATGTAATTCTTCAAAACCTACGTTTGTTAAATCTTCACGCATTGGTTTTACTAATTCTGCTGGATACATATCTTATTCTTTTTAATTATCAATTTTAAAGTGCAAAGATACCAAATGTGTAACAATTAATAGAAGTAATACACTAACTAATAGTATATTTATGCATTCATAAAATCTATAGTTAATATATGAGTTTTGCAAAGTGGATTGGAGGAGCAATAGGTTGGTCTTTTGGTGGGCCAATAGGTGCTATCATAGGACTGGCTTTAGGTAGTTTTGTAGATAATTTATCTGACAACGGAACACCTCTAATAGGAGAACGACAAACAAGTAGAAACCGAAATCGCGATCCATATCGTCAGCGACCAAAACAAACACGCAGAGATCAAAAACCACAAACACAATCTGGAGATTTTGAGGTTAGTTTATTGATTTTAGCATCAATCATTATAAAAGCAGATGGAAAACAAGATCAAAGAGAACTAGATTTTGTGCGTCAGCAATTTAAAAACATGTATGGTACTGATAGAGCTAATCATGCTTTTGAGTTGTTTAAGCGTGTTTCTAAACAAAACATATCTATGCGTCAAGTATGTATGCAGATTAAACAAATGATGGATCATGCTTCGCGTTTACAATTGCTTCATTTTTTATTTGGTATCGCAAAGGCAGATGGTCATGTAGCAGAGGTAGAGGTAAAACAAATCTATACCATGTCTGGTTATTTAGGCATTAGCAGAAAAGATTTTGAAAGTATCAAAGCTATGTTCTATGACATGACAAATAATGCTTACAAAATTTTAGAAGTTGACAAGTCGGTTTCTGATGAAGAGGTTAAAAGAGCATACCGAAAAATGGCTAAAAAATACCATCCAGATCGTGTAGGTCACTTAGGGAAAGAACACCAGGAAGGTGCCGAAGAAAAATTTAGACAAGTGCAAGAGGCTTACGAGCACATTCAGAAAGAGAGAGGATTTAAGTAGTCTAATTAAGTGCGAGTTGTGGGTTTCATTAAAAAATATGTATCTGTTCAAATAGGTCTTATTTCATATGTACTCTTTTGTGGCTTATCTATTTATGAAGATTTAAAAAATGAAGGTTTAATAAATTCGAGTAAGCTCGTAGTATTAACTTTTGTCACTGTTATTGTTTTAATTGCTTTTCTATTTATTGAAAGAACTTACAATAAAATAAAAAGTAACAGAGATGACGAATAACCCAAAAATTAAGCAATGTATTGGTTTGTCGGTAGTATAATATTTGTTTTTGTGTTAGCTTATGTAATTATAAAGCTGACTATTAATACTAAAGAAAATCCAGATTCTAACTTAGGAATATTAGAGCATCCAAGTACTTATAAAAAGCCAGATATTGAGATGGTGGATAACGACTCTTTATCGAATAAAAAATAATTTTCAGGTGACCTTTTAAACAAAACGCCATTAATAAATAAACCACTCTTATGAGCGACGACAAAATAATGGCATTGTTTAAAAATGGAAAACGCGAAAAAGCGTTTAAGGAGTTGTACAAACTCTATCCACGTATCGAAAAACTCATTCTGTCCAACAATGGAACAAAATCAGATGCTAATGATGTTTTTCAGGAAGCGTTAATCATTCTAAACAGAAATCTGGAAAAATCAGATTTTAAACTCACATCTTCATTTTACACCTATCTCTACTCAGTATCTCGATTTGTTTGGAAAGACACGCAAAGAAAATTCACCAAACAAGAACTACATAATTTACAGAGTGAAGAAGTTTCAATATTTGATGCTGTTTTAGAGGAACAAAAATACAAGTCGGCAGAAAAAGCGTTTCGCGAATTAGGAGAAAGATGTCAACAGTTACTACAATGGTTTTATGTAAAGAAAATGACCTTTAAGGTTATTGCAGAGCAAATGCGATTTAAAAGCGAAAAAGTCGCAAAAAACCAAAAGTACAAATGCCTACAAAAGGCAAAAGACATCTACAGAACTCAAACAAAAACTGTTCAATCTTAATTCGGAAATACTATGGAAAAAGATATTGATTTAATCAACGCATATTTAAATAATAGCCTTTCTGAAACCGAAAGATTGGCTTTTGAAAGCAGACTTAAAACAGACGCAACATTCTATGAGGTTTTTGAAGAACACCAGACAATTATAAAAGGGATTGAGCGCGTTGAATTACTTGAAGAAATAAAAACCTCGAAGAATAACTACCTCTTAAGCAAATGGCTAAAATATATTGGAGGATTTGCTCTATTGGTTGTAATTTTAATAGTAGCATACAGTTTGTTTTTTAGTGCCCAAAGCGAAGAAAAGCAAAGCGATAACAACACTTCTTTTGAGGTTGTAAAGGACTCAGTTGTAAATGAAACTTTAGTAGATTCTATCCCAAAATATATTGCAGTTAAATATCACTTAGAATACATTCTAGATGAAGAATTAACTAGTAGGTATGGAGGTGTGGAAACGATGAAAGACACAATAATTAAAGAAATGTTTGGCCCTTATACAATTGAAGAATTCAAATTAGCATTTCCAGAAAATGATGATTTTAAAAAGGAAAACGATACCATTTTTATCAATCCAAATCTTTTAAAAGAGATAGAAAAAGCACAGCAAAAAGTCCAGAAAGAAAGTAAGGCTGATCAAGTAGTCAAACTAGTTTCCAAAAACACGGAATCTTTTTTCAATTCAACTAAAAAGGAGGCACAAGTAATATCTTTTAATGCTAGTGAAGATTATCAGGTCACCTTAAAAGAAGGCACCGAAATTTCAATACCTGCCAATGCCTTTATCAATTCTAAAACTCAAAAAGAGGTGACAGGAAAAGTTAGTTTAGAAGTTACGGAGTATTATAAACTTTCAGATATGTTATTGGCGGATTTAAGCACAAAATCTGATGATCAAATTCTAGAAACAGGAGGCATGTTGTATATAGAAGACAAAAAGGACAATTCTAATTTAAAATTAAAACCAGGCAAAGAATTAGAGATTGTGTTTAACAATAAGGGGAGGAAGGATATGCAGCTTTTTAATGGAGATAAAGCTAATGGAGTGATGAATTGGATTTTGCCAGAATCTACAGAGATTATCACAGGTCAATTTAAAAGTACATCACAAGAAGTTAGTTTGTCTAGTGAATACTATGAGAATACTGACAGCTATTCAAACTTTGAGCTTTTAGATGTAATGCCTAGACATCCTAATTGCGAGCCAGGAGATAATGAACAATTAAAGCAATGTTTTAATGAAGAAATAACAAAGTTTGTAGCTAGAAAATTTAATTATGAAATAGGAGAGAGGCTAAACCTAACAACCAAAGAAAATATATACGTTTCTTTTGAAATTGATAGAAGAGGAAACATCGGTAAAATAGAAGCTAGATCTAAGTATGATGCGCTTGCTGCAGAAGTAATAAGAGTTTTAGAGTTGTTTCCAAAAGTAGTTCCTGGTAAAAAAAATAGCAGGTATGTTACTGTTAAATACCGTTTTCCAATAGTTTATAGAATATTGGGTAGTGAAAACTCAACACCTGTCACTAGAACATCTAGAATGATTGTTCAACAAGATTCTGCATTAATCATTGGAAACAAAAAAGAAGTTCAGAAAGAGATTGAAGAAAAGCCTATTTCAGAAGTTAGCAAATCAGACCTTGAGCGTTATACACTTTCAACAACACAACTAGGTTGGATTAATTGCGACCGTTTTATAAACAGCAAAAAAAATAAGATTAAATATAACATTAACATTAGTAATGCTGAAGATGCCAATGTTAAGCTGATTTTTAAGTCGATAAGCTCAATTCTGCCAAGTAGAACATCAAACGGATTTTACGATTTTGGTTTAGTGCCTGTTAACGAAGAGGTTATTCTACTAGCTATAAAGAAAAAGGGTGATAAAATATTTTTAGGTCTTAAAGAGTTAAGAATTAAAGCGACTTCAGAAGAACAGGATATTGGTTTTAAGGAGGTGTCTTTAAGCGAACTGAAAAAGGAGCTCATAAAACTTAATTCTAATTTCTAAAAAAATATACTATGAAAGCATTGTTTTTATTAAGCTTATTGAGTTTTACGGTTTGCTTTTCTCAAAATCAAGACTCACTAAAACTAAAGATCGATTACGGAGTAGCATCTGAAGAATTCCAAGATTATTTGCTTATGAAGAATATTGATTTTTATAAAGTGAATATTTCAAACAAAAATCTAAAAGGAAAAACCTTTACACTTGTTTCAAAAGAATACTGGAATAAAAAATTAACAAAAATAGATACTATTATTAATCTAAAAAATCATCCAAGAAGAATAGAGTCAGATACACTTTCCTTCAATATTATAACTGAAAAAGTGAGTAATGATAGTTTGCAGTTGTTTGTTAAATTTAAAGGGCTTTTAAGCATTAATAGAAAATATAAAACGACAGAGACTAATAGCTATTCTGCAAGAGATTTATCTAATGGAAATGAAACGAATTTTCAATTAGGAAAATCATTTCCGTTATTGGTTTATACTTTGCCTTATAAAGACCCTAAATATCCTGGCTATTTATTTTATTGTGAGTTAACAAAAGAAGGTATTCCGCCAGAAGAATGGGGAGATAAATTCAACCTTGAACATTACATTATTTTTGAAATGCAGTTTGAATAACACTTAACCTCTAAACAAAAAGAAATCATCTTTCATATCCTCAATTTGAGCATCTTCGTTTGTGATGATGTAATCAATGGCTTTAGAGGTAAAAGCGTCGCCTTTTTCGGTAAGTGAAACAATATTGTCTTTTATAACAATCATATTGTTTTTTTGAGCCAAATCCAACACTGTTTTAGAACGTACTTTTTGCCAATTAATATGCTCGTTGAGGTGTTTTACGTGGCGCTCAGAAAGGTCATCGTGATTTTTTAAATGCAACAAAAATGTAAGCAAAGAAACCTCTGTGCGTTGTTGCTTTTCTCTATACATCACAGCAATAATACCTTTTGAAGGCGCAAAAAGATATACCATAAGAAAAACTAAGCCTAAAACGGTAGTTATTGAGCCAGCAATTGAGGCATCTAACAAATGCGCAACCCAATAGCCTAAAACAGCACTCAAAACACCAAAACCTATAGCCAAGGCCAACATCTTTTTTAAATCTGTAGTTAATAGATAAGCCGCAGCAGCAGGTGCAATCATTAGGGCAACAACCAAAATAGCACCAACAGCATCAAAAGCACCAACTGTAGTTACAGAAGATACAGACATTAAGCCATAGTGAATAATGGCAGGCGAAAACCCGAGTGAAGCGGCAAGGCCTTTGTCAAAAGTGCTAAGTTTTAGTTCTTTAAAAAAGGTAATAAGAAGCGTGACAGTAACAAGAAGAATAGTGCCAATTATCCAAAGTGATTTTGGACCAATATCGGTTCCTCCAACAATCAACCTGTCAAAGGGTGCAAAAGCGAGTTCGCCAAGCAAAACAGCATCAGTGTCTATATGCACATCATTGGCGTTTTTAGCAATTAATATAACACCAATACTAAAGAGAATAGGAAACACCAAACCAATGGCAGTGTCTTCTTTTACCAATCCTGTTTTTTGAATATACTCAACAATCACAACCGTAATAATACCAGTTAAAGCAGCAAATAGAATGAGTAAAGGCGAATTTAAGTCGTGCGAAATAAAGAAGCCAATAACTATTCCAGGTAAGATGGAATGACTAATAGCATCGCTTATCATAGCCATTTTTCTAAGTACTAAAAATGTACCAGGAATGGCACAGGCAATGGCAACCAAACTTGCAATTAATTGTATTTCTAACTGAGCGTTATTCATCAGATGCGTTTTGTTGGTTGTATAAATTTGAAGCGGTTTTAAAACCTTCTTCCGTAAGATGCCACATATTGCCATCGAGTTCTACAAAACCTCTATCCACTAATTTTTGAAGTGTCCCTTTTGTATATCCTTGAAAGTTATTCAATATTTTTATGGTGTGCGGATGCGAAATATTATCGTGTGTTTCGGCAATGTGATACATAAACGCCAAGGTTTTGTGAAGTTCTAAATCTCGACGATTTTTCACAAATCTTATTTGCTTGAATAAGAGCCCTCTTTTAGGCGAAAAAACAAAAGAAAACAATACAAAAATACCTGCAACAATAACAATTACAGGACCAGTTGATAAATTGTTTTGGCTTGCGCTAACAGCTGTGCCAAACACACCCGAAAATGCGCCAAAAATAGCAGCTAGTAATACCATCTTAGACAAGCTGTTGGTCCATTGTCTTGCAGCAGCAGCAGGTGCTAAAAGCATAGCGCTCATTAAAACCACGCCAACGGTTTGAAGCCCAAGTACAATAGCCAATACAATAAAACTAGTAATTAGAATATCTATGGTTTTAGTGTTAAAACCCAGAGTTTTGGTGTAGTCAGCATCAAAAAGTAATATTTTAAATTCTTTCCAAAAGGTTAGCATTACAATAAGACAAATTCCTGTGACGATAGCCATCATCCAAACATCGCTTTCTACCAAAGTTGCCGCCTGACCAAAAAGGTATTTATCCAAACCAGCTTGGTTGGCATTGGGTTGCTTTTGAATAAACGTAAGTAGCAACATTCCAAAGCCAAAAAAGACGGATAGAATTAGACCTAAGGCTGTGTCTGATTTTAAATGTGTTTTGGTAACGATGCTTCTAATCCAAAATGTACCGATAAGACCACTGACTAAAGCACCAAGCAATAAGGTGTTTGTGTCTTTTGCGCCAGTAATTAAAAATGCAATTGCAATACCAGGCAAAGCCGCATGAGAAATAGCGTCGCCAAGCAAACTTTGTTTTCTAAGCACAGCAAAACTTCCCAACATTCCTGTTACTGCGCCAAGGATAGCAGTACCAAGTGTTATGGTTCTTAGTGTGTAGTCTGTAAAGACGAGTTCTATGTATTCTATTAAGTCTATAATTCTCTTTTTTCAATCTGAAATGTCACACTTAGCCTATCGAAAGGTTTGTGCAGATTTCATATTTTCTTAGTCCATAGGTGTGCAAATTTCTATCAAGAATCCATTGATGTCTCTTAGATAACCTACTTTTTGTCCCCAAGGTTTTTCTTTTATTGGTTCGTATTCAGTGGCACCTGCTTTTAAAGCGTTTTCGAAATCAGCTTCGATGTTTTCGGTTGAAAAAGCCATTTCAATTCCAAAAGGTTTGCCGTTAGACTCTAATTTTTTAAATCCATTTTTAAAATTTGAATCACCTAAATCATTAGAAGCAAAAGCAATGGTTGTTTGTCCAGAAATAAGTTCACCATAATCACTATCAGGTGACAAAAATTTCTTTTTAAAACCAAAAGCTTTGTTGTAAAACGATATGGTCTGTTCTACATTGTCAACATAAAGAATCGTATATGCGTATTTCATATTTAAATTAATTTAGAATTTCTGCCTTCACGGTAATTACCACTAACCACTACCTACTAATCACTATTCCTGTATACTCACTTTATAATTAATACCATAAGTTTTAGTGAGGTTATCATCATTAAAGATGTCTTTAACTGGTCCTGTGGCAATTTTTTTCACGTTTAAAAAAGTAACCCAATCAAAATATTCTGGTACAGTTTGTAAATCGTGATGTACTACAATAACGGTTTTTCCTGCTTTTCGTAAGGCTTTTAGAATATTAATAATTGCTATTTCGGTTGAAGCATCCACACCTTGAAACGGTTCATCCATAAAATAGATAGATGCGTTTTGCACCAAAGCTCTGGCCAAGAAAATACGTTGTTGTTGTCCACCAGAAAGCTGACTAATTTGTCGGTTTTTAAAAGGAAGCATTCCAACTTTTTCTAAGGCTTCAAGCGCTGCTTTTTTTTCTTTCTGTCCTGGTCGTTTTATCCAGCCTAGACTGCCATAAGTTCCCATCATTACAACGTCTAAAGCTGTAGTAGGAAAATCCCAGTCTACACTACCTTTTTGAGGCACGTAAGCTACAAGTTTGCGTTGTTTTTCATAAGGTTTTTCGTAAATGCTAACACTACCAGCAATAGGCTTAAGAATCCCTAAAATAGATTTTATAAGAGTCGATTTTCCTGCACCATTTGGGCCAACAATAGCCATAAGCACACCTTCCGGAATTTCTAAATCGATATCCCAAAGTACTGGCTTGTAGTTGTAAGCTACAGTGAGGTCATCTACTTTTACGGCTAATGTTTTCATTTAAAGTAGAGCTTTTACAATCGTTTTAATATTATATCTGTACATCCCAAGATAAGTACCTTCAGGAGTTCCGGCATTTCCTAAAGCGTCAGAATAAAGTGTACCTCCAATAATGACTTCATAATCTTTGGATTTTACAGCTTTTTGAAGAGCTTCAATAGTACGTTTAGGAACAGAGCTTTCTACAAAAATAGCTTTGACTTTATGGTCTATTATAAATGAAGCTAATTTTTGCACGTCTTGCACACCAGCTTCGGTAACAGTAGATAAGCCTTGTAAACCAACAACTTTAAATCCATAAGCTCTGCCGAAATAATTAAAGGCATCGTGGGCAGTAACTAATATTCTTTTTTCTTCTGACAGTGCATTTACGGTGCCTTTAATATCTTCTTCAAGTTTATCTAGTTTTGATAAATAGGCTTTTTCATTGGCTTCGTAAAGTGCTTTGTTTTTAGGATCTTGTTCAGAAAGTGTATTGGTAACTTGTTTTGTGAATTCTTTAAAATATTCAATATTAAACCAAACATGAGGGTCGTAATTAGAAGCAAAATTTTCTGAACCAATTAAGCCATTTTTATGTATTTTTTCTGCTAAAGCAACAGTTGTTATGCCGAGACCTTCCATTTTTTCAAATACATCAACTAGCTTCCCTTCAAGATGTAAACCATTGAAAAAGATGACGTCTGCATTGGTTAGTTTAGATACATCTCCTTCGCTGGCTTTGTATAGATGTGGATCGACTCCACTACCCATTAAACCTTGAACATTTATAGCATCTCCACCAATATTTTTTACCAAATCGGTAATCATTGTTGTTGTAGTAACAACATTTAGCTTACCGTTAGTTTTGGTGTCATTTTTACAGCTAAAAACGGTTGCAATAAGTAATAAAAGATAGTATGCTTTTTTCATGGTTTAAAATTTAATGTGAAAGTACTAAAATTCATTTATTAATTTAGTTTATATCTTAGCCCAACAAATGCTCTTATACCTTGGTTAGGGCCATATACATACGAAGGGTCAAAAGTTAAGGCATACGGATTATCAGCAGTAGGTACAGCATTCCCGTTATTATCAAACTGTACATTTTCGTCAAATGGATCGTCTGCTCTTGCAATTATAAACGGATTTCCTTTGTTTGGTGTCCAGTTGAGTAAGTTCTTAACACCTCCATAAATTTCAAAATTATCAAAACCATCATAAGTCAGTTGAATGTTTTGAATGCTCCATATTGGCGAATATTCTTGTCTTGGATCTAGCTCGCCAAGCAATGGCAATCGCATTGATCCATATATATTTCCTGTGTAATCTAAGGTTAGATTTGTTGGATAGTGTTTATATGAAAACGACCAAACTCCAGTAAATCGTTCTGTAAGGATTTGCCTTGTTGTTGTACCATTTTCGGTTTGTGATACATCTTGGTAGGTAGCGCCAAGAGACGCTTTAATACCATTTCCAAATACAGCGTCAGCATTAAAACTTATCCCTTTTGAAGTGGAATGACCATCAAGATTATCATAGATTATTTGGTTTGGGTTGGTATCGTAATCCGGTAAAATAGCATTGGTAAAATAGGTGTACCAAACAGATGTGTCAAACGTAAACATCATTCCGTTGTTGAGGTAGAGTTTTTTTAGATAATTGAGGTTAATGTTATAGGATTCTTCGGGCTTCAAAGCCTCTTCTATAACAACTTCTCTTGAGCCTGTTAATGCAGCATGATCTTCTGTAAATAAGTTGACAACTCTAAAGCCTGTGCCAGCATTCAGCCTAATAATATCATCTTCTGTAGGCTTAAAGCGGTAAGCAATTCGAGGTGTAAAAATATTTCCGTGCCTACTGTCATAATCATATCGCATTCCTAGTAATACGCTTTGCTTTTTGGTAAAATTTATCTCATCTTGAATAAATAGAGAAGGTATGGTAACTTCATCTGCATTTACGGTAGCTGTGGTATTATCATTATAATAGTTGTAGCGTAGGGCAGTACCAATAAGTAAATCGTGTTTGCTTACTTTTTTGTCCCAAATAAACTGACCAAAACCAATACGTTGTTGTGCTAAATAAGGTGTGTTACCATATACCGAATTTTGGTCGTGGTCTGAGTATGAGAATTGAAAGTTTACCTTTTCTTTTATTGGAAGTTGGTAGTTTCCTAAAAACTCAAAGCGAGAGGTGTAGATGCTTTCTCCATAAACTTCGTCTCCACCTCTGTAGCTAGGACTCCATTGCATTTCTCCGCCCCAACGATCCTCGTAAAAATAGCGACCTGCTAATGAGAACTTTCGGTTGTTTGCGCGCTCAAAGTCCCATTTTTGAAAAATTGAAATACGATCTTGCAAGGTAACATCCGTAAAATTATCATTGTTGTTATCTATGGGATTGCTGTAGTTAAAATAGTTGGCACCAAAAAGAACTGTGGCTTTTTCGCCAACTTTAGACTTAAAACCAACATCTAGATTGGCTTCTCCCCAACCTGTTACAAAGCCATCGGCAAAAAAGCGTGGTGCATTTTCGGGAAGTTTGGTGATGATGTTAATGAGTCCACCAACAGCTTCGCTACCGTAAAGTGAAGAAGCAGGACCTTTAACAATTTCAACTTGTTCGATTAACGAGTTAGGAATGCCAGACAAGCCGTAAACGGTTGATAGACCACTGACAATAGGCATTCCGTCTATCATTACCAACGTGTAAGGTCCTTCTAAACCATTAATATGAATGTCGCCTGTATTGCAAACATTACAATTTAGTTGAGGTCTTACTCCGTTAACATTTTGTAATGCTTCAAAAATATTTGGTGTGGGATTCTTTTTTAAAAATGTTGGTGAATAAACTTCAACAGGTACAGGACTTTCTAAACGTGATACTGCTTTTAGTGTTCCTGTAACAATTACTTCATCTAGTGCGTCACTTTGGTTAAGTTCAAAATTAATGACAACATCACTATTAGAAATCGTTATTTTCTTTTTCTGAGTTGTAAATCCTGTGAACGAAACGACAATGTTATATGTGCCTTGAGAAACATTTGTGATAATAAATTTTCCATTTTCATCTGTAATAGCACCTTTAGTAGTACCATCTAAAATAATATTGGCATAAGGTAGCGGCAGATTTTCGCTCGTTACTTTTCCGGAAATAGAGTAGGTGTTCTGTGCTGCAAGAACTTGCAGAAAAGAGAATAGAAAAAAAACTATTAATCGCCTCACGTAAATTATATTTTTAGCAAATATAAAAACAAATTTAGATAAGTCTAAAAATTATTTAAGAATAATAACTTTACTATATTTGTGTATAGCGAAAAAATGATGATAACACTTACCGAAGAAAATTATATTAAAGCCATATACCATTTAAGTAACAATGGTACAGAAAACGTAAATACTAATGCAATTGCAGAGGCTATGAGCACCAAAGCATCTTCTGCAACAGATATGATAAAAAAGTTGTCTGAAAAAAATTATGCAGATTACAAAAAGTATCAAGGTGTTACGCTGACAGAGAAGGGGAAACGCGTTGCTGTAAATATTATTAGAAAGCATAGGCTTTGGGAAGTGTTTTTGGTTGAAAAACTAAATTTTACTTGGGATGAAGTGCATGAAGTTGCAGAACATCTAGAACATATAAAGTCTGATAAACTCATTGATGAACTCGATGCGTTTTTAGAACACCCAACACACGATCCTCATGGAGATCCAATACCAGACAAGGATGGTAATTTTCAGCATATAGACAAAATTGTATTAGCAAAGGCTAACATTGGTGTTGCTTATAAATGTGTTGGTGTAGATGATACTTCAACAGCATTTCTTCAGTATTTAGATAGTAATGGTATTGCGCTTGGTACTATGATCACTGTGATGCACAAAGAGCCTTATGATAACTCTGTAAAAATTCAGCTTAAAGATTCTGAAATTGTAGTGTCTCAGAGTGTGGCCAAAAACTTGTATCTCAAAAAGATATAAAGCTTAAAATTTTCATAAATATTGGAAGTTGTGGTTTGGGTTCGCTTTCTGTGAAATAAATTTGACTTTAATTCTAAAACCACAATGATGAATTTTCGTTTCAGACCAGCTTTTTTAAGTGTTTTAACTTTTGTTTTTTTATGTAATTGTAATGATGCAAAATCGTCAAAACAAGTTGAAGAAGAATCAAATATTACAAAAGAACAAACCGAAGTAAAAGAAGAGCTTACTTGGTTAGAGCAAACTGAAAAAGCACACAAGAAATCTGAATTATTGTCGCACGATGCTATTGCGCTTGATATGGTGATTAACTTTGGTGGAAACGAGCGGCTGAATGGTAGAATGACTTTTTTAACCAATTCAACCAAAGGAAAAATTGAATTAAAAGATGGTACTGCTATTTATTTTGATGGCGCAAAAGTCTTTCATTCGCCAGACTTAAAAAATGAAAAAGCAGCACGTTTTGATGCTTATACCTGGATGTATTTCTTATTATTCCCTTCAAAAATAGGAGATGATGGAGCTGTTTTAAAGGATTTAGGTCAATTGCAAATGAATGATGTGGCTTACAATGCACAGCACTTATCATTTAAGGGCAATATTGGTGATGCGCCAGATGATTGGTATGTCATTTACAGCAATACTGAAACAAACTTAATTGATTACGCAGGTTACATAGTAACGGCTAATAAATCTTTGGAAGCTGCAGAAGCAGATCCACACGCTATTGGTTACGAAGATTATAAATCCATAGATGGAATTCCTGTACCACACAGTTGGAAATACTACGAATGGACTAAAGAAAAAGGTCTTGGTAAAGAAATAGGTTTTGCAAACTTGAGTAATGTTGAATTTGTTGATGTGGATGCTTCAACCTTTGCTATTCCTGAAGGGTTTGTAGAAAAATAGATTACTCTAAAGTATCAATAATTGGCGTTTCTTCAATTTCTGGAATCTTTAATTCATCTAAAAATTTACCATTTTCGAAAATGTCAATTATTCGTATAGCTTTTGGTGTTTTGTTGTAGTTAACAATTTTAAAGTTGAAATAGAAGAAGCAATCGCATTCTGTGATAGGATATTCTCCATTTATATTTGGCAAATCAAGTTCAACAATTAGAGTGTCATTTACTTCAGAAATGTTTTTGAAAAATGCTCTGCTCCACGAGCAATTTAATATATAACCTATCCTTACATTTAAATTGTTGTCGACCTTGGCAGTTTTTACGCCAATTGAGTCTAAACCACAATTAGTCTGACATTCTGAAACTTGAAATTCTTTAATCTTTTTATTTAAAGATTGAGGTTTTGGCTTTGAGCATCCAATAAATAAAAAGAGAATGAAAGAATATAAGATTAGGTTTTTCATTCAATACTATAATTTGAAGTTTAGCTACACCCACAAGCATCAGAACCACAAGATTTGCTTGAAGCTTTTTTAGGTGTCCAAATAAATTTTCGGACTAAAAAACCAAGTGCTAAAATCAGCGTAGAAAAGGCAAGTATATTTTGAATAATTACGTTCATCTTATGTTTAGTCGAGTTTTTCTTTTTAGACTTTCAGGTTTACTTCAAAAATTGAAAAGCTACTAAAGCAGCAATGTAAGCAATTGCGCTCATAACAGCAAGTTGATACATAGGCCATTTCCACGAGTTGGTTTCGCGTTTTACAATGGCCAACGTGCTCATACATTGCATTGCAAAGGCATAAAACAACAACAGTGAAATACCAGAAGCAAAGGTAAACACCATGGTACCATTACTGTGTGTTTCTGCTGCCATTTTACTTTTTATAGTATCTCTGGCTTTGTCTTCGTCTTCAATATCGTTAGCGCTTCCTATGCTGTAAATGGTAGCTAGCGTACCAACAAAAACTTCTCTTGCAGCAAACGATGTTACAAGTCCTATGCCTATTTTCCAATCATAGCCAAGAGGTTTTATTACAGGTTCTATGGTTTTGCCAATAATACCTATATAAGAATATTCTAGTTTTTGTTCAGCAATTTTATCGTTTAGGTCTTCTTCTGAAAGTGTAGGATATTCTTTTGTTACAATCTCTTCAGCATTATTAAATTGGTCTCCAGGACCATAAGAAGCCAAAAACCATAATACAATTGAAATGGCTAGGATGATCTTACCAGCTTCAAAAACAAAAGACTTGGTTTTTTCTAAAACCGTGATGCCAATATTTTTTGCAAGCGGTAATTTGTAATTAGGCATTTCTACCACAAAAAAGGATTTGCTCTTTATTTTTAAGACCTTGTTTAGTAGCCATGCAGAGCCTACAGCTGTGCCAAAACCAATTAAATACAAAAGCATTAAAGTTAGCGCTTGGTAGCTTAAACCTAGTATTCTTCCATCAGGAATTACTAATGCGATAAGAATAAGGTATACTGGCAAACGTGCTGCACAGGTTGTAAATGGTGTTACCAAAATTGTGATGAGACGTTCTTTCCAACTTTCAATATTACGGGTTGCCATTACTGCCGGAATTGCGCAAGCTGTACCAGAAATAAGTGGCACAACACTTTTTCCGCTGAGTCCAAAACGTCGCATTATACGATCCATTAAAAACACAACACGGCTCATATAGCCTATTTCTTCTAGTACTGATATAAATAAAAACAGAAAAGCAATTTGCGGTATAAAAATAACAACACCTCCAATTCCAGGTATAATACCTTCGGTGAGTAAATCTGTAAAAACACCAGCAGGTAATACTGATTTTGCCCATTCGCTTAGCGAGCCAAATGAAGCGTCAATAAAGTCCATAGGAACTCCTGTCCAATCATAAATGGCCTGAAAAATAAGCAAGAGGATAAGTCCAAAAATAACATAGCCCCAAACTTTGTGCGTTAAGATTCTGTCCAGTTTAATTCTAAGGTCTTTTGCTGTGGCTAAATCTATGGTTTGCCCTTTTTTGAGCACGTTATTGATAAATTGATAACGCTTTATGGTCTCCTTTTGCTGAAGACGTTTTAGATCTGTTTTAGACTTTGTTTTAAAATCTTCAACACCATCAATGGTGTGTCTGTCTAAATTGCCAAAATTGACATCTTGGGTAATGACTAACCAAAGTTTGTAAAGTTGCTGATTAGGAAATACTTCTTTTAAGTTTTCAAAATATGCAGCATCAATGTCAGAGGCATCCATACAAGGCTCTGTAGAAAGCGTTTTGTAATCTGATATTATTGTTTTTAGCTGGTCAATACCTTTGTTTTTTCGTGTACTTATGAGTGCAATTTTTGTGTTGAGTTGCTCTTCTAAGTACGGTATGTCTAGTGAAATACCTTTGTACTCCATTCTGTCAGACATGTTGATGGCAAGAATGGTAGGAATTTCAAGATTTTTTATTTGAGTAAAAAGTAAAAGATTACGTTTTAGGTTTTCAACATCACAAACAATAACAGCAACATCCGGAAAATCTTTATGTTCTTTATTAAGAAGTAGTTCTATAACTACATTTTCATCTAATGAAGAAGCATTAAGACTGTAGGTACCTGGTAGGTCTAGAATATGTGCTTTTACACCACGAGGCAGTTTGCACACACCTTCTTTTTTTTCAACAGTAATGCCAGGATAATTACCAACTTTTTGGTTTAAGCCTGTTAAAGCATTAAATACGGAGGTTTTACCAGTGTTTGGGTTACCTATTAACGCAACATTAATCTGTTTACTCATTTACAATTTCTATTAAAATATGAACTGCTGTTTCTTTTCTAATGGCAAGATGAGATCCGTTAATATTTAAATACATAGGATCTGCAAAAGGTGCTACTTGCACAAGCTCTACCACATTACCAGGTAAACAACCCATTTCTAGAAGTTTTAATGGAATATGAATTGAGGACACATCTTTAATGATGCCTTGTTCGCCACGTTTTAAGTCTGCAAGTGTCAAGCTGTTCTTATTTAGATTGATTTTAAAGAAGCAAAAATACGCTAAAAAGTTATTTAGCTAAAACCCTTTTATAAAGATTTTAAGATTCGTTCTTAAGGTTTTCTATGTCTTCTAGTAATTTTTTTATGTCTTCTGGGTTAGTTCCGTCGTAAAAACCTCTTATTTGACGGTTTTTGTCAATGAGCATAAAATTTTCGGTATGTATCATGTCATATACATCTCCATTACCATCTGTTTTTACAGCTAAGTAACTTTTTCTAGCCAGCTCATAGATTTGCTTTTTATCTCCGGTAACTAAGTTCCATTTGCGGTCTATAACTCCTTTTTCTTTAGCATATTTTTTTAATTGAGCTACACTATCAATTTTAGGTGTTACAGAATGCGATAACAACATTACGTCGTCGTCGCTTATAATTTCTTTTTGAATTTGATACATGTGATTTGTCATAATAGGACAAATGGTTTGGCAGGTTGTAAAAAAGAAATCTGCTACATATATCTTGTCTTTGTAGGTGTCTTGAGTTATGGTTTCTCCATTTTGATTTAAGAGGCTAAAATCAGCAATCTTATGATATTTTATTTGATGCTGAATAGTGCTGTCTACAAGTTCTTCGCTAACCATTGCAGGCTGATAAATAGGAAGTGGCTGCGGAACATTAAGGATGTTATAAATAACAATTAGAATGATAACGGATAGTACTGAAAAGAAAATTCCGAATTTTTTATATTCTTTAAAAAAAGAGAGGAAAGACATAGCTTTGGCTTCTAAAAATAGTGAAATGCAAAGGTACGATTAAGGTGAATCTTCTTGAATTTTTTTAACAGAAATATAGAGCTTTAATGCAATGATTTATAATTCATTGTTAAAAATATTCTCATTAAAAATACATTTGTTTTCTAAATGCCTTGAAAACATTACTTTTGTCAATCGAAATTTGAAAATGACTACATGGAATTTGTAATTAAGATATCCCAATTCTTATTGAGTTTATCCCTTCTTATCGTGTTGCACGAGTTGGGTCACTTTATACCAGCAAAACTTTTTAAAACTAAGGTTGAAAAATTTTACCTCTTCTTTGATGTAAAGTATTCTCTTTTCAAAAAGAAAATAGGAGATACCGTTTATGGTATTGGCTGGTTGCCTCTAGGAGGTTATGTAAAAATAGCCGGAATGATAGATGAAAGCATGGATAAGGAGCAAATGGCACAACCGCCAAAACCATGGGAATTTAGATCTAAGCCAGCATGGCAACGCCTTATTATAATGCTAGGTGGTGTTACGGTAAACTTTATTTTAGCCTATGTTATTTATGTTGCTGTATCGTTTACTTACGGTGATTCAGATGTAAAGGTAGATAGTTTAAAAGACGGTTATTCTATAGAAAATCCATTGCTAAGTGATCTTGGTTTTAAAACCGGAGATAAGGTTTTAGCTATTAATGATGAGCCAATCGTTAATGATTCAGACATTGGATTTAACTTAATAAAAGCTCAATCGATTACAATAAGTAGAGATGGTAAAACGCAAACTATTAACTTACCAGAAGACTTTTTAGGCCAATATTCTGCGAGTGGTGTAAAATCTAATTTTGAATACCGCATACCTTTTATGGTAGGTGCTGTTGCAGATTCTTCTCTTAATAAAGGAAAAGGCTTAAAGCAAGGAGATGTTATTTCTAGTATTAACGGAACACCTTTAAAGTATTACGATCAGTTAAATGAAGTCATAAAAGATTTAAAGAACACAAGTGTAACGGCTGAAATTTTGCATGAAGATAATTCAAAATCTACAATGGAACTTCAGCTTGATAAGGATGGTAAGTTTGGTATAAGACCATATAATAACCCTAAGCGATTTGAAGAATTAGGGTACTATGATATCTTTAGAAAAGAGTATAGTTTTGGTGAAAGTTTTGGTGCTGGTTGGCGAAAATTTACCAAAACCATAAGTAATTATGGAGATCAATTAATGGCTATTTTTAACCCAAGTACAGGAGCATATAAAGGCTTAGGTGGATTTAAGGCTATTTACGATCAGTTTTCGCCAGTTTGGAGCTGGCCTTATTTTTGGGGATTAACAGCGTTTTTATCTATAATGCTAGCTATTCTTAATTTGTTGCCAATACCTGCCTTAGATGGTGGTCATGTAATGTTTTTGCTATACGAAATGATATCTGGACGCAAGCCAAGTGAAAAATTCTTAGAACGAGCACAAGTTGTAGGATTCTTTATTTTAATAGCATTAGTGCTATTTGCAAACGGAAATGATATCTTTAAAGCAATAACTCAATAAAAAAAATGCGATTTGGTATTGCAGAGATTAAAAAATAATTTATATTTGCGCTCGCTAAAGCGAAAAAATACCTTCCTCAGTAGCTCAGTTGGTTAGAGCATCTGACTGTTAATCAGAGGGTCGTTGGTTCGAGCCCAACCTGAGGAGCAAAAAAAGCCTGATAAAATTATCAGGCTTTTTTGTTTTTATATAATTTTTTTGGCCTCTTTTACATAAAAATTATGTTTCCGTTTTACTGTCTTGTAAACAATGAATAAAACAGCTTATAAGAGCGTCTAATGTTGTTTGTTTTATACGTTTAGGGTTTTCGATGTTTTTGCTTTTGCGGTGTATAACAGCTTTAAAAATCGAAACTGAGAAAAAGGTATTCTTAGTTAGTAACTGCAGAAAAATATTTAATTAGCAGTTTGTGTAATTTTTCTGGGCACAAAGGTTTTGATAAATAATCTTTCATGCCAAAAGTGATAGATTTATTAATGCTTTGTGAGGTTACATCGGCAGATAAGCCAATAACAATTACTTCAGGCTTATTTTCTTTAATAAGGCGTGTAGCTTCATAACCATCCATGTGAGGCATGTGTATATCCATGAAAACTAACTGATAATCTTTTTCATTTGCCATTTTTACAGCAGATATACCATCGTTAGTGTAGTCTGGTTTTACGCCAAGTTTTTCCAGAAGTTTCGTTAAGACAAGTACATTTATATTATTATCATCTACAACTAAAACTTTTAGATCAGAAAAATCAAGATGTGAGATATCATCGTTGAGACTGTTAACGTCTTTTAATTGTTTATCTGAGATTTTAAAAGGTACGTTAACTTGAAATGTACTGCCAACATCAAGTTGGCTTTCAACCGAAATTTTACCACCCATTAACAAGATTAAATTTTCGCAAATAGCCAAGCCAAGCCCACTGCCTTCGTGTTTCTTTTTAATGCCTTGATCTACCTGTGTAAACCTTTTGAAAATTTTTGAAAGTGTATGTTGTGGTATGCCAATACCTGTGTCAGATACTTTAATATTAACTGTTACAACATTGTTTACTAAAGATTCTTCATATATTACTGTGGCACCACCAGAAGACGTAAATTTTAATGCATTTTTTAAGAGGTTAATAATAACCTGATTAAACTTACCTTCATCACCAATAACAGAAAAGTTAGTTGTAGATTGAGATTTTAGATCTAGATAAAGACTTTTAGATTCAAATTCATCTTTAAACTGACTTACTAGAGTTGTTATAGCCTTGCTTGGGTTATAAACAGTTTCTTTTAGGCTTACTTTACCAGATTCTATTTTATCAATCTCTAAAACATCGTTAACTAAATCGAGTAGGTTTTTAGACGATTGATCCATTAAATCTATGTAGTGGTCGTAGTTATCTGTTTTGTCAGATTTTTTAACAAGCTGAATTAAGCCTAAAATGCCATTAAGTGGTGTTCTAATCTCATGGCTCATGTTAGAGAGAAATTCTGTTTTTGCTCTAGATGCTTTTTCGGCTCTGTTTCTTTGTGTACTTAATTTTTTGTTAGTTATTTTTAGTTTTTTATTAGCTCTAATTGCTCTTTGGGTTTCTAGCCTAGATCTTAGGTAAAAATATATAAGTAAACTCATTAGGGTAGACAGTGCTATACCTAAAATAAGCATGTTGTTAGTAGAAGAGCTTTTCTCGCTTAAAAAGCTTGCTGATGCAGGCGAAACTTTAATAGACCAGTTTTGATTGTCTAAGCTATCAATCTTAAGGACGTTGGTGTACATAAAATCCTTACTTGCAATTTCTGATTGATTTTGAGTATAAAAAACGCTATTATTTTCATCCTTAATTTCTATGCTATAATCTGGTAAATTTTCCGCAAAGGCATCAAGATTTTCTTTAAAATCCATACCAGCTGTTATGGTGCCTTTAAATTCTCCGTTAAAATAAACAGGCACATCAACTAAGAAAGCATGTCCACCTTGCGTCATTTTAGACCAAGGAGTAATATTCATAGAGCCATCAATACTATGCTTTACCCATTCATCTCGTCGATAATCTACCTTAGAAATATCCAGACCAATTGCAGCTTCGTTACCTTCTGAAGGGCTTATTTTACGGATTATCATAAAATTATCAATCCACTCTATAAACTTAAAAGAAGCGTTTTGTTGCAATATTAACTCAGCATCGTGTTCCCAGAAATTAAAATAATCTCCATCAGTAATTTCAAATCTATGTTTTAAATTTTCTAAGCTTTGAATATCGCTCTTTACAATTGATAGAAATTTTTGAGAAAGTAACTCGCCAGAGTTGTGTACTCTTTCTTGTAGTGCTAACTTTTGGGCAGTAATAGACTTGTCCCATAGAAATAGGACCAATAGGTTAAGAAATAAAAAAGAGAAGAAAGGGATTAAAACCTCTCTTTTTCTGACTTTTGCATACATTTAAGGGGACTAAGGGCTCAAATATAATAAAAAATACAAATTAGACGCTTTTTGTCTAAGAATGAGTGTATTTCTTCTTTAATTCGTTTAGCATAACGTCTGTCATTGCGTCTAAATCAAAGCTATGTTGCCAATTCCAGTCTTTTCGTGCTACAGAATCATCAATAGACGAAGGCCAACTATCTGCAATGGCTTGTCTAAAATCTGGATTGTAGCTTATTTCAAATTCTGGTATACGACGTTTTATACTTTCAAAAATCTCTTTTGGAGTAAACGAAATTGCAGAAAGGTTGTATGAAGATCTTATGGTTAAGTGATCTGCAGGAGCTTCCATTAAATCTACTGTAGCTTTTATGGCATCGTCCATAAACATCATAGGTAAGCTTGTGTTTTCTGATAAAAAGCACTCATAGTTACCATTTTTAATAGCTTCATGATATATTTCAACAGCATAATCTGTTGTCCCTCCACCAGGCATTGCTTTATGGCTTATAATTCCAGGATAACGGATACTTCTTACATCAACATTATATTTATTATAGTAGTATTCGCACCAACGCTCACCAACTTGTTTGGTTATACCATACACAGTTGTTGGCTCGCAAATAGTATGTTGAGGAGTGTTGTCTCTAGGTGTTGTTGGGCCGAAAACAGCAATACTACTTGGCCAATATACTTTTTTAATAATTCCTGTTTTAGCTAAATTTAAAACATGAAAAAGTGAGTTCATATTTAGATCCCATGCTTCCATAGGATATTTTTCTCCTGTAGCACTCAAAAGTGCAGCCATAAGATAAACGGTGTCTACATTATAGTTAACACAACAGTCTTTTATGGCATTAAAATTTTTGGCGTCGATAATTTCAAAAGGACCAGAATTTACTAATTCTAGCTTTCTGGTGTTAATATCGCTGGCTATAACATTCTCTGTACCATGAATTTCTCTAAGTCTGGCAGTGAGCTCTGTGCCTATTTGTCCGCAGGCACCTATGATTAAAATTTTAGAAGACATAAGTGTAATTAAAGTATTCTCAAAAATATGAAGAATTTAGGTGTTCAAAAATTAAAATTTTCAAAAAAAATAGCCTTACAGTAAAAAGTTGATAATCTATATCTTAAGAATATACTATGAAATGAAAATAATAGTTTAAGTATATTTACAGCAAATAAAGTACAATATGAGAACAGGATTTTTGCTTCTTAATGCGTGTTTTCTTCTATTTATCAACTGTAAAGATGGTAAGCCATCTTCAGAACAAAATGCAGAAGAAAGTGCTAATACACAGCAAGTAATTACGGCAAAGACTATTGAAGGGTTTAAGTACACAGATTATGTGCTGAGCTCTAGAGGTGAAAACGCGGTTGCAGATTGGGATAAATATCAGGAATTAGCCATACAGGTTAATTACCTAAAAAAGGCAGATTTGTCTTTTTTTAATGGAGATAAAGCTCTTTTAAAAGGGTTTATAGATACTTTAAAGCTAAAAACACCTAGCATTCTCAGGTCTAATCCGGTAATATCTAGAACAGCAATTATTGAAACGTCAATCTTAAGATTGAACGAAAATTTAACACTAGATAATATTGATAACCAGCTTAAACTTGAAAGTGTAAAAGAAGTGCTAGTTGCGTTTGCTAACCTTAATTATCAAATAAATAAAAAGTTAGAACGCGATTTTTATGAGAAAATAAAGTCTGAGTATTAGAATTTTGTTTGTCTTAAAATTTTGTTAAGATGTAACATTTTCTTGTTTTACAGGTCTTATTACTAACTACATTTAATTCTAATTTAACTAAAACCAAATTATGACACGAGCATATTCTTAATATAATCGTTTTATAGAATGATCAATAGCGAATTGCATGTGACCATAATTAATCAAACAATTAAAACACATGAAAACCAATCTTAATCGCGTTCTAGCGATATCAGGTTTGGCTTTTTTTACAGTATTAGGTTGTAAAGAAGAAGCCAAGAAAGACGCTGCTATGGCAGAAGAGAAAATTCCAGGTATTATTTTGGAAAACATGGACACAAGTGTAAGTCCAAAAGAAGATTTTTACAAGTACGTTAATGGAAAATGGCTAGAAACCAATACTATTCCAGATGATGAAACTCGTTGGGGAGGATTTGGTGTGTTACGCAAGTCTACCAGAAAAGATGTATTAGAAATATTAAATACATCCAAAGAATTAGGAACCTATAAAGAAGGCTCGGACCAACAAAAAGCACTATTAATTTTTGAATCAGAGCTAGATACAGTAGCGCGTAATGCGCAAGGCATTAAGCCAATACAGTCATTGTTAGATAAGATAGATGGTATAAATAACCTAAACGATATGCAAACAGTATATGCATCGACATTAGGTGTAGGTGCACCATTTGCTGGTATTGGAGCTAATCCAGGACTTAACGATAGTAGCATGAACATGGCTTGGTTATATCCTGCAGGCTTAGGGTTACAGCGCGATTATTATTTAGACCAAGACGCGAAAACCAAAGAAATAAGAGATAAGTATGTAGCACACGTTGCAAGAATGCTTCAGTATATTAACTATACAGAAGCAGATGCAAAAGCAGCTGCAGAAAGAATTCTTGAAATGGAAACTCAACTTGCAGAGCCTCGCTTAGATAAGGTGGCAAGCAGAGATATTAGAAACTTTAACAACCCAACATCTGTTGCAGATTTACAAAAGATGGCACCATCTATTAATTGGCAAAAGTTTATGGATGATATGGGTATTGAAAAGAAAGTAGATACGCTTTTGGTAATGCAGCCAAAGTATATGATGGCTATGGATGCATTTTTAAAATCTACATCGATAGAAGATATAAAAACATTGATGGATTGGAGTACATTAAATGGTGCTTCAGGATACTTAACAACAGAAATAGAAAAAGCCAATTGGGAGTTTTATGATAAAACTCTAAATGGGTCTAAGGTAATGCGCCCAGCAGACGAGCGTGCGCTTGGTACTGTAGATGGTAGTGTTGGTGAAGCTGTAGGACAGCTTTATGTACAAGCAAAATTTCCTCCAGAAGCTAAGGAGAAAGCTGAAAAAATGATAGCTAATGTTATTAAAGCATTTCAGAATAGAATTACCAATTTAGATTGGATGAGCGAAGAAACTAAAAAGAAAGCCATAGAAAAGCTAGATAAGTTTACTGTAAAAATAGCTTACCCAGACGAGTGGGAAGATTATTCTGAGTTACAAGTTAAAGAAGGAAACTCTTATGCAGATAACATGCTAGCAATAGGTGCTTGGTCTCAAAAGAAAAATTTAAGTGAAATTAACGAACCAGTAGACAAGACAAGATGGGGAATGGCACCACAAACTGTGAATGCATATTTTAATCCACTTAATAACGAGATTGTTTTTCCGGCAGCAATATTACAGCCACCTTTTTATAACTACACAGCAGATGAGGCTGTAAATTATGGAGGAATAGGAGCTGTTATTGGTCATGAAATTTCTCATGCTTTTGATGATTCTGGTGCTCGTTTTGATGCTAATGGTAATGTAAATAACTGGTGGACACCAGCAGATTTAGAAGAGTTTGAAAAGCGAGGAAAAGCACTGGCAGACCAATACTCTGCGCTAGAGGTTTTAGACAGTGTTTATGTAAACGGACCTTTTACTTTAGGTGAAAATATTGGAGATTTAGGTGGTGTTCTTGGTGCTTATGACGGATTACAGTTATACTTTGAAGAGAACGGAAGACCAGACAACATAGATGGTTTTACGCCAGAACAACGTTTCTTTATGTCTTGGGCAACAGTATGGAGAACATTAATAAGAGATGAAGCTTTAAGAACTCAAATTAATACAGATCCGCATTCGCCAGGTCATATTAGAGCAACGCAACCTTTAAAAAATGTAGATGCATTTTATGAAGCATTTGATATTAAGGAAGGAGATGCTATGTATCTTGCGCCAGAGCAACGAGTAAGAATATGGTAGTCTAGTACTATTGATATAAAAACAAAAAAAGCTGCCTTTTTAGGCAGCTTTTTTTATGTGAAATCTTTAAAAGAACTGTCTAGTTCTGTTTAGTGGCAGCTGCAGCAGCTTGTGCTTGCTGGGCTTTTTGGCTTTCTAAACCTTGTCTGCTAACCTTTGCAAGATTAAAATTAGGATCAATGGCTAAAGCATCATTCATAAGCTTAATTGCCGCATCAACATTTGTAGCTCTGTTTTCTGTAAAGGTTAATAAACCCTTTAAGCATAAAAGCGCAGCTTTCATAGATGTTTCGTAAGGCTGTTGTGTTTCGTAAAACGCACGCTTCATATCATCCTTTACGTTGGCTAAACCATATTCAATATTAGATTTTGCACCTGCTAAATCTTTTACTTGAATTTTCATATCTGCCATTTCGTAAGCTAAATAAACGCTTGGTTCTCTCTTAAATAAAACCTCATAGTGCTCTAAAGCTAATTTTGGCTGATTAAGATTTTTTAGAGCTAAAGCTTTTACTTCAACATTCATATCAGAATCTGAAGCATTTTTTTCTACACCAATAGTGTTTAGGGCCTGCAAATATTTACCTTCAGAAAGGTATAAATATGCTAAGGTGTCTTTTCTTGCTACAGAAGGCTCTAATATATTAAGGTGCGTTAAGGCGTTAATAATACCTTGTACATCACCTTGCTTTTTCATCTCCTTGTAATAAGTCTCGTAGTGTGCTTTTAAATCTGCATTAGTCTGGGCAAAAACACTTACCGAGAAAAGCATAACAACTGCAATTGTAATCTGTTTCATTATAAATATAAATTTTGATGGCTAAAACTATAAAATTTTAAGAATATAGCTCTTAATAAACTATTAATTTCTATAGTGCCTGTTTCCAGCTGTAATTCAAAAGCTGTTCCAATTTTATACTTTCTATTAATTTTCCTTTACTTTTTTCTTCCATATTAAATTTTGGCAGCTCTAGTTGGTGCTCTTTGCAATAGTTGGTATAGTACTCTTTTTTTGAAGGATGATCTGGATGCACAGCATTTAATATTTCATTTTGAATATTTTTTTTAAGAACGAGACTTATAATATTAATGCAGTCTTCTTTGTGAATAAGATTTACAGGAGCTTCAGGATTTGATACGTTGGTTTTACCAGCTAAAAATTTAGCAGGATGCCTTTGCGAATCATACAAACCACCAAAACGAATTATAGTAGTATTGAATTTAGGATTTTTTTGAAGCGCATCTTCTATGGCAATGAGTTGTTTGGCGCTTCTAGTTGTGGCATTTGGGGCAGAACTATCATTTATAACCGGAAAATCTGATTCGTCATTAAAAACAGAAGTAGAGCTTATGTAGATAATGTTTTTAATGCTTTGAGTTGCGATAGCTTTTATTAAATGTTGTATTTCTTCAACATGATTTTTGTTAGGATTTTTTCTTAAACCAGGAGGAATGTTGATAATAACAGTGTCACTTTCTTTAAAAAAATCAGGATAATTTCCGGTAATTCCTTTTTCGTTTAGCTGAATAGTAAACGCTTCAATACCAGCATTGCTAAGTGTTTTTAGTTTGGCTTTTGTGGTTGTAGATCCTTTAACTACGTAACCATTATCGACAAAGTGTTTGGCAAGCGGAAAACCCAACCAACCACAACCGATAATGCTAATCTTCTTCTTCAAAATTTGATAAAGTTTTATGAGCTAAAAATACGTAACAATTGCGTAAGAATTTTTTCATTTTGCTAACCAATTAATTTTCAGTAACTTTAAATGAACACTAAAATTTAAATGTTATGGGAATAAAGAGTTTTCAAGGTGCGCGTAAGCAACAGCAAACAACTGCACAGGCAACTGCGCTAAAAGTAAGAGATTACATGTCTACCAATCTTATAACGTTTAGACCAGAGCAAACGGTACAAGAAGTTGTAGAGTCTTTAATAAAGTATAAGATTTCTGGAGGACCAGTAGTTAATGACAGGCAAGAGTTGATTGGTATTATCTCTGAAGGAGATTGTCTTAAGCAACTTAGTGAAAGCCGTTATTACAACATGCCATTAGAGCACGATAATGTAGAAAAGCGTATGGCAAAGGATGTTGAGACTATTGATGGTAATATGGATGTTTTTGATGCTGCAAATAAGTTTTTAAACTCTAAACGAAGGCGTTTTCCTATTGTAGAAAATGGTAAGTTAGTAGGTCAAATTAGCCAAAAGGATATTCTTAAGGCAGCTTTAGAACTTAAAGGCGAAAATTGGAATAGCACCACTAAAGGCTAATCATCTCGTTTTACCAGAGCGTAATAATCACTTTCTAATGGTAAATAGCCTTGGTCGTATACAAAGTAGTATATAGCTCCTGCTTTTGTAGTGTATATGCTTGTAAAATAGTTAAAATCAAATCCTTTTTCTATAAGCTTAGCTCTAGAGCATTTTGTTTTCTTGTTGGGATTGAGCATCTCTAAGATTCTGTAGTTTTTTCTAAGACGATTATTGGTATTTCGTATTAAGTTTTTAGAGTCTTTGTTAATACGATTGTTGTGACCATTTCTACAGCTATCACTACAAAATTTTTTGTCAATTCGGCCAATGATTCTATCTCCACACTCAGGACATTTTCTTTGCATAAGCTTAAAATTTTGAATAAAATAAATACAAAATACTAGAAAACAAATGATTATGAAAGATTTATAGGTGTTTTCTTATAGGAAATTACCTTATATCTAAGGATTATTTTTTATTTTTGAAATGTTAAGATTTATTAAGGGGAATCTTAATCTAATCCTTAGAACATAAAAATTAGTAGCCAACACAAAGCACCTCTATATAGAGGTGCTTTTTTATTTTTTTTGAAATTCTTTTAAAACTTTAATTGTGCTTGTATTCTCATAAGTCCTCCATTTTGATGGTTAATAGGATTTTCAAAATCTTCATATCTACGATCAGAAAAAGTATACTCAGCCAAAAATTCGAAATGAGGAATTGGGTGCCATTCTATGCCAATCTCAGCATCTTTTACGGTGTAACTTCTGGCATCTAGTTCGTGTTTTTTTCCTCCTTTGTAGTATTGTACACGGACAAAAGGATAAAATTGTTGATTCCACTTTTCTGTATAGTAAGAAAATGTAGCATATCCTCCTTGTAAAGGTTTTACTAAAATAGAGTTTGTAGTTTTATTAAACTCAGGTCCTTCGCCAAAGTTGTATTCCATTTGAATGCCAAAAGGTTGAGGATAAAGTAAAAATGATAATGCCATCCGCTGATCTCTGTAGCCTTTAATATTTGTATTAATATCTTGACTATGATTTGTAACAACATATTTTCCTGAATAAGCTTGAATACCCAATTCTATTACTTGATTTTTTAGTTCTATAGGGTACGAAAATCGAGACACCAAGTGAAATTCATTGTTTTCATCAAAATGATTAGCAGTTTGCCCATTGTAAAATCCAAAAGCAAACAAGCCAAAGTCTCCACCACTTAAACCAGATTTTCTTAGATTTTTTATAAGCTCTCTCTTTTCTTTGGTAGCCCAATAGAAGAACACACCAAGATCTCGCTCGTCTTTTACAGCACTATTAAGAGCATCGTCTCTGTCTAAAGGTAATCTGTTGCTGCTAGATTGCATGTTTTCAAAACCATAAGGAACTTTGCTTTGTCCTATTCTAATGCGAAATTCATTTTTTTTGTCTAAACCCACATCAATGTAGGCGTCTTTTAAACGCCCAACATGATGGTTTTCTCCAATAGATTTAGCAAAATCTGGTTGAAAGTAGAAAAATATTTGAGGTGAAATCTGCCCTTTAATTTTGAAGCGTATACGTCTAAAGGACATTCCATTATTATCCTTTCCCCAATTTTCATCACACTGCTCACAACTTAAGTCTGTGTTTGTTTCTAACAACCCATTGTACCTTATTTGCATATAACCACCAATATGTATTTTCTCAAACCAATTAGAAAAATTGTTTCTTTTCTGTTGTGCTTGTAAAATGTGGGTAAGGGTTATAAAAAATACAGCTAAAAGCGTCTTATACATTAGTCCGCTATTTTGCTTAAAACATTACCTGAAGCATCTATAACAATATCCCAATCTGTTTTTGTTAGAGACTTTAGCTCCATTTTATAGACTGTTTCTTTATTGTCTGTAATTTGTTCTAAGTCGTCTATTGTATAGCCTTTAAAACTTTTTTCTAATCTGTTTTTAACTGTCTTTGGTAGTTCTTTTTTAGAAATATCTTTCTTGTGCTTCACTATTTTTCCTTCGGTATTGTACCATACTTCATGGTCTATATTCCAGCCAATTTCAAAGTCTACACTATATAAGTTGCCATCCATTTCCCATTCTATATCTGTTGCTTTAGAGAATTCTTTGTTAAACTCATTAACAATAACCGATGGAACTTGGTTTTGAGGAATGTCTTGTGCTTGTAGTGTTGATAAAACAGCTAGAGTAGTGCCAATAATTAAAATTTGTGTCTTCATCTTGTAATTTTTTTAGATTAATAATTCATTTACAAGACAAAAGAAATACCCAAATCTGGAAAGACTTGGGAACAAACTTAGTTAGCAGGAAACTTAATTAAAAAACAATGTAAGGTGTCTATATAAGAATAGGATACTCTAAAACCATAAGTGTCTGATATTGCTTTTACAATGGCCAAACCAAGACCTGTTCCTTTTGAAGCGTTATTGGGTTTGTAAAATCTATTGAAAATAGAGTTTTTATCAAGTTTTAGGTTGTTTCCTGTGTTGCTTATTTTAAGGGTGTCATTTGTGATTTCTATGTGTACATTTCCGTTAGGTATGTTATGAAATATGGCATTTCTTAATAGGTTAGAAACAATAACGTTGGCTAATGAAGGATCCATTTTTGTAGACAGATTTGCTGTTTCTAGCACAGAAATTTTTACTTTTTTGAAAGCTGCTATTTCTTCTAAGTTGCTGCTATTCTTTTTTACAACAGTATTTATTAATACATCTTGATTATTTAAAAACTGTTTGTTTTCTATTTTGGTTAATAATAACAAAGATTTATTTAAGCGCACCAAACGTTCTATAATACCCATTACTTCAGCAATTGTTTGGGCTTGATTGTTTTGAAGTTTTCCGTTTTCAATTAATAATTCTAATTTATTAGTGGCTATAGCTAAAGGTGTTTGTAGCTCGTGCGAAGCATTTTCTATAAATTGCTTTTGGTGTTCGTAGATTTGTGAAGTGTGCGCTAGCAAATTGGTAACAACATTCTGTAGGTCGTTAAATTCCTTTGTTTTGGTTTTTGTTTTAGGCAAGTCTTCGGTTTTGCCTAGGTGGTACTTTTTTAGCTGACTTAAGAAATCATAAAAAGGTTTCCAAAGCTTTTTTAAGACAAAATTATTAATGAAGATAATGCCAAGAATTAAACTAAGATAAAGCCAGATAATATCGTAAAGAAGTTCTTTTACTAAGTCATCTTCTTCTACCATGGAGTTAGCGACTTTTAGTTGGTAGTATTTGCCATTTAGCTCAAAGGCAGTGGTTAGCATTCTTACAGGTTCTGCTTCTGGTTCTGTATCATCTGCGTCTTGCATATAAAGTACCGTATCGCTATAATCATCTTTTACTGAGAGTGCTTTTTGTTTGTTAATTTGTTGAATAGCAAAAAAACTTTCGTCAAAGTATGTTTTGGTTAAAATGGTTGAGTCTTGTTGTGCGTTTTGTATAATTAACCGTTTGTAGTTTTCTAGACCTTCATCAATACTGCTTTTTATTTCATTTAGCATATTAAAATAAAAAACTATTGCCCAAATTGTTACAATAGCTAAGATGGAAATAGAGAGGTGTTTTATAGACTGGTTAAGTAATTTCATTTTTTAATCAGTTTATATCCAATACCATAAACAGACTCTATTTCTATATCTGCATTAGCAGATTGTAGCTTTTTGCGCAAATTTTTAATTTGGTAGTATACAAAGTCAAAATTATCGGCATTATCAGAATGATCTCCCCAAACATGCTCTGCTAACGCAGATTTTGTGATTAATCTGTTGAGGTTGAGTGAAAAATAATTAAGAATATCAAACTCTTTTCTGTTCAAAGAAATTTTTTGATTATTTACAATAAATGTTCGTTCTCTTAGATCTAGTGTAGCATTAGCAATTTGGAGTGTGTTTTTGCCATTTAATTTTTGTCTTCTTAAAACAGCTTTAACTCTAGCATTGAGCTCTGCTAAATGAAATGGTTTTGTGAGATAGTCGTCTGCACCTAGTTCTAGCCCTTTGAGTTTATCGTCTAGTGAGTCTTTTGCAGAAATTATAATTACATTTTCACTTTTTTCTTCCGCCTTGAGTTGAGATAGAATCTGTAGACCATTGCCGTTAGGTAGCATAATATCTAGTAATATACAGTCGTACTCATATATAAAGAGTTTGTCTATTGCCTCATGATAATCTGAAGCTGTTTCTACCAGAAACTTCTCTTTTTCTAGAGATTCTTTTACATTACTGAGTAACTGTGGCTCGTCTTCTATTACTAAAATTTTCACATCACAAATTTACTTTAAGATCTTGGAAAGAAATGGGAATTTTTAGGTTTTACACTAATTTATACACGTCAGCATTTTTTATAATTTCTGCTTTAATAGTCTCGTAATCTTCAATTTCTTTGGGTATTGAAATTTTACCATTACCAGTTGTAAAATCATAATCTCTAGATTTTATAACAATTTCATTTGCTTTTATCGCAGTAGATTCAATATTACTAAACTTAATGGTTTGGTTAAACTTTACACCATATCTATGCTCGTTTCTTGAGACGCCAACTTTGTTCATTAAATTAAGCTGTTCTTTATCTAGTAATTTTGATACTGATTCTTCTGAAAAAACAAAACAAGTAAGGTCTATTAAATTTTTGATTTGAGACAAACTCGATGTGTAGATTACACCCAAAATGATTAGAAAAAAGATAGCAAGTGGTAGCATTAAAATTTTGTGTACTCCGTAAGAATATGTAAAAGCAAACATTAGAATGAAAAAAATGAAAAAGCCAATTGCACTAATCCTCATTTTTTTCTTTGTTTCCCTGTTTACATAGTCATCAATGCCTTCTTTTTTTATGTAATACGTTTTCATGTGTACTTATTAGGATACTAAAAATGTGATTATTATCATTATATAAGAAGCCCAATAAAAAGTTTGAAATCCTTTTATAAAAATATGTTGATTTGCTGCCAACCAATCATTATCTGGATTTAGTTGCACAACTTTTTTTACCAATGTTGTTACTATATATTTATTCCAAAAGAAAAGTAATATACCAAAGAGGATTAAGGATGGTAATTTTTCTAAAAAATTCATTGGTTTTATGTGCGTTTGAGGTAGTGAAGTTAATAATTAATACTTTGCTACTGCAAGATTAAGTTTAGTTTTAAAACTAAGTTACTAGCATCAATCCTTCTATCATTTTTATCCCAAGCGTCTTGTATGCCCTCTTCCTCAAAGAAGTCTTTAATAAGCTTAATTCTTTGTGTGGCAACTGAGTCTTTTCGGGTTCCGTTTTGTAACTCAGAATGTCTTGTGACAAGTTCTATGTAGTTTAGCTTTTTTGAATCTTTTGCATAGTCTGAAAACTGAATGACAGTAGATCTAAAATTCCATAATTCACTTGCATCAAAACTATTAACGATACTATACAGATTTCTTTTTAAGTGTTGGTTTTTAAAGGTGTTGTTTATTTTTTTTAAGTCACTTTTTGAAAATGTTTTGCTGTAAATATCATCTCTTCCCATTTGGGTGGATGTTAGTTTTATGGCTTCGTAATCTTTTAGCTTATTATAATTGGTATTTAAAAAGACCTCAAATTTTAGTTCGTTGTAGTCTTCAAAATAAATGTAAGAGTCGTCCATTAATGTAATTTCTAGCGTAGATTGGTTCATTTTCATTTTAGATGAACTAACCTTATACAAGTTCTCAAAGCTTGTGGTTTGAGGTGGTCTTTTGTCGCTACAATTTAATAGAGCCAGAAATAGAAGTAAGGTTGGTATAAGTTTTAATTTCAAGTGTTTCGGTTTTTATTTTGATTACATTGTAATTACAGAATGCTAGTATCAATATTTTGTAATTTTTATTCTTTCCAATTTAAAGTTAGATCCATTTTTCTTTTCACTAACTTATATTCAACAAAAAGAAGTAAGTAAAAAATTAGATTCACTATTACGATAGATCCGAAATCACTTTCTAAGCGTCCATTTTGAATTGAATATACTAAATTAAAAATCAAGCCAATAGTCAATAAAATTAAACTGACCATTGAGATTAATTTCAACCTCAACTTATATTCCTGAAAATTCGTTTTGTCAAACGTCACAATTATCTTTGGAAGTAATCTTTCAAATGGTGTTATGATTCTTAGCAAATCAATTTTTCTGTCGTTTTCATAACCTAAGAAAAACTTATTAGGTTCTGCTACGTAAGTTGAGGCTGACTTAAAATCAAGAGATGTATGCCGCCTTAAGGAAAGTAGCCTAACATTACTTTCAATTTTTTCGGTACTTAATTCGGTTATTTTTATTCTTTTAAAATACAAAACGGTTGGTTTATGTTGATGCTTTTGCGTTATAGGTTATAAATAAGTTCTGTTGGCAAGAGGTTAATTTTTAAATAATTACAACCCTTTTGCTATAATGACGGTGTTGGTATTGTTAACATTGTCGTAAAGCTCAACCTTGAATACTTTTGTCTTCAGGTAATTTGAAATCGAAATGATTTTATCAGCTTTTGAAACCTTAACTGCAGCATTGAAAATTATGGAGCCAGAGGAATTTTTTAGTGCCAAAATATGATCCCAAAATTTAAAATCCAGAAATTTATTAGGAACATCTAAATCTATATAAAGATCAACAATAATAAGATCGAATGTTTTTGAGTGGTCTTTAACAAATTCATAGGCATCAGCACAATGAATTTTTAATGTTTCGTTCTGTTCTATACCAAATTCTGTTTTGGCTATATCTATTATTACAGGATCAAGTTCTACAGCTTCAATTAGGTCAGAATAATTAAAATCTTGTCGTAAAGTTTCAATGACACTTCCGCCTCCTAATCCTAAAATTAAAACTGAATTTACTTTGGAAAGATCTATCTTTTTTAACCCAAACTTTAGAATGCGTTGTAGTGAACCATAACTATAGTTGGCGTTCGCTGAGTTAAGGTGTTTTTTGCCGTTATACCATGTGATTTCTAGCTTTCCGCTGTATTTGGATTCGATGGTTTTGGTCACGGGATAAATGTAGCTGAGCAAACGTTTCATGGTAAAGTTAAAAGTAAGGCTATAAGAATACTATTTCTTTAGGTTTTTTAAAGTACAATTGCAGTTTTATATTTTTATTATTTGCAGGCATTATTCAATCTCAGACCTTTTTTTCTCTACTTGCAAAATGTTGTTTTGAATATCTTTCATTATCCATTTTCCCCACCAACCAGCATAGAAATTAAAAGTTGTATTCATTTTAAAGTGACTGTATAAATGCAAACGATGCAGTCCGTTTGGTAGTTTTTCGAGTTCGTAGGTGCCATCTAAAACGTCAAAATAATCTCCACCAATAACTACGTGCTCATCTAAAGTGGTTGATGGTATTTCGTGTGGATATGCCTTTATAGAAAACACCATTTTTTTGTTGTCTTCGTACTCTGTTACAGTTTCATGAAACACAAGCCCTTTTGTAAAAATAGCTTCTCTGTATGCGCCAACTCCTTCAAAATTCAATTCTGCTTTTACAGGTCTGGGAAAGCCAAGCATTCTTGTAAGATAGCCTTTATCTTGTTCTACAGGAATTTCTTTTACACGTGTTACATTATCCCAAATTTTTTCCGCAGGAGCATCAATATCTATGTAGGTATAGGCTTTATAGGTTGCCGGAATCGTTTCAATAACACTTTCTATTGGCCCAACTAAAAACGGTAATAATACTAACAGCGAAATGTTTAGTCGGTCATTTTTTTTGTAGGTTTTTAAATAACCACCAAATAATCCGCCAATGGATGCAGCTAATAAAAAGACAGGTAAAATCATTATCCAACAGGCCCAACCTTCAATTCCCCAAGCCAATGTTAGAAATAAGAATAATAAAACAGGAACCCAAGGTGTAAATATTCTGTATGTAATACTTTTTGCTTTTTCCTGGCTTGATAGGTACACGGTTAGAGTACCAATTATTGTAGGAAGCAAGAATAAAAAAGTTGTAGACATTACCTGAAAATAATCATCCCAAGTCTTTAGTCTCATCCCAAATGCCATTCGGACAAGGGTTGCATAAACAACCGGAATCCCAATTGCAATTATGGTGCTTATAATTTTTTTGTTCATGTATTCTAATTGCTTACAACGTGTTAGTGTGTAACGCTAACGGAAAAGTAGTTGTGATTTTTTGCTGTAATCGAAAGATAATGAATAAGATTGAAATTTGTAGAAGAATTATAATTGCAATTAATTATTCATTGTTTGTGCCAGTTATTTTTCCAGTTTTATCTATTTCGAAAACCTTAATAATAGAATCAATTGTTGTTTTAGATTCCATAAAATCATACCCTTTTTTTATATAGCCATTATTGTCAATTAGAGAATCGTTAACATGTTCTGAAAACTCTATTGTCTGAAATGTCGTTGTTGATAAGAATTCAAATTCTTTCCATTTGTATTCTGGGATTGACATATCTTGGTCACATTCTATTCCAATTTCGGCATTATCAATTTCATTTTGGTTAAGAAAAGTAACCAAAGAATATTTTGAACAAACACCATCATTAAGTATAAATACACAAATAGAAAGGGAATCATTAATTTTATTAAATTCTTTGATATTTCTTTTTTGATGCTGTCCTAATTCGGAATTAATGTCTAAGTTAATTTTTTCAATCCAAATTGGGAATTTAGAGTTTGAATTGGTTGAAACAGTTGTGCTAATTTCGCTGTTTTCTTTTTTTGATTTATAACAACTAATTCCCCAAATATTCAATTTATCTAAGGAATAGTCAATCTCAACTGTATTATTATTAACCTTAAATTCATTTTCTTTTGCATAGTTAGAGTCAAAAATCTTATTTAAATTCAATGAATCTTTTTCTTGTTTTTCAAAGTTGAGTAATACAGTTTTTTTATTTCCATTCCATATTCCATTTGCTTTGATAATCTCAGGTTTAGGTTCAGAGTCTTGCATGGTCTCAGGATAAATACTCATGTGAAAATCAAAAGTCCCATTTGGAATCAAAGTCAGCTTTATTAGTGCTAAATCATTATCATCACTTAAATAAATAATGGTGTCGTTAAGCTCTAATTTTTTAATTTCTGTTTTAGTGTTAAATTCTTTGTGTTGAGTTTTTTCAGATATTTTCTTTTGACAAGAAAGGAGGATTAAAATTAGTACTAAATATAATGTTGTTTTCATATTTTTCGGTTAAGCACTGATCGTAGTCAAAGTATAGTCTAATCCGCCGTAATTACGGTTATACATTGTTAACTGTGGTTATTTTTTTAATTCCATATGTAAAGTTGGATAAGGTTTTCCAGAAGAATCCAACTCTGAACGTTTAATAACTTCAAATCCAGAGTGTTTGTAAAATCCAACAGCTTGTTCATTCTGTTCGTTTACGTCAACTTTTGTCACTTTTAATTTATCAATTGAATAGTTCAAGAGTGTTTTTCCAATTCCTTTTCCTCTAGAATCAGGATGAATAAATAACATTTCTAGGGTTTGGCCAGCAACTCCAAGAAAACCAACTATTTTTCTATTATTTCTAATGCATTTTAATTCAACTGCATCTAAATATGTATTTAAAATTAGTGGTTTAAAATGTTCGATATCTTCTTCTTTTAGAAAATGATGAGTTGCTCTTACCGAAGCTTCCCAAAGTTCCACAACTTCTTTATATTCCTTTTTATAAATGTTATCTATTGTACTCATATTTGCTCTAATTACAGCCAACGGTCTCGTATAACCGTCAGTTACGGATTTAAAGTTAATAATTTTCGGTTTAGAACTGGCCTTAGCAATTCCGAGAGGATTCGGACGTAGTCGAATCCGCCGTAATTGCGGTTATGCATTGTTGCCCACCGTTTTTATTATATCCAATTTAAAACTGTTATCAGTCCGACAATAATTAGTCCAACCAATAGAATTCCTATTCCAAAACAACCAACTCTAAAAGCTTTGTCTTTCCAAGTTTCTTTATGTTCAGGAAAAGTCTTTTCAGTTGGCGCCTTATCTTTTTTGGTTAATTCTACAAAATCAAAGAAGAATTCACCATTTTCATCAAGCCAATCAGTGTTCAATCCAATTGATTCAGTCCCATTTTTTTTAAATTCCCGATTTTCAGATTCAATTCCGACTTTGAGTAGTTCAGTTGCGAATAATTCAAGTCCTTTTCGATTGGCTTTAATATGACTTTCATCTGGTCCACCACCATATTCATAAAATCCGAAAAAAGCCTTTTCCTTTTCATTCCTTTTTTCAAGTTCAAAAATTATTTTTTTTAATTCTTCGTCTGTCATTTTCCAATGGTGGGCAACGGTTTTGGTTATGGTTTCGTTACGGAATGGTACGCGAGTATCATTCCGCCGTAACCATAAATTTAGCAAAAAGGCTCGAAATTCCGATTAGGAATTTCAGCCGTAATGAACTATAGCCGTTGTTATGTGCTGGCTTTTCCATTTCCGAAATTCCACCACGATTTTTTATCTTTTTTCGGTTTTACACTCTCCACGTTTTCTCCTATTGGCTTAAACTCATATTTTCTATAACTTCCGCCTTTAACTTCTCTATTTTCAAGGTCAACAATGAATTCGACCCATTCTTCTTTACTATTCATTGGGTCGTATGATAAACCAGTTACAAATTTACCATTCAGTTTTAAGTCCTTTATTCCGTCCCAAGATATTCTTTCCGTCCGCCAATAATCTGCGTTTGGTTCGACAACAGTCAAATCCGTTAAATCTTGCAAGACTATTTGGTTACTTTCAGTTTTTAAATAATTCTGAAAGCCAACACCGAATACATTGATAGGTTCTTTTTTGTTTGGGTTCATCAAATAACAAGTTCCTCCAGCAACTACCAAAATATTTGGGTTCGTTTCGAATTCGTGTACATAATTGAATTCAGTCCATCCAGTTTGGAAGTTCGCAACCCAATCTTCACCATCTGATTTATAAAACCTTATTACAAAACCCTCGGAATAAAATGGAACATTGTCCTCGGAAATTGGTACATACATTTCACCATAAGCTGGTAAAGAATTTAATATGTCAAAATATTTTCCGTTTTTCATTGATTATCGAAGTGTTGTTTCAGCTTGCACATAACGGTCTCGGCTATTAGTAGTTGCGTGGTTTAGCACTTAATTTTGCAAGTACACACCGAACTGAAAATCCGCCAGGATTTTCAGAAGTAGGCGAGAACAAGCAATTACTTATAGCCATTGTTGTGTGTAGTTTTTATTCGATTATTAAGTTCACTCTTATTTGTCCATCGTCACTTTTAAACTCCTGATTATAGACTTTTTTTCCTATTATTTCTTGACTTTTCTTCAAGTCATCCAATTCTCCAGCTAATTCAAGTTTAAAGTTATGAGGGTCAGAATTATTTTCAGATTCTAAAAAGTCTGATACGTGTAAATAATATTTGTCCAAAATGTCTTCTAATGGATACTGGTTATTTGTGTCATTTTCAGGCTCAAGGTCATATGAAATAGTCATTCGGTATTTAGTGTTATCATTGTCATTTAAATCTTGATAAATTCCGTTTTCAATCAATTTGAATTGTTCTGAATTTTCATATTTCTGGCATTTCTCCAAGGAAATATTTTTCATAACATTGAATTCCAATTGTAGTTCTTGTTTTACAGAAGGTTCAGAATTCTTTTTTTCCGTTTGACCAAACAGTTTACTAAATAATCCCATAATCAATATTAAAGTTAAAGTTCTTGTCATTTTATAAGTTCGCTCAAATTACACACAACTACCGTATAAAAGCAGTTTAACTATTTAGACTTAAATCTACCACAAAATACCATAATAGCAAAGCATTATTCGTTTACAAACGACTACAAATAATTACAAACGAAATTAAATAGGTAATTACCGAATAAAATTTGTTAACCACCTCATCTTTGCAGTGTTGAATCATTAAGGTTCAATTGTATTAACTGTTTAACGTATAAAATTAAAACACATGAACGCATTAAAAAACAAAGTACAGTTGATTGGTAATCTAGGAAACGATCCAGAAATCATTAACCTTGAGTCTGGTAAAATGCTTGCAAAATTTTCTATCGCTACTAACGAAAGTTACAAAAATGCCAATGGCGAAAAAGTTACAGATACACAATGGCACAATATTGTAGCTTGGGGAAAAACGGCTCAAATCGTTGAGAAATTTGTAAGCAAAGGAAAAGAAGTTGCCATTGAAGGTAAGCTAACAACGCGCTCTTGGCAAGATAAAGATGGTATTAAACGCTACATTACAGAAGTGGTGTGTCATGAGCTTTTGATGCTAGGGAAATAGGATTATAATAACGCAATATAAAAAGGGTAGTATACAACTACCCTTTTTTTAATTAGTAAGTCAATTTTTTGTGCCAATCCAGGCTATGCCTTTTCTTACTGCATAAAAAGTGTCGTCATTAGAAGGCGCACTTCTTATACCTTGTTTTAATTTTCTTTTGTACCATTTTTGCATCTCTAAGTAATCACTTTTTGAGGCATACCTATCTTCTTCTAGATCGATATCTGATTGAAAAAAATGGTCTTCATCTAAGGCATATGTCCAATTAAATTGGTCTAATTGATTTGTAAGCTTACCGTAGTTTTGAGATGGAAATTTGCGCTGCGCTTTTGGTTTGTAAAATGTAATGTCATAGAAGTCCATCATGCTATCTATAGCACAAACTACCTGAGATTTTTCTAGTCGTGGCTCTAGTAACCAAATGGCTAAATAATAAGGTTTGTTTAGGGTGTTGAGTTGTGTTTCCCAATGGTTATAAATTTCTAATAAGCCTTTTATAATTTCTTGCCTATGCTTTCCTTTGGGCGAGGGTATTTCAGAGTTTCTAATAGATATGTCAGCAAAAGGGCTTACCCATATTTTGCAATAGTTTCTTTGGCTAGATTGTAGATACCCTAAGTCTAAATCTAGATTATAGGTTTTCCATTCTTCAATAGATTTTATTATACGGTTATTGCCTCTTACTTTTCGGTATCTAATCATTGCAGAAAAGTAAAAAAAAATAGCGCGACTTTAAACAAAGTCGCGCACAAAATATGGTCTAATAATTTCTTACTTTACCGTTAAGTTATACTGAGGTGTAGGGTTAAGAGGACAAAAATAAATGTACTCACCTTTTGACAGTGTGGTAACTTTTGTTTTTTCAGAACTATTGTTTTTAACAGCTTTAGTAACGTATGCAGACTTTATGTGATTGTCTGGATTACTGACATCTTCACCTTTCTTTACCAATACAAAGCCAACATCGTGACCAACATTGTTGTTTTTAATATTAAAAACATAATCGCCTTCAGATAATGTAAGTTTCTCTTTTGTAAACTTGCCTTTTGTTTGTTCTAAGGTTACTACTGTAGCCTTAGTATCGTTCATCATATGATCTTGTGCATTGCCAGTAAGTGTAAGGCTTAATGCAATAATTAGGATAGAAATTAATTTTTTCATTTTTAATAAAGATTTTAAGGTTATACAGTTTCAGTTTTTAATGGCTGAGCTTCTGGAAAATCTACAGGTACTTGTGTGGTACTGTGTACATAATTAGAGATGGTTTTGTCACCAACTAAAGAAATAGTATCTATTAAATTGGCTTTGGTGTAGCCAGCGTTAAAGAAGTTTTCTAAAACATCTGCATCTGTACGACCTCTATTTTCTGTAATGTTTTTTGCCAATTTTGCCAAAGCATCTAATTTGGTGTTTACTGAAGAAAAACCAGCTCTTAATTCTAAAATTTGTTCGTCAGTAAAACCATTCATTTTACCAATTGCTGTGTGAGCAGATAAGCAATAAATACAGTCGTTTACTTGGCTTACAGCTAAGTTTACAACTTCTTTTTCTTTAGCAGACAACGATGTTTTTGCGTTAGCAAAGTTTAAGTAGTTTTCTAAAGCAGTATCACTGTGCGCATAAGTTGCGTATAAGTTTGGTACAAATCCTAAAGCCTTTTTTAGGTTGTCAAAAATTGCTTGGTTGTTTTCACTAACGTTTTCTCGTGTTGGTACATTAAATGTGCTCATAATTTTAATTTTTATGCTGAATAAATCAGCGTTTGTTATTTAATTTTTTTGATGGTACAAAGTTGCAGTAGAAAGGGAAGTAATAGAATGAAAATACTTCCCTTATACTTGTCATTATTTCCTTAAGGGTTAACGTGAGGTTTTTCTGCGTCGCAGTAATAATCATGCAATTGCTCGTGCTCGCAATGCGTATTAGATAATGTACTTGTTGCAATGCGTCTAGGGCTTTTTGCAAATATTTCTATAAGATTGAATATGGATTTAATGGAATGTTTCATCTTTTATAGTTTTAAAAATTACACTACAAAGATGAAGGAAGCGGTAGGAGAATAGAATGAAGAATTTGCCCTTAGACTTGTCAATATTTCCTAAGTAAGTGTGTTTAGGGATTTTTTAAATTCAGAAGGCGATTGAGAGGTATATTTTTTAAATAATCTGCTAAGGTGTGATGCATCATCAAAACCAATGTCGTAAGCAATTTCTTTTGCAGATTTATCTGTGTAGGTAAGCAATCGTTTAGCTTCTAAAACAATTCTTTGATGAATAATTTGTAACGGACTACGGTTAAGCTTTGCAAAATTATTAGAGAGCGTTTTGGGTGATTTATAAAGTTTTTCAGCATAAAAAGACACACTATGTTCGTTTTTAAAATGCTGTTCTACTAATACGTTGAAAGCTCTTAGTAAATCTACTTTTGAGCTTTTTTGAGTTTCAATAATGCCCTCTTTTGCTTTTAGTAACCGGGTACTTTTTATAATAAATCTACCCATCAACATTCTGAGCATTTCGGCTTGTATGTTATCTTTAGTTTCAAGCTCATCAATAAAAACCTCGTGAAGCGTTTTGTACTTTTGTTGTTCTTTTTCATCAAGGCTTATAATTGGGATATTAATATTACCAAAAAACAGCATACCAGCGCAGCTTACTTCATGGTCATGATCTTTTATACAGTAGAATTCTCTGTTAAATTGATATAAAATTACATCCCTACCACTAATATACTGTATGTATTGTATAGGTGTAAGTGCTAAAATATGATTTGCTGGTAGCGTAATAGGAACACTGTCTATTACAAGCTCTATAGGTTGAGAGTTGGCCCAGATAAATGTATAAAGATTAACTTGTTGTGCTTTTTTTAATGGAGTAAGGTTGTCGGTATTACCAATATTAAAAATTGCACCTGTAGCAAATTCATTAAATGTATATTTCATGTATATGTAAGTCTACATACACTATAAAACATTACAAGACTTAAAATTTTTAGGCTACTTTTTTTAGAAGATCAAAGCAAGGGCACTTTTTACATCGTTTATGCTCTGCCTTTTTATATTTCTTACAGCACTTAGACTTTACTTTACCTAAAGTATCAACGCCAGAAACTTCTAAAATTTTTATGCGCTCTTTTTTAAGCTTTTTATCCTTTTTATCCTTTTTCTTTTTGCCCATCTTTAGTTCCCTCAAAAGAGGGTTCTTTAAATTAGGCTGCAAATATACTTATTTTAATTTGTTCTAAATAAATTTTAACAATTACATACCAGCTCCAGGTGTCTGAGCAGCAGAGCTTACCGTTAACTGTTGTATATCTCTATCAAATAAATAAAGACCTCCTTTATCGTCTCCAATCATGTTAATTTTATCAAGAATAGTTCTGGCAACAGCTTCTTCTTCTATTTGTTCTGCAACATACCACTGTAAGAAATTGTGAGTAGCATAATCCTTTTCTTGCAAAGAGATGTGTACAAGCTCATTAATACTTTCTGATACAAAAACTTCATGTTCTAGTAGTTTTTGAAACATTTCTTTAAAAGAATTAAACTCTACATTAGGTGCATTAAGCTCTGAGATATGAGCGTGTCCACCACGTTCGTTAACAAACTTCACAAGTTTTAGCATGTGCTCACGCTCCTCATCAGACTGGTCGTACATAAAATTAGATATACCTTCCAGACCTTTTACTTCTGCCCAAACAGCCATTGCTAAATATACCTGAGAAGATTCCGCTTCTATACGTATTTGCTTATTTAATGCAGTTTCTATTGATTTTGATAACATAATATTCTCCTTTTTTATCAAAGATACAGACTATGAGCATCAAACTAAAACTATTCAAAAGGAGATATTGGTCTATATCTGTAATTCATATTTAATCTAATTTGAAGTTGAATTTTGATTTTAAGTAAATAATATATCATATTTGTACCACTAATGATAACAACAAGAGTACATAAAGCACCAAAATCACTGATGTGTCAGTGGGATTATCGCGGAAATAGTATCGAATTATTTCAACGCGGAAGGACGCTATGTATCTATGTTAATCATTAATTACAAATGATTTAGACTAAACCCATTTATAGAATACAGGCGTCCAAGAAATTGGACGCCTTTTTTTGTTTATAAATCAAAAAATGAAGGAAAAACCCAAAGCAATTAAAAGTTAGAAAATAAAAAATGAAATTTTTTTAGATAAAAGTTGAAACAAGATTTTAAAAACTAAAATATAAGCATTGAAGGTTAAACTTTTGAGAAACAAGTGTTTGTCGTAAGTCTCCAAGAATCTGCATAAAGTGGACAGGAATTTCTATGCTCTTTTTTAACTTCAATTAATTGATAATCAGCATCTTAAATTGAAATTTTATTTGGAAGTTTCAAAAAATCAACTTTATATTTGCACCGCAGAATCAAACAAAAGATTCGCATCAAAAAACAACAATAACAAAAACAAGAAGCCATGCTAAAGCATAGTATAGTAATTCAAAATTTTAGAGAACCATCGTGTACGATTGTACGCGACTTAGGGTCAAATAAAAAAAGGCTTCGGTATATTTCTGAAATGTCTGTTTATAAGTAGGCAGATCATCTTCCAGAAAAAAATCCGAAGCAATAAAACTGTTTCGGATTTTTTTATGTCTCAACATTAAGATTTAATCAAAAACAAACAGTTTTAAAAGCATCCATTAAAGGCGATGCATTTAAGACAGTATTAACTATTGAATAAAGGGAAAATGGGAAATATATTACAAAACATACACTTGTTTAGAGCAATACAAGCGTATCCTTGGGAATTAGAAAAAGCGGTTGAAGCCTTGCACTATGCGTTATCTTACGATCCAGAAAATGCCAAAGCGTTGCACTTAATGGCAAAAGTATATGCAGAGCAATTGGGTGATTACGAAACAGCTAAGACATATTACGAAAGCGCCTTGGCAAGCAGATTGGATTTAACAGATATTTATCCAGACTACATAAGGTTATTAACCAATAACGAGGACTTTGAAGAAGCTCAAAAAGTTATTGATTTTGCCAAGACTGTAAAAGGTATAGATAAGGCTGGTATAGCATTGGCACAAGGCCAACTGTTTGAGAGTATGACTCAGTTTGAAGACGCAGAACGCGCTTTAAAAGAAGCAAAGCAATTAGCGTTAAATGATGATTTTATATGTTTTGTAGATGGTGTTTTGTCTCGTGTAAAAAAGAAAAGAAAGGTGCAGGCAAATGCAAATAGAGTCTTAGAAAATCAGGCTAAAAAAGAAGCTGAAACAGAAACTAAAAATAGCTGGTTTCAGAATCGGTTAAATAATTTATTGTAATTAAAAAGAAGGGAGAATAAACAAATCGGCAGGCCTTGGTTTGCCGATTTTAAAGATAAGATGGCTTAATGGTTAAGGCAATAGACTGCAACTCTGTTTTTTTATGAGTTCGAATCTCATTCTTGTCTCAAATTTGGGAATTCGTCAGCGTTGGTGAGCTGAGACTGTCTGTAAAACAGTTGTATTGTACTTAGAAAGTTCGAATCTTTCAATTCCCACCATAAGTGTTGAACGAACTAATCTTGATAGGCACTAAAATTCTGGAACAGTAGCAAAGTTGGTCAATGCACCAGATTGAAGATCTGGCGATATAGGTTCGAGTCCTGTCTGTTCCACAACAAAGTTCATTGACATTGTATGAGACTTAGATAATAAGTTTCATCATTAAAAAAAAATCAGCACTCTCAATTTTTATTGTTGAATGTTGGGGCGGCTTATCGTCCTTAGATAAACTTGGTAACAAGGATAAATCTGTTTGCAGGCACTGCAAATGGAGACTGTTTTCTTCAGAAGATAGTACACGTAAGCAAGCAACAAACGTAGGTTACTAAGTACTAGGGGCAACCGCTGAGGTATTTTAAGAATCTATAGCCAATTTTAATGAAGCTTGAGGTGGAGACACCAATAGGAAAAGTTGTAGTAATGGGTTACGTTAAGGTCATCCAACCTTACGGAGCGTATTGCAGTATAAGAGTTACCCGATTGGAAACAGTTCGGTGACTTAACTTACCGTGTGTTGGGAAACATGCAAGGAGAAGGTTGGTATTTTGTAGGCTAAAATCTACGAAGCCATTTTCGAAGCCCTTCTTCTAGGTCAAAAAATAGTCTGGGTTCGAGTCCCAGTCCTGAACCAAAAGGATAGCTCAACTGGTAGAGCACTGTACTTTAGATACAGCGATTTAAAAGCAAAAGACTTCGGACATTGTAGCAGTTAGTAGTTGCCTAAACCCATTGAAATATATGGGACGGTAGAGGTCGCAAGCCTTTATTGTGCGGTAAACATTCTAATAGGCCGCCTCAAGAGAGGACGTCTATGAATGGTGAGGGAGCCAACCCTTGTAATTGCAAAGCGTGGTGTTAAGCCACTATGCAGGCCAAGTCTAAGTTGCCGAACGGTTACAATGTATTAAGGCATCGGATAAGTACGTAATTCTCTAAGCAATGAGAAGCGCGTGGAAAACTAGGGAAGGGCTACGGCTATAATCCTAGGAAAGTTTATCCTAAAGCGAAGGTATTCTCAGAACGCTTTTTTTAAGATATCAAGCTAGTCTTGTTGGGTGTTTCGGTATAGCACTATTGCATAATGCGATGCAGAGATGTATCTCGTTTTATGTTCAACTAGACTTGAAGGTTACGGTTTTTTTACCAAAATAAAAACCACCAGTTCATGTGGGTTCGAGTCCCACTATCCGGTTTCGGATATGGCGGAAATGGAAACGCACTAGATTTTGGTTCTAGCGAACAGTTGACATTCTTTAAAGAATGTCTCTTTAGTTGCACAGGTTCGATTCCTGTCAAAGCCACCACAAATTAGGCTTTGTAGCTCAGTAGGTTAGAGCACTACACTCATAATGTAGGATTTAAGCTTATCATCTTATAAAACTGATAGACAAGTAGTCCCGTCACACTACTCAACAAAAATGACGAAATAGTAGATTGTAGATTGGCTTTAATAGTAACTATTAGTGTTCAATAACAAGCAATCTCAGATGTACTTTGAATTACTGATTTGTAATTTCAAAAATAGTTACTGTTATGATTAAAGGTTAAAAGACAAAATCAATAGGATTTCCTTTTTTAACGTGCAGTCATCGCACTGATTATGGCAGATATTGCTATGAGTAATTCCGTGTAGATGAGATGATTTGCAATCTGCTATTTTTTAAAAGTAAAATTTAAAATAAAGATAAACTTCAAAAAAGTGTTGAACTCGTCAATACCATTTTGAAGCTGGTAATCCGTCCGTTACAAGTATTACCAATTCGCCTTAGTTGGCAAAAATGATGTTTAATTAAAAAACTAAAAACAATGTTACGAGTAAGAATTAATGCCGGAAAAGTAGGTTTGGTATTCAAAAAAGGTGATTACGTTAGAGTAATTACTGAAGGTTTGCACTGGTTAGGTTTTAACCAGCGTGTACTAATGTATGATTTGAGCACTAGTTTTACTACACCAATAGCATTAGAAGTTCTCTTAAAAGATGAGGTTTTAGCTGCTATGTTAGATGTGGTAGAGGTAAAGGACGGAGAGATTGTTTTACTTTACGAAAAAGGAAACTTTAAAAATGTCCTAAACGCTGGTCGTTATGTGTTCTGGAAAGGTCTAATCGAGCGTGAGTATGTACGTGTAGATTTAAACAAAATTTATATAACTGAAAACTTAGATAAGTCACTTTTTAGCAATTATGAAGTTAATAAATACATCAGAACTTTTGAAGTTGCAGCTTACGAAAAAGCCGTGCTTTTAGTAGACGATGTATATACAAAGACACTCGGAGGTGGTACATACCGTTTCTGGAGAAATGATACTTCTATAAAAATTGCTAAAGCCGATTTGCGTCAGCTTCAATTAGAAATTTCAGGACAAGAATTGTTAACTAAAGATAAAGCTGCTATTCGTATCAACTTTTACACACAGTACAAAGTTAAAGATGTAGAAAAAGCACTTTTAGAAAACAAGGATTACGAAAAGCAATTATACATTACAATGCAGTTGGTGTTGCGTGCTTATGTTGGTGCTTACACCTTAGATGAATTGCTAGAACGTAAAGATAATATTGCAGAAACAGTGTTTGAAGACGTAAAAACAAGCGCATCAAAGTTAGGTGTTACCGTTATAAACTGCGGTATAAGAGATGTGATTTTAACTGGTGAAATGAAAGATATTATGAACCAGGTTTTAGTTGCACAAAAGAAAGCACAAGCCAACGTTATTATGCGACGTGAAGAAACAGCTTCTACACGTAGTTTGTTAAACACAGCAAAGTTGATGGAGGAGAATGATATGTTATACAAGCTAAAAGAGATGGAGTATGTTGAAAAAATTGCCGAAAAGATTGGTGAAATCACTGTGTCAGGCAATGGAAATATGGTAACACAATTGAAAGAGATTTTCTCTGGAAAATAAGTAGGTGTACAAAAAAAGCGCTAGTACTAACTAGCGCTTTTGGTTTTAGAATAGAATTCTATTTTTTAACCAATTCAAACCTAAAATTTATATCAACTTCGTTAGATAATTTATTAGCAACAATTTTTGGGATTTCAATCTCAAAATCTGATGCTAACACCTTAAAATTACCTGAAATAATAATTTTTTCATCTTCCTTTTTTAGGGTTAAAGGAATGCCTTCAACTTGTTTTGTGACTCCATGAAATGTTAATGAACCATCAATTGAAGTGTTACTTTCTTCATTACTTAAATCGTCAAAATCTAGGTCATCAACTTTTCCTTTAAAAGTTGCTTTTGGATACTTATCAGATTCGGCATAATTTTCATTAAAGTGTTCTTCCATCAAAGCATTTTTAAACCGGAAGCCTTTTACTAAAGCTAAGGCTGCAAATTCTCCGTTTTCAGTATTTAAAATTGCAGTAACAGCATTGTTTTTTGCAGCAACTTCTTCAAAAGAAGGTACAGAGGCTTCAAAATTTAATTGTCCTGTTTTGGTTAGGTATTTGCTTTGAGCTATTGCACTTATGCTTATTGAGAATAGTGCTAAAAATATGACCTTTTTCATAACGTAATATTTTAGTTTTCTAACAAACCTTCTTGTTCCCATTGAACAACAAGATCTATTAAGTTTTGTGGTAATCTTGGACCTCCAAACGGCATTACAAAACCAGCATCTGTGGTAGAAATACGTCCAATTAAATCTCTGTTTTCTATAGCATCTACAACATCGTTATAGGTTACCAGAGAATTTGGTGCTCCGTTAATTGGAGGACTACTGTGGCATGAAATACAATTGGTGTCTATTATAGATTTTATATTGTCTTCGTAGGTTACAAATTCTTCAATAATAACATTTTCTGTTAAGTCATCTTCACTGTTATAAGAACAGTTTGAAAAGCAGAATAAGCTTGCAAAATATAAGAGGTATTTAAATTTCATAATTACTGTTTTTTTTAAAACACACGACTTAAGTTAAACCCAAAATAGATGTTGCCATAGCTCCAATCTCCTGTGGCTTGCCCCAAAAAACCATTGGTATTCATGGCTTGAGCGTTAGAAAAATGCATTTGGAAAACGTGCCCTCCAGTTTCTAAATCGAACCCAATAGAAAGAGGATTTTTAAAAGGTGAGCCATCAGCTCTGTTAAGATGCCATCCGTAATCTAAGTTTATAGACCAACGCTTGCCTAATTTTTGTCGTCCTCCAAAACCAATAGCATATTGCGAGTTGTGCTGTTCGTCATAAGCCACAAAATTGTCATGAAAAAATGTAGGTGCCACTTCCAATGACAATTTTGAACTTACTTTTTTAGATATAAGCAATTGCGCTGTATATCCTAGACGATCCCTAAATTCTAACTTCGGTAAATTTTCTTTTTCTAATGCGGTATTTATTAAAATCGAATTATAGGCAACTATAGTAAATGGAAAACCATTTTCTTTTTGTCTTACTAGTCTATATTTAGCTGAGGCTTCATAAATTTTTTGAAACGAGCTACGAGATACACCAATATTTATTCCATCAGTGATACCATAAACAAAGTTTAATCTGGTAACAGCATCATCTAGTCCAAAGAAACTGTCAAATCCATTTTCGATGCTACCAAATCTGTGAGAAACAATGAAGGTTAATTCTTTTTTTGCAACGAGTTTGGTAGATTCAAAGTTTACGATTTTTAGACCTTTAAAAGCTGCTGTAGCATATTGGTCTCCAACAGAATCAGTGTCAATTTCGCTAAGTAAATCATCTCCTTGAGCCGTTAAAATTTGGCATAGCGATAGCATGATGAGTATAAATAAGGGTCTCATTTTTTAATAATTAAATTATGTAATGTAGATTATTTTCTAGCTAAAACTGTTTGGTTTATTGCTTTACAAATCGTTTAGTTTCTTCACCATTATCAGAAGAAATTTTAACTAAGTATACACCACTATCCCAACCAGAAACATCAATTTGAGATGTTTGGTCTAATTCTATTTCTTGACGTAATACTTTTTTGCCAAGGATGTTATAAACCTCTAAAGTACCATTTGCACCAACGGTTTCAACGTTTATATTAAGAACAGCGTTTGAAGGATTAGGATATAGTTTAACATTACCCATTTCCTCAAAGTTATTAATGCCAAGTGTACTCCAGTAGACTACACCATCTTGCGAACCATTGCCAGTATACTCAAAAGGAGGAGCAACATTTATAAAAGTACCAGCATCCCAAATACCTTTATTTACTGCTACAGATTCTCTTTGGTGACCAGCACTTCCCCATTGAATGTAATCTTCCATTGCAGTATCTGACCCAAAGCTATTGGTGTTATAAAGACCAAATTCTCCGTCAGCAACAGCAAAGCTAATAGAGCTAGCGATATTTATTTCCTCACCTGGATTTAACATTACTGTACTCGTCATAGCGCTAACTTGTCCGTAAGCTGGGAAATTACAAAACCAATAACCTGAAATATCTACAGCAGATGAACCAAAGTTTTTAAGTGCTACAGAGTTGGTGCTAGGGTCTAGTTTAGAGATTCTAACGCTTCTAAATGTTATCCATTGCTCGGCACCATTTTCTGTACCTGAGCCACTGTAGGCAAAAGGTGCGGCAAGATCTATAAATGTACCTGCAGACCAGATACCTTTAGCAACAGCAACAGACTCTCTTTGGTGTCCTGCGCTTCCCCATTGCATATAATCTTCCATCGCAGTTGAAGACCCAAAACTATTGGTGTTGTAGAGTCCAAATTCTCCATCTGCTACAGCAAAACTAACAGAGCTAGCAATATTTACTTCTTCTCCTGGGTCTAAACTGGCAACAGAAGTCATGGAACTAACTTGTCCGTAAGCAGGATAATTACAAAACCAATAACCAGATATTGGAACATTTGTACTGCCATAGTTTTTTAAAGTAACTGAATTTGTTGCAGGATCTAGCTTTGCAATTCTTACTTGAGCACTGAGACTAGAAAAACCTAGTAACACTAATGCAAGTAGAGTGGTTGTTTTTAGAAAGTAATTGTTCTTCATGATTTTTTATTTTAATTGGTTAATAATAGTGCATTGGTCTAGTTTTACTTGTTCTAGCAAATCGTCATAACCAATAACACGTCCTTTTATTTTTATGTTTTCATTTTTGTCTAATGAGGTTTCAAGATTGTTTGAGAATTGACAGAATACGCTATCATCAATAGTAATGTCATTACTGTTGATATCTGTTATTAAGCCTGAAACTTCAATAGTTTTGTTTAAAAATTTTTGCTCAGCAGAAGTGGAATTTTTAGAAAATAATTGATTTATTTCCGAAGAAGTCATTGTGAATTCCGCTTGTTCACTTTCAATATCTCTGTGGTCTTGGTATATGTAATTGTAGCCAAAAATTGATACAACTATTGCAATAACCAATATTATTATCCACTTACGCATTGCTTGGTGTTTTCTAATTAATTTCTTTCAAATATTAAAGTGTCTACGCTTCCATCTCCACCACTAACATCTCTTAAGCTAATCATGTTATTACTGTGACTAATAATATCCCAATCGTCATTTAAATCATCAAAATCATGATCATCTGGTACAGGGAATGAAATATTAAAGTCTATGTCACTATCTGGACTATCATCATTACTATTACTATCAGTAACAGACCAAGTACCATTGTAAGTTGTATTACCGTTGGTTGCTGTAATACTACCGTTGGTTCCAAAAGTAAAAGTGTAACCATTAAAGTCGTTGGTTTCGTCTGTGCCTGAGTCTATGTAGCTTGTCACAATCCAGTCACCTGATTCTACGGTTGTTTGTATTTGAGCTATTTCTTGCGAATTATCATCCTGATTGTTACCATCATCGTCATCAGAACATGTAAAAGACATTAATGAAAAACTCATCATTAATAAAATACTGTAAAGAGCTTTAGTTTTCATGGTTAATTGATTTTAAGGTTTGTTTTATTAATTGCAATTATTCTCATATCGCAATCTGTCTTCATCTCCAACTCTTAGGTCTATTTTTGTTTCGACAGAACAGTTTTCTATTTCGTGCAAAATCCAATTGTTATTACACAATGGTAAAGCTGGGACGTTAATTAAAACTTCGAGATTATTACCAGTGCCACTAGTTGTCCATGTGCCATATTCTATAATGGAGTTCCAATACACAGACATGGTGCCATCATTAAAAAAGTTAAAGACATAACCATTGTAGGCATTATCATAATCATTTCCATTACGCTCTAGTTTATCTACTTCCCAATCAGAACAGCCAAGGAGTAAGTCTTCTAATTGAGATGGCGTGCAATCATCACAATCATCGTCACTATAATCGTAATCATCATCTTCATCGCAAGTGTCAATAGCATCTTCAATAGTATCTTCAAGCGCTACAAAGTTGTTAATACTTACCTCTGTGTCATTAGCAAGAATTACTGTTACAGGAAAATCTATGGTTGTTATATTATCTTCATCGAGATCATTTATAAACTCAAAAAGTTGATTGTCGTTTTCAATAGTAATGGTTTCTAATAGCTCATTATTTGGGTTAAATATTGAAGCTTCAATAGGAAATATAAAATCGATACATTCTATATCATCATCGTATTCATTCTCGTCATTGCAACTGTTGGTGTAAGCATCAAACTCTGATAGACTATTTATAGTAACCTCAGAATAGTCTGCTAAAACAATTGTTATAGGAAATGAAATGTTTAAAGTGCTGTTGTCTTCAGTTTGGTCAAAAACACACTCAATTACTGCATAATCTTCTGCAGAATTTACATCTATATCTACACCATTAACATTTACTGTATAAGGAAAAGCGATGTTAAAGCAGTTAGCTCTATCAACGATATTGTCTACAGATCCATCGTTAAGAGCTGTTCTTTGCATTAATGCAGCAATGTTAGAGTTGGCTTCTAAAACTTCATCTTCTGGTGTTTGAATAAACTCTCTTTCCTCTTTTCTGCACGAAGAAAAAATGAAAGAAATTACAAGAAAGATTAAAAATGTTTTGAGTTTCATAATGACTAAAGTTTTTATTGCCATTTAAGATATAACAACTCACTTTTAAAAACTACTGAACTTTTTTCAAAAAAATATTTCTATACCTTTATGAAAACTTTTATTTGAACCTTGTCTAAAGATCTTAGCGAAAATATATGTGAAGAAGCTGCATTTGAGCGTGTTTATAACAAATACTCAGATGACGTGCACAATTTTTTGTATTACAAATATGGTGCACAATACAACACAAGAGATAAGGCTCAAGAAGCCTTTATAAAGCTTTGGGATAACTGTAAGAAAGTAACTTTTGCTAAGGCTAAATCTTTTTTGTTTACGGTTGCAAATAATTTGATGCTTAACGAAATTAAACATCAAAAAGTGGTTTTAAACTATCAAAAAAACAAGCCAAAACAGTACACAAACGAAACACCAGAGTTTATACTAGAGCAAGAACAATATCTCGAAAAATATAAAAATGTCCTTGGCAGTTTAAAGGAAGAACAACGAGTTGCGTTTTTATTAAGTAAGGTTGAAGGAAAGAAGCACAGTGAAATTGCCGATATGTTGGGAGTGACACAAAAAGTAGTAGAGTATAGAATCTATACCGCTTTTAATATTTTGAAAAAAGAGCTCGAAAATTTTAAAATAAAATAATCAGGAGAATCGAAAGCTGAGTTGTTATATGTTTAATGAGCAAATTTATGATTGAAGATAAATTATTAAATAAATGGCTGAATGAAGATCTTACAGATGCTGAGAAAGAAGCATTTAGTAAGCGAGAAGACTTTGCTCTTAATCGAAAGTTAATTGAGGATGCAAAACATTTCAAAGCTTCAGAATTCTCTAAGGTTGATGATTTTGAAACCTTTAAAGCAAAATATAAAGTAAGATCATCCGTAAAACGTCTTAACTGGCTAAAACCAGCGTTAAGAATTGCAAGTGTTTTGGTTATTGGCTTGGCAATTTACTTTACCATGTTTATGAATGATAGCATGGTAGAACAGCACACACAAATAGCCGAAAAAACGACTATGACACTTCCTGATTTGTCTCGTGTAATAATGAATTCGGATTCTAAAATTACATACGATAAAGACTCGTGGTACGATAATAGACAGCTAAATCTAGAAGGCGAAGCTTATTTTAAAGTAGCCAAAGGAAAAACATTTGATGTTATAACAAAACAAGGTGTTGTAACGGTTGTTGGTACTGAGTTTAATGTAAAAGCAAGACAAGATTATTTTGAAGTTGTATGCTACGAAGGTATTGTTAAGGTCTCGTCAGATACCATTACAAGACAGTTGTTGGCAGGCGATACGTATCGTATATTAAACACTACATTTAGTCAAGATAAGGTAGGAGCTATCCAGCCAGAATGGATTGAAAACAGAAGTAGCTTTAAATCTGTTCCTTTAAAAGAAGTTGTCTCTGAGTTAGAGCGTCAATTTAGTGTAAAAGTCACTTTTAAAGACACCAAAACAACGCGATTGTTTTCAGGTGGATTTACTCACAAAAATTTAGAAAAAGCCCTTTCTGCCATAACTCAACCCATGAATTTAACCTATAAAATTAGTTCATCCAACCAAGTGCTAATTTATGGCGATACAGATTAGGCAGTACATACTAGTACTACTTCTTAGTTTTAGTTTTTCTTTCTGTGCTTTTTCACAAGAGACTGAGAGCAGGATATCTTTGTCCGAAATTTTATCAATATTAGAACAGCGCTATAAAGTTCAGTTTAATTATGCCGAAGATGCTGTTTCTGGTATTTTGGTTGAGCCACCAAAGAATACACTTTCCTTAAATGAAGCGTTGAACTATTTAGAAATTCAAACCGATTTTCAGTATCAAATTACTGAAGATAATATGATTTTGGTTATAGCTATCAATCCCGCTTTTGATTTGCAAAAACTTTCAGAAGTAATGGTGTCTGGTTATATTGTAAAAGGAATCAATAAGCTAAGTAATGGTTCTTTTGAAATTAAGGTTTCTGAATTTGACATCTTGCCTGGTTTGGTAGAGACTGATGTTTTGCAGGCTGTACAAGCCTTTCCTGGCATACAGAGTATTAATGAAACGGTTTCTAACATTAATATAAGAGGCGGATCTCACGACCAGAATTTAATTCTGTGGGATGATATAAAAATGTATCAATCTGGTCATTTTTTCGGCCTTATTTCCATGTTTAATCCTCAGATAACACAACGCGTTTCTTTAACCAAAAATGGGTCGTCTACAGAATTTACAGATGGTGTTTCGGGAACAATTTCTATGGAAACCGAGAAAAATATTAATAAAGTTTTTAATGGAAACATTGGTGTAAATTTTATTGATGCCAATGGCTTTGTAGATGTTCCTATTAGCAAAAGATCTTCATTGCAAGTTGCGGCCAGAAAAGCTTTAAGCGATTTTACTGAGACTCCTACCTACAACAACTTTTTTGAGCGCATATCCCAAGACACAGAAGTAGAAAATAATACCATGAGTATTACAAACTCTGATAAAACTTTCGATTTTTATGATGCGTCTTTTCGTTGGATTTATAAGATAAATAAAAACGAAATATTAAGAGTCAATTTTATAAACGCAACCAATGAGTTGGTTTTTAATGAAAACACTACGATTGATGCTATTGAGGATTCCAGAGAAAGCAGCCTGTCTCAACATAGTATTGCAGGAGCAATCTCGTATTCTAAAGTTTGGAACACTAAATGGCAAACCGTTTTTGAAGCTTACGAAACAGATTATAAATTAAAATCTATTAATGCCAATCTCTTAGATTCGCAACGATTTTTGCAGGAAAATAAGATCTCTGAAACCAGTTTAAAACTAAAGGTAAATCATAAATTTAATGGCAGGTTTCAATTACTAAGTGGTTACCATTTTGTAGAAACAAAGATGACCAATTTAGATGATGTAGATGTACCACGTTTTAAGTTATTAGTGTCTGAGGTGGTGAGAACGCATGGTGTATTTTCGCAGCTTTCTTATAAGTCTAATAATAAAAATACGAATCTAACTTCTGGTATAAGATACAATTACATAGATAAGTTTAGCAAACATCTGTTAGAACCAAGATTGAGTTTTTCTCATAAGTTTTTAGACTTCTTTTCTGTTGAAGTTTTAGGTGAATTTAAACATCAAAATAGTTCTCAGATTATAAATTTTCAGAATGATTTTTTAGGTATAGAAAAACGTAGATGGCAGTTGTCTAACGATAACGATATTCCTGTAATACAAAGTCGTCAAGCATCGTTGGGTTTGTCTTACAGCCAAAATGGATGGTTGGTTAGTGCAGAAGGATATTATAAAAAGATTAAGGGAATTACTACGCAAAGTCAAGGATTTCAAAATCAATATGAATTTGTAAGAACAAGCGGATTTAATGAAGTGAGAGGTCTCGATTTTATAGTTAGAAAGCGTTTAAATAATTTCAATTCGTGGCTAAGCTACTCGTTTATGAATAGCGATTATACATTTAGCGATTTACCAGAGGCGACTTTTCCTAGTAATTATGATATTAGGCATGCAATTACGCTTGGTACAAATTACACTTCTGGTAAGTTAAAAGTGTCCGCAGGTTTAAATTGGAATTCTGGTAGGCCAACAACAACTCCTGTTGAAGGAAACGAACTTAGTAATGGCGAAATTAATTACAATAGCACTAATTCTTCTAAACTTAAAGACTATCTAAGAGTAGATGTTTCAGCATTGTATAATTTTAGATTAAGCACAGCTACCAGTGCTAATCTTGGACTTTCTGTATGGAATCTTTTAAATCGTGAAAACACTATAAATAGTTTTTATCGTATTAATAATGATGCTGTAACAGAAGTGAAACAGCAATCCTTAGGGATTACGCCAAATCTCATTTTTAGAGTTAATTTCTAATTTCAAAAGAAAATTTCTTGTGCTAATCGGTAGGTGTTGGCATGTGCATTTACAATGATTTTTATGTCTGCTGAGTATCCTCCTCCCATGCTACACATTACAGGAATACTTTGGTCTTTGCAGGTTTGTAAAACAAAACGGTCACGTTCTTTACAGCCTTCTATGCTCATGCCTAGTTTTCCTAATTTATCTGAAGCAATAACATCTACACCAGACAAGTAGTAGATAAAATCTGGTTGTTGCTCATCTATAAGTTTAGGAAGTGTATCTTTTAGAATCTTGAGATAGGTATTGTCGTTGGTATCATTGTCTAATGCGATATCTAAATCGCTCAATTCTTTTTTAAAAGGATAATTGCTTTTGCCATGCATAGAAAATGTAAATACAGAATCATCATTCTGAAAAATTTCTGCAGTACCATTACCTTGATGTACATCTAAATCTACAATAAGGATCATTTGTGCTAGTCCTTTTTTCTGAAGATATCGCGCTCCAATAGCCTGATCGTTGAGTAAACAAAAAGCTTCGCCACGATTGGTGTAAGCATGGTGTGTGCCACCAGCAATGTTCATAGCTATGCTATGTTTTATTGCAAACTCTGATGCTTTAATTGTGCCATCGGCAATTAAAACTTCGCGTTCTACTAAAGTTCTGCTCAACGGAAATCCTATTTTTCTGGCAGCTCTTTGATCTAGTGTTACATTAACAAGGTCGTAGTAGTATTCTGGGTCGTGTATAGCAACAATGTGTTTGTCGTTTGGTTTTTGAGGTTCAAAAAAATTATGATTAGTACAAGTCCCTTCATGCAATAATTGCTGAGGTAGCAAATCGTACTTCTCCATTGGGAAACGATGTCCTTCAGGCAATGGATGTTTATAAATTGGGTGGTATGCTATTTTTAGCATTTAGTCTAAAGAGATTTTTTTGTCTTCAGACACCAGTGATCCATCGTTTGCAATACCTTCAATATAAAGACTTATTGGAACTTTTGGTTTTGCGATTTTAAAAGTGATAATGCCATTTTTGTTTGCCGTAAGGTTTGTTTTCCAATCTATAACACCATAGTTTTTAAAAAAATCATTTTGATATAGTTTGTATTTTGGGATATAAAACTTTTTATCAGCACTAAAGGTTAAAGGAAATTCGTATGCTTTAGTGGTTTTTTTGTCGTATCCATAAGAAGGAAACTTTTTAGTGTAAATTTTTACAAAGCCATTAGGGCTTCTGTAGCCATCACCTACGCCAAACCTATTAAATTCAATAGACTCAATATCTGATAAAAATAAACCTTCTAAAATTGTTGGGTCGGTTAAGAGTACATCGTCTAAAAAATAATTTATTTGAAATCTTCCGATTTTTAATGAAGAGTCATTACTGTTTTGGGTTCTTATTCTTTCACTTTTTATTCTTTGATCTATGTAATCTGTTAATCTGATAAGATTGGTTTCATCTTGTTCATCAACTACAGTAACTCTTCCAAATCTGTCTGTGCTTAACTCATGTTGCTTAAATCTTTTTTCTAGTATTGGGCTAGACACAACATTTACGGTATCTGACTCTTGTAAATTTTGTGTATTCTTAAAAAAGTTGTTTTTAGAATAATTAGTTCTTTTTAGCTCTTGTATTTTTTCGCTGTAGATTAAATCATTGATGTTATTGGTAAGCTGAGGTATTGCCTTTGGAAAAAACTGTAAGTACACAGAAGCAGGTTTTAGCCCTTTGGCTTCTGTAACTTCGGACATGTTGATGGTAGTATTATCTTCAGGATATAGTCCGTAAATCCAGTAGTATGAATCTTTAGGGTTTGCTTCTGCAATCATAAAGCCTTCGTTATTTACACTATACATCAATTGAGCATTACTGTTAAAAGCAGTATTGGTTTTTACGGTAATACCTTGTTCAAACTCATAAGATAAGCTTGGTGCACCTTTAAAAATATCGTCCCAATTATAACTACTCCAACCTTGTGTAATTAAAAGGTTGTCTAATTCATACTCTTTTTTGAGGTCAGTATTGGTAAAATAGTATTTAGGCTGTTCTATAATTCCTTTAACGTAAGGTTCTAAATAAGTCGATGAAATAATGTTGTTTTCCTTGTTGTAAGATTTGGTGTCTTGCGGTAAAACCGAAATGCTAAAAGAGTTTTTAAGATTAGGGTTTAGAGAATTGAATTTTAAATTAAAAGCAATAGAATCGGTTGTTTTGGAAGTTGTAACAGTACTTGGTTCTATAATTTTGATACCACTATGATTAAAGAACAAACGCTCAGCAATAGGCTTGTCTTCTGCATTGAGAAGCGTGACAATATTAATACCAGGAGAGGTGTTATTCTTGTCCAGAACCTTAGTAATAACAGTATTGTCTGTAAAGTAAACATCCATTAAGTTATAACTATTTCCATTATGAATCATCAGCGTGTACCTTTGATTTTTAATGGTATTTAAGGTTTCGTTATTAGTAGCCAGAGAGATATAGATTTTGTCTTTTAGTTTGTTTAGACTGATAATAATACCTTTCTTTTCTATTTCTTGATTAAGGCTTGTCTCGTACGCTTTGCCTTCGGCATTAAGTTTTACGGTATAAGTGTTTGTTGTAGTAGGTGTGAGTTGAAAATTGCCAATACCAAACTGGTTGGTCGCAAAGGTTGTTATTGTGTTTTTGTTATTGTCAATAACGGTTCCTTTAGCATTTGGAATGCCGTAGCCATATTGGTCTTTAAGAGTAACACCTATAACATTAGATACGTCACTAAGTAAATGGCCACTTTCTGGTAAAAACTGAGCATCAATATCATTTTCAGCAAGAGTTGTATTTTCTTTAGCTTGTTTTTCGAGATCGATGATTTGTATAGATTCAGAATAATAGTTCTTTTCATTAAAGTTAAGCATCCAATTGGTATAGGCTTTAATGCTGTATGTGCCAGAACTAAAAGAAGAATCAACTTCAAAAATGTTAGAAGCTACGCCTTCATTTACACGTACTAACTTTTGTTTTACAATGGTGTTGTTAGAATCTTCAATGATCACATAAAGATTAGAAGTGTAGATTGAAGGTTTTTTATTTCTTTTGTCTAAAACATAAGCTGTAAAGCCAATATCTTCACCTTTTATGTAAGTAGACTTATTGAGATGTAAGTAAACGATCTCTCTGGCAGTTTTATGATAGTCTGTGTATGATTTAACGAGCTTTTCTTCTTGACTGTATGAGACATTAATAAGGCTTAGAAATATTATTGATAATATTGAATAAAAACTCAGATTAGAAGGTGTTTTCATAGTAGTTATTTTATTCTAAAGATATAGTTTTCTCTTCAGAAATGAAAGTACCATTGCTGGTTAGGTCTTCTGTGTAAAGACCTAAAAGATATTAGGTTTAGAAATTGAATATCTTTTTTTTAACCTAAAAAAACTTACATCGGTAAAATTGAAAAATAGATAGACTTAAATCCTCGGCTGTAAAGTTTGCTATTTATCTTATTGAATTGATTTTTGTGCGTTTCGTTATAAACAAAGTAAACAGGATGACTTTTTTGGTCAATTGTTATAAAAACAGGTACAATAGCATCTTTACCATCATTCAAGGTAATATTATGCATAGCTTTAAAAGAAAATGTCTTGTCCTCAGCTTGTACTTTGGTTTGTATTTCGCTAATAACCAAAGTAACGTCTATTTTTACATTTCCTGTTGCTGCTAAATCATTAGTTAAAGAAATGCCTGTAAGTGATTCTAAGTTAGAATTAAAATGAACGTTTTTATCGTTTAAGTTTAAATCTTGATACTCAAATAAGATGCCTTCTTCAATTAAAGCAGCTGTCTTTTTGCCAATAGTAGCACGTCTAAAAAGAACAAAAGGTGTAATGATAATAAAAATTATAACAGCTATAATTATGGCAAATACCGAAGAGATAAGAGCTCTAGCACTAACACAGTTTTTAAAAAATAAACTCCAGTATTGGTTTAAAGTGTTTGATTTAAAGCAGTAAGAAACTATTTTAAAAATATTAGAAAAATTTATAAATAGATTCACAATTATAATCAGAGCAGCAATAACGATGAGTATTATTCTTATTCCGTCCATTTGTTTTGTTAGTTAGTTTAAGGTGGTTATAACAGTGTCAATATAAGAATTTACAGACAATATAAGTTCTGGCACTTTTAGATTCTTATTTTTTTTTGAAAGAATACTACTTATGTAATTTCAGTTGAATACGCTTTCTGCTCACATCAACATCTAGTACTTTTACTATAATTTGTTGATGCAGATGCACGTGCTCATTAACATCTTTGACAAAGCTATCGCTTAGGTTTGAAACGTGAATTAAGCCACTTTCTTTAATGCCAATATCTACAAAACAACCAAAGTTGGTAATGTTATTGACAATACCAGGAAGAAGTTGTCCTTCGTGAAGATCGTTTATAGTTTTTATGTTTTGATTAAAAGTAAAAACTTTCGCTTCCTCTCTAATGTCTAAACCAGGTTTTTCAAGCTCTTTTACAATGTCTTGTAGTGTAGGTAAACCAACGGTTTCTGTATAATATTTTTTTAAATCAATATTTTGAAGTCGGCTTTTATTACCAATTAATTCTTTTATAGAAACACCTTCATCCTTAGCCATTTTTTCAACAATGGCATAACTTTCAGGATGTACAGAAGAATCATCCAAAGGGTTTTTAGCCTCTTTAATTCTTAAGAAAGCAGCCGACTGCTCAAAGGCTTTTCCTCCCAAACGCGGCACTTTTTTTATAGCTTTTCTTGATGAGAATGCACCATGTTCTGTTCTGTAGTTAACGATATTTTCCGCTAGTTTTGGTCCAATTCCAGATACATAACTTAAAAGTGAAACACTCGCTGTATTAATATTAACACCAACAGCATTTACGCAATTTTCTACCACAATGCCAAGTTGCTTTTGTAGTTTTGTTTGGTCTACATCGTGTTGGTATTGCCCAACACCAATAGACTTGGCATCAATCTTTACCAATTCTGCTAAAGGATCTTGCAATCGTCTACCAATAGAAACAGCACCTCTTACAGTAACATCGTAATTTGGGAATTCGTCTCGTGCATTTTTTGAAGCTGAGTAAATACTCGCACCAGCTTCGCTGACCACAAAAACCTGAACATCATTTTTAAACTGAATTTTTCTAACCAAAGTTTCTGTTTCTCTCGATGCTGTACCATTACCAATAGCAATGGCTTCAATTTTATGCGCTTCGGTAAGTGAAGCCAGTTTTTTTATTGCTCCAGAGAAGTCATTTTTTGGTGCGTGCGGATAGATGGTCTCATTGTGTTTTAAGTTACCGTTTTCATCAAGACAAACCACTTTACAACCAGTTCTAAATCCAGGATCTATAGCTAAAACACGTTTTTCGCCAATAGGTGAGCCTAATAAAAGCTGTCTTAAATTTTTAGCAAAGACAGTAATAGCTGCATCGTCTGCTTTTTCTTTAGCGGCATTTAAGGCTTCTTTGCTCAACGATGGAAAAAGTAAGCGCTTATAAGCATCAGAAATTGCCAATTCTAACTGGTCTGCACAAGCATTGTTACTTCGAATAATTTTTCTGTCTATGCGTTCTAAGGCTTTATCGTCATCAATTTCAATTTTTACTCTGATAAAACCTTCGCTTTCTGCACGTAATATAGCGAGCAAGCGATGCGATGGAATACGACCCAAACTTTCGGACCAATCAAAATAATCTCTGAATTTCTGTGCTTTTTCTTCGGTTTCTTTTACCTTAACAACTTTAGTGCTTATCTGAGCAAACCGTTCTAGTTGCTGTCTTAATGCGTTTCTAATATCTGTGCGCTCGTTAATCCATTCGGCAATAATATGTCTGGCACCTTCTAGTGCGTCTTCTGTAGATGATATGTCGCCTTTTACATACTTGTAAGCAATAGATTCTATATCGTTAGCATTTTGGCTCATTAGGATTTTAGCCAAAGGCTCTAGGCCATTTTTACGAGCAGTTTCAGCCTTAGTTTTTCGCTTTTTCTTATATGGTAAATATAAGTCTTCAAGCGTGGTTAAGTCTGTAGCGTCCTCAATACTTTGCTTCAAAGCTTCGGTTAAGACATCTTGTTCTTCTAAAGCTTTTAGAATGGATGCTTTTCGTTTTTCTAAAGCTTCAAATTCTTCTTTAAACTTTACGATTAAGCCAACTTCAACTTCATCTAAATTACCAGTTGCTTCTTTTCTATAACGAGAAATGAAGGGAATTGTGCAATCTTCGTTGAGTAATTTTATGGTGTTTTTTATAGATGTTTGTGATAATTGCGTATGATTTTGAATGAATGCGATCATGAATAAAGTAAATGAAGTCCTGAAATAGTAGTAGGAAAAAGATTAAGTTTTTTATATTTATTTTCAAAGTTAAATATTGTGTCAAATAAATAACAAATGGTATGAATAAAGAAACCATTAATCATAATTATGAAGTTACTGAAAAAGGTTCTTTGGGATTGTTGGCTCTAGGCGATGTGGGTTTAAGAGCTTGGCGTGAGGTTAAAAAACAGGCAAAATCAAAAAGAAAGAATGAGCAAAAAAAATAAAGTACTTTTAATTGGATGGGATGCAGCCGATTGGCAGATTATAGGTCCCCTTTTAGCTAAAGGACAAATGCCAGCATTACAGAGATTAATTAATAATGGTGTGTATGGTAATATGGCAACAATGAACCCTCCGTATTCACCTATGTTGTGGTCTACAGTAGCTACAGGAAAAACCCCAGACAAACATGGTGTTCTTGGTTTTATTGAGTTAATGCCAGATATGAAGGGAGTAAGACCTGTTACTGTAAATTCAAGAAAATCTAGAGCCATATGGAATATTTTACATAATCAAGGATTAAAAAGTAATCTTGTAGGTTGGTGGCCAAGTTTTCCTGCAGAGCCAATAAATGGTGTTGTTGTAACGGATAAATTTCAAAAAGTAAAACAAGACCCAAAAGCCAAAAATCCTATTGTTAAGGGAACTGTTCATCCAGAAAGCTTAGTGAATGATATTCAAGATTTACGAATGTTTTCTCACGAAATTACTGAAGCTCATATATTACCTTTTATACCTAAAGCTGGGCAAATAGATCAAGAAAAACATAAGGGTTTACAGGCTTTTGCAAGAATCATGGCTGAGAATAGTTCTATTCATGCTGCGGCAACAAACTTACTAAGAACAACAGATTGGGATTTTATGGCAATTTATTATGATTTAATAGATCATATTTGTCACGCCTTTATGAAATACCATCCACCAAAATTAAATAGTGTTCCTCAAGATTTATATGATATTTATAACGAATGTGTAATTGGTGCATATCGTTTTCAGGATATGATGCTTGATAGGACGCTATCTTTAGTCGATAAAGATACTACAGTTATTGTGATGTCAGATCATGGATTTGAATCTGGACATAAACGAATTGTAAAGATGCCAAAATACCCAGCAGCACCATCTCTCGACCATAGACAATTTGGAATGTTTGTTGCTTCTGGTCCAAACATTAAAAAGAACGAAAAAGTATTTGGACTAGGTCTTATTGATGTCGCTCCTACCATTTTACATATGTACAATCTGCCAATAGGAAAAGATATGGATGGTAAAGTAGCTTTAGATATATTTAAAGACGTTAAAGAGCCTAATTATATTGATACTTGGGAAAATGTAAGTGGAGATTTTGGTGAACAGGACAAATCAAAAGAAGCAGACCAATTAAGTGATCAAGAAACTTTAGAGCAGCTTATAGATTTAGGGTATATAGAACGACCTGATGAAAAAATGGAAACAGCAGTTTTAAAAACAAAATGTGACCTTAAGCACAATTTAGCCAGAGTCTACTCAGGTAAAAAAGATTATGATAGGGCAAAAGAAATTTTACTGGATTTAATCTCAGAGGATTATCCTGTTTTTGAACAAGAGGAAATAGAAAGTTTAAAAAAGAAAAAGGACTCTATTGATGTTAAAGTAGGAGATTCTAAAATAGATGTCATTCCATTTTATATGGATCTTCTATCTATAAGTATTGCTACAAAGGATTTTGACAAGGCGGAAATATACTTGAAAGAACTAAAAACAAGAGATAAGTATTTTGAGATAAACACTTACTTTTCTGAAGCAAAAATTTTAATTAACAAAGGGAAAGTTCATGAAGCTTTAAAGCTTTTAAATAAAGCCAAGAATAATAAACCAAATTCTGAAGTTTGGTATCAGATAGGTAACATTTATAGGCAACTCAATGAATTTGAAAATGCCAAAGAAGCCTATGAGAGTTCTTTGAAATATGAATCGGATAAAGCTAAAACACACCAAGCTTTGGCAGAAACTTACATTCGTTTAGGAGATTATGAAGAGGCCATTGATCATGCCTTTGTAGCTATAGAGTTGGTGAAATATTTTCCTAAAGCACATTATACGCTCGGCGAAGCTCTTGAAAAATTTGGAGATTTGGAAAATGCTAAAAAAGCCTATGAAACAGCAGCAATGTTGAAGCCTAAAACGCATTTTAGGGCGGAAACTGCTATTCAAAATATTAATAAGAAACAAAATTCAATCGATTTAACGGATAAATCGACATTCCAATATATCGAAAATCAGATAGTTGTGGTTTCTGGATTACCTAGATCTGGGACATCATTAATGATGCAAATGCTAGATAAAGGAGGACTCGAAGTTTTAACGGACAATAATCGTAAAGCGGATAAATCAAATCCTAAAGGGTATTATGAGTATGACCCAGTAATGTCAATTGCAAGAGATAATACTTGGATAGAAAAAGCACAAGGCAAATCTGTAAAGGTAGTTGCACCATTATTGAAATATCTAGATCCAAAATATAGGTATAAGGTAATTTTTATGAATAGAGATTTAGGCGAAGTTGTAAAATCTCAACAAGTAATGCTTGGTAAAGATCCCGAAGTTTTACCTACACGTCTTTTAGAAACTTACGAAAAACATCTAAATCAAGTTTCTATTTGGAAGAACAAGGAACCTCATGTAGAACTTATGTATGTTAATCACAAGGATGTGATAAACTCACCAAATGATATAACAGAAAAAATTTCAAAATTTTTAGGACTTAAGAATTTGGATACAGAAAAAATGTGTGCCTGTGTAGACACCAAACTTTATCGCAATAGATCATAAAAAAAAGTAACGGTAATTATTACCGTTACTTTTAAAGAGTTATTTCTTAAGTATTTTATAATACTACTTTTTTCCTTAAAGTAGTATTAGATTCTAGCGTGTTTAATTCTAAAATATAAATACCTGAAGTCATTTGGTTGGCTTCAATTACGCTAGAGTTTACATTTTCGATTTTGCCATTGAGCAGCTGTTTACCTTCAATATTGTATAATGTATATTCAGTAGTTTCTGTAAGATTATATAATCCAATAGATTTATTAAGCCCAACAATTCTAACATCTTGTATATCGTTAGAACTTACACCAAGGGTTTGTTGACCTGCTTCTATACTTTCATCGGCCGTAGAGTTATAGGCAAATTCTTTAATGGTCCATCCGTTATCAAAAGTTGCATCTAACTTGGCCCATCCATAATGTATATTGCCACCAACTGTAAATCTCAACCCTAAGAATTTATCAGTTTCACTACACCAATTTCCAAAAGAACAATAACTACTTGAACCATAGTTTAGTGATTGAAAACCGCCAGAAAAACCTTGGTTGAGCCATACTGGTTGGCCAGCAGAAACAACTGCGCCACTAGAAAGCGCATAAGGATATACAAAGGTGTTTGAAGAAGACCCAGAACCTAGAACACTATTACTAGCCGTTAATGGTTCTATAAATAAATTATAACCAGATTGATGTATTCTAAAATCATTTACAGTATCTTGGTTAAGATCCAAGAAAAATTCATCACCACTGTTGCCCGAAAAATCAGGGTCAACATCAGTATATACAATTTGTCCATTTGCATCGGCAACACCTGCTATGGCAACTGTTAATGCACCATATTTAGCTAATTGTTTAGTAAATTTTGAAGAAGTAGTTTTTTTCATTTAAAAGAAAATTTAGTTTATCAATAGAAAGATACATTTTTTTATGATATCAACTAAAGATAGGTATAGAACACCATTAATTTTTATGTTTTTGACAATAAAAAAGATTGAAAATTAATAATTTAAGAATTTTAACTAGAGTAATTAGCTAATCTTCAATCCATTAGGAACTCCGTCGATATTAGGATTTACAAACACTAAATTACCACTTTCGTCTTCAGTCATTAAAATCATACCTTGACTTTCTACTCCTCGCAATTTTCTTGGTGCTAAGTTGACTAAAACAGTAACACGTTTGCCGATAACATCTTCTGGTGAAAAACTTTCTGCAATACCAGAAACAATAGTACGTGTATCGATACCAGTGTCGACTTTTAAAACCAGTAATTTTTTAGTTTTTGGCATTTTTTCAGCCTCTAAAATAGTACCAACACGAAGGTCTAATTTTGTAAAATCATCAAAAGTAATTTCCTCTTTTTGAGGCTCTACTTTTTTGTTAGCCGCTTCGTTGGCTTTTTTACTAGCTTCAAGTTTATCTAATTGCTTTTGAATGGTGTCATCTTCAATCTTAGAAAATAATAATTCTGGTTTTCCGGATTGAATGCTGTGACCTGCAGGAAGTAAAACATCTTTAGTTGAAATGTCTTCCCAAGTCAATTCAGAATCAAGTTCAGCGTGATTTAAAATTGATTTCAATTTATCAGACGTAAATGGTAAAAACGGTTCACTTAACACAGCTAAAGCCGAAGCAATTTGTAAAGCCACAAACATTACGGTTTTAGTACGTTCTTCGTCTGTTTTTATAGTTTTCCAAGGCTCTTCATCAGCTAGATACTTGTTTCCGAGACGTGCTAAATTCATTAATTCCTGGCTACCTTCTCTAAAACGGTAACGCTCAATAGAACTTGCAATTACCGCAGGATACGCTTTTACTGCTGCCAAGGTTTCTTCATCTATCGCTTTAAATTCTGCTGGTTGCGGAATTTCTCCGTTATAATATTTGTTAGTTAGTACAGCAACACGATTAATGAAATTACCAAAAATAGCCACCAACTCATTATTGTTTCTGGCTTGGAAATCTTTCCATGTAAAATCATTGTCCTTAGTTTCTGGTGCATTAGCCGTTAAAGCATAGCGCAACACATCTTGCTGATTTGGAAAATCTTCTAAATACTCTGGTAACCAAACGGCCCAGTTTTTTGAAGTTGAAAGTTTATTGCCTTCCAAATTTAAAAACTCGTTAGCAGGCACATTTTCTGGTAGAATGTATGAGCCTTCAGCCTTTAGCATTGATGGGAAAATGATGCAGTGAAACACAATATTATCCTTACCAATAAAGTGTACCAGTTTGGTGTTTTCGTCTTTCCAGTAATCTTCCCAGTTTTTGCCTACACGTGCAGCCCATTCTTTGGTGGCAGAGATGTAGCCAATAGGTGCATCGAACCAAACATACAATACTTTGCCTTCTCCACCTTCTACAGGCACAGGAATTCCCCAATCTAAATCTCTGGTTACGGCTCTAGGACGTAGTCCATCGTCTACCCAAGATTTTACTTGGCCGTAAACGTTAGGTTTCCAATCTTTTTTATGCCCTTTTAAAATCCATTCACGTAAAAATTCTTCGTGCTTATTTAAAGGTAAAAACCAGTGTTTGGTTTCTTTTAATGTTGGTGTATTACCTGTAATGGCAGACTTCGGATTAATTAAATCTGTAGCGTTGTGGCTGGTTCCACAGTTTTCACATTGGTCTCCATAGGCTTCTTCAAAACCACATTTTGGACACGTACCAATAACAAAGCGATCAGCCAAAAACTGATTGGCTTCAGCATCGTATAATTGTTCAGACACTTCTTCTACAAACTCATTTTTGTCATAAAGTGTTTTAAAGAATTCTGAAGCTGTATCGTGATGTATTTTCGCTGAGGTACGCGAATAGTTGTCAAAAGAAATGCCAAAATCTTCAAATGAAGTTTTGATGATAGCATGATACTTATCTACAATATCTTGTGGAGTCACTCCTTCCTTTTTTGCTTTAATAGTAATAGGAACACCATGCTCATCACTACCGCAAATAAAAGCAACGTCATTACCTGTTAATCTTAAATATCTCGAATAAATATCTGCTGGCACATAAACACCTGCTAAATGACCAATATGAATTGGACCATTAGTGTAAGGTAAAGCAGCTGTAATAGTATATCTCTTTGACATGAAAACATAGTTTAATCAGCAAAAATAACTATTAAGTTTTTGTATTGAAACATAATGGTCTTTAACTTTAAGTAGAATGCTTTTTTTCTCTAGATTTAAAAGAAAAAGCGATAAAAAACAAAATGTAACTATACATATATCAAACTCGATTCAATTTTGATTTTGCTATTTTGGGTTTAATAGGATTTTAGTTTGAAATTGATATCAAATGGCTTAAGAAATAAAGAAACGATTTTTAATTATGATTTTGGTTGGTGTAATGTTTGTTTATGTAGAAATAATTGATATTTAGCATCTTGAGTGTGTGTTTTTGTAGGTTTTTTCTTTGTGAGTCTGAAAATTAGATTAAATTGAGACCCAATTCAAAAATTATTAAAAAAATGAAAAACTTAAAATTATTTGTTTTACTACTAAGTGTAGGCTTAATGTCTTATTCATGCAAGAATGATGATGATGGAGGTTCATCATCCGGAAGCGGAGTTGTTATTTATGGTGATACCGAAATTCAATTAAAATCAGGTGTTATCATGGATTACGGTGAGTATATGGATGGCATTTATAATTTTGATATTACACTAGTTGATACACAAGTAAGAACTGTTGATGGATATCCTTTCCCTACAGAGGATGTTTTTTCTGGTGTATATTTTGAACTTTTTACAAGTAATGTTTCAGATTTACAAGTGGGTACTTATAGTTTTGGGTCTGCAGATGCTGGTGGTTATGAGTATGCCGAAGTGTATATTAATGCTACAATAGAGCAAGATGAGGGAATATCTATTAATTCAGGAAGTTTTTCTGTTTTAGATAATGGTTCTTCTTACGAATTAGAGTTTGAAGGTACAACAAGTGATGGAACTGCTTTTTCAGGAAGTTTTTCAGGACCTTTAAGAGCTTATGATTTTTCAGATGAATTTGGAAGACCAGCTGAAGAAGGTGCTTCAAAGCCGCGTTTATTTTTTAGATAGAAAATCTATCTCATAAGATTAAAAAAGGTTATCGTTCTATAGCGATAACCTTTTTTATTTCAATAGTACTAACAGTCTAATTCTTTTAGTTCTTAGAGATTAACTTTTTATATTTACAAAAACCAAAAATTATGAATATTAAGCAAGTTATAGTCCTATGCTTAGTGGTTCTGTTAGGTAAGCATTTTGAAGGTAATGCTCAAAATGAAACACATAAACCCAATAAAATGACATCAGAATTAATTAGGCCTCCATACCTAAAAGAAGGAGATACTGTTGCTATTGTAGCACCTTCGGGAATACTAAAAAACAGAGAGCGAGAAGTGCAACAGGCTGTCGATTTACTAAAAAGTTGGGGTTTGCACGCTACTGTTGGTAAACATGTGTTTAGCAAGGCTAATCATTTTGCAGGTACAGACGAAGAACGTTGCGAAGATTTGCAAAAAGCTATGGACGACCCAACAATTAGTGCCATTTGGTGTGCAAGAGGAGGTTATGGTACAGTGCGAATTTTAGATAAATTAGATTACACCAAACTAAAAGAGAATCCTAAGTGGATTATCGGTTACAGTGATATTACAGCGTTACATAATCAGCTACATAACCAAGGTTTTGAGTCTTTGCATGCCTTAATGTGTGTGAGCTTAACAAAAGATATATCAGAAGTGCAAGAGTCTGTAGATACGTTTAAAGCAGCACTATTCGGTAAGCCTGAAAATTATGATTTAGAAGGTTCTAAATATAATAGAGAAGGTGAAGCAAAAGGGCAATTAATTGGTGGTAATTTAACCATGTTGCACACTATGTTAGGTTCTGATACAAGTATAGATACCTCTGGAAAAATTCTTTTTATTGAAGAAATAGGTGAGTACAAATATCATATAGATCGTATGCTACAAAGTATGAAGCGTGCAGGTTATTTTGAAAACCTTAAAGGTTTAGTTGTTGGTGATATGTCTAAGTTGAGAAAAAACACAACACTTTGGGGCACATCGATAGAGCAATTGATATTAGATGCAACAGCAGATTATGATTTTCCGATAGCTTTTAATATGCCAGCCGGACATGAAAAAGATAATAGAGCATTAGTGCTGGGTAGAGAAGTGGAGTTGAAGGTTGGGAAGGAAAGTTCCGAATTAAGCTATCGTTAAAATAATATGCAAAGAATAAAGATAGTTTACATTATAATGCATTCTATTATTTTATTTGGAGCTGGTCATGGTGTAGGCTTTTTAATATTAACGGATATTATTTTCATTTCAGATTTTTTAGAAGGTAGTTTTAAGTTTAATTATTCATTCCTAACAAATGAATATCTTTCTGCAATTGGCTTCTTTTCACTTCTAGGGAAGGTGTTAATTGGTTTAAGCATGTTAAGATTAAAACTGTTTGTCAAAAATATATTGTCAGTTATTGGTACACTTCTTTTGATATATTCGGTTTATATACTGTCAAGCCATAATGCTTATGTGGGTATGCTGAATATTTCATCTTTAATGATTATAGTGTTTTATGTGTTTTCAGCAGGTATGGTTTTAAAAGAATTAAGTCTAACAGATTATTTATTTAATAAGTTAAAGTAAATTTTATCAAAAACTAGTTATTCAAAGAACTATGGCTCAACACAACGAACTTGGTAAAAAAGGAGAGCAACTGGCTGTGGATTTTCTAATCGAAAATAGCTACGATATTGTGGAGCGTAATTACCGTTTTGATAAAGCCGAAGTTGATATTATTGCCCAAAAAGGTGATATTTTGGCAATTGTTGAGGTAAAAACCAGAAGTTCGTTAGAGTTTGGAAATCCTCAGGATTTTGTAAAGCCAAAACAGATAAAAAACCTCGTAAAAGCAGTGGACGAATATGTAACAGAAAACGACTTAGATGTTGAGGTTAGATTCGATATTATTGCCATTGTTAAAGAAAACAAAGCCTACAAGATTGAGCATTTAGAAAATGCTTTTTATCATTTTTAAGTAGAAATTGTCATGCTGAACTTGTTTCAGTATCTCTATCTTTTATTTCAAAACTTTCATTAAAGTGATACCAGTAATCTCAAATGGTATAAGTCTTAAAGCTATGAGATTCCTGCCTACGCAGGAGTTTTACTTATAAAAATTCATCTCGTCAATGTATTCCCAAACAGCATAAGGGAGTAGAGGACGAATATTTTTACCATCCTTAATAGAATTTCTAATAAATGTTGAAGAAATTTCCATTATTGGAGCTGCTACGTGATGAATTTTTGGGTGATCTTTAAACTGTGTGTCTGTTTTACCTTCAGAAATACGAGGATATACGTAGATGTTGTAGTTTTCTAAAATTAGCTCGTAGTTTTTCCACTTATGAAACCCTTTAAGATTGTCCTCTCCCATAATTAAAGAAAACGTATGGTTAGGATATTTTTCTTCGAGATAAACGAGCGTATCTATAGTGTAGTTTGGTTGTTTAAGACTAAATTCTATGTCACTAGGTCGCAGTTTATCATAATCTTTCGTTGCCTGAAATACCATTTCTAAACGCTGGTAGTTATCGAGCAAGCTACTTTTTTTCTTAAACGGACTTTGAGGAGTTACTACAAACCATATTTGGTCTAAATCACTATGCTCTGCTAAATGGTTTGCAATCGTTAAATGACCAATGTGTATTGGGTTAAATGTGCCGAAGTAAAGACCTATTTTCATAATATTTTGTCATGCTGAACATGTTTCAGCATCTATTTAAAAAATTAAGACCCTGAAACAAGTTCAGGGTGACAGATTAATATTTATTTTTTGATAAAATCAGACACCAGTTTATAAGCGTTTTCTAAAGCTTCGTCTAAGTTAGAGTTAACAACAATTGTGTCAAAAAGTGGTGCTGTAGCTAATTCTGCTGGAGCTTTGGCAACACGCATGCTAATTTTTTCAGCACTTTCTTCACCACGATCTTTTAATCGTCTTACCAATTCGTTTAAGTCTGGTGGTTTTACAAAAATGGCTAAAGTTTGTTCAGGGAATTTACGTTTTATACGTAGACCACCAGATACATCAATATCAAAAATAACATGCTTTCCTTGTGCCCAAATGCGCTCAATCTCAGTCTTTAGAGTACCATAAAAGTTATCTCTATAAACTTCTTCCCATTCTAAAAATTCGTCGTTTTTAATTTTGTTTTTAAACTCCTTTAGAGAGAGGTAATAATAATCTTTACCATGGACCTCGTTACCACGTGCTTCTCGCGATGTGGCAGATATTGAAAATTCTAAATTAAGTTCGGGTTGTTTTAAAAGGTGACGTACAATTGTAGTTTTGCCAGAACCAGAAGGTGCTGAAAATACAATAAGTTTCCCTTGTTTATTTAATTCTTTAGACACGTAGATTTGTTTTTAATTACAGCACATTCAATAATTGTTCCTTTATTTTCTCTAGCTCATCTTTCATTTGCACCACGAGCTTTTGCATTGGTGCATAGTTAGATTTTGAGCCAATGGTATTGATTTCTCTACCAATTTCTTGAGAGATAAAACCTAGTTTTTTTCCGTTAGAATCATTAGAGTTTAAAGTTTTTATAAAATAGTCTAAATGATTATCTAGTCTTACTTTTTCTTCTGTAATGTCAAACTTTTCAATGTAGTAAACGAGTTCTTGTTCAAAACGGTTTTCATCTACTTTTTCTTTAATGTCTGCAATGCCTTTTTCTAAACGTGCTCTTACACCATCAATACGCTCAGGATCCATTGCAATAACTTGGTCTAGTAATTCTTTTAGTGTTGCAATTCTATCTGTAAAATCTTGCTTCAATATAGCACCTTCGTCTTCTCGGTAATTGACAATTTTAGAGATGGCTTCATTAATACCTTCAGCGATTTTTAACCATTCTTCTTCGTCAATATCATCACGTTCTGTAGTTACAGCATCTGGTAAGCGTACAGCCATTTTTAATAACTCTATACTGTCTCCGTCAACCACATCCTTAAGTTGTTTCATGTATTCTTTAACAACAGTTGTGTTAATTTTAGAGCTACTGTCTTCACCTGTAATTTCAACAAAAAGCGAAAAATCTACTTTGCCTCTTACGAGGTATTTGGCAAGTAGTTTTCTAATATCTAGTTCTTTTGCTCTATACATAGATGGCATACGAGCGTTAACATCTAAGTTTTTACTATTTAGTGATTTTAACTCTATAGATATTTTTTTGGTTGGGAGTTGTAAAACAGATTTCCCATAACCTGTCATGGATTGTATCATTAAAGATGCGATTAAAGTTGGGCAAAGGTACAAAAATCAGCGGTTCTTAAATTATCTTAAAATTTTTAGAAACTCTTATGCGTGCATAAGAGGGTTTGTTAACTTTGTTTTCTTAAACCAAAGATTTACCATGTACAAAAAACAATTTGAAATTCGCTGGAGTGATGTTGATGCTAATGGTCATTTGGCCAATTCTGCTTACACTAATTTTATGAGTCATGCGAGGATGTCTTTTTTTGGCGAACAAGGCTTTTCTATGCCAGAAATAATGAAGCATAATATTGGACCTGTTGTGTTCTATGAGCACATGTACTATTTTAAAGAATCCTTTATTGGTACACCAATTACAGTTACTATTGAAGTGTCTGGTCTAAGTGAAGATGGCATGCTTTTTATGTTTGAACATAATTTTTACAATCACAAAGGAGAGAATTTAGCGTATTGCGAAATGCAAGGTGCATGGATAGACTTAAAAGCAAGAAAACTAGCGGGTTTGCCTGATGAATTGTTACAATTGGCACATACATTTCCAAAGTCTGAAAACTATAAAGTGCTTACCAAAGAAGATACCAGAAAGCATGGTGTGAGACCGAAGCCACTTAAAATATAAAGTAAATAATTATACTAAAGGATTGGGAAATTAAGACCAAGAGATTCCTGCTTTCGCAGGAATTTATTTAAAAGGTTGATGCTGCTTGAATGTTTTTATATGAACATTCTTTATAAAGGGCTTAAGGATTTTATTCGGTAAACCATATTTATGCCTACAGTAGCAGGTTAAAGTTTTTGGTTGTGCACCAAGCGTGCTTTTAATTTCAGAAGCCGTTCTGCCAAGGTTTATTTGAGAGGATTTAGTTTCTATTCCTAAACGAACATAATCATTTAAGATTCTGGTGTAGATGCCATACGTTTTATTACTAGAGTAATCTATGCCAATAAAGTGAGCGTCTAAATGATTTTTGTTTTGCATTGCAGATAAAAAACCAACAAGTTTACCATCCAAAAAATAACCCTTAACAGTAAATAAAGCTCCAAAAGTATTTTTAAGGTGTATGTATGTGTTGAGGTTTAAAATTTGAGCATTAAAATCGGCATTATCAATGGTATTTTGGTATAAGCTTTGTAATTCGTCTTTGTAGAATTCTATATCTTCTTTGCTGAAATTTTTAACCTCTAATAATTCACTTTTTGCGTCAGCTCTGTTGGCTTTTACTCTGTATTTAGACTTTAATGCAGAGGTGTAATCTTCAAAAGAGTTCCAGGCAGAATCGAGATGAATAATCATGTTAGGCTCTACATGCATGGACGCATAGTCAAAAGCCTTTAAGTGATCTGTAATGTAGAGAGATTCATCTTCAAAATCTTTAATAAAGATGGTGCTAAGACGTTTGCATCGGTAGAGTTTTTTTACAGCTTTTGCAATGGCTTTAAACGTTTTTACCTTAGGTTCTCCTTCCTTTAAAAATGTACCGTATTCGCCACTTAAAAAAACATTACCGCAAAACAATACCTTGATGTGGTTGTAACAAAACATATTGTTTACAATGCGTCTAAGGCCAGAAGCCATAGCTATGTTTTTGGTAATGGTTTTTATACCTATCGTTACAATCTGAGTATTTGCAAAAGCAACGGCTTTCCCTTCTTTTAAGATAAAGATATAGTTAAACTCTATGTCTGCATTTGCAAGTTCAAAAGCTTTTAAAAACTCAGGTGAGTAGTATATGTTGTTTGTACAGTTGAGGCTATCCCAATAAGATTTTGGAATAGCATCAACAGTTTTAAATATTTTAGTCTTTAGAGGCAAATTACTTTTTTAGTTTAGGTTTCATAGAAACGACATAAACACCTGCAAAAATAAGAAGCATAGCACCAATTTTAATGGCGTCTATAAAATCTGCACCAACAGCTAATGCAAATAAGCCTGCAATTACTGGCTGTAAGTATACAAATGTACCAACAGTAGATGCTCTAAGTTTTTGTAATGCTAGAGGGTTAAGAAGATAGGTGCCAAAAGTAGCACCAATAACTACAAATATTACCGAGTACCAAACGCCAGGAGTAAAGTTTTGCCACTCTACAATACTTACATCGTTGTATCCAAATGGAATTAGTATAATTAGACCAAACAAGAAAAGCCACTTTATAAAAGTAAATGGATGGTACTTGGCAGTAAGTTTTTTAATCAAAATTATATAGATACTATAAGAAATAGCGTTAAGAAATATGAGTAAATTTCCAAGAGGTACATTGTCGCCTTCTCTAGCCGATTTACCATAAATAGTAAGTACTAAAGCACCACAAAGAGCCAAAACGATACCAGTTATTTTCATTGCTGTTACCTTTTCTTTTAGAAAATAAGCAGATAGAATTAAAATAATTACTGGTGTAATTGTCATTATTGCAGAGGCATGTATAGGTGAGGTAAATTCTAGTCCCTTAAAAAAGAAGAGCATATTAACTACAACACCAAAAACGGCAGCAACAATAAACTTTAGGAAATCTTTTTTTTCAATTTTTTCTTTAGGAAGAAAAAGACTCAATAACCAAAAAAGAAGTGTTGCACCAGCCACACGTATCAATACAAAGCCAAAGGGTTTTATGTGGTTTGCGTTCATCACATTTTTGGCAATTGTATAGTTAAGACCATATAGTAGCTGCACCATAAAAACAGCAAAAAGTGCAAAAGCTCTGCTATTCATGTATTGTGTTTTTTGCAGCTTCGACTACTTTTTTTGAGTTGCCGATAAAAATGTTATTATTATAGATAATTACTGGACGCTTTAAAAAAGTATAATGCTCTAATATGTAGTTTTTATAACCTTCTTCTGTAAGCGATTTGTTTTTTAAATCTAGCTCTTTATATAATCTGGCTCTTTTACTAAAAAGTGCTTCATAACTGTCCGTTAAACTTCGCATCTCTTCAATCTGCACTTTAGTAATAGGTTGAGTTTTTATATCTTGAAATTCAAAGTCTTCAGGTAGATTGAGTTCATTAATGATTCTTTTGCAAGTGTCACAAGTACTGAGATAATAGATTTTTTTCATTTTTTACCTTGTAATAATGTAGTTGCAAAGAACGGACTTTTAGCTCGATTTATTAGAAAACCTACTTAACTTTTAAGAAAGGCTCAACAGTATCAAAAGGAATAATAAACTCTGTGTAGCCTTGATTGTAAGAAGCAACTTCATACACATTGTATAAAAAAACTAAACCATCGTCACTAAATCCAATATTTTCTGGTAACTGAAAAGGTTTGCCAAAGAAGTAATCTTCAATTTTATTATTTTCTTTATCAGCATCAATGGATTTTAAGAAATACGTTTTGGCAAGTGTCTTAAAGTCTTTAGAATTTTCTACAAGATCATTTATGTTGTAAACGTCTCCTGTAGCAGTATTAAGATTTAAAAACTTAATCTTATCATTGCCGTGTGCACCACCTTTAAATTCATAAGTGTTAACAGAAAGTGTGATGACGTCTTCGGATTGGTAAGATTTTTCAGCTTCAATATGAAGCTCCCAAGCTGGATGAGATGCTTCAGGAAATTCTTTTTTAAAAGCAATATATTCAGAATTAAAATCTTCTAAAACTGATTCTAAGTTTGTTTTTTTTGTAACATCACTTAGCGTAGAAATTATAGCTTCTTTTATTTTGAAATTAATAACCTTACTGATGTCGTCGTTACCAGCAGCTTCATCAATAGAAACAGAAATGTCAGCTTCGTAGTTGTTTTCGTAAGAGTTGTTTTCAAAACTTATAGGTTTAGACTCATTATTACATGAAGACACTAAAAATAGGCTTAGAAATAAAGCTAAAGATAGAATTGAGGTAGATTTCTTGTTAATCATTCATTAAAGGGATTGTGGTGCTTAATAAAGAACAGATTATGGGTTAAATTTGTTGTGCTTTACAAGGTTTTGTTTTCTGTAAATTTACTACGATTAAGATAACCCTTTTTTAATTTATAGTGAAATGGATATGTTAAAATAATAGTTAATAATTATTTTTAACATTAGAGGCTTCGTTAGATAAATAAAAGCAATAAAATAGATATGAAATTTAATACTAAGACTATACACGGAGGTCAAGAGCCTGATGTTGCACACGGATCTGTAATGCCTCCGATATACCAAACTACCACTTATGCGCAATCTACACCTGGAGGTCACAAAGGCTATGAGTATTCCAGAACTCATAACCCAACAAGACATGCGTTAGAACAATCTTTTGCGAGTTTAGAGAGTGGAAATTATGGTTTAGCATTTGGTTCTGGATTAGCAGCTATTGATGCTGTTTTAAAGTTAATGAAACCAGGTGATGAGGTGATTTCTACAAATGATTTGTATGGTGGTACATACCGTCTTTTTACTAAAATATATGAAGATTTTGGAATTAAGTTTCATTTTGTTGGAATGCATAACGCAGATAAAATTGAAAGTTACATAACATCAAAAACCAAACTCATTTGGGTAGAAACTCCAACAAACCCTATGATGAATATTATTGACATCAAAGCGATAACAAAAATTTCTAAGAAGCATAATCTATTATTAGCTGTAGATAATACGTTTGCAACACCATACTTACAACAGCCATTAGATTTGGGTGCAGATATTGTTATGCACTCAGCTACTAAATATTTGGGAGGTCACAGTGATGTGGTAATGGGAGCTTTGGTTGTAAGAGATAAAGAATTAGCGGATAAGTTATATTTTATTCAAAATGCAAGTGGTGCTATTTGTGGTCCGCAAGATGCTTTTTTAGTTCTTAGAGGTATAAAAACATTACATGTAAGGATGCAACGTCATTGTGAAAATGGTAGAGCAGTTGCAGAGTTCTTAGATAATCATCCAAAAATTGAAAATGTATATTGGCCAGGCTTTAAGAATCATCCTAATCACGACATTGCAAAATCTCAAATGAAAGATTTTGGCGGTATGGTTTCTTTTAGAACAAAAGGAAATAATTATGAAGAAGCCATTAAAATAGTTGAAAATTTAAACATATTTACACTCGCAGAGTCTCTTGGTGGTGTAGAATCTTTAGCAGGTCACCCTGCAAGTATGACACATGCAAGTATACCAAAAGATGAAAGAGAGAAAACAGGAGTTGTTGACTCATTAATACGACTAAGTGTAGGTATAGAAGATAAAGAAGATCTAATAGCAGACCTTAAACAAGCAATAGGTTAATTAAAAACAACCTTCTATTAATCTAAATAATAGATGTAGCCAAAATTTAGCCAAAGGTTCCAGTCTTTTGCCTTATTTGATGGTAGTTTATGATTAAGACCATCAATAAAATCATCAAAATAATATTGCCATCTCAATTCTACAAATAGGTCTGATAAAACTGTTAGTTTATAACGTGTTCCAATACTAGAAACTACGGACCATGTAGAGCCCGACTCAGAACTAACAAAAGGATCACCATTAGATACAGTATTCCAACCACTGTAGAAATTGTTATTGTTTAAAGGATTTCTATCTCCATAAGTTGTCTCAACAGTTGGATTGAAAGATACAAAGTGAGCACCAACTGCTGCAAAAGGGGCAAAAGAATAGGCACCAGCAGAAAACTCTCTAATACTTCTAGGGAAATACTCTAGCTGCATACCAATATCCCAGTTTTGAGCTTCTCCGCTATGAGCTCTAAGCTTATCAGCTTCAACACTAGTTAAGTCATCATCAACCCATTCTCCAAAATGCTCTAATGATGTTTTGTTCCAAGAGATTTCACTTCTTATTTTAAAGTGATCATTAAAATAAGTGTCTGTTGTGTAACAGTTACAATCCGCTCTGTAGGCAAAATTTATGTAGTGTACAATACCTAGTGCAACACCAGAATTACCAGAATTAGTTTCAAAATTACTTCTAACACCAAAGTCAGATTGAAACGCAACCGCTCCAACAAATGCACCTATTTCGTGAGAAAAACCCAATTGGGCAGAAGAGGTTTGAATTGCACCTATCAATCCAAACAGCATAAATAATTTTTTAATATGTCTTACCATAAAACACTTGTGATTAAGTGGTTGCCGAACAAATATATAAAAACTCGACGAAACACAAAATAAAACGGATAAAATGCAAATTTCTTTTAGGGAGAAGAATTTTATTACAAAGCCCGAATATTTAAAAAATAATTGAGAATATAAAAAAAATAAGTCTTTATTTTTAAAGATAACGTATCTTTGCACCCTATAAATCACAATTTCTTAACAATTTTTTATATGGAAGATAAAATTGAAGCTTTTTTAGATCTTGTAAGAGAGCGAAATGGACACGAACCTGAGTTTTTACAGGCAGTTCAAGAGGTAGCTGAAACAGTTATTCCTTACATTGCTGAACACGAAATCTACAATGGTAAAAATATTCTTTTAAGAATGGTAGAGCCAGAACGACTAATTTCGTTCAGAGTAAGTTGGGTAGATGATTCAGGTGAAATTCAAGTAAACAGAGGTTACAGAGTACAAATGAATTCTGCAATTGGGCCTTATAAAGGTGGTTTACGTTTTCATCCTACAGTAAATGCTAGTATTCTTAAGTTTTTAGCATTCGAACAAGTATTTAAAAATAGTTTAACCACTCTGCCAATGGGAGGTGGTAAAGGTGGATCTGATTTTGACCCTAAAGGAAAATCAGACAACGAGATTATGCGTTTTTGCCACGCTTTTATGACAGAATTGTACAGACATATTGGTCATAACACAGACGTACCAGCAGGAGATATAGGTGTTGGTGCAAGAGAGATTGGTTTTATGTTTGGGATGTATAAGAAATTGAACAACACTTTTACTGGTGTGTTAACAGGTAAAGGACAGTCTTGGGGTGGATCTTTAATTAGACCAGAAGCTACAGGATATGGTAATGTTTACTTTGCTGAGAACATGTTAAAAACCAAAGATGATTCTTTCAATGGAAAAAAAGTAGTTATCTCTGGATCTGGTAATGTGGCACAATTTGCTGCAGAAAAAGCTATAGAGTTAGGTGCAACAGTGCTTACACTTTCAGACTCTAGCGGATATATCTATGATGAAGATGGTATTGATACAGAAAAGTTACAGTTTGTAATGGATCTTAAAAACAATAAGCGAGGCAGAATTAGTGAGTATGTTGATAAATATCCTAATGCTAAATATTTTAAAGAAGAAAGACCTTGGTCTGTTAAATGTGATATAGCACTTCCGTGTGCAACACAGAATGAGTTAAATGGCGAAGAGGCTAAAGCCCTTATAGATAACGGTTGTATCTGTGTGTCTGAAGGAGCTAACATGCCATCTACTCCAGAAGCTATTCATGAGTTCCATAAAGCAAAAATATTATTTGCTCCAGGTAAAGCGTCTAATGCTGGTGGTGTTGCAACTTCTGGTTTAGAGATGAGTCAGAACTCATTACGTTTAAGTTGGACAAGAGAAGAAGTTGACGCAAGATTAAAAGATATCATGGAAGATATACACGATTCTTGTGTTGAGTATGGTAAGAATGATGATGGAACAATAGACTATGTTAGAGGTGCTAATATAGCTGGTTTTGTTAAAGTTGCTGATGCAATGTTAGCTCAAGGAGTTATATAATATAAAAGTCTTAAAAGATTAAAAAGCTTCCGTTAATTACGGAAGCTTTTTTTGTTACATATTATATGATTAGCATAATATTGTCGTTACTATTAAATATATTTGAGCAAACAAACTATAATGCATAAAACGGTTTTTAAATTTTTAATATTCTTTTTTAGTTTATCACTTAATCTTTGTGCTCAAGATTTTTCTGCATTATGGCAAGCACATTTTTCTTATAGTGATATTGTTGATGTTGTTAGTGGAACAGATAAAATATATGCCGCTGCTCAAAATGCTGTTTTTGAATATGATACTTTAACAGGTGAAATAAATACAATTACAACGGTAGAAGGCTTGTCTGGTGAGCAAATAACAACAATACTTTATAGCGATGAATACCAGTATTTAGTGATAGGTTACGAAACAGGTCTTATAGAAGTGTATTCAGAAACAGATAACTCAGTGTTGTCTGTGGTAGATATTTTAGAAAAACAAAACATTACGCCAGATAATAAGTCTATTAACCATTTTTATGAACATGAAGGTTTGGTTTATACTTCTACAGATTATGGCGTTTCTGTGTACGACTTAGAGCGATTAGAATTTGGGGATACTTTTTTTTTAGGAAATGGAGGATCGCAAATTATAGTTAATCAGGTTACAGTATTAAATAACGAAATTTTCGCAGCATGCTCTGGTAATAATGGTTTAAAAAAAGCGGATTTAAACAATCCTAACCTTATTGACTTTTCACAATGGCAAACCGTATCAGGCGGTAATTTTACAAATATTAATACTGTAGGGGATCTAGCTTATGCAGTACGATTAGACAGAACTTTTTTTGAAGTAACCAACACTGGTTTATCACAATTATTTGTATTGCCTTTAAATCCAGTTGATTCGGAGGTTAGTCAAGGTAATTTAATCTTATCAAACATTAATACTATTCAAGTTTATGATGAGAATGCCCAGTTGGTTGAGAGTTATAACACTAACGCAGATTATGATACACGTTTTTCTTCTGCGGTTTTAGTTAATGATGATGTATATATTGGCACTCAGGATTATGGTGTTTTATCAACTGCAATTTTTGATGGATTAACATATGCAGAAATTAAACCTAATGGACCATTAATGAATGAGGTGTTTAGACTTAACGCAGACTCTGATGCCGTTTGGGCATGTTTTGGAGATTATACATTTTCTTTTGATCCTTCTCCTCAAAGAGCAAGAGGTTTAAGCTATCTACGAGACAATAATTGGGAAAGTATACCTTTTGATAGTGTTTTTGGTGCCAGAAACTTATCTAAAATATCCGTAAATCCTTTTAATCCAAATCAAGCTTTTGTGAGTTCTTTTCAAAATGGAATTTTAGAAATAAATAATTTTGAACCTACAATTTTATATAATCAAGAAAACAGTGGATTAGAGTCGTTAATAATTCCAAGCAACCCATCAGCTGTAAGTATTAGGGTTTCAGCATCTACTTTTGATGATGACGGTGTCCTTTGGAGTTTAACTGCTCGCGCACCAAACCCTTTAAAATCTTATGACCCAAACTCAGGAAGCTGGCAAGGTTATGATTTTTCTTCAATAATAGAAGATACATTGAATGATGAATTTGGTTTTTTTGATATCGAAATAGATAATAATGGTACAAAATGGATAGGTGGTTATTCTAATGGTCTTTACGCTTATAATGAAGGTCTTTCTAATCCGTTAAAAAATTTAGTTTCAGAAGAGCAAAACCTTCCTTCTCCCAGAGTTACAGCCTTAGAAATTGATAATAGAAATCAATTATGGATTGGTACAGTTTTAGGTTTACGGGTTTTGTATAATACGTCTGGCTTTTTTGAAGACCCTAATCCTACTTTAAGTTCAATTATTATTTTAGAAGATGGAATTGCGCAAGAGTTATTAGAATCTCAAACGATAACAGATATTGAAGCTGATGGTTCTAATAACAAGTGGGTTGGTACAGTAGACTCTGGTTTGTTTTACTTTTCACCAGACGGACAAAACACCATTTATCATTTTACAAAAGATAATTCTCCGTTGCCTTCTAATAGAATTCTAGATGTTGCATTAGACTCTAATAATGGAGAGGTTTATATAGCAACAACTAAGGGTTTACTTTCGTTTAAGGCTGGTGGTTCTAAGCCAGAAGAAACATTAGAAGATGCCTTTGTATATCCTAATCCTGTGCGACCAGAATATAATGTGTTAGGATTTAATGATTTAAATGATATCAATAAAGGTATTAAAATTAGTGGGTTAACAGAAAACGTAAATATTAAGATTACCGATATTGAAGGTAACCTTGTTGCTGAAGCTCAGTCTAATATCAATTTAAGATCTTCAAATGCTAATTATAACTTTGCTATAGATGGAGGTACAGCTGTATGGAATGGTAAAAACCTAGGAAACTCTATAGTAAGAACAGGTGTTTATCTTGTAATGATTTCAGACTTAGATTCGTTTGAAACAAAGGTTTTAAAGGTGCTTATAGTACGATAAGATGTTTGCAAAAAACCAAGGTATTGTTCTTTCTAAACTAAAATACAGAGACCACGATCTTATTGTAAAGTGTTATACCAAAGAGCGTGGAGTGGTAACTTACCTTTTAAGAGGGGTTTTAAAATCTAGAAAAGGGAGTAGCAAAACAATATACTACCAGGCTTTGTCTCAATTATCTTTCGAAGAAAATTTTAAAACCAATAGGTCGCTTCAAGGCATTAAAGAAGTAAAGTTTAGTTATATATATCGTACAGTACATTCTAATATTTACAAGAGCTCTATTGCACTATTTCTTTCAGAAGTTCTAGTGCACACACTTAAGGAGGAAGAGAAAAACGAATCACTATTTAATTATCTCGAAATTGCGTTACAATATCTCGATAGTGCAGATCAGTTTTCTAATTTTCATTTGTTGTTTTTGCTAAAGTTAACGCGTTATCTTGGCTTTTTACCAGACAGTATTAATATAGAGCAGCCATATTTTAACATGGAATCCGGAATTTTTGAATCTACCAATCATAGTATTTACTCTATTTCTGGTGAAAATTTAACACTCTTAAAACAGCTATTGGGCACAAATTTTGATGCATTAAATAGTATTAAAATCAATGCAAAACAAAGGAGAGAGTTTTTAAATGTCTTATTGCATTATTTTGAGTTACATTTGGATGGTTTTAAAAAACCAAAATCATTACAAGTGCTAAATGAAGTGTTTCATTAAGCCAATTTTATTACAGAAGTATTTTATGACAAAGTATATAAAACTAAAATGTAGTATCATTTTTACTATCATTTTGTGCCTGTGTTCTAAAGGCATAAAAGCCCAAACCATCACGGTTTTAGAAGAGGGTACAAATCAACCTGTTTCAGGTGTTTCTTTATATAATTTAAAAAAAACAAAGTACGAAGTTACCGATTTTGATGGTAATGCCAATCTAAATAAGTTTAACGACAGAGAAGTTATCTACTTTAAGAATCTGTTGTATGAGCCTTTTCAGTTAAGAAAGTTAGAAATTTCTAAAAACAATTACACGGTACACTTAACTCCAAAAGTAGAAGGGCTTAAGCAAATTGTAATTTCGGTGTCAAAGTTTGAACAAAGTAAAAAAGATATTCCACAATCTATTGTTGCGGTAAATGCTAAAGAGATTGTCTTTGCCAACCCACAAACAAGTGCAGATCTTTTAGATAATACAGGCAATGTATTTATTCAAAAAAGTCAAATGGGAGGTGGTAGCCCAATGATACGAGGCTTTTCTACCAATAGATTGCTTATTTCTGTAGATGGAGTAAGAATGAATAATGCTATTTTTAGAGGAGGTAATCTGCAAAATGTTATTTCAATAGATCCGTTATCAATTCAAAATACAGAAGTAACACTAGGTGCAGGATCTGTTGTATATGGAAGCGATGCTATTGGTGGAGTAATGAGTTTTTACACCAAAAAACCACAATTGTCATATAAGGACGAGTCTATAATTAGTGGAAATACCATGCTTCGCTATGCTAGTGCTAATAACGAAAAAACAACACATCTAGATTTTAATTTAGGTTATAAAAAATGGGCTTTTTTAACCAATATTAGCTATACCGATTTTGATGACTTAAGAATGGGAAGCCATGGTCCAGATGAGTATCTAAGACCACAATATGTTGTAAGACAAAATGGAGAAGACGTTATCGTTGCAAATAGCAATTCTAAAGTACAAAGACCCACAGGATACGATCAGATAAACCTTATGCAAAAGGTGAGATATGAGCCTAAGGATAACCTTAAGCTAGATTTAGGGTTGTTTTTTACAACAACATCAGATTATTCAAGATATGACAGATTAATAAGACCACGAGGAGAAATATTACGTTCTGCCGAGTGGAATTATGGTCCGCAGCAATGGTTTATGGGTAATTTTCAAGTCACAAAAACCAGTAGCAGTTCTAATTTATACGATAAGTTTCAAGCGACTTTAGCGTATCAAAACTTTAAAGAGAGTCGAGAAGATAGAGATTTTCAATCCGATATTAGAGCGGTAAGAGAAGAAAATGTAGATGCAATATCGTTTAATATAGATTTTGAAAAAGAGCTAAGCCGCAAAACAAGTCTTTTTTATGGATTAGAATATTTACACAATACTGTAAATTCTGAAGGTCATGACAAAAATATTATTACCAACGAAAATACAGCAACAGTAACGCGCTATCCAGATGGAGCTACTTGGCAGTCTATGGCAGCATACACAAGTCTAAAGTATAAGCCAAATTCAAAGTTTGTATTTCAAACAGGATTAAGATACAGTCAGATAATTGCTAAGGCAGATTTTACTGAAAATAATGTCTTTTTAAATTTTCCTTTTAACAAAGCTGATATTAACACAGGAGCGTTAACAGGGACGGCAGGAATAACTTGGTCGCCAAGCAAAATGATACAATGGAAACTCAATGCTTCAACAGCATTTAGAGCACCAAATATTGATGATATTGGTAAGGTGTTTGACTCTGAGCCAGGATCTGTTGTGGTACCAAACAACAACTTAAAACCAGAATACGCTTATGGAGGTGAATTAGGTCTGAAACTAAATTTTGAAAACAAAGTTGTATTAGACATGGCTACTTATTACACCTTTTTAGACAACGCATTAATTAGAAGAGATTTTGATATCAATGGCGAAACAGAAATAGTGTATGATGGAGAATTAAGCTCAGTACAAGCCATACAAAACGCTTCTAAAGCCTGGATTTATGGTTTTGAAATAGGTGCAGAAGTTAATTTTTCTAAGGCGTTACAACTTCGTTCACAGTATAATGTTATTGGAGGTACAGAAGATGATAATGGAGTAGAAGTTCCGGTAAGACACGTAGCTCCAAATTTTGGTAGAACTCATCTTATCTGGAAAAAAGGGAAGTTGCTTTTTGATGCGTTTATGGTATATAACAGTGAGTTGTCTTACAATCAGTTGGCACCATCAGAGTATTCTAAAGATTATTTGTATGCTACAGATGCAGACGGAAAACCATATTCGCCTTCTTGGTACACATTAAACTTAAGAACTCAGTACCAATGGAAAGATAAATTAACACTAACGGCAAGCCTGGAAAATATTACAGATCAGCGTTACAGACCGTATTCTTCTGGTATATCTGCAGCTGGTAGAAATCTTATATTAGCATTGCAATATGCCTTTTAAAACACAAAAAGGTCTCATTATACGAGACCTTTTTTATGTTTTTGTTTTTTATCTAAACTAACGTTGTTTAACAGCTTTTTTGCTGATAACTTGTCCGTTAGATAGAGTTACTTTGGCTACATATGCGGCATTACTAAGTTTAGATAAGTTATACACTTCAACCGAAGTATTACCTGTAAAGTTGTAAATCTGTCTTCCAAGAATATCTAGGATTTCTACATGCTCAATGGTGTGTGGTTCGCTAACTTTTATTTGCACTTCACCATTATGAAGCTCAGTAATTATAAGCTCATTTGCATTAATAATAGTGTCATTTAAAGACAAAACTTCAGGTGTAAATACGATTTCAAAACGATCGTTAAAATCTCCAGCATCAGAAGTAAAACTATAATTAGAATTTGTTAAATTATGGATTGTGTTATTAAGATTGTCTTTAATATATATAGTATTTTCATTTAAAAAAGCTCCCTCGATGTTAGCTAAACTTAAAGTGTATATCGTAGGTACTTCAATACCTGTATAAAAACCTAAAGGTACTATTTCGTCGAGGTTTAAACTCGAAGTATTACGTCCTTGTATTGCAAATTTCTTGTCAGAGCCTTCAATTATAGAATATAAAATTGAACTAGCTTCAGACGATAAGTTTCTAGGTGCGTCAAAAAACATTCCATCATAATCATTGGTGGCATTATCTCTGTACGCTACTGCAATCTGATTAAATACACCATTATCAGAAGTTAAATTTATTTTCAGTGTATTAAGAGAAGAACTGTTTGAGTTTCTGTAGAACTGCGTGTTTTGATCAAGAACTCTAATAGAGTTATTAAATACAACGTTAGTGGTCCATATATCTCCACCAACATTAGTGGCAGGTGCAGTATCACTCATAGCGACAAAAAAGCCTTGTCCAGATGGTATGGTTAAATTAGGGTCATCTAAAGCATTAACAGTTCCATCTCCATTTGTATCCTCATCTCCACCTTTTACGCTTGTCACTCCATTAATTATGGCATAATCTGCTTGCGCAAAATTATAAATTTCATTACCATTTTGAGTGTTTGAAGGTGCTGTATTTTGCGACCATAAGAAAATAGCACCATTAATAGGGTTTCCAGGTACAGAGGAATCAATGGAAGCATTAAGAGCTAAAAAAGAAGGTACACTTATTGCTGATGGATAAGGATTTCCAATAAAGTTCCAATTATTATCTGTAGTGGTGTTATCGTTTCTATAGATAGGAACATTAATTACACCATTGTTAAAAAGTCCGGAGAATATATAATCAAATTGATATGGTAGAGTAGACATTGGAGGTCCAAAAAAGAGCGATTCAGCATGTGTAGTTGCAAACCCTTGTCCAGGAGCTAAAATCGTTGCATTATTCGCAAATGTCCAGTCGTCTCCATTATCATCAATATCGTCATTAGCTCCCAATACTGGGTTGTTATCATTATTTGATTCTGCCTGTGCGTCTTCAAAATTTTGAGCATTAAAATAGAAACGCCTGTTTGGTTCTGCATCAGAAAATGCATTGCCAACTGTTTCATTTTGTACAGGCGAACTCCAATAAGTATACTCATACCAATTGTTTAAAAAAGAGGTCTTTTTGGTAACTGATATATCACCTGTTCCAGAGACTGTACCAAGATCATTATTTTGTATAACAGATCCTTTAGACCTAACATTAATATCTCCGTTAGCAACAATATCGTTTTGAATCTCAACATAAGTATCATTAGAAACCGTTAACTCATATGTAGCATTAACTGTAATACTACATGCAGAAAAGTCTCCATGAAAAGCAGTGTCATAATCTGCATTTATAATAGCTTCGGTTGTTATATCAGGATTTCCAGGTAACCAGTTGGTTCCATCCCAAGTTACTGTTGAGTTGCATGGTGCAGCTGCTACAACACCGTTGAATGTAAAATCATTAATACTAAAAGTACCTGCTGAAGCTGAAGCATTCCAAGCATAAATCCTAAAAGTTGTTGCTGCTGTTAAATTTTGATAAACGCCAGCAGATAAGTCAATAGTTGCATTGTAGGTGGCTGGCGGAGCTATTACTCTTGTTGTGCCAATAGTTGATGCATATCCATCTAAACTAGAGCGCAATTCAATGTTAGTTGGACCAGTATTAGAACTCTGACCTGTGTAAACGAAACTAATAAAATCAATCTCATAATTGGCATTTGGAGTGAGGGTAAATTCAAAATAATCTGCTAAATCTAAGCTAGGCGAATCCCAATTTCTAGCATTATATCTGTCTGTTGCGGTATTAGCTGCTATTCCAATACCTCTTCCAATACCAGAAACTGTGATATTGCCATCAACTACTTCGCCGTTATTATACGGATTGTCAATACTTGGATTGGTGTCTGTAATTGGATTAGTGAAAATCGATTGCGAGTATCCGAAATAGAAAGACGACACAGCAATCAAAAAAAATGAGGTAATTTTTTTCATAGGGATAAAAATGGATTAATTTGTGATAAAGATAAATTAAATCTGTTCTATATCAGGCTATTGCAAGATAGAACTTAATTAATAAAAAGTTATATTTTGGTCATATGAATCTTCAAAAAACCTATACTATCGATGAAGCGCAAAAAAAGCTTGAAAATTACTGCGCTTATCAAGAACGTTGTCATAAAGAAGTAAGAGCTAAGTTGAAGAATATGAGGATGATTCCTGAGGCAATAGACAAAATAATGGTGCATCTTATTAATCACAATTTTTTAAATGAAGAGCGTTTTGCTAAAACTTTTGTTAGAGGAAAATTCAGAATAAAAAAATGGGGAAAAAATCGGCTAGTAAGAGAGTTAAAATTTAAAGATATTTCTAAATACGCAATAGATGTGGCTCTAAAAGAAATTAGCGATGAAGATTATTTTGAAACGTTAGATGAAATAACTCAAAAGCGAATAGAGCAGGTTAAAGAAAAGAATCTATACAAGAAAAAGAAGAAAGTTGCCGATTACTTACTGTACAGAGGCTGGGAGAGTAATTTGGTTTACGAAAAGCTAAATGAGTATTTATAAAAAAAGCCTTTTCGTATAATAGAAAAGGCTTTTTGAATTTATTGTGTTATGCTGAATTGTTACACTTCGACAGACTCAGTGCGACAGTTCAGAATGGCAAAAACTACAGGTTAAAACTTGCACCAATATTAAAAGTAAATTGATTGTAAAAGAAATCAACGTTATCATCATACTTTGCAAGCGGAAAAGCAGCTTCTGTGTAGATGCCAAAACCATCAGAAAAGAAGTAACGTGCACCAATATGACCACCAAAATTCTTTAAGCTAAGGCTAAGACCTGGATAAAGGTCAAAATTTGGATCAATGTTTATAACATTACCAAGGTTAGCATTAAATCTTGCTTTTAGGTCAAAACGGTCACCAAAATCAGTTAAATCTGCCATTACATCATCAACACCTAAAGCGTAAGAAGAAGATAAACCAACAGAGATATTTTCGCCTAATCCATAATCATAAGTTACATTAATACCAGTAGCTTCATCTTGAAAGTTAGCACCAACCTGAAGTTTTTGATCTCCTTTGCCTTGAAAAGCTTGAGCATTAACAAAACCAAAAAATAACAATGCTGCTATAAATACAATATTTTTCATGTTCTATATTTTTTTAAAAAATGTTGGCAAATATACAAATAGATTGTATGTCAGAAAATTAAACGTAAGGCTTTGTGTTCGTTATTGCCTTTTCATTTTTCCAGTCAATCCATTTTTGGCCTTTTATACGACGCATAAGGTTGTCGTAATTACGCATTAAAAAGATATTATAAAGTGCCTTTCCTAAGTTTTTAGGATTACGCGCAATGGCACGTAAACTCATAGAAAAACCAGGTGTTAAGTAGCGCATATAATGCCAGTAGCCTTCTGGCATGTATAATACCTCTCCATGATTAAGGTTACAGACCCAACCTTTGGCATGCTTTAATGCAGGCCATTTTTCAAAATCTGGATTAGCAAAGTCAATATCTTCTCTTGTTATTAAAGAATGCGGTACTTTATATAAATACTTATTCTGTTTTTGATCGAAAAGAATCACTTGCTTTTTACCTTCAAAATGAAAGTGGAATATATTAGCTAAATCAATATCATAATGCATAAAGGTGTACGAATCTCTTCCACCAAAAAATAGCATTGGTAAGCCTTTCATTAACCTTAATCCAAAGTCTGGATAACTAAAGTCTTTTTGAAGTTGAGGTACTTCTTTCAAAATATTCCAAAGAAAAATCCTGAATTTTGTAGGCTCGCGTTTTAGAAGATCTACATAATCGCTCATTTTCATTTTAGCATGAGCTTCGTTAAAACCGTCTTTGTAATCTACAGGTCTATCGTCGTAAAGCGGAACCGTTTTATCGCCTGCAACCTCTTTCATGTAGTCTAAACTCCATTTAGAATAAGCTGGCCAATCTTCAATAAAACGCTCAATAACCACAGGTTTTTGTGGCTTGAAGTAATTTTTAATAAAATCTTCTTTAGTAATTGTCTTTACGCGAGGTATGTCTTGAAGGTCTAATTGCAACAGTTAAAACTTTAGAATGCCAAAGTTAAGAAAACGTTACCAATTGGTTTAAATTGTATGATAAAAAATAACTTATTACTGATTAGTAAATCCTATGGTGAAAAGATAAAACTGTCTAAAAAGTTAAGATTTTGTCAATCTGAATTTATTTCAGATTCTAAAAAAATAAAATGAGTTCATTTAGATTCTGAAACGAGTTCAGAATGACAGACTATCATAATTCTCTGATAACCTTATTGTGTTTATTATCAAATTTTATTTTTTGTCTAAAAATCCTTGTCTCAGTATTTCTTTTATACCTTCAATATTATCAGTAAAGTCAGCCATCTGTGCTATAATTTGCGACATTTGGTTTTGTCCACCTAGACTATTCAGCTTATTGTTTTTGGCAAAAATCACTTTAATGTCTTCCCAACGCTGTAGCTCTTCTTCGGTTAACGAATTGCTTAATTCTTTATACTTTAAAAGGTTGGCTTCCGCAGCGCTAGTTAAAGTTTGCGATTCGTTTTCGTAATGCGATAATACTAAGGTTTGCAATTCCTTATCATCCATTATAGGCACTACTTTGGCAACTAATTTGTTCATGTCTCTGTACGATCCTTGTAGCTTAAAACTAGGCTCTGTACGATAGCTGTCTTCCATACCTGCACTGGCAATATAGGTCTCGTTAACCTTAAGAACAGTGTTTCTTATTTTAATGACTTTTTCAATCACAGAAACATAATCTGCAACCTCTTGGTTACTATGATTACCTTTAAGCTCTGCGTCTGCTGTGTTATGTTGTACACGGTCAATTAAGGTATACACATCATCAAAATATTTGGTGCTTAATTGTTGTAAAACAGGATTGCTTGTTAAGGCATTTTCAATAAGACTTAACTCAAACAAATGGGCTGTATCTCCAATAATGTCACCTAAATTGTATATGTCTGCACGGTTAGCAAGCATGTCTGGTATCTGGAATTTTTCACCACTTTCGGTATATGGATTTCCAGCCATGATAACACAAAACTTCTTACTTCTTAAATCGTAAGTTTTAGGTTTGCCTTGGTAAACACCTTCAATCTTACGTGTACCATCGGATAGACTGATAAACTTCTGTAAAAATTCAGGATTGCAATGTTGAATATCATCTAAATACAACATCACATTATCACCCATTTCAAAAGCTAAGTTTAATTTTTTAAGCTCTTCTCTGGCAGCAGAATTATTTGCAGCTTCAGGATCTACAGAGGTAACTTCGTGGCCTATGGCAGGACCATTAATTTTCATGAATATTAAGCCAAGTCTGTTGGCTACATATTCCATTAATGTGGTTTTACCATAACCAGGTGGTGAAATCAGTAGCAATAAACCCATTCGGTCTATACGTTTGGTATCGCCAACAGTACCTAATTGCTTTGCTAAATTATCTCCAATAAGTGGGAAATACACCTGATTTATAAGTTTGTTTCTAACGAAAGAACTTAATACGCGAGGTTTAAATTCATCTAATCTCAACTGTTCCTTGAGTTGTTCTATAACCTCATGTTTAGCCGATTTAAAGGCTGAAAACGCAGGAACTTTTACACTATTAAAATGCTCTAGTTCTTCAGAGAATTTATGATAGCTAAATTGAAAGGTACCATCAACAATACTAGGATGAACGCCTTTTAAATCTTTGATTTCAGTTTCTGCAACAGCAGTATTAGAAGCGCTATCGTTCTTATGCAAAATACAAGCCACACATTCATTTACATAAGGAACCAATGTGTTTTCATTTGCTTTTGCAAATGCCGAAACCCAATGCTTTACCAATTCTATACGATCTTTTTGGGTAGCACTATCGTTAAGACGTTGTTTGAATTTTTCGGTAGCTTTTTGTGCTTTTAATTCCTTTTCAAAAGCATCTTTTAGTTTTATAGCTTCGCTACTAACTGTAAATGCGTCATTGTCTTTGAGTTCGTTAAATAAATATTCGGCAATAGTTTTGGCACTATTAGCCTCAATTTTTCTTGAAGTTTGAATGTCTTCCGCTAGCTCATCAATGATAAAATCATATTCCTTGCTGTTGGGAAAAACAGCCAAAACCTCACCAGCACTTTTTAAGTCGTGGTTGTATGCTTTTAGGTTTTCTTCAGAAAGATTATTCCAGAAAAATTGTGCTTCAGCTCTTACATTTGGTGGATAGATTAATAAATCTAATTCCTGATGTTTTTGTAATAGAACCTTTAGAAATTGCGTGGCATCATAATCATGAACACCTTTAACATAACCACCTGAATAATCACCACTAATGTAATCTTGTACATGGCTTAGTAACTCAGCATCATTCAGCTTATTTAGTGCTGTTTTATCACCAGTAGAGAACATCTTGTAGGCAAGATAAGCCGCTCTATAGACTTGTTGATCTTCAGAAATTAATTCTTGATTCCAAATGTCTTTTGAGTTGTTAAGTACCTCATGATTTAGTTTCTGATAAAAATCGGTACCTGTAAGATGGTAGAACAGCTCATTATTTTTAAAAACTATGGTAACATCTAGCTGTTGCTTATTAACGCCAAACTTGTGCTTTCCTAACTTTATAACGTTGTCTCCATCCTCGTAGAGTTCGTTTTTGTCTTTCAGTTTTCGTAAAGCATCTTCACGCGCGACTTTAAGCGCTGTTTCTATGGCTTCAGATTTACCAACATCGCCGAGCTCTTTTAATTGACCGATGATGTCACGGACCTTATTTATCATAAGGTCACTGGCAAAATAGCCATTTATTGCAGCAATATCCTCTAAGGATTGTGCCTTTTTTTGTGCGCCATTTATAATGCGTTGCGCAGCATTTTGTAAGGCAATCATTTTTTTATTTCGAGCTTCTACAAGGCTAGATTTGCGATTATCAAAAGCTGCGTAAACCTCTTCTCGTTTTTCTATAATTTGAGTAATGTATTCTTCAAAATCTGAAAATTTGCCTTCTAATTCTTCAAGTTGAATAGAAACCTTTGTGAGAAATTCATCACATTTTTCAGGTGTGTTGGCAATATCAATATAGTTGATAATACTTTGATCAATAAGTTTGAGTTGTGCAGTAAAATCGGCTTGTGCTTCTTTTTTGCCAACAGCTTTTAATTTGTTTTTTATTGCCGCTTTAACCTGATTGATTGTCGCAAAAATCAAAGAGATATTTTCAATGATTTTAGTGGAGTGAGAGGTATCTTCAATATCGAGATTTGATACAATATCGATAAGCAGTTCTAAATCTTCTGCAATTTTATTGACCTCTTCCTCTAAAGCTTTTATCTCGATGACCTTTTTTAACTCTTCTAGTGTTTTTTGCTTTTCGTTAATGGCGTTGTGATACGGTTCTAAAGCTTTATCATCTAAAAGAAATGTAGTTGCACGCCTAGAAATGGTGTCGTTTTGCTCCAAAATTTGAGCTTCAATACCTTTAATGAAATCATGATCGACATAACGAACTTCGTACAATCCAATAGCCTCACCTCTTATGGAACGCAATTGTGTTAGCAGATTTACAAAATCGTTAATAGATTTAAAAGACGTGCTTTTAATTTTACTGAAAAGCTCTTCAGATTTCTTAGAAATGGAAAGGGTTTCTTGCTCAGCTTGTTTGCGTAATTGCTTTACCTTTTCAAATTCATCTATAGCAGCATTAGAGGCTTTGTTGATTTCAGCCAAAGGTATATTGAGCTGTTGGGTCTCTTCTTTAGAAATCCAATAATAAGCATCTAAAATGTCTTTGGATACTCGCGCAATATCATCATACAACCCATCATAGCTATCTTCCTTATTAAGTAGTGTAATAAGCTCGTTAGTTTCGGCCATGGCCTTAACAATATCCTTATTCCCAATTTTATAAAGTAAAGTGTCTTGATGCTCTGAAGGCATAATATCGCCTTTTAAATATGGTGTTTGCCATATTTGCATCATGTGATGCTTGGTTTGTTCTTCTTCAGTGCGGAAATAACACAGTTCACCATTATCTAAAATTGTAAACCCATTACAGATAATAGGTGTTTTAACTTCCTGATCAATGACGTTGTACGACATTAAGACATAAACAGCCTCCTTAGGATCGTAGTAAATATACAGGTGATCTTCTCCGTTGGGAGAGGTTATTTTTTGTTGAAATTTTAATTGATACGTTGTGTTTGAAAACACATTGTATTCACCAGTTTGCAGATAGTATCCACTCGGGAAAATAATACCTTGATCGTCTGGTAACAAAACAGCAGATTGTGCTATGGAATCCACTTTTTCAACAACTTTAAGTTTATGGTTGTATACAAAATATCGTGGTTGTTCTTGAAATGGTTTTATTTCTAAAACAATAAGATTTCCCAAATCGGCATAACGGTACTGACCATCATCTAAGGTTTGGTCTTTATGCTCAACATCTTCACTATAAATACCTTTGCCATCGTCTGTGTTATCTTCGACTTTAATAGTTAAATCTCCACCAATAGTTTCAACAAAAACCTTATCCAATATAGAAACATGTGCATGTTTTCCATTACGTTGATGATCTCGGCCAGCTTCATTCCAGATAAAATCGTATTGTTTAGGATACTTATACTCGTGCTCACTACGGTTATCTATATATTCTAAAGTATTACCATTAATAAGCCATTTGAATGTTTTTATATCCGAAACTGATTCGCTTAGCTGAAATACCATGTGGAGATAATTACCAATAATGGCAAACTTTGAAAAAATGGTATTTCGATAATATTTATATAGATTTTCGAAGTCGTTTTTAAACACAGGATCATCAATAATTTGCAATCCAGTTGGACTTTCTTCAAACCTGAAAGCATCATCGTGTCGCTGAAACTGATAAACGCTAAAAACATCACTCAACGAAATAGATGTACGCAGTCCAAAATGCACGTTATAGCCAAATAAGCTTTGGTTTCCTATAGAAACGATATCTCTGGCAATACAGTTGTTCTCCGTATTGATGCGATCGTTAGCAATAAGCTGTGTTTCTAAGGATCCAAAAACGGTTTTACGCGCTTCGTTAAGGAGGTGTAAACGGTTTTGTAAATCGTTTTTTTGCTTTAGTAAACGACTCTGAATGATTTCGTAAGTTCCAGAATCTAAAGCTATATTATCATCAGTTTGGTTGTCTGCCATTTTTTATAAAAGTTTACTCGGTAGTCGAGATTTAGATGTTATTGTCCCTCATCCTCTATATTGAAAAAGTTTTAGAGAACATCATTTTTTGAAAAAGCATATGGATAATTTCTCAATTTTACTTTATAACAACATATATGCTGCTGTAATAGAGATTAGAATCAAGAAAATAAAAGAACAACCTGTTTTTTTATTCTCTGATTTATTTATAATACCATAAATTGGTTTTAATTCAAAAAAATCAGATTTTGAAAGTGACTTTTCAAAAAAATCGAATTCCTTTCTTCCAATTGGAACATATGCATGCCCAATAGCAAAGCAAAGTTTTATGGTCTCATCCCAATTTTGAGGAATTCCATATACATTATCTCCATCTTCGTCATTTGCTGAAATATAAAGTTGAATTCTTTTACCATAGAGTTCTTTATTGATATCATCATCTTGAGTTAAGTTCCAATATCCATAAACTTCATGATTAGACTCATAGTCAAAAGGGTAAAATAGAAAATTGACAAAGTATTTAAATCTTTCAAAATCTGTATCTCTAGAAAAATTAATTACAAATACATTGCTTGCTATTTTACTTTTAAAAATTCTCACTTCTTTAGTGAACCCTGTGTCCGCATATAAATTAGCTAACTCTTGAACAGCATCATTCAATTTTTTTTCTTCTAAACCATTAGCAATGATGTATTTTTCAAAGTTCATATAGTAAAAGCATTTGAATTAATTTTTAACCTTACATTTTCCTGCTCGCTTTATTTTTATAAATCATTCATCTTTTTGTTAGATAATCCCATGCCTTTTGCAAGGTTGAATAGATTACTTAACATGGTTTGTTCACTTTTATCATCAGATTTATCTTGTAGATTGCTCAGTAAATTGGCAATAGTTAAGTTTTTAATATCTTCTGAACTTATACCATATTTATCTACAAAGGATTTTACTTTATCGAGTAGGTTTCCTTTTACATCATCGCTACTTAGTATAGCGTCTTTTACTTCGCTTACAGTTTCTGAGTGTTGTACCAAACGATCATAACCCTTGGCTTTTGTTATTTGTCCTATAATTTGCTCAAAGAACATAGTCTCACCACCAACAATATCAATTTTAGCAGCTCTTAACGCTTCACCAATTACTTTAGCTTGTGCATCAGCAATTTCTTTCTGAATATTGATTTTAGCTAAGTCAACTTGTAATTCTTTATCAAGTTTAAGTTTGAATTCTTCGTGCTCTTTACCTACACCATCTAACTTCTTCATTGCTTCAGCTTTTTCTTCAATTCCTGAAGCATCTGCCATAGCTTTCTCTTTAATAACTTGAGCTTCTGCTAATCCTTCTAATCGTTTAGCTTCCGCTTTAGCAGAAATTCCACTCGCTTCTGCTTCTGCTTTTTTCTGAATGATTAATGCATCAACAACACCTTGTCTTTCGCTAGCCTCAGCTTTTGCATGCATCACTTGTGCTTCAGACATACCAATTGTAGCTTCCTCTTTTGCTTTTGCTTCAGCAAGTGTTTTACGAGCTTCAGCTTCTTTTTCGCTCGCTTCTTTTTGCGCTTGTGCTTCTATGTTTAATTCTTCAGCTTTTTGTTTTGCAGCTTCTTTCTGTGCTTCAGCAGATTTAATCGTTTTTATTAAGTCTTCTTGTGCAGCCGCTTCAGCGTTAGTTATTGCCACTTGTTTTGCTCTGTCAGCAGTTTTGAAAGCTTCGATGTCTTTCATGTTTTCCTGCTCTTCAACCACACCTTTTTCTAGCGTAACACGATCTCTAATAACATCTTGAATGTTCTTTTTCTCTACTTCAACAACCTTCTCTTTTTCAATTTGAGCCAACGTCACAATACGTTCTTTTTCGGTTCTTTCTAATAAACGGTCTTTCTCTACACGTTCACTTTCTATAGCATCTGTACGTTGCTTATTTTTCTCTGCAACAATAATTTGACGTTGCATGTTTTCTTCAGCAACTTTTACTTTTTCTTCGGTTGCTATACGTGCAGTTTCAGATTTTAAACGCTCTTCTTCTGCTACTTTTAAAGTTGCAGCTTCTTCACGAGCTTTTATGTTAGCAATTTCGCGTTTTTGTTGTTCTTCTTTTTCAGCCAGTTGCTTGTCCAATTCTAGGATAGCTTCTTGTGCTTCTACATCTTGTTTGCGAATGATTTTTTCTTCATCACGCTTTATTAAATTGGCTTTAATATTTTGCTCAGCAGTAAGATCAGTAATCTTCTTAATACCTTCTGCATCTAAGATGTTATCTGGTTTTAAAAATGAAACTGCTGTTTGTTCTAGATAATCAATAGCGCAATCTTCTAGCGTGTAGCCATTAAGATCTGTGCCAATAATGTCTACTATTTCGTCTCTAAATTCGCGACGCGCTTCATATAACTGGATGAATTCAAACTTCTTACCAACTGTTTTTAAGGCTTCAGAGAATTTCGCTTCAAAAAGATCTTCTAAAGTTTCTATGCGAGAGGCACGATCTACACCTATAGTTTGTGCTACTTTCTTAATAAATTCAACTTCATTATTTACACGAACGAAAAAGGCAACTTTGATATCTGCACGCATATTGTCTTTACAGATAAGGCCTTCTGTGCCCAAACGTTCTATTTGAATTTTCTTTACAGAGACATCCATAATCTCTACACGATGAAATACAGGAACCACGTACAAGCCTTTGTCTGTGGCTACTTTTGTGCCACCAAAACCTGTTCTGACAAGTGCTTGGCCTTGTGGTACTTTTTTGTAAAACATCGCAATGATTGCGAAATACACAATGATTAGGAATAAAATAATTCCCAGTCCGGTTAAAATAAGAGGTAAGATTCCTTCCATGGTTTTTTATTTGGTTTTTAAATGTTAATTAAGGTTTGGTTTTGCAACTAAATAGTAGTTTTTGTCTTCGGATTGTTTAATTATTAGTGCTTTTTCATGAAATTTTAGTTCTGATGTGTCTAATGATTTTACATAGATCGTCATTACGTTTCCATCGACTATAACTTCGGCATTGCCCATTTTTTCTCCTGAAATAGTAGATAGAAGTTTTGCTTCTAAACCTATGAAGTCAATAGCTTTATCACCGTCTTTATTTAAATTTTTAAAGAAGGATTTAAAAGGAACGGTTACGATTTTTGTAAGAAACAATGATGGTAGTATTGCCAGTAAAACAATAGCATATCCAAAACTGGTATCGTAACTGTTGGTTAGCGTCGTTGTAATAACAGATATGAGCCACCAATTAAAAATCCAGAAAGTAAAGGTGAACATAAATGGTAAGCCAACAAAGTTGAAATAGATTAATACAACCTGCCACCATTTTAAATTACGAGTTCTTCTGTTTACAACATGCTGACGGTCTACTTCTACATTGCTAACATCTTGAAAATCTATGTTGCCACTTTCCAGACCGCTTTCGACTTCCATATCTACGTCAGCATCTATGTCAACATCGATATCTACATCAACATCTAAGTCGAAATCGATACCACTAAACATGGTAACGAGCCAATATAAAATCAGGAGGATTAACAAAATGCTGAGCGTAATGTTAACTTGTGAGAATACGATGTCTAAATACTGTTCCAATGGTTTATGGTTTTAAAGTGAGCTCATTTTGAGCGCGTTTGGTAAAATAACTGATTAATTACTGTTTTTTATGCCTAATTCTTCTTTTAATTTTTTTAGATCTTCATTAGCTTTAGATACCGTATCATCTAGTGTGAAATCTATATCGTTGTCTAAGTTTATATAATCATCTGGTTGCTCTTTTAAGTCTTGAAATTCTTGTGTTTTTTCTTTTAAAAATTTCAATCTATCATCAATACTTTGAGCATTAAGATGTGTCATTTGTTTGTTTATGTTTTGTTCAGCTTCGATTAGTTTAATTTCAGCTTTTAAAGTATCGAGCTCTTTTTCATAGTCTGAAATGTTTGATTGAATTATTGCTACATTACCTTTTAACAATTCAACCTTATAATCTAATTTATCGCGTTCTGCTGCTGTAGCTTTCGCTTTTGCTAATAATGCTTCTTTTTTTATCAAAGCTTCTCTGGCTAAGCGATCTCCTTCATAAACATCAATTTGATTGAGCTGTACTTTTTTTAAAATAGCAACAGCTTCATTTTCGCTTTTTTTTGCTTTAGTGGCATATTCGTTATTGTCATTTTTTACACGAATTGCTAGCGCTTTTACTTTATTTAGGTGCTCGGTAGTATAAGAAAGTTCTTCTTTTAAGCGATTCAGTTGTTCTTCAATGGTGTCTTCAAGCTCATACTGATTATCAATCATGGTATTAGCTTTAGCCTGAAAAAAATTGAATAGCTTTCTAAAGATGTTCATAGCGTTAAATCTAGTACTTTTAATTGAAATACCTTACAATAAATTCTAAACTAAAGGATACATTTTTAAAGGATTAAAGCCCTGATAAGAATGTGATGGTTGAATTTTATCGCTATTCCGGATGTAGCGATAAGCTTACATATAATATGTAGCACTTATTTGAATTTTGTTACAATAGCAACAAAAAAATCCTGTCGGTTAGGACAGGATTTATAGTATGATATGTTGTTTTCTATCTATTTAAACGTATATCGTAAACCAAATAACACGTTACTTGGAGGCATTGGTGTAAAGCCAGATTCAATGTAGTCAGCATCAAAAATGTTGCTTGCTGTTACTGTAAATTCCGCTTGATTAATTCTGAAAGCAATTGAGGCATCCCAAACATTATAGGTTTGTCCTGTTGTGCGTTCGGCATATTTGTAAACAATGTTTTGACTTACGTTTTTAAATAACTGTGTGCTTAATCGCGTAATATATTGGTGCTTCAACGTATTAAGTGAATAGCGTGATAATTCTTCATTTTGATCTGAAATATTATCATCTAAGTACGAGTATCCAAACGCTAAAGTTTGTTTGTAGTTGCTAATATTAAAGTTGTATGCAGCATCAAACTCTAAACCTTTGGTGTTAACTTCTGTGATGTTCTGTGCAGTAAATACATCTTCGGTTACAGATGTTCTTACATAATCGATTAGGTTATCTGCATCTCTGTTAAATACAGCGATACTTGCTGTAAGTTTTGGTGAGATGTATTTTAAACCAAGCTCTTGTGCAAACGCTTCTTCTGGTTCTAGATCTTCATTTCCTGTAGTTACAGGATCGTTATAATATAAGTCGGTGTAGGTTGGTACTCGGTAAGTATAACCAATGTTACCATAAACCTTGAAGTTGTTGGTAATGTCATAACCAACATCTAAACCAGGAAATGCATGAAATTTAAAATCGGAAAAATACGTTAAAGCAACACCAGGTGTAATGTCTAGTTTGTTGTCTAACAAACTAAAGCGATGCTCTAAGAATGCATTAGCCATAAAACGGTTACGGTCTCCTAAGTTGTTACTTCTTAGGTAAATCTTAGAAAGATCTACACCAAAACCAGTAATACCTAATTCTGAAGTGTAAGAGGCGTTTGTTTCCGCTCCAATTTTATCAGAAATGTGCATGTTTCTATAAAAATCTGGCTCATCTCGTCGTAATAGAAAGATATCTTGATTACGTTTCCAGTAAACTCTTGGTTGAATTTTAAATTTTTCAGTTCTAAACGTTGTACCAAATGCAATTAAGCTATTCTGCGTTTCTTCGTACTCGTTAAACGTAGGATTCGTTGTGTAGAAGTTTTGTGCACCAAATTTGCGTTCAAGAAATGTAGCTGTCATTTCAATAGCTTGTGCATTTTTATTGAACGTACTTTTTAGGTAGTAATTGGCATTGTCGTAATCGGTGTTAATTCGGTAACCTTCAGAAGTCACTCTGCCAACATGAACAATATGCGATGAGTTTTCTAAATCTACACCAGCAGTAACATTACCATTAAGTTGTCCAAATGATCCAGTTTCAATAGTTGCAGATGTTGAATTTTTCAGGTTTTTCTTAGTCACAATATTTATAGCTCCGTTAAAAGCATTCTGACCAAAAACTCTGGCGGCAGGACCTTTGATAATTTCTATACGCTCAATAACTTCTATTGGTAAAGCAGCATTCATGCTATGATGACCAGTTTGTACATCATCCATTTTTATACCATCTATTAGTAGAAGTGTTTGGTCAAAACCACCACCTCTTATGTAAAGATCGGCTTGGCTGCCACCTGTGCCACGTCTTCTGATGTCTACACCAGCCACTTGCTGCAATAGATCTGCAAGATTTACAGCGGCACTTTTTTTAATAGCATCTGCTGTAATGATGTTTATCGTTCTTGAGTTTTCTTTAAAAGGTAAATCGATACGTGTACCAGTTAAAGTAACCGAATCTAATTGTTGTGTAACTTCTTGTGCATTAAGCTGAAAAACAGCCATAATTAGTAATGCAAAAGGGGTAATCTTTTTTCTCATATCTTGTTTTAAATTGAAAGTGCAAAAGTCGTAACTTTCCGGACGATTAAAATAGTCCACTTTTAAAAGAATGAATAGTCCGGTTGAAGCAATTTTAAAACAGCTTATTAGTTTTGATAAAACTATCGTGCAACCTGTCTATGTGCAAGTATCTCAGCAAATTATAAATGCTATTCAGCGTGGTTATCTGGTAAAAGGTACAAAATTACCAGGCACAAGAACATTAAGCCAACTTTTAAAGGTGCATAGAAACACAGCCGTTGCAATCTACGATGAGTTGGCATCTCAAGGTTGGGTAGAAATCATTGCAAATAAAGGCACTTTTGTGTTGCTACCAGAGCAAGCCACAGCAAAAATTAAGGCTACTGCACAGCAAGTGCATCAGGCGTATCATTATCCTAAGGAGGCTGGTTTTCCGTTTCAACAGTCGTTTCATTTGGCAACCAATCTTCAGCAAACACAAGCCAAATACATTATTAATGATGGTAAGCCAGATTTGCGTTTGCATCCAACACATCAATTTTCGAGATGGTATAGCGCAGCTATGAAGCGTAAACCACTTATTCAAAAATGGAACAGAACTACAACGTCATCAATTTCAGTCTTTAAAACGCAGTTGTGTAATTATCTCAATGCCACACGAGGATTTCATATAAAGCCCAACAACCTACTAAATACACGCAGTTCTGAAATGAGTCTTTACATCGTATCGCAATTGCTGATAAAGCAAAACGATTTGGTTTTGGTTGGTCAGTTAAGTCATTATGCGTCTAACACTATTTTTCAGGAAGCAGGAGCTACGATTAGGACAATTCCTGTGGATGACGACGGTCTCGATGTAGATTATATAAGACAGCATTTTGTGAAAAATCGAATTCGGTGTGTGTATGTAAGTGCGCATAGGCATTATCCAACTACAAAAACCTTGAGTGCAGAACGACGTATTCAATTATTGGACCTGGCCAAAGATTATGGTTTTGCCATAATTGAAGACGATTACGATTATGATTTTCAATACGATGGTTCGGCCATGCTACCAATGGCAACGGCAGATTCTAATGGTATGGTGATTTATTTGGGAAAAATGGGACAGTCGTTTTTTCCAAGTTTTCAATCTGGATTTGTTGTAGCACCCGAAAATCTTATTGCTGAAGCTCATAATTATTTGACGCTTTTAGATGAGCAAGGCGATATTATACAAGAGCAAATGCTATCGGAATTAATTGTTGAAGGTGAAATATACAGGCTTTTAAAGAAGAATATTGTAACCTACAAAAGACGAAGAGATGTTTTGTGTGATGCTCTAAAACAACAATTTAAAGATGTTATTCAGTTTGAAAAACCTTCAGGAGGTTTAGCAATTTGGTTGAAATTTATAAAACAGATTTCTCTGGTACAATTAGCAAATGAAGCTGAAGTTTTAGATGTGTTTTTACCAAAAACGATTTTATATCAAGATAAAAATACCTGTGCCATAAGATTTGGTTTTGGGCATTTAGATGAAGATGAAATTGAGATTGTAGTGTCTAGGTTAAAACAAGCCTATGATAGGATTATTGCTTTTTAAAGTTAACAATAGTATTGCAATTATCGCATTTATACTCGTAACGCGCGCTTAGCGGAAGTGAGCCAAAAACAAAACCTATTATAAAATGAACCAAGGATTTAAAACTATTAATAGTAGAGTAGAGGTTAATGTTATTGCTACCACAATTAGAACAGGCAGCAGCATTGCCATTATCATCTAAAGCATAAGCAGAAATAGAATTTAAGACTGCTTTCGCTTTACTTTCATCTTCGGCCAAAACATTCAATTTTACACCACCAATGGCATTGCTAACTAAAGGATCGGTATCTATGGTAATGCTATCTTTTAAAAAGACTTTAATGCCTTCAGCTTCGAGACGACCCTTTATGATTTGTGCTTCACTAGAGTAGGTGAATCTGGCGATGGTAACAAAAGTTTCTTTCATACGGAATTGATTTTATCTTTCCATTCCTCTTTATCTATCCATTTATAGTCATTAGGAACAGTTGCGTCTAGCAAGTCTATATCTAATTCTTCAGACAGGTCATAAGCTATTAAAAAAGCTTCCTTATAGTCATATTCTTCATATAACTTAAAGTGCTTGTTAGTATCGTACCAAAGATTAACTTCAAATATGTAACTGCCGTCGCTAAGTGCTTGATGAAATACAGAGACATATTCGTAATCTTGAATAGTATTCCATTTACCAATTTTAATAGGGCCAACTTCAATAGTAGGTCTAAATCTAGAGTTTACGATATCTATATGTATTCTTTTTTTAGAACAGAAACTAATGCCTAGTATTGTTAGTAAAATAACCGTTTTAAGATTATTAACTATATACCTAGTGCTTACATCGGTTAATTGCGCGTTATAAATGATATTAATAAAAACGCCTAATGCTGCTGTGAATAGAAATGCAGCGATAGGAATTTGCCATATAGGTCTGTCGCTTTCGGAAATTATGGTACCATGTTTCATGTATTCAAATATAGTAAGACGATACTATTTAGTCTAACTTTATTTATCTTTACATCTATGTATGCACTTGTAGATTGTAATAATTTTTACGCGTCTTGCGAACGGGTTTTTAATCCTAGTCTAAACGGCAAACCAGTTGCTATTCTTAGCAATAATGATGGTTGTGTTATTTCTATGAGTGATGAAGCCAAAGCAATAAACTTACCTTTTGGCGCACCAATTTTTAAGTGGGAAGCCTTTTGTAAAGCCAATGATATTACAGTGCTGTCATCTAACTATCCTTTATACGGAGATATGAGTAGTCGTGTAATGAAAATATTAGAACATTTTACACCAGATGTTGAAGTTTACAGTATAGATGAAGCCTTTTTACAGTTCAAAGGTTTTAAAGATTTCGATTTTGGTGATTATGGTATTCAGATCCGACAGCGCATTCTAAAATGGACAGGAATTCCAACCTGTGTAGGTGTTGCACCAACAAAAGCTTTGAGCAAAGTGGCTAATAAAATTGCCAGAAAGTTTCCTAAAGAAACCAAAGGCGTCTATGTTATAGATTCTGAAAGTTCTAGAATTAAAGCCTTAAAATGGATAAAGCTCGAAGATGTTTGGGGAATAGGAAGGCAACTAAAAAACCGATTGCAAGCTAAGGGTTGCAAAACCGCTTATGATTTTACACAGCTAGATGACGAATGGGTACGACGAACATTTTCTATTACAGAGTGGAAGCTCAAAAAAGATTTAGAAGGAGTTTCAAAAATTGAATTGGATGAGCCAACGCGAAAGCGAGCCATTGCCACCACTCGAAGTTTCGATTATACTTACGACGATATCAATTATATAAAAGAACGTATCTCTACCTTTGCTACGAGTTGTGCCGAAAAATTGCGACGACAAGGTTCTAGCTGCCATATGATTATTGTATCTATAAGTAGTAATAGACATAAAAAGGAAGAAGAACAGCATAGAGCAAGTACTATAATAAATTTTCCTTACCCTACAGATTCGTCTTTAATTATAAGCAAACAAGCAGTTAAAGCAGTCGATACAATTTTTAAAAAAGGTATTAAGTACAAAAGAGCAGGAGTTGTGGTTACAGGTTTGGTGCCAACAGACAATTATCAACTAGATATGTTTGAAAGCGAAGATCCAAAACACAAACCTTTAATGTCTGCAATAGATAAGATTAATAAGAAGTATAAAGGAGACAAAATTAAGATAGGAAACCAAGATTTAGAACGCACTTGGAAAATGAGACAAGAGCGTTTGTCACCAAGATATACAACTAATATTAATGATATTATTGTTGTAAAATAAACCTTGCTGTCATTCCTGAGAACGCAGGAATTCAGAAAAGAAAAAATAATTAAATAATTAAGTTCCTGCTTTTGTAGGGATGGTAAAAATAAAGTTCTTAGAAGTAGGAGCAAATCAATAACTATGAAAACACTGCAATCTCAAAACTTAACATTTTTTATTCCAGAGCCTGTTGAAGATGCTGGAGCAAATTTCTTCGATACCGGAATTTCTGCAGGTTTTCCATCACCAGCAGATGATTTTAAGGAACAACGTTTGTCTTTAGATGAAGAACTGGTAAAAAATAAAGAAGCTACATTTTATGCCAGAGTAAGCGGACAATCCATGATTGGTGCTGGTTTAGATGATAATGATTTGTTGGTTATAGACCGAAGCCTAGAGCCAGAGAACAATAAAATTGCTGTTTGTTTTTTAGATGGTGAGTTTACTGTAAAGCGTCTTAGAGTAGAAAAGGGTGAAGTATGGTTACAGCCCGAAAATCCAAATTATCCGATCATAAAAATTACTGAGGAAAACGATTTTGTTATTTGGGGCATTGTAACAAATGTAATTAAGAAACTGTATTAAGCTAAAAAGCATTTAAAGGTAACACCATAATGAAGCAAAGCATAAAATGGGGAATAATTGGCTGTGGTAATGTAACAGAAGTAAAGAGTGGTCCAGCTTACCAAATAACCGACGGATTTGAGTTGGTTGCTGTAATGCGCAGAAATTTTGATTTAGCAAAAGACTATGCCAAACGACATAACGTTCCACGTTATTATAACGATGCAGATGCCTTAATTAACGATCCTGAAGTAGATGCTGTTTACATTGCAACACCACCAGATACACATCATTATTATGCTATAAAAGTAGCAGAGGCAAACAAAATATGTTGTATAGAAAAACCAATGGCTCCAAGTTATGCAGAGTGTCTTGAAATACAAACGATCTTCGAAAAACGCGAGCTTCCTTTATTTGTAGCCTATTATCGCAGATCCTTGCCAAGATTTAAAAAAGTAAAGGAGCTATTAGAAGAAAAGGTAATAGGTAGTGTAAGGCATATAAGTTGGTCTTTAAGTCGTACGCCAAGCGAATTAGATATATCAAAGACATATAATTGGAGAACAGATGCTAAGATTGCACCAGCAGGTTATTTTGATGATTTGGCAAGTCATGGATTAGACCTATTTGTAGACTTATTAGGCGACGTAAAAGAAGCAAAAGGTATTTCGTCTAATCAACAACAATTGTATTCGGCAAAAGACATTATTTCAGCATCATGGGAGCACGAGAATGGTGTATTAGGAACAGGAATGTGGAGTTTTGGTACTTATAAACGCGAAGATAAAGTTAGGATTGTTGGCAGTGATGGTGAGTTATCATTTTCTGTATTTGGTGAAGAACCAATTGAGGTTATAACAAGTAATGAAGTAGAACAAGTTTTTATTGAAAACCCTAAGCATATTCAGCAATATCATGTTGAAAATATGGTAAAGCATTTGCAATCAGGTATTGAGCATCCTTCTACAGGTAAAACCGCAACACATACTGCTTGGATAATGGATTCTATTTTAAATAAGCTATAAAAGAAAAGCGCTAAACATTATGTTTAGCGCTTTTTTATTTTGAAAGAATATTATTTCTTAATCAGCTAATATAATTAGCTTGTTGTCTTTCATCTCAATAGTTCCAGAGTTAATACTTACTGTTAGAACTTTTTTGTCATCGTTATGAGGAACAACATCTCCATGTAATTCATCAAATACTAGATGACTTTGTGTGTGTGTTTTTATTCTAATAACTCCTTCACCTAAGATAGAAACTACAGGTGCGTGATTAGATAACATTTCAAACTCACCATTTACACCTGGTACTACTACAGAGTCAACTTCTGAACTAAATAAAGTCGCTTCTGGTGATACAATTTCTAAGTACATAATTTTTAGTATTGAGTATAGAGTATTGAGCTAATTAGAAGTTCTCACAACTAAAATCTCATATCGCACTATTAGTTTACGCTTCAGCTAACATTTTCTCACCTGCTTCAATAGCTTCTTCGATAGAACCTTTAAGGTTAAATGCTGCTTCAGGTAAGTGATCTAACTCACCATCCATAATCATATTAAAACCTTTAATAGTTTCTTTGATATCTACTAATACACCAGGAATACCTGTAAACTGTTCAGCTACGTGGAAAGGTTGAGATAAGAAACGTTGTACACGTCTTGCTCTAGATACAGCTAATTTATCTTCTTCAGATAATTCTTCCATACCAAGGATAGCAATAATATCTTGTAATTCTTTATAACGTTGTAATAACTCTTTTACGCGTTGTGCACAATCGTAGTGCTCATCACCTAAAATTTCTGGTGTTAAAATACGAGAAGTAGAATCTAAAGGATCTACCGCAGGATAGATACCAAGCTCAGCAATTTTACGAGATAATACAGTTGTTGCATCTAAGTGAGCAAACGTTGTTGCAGGAGCAGGATCCGTTAAATCATCTGCAGGTACATATACCGCTTGTACAGAAGTAATAGAACCTTTCTTAGTAGATGTAATACGCTCTTGCATTGCACCCATCTCAGTTGCTAATGTTGGTTGGTAACCTACCGCAGAAGGCATACGTCCTAAAAGTGCAGATACCTCAGAACCAGCTTGTGTAAAACGGAAGATGTTATCTACGAAGAAAAGTACGTCTTTTCCTTGTCCGTCACCAGCACCATCACGGAAATATTCAGCGATAGTTAAACCAGATAATGCTACACGAGCACGAGCTCCAGGAGGCTCATTCATCTGACCGAAAACGAAAGTAGCTTTAGAATCTTTCATAGCAGTTTTATCTACTTTTTGAAGATCCCATCCACCTTCTTCCATAGAGTGCATAAAGTCATCACCGTATTTAATAATACCAGACTCTAGCATCTCTCTTAAAAGGTCATTTCCTTCACGTGTTCTTTCTCCTACACCAGCAAATACTGATAAACCACCGTGACCTTTTGCAATATTGTTAATCAACTCCTGAATTAATACGGTCTTACCTACACCAGCACCACCAAATAATCCAATCTTACCACCTTTGGCATAAGGCTCAATAAGGTCAATTACTTTAATACCTGTAAATAAAACTTCAGTAGACGTTGATAAGTCTTCAAACTTTGGAGCTTGTCTGTGAATAGGTAAACCTGCTTCACCAGCTTTAGGTAAGTCACCTAATCCATCAATTGCATCACCAATTACATTAAACAAACGTCCGTAAACGTCATCGCCAATTGGCATTTGGATTGGAGCACCAGTTGCAACAACTTCAGTTCCTCTACTTAAACCATCAGAAGAATCCATTGCAATAGTACGTACAGTATCTTCACCAATGTGAGATTGTACCTCTAATACTAATTTAGAACCATCTGGGTTGTTAATTTCTAATGAATCATAAATTTTTGGAAGTTCTGCACCAGCACCGAATTCTACATCGATAACTGGACCTACAATCTGTGCAACTTTACCTGTAACTTTAGACATTACTTATATGTTTTTGTTTTGCAATAATTTAAATCTGAAAAACAACACTTTATGTTTGTGTTGAGTACGTGCGTTTTTCGCGCTGCAAAGATATGGTTTTATTTAAAAAAATAGATCTTTTTAAATAAAAAAAAACGCACTCGAGTTGAGTGCGCTTTTATAAGGATTATAAAATCTATTTTACTGTAGTGCTGGAGAGTAATTTGTTGAAAAATCACCAGCTTCTGCTAGGTTTCCTGATGCTTCAAAAGTTGAACCATAAGTGGCATCTATAGCTTGTAAAAAGCTATTAGCCATTAATGCATAACCTCTTGCAGTTAAATGTACACCATCTAAGCTTACTAAACCACCAAATACTAAATCTGTGTTCATGTTGTAATCGTCAAACATAATTCCAGTCGTTGAAGCTTGATCTAATATTGAGTTTAAATCAACCAATGCTAAATTGTTAGTGCTTGCTACATTGGAAATTGTGGCATTATATTCTTGAGTAGCCATTGCAATTTCTGCTTGTTCTGATGGTAACAATACCCATTTATCATCTAATGGATACGTAATACCTTCAACAGAAAACTGACCAGCTAGTGATGCTGGTATGTTTTGGCTTGTTAAAAAAGCATAGAAATCGGTATTTACGGTCCCTATTACAGAACTACTAGGTAGAACTAATAAATCCTCTGCTGTTGCTTGTCGCGTTTGTCCGTAGGTAGCACCTAATAGATTTGCTACTAGTGGAGCCGCAGAAGCAGGCAATCCTAATGATTGGATAAATGTAGGGAACGTAGGACTGGCATTAAATGCAGCAGCCATTTGTGCAGATATATCTACTAAACTTTCATCTTTTATAACAACAGGACTTGCTGAAGTTTCTGAGAAAACAATAGCTCTATCTGGTTGACCAAGAGCTTCATAAACTAAATTTATTTGTCCAAAAATTCCGTTTAATGTAGGGATTAAAGGTCCAAATGTTTCGTTAGTTGGGTCTAATGGAGCATATGGTACTGTTGTAAAATGAGATAAACTTGTAATATTTGGAAGGTTACCAATAACACCTTTGGCACCAGTAGAGGTTAAACCAGCCACCAATGCATTTAGTGATGCATTAAAAGTTGGAGTGTCGGTTATAGGATTTGATCCATCTCCACCAGAAAGCGCATAGCCTAACACATCATTTCCTCCCACTTCTGAAATTGAGAAGAATGTTGGGTTTTGAGCCATAGCTAACTCTAAAATACTAGCGTTAGGTGCATTTCCTGTAACACGAACAGCATAAGGGTTAGCTGCAGCAGGGAAATTAGCTAAATTACCATAACCAGGTGCTACTAAATGAAAACTTTTTGCGCCAGGAATACCTAAATTGTTGAATGGGCCTGTTGGATTATTTAAGGCTATGTCTGTTGAAACCGTAACTGGTCCAACAACTGCCTCAAGAGGAACAGGGCCTGCTCCGCCAAAAACCAACCTTGGGTCTGTAATTCTCGTTCCACCAACAGCCAGACCTCCAAAGTTGTCGTTCATCATTGGTTGATTAAATGTGCCACCACCAATATTGGCAAACTTACTTGCCATAATATTGGGAAAAGAATTTTCTTGACTAGCAATAAAAAGTGCGTTGTCTGTATAGCCAGCTGTAAAAGAAGCTCCAATAGAAACGTAATTTGAAAAATCTGCGGAACCAGCGGTTAATTCAGATAGAGGTTCTCCGCTATTGTCATTTCTATCTCTTAAATCTTGCACTAAATCATTTTCGCAAGCGACCATTCCTAAGGTTAGGAATGATAATGCTATATATTTAATTTTTTTCATCTTGATTTTCTTTTCCGTTATTATAAGTTGTTAATTGTCCAAGATACATAATACTGTGATCCGATGAAACCTGTACCAAATGCAGTAAAATACTCATCTTGTAATAAGTTAGTAGCTCCTGCTTTAAAAGTAGATTTTAAACTAGGAACTCTAAAGTTGATTTGCGCATCAAGAACATTGAAAGAAGGTACATCTCCATCTCCGAAAGATGCTTCCCAGAAGTAGTTGTCACTCCATCTCCAAGACACATTAAAACCAAAGTTTTTAAATAATTCAGTCTTACCAAAAGATGCTTTTACTTTGTGCTCTGGTGTGTTGAAGTTTGTTCTAAAATTAGGATTAGCTTTTACATCAAAATCTAGTTTAGAATAGGTGTAGTTTGCACTAAGGTCAAAACCATCAAATACTTTTGCTGACACTTGTATTGCAGCACCATAAGAATTTACAGTTTCATTTGAGTTAGTATAAGTTTGGTATGCTTGATAATCGCCATTAGCAATTGCGGCAACCGCTAAAGGAGTACCATTTGGTAACGTTTGCGTTAATTGCACATCACCATAAAATGGTGCAATTACAGTTTCATTAGCCAAGAAATCTTGGTACTGGTTATAATATGCAGAGGCATCAACAATTATATCTCCTAGCTTCCCGCGATAACCAACTTCAGCTGAGCTTACTTGTTCTGGTTGTACTAAGTTAGAGTTTCCAATTTCTAATGCTGTAGGATCTCCTGATGCAGCAAAAGCTCCAACAGAATTAGCTAAGAATGAATTGTTATATGCTCCTGTACCATCAAAAGCAATATTTGATTGCCCTGTAATAGCAGTACCAGTTGCACTTAAATCGTAGTTTCTAACGTCTCTTGCTGGGTTGTTAGGAGCACCACCAACTAAAATAGCTCTACCGACATCTAGGCCAATATATAAGTCTTGCGTCGTTGGGTTTCTAAATCCTGTTTGGAAAGAGGCTCTAATATTGTGGTCTTGATTAATTGTAAAACCTGCAGATAATCTTGGTGAAAAGAATCCGTCAAATAGTTCAGACTTGTCATATCTTAGAGAACCTGTAAGTTTAAGTTCTACGTTTTCAGATAGCTCTAAAGATCTTTGTAGCTGAGTGTAAATACCAACTTCAGAATAGTTAATAGGGCCATCATTATCTGTGTAAATGGTTCCGAAAGAATTTAAACGATATCTTCTGTAAGATCCACCTACTTGAATTTCAGCAAAATCTACTAAGTCTCCAAAGTTGTAATTAGCATCTGCATGATAGATTTTAGAATTATCTTTGAATTTAGAACCAGAACCTAAGTCTGGATTACTTGTGACCTGCTCAAATGTTCTTTGAAATTCAGGAGTGCCAGGTAAATATCTTCCTGTATCAGCTTGAGTTCTTGCGGCGATATGGGCTTGTTCATCATTAGCGCCACTTAAAGTTGCACCTATGTAAGCTCCAACATATTCACCAAACCATGTTGAATCATCTTTCCACGCTCTGTTGATATTGATACCTGTAAATACCATATCATAAGAATCACCTGCTTTATCTTCGGTAATATAACCTCTTACAAAAAAGTTATCGTTTCTAATTTCAAGTTTGTGTTGCTGTAAGAAGAAGTTTTTGATATTATATCTGTTAGCTCCTTGATAAATGGTGTTACCAGAGCCTACCTTTCCTACATATTGGATTTCAAAATCATTTTCCCAAGGACGGAAATATAGTCCCCAATCAGCTTTTATACTTTCAGCGTTGTAATTGGTTAAATCTCTTTCGTTATAACCAGTTCTACTAACATCTACTGAAGGAACAAGTGCTGAAGCGCCAGAAGGTGCTAAGCCTAGGCTTTCTAATGTTTGAGCAACATCATTAATATTGGTACTTACTTCATCACCATACACATTAATTCCGTCGTAATCAATATCGGCTCTAGTTAATCCACGATTAAGTTTGTCTTGTTCGTTTACAGCATACCAGTCAGTACCTTTTAAATAGCCAAAATTAACTTTAGCAGCAAACTTTTCGCTAAATTTATATGCCATTCTAACACCTAGATCTGTATAATCATTATCACCAGCGGCTTCTTGTGAAGTAATACCTCTTTTAATGTAACCGCTTATACCTTGGTGGTCAAAAGGATTTTTGCTTCGCATGAATAAGATACCATTAAAAGCATTTGCTCCATATAAAGCTGAGGCAGCACCAGGTAATAATTCTACACTTTGTACATCTGTTTCTGTCATACCCAATAAATTCCCAAGAGGGAAGTTAAATGCTGGTGCAGAGTTATCCATTCCATCTACCAATTGCATAAAACGTGTATTAGCAAACGTTGCAAAACCTCTGGTGTTGATGGATTTAAAGGTTAAACTGTTAGTATTTATGTCTACTCCTTTAAGGTTTTCTAAACCGTCGTAAAAGTCTACAGATGCGGTATTCTTGATTTCTTTTATACCAAAACGTTCTACAGTTACTGGAGATTCAAAAATACGCTCTGGTGTACGAGAAGCAGAAATAACAACTTCATCCAATGAGTTGCCTTCTTTGAGAGTGACATCAACAGTTTGTTCATTACTAGTTATCTCGATAGTTTGAGCTTCAAAACCTGTATAACTTACACGAATTGAAAATGGTGGATTTTGGTCTACAGATAAGGTGTAGTTACCGTCAAAATCTGAAACAGTACCAGAACTGGTACCAACTACTACTATATTTGCACCAGGTAAGGGTAACCCAGTATCATCAATAATTTTACCTTTTACTGTGGTCTGAGCAAAAGATGCCACACAAAAAAGTAATGTAAAAATCTTTAAGATTGTCTTCATGTTAGAGAATTAGTTAATTTATTTGATGCCAATTTAAATAAATATATGAAAATTAGGTAAGAAATTCTCAAAAAATTATGCATGCATAGCAATTTTTGAAAAATTGAAAGCCTTAAAATTGCGGAATTCACAATTTTAAGGCTTTTCAAAATATTTTTTGTTGTTGAGAGTTACTCCACCGTAACAGATTTAGCTAGGTTACGAGGTTGGTCTACGTTCTTATCTAGCATTACTGCAATATGATAAGACAATAGTTGTAATGGAATTGTCGTTAAGAGTGGAGTGAGAGATTCTATAGTCTCAGGAACTTCTATAACGTGATCAGCCAATTCTTTTACACTTTTATCACCTTTGGTAACAATACCAATAATTTTACCTTTTCTGGATTTTATTTCTTGAATGTTACTGACAACTTTCTCATAATGTCCTTTTTTTGTTGCGATAACAACAACTGGCATATGCTCATCAATTAAAGCAATAGGTCCATGTTTCATCTCTGCGGCAGGATAGCCTTCTGCATGGATATAAGAAATCTCTTTTAGTTTTAAAGCTCCTTCTAAAGCGACAGGGAAGTTGTATCCTCTGCCTAGATATAAGAAGTTTTTAGCATCCTTGTATATATCTGCTATAGTCTGAACATAGCCATCAGACTCAAGAGCTTCTTTTACTTTGCTAGGTATAGTTTCTAGTTCAATTAAATGGTGTCTAAACTCTGAGCTAGAAATCGCTCCTTTGGCTCTGGCAAGTCTTAAGGCAATTAATGTTAAGACCGTAATTTGAGTTGTAAATGCTTTTGTTGAAGCCACTCCAATTTCCGGTCCAGCATGTGTGTATGCACCAGCATCAGTTTCTCTTGCAATTGAAGATCCTACAACATTACAAACTCCAAAAACAAAAGCTCCTTTAGATTTGGCTAATTTAATTGCAGCAAGAGTATCTGCTGTTTCACCAGATTGAGATATTGCAATAACAATATCTTTTTCTGTAATAACAGGATTTCTATATCTAAATTCTGAAGCATACTCAACTTCTACAGGTATTCTTGCTAAGTCTTCAAAAATGTATTCTGAAACCAAACCTGCATGCCAAGACGTACCACAAGCAACAACAATAATTCTTTCTGCTGCCAGAAATTTCTTCATGTTGTCTTCGACTCCAGCAAGTTTTATTACAGCTTCATTGCTTAGAAGTCTTCCTCTAAAGGTGTCTAATATTGCTTCAGGTTGTTCGTATATTTCTTTTAGCATAAAGTGGTCGTAGCCACCTTTTTCGATTTGCTCAAGATTTAATTGAAGTTCTTGAACGTAAGGATCAACAAGCGAATCACCTTTTATTTTTCTTACCTTAATGTCTTTGCCTCTTCTAATAATAGCCATTTGCTCATCTTCGAGATAAACAGCGTTTTTAGTAAATTCTATAAAAGGAGAAGCATCGCTGGCTATAAAAAATTCATCTTCACCAATACCTATAGCTAGTGGGCTACCAAGTTTAGCAACGACAATTTCATTAGGTTTATTTTTGTCAAAAACGGCTATTGCATAAGCTCCGATAACTTGGTTTAATGCGATTTGAACAGCTTTTCCAAGTTTTATATTTTCATTCTTTTTTACATCTTCAATCAAGTTGACTAATACCTCTGTATCTGTATCTGATTTAAATGTATAACCGCGTTTAATTAGCTCCTTTTTTAAGGCATCGTAGTTTTCTATAATTCCGTTATGGATTATAACCAGGTCGCCAGAGTTTGAATAATGTGGATGCGAGTTTACATCATTAGGCACACCATGAGTAGCCCAACGTGTGTGACCAATACCTAAAGTGCCATGAGTTGAAATTTCATTTTCTAATCTTTCTTTAAGATCGGAAACTTTACCTTTTGTTTTTGAAAGTTTTATGTCTGTACCATCATAAAGTGCAATACCTGCACTGTCATACCCACGATACTCTAATCTTTGAAGTCCTTTAATTACAATAGGATAAGCTTCTCTATGGCCAATATACCCAACAATTCCACACATAGACTAATTTTAAATAGTTTGATTATTTTTGGTTTGATTACTCTTCGTCTTCACAATCTTCTCCTAAGCAAGTGTAATATATTTCTAAATATACTTTTTTACTATCGTCTGCTGAGTTGTTTCCATGTAAAACAGTTCCTCTAGGAGATAAGACAGAACTTATAGGAGTTGTTTTTGTAGATCCATCATTGGTTTTAACTTCTGGTTGAGCAAGCTCTTCTAAGTTTACATTTAAAGCCACAGATAAACCTAACTCTACATTGGTAGAATCATTAAGTAGCAGGTTGTTGATATGCTCAGTAATTCTAAATTTATATTTTATACCATCTCCATTAGATTCATCGTCTACACGTTGTAATGGACCTAGGTGATTGTATTTTGATAAATTAGGAAGACTGTTATTGGTTACGTCTACAAAAAAGTCTGTTAAAGGAAGTTTGTTGTCCAAATCGTAAATATACAGGCGATTTGGTTCTCTTTCTGGTCCGTATAAACCTGATTGACCTAAGTAATCCTGGTCTACATAAAACACTAGGTTAGCTTCGTTAACAAGACGTTTTATACTTTTGAATTTCCCATTTTCAGTTTCAACAAACTCATTTTTCCAGTTTTCAAAGGCATTCATAGTATCGTCATCTTCATCTATGTTTTCACCATTGAATAATTTAATTTTTGCAATAGAGCCTTCGCCACCCTTTATAAAGATTCTTTCGTCGCCTAGAGTTTCGTCTCCATCAGAAATTGGTGTGTTAAAGCTGTTTTCGAAAAAATTGATTTTGTTACCACTAAAGTTTATAGCAAAATTTTTGTGCTCTTCTGTAATTACATCTTCTCCATTATCGTCTTGTGTTATCGTCGTTGTGGTATAGTAGATGGTAACATTTGAGCTTGTTGAATTTGTATTTAAGATAAGGTGACTTCCATCATCATTTACAGCTTCAGCTTTAAAATAAAGTCCTCTAAAATACTCAGAAAAGTTATTAGCGTTGCTTAATACGGCTTCACCTTCTCTGTTAATTATTTTGTCTTCCCAAAATTGATGATCTAATTTTAATCGTATTCCAGGAGGAGCATAAGTAGTTGTAGTATTGTCTTCTTCGCCATCTTCTCCTTCTATCGTTTCAGTTAATATAAATCCTTTTTTACTGATGTTGATGTTGCCTGAAGAGTTAAGAGATATGTGATTAACATCTGTAGGATTTTCTACAAATGTTAGAGGTGTACCTTCTAGCGGAGCAATGGTCTCTGAGTTTGTTGCTGTTTTGTCTGAGAAATAAGTTTGAGCTTCATTAAAATCTGCACCTGGATCGAAGTCTCTTATGAAATAACCGTTTTCATATATACTCAGTTTTATTGGATTATACGTGTCACCTTCTGGAAGAATAGAATCTACATTGTAAGTTATGTTGTTGTCTTCGTCAACATTTGTTACACCTGAGAAAAACGGAAGAGTTAATACTACCGAATCAATCTGTAATTCATTGGCACTGCCAAGAAATGTAGGTGAATACGTTGATAATGATACTTGAGATACAAAGCTAGATGTTACTCTACCATAGTTATCATCATAAATTCCAAGTGTACTTAGACCTATGCCACTGTTGCTCTGAACAGGACCTAACGCATTGGTGTATGTAATAACGTCATAGCTTTCGTTTTTGATATCAAAATTAGTTGCTACATCACTATTTAAAACGTCAGATTCTAAGTTGTTAAAGTCACTATCACATGCTATAAAGCTCGATACGATTAACGTAAGTACTAAAAAATTAAGTGCAATTTTGTTCTTTTTCATAAGTATTATTAACTGTTTAGTACAGCGTCTTTGTAAAATTCTGTGTATGGATCTGCAAATTCTTCAATAGAGTGAAAATCTAAAACAGGTTTTTCTAAATCGTTGATATAGCTATCTAATTCTTCAGGTAATTCTTGAGAACCTCTAATTACCGCATCAGAGTTATCTATAGCAACTTTCATTAAGTTTATATAATCTGGCTTTTCAAGAGGTTTTATAGCGTCTTCTTCTAAGCCATCAAATTTTACTTTGTTTATCATTCCCTTATCTAACGTGCCATCAAAACTTTGATTGTATACAGAGGTAACTATTTTACTTTCTGTAAATAAAGGTTCTGTTTTGTAGAATTCTTTAAGGTATAATGGTAATAGAGAAGCTAACCATCCGTTAACATGGATAATGTCTGGAGCCCAGTTTAATTTTTTAACGGTTTCTATAACACCTTTAGCAAAGAAAATAGCACGTTCGTCATTATCAGGAAACAGTTTGCCATCCTCATCTGTTAAGGTTGCTTTTCTTTTAAAGTATTCTTCATTATCAATAAAGTAAACCTGGATACGCTCTTTTGGGATAGAGGCAACTTTAATGATTAAAGGCATGTCTAAATCATTAATCACTAGGTTGATACCTGAGAGTCTAATAACTTCGTGTAGTTGATGCCTTCTCTCGTTAATATTACCAAAGCGTGGCATAAATATTCGTATTTGTCCTCCTTGTTTGTTTACCATTCTAGGCGCTTCAAATGACATTGAAGAAATCTCTGTTTCTGGTAAATATGGAACTACTTCCGAGGACACATACAATATTCGTTTATCTTTCATAAAATCTTCTGCTTTTGTAAATTAAGAGTAAAAAACATGCAAAATTACAAAAATTTGTGCAGATTGCCAGTAAAATATTATGTTTGCACGCGTTAATTTTTTGTTACTAGAGTGAAAGTTTTTCATAATAAATCTGAATTATCTCAAGTTATTGATGATTTTAAGGTCAAAAACATAACCATTGGCTTTGTCCCAACTATGGGTGCGCTTCATAATGGTCATTTGTCTCTAGTGGAGAAGGCGTTGAGCGAAAACCAATTTGCTGTGGTTAGCGTTTTTGTAAATCCTACCCAATTTGATAATCAAGAAGATTTAGTAAAATATCCAAGAACTTTAGAGGCAGATGTTGCCTTATTAAAGACTGTAAGTAATGATAAAATTGTGGTGTATGCACCTGCAGTAGAGGATATTTATGGTGATGATGTAAAATCGCAATCTTTTAAATTTGATGGCCTTGAAAATGAAATGGAGGGAGCTTTTAGAGACGGACATTTTGACGGAGTAGGCACCATAGTAAAACGATTGTTTGAAATCGTTACACCTAATAAAGCTTATTTTGGCGAGAAGGATTTTCAGCAACTACAAATAATAAAGAAGCTTGTAGAATTGCATGATATGCCAGTAGAAGTTATTGGTTGTCCAATTCATAGAGCAGAAGATGGTTTGGCTATGAGCTCTAGAAATACGAGATTAACAGTAGATCATCGTGAAGCAGCTCCATTTATATACAAGACATTAAAGTCTGCCAAAACTAAGTTTGGCACAAAAAGTGCTAAAAATGTAACGGAATGGGTAGAAGCACAATTTAATAAACAGCCGCTCTTAGAGCTAGAGTATTTTATTATTGCAGATGTAGATACCTTAAAGCCAGTAAAAAGAAAATCAACAAAAAAGACATATAGAGCGTTTATTGCTGTTTATGCTGGTGATATAAGACTTATAGATAATATCGCCTTAAATTAATTATCTTTGCCTCATGCAAATTCAAGTTGTAAAATCTAAGATTCATCGTGTAAAATGTACAGGAGCAGACCTAAATTACATTGGTAGTATAACTATCGATGAAGATTTAATGGATGCTGCAAATATTATACAGGGAGAAAAAGTTCAAATTGTTAATAATAACAATGGTGAGCGTTTAGAAACCTATTGTATTCCTGGACCTAGAAACAGTGGTGAAATTACATTAAATGGTGCAGCAGCACGTAAGGTAGCTGTTGGAGATATTCTAATTTTAATTACTTATGCTTTTATGGATATTGAGGAAGCTAAAGTTTTTAAGCCATCTTTAGTGTTTCCAAATGAAGCTAACAATCTTCTAAAGTAATATTGTTTGAGCAAACTCAAGTCCATCCTAAAAGTTGTGATACCCTTACTCTTAGGTGTGGTTTTGGTGTGGTATTCATTGTCTCAAATATCCATCTCAAAGTTAATTCAGTACTTTAAAGATGCTGATTATTTTTGGATAGTTATTGGTGTAATCTGTGGTGTTTTAAGTCACTTATCCAGAGCATATCGTTGGTTATTTATTGCTGAACCTTTAGGGTATAATCCTAAGTTAGTCAATAGTTTTATGTCAGTGTATTCAGCATACCTTATTAATTTAACGATACCTCGTGCAGGTGAGGTGGCCAGAGCTTCAATTTTAGCCAATTATGAGAACATTCCGTTTGAAAAAGGTTTTGGGACTATCGTTGCCGAGCGTGTGGCAGATACCATTATGCTGTTGTTGGTAGTAGCATTGGCCTTTGTCTTAAAGTTTGAATTTATTTATAGCTTTTTTGCAGGTAAGTTTAATTCTTCAACCTTAATTATAGGAGCTTCTGTGGGAGTTGTATTTGTAGTTTTGCTATATGTTATCATAATTAGAAGTGGTTCTAAAATTGCATTAAAAATTAAAGAGTTTATAGGTGGACTAATAGAGGGTGCCCTTAGTGTCTTCAAGATGAAAAAAAAGTGGCCTTTCATTTTTCATACTATCTTTATTTGGGTAATGTATTTATTGATGTTTTACATTACCACATTTGCATTACCAGAAATAGAACATATACCATTGGCAGCAATTTTAATTGGGTTTATTCTGGCTAGCTTTAGTATTGCAGCAACCAATGGAGGTATAGGCTCTTTTCCAGAGGCAGTTGTTATAGCATTTGGTTTGTTTAGCATAGCAGAAGACCCAAGCAGAGCCTTTGGTTGGATTATGTGGTCTACACAAACACTAATAATCATTATCTTAGGTGGTGTTTCTTTAATCTACTTGCCAATCTACAACAGAAAGAAAGCAGGTATATAGAAATATTTTTTACCTTGCTTTAACTTTAAAGAACACTATTGCAAATGAAGACATTCTTCACAACATTTTTTATGTTTTTTGTTGTGGTAAGCGCATATGCGCAAACCATCCACAAAACCGTAAAATCAGAAAGACTTAACAGTCCTAGAGAAATAAAAATTCAGTTACCTAGAAATTACGATGCCAAAGCTGAGCGTGTTTATCCATTAGTTCTTGTGCTGGATGGAGATTATCTTTTTGAGCCAGTTGCAGGTAATGTAGATTATCAGGCATATTGGGAGGATATACCAGAATGTATAGTAGTAGGTGTTAATCAAGAAATATATAGAACAACGGATTTTGAACACACTGACGAAGGCTTGTTGTCAGAAAATGGTGAAAATTTTTATGCCTTTGTACATGATGAATTAGTGCCTTACATAGAAGGTAATTATAAAGTGTCTGAATTTAAAGTGGTTGTAGGTCATGATGAAAGCGCTAATTTTATAAATTACTTTTTATTAAAAAACAAGAATTCTTTTAGAGCCTATATAAGTTTAAGTCCAGATTTGGTAACTGACATAGCTGATGGTGTTAAGGCTAAATTAACAGAATTACAAGAAGAAACCTTTTATTACCTTGCTACAGGAAGTGAAGATTTTAAAGCAATAAAAGCCGAAGTTATAGAATGTGATGCAAAGCTAAAAACCGTAGAAAACGAAAAGTTAAGTTATACGTTTCATAATTTTGATGATGCTAACCACTACTCTTTAGTGGGAATGGGTATACCGAAGGCGTTAAACGAAATTTTCACCTTATATAAGCCTATAGATGGAAAAGAATATAGAGAAAAAATACTCACCTACGAAGGCTCTCCTTACGATTACCTTGTAGCTAAGTACGATAATATTAAGTTTTTCTATGGGTTTAAAAAACAACTTGTAGAAAACGATATTAGAGCTATTGCTGCGGCTTCTAAGAAAAAAGAAGATTTAACTTCTCTAGAAAATCTAGCGTTATTGGTAAAAGAAGAGTACCCAAAATCTATGTTAAGTGCATATTATATGGGAATGTATTATGAAATAGAAGGAAATCTTAACAAAGCGCTCTTGCAATACAAGTCTGGATTAATGTTAGAGCCGTCTCAGTATATTGATAAAGAAATGATGCTAGATAAGATGTATCAGATTCAAGATGAATTAAAAAACTAAAAACGAAACAGAAATGATTACAATCCTTAAAAATTCTGAAATGTTTTACAGTAAAAAGCAAGACTTCATTTCTTTGAAAAAAACTGTTTTAATGGTGTTTGTGTTGTTGGTTGGATTACCAGCTTTTGCGCAGATAAGCTATAAGGAGATTAACTCATCTAATCTTAATAGTGTTAGAAAATTAAAAATAAAACTGCCTAAAAACTACGATCCATCTTCTGAGATTATGTATCCTTTAATTATTGTTTTTGATGGAGATTATCTATTTGAACCTATTGCAGGTCAAGTAGATTTTCAAACGTATTTTGATGATATGCCAGGATCAATAATTGTTGGAGTAGTGCAAGGCAATGATAGACGATATGATGGGTATTGTGATGAGGTAACGGGTTTGCCAAAAGAATCAGGTTTGCGTTTTCATAATTTTGTAGCTCAGGAGTTAATACCATATTTAGAAGAAAATTATAACCTTAGTAAATTTAAAATTGCAGTTGGTCATGACTTAATGGGTAATTTTATTAATTCTTACCTTTTTAAAGAAGATCCATTATTTAATGCCTATGTGTGTATAAGTCCAGATTTATCAGGTACAGTTAGAGATTATTTAGGTGAGCGATTAGAGTTTTTTAAAGATGATATTTTTTATTACATGGCAACATCAGACAAAGATTTGCCATACATAAGGGAAGCTGTATTAAGTGCCAATGAGCAAATCTCTGCTGTTAATAATCAATTTTTAACCTATTACTTTGATGATTTTGAAAATGATACGCACTACACGTTAGTAAATAGCGCTATAGCAAGATCTTTTGATAAGATTTTTGAAATCTATAAACCGCTTCGCGAGAAAGAATTAGAAGAGAAGGTAATGCCTTATGAAGGTACATTGGACGACTATTTGGTAGAGCGTTACGATAGAATAGAAGATCTTTTTGGTATAGTAAAACCAATTAAAGAAGAAGAATTTGAAAAAATAAGAAAAGCAGCAGAGCAACGCGAAGATTTAGAATCTTTAGAAGCGATAGGTAAGCTTGCTAAAAAATTATATCCAGAATCTGTTTTAGGAAGCCATTATCTGGCCATGCATGCAGAGAAAACGGAAGACACTAAAAAAGCAATAAAGCATTATGAAGATGCTTTAGAACTCGAAGAGACTCCACTTATAACGATGGATTATATAACTTCAAAATTAGAAGAACTTAATGGCACAATTGAGTTATTGGAGTTAGAGAAAGAGATAGAAAAAGAAGAGCGTAAATTAGCTAAGCAAAAAGAAAAAGAAGAAAAAGAGGCAGCTAAAGAAGCTGCAAAAGCAGCAAAAGAAGAGAAAGCTAAAGCCGATAAAGACAATCAAGAAAAAGAGGATAATTAAGTAGAGAGGTTTAATGGCTAAAGTAAAAACAACATTTTTTTGCCAAAATTGTGGTTCGCAATACGCAAAATGGCAAGGACAATGTACATCTTGCAAAGCGTGGAATACAATTGCAGAAGAGGTTATTCAAAAACCAGAAAAGAGCAGTTGGAAAACAGCAACATCAACATCAGCATCTAAGCGTGCATCAAAGCCGCTAAAGATTAATGAGATTGATACAGCGCAAGAGGCAAGGTTAGATATGCAAGATGCAGAGTTTAATCGTGTGTTAGGAGGCGGAATGGTGCAAGGATCCTTAACGCTTTTGGGTGGTGAACCAGGTATAGGAAAAAGTACACTACTCCTTCAGGTGGCATTAAGGCTACCTTATAAAACGCTCTATGTTTCTGGAGAAGAAAGCCAGAAACAAATAAAAATGCGTGCAGAACGCATTAACCCTAAAGAAAATAACTGTTACATTCTTACAGAAACCAAAACTCAGAATATCTTTAAGCAGATTGAAGATGTAGCGCCAGATTTAGTAGTTATAGATTCTATTCAAACCTTGCATAGCGATTATATAGAATCTTCAGCCGGAAGCATTTCGCAAATAAAGGAATGTACTACAGAGCTTATAAAGTTTGCTAAAGAAACAGCAACACCAGTGCTTTTAATAGGGCATATTACCAAGGATGGTCACATTGCTGGTCCTAAGATTTTAGAGCATATGGTAGATACTGTTCTTCAGTTTGAAGGCGATAGAAATCATGTATTTAGAATTTTGAGAGCTCATAAAAATAGGTTTGGTTCAACAAACGAACTTGGTATATATGAAATGCAAGGTTCTGGTTTGAGAGAGGTTTCAAACCCTTCCGAAATTCTAATTTCAGAAAAAGATGGTGAATTGTCTGGTAACGCTGTTGCGGCTACATTAGAGGGTTTAAGGCCTTTAATGATAGAGGTTCAGGCTTTGGTGAGTACTGCGGTTTATGGTACGCCTCAAAGATCTGCAACCGGTTTTAATGCAAAGCGACTTAATATGTTGTTGGCAGTTTTAGAAAAGAGAGCAGGCTTTAGGTTAGGTGCAAAAGATGTCTTTTTAAATATAACTGGAGGTATTACTGTAGATGATCCTGCAATTGATTTGGCTGTAGTGGCTGCAATATTATCTTCTAACGAAGATGTAGCGCTTCCAAGTGATTATTGTTTTGCAGCAGAGGTTGGTTTGTCTGGTGAAATAAGACCAGTACAACGTGTAGAGCAGCGCATTCTAGAGGCAGAGAAGCTTGGGTTTTCCACGATTTTTGTGTCTAAATACAATAAAATTGCTTTAAAAAATACTTTAATCAAAATTCAGTTAATTTCCAAGATTGAAGACGTTGTAAATTTTATTGTCTGATTTACAGTGTTTTATGTTTTATTTTTCTGACACAAAAAGTATTTAATCGGATTAATTGTGCATTTAATCGATAAAAAACATCGTTTTTATTAGATTATTAATTTATTTATTCCTATCATTGCTCCCGTTATTAAAAAGTGTTAATAATTTTTTGTTAATGTAAAGGATAGTTCTGCCCCTCAAAGTCTTATCCTGGACGCTATTATCTTGACCTATGAAAACTTCAAAAGCACCCTTAATTTGTTTTTTGCTGTTGTTTAATGCTTTAGCTTTTTCAAGCTTACACGCACAATACTGTACACCAGTAAATATTAACGACTACAATACCAATTACATTTCTAATGTATCTATAGGAACTATTGATAAAAGTAGTGGTGGGCCTACAGGTTCTTATAACTACTATTCTAGTGTTTCGCCAACAGATATAACCGCGGGCGAAACATTGACAGGAACCGTTAAGGTAAAGCTTGATGGTTGGAATACTGATGCTCACACTGTGGTAGTTTGGCTAAACTTCAATGAAGAAGATGATGATTTTGAAGATAGTGGAGAGCGTTTTTTGTTTCCTTTTCAAGATACTAACAATACAGGAGGAAAGAAAAATATAACAGTGCCTATAAGCATTCCTATTCCTTCAAATGTTCAAAACGGTTTGGCAAGAATGCGTGTTGGTATGATAACAGGAACAGGGACATCATTTACTTCTTGTGATTATAACTGGCAAGCTGGAGAGGTAGAAGATTACAATGTTAATTTTGTTTCTGGTAGTGGGTCTTCAGAGGATACAGCACCTATGTTTTGTGAGCCAGCGAATCTAAATGGCTACAATACACTATATATTTCTAATGTTTCTCTAGCTGGAATTAACAATAATAGTTCTGGTTCAACAGGAGGATATACATATTATTCAGGTATTTCAGCTGCAGACATAACAACAGGTGAAACTTTAACAGGTACTGTAGATGTTACCTTAAACGGATGGAATACAGATGTTAATACAGTGGCAGTTTGGTTAAATTTTAATGAGAGTTCTGATAATGATTTTGAAGATGCGGGCGAAAGGTTCTTGTTCACGTTCCAGCATTCAAATAGTATAGGAGGAAATAAAACGGTTACAGTACCAGTTAGTATTCCAATACCTAGTAATGCTGATGAGGTGTTGTCAAAAATACGTGTTGCCGTAAAAGGGGATAATGACCCTAATTTTACATCATGTGATTTTCAATGGGTAAATGGTGAAGTAGAGGATTATCTTATAAATATTGTTGACGGAAATCCTGAAAGTACAGACTTGGATACTGATAATGATGGAATCCTAGATGTAGATGAAGGAGCCTCATGTAATGAGATTACGCAAAGTCTGTCTTATGAGTTTTATGATATTAATGTAGCACCAAGTGTAGATAATATTCCAACAACAGGAGCTACAGCAACAGGTAGTGTGTCTGAGATAGATGTAGATGCACTTTGGTCTTCAATTACACCTGGTGATCATGAAAATTTTGCAATCAGATACAGTGGTTTTATTACTATTGATACAGAAGAAACATATACTTTTTATACGAGTTCTGATGATGGTTCTAAATTATTTATAGATGGCAATCAGGTTGTTGATAATGATGGAGATCATTCTATGCAAGAAATATCAGGAAATATTGAGTTATCTCCTGGTGTATATCCAATAACTATTTTATTCTATGAAAGAACTGGTGGTGAGGATCTAACTGTTTCATACTCAAGTTCAACTATTTCTAAAACATTAATACCATTTTCTGTGTTGTCTGAAAACGGTTGTACAGATACGGATAACGATGGAATTCCAAATTACTTAGATTTAGATTCGGACAACGATGGAATCTACGATGTCGACGAAGCTGGTAATGGAAGTTTGGATACTAATAATGATGGAATGATTGATAGTAACGATGCTTCATTTAGTGATAATAATAATAACGGAGTAGATGATACAGCAGAAGCTACAACACCTATTGATACTTCTGGAAATGGTGTGTTCGATTATGTTAATATTGATAGTGATGGTGATGGCTGTTACGATGTAATAGAGGCTGGTCATACAGATAGTAATGCAGACGGACAAGTAGATGGCACAGGTGTTGATGCTAATGGTTTAGTTACAGGAGCTGCAACATCTTATACAGGTACAAATACCAACGTTACTACAGCGGTAGAAGTTACTGTAAATGCTACAGATTTAGAAGATCAATTGGTTGTGGTTGGTGAAAGCACAAGCTTTACTATAACAAGTGCAATAGCAAAAAGTACAACAACATATACCACAAATGGTGAACCAGACTATTCAAGTAATTATGCAGATGAAAATGCAGGTTTGGTTTATCAATGGCAATTAAATGGTGCAAACTTGTCAAATGGTGGTGTTTACTCGGGTGTTACGTCTGCTAGTTTAAATATTTCGGATGTTACTGGATTGGATGGTAGTGTTTATACTTTAGTGGTAACACATGCTAATAATTCATGTATTCAAATTGAAAACAGCGCTACCCTTCATTTAGATTCCGACACGGATGGAGATGGTGTTGGAGATGCTTCAGATTTAGATATTGATAATGATGGTATATTAAATGTAGATGAAGGAGCTGGATGTAATCAAGTAACCCAAAGTCTATCATATGAGTTTTATGATATTAACGTTGTGCCAAGTGTAGATAATATTCCAACTTCAGGTGCTACAGCAACAGGTAGTGTATCTGAAATCGATGTTGATGCTCTTTGGCAGATGATAACACCTGAAGATGATAATACTTTTGCCATTAGGTATACTGGATTTATTAATATAAGTACAACAGAGACATATACGTTTTACACCACTTCTGATGATGGTTCTAAATTATTTATTAATGGAGAAGAAGTAGTGGACAACGATGGAGATCATTCTTCACAAGAAAGGTTTGGAACTATTGATTTAACTCCTGGTTATCATTCAATTACTATATTGTTTTATGAGAATGGTGGTTATGAGTCTTTAAGTGTGTCATATTCTAGCTCAACTATTTCTAAAACATTACTTCCTTTTTCTGTATTAACGGAATACAATTGCACAGATACAGACAATGATGGTGTAGCAGATATTTATGATTTAGACAATGATAATGATGGTATTCCGAATGTAGTTGAATTAGGACTTATTGATGATAATTTAGACGGAACCGTATATGGTGATTCTACAAACCCATGGTCAGATACTAATCAGAATGGTGTGCATGATGCTTATGAGAATGTAACTCCTGTTGATTCTGATGGAGATGGTGTTCCGGATTATATGGATCTAGATAGTGATAATGATGGTATTTTTGATAGCGTAGAGTATGATGGTTTAGGAGATATTGATGTTAATGGAGACGGTGTAGGTGATGGTAGAGATTACAATGATCCTTCTGCAGGTACAATAGATAGCAATCAAGATGGAGATGGAATACTTCATTTGTTAGATAATAATACAGGTAGTCATGGAACTTTAAGCTATTCAACACCTTTAGATACAGATGGAGATGGTATACCAGATTACTTAGACTTATTTAGTAATGACTCAACAAATGATATTGCTAATGGAAGTGATATTGGTAACACAATTTATGCACATCTAGATACTAATAATGATGGATTTGTTAGTGGATCTGCAGATACAGATGGAGATGGTATTGTAGATGATTTTGATACGGATAATTCTGTTTTTGGGTCACCAAGAGATATAGAAAATGGCTCTTACAGTTTGCTTTTTGATGGTAGAAACGATTACATAGAAGAAACGTCTAATGTTGTAGAAGGTTTAACTAAAGTAACGCAAATGGCTTGGGTTAAGATAGATCAAGATTTTAATTCTACAGGTGCAATTATGGGACAGAAAAACTTTAGGGTTTTTGTGAATTCTTCTAGGAAAGTTAGACTAAAAATGTTTGGTAATGCTCAAGCTCAAGCACCATCTTCTGCAAAACTTGAGTATAATAAATGGGCACACGTCACTGCGGTTTATGATGGTGGGGCTTCAGAGGAAAACCTAAAAATATATATCAACGGAGAAAAAGTAGCTTCGGGTAATAATGCTTCTGGAAGCATACCTTATTCAGATGATTTAATTTACAGAATTGGAAGAAAACCTTTTGATACTGGTGGACAAAATTATTTTAAAGGGCAAATAGATGAGGTTAGAGTTTTTAATACCAGTTTGTCGGAAGAAGAGATTCAGAAGATTGTTTATCAGGAATTAGATGAAAACTATAACTTCAACAGAGGAAAAATAATACCTAAGGACATCTCAGAGAATAATATTGGAAACAATCTAATTCGATATTATAAAATGGATACTTTTAAAGATGATATTCTAGATAATAAAGTAACGCCTGCTGTAGATGTAAATCCAGGAGCAGTTATATATAATGTTAAGAATTTGTGCTATCAATCAGCACCATTACCTTACAAATCTACTCAAGATGGAGATTGGGCAGCTGCCAGTACTTGGGGACATGGAGATGTTAATGATATTACAGATGTAGATAATGTAAAAGGCTGGAGTATTGTAGAGATTGATAGTGAGGTTACATTATCAACATCTTATTCGGGCTCTGGTTTAATTATTAATACAGATGGAGTTTTAAAAGTTGAAGGTAGTAATGCTGTGAATAATAATTGGTTTTTAGGGCTTTACGGAACTTTAGATCTAAAAGAAGATTCGCAATTAATTCAGAACATTAAGAGTGATTTGGTAACGTCTGCTACCGGAAAGCTTAAAAGAAGACAAGAAGGTACTGGCAGTGTTTACTGGTATAATTACTGGTCATCGCCTGTAGGTCTTACATCAGTATCGGCTTTAACGGACAACAATTCTTCTGCAAATAACGATAACAATACAAACTTTAACACCGGAATGTTAAAGCAGCCAGACGGAAGTGATTTTCAATTTACCAATAGTTATAACCAAACAGGTAAAATTAGTACCTATTGGATGTATACCTACAAAAATGGTGTTACGTATTATGATTGGGCTAGCCTTAATGCATCAAGTCCTATAGAGCCTGGTATAGGTTATACTCAAAAAGGAACAGGTGTTGGGTCAGAGCAACAATACATATTTCAAGGAAAACCAAATAATGGAACTATAGTAGTACCTGTAATTGATGCAGGTGGAGATGGTTCTGTGCCAGCAGTTTCAAAAACAGATTTTTTATTGGGTAACCCATATCCATCGGCTTTAGATATTCATAAATTTATAGATGATAATGTTGGTATTATAGATGGTACTATAATGCTTTGGCAGCAGTGGAGTGGGAGTTCTCATAATTTAAGTGACTACAATGGAGGTTATGCTCAAGTAAATAAAACAGGCGGAATTAGAGCTTACCAGTTTGTGGGTATAGAAGGAGATACAAATGGAAATCAAGATGGTACAAAAGTGCCAACAAGATATTTGCCGGTAGGTCAAGGATTTACTGTAGAGATTATAGCAAGCGGAAACGTTGTTTTTAATAATAGTCAGCGTTTGTTTATTAAAGAAGAAGACGCAAATGGTTCTTACAACTCAGGTTCTGTATTCTTTAGAGGAAACCCAAATTCTGAAGCATCTGAAGAACAAAACTCTTCATATTCTGAAGAAAATGTTATGCAAAAGATTCGTTTAGAATTCAATTCTGTTGACGGACCGCAAACAAGAAGAGAATTACTTTTAGGATTTAGTGACGAAACTTCAGATGAGTTTGATTATGGTTACGAAGCTAAAAATACTTCACCTGGAAGTGATGATCTTAATCTAATAATGGGAGATGATGTGTATTCTATTCAGGCATATAGTAATATCACTTCTGATAAGGTGGTTCCATTAGCATTAAAATCTTCTGGAAATCACAACTATACAATTAAGATTACAGATACTGAGTATGTTTCAGAAGATCAGGATATTTACCTTAGAGATAATTTAATGGATATTTATCATAACTTAAGAGAAGATGGACCTTATCAGTTTTTATCAGAATCTGGCGAGTTTAATGATAGGTTAGAAATTGTTTTTCAAGATGATTCAGAAACTCTGTCTGTAAATGATTCAGATATAGAAAGCATATCATTATATTACGCAATGGCCAGAAACAAGATTGTTGTAATGAACCCTAAAAACGAGGATATTAAAAGTATTGAGGTTATTAATATGTTAGGGCAATCAGTGTACAAAACACAAGGTTATGCAGGATCTTATAATGAGTATACATTGCAAAACTTAAGTACAGGAGCTTATGTTATAAATTTAGTTACTGCTACCAATGCTTCAATAAGTAAGAAGATAGTAGTAAAATAAAGAAGTATAGTTTTTTAAACTTTCCTAAAAAAAAAGGTTGTGCTAGTATTTGTAGTACAGCCTTTTTTTTTGTTTATGTCTGTTTGGGTGTTGTTTTTGTGTTTGTTTTCAGTGAGTTACAGCGTCTTTTTTTGATATATTGTTAAAAAAAAGCCTTTTTTATTGCTTTTTTTTTAAACAAAAAAACAATATTGCATTTTATCGATAAAAATGCACATTTAGTCGTAATTATTATTGATTTTCAGTAGGTTATTGATGTGTCAAAAGCTATATTTGGCTCAACCAATCGTAAATACGCCTACTTATGAAAAAAATTACTTTTAAGTTAGCTTGCATAATTATTGTTCTTTTTTTTGGATTTAAAATGTCTGCTCAGTGTGTGCCTTCTGGTATGGTAGACTGGAATAATTTTGGTATAAGTAATTTTACAATTACTGGCGATGCAGCTTCTACTATAAATAATAATAGTATTGCTGAAGGGCAATATTCAGATCATACTTCTTTGTCTGTTAATGTTACAGCAGGTAATACGTATTCGTTTTCTGCAACTAATACGAAAGACACTTGGGGTGATCTCAAAATGCGATTTTGGATAGACTATGATGGTACAGGAAATTATGTGCAGGTTTATGATTCTGGTGGATATGTAAATAATGGCAACTCTTCTCAAACTTTTTCAGGAAATATAACGATAGATATCGGAGCTTTAACAGGCTCGTCGGTCTTAAGAATTGCTGCTTCATACTGTTCTAGTTGTGGTGGTAATGAAGGAGTAATGTCTACAGATGCTTGTAACTTTCACTACAGAGCAGAAGTCGAAGATTATACACTTAATATTACAGGCGCAACATTGGTAGATCCTTTGGCTAGAGATAATTCTTTAGCTGTTTTAAAAGATAGTACATCTGGAGTTTCTAATCAGATAGATGTAAGTAGTAATGATAATATCGGTACTTCAGACGGAACAGATGGTGATGACTATGCTATAAATGTTGGTCCAACCAATGGAACTGTTACAGAAGTGTCGGATGGTGTGTTTGAGTATATTCCAAATACAGGATTTATAGGAACGGATAGTTTTACGTACAACCTATGCGATGCTAATAATGATTGTGATACAGCGACAGTTAGCATCGTTGTTAATTTAGGACATTGTGAACCAACAAGTAATTCAGGAGGTTCTCATTACATAACAAATTTTACTTTAGTTGGTGATACCAATACTATAAACAATACATCGGGAGATGATGGTGGCTATGCAAGTTATTTAGATTCTAGCTATGGCTATGCAGATTTAACAAGAAATAACACTTATACAGCTTCAATTTCAACTGTTGGAAGTAATGTAGGTTGGTCAGTTTATATAGACTTAAATCAAGATGGTGATTTTGTAGATGCTGGCGAGCTTATTGGAGATACTAATGGAGAGGGTACAGGGAATTTAAATATTACTATTCCTGCGACATCAGCTTTAGGTGAAACAGTTTTAAGAGTTGGTGCCAGAAGATATTGGTCTTCTAATGTACCATGTGGAAATTCCGATGGACAACCTGAAGAATTTGAAGACTATAAGGTTGAAATAATTAATCATATCACCACTCAAGATATTCAGGTTTTAGGTAATGATAATTTTATCTTTGACGGTGATACTTCTACCTCAACAGATAATCATACGTATTATGGTATATATGATATTAATTCAGGAGCTTTAAACAGATCTTTTGAAATAAGAAATGATGGTGTAGTAGATCTTACTTTAACGTCTCCATATGTTTCTATAACTGGGAGTGCTGATTTTTCAATTACTACTTTTCCTACCGATTTTACTTTAGCGCCAGGTGAGTCAGACACTTTTGGTGTTTCTTTTAACCCATCCTCAATAGGTGTAATTTCTGCCACGTTGAGTGTTCATTCAGATGACCCAGAAGAAAACCCTTATGTCTTTGTTGTAGAAGGAGAGGGTGCGCAAACGTTTCCAGATACAGATGGTGATGGAGTGTCTGATAATGTAGATATAGATGATGATAATGATGGCTTAACCGATGAAGAAGAAACACTTTCTTGTACAAGTTATCCTTTTGCATCAACTACGGATTTAGTGTTTCTTAATGAAACTTTTGGTGCTGGGCAAAACCGAGTTATGATTAATGGTAATTATGCAGGTGTTACAACAAGTTATTGTTATGAAGATGGTACAGGATCATGTCCTGCTACATATAATCCTACAAGTGTTAATGATGGAGATTATACAGTACATTATACCATTACAAATGATGATGATGTTGCAGATGATATAGATACAGATATTTCTCAATGGGCCGAAGATTATTGGTACGCTGGAGAAGATCATACTCCAGGAGATACTTATGGTAGAATGGCAATTTTTAATGCTACAGAAGAGCCAGGTGTTTTTTATAACCAGTTTATTTCTGGTGCTGTTGCAAATGTGCCAATTCAGTTTGGGTTTTATGCTATAAATATAGATAGAGACGATATAGATAGCTCAGAACTGGCAACAAGAGAGCGTCCAGAGGTAATAATTACTATTTACGATCCTAATGGTAATGTTATTGCTTCAGAAACATCTGGTTTAATAGAGCCAACAAGTCCAGCAGGAGATTGGGTAGAGGTTAGTGCGAGTTTTACAACTTCTTATACTCAATTTACGGTTGAGTTAAGTAATGCTAATCTAGGTGGTTTAGGTAATGATTTGGCAATAGATGATGTTTTTGTAAAGCAAACATTATGCGACTTAGATGGTGATGGTGTTGCAGATATCATAGATTTAGATAATGATAACGACGGGATTCCTAATGTTGTAGAGCTTGGTTTAATAGATGATAACTATGATGCAACAGTATATAATGATACTACAAATCCTTGGGTAGATGCAAATGGAAATGGTTTGCATGATGCTTATGAAGGTCTTGTGCCAAGGGATAGTGATGGAGATGGAGTGCCAGATTATTTGGATCTAGATAGTGATAATGATGGTATCTATGATAATGTAGAGTATAATGGTTTGGGTGATGTAGATATCTCCGGAGATGGATTGGGAGAAGGCTCAGACTATGAGGATAATTCCAATAAAATAGACGATAATGATTTTGATGGTGATGGAATATTATCGTTAATGGATGATAATGATGATGATTCTGACACAGCATCAACCACAGATCATGGTACATTTAGTTATCCAGACCCTTTAGATACAGATGGAGATGGAGTGCCAGATTATTTAGATATAGATAGTAATGATGCAAGTAACAATCCTAGTGATGGTAGCGATATAGATACAACAATCTATGTTCATTTAGATGCAAATGGTGATGGTATTATTGATGGTACTACAGACTCTGATAAAGATGGACTTTTAGATAGTTTTGATACTAATGATAGTGCTTATGGCTCACCAAGAGATTTAGATGATTCATACTCATTATATTTTGATGGAAGAAATGACTACGTCGAAGATGGTAATGTATTAACTTCAGGTGATGCTTCTTTAATGGTATGGATAAAAACAGATGGAAGTAATCATGCAAGTACAAACGGTATTATAGCTGGTCAGTCCAATTTTTACTTACAACTTAATCATTCCGATAATTCTATAACACTAATGTTAGATGGTAGCGCAGTGATTACCTCTACAGATCTTGTTGTAGATGGTGTATGGACTCATGTATCGGCAACAACAAACTCAGATAGTACGGCATTGTATATTAACGGTGTAAAACAAGATGGAGCTTTGAGTAATGGAGGTGTTTCTGCTGATATTTCAAATTTCACAATAGGTAAACAATCTGGTGTAGATACTAACTATTTTAAAGGAGAAATAGACGAGGTAAGAGTTTTTAATGTTGCGCTTACACAAGAGGAGCAACAAGCTACTATATATCAAGAACTAGATGAAAATTTTAGTTTTAATCAAGGAAAAATCATTCCAAAAAATATATCAGAAAATTCTATAGGAACTAACTTATTAAAGTACTATAAGATGGATGGATATAAAGACGATGTAACGGATAATAAAGTAACGCTAAGTTTAGACCAAGGAACAGGAGCTAAGCTATATAATATTAAGAATATTTATTATCAAACAGCTCCATTACCATATGTAACCAATACTGATGGACCATGGACAACAGAAGCTACATGGTTGCATGGTAATGTTTGGGATATTGAAGATGTACAGACTAATAAAGACTGGAGTATTGTACATATAAAAAATAATGTAACATCGAATGCCTCTCATACCAATTTAGGGTTTTTAATTGATGAAAATCAGATGTTCACTGTTTTGGGTGATAATAAAATTGAAAACAATTGGTATCTAGAGCTTAATGGTGCTTTAGATTTAAAAGATGATTCACAATTAGTGCAAACCAATAAAAGTGATTTAGTAACATCTTCATCAGGAAAAATATTAAGAAGGCAAGAAGGAAACAGTAGTTTTTATAGGTACAACTATTGGTCGTCTCCAGTAGGAAGTTTATCTGCAACAACAATAACAGATAATAATACAACTTCAAATAATGCAAATAATACAAGTTTTAGCCTTTCTATGATAAAGGATCAAAATGGAGATGATTTTGAGTTTACTAATGCTTATCACGAAGAAGGAAAAATCAGTACTTATTGGTTATTTACATTTATTAATGCCGTTACATATTCTAACTGGGTTTTAATAGATATTTACGATCAAATAAATTCAGGAGTAGGTTATACATCCAAAGGTGTTGGTGTAGGTTCAGAACAACAATACTTATTTGAAGGAAAGCCAAATAACGGAACCATTGTAATACCTGTTTTAGATACAGGAGGAGCTGGCTCAGAACCAGCAGATACAAAAACAGATTATTTGCTAGGTAATCCATATCCATCTGCTATAGATATTCATAAGTTTATAGATGATAATGAAGGTACAATAGATGGTACAATTCAATTGTGGCAACAGTGGAGTGGTTCTTCTCATGTTTTAAATCAATATAATGGAGGATATGCTCAAGTCAATAAAACAGGCTCGATTAGAGCATATCAGTTTGTTGGAATAGAAGGTGGTAATAACGGTAATCAGGATGGTACAAAAATTCCAACAAGATACTTACCAGTATCACAGGGTTTTATAGTGGAGATTTTAGAGGATGGTAATGTTGTGTTTAATAATGGTCAACGTGTTTTTGTAAAAGAAATTGATGCGGATGGATCTTATGATAATGGTTCTGTATTTTTTAGAGGAGCTGTAGATTCTCAAAATTCAACAGAGTCAGATGAGGTATCGGCAGAAACTGAAGAAGAAATAATGCAAAGAATTCGCTTAGAATTTAATTCTGTGGATGGACCTCAAACAAAAAGAGAATTACTACTAGGATTTAGCAATCAAACTTCAGATGAATTTGATTATGGGTTTGAAGCAAAAAATCTAGAGTCTAATAATGATGATCTTAGTTTGTTAATGGGTGAAGACAAATATACAATTCAGGCATATAGCAATATAACAGATGATAAGGTTGTGCCATTGGCATTGCAAGCATCTGGTGAATATAATTATACTGTAAGCTTAACAGATACAGATTATATTTCCGAAGATCAAAAAATTTACCTCAGAGATAATTTAACAAATACATATCACAATCTTAGAGAGGGTGCATATCAGTTTTTATCTCAGGGTGGTGAGTTTAATGATAGATTAGAAATTGTTTTTCAAACAGAGGAAGATGCTTTATCTGTTTCAGAAAATCTGGAAGAAAATTTACAGATTTACTATGCTATGGGAAGAAACAAAATAGTAGTTTTAAACCCAGAAAAGGAAAACATAGAAAGTGTGAAAATGATAAATATGCTTGGTCAAGAGCTACCTGTAGCAAATCAAGTTTATCATGAAACTTATAGTGAATATAGATTAAACAACATTTCGGCAGGTGCATATGTTGTGGTGTTGTCTGTTAAAAACAAAGGTGTTGTTACCAAAAAAATAATTATTAATTAATCGCATTCATATAACTAACATAGCAATAAACTAAATGAAAAGATTTTTACTCCTTAGCTTCTTTCTTTATTTTATCTCAATTGAAGCTCAAACCCCTTTTTCTCCAAGCTCATCAGCAACAACAAACGGTTCAGATTGGAGCACAACTAAAATAACACCAGACAATGCTTTAGATTACCCTTGGGAAATTACATACGGTCCAGACGATTATTTATGGGTTACCGAAAGAGTTGGTGAAAAAATAGTTAGAGTAGATCCTAATGCATATACAAGCTCACCTAGTGTAATGATAGATTTGTCAAGTAAAGTGGCAAATGCTAAGCAAGGTGGTCTTATGGGTATGGCAATACATCCTGCATTGTACTCAGATATAACTACTACAACTAACAATTATGTTTATGCAGCTTACACTTACAGTGATGGAGGTCTTAAACTAAGAATTGTAAGGTTAGTATATGATAATAATACAAATAGTTTATCAGAAGATACGTCGTTAGACGCTAACGGAACAATAATAGAAGGCTTACCTGGTAGTGCAGACCACAATTCTGGTCGTTTAATTATTGGGCCAGATCTAAAGTTGTATTATACAATTGGAGATCAAGGAGCAAATCAGTTTGATTACTCTTGTGACCCAATTTTATCTCAGGTTTTACCTACCTCTTCTACAGATTATGATAATTATCCAGGAAAAACGCTGCGCTTAAATTTAGATGGAAGCATTCCATCAGATAATCCAATTCTTGATGGTGTTCAGAGTCATGTTTATACTTATGGACATAGAAATGCTCAGGGTATTATTTTTGCCGCCGATGGTACACTTTTTAACTCAGAGCATGGAGCAAAAGTAGATGATGAAATTAATGTTGTAGAAAAAGGAAAAAATTACGGATGGCCAGAAATAGCAGGTTATTATGATAATATGGCTTACACTTATTGTAATTGGTCTTCTTTAGGAGGTGGTTGTAATGCTGGTTCTTTTAGCGACCATAACTGTCCTGCAGGCGCCGAGACTGCAACGGAGTATGAGTCTTATCCTACGGCAAATGATGTTCCAGCTAATTTTCAGCCACCAATTGGGACGTATAATAGTACTATAGCAACAGATCCTTCAGGTGGTTGGTTTACATGGCCAACGGTTGCGCCTTCAAGTATAGATATCCATGAAAATGGAAATATCCCAGGATGGGGAAGATCTTTATTAGTAACATCTTTAAAGAAAGGTACTATTTATAGAGCAAAACTTTCTGCTAATGGAGATGATGTTGTTGGTGATGTCTATGATGAGTGGCATTCTTCTAATGATAGATATAGAGATTTGGCAATTTCACCAGATGGATTAACAATCTATGCGGTTACAGATAATGGAGGTGGTACTTCGGGTCCTTCATCTACGAGTGGAGTATCTGTTGCAAATCCTGGTATGATTGTAAAAATAGAATATGTTGGTGCTTTAGTTTCTAATCCACCAGTTGCAAACTGTCAAGATATAACGGTTACTTTAGATTCTTATGGTACAGCTTCAATTACAGCTTCAGATATCAATAACGGATCTACAGGTGGATCTGCTGGTATTGCTTCGTTAGAAATTGATGATAATACTTTTGACTGTTCTGATGTTGGTGAAACCACAGAAGTTACACTAACAGTAACTGATAATGATGGTAATGAAAGCAGATGTACTGCAACCATAACAGTTCAGCCAAATGCTTCTCCAAGTCCTTTTGTGGCACCAGCTTTAGATGATATTGTAAGTAATTGTAGTATTACTGTTGAAGCTCCTACGTTAATAAATAATGCTTGTGTAGAAGTAACAGCAACAACAACAGATGCTGTAACATATAATCCAGGAGAGTCAGGTACCATAACATGGACTTTTGATGATGGAACTAATACAGATACAGCAACACAAAATGTTACGGTTAATACACTAGCAGTACCTTCAAGCTTAAATGTTGTACCGAGTACAACAACGGCTAACGTTTCGTGGGATGATATAAGTGATGTAACTTTTAATGTAAGATATAGAGAGGTTGGAGCATCCTCGTGGATAACAGAAACAGCATTTACAAACTCAATTGTAATTTCTGGTTTAACCCTTTCTACAGATTACGAACTACAAGTTAATGCAGATTGTGGTACAGGAGAATCTGCATACAGTTCACTGGTTAATTTTACAACTACAGCAATTAATTATTGCAATCCAGTAGTTGCATATTATCCGGATGATTTTTATATGAGTAATTTTCAGTTAAGCGATTCAGGAAACACTAATATCTTGTCGAACTCAAGTAATCAAAATGATGATGTAAATGGATATTCAGACCATACAGATGATGGATTAGCAATTCCGAACCTAAGAACTGGTGATGATTTTAATATTGAAATAACACTGGTAAATACGCATTCATGGAACAAAACATCAGGTCATAGTATTTGGATTGATTTTAATCAAGATGGAGATTTCGGTGATTCTGGTGAGCGTGTTTGGGGTACTACAGATGGAGATGATTTATTCCCTCATAACTCTATGATTACAGGTAGTTTTACAGTACCTGTATCAGCATTGTCTGGTAATACACGTATGCGTGTAGCATCAAGAACTTATTGGACACCAAATGACTCTTGTGAAATGGACTACGATGGGAATAATGGAGGCGAGTACGAAGATTATATTATCAATATTTTCAGTGGCTTGCTTTATAGTAGCAGTACATGGTCACCAAATCCACCAAGCGGCTTAACAGCTACAGAAGACATTTTTGTTTTAGATGGTACTTTTAATGTAACTTCAGATATAAATGTAAATAATGTACGAGTAGCCTCTGGCGCAACATTAAATATCGATAAAGCAAATTCAGTTACGGTTAACGGTAATATTGTTAATAATGGAGAGTTTGTTTTAAATTCAGATTCAAATGAATTTGCAAGTTTATTAGTAGAAGGTAGTGTTACAGGTAATTTAAAATACCATCGTTTTGTAAATTCAAACACTAACGGAAATGATTTAATAGCTCCGCCAGTTAATGGAGAAAGCTTCAGTGATTTTACTGCTAATAACAGTAATATCTATATGAACGCTGCCGAAACATTATATCTCTTTGGACATTTTGATAAATCTACAGGAGATTATCTTACCTATTCTACATCAGATGTTCTTAATTTAGAAGCAGCTCGCGGATACAGAACAGCTTCAACAAACGCTAGTACATTTACGTTTAACGGATCTGTTAAAACGGATCAGGCAGATGTGGCTATAGCAAATTCAGGACCAGCTTATCAAAGATGGAATCTTATAGGTAATCCATATACGTCGTATATTAAATTATCAGACTTCTTAGCAGCTAACATGTCAGAGTTTGAAACTCAAACAGCAGGTGTTTATGGTTATGATGCAAATGATGGAGATGGTAGCAATTGGGAAATCTGGAACTTGAGTTATTCTGATGCAAACCCAAATGCTTTGATAGCTCCAGGTCAAGGTTTCTTTGTGTCTTCAAAGTCTGGTGGTGGAAATATAACGTTTACACCTTCAATGCGAGCTAATGGATCTTCAGACGATTTTATTCCAGGCAGATCGGCTAATACAATTTCTTATGCAGGAATAAAGTTGAGCACAAGCACTAATGATTTTGTTACCGATTTCTATATTACAAACAATGCAAGTTTAGGTTTAGATACAGGTTATGATGCTGCACATTTAGGAGGAGTGTCTTCAACCTTTTCTATCTACTCAGAATTGGCAGAAGGTAACTTGGGAGAAAGTATGGCTATACAGGCAATAGGTCATGATGATGTTTCTAATAACGCCATTGTACCACTTGGTGTTAATGCAGCACAAGGAGAGCAATTAACGATAAGTTTAGTGGACTCAAACATCACTTCAAATGTATATTTAGAGGATGCTCAAACCAATACCTTTACATTATTAAATACAAATGATTATACCTTTACACCAAGTGTAAATTTAACAGGTGTTGGACGTTTTTATTTAAGATTTGAAAATAATGCATTGTCTGTAAATGAGACTAATCTAGAAAGTATAGATATACTTAGTAATAATGCTTTAGATCAAATAATTATAAAAGGTCTTATGGCAAATAATACAGAATTGAGTCTTTTCGATATCCAAGGACGTAAGATCTTAACGCAAACTTTAAAAGCATATAGTACTCAATATACTTTAAGCACAGTAAATTACACGAGTGGTGTTTATGTTGTGCAATTATCTGATGGAAATAGTACAATTACCAAAAAAGTAATTGTGGAATAACGTTTTCATTACAATAACTAAAAAAAAAAGCTACCAGAGACAAATCTGGTAGCTTTTTTTGGGTTTAAGACTTATCATTTACGCATAAATCCTTAATTTCGTGCCTCGAAAAGAAATGTAAATAATGAGTACAAAGTTCCCTGAATACAAAGGACTTAACTTGCCAAAAGTTGCTGAGGACATCAACAGCTATTGGGAAGCTAATAATATCTTCGAAAAAAGTGTAACTACCAGAGAAGGCAAAGAGCCTTACGTGTTTTTTGAAGGACCACCTTCTGCCAATGGTTTACCAGGCGTGCACCACGTATTGGCACGTGCTATAAAAGATATCTTTCCGCGTTACAAAACAATGAAAGGTTTCCAGGTAAAGCGTAAAGCGGGTTGGGATACACACGGTTTGCCAGTAGAGTTGGGTGTTGAAAAAGAATTAGGCATTACCAAAGAGGATATTGGAACTAAAATTACGGTTGAAGAATACAACGAAGCGTGTAAAAAAGCTGTAATGCGTTACACAGATATTTGGAACGACCTTACCAAAAAAATGGGTTATTGGGTAGATATGGATGACCCATATATTACCTACAAATCCAAATATATGGAGAGTGTTTGGTGGTTGTTAAAGCAGATTTATGATAAGAATTTGTTGTACAAAGGCTACACCATTCAGCCATATTCGCCAAAAGCAGGTACAGGCTTAAGTTCGCACGAGCTTAACCAGCCAGGAACTTATCAAGACGTTACAGATACTACAGTTGTTGCGCAGTTTAAAGCCATAGCAGAAACATTGCCAGATTTTCTTCAAGATGAAGGCGATATTCATTTCTTAGCTTGGACGACCACACCTTGGACCTTACCAAGTAACACTGCTTTAACTGTTGGTCCAAAGATTGATTATGTTTTAGTTGAAACATACAACCAATACACATTCAAGCCAATGAATGTGGTGTTGGCAAAAAGTCTTGTCGGTAAACAGTTTGATGGAAAATACAAGCAAGTAGAAACCAAGCCTGAACTTATTGAATTTAAAGAAGGCGATAAAAAGATTCCTTTCTACGTCGTTAAAGAATTCAAAGGAAAAGATTTAGTTGGTATTAAGTACGAGCAATTGCTAGACTATGCGTTGCCAAACGATAATCCTGAGAATGCCTTTAGAGTAATTTCTGGAGATTTTGTTACTACTGAAGATGGTACAGGTATTGTGCATACAGCGCCAACCTTTGGTGCAGATGATGCCTTGGTTGCAAAACAAGCTACACCAGAAATTCCACCAATGTTGGTAAAGGACGATAATGGTAATTTAGTGCCACTTGTAGATTTGCAAGGACGTTTTAGACCAGAAATGGGCGAGTTTGCTGGTAAGTACGTAAAGAACGAGTATTACAATGATGGTGAAGCACCAGAGAAATCTGTAGATGTAGAGCTTGCCATTAAATTAAAAATTGAAAATAAAGCCTTTAAGGTTGAAAAATATAAGCACAGCTACCCAAATTGTTGGAGAACAGATAAGCCAATTCTATATTATCCGTTAGATTCTTGGTTCATTAAAGTCACTGACGTAAAAGGTAGAATGCACGAGCTGAATACCACAATTAACTGGAAACCTAAATCAACAGGCGAAGGGCGTTTTGGTAATTGGCTGGCTAATGCTAACGATTGGAACTTATCACGTTCACGTTTTTGGGGAATTCCATTACCAATCTGGAGAACAGAAGATGGTAAAGAGCAGTTGTGTATAGGTTCTGTTGAAGAACTAAAAAGTGAAATAGCAAAAGCTATTGAAGCAGGTGTAATGTCTGAAGATATATTTGCAGACTTCGAGGTTGGTAATATGTCTGAAGAAAACTATGAAAAAATAGACCTACATAAAAACGTAGTTGATAAAATTGTATTGGTATCAGCATCAGGTCAACCGATGAAACGCGAAAGCGACTTAATAGATGTTTGGTTCGATTCTGGCTCTATGCCTTATGCACAATGGCATTATCCGTTCGAAAACAAAGATTTCATTGATAAGAAAGAAGCGTTTCCAGCAGATTTTATTGCAGAAGGTGTAGACCAAACACGTGGTTGGTTTTATACATTGCACGCTATCGGAACAATGGTTTTCGATTCTGTGGCATACAAAAATGTAGTGTCTAACGGATTGGTTTTAGATAAGAATGGGCAAAAAATGTCTAAGCGTTTAGGCAATGCTGTAGATCCATTTGAAACTTTAGCAAATCACGGAGCAGATGCAACACGTTGGTATATGATAAGCAATGCCAACCCTTGGGACAATTTAAAGTTTGATATTGAAGGTGTAGAGGAAGTAAAACGTAAGTTCTTCGGAACGTTATATAATACCTATTCATTCTTCAGTTTATATACCAATTTAGATGGTTTTAAATATGAAGAGGCAGATATTCCTCTAAATGAAAGACCAGAATTAGACCGTTGGATTCTTTCAGAATTAAATACCTTAATTAAAAAGGTAGATGAATATTATGCCGAATATGAGCCAACAAAGGCTGCGAGAGCCATTTCAGACTTTACTCAAGATTATCTAAGTAATTGGTATGTACGTTTAAGTAGAAGACGTTTTTGGAAAGGCGATTACCAAGCCGATAAAATTTCGGCATACCAAACGCTATATACGTGTATGGAAACCATCGCTAAGCTTGGTGCACCAATTGCGCCATTCTTTATGGATAGATTGTATTTAGACCTTAATGCAGTTACCCAAAAAGAAGGATTTGAGAGTGTGCATTTAGCAGAGTTTCCTAAGGCAGATGAAAGTGCTATAGATAAAGTGTTAGAGCGCAAAATGGAAAACGCACAGACAATATCATCATTAGTATTATCGTTAAGAGCTAAAGAGAAGATTAAGGTGCGTCAGCCGCTTCAAAAAATAATGATTCCTGTTGATAATGACCAACAAAAGGAAGAGATAGAAGCCGTTTCAAGTTTGATAAAACACGAGGTGAATATCAAGGAAATAGAGCTTTTACAAGACGCTTCGGATATTTTGGTAAAGCAAATAAAACCAAATTTTAAAGCACTTGGACCACGTTTTGGTAAGGATATGAAGTTGATAGCCAGCGCAATAAGTGCGTTTTCGGCTGAAGACATCAAAAAAATTGAGCAAAACGGAAGTTTAGACGTTGAAATTAATGGAAAAAACATTACTTTAGGACTTGAGGATGTTGAAATTACATCTCAAGATATTGAAGGATGGCTAGTTGCTAATGAAGGTGCTTTAACGGTAGCTTTAGATGTTACAATCACAGAAGAATTACGAAAGGAAGGTATTGCTCGTGAGCTCGTAAACCGTATTCAAAATTTGCGTAAAGATTCTGGATTTGAAGTTACAGACCGCATTGATGTTCAACTGCAAAATGATGCACAAGTTGCAGCTGCAATCGCTTCAAACGAGGAGTATATCAAATCTGAAACCTTAACCGAAGATTTAAAATTAATGGATAATTTAAACAATGGTATAGAAATTGCTTTTGATGAAGTAAATACCAAATTATTCATCCAAAAACATTAAAAAACTATGGCAGCAGATACTAAAAATAGATATTCAGATAAAGACTTAGAAGAATTCAAAGTTTTAATTCAAGAAAAAATAAGTAAAGCTGAGCACGATTTAGAATTAATAAAAAGTGCTTATATGAATGACCATAATAATGGTACGGACGATACATCGCCTACATTCAAGGCTTTTGAAGAAGGAAGTGAAACTATGAGTAAAGAGTCTAATTCGGCATTGGCTATTCGCCAAGAAAAGTTTATTAGAGATCTTAAAAATGCTGTGATTAGAATAGAAAATAAGACTTATGGTGTTTGTAGAGTTACAGGGAAGTTAATCAATAAAGAGCGATTAAAGCTTGTACCGCACGCAACGCTTAGTATCGAAGCTAAGAATATGCAGAAGTAGCAAATTCCTGCGAAAGCAGGAATCTAAAAGTATGCTTATAAATAAATTCATATACAGACCTCACAGGTTTTTAAAACCTGTGAGGTCTTTTGTTTTATTTCTATTGTGTTTAGCTTAAGAACATCAATGTTCTTATTCAGTTGCAAGACAAGAATAAACCATTACTTTTGCTTTATTGTTTAATATTAAGAGATTTCTGCCTTCGCAGGAATATAGTATGTCATTAAAAAAAGCCTCAATAATTATTATTCTTATTTTATTGGTTGATCAAATCAGTAAAATTTATATCAAAACACATTTTGCCCTAAATGATGGCGTTACTGTGTTTTCATGGTTTAAAATTGATTTTATAGAAAATGATGGAATGGCTTGGGGAACTAAACTGAGTGATTTTTTTACCTTTATTTCAGATAAGTCAGCAAAGCTTATTCTTACGCTTTTTAGAATTGTAGCTGTTACAGGTATTGGTTTTTGGTTGGTAGATGTTACCAAAAAGAAAAAATCTAAAACATTAATATTTGCTATTTCTATAATATTTGCTGGTGCTTTAGGTAATATATTAGATTCTGTTTTTTACGGAGTTTTGTTTAGCGATAGTCATATGCAGGTTGCTACTTTTTTGCCAAAAGAAGGAGGTTATACAGATGTGTTTTATGGTAATGTTGTAGACATGCTTCATTTCCCGATTTGGAGTGGCCAATTACCAAACTGGTTACCTTTAGTAGGAGGGAAAGCATTTTCTTTTTTTGATCCTGTTTTTAATGTGGCAGATGTTGCCATAAGTACAGGAATTGGTATTTTGATTGTGTTTAATAAGAAAGCTTTTAAGGAAGAGTCTATTTCTAAAACTGAACCACGCGATCAGGAGTTACACAATAGTCTAGTTTAATATCATTTACGGAAGCTTCAAAGGTTTCCGCTTCAACCTCAAAAAAAGATAAACCAATTTTTATGGTTTCGGGTTTGCAATTTGCTAAGAACCGATCATAAAATCCTTTGCCATAGCCTATTCGGTTTCCGGTGTTGTCAAAAGCTAAAAGGGGTACAAAAACAACGTCTATTTGAGTTGAGTTTATTTCTATACCATCTACAGGTTCAGGAATGTTGTAGTCGTTTTTTCTAATAGTAGTATTGTCTGTTAAAAGAAAATGCGTCATAGAAGCATCTTCAAAATTACTTTTAGAAATTACTATGTTTTTATCTTTTCCTGCTAGAATATTTAAGATGTATTCTGTGTTTACTTCTTTTTGTTCTTCAATACATAAAAAAATATGATAGAAGGATTTGTTCCAAATATCAAGTTGTAGTAATCGGTTTGCAATGGCAAGACTGAAGTCGTCAATTTGATCTAAGCTAAGTGATTTTCGTAAAGCTTTATATTGTTTGCGTACCTCAGATTTCGTCATTGTTGAAGCTTTGTAGAAATATGAAAAATAGCATCTCCTTGATAAATTATTGGAGATTCATTAACGTTAAAAATGTAACCGTTGTTAGGTGCCTTTACAAAATGATTAAAACTACCATAAGGATCTGTAATGTGCCCCAAAACATCTCCTTTTTTTACAAATGTGTTAACATCTACAGAGGCCTTAAACATGCCAGAGTGGTTGGCTCTAATCCACTTGCTGTCTAATATTTTTATACAGCTTTTTTTAGGCTTAGAAACTTTAAAGTTTCTATTAAGCATGCCTAGGTGGTTCAAAATTCTTTTAGTACCATTAACACCAGTATTGGTAACGTTATTATCTATATGGAAGGATTTGCCACCTTCAAATAAAAGCATTGGTATGCCAAGTTTATAACACGTGTTTCTAAAGGATTTGTTTAAGTTTTTGGTATAGTAGATTATTGGAGCGCCAAAAATCTGAGCAAGCTCGTCTAAGACCACATCGTTTTTAATAATTCTAATTTGAGCTGCGTTAAAACGATCTGCTCCACCTGTATGAAAATCTAATATTAAATCTGCATGAGGCACTATTTCGGTCATTAATTTATGAGCAACTCTACTTGCTAGCGAGCCGCTTTTTCCTCCCGGAAAGACGCGGTTAAGGTCTCTGCCATCAGGAAATTCTCTATCCATGTGTATAAACCCAAAAACATTAATTACAGGAATACATATAATTGTTCCCTTTTTTGGTTTGTTAATGCCTTTTGAAATTATTTGACGCACAATTTCAACTCCATTAACTTCATCTCCATGGATACCAGCAGTAATTAATACTATAGGTCCAGGTTTTTTAGATCGCTCAATAATAACAGGGACTTCAATGGTATTTTGTGTGTGAAGTTTGGCAACGCTAAAACTTACTTTAGCACTTTCGCCTAAAGCTACTTTTTTTCCTAAGATATTTAGTACTTCTTTTTCGCTCATATATACTTCCCGTAAAAAGAGAATCTTGTTAGTTATTTTTTTTACTTTCTATTTCTTTCAATATAAGTAATAATAGCTCTTGCTATGTTTTTTTGTGTAGCACCTTCAATACCTTCTAGTCCTGGTGTAGAATTAACTTCCATTATTAAAGGACCTCTGGCAGATTGTAGCATATCTACTCCACATACAGGAAGCTTTAATGCTCTAGCTGCTTTTATGGCTAGTTTTAATTCATCATCAGAGAGTTTTATAAGATTGGCACTGCCTCCTCTGTGTAAGTTAGAGCGAAACTCGCCTTCTTTACCTTGTCTTTTCATCGCGCCAACAACTTGCCCATCAACAATTAGAGCTCTTAAGTCGGCACCTTTAGCTTCTGCAATAAACTCTTGTACTAAAGCTCTTGCTTGTAGTCCGTTAAAAGCTTCTAATACAGACTCTGCAGCATTTTTAGACTCTGCTAAAACGACGCCAAGACCTTGTGTACCTTCTAATAACTTTATAATTACAGGAGGTCCGCCAACATGGTCTAAAACTTCTTCAACATCGCGAGAGTAGTTTGTAAAAACCGTTTTAGGCATACCAACACCAGCTTTAGATAGGCGCTGAAAGCTACGTAGCTTATCTCTACTTCTTATAATAGAGTCTGAAGTTACGGTTGTAAAGACATTCATCATTTCAAACTGTCTTACCACAGCACAGCCATAAAAAGTTACCGAAGCACCAATACGAGGTATTACAGCATCTACATAATCTAAGTAACGATCTTTGTAGTATATGGTTGGTTTTTCTTGTTCTATTATAATATCGCACTTAAGCGGATCTATAACTTCGACATCATGGCCTCTGTTTTCACCTTCTTCAATAAGTCGGCGTGTAGAGTATAATTGCGAATTACGCGATAGAATGACAATGTTCATTAGTTGTGTTTTTTAAACGATTGGTTTTCTAAGTCAACATCGACTAAGAATTTTTGTTTTAAAAATTGACGGCCAATTAAGACCGGAAATTTCATGTCGTCTCTAGTGCTTAAAGTTAAGTTAATCTTATAAGTTTTTCCAAAGAATATAGCAGTTGTTTTTATTTTGTACCTGTTTTCTTTATGACCATTACTACTTTTTACATCTGTAAATGTAAACTCGTTAAAAGTAACTTCTTTACCATTAAAGTTAGGATGTCCTTTGCTTTTAAAGGTGCAATAAAGCTTGCCGTCTTCTTCTCTTATTTTTGAGCAATGTATAGCAGAAGTGTAAGCACCTGTGTCTATTTTTACATCAATTTCATTAAGATGTAATTGCGGGAAGTCAATTTTATCAACTCGTCCCAAAACCTTTTTCATAGTTATATTAGTTTTTAAAAAAGTGGCACAAGATAGTTATAAAGTTTATTCAAAAAACATAAAAAAAATATCTTATTGTTACCTTTGATATAATGCCAAAAACCAGCTTAGAAATACAAATAAAAACCTTACCTCATCAACCTGGTGTTTACCAGTATTTTGATGTAGACGAAAAGTTGATTTACGTAGGTAAGGCAAAGGATTTAAAGAAGCGTGTAAGTAGTTATTTTACAAAACATCACGACTATGGTAAAACGCGTGTTTTGGTAAAAAATATTGCGTCTGTAAAGCATATCGTTGTGGAGACAGAAAACGATGCTTTGCTGCTAGAAAATAATCTTATAAAAAAGTATCAGCCTAAGTATAATGTAATGCTTAAGGATGATAAGTCTTACCCTTGGATTTGTGTAAAAAATGAACGGTTTCCCAGAGTTTTTCCAACTCGACGTGTTATTAAGGATGGATCTGAATATTTTGGACCATACACTAGTATGAAAACCGTAAAAACCCTACTTGGCTTAATTAAAGGGTTATACCAATTAAGAACATGTAATTATGATTTGTCGGAAGTAAAAATTGAAGCTGGTAAATATAAAGTTTGTTTAGAGTATCACTTAGGAAATTGTAAAGGTGCTTGTGAAGGTTATGAGACCGAAGAAGAATACCATGCAAATATTGTGGCTATACGCGAAATTTTGAAAGGAAACTTTAAAGATTCCTTACAGCAGTTTAGAGTGCAAATGCGACAATATGCTGAGGTGATGCAGTTTGAAGATGCTCAGAAAATAAAAGAGAAACTAGAGATTTTAGAAAACTACCAGGCAAAATCTACAATCGTTAATCCAAAAATTAGCAATGTCGATGTATTTTCAATTGTAAGTGATGAGACGTATGCTTATATCAATTTTTTACAATTAAGTTATGGCTCTATCATAAGGTCTCACACATTAGAGCTGAAGAAGAAATTACAGGAATCTGATAAAGAGTTGTTAGAAATTGCTATAACTGAAATAAGACAGCGTTTCAATTCTAATTCTAAAGAAATATTTGTGCCTTTTAAAGTAGATTTAGGTGAAGATATAAAAGTGTCTATACCAAAGCTAGGTGATAAAAAGGGTCTTGTAGATTTATCAGAGCGTAATGCAAAGTATTACAGAATGGATAAACTAAAGCAAATAAAAATAGTAGATCCAGACCGTCATGCTAATAGAATAATGGCACAAATGAAAGCCGATTTACGTTTATCTGAAGAACCAAGACATATTGAATGTTTTGACAACTCAAATATCCAAGGAACAAATCCGGTAGCAGCATGTGTGGTTTTCAAAAACGGAAAACCAAGCAAAAAAGATTATCGTCACTTTAATATAAAAACGGTTGAAGGTCCAGATGATTTTGCATCAATGGAAGAGGTGGTATATAGACGTTACAAACGTTTGCTAGACGAAGATGAGCCATTGCCACAGCTAATTATTATAGATGGAGGTAAAGGACAGTTGTCATCAGCCTTAAAAAGTTTGGATATTTTAGGCTTGAGAGGAAAGATAGCTATAATAGGAATTGCAAAACGTTTAGAAGAATTATTCTATCCGGATGATCCAATTCCCTTATATTTAGATAAAAAAAGCGAAACACTAAAAATAATACAGCAATTACGTAACGAAGCACATCGTTTTGGGATAGAACATCATAGGAATAGAAGAAGTAAAGGAGCTTTAAAAACCGAGCTCGAAAATATTACAGGTGTTGGTGAGCAAACCATTATCGATTTAATGAAGCAATTTAAAACCGTTAAGAGAATTGCCAATGCTAAGTTAGATGAGTTAGAGGCAGTTGTTGGTGTGTCTAGAGCAAGTAAAGTGTATAATTATTATCATAAAGAATAAGTTGAAAAATTCCCTAACATATCATATTAAAATAATTTTTAGTGCACTGTTATTGCTTCATGTGTTTTTATGGAATAATACAGTAAATGCCCAGGAGGCTAAAAAACCAAAGATAGGTTTAGTGCTAAGTGGAGGTGGTGCTAAAGGCTTTGCTCATATTGGTGCTCTAAAAGTAATAGATAGTTTAGGTATAAAAATAGACTATGTAGCAGGTACAAGTATGGGTGCTATAATAGGTTCTCTGTATTCTTCAGGATATTCTGGTCAGCAATTAGAAGATTTATTCAATACTGTAGATTTTGATGAGCTTATTAATGATGAGTTTCCTAGAGAGTCAAAATCTTTTTATGAGCGAGAAAGTGAAGAAAAGTATGCGGTAAATCTGCCTTTTGATAATTTCAAAATTAAGTTGCCTTCTGGTTTGTCAAGAGGTCAAAATGTATATAATTTATTGTATCAGTTAATGCTTCCCGTTAATGAGGTTAGAGATTTTGAAAAACTGCCGATTCCGTTTTTCTGTGTGGCTACCAATATTGAAACAGGTGAGTCTCTAATTTTAGATAAAGGCAGATTGGCAGAAGCTGTTACGGCAAGTGGTGCTTTGCCTTCTGTTTTTCAACCTGTTGTTATAGGAGATAAGATTTTAATAGATGGTGGAGTTACTAATAATTTCCCTGTTGAGGAGTTAAGGGCAAAAGGCATGGATATTATTATAGGTGTTGACGTGCAAGATGATTTAAGAGATAGAGACGGCTTAAAGAGTGCGCCAGAAATATTACTACAGATTAATAATTTTAGAACTATCAGCGCCATGAAAGACAAGGCGCCAATGGTGGATATTTACATAAAACCAGATATTGCTAATTTTTCGGTGCTTTCTTTTGATGAAGGCGAAGATATTATTGCTAACGGAGAAGCAGCCGCTTTAGATCATTTAGTCGCGCTTAATGATATTAAAAAATCACAAAAAAGTACTGTTGAAAGGTCTTATTTAAAAATTATAGATAGCCTTAAAATTGAGTCTATAGCTATAAACGGGAATGAGCGTTATACAAGATCCTATCTTTTAGGGAAATTAAAGTTAAGAGGCAATGAAACATTGAGCTATGACGATTTTAAAAAACGAATAAATAATGTCATTGCAACTAATAATTTTGATACGTTTAGATATCAATTAGAGCCAACAGATAGTGTAAATAAGTATAGGCTTCTTGGAAAAATACAAGAGTCTGAAGCTTCAACGTTTTTAAAGTTAGGCATCCATTATGACGGATTGTATAAGAGTGCTATATTGGCAAATCTTACAAAAAAACGGTTGCTTTTTGATAATGATATAGCTTCATTAGATGTTATACTTGGAGACAACTCTAGATTTAACCTTGATTATTTTATAGATAAAGGGTTTTATATAAGTATAGGTTTAAAGTCTCGTTTCAATCAATTTGGTAAAAATATAAACCCTCAGTTAGCATTAGAAGAAGACTCGCCACTCTTAGATAATTTAAATAAAATTGATGCAAAACTTCAGGATTTTACAAACCAAATCTATTTACAGACGCTCTTTAGAAAAGACTTTTCTTTGCGTTTAGGAGGTGAACATAAGCGATTAAAAATAACATCAGAAACGCTATTGTCAGAAAATCAGGAAGATGATTTTGTGTTTGAAAATACTGACTATTTTAGTGTATTCGGAAAGTTAAAATATGATAGTTACAGTCATCCTGTTTTTCCTAAAAATGGAGCTTATTTCAGTGGTGATTTTCATTGGTATCTCAATGCATCAGATTTTATTTCAGGTTTTGAACCTTTTTCTATAGCAAAGGCAGATTTAGGGTATGCTTTTAGTTTTAGTAAAAAAGTTGCTCTAAAGACTGAAGCGAGTGGAGGGTTTACTTTAGGGGATAATTCAATATCTACACTCGGTTTTGCACTAGGTGGATATGCGGATAATTTTATAAATAATTTTTACAGTTTCTACGGTTACGATTTCTTTGATATAGCTGGTAATAGTTTTGTAAAATCTTGTTTTACATTAGATTATGAGTGGCTAAAAAATCATCATATAATTTTAGCCGCAAACTATGCTAATGTTGAGAATGGGTTGTTTGAGACAGGCAACTGGTTTTCGTCACCAGACTATACAGGTTATGCATTGGGTTACTCTCTAGAAACTTTTATTGGTCCATTAGAAGCTAAGTACACATACTCACCAGAAACAGGAGAAGATTATTGGTTTTTTAATCTAGGGTTTTGGTTTTAAATTAATTTTTATAAACTTTGTATCACAATGACACCATTCTGGGAAAATCTTAAACTTCATTTACATTTCCTTATCAAAAGGAATCCAGAATAAATACGCCCTTTTTGTTTTTTCTGTTAAACCAGAAATCTCTTAATTTTTGTACCTTTAAAACGTTGTTCGTTTACGATAATTAAACGAATACACAAATCAACAATTAAACGAAAACAAAATGCCATTTTATCATAAATTAGGAAAAATTCCACCAAAGCGCCACACGCAGTTTAAAAAACCAGATGGCAGCTTTTACTACGAACAGTTATTTGGTACTATAGGTTTTGATGGTATGTCAACCAATAGTTACCATGAGCAAAGACCAACGCAAGTAAAAGAAATAAGAAAGCAATATAGTGTAGCCCCAAAAATTGCTAAAGCAAATAACATGCAATCATACCGTTTGCATGGGTTTAAAGTAAAGCCAGAAAACGACTATTTAGACAGTAGAAAAATAGTGTTGACTAATAGCGATTGTAACATCATACTGGCTGCGCCAAAAGAATCTACAAGAGATTATTTTTATAAAAACACAGATGCGGATGAGCTTATTTTTGTGCACAAAGGCACAGGTAAGTTGCGTACTATGTTGGGTAATTTAGATTTTAAATACGGAGATTATTTACTAGTACCAAGAGGTGTTATTTACAAAATGGATTTTGACACCGAAGATAATCGTCTATTTATAGTAGAGTCTTACAGACCAATATACACACCAAAACGTTATCGAAACTGGTTCGGTCAGTTGTTAGAGCACTCACCATTTTGTGAGCGCGATTTGCGTCAGCCACAAGAGTTGGAAACTTATAATGAGTCTGGTGATTTTTTAATAAAAATAAAAAAGCAAGACGAAATTATAGAAATGGTTTACGCTTCGCATCCTTTTGATGTTATTGGATACGACGGTTATAACTACCCTTATGCTTTTTCTATACATGATTTTGAACCTATAACAGGTCGTGTGCATCAACCACCACCAGTACACCAAACATTTGAAACTGATGCTTTTGTGGTGTGTAGTTTTGTGCCACGTTTGTACGATTATCATCCATTGGCTGTGCCAGCACCATATAATCACAGTAATATAGATAGTGATGAGGTGTTGTACTACGTTGATGGCGATTTTATGAGTAGGAATGATATTGCAGCAGGTCATATTTCATTGCATCCAGCAGGTATACCACATGGTCCGCATCCAGGTGCTATGGAGCGTAGTATCGGTAAAGTAAAAACAGATGAATTGGCCGTTATGGTAGATACTTTTAAGCCGTTAAAGGTTACAGAAGATGCCTTAAAAATTGCCGATGAGGATTATTATAAATCGTGGCTGGAGTAGTTGAGATGTTAGAAACGAGAAAATAGAAATGAGTATATGAAAAGACATAACTACAAGAATCTAAAGATTTGGAGTTTAGGGATGGAGATTGTAGATGATGTTTTTAAAGCAACTGAAAGTTTTCCAAACGAAGAAAAATTTGGGTTGGTATCTCAAATTAACAGGTGTTCAGTTTCAATTCCAAGCAATATTGCTGAGGGTTCTTCAAGAACAGACAAGTCGTTTTCTCATTTTATAGACATTTCATTAAGTTCATCGTTCGAACTTGAAACGCAACTAATAATAGCAAACAAAAGAAATTATTTAAATAAAGAACAATTAAAATCACTTGAAGGTAAAATAGCAGAGTTTCAAAAAATGACAATGAGTTTTCAAAATAAATTATAAGTCATCTTTTTTCTCTATTCTAGCTTCTCTATTCTAAAAAGATATGAGTAAAGAAATAAAATCAGTAAACTACGGATTAGAAAAAATATTTGAAGGAGCACAAGATTTCCTTCCCTTATTAGGAACAGACTATGTGGAATTTTATGTAGGTAATGCCAAGCAGGCTGCTCACTTTTACAAAACAGCATTTGGTTTTCAGTCGTATGCTTACAAAGGTTTAGAAACGGGTAGTAAAGACACTGTGTCTTATGTGTTAAAGCAAGACAAGATAAGATTAGTGCTAACTACACCATTAAATTCTCAGCATCCAATTAACGATCATATCGTAAAGCATGGTGATGGTGTTAAAGTTGTAGCACTTTGGGTAGAAGATGCTCGCAAATCTTACGAAGAAACCACAAAACGTGGTGCAAAATCTTATATGGAGCCAACAGTAGAAACTGATGAGTTTGGGGAGGTTGTAAGAGCAGGAATTTACACTTATGGCGAAACCGTGCACATGTTTGTAGAGCGCAAAAATTATAACGGAGTCTTTATGCCTAAGTTCGAAAAGTGGGAGTCAGATTATAATCCTGAGCCAGTAGGTCTTAAATACGTAGATCATATGGTAGGCAACGTAGGTTGGGGCGAAATGAATACTTGGGTAAAATGGTACGAAGACGTTATGGGATTTGTTAACTTCTTATCGTTTGATGATAAGCAAATTCATACTGAATACTCAGCATTAATGAGTAAAGTGATGAGTAATGGCAACGGAAGAATAAAATTCCCAATTAATGAACCAGCTGAAGGTAAAAAGCGTTCACAGATTGAGGAATATTTAGATTTTTACGAAGGACCAGGAGTACAACATATAGCTGTTGCAACGGACGATATTATAAAAACGGTATCAGATATGCGTAAACGAGGAGTGGAATTTTTGTCTATTCCGCCAGAAGAATATTATAGAGCTGTACCAGGACGATTAGAAGAGTTTAGTCACGAATTGCGAGAGGATATTGAAACCTTAAAATCACTTGGTATAATGATAGATGCCGATGAGGAAGGTTATTTGCTTCAAATTTTTACAAAGCCAGTTGAAGATAGACCAACGTTATTCTTCGAGATTATTCAACGTATGGGAGCAAGAGGTTTTGGTGCAGGTAACTTTAAAGCATTGTTTGAATCTATAGAGAGAGAACAAGAAAAACGAGGAACGTTATAAATAAAAAAAAGCGCGTTTAGTCTTTTGTTCTAAGCGCGCTAATACACATGCTACCTATGTCTTAGATCGTAATAAGCGATTATTACAAGATGTTTTATGTTTTGCTTTTTTGTGCTCGTAAATACCATAGTTACGAGTGTTGAAACAAAAAACAATAAATTAACCTAATGTTTTTGCTTGTATTTCAGGGTTTTAATAGATTTGGAATAGTAATTGTATTTAAGTTAAATGTAACCCGAAAATTGAGTAACATTAGTTAAATTTACAAATCGCAAAATTATGAAGTACGTACTTACAATATTAGTTTTTTTAATTAGTCTTAAGGCACCAAGTCCAGAGCAAGAAACTGCGTTTCAATCTGGTGAATGGTTTAAGTTTAGGATGAGTTATAGTGGTTGGTTTAAGGCAGGTGAAGCGACCTTAAAAGTAGATGAAAGAAAGCTTAATGGCAAATCGGTATATCATGTTGTTGGTAAAGGCAAAACAACAGGAGCAGTTAATCTATTCTTCAAGGTAAGAGATCGCTACGAGAGTTATTTTGATAAAGAAACAGGTGTGCCATATAAGTTTATAAGAAAGATTGATGAAGGCGGCCATACAAAAGATATTGAGATTGAGTTTAATCATCAAGAACAAAAAGCTGTTGTTAATAACAAAAAACACAAAAAAACAAAAACCATTTCAACAGAAAAAGATGTGCAAGATATGGTGTCTATGTACTATTATCTAAGAAATAGTATAAACATAGATGAGCTAAAAATTGGTGATGAAATAAAAACCAATATGTTTTTTGATGAAGAAAACTATGGCTTTAAGCTCAAGTACTTAGGCAGAGAAACCGTAAAAGTAGATATTAATGACTCTAAAGTAAAAGTTAAATCTTTAAAATTTAGACCATATGTTATGGCTGGACGTGTGTTTAAAGAAGAAGAAAGTTTAACTTTGTGGGTCAGTGCAGATAAAAATAAAATTCCACTAAAGATAAAGGCAGATTTAGCAGTTGGTTCACTGCGTGCCGATTTAGTACAATTTAAAGGATTGAAACATTCCTTTCCGATAGTATACGATAATTAATTTATGTCAGACCAACCAAATTTCGATGAGATTTTAAAACAACTTCAAGAGAAGTATGTTAAAATAGACCAAGATACAGATGACCATTTATACGGCTTGCTATATAGCAAGCCGATTACATATTGGGATTATATACAAACCGATGCGTTGTTAAGTCTTCAGACACAGCGTACTACGCTTCCAGATGAGATGGTGTTTATAGCTTACCATCAAATTAACGAGCTTATTTTTAAGATGATACTTTGGGAAATATCTCAAGTAGCAGAAAAAGAAGACCTTAATGTTGTTTTCTTTGAAAATAAAATAATGCGCATAAGTCGTTATTTTGATATGCTCACTACGTCTTTCAATATTATGAGAGAAGGTATGGAAGTTGAGCAGTATATGAAGTTTAGATATACATTAACACCAGCCAGCGGATTTCAAAGTGCACAGTATAGGCTTATAGAATTTGCTTCAACGGAGTTAATTAATCTTATAGATTATAGGTTTAGAGCTAATATAGATAGAAATACACCATATACTCATGCTTTTGAGCATTTGTATTGGCAAGCTGCAGGAAAAGATCATAGCACAGGAAAAAAATCTACACTTTTAGTTAATTTTGAAAAGCGCTACAAAGAAGAGTTCTTAAGATTTATGGAAAAATACAATACCAAAAATCTATGGACACGCTTTAAGGAGCTGCCAGAAGAAGATCAAAAAGACAAAGATCTTGTAAAAGCGATGCGTCATTTTGATTATACAGTAAATGTAACATGGGTAATGGCGCATTACAATGCGGCAAGACACTACATTGAGAGTGGTATGGGTGATGGAGAAGCTACAGGAGGAAGTGACTGGAAAAAATACATGCACCCAAGATATCAAAGACGTATTTTCTTTCCAGATTTATGGTCAGAAGAGGAATTAGAGAATTGGGGAAATAATATTTAATTAGCAATTAATGCGTTTAAAAGGATTAATAGTACTTGCTGTTTTTGCGATGTTTTTTGTTGCATGTAAAGAGGATAATTCAGCAGAAAACTATAAAAAGGAAGTTGCAGAGCAGAAGCAAGAAGAAAAAATATTAGAATTTGGGTTTGACCTAAAAAAATTCGAATTCAAAAGAGATACAGTAAGAAGAGGAGATACTTTTGGTATTATCTTAGAACGAAACAATATTGGCTATCCAGAAATATTTCAAATAGCAGAAAAAGCTAAAGATACTTTTGATATAGCTACAAAACTTCAAGTTGGTAAACCCTACACTTTATTGTTCGATAAAAAACGAATTAACGATAGTATTCAAAAACCGACAACCTTCATTTATCAACAGAACTTAGAAGACTATGTGGTTATAGATTTTAAAGATTCTATACAAGTATACACGCGTACAAAACCTATAACTTATGTAGAAAAAACAGCTACAGGTGTTATAGAAAATAATATTTCTGAGACTTTAGAAAATAAAGGTCTAAGTCAGGTTTTGGCTTATAAAATGGCAGATGATATTTATGCCTGGACTATAGATTTTAGACGCTTACAGCCAGGTGATAGGTTTAAGGTGATTTACACAGATAAGTATATTAACGATACTATATATGCAGGAGTTCATAATGTAAAAGCAGCTTATTTTGAGCATAATGGAGATTCGTTATATGCTTTTCAGTTCAAAACAGATTCTATTAAAAACATTGTAGATTACTTTAATGAAGATGCCAAAAACTTAAGACGTGCCTTCCTAAAAATGCCAGTAAAGTTTGGTAGATTATCGTCTCGTTACAATCTTAATAGAAGAATTGCTTATTACGGTTACAAAGTAAGACCTCACAAGGGAACAGACTTTGCAGCACCTGTAGGTGCGCCAATTATGGCAACAGCAAATGGAACAGTTATAGAATCTACAAGACGAGGAGGTAATGGCAAATATGTAAAGATTAGGCACAATGCAACATACTCTACGCAATACCTTCATATGAAAGCTCAAAATGTAAAAAAAGGGCAGTATGTTAGGCAAGGAGATATAATTGGTTGGGTAGGAATGACGGGAAACACAGGAGGTCCGCATGTTTGCTATCGTTTTTGGAAAAACGGAAAACAAGTAGATCCTTTTAAACAAAAATTACCAGAAGCAGAGCCAATTTCAGATAGTCTAAAAACTAAATATTTAGATCACATCAAGCCAATAAAACAGCAGCTTGATAATATTTTCTTTTTAGAAACCGGAACTCAAAAAACAGAAAACACAATTACAGAAGACAATACAACAGATATACAATAATGGCACTTAAATCTACAAACCCAACCGCAACAGAATCTTGGAAAAAATTACAAGCCCATTTTGAGACCATTAAAACTACGCATTTAAAGGAACTTTTTGAGTCTAACCCAAAAAGAGCAGAAGAGCTTACAGTTGAGTGGGAGGATTTTTATGTAGATTTTTCAAAAAATAGAATTACCAAAGAAACACTCAATTCTCTAATTGAGCTGGCTAATGAGGTGGATTTAAAGGATGCTATTTCAAAGTATTTTGAAGGTGATATCATTAACGCAACAGAAGGGAGAGCAGTGTTGCATACAGCACTGAGAGCCAAACAAGATGCTGAGGTTTTTGTAGAAGGTGTTAATGTAATGCCAGGTATTTATGAGGTAAAACAAAAAATCAAAGATTTTACCGATACTGTAGTAAGTGGTAGTCATAAAGGACACACCGGAAAATCAATAACAGATATTGTAAATATTGGAATAGGAGGCTCAGACCTTGGGCCAGCTATGGTAGTAGATTCTCTGCAGTATTACAAAAATCATTTAAATACACATTTTGTAAGTAATGTAGATGGAGACCATTACAAAGAGGTTATTAAACACTTAAACCCTGAAACAACCTTATTCGTTATTGTTTCAAAAACATTTACAACACAAGAGACTCTATCTAATGCTAACTCTATTAGAGCTTGGTTTTTAGAAACTTTACCAGAAGAAGCAATTGCTAAACATTTTGTTGCTGTTTCTACTAATATAGAGAGTGTAAAAGCATTTGGTATTAATGAAGACAATATCTTCCCAATGAAAGACTGGGTTGGAGGTCGTTTTTCATTATGGAGTGCTGTAGGACTATCTATTAGTTTAGCAATAGGATACGATAATTTTGAAAGCTTATTATCTGGTGCTCATAAAATGGATGAGCATTTTAAAACAGCCGATTTTGAAGAAAATATTCCAGTTATTTCCGCATTGCTAACAGTTTGGTACAATAACTTTTTTAATGCCGAAAGTGAAGCAATTATACCATACACGCAATATCTTAATCAGTTTGCTACCTATTTGCAACAAGGTATAATGGAAAGTAACGGTAAGTATGTAGATAGAGCAGGAGATAATGTGAATTATCAAACTGGTACTATAATTTGGGGAGAACCAGGTACAAACTCACAGCATGCCTTCTTCCAATTGATACATCAAGGTACTAAATTGATACCTGCAGATTTTATAGGTTTTATTAAATCGCTTCACGGCAATAAAGAGCATCATGATAAATTAATGTCTAACTACTTTGCACAAACAGAGGCATTAATGAATGGTAAAACAGAAGCAGAAGTATCAGCAGAGCTAGAAAAAACAACACTCTCTGAAGAAGAAAAACAAAAATTACTTCCATTTAAAATCTTTGAAGGCAACAAGCCAACAACTTCACTGTTAATTCAAAAACTAACACCAGAAAGTCTAGGAAAGTTAATTGCAATGTACGAGCATAAAATCTTTGTACAAGGCATTATCTGGAACATATACAGTTATGATCAGTTTGGTGTTGAGCTAGGTAAACAATTAGCTAAGACAATTCTAAACGAGCTTACAAGTAATGATATTTTGGGTTCTCATGACGCTTCTACACAAGAATTAGTTAACTTTTATAAGAAAAATTGTTAAGATTTGTTAAAAAATTTTAATAAATTTTAATTGTGCGTGCATAATATTGTTGATTTTACAATTAACTTCATGGCGACTAATTGTTAACATTTAGTTAATGTTACAGTTAGCGTAATGCGTAATTTTGCGCTGATGAAAAACCAATTAACTTAAATTTCATAATGAAAAAAATTAATCAATTTTTATGTATTGCTGTTTTGACATTGTTCTCAACAGTTATGTATGCTCAAAGTACCATTAAAGGTAAAGTGATTGATGGTGATATGAATTCGCCATTACCTGGAGCTAATGTTATAGTAAAAGGGACTACCAATGGTACTACAACTGATTTTGATGGTAATTTTACAATTACTGCAGAGTCTGGTTCTGGTGAGGTTGTAATCTCTTATGTAGGTTATGTTAGCCAAACTATAGCTTACAATGGAGACGCAGATTTAGGTACAATAACTTTAGTATCTAGTGAGGTTGGTCTTGATGAAATAATGATTGTAGCATCTGTTGCAGTTGACAGAAAGACTCCTGTTGCAGTTTCTACTATTAAGTCTAGTGAGATTGCTTTAAAGTTAAGTACTCAAGAATTTCCAGAAATTTTAAAAAGCACACCAGGTGTTTATGCTACAAGAGCTGGTGGTGGTTATGGTGATGGTAGAATCAACTTAAGAGGTTTTGATTCTGAAAACGTTGCTGTAATGATCAATGGTGTACCTGTAAATGACATGGAAAATGGTGCAGTATACTGGAGTAACTGGGCAGGATTAGGTGATGTAACATCAACAATGCAGGTTCAGAGAGGATTAGGTGCTTCTAAAGTAGCTGTATCTTCTGTAGGTGGTACTATAAATATTATCACTAAAACTACAGATGCTGTAAAAGGAGGAAGTATTACGTCTAGCGTAGGTAACAATGGTTATTTAAAATACGGAATGACTTACTCAACAGGTCTTACAGACAAAGGATTTGCTGCTACAGTTAGTGCTTCAAAAATTGGCGGTGAAGGTTATGTAGACGGTACAGAGTTTTCAGGATACAATTATTTTGTTAGTTTATCTCAACAAATAAATGATGCTCACAGATTATCTTTTACTGCTTTTGGTGCTCAGCAAGAGCATGGTCAACGTTATAACCGTTCTACAATAGCAGAGCTTCAAGCAACGGACTCAGGACCAAGAAGAGCTAACAAAGATTGGGGATATAAAAATGGTGAGGTTTACCACCAATCATTCAACTTTTACCACAAGCCACAAATGTCTATAAACCACTTATGGAATATAAATGAAAAGTCGGCTTTATCTACTGCAGTTTACGCTTCTTTCGGTTCTGGTGGAGGTAGAAGAGATGAAGGAACTAAAATCGGTTCTGATGAATACAGAATAGGATCTTCAGGTTTACAACCAATAGATTTTGATAGAATCGTTGAAGAAAACAGGGCTAATGGTGTAAACGGATCTACAGATATTATCTCTTCTTCTAGAAACTCTCACGAATGGTTTGGTGTTTTATCTACTTACAAAAACAGAGTTAATGACGCGTTAACAATCTCAGGTGGTTTTGATGGTCGTTACTATGTAGGTTCTCACTGGTACCAAGTAGATGATTTATTAGGAGGTCAATTCTTCTTAGATAACGAAACAGATACATTTGCTTTTGGAAAACCATTAAAAGTTGGTGATAAGTACAATAAAGACTATGATGGTATAGTAATAAGATACGGACTTTTTGGTCAAGCAGAATATCAGGTTACTGATGCCTTCAATATCTTTGTTGCTGCTGATGTTTCTAACAGTAGTTATAAACAAAAGGAGTTTATGAACAATACTATAACAGGTAGTAGATCATCAGACGCTGTAGACTTTTTAGGATATGGTTTCAAAGGTGGTGGTAACTACAACTTAGACGCTAACAACAATATTTTTGTTAATGTAGGTTACTTCTCAAGACCTCCGTTTTTAGATTCTGTATTTTTAGATGAAGATGGTATAGATGCTAACGAAGATGCAGTTAATGAAAAAGTATTTAGTGCAGAATTAGGATATGGTTACCGTAGCGAAAAATTAAGCGCTAACGTAAACATTTATTACACAAACTGGTTAGATAAATCTTATTCAGGATCAATAGGAACAGGTGACGATATCTTTTTCTACAATGTTTTAGGTATAGACGCATTACACCAAGGTATAGAATTAGATTTTAGATATAAAGCAACTGATGAGTTAACTGTTACAGGTATGGCTTCATTAGGTGACTGGAAATGGAAAAGCAACGTTTCTGCAATCGTAAGAGACCAAGCAGGTGAGCAAGTAGGAGATCCTATAGAAGTATATGCAGATGGTATTAAAGTAGGTGATGCTGCACAAACTACATTTGCTTTAGGAGCTGATTACAAATTAGCACCAAAATCTAATATTTATTTTGATTATAACTTTGCAGGAGATAACTACGCTTCTTATGATGTAACAAATAGAAGTAGTAACAATACAAACGATGTTTGGAAACTTCCAGATTTTGGTTTATTTGATTTAGGTATGAGACATACCTTCCAAATGGGATCATTTGAGGCTACTTTAACAGGTAAAATTAACAACGTGTTTAACACAGAGTATGTTTCAGATGCTAATGATATAGACGGTACAGCTTCAACAGCGCAAGTTTATTTTGGTCCAGGAAGAACTTACAGTGTAGGTCTTAGAGTTAACTTTTAAAAAAAACAATTAAAATGAAAAGAATATTTTATTGCTTAGCAATTTTTGGAACAATCTTCGTAGGTTGTAATCCAATGGAAGACATCTATGATGGCTTAGATACTAGTGCTGATCCAATTGTTGGTACTGATAGTTACACGTTAACTAGTGATGATTATGATGCCTTAGGTTTAGGTTTTGGAAGTTTCGACTCAGAACAACAAGCTAAGGACTCTATACCTCAATTATTAGAGGAAATGTATCCATTTTGGGGAGAAGGTTCTCAAGTATTAGTTGGATACGACTTATATATTGGTAGTGCAGAAGGTGTTAGTGATTACACAAATGCTGACATATACGAGTTTACAAACTCAGATTATGCAACTGCAGGAAGTGATGCTTTTGGATTTTATCCAGATGTAGATGCAACAAATGAAATACCAGCAATTCTTGATGCACAAGTTGCTAGTCCAGTAGAAGGACAAATAGTTTTAGCTAAATATGACCAATATACTGAAGAGCCAGAAGTTGGTTTAGCAGACTTAGTATCTTATAACTTTGCAGGAAGTTTTGAGGGTTGGACAGTTTCTGAAGAATTTGGTGGTGACGAAGTTTGGACTTCTCAATCAGGTTATGTTCAAGGTAATAGTTACTTCGGTGGTCAAGTTGCAAACACAGAGTGGTTAGTATCTCCAACAATTGATTTAACAGGAGAAAGTGATCTTAAGTTTCAAATTACTCAAGAGTTAGATTATGCTGGTGATGCATCTTTATTAAAGATATATGTATCTACAGATTATTCAGGTGATGTATTAGCTGCTACTTGGGACGAAATTACTTTAGCAAATCCTGCAACAGGTGATATGGCATCTTCAGAAGATTATGATTTTTCTGCATATGACGGACAAGTTGTTAATGTTGCTTTTAGATACGAGTCTACAGATTCTGATGCTGCAAGATGGAGAATCGAAAGCTTAAAAATAAAGACATTAGGTGCTACTGGAGATACAAACTCTAAAGGTGAGTACTTTGTGTATACAAGTGGTGCTTGGGAAGCTGTTGAAGGTGTTTATTACTTAAGCTCTAATGATTTTGATTCTATGGGTGAAGGTTCTGGTCAACCAGGTCAGTACGATAATTTCGGAAGTTCTATTCCACCAGACAATTACTTACCAACATTCTTAGAATTAACATTCCCATATGCTCAAGAAGAAGATGAGTTATTAGTAATCTATGATTATTACTCAAGTTCAAGTGGAGCTCAAATAAGAGGTAATTCTTATATGTACATGAATGGTGTATGGTCAGGTCATGAGAGTGTAGTTTCTACAACTTTACAATTTGGTTTCGAAGATGGTGTTTGGGTACCAGACAACACAATAAGATACACAATGACTCCTGGAGATTATGCTACTATAGTTGCAGAATTAGGTTCTGTTTATCCAGAAGCTACAACAAGTATGGAAAACTATGGTAACATGGACAGAAGATCAGGAAACCCAGCAGAGTGGACTAATGCTATGGTTTTAGATGCTATAAGTGTTGTTTTAGACGAATTAGACCCATCTGCAGAAGAAGAGCAAAAATATATTGTTACTATTGATATATACAATGGTAGTAACGGTACTGAAGATTTTGCTGTTATAAAAATGGGTGGTGAATGGGTTTATCAAGACTAAGTATTCTCATCATTATACAAATAAAAAAAGCAGCCAATTGGCTGCTTTTTTTATTTGTATATTTTCATTATTAATGCTCTATCCATTTTATAGATTCCATCAAGCGTTTAATATCTTTTTTAAGGTATTCAGATGCTGGATAGATAGAATCATAGTTAGGTTTGGCATAAAAGTATAGTGAGCCGCTAAGAAAATGTTCTGTGCTATCTGTAACATAAAATTGGGATTGAGAAGCTGCATCTCCACCTACTTCATATAACATACCATAGACCTTGTCTTTAGTGTTTTCAAAAGGCTTGTAAGTTATCTCATCAGCCTTCATTGTGTGCTTTTGAGTAAGGTTTTGAGCATCTCGTAGTAAGCTGTCTAAATTATCTTTATTAACTTTTTTGTAGCTAAGGTATATTGTAGCTTTTAGAGAAGGGTATTTAACGTTTATTCCCTTAACGTTTCCAGAGGTTTTAGCTTTTGATACCGAAGCAGAAAAAGCATTTTTGTCAAAAGAAAAAGGTAAAGAGGATTCTACTTTTTTATATTCAGCTTCAGGATACTCTAATCGTAAATAGCCTTTTGGCTTAGGTAATGGATCATTGCCACAACCTAGCATGAAAAGACTTATTATTGGTAATACTATACGTTTCATATAACTTTTGCAGTAAGTAGGAATCTTTTAAATTTTAAACTTCAATATTTTATCTCAAAAGCGTAAACTTAATCTGTTTAATACGCTTGCGCTCTAAGGCTTCAATAGTAAAAACGTAATTTTTATAATTTATTTTACTTCCAACCCTTGGGAAACCTCCAGATATTTCTAAAACAAAACCAGCTAATGTTTCTGCTTCCCCTTTTTTGTTTTCAAAATCTTCAGCTTCATTGTCTTCTAAATTAATGATTTTGTATACGTCTTTAAGAGGTGTTTTACCTTCAAAGCTATAATTGTTATCATCTAGCTTTGTATAAACTAAATCTTCATCATCGTACTCATCGCTAATGTCTCCAACAATCTCTTCAATAATGTCTTCTAAAGAAACCAAACCAGAAGTGCCACCATATTCATCAACAACAACTGCTAGATGTACTTTTTTAGTTTGAAACTCAACCATTAAATCGTCTAGTTTTTTGTTTTCTGGAACAAAAAATGGCTCTCTTAACAAGGTGGTCCAATTAAATTCTTTTTTGTTTAGGTGAGGCAAAAGGTCTTTAACATAGAGTACACCTTTAACGTCATCTATACTTTCTTCATAAACAGGAATTCTAGAATATCCATTGTCTATAATTTCTTTTATGATGGTTTCAAAAGGTGTGTCAATATTAATGGCAAATAAGTCCATTCGTGGACGCATTACTTGTTTGGTGTCTGTGTTTCCAAAAGACACAATACCTTGTAATAGCTTTTGTTCTTCTTGTGTGGTGTCTTCATCGTTAGTAAGTTCTAAAGCTTGCGATAGCTGGTCTACACTAAAATTAGAACGTTGTTTTCCAAATCGTTCCTGAATCTTCAACGTGGTATAACGCATTGGCAGGCTTATAGGAGAAAATATAACGTCTAAGACTCTTAATGGTCTTGCCATAAATGAAGCAAACTTAACGCTGTTTCTACTTGCGTATATTTTTGGAATAATTTCACCAAATAACAAGATGAGAAAAGTAGCAGAGACCACTTCTAGTAAAAATCGCATTAATGTACTGGTAACATTTTTAAAAAGTGTTTCGCCTATGAAAGCAAAGAGTAGTACAATAGCAATATTTATAAAATTGTTTGCAACAAGAATAGTTGCCAGTAGCTTTTTTGGTCGTTCTAGCAATGATGCAATAATCTGCATAGCAGACGAATTTTCTTCGAGCCCTTTGTCTATGTTAGATTTGGTTAACGAAAAAAGTGCTACTTCGGCTCCAGATATAAGAGCCGAACATGCTAATAGTATAACAAGTAATATAATACTAGTTATAAACGATGTATTGGTAACTAATAAATTTGAAAGTAAAACCGAGGGTTCTGGGTCCAAAATAAAACTAATTTAATTAAAATGGTAAATCGTCATCCTCTTGTGGTGCAGCGCTGTTCTGAGTAGCTTGCTGAGGTTGAGATGGCTGTTGAGCAACAGAAGACTGTGCTTGTTGTTCGTTTTTATTTGTTAAGAAAGTAAAGTCTGTACACTGTATTTCTGTAGAGTAACGCTCCATGCCTTTATCATCTGTCCACTTTCGGGTTTTTATGCGTCCTTCAATGTATACTTTATCTCCTTTGGTAAGGTATTTTTCACAGATTTCTGCAGCTTTATTTCTTACTACTATATTGTGCCACTCGGTGTTAGTAACACGCTCATTAGTGGTTTTGTTTGTATAAGTTTCGTTAGTTGCTAAAGGAAAACGACCAACGCAGTTTTTATCATCGAAATAATGCATTTTTACTTCATCTCCTAAATGCCCAATTAGCATTACTTTATTCAATGTTCCTGACATAATTATAAATTGTTTTAGCTTACAAAGTTACTTAATTTGTAATCACACATTTAAAATTAAGAAAAAAATGTGATTCTTATAAATCATTGAAATTAAAAGCGTCAATAAACGAGCTAATAAGTACAGGAACAGGATATTTTTTTATCTCCTTTATGGCAATGCTTTTTTTAGGCAATTCTTTTGTTTCAATAATCCAGAATTTGGTATACAGATGTTGATGCGATAGTTTATGAACTATATCTTCTATATTATATAAGGAGTAGTCAAAATTTAGATTGTCTAAAACAGAATCTTTTATATTGAGTAAATGAAATTCTTCTGAAGACAAACTTTTATTAGATTCTATTAAAGGAAACTGGTATAAGTTTTGCCAAATACCTTTTGAGGTTCTTTTTTCAAGAAGTGTATTTTTATTGTTGTCTATGCATACTAAGAAATTAAAAAATCGGGTTTTCACTTTTGTTTTCTTCAGCTTTACAGGCAAAAACTCAATCATATTTTTTTGAAGCGCCATACAACTTTCGTTTAGCGGACAAATAGTACAATTAGGGTTTTTGGGTTTGCATTGTGTGGCACCAAACTCCATAATAGCTTGGTTAAAGGTTGCAGGTTGCTCCTTATCAATAAGGTTAGAGGCTAATTTTTTAAACTCTTTTATACCATCAGTAGAATTTATTGGAGTTATAATACCATAATATCGAGATAGAACTCTGTAAACATTACCATCTACTACAGCAGCAACCTCGTTAAATGCAATTGAGGCTACAGCACTTGCGGTATAGTCGCCAACACCTTTAAGCTTTAATAGGTCTTTATAGTTATTAGGAAAACGACCATCCAATTCAAAAGCTACATGTTTGGCAGTAGTATGAAGATTTCTTGCTCTGGAGTAATAACCAAGCCCTTGCCATAATTTCAGAACCTCTTCTTCAGATGCATTTGCAAGATCAAAAACAGTAGGATATTGCTTAATAAAATCTTCATAATACGGTAATCCTTGCTTAACTTGTGTTTGTTGCAAAATTATTTCTGAGAGCCAAATGTAGTATGGATTTTTAGTGTTTCGCCAAGGTAAGCTTCTTTTGTTGTCTGAATACCAGTTAGTTAATTTGTTTTTAAAATCCATTGAATTTTTAAATGATAGAGCAAAATTAAATCTTTATTGCGTTAAATTTTAATTAATTACGCTTGAAATATTGAAATTAAATTACATATATTTGCATCCCTTAAGATTTTAATAGTAACCCTAAAACTAATAACAATGACAAAAGCCGATTTAGTAGCTAAGATATCTGATAAGTTAGGTATGGAGAAAGGTGACGTACAGGCTACGGTAGAAACTTTCATGGAAGAAGTAAAATCATCACTAGAAAGTGGAGATAACGTTTATTTGAGAGGCTTCGGAAGTTTCATAATCAAAACAAGAGCTGAGAAAACAGGTCGTAACATTTCAAAAAATACTACGATTAAGATTCCTGCTCACAACATACCAGCTTTTAAACCAGCTAAAGTATTTTTAGAAGGTGTAAAATCTAATGTTGAAGTAAACTAAAAACATTAAAAAAAATATTAATTTAAAAAGCATTATTCATTATGCCAAGTGGTAAAAAAAGAAAAAGACACAAGGTAGCGACGCATAAGCGTAAAAAACGTAGACGCGCTAATCGTCACAAGAAGAAATAAGCTGGAAAAAAGTAGTTTTAAACTACTTTTTTCAGTTTTTACAAGACGTTCTTTGATATAAAATTAGATGTATTAATAGAGTACATCTTAATTTGTTTGGATTATCCGATACATGTTTATCGGAATCCTGTGTCAAAATAATTTAGTAAAATCCATTCCGATGTTTATTGTCGGAATATAAATTAACATCATGAACAAAGAATTAATCGTAAGATCGAGTTCAGATATTGTTGATTTTGCCTTATTAAAAGATGGAAAACTTATTGAATTACACAAAGACGAAGAAGATAATAACTTTGCAGTAGGTGATATTTTTATTGCTAAAATCCGCAAAGTTATTCCAGGACTTAACGCAGCTTTCGTTAATGTAGGCTACGAAAAAGATGGGTTTTTACACTATCATGATCTTGGGCCAAAATTACCTTCGCTTTTAAAATTCATTAAACGTGTAAGCACAGGAAAATTAAGAGATTACAGTCTTAAAGACTTTCCGTTTGAAAAAGATTTAGACAAAAATGGCAGTATTGCCAATGCGCTTAAATCTAATCAATCAATTTTAGTACAAGTAGTAAAAGAACCAATTTCTACAAAGGGACCTCGCATTAGTTCAGAATTGTCTATTGCAGGTAGATATATTGTTTTGGTACCCTTTTCTAACCGAATTTCGATTTCTCAAAAAATTGAATCTCAAGAAGAAAAAGACAGACTAAAACGATTAGTAAAAAGTATTACTCCCAAAGGATTTGGTGTTATTATTCGTACTGTAGCAGAAGGCAAAAAAGTTGCCGAGCTAGACAGTGATTTACAGAACTTGCTGACGAGATGGACAGCAATGTGTAAAAAGTTGTACAAAGCACATCACCCAACAAAAGTTTTAGGTGAAATGAATAAAGCATCTTCTATTCTTAGAGATATTTTTAATGATTCATTTTCTGGTATTGTTGTAGATGATGAAGAATTGTACATACAAGTAAAAGATTACGTGCAAAAAATTGCACCCAAAAAAGAGTCAATTGTAAAGTACTACAAAAATGGTATTCCGGTTTTTGAAAAATACGGCATAGAACGCCAAATAAAAACTTCTTTTGGAAAAACCGTTTCTATGGCTAAAGGTGCTTATCTTGTTATAGAACATACCGAAGCTATGCATGTTATAGATGTAAATAGTGGTAACCGTTCTAACAAAGAAAAAAGCCAAGAAGACACAGCCTTAGAAGTAAATTTAATTTCTGCAACAGAAATTGCCCGTCAACTACGCCTCCGAGATATGGGAGGAATCATTGTAGTTGATTTTATAGATATGGGCAGAGCAGAAAACCGAAAACAACTTTACAACCATCTCCGTGAAGAGATGAAAGATGACAAAGCAAAGCATAAAATATTGCCGCCGAGTAAGTTTGGTTTAGTGCAAATTACCAGACAACGCGTTAGGCCAGAGCGCAATATTAAAACTAAAGAAGAAAATCCTAATCTCGTAGGTGGAGACGAAATAGAAGCACCAATTAAAGTAGTGCAACGTATTAAGCAAGACCTAGAAAGGATTATTAAAAAAGACTATAAAAAGATAACCTTAAATGCACATCCTTTTATAGCAGCCTTTTTAACCAAAGGGTATCCATCTGTACGTACAAAGTGGTTCTTTGAACACAAAAAATGGGTAAAAATTATACCTAGAGATGCTTACACATATCTTGAATATCATTTTTTTGATAAAGATGGTAACAAAATCAATTAATATCTATTAAAAAAGCCCTTCCAGAATTTGGAAGGGCTTTTTTTATTAATAAAGATTTTTACAAAGAGATATTAAAAGTAAACTTAAAAGCAATATTATCTTCAAAATTAGGAAGATGATATGCTCCATAGCGATAGGCAAAACTCAATCCAAACCCAAGTAGAAGTCTGTTGATTTCAAAACCAGACTCAGAATAGAGATGATTAAGGGTATTAAAGCTAATACCTTGATGTCTGCTGATGCTTTTCATGTCTCCTAGTGCATACCTAGAAATAAGAACTAATTGTGGCTTAAAACGTTCTGTAATCTTAAAAGGCTTAAAGAAATGTTTTAGTTGGAGGGTAGAGAACTTATCGCTAAAAAATTCATTAAAATACATAGTCTCAAAACTATTAAGACCAGCAACAGAAAAACGTTGCAATATGGTTTCTTTAGTAATGTTATTTGGATACGCGTGATATAAATGAGTAAGAGGTGTTTCGCCACCTGCCAATCCAGCTACAAGAGTAATATTTGTTTTAGAATCATTACTATGTGTAAATTGCTGAATAGTCCTAAAATCTAGTTTAGAAAAATTAAAGTCACTACCAAAAACAGATTTAAAACCTTGAGTAACTTGTAATGTAAATTTAGGATAACCATCTCTGGTTACTACAATTTGATCTTCTTTTAATTCAAATTTACTAAAAGGACTCCATTGTAAACTAAATTTGGCTGTACTTAAATCAAATGAATTAAAGGACTCATCACCTAATACAAAATTGTAGTTGTATGTAGGATTGATTTTGCTTGCTGAAAATTGTGTTTCAGATAATAAGTGGTTAGATATTTTGTGTTGTATACCTATAGACTTTGTAATGTATCTATGAAATAAATCAATGTTTAAAAGTCTAGGCTCAAAAAAAGTAAAGAAACGTTTATCGGTTAAAAATGTTGAGCTACCAGTTTCTTTTAGATCATCAGTATACGATAAATTTATCCAAGTATTGGTGGCTTCATTAACTCTAAATCCACCACCAATACTATACTTAAATCTGGTGTCTTTAAATCCATATACAAGGTAGCCGTTTACTCTATAGCGATCAGAAAAACTTTTGTTGGTTGTGCCTCCTAAACCGGTTCTAAAACCTTCGTATTGGTTAAACTTTATGAGGTACCTTAAGTCTAGATCAAAAAAATTAGTAGGTAAAAATCCATTGCCTAAATTCTTAAGGAACTCGGCTTTTTTTATAGAGTCTCTGGCTATTTTAACAGAATCACTTTTTTTAGAAACAGGATTCTGTGCCAAGCAAAATGTAGCAAAGCAAAATAAAAGAATAGCAAGAGACTGCTTAAGCATGCAAATGGATTAATATTAAAAGCTAAATAAAATACGCTGCTTTTAACCTGAAACTAATTTCAGATTGGTATTAGTCTTACCAAATAAAAAAATGAAAACATGAAGGTTTTTATACCGTCATAATTTCACTTTCTTTTACATCAAGAATTTTATCTATCTTCTTAACGTAAGAATCGGTAAGTTCTTGTACGTCGATCTCTGCATTTTTTTGCAGATCCTCTGAAACATCAGATTTTTTGATGTCATTCATAGCATCTTTACGTGCATTTCTAACACCAACTTTAGCGTCTTCAGCTTCACTTTTAGCTTGTTTAGCTAAATCCTTTCTACGTTCTTCTGTTAAAGGCGGAACATTGATTATTATAGTTTCGCCATTATTCATAGGATTAAAACCTAAGTTGGCTAACATAATACCACGCTCAATTTCTTGTAACATGCTTTTTTCCCAAGGTTGTACAGAAATTGTTCTTCCGTCTGGTGTATTAACATTTGCAACTTGATTTATAGGTGTCTGAGAACCATAGTAATCTACCATTACACTGCCTAACATAGCAGGACTTGCCTTACCAGCTCTAATGTTTACCAATTGTTTTTCTAAATGCTTTACGGCATTATCCATTGCTTCTTTTGCAGAATCTAATATAAATTGAATGTCTTCGTCCATAATTTTTATAATTTTAATTGTGAGTTATCAAAAGTTAAGCCAAAACCTAAAGGTTAACTTCTGTACCTATGGTCTCACCAGAAACTACTTTTAGTAAGTTCCCTTTTTTGTTCATATCAAATACTATAATTGGTAATTTATTTTCTTGACTAAGTGTAAAAGCTGTTGTATCCATAACCTTAAGTCCTTTTCTAAGAACATCATCAAAAGTAATGTGATCAAACTTTACAGCAGTACTATCTTTTTCTGGGTCTGCAGTGTAGATACCGTCAACACGTGTACCCTTTAAAATAACATCGGCTTCAATTTCTATAGCTCTTAGTACAGCAGCAGAGTCAGTTGTAAAGTAAGGATTTCCTGTGCCTCCACCAAAGATAACCACACGTCCTTTTTCTAGATGACGCATCGCTTTGCGTCTAATAAAAGGTTCTGCTACTTCGTTTATTTTTATTGCAGTTTGAAGCCTGGTAGGAATATCAGCATCTTCTAAAGCACTTTGTAATGCCAATCCGTTGATTACAGTTGCCAGCATTCCCATATGGTCGCCTTGCACTCGGTCCATACCATTACTGGCTCCGGCAACACCTCTAAATATGTTTCCGCCACCAATAACAATAGCAACTTGTACGCCTTGGTCTGTAATAGCTTTAATATCTTGGGCATACTCGGCTAAACGCAGAGGATCTATACCGTATTGGCGCTCTCCCATAAGGGCTTCACCAGATAATTTTAGTAGTATTCTATTGTATTTCATACCTGTTTTGAAAGTTGAACAAAGCTACATAATTATTAGCATCTGTAAAAGTGAAAAAAATGTCAAAAAAAAGCCTCTCAAAAATTGAAAGGCTTTTAGCTTTATAAATTATTTTGAATAATTAATTATCCAACTGAAGCACGTTTGAAACCAGTTACTTCAACATCTCCAAATGTCTTAACGTATTCAGCAACAGTTTTCTTTTCGTCTTTAATAAATTTTTGGTCTAATAGACACTGCTCTTGATCTAGAGTAGTATTGTCAGAAACAAAACGCTCCATTTTACCTGGTAAGATTCTGTCCCAGATTTGTTCTGGCTTACCTTCAGCTTTTAACTCAGCTTTAGCATCTTCTTCTGCTTGTGCTAAAACCTCTGGAGTTAATTGTGCCATAGAGATATACTTAGGAACATTCTTTAATGTTTTACCTAAACGACCTAATTCTATGTTTTCTTTTTCGATTACAGCAATACGAGCTTCAGTTTCTGAAGCTACATAAGCAGGATCAAAATCTTTGTAAGATAATGTAGTTGCTCCCATAGAAGCTACTTGCATTGCGATATCTTTTACTAAAGTATCAGCGTTATCTACTTTTGCAGATAAACCAACTAAAGCAGCAATTTTGTTAATGTGAACGTACTGTCCTACAAATGGTGCGTCTAATTTCTCAAAAGAAGTGATGTCTAATTTTTCACCGATTACACCAGTTTGCTCAACTAATTTTTCAGCAACAGTCATACCACCAAAATCAGAAGCTAAGAAATCTTCTTTAGAATCAAAATTTAAAGCAGCATCAGCTAAATCGTTAGCTAATTTTACGAAGTTTTCGTTTTTACCTACGAAATCAGTTTCACAACCTAATACGATAGCAACACCAGAAGTGTTGTCTGCATTTATTTTAGCAACAGCAGCACCTTCAGAAGAATCTCTGTCAGCTCTCTTTTCTGCAACTTTTTGTCCTTTTTTACGTAATACTTCAATGGCTTTATCAAAATCACCACCAGCTTCAACTAAAGCTTTTTTACAATCCATCATACCAGCACCAGTTGCTTGTCTTAGCTTGTTTACTTCTGCTGCTGTAATTTTTACAGTATTTTCCATAGTGTTTAATTTAAAAAAGTCGAATAATTAATGTTCTGCGAAGAAACGAATTAAACGACTTTTATATATTTTCTAAATGTTATTTTTTATTCTTCTTCTTGATCTGCTACAGTAGCTTTTGCAGCTTTCTTAGCTTTTCCGCTATCTTTTTCTGCACGCTCAGCTTTTCTTTCGTTTAAACCATCTTGAATTGCAGATGAAACGATAGATAAAACTTTGTTAATAGATTTTGAAGCATCATCGTTTGCTGGGATAACGTAATCTAACTGACGTGGGTCAGAGTTAGTATCTACCATTGCAAAGATTGGAATGTTTAGTTTTTGAGCTTCTTTAATTGCGATGTGCTCTCTTAAAGTATCTACAACAAATAAAGCGCCTGGTAAACGTGTCATATCAGAGATAGAACCTAAGTTCTTTTCTAATTTTGCACGTTGACGGTCTATCTGTAATTTTTCTCTTTTAGATAATGACTCAAAAGTACCGTCTTTTTTCATACGATCAATTGAAGACATTTTCTTAACAGCTTTACGGATTGTTACAAAGTTTGTAAGCATTCCACCTGGCCAACGCTCAGTAATGTATGGTTGGTTTACAGCGCCTGCTTTTTCAGCAACGATGTCCTTAGCTTGCTTTTTAGTTGCTACGAATAAGATTTTTTTACCTGATGCAGCAATCTTGCTTAATGCAGCACAAGTTTCATCAATCTTAGCAGCTGTTTTGTAAAGGTTAATGATGTGAATACCATTACGCTCCATGTAGATATAAGGAGCCATGTTTGGATTCCACTTACGTGTTAGGTGACCAAAATGTACACCTGCGTCTAGTAGTTCTTTTACTTCTACTTTTTCCATTTTTGTATAGTTTACGTTCTGTTGAATTAGCAATGGCTAAGTGGTTTATTTGCCTTAGTCATTTAGATGCTAAACTAAATCCTGACTGTAAAGTCATGGACAACAATAACTGGTTTATAATTTGCTGCACTATGCAGCGGATTTCAATAAAATAAAATAATCCAGAACTTGAAAAGTCAAGTTCTGAATTAAGTGTTGTTGGATATTAACGTTTAGAGAACTGGAATTTCTTACGCGCTTTCTTCTGACCGAATTTCTTACGCTCTACCATTCTTGGATCTCTTGTTAATAGACCTTCTGGCTTTAATATTGCTCTGTTTTCAGCATCTACTTCGCACATAGCACGAGATAATGCTAAACGTATAGCTTCCGCCTGGCCGGTGATACCACCTCCATATACGTTAACAGTAATATCAAAGTTGCCATCATTGTTAGTCATAGCAATAGCTTGGTTTACTTTATACTGTAATGTTGCAGTAGTAAAATAATCCGCCATGTCTTTTTTGTTCACCGTAATGTTACCTTTTCCTTCAGCAACGTATACACGGGCAACAGCCGTCTTTCTACGGCCAATTTTGTGAATTACTTCCATTAGTTAAATTCGTTTAAATTAATTGTTTTTGGTTTTTGAGCTTCGTGAGCGTGCTCAGTACCAGCAACAACAGTTAAGTTTCTAAAAAGAGTTGCTCCTAATTTGTTTTTAGGTAACATTCCTTTTACTGACTTTTCTACTAATCTGGTTGGGTCTTTCTCAAACATCTCAGTAGCAGTCAAGCTTCTTTGACCACCTGGATAACCTGTGTGACGGATATAACTTTTTTCCGTCCATTTGTTACCAGTTAAGTTGATTTTTTCCGCGTTTACAACAATTACGTTGTCACCGCAATCAACGTGTGGCGTAAAGTTAGGCTTGTGCTTACCTCTTAAAAGTACTGCTACTTTTGAAGCTAAGCGACCTAAAGTTTGTCCTTCAGCATCAACTAAAACCCACTCCTTATTAACGGTAGCTTTGTTAGCAGAAACTGTCTTGTAGCTTAATGTATCCACACTAATTTGATTTATTATTGCACCTTAGGGTACAAAAGATTAAACATTCCTCTTCCGAAAAAGAGTTTGCAAATTTACGATAAACAATTGGATTGGCAAACTCTAATTAAATGTTTTTTCGTATTGAAAATCAGGTGTTTTAAAATGGTTGAAGTTAGATTTACTTTGTGGCGCGTTGCAATCTGTCATTTATAGATTTGCCCAAACCATAATCTGGTAGTTGTTCTGCTATAATAATATCGAGTTGTTGTTGATCTAATTGATGTAAAGCATCATATAATTTTGAAGCCGCTTCTTCTAGATTTTTACCTTCGGATAACACAATTTTATATGCGATTGCATCATCATTCAAAATATCATTATAAGTTAGAAGTCCAATTTTTAAATCTTTATAGGTCTCAATAGCTTCTGCTATGTTAGTGGTGAGAATGGTTTTGGTTTTTGGCGCATAATGACGTTCTAACATCCCTGGCGCTTCAGGTGCAGCCTCTTTTTGACTTCGACCATGCTCAGCCGAACTGTTTTTAACTTCAATAGTTCCAACTACAGCTTCAATGGCTTCTACAGACGTTGAGCCTAGCCTGTAAATTATAGGTTCACCATTTTCAAAACCGATAATTGTAGATTCAATGCCACTTTTACAAGCTCCACCATCTAAAACCATTTGTATTTTATCCTTAAAATAGTTTTCTACATGCTCAGCTTTGGTTGGACTTATTCGGTTAAAAGGATTAGCACTTGGTGCGGCAAGCGGAAAATCTAATTGATTTAAAAGTTCCAAAGTAGTTGGATGGTTGGGAATTCTAACCGCAACCGTGTCTTTTCCACCAGTAATTAAATCAGGAATTATAGATTTCTTTTTTAAAACCAATGTTATTGGTCCAGGCCAGAAGGCTTCAGCTAAGAGTTTTGCTTTTTCAGGAATCGCTTCAACAATGGTTTCTAGATACTCTATATTAGGAATATGAACAATCAACGGATTAAAAAATGGACGTTCTTTAGTTTCAAAAATTGCTTTTACCGCTTTTTCTGAAAATATATTACCAGCCAAACCATAAACCGTTTCGGTTGGTATAGCAACAAGCTCTTCGTTATTAAGAAGTTCTATGGCTTTTGATAGGTCTGTTGAAATAATGCTCATAACAGGTTTAAAATGCAATATTACTTCAAAAAAATCAAAGATTTATCTTTCGGCTTTTAGTAGTTTTGCGCCTTTAAAATTAAAGCTATGATTTCTGTAGATAATTTAGTTGTAGAATTTAGTGGTCACACCTTATTTAGTGATGTGTTTTTTACTATAAATGAGAATGATAAAATTGCCCTAATGGGTAAGAATGGTGCTGGAAAATCTACAATGATGAAAATTATTGCAGGCGTACAAAATCCAACTAAAGGTCATGTTAGAGCACCAAAAGATGCCGTGATTGCATATTTGCCTCAGCACTTATTAACCGAAGATGATACATCTGTTTTAGAAGAAGCATCCAAAGCATTTAGTCATGTTTTTGAAATGCGTGACGAAATGGATGCTTTAAACAAGCAACTTGAAACCAGAACCGATTACGAGTCTGAAGACTATATGAAAATCATTGAGCGTGTATCAGATTTAGGTGAAAAATATTATGCTTTAGAAGAAGTAAATTACACTGCCGAAGTTGAAAAAGCTTTGAAAGGTTTGGGTTTTAAACCTGAAGATTTTAATAAGCCAACAAGCGAGTTTTCAGGTGGATGGCGTATGCGAATTGAATTGGCAAAAATTTTACTTCAAAAACCCGATTTAATTCTGCTTGATGAGCCTACCAACCATATTGATATTGAGTCGGTAATTTGGCTAGAAGATTTTCTGGTAAATAAAGCTAAAGCCGTGGTGGTTATTTCGCACGATAGAGCGTTTGTAGATAACATTACAAACCGAACTATAGAAGTGACGATGGGTCGTATTTACGATTATAAAGCAAATTATACCCATTATTTGCAACTTCGTGAAGACAGAAGAGCGCATCAAATAAAAGCCTACCAAGAGCAACAAAAATTTATAGCGGACAACCAAGCGTTTATTGAGCGTTTTAAAGGTACCTATTCTAAAACCAATCAGGTGGCATCAAGAGAGCGAATGCTTGAAAAGTTAGAAATTATTGAGGTTGACGATATTGATACTTCAGCTTTAAAACTGCGTTTTCCAAAAACACAGCGTTCGGGAGATTATCCTGTAACGGTTAAGGATGTCTCTAAATCATACGATGATCATGTAGTGTTTAAAAATGCAAACATGTCGATTGCTCGTGGCGAAAAAGTATGTTTTGTAGGTAGAAATGGTGAAGGGAAATCAACGATGATAAAAGCCATTATGGGACAAATTGATGTAGAAGGCACTTGCTCTTTAGGTCATAATGTTCAAGTGGGTTATTTTGCACAAAACCAAGCCGCACTTTTAGATGAAGATTTAACTATTTTTCAAACGGTTGATGAAGTTGCAAAAGGCGATATTCGTACGCAAATAAAAAATATTCTGGGTCGTTTTATGTTTAAAGGCGACGATATCGATAAAAAAGTTGCTGTGCTTTCTGGTGGTGAAAAAACGAGGTTAGCCATGGTGAAGTTACTATTAGAACCTGTAAATCTTTTGATTCTGGATGAGCCAACCAATCATCTCGATTTAAAATCGAAAGATGTTTTAAAAGAGGCTTTAAAAGAGTTTGATGGTACTTTAATTTTAGTATCTCACGACCGTGATTTTCTTCAAGGCTTATCAAAAAAAGTGTTCGAATTTAAAAATCAACGTGTTATTGAACATTTTGAAACTATTGATGATTTCCTAGAACGTAACCGTATAGAAAATATTAAAGCCCTCGATTTATAATTTTTCATTAAAATTTACTGCTATTGTGTTGCTTTTGTGTGGTTTAACAGGAGTGCTTGCAATTAAGTAGTAATTTCTATTTACCTTTGTGCCGTTATGCAAGAAGAATTAAGACTTTCTAGTTGGTTACCTACCACAAACAAAGAGGTGAAAATTCGCGGATGGGAATACCTAGATGTTATCCTGTTTAGCGGAGATGCCTATGTAGATCATCCAACCTTTGGTCCAGCAGTAATTGGACGTTTGTTAGAAAGTATGGGTTTGCGTGTTGCTATCGTGCCACAACCTAATGTTAACGATAATCTTCAGGATTTTGTTAAGTTGGGCAAGCCGCGTTTGTTCTTCGGTGTTACGGGAGGTTGTATGGATCCTATGATTAGTAATTACAACGCCAACAAAAAACGTCGTGATAAAGATGCGTACACACCAAATGGCGAAATTGGTTTTAGGCCAGATTATGCATCTACGGTTTATAGTAAAATTTTAAAAGAAAAATGGCCAGATACACCAGTTTTAATTGGTGGTATTGAAGGCTCGTTACGTCGTGTCACTCATTACGATTATTGGAGCGACCAATTAATGCCAACTATTTTAGAAACCTCTAAAGCCGATATGTTGGTTTACGGAATGGGCGAACAGCCACTTCGTGAAATTGTCCGTTTACTAGAACGTGGTGTGCCGTTTGAAAGTATTAATACGGTAAACCAAACAGCGATTCTTATTAATGATGAAAACGATATTCCAAAAAATAAAAATTGGGAAGATGTTGAAATCGCCTCACACGAAACCTGTTTAAAAGATAAAAAGGCTTACGCATCTAACTTTAAAGTAATAGAGCAAGAGTCAAATAAATTGGCTGCAAGACGAATTTTCCAAAAAGTAGGTAATAAGATGCTGATGATAAATCCGCCTTATCCTACAATGACAGAGGAAGAAATTGATGCCTCTTTCGATTTGCCATATACGCGTTTACCGCATCCAAAATACAATAAGCGTGGACCAATTCCTGCTTACGAGATGATAAAAACGTCTATAAATATTCATCGTGGTTGTTTTGGTGGATGTAGTTTTTGTACCATTTCGGCACATCAAGGAAAATTTATAGCTAGTCGTAGTAAAGAGTCTATATTAAGAGAAGTTGATAAAGTGGCGAATATGCCAGATTTTAAAGGCTATTTGTCTGATATTGGTGGGCCAAGTGCCAATATGTACCAAATGAAAGGTAAGGTGCAAGCTATATGCGATAAGTGTGTCGCGCCAAGTTGTATTTCGCCAGTAATTTGTAGCAATTTAGATACGTCTCATAAACCGTTAACCGAGTTGTACAAGGCTGTAGATAGTCATCCGAAAGTAAAAAAATCGTTTATCGGTTCTGGAATTAGACATGATATGTTGGTGCCAGAATTCAATAAAAACGCAGATCCAAAAGAGTTAGATGATTATACTGAAGAAGTGATGACCAAGCATGTTTCTGGACGACTTAAAGTAGCGCCAGAACATACCAGTGATCCTGTTTTGAAACTTATGAGAAAACCTTCGTTTAGTTATTTCCATAAGTTTAAAGAACGCTTTGATAAAATCAATATTAAGAATAAACTGAACCTGCAGTTAATTCCGTATTTCATCTCAAATCATCCTGCTTGCGAAGTTGAAGATATGGCAAATCTTGCTGCCGAAACTAAAGATATGGGCTTTCAGCTTGAGCAAGTTCAAGGCTTTACGCCAACACCAATGACGGTTGCAACGGTAATTTATTATAGTGGTTATCATCCGTATACACTTAAAGAGGTTAATACACCAAAAACAAAAAAGGAAAAAGACGAGCAACATCGTTTTTTCTTTTGGTATAAGGATGAAAACAAAGCTTGGATTAAAAACACGCTTAATAAATTAGGTCGTCAAGATTTATTGAAAGTGCTATTGCCAAAGAAAGAAGAGAAATGGCGCAAGAATAAACCAGGAAAAACTAAGCATACCTTTAATGATGCTGTGCCTTTTAATCAAAGAAAAAATAAGGTCAAGTATAAGAAGAGAAAACGTAAATAGGTTTTCTAATCCAATTCTTCACAAGAAAAACCAAGACTTTTAAAGATCTGAGAAATGGCATGAGGTGAAATGGTTTTGGTTTCAACTCGGAAGATGTTGTCACAATCTTCCAAGTCAAAATTCCAATATCCATTTTTGGCAATTAAGCTATTTAAAACAGGCTTTAACTGTTTGATTTCACGATTTGAAGTGATAGATGTTTTAAAGACCAAAACAGAATTCATACTGTAAATTTTAGCGTTCGTAAAAGAAAGGTGGTTCAATATTTAAAGCACGTAAATACACATAGGCTTGTCCGCGATGATGAATTTCATTGTCAATGAAATAAAAAATAGAAGACCAAACAGTACCTTCATATTCCCCAAAACTTTTAATAGTGTCATGAAATTGTTCTGGCTTTATTTGTGGCCAATACGCGTTGATATCTTCGGTTGTTTTATCCCAAATTTCTAGCAGTTTTTCCTTCTTGTTTTCATGGTTTATATCTTCATTAAACGCTGCAGTTTTACCAGTAACAATTTCTTTGATGCCAGGTGTTGCAATAGCTAGTAGTTCAACAACCATTTCAGAGAAAGGACGCATGCCTCCTATTGAAAAATTGAATAAATCTTTTTCTGAAAAAGCTTCAATAACACGTCGAGTTAAGTTACGATGTCCTTGCCAATGGGCTAATAATTCTTCAGATGTAATTACTGTTTGTAATGTAGTGTTGGTGTTTGTTTCCATGATTTTAGTTTTTTGATGTTCTTATTATTTGAAATCAAAATTAAAAGTGCATAGTGACAGCTTTGTGTCAGTAGTAAAAAATAAAGTTTTAAAAAATTTCAACTGACAAACCTTTGTCATAGACCACATCTATTTTTGTGTATTATTAATGATTAATAGATTATGTTGAAGGGTAAATTAAACACAAACTTCAACCTGAAAACCTATCTTTGGGATATATGTTACAGCATTATGAGTTTAGACACTGTAAAACGTTTTGATAGAATTGTAGCCATACTTATTCAATTACAATCCAAACGCATTGTAAAAGCACAAGAATTAGCCGATAGATTTCAGGTAAGTTTACGAACCATTTATCGCGATATTCGTACGCTCGAAGCTTCTGGTGTGCCTATCATTAGTGAGGCAGGTGTTGGTTATTCTATAATGGAAGGGTATCGTTTGCCACCTGTAATGTTTACACGCGAAGAAGTTGGTAGTTTTGTTGCAGCCGAAAAGTTGATGCAAAAGTTTGTAGATAAATCATTAGGAAATTACTACGAATCTGCAATGCTGAAGTTGAAATCCGTGTTACGTGGACGTGAAAAAGACTGGATTTCTGCTTTAGAATCTCAAATATTTGTCGATCCTTCTCACAAACTATTTAATGATGATTTGCCAAATGCACTAGAAGTACTTTTTGAAAGTATTGCTGAAAAGCGTCAAGTGCATCTAAAATATCAGGCGCTTAACAATGAAATACCTACCGAACGCTTTGTAGAGCCTGTTGGTATTTATCACGAAACGGGATTTTGGTATGTTTTGGGTTTTTGTCATCTTCGGAAGGATTACAGACAATTTAGAACCGATAGAATGCTAGCCATAAAACCCACTCAACATGGTTTTACAAGAGAGCACATTACCTTAGATGATTACCGTAACAAATTGAATGACGTAGAAAAAACAAAAGTAGTTATACAGGTAGATAAATCTGTTGTTCGATTTATAAACAATAGCAAATGGCAACACGGATTTGTATCCGAAAAAGTAAAAGCCCATTATGTTGAAATGACGTTCTTAACACCTTATGTAGAACATGGTTTTTCAAGATGGTATATCGTTTTTTCAGATTATGCAAAAATCATAGAACCTGAAAGTTTAAAGCACCAGATAAAAAATATTCTAGAAAAGGCTATTTCTAAACTTTAATGCGCCTCAAGCCAGTTGTTACCTGTGTCTAACTCAACATCTAACGGCACAGCTAGTTTATAAGCATTTTCCATTTCAGTTTTAATCAGTTTTGAAATCTCTTCTAATTCTGGTTTATAAACGTCGAAAACCAATTCATCGTGCACTTGCAGTAGCATTTTTGTTTTGTAATTGCCAGCTTCAAGTTTGTTGTAAATGGCAATCATAGCAAGTTTAATAATGTCGGCAGCACTACCTTGAATTGGCGCATTTACCGCATTTCGTTCGGCAGCACCACGCACCACTGCATTTCTAGAATTGATATCTTTTAAATATCTGCGACGGCCTAAAACGGTCTGCACATAACCATGGTCGCGCGCAAAATCGACTTGCTTACTGATGTAATTTTTTAGCTTCGGATAGGTTTCGTAATACGTGTCAATTAACTCTTTGGCTTCACTACGAGATAAATTAGTTTGATTGCTTAATCCGAAAGCAGAAACACCATAAATAATACCGAAGTTTACAGTTTTAGCGTTGCTACGTTGTTCGCGCGTGACGTCCTCAATAGCCACATTAAACACTTTTGCAGCGGTTGAAGCGTGAATATCTTCACCGTTGTTAAAGGCTTCAATCATGGTTTCTTCTTCACTTAAAGCAGCGATAATACGTAATTCAATTTGAGAATAATCGGCAGCTAAAAGGGTGTAATCTTCGCTTCGCGGAATAAACGCCTTTCGCACTTGACGACCACGCTCTGTACGAATAGGAATGTTTTGTAAGTTCGGGTTGTTACTACTTAAACGTCCAGTAGCTGCAACGGTTTGCATATAATCGGTGTGTACGCGTCCTGTGGCTTCTTCAACCTGTAGCGGTAACGCATCAACATAAGTGCTTTTAAGCTTGCTTAAACCTCTAAAATCAAGAATGTTTTGGATGATTTCGTGGTCTTTAGCCAAATAACTCAAGACATCTTCTGCAGTAGAATATTGCCCAGTTTTGGTCTTTTTAGGTTTGTCGACAAGCTTCATTTTTTCAAACAAAATAACACCCAATTGTTTAGGTGATGCAATGTTGAATTCTTCGCCAGCAGCGTCGTAAATGCGCTTTTCAAGTGTAGCAATATCATTGTTTAGTTGCTCAGCTAGTGACGCTAAAAAGTCTTTATCTAAATTAATGCCTTCCAATTCCATAGCTGCTAAAACGCGCAGTAACGGAATTTCAATATCATCAAACAAGGTTTGGGTATTGGCTTCGCCTAATTCATTTTGAAAATGTTCTTTTAATTGTAGGGTGATATCGGCATCTTCAACCGCGTATTCCGTTTGTTTTTCCAAAGGAACGTCGCGCATTGAAAGCTGATTTTTGCCTTTCTTGCCAATTAACGTTTCAATAGAAATTGGTGTATAATTCAAATAAGTTTCTGCCAAAACATCCATATTGTGGCGCATATCTGGATTGATGAGGTAATGCGCTAACATGGTATCGAACAATTTGCCTTTTACCTCGATGTTGTATTTCGCTAAAACTTTGATGTCGTATTTTAAATTCTGACCAATTTTCTCAATGGTTTCACTTTCAAAAAATGGACGTAACGCTTCGATTAAATCTTGTGCTTCGGTTTTATCTTCTGGAAATGGCATGTAGAAGCCTTTGCCAACTTCCCATGAAAATGCAATGCCAACCAATTCTGCAGTTAACGGATTTAAACCTGTGGTTTCGGTATCAAAACACACCGAAGTTTGATTCATTAAATTTTTAATGAAAAGTTTTGTTGCCATACCAGAAGCGACGCTTTGGTAAAAATGGCTTGTGGTTTCTGCGGTTTTTCGGATGTGTGATGCTGAACTTGTTTCGGTATCTGCCTCATTAACATCGCCACCAAATAGAGAAAATTGTCCTGCGCCAGCCGTTGAGATTGTTTTTGGTTTTGCTTTTTCCTCCGTTTTCGATGTTGTCTCAGCAGTTGCTTGAGTATCTTCCGCAGCAAAAGTTTTTAAGAAATTTTCAGTAAGTCGTCTAAACTCTAAATCTTGAAAAATGGTTTTAACTGCTTCAATGTCTGGGTCGCACATTTCAAAATCTTTTTCATCAAATTCCACCGGAACATCAAGCATTATGGTAGCCAGTTTTTTCGATAGTAAACCTAATTCTTGGTTAGCTTCTACCTTCTCCTTCATTTTACCTTTCAGCTCGTGGATGTTTTCAAATAAACCTTCCATACTTCCGTAGGCTTTCAGGAATTTTTTCGCGGTTTTCTCACCAACACCTGGTAAACCTGGAATATTATCACTCGCATCGCCCATCATTCCTAAGAAATCAATCACCTGTAAAGGGTCTTCAACTTCAAACTTTTTCTGTACTTCAGGAATGCCCCAAGTTTCATAACCACCACCAAACGATTTTGGGCGGTACATAAAAATATTTTCAGACACTAACTGTGCAAAATCTTTATCAGGTGTAACCATAAAGGTTTGATAACCTTGTTTTTCGGCTTGTTTTGATAGGGTTCCTATAACGTCGTCGGCTTCATAACCTTCCTTCACCATAATAGGAATATGCATGGCTTTTAAAATCTCTTGAATGTATGGTACGGCAACTTTTATGGCTTCTGGCGTTTCGTCTCTGTTGGCTTTGTAAGCCTCAAACATTTCTACACGGTCGGTACTTCCGCCTTTATCGAAACATACGGCTAAATGGTCTGGACGCTCACGTTTTATAACATCTAAAAGTGAGTTCATAAAACCCATAATGGCCGACGTATCGATGCCTTTTGAGTTGATTCTTGGATTTTTTATAAAAGCATAATACCCACGGAAAATTAGGGCGTAAGCATCGACTAGGAAAACACGTTTTTGGTCTGACATTTTTTGAAATTTTGAAGTCTATAAAACTACAAAACTTAGCGGTACTTATAGAATAAAAAAAAGCCGAAACTTATGTTTCGGCTTTTTAATGGTTAATAGCATATTAATTAGCAAAGCTTTACAGTCTTAACTTTTATTTGAAGACTTTTTCTGTAAGCTTTAATACTTATAATCTCGTTACTTTTTTTGTGGTTCATTTTTAAAACCTTAGCCTTAGCTTTAGCAGAAATAGTAGCTTTAGCAACTTCAGGCTTTTCAGATTTAACTGTTTCAACTAATTCAGTCTCAATGTTACTTACAACGTCTTGCTGAGCGAATCCTGCTAGAGACATTGTTAAGAAAGCTAATATGACTAAACCTTTTTTCATTGTTATTAAATCGTTTTGTTTTAATTTCGATTCAAAGTAACGTAGGATTCTTTGTTTGTAGTGAAACTTTTGGACGAATGACCAAGTTGTTTAGATAACTGACACTTGTTAGTTAAAATCATCGGTGAAATACACAAAATGAGCTTGTAGCCCTTTAAAATGGGTGTTTTGCTAGATGAAAATTATTGATTTTCAGACCAAAAGAGATGCTCTGCAAATATTGTCGACGAAATGCATTGTGTTAATATAAATAAGAGGCTTATGAATCAAAATGATGTAGATTTTACCAATAATCCATATTATCAGTTGTATTTGAAACAACAATCTCAACAGTTTAAGATTGGTAATATGCCTTATAGTTATAGGATAAAGTTGTTAAAGAAGCTTAAGGTTGCAATTGAGGTAACATTTAGAGATAAAATACTTGAAGCTTTAAAAAGGGATTTAAATAAACCTAAGGTTGAAGCAGAACTTACTGAGATATATCCAATTATAAGCGAAATCAAATTTGCAAAATCTAATCTACGACAATGGATGCGAAAGCAAAGAGTAGATACGCCTATGTCTATGTTTGGATCTAGTTCGTATTATATATATGAACCTAAAGGTGTTTGTTTGATTATTTCTCCTTGGAATTTTCCATTTAACTTAACTTTTGGGCCTTTAGTGTCTGCAATAGCTGCTGGCAATTCTGTAATTATAAAGCCATCTGAGATGACTCCAAATTCTTCAGCGTTGATGGCTGAAATTATAAGAACTGTTTTTGAAGAGAAAGAAGTTGCCTTAATAGAGGGAGAAGTGGAAACCTCAACTAAATTATTACAATTGCCTTTTAATCATATCTTTTTTACAGGTTCGCCTCATGTTGGTAAGATAGTAATGTCTGCAGCAGCAAAGCATTTGGCATCAGTAACATTGGAACTAGGTGGTAAATCTCCAACAATAATAGATAGTACTGCAAATATCGATAAAGCCGCAAAGCGAATTGTTTGGGGAAAGTTTATGAATGCAGGGCAAATTTGTGTGTCACCAGATTATATCTTAATTGATGAAACCATTAGAGAGAAGTTTACTAAAGCCTGCAAAAAGTGGATAGAGCATTATTTTACAAATGAACCTAAAACATCAGATTCTTATGGAAGGATAGTAACGGATAAACATTTTAATCGTTTGCAAGCTCATTTGGAAAATGCAAAAAAGCTTGACGCTAATATAAGTATAGGTGGAGTAGTAGATAAGGCTTCAAAATATATAGCTCCTACTATTGTTGCTAATGTGAGTGAGGATGCTACTTTACTAAAGGAAGAGATATTTGGTCCAATATTACCTGTGGTAACCTATAAAACATTAGATGAAGCCATTACCTATATCAATAAAAAAGAGCGTCCTTTGGCTTTGTACATTTATAGTAATAGTAAGCGTAATATAGATAAGGTTGTTAAGAATACCAGAGCAGGAGGTACGTGCATTAATAATAATGTGATTCATTATGCTAACCATAACCTACCTTTTGGAGGTGTAAATAATAGTGGTATAGGTAAAAGTCATGGTTATTATGGTTTTAAAGCTTTTAGTAACCAACGTGCTGTGGTAAAACAACATACTGTTGGTATTAATGAATTGCTTTTTCCTCCATACACTAATTTTAAGGAGAAACTAGCAAGGTTAACTATAAGGTGGTTTTAATAAAAAGAAAAAAGCCGCTCCCTACAGCGACTCTTTCCAAAAACTAAAAATTAACTAATAGTTAAAATTTTCACGTAACTGAGAATAAATTCTCTTTTTATTTGAGCTTGAAAAAGCCGCTCCCTACTGCGGCTTTCTCGCCCAAAATCATAATTGTCTTTGAAAACAATTATTTTTAATCTTCAGTTGTATTATTTACATTACTTGAGTTGTTGTTTTCCAATGCCAAAACTCTTGCTTCTAAAGCTTCAAGTTGATTGAGTTTGGATTTAAGTTTTGCATTTTCTGTTTCTAGAATTTCAATTTTTTTGTTTAATTCTTGAATAGCTTTTACAGTTACTGGAATGACCTTATCATAATTAATAGACCATAAGGATTCGTTTTCATCTTCAGGTTTTTGGACAGCTTCAGGTAATATTTCGTAAAGTTCTTGTGCAATAAAACCCAATGTGTGTTCTCCATTATCTGTTATATTAAGAATCCCATTTTCTATATTCCCGCTATGATGAAAGTATGTTTTAGGTACCATTTTATTGATTATAGCAAGACCATTTTCTATTTGTTGTTGGTTGCTCTTTACGCGAGAATCACTATAGGTTGTCCAAGCGTTAGCACGACCTTGACCAGTGCCTATCGTAGGGTTGTTAGGTAAATGTATAGCATAAGTTGGATTGTTTAGATTAACACCCAATTGTCCATTCAGTTCTACAGTATTGTCTCCATATATTTCGATTATATTGCCAGAACCAGAATAGAAAATATTTAAACGACTATCTGCATCTGTGTTGTCTGCTCTTCCATAAAGTAACCAGTTATTTGTTGTTTCTGTTGAATTAGAAAACTTTAAGCGACTACCATCATTTGCTGTTGTCTCTATTAAGTCAAGATGAGATATTGTACCAGTACTATTTCTAATAACTTGTACCTCGGCATTTGCGCGTAGAATTTCATTATCCATTTCACCATAAATAAATGAATTAGTACCATCATCACTGTTATCAATGATTAATTTATTACTGCCTGTAGTGCTATTTCCTGCTTGATAGCCTATAAAAATATTAGCAGAACCATTCATGTTTTCTCCTGCAAGGTGACCTAAGACGGTATTATAATTACCAGTAGCTAGATTTTCTCCAGACTGTTCTCCAACAAATGTGTTTCCGTTTCCATTTTGAAGGTATAATAAAGCTCCAAGTCCAATGGAAGTATTGTCTATTCCTGTAGATAAGTTAGAAAGTGTTAAACCTCCTATAGCGGTATTGTCAAGGCCAGTAGTTATAGCTGTACCTGCATTTCTTCCAACAAGAGTGTTTCTTGTTCCTGATGTAACTGAATTACCAGCATTTTCTCCAATCCATACAGATTGTAGTTGAGTAGTTTCAATTTGACCTTTTGCAGTAATACGTACTTTTTCTACATTATTTGTTCTGAAAGCTAAATCTTGGTTGTCGGTTGTGCCGATAAAATTTGTTGTTGGATTTGTTCCAGAATTTCCATTAATAGACCAGTCATTTCCAGTATTGTTCAAAGTCGACAGGTTAACAGTTTGAGCTGTGCCATTTTCTATACCAACTGTTAAAATATTTGTAGAGGTATTAAAACCTAGATTTTGTATGTTTTGATCATCAGTTCCGGTTCCATCTTGTAGAGCAGCTAAGTTTACAGATGCACCTGTTCCGTTTTCAATATCTAAATTAAGTGTAGTGCCAGTAAGAGTTGCAGAAGTTAGGTTTTGGTCATCAGTTCCGGTTCCATCTTGTAGAGCAGCTAAGTTTACAGATGCACCTGTTCCGTTTTCAATATCTAAATTAAGTGTAGTGCCAGTAAGAGTTGCAGAAGTTAGGTTTTGATCATCAGTTCCGGTTCCATCTTGTAGAGCAGCCAAGTTTACAGATGCACCTGTTCCGTTTTCAATGGCTAAATTAAGTGTAGTACCAGTAAGAGTTGCAGAAGTTAGGTTTTGGTCATCAGTTCCGGTTCCATCTTGTAGAGCAGCTAAGTTTACAGATGCACCTGTTCCGTTTTCAATGGCTAAATTAAGTGTAGTACCAGTAAGAATTGCAGAAGTTAGATTTTGGTCATCCGTGTCGGTAAATACGGTTGTTGGATCTGACCAGCCAGCATTACCGTTATTATCTGAAACTAATATGTTACCTGACGATTGATTGCCATCTACATATTGAAAGTTGCCTACAACATCTAATGTTGCAGAAGGATTTGCATGTCCTATGCTTAATTGTCCGTCATCATTAAGTACAAAAACATTACCAGTAGAGGACACTTCTCTGTTGATATTTACTCTTAAGGCTAGGTCGCCTGATGTAGGAGCATTACCACTAGCGTTACCGTTGTTATATGTGTTAGAGGTTGAGAAATAACCATATATAGAAGATGAAGGCCAAGAATAGTCAACGTCCTCTATTTCAACTGTATAATTAAATCCTGTAGTAATAGGAATACCGGTAGGGAAATTAACAGTTTTCATTAAACTTGATGTTGTGTAACTTATTGAAAAAACCTGATTATAAATTACAGCTCCATTTCTACGTATTATTATTCTTGTATCTTGATTTCCATTAGTAGAGCCTCTAGCATAAAATTGAATATAATTTAATTCGCCATCATATGTCGTAGTAAATGATTGAGTCATGCCATTGTTAATCTCTGCACTATTGGCTAATGTTGGTCCAGATATGTTAGAAACTATTGTAGTAGGAATAATTGAGGTATAATTGCCTGTTGCTTCAATAACATTTTTACCATCTGTAAAGCCTATATCTAATGTGGCGCTAGTAAAATTTTGGTTTATTCCTAAGTCGCCATCTATATCAAGAATCATTCGTTGCGTATTGTTAGTTCTAAACTTTATTGGTTGGTTGTTGGTAGTACCCAGGAAATTATTTGTATTAATGCTATTCCCTGATATTGCCCAGTCATCACTTATTGTTCCACTGGCAATTTTAATCCAATCATTGGCTGTGTCATCCCAATAATAAAAGCCTTTACCGTCTTCTGATGTGTTATCGTAGAATACCAACATACCATCTTGTGCAGAAGTCATTACACCATTGGCAGGAAGATTAACAACACGAGGTATTAATATACCATCTTGGTTGGTTGGGGAAGTAGTGTTAGAAGCACTAATGTCTAATTGTGCTTGGGGATTAGTATTGCCCACTCCAACTTGAGCAAATAGACTATGGCCAATTAAAAAAATAATCATAACTATAATACCTACAGCAAAATTTTTAATCGGATTCTTACTTAGTTTATCTTTTGTTTTATCAGGACTGGTTGTATTCATTTTGTTGAGGGTTGAATAATAGGGTGTAAAATTCTGACAATTAATGATTTATTTTTTCATTCCTTTGGGTGGTTTTTGTAAAAAACAGGTTTCTTACATTTGTACTTTAATACAATATTTCATGAAGCAGTATTTAATTTGCTTATTTTTTTGCTTTATTTTCTGTAATTTAAGTTTTGGGCAAGATGCAATACCAGATGCTTATCAAGATAGTTTGCAATTGGTTATTGATTCTGCAAAAAGCATTAAGGCCAAAAAGGAAGCCTATTTTCTGTTGGGTGAATATTTAGTTCAGCGAGATCCGGATTTGGCAGAACATTTAGCCAATAAATTAAAAAAAGAGGTCATTAATCTAAAAGATAGTTCAGAACTAAGACGTACTAATTATATTTTAGCAGCGAGTCATAGATGGCACGGAGATTATAAAACAGCACTTGATTATTATAATAATATTTACAACTATTCTAAAAGACAAAATGATTCTATCGATATAGCCAAGAGCGCGCATTTTATAGGAACTATAAGCATGTTTTTGGGCAATAATGTAGCATCTCAAAATAAGCTTCTTGAGGCTGCAAAGATTTACGATAACATAGGTAGTGCAAAGCAAAAGGCTCATATTAATAAAACTTTGGCTGGTTTTTATCTTAATGTAGATCAGCTAGAAAAAGGAAAAGAACAGTATTTAAAAGCGTTAACCCAATTCGAAAAATTAAAAGATAGTGCTGGCTTGGCTAGCGTTAATGCTAATTTAGGTATGGTTTATACCGATTTGGGAGATTATGAAAAGGCTGAGTATCACTTAATGAAACAAAAGGAGTACAATGTTGTTTTTCCAACGCTAAGAGAAATGGGATTTCATCATGATTTTTTAGGAGTTTTAAGACAAGAACAAAACAGACTTAATGAAGCGTATGATGAACATTTAAAAGCTTTAAAAATCCGTGAAAATTTAAGTAGCACCTACAATCTATGTGAATCTAAAATTAACATGGGCGAAATTTTAATTAAGTTAAATCGCTACAATGAAGCCATATCGCATTTAAAGGATGTGTTCTCTTTTGAAGAACACGAATCCCTTTACCAGGAACTGAGAGCATACGATTTACTTGCTGAAGCCTACGAAAAAAAAGGAGATCATAAGAGTGCACTCACCAATTTTAAAGCATTTAAGAAGATAAACGATTCTATTTATTCTAATGAGTCTATTGAAATTATAGCCGAAAAAGATGCGCGCTACAACCAACAAAAAAAGGATGCAGAAATAGCTCTTCTTAATAAGGAAAATGAAATTAAAGAAACAAAGCTGTCAAGGTCCAGAGCTATTATGATAATATCATTAATAGGTCTTGGGTTATTGGGTGTTGCCGCTATAGTTCTGTTGCAATTCAATAAAAAAATAAAGAAGAAGAATGACACCATAACTAAGGCGCTTAAGGATCGTGAATTGTTATTGCACGAGACCCATCATCGCGTTAAGAATAATCTTCAGATGGTATCTAGTCTATTGAATCTTCAATCAAAATATGTTGAAGATAAGGATGTTTATGAGGTGCTTCAAAAAGGTAGAAATCGTGTGCAATCTATGGCTTTGTTGCATAAAAACCTTTATGTTGGTGAGGATTTAACTACTGTAGATATACAAAATTATTTTGAAGGTCTAGTAAAAAGTATTCTCAATTCTTATAATAAATCTGAAGACGATGTTGCTTTTCATATTGATGCCAACAATTTAAAAATGGATGTGGAATCTGTAATTCCAATTGGACTTATAGTAAACGAGTTGGTTACAAATTCCTTAAAGCATGGTTTTCCTGAGGATTGGTCTGGTAATCCGAGTATTGATGTAGAAATGCAAGAAGACGAAAGTAATTATACTCTAAGGATTAAGGATAATGGAGTAGGAATGGAAGAAAATCTAAAACAAAAAGCAAACGAAACTTCATTTGGGCAGCGCCTTATAAGATCGCTATCACAAAAGCTAAAAGCTTCAATAAATATTAACAATGCCAACGGAACAGAAGTTTCTATAACGATGCCTAAGTAGTGTTAGTAGCCTAAAAGCGAATTTATTTGAGCTATGGTCTCTAACCTTGTGTGTGTACCCATCTTTTCATAGATGTTTTTAATATGTGTTTTTACAGTATTTACACTTACAAATTGAGATTCGGCAAGTTGTCTGTTGGTTTTGCCATGGTACAAACCTTTGAGTGTCTCAAATTCCTTTTGAGTTAGAGGAGTGTTTATTTTAGAATTAATAGTTTCTATCTGAAATTCTGTAGGCAAAACAAATTTTGAAAAATTGTAAAGAGCCACTTCAATATTAGAGTATAATTCTTCTTCGTTAAAGGGTTTTACAATGTAACCCATAGGCATTGTAGGTTTGGCACGCTCTAAAATTTCTTTGCCAGAATACGAAGTGAGGTATAAAAAAGGAATTCTTCGGGTTTTGTTTATATGTTCAGCAACTTCAAAACCTTCAAAATCTCCGTCTAGGTTAATGTCTAAAAGCACTAAATCTGGCTGCTCATCATTAATAACCTTTATGGCTTCTGTTTTAGAATATGCTACAGATACAACGCTATAATCTACATTGGTAAGCATATCATGAATATCCTCTCCAATAATAGGGTCATCTTCAACTATAAGTACTCTTATGGTAGACATTTTGTAGGGAACAATCTTGTTTATTTATATAGCAAGTTACTAAGCAGAATGTGAGTTTCAAAAAAAGACGATATAAATCTATTTTTTTAGATAAATAGTTTTTTGAAATCTAAACTTTGTTATAAAAGTCAGCTTGAATTTGTTCGTTTTTACCATTTTGAAATTTGGTCATGCTAAACCACTGATGAATAGAGTAACTCCCAGTTTCTCCTTTTTTATTTACAGCAATATAACCAACTTGAAAGTCTTTATAGTTGCTGTTTGGTTTGCTTACGATTCTGCTAATTGCTTCTTCACAAGCTTGTTGAGGTGATTTGCCTTGTCGCATTAATTCTACAACCAAAAAGCTGCCAACGGTTTTAACAACTTCCTCGCCTAAACCTGTAGCTACACAACCACCAATTTCATTATCAATAAATAATCCTGAACCTATTATTGGTGAATCACCAATGCGTCCTTGCATTTTGTAGGCTAATCCACTTGTGGTACAAGCTCCTGCAATATCGCCATTCTTATCAATGGCAAGCATACCAATAGTGTCATGGTTTTCTATGTTAATTATGGGTTTGTATTCTGATTCCACTTTCCACTCTTCCCAGGCCTTTTTAGAACTTTCTGTAAGCAAATTTTCAGTTTTAAAACCATTTGATAGTGCAAATTGCTTGGCGCCTTCTCCAGCCAACATTACGTGAGGAGTATCTTCCATAACCTTTCTGGCTACTGAAACCGCATGAGTTATTTCTTTAAGGTAAACCACAGAGCCACAATTACCATGTTTATCCATTATACATGCATCTAGCGTCACATTTCCATCTCTATCCGGTAAACCTCCTTTGCCTACAGAACTGTTTTTAATGTCAGCTTCTTCTACCATACAACCTTGTTCAACAGCATCTAGAGAAGTTCCGCCAGTTTGTAACACTTCCATAGCTTTTGCTGTTGCATTTTTTACGTGCCAGGTAGCTATGACCATTGGGAAGCCAGCTTCAGATTTGTCAGAGACTTCAGCAACTGTGGGTTTTTCAGAATTGTTTTCTGCACAACTTACCATTGAGCTTCCTAGTGCCAAACCAATTCCTGTTATGGATGTATTTTTAATGAATTTTCTGCGGTTCATATTGTGTTTATTTTGGTTGGTTAGACATTTCAAAAATTATCTTACCTCCATTCATAATGTCTTGATGTGATATTGAAGTGCCTTCAATTGGTTTTCCATTAATTGAAATGCTTTTTACATATACGTTGTCTTTACTCTGATTATTAGCTGTAATAGAAAGTGTTTTGCCATTTTCTAAATGAATTTTGGCTTCTTTTACTAGAGGACTTCCTAAAGCATAATCTGCTGATCCTGGTGTTACAGGGTAAAACCCTAAACTACTGAATATATACCAAGCACTCATTTGTCCTGCGTCATCGTTACCACAGAGCCCTTCAACCGAAGCTCCATACATTGTGTCCATAATCATTCTAACTCTTGCTTGAGTTTTTTCAGGATTATTGGTCCAGTTGTAAAGGTAAGGAATATGATGGCCAGGTTCGTTACCGTGAACATAATTGCCAATTATACCATCTCTGGTAATGTCCTCGTGTTTGGCAATGTATTTATCGTCAATTTCCATTGTGAAAAGAGAATCCAGGTGTTGGCTAAACCTGTCTTTTCCTCCCATCATATCTATCATACCATCTATGTTTTGAGGAACGTATAGTCCGTAATTCCAAGCATTACCTTCAATAAATCCTTGTCCATGCGTGTCCATTGGGTCAAAATCTTCTCTAAATTTACCATCAGATAATTTTGGACGCATAAAACCTATGTGAGGATCGTAAACGTTTTTGTAATATTTAGAGCGTTCGTAAAACTCTTGTTCGAGAGCTTGATGACCTACTTTTTGCGCCATTTGTAAAATACACCAATCATTGTAGGCATATTCTAAAGTTTTGGATACTGAAGAATGGCTTTTATCATCAGGTACATATTTGTAATCTATGTAGTCGCCTAATCCATCAAAATAACTTACGCTGGCTGTATTAACGGATGCTTCTAATGCACGATTATAGTCAAAATCACCAACATTTTTAGCCATAGCATCTGCAATTACCGAAGTAGCGTGGTAGCCAATCATACACCAGTTTTCATTTGCGTAATGACTCCAAATAGGAAGCATATTATGAACACTTTCATCGTGGTGAGCTAACATAGATTTTATCATATCATTGTTGCGCTCCGGCTGTGTTATATTGAATAAAGGATGCAGTGCTCTGTAAGTGTCCCAAAGCGAGAAAATAGTATAGTTGGTAAAACCATCAGATTGATGAATGTTTTGGTCTAAACCTCTGTATTGTCCATCTACATCTTCATAAATAATAGGTGATAAGTTGGTGTGATAAAGAGCGGTGTAAAATGTTGTTTTTTGTGCTTCGGTTAAAGTTTCAACTTCAATTTTAGATAGCTCTTTATTCCATTTTTGTTGGGTTTCTTGTTTTGTTTTTTCAAAATCCCAATGCGGAATTTCGGTTTCTAAATTCTTCATAGCACCAGCAGAACTTACAGATGATAGTGCGAATTTTATTTTTATTTGTTCGTTTTCACTTGTATTAAAATTAAAATATGCTCTTATGTCCTTACCTGCCATTTCTGGGAAATTTTCATCCTGCTTAAAACGTCTGTAAAACCCATCATATTTCACGTTGTCATATTTTTTATGACCATAGCTGGTAAAAGGTTTAGAGAATTTTGCTGCAAAAAATACTTTCTTATCTCTTGCCCAACCTTTGGTTTGCCTGTAGCCTGTTATGGTTGAGTCGTTTTCTACTCTAATGAATGTCCATATATTTTTATTATCGTGATGATAAACATTGTAAACCATATCTAAAATGATATGCGCATTCTTAGATTCTGGAAACGTATATTGATGAAACCCAACACGCTCGCTAGCGGTTAGTTCAGCCTTAATGTTGTAACTGTCTAAATCTACTTTGTAATAACCTGGTGAAGCATCCTCTTTATCGTGTGAGAATGTAGAATAAAAACCTTTTGTGTCGTTAGACTCTATTGGGTCTAATACAAGATTTCCGGTAGTAGGCATTATTAAAAAATCGCCAAGGTCTGAGTGTCCTGTACCACTAAAATTAGTGTGCGCAAATCCTATTATTGTAGAATCCTTGTGTTGGTAGCCAGCACAATATTCGTAGGTTTCGGTATTGTAACTCCCGTCGTCTTTAAACATTACCTCAAAGTTAGTCTGTGGACTTAATTGTACCATTCCAAAAGGTGTTGATGCACCAGGAAAAACGTGACCCATTTTGCTGGTTCCTATAAATGGATTTACATATTGAGTATAATCTAGAGTGGGAATGTTTTTAGAATTCTCCTCTTGATTATTGTCATTACAAGAGCAAAAGAAAAGGCTTAAACTAAGTATAAAAAAAATGTTTTTAAGCATAAATGAAATTTAGTATTCAACACCTTGTTTGTCTAAAACGGTCTTAGTTCTAAACGCATAAAACAAAAGATAAGCAAAGCAAGCAACAGCCATCCAATACGACGATTGTATGGTAAATACATCAGCCAATTTTCCTTGTACTGGTGGAATGATGGCTCCACCTAAAATCATCATTATTAAAAATGATGAACCTTGAGAAGTGTACTTGCCTAAACCTGCAATACTCAATGTGAAAATACAAGGCCACATTATAGAGCAAAATAACCCACCAGATATAAAAGCGAATAAAGCCACATTACCAGAAGCAAATAGACCAATAAGTATTGCAATGATGCCTAATAAACTAAAGATTTTTAGAGTTTGAACAGGTTTGTCCTTAGCTAAGAAGAAACCACCGATTTGAACCGCAATACAAATGGCGAAAAATAAAATTTCGTCAGAACTGAAACTGTACTTTATTGAATTAACTAGAATGATAACACCAAAGGCAATGTAAGGAACAATGATAAGCAAGGCTTTTTTAAGACCTTTACTTGGATTAAAAACAGTAATGGCACCAACCCAACGACCAATCATTAATCCGCCCCAATATAATGAGATGTATGAGCCTAGTTGAGAGTCGTTTAGAGCGGGAAGACCAAGCATGTTTAAGCCGGAATTTTCAATTTCCTGTTTTAAAAGTTCTCCTAAGTTACTTCCTACAGTAACTTCAACTCCAACGTATGTAAAGATTGCAAGCATGCCTAGGACTAATTGAGGATACTTCATTGCTCCCCAGCCTTCTGGCTTTTTTGATGCGCTAGTATATGCGTAAAATACAGCAATAACGACGGAAATTAGGGCAATAAATAATAAAATCAATCTTAGTTGTTCTAATTTTTCGTTAGTTTCATTTTTTCCTACATACGAACCAATTACATATCCTATGCATCCTAAAACGACAACTGTCAATAAAACAAGTAGGTTTCTGGCTTTATTAGCTGGTTCAAAAGCTGTTTCAGATTTTAATGATGGTAATTTTTTAGAGAAGTAGAATAATGCAGCAGCAACTAAAAATAAAACACCAACTCCAAGATAAAGCTGTTGCACAGTCATTAGCGTAATTTCATTATTAGCAATCATAGATGCTAATTCATCAGAGCTCCAACTTGCAGATCCAAAAATGACTAAACTTACCACAACAGGACCTATGGTTGTTCCGAAGGAATTAATACCTCCAGCTAAATTTAAACGATGCGAACCAGTTTTTGGGTCGCCAAGTGCAATAGCAAATGGATTGGCAGCAGTCTGTTGCAGCGAGAAGCCTAAGGCAACAATAAAATACGCGATGAGCACCAAGTAAAATACACCAGTTTGACCTTGTTCGGCACCTGCTGTTACAGGATACATTACAAAAGCACCAACAGCTGAAAGTAATAAACCGTATATAATCCCATTTTTGTAGCCCCAATTATTCATAATGTCTTTTTTGATAGAACCAGACAGAATAAATAATAACAAAGCACCTATGTAATACGCACCATAAAAGGCAAAATCTACCAATTGCGATTGAAACTGGTCAATGTTAAAATACGTTTTACAAAAAGGAATAAATACACTGTTGGATGCAGCAATAAATCCCCAGAAAAAGAAAACGGTGACTAAGGTTGCTAAAGCCGATTTGTTGTTTTGATTGCTCATATTTTATTGTTGTTAGTTAGGTTCTAATTCTTGACCAAATTGTAATCTGTAGCCATTGTTATCAAAAATGGCAAACTCGCGCATACCATATTCAAAATTCTCAATAGGATAACAAATATCAACTCTGTCTTTTAGTATTTGCCATATCACATCGATATCATCTACATAAATATATAAACCGCCTGTAAAAACAGGTTTTGGAAATTTATCTTCGTAAAAACGTGAAGATAGCATTATTTCCACATCATCCTTTTTTAAAAATGCCCAATTATTGGCGTCTCTGCTAATACATTTAAAGTCTAAGAACGATTCATAAAACGCAATGGTTTTATCCATACTTTCGACTTCTAATGTTGGAATTAATGAGTTAAATGCCATAGTTATCTTATCGAGATTTCATCAGCAAAAATCCAGCTTCTGCCATCCATTGGGTAGCCCAAATGCCATTCTGGTAGTTCGCCTAGTTTCTTTGCGATGATTTTTACATACTTATATTCTGTTGTTGGAATTTTAAACTCAGTGGTTTTAATTTCAATTTCATTATTTCTGTCTCGCGTATTTATCTTTTGCGATGGTAAAGCTTTATAGTTTTTACCATCTTTTGAAACGAAGCATTGCACTTCGGTCGGATAAAAAATCCAAGCACCTTGGTCTTGCAAGAAGTTTACAGAAATCAGGTTGATAGGTTTCAGTCTTCCTAAATCTACAGTGGCCACTAAATCTGTGTTGTGGTAGCCTTGCCAACTGCCTGTTCTGTAGTTTTTGGTGCTTCTAATGCCATCAATAAGCGCATCATTTCCACCTGCTGAATACTGATTAGCAAATTCACTTTCTAAAGTGATGCTTAAGTTTGGGTCAATCTTATAAAAAGGCGTGGTTAGCACAGGACTTTTCAGGTCGTCTTTTTCAGAATATAACTTCACTTTTGTGTCTTCTGTTATATTGAAAGGCGTTTCGTAAAGTTGAAAATCTTCATCATTAATAGCATAAAATATCTTGGCATCTTTTTCAGAAGTATTTAAAACAACTTCCGTAGAACCTCTGAAAGTGATATCCCCTTTTTCAATAAATGGCGACGGTAAAATAATGTGGTCTGTTATTTCGGTTTTTGGCTCTTGACCGTCTTGACTTCCCCAAACCGCTGGATTGTCGGTCATATGAAATTCCAAATTACCACCATTCACAATATCCTTATGAGTGATGTAGGTGTTGTTTAGTTTTTCACCATTTAAATATACATATTCTACATACTTATTGGTATCACTTAGTTTATGCGCTGTAATGTTGAATTGTTTTCCATTTTCCAGATTAATAGTGGCTTTGTCAAAAAGTGGTGCGCCAATGATATATTGATTAGAACCTGGCGTTACAGAATAAAAGCCCATAGAACTCAATACATACCACGCACTCATTTGCCCACAATCTTCATTTCCCGAAACACCATCTGGTTCGTTTTTATAGAGTTCGGTTAAAATTTGATGAACTTTCTCTTGGGTTTTATGTGGCTTATTTACAAAATTATAAAGGTAAGCCATATGGTGGCTTGGCTCGTTACCGTGAGCATACTGACCAATTAAACCTGTGATATCCGATTGATGACGTCCCGAAGTTTCGCTTTTTGCCGAAAATAATTCATCAAGTTGGGCTTCTAAAGCGTCTTTTCCACCCAATAAATCTATGAAGCCAGAAATGTCTTGTGGCACATAAAAACTGTATTGCCAAGAATTGGCTTCGGTATAGTTGAAGTTAACTTCATAAGGATCAAACGGCGAAAACCACGTATTTCTAAAACGTCCACGCATAAACTTACTACTTGGGTCAAACACATTTTTGTAGTATTGCGCACGTTGAATGTAGGTTTTATAATCGTCGTCTTTATTCATCGCTTTAGCCATCTGAGCTATGGTCCAATCATCATAAGCATATTCTAAGGTTTTTGAAACCGATTCGCTTTCTTCATCAACAGGAATAAAGCCATAATTTTTATAGGCTTCTAACCCAAATTTATCTCGCGTTGCCGAATGCTTCATAGCTTCAAAAGCTTTTTCGGTATCGTAGCCGCGAATACCTTTTAAATACGCATCGGCAACAACAGGTACAGCGTGGTAGCCAATCATACAGTCAGTATAATTTCCTGATAAATCCCACATTGGCATTATGCCGCCTTCATCATATTTTGCCAAAAAGGTATTGATGAAATCATTGGTTTTATCTTGCTCTATAATCGTATAGAGCGGATGAGCAGCTCTGTACGTATCCCAAAGTGAAAACACAGTGTAATAATCGAAATTTTTAGTTTCGTGAATTTCTAAATCCATACCTCTATAACGACTATCAACATCTTGATAGATATTTGGTGCAATCATTGTGTGATATAAGGCGGAATAGAAATTGGTTTTTTTGTCTAAATCATCACCTTCAATAACAATTTTTTCGAGTTGAGATTCCCAGGCTTGATGTGCTTCTTGCTTTACGGTTTCAAAATCTTTGTTTAAAACTTCGGCTTCCAAATTTTTATAAGCACCAGATTCATCAACGGCTGAAATTCCTGTTTTAATGAGGATTGGTTCGTTGTTTGGGTTTTCAAATTGAATGACGGCCTTTTTACTTTCAAACTTGTAATTTTTACTCACAGCCACACTTTCGCCGTCATCATAGACGATGTTTTTTATTGGGTGCGAAAATTTAATATGATAGAACAAACGCTGATCTTTTGCCCAAGCAGCAGAATGTCTGTAACCATTGATTTCTCTGTCGTTTAACTTGTCAATTTTATAACCCAACAGTTTGTCTCTGTGTGCTAAATCTAAAACCACATACTGATTTTCAGCCGATGGAAATTGATATTTATGAATACCACTTCGTTTGGAAACTGTTAACTCAACATCAATATCAGTTGAATCTAAATGTACTTTATAATAACCTGGTTCTGCACTTTCATTCTCGTGTGAAAAGTGAGCTCTATAACCAGATTTTCCATCATATCCATTATTGAAATTAATAGCATTGGTTGGCATTAAAAGAACGTCGCCATAATCGCTAATACCTGTACCGCTAAGATGTGTGTGTGAAAATCCGTAGATATATTCATCAGTGTAATGATAGCCAGAGCAGCCGTCCCAACCTTCTAAACGTGTGTCAGGACTCAGTTGCATCATACCAAAAGGCATCGTTGCGCCAGGATAGGTGTGGCCGTGACCACCTGTGCCAATAAAGGTATTGACGTAGTTGGTTAGTGGTTGGTCTTTTTTTGCAGGTTTGAGATTATTGTTTTTATTGCATCCAAAAAATAAAAGGATAGCAATGAAAGTGGAAAATAATTTAAGATTTTTCAAAAGATTGCTAATTTTAAAGCATCTAATATACTAAAATGCACATCAAGAAATCCCTATGTTTATTTATTTTGTTGCTTTTAATCATAAGTTGTGAGAAAGAGCCTGCTCAAATAATTCAACCACAGATTATTCCGCTTCCAAATTCTGTAGAAATAATAGATTCATTTTTTACAATTGATGAATCTACTGGAATAACTTACGATGACGATCTTAAGGTTAGCGCGCTGTTTTTAAAAGATTTTATTGAAAGCGGAAGTCCAATACATCTGAAAGAAGGAAATGAAATTCAATTTAAACTAGACAACAATTTAAAGCCTGAAGCCTATGTTTTAACGGTTTCAAAAGACGGAATGACAATTAAAGCATCAACAGATCAAGGTGCATTTTATGCTGTGCAAAGCTTACGGCAATTAATGCCTGTTGGTCTGGAAAATGATACGTTTTTAGAGAATGAAATTACTGTTCAGGCATTGATAGTTAAAGATGAACCTCAATTTTCTTATCGTGGTATGCATCTCGACGTGGCAAGACATATGTTTTCGGTTGATTTTATAAAAAAATACATTGATGCTTTGTCTATGTTGAAGATAAACACTTTTCATTGGCATCTTACAGACGACCAAGGTTGGCGCATTGAGATTAAGAAATATCCCAAATTACAAGAGGTTTCAGCTTATAGAAATCAAACTTTGGTAGGACATTACAGCGACCAACCACATCAGTTTGATGGTAAACGATATGGAGGTTATTACACCCAAGAGGAAGTTAAGGATGTTGTTCAGTATGCTAAAGCGCGTTTTGTTACTGTGATTCCTGAAATAGAAATGCCAGGTCACGCACAAGCTGCTATTGCGGCTTATCCAGAGTTAGGCTGTACAGATGAACCCGTTGAAGTAGCCAAAAAATGGGGAGTTTTTGAGGAAATTTATTGTCCAAATCAAAAAACCTTTGCGTTTTTAGAAGATGTTTTGGATGAGGTTTTAGAACTTTTCCCAAGCAAATACATTCATATTGGTGGAGACGAAGCACCAAAAACCCGTTGGAAAAATTGTGCGCATTGCCAAGACCTGATTAAGAAAGAAAGCTTAAAAGACGAGCACCATTTACAAAGTTATTTCATTACCAAAATGGAAAAATATCTTAACTCAAAAGGGCGACAAATCATTGGTTGGGACGAAATTTTGGAAGGTGGTTTGGCACCCAATGCAACGGTTATGTCTTGGCGAGGTACGAGTGGAGCAGTTGAAGCTGCAAAATCTGGACATAATGTGGTAATGACACCAACATCACATTGCTATTTCGATTATTACCAATCCGAAAATGAGGATGAGCCTTTGGCTATTGGTGGTTTTTTGCCGTTGGAAAAAGTGTATGATTTTAATCCAATTCCAAAAGAATTAACAATAGAAGAATCAAAATATGTTTTAGGTGCTCAAGGCAATATTTGGACAGAATACATTCCAAATGAAAAGCATCTTGAATATATGGCATTTCCGAGAATGTTGGCGCTGAGCGAAGTGGTTTGGTCTCAACCTGAACATAAAAACTACAAGGATTTTGTTTCGAGGTTAGAAAACTTTCATCTGCGTTTAGATGCTTTGGATATTAACTATGCCAATCATCTTTATGAAATTGAAGGCGATTTAATTTCTGAAGACGGAAAGTCGTATTATGAATTAAAAACTCTAACAGAAGGCAAGAGCATTTGTTATACTTTAGATGGAAGTGAGCCTACCTTTAATTCAAAAGTTTACGACTCTAAAATTCCGATTACCGAAAGTTCAACAATCAAAGCAGCTGTATTTAATGAGGAGAAACAATTAGGAAAAACTTTTACACAAAACATTAATTACCACAAAGCAGTTGGTGCAAAAATCACGATAGATAAACAACCACATAAAGCCTACTCTGGAAGTGGAGCAGAAGGTTTAATTAATGGTATTTCAGGAAGTGATTCGCGATATGGAGATAAAGAATGGTTAGGGTTTTGGGGAGAAGATATTGAGGTTACAATTGATTTGGGGAAGAAAACAGAAATTAACTCTTTTGAAGTTCGTTTTTATGAAAGTAATGGGCAATGGATTTATTTACCGGACAAAGTAATTGTTACATATGTCGATGATGAAAATAATTTTAGTAATGATATGAGAGTTGAGTTTAGTAAACCTTTTTTTGAAGATACTGAACGGACTAAAAAAATTAATTTAGAATGTATTGTATTTGAATCAGGTAATAGTTGTAAAACGAGATATATTAAAATTAAAGTGAAAAACTACGGCACAATCCCAGAAGGCAAGCAAGGTGCTGGTAACAAAGCTTGGACCTTTATTGATGAGATCATTGTAAATTAATGAGATACTCTAAAGTCATCTCAAAATGAACAATAGTTCACAAGTTCCTTTTTAGGAATGTCCCCTTGAGGGGACTTTAGGGGTGTAAAACAAAAGAACAAGTACAAATTAAAAAGATTCCTGCTTTCGCAGGAAATACTATGAAACTAGAAATCTGCGCCAACTCATACCAATCCGCAAAAAATGCTCAAGAGGCAGGAGCACATCGCATAGAATTGTGTCAAGAACTCTCGGTTGGTGGCATTACACCATCATATGGTTTATTGAAAAAAGTAATTGAAGAATTAGACATTCCAGTCTTTGTGTTGATACGTCCTCGAAGTGGCAATTTTGTGTATTCTGATGATGAATTTCAGATAATGAAAACCGATATTCAGCTTTGCAAAGATTTAGGTTGTAAAGGCATTGTTTCAGGTGTTTTAAAACCTGATAATACATTAGATGACGAACGAACAAAAGTTCTGATTGACCTTGCCAAGCCCTTACCATTCACATTTCATCGTGCTTTTGATGAGGTTAAAAGCCCAAAAGAAACCTTATTGCAACTTATAGAACTTGGTGCTAATTGTGTGCTAACTTCAGGCCAAAAAACAACCGCAGAAGAAGGTTTAGAGCTATTAAAAGAATTAAATGTTTTAGCCGAAAATAAAATCAAAATTTTAGCAGGAGGAGGCGTGTCTTTAAAAAATGCGAGGCTGTTTAAACAAGCTGGTTTAGACGAAATTCACGCTTCAGCTTCAACAACCAAAGCGGAAGGTAATTCTATGTTTTCTGTGCCAATGACCTTATCAGACCCAATAAAAATAAAAGCTATTTTAGATGCGATAAATTAGTCTAGGTTCTTAGAAATAGCGAAGTGTCATTCTGAACTTGTTTCAGAATCTCATTTTAATTTATGTTTAGTGTTTTTTTAAGATCTGAATCGAGTTCAGATTGACAAAACTCAAGTTTTCAGACAATCTAGCCTTTACTTATGATATGAGATATTTTATTGTTTTTTTTATAACCTGTTTACTCTGTTTCAGCTGTCAGCCAAAACACGATTTACCAACTACAATTAATCTCAATGAAAATTGGCAATTCAAAAAAGTAGCAGATACCGTTTGGAACTCTGCAACTGTTCCGGGAAATGTGTTTTCAGATTTGTTGTATCATCAATTTATTGAAGACCCTTTTATTGGTAATAATGAAGAAAAAGTACAATGGGTTTCAGAAACCGATTGGGAATACAAAACCACTTTTTCATTAAGCGAAGACTTGCTCGAGAAAAAACATTTTGAGCTCAATTTTGATGGTCTAGATACTTACGCCTCGGTTTATTTAAATGACAGTTTAATTTTAAAAGCTAACAACGCATTTAGAAAATGGGACGTAGATGTAAAACCACTTTTAAAAGCTGAAAATGAATTGCGATTAGTTTTTGAAAGTACTTCTAAATATGAAAAAGAAGCACAAGAAAAATTATCATATGAGCTACCGGAAGGCGAGCGTGTTTTTACAAGAAAAGCACAATTTCAATACGGTTGGGATTGGGGACCAAAATTGAATACAAGTGGTATTTGGCGACCGATAAAGTTAGTGGCTTGGAATGATTTTAAGATTAGAGAAACATTTTTAAATCAAATTGAGTTGAAAGATTCCATCGCAAAATTCATATTAGATATAAAGGTTGAAGCGAAAGATAAAAGTAATTTGACCTATGGTGTTTATGTTAATAATAAATTGAATGTAGAATATTCAGACCAAAATAAATCAGAGATTATTTTTGATATAAAAAACCCAAAACTTTGGTGGCCACACAATCTAGGCGAACCATATTTATACGATATTAAAGTTGTTGTAAAAGATGGCAGAAAAATTTTAGATAGTATTTCAGTAAAAAAAGGTTTGAGAACTGTTGAGTTGGCTACCGAAAGAGATAGTAATGGCGAATCCTTTTATTTTAAAGTCAACGATGTGCCTGTTTATGCCAAGGGCGCTAATTATATTCCACAGCACAGTTTTCAAAATGAAGTAAAAAATAGTGATTACGAAAGGTTGTTAAGCGATGTTGTAGATGCCAATATGAATATGCTGAGAGTTTGGGGAGGTGGCATTTATGAGGATGATAAGTTTTATGACTTGTGCGATGAAAAAGGCATTTTGGTCTGGCAAGATTTTATGTTTGCCTGTGCAATGTATCCTGGCGACACTGAGTTTTTAGATAATGTTGCTAAAGAAGCTGAGCAGAATGTAAAAAGATTGCGAAATCATCCATCTATTGCACTTTGGTGCGGTAATAACGAAAGTTCTGAAGGCTGGAATCGTTGGGGTTGGCAAGCCGACAGAAGTGAAGAAGAGAAAGAAGAAATTTGGAACAATTATATAAAGGTTTTTGATAGCATACTTCCAAAAGTAGTGAATCAATACTCAAATACCAGTTACTGGCAAACGTCTCCAAAATATGGAAGAGGCAATCCGTTGTATAAGTCAGAAGGCGATGCGCACGATTGGTGGATTTGGCACGATGGTTATCCATTTGAACATCTGGAAGATAATGTGCCACGTTTTATGAGTGAGTTTGGGTTTCAGTCGTTTCCGAGTTACGAGGTCATTCAATTCATAAATCAAAAGGATAGTATAGATATTACTTCTGAAGGTTTTAAAAATCATCAAAAGCATTCTAGAGGATTTCAAATTATAGAAACTTATATGCAACGCGATTTTCCTGTGCCTGATTCAGCGGAAGATTATGTATATATGAGTCAATTAGTACAAGCTTACGGCATCACTAAAGGTATTGAAGCACATAGACGTGCAAAACCTTATAATATGGGTACACTATACTGGCAACTCAATGATTGCTGGCCAGCGGTTTCATGGAGTAGTATCGATTATTTTGGTAATTGGAAAGCCTTACATTATAAGGCTAAAAGAAGTTTTGAAAATATTTTAGTGTCTTCAAAAGTTGAAAATGAAACTTTAAAAACCTGGGTTGTTAATGATGGTTTAGAAGATATATCAGGAAAGCTAAGTTTGAAACTAATGAATTTTTCAGGCAAAGTTATTTGGTCTAACGAAGAGCAAATATCGGTCAAGCCACTTTCAAGTGAAGTAAAATTTGAATTAGATTTAAAAGCCTTAAACTTCAATAAAGGCGAAACTGTTTTAGTTTCAACTTTCAATGGTGATTCATCATTTTTCTACTTTGTAAAACCAAAAGATTTAAAACTGCATCAAGCCGAAATTCAAAAAATAATCACTAAAACTAATGATGGTTTTTCTGTAGAGTTGTCTTCGTCAACACTTCAAAAAGATGTGTTTTTGTATACAAACGCTAAAGGTCATTTTTCTGATAATTTTTTCGATTTAATGCCTGATGAATCAAAAACTGTTTATTTTAAAACAGAGGTTAATAGTTTGGATGATTTAGCTGTAAAAACCTTTAACACTTTCATAAGATAAGTACAGGTGCATATGTTTAAATTTGTCTTATGACAAGATGGATAATTTTTATTATACTATATATTTTACTTACAGTTTACGGTTTTCAGGCCATTAAGACTGTGACAAAGCAAACGTGGATTCATTACTTATTTATTGCAATTGCTGTCGTTGTAGTTGGTAATTTTATTCTTCAATTTACGGTAGTGAATGAAGGTAGGGTATTAAGCCCTTTAAAAAGTTATGCTTTTGGTTTTTTATTAACTTTTATGTCTCTAAATCTTGTGCTTGTACCTATACTTTTGGGCGAAGATATCATTAGAGGAATTTTTGGTTTGTATGATAAGTTTATTGCCAAAAAAGAGGTTTTTCATATACCAGGAAGACGTAAGTTTATTAGCCAAATAGGTCTAGGACTAGCTGCAATACCATTTGCATCATTATTGTATGGTATGTATAAGGGTAAGTATAATTTTAGAGTTTTGAATTATACACTGCACTTTGAAGATTTACCAGAGGCTTTTGATGGTTATCGACTAACACAAATCAGCGATATACATTCTGGAAGTTTTGATAACAAGGAGAAAATTGAATATGCTATTGATCTAATAAATGATCAGAAATCTGATGTTATATTATTTACAGGTGATATGGTAAATAATAAAGCTTCAGAGATGTTACCTTGGAAAACTACTTTTAGTAGACTAAAGGCTAAAGACGGAAAATATTCTGTTTTGGGAAATCATGATTATGGTGATTATGTGGATTGGGATTCCTCAGCAGAAAAAGCAAAAAATCTTGAAGATTTAAAAGATATACAAAGAGAAATTGGTTTTGATCTTTTACTCAACGAGCATAGATATTTAGAAAGAAATGGTGAAAAAATAGCTATCGTTGGAGTTGAAAATTGGGGAAAAGGCTTCAAGCAAAAAGGAGATCTTAAAAAGGCTTCGTCGCAGATTAATTCTGATGATTTTAAAATTTTAATGTCTCATGATCCGAGTCATTGGGATGCGCAAGTGGTAAATGATACGTACCATTATCATTTAACCTTGAGTGGTCATACGCACGGAATGCAGTTTGGTATAGAAATTCCTGGTTGGATAAAATGGAGTCCTGTAAAATGGCGCTACAAGCAATGGGCAGGAATATATGAAGCTCTTGGTCAATATATAAATGTTAATAGAGGTTTTGGTTATCTTGGTTATCCAGGCAGAGTTGGTATATGGCCAGAAATTACTGTAATAGAGCTCAAAAAAGGAACAAAACAAGCATAATTGTAAAGAAATGCTTATTTTTATATAGTTCGTAACTAATCTGTTGTGTTTTTTTTACTCATAAGTTTAAGAGGTTAGTTGAATAAGTTTGACTAAAAATATAATGTATGTCAAAATTTGGGGAATTAATAGATGTCGATATTCCGGTACTATTAGACTTCTACACAGAGTGGAATGACCAATCTATAGCTATGCATCCTATACTTAGAGATGTTGCTGCAGCATTAGGTGATAAGGCTAAGGTTATTAAGATAGATGTTGATAAAAACAGAGAGCTGGCAGAAGCATTGCGAGTAAAGGGTTTGCCTACTTTAATAATCTACAAAAATGGCGAGATGAAATGGCGTCACAGCGGTGGGCAAGATGTTGCTACTTTAATAAGTATTATTCAAGAGTATCTCTAGATAAAGCCTTAAACGCAAATCCTTTTTTACTATAATATTCTAAAACTTTAGGTAAGGCATATTTTAGGTTTTTGTATGCTTTTACGCTATCATGAAAAATGATAATACTACCATTTTTTGCAGTAGATGTTACATTTTTTAGGCAATTTTCTTCAGATATTGATTTATCCCAATCATAAGAAATAACGTCCCACATAATGACTTTGTAGTCTAGTTCTAAAATCTTTTTGCTCTGTTTTGATTTGAATTTTCCATAAGGAGGTCTAAATAACTTTTCATTACTATTAAGCTTGTGCTTTTTTATGAAGCTTTCAGTTTTAATAACATCATTAATATAATCCTCAGTTTGGTGTTTCCAGCCTTTAAGATGATTAAAAGTGTGGTTGCCTACAGCGTGTCCGTAATTAATGATTCTTTGAAAGATTTCTGGATGTTTCTCAATGTTATTGCCTATGCAAAAAAACGTTGCTTTAGCATTGTATTCTTCTAATGTAGAAAGTACCCAATCTGTAATTTCGGGCGTGGGTCCATCATCAAAGGTTAGATAAAGCTCTTTGTTTGGTGTGTTGATATTCCAGACAAAATTTGGGAATAATGCTTTTACAAATCCTGGTGTTTTGGCTGGAATAATCTGCATTAGTTTTTATTCTTCAGGAGTAATAGAATCTTTAATTGTATCGTTTAAAATAGTATTAATGTCTATATCGTCTCTTGGTTGTTCTTCTTGCTCGGCAGAATCCATAAGTTTAAGTAGGCTTAGGTAGCTGTTAAACTTCTTGGTTTCCTCTAAAGCAAAGTCTTTGTCGTTATATATTACCAGAAGGTCTACTAAGGCTCTGTAGCGTTGTATGTCTAGATATATGTCATCAATTAATCTTATTTGATCGTATTCTTCTAAGCCTCCATAGTACACTAAGTTTTCTTGATAAACTTTTGCTACATCTTTGTATAAAGCTCTTCCTTTTTCGGTATTTCCGACCTCGTAATAAGCGCTTATGTATGGTTCTAAAAGTGAGTGGTATCCAAATTTATCTACAGGCATTTTTTCCATGGCAATATCTGCAATCTCTTCAGCTTCTTTTAACTTATCTTCATTGATAAGAGCTTCTATTAATCGTGCTAAATTACCTCTGTATGTAATACCGTTTCTTCTACTTTCAATGTCGTGATAGATGTCTTCGCCGCTTCCTCCCCAATTCCATTTTTTCACCATGTTGTACATAAGTTCAGAGTCAACACGTCCCATATCGTAAGGGTTAGCTCTGTCTACAGGTGTTTTTATCGGTACTAGTTTGTAACACATGCCATCTAATTGTAGGTAATCTTTAAGCCAAACATAGTCTTCTGCACCAAAGGCTCCACCAGTAAAGTAGATTGGACGCTCCCAATTATTATTTGCTAAAATATCTAACATTAATAATCTGTTTTTGTAGATATAACTTCCTTCTATCTCAGCATAAATTTTGTCTTCAACTTTATCCAAATCTTTGGCTTTAACAATACCGTTTTTAAGAACTTGGTCTTTATTAACAGGAATACTGATATGCCTTGTTGGGAAATAATTAGTGTTAAGAATGTGTTTAGGATATTGTCTAGGATCTTCACCTTGAGCTTTTACAACATGTTCAAACTTAGTGTCTGGTCTGTCACTGGTTATAAAGTCCATAAACTCTTTGATGTCTAAAGTGTCGTTTGCAATTTTTCTAGTAATCTCTCTGTAGATTGTAATATCTCTATTGCTACCTCTATACTTATCGTGGGTCAATTTTGAAGGAATAGGATCGCTTTCGTAGGCCTTTCGTTTCATTTGATCTATATACCAATCTGTTTGAAATAAACTTGTGTTAACCACACGAACATCTGTTCTTACACCTTCAATTTCTTGTAAGTACCACAATGGGAAGGAGTCGTTATCTCCAATGGTAAATAGAATGGCATTTGGTGCACAAGATTCTAAATACTTTCTTGCCATTGCATTGGCTGTATATTTTCCTGAGCGATCATGGTCATCCCAATTGTTAGCCGCTAAAACACCTGGTACAATAACTAAACATGCGATTGTAACGGCAGGAGCTAATAATTTTGTTTTTATGCTAGATTTTAAAAGATCGTAGATGGCATAAACTCCAAAGCCAATCCAAATGGCAAACACATAGAAAGATCCAACTACCGAGTAATCACGTTCACGAGGCTCAAAAGGTCTAATGTTAGTGTAAAATTGAATTGCTAAACCAGTCATTAAAAAGAAAACTAGTAAAACCCAAAAACGTTTAGCATCTGTATACAATAAGAACAAAAATCCAACTATACCGAGTAATAATGGTAAGAAGTAATACGTGTTTCTGGCTTTATTTTCTAAAACTTCTGTAGGTAAGTTGTCTTGAGATACACCTAGGTGCAATTCGTCAATAAACTTAATTCCAGAAATCCAATTACCATTAAAATCGTCGTATTTACCCTGAATATCGTTTTGTCTTCCGGTAAAATTCCACATAAAATAACGCCAATACATGTAACCAAATTGGTATTGGAGCATATAGGTAATATTATCTGCAAAAGAAGGTTGCTCTACAATTAGGTATTGTTGTCCGTATCGTCTTAAGAATTTGTCATAGCCTTCGTAGTCTATTTCACCTTTTTTTATACGCGTTCTAAAATCGTTGACAACTTGGTCAAAACGACGTTTTTCTTGTAAAGCGTATGAGCTTGCTTGTTCAGTAGCGATTTGGTCTGCTTCAGCTTCGCCTAAACCTTGTCTTAATGCATCGTTCATAAAGACATTGTATGCTTCATCAAAAGCATTTTTTTGAAGATTTGGGTTTATTTTAAAATCAATTAACCCAGCAAACATCATATAATTTTCAGCATGTTCACTACTCCACATTCTTGGTAGTATAGAAGCATGCTCATGGTTGTAGTTTTGTTTAGTGCCTTCCCACTCGTTAATGATTATGTATTTTCCGGTTTTTTCGTCACGTTCGTAGTTCTTTTTGTCATTAACAAAAGGCTCATCTTTATCCGCTCCAGAATAGATTTCGGTAAACTGTGGTCCGTAAAACAAATGGGTTTCTGGATATTGTTCTAAGTTATAGTAAGCTAATAATTCTCTGGCATCAGACGGATCATTCTCGTTAATAATTACATTTGCATTAGCTCTGATAGGTAGCATCATCCAAGAAGAAAACCCAATAAAAATAAACATAAGGCATAGTGCCAATGTGTTAAGGTGAATAAATCCTTTTTTACGAGTATAATTTAGTCCAAAGTAGAACAAGGCAATCACCAAGAGGCCTGTAATGATAGTTCCAGAATTGAATGGTAATCCTATAGAGTTTACAAAAAACACTTCTAAATTACCAAAGAGTTTTAAAGTAGATGGCAATAATAATTTGAAAATAAACAAAAGTATAGCGGCAGAAGCAACGTTTGCTAAAATAAAGTTTTTAACGGTTATCGTTTTGTAATTCTTAAAGTAGTATATAAGGCCAATAGCAGGTATAGTTAGTAATCCCATAAAGTGAACTCCAAACGAAAGACCAATAACAAAAGCAATAAGAATTAGCCATTTGTTACCTCTTGGCTTATGCATGTCTTGTTCCCAGCGCAACGCTAAATAGAACATTATAGACATTATAAGCGTAGCCATGGCATAGACTTCGGTCTCAACAGCATTAAACCAAAAAGAGTCTGTAAACGTAAAAGCTAAACTACCCACAAAAGCACTGCCTAATATGGCTAGTCCTTTACCTTGAGAAGGATCTTCATTATATTTTACAAGTTTTACTAATAAAAGACTTATGGTTTTAAACATGAATAAAATGGTGAAAGCACTTGCTACAGCACTCATTAAATTCATAATCATACCAATTTGTGAAGGTTCTAAAGCAAAAATAGAAAAGAAAGCTCCCATCATTTGAAACAATGGTGCTCCTGGTGGATGACCAACCTGTAATTTAGATGATGTTAAGATGTATTCTCCTGCATCCCAAAAGCTTACTGTTGGTTCTACAGTTAGCGCATAGACTGTACAAGAGATTGCAAATACTAGCCATGCTAATACGTTATTCCACTTTTTAAAGTTAAAATCTGTCATTGAAAACCTTGGTTAATGATGCTGGCGAATTTACTAATTATTATAGTAATGCCTACATTTTTAAGTTAACGTTAAGTAATTTCAATTATTTTTTTACTTTTTTTTGCTTAATACAACTTTTGTATTAAATTTGCACCCTCAATTTGAGAGATTGGCCTATGGTGTAACTGGCAACACGTCTGGTTTTGGTCCAGAAGAGTCTAGGTTCGAGCCCTAGTAGGCCAACTGAAATCTAAATCCTTATTCTATTAGAGTAAGGATTTTTTTTTTTTTTTACAATATATAAGATGAGAAGTTTATGTAGAGTGTAATCGAAGAGAGCTCAAGCAGATCAACAAAAAAATCCTAATCATTTTTGATTAGGATTTTTTATTTACATCTGTGGTATTCTTTTATATCTTAAAAGTTATTACTGGTCTTTTAGCATGGTTTACTAAGTCTTCACTTATGCTGCCATTAAAAAAATGAGCAATACCTTGTCTGCCATGTGTACTTATACCTATTAGGTCCGCGTCAATTTCTTGAGAAAAAGTTAAGATACCTTGTTCTATACTAAAGTCGTTGTGCACGTTTATAGTATAGTTTTCAAAACTCTGCCCAGAAATAAAATCGTTTATTCGAGTTCTAGATTCGTGAGTTGTAATAAAATTATTTGCAGTATTAACTAGTAATAGGTGAATTTTAGCATCAAATAATTCCGCAAACTTTACGGCTTGTTTATAAGTTTCTCTATTGTCATTTTTAAAGTCGGAGGCAAAAACAAAGTTTTTAATATTAAAGCTGTTGTGCTTATTTTTAATAACCAGCACAGGAACATCAGAAGATCTAACTACCTTTTCAGCATTAGAACCAATAAACATTTCTTTGAGGCCAGAAGCACCATGAGAGCCCATAACTATTAAGTCAATGTCAAATTCTTTGCAAGCATCTTTTATCTCATTGAATGTAATATCAGCCTTTACAGTTTCATGAACAGTAATGCCCTCTAAAAAATCACTATCCATAAGATCTTCAAATTTTTTATGCGCTAGTTTCATAAAAAAAAGCGTTTCAGGAATGTCACTTTTTACAGATCCTGGATCAATATGTTGCATAGGTATTTCCATCATGTGTAATAAGTAAATTTCGGCATCATGTTTTTTTGCTAACATGGCAGCAACTTCCAAAGCATTAGTTGCTTGCTCCGAAAAATCAGTAGGGACTAGGATTCTATTCATTATTTTGAGTGATTTATATTAGTTACATAAATTTACGAAAATAAATCCATTTTACTGGACTTTGAAAAGTTCATATAATATTGTATATTTGCACAATTGTTTACGGAAAGAAAACGAGAGAGGACGAAAAAGTCCTCTCTTTTTATATCAAGAGATGTTTAAGGATACAGTAAAAGATTTATTAGATCAGGCACTAGATCAGCGTAAGGATTTAATCCTTATTGATTTTGAAATTTTATCAGATAATACCATTAAAGTTATTTTAGATGGCGATAATGGTGTGTTAGTAGAAGATTGCATCTTTGTAAGTAGAGCCATTGAGCACAATCTTGATAGAGAAGAGCAAGACTTTTCATTAGAAGTATCCTCTTGTGGTGCAGCATCGCCTTTGCAAAAACCAAGACAGTATAATAAGCATATAGGTAGAAACCTAGAAATAAAAACTGTAGAAGGTAATGTGCTAGAAGGGCAATTAACAGATGTTACACTAGAAGGGGTGATGTTAAAGTGGAAAGCTAGAGAACCAAAACCAGTAGGAAAAGGTAAGGTAACAATAATTAAAGAAGTTAATATTGCTTTTGATAACATTAAAGAAGCAAAAGTTAAAATAAAATTTTAATTCAATTCAATTATGGAAAATGTAGCGTTAATAGAGTCATTTTCAGAATTTAAGGACGATAAGTTAATTGATAGAGTGACGCTGATGGCGATTCTAGAAGATGTGTTACGTAATGCTTTAAAAAAGAAGTACGGAGACGACGACAACTTTGATATCATTATCAATCCAGATAAAGGTGATTTAGAGATTTGGAGAAATCGTATCGTAGTTGCAGATGGTGAAGTTGAGGATCCTAATCAAGAGATTGCATTATCAGAAGCTCAAAAAATAGAGCCAGATTTTGAAGTAGGTGAAGACGTTGCAGAAGAAGTAAAGTTAATTGATTTAGGAAGACGTTCAATTTTAGCATTAAGACAAAATCTTATTTCTAAAATTCATGAGCACGATAATACTAACATTTATAAGCAATTTAAAGAGTTAGAAGGTGAAATTTATACTGCAGAGGTACATCACATCCGTCATAGAGCTATAATTTTATTAGACGATGATGGTAATGAAATTATCTTGCCAAAAGACAGACAAATACCTTCAGATTTCTTTAGAAAGGGTGAAAATGTAAGAGGAGTTATAGAAAGTGTTGAATTAAAAGGAAGTAAGCCTGCAATTATAATGTCTAGAACATCACCATTGTTTTTAGAAAAGTTATTTGAGCAAGAAATTCCTGAAGTATTTGACGGTTTAATAACAGTGAAAAAAGTAGTTCGTATACCAGGAGAAAAAGCTAAAGTAGCTGTAGATTCTTATGACGACAGAATAGATCCTGTAGGAGCTTGTGTTGGTATGAAAGGGTCTCGTATTCATGGTATTGTGCGCGAGCTTGGTAACGAGAATATAGATGTAATTAATTTTACAAACAACACGCAACTGTATGTAACAAGAGCATTAAGTCCAGCAAGAGTAACATCTTTAAAGTTAGACGAAGAAAACATGCGTGCTGAGGTGTTGTTAAAGCCAGAAGAAGTGTCCAAAGCTATTGGTAGAGGTGGACATAACATTCGTTTAGCAGGTCAGTTAACAGGTTATGAGATAGACGTGTTTAGAGAAGGTGCAGAAGAAGATGTAGAATTAAAAGAATTCTCAGATGAAATCGATGGATGGATTATTGATGAATTCAGCAAAGCTGGTATGGATACAGCAAAAAGCATTCTAGAACAAGACGTAGACGATTTAGTAAAACGTACTGATTTAGAAGAAGAAACAATATTAGAAGTCATTAGAATTCTTAAGGAAGAGTTTGAAGACTAATAGCAGTTTAACTTTAAAAACAGAAGAAGTTAGATTGATATAAAACAGATTTAAGTATATTACAGCAATTTATGGCTCAAATTAGAATTAATAAAGTATTAAGAGAACTAAACATCTCATTAGACCGTGCAGTAGACTTTTTAGAGTCTAAGGGCATCGAAATTGAGAAAAGTCCTAATACAAAAATTTCGCAAGAGGTTTACAACACGTTATCTGATGAATTTCAAACAGATGCATCTAAGCGTGAAAAAGCTCAAGAGGTAAGTGAAGCAAAACTCAAGGAAAAAGAGAAGCTTCGTGAGCAGCGCGAACGCGAAATTGTAGAAAAGGAAAAGAAAGAAGCTGTAAAAGAGTCTGTTGTAAAAGCAAAGGCTGAGCTTAGTGGTCCAAAGCAGATAGGTAAAATCGATTTAGATAAAAAGCCAAAAGCTAAAGAGGAGAAGAAAGAAGAGGAAAAGCCTGTTGTTAAAGAAGAAAAACAAAAGGTAGTAGAGGAAAAACCTAAAAAAGAGGAGCCTAAGAAAGAAGAACCTAAAAAGGTTGAGCCTGTAAAAGTGGAGCCTAAGAAGGTTGAGCCTAAAAAAGAAGAGCCAAAAAAGGTAGAACCTAAAGTTGAGAAGAAACCAGAGTCCACTGAGCCTAGGACAGATGATAAGTTAAAAACTCAATACCAAAAACTAACAGGTCCGGTTACTACAGGTAAAAAAATAGATTTATCTCAGTTTAATAAGCCTAAGAAGAAAAAAGAAGATAAAAAGACAGATTCTTCTAATGACAATAATAAACGTAAGAGACGTAGAATTAGCAAAGGAGGCAATGATGGAGGCGGAAGACCAAACTTTGATAATAGAAGAGGAGGCAAAGGAAGAGGTACTCGTCCAAAAGTAGTTAAGGAAGAGCCTAGTGAAGAAGAAGTACAAAAGCAAGTAAGAGAAACACTAGAAAAGCTACAAGGAAAATCTAGTAAAGGAAAAGGAGCTAAAAACCGTCGAGAAAAAAGAGATCGACATAGAGAGCAATCTCAAAAGGAACTTCAAGCAGAAGCAGCAGAAAGCAAAATCCTTAAAGTAACAGAATTTGTTACTGTAAGTGAAGTTGCAACAATGATGGATGTTGGTGTAACACAAGTTATTTCTGCATGTATGTCTTTGGGTATGATGGTAACAATGAATCAGCGTTTAGACGCAGAAACATTATCCATCGTAGCAGAAGAGTTTGGATATGAAGTAGAGTTTGTTACTGCAGATATTGAAGAATCAATAGAAACAGTAGAAGACGATCCAAAAGATTTAAAATCTCGTGCACCAATCGTAACAGTGATGGGTCACGTAGATCATGGTAAAACATCATTACTAGATTACATTCGTGAAGAAAATGTGATTGCAGGTGAATCTGGTGGAATTACTCAGCATATTGGTGCTTATGGAGTTCAGTTAGATAATGGTCAAAAAATAGCATTCTTAGATACACCAGGTCACGAAGCCTTTACGGCAATGCGTGCTCGTGGTGCTCAAGTAACAGATATTGCTATTATTGTTGTAGCTGCTGATGACGCTATAATGCCACAAACCAAAGAAGCAATTTCTCATGCTCAAGCGGCAGGTGTTCCAATCGTATTCGCTATAAATAAAATTGATAAGCCAGACGCAAACCCAGACAAGGTGAAAGAAGGATTAGCTAATATGAATTTATTAGTTGAAGATTGGGGAGGAAAAATTCAATCACATGATATATCAGCAAAATTTGGTACTGGAGTAAAAGAGCTTTTGGAAAAAGTATTACTTGAAGCAGAATTATTAGAATTAAAAGCTAACCCTAACAAAGCAGCAAGCGGAACAGTAGTAGAAGCTTATTTAGATAAAGGTAGAGGTTATGTATCAACAATTTTAGTACAAGCTGGTACCTTAAAAGTAGGAGACTACGTTTTAGCAGGTAAGAATAGTGGTAAGGTTAAAGCTATGCACGATGAGCGTGGTCACGACATAGTAGAAGCAGGGCCATCAACACCAGTATCAATATTAGGTCTGGATGGTGCACCACAAGCAGGTGATAAATTCAATGTATTTGAAGATGAGCGTGAAGCAAAACAAATTGCTGCTAAACGTACACAATTACAACGTGAACAGTCTGTTAGAACTCAACGTCATATTACACTTGATGAAATTGGAAGACGTATAGCGCTTGGTGATTTCCAAGAGCTGAACATTATCCTTAAAGGTGATGTGGATGGTTCTGTTGAAGCATTAACTGATTCATTCCAGAAGTTGTCTACAGAAGAAATTCAGGTAAATATTATCCACAAAGGTGTTGGAGCAATTACAGAAAGTGATGTGTTGTTAGCATCTGCTTCTGATGCAATTATTGTTGGCTTTAACGTTAGACCTGTTGGAAATGCCAGAATAACTGCCGATAAAGAAGAAATCGATATCAGAACATATTCTATCATCTACGATGCTATTAATGACCTTAAAGATGCTATGGAAGGTATGTTATCTCCAGAGCTTAAAGAAGAGGTTACAGGTACAGCAGAAATTAGAGAAACATTTAAGATCTCTAAGATTGGTACCATTGCAGGTTGTATGGTAACTAATGGTAAAATTTACAGAAATTCTGGTATAAGACTTATTAGAGATGGAGTTGTGGTTTACACAGGTGAATTATCATCATTAAAACGATTTAAAGATGATGTTAAGGAAGTTTCTAAAGGTTACGATTGTGGTATGCAAATTAAAGGTTACAATGATATCAATGAAGGAGATATTTTAGAAGCGTTCCAAGAGGTTGAAGTAAAAAAGAAATTAAAATAATTTCTAAATAATTTAAATAAAAAAAGCGACTTATATAAGTCGCTTTTTTTTGTGTTTTATTTTAACTGTGTTTCTATTTTTTGTCAGATTTAGGTTGAAAAATCATAGCATACATGTATTCTTTCTTTATTTTAGCTAGAGCTCTATCTGCTTCAAGTCTTGTTGTAAAATTACCTACCCATATTTTATAGTTTGGAGTGTTCCAAACAATTTCAGCAGGCCACTCGTCAAATAGGTTTAAAAAATTCAATTTTTCACGATCAGCTTTATCAGGATCTGTGCTTTGGAATATTTGTATTCTATAGACTTTACTGGTCTTAACATCCTTTTTGTATTCTAGCAGCTTATCTATTTCTTTATCTTGCTCAATTGTGACGTCTCCTTGCTGCGCATTTAAGCTTGCGGAGAGTAATAATGTTAAAATTGCAGTACTGATATATTTGTTTTTTTTTGTCATAATTTGTGGTTTAAATACAAAGTTATATTATTCAACGATATAGCCATAAAAATGTTATTTAGAATTGGTATAAATTAGATATTAACACTTCTCTATGATTTCTAAAATCGACTTAATATCTTACTTTTGCCAGAGTTTCAGAAACATGACTTTTGTCATATTTAACTGAAAAAATCGTACCAAAGATTAGAAGATAATTCAACTAACAATATGAAACAAGTGATTTACCGTAATTTAACCTCTAAGATATTTAGTGTTGGTTTTATTTTATTACTTACGTTTTCAACTTCACTGACTGCTCAAGAAGGAGATCCAGCAAACGGAAAATCTTTATTTAATACTAACTGTGCTGCGTGTCATAAGCTAGATAAGCCAATGACAGGTCCTGCTTTGCGTAATGTAGAAGCAAGATTAGCCGATGAGCAAGGTTTGGATAGAGAGTGGTTAAACAAGTGGATACGCAACAGTTCATCTCTAATTAAGGCAGGTGATGCTTATGCTGTTAAGATTTTTAACGAGTATAACCAGACTGCAATGACTGCATTTCCGCAGTTAAGTGATCAGGATATTACTGATATTTTAGCATATACTGCTCAGCCTAAAGAAGAAAAACCTGTTCCAACAACTGGTGAGGTTAAAGGAACTGGTTCTGGAGGAGGAGTTTCTAATGATCTAATTCTTGGTGCACTGGTAGTGTTATTTGGGTTGTTAGCAATGGCTTTGGTTTTAGTAAAGCGTACGTTAAATCGTTTTGCGGAAGCAAAGGGTATTGAGATTCCTGTAGACGAACAAAGAAAACCAATTTGGAAAGCATTTATAGAAAACCAATTCTTAGTACTGGTAACTGCTATTTTGTTTTTGTTAGCAAGTGGTTATTTTGTGTACGGTTATTTTATGCAGGTTGGTGTTGATCAAGGTTATGAGCCTGTGCAACCAATTCATTATTCTCATAGAATACATGCTGGAGATAACGGTATAGATTGTAAATACTGCCACTCTTCTGCTAGAGTAAGTAAAACATCAGGCATTCCTTCGTTGAATGTGTGTATGAACTGTCACAAGTCTATTTCAGAAGTAGCGCCAGAGACTTTAGCTGAAGGTAAAGAGTATGGTGTGGATTATAATGCAGAGATTCAAAAATTATATGCTGCTGTTGGTTGGGATGGTACTGGTTATACAGGTGATTCTAAGCCAGTGAAATGGATTCGTATACATAATTTACCAGACTTTGCGTACTTTAATCACTCTCAGCACGTGTCTGTTGCAGGTGTAGAGTGTCAAACGTGTCATGGTCCTGTAGAGGAAATGGAAGTAATGTATCAACACGCGCCATTAACAATGGGTTGGTGTATTAATTGTCATAGGGAGACAAATGTGAAGGTTAAAGACAACGGTTACTATACTAAGATTCATGAAGAGTTATCTAAAAAGTATGGTGTTGAGCAATTAACTGCGGCACAAATGGGTGGATTAGAATGTGGTAAGTGCCATTATTAATTTTTAATAAGAAGTAATTCAGAATTATATGTCATCAAACAAGAAATACTGGAAAAGTGTTGAAGAGCTAAACGATAATAGCTCTATTGTTGAGACGCTTAGACAAAATGAATTTGTGGAAGAAATTCCAACAGATGAGTTTTTAGGAGATAAGGAGACTTTAGAGTCGTCATCTACATCGCGTCGTGATTTCTTAAAGTATATCGGGTTTAGTACAGCTGCTGCTTCGTTGGCTGCTTGTGAAGGTCCGGTAATTAAGTCAATTCCTTATATAAATCAACCAAAAGAAATAGTGCCAGGTGTTGCTAATTTCTATGCAACAACAATTGCAGATGGTTATGATTTTGCAAGTGTTTTGGTAAAAACAAGAGAAGGAAGACCAATAAAAATTGAAAACAATACAGATGCAAAAACAAATTGCAGTGCTAATGCAAGAGTTCATGCTTCTATATTAGGTTTATACGATAGTTTAAGAGTGAAGTCGCCAATGAAGGGTAATGATACCATTTCTTGGGATACTTTTGTCTCTGAAACAACTTCAAAATTAAATAGCTTAAGTGACGATAAGCAAATCGTTTTCTTAACAGCTACAACGCCAAGTCCTTCAACTAATAAATTGGTTTCTGAGTTTGCAGAAAAGTATGGTAATGTAAAGCATGTTACTTATGATGCGATTTCAGAATCAGCAACTTTAGATGCATACCAAGCAAAGTATGGTAAAAGAGGAATGGCTAATTACGATTTCTCAAAAGCTACAACTATAGTATCTGTTGGTGCAGATTTTCTTGGCGATTGGCAAGGTGGAGGATTCGATAGTGATTATGCAAAAAAGCGTATTCCTGAAAATGGAAAAATGTCGCGTCACATCCAGTTTGAGTCTAACATGACTCTATCTGGAGCTAACGCTGATAAGCGTGTGCCATTAACACCAAATCAACAGAAATTAGCACTAGCAAAATTACATAGTTTAGTAGTTGGTGGTGCTGTTTCGGTAGATTTACCAGAAAACATTGCTAAAGCTGTGCAGTCTGCTGCAAATGAGATTTCAAAAGCTGGTAGTAATGCTGTGGTTGTTGCAGGTATTCAAGACGTAAATGCGCAAACTGTAGTTTTAGAGATTAATGAGTATTTAAACAGTAAGGCATTTGATCCTAAAACAACGATAAATACAAGACAAGGAAGTGATAAAGGTGTAATGCAACTTGTAGCTGATATGAAAGCTGGTAAAGTTGGTGCACTTATTATGAATGGTGTTAACCCAATGTACACACTTCCTAATTCAACAGATTTTGCTGAAGGTTTAAAGAAAACAGAATTATCAGTTTCATTCTCTATGAAACAAGATGAAACATCTGTACTTTCACAATATATAGCTGCTGCACCTCACAGTTTAGAATCTTGGGGTGATTTCGAATTAAAAGCAGGACATTACTCGTTAATGCAGCCAACAATTCGTCCGTTATTCGATACAAAACAATTTCAGGAAGTGCTTTTAGCATGGAATGGAAATAGTACATCATACAGAGATTATTTAAAATCTGTTTGGACAGCTGATGTTTTAAATGGAGCTTCATTTAACAAAGCTGTACAAGATGGTGTGTTTGTGTCTACATCAACTTCAAGTGTGGAAAACACGGAAGCAGTAGAGGATAGTTCTTCAGATGATAATGTAGAAACACCAAGTGGTAACGCAGCAAGACAATTAGCAGCATCTGCTAAAGCTGGGAAAATGCAATTGGTTCTATATCCTAAGACAGGAATGGGAGATGGTCAGCAAGCTAATAACCCTTGGTTACAAGAGTTTCCTGATCCAATAACAAGAACAACTTGGGATAACTACGTAACAGTTTCAAGAGCAGATGCAGAAGCTTTAGGTCTTGAAAACTGGAATGTAGCTAATGGAGGATTAAACGGAAGCAGAGTAAATATTACAGTAAACGGAACTACTTTAGAAAATGTTCCTGTAATTATACAACCAGGTCAAGCTAAAGGTTCAGTAGGATTATCATTTGGATATGGTAGAACTGCTGAAGGTATGAAAGCAGAAATGAAGACTGGTGTTAATGCTTACCCTCTATACCACAACTTTAACTCTGTACAAGATGTAACTTTAAGTAAAGCATCTGGTGAACATGAGTTTGCGTGTGTGCAATTGCATAACACATTAATGGGTCGTGGAGATATCATTAAAGAAACTAGCTTAGAGGTATTCAATACAAAAGACAGAGATGTTTGGAATGCTGTTCCTCTAGTGTCATTAGATCATAATCCTGTAAAAGTTACAGATTCAAAAGTAGACTTATGGGATGAGTTTGACCGTACAGTAGGACATCATTTTAACTTATCTATAGATTTAAATGCTTGTACAGGATGTGGAGCTTGTGTTATCGCTTGTCACGCAGAAAACAATGTGCCTGTAGTAGGTAAATCAGAGATGAGAAGAAGTAGAGATATGCACTGGTTGCGTATTGATAGGTATTACTCTTCTCAAGATACTTTTGAAGGTGATAACGAAAAGAAAGAAAACATATCTGGCTTAGGAAGCTCTTTAAGTGAGTTTGGCGAAATGGAAAATCCAGCGGATAATCCACAAGTAGCTTTCCAACCAGTAATGTGTCAGCATTGTAATCATGCACCTTGTGAAACAGTTTGTCCTGTAGCAGCAACATCGCATGGTCGTCAAGGTCAAAACCATATGGCGTATAACCGTTGTGTAGGTACTCGTTACTGTGCTAACAACTGTCCGTATAAAGTTCGTCGTTTTAACTGGTTCTTATATAACCAAAATGATGAGTTTGATTACTACATGAATGATGATTTAGGACGTATGGTGTTAAATCCAGATGTTACAGTTCGTTCACGTGGTGTTATGGAGAAATGTTCTTTCTGTATCCAGTCTACTCAAGCAGTAATCCTTAAAGCTAAGCGCGAAGGAAGACCTGTTGCAAAAGGCGAGTTTAACGATGCATGTGCATGTTCAGCAGCATGTGGTAGTGGAGCAATGCGTTTTGGAGATGTTAATGAAGAAGGAAGTCCAATTTCAGAATTAGTAAAAGATGATAGAGCGTATCACTTGTTAGAGCATGTTGGTGTAAAACCTAACGTGGTTTATCAAACAAAAGTACGTAACACATCACAAGCATAAATAAAAATTAAAGAATCAATTATATAATTATGGCGTCTCATTACGAAGCACCTATTAGAAGACCTTTAGTTACCGGAGAAAAATCGTACCACGATGTTACAATAGATGTAGCAAAACCGGTAGAAGGCAAAGCAAACAAAGCTTGGTGGATTGTTTTTGGCATCTCTTTGGTTGCATTCCTTTGGGGAATAGGTTGTATTATTTATACCGTGTCAACTGGTATTGGAGTTTGGGGTCTTAACAAGACTGTAAACTGGGCTTGGGATATTACTAACTTCGTTTGGTGGGTTGGTATTGGTCACGCAGGAACACTTATTTCTGCAGTACTTTTATTATTCCGCCAAAAATGGAGAATGGCAATTAACCGTTCTGCAGAAGCAATGACAATCTTTTCGGTTGTTCAAGCAGGTTTATTCCCAATTATTCACATGGGTCGTCCATGGTTAGCATATTGGGTATTACCAATTCCTAACCAATTTGGTTCGTTATGGGTAAACTTTAACTCGCCATTACTTTGGGACGTATTTGCAATTTCAACTTATTTATCTGTGTCATTAGTATTCTGGTGGACAGGTTTATTACCAGATTTTGCAATGCTTAGAGATAGAGCCATTAGACCTTTCCAAAAGAAGATTTATTCTTTGATTAGTTTTGGTTGGTCTGGTAGAGCTAAAGACTGGCAACGTTTCGAAGAAGTATCATTGGTACTTGCTGGTTTAGCAACACCTCTTGTACTTTCTGTACACACAATTGTATCATTTGACTTCGCAACGTCTGTAATTCCAGGTTGGCATACAACAATTTTCCCACCTTACTTCGTTGCTGGTGCAATTTTCTCAGGATTTGCAATGGTAAACACACTTCTTATCATTATGCGTAAGGTGTGTAATTTAGAAGACTATATTACAGTACAGCACATTGAGTTAATGAACATTGTAATTATGATTACAGGTTCAATTGTAGGTGTGGCTTATATCACTGAGTTATTTATTGCATGGTATTCTGGTGTAGAATATGAACAATATGCATTCTTAAACAGAGCAACAGGACCTTACTGGTGGGCATATTGGGCTATGATGACTTGTAATGTATTCTCTCCACAGTTTATGTGGTTTAAGAAACTTAGAACAAGTATCATGTTCTCATTCTTTATATCAATAGTTGTAAACATAGGTATGTGGTTTGAGCGTTTTGTAATCATTGTAACATCATTACACAGAGATTACTTACCATCTTCTTGGACTATGTTCTCTCCAACATTTGTAGATATAGGTATATTTATAGGTACAATAGGATTCTTCTTTGTATTATTCTTATTATACTCTCGTACATTCCCAGTAATTGCACAAGCAGAAGTTAAGACGATCTTAAAGTCATCTGGTGAGCGTTACAAAAACATAAGAGAAAGAGGAGATAGCTTAGTAGGTACAGGAGCAGATTCTAGAACATCAAGTCCTGTAGGATTTGTAGCTTCATCTTCAAAAGATAGTGCATCAGTTGACAATTCAGAAAAAGTTAATAGTCTTCTAGGTAGCATAGGTTCTTTTGATCCTTCAACAGAATCAGCAGATGATTTAAAGAAGATCAATGGTGTTGGACCTAAGATGGAAGAAGTACTAAACAGTATTGGTATTTATACGTTCTTACAAGTTAGTAAGATGACAAAAACAGAATATGATTTGTTAGATTCAATCACAGGTTCTTTCCCAGGAAGAGCAGAGCGTGATGATTGGGCAGGGCAAGCTAAAAATTTATTAAACAACTAATATAGTATATGGAAGCTTCAAAAGTAATTCATGCTATTTATACAGATGATGATGTATTGATGTCAGCCGTAAAAACGGTAAAGGCAAAAAAGCATCATATCGAGGAAATATATACTCCTTTTCCTGTTCACGGACTAGACAAAGCAATGGGTTTAGCACCAACAAGACTTGCAATAACAGCATTTATGTATGGATGTGTTGGCTTAACGGTTGCTATTACAATGATGAATTTTATAATGATTAAAGATTGGCCACAAGACATTGGTGGTAAACCAAGCTTTAGTTATTTAGAAAATTTACCTGCATTTGTGCCTATTATGTTTGAGCTTACGGTATTCTTTGCAGCGCACTTAATGGTAATTACATTTTATCTAAGAAGTAGAATGTGGCCTTTTAAGAAGGCAGAAAACCCTGATCCAAGAACAACAGATGATCATTTCTTAATGGAAATTGCTATTCATAATAATGAAAGTGAATTAACTTCATTATTACAAGAAACAGGAGCTGTTGAAATTAATATTGTAGATAAAGACGAAGATGCACATTAATATGAAGACATCATTGAAATATATCGTAGTACTAGGTTTATTAGTAAGTTTTGTGTCTTGTAAAAAAGATTCTAGACCTAACTATCAATACATGCCTAATATGTACCAATCAGTAGGTTATGAAACTTATCAGGAATCTGATGCTTTTGCTAACGGAGTTCAAGCACAGTTACCAGCAGAAGGAACTATTCCTAGAGGTGACTTTATGCCTTATGAGATAGAGAATACTAATGAAGGGTACGAACTAGCAAAGACAACATTAACAAGTCCTTTAGATTCTACACAAGTAGATTATGATAAAGGAAAAGCGCTTTACGATATTTACTGCGGTATTTGCCACGGAAATAAAGGAAACGGAAAAGGTAAGCTAGTAGACCGTGAAAAAATATTAGGTGTGCCAAGTTATGATGACGCTGGTAGAGCAATAACTACAGGTAGTATTTACCATGTTATTTATTATGGTAAAAACACAATGGGTTCTTATGCAAACCAATTGAACGAGGAAGAGCGTTGGCAAGTAGTTGCTTATGTTGAGAAACTAAAGGCAGATTTAGAAAAATAAGATTTAGATAAAGATTATATAAATGGAATATAAAATTTCAAATCGATTAAGAATGGGTGCTATTATTATGATGGTACTCGGTTTGATAGGTGTTGCTTATGGTTTTATTGATTCACATCATTGGAATGAAGGAAACATTGATCAATATATAAAAGCAGAAAATAGTCATGGATCGCATGGTGATACTCATGCTACAGAAGCTCATGGTGATGAGCATGCAGAAGCAGGTCATGCTGTTGCAAAGAACGATGATCATCATGGTGAAGAAGCTCATGGTGGATTAACACATCATGAAGAGCATGCGCTACACCAAATCCACAACAGACCTTATGCAGCACTTTATGTTGGTGCATTCTTTTTCTTTATGATTGCTCTTGGTGTTCTTGCTTTTTACGCAATTCAGTATGCAGCACAAGCAGGTTGGTCTCCAGTCTTATTTAGAGTTATGGAAGGTATTACTTCTTATGTTTTACCTGGTGGTTTAATTGTGTTAGCCATTGCTTTTGCCGCAGATAGCCATTTATTTGTATGGTTAAAAGAAGGTGTTACAGAAGTAGGACACGAAAACTACGATAAATTAGTGGCAGGTAAATCTGGATGGTTAAACAAAACAGGTTTCTTTATTAGAGGTCTTATTTTCTTAGGAGGATGGTCTTTATACAGATATTTCTCTAGAAAGTTCTCTATTGCTCAAGATAATGCAAGTGATAATAAAAACTTTAAAAAGAACTTTAGAATCTCTGCAGCATTCTTAGTGTTTTATATCTATACTGAGTCTATGATGTCTTGGGATTGGATAATGAGTGTAGATCCTCACTGGTTTAGTACTTTATTTGGATGGTATGTTTTTGCAAGTATGTTTGTAAGTGGTATTACGGTAATTGCAATGATATCTATCTACTTAAAATCTAAAGGATTGTTAGAGTTTGTTAATGACAGCCATATTCATGATTTAGCTAAATTTATGTTTGGTATCAGTATTTTCTGGACCTATTTATGGTTCTCTCAATTCATGTTAATATGGTATTCAAATATTCCAGAAGAGGTAACTTATTTTGTTACTAGAATAGAACATTACAAACTTCCATTCTTCGGAATGTTAGCAATGAACTTTATTTTCCCATTATTACTATTAATGAATAGTGATTACAAGCGTATTAACTGGTTTGTAATCATGGCAGGTATCGTAATTCTTTGCGGTCACTATCTAGATGTTTTCAACTGGATTATGCCAGCAACAGTAGTAGATAGATGGTTTATAGGTATGCCAGAAATAGGTGCTGTCTTATTATTTGGTGGTCTTTTCTTATTCATTGTATTTACAGCTTTAGGAAAAGCACCATTATTAGCAAAACAAAATCCATTTACAGAGGAAAGTAAACATTTCCATTATTAATATTTAAAAAGAACTCATACGATAATGACTACTTTATTAACGATTATAATTGTACTCTTTGTAGCTGTTGCTATTTGGCAATTGATAAAGATTTTTGACTTGGCTCAAGTAGGAGCAAGCAATTCTCAAGTAGCTGACGATAAAGATAATAAGTTAAACGGTTACTTAATGATGGGCTTTTTAGCCTTCATATATATCATTACTATATTATGTTTTTGGTATTTAGGTGACTTACCTTTAATGTCTAACTCAGCTTCAGAACATGGTCCTGGTATAGATAACCTTATGGCCATTTCTATGGTTGTTATTTTTATAGTACAGACAGTAACTCAATTTTTGTTACACTACTTTGCTTTTAAATACAGAGGTGAAAAAGGTAGAAAAGCATTATTCTATGCAGATAACAATACTTTAGAAGCTATCTGGACAGGCATTCCTGTTGTTGTTTTAGCAGGTTTAATTATCTACGGTTTATTTACATGGAATGATATCATGAATGTTGATGACCAAGAAGATCCTTTAATTGTAGAACTTTATGCTCAACAATTTAACTGGAAAGCTAGATATGCAGGTCAAGATAATGTACTTGGAAAAGCTAACGTAAGATTAATAGATTTAGATAGAGCTAACATACTAGGTGTAGATGAGCGCGATCCTAACGCTCAAGACGACGTTATAGTTACAGAACTACATTTGCCTGTAAATAGACCAGTTTTATTTAAGATGCGTTCTCAAGATGTATTGCACTCAGCTTACATGCCTTATTTTAGAGCACAAATGAACTGTGTACCAGGTATGGTAACTCAATTCGGATTTACACCAACTGTAACAACTGCAGATATGCGTCAAAATCCAGATATAATTGATAAGGTTCAAAATATTAACAACCTTAGAAGAGCACGTCAAGCAGAGATAGAAGAAGCAGGTCAAGAATTAACCTACGAATTTGATTACTTATTATTATGTAATAAAATTTGTGGAAAGTCACACTACAACATGCAGATGAAAATTATTGTAGAGACCGAAGAAGAATATAATGCTTGGATGGCAGAACAGACCACTTTTGCAAAATCATTGAACTAAAAAATTAAGAAACAGATAAATAGATTATGTCAGCAACAGTAGATACACACAATCACGACGATCACGACGTACATCATCATAAAGAAACTTTCGTGACTAAGTATATATTTAGTCAAGATCATAAAATGATAGCTAAGCAGTATTTAATTACTGGTGTTATAGCAATGGGTATCATAGGTATTATGATGTCGTTAATGATTCGTATGCAAATAGCATGGCCAGACCAACAAAATGCTGTTTTTGAAGCTCTACTTGGTAAGTGGGCTCCAGATGGTATTATGGATGCTGATATATACTTAGCATTAGTTACTATTCATGGTACAATAATGGTATTCTTTGTACTTACAGCAGGTCTTAGTGGTACATTTAGTAACCTTCTGATTCCACTTCAGATTGGTGCCAGAGATATGGCTTCAGGATTCTTGAATATGGTATCTTATTGGTTGTTCTTCTTGTCTTGTGTAATAATGGTATTATCATTTTTTGTAGAGGCAGGTCCAGCAGCAGCAGGATGGACTATATATCCACCGCTTAGTGCATTGCCAATGGCGCAGCCAGGTTCTGGTACAGGTATGACTATGTGGTTAGTATCTATGGCTATATTTATTGCATCTTCATTATTAGGATCTTTAAATTATGTTGTAACTGTATTAAACTTAAGAACAAAAGGGATGTCTATGACAAGAATGCCATTAACAATCTGGGCATTTTTCATCACAGCAGTAATAGGTATTATATCTTTCCCTGTTCTTTTATCTGCAGCATTACTTTTAATAATGGATAGAAGTTTTGGTACTTCATTCTTCTTATCAGATATATTTATTCAAGGTGAAGTATTACATTACCAAGGTGGTTCTCCTGTATTATACGAACACTTATTTTGGTTCCTAGGACATCCAGAAGTATATATCGTATTACTTCCAGCATTAGGGATTACATCAGAGATAATTGCAACCAACTCTAGAAAACCAATATTTGGATATAGAGCAATGATTCTTTCTATCCTTGCAATTGCATTTTTATCTACTATAGTTTGGGGTCACCACATGTTTATCTCTGGTATGAATCCATTCTTAGGATCTGTATTTACATTTACTACATTATTAATTGCAATACCATCAGCGGTAAAAGCATTTAACTATATAACCACCCTCTGGAAGGGTAATCTTCAGATGAATCCAGCAATGCTGTTTTCTATAGGATTAGTATCTACATTTATTACAGGTGGTTTAACAGGTATCATTTTAGGTGATAGTGCATTAGATATTAACGTACACGATACATATTTTGTGGTTGCTCACTTCCACTTAGTAATGGGTATATCAGCATTATATGGTGTATTTGCAGGTGTGTACCATTGGTTCCCTAAAATGTTTGGAAGAATGATGAACAAAAAATTGGGTTATTTACATTTTTGGATAACTGCAGTTTGTGCTTATGGTGTTTTCTTCCCAATGCACTTTATCGGAATGGCAGGTTTACCAAGACGTTATTATACTAACTCTAACTTCCCATTATTTGACGATACTGCAGATACTCAAGTTGTAATAACAGTATTTGCATTGATAGCAGGAGCAGCTCAGTTAATATTCTTATATAACTTCTTTAGTAGTATTTTCTACGGTAAGAAAGCGACTCAAAACCCATGGAGATCTACGACATTAGAGTGGACAACTCCAGTAGAGCATATTCATGGTAATTGGCCAGGAGAAATTCCTCATGTACACCGTTGGCCATACGATTACAGTAAGCCAGGTCACGACGAAGATTTTGTGCCTCAAACTGTACCGATGAAAGAAGGTGAAGAGGAATTACATCACTAAAAAATACTCGCGATATATGATGTCGCAGAATAAATAAGAAAAGACCTTTGGAGTGATTAAATCTTCAAAGGTCTTTTTCATTATATTTGTTTAGACTTCTTTGTCATTCTGAACTAGCTTCAGAATCTTTAATATGTAACTTATAAAGATTCCCGTTTTCACGGAAAATACTATGAACGAAAACCTAAATCCATCTAACGACAACTTTGGTCCAGAAGAGCTTGATCTAGAAAAAAAGTTAAGACCCTTATCCTTTAATGATTTTACAGGCCAAGATCAGGTATTAGAGAATTTATTGATTTTTGTTCAAGCGGCTAACCTAAGAGGAGAGGCATTAGATCATACCCTTTTTCATGGGCCTCCTGGATTAGGTAAAACCACATTAGCACACATATTAGCAAACGAACTAGATGTAAATATTAAAGTAACATCAGGACCAGTTTTAGATAAGCCAGGTGACTTAGCAGGTTTACTAACTAACTTAGAAGAGAGAGATGTACTTTTTATTGATGAAATACATCGATTAAGCCCAATTGTAGAGGAGTATTTGTACTCTGCCATGGAGGACTATAAAATAGACATCATGATAGAGTCTGGACCAAACGCAAGGACTGTTCAGATTAATTTAAATCCATTTACTTTAGTTGGTGCCACAACACGCTCAGGACTATTAACAGCACCTATGAGAGCACGTTTTGGTATAAGCAGTCGTTTGCAGTATTATAAAACAGATTTGCTAACTACAATTGTGCAAAGAAGTTCATCAATACTCAATGTGCCAATATCAATGGAAGCAGCAATAGAAATTGCAGGTCGTAGTCGTGGGACACCTCGTATTGCTAATGCTTTATTAAGACGTGTTAGAGATTTTGCTCAGATAAAAGGTAACGGTAAAATAGATATAGAAATAGCTAAGTTCGCCTTAGAGGCTTTAAATGTTGATGCACATGGATTGGATGAAATGGATAATAAAATCCTAACCACCATTATAGATAAGTTTAAAGGAGGACCTGTTGGTATTACAACTTTAGCAACAGCTGTAAGTGAGAGTGCCGAAACAATAGAAGAAGTATACGAACCTTTTTTAATTCAGCAAGGTTTTATAATGCGAACACCTCGTGGAAGAGAAGTCACAGAACAAGCATATAAACACTTAGGAAAAGTTAAAGGGCCAATACAAGGAGGTTTGTTTTGATTTTTTAGATCTATGAAGAATAATACAAACATACCTAACGTGCCTTTATCTCAATTTTTAAGGCATTCGCTAAATATTTTAAAAAACCCTTTACCGTTTCATCACAAAAATTTCTCTGAAAAAGGAAATACATTTAGCCTTACAATAGGTCCAAATAGAAAAATTTACTTTTCTAGAGATGCTGCTTTTGCAGAATATGTGCTTCAAAAAAATCAGAAAAACTATTCAAAAACCAAGATCCAAACACAAGATCTATCAAAGTATGTTGGCCAAGGATTATTAACATCTGAAGGAGAACATTGGAAAAAGCAACGAAAACTGATTCAGCCAGCTTTTCATAAAAAGCAACTCAATTTGTTGTTAGATAATATTAAGAATACTATTATTTCAGAATACCAACAAATTCAGCCTAACCAAAGAATAGATATCTTTCCTATATTAAATGATTTAGCATTTCAAACTGTTGTAAAATCATTGTTTAGCAGTGCTGTAAATCAAAAAGATATACACAGATTGCAGCACATAACAGAGGCAACTCAAAAAATGCTTGTAAAAGAATTAAGGCAACCTTATTTAGCATGGTGGTTTTCTGCAAGCGGAAGTTTAAAAAAGCATTTAGATCTTACCCAAGAGGCAAGACAAATTTTAAAACGTATTGTTAACGAGCGAAGAGATTCGGGTTCTAGGCAAAACGATTTATTAGATATGCTGCTCGATGCCAAATATGAAGATGGTACACCAATGAGCGAAGCACAGTTAATTGACGAAATTTTAATATTATTTGTAGCAGGACACGAAACAACATCTAATGCTCTAACATTTACATTTCAGTTACTTGCACAACATCCCAATTGGCAAGATAAGATTGTAGAAGAAGTTTCTGGTATAAAGCAAGAAACAGATGATATAATGGCAATAGTAACATCTGCAAAAGTATGCCAACAAGTAATAGAGGAAGCTATGCGATTGTATCCGCCAGCTTATTTTATTGATCGTGTTAATATCTCTGACGATACTTTTAATGAAATGAAGTTTAAGGCAGATTCTAGTTTGTTGTTCTCTATTTTCGAGATTCATCGACACCCAGATTTATGGGATCAGCCAGAAGCTTTTATGCCAGAGCGCTTTGATGAAGGAGGACGAAAGTACTCATCTCAATATTTTCCATTTGGTGCAGGTCCAAGAAAGTGTATAGGTAATAACTTCGCTATGTTTGAAATGATAATAGCAGTAAGTCAACTAGTTTCAGAATATAAGATTATACCAGAATTTGAAACTATAGAAATTACACCACTCATTACCTTAAAACCAAAAAATGCTTTCTTAAGATTTGAACCTCGATCTTAATGACTAATACCTCTAAATACACACAACTTATTAAAGCAGAAGCCAAGAGACTCGGCTTTTTGTCTTGTGGAGTCAGTAAAGCTGGATTTTTAGAGGAAGAAGCACCAAGACTAGAATCTTGGTTAAATAAAAATATGAATGGCGAAATGCGTTATATGGAAAACCATTTCGATAAACGTTTAGATCCAACACTACTTGTAGAAGGATCAAAAAGTGTAGTGTCTTTATTGCTTAATTATTTTCCAAGCCAAGAGCAAACAGCTAATAGCTATAAGCTATCAAAATATGCTTATGGTACCGATTATCATTTTGTAATAAAAGATAAACTCAAAATGTTGTTGGCTTTTATTCAAGAAGAAATAGGAGAAGTTGATGGACGCGCATTTGTAGATTCTGCACCAGTTTTAGACAAAGCTTGGGCAGCAAAATCTGGTTTAGGATGGATAGGAAAACATTCTAATCTACTAACTCAAAGAGTTGGTTCATTCTATTTTATTGCAGAACTTATTATAGACTTAGAGTTAGAGTATGATACACCAGTTACAGACCATTGTGGTACGTGTACGGCCTGTATAGATGCTTGCCCAACAGAAGCCATTACAGAACCTTATGTTGTAGATGGAAGTAAATGCATTTCGTACTTTACAATAGAATTAAAAGATAATTTACCCTCTGACATGAAAGGTAAATTTGATGATTGGATGTTTGGTTGCGATGTATGTCAGGACGTTTGTCCATGGAATCGGTTTAGTAAACCGCATAACGAGCCTTTATTTAATCCGCACCCTGAACTATTATCAATGACCAAAAAAGACTGGGAAGACATTACAGAAGAGACGTTTAAAAAAGTATTTAAAAAATCTGCAGTAAAGCGAACTAAGTATGCAGGACTGCTTAGAAATGTTCAGTTTCTCAAAGATTAACTATTATATATACTTTCATGTTATTTTAATGCTAATGGTCTTTAAGACCCAGTTTCATTACGTATCTTTGCGGCTTAATCCGTTTAGATTATGAGCAAACAAAGCAAGCGATTAGAAGCTTTGGTATATCATGCCAAGCCAACTCCAGGAAAAATAAAAGTTGTTCCAACAAAGAAATATGCATCACAGAGAGATTTATCTTTAGCATATTCACCAGGTGTTGCAGAACCATGTCTAGAAATAGAAAAGGATGTTAACAATGTCTATAAATACACAGCAAAAGGAAATTTAGTAGCAGTAATATCTAATGGAACAGCAGTTTTAGGACTTGGTAATATTGGTCCTGAAGCTTCAAAACCTGTAATGGAAGGAAAAGGGTTGCTGTTTAAAATCTTTGCAGACATAGATGTTTTTGATATTGAGGTAGATACAGAAAATGTTGATGAGTTTATAGAAACGGTTAAAAACATTGCACCAACATTTGGTGGTATTAATCTTGAAGATATTAAAGCACCTGAAGCCTTTGAAATAGAGCGTCGCTTAAAGGAAGAGTTAGATATTCCTGTTATGCACGACGACCAGCATGGTACGGCAATAATCTCAGCAGCAGCATTATTGAATGCTTTAGAGCTGGCCGAAAAAAATATTGAAGATGTAAGAATTGTAGTAAGTGGAGCAGGAGCAGCTGCTATTTCTTGTACAAGACTTTACAAAGCCTTTGGTGCTAAGTGCGAAAACATTGTAATGTTAGACAGTAAAGGGGTTATTAGAAAAGACAGAGATAATCTTACAGCTCAAAAAGCAGAGTTTGCAACAGACAGAAAAATAGATACTTTAGATGAAGCCATGAAAGATGCTGATGTTTTTATCGGTTTATCTATGGCAGATGTTGTGTCTCCTGAGATGCTAAAGTCAATGTCTGCAAACCCAATTGTATTTGCAATGGCAAATCCAAATCCCGAAATAAATTACGATTTAGCTATTGATACCAGAAAAGACATCATTATGGCAACTGGTCGTAGTGATCATCCTAACCAGGTAAATAATGTGCTTGGGTTTCCTTTCATTTTTAGAGGTGCATTAGACGTTAGAGCTACCAAAATTAATGAAGAAATGAAGATGGCTGCTGTAAAAGCACTATCTAGATTGGCTAAAGAACCAGTACCAGAACAGGTTAATTTGGCATATAACGAAACCAGATTAGCCTTTGGTAGAGATTATATTATTCCAAAACCTTTTGATCCAAGATTAATAGCAGAAGTGCCACCTGCTGTAGCAAAAGCAGCTATGGAAAGTGGTGTTGCGCAAGAACCAATTGAGGATTGGGACAGATATAAAAATGCGTTGTTAGAACGTCTGGGTTCTGATAATAAGTTGGTACGTCAGTTGCTAGGAAGAGCACGTACTAACCCAAAACGAGTAGTTTTTGCAGAAGCAGACCAACTAGATGTTTTAAAAGCAGCTCAGATAGTTTACGAAGAAGGCGTGGCAGAACCAGTGCTTTTAGGTAGAAAAGATACCATTATAGAGTTAATGTCTGAAATAGAGTTTGATGCAGATGTAGAAATTATTGATCCAAAATCTGATGAAGAGAATGAACGCAAAAACCAATACGCTAAGGTTTATTGGGAAAAACGTCAACGACAAGGAGTAACTGTTTATTCTGCGGAGAAAAAAATGCGTGAACGTAATTTCTTTGCTGCAATGATGGTAAATGTAGGTGATGCAGATGCGCTTATTACAGGCTACTCAAGAAGTTATCCAACTGTTGTAAAGCCTATGTTAGAATTAATAGGTAAAGCAGATGGAGCAACTAGAATAGCTACAACCAACGTTATGATGACGCAAAGAGGACCAATGTTCTTAAGCGATACAGCCATAAATATAGATCCAGATGCAAAGGATTTGGCAAGAATAGCAAGAATGACATCAAAAGTTACAAGAATGTTTGGAATAGAACCTGTAACAGCAATGATTTCGTATTCTAATTTTGGATCTTCAGAAAACCCAAAATCAAAGAAAGTACAAGATGCTGTTGCGTTTTTGCATGAAGCATATCCAGATATGGTTGTTGATGGTGAGTTACAGACCGACTTTGCTTTGAATGCTAAAATGCTTCAAGATATATTTCCGTTTTCTAAATTAGCAGGACGAAAAGTAAATACACTTATTTTTCCAAATTTAGATGCTGCAAATATTACCTATAAATTATTAAAAGAGCTTAATAAATCAGAGTCTATAGGTCCTATTATGATGGGTATGGCAAAGCCTGTACATATACTTCAATTGGGAGCTAGTGTAGACGAAATTGTAAATATGACTGCAATAGCAGTTATAGATGCACAAGAAAGAGAAAAAAGACAACAAAAGGCAAAGTAGTCTTACATTAGTAACACCTCTTTTATTGTAAATAATTTTATTACATTTGGGACTTTAACCTTATGTAATAAATGATTACACACTTAGAGGGAAAACTAGTAGAAAAAAATCCTACAGACGTTGTAATAGATTGCAACGGAGTAGGATATTTTATTAATATATCTCTACATACATTTTCTCAAATTCCTGATAAAGAACATTTAAAACTGTACACATATCTACAGGTAAGAGAAGATTCGCATAGTCTCTATGGTTTTTCTTCTAAAACAGAGCGCGAAATTTTTAAACTTCTAATTTCAGTTAGTGGAATAGGTGCAAATACTGCGCGTACAATGCTATCGTCCTTAACGCCAGACCAAGTTAAAGAAGGAATAGCAAGTGGAGATGTGGCATTAATTCAGAGTGTAAAAGGTATTGGAGCCAAAACCGCTCAACGTGTTATTATAGATCTTAAGGATAAAGTGTTAAAAGTGTATGGTATAGACGAACTTTCTCTTATACCAAACAATACAAGCAAAGAAGAAGCGTTATCTGCTTTAGATGTTTTAGGATTTAACAAAAAACAATCCGAAAAAGTAGTTGATAAAATATTACAAGCCCAACCAGATGCCCTTGTGGAGCAAATCATAAAAGAAGCTCTTAAAAACTTATAATACAATTGAATAGAACTAACTACAATCAATTAAAGTCAATCAGTTTTTACGTGTCACTAGCATTTATGATGCTAATGAGTGCGCCTGCTTTTGCCCAAGAGCCAGAAACAGAAGAGCAAGATTCTACAAAAACAACATTTGCACTAGGTAAGCTTAAAATGCCAAATCCTAGTAGCATTATTTCAAAATATACTTACGATCCTATTTTAGAACGCTATGTGTATACAGAGAAAATAGGCGATTTTAATATAAACTATCCTTTAATTCTTACTCCAGAAGAATTCAGACGTTTGGTATTAGAAGAAAGATTAAAAGAGTATTACAAGCGCATGGCAGATGCTGCTGCTGGACAGAAAGAAGGTAGCGAGGAAGACCAGAAGAATTTGTTACCAGAGTTTTATGTTAATTCTGGACTTTTTGAAACTATTTTTGGCGGTAATACAATCAGTGTAATACCAAGTGGTTATGCAGAAGTGGATTTAGGAGTGTTATTTTCTAAGCAAGATAATCCTTCATTTTCACCTCGTAATAGATCTAACTTTACTTTTGATTTTGACCAACGAATAGGGCTAAGTTTACTTGGTAAGGTTGGTACCAGACTTCAGGTTACAGCCAACTATGATACCGAAGCAACGTTCGATTTTCAACAGCTTGTAAAATTAGAATATACACCAACAGAAGACGATATCATTAGAAAGATTGAAGTTGGTAATGTAAATATGCCTCTTAATAGTTCTTTAATTAGAGGCGCACAAAGTCTGTTTGGTGTAAAAACAGAATTGCAGTTTGGTAAAACAAGAGTTACAGCTGTTTTCTCGGAGCAACAATCCCAGTCTAAATCTGTTGTAGCACAAGGAGGTGGTACTTTAGAAGAGTTTGAATTCTTTGCAAGAGATTATGACGAAAACCGACACTATTTTTTATCTCATTACTTTAGAGATAACTATGATAAAGCTTTATTACAATACCCTTTTATAGACAATCAAGGTTTACAAATTACCAGAGTAGAAGTCTGGGTAACAAACAGAAATAACCAAACTGAAAATGTAAGAAACATTGTAGCATTTCAGGATTTAGGTGAGTCAGATCCAGAGAATATAGGATTAGATCCATTGCCAGGAGGTTTTATCAATAACCTAGGAGGACTACCAGATAATGGTAACAATGATTTTGATCCTACTAATATTGGTGGTGCAGGCTCGCTTTTAACGGAAGCAGTTAGAAATATAACCAACGTAGAAGCTGGTGTTTCTGTAAATGTTAATGAAGGTTTTGATTACGGAAAGCTTGAAGCTGCGCGTAAGCTTCAAGAAGGACAAGATTATGTTTTAAATACTGAACTTGGTTATATCTCTTTAAACCAAAGGTTGTTAAATGACGAAGTTTTAGCTGTAGCGTTTCAGTATACAAGAGGTGGGCAAGTGTACCAAGTTGGTGAGTTTGCAAACGATGGAGTAGATGCAACCCAAGTAAGCGAAGGTACTACAGGTAATCAGGTGGTAAACAACCAAAGTTTAGTCTTAAAAATGCTGAAGAGTGCTGTAACATCTGTAGAACAGCCAATTTGGGACTTAATGATGAAAAACATCTACGATACAGGTGCTTTTCAATTAAGTCAAGAAGATTTTAGGTTAAATATTTTCTATACAGAAGCATCACCTGTCAACTACATAAGACCAGTTGAAGGTACAACATTTCCATTGTACAATAATAACACACCATTAGATCCTAATGACGATACCGAGATACAAGAAACACCATTAATTAGGCTATTTCATCTAGATCGATTAAATAGCAACAATGATCCTCAAGAAGGAGGTGATGGTTTCTTTGATTATGTTACAAATCCTCAGATAACAATAATACCTCAAAATGGTAAAATTATTTTCACAAAGGTCGAGCCTTTTGGTCGTTACTTATTCGATGTCTTAGATAATGATAATAATCCAAGTAATAATGATACGGATTATGAACAAGACGTTTACACCAATGAAAACCAAGAAAAGTACGTTTACGATTTGCTTTATAAATCTACAAAAACGCAAGCTTTAAATGAAGCTGAAAAAAACAAGTTTCAGATAAAAGGACGTTTTAAGAGTAGTGGAGGCGATGGAGGAATTCCTATAGGTGCTTTTAATGTGCCTAGAGGTTCTGTAAGAGTTACAGCAGGTGGTAGAGTATTGGTAGAAGGTATAGATTATACCGTGAATTATCAGTTAGGACGCGTAGAGATTTTAGATGAAGCTTTAAAAGCATCAAATACACCAATCAATGTTTCGGTAGAAAATAATGCAGTGTTTGGTCAGCAAACAAGACGATTTACTGGTGTTAATGTAGAGCATCAGTTTAATGAAAATTTTGTGCTTGGAGCAACACTTTTAAATCTTAATGAAAGACCAATTACTCAAAAAGCTAATTTTAATTCAGAGCCTATAAATAATACCATCTTTGGTTTTAATGGTAATTATTCAACTGAAGTTCCGTTTTTAACAAGGTTGGTAAATAAGCTTCCTAACATAGATACAGATGTGCCATCTAACCTTTCGGTAAGAGGTGAGTTTGCATACCTACTGCCTGGAGCACCAAAAGGCACAGATTTCGATGGAGAGGCTACAGCTTATATTGATGATTTTGAAGGTACACAAGGCTCTATAGACTTATTAAGTCCGTTATCTTGGTACTTGTCTAGTAGACCAAAAGAATTACCAGGAAATATAAGAGGTAATGACGATAGTGGAGTAGAAAATGGTTATGGTAGAGGGTTTTTAAACTGGTATACTGTAGATCCTATTTTTTATAGTACACAACGTCCAAGTGGTATAAGCGATGATGATGTGTCTAACTTATACACAAGACGTGTTTTTATTGAAGAAATTTTTCCAGAGGTAGATATAGTTCAAGGGCAAACAGCTGTAATTAATACTTTAGATTTAACATATTATCCAGACGAAAGAGGACCTTATAATTTTGATCCTCAAGAAGCACAAGGAACAGTAATGCCAAACCAACGTTGGGCAGGTATATCTAGACAAATTACATCTACAGATTTTGAACAAGCCAATGTAGAATATATTGAATTTTGGGTGCAAGATCCATTTTTAGATAATCCTGCAAGTCAAGGTGGTAAGCTTTTTATAAACTTAGGAAACATCTCTGAAGATGTCTTAAAAGATGGGAAGAAGCAATATGAAAACGGACTTCCAGATGATGGTAATGTTTCAATTCTAGAGCCTACAGCTTATAATAGTGTTGTGCCACAAAACCAATCTTTAATTTACACCTTTGCAACTACAGGACAAGAAAGAACATATCAAGATGTTGGATTAGATGGTTATGATGATGTTGAAGAAGCTGCTGTTTATGGTTCGCAATTTGGCGAAGATCCAGCAAAAGATAATTATACCTACTACCTTAATACAGATGGTAATATTTTTGAACGTTATAAGCAATACAATGGATTAGAAGGTAATACTCCAGATGTGTTTACAGATACGAATAGAGGATCTACTACGCAGCCAGATGTAGAAGATATTAACCGTGATAACACCATGAATACTATTGATAGTTATTACGAGTATGAGGTAGATATAAACCCAACAATTTTAAATGCCAATAATCCTCAGATTAACGACGTTAAAGTAAGGACTGTAACACTTCCAAATGGAACTCAAAGAGATGTAACTTGGTACCAGTTTAGATTACCGATCAACGAGCCAACTAATTCTATAGGTGGTATTTCTGATATAAGATCTGTGCGTTTTGCTCGTCTATACTTACGAGATTTTGTTGAAAATACTGTGCTTCGTTTTGCAACTTTAGATTTGGTAAGAAGTGATTGGAGACGATACACGTTAGACTTAGATAACGATCCAACTAATAACAGTGCAAACGCAGAGTTTAATGTTGGTATTATTGGTGTGCAAGAAAATGATGGAGATTACGTAATTCCACCAGGTGTAAGACGTGAGGAATTAAATAACAACAACAACATTATAAGACAAAACGAACAGTCTTTAGTGTTACAAGCTTGCGAGTTGGAGCCAGAAGACTCTAGAGGTGTGTTTAAGAATATTAATGTAGATATGCGTCAGTACAAAAACTTACGTATGTTTTTACATGCTGAAGCTCAAGATGGGCAAACCCTTCAAGAAGGAGAGCTTACTGCCTTTATAAGAATGGGTAATGACTTTACTCAAAATTTCTATCAAATAGAAGTACCATTATTACCAACAGATTTAGTGGATGGTAATTTGTCTATAGAAGAACGTATTTGGCCAGCAGTTAATGAGATTAATATCTCGTTAGATATTCTTCAAGATATTAAGTCACAGGGAATTTTTGATCAGACGCTTTCTAACGAAGATCCTACGTTTTATAATGTTATAGATGGAGTGTTAAATGATACACCTGTCGCAGAATTTTCGCCTTTAGCAACAGGACAACAACGTGTGGCTATAAAAGGTAATCCTAATTTTGGTGATATTAGAGTTTTAATGGTAGGTGTAAAGAATTCTGGTATAACAGGAACTCCTGCTTGTGGTGAAGTTTGGTTCAATGAGTTGCGTATGTCTGATCTAGAAAACGAAGGTGGTTGGGCTGCTGTAGTAAGTATGGACTCTAATATTGCAGATTTTGCAGATATTAGTGCAACAGGTAGACGTAGTACAATCGGTTTTGGTGGTTTAGAACAGTCTCCTAACGAGCGTAGCAGAGAAGATGTAAAACAATACGATGTAGTTACTAATGTGCAGTTAGGTCAGTTGCTACCTAAAAAATGGGGAATTCAACTTCCGTTTAACTACTCGCAAAGCGAAGAAATTATAACTCCTCAGTTTGATGAGTACTATAGAGATATAGAGTTACAAACACAGTTAGATAATACTACCAACCAAGATTCTATACTTAAAGTAAATGAAAATTATACAAAACGAAAGAGTATAAACTTCATAGGTGTTAGAAAACAACGTACAACAGAAAAGAAGAAACGTTTTTACGATGTAGAAAACTTAACCTTCAACTATTCGTATAACAAAGTTGAGCATCGCGATTTTGAGATTGAAAATTCTTTAGACCAAAATGTAAGAGCAGGTGTCAACTATAACTACGCTTTTGAGCCAGTAAGAATAGAGCCTTTTAAAAAGAATGACTCTCTCTTTACAGGAAAGTACTGGAAGATTCTAAAAGATTTTAACCTTAATTTATTACCATCTAACATTTCGGTAAATACAGATATAAACAGGCAATTTAGTAAACAGAAGTTTAGAGAAGTAGAACTGGGTGGTGATAATATTGGTATTGAAGAATTATTTAGAAGAAACTATACTTTCGATTTTCAGTATGCCATAAATTATAATTTTACAGATGCATTAAGTCTTAATTTTAGCGCTGCTAATACTAATATTGTTAGAAACTATTTTATAGATGACCAGCTTAATGGAAGGCAAGACCCAACGTTAGATGTTTGGGATGGTTTCTTTGATTTTGGAGATCCAAACTACCAAACACAACAACTTCAGGTTAATTACGAATTGCCTTTGTATAAGATTCCTGCTTTAAGTTTTTTAAGAACCACTTACACCTATAATGGAGCATTTCAGTGGCAAAAAGGTTCAGATTTAAATGAAGGTATTATTATTGATGGGCAACCACAAAATCTAGGGCACTCTATACAGAACTCTAATACGCACAATATTAATTCTACCTTAAACATGGAGACATTTTACAGGTCTGTAGGTTTAGTAAGAAAAGATAATAGACGTGGTAGAGGTAGAAACAGCAAATCTCGTGTTAAATCAAGATCTGCAACACCAAATACAAATAAATCACTAGATGGTGGAGACGAGCAAAAAGACCCTAATAGGTTAAGTGCAGGAAAGAAAGCGTACAATACTTTAGTAGATATTGTTACCATGGTAAAGCGTATACAATTTGGTTATAGTGAGAATAACGGAACCTATTTGCCTGGATATTTACCTACACCAGGTTTTATAGGAACGCTAAGACCAACTTGGGGTTATACTTTTGGTAGCCAAAACGATATTAGAAGCATAGTGGCTAATAATGGTTGGTTAACAACTTACGATAATTTTAATGAACAATTCACATCTGTAAAAAATACCTCATTAGACTATTCGGTTAATGTAGAGCCAATGCGAGATTTAAAAATCGATTTAATAGGTAACCGAACCTACGCAGAGAACTTTACAGAAAACTTTAGAGTAGAAGATTATTTGGATGCTGATGGAAACGAAGTGCCTGTAGGTTCAGGTGATGGTATTTTAGATTATAGATCTTTAACACCTAATACATTTGGTAATTTTAATATATCAACAGCTTTAATCAAAACAGCTTTTGGTAAAAGTGATGAAAATCAATCTGACGCTTTTGACGATTTTAGAGCCAATAGATTAATTGTAGCCAATAGATTAGCGAGAGAGTTTTATGGTACAAACAACTTTGCAACAGATGCAGAAGGATATCCGTTAGGTTTTGGAAAAAATAGTCAACGTGTATTGTTGCCAGCTTTCCTTTCGGCTTACCATGGTAGCGATCCAGAGAAAATAACAACTAGAGCGTTTAGAGATGTACCAATACCTAACTGGACGTTAAAGTATACTGGATTAATGAAAATTCCATGGTTCAAAAAGACCTTTAGACGTTTTTCTGTACAACATGGCTATAGATCTAGATATACCATAAACCAGTTTAGAACAAATTTAGATTATGTAGCAGGAGAAAGAGGTGTAGAATATGACGATCAATCAACAGATGCTTTAAACCAGTCGGGAGATTTTAAAAATGGTACCTTGTATAGTAACATCAACTTAGAAGAGCAATTTAGTCCATTAATTCGTTTAGAGTTTGAAATGAAAAACTCTATCAAGGTATTAGCAGAAATACAAAAAGACAGAATGTTATCCTTAAGTTTCGATAACAATCTGCTTACAGAAATTCAAGGTCAAGAATATACACTTGGATTAGGATATCGTATAAAGGACCTTAGAATTAGATCTGCATTAGCAGGTGCAAAACAAATTGTAAAAAGCGATTTAAACATGCGTGCAGATATCTCTGTGAGAGATAATAAAACCATAATACGATATCTCGATTTAGAAAATAATCAGATTACTGCTGGCCAAACTATTTGGGGAGGAAAATTTACAGCTGATTATGCATTTAGTAAAAATCTTACAGCGATATTCTATTTTGATTATACATTTTCAGATTTTGCAATATCTACATCATTCCCTCAAACCTCAATTAGATCAGGTTTTACATTGCGATATAACTTCGGAAATTAATTTTAGGATTTTGGTTTGAAAACAAGCAATTAAAAAATTACTTTTGCTTCACTAATTATATTATACAATTTAAGATGAATATACCATCAGAATTAAAATACACCAAAGATCACGAGTGGATCAAAATAGAAGGTGATATTGCAACAGTAGGCATTACAGATTTTGCACAAGGAGAATTAGGAGATATCGTTTATGTAGAAGTAGAAACTGTAGACGAAACTCTAAACGCAGAAGAAGTATTTGGTACAGTTGAAGCTGTAAAAACTGTGTCAGATTTGTTTTTACCATTATCTGGTGAAATTATTGAATTCAACGAAAATCTAGAAGATGAGCCAGAAAAGGTAAATACAGACCCTTATGGTGATGGTTGGATGATTAAGATAAAGTTTTCTGATGCTTCTCAAGTAGATAACTTACTGTCTGCAGAAGACTATAAAGCTTTAGTAAGTGCTTAGAAAACTACTATTATCGGTTGCTGTTATTTATACATTAGCACTGATTGTAGTAACGTTTATAAGCCTAGATGGAGTGCCAAATTTAGGGTCTTCATTTGACGATAAGATATATCATTTTTTGGCCTATGCTGGTTTAGCTGGTTTGTGGATTACATTCTTTAAATCAGGTAAAACAAAACAAAACTTATGGTTGATTTTTATCGTTATTTTTTTATTTGGTGTTTTGTTAGAGGTTTTGCAGCATCAAATAAATATAAAAAGAACTTACGATAATTTTGATTTGATGGCGAATGCTTCAGGTGTTATAATTGGCACGTTAATTGCTGTTAGATTAAATATAATAAAGTTAAAATAAAAAGAAGTTTTGCTTTTTTACTTATTATTTAATTAAATTAGCAACTCTATTAAAGAATTTTCAATATGGAACTTAAAAAGAATCCAAAATCAGATGTAAGTAGAAACAGCTCATTATATTTTGCTGTTGGTTTAGCATTAATGCTAGGCTTTACATATATGGCTCTTGAATACAAGAGTTATGAGAAGAGCGATATTGTCGCAGACACACTTAATGTAGATGATGAGTTTGAAGAAGAAGCGCCTGTTACAGAGCAAATCGTTACTCCACCACCTCCACCACCTCCACCACCAGCTGCGCCTGAAGTAATCGAGGTTGTAGAAGATGAAGTAGAAGTAGAAGAAACAGTTATAGAGTCTACGGAAACTGAAATGGAAACTGAAATCGTTGAGGTAGAAGAGGTAGAAGTAGAAGAGGTAGAAGAAGATCTTGAGGTACCTTTCCATGTTATTGAAAATGTTGCTGTTTTCCCTGGTTGTGAAAATGAAAAAGGTAACGCAGCAAAAAAAGAATGTATGAATGAAAAGGTAAATAAATTTATCTCAAGAAAATTCAACACAGATTTAGCTCAAGATTTAGGTTTAGCTCCAGGTAAGAAAAGAATCTTCTGTAGATTTAAAGTAGATAAAAATGGAAATGTTACTGCGATACAAACTCGAGGTCCTCACCCAGCTTTAGAAAAAGAAGCTCAAAAAGTTTTATCTAAGCTTCCTAAAATGAAGCCAGGAAAACAAAGAGGTAAGTCTGTGGTAATGCCGTTTTCAATTCCAATTGTATTCCAGGTAAATGACTAAATAGTCTAAGACTTATTTAAAAAATAAAAATCCCGTTCAAAATTAATTGGACGGGATTTTCTTTTTGGTACGCTTATTGTGACTTTATCATAATATTAACATTTTAAATAATACGTATTATGAAAAATTCAAAAAAAGATCTCAACAACGCTGGTCAGAGCACTGTTGAGGTGAAGAAGTCACAAAAGCATGATGCAAATTTACAAAAAAACTCAACCCTGTATTTTCAAATAGGGTTGATTCTTTGTTTGCTGGCTACTTATGGGCTTTTTGAAATGCAGTTTCAAGAAAAAAAGGTAACAATCGATGTTGTAGAAAGTAATGATTTAGCAACTATAGATGTAGTGCCGGATTATCGAGTAGAACAGGTTGTTGAGAAGAAAAGCGAGCCCAAAGTAGAGCGCAGTAGAGATTTAAAAGATGTTTACAAGGAGGTAGAGAATGATACACCAGATATAGAAGAAGTAATTTTTACACCAGATGACCCAAAACCTTCTGATGAGCCTACGGTTAAACCAGAAGATATTATTGTAGATAAAGTAGATCCACCTGTAGATGTTCCTTTTTATAAAATTGAGAAAGCTCCAATATATCCAGGATGTGAAAAAATGAATACCAATGAGGATAGAAAAAAATGCATGTCAGATAAGATTACCAAGCTAGTTGGTAGAAAGTTTAATACAGAAATAGCTAGCGACCATGGTATATCTGGCTTGCAAGTTATTCAAACACAGTTTACAGTAGATAAAAATGGTAACGTTACTGATGTAAAAATTAGGGCTCCACACCCAGTACTAGAGAAAGAAGCAATACGTGTTATAGATAAAATACCTAGTATGAAGCCAGGTTATCAGCAGAATAAAGCCGTTGGTGTTATCTATAATTTGCCAATTAAGTTTATGGTAAGAGACTAATAGTAATTGCATAGTTATAAAAACCGTTACCCAGCTGTAGCGGTTTTTTGTTTTAAGGTTACTAAAAAAAATAAGTATCTTTCGAGCACTAATAATTAGGTCTGTTTTATGAAGCGTATTTGGCTTATTGCTGGTTTATTAATTTCTTTTTTGAGTAATGCTCAGACACTTTCAACCTACGAAAAACCACCTGTATTTAGTGAGTGCGATTCGCTTGCGGTAGAGCAGTTAAGGTCATGTTTCAATTTTACTTTAAATAGTTTTGTGTATAATAATTTTAAAGTACCTCAAATAATCACAGACGAAGATTATAAAGGAAATGTGCAAGTGTTGTTTGAAGTTAGTAAAGAAGGTAAATTCAACGTTGTATACGTGGATGCTATCTATGATGAACTAAAGGAAGAAACTAAACGAGTTTTTGAAGCGTTGCCAAAAATAAAGCCAGCTACGTATAATGGTAAGCCAACTTTTGTTCAGTATAGCTTAAATATAAATATCCCTTTGGTTGAGCCTATTGAGAAAACTAATGAGAATGAAAGTGATGAGGCTAATGCAAAAGGCCAGAAAAGAAAAGATGACTTAAATGCGACTTTGTCTAACGAGTTTGATAATGTAAATAAAGGCACAAAACCTTATGAAGGCTTAGAGTATAACAGTCAATTAAATGTTCCTTTTACGCATTCTTATTACGCACGTTTTGATGATGATATGAATGTAATAGGCACTAATAGTCATACGGCAGCCAAGCCTTTTATTCAAGCTGATGTTGCTAAATATTATGACATTAAAGCAGAGAAAGAAAGTTTAGCAAAAGAAACAGATAGTTGGTTTGGCAGAAAGCTTTATAACGAACATTTAGTGCAAGTTCAAGGTAAAGATTACTGGTTTACAGTAGACCCAGTTGTGGATTTGCAACTTGGTGGAGAAACAGAAGGAGATGATGGTACCTGGAACAATACGAGAGGTATCTATATTCAAGCTGGTTTTGGTAAGCGTTTCAATATTTCCACTTCGGTATATGAGAGTCAAGGAAGATTTGCAGACTATTTTAATGCTTATGCAGAAAGTCTAAAGGCTTTTGGTCCAGATCCAGCAATAATTCCTGGTCGTGGCATTGGTAAGGGATTTAAAGAAAACTCGTATGATTATCCTGTTGCAGAAGCGTATTTATCTTACACACCAGCAGATTTTTTAAATATTCAATTTGGACATGGTAAAAATTTTATTGGTGATGGATACCGTTCACTATTTCAGAGTGATGTAGCAAGTCCATATCCTTTCCTTAAGCTGAATACGAGTTTCTGGAAGATAAAATACACAAGCACATGGATGTGGCTTAAGGATGTTAGGCCAGAGGTTGTGGTAGATGATGCCTTTTTAACTAAGTATATGGCAAATCATTATCTAAGTTGGAATGTGTCTAAAAGACTTAATATAGGATTGTTTGAGTCTGTAATGTGGGCGGATACAAATGGTAGAGGTTTTGATGTTAATTATCTTAATCCGATTATTTTCTTTAGAGCGATTGAGTTTCAAACAGGGCAAGGAGCTGGAAATGCTATTTTAGGTCTAAGTGGTAAATACAAATGGAATAATAAAGTAAATCTCTATGGGCAATTCATTTTAGATGAATTTTCCTTAAGTGATGTCACAGGTGGAAACAAAAGCTGGAAAAATAAGTTTGGTTTTCAATTAGGTGCTAAATATTTCAATGCATTTAAAGTCGATAACTTGCTGCTTCAGGCCGAATACAATCAAGTTCGTCCTTATACATATTCTCACAATACTCAAATTCTTAATTATGGGCATTTTAACCAGCCGATGGCACATCTTTGGGGATCTAATTTTAGAGAGTTGGTGCTAATTGGTCGATATAATTATAAGCGTTGGTTTGCAGATAGCAAGTTAATTATTGGGCAAAGAGGTTTTGACTATAATACAGAAGAAGATAGCTTTTCTTATGGAGGAGATATTTATAGAGATTACAATGATCGTGTTTCTGACACAGGTATAACTATTGGTCAAGGAAATAAAACCAATAGTTTTATGTGGGAACATCAAATGGGGTACTTACTCAATCCGCAAACAAACTTAAAAGTGTTTGCAAATATTATCTACAGAGATTTTAATCCTGAAACCATAACGTCTACAACTGCAGATTCAAACACGCTTTGGTTTAGCTTAGGCATTAGGACAGATCTTTTTAATTGGTATAACGATTTTTAAAAAAAAATACGTTTATTAAAGTTTCTATAACGTTGGTGAAACCCTTTTTTAAAGTATCTTTGCACTCGCTAAGAACTGGACAATAAAACAGCATTGGGCACTACAAATTCTTCGATATCAAAAAATTCTGTAATAACAGATTTTAAAGAAATCACAAAAATGGGATTGTCTGTTAGTGTGGTGTTTTCTGCACTTGCAGGATATTTGTTGGGTGCCGAGACAATAAGCTATACTACACTTATTCTATTAGCTCTTGGTGGATACTTTATGGTAGGTGCTTCAAATGCTTACAATCAAATTATTGAGAGAGACTTAGATGCTTTAATGGATAGGACTAAAAATAGACCTATTCCTGCTGGTCGTATGTCTGTTAATACTGCATTTGTTATTGCTACGGTATTTGCAGTTTTAGGAATTGTAACACTTTATAATATTAATCCTAAAACAGCAATGTGGGGAGCAATCTCTATATTTTTATATACAAGTGTTTACACACCTTTAAAAACTAAGACACCATTATCTGTATTTGTAGGTGCACTACCAGGAGCAATTCCATTTATGTTGGGTTGGGTAGCTGCTCGAGGAGAGTTTGGTATAGAGCCAGGAACTTTATTTGCTATTCAGTTTTTTTGGCAATTTCCTCATTTTTGGTCTATTGGTTGGTTTTTATATGAGGACTATGAAAAAGGAGGTTTTTTTATGCTTCCAACAGGAAAGAGAGATAAAGGAACTGCAGTACAGATTATAATGTATAGTGTGTGGACAATATTAGTATCTATTATCCCTGTTTTAGGTTTTACGGGAGACTTAAAACTGTCTATTCTAGCTGCAGTGCTAGTATTTTTATTAGGTGTACTAATGTTGGTTTTTGCATTAAGATTATTTAAACAGCGAACGGTAAAAGCCGCTAAACAACTTATGTTGTCTAGTGTTTTCTATATTACAATGTTGCAAATTATATTTGTTGCGGATAAATTTTTGAGATAGAATGGATTTAACAGAAGGAACACAACAGGAAAAAATAGGCAGATCAAAGAAAATGATGCTTTGGTTTGGTATAGGATCTCTAATAATGACTTTTTCGGCATTATTGAGTGCTTTCATTGTAAGTTCTAAACAACGAAGAGATAAAGATTGGCTTAGCAATTACGAATTGCCAAGTGCATTTTATGTAAGTGTTGTTGTTATTCTTTTAAGTAGTTTAACTTTCATCTTAGCTAAAAAAGCTCTAAAACAAAATAATGGGCAAATGTCTAAGATCTGGTTGTTAATCACTTTAGTTTTAGGTATTGCTTTTATATACGTTCAGTTTGAAGGTTTTAAGCAAATCATTGAAGCAGGATACAACTTTACAGGACCAACAAGTAATATCACAATATCATACATATACATCATAGCGGTTGTGCACATATTGCACGTTATTGCTGGGTTAATTTGTATAGCTGTTGTTATTTATAATCATTTTAAACAAAAGTACAATGCCAACAATATGTTGGGTTTAGAACTGGCTGCAAATTTCTGGCATTTCGTTGACCTGCTTTGGCTTGTGCTGTTTTTGTTTTTATATTTTTTTAGAGACAGAATTTGATTATTTTTGTCCAATCTTAAAATTTAAATAATTTCTATGGATTCTACAGTAGCAAATACTGGCACAGAAGAAAAAACTTGGGGAGGAGGAAATAAGCCTCTAAAAGCAAGTTATGGTAAAATGATGATGTGGTTTTTTATCGTTTCTGATGCATTAACTTTTTCAGGTTTTTTAGCCGCTTACGGCTTTTCTAGATTTAAGTTTATTAAAGAATGGCCAATTGCCGATGAAGTGTTTACTCACGTTCCGTTTTTACATGGGCAAGAGTTGCCAATGATTTACGTTGCGTTTATGACATTTGTTCTTATTATGTCTTCTGTAACTATGGTATTAGCTGTAGATGCAGGTCATCATATGAACAAAGCCAAAGTAACCGTATACATGTTTTTAACCATTATTGGTGGTTTAATATTTGTTGGTTCTCAGGCTTGGGAATGGGCAACATTTATACAAGGAGACTATGGTGCAGTACAGACTAATGGTGGTAATATCCTGCAGTTTGGTGAGTATGTAACTGTAGATGGCAAAGAAAAATTCAAAAGAGTATCTATAGAAGATATTGCGGTTGTAGAAGAAGGTGTAAGAGCACAGCACGAACGTAAAAACGGTTTATGGTTTGTTGGTGAAGAAGCATTGCCACCTTACTCTGTAAGCGAAATCTACAATGGTCTTGCTGCAAACGAAAATATTAGAGTAAGAACTCAGGAAATAAACGCGGAAGGTGAAAAAACTGTTTTGTCTAGAGAGGAATCTCTAAGACAAATAAAAGAACATGGAAAGTTAGTAGTTAAAGGTGCTAACTTAGTAGTTAACGAATACGGTACATCCTTATTTGCAGACTTTTTCTTTTTCATAACTGGATTTCACGGATTTCACGTTTTCTCTGGTGTAGTAATTAATATCATTATCTTCTTTAATGTTGTTTTAGGAACATACGAAAGAAGAGGTAGCTACGAAATGGTAGAAAAAGTTGGACTTTATTGGCACTTTGTCGATTTAGTTTGGGTATTTGTATTTACATTCTTCTACTTAGTTTAAAATATAGAATAGTTAATAAATTATGGCACACGAACATAAATTAGAGATATTTAGAGGGCTTTGGAAATTTAAATCCAATACACAAAAAATTTGGGGTGTTTTAGCATTCTTAACATTTGTAACTGCTGTAGAAGTTGTACTAGGTATTTACAAACCAGAAATTTTAATGCACACTTGGATAGATCCTTTTAAGGGAGGGTTCTTTGCAACAATTGGTAATATAATTTTATCGCCATTTGTATATATGAAGCCTCTAAACTTAATATTTATCCTTCTTACAATCGTTAAAGCATATTACATCACTTGGGATTTTATGCACATGAGAGATGAAACCAAAGGGCTAAGAAGATCTGTGGTTTGGACAGGAGTTTTCTTAATCTGCTACTTAATATTCATCTTATTGCAAGAAGGTGGTTATGTATTTAGTGTATACAATGCAGAAGATGCTTTGATTACTAGAGATTTTTAAACTCAAAAATATTGAGTTAAATGATATTAAAAGGTGGTTTTTCTAAACCACCTTTTTTATTTTTGTATTATGGAATTAAGCAGCGGAAAACGCAACATCGTCTTAGGTATTTTATTCTTTTTGCCAGTAGCATTTATACTAGTAATGTTGCTTTCTAAGGATAATTATAATCCATTAGATATCGTTAAAGAAGGTATTAAAGAACTACCTGCCAATGAAAACGAGATTCAACTAAAAGATCATATTACTATTTTATCTTTTTTAGGTAAAAAGCCAATGGATAATTCTACTGCAGCTTTTAATCTTAAAGAATTGGTATACGACCGAAGTAAAGGATTTAAAACTTTTCAAGTCGTTATGTTGTTGCCACACGAAGCTAAATCCGAAGCAGAAACATTACTAAAGGAAATTAAGACTTACGAAGATTTAAAATTTTGGCACCTAGTTTATACTAATGAGTCTAATATTAAAAGCATTTTTAATAGCTTAAAGTCAGAACAAACATTAGATAACAATCTTTCTTCAAGTATGGTTTTTATAGTAGATAGAGATTTAAACCAAAGAGGAAGATTAGACGATAGAACAGATAAAGAGATAGAATCAAATGCGTCAGTTTATAGCTTGTATAGTTATGATTGTGTAGAAGTTGCTGAGCTTAAAAACAAAATGGCAGCAGAAGATATGAGAGTGCTTTTTAAAGAATATAGAGATAAGCGCAAAGGAGAGTTTGATGATTCTAATCAAAGAAGAAATAAAGATTTAAAACAAATCAATGAGTAAAAAGGCTAACTATTCATATGTAGGTATTGCTTTTATCATTTTAGTTTTTGGTATCATTTTTATACCAAAGATTATAAATAGAGTAAGCAATAATGATATTACAAGAGACGAAAGCAGAAGCGAAGATGTATCAAAGAAAGCTTCGGATTTAGCATATATTCCGTTAGATGGAAAAAATAGAACAGTGCCAGAGTTTAGTTTTACAGACCAAAATGGTAACACTGTTACTAACAAGGATTATTTAGGTAAGGTCTATGTTATAGAATTCTTTTTTACAACCTGTCCAACGATTTGTCCAATAATGAATCGTAACCTAGTAAACGTACAAAATCACTTCAAAGATTTTGAAAATTTCGGTGTAGCTTCATTTACCATAAATCCAGAAATCGATACTCCCGAAGTTTTGAAAGCTTATGCCAAGTCGTACGGAATTACAAATCCTAACTGGCATTTAATGACAGGAGATGAAGATGCTATTTACAAGCTAGCCAATCAAGGTTTCAATCTATATACTGGAAAAAATGATGATGTAGAAGGTGGCTTTGAACATTCAGGTAATTTTGCTCTAATAGATAAAGAAGGATATATAAGATCTAGAAGAGATAATTTTGGAAACCCTTTATTGTTTTATAATGGTTTAATTTCTGAAGAAGAAGGAGAAGATGATGAAGGAATTCCGCAAGAAATTACAATTCTAAAAGAAGATATTGCTAAACTATTGAAAGAATAATATGAGTAATGTAGATTTAGATCAGGAAAAAAAGTACAATAAGTGGATAGTTGTATTGTCAGTGGTAATACCAATTGCAGTAGCAGCGCTTTTTGGAATTAATCTTCGAGAATTAGGTTTCGATGTAGAGCCACTAACGATGTTGCCTCCAATTTATGCTGGCATTAATGGGTTAACAGCAATTGTACTTATAGTTGCCGTAATAGCAATTAAAAATAAAAACAGGAAACTACACGAAAACTTAATGAAGTTTGCCATAGCATTATCTGTAATGTTTTTAGTAATGTATGTGGCGTATCATATGACGAGTGATTCAACAAAATTCGGTGGAGAGGGAGCTATAAAATATATATATTACTTTATCCTAATAACGCACATTTTACTCTCTGTTGTCATTATACCATTTGTGCTTATCACCTATGTAAGAGCTATAACTAATAATATAGAGCGTCATAAGAAAATAGCTAAAGTAACGTTTCCTATGTGGTTGTATGTTGCAGTAACAGGTGTTGTAGTATACTTTATGATTTCGCCTTATTACATTTAATAATGAAACAAAAAATAACCTTTCTAATAATGTCACTTTTCTTTTTTCTAAGAACAAATGCGCAGTGTGCTATGTGTAGAGCAGTGTTAGAAAGTGGAGAGGATCAATCTGCAGCAGAAGGCATCAATGATGGCATTATGTTTTTAATGGCAGTACCTTATATTCTGGTAGCTGTTATAGGTTTTTTTGTATACAAGACTTTCAATAATTCTAAAAAGTCAAATAAAACAGTTTAATAATTGTAACAATTCTTTAAAATTTTAGTCTATATCATAGGGTTTGTAAAGAAGTCTTAACAATTTGTTGGCACAAAAGCCTCCTAGATTTTCTTAAACTTGTATGTGTTAACCAACCAATTATGATTCAGATTAAAGATTTACATAAGTCTTACCATATGGGAAGCAATTCGCTTCACGTGTTAAAAGGAATAAATTTTAATGTAAATGAAGGTGAGCTAGTCTCCATAATGGGTTCATCAGGATCTGGTAAATCTACTTTGTTAAACATTTTAGGAATGTTAGATGAAGCAGACTCAGGTCAATATATTCTGGATAACGTGCCTATTAAAAATCTTAATGAGAAGATAGCAGCCAAATACAGGAATGAATTTTTAGGATTTATCTTTCAATCCTTCAACCTTATTAATTATAAAAGTGCATTAGATAACGTTTCTATGCCATTATACTACAAAGGCGTAAAGCGGAAAGAGCGTACCGACAGAGCCATGCATTATCTAGAAAAGGTAGGCTTAGCAGAGTGGTCTCATCATCTCCCAAGTGAGTTGTCTGGAGGTCAAAAGCAACGTGTAGCAATAGCAAGAGCGTTGGCTAGCGACCCTAAAGTACTGTTAGCAGATGAGCCAACAGGAGCTTTGGATACAAAAACATCTTACGAAGTAATGGAGCTTATTCAAGGCATTAATGATGAAGGCAAGACAATACTTATTGTAACACACGAAGATGATATAGCACATATGACTAAGCGTATTGTAAACCTTAGAGATGGTGTTATTATAGACGATAGCACTGTAGAACAAGTTAGGGCATCAGCACATGTTTGATTTAGAGCGTTGGCAAGAAATATTTGAAACTTTACGAAAAAATAAACTTCGTACATTCTTAACTGGTCTTTCAGTAGCATCAGGAATTTTTATTTTAGTTATCCTTTTAGGCTTTAGTAAAGGGTTAGAAAATGGTGTTAAGTCTCAGTTTGAAAGAGATGCTTCTAATTTAATTACAGTATGGACTGGTGTTACTACAAAAGGATACAAAGGCCTTAATCCAGGGAGATATGTTCAAATGAAAAATGAAAATTTTGACTTCATTTCTCAGAAATACAAAAGTAATATAGAGCACGAAACAGCTATATTTTCTATTTGGGGAGCAGAGATTACCTATAAAAACGAAAATGTAAATTATCAGGTTAGAGGTGTTATGCCAGATCATCAGTTTATTGAAAATGCTGATATGGAAACTGGTAGATTTGTTAACGAAACAGATGTAGAAGAAACCAGAAAAGTAGCTGTTATTGGCAAAAAACTTAGGCAAGATCTGTTTAAGGATGAAGACCCGATAAATAAAGAAATAAAAATCTATGGAATAAGTTTTAAGGTTGTTGGTGTATTTATAGATCCAGGTGGTGAGCGCGAAGAGCAACAAGCTTATATTCCATTATCTACTTCTCAAAAAGTTTTTGGAGCTGGTGATAATATTAGAAACATCCTAGTTACGGTTAAGATGTCTGATAATTTTGAAGATGCAGTTACACTATCTAATAATATGTCTACTGCTATTGAAACTGAATTAAAACAAATACATACCGTTGCTCCAGATGATACGAGTGCTGTGCGTGTATTTAATACATTAGAAGAAGCTAAAAAAATATATTCATTAATAGATACCATTCAATTTGTGTTTTGGGTTATAGGTGTGCTAACTATAATAGCAGGTGTAGTTGGTGTTGGAAATATTATGTTGATTATCGTAAAGGAGCGCACTAAAGAAATAGGTATTAGAAAAGCACTTGGAGCTTTACCATTATCAATAATAGGAATGATATTACAGGAAGCCATTTTTGTAACCATGTTTGCAGGTTTATTTGGCTTAATTTTCGGTTTAGGGCTTCTCGAAATAGTAGGACCTCAGGTTCAGCACGATTTTATAAAATATCCACAAGTAGATTTTAATATTGCTTTAAGTGCTGTTTTTGTGCTTGTTTTTGCAGGTGCAGTTGCTGGTTTTTTTCCAGCTTACAGAGCAGCAAAAATAAAACCTATTGTAGCATTAAGAGACGAATAATATGTTTAACAGAGAACGTTGGAGCGAAATATTAGAAGCCTTAAGTGCAAATAAGTTAAGAACAGCCTTAACAGCATTTGGTGTTGCTTGGGGAATCTTTGTTCTGGTTATATTATTAGCATTAACCAATGGATTAAGAAATGGAGTTACAGCAGATTTTGGTGATTTTGCTACCAACTCTATGTTTATGTGGACTCAAGGTACTTCTAAACCATATAAAGGATTGCCAAAAGGACGTTATTTTAACTATAAGATAGATGATGTTGCAGCAATAAAAAGTCAAATTCCTAATCTAAAATATGTGTCTCCACGAAACCAACTCGGAGGATTTAGAGGAGCTAACAATGTCATAAGAGGTACAAAAACAGGTGCTTTTGAAATTTATGGAGATTACCCAGAGTATATAAATCAACAACCTATGGATATACTTCAAGGGCGTTTTGTTTCATATTCTGATATTAACGAAAAAAGAAAAACCTGTGTTATAGGTACAGGTGTTATAAAAGGTTTATACGATAAAGACGAAGATCCTATAGGTACTTACATTAAGATTAATGGTGTTAATTTTATGGTTGTTGGTACATTTAAAATGAGTAATAGTCAAGGTAACCAAGAAGAAGAAGCCAATACCATTTATATTCCTTTTACCACTTTTGGTCAAGCTTTTAATAGAGGAGATAGAGTTGGTTGGATGGCTATAACAGCAAAAGACAATGTGCCAATTACAACAATTAAGCAAAAGGTTTTTGATTTAATGAAATCGAGGCACAAAGTGCACCCAGAAGACGATAGAGCTATTGGCCATTTTGATCTCGCTGAAGAATTTGGAAGAATTAATGGTCTGTTTTCAATTTTAAGTATTGTTGGTTATTTTGTAGGTATACTGGTGTTAATGTCTGGTATTATTGGGATTAACAATATTATGCTTATAGTTGTAAAAGAGCGTACAAAGGAAATAGGAATTAGAAGAGCGTTGGGAGCTTCTCCATGGACTATAAAATCTCAAATTCTTCAAGAAAGTTTATTGTTAACAACCTTGTCTGGTATGATAGGTATTACATTCGCCGCTTTTTTAATTTGGGGATTAAATACCATTTTAGACAATGCTGGTCCTACCGAAAACTTTGCCAATCCAAGCGTAAGTATGCAAGTTGTATTTACAGCATTAATAATTTTAATTGTCTCTGGGCTGGCTGCAGGATTTATTCCAGCAACAAGAGCTACCAAGATGAAACCCGTAGACGCTTTAAGAATAGAATAAATTAATTATCATCAATTAACTCATGAAAAGAACAAAAACATTAATTGCCTTACTGCTTATTGTAGTGTTATTTGTAGTTGCTTTATATTATTTATGGCAAAAAAATCAGGAAGATCCTGTGACTTATTCAACAGAGTCTCCTACAGAAGAGACCATTGTGGTTAAGACTGTAGCTACTGGTTCTATTGTGCCAAAAGAAGAGGTCTTAATTAAGCCAAATATTTCTGGTGTTGTAGACGAAGTATATGTAGAAGCAGGAGAGTATGTAGAACAAGGAGATCTAATTGCTCAGATTAGAGTAATACCAAATGTTTCAAATCTTACAAGTGCAAAAAACAGTATTTCTTCCAATCAAACGTCACTACAAACCGCAGAGATTAATTTTAATACTCAGAAAGCGATTTATGATCGTCAAAAAGCACTGTTTGATAAAGGTGTAATTTCAGCAAATGATTTCGATCAGGTAAACAATACCTTTCTTCAGGCTAAGCAACAAGTAGAGCAAGCGAGAATTAATGTTACTCAAGCGCGCCAAAATTATGATATTATTAAAACCGGAACTACTTCAGGACTTGGTAATATAGCTCAAACGCAGGTTAGAGCAACTGTATCTGGTATGGTGTTAGATGTTCCAGTTAAGGCTGGAAACCAGGTTATTGAAGCTAACAATTTTAATGAAGGAACTTCAATTGCATCATTAGCAGATGTAACTAAAATGATTTTTGAAGGTAAGGTAGATGAAAGTGAAGTCGGAAAAATAAAAGAAGGCTTACCTTTAGAGATTACTGTTGGTGCTATAGAGGACGATAAATTTGATGCAGTTTTAGATTACATTGCACCTAAAGGAGTTGAAGAAAATGGAGCTATTCAGTTTGAAATTAAAGGAACTTTAAAGAAAATGGATTCTACATTTATTAGAGCAGGATTAAGTGCTAATGCTTCAATAATTTTAGAAAAGGCAGAAAAGGTTTTAGCGATAAAAGAAGCCTTAGTGCAGTATGATGATGAAACCAAAAAACCATATGTAGAAGTTCAGATTGGAGAGCAAAAATTTGAACGCAGAGATTTAGAACTAGGTATAGGAGACGGTATATTTGTAGAGGTTAAAAGCGGTATTACCAAGGATGATAAAATAAAGGTTTGGAATCCTGTTCAAGGTGTTGAAAAATTTGCCAAACAATAATTTTAACATTTAGTGTAACACTTTATAATTTACATAGACATATAGGCATTGTGAAATGAGTCAAAAAATAAATTTCAATATATTTAATAATGACAAATTCCATCTGTCTATCAAACAATCAATAAACATACAGATGAAAAAATCAATCATAGTATTACTACTCTTTTTTGTAGCTTTTGGTCAGGCACAAGATAAAAAGTGGACACTTTTAGAGTGTGTAAATCATGCTTTAGAAAATAATATTTCTATTAAGCAAAGTGAGTTAGATACTAATCTTGCAGATATAGCAAAAAAAGATGCTATTGGTAATTTTTTACCAACTCTTAATGCCAACGGAAGTTTTGGAAGTAATACAGGTGCTAACGTAAACCCAGCAACAAACCAGTTTGAAAATAGCACGTTTGAGTCTGCTAATGGTTCAATTAGTTCTGGGATTAATATCTTTAATGGTTTAGCCAACTGGAAGACGCTTCAAAGAGCTAAGTTAAATCAAATAGCTTCGCAGTATGGATTAGATAAAATGAAGGATGATGTATCACTTATGGTTGCAAATTCTTTTTTACAAATCCTTGCTAACAGAGAGCAGTTGCGTGTTTTAAAATCTCAAAACGAAGTAACAAAAGAGAATATTAAAAACACCCAAGATCTTGTTGATGCAGGAGTGTTGCCAAGAGGCGATTTATTAGAAATACAAGCTACAAGCGCTACCCAAGAACAACAAATTATAAATGCAGAGAATGCATTGTTTATTTCTAAGCTAGGATTAGCACAAACATTACAACTTAAAGATTATTTAAATTTTGATATTGTAGATATAGACTACGGTTTAGTGTCTGCAGATATATTAGAAAAAAGTCCAGCTGAGATTGCAGAGAAAGCTAAAGAAGAAGTTAATAATGTGCTTATAGCTAAAGCTAATTTAGATTTGGCAGAAAAAGATTTAGAAATCAGTAAATCTAGCTACTATCCTACATTATCTGGTTTTGTGCAATACAACACGCGTTGGGCAAGTTCTCAAACAAATCCATTTACAGGTGAAGATATTCCATTTATAGACCAGTTATACATTTTTGATGGTACATCACTTGGATTACAACTTAGAATCCCTGTTTTTAATGGGTTTAGCGTAAGAAATAATGTTCAAAGAAGTAAAGTAGCCATAGAGCGCCAAAAATTTCAGTTAGAGCAAACAGAGTTAGACTTAGAGTCTACCGTTTATCAGGCTTATAATGATGCAAAAAACTCTAAAAAATCTTACGAAGCAGCTTTGAAAACAGAAGAAGCGCGTCGTTTAGCTTTTGAGTACGCCAAAGAACGTTATGATGTAGGTTTGTCTAATTCATTCGATTTTAATCAATCGAGAACAGCATATGAAAATGCACAATCAGACGTGGTAAGGACAAAGTATGATTATATTTTCAGACTTAAAATATTAGAATTCTATTTTGGACTTCCAATAACTGATTTAAATTAATATTAGAAATGAGTAAAACTGTAAAAATTATAATTGGTGGTGTTGTTGCTTTACTAATTTTATTAGTGACAGGTTCATCATTGGGATGGTTTGGTAAAAAAGGAAACTTTAAAGAAGTTATAGTAAAAGAAGTTGCTCTAAGAGATATAGTAGAAACCGTTTCTGCTACCGGAAAAATTCAACCAGAAGTAGAGGTTAAAATCTCTTCAGAAGTATCGGGCGAAATCTTAGAATTACCATTTAAAGAAGGTCAGGAGGTTAAAAAGGGAGATTTATTAGTAAGAGTAAATCCAGATTTAATTCAATCTGCTGTAAACCGTTCTCAAGCATCCTATCAGAATGTAAAAGCTGGATTAGAGCAAGCCGAAGCTAATCTTAAACAAGCCAAAGCAGATTACGAAAGAAGCAAGTCGCTTTTTGATAAAGGCGTAATTTCAAAAGCAGATTGGGACAGTTCTATTGCAGCCTACGAAACTGCGGTGGCTGGAAAAAATTCTGCGTACTACAATGTGCAAAGTGCAGCAGCAACTGTTAATGAAGCAAAAGACAATCTAAACAGAACAACAATCTATGCGCCAATGAGCGGTACAATTTCTAAGCTTGATGTTGAAGAAGGTGAGCGTGTTGTAGGTACGCAACAAATGGCTGGTACTGAGATTTTAAGAGTAGCAAACCTTAATAATATGGAAGTTGAGGTAGATGTTAACGAAAATGATATTGTAAAGGTAAGCATTGGAGATTCTACAATTGTTGAAGTAGATGCTTATTTGAAAAAAGAATTTAAAGGAGTAGTAACAGAAATAGCTAACTCTGCAGCAGGTAGTTTAACTGCAGATCAGGTTACTAATTTTAAAGTAAAAGTTAGAATACTTGAAGAGTCTTACAAAGATCTTACAGAAGGTAAGCCAGAGAATTATTCACCATTTAGACCAGGTATGACAGCTACGGTAGATATTATTACCAAAACAAAGAAAAATGCAGTAGCAGTGCCAATAAGTGCAATTGTAATTAAGACAGATACAAGCGCTACTAAAAAACCTTATGGTTCTAAGGCTGAGTTTGAAGAAGACGAAATTCAAAATGAAGAAGAAAAGTTTGAATGCGTGTTTATAGATGATAACGGGAAAGCCAAATTAAGAGTTGTAAAAACAGGTATTCAAGACGACTCTAATATTGAGATTATTTCAGGATTATCAAAAGACGATAAGATCATAACAGGTCCATATAATATGGTTTCAAAATCCTTAAATCCTGGTGATCTTTTAGAGTATAAAAACAAAAAGAAAACAACCTCAGGCGTAAAGGATAAGAAAGAGGAATAAATTTTAAATAGCATTTAATGGCCTTAGTACTTAATATAGAAACAGCCACAACAAATTGTTCAGTCTCTCTGTCTAAAGATGGAGAGACTTTAGTTTTAAAAGAAGATAACAGTGCTGGTTACTCTCATGCAGAAACCTTGCATGTCTATATAAAAGATGTTTTTGCAGAAGCAAACATCTCTTCTAAAGATATAGATGCTGTTGCAGTAAGCAAAGGTCCTGGGTCTTACACAGGTTTGCGTATAGGTGTGTCATCTGCTAAAGGATTGTGTTATGCTTTAAGTAAGCCTTTAATTTCGGTTTCGACGTTAGAAAGTTTAGCACATCAGGTAAAAGCTGATGATGGTGTTATTATACCTATGTTAGATGCACGTCGTATGGAAGTGTATTCAGCTATTTTTAATCATAAATACGAACAGGTTAGAGAGATTAAAGCCGAAGTGTTAACCGAAGAGAGTTATATAGACTTGCTAAAAGACAATAAGGTTTATTTTGTAGGAAGTGGTGTTGCTAAAACAAAAGAGTTGCTTAATCATCCAAATGCAATTTTTGTTGAAGATAAATTACCTTCTGCAAATGAAATGAGTTTGCTGTCTGAGTTAAAGTATAAAAAAAGCGACATCGAAGATGTCGCCTATTTTGAACCTTATTATTTAAAAGATTTTGTAGCTGTAAAAAAGAAGGTTTAACCTTCTTTTTGTATTTCTACAGAGTGTGGATAAGGTATTTCTATACCAGCTGCATCTAACGCTTCTTTTGTGTTTTCTGTAACTTCAAAGTAAACACTCCAATAATCTTCTGCCTTACTCCAAGGTCTTACTGCAAAATTAACAGAGCTGTCTGCTAATTCTAATACCGTAACAGCAGGAGCAGGCTCTTTTAATACTTTAGGGTTAGAGGTAAGCACATTCATTAAAACCTCTTTAGTTTGTTTTATGTCTGCATCATAACTTACGCCAAAAACCAAGTCTACACGTCTTGTGCCTTCAGTAGTATAATTTATAATATTGCCATTAGACAACGCACCATTAGGAATTATAATTTCTTTATTAGAAAGACCTGTTAGTTTGGTGGTAAAAATTTCTATCTCTTTTACAGCTCCGATTTCGCCTTGAGCCTCAATAAGATCTCCAATCTTAAAAGGTTTAAAAATCATTATTAAAACACCACCAGCAAAATTACCAAGAGATCCTTGCAAAGCCATACCAATAGCCAAACCAGCAGCAGCTAGTATTGCAGCAAAAGAAGTGGTTTCTACACCAACAGTGCCAAGCACAACAAGGATTAATACAATCTTAAAAATCCAATTAAGTAGGTTGAGTAAGAATTTTTTTAAGCTATCTTCATAATTAGCTTTGGTCATGGCTTTTTTTACACCTTTCATTACCATTTTAATGACCCAATTACCAATAATCCATATCAGAATTGCAGCCAAAATTTTAGGCGCAAATTCAACAATTATGTCATAACCTTTATCTATCCATTTTTGTGTTTCCATCTTGATTATTTTTTTTTGAATAAAAAACTCGGTAGTAAACCGAGTAAATTTAAAATATTGTTTTGCAATTATTTAACTTCGAATGTCAACTTTAAGTTAACTCTAAATTCTGTAACATCACCATCTTTAACAATGGCACTTTGGTCTTGTACGTATACAGAACGTATATTTTTTACTGTTTTAGATGCTTCTTTTACAGCTTTTTTAGTGGCATCTTCCCAACTTTTGTCTGAGTTAGATAATACTTCAATTACTTTTAATACTGCCATAATAATATTGTTTTATTAGATTGTATTTTTTAGAAACAATTGAAGATAAAAAGTCACATAAGTTTACCCATTAATTGCGTTAACGGTAATAGCAGTATCGTTTAACATTTCTTTTAGCATGTTTTCAATTCCACTTTTTAATGTAAAAGTAGAAGAAGGGCATCCACTACAAGCACCTTGTAGTAACACTTCTACCTTTTTTGTGTTTTCATCGTAAGACCTAAACTCAATATTACCTCCGTCACTAGCAACAGCAGGTTTAACGTATTCTTCAAGAATATTTACAATGCTTTTTGAAGTGTCGTCTAGAGCTTCAAATTTTTGCTCAATGGCTTTTTCTGTTTTGTTAAGCTGCTTAGGAGCGTCATCATTAAGTATAGTTTTACCATCTTCAACATAAGATTTTATAAACTCTCTAAGTTGAAGTGTTATTTCTTCCCATTCAATGATGTCAAACTTAGTGATGGAAATAAAGTTTTTTTCCATGAACACATTTTTTACAAATGGAAATTGAAATAAAGCAGTTGCCATTGGAGAAGGTTTGGCCTCTTCAATAGATGTAAATTCATATACATTTGGTACTAAAACTTTATTACAAACAAATTTTATAACACTTGGGTTAGGTGTGCTTTCTGCATAAACAGTAACTGCAGCTTTTGGTTTTACAGCGTCTTCTGTAACAATGATACCATCGCCAGATAAATAGTCTTCTAGTTGTGTAGCTACTTCATCTTGTACATCTGGCCAAGTAACTATATTGTAGCGCTCAATAGCTACAAAATTCGATGCAATGTATACTTTCTTTACAAAAGGTAAATAAAATAATTGCTGAGCTAGAGGAGAGTTTTTTGCTTCGTCAATGTTATTAAATTCAAAACTATTGTGATTGGTTAAAAACCGATCAGCTTCAAATTTTAAAATGGCCTCATTAGAGGTAGGAACTATTGTTATTTTTGTGTTAGGCATCTTTTTTTATGCAAAAATATGAAATATCAGCATCAATCGTTAATCATGTATATAATGTTTTGTGACCAATTTCTTAAGTCAATTCATTTTATTTGATTAAATTTCGTCCTCATTTGTAAAAACATAATGTCTAATGTTAAATTTATAATATTTTATTGTGTTTTTTAATGGATTCTAACTAGCTATGAAAAAGATATTATTTTTTACTGCACTGATGATTTCAGTTCTTGGGTATTCTCAAGACTTCTCAATGCAAGATGGGACATTTACGCGTTGTGAACCTGATAGGTTTTTTGATTCAGGTGGAGAGTTTGGTTCTTATGGAGATGACGAAAGTTTTACAACAACGATATGTGCACCAAATGCAGATGAGTTTATTATATTAGATTTTGTTGATTTTAGTACACAGTTAAATGCTGATATATTAACCATTTACGATGGAGATGATACTACAGCGCCTGTTATTGGGACATATTCTGGTGTAGCGTCTCCAGGAACTGTAATAGCGTCAACAGATAATGCTTCAGGATGTTTAACTATAACTTTTACATCTAATGGTTCGCTAAATACAACAGGTTGGGAAGCCAACATCACTTGTGCTGTGTCCTGTCAAACAATAACACCTGAGATTGTAAGTACAACACCAGCAGAAACTTTTCCGAATGTTGTTGAGATATTACCAGGAGAAACAGTTGATTTTGTAGGTGGAGCTACATTTTCAGTTGATGGTACAAATGCAACATATTCATGGACTTTTGGAGATGGTAATGTTGGTACTGGAACAAATGTGTCTAACACTTATGCAGCACCAGGTACATATTTAGTAACATTAACTGTAGAAGATGATAATCCCATAGGTTGTGATGAAAGCACAACATTTTTTGTTAATGTATTAGATCCTATAGTAACAATAAATAATTCGGCATACCCAGAATCTTCTTATACCTTAGAGGAATTGGTTGAAAATGTATTGGTTTCAGGAGGATGTTCAAGTGTAGATAATTTTGAAGTGCAAGTCAGTGGTACGCCTGGAGCACTACAAACCAAAAGTTATGGATATTTTACAAGAGGTGGTGCAGCTCCTAATTTTCCGTTTGAAGAAGGTATTGTTTTATCTACAGGTAGAGCATTTGAAGGAGGTAATCAAGATGATGGGCCAGGAACAACAGCATCAACAAATCTTGGCTTAGGAGGTGATGCAGATTTAGAAGCTTTATTCTTGCCAACGGATCCAAGTTTTAATTCTAATGATGCTACATATGTGAAGTTTAGTTTTGTGCCTACAGACACAGCAATAAGTTTCCGTTACATCATGTTCTCTGAGGAATATGATGGTAGTACAGAATGTAGTTTTGCCGATGCTTTTGCATTTTTATTACGAGAAGTAGGAACAACAGAATACACTAATTTGGCGGTATTAGATGATGGTACTCCTGTAAGTGTAACCAATATTAATAACTCTGGCACATGTACGGCTAATCCAGCTTTTTTTAATGGATATGAGTTAGGCGATACCAACTATGGTGGACGCACAATTGCTTTAACAGCAACTGCTCCTGTTACACCAAATGTAGAGTATGAGATTAAACTTGTTGTTGCTGATGAAGGAGACTCTATTTGGGATTCTGCTATATTTTTAGAAGCAGGCAGTTTTAATTTAGGAGGAGATTTAGGTGATGATGTAACTATTGCAGCTGGTACTGCAGAATGTGGTGGTACTGCAGTAACCCTAGATACGCAAGCTCCAACAGCAACACATACTTGGTATTACTCTCCTACAGATGATATTAATAATGCAACTCTTATTAATGGAGAGACAGGTTCTACAATTGATGTTATAGATGAAGGATATTATTATGTTGATGTAGTGTTTGCACCAGGATGTGAAAATTCATCAGATATTTTTGTACAGTTTAAACCAAATCCTGTCGCTAATACTGCACCAGATTTGTCTACATGTGATGCTGATGGAACAGCAGAGTTTGATTTATCAGAAAATGATGATGATGTGTTAGGAAGTCAAAACCCTGACGATTTTGTCATAACGTATCACCTTACAGAGCAAGATGCCATTGATAATGTAGGAGCTTTACCTACAAACTATACTAATGTTTCTAACCCTCAAACAATATGGGTTCGCATAGCTGATGCTTCTCAAGAATGTTTTGATACCACATCATTTCAACTCTTATTTACAGATATTACAACAGGAAGTATGATAACTCCAATACAAGTTTGTGATGGCGATACGATTGATGGAATAGGAACATTTACTTTAACAGATAGAGATGCAGAAGTTATAGGAACAAATGATCCTGACAATGTAAGTGTAACTTATCATTTAACCGAAACAGATGCTGAAGACGACCAATCACCATTAGCATCTCCTTACAACAATACAACACCAAATAGTCAGGTTATTTATGCACGATTAGAAGACAATAATAATGAGGAGTGTTATGCTGTTACTTCTTTAACCCTAGAAGTATTAGGTAATCCAACTGCAAATGCACCTATAGCTTTAGAGGAGTGTGATGACGATACCGATGGTTTTACGGTATTTACATTAAGCGATCGCGATGCTGAGGTTATAGGAGTTCAGACAGGAGTAACAGTAACGTACCATTCCACGCCAGAAGGAGCTATTGACAATACCGGAGTATTACCAAATTTATACACCAATACCACTGCAAATGCAGAAGAAGTATATGTACGTATAGAAAACGGAGCAGGCTGTTATGATACTACGACCTTGCAATTAATTGTCAACCCACTACCAGATACCATAGAAGTAAGTTCTTATGAGTTATGCGACAATGACAATTCAGGGGACGAACAAGAGCAGTTTGATTTACCGAGTAAAGACGCTGAGATATT
>NZ_JARSBN010000024.1 GCF_029624125.1 Winogradskyella marincola | reverse complement strand
ACCGTTAGGTGCAATTTGTATGAACGAACTTCAGAAAAATACAAAAGATAATATATCAGATTTTTTAAGTACAATTTCCTCAAAGGATTCTCAATTGAATTATAAAAAATCAGTTCCGTTTGTTCATATTCCAAATGAATTAGCTTGTCAATGGGATGATTTTTTCTCACCAGATTATAAGTGGTTTACCGAAATATGGACCAAATCAGAATTTAAACTTTTAACGAATTTTGATTCAGAATTCAATGAGATAATAGATTCTATGGAAAATCTTGAGGATGTACCTGAAATTTTTCATAACGATAATTGGAAAAAAGTTATGAATCTCGCGTCAGACTTGATACAGCAACTGGGATTAAAAAAAGATTAAGCTAATGGCAACACAAAACTGTCCGAATTGTATGATTGATAATTTCACTTGGAAAGTGGATGAAGAAGTATCGTCTCTTACGATTTGGGATTGTGGAAGTTGTCTATATCGAGCTTTTGAGGATGAATCTGACGAACGGATTTGCTCAAAGTGTGGAAAGAAAACTGAATCGAAATTGAAAGATAGTAAAAAAGAATATTGGTGGTGCTCGAATTGTAACTCGACCTAATTAATAAAAAACTGCACCTAACAATGGCTATAATTCATTGCGGTTGAATTCCTAATCGGAATTCACCGCAATTTTACTATCTTTCGGCTACGGCGGAAAGAATCCTGCGGATTTTTCCGCAACGAAATCATAGCCGAGACCGTTGTGC
>NZ_JARSBN010000023.1 GCF_029624125.1 Winogradskyella marincola | reverse complement strand
TGTCTAGTCCTGAAATATGGCTACAGGTTAAAGATTGATTTACGCTGTTTTTAAATATACCATATTCGGTGTTTTATAGTCTAAAGATACATGTAATCTTATTTGGTTGTACAGATTAATAGCACTTTTTGAAGCTTTTTTAGCGTGTTGTACGCTATCAAAGGTTTGGTCGAGATAGAATTCGTCTTTCAAGATGCCGTTTACACGTTCTGCAATAGCGTTTTCATAGCAATGATTATCTTCAGTCATACTAATTTTGATATTATTTCTCTTTAAAATCTTCGTGTATACATTGCTGCAATATTGTATACCTCTATCCGAGTGATGTATTACATTCTCAGTATTTTTAGCTTGATATAATGCCTTTTTAAGCGCTCTAGTACAACCGCTAAGTTCAAGGCTGTCACTAAGGTCGTAACCTATAATTTTCCTTGAATACATATCTGTAATAAGCGCTAAATAGCAAAACCCTTTTACAGTTCTGATGTATGTAATATCACTTACCCAAACTTGATTTGGTCTATTAACAAGTACATCTTTTATGATATTTTTATATTTATAAAACCTATGCAAAGAGTTGGTTGTTTTGTAGCTAGGTTTCTTTCTTGTTATAAGCATATTGTTTTTTCTAAGAATGTTGAAAAGTGTGTCTCTACCCACTTTGAGGTTGGCTTTATCAAAATCGTTTTTTAAAGATATTTTAAGTTTACGCACGCCTTCTCTAGGCAAGGATCTGCGTTTTTGGTTGACAATTTGAATGATCTGTTGTTCCAGTTTTAAACGTTTATCAGCTCTGATTTTATACTTATAGTAAGCATCACGTTTAAGTCCAAAAAGAGCAGTAATTGTTGTCAAAGACGCAAATCCTTTAGATTTTTCCTTTGCCTTAATTAGCGCTCTATATTTAGCTTTTTTTTTAGTTCAGCAACAGATTTATAGCCAAGGTCTTCAGCAGCAACTTCTAGGTATGAATCTTGAATCAAGGCATCCATGTCTTTCTTTAACAAGAGTTTTTTAAGTTGTTCAATTTCCTTTTGCAGTTCTTTAATTCTGGTTATCTCATCTTTTGTTTTCACAGTTATTCGTGTGTTCATAAGGTCTTTACGGTTATACTTTTTAATCCATTCATTAATGGTAGTGGGATTAATTCCATACGCCTTACCTAATTGATACTTGTTTAATTTTCCGGTTGTAAGTTCTTCTAAAATTTTCAGTTTGAAAGGTTCTGAATACCGTCTGATTACTTTGTCGTTTTTATACATAATGTTTAAAATTATGTAGCCTTTATTCAGGACGGGTCA
>NZ_JARSBN010000022.1 GCF_029624125.1 Winogradskyella marincola | reverse complement strand
ACACCGAATATGGTATATTTAAAAACAGCGTAAATCAATCTTTAACCTGTAGCCATATTTCAGGACTAGACATTTCCAAACCGAACCCAAAATGAAAATATTTCCGACTAATAATTATCAATTTGAACTTAAAAGAGAAAGTTCAGATGCGTTGTCTGAATTGGAAAAAAACACATTGATAACTAACTCTCTTGGTTCGGAGTGGACAAAAAAAGCGTTTATCGGACAAGTGAACAGAAACGGATTTAAAATAATTTCATCAAAACCTGGACGTGGAGCATTTTGCGTTTTAGAGGGAAAAGTTGAATCTTATAACGGAATTCTTGAAATCAGAATTCATAAAGCCTTCAGAGTAATGTTATCACTTATCTTCTTATTCCCAATAATCGGATTTTTAATAGCATTATTTACTAAAGAAAAGGAGATTATAATTTCTTTGATAATTCCGACTTTAATGGCTATCGTTGTTTTTAGATTTATTTTCACGGAATTAGCATTTAGAATTATATCAAAAAAAGGACTGAATAAACTGACTGAAATAATCGGAATAACAAAACTTAAAAAAAACAAGGTACAACAACGGCTATAATCCATTGCGGCTGAAATTCCTTTCGGAATTTCATTGCAATTTTGCTATCTTTCGACTACGGCGGAAAGAATCCTGCGGATTTTTTCCGCAACATATCATAGCCAAACACGTTGTGGTGCATTTAAGATGAACATATTTACAAGAAATAAAGAGTTGAACTTTTCAGTGGAAAACATTGAGTCATTAACCAAAAGTGTGACTGAATTAAAGGACGTTTTGACCAAAATCGGAACAAGTGTTGGACAACAAGAATTGACAAATGTCCTAGCTTCTGCTATGAAAAAGAATTCCAAACTTTTCAAAAAATACGTTTTGACTAATGAACTTTTTGGTGGAGCTGGAGCATTATGGGAATTGTATTGTGGAAACGAAAATCTTCAATCTGAATTTCAAAACAAATTCAATAATTTTTGCAGAGATTTAATCAAAATCGGAATTAAAAACCGCAGAATTAAGCAAGTAATGTGGTAATGGATAAAATTAAACTGGAAACGGAATCGTATTTAATTAGCGGAAAAGAAAATGAACGCTTCTTCCCCTTCTTGGAATTAGAATTCAACCAAAATGTAATTTATGAAAATGATATTCCAAAATACTATTTAAGCTTTTCAGACGATTTAAAAAATGCTCACGGAATTGGAAATTGGATTATGGCAGATTTGGAGAAAAATGGACATAATTTAAGGGATTTGATTATCGAGTTAGGTAAAAAATTGAATTTGAAATGGGACATTTTCTCAAGCAATGTTGGAAACCAAATTGAGGACAGTTATCAAACAGAAGAAGTTGAATTAGAAATACTGACTGACAAAACAATTGAAAAAATAAAAACGACACCACAACAATGGCTATAAGTAATTGCTTGGTCTCGCCTACTTCTGAAAATCCTCGCGGATTTTCAGTTTGGTGTGTACTTGCAAAGTTACGTGCTAAACCACGCAACTACACATAGCCGAGACCGTTGCCTACAATTATGACCCGTCCTGAATAAAGGCTACATAATTTTAAACATTATGTATAAAAACGACAAAGTAATCAGACGGTATTCAGA
>NZ_JARSBN010000021.1 GCF_029624125.1 Winogradskyella marincola | reverse complement strand
TTTTACTATCTTTCGGCTACGGCGGAAAGAATCCTGCGGATTTTTCCGCAACGAAATCATAGCCGAGACCGTTGTGCGTAATTTGAATGAACATTTTGAATAATTAATGAATACTGTAAAAATTGGAGACAAATTCGAAGACAAATCCTATGATTTGATTGTAAAAGCAATCAAAAATGGAGAGTTGGGAATTTCTGAAAGTACAGCTAAAGTTCAAAAAAAAGTCGGCTATTATTCAAAAGATAGAGAAAAGGAAATAATCTTCGATTTATCCATTGAGGTTTGGCCGAAAAATGCGGAAAGATATACTCTTCTTTATTTAATTGAATGCAAAAGTTCGCCATCTGGACACAATGTTCCTGTTGATGATGTTGAGGAATTTAACACCAAAATAAATCAGGTTGCAGGCGGAGGAGTAAAAGGAGTTATGATTACAGATAACAAATTTCAATCTGGAGGACTAACTTTTGCCAAGAACAAACGAATGATGTTAATAGAAGTTGACAAAGATGACAATCATTCGATAATACTTCACAGAACAAATAAAGAAAGTAAAAAGAATGAAAAGGAGAATGCAGATGAGATTTTCTTTAAATTCATAAAAAAAGCGTTAGGACTAAAAAAAGTAAAAGGCTTAAAACGTCTGTCAGCAATACAAATTGAAAACTTGGCTTTGCCGATTCTTCAAAAGTACAATGACCTGTATTCATCAATTAAAATTGACAGTTTTATTGAACACTTAAAGTCCGAATATGATTTAGAATTTGACTTTACGCAAGATTTAGAAACAGCAAATGGAAAGAAAATTGAGGGATACTTTGATGTTAAGAACAAAAAAATCTTAATTGATAAATCAATAATAGGTTTGGAAAAATTCCCTTTTGTTTTGGGACACGAATTAGGACACTTTTTTCTGCATAGTAAACTAAAAGTTAATCAAGAAAGATACGAGGATTTTGCAGATTCTGAATATGACTTTTTCACTGATAGACATAATTTAGTAAATGACAGAAATTGGATTGAATGGCAAGCAAATAAATTTGCAATTTCTCTTTTCTTGCCAAAAGTCTTATTTCTTCCTCACCTAATCGCATATAGACAAAGTATTGGAATAAGTCGTCCAGAACATATTTATCTTGACGAACAAACTATAAATAAACAAGATTATTATAAAACGGTAGATTATCTATCTGACTATTTTGGAATTAGTAAAACAGCAGTTAAATTTAGAATCGAGGAACTGAATTTAATTACTTACGCAAAACCAAAAGACGATTTTAGAAGTGTCGTAAGAAGAACATTTTTTGAATAAAAAAACTACGCACAACAATGGCTATAAGTAATTGCTTGTTCTCGCCTACTTCTGAAAATCCGCAAGGATTTTCAGTTTGGTGTGTACTTGCAAAGTTACGTGCAAACCCACGCAACTACTCATAGCCAAGACCGTTGTGCGCAAGCTGAAAAAATCGTAACTTAATGAAAAACAGAACGATTGATATAAATGAATCTACAATTAAAGAATACGTGGAATCATTACGACCTGAAAATATTGAAATTAGAGAACAAGTTGATATTGGATATTCATATGATGGAAAAGTTATAATTCTGTTTGAAATTCGACCTGATTGGCAAGACCCAAAAAAGAAACAACAATTTGATTTTGCCAAAATCCGATATTACAAATCAAGAAAAGAATGGAATTTATACTGGATAAGAGCAAGTGGAAAATGGGAAATATACGAACCGTTTCCCGAATCTACTTATTTAGATAAAATTGTAGAAATTATAAAAGAAGATAAACACGCTTGCTTTTTTGGATAATTCTAAACAAAATATAATTAAAGAAATTGCGCAGGAATTGGATTGCGGATTTGATTGCTATTACAATTGTAAAACCAATGAAATTCTAGCAATACCGAACTTTTCGCATATAGCAGACGAAGATGATTTTAAAGAAGCTTTTAGAGAGGATTTAAAAAAAATAAAGAAGCATCAAGCGGATTTTGTAAAAATTGAGGTTTTACAAAGTTTTGAGAGTTTTAAAATAATGGAACTTTTTGTTGAGCAGTTGCATGACAAAAAACTTCAAGCGGAATTAGAAAATGTATTAGCTAATAAAAAACTATTTCAAAATTTTAAAAATAGAATTGACCATTCAAATTTTAAACAAAATTGGTTTGATTTTAAGCAAAGTAAACTAGAAAAAATAGTAGAAAATCAACTAAACGGCAGAAAAGCCAGCGCACAACACCGGCTATAGTTCATTGCTTCTGACTTTCCTAGCGGAAAGTCCTCGCAAATTTGCTATCTTCAGTTTATGGCGGAAAATCCTTGCGGATTTTCACGCAACGAAACCATAGCCAAACACGTTAGCTTTAATGCTGGAGCAAGTTTGCGGTTTGAAAAAAGCCTGGTTTATTTTTCGATTTTTTTTTTAGAATTTT
>NZ_JARSBN010000020.1 GCF_029624125.1 Winogradskyella marincola | reverse complement strand
GAAATCTTTAACAGAAACGGAACATTAGTTTACTCTAAAAACAACTATGTAGATGAGTGGTTTGGTCAAACAAACGATGGTGAAGAACTACCTGTAGGTACATATTTCTACACCGTTGTCTACGAAGGTGGTGCTAAGCAAAAGAGCGCATGGGTATATATAAACAGATAATCAACTAACTGAATCAACTTAAATGATAATGAAAAAACTCACGATAATAGCGGTTTTGCTTCTTGCATTTCAAATGTATGGGCAACAAGATCCTCAGTACACGCAGTACATGTATAATATGAACATTATGAATCCTGCTTATGCAGGATCTAGAGAAAACCTCTCTTTTGGATTATTATACAGAAACCAATGGTCTAAAATCGATGGTGGCCCTGAAACTGGTACATTCTTCGGCCATGCACCTATTGGTAGTAACCTAGGGTTAGGTGTCTCGTTAATTGCAGACCAAATTGGACCTGTAAAAGAAACTAATGCCTATGTTGATTTATCTTATACTTTAAAACTTGGAGGCGAGCACAGATTAGCTTTTGGTGTTAAAGCTGGTGCTACTTTTCACGATATCAACCTTACCAGTGGTAATGTAGATGTTATTGATGAAGGTGACCCTTTCTTTGGTATGCAAATAAATGAAACCACACCTAATATTGGTGCTGGTTTCTTTTACTACACCAATAAGTATTATTTATCCTTATCTGTTCCAAACATGTTATCCTCTGTTCACTTAGATGATAACAACAGAAAAATTGGATCTGAAACCCAACACTATTTCTTAACAGGTGGATATGTATTTGACCTTTCTCCTAATACGGAATTAAAACCTTCGTTTATGGTTAAATCTGCTTTTGATGCTCCAACTTCTTTTGACCTGAACCTGAATGCAAGGTTCTTCAAAAAATTTGAAATTGGCGCTTCTTACAGATTAGACGATTCCTTTTCTGGTTTAATTAATTTTGCTTTAACTCAATCGCTAAGAGTAGGATATGCTTATGATGCTGTATCGTCTGATATCAAAGCTTTCGCTCCTGCTTCTCATGAGGTAATGTTGTTATTCGATCTTAATTTCCCTAAGCGTGTTTCACGTTCACCTAGATACTTTTAATCTGTTAAGCTAAACTATTATGAAAAACTTAAAAACACTATTATTTATCATGTTAATGAGTGGTTTATGCTTAACTGCTCAGAACAAAAACACAAAAAAAGCGGACAAAGAGTTTGCTAGATTTGAATATGTTGATGCTGCTGAAAGCTACAAAAAACTCATTGACAAAGGAGATGCATCTCCTTATGTATATGGGCAATTGGCAGAATGTTATTACAACATCTTCAATACCGTTGAAGCTGAAAAATGGTACGCTAAGGCTTTAGAGTCTAACGATAATCCTGAGATGATTTATAAATATTCTGAAATGCTTAAGGCTAACGGAAAATATGAAGAATCTAACAAGCAAATGGAAAAATTTGCATCTATGCGTCCTTCAGACAACAGAGCGACTGCGTTTAGAAAAAACCCTAACTACCTGCCTAAAATTTTAGAACAAGGCAAAAAGTTTAATGTGCAAGATGCTGGGTTTAACACTGCGCAATCTGAATTTGGTGGTGTAGAATATGATGGTAAACTTTACATCACTTCTGCCAGAAACGATAACCGTAAAAATTACGGCTGGAATGAGCAACCGTTCTTAGACATATACTCGTTAACCAAAAATACGGACGGTTCTTATGGTACTGCAACGTTAATGAACAATAAAATTAACACAAAGTATCACGAAGGTTTGGTCTCTTTTTCTCCTGATGGCAAAACTATGTACTTCTCTAGAGAAAGTTATTTTGAAAAAGATTTTGAAAAAGACTCTTTAAGCAAAGTACGCTACAGTCAACTATACTTATTTAAAGCTACTAAATTAGGTGACGATTGGGATACCGTAGAAAGCTTAGCTGTTAATAGTGAAAACTACTCTGTTAAAAACCCTTCGGTAAGTGCTGATGGTTCTACACTATATTTCTCTTCTAACATGCCTGGTGGTTATGGTAACTTCGATATCTACAAAGCTTCTATTAATGACGATGGTACATTAGGCGAGCCTGAAAACTTAGGACAAAAAGTAAATACTGAAGGCCAAGAAATGTTCCCTTACTCAAGCAGCAACAATACCCTTTACTTCTCTTCTAACGGTCACTTAGGCTTAGGTGGTCTTGACGTTTTCTATACTAAACTTATAGATGGTAAACTCGCTCCGGTTAGAAACATCGGTATTCCTATTAACAGTAATGGTGATGATTTTGCTTTTACTATTAATGAAGAAACAGAAGAAGGTTTTGTATCTTCTAACAGAGATGGTGGACAAGGAAGTGATGATGTATATGCTTTCAAAAAACTACAACCTCTTTGCGACGTTTTAATTACGGCTACAGTTTTAGACGACAAAACAAGAGAGCCTCTAAACGGTGCTTCTGTGTCTCTTTTTGATGCTGATGGAAATAAAGTGGTTACTAAAACAACTAATAAGCAAGGTGTTGTTGAATTTATCGTTGAATGCGAAAAAGACTCTGAACTTGAAGTAGTCATGGAAGATTTTGAAAGTAAAAAAGTGCCTGTTAAAGGAACTAATGATGAAGAGGTTGACGTTCAGATTTCTTTAGAGCCTATCGAGAAAATAATGACTCCAGATGAAATTGTACTTAACCCTATTTACTTC
>NZ_JARSBN010000001.1:203900-715005 GCF_029624125.1 Winogradskyella marincola | reverse complement strand
GTTGAGTTGCTTTTTTTCGATTCGCAAGCAGTCAATGAAATCAAGATTATTAATGTCAGCAGGATTTTTTTCATAATTGTAGGCAACGGTCTTGGCTATGGTTTCGTTGCGGAAAACGTCCGCAGGACTTTTCCGCCAGACCTAAAGATAACAAAGTTGCCCAAATAAACTGTGAGGATTACCGCAGCAATGAATTATAGCCGTTGTTGTACGCTGGCTTTTTTCGTTCGTTTTATTATTCTTATTAGACTTGGGACAATCGAAATAATAGCGCTTGTTCCTATAATCAGTCCGTAATTTATTCCGTTCCAATGTAATTTTCTAATTCCATCATCGCAAGCTGTACATTCTGCAACTTTTATATTCGCGTCAATCGCTGAAATTCCGATTAAAGAAATTCCAAAAATTAACAAACAAAACATAATATTTTTCAAAATCCGTTTTGGTTTAAGATTGGAATTTTCTAATAAAAATATCATAATAGCAAATCCGAGTACATATTCGAAAGTTCTGTCTGAAAATATTGAAATGTTCTTTCCTACGAATTGAATTTTATCAGAGGTTGCGAGACGGAAAATGTCTTGAATCATACCTCGAAAGAAACCCTCAAAATAGAAACCGATCGCCATTCCAATAATAAATCCTATTATTCCAATTAATACTTTCTTTATCAATTTGAGTCAGTTTTTCAGCTTGCGTACAACGGTCTCGTATAACCGTCAGTTACGGGATTAAAGTTAATAATTTTTGGTTAAGCACTGACGTTAGCAATTCCGAGTGGATTCGGACGTAGTCGAATCCGCCGTAATTGCGGTTATGCATTGTTGGGTACAGTTATTTTTATTCGTTCAATATTTTCAAAAGGTTCTTTTTCTTCAATATATTCCAATAGGTCAAATGCGATTCCAGTTTTGCCTTTTTCAATTTCAGTATTTACAATTCGTTCCAATTTTTTTATTCCAATTGCGTCAACACCATAATAATCGATAAGTATAGAACTATTCATTTCGAATAGAGCTTTTATGATTAAAGCTTTTCGGTTAATAAATCCTATTTCCTCAAACTTATCATTTAATTTAATTCCGATTTCGTCAGCAATTCTTATTGCGTTTTGCTTGTCAATTTTCTTTTTCTGAATCAAATACTTCTCAACTGTAAGAGGAAATAATTTTTCTAAAATCGAATTTTGAGAGTAATTTTTCGCCCAAGGTAAATCCGTATTCATTTTTTGAAAACGCTTTATCAATTCGATTGTTAGGTCAAATCCGATAATTCTCACACTCGGAATATAAAGTCGGATTAGTTTTCCGCTTTTTAATTCAAATTCAGGTACAGAAATTCCGTTTAATTCAAACTCTTTGTTATGGAAAATGCTGTTCGTCATAATTGTACCCAACGGTCTCGGCTATGAGTAGTTGCGTGGGTTAGCGATTAACTTTGCAAGTACACACCAAACTGAAAATCCGCAAGGATTTTCAGAAGTAGGCGAGAACAAGCAATTACTTATAGCCATTGTTGTAGCCAGTTTTTATTTTTTTAAATCATTTTGTAATTCAGTTACTATCCCTTCTTTATCAGCACCAAGCCATTCGTCCATATCTAGCCACTTTAAAGTCCAATCAGTAATAAATTCAACTTTTCGTTTTCCATATTCCAAGAATTTAGAAGTATCAATTTCGGTAAATAAATCATTCGGTTTGCAAAACTTGTCATTTTTTAAAGACACATACAAAGATTCATTTTTTAAGTTATCATAATGTCCTTCTTTTACTTTTTGGATTTCTTTGAAATTGTTTTTTGCAAAACTATCAAAGTCCGAACCTTTATTTTCGGCAAACATCCAAATGTCAATTATTTTAGTTTCGAATGTTTTCCATTTGTGGTCTCTAAAGTTTTTCCTGAATTTTTTAAAATCAAACTCTTTTCTTTTGTCCATTTGTAAAGAGTTATAAAACTCATACAACATCATAGACTTTCCTATTTCCTCAATTGCTAATTGTGTCAACGTGTGGGTTCTCGCAAATCGTTTATTTTCCAACAAAAGTTCAGCGTCTTTTATCAGTTCAGAAGCATTTTCTAAACAGGATTTCATTCCGTTTTTGATTTCCGATATGTCTATTGATGAGTTCATTCAAATTGGCTACAACGGTCTCGGCTATGAGTAGTTGCGTGGGTTAGCAGTTAACTTTGCAAGTACACACCAAACTGAAAATCCGCGAGGATTTTCAGAAATAGGCGAGAACAAGCAATTATTTATAGCCATTGTTGTGCATAGTGTTTTTAAAGTTTGTGAGCTTGCATAACTCTCTTTTTAACATCATTAATATCCAACTCCGCAGAATTTCTTTTGAAAATTTTAAAAGCTTTTGTTTCTACTAAATTATGCTTTATGGTTTTTCCATTTTCATTTCTATAAACTCCAGCATAACCATTAGAAATAATCAATGGACTTTTTTTATAATTAACCATATAGTCCGAATTTCCAATTTTAGTTTTTATAAATTTAGCAAATTCATCAAAAACTTTTTTGTCGTTTTCATTCAGTTTATAAATTCTGTTTTTGTCAGTCGAACTTTTTACCTGAATGAGCATAATGTGCCAAAAACCATTTCTCCTCGCGACGGAAAAAATGTCAGATGGTGTCTGACTTCCGTTTGATTTAACTCCTTGATATTTTGGTTTTAGTCCATTAATTTTCCTTAAAATATAATCTTCGGCTAAATCACCAATTTCTCTATTGCTTGGTCTTCCAAGTCCAGCACTTTCAAGAATAGTTTTCTTTTCAGAACGCCAATCGTTAACAATTTCGCCAACAAATAATTCAAAATTTTTCATAGGTTTTCGTTTTTCGGACATTATGCACAACGGTTTTGTGTATGGCTCGTTGCGGGAAAATCGACAAGATTTTTCCGACGTAAACCGAAGATAGCAAATAGCAATGAATTTCGATTAGGAATTCAGCCGCAATGAGCTATACACGTTGTTGCCAGTAGTTTTCATTCTGTTTTTTCTGCTTCTTTAAATTTCCCAGTGTCATCATATAATCCGAGATTTCCATTCTTTTCTATTAGATAATATTCTCCGTGATTATTTTCGTAGTCATATCGAATTGTTCCATCTTTTAGTTTTTTTTCAAAGACTTCTTCTTTCATTTCTCCACCATCTCCAGCAAGTTTACTTTTTGAATAAATAGATTTCATATACAACTTTCCATTTTCTTTAACCAAGTATTTTTTGTTCGGAAGCATTGCGTCATTGTCAAACCAAGAGTTTAATATTTCGCCTGTAACTTTCGTTGAATTCATTTCGGTTGATGCTTCTTTAGTCGCTCCCAAAATTTCAACATTCAGTTCAGGTTTGAAATGAGTAGTCGCCCAAGCTCCATTTCCAGGTTCTTGACCGGGAAGGAAATAAAAAATCCAAATTTTGTCAAAATCCTCTCTACTATCTTTTATTTCTTGAGCAATATTCCTTAAATCCGTTTCATTAACTTCTTCTTTTAATCTTATTTCAACACTCGTCTTGTTAAATGCTCTATCAACATCTTCGTTTATAATTGTATAGTCATATTTCGATTTGTCACTACAAGAAAGGATTAAAGAAAGTAGCAGAATTGATAATATTTTTCTCATATTCTTATTGGATTTCGGTTCGTTCAAATTACTGGCAACGGTTTTGGCTATGAGTAGTTGCGTGGTTTAGCACTTAACTTTGCAAGTACACACCAAACTGAAAATCCGTGAGGATTTTCAGAAGTAGGCAAGAACAAGCAATTACTTATAGCCATTGTTGTGGTTAGTGTTTTTTTATTTATTTACTCAATTTTAAAATTCTAAAAGCACCTTGAATTACCAAAACAAAAACTATTGTTCCGATAATCAAATCAGGTTTGCTTGAACTCAACCAGTTTACCAAAAGTCCAGCTGTTATTACTCCTAAATTTATAATCACATCGTTTGAAGTGAAAATCATACTTGCTTTCATATGTGCCTCTTCCTTACTTTTTGATTTTTGTAAAATGTAAAGACAAATTCCGTTTGCAATAAGTGCTAAAATTGAAACGGTAATCATTGTCGAAAAGTTGGGTAATTTCTCGTCTCCGAAAAATCTCCTTAAAACTTCTACAAATCCAATAATTGCAAGTGTTATTTGAAAATATCCAGCAAGTTTGGCAATCCGTTTTTTCTTTATTACTGTTCCGCCAACCGCAAACAAGCTAATTCCGTAAACGAAACTGTCCGCAAGCATATCTAAACTGTCGGCAACCAATCCCATTGATTTTGAGATTATTCCTGTTGTCATTTCAATTATGAAAAACGCAAAATTTATGGCAAGTACAGACCAAAGTAGTTTTTTTTGGTTTGCATTTTCATTAAATTCTGTTTGGTCGGTTTGTTCAGTCGAGATTTTCTTTCCGCCTAAATTCAGTTCGATAACTGATTTTTCAATTTTGTCAGTTTCTCCGCTGTGAAAAACGGTCAGTTTTCGGTTGGGAATGTCAAAGTCCAAATTCGCAATACTTGGAATTCCGTCCAATTTCATTCGGATTAGATTTTCCTCCGAAGGACAGTCCATTTTAGTAATCTCAAATATTGTTTTATTCATTTAGTTTCTCGGTTTTTCGACATTAACCACAACGGCTTTGGCTATGATTTCGTTGCGGAAAAATGGTCGCCCATTTTTCCGACGTTGACCGAAAGATAGCAAAAATGAATGGAATTTCCGCGAGGAAATTCCGCCGTAATGAATTATAGCCGTTGTTAGCTTTTAGTGCTTTTATAATTCATTCCGTTTTTTGTTTTTTCGGTCAACTTTTTATTCAGGTTTCTTTAATTTCTGCGTTTAATTCATTCCGCAAACTTGCTCAAATTCCGACCGTTTTTTAATTCAGGTTTGTATTTCGACTATCGCTCAATAACCGTGCGCAATTCCAGCGTTGTTTTTCCAGTTCCGATTGCGCAAACCTGTCTGCCGACAGGCAGGCAAGCTAAAAAGTCAACCGTAATTCAATTCAGAGTTTGCATTTCGACTATCGCTCAATAACCGTGAGTAATTCCGCTGTTGTTTTTCATTTCACGTTTGAGTGATAATTCCGAAAATTTTTGAAATTCCACACACAGTTTTTCTGATTCATCTGGCTTAAAATTCTAAAAAAAATCGAAAAATAAACCAGGCTTTTTTCAAACCGCAAACTTGCTCCAGCATTAAAGCTAACGGTTTTGTGTATGGCTCGTTGCGGAAAATCAGCTATGATTTTCCGCCGTAACCGAAAGATAGCAAATTGCAATGAATTCTGATTAGGAATTCAATCGCAATGAGCTATACACGTTGTTGGCAACTGGCTTTAATTCCATTGTTTTTTTCTAATATTCGTTCTTTTCCGTTCAAATCTTTTTTTAGGATTATTTGGATGAAAAACTACTTTTCTATTCGTTACAATTATTGGTTCATCGGTAAAGTATTTTGGAACAATTTCTAAGTCCAAATCTCTAATTAATATGTCTATCTCATTAAATTTTGGATTAGATATATTTATTTTCTCACTAATCTCTCCCAAATAATAATATTTGATATTATAAATTTCTCCAACTTCAAATTCCACAATTCCATTATCATCTGCTGATTTTATCATTGCTCCATCATTAATTTCTACTGAAGCATATCCAAGTTCTATTTCGAAGTCTCTAATTGAAATTCTTACTTTGTTTTTTAATTTGGGATTTACATTTCCAGTGTAAGTTGTCTTTTTATTATTCGGTTGATTCAATGTATTCAAAAGAATTGTATCTCCAGTATGCTCTTTCCAAATTCCGTTTCTCTTTACTTCTCCGCCAACGCCTAAATAAGTCCGATATTCAAATGTTTTGTCCGGATTTATCAAAATTTGAGTACAACATTTACCATAAAATCTTGCTATTTCTTTTTTCGATGAACAGGAAATAGTTACAAAAAAAATAATTATCAAAAATAACGTCGATTTCATTTTCAGCTTGTTGCCAACGTTAGCGTATAAATTTCAGTTGCGGAAAATCGGCACGATTTTCCGATTGAAACTGAAAGATAGAAAATTGCAATGAATTTCCGTAGGAAATTCAGCCGCAATTGAATTTATACATTGTTGGTTGCAGTTATAATTCAGTTTTTTGAGATTCACTCAGCGTTTTGTTTTGCGTTTTGCTATTCAATTCCACGTTTTATTCCGCAATTTTTGGAATTCGATAGAGTAGCAGTGATCAATTCACGTTTTTTAATTCCGCACGAGTTGGTTTCAGCGCACAATTCCGTTTTACATTTTCAATTCAGCGTCACGTTTCGGATTCGAGTATTAAATTCAGTTTCCGTTATGTTTTTTTGCGCAAAGTTCCGCTGTTTTCAAAGTTCAGAATTCACACAATTTTCACACTTAGTTTTTAATTCCGCTATTGTAACCAACTTGTTATATATCAACGAATATATGGTTTTATTTGTTAAAATCACGGGATAAACCAAGTTTTGAACTTGCTTTATCTTGTTTCATGGTCTTTTGTACTATGGTGTCTAATGGGTTTGTTATTTTCATTAAATCCTTGCGCTGCACATGTGTGTAAATCATCGTTGTTTCTGGGCGACTATGACCAAGTAACGACTGAATATACCTTATGTCTGTACCATTTTCTAGCAGATGTGTCGCATAGCTATGTCTCAAAGTATGTGGTGTAACAACTTTATTGATATTAGCCGTTTTGCAATTGCGCTTTATAAATTGTCTTATACTCTCTGCACTGTATTTTCCACCTTTAGAGCCTTCCACAAAATAGGTTTTAGGCGCATAGCTTAGGTAATAGTTAGATAATAGCGGTAAAAAACTATCAGCCAAACTTACCAAGCGATCTTTTCGGCCTTTACTGTTTTTTATATGCAGTTGCCTTCTGTCTATATTTATATCTGCCAGTTTCAGATTTATAAGCTCACTAATACGCAAACCACAAGAATATAGCAAGGCTATAATAGCTCTGTGTTTAAGATTTTTTGTACACCTAATAAGGTCTAATACTTCGTTTTGAGATAAAACTGTTGGTATTTTTTTAGATTTTTTTGGTCTTACCAAATTCATTTCGTTGAGTGCTATTTCAGGATAATAGGTCTTAAAAACCTTCATTGCACTAATAAATTGACGTTGGGTACTAATACTATACTTACGTTTTATAAAAACACTTTCTATAAAAAGTTCTACATCTCTATTGGTTAAACTTTTAATAGGCTTTTGATGGTGAAAATCAATAAAATCTGCCACAAAAAAAGTGTAGGTGTCAACCGTACTTTTGCTGTAACGTTTTCCTTTAAGGTACTTATAAAAACCATTAAGCATATCTTTTTGGTCTTGAGATAATAACCGTGTGCGTTTAGTGTTTGTAGTGTCCTCATTCAACGATTTTATATTTATAGAAGACCAATCTATTTTGGCACTATTTCTAAAATTTTTTTTAACCTCTCTAAAATGATACTTTGTATAAGGAGTATACCAGGTTTTTTTAGAATTACTCCATCTGGTGTTGGGCAAACCCCTTACAATTTTTAATAAATCTTCATTGTAATTAAACTTAATCCCTAGATGTTTTTTCTCTTTATGCCTAAAACAAAATAGCGTTATATTAGGTGTAATAATTTCCATACGGTCAATGTAGTTAAAAATAAAACATTGTTAATCAGTATTTAAGGTTAATTTTTGAATAGTTTTGAAAAAGTTTCAAAAAAATCACAAAAAAGTTTTGCGTATTAAAAAATAGTATACATTTGTCGCGAAATTTAGAATCACTAACACAACAGGTTCTAGATTTAGCTGAACACATTGAAAACTGTTTTTACGTTCGGGCTTTTGAAAATTAGGAAGTCATATTCAAAAGCAGCTTATAAGATAAGCGCCCGAAATTTAAAGCTAACTTCCGTTTCTCCTATTGCTGCAAGCCAGCACATATACGCTTTTGTACCAACTACACAAAGCCAGTTTCAGATTTGATATAGAGTTAACACTATTTGTGCATATATCTTTATACCTTTATTTTTCTGAAACAAACAATCGAGAACCGAGAATTAAAAAAAAAATGAATACAAAATACATTGATCTTATAGATCAATCCTTTTACTTTCCTCAAGAAGAATTTTATCTAGAGGGAAACACACTACAATTTCATGGCATAGATTTAATGAAGTTGATAGAGCAATACGGAGCACCATTAAAGTTTACCTATTTGCCACAAATTTCTAACAACATTCAACGTGCAAAAACATGGTTTGCAGATGCGTTTGCAAAACACAATTACAGTGGAACATACAACTACTGTTACTGTACCAAAAGTTCGCACTTTAAGCATGTGTTAGATGAAGGCTTAAAAAACAATATACATATTGAAACCTCTTCGGCTTTTGATATAGATATCGTAAATAGCCTAAAGAAAGAAGGAAAAATCACAGACAAAACCTTTGTGATTAGTAACGGTTTTAAACGTGAAAAGTACATTAATAATATTGCCGATTTAATTAACGGAGGACATCAAAACTGTATACCAATTATAGATAATTATGAAGAGTTAGATTTACTGTCTGAAGAAATAAACGGTAAATTTAAAGTAGGTATAAGAATTGCGTCTGAAGAAGAACCAAAGTTTGAGTTTTACACCTCACGCCTAGGTATTGGTTACAAAAATATTGTGCCATTTTACAAAAATCAAATTCAGAATAACGAGCAAGTAGAGCTTAAGATGCTTCATTTCTTTATCAATACAGGTATTAGAGATAACGCATATTATTGGAATGAGCTTACAAAATGTCTTAAGGTGTACACTTCTTTAAAGAAGATTTGTCCGTCTTTAGATAGTTTGAATATTGGAGGAGGCTTCCCAATTAAAAACTCTCTGGCTTTCGATTTTGATTATGCTTATATGGTAGATGAAATTGTAAACCAAATAAAAACCGTTTGCGAGGAAGAAGACGTAGATGTACCAAATATTTTTACAGAATTTGGAAGTTTTACGGTAGGTGAAAGTGGAGGAGCTATTTACAAAGTACTTTACCAAAAGCAACAAAACGATCGTGAAAAATGGAATATGATCAACTCATCTTTCATTACAACATTACCAGATACTTGGGCTATAAACAAACGCTTTATAATGTTGCCAATCAACCGTTGGCAAGAAGGTTACGAGCGTGTATTGCTTGGTGGATTAACTTGCGATAGTGATGATTATTACAATAGTGAACAACACGTCAATGCTATATATTTACCAAAGTATCACAAAGACAAACCATTGTATATAGGCTTCTTTAATACAGGTGCATATCAAGAAACCATTGGAGGTTTTGGCGGATTGCAACACTGTTTAATACCAAGCCCAAAACATATACTAATACAACGCGATGATAACGGAAATTTAACAACCGAAGTTTTTGCAGAACAACAAAAAAGTGAAGATTTACTGAATATTTTAGGCTACTAAAAGATTTCAGAATCATATAAAATAAACAACAAGAATAAATAACAACTTTCCCTTTCAGGAATTAAAAAAATGAAAACAAAAACTTACGCTGGCATTCCAGCAGAGCATTCAAAATTAGATCAATCAAAGATTGTTTTAATCCCAGTACCTTACGATGGTACAAGTACATGGCAAAAAGGAGCAGATAAAGGTCCAGAAGCATTTTTACACGCTTCAGAAAACATGGAATTGTACGATATTGAGACTGACTCTGAGGTGTACCTTCAAGGTATTCACTTAGCAGATGCAGTAACAGAAAATGCTTCGCCTGAAGCAATGGTAGAAGCAGTGCACCAAGCAACCAAAAAGTTTATAAAAAAGAACAAATTTGTAACTGTTTTTGGAGGTGAACATTCAATCTCAATTGGTACTATTAGAGCTTTCAACGAAATGTTTGAAGATTTAACTGTATTGCACATCGATGCGCATGCTGATCTTCGCGAAAGTTACGAGGGTTCTAAGTGCAACCATGCTTGTGCTGTGTATGAGGCGAGCCAAACTACAAACCTAATTCAGGTTGGTATTCGTTCTATGGATGCTATTGAAAAAACAGTAATGGACGAAGAAAAAACGTACTTTGCGCATGAGATGGCTGTAGATGACAACTGGATGGACTCTGCAATAGATCAAATGACAGATAATGTATTTATTACATTCGATTTAGATGCTTTCGATCCTTCAATTATGCCAAGTACTGGTACACCAGAGCCAGGAGGTTTGTTGTATTACGAAACACTAGAGTTTTTAAAACAAGTGTTTGAAGAAAAGAATGTTGTAGGTTTTGATATTGTAGAGCTTTGCCCAAATGAAAACGAAAAGTCTTCAGACTTTTTAGCAGCAAAACTTTACTACAAAATGCTAAGTTATAAGTTTCAAGATCAAGATGTAGATGACGATTTTGAAAGTAATTTTAATAACAATTCAAACGGAAATAATAAATTTTCTAAATTTAATGATGAAGATGAGTACTAATAAAGGACATATTACACAATTTATAGAGAAGTATTACCTGCACTTTAATGCAGCAGCTTTGGTTGATGCAGCCAAAGGTTACGAAGATCAGCTTAATAATGGTGCTAAGATGTTAGTGTCTTTGGCTGGTGCTATGAGTACTGCAGAGTTGGGTAAGATTTTTGCTGAAATGATTCGTCAAGATAAAGTACACATTATTTCTTGTACAGGTGCCAATCTTGAAGAAGATATCATGAATTTAGTAGCGCATAGCCATTACAAGCGTGTGCCTAACTATCGCGATTTGACTCCTCAAGAAGAATGGGATTTATTAGAAAAAGGTTTGAACCGAGTTACAGATACATGTATTCCAGAAGAGGAAGCATTTAGACGTATACAAGAACATATTGTTAAGATTTGGAAAGACGCAGAAGCTAAAGGTGAACGTTACTTACCACACGAGTATATGTACAAACTGTTATTGTCTGGTGTTTTAGAAGAATACTACGAAATAGATTTAAAGGATTCTTGGATGTACGCAGCAGCAGAAAAGAACTTGCCTATTGTTTGCCCAGGATGGGAAGACAGTACTATGGGTAATATTTTTGCAAGCTATGTGCTAAAAGGCGAGCTTAAGGCAAGTACTATGAAATCTGGTATTGAGTATATGACGTTCTTAGCAGATTGGTACACTGAGAATTCAGAAAAAGGCATAGGTTTCTTCCAAATTGGTGGAGGTATTGCAGGAGATTTTCCAATCTGTGTAGTGCCAATGCTTTATCAGGACATGGAGCGTACAGACACACCATTCTGGAGTTATTTTTGCCAAATTAGTGACAGTACAACAAGTTACGGATCGTATTCTGGTGCAGTGCCAAACGAAAAAATAACTTGGGGAAAACTAGATATAAATACACCTAAATTTATCATAGAAAGTGATGCAACCATTGTTGCTCCATTAATTTTTGCGTACCTTTTGGGTATGTAAATCCAACCTTACAAGATGAACAGAAAAGACCAACATTTAAAACGTGTCATTGTAGACTTTAAAAAACTAACGCCAGAAATTCTTGCTTTATTGGTAGAGAAATATCCTGACGGTTACGACGACGACCACATTATTACATTCAGAAATGCTAAAAATGAAGTCGTAGATGCTGTTGAGGTAACTACCGAAGATACCAAGTATTTGGTAAAAGTAAGTACCAAGTTGGCTGTAACCATGGAGAATTATGATGAAGATGATTATGAAGATTACGAAGATGATGATCCAGAAGCAGTACAAGACCCAGAAATGGCAGCAGATGAAGATGCTGATGATTTTGATGCCTAAATGTAATTGGTGTTAAATTATTTTGTAACTTTCTTTATACTATAAAGTTGCAATTATTTAATGCTTAAATTATGGAGACGTCATTTCACATGTCATTACCGTGTTTGAGTGTAAAGGATACTCAAGACTTTTACATCAATAACATTGGTGCTTCTGCAGGCAGAACCTCAGAAAATTGGGTAGATATAAATCTGTTTGGTCACCAAATTACGTTTATAAAAGCCGAAAAATTTAACTTCAATAACCCTAATTATGTGTTTGAAGGTAAGATTTTACCATCCTTTCATTTTGGTGTTATTGTAGATGTTGATAATTGGAAAAAAATCTATACCAAGCTTACAAAGCAAGCGTTAGAAGTTGTAACCAAAACCACTTTTTTAAAAGAAAAAACAGGAGAACATTTTTCATTTTTTATTAAAGATCCTAATGATTATATGTTAGAGTTCAAAAGTTTTAAAGAACCTAAAGACATGTTTTTAGCATAATGTTACCAGTTGTTGCTTATCAAGTAGCAAACACTATCAATATAAAAGCGAGCAGACAGCAATTGCAGTGGCAGTTGCTGTTTCAAGATAGTGATGAGTTGTTTTATTTACACTCAAAAGACAAGTATATCTATCTGTTTCAGTATGGGATGGTCAGTTTTTTTAACCTTTCAAAAACAGAAATAGATGAAGCTTTAGATACTATTAAACCATTGTGCGATACCTACTTTGCAGATAAAATTTCTGAAGAAGTTAATGTAGAAATACAAGCCAATACACTTCAGGTTAATTTTGAAAGTATAGTATTGCCAGATTTTAATAGCGAAATGATACGATTAGTAATGCTTAATGCATCGCAATCTGTAGCACTAAACCGTTTTTCTGAAATAACCGAAGCGCTTTTAATAGAAACTAACGAACACACCAAGTATTTAGAAGCCAGAGGAAAATTAAATATTTCAGGAAATAAGTTAAAACGATTTATAGGTAAAATCTTAAACATTAAAAACAAGATTTCAGAAAACCTATACATCTTTGATTCACCAGAAATAACCTGGGAAGACGAGCAGTTAAACAAATTAAATTCAGACTTAAAACAGACTTTCGATCTTAAGGATCGTTACCATGTTATCCATGATAGAATAGAGATTATAAAAGAAAATTTAGAACTCTTTAAAGATATTATGGATCATCGAGAAAGTAGCCGATTAGAATGGATTATCATTATTCTAATTTTGGTAGAAGTCATAGATATGTTTATTCTAAAATTGTTTTAGACCAAGATAGTATTCTTCGCAACAAACCACAGTTATCATTCTCTCAGATAATGATCTAAAAGTTTTGGGCTTGAGGTGGTAAATACCCAACTACAAAAAAAAATTATAAATAGAAATTCTTGAGCAAGACGTTGTAAGATAGAATTTCGAAAAAAAAAACAATTAAAAATGAAAAACAGACAATTTGTAGTATTTGTATTTTTGGTAATGGCATTTAGCGTTAACGCAATAATAGACACAAAACAAGATAAACAAGAGCAGGAAACCGTTACAGTAATAGCAACTTTTGATGGTTATGAAGAAGAAGATGGTTATGCCTTTTTAGTGCAAGGAGAAGATGATGACGAGGATGAAGATATTATGTACTTTTCTGAAGTTACACCAGAAGTATTAAAAGCTGTAAATCTAAAATCTGATAGCTTAATAGGCGAACGTTTTCAGATAACTTATAAAATTGAAACCTATGAGGAGGAAGATGAATATGGGTATAAAGAAACGTACGAAAAGTACACCATCATAAAGATTAAAAAGATGTAATATTAAAGAGACTGCTAATTAAATTGGCAGTCTTTTTTTTAATACCACTTCCCAAGCAAATGCAGAAAATACAATGAGGTATTCTAGAGCTACAATCCATAAATTTTCAGATTTGTCTGCTGTGCCAATACCAAGATAGGATAAGTAACTAAGTAATATTACTACGCTCCAGATTAGAGGATATCTGTAGTTAGTGAAAATGCAAAGCATTACCAAAGTAGCAATATACCAAGGATGTACTGTAGTGCTTAAAAAAAGATAAATTGTAAAAACCATTAGTACGGATGTGCTGAGTTTAGGTATGGAATTATTCTTTTTTAACACCGAAAAACCTAAAATTACCAAAACTGAAATTAGAGGCAGAATCTTACCAATTATACCAATTTCATTATAACCAGTAATAGCATAACCAATAGCTCTAAGAATGTAGTAAATGCTAGCATTAAATTCAAAATTATTAAACCACAATCCAACCGTTTTAGAGTAATTGTTTACAAATTCCATTGAAAAGAATGGAATGAAAAATGCAATTAAGGTTATGCCAACAATGGTATAGAATACAGTTAGTTTTTTTATTCCTGCGAATGTAGATAAACCATTAGGTTCAGCGTAGCTAATCTTTTTTTGTTGACTGTTTTTTTTATCATTCAATGAAGTCGAAGTGAACCACCAAAAAAACAAAGACAAAAACATCAAAGGAATCAGTTTTACTGAAACCGAACAGGCAAAAACAACGGCTGCACATTTCCAATAGCCTTTGTGTAGCAAGTATAAACTCCACACTAAAAAGAAAATCATAACACCTTCAAAATGGAGGTTGCCTGTAAGCTCTATGATGATAAATGGGTTTAAGATGTACCAAAAGATTCGATTAGAAGGTAGTTTTAAGGCTTCTAAAAGCTTTTTTCCAAAATATAGTGTACCAATATCGGCAGCAATAATAAGAAGTCTCATGCCTATAACAGAGCTTAAAATGCTGTTTCCGGGAAATAGATTTCCAAGTACAAAACATAGTTGATTTAAAGGTGGGTAATTAGTATAATGTGAGGCGCTCAGTGCACCCATTCCATTGTATAAGTCTTGTGCTAAGGGAATGGATGTGTTCCAATTTATTACATAATTAGGTGTGTATAAATAAGGATTAAACCCTTCTAAAAGCATGTGTCCATCCCAAATAAACCGATAGAAATCTTGTGATAAATTGGGTGTTGCAAATAGAAATAACAATCTGAATAATACAGAAGCGATAACCAAAATTCTAAAGCCTGTGCTGAGCGAAGTCGAACTATGGAATCCTGATGTTTTCAAAATTTGGTAACCCAAAACAAATAAACAGCCATAGAGTAAAATGAGTTGTAGTGTATCTGTTCGTTGAGTGAAGTATGCAAACCAAACATAAAGTAAACAACTTAAAGCTATAAATAGTAATGTTGTTTTTTTGTGTTTGTAGATGTTAGATAGTCCTAGCATAGTCCTCAAAGATAGAATTATTTGTGCCTGCTTGGTAGTCGATATAAAAAAAGAATAATAACTTTAGAAGGAATTAAAATGTAGAGTTATGAGTCATTCTATTTATTTCAACTTAATGATTAATACCGATAAATTCAGTGTTTATAGAGCTGTATCAGAGCCAGAGCATTTGGTAAATTGGTGGCCATTAAAATGTTCTGGAGTTCCTTTCGAAGGCGAGGAATACAATTTTAATTTTACAGATAAATACGATTGGTATGCTAAAGTGAAAAGTGTTCAAAAAGGGGAACATATTCACTATAAAATGATTAAATCTGATGATGATTGGAATCCTACAACCTTTGGTTTTGACCTAGAGGAAAAGGACGACGGTACTTATCTTCACTTTTTTCATAAAGATTGGCCAGAGTGCAATACACACTTTAAACATTCATCGTTTTGTTGGGCAATGCTCTTAAAAGGGTTAAAAGACTATATAGAAAAAGGGACTATAGTGCCTTTTGAAGATAGAGAGTAGTTATTTATACTTTAGAACCTAAAGATTTAAAAAACACATACCCAAAACCAATACAAAGCATTAAGTGAAAAGGAAACAATCCAAAGTCTCCACCTTGATCTCCAACTATAAATGCGCTATAAAGTCCAAATGCAAAATACAGCATTAATAAGCCTTCTAAAACCACATTTTTAGATAAGGATTTCTTAAGGTATTTATTGTTTTTCCAGTTGTCTTGAAACTTCTTTATGTTGAACTTAGGTGTTCTTACAAATTCACTCTTCTTACCAATATGACCTTCTATTACAGCAATAGAATTATGAAGCGAAAAGCCCATTGCAATTGAGAAAAACGTAAAGAACATACCAATATATCCAAAGAATTTTTTGAAGCCACTTCCGTAGATGTTTTTGTACATAAACCAATAGCATACAAAGAAAATAATGGTGCTCATGATAAAGAAACTCATAATGTAGAAGTAGTCTCTTAAATGTGCGTATTCGTTCTTAATGTATAGCATTGGTATGCTTAAAATAGCGACAACAAATATGCTTAAAAACATAGAGCTGTTTAGCAAGTGTAATAAACCGTGTACTTTGGTTTTAGCCGAAATATTTTTTGACTTAACAACACGCCAAAGCATTTTTCTAAAGTTTTCGGCACCACCTTTATTCCAACGGAATTGTTGAGATCTGGCAGCACTAATAACTATCGGTAATTCTGCAGGTGTTTCAACATCTTCCAGATATTTAAACTTCCAGTTTTTTAATTGTGCTCTGTAGCTTAAGTCTAAGTCTTCTGTTAGTGTATCTCCCTCCCAGTTACCAGCATCAATAATGCAGTCTTTTCTCCATATACCAGCTGTGCCATTAAAGTTTATAAAATGACCTTTACTGTTACGTCCTACTTGCTCTAAAGTAAAGTGTGCATCTAATGCAAAAGCTTGTATTCTGGTTAACAAAGAATAGTCTCTGTTAATGTGTCCCCAACGTGTTTGTACAACACCTATTTCTTCATCTTTAAAATAAGGTACTGTGCGTTTTAGCCAATTTGGTTTTGGAAGAAAATCCGCATCAAAAATTGCAATGAATTCGCCTTTTGCGATTTCTAATCCTTCTTTAAGCGCACCAGCTTTAAAACCAACACGATTGGTTCTAGTAATATGTTTTATATCCAAGCCTGTTGCAGCTAACTTCTCTATATGAGCTTGGGTAGAATGTACGGTTTCGTCTGTAGAATCGTCTAAGACTTGAATTTCTAATTTATCCTTAGGATAGTCTAGTAAAGCAATGTTGTCTAGTAGACGCTCCATTACATACATCTCGTTAAAAACAGGCAGCTGTATAGTAATGTATGGTACTTCTTCAGGATTATTGAGATCAAATTTTTCGCAAGTACTGCGTTTCTTTTTTGATGACAAATAATTATAAAGAAGGTTTAATTGAGCTAGTGCGTACATAAAAATAAGTACGATAGCAATAGTATAAATTACAATAATGAAGTAATGCAGGTATATCACTTAAAACTATATTTAAAAATCCATGTTAAGATTTTTACGCCTGCAAATATAGCACCTTTTACCGTTCCTGAAACTTTTGAGACACCTATTCTGTTTTTATATTTTACAGGAATCTCCTTGTAGCTTAATTTTTGCTTTAATGCTTTTAGTTGCATTTCAACTGTCCAGCCATAGGTTTTATCTTCCATTTTTAGAGCTAAAAGCTTTTCGTATTTTATGGCCCTAAAAGGACCGAGATCTGTGAATTTAGATCTAAAAAATAGGTGCATTAAATTGGTTGCTAGCCAGTTGCCGAAAATTTGTGGGCCAGTCATAGAGCCTTCCTCTCGTAGCGTTTTTACTCTTGCGCCTACAACAAAATCAATGTTTTCTTCTATAATAGGTTGAACGATTTTTGTGAGTTCCTCAGGGTAATCACTGTAATCTCCATCTAAAAAAACAACGATATCTGGTTGCTCATTTTTTTTAAAACTGGCAACATAATCCATGCCTTTTAAGCAAGCATAACCATAACCTTTGTTGGGTTCTACCAAAACAGTAGCGCCAGCTTGTCTTGCATTTTCTTCAGTATTGTCGGTAGAATTGTTGCTTACAACAATAATTTCATCAACAATAGAAGGAATTTCTTTTATGACATAAGGAATAGAGGCTTCTTCATTATAAGCCGGAATAATGACAACTATTTTGGGCATTTAGTTCGTTTGAAAGTGCAAAATAAAAGCCTTATTTCTGATTTACCAAATCCATTAGATTAACATCGTTACCCAACAAAATATCATTAGGATTAATACGACCTTTTGTGCTATCGTTTTCTAATTTTAAAACACCTCGAGGACAAACAGCGCTACAAACACCACAGCCAACGCAGCTAGAACGTACAATATTTTCACCTTTTTGAGCATAGGCACGTACATCAATTCCCATTTCACAATAGGTAGAACAGTTTCCGCAAGAAATACATTGTCCACCATTGGTGGTAATTCTAAATCTAGATTTAAAACGCTGAACTAATCCTAAATAAGCCGCAAGAGGACAGCCAAATCGGCACCACACTCTATTGCCAAAAATAGGGTAGAAGCCAGTGCCAATAACACCTGCAAACCAAGCACCAATTAAAAAGCTGTATGAGTCTTTAATCCATTGAGAATTGATACCAATAAAGGATTTTGCTCCTGTAAAATAGCAATACAAGGTCACTATGGTCATTACTATAGAGATCAATAATACAGAATGAACAATCCATCGTTCTAGTTTCCAGGATTTCAGGCTTTTGTCTGAGTGCTGACGGTAAGGGTCGCCTAGAGTTTCTGCAAGTCCACCACAACCGCAAACCCAACTGCAATACCAGCGCTTTCCGAAAAAGTAAACCATTAATGGCACAATAATAATTGTTAAAATTGTTCCCCAAACTAATATGAAGAGTCCTATAGCACCACTTTCAGTAAGATTTTTAATGTTCCATTCAAAGAAAAAGTCATAATCTAAAGGGAAAGCACTTTTAAAATCATAACCAGGCATGTTAAGGCTAGCCATGATCTCTGGAATTAAAAATGCAAAGACAATCTGAAAAAATAACACAGATGTCGTTCGCATTATTTGGTACTTGTTATGGCGATATTTTATATACATTCTTACAGCCATAACCACCATAATAACGCAGTACAAAAATCCGTAAACAAACCATTGGCTGGCATCACCACCATTAAGTGTATTGCTAATTGGGTCTAAAATATATGTCCAGTTTACAACATAGTCTGGCATAAAATAGAGTAGCAAATAAAAGACCACAAGATACACAAGGACTAACCAAGCAATCCAACCACGATTGGTGGCAGACTTATGGTATATGCCATTGTTTTTTATCCCTGGAGGTCCTAACAACAAAACATTTGGTAAAATGTAAAGAAGAGCTCCAATGATGCCCAGTCCAAATGTGAGCCACCACATGAGAGCTATATTTTCTTTTACAAAACCAGAACCAGCTTTTTTTGCCAGGTTATAGCTGATGGTGTGTGGTTTTTCATGAATTTTATATTGGTACTGTTCTCCTTTTTTTGCCCAGTTTTTTTCAGCGTTGTATTTAGCAATTTGTTTGTCGTAATAGTTGTTAGAGGTTTCAAGTGCTTTTCTAACAGCTGAAGAAAACTCAAAAATGTTGATTTGTTCTTCGGTGACTAAAGTCTTTTTAAGTTCCTTGGAAAAGATGTCACTTTTAATACCTTGTTCAGAAATATAGTCATCAACTTGTATGTCGGTCATACTAAAATTGCCGAGAAAAATACTTCCAGAAAATAGCGCTAAACCCAAAAGGAAAATAGCTAAACCTATATATTTAATTAGTTTCATGTGTCTTATTTAGCTTAGGATTATGCAAATAATTTGCGCCAATGTTTTTTGCTCAGTTTAATGTTGCTATTGGTATCCTGGTTGTATTTTTTGATAATATCTTTTTCGTGAAGTTTATAAAACTCAGGATCAAAATTAGCAGCTTGAAGATGTTTTAAAACCGTATCAATAGTCCATTTTTCGGTGAGCCATTTGTCAAACACTTCGTGACGCATTCTTATGCCAAAGGTATTGATGCCTAAAAATTCCTTAGTGTCTTTGTGGTAAGCTATGGTAATGCATTTGGTGTCGTCGTCATGTTTCCAATGAAAATGAGTTTCATATTCAGGTCTTCCTTTTTTACCATGTACCCAACCATAGGTTTGGTATTCTATGTCTATAAATTTAGCACTGTTAAACCAATGTCCTGGTTTGTATTCTGTAGGATTACCACAAATGGTTTGCGCTAATGTTTCGCCCATCATGCGACCTGTGTACCAAACTGCTTCAATAGGTCTGCGATTACCAATTGCCTCGCGTTGCTCAGCACAATCGCCAATTGCATAAATATCATTAATGTTGGTTTCTAAAAATCGATTAACCAAAACACCTTTGTTAGTTTCGATGTTGCTTTCTTCTAAAAATGAAATGTTAGGTGTTACACCAGCTGTTAAGCCTACAAAATCACAAGGGATTTCTTCGCCTGTTTCTTCAATGATGATTGATTTTACTTTCCCTTTATCATCAGAAATGATTTCTTTAAGATTAGTTGAAAGTCTTAAATCGATATGATGATTCTTTATGTGTCTATTTAGCATTTGGCTTTCGCCTTCTGGCAAAACGCTATTCCAAAAACTACTTTCACGCACCAAGAAAGTCACAGGAATATTTCTGGAATTCAACATTTCTGCTAATTCAATACCAATGAGTCCTCCACCAACAATGACTGCGCGTTTACAAACTTTATTGTTTGGTGCATAGATTTCAAGATGTTCTAAATCTTGTTTGCTGTACAAACCTTGCACGCCTTTTAGATTTTCACCTGGCCACCCAAATTTATTAGGTTTGCTGCCAGTTGCAATGACTAATTTATCATAGCTTATTTGGTCGCCTTCTTCAAAATGTAGCACTTTGTTATCAGTATCAATCTCATTAACGAAACCTTTTTTTAGTTCGATATTATTTTTCTTCCAAAACCAATTTTCGTAAGGTTGTGTGTGTTCAAACTTCATGTGTCCCATATACACGTACATAAGTGCAGTGCGAGAAAAGAAATAATCACTTTCGGCAGAAATGAGTGTTATTTTTTTGTCTGAAAACTTTCTAATGTGCCTGGCAAGTGTTACTCCAGAAATGCCGTTTCCAATTATGGCGATGTGTTCCATTTTTGATTTTTAGATATCCTTTAGGTCGACATTAAAGGTAATACCTTAAAAACTGAAATCAATTTAGAAAGGGTTTAAATTAACAATGTTTTGTAAGGTCTTGAGTTTTAATAAGACGTGGCTTTTCTTATTTTTATGCTATGAGAATTTTAGTAGTGTTTTGGGTGTTTTTGACTTTTGGATGCTCTATCGCACCCAATAAATCGAGCAAAATTAATGGTGTTAGCTTTGTGGCAGCGAGAGATGTTGCGGACAGCTCGCATGTAGCTCCAGTGGTTAAAATCAATGCCAATTATGCCGCAATTATGCCTTTTGGTTTTATAAAAAATCTTGAGCATCCAGAGATTATTCACAACACAGACAGACAATGGTTTGGTGAAACCAGAGCAGGAGCAAAGCAATATATTTCTGAATTGCGAAAAGCCAGTATAAAGGTGATGATAAAACCACAAATTTGGGTTTGGAAAGGTGAGTTTACAGGCGAAATAAAGATGGCAACCGAAACAGACTGGAAAGCATTAGAAACTTCGTATTCAAGTTTTATATTAGAATATGCAGATCTTGCAGAAAAGGTTAATGCAGAGGTATTTTGTATAGGTACAGAGCTAGAGTTGTTTGTAAATCACAGGCCAGAGTATTGGTTTCAACTCATTGAAAACGTTAAATCCATTTATAAAGGAAAGCTTACTTATGCAGCCAATTGGAATGAATTTACAGAAACACCATTCTGGGACCAATTAGACTATATTGGTATTGATGCTTACTTTCCGCTTAGCGACCAAAAGACGCCTACTTACGAGGATTGTTTAGAGGGTTGGAAATCTCATAAACCCATTATTGAAAAACTTTCAAAGCAATTAGATAGACCAATTTTGTTTACTGAATATGGATACCGAAGTGTGGATTATTCTGCCAAACAACCTTGGGTGTCAGATTATACAATGCGAGATGTAAATCTTGAAGCACAAGTAAATACAACAACAGCACTTTTAGATGCTTTTTGGCATGAGGATTGGTTTGCAGGTGGTTTTATTTGGAAATGGTTTATAAAACACAATGAGGTTGGTGGACATGAAGATCCGATGTTTACTCCACAAAACAAACCGGTTGAAGCTGTGTTGTCTAAAAAGTACGCGGCTTATAATTAACTCTAATTTAATCTTATAATCTTTAAACTTACTAACTATAACTTAGCTTTGTGTAAAAGCGAATAATATGAGAACACTTGCTGTTGGTGATATTCATGGTGGATTTAAAGGTTTAAAACAAGTTTTAAAAAGAGCTGAGGTTACAACCAAAGATCATCTTATCTTTTTGGGAGATTATGTAGATGGTTGGAGCCAATCTGCTCAGGTTATTGATTATCTCATAGAGCTTTCTTCGTATAATAAATGCATTTTTATAAAAGGGAATCATGATGTTTGGTGCGAACAATGGTTGGCAGAAGGTAGTGTTAATGATGTTTGGTATGTGCATGGAGGAAAAGAAACAATGGAGAGCTATGAAGGCTTTTCAAAAACACAAAAACAAGCACATCTCGATTTTTTTGAAGCCATGCCATTGTATCATATAGATGATGAAAATCGGTTGTTTTTACATGCAGGTTTTACATCCATGCATGGTGTGCGAAAAGAGATTCATAGAGAAGCGTTTTATTATGATAGAACACTTTGGGAAATGGCGCTAACAATGGATAAACGTATTCAGCAGAATTCAGATTTATTTCCAAACCGATTAAAGCATTACAAAGAAATTTACATTGGTCATACGCCAACTACAAGATTTAATAAGTACGAGCCAATGCAAGCGGCAAATGTATGGAATATAGATACAGGAGCTGCTTTTACAGGGAGACTATCGGTTATAGATATTGATACAAAAGAAGTATTTCAAAGTGATACATTAATGCATCTGTATCCTGAAGAATTAGGCCGAAATAAATAGCTAAGTAATGTTCCTTTTGTAATAAGCAAGCATTTCATCTGCTGAAGCTCCAAGCCATTTTTTTAAATATATAGCCAAAAAATGATACTGTAACTTCCAGATGCCAACTTTTTTGTAAAGTCTTGCTGAGGTTGTGATTTTCTGGTTAATTACAGTAAATTGGTTCCGCTTGTAAAGTTCGCCAATTAAGATGTTGTCTTCGTAGATGGTGTAGTTTTCGTTATAGCCTCCTATGGTGTTAAAAAGTGCTTTAGTAATAAATAAACTCTGGTCTCCGCCACGACACACTTTTAAATTGAATTTTGTAAGCCAGCCAGTGAGTTTTAGCCACCAATGATTGCTGTCAAACTGCATTCTAAAGCAACCAGCTTCATGTCCTTTTTGTACTTTGTCTAAAATGAATTTATCATAATTTTTTGGAGGAAAGGTGTCGGCATGTAAGAAGTAAAGAATATTCTCTGTTGAAGCCTTTGCGCCAACATTCATCTGTTTGGCTCTTCCTTTTTTTGAAGAAATAAGTATTATATCTCTTAGAGTGAAATTCTTTATGATTTCAACAGTCCTGTCAGAGCTTCCGCCATCAACCACAATAATTTCTGAAACATTTTCAGATGATGAATTCTCAGTAAGATGACGTAGTAAACGATCAATATTTTCAGCCTCGTTTAGTACCGGAATTATAATCGATATTTTGTTTAAACCCTTTGTCATTCTACTGAGCTTAGTTGAGTGGTTGGTGCTGAACCATATAATTTGTTAGATGCAGAAATAAATTCAGCATAACAAATCAATTAATCATTCAAATCCCAACTGTAGTCTTTAAAACTCTTTTTTGCTTTATCTGAAATTTCAATAGCTGTGTATTTATTTAAAAATTCAATTAGGCTACCATCTTGCTCAAAATCTTTTTTAAACCATCTAAATATTTTAGAGAGTTTTATTTCGTTTTCAGAAATTTCATTTTTTGAGGTATCAGCCAGAAATTCTTGAGTTGCTTTGGTGAGTTGCTCTTCTAAAATTTCGGCAGTAAATGCTGTGTTTTGAAGTTTTGGGCAAGACTCAGAAGCACAAACAATAGCAAAGTGAATGCGAGGTTCGTTCATTTTACGGAGAATGTTGTGTTCTATTTCATCTAAATTATAATCTAGGTCAGCTAGTTTCCAAAGACGTTGTTTCCATGGATCTTTAATGTCTTTTATGCTTTCTAATGGGTAGTTTCTTAAAATTAAATCTATGGTAAGTGCATTGTAGACATTAATCCAGAAGGCAATTTTTTTAGTTTTCGAAAATGATTCAAAATACTTGCTCTTATGCATCAAGCTTAAGCAATAGATATAATCTAGTAATTTTTTGTGCTCAGTTTTAAAAGATTTGTAGTTTACTTTCCCATCGTTGGAAACATGCTTTTGTAATAATTCATCCCAAAGCTCGTGCTCTTTCAGAAAACGTTTTGTAACTGTAGTATTCTTTTTTAAGGTTGAATCTATTTCTGTGATTTTGGTGTTTGTTGAATCAACAGAGGTTTTGTGTTGAGTCACAGCATAGTTGGTTAAAATAGAAAGGATAATAAATACTAATCTATATTTCATAATTCTACTTTTCTTTTTTTGAAAATGCAGGATACAATTCCTGATTCACAAAATCCTTAGGGAAATCTTCATCTCCTTCAAACCCTAATTCTATGTCGCGTCCATCATGAGGAATGTAATTGGTTTTAAAAATGTAATCCCAAATACTTAAAGTTAGTCCAAAATTAACACCATACCTTACGTTATGAGGTAGAGCTTTTGCATGATGCCATATATGCATTTTAGGGTTGTTAAAAATATATTTCAAAAATCCATAATCCCAACCTAAGTTAGCGTGGTTAAGGTGGCCAATGGTGATGGCAAAGAAATATACTATAGCAACATCTTGAGAGCTGTAATTGGCAATGATAGCCAGAGGTATGTATCTAATAGAGTTATACACCACAGGTTCCATCCAATGGTAGCGCAGATGAGCTGCAAAGCCCATTTCTTTTACACTGTGATGCACTTTGTGGAAGTTCCATAGCCAATCAAATCGATGGAGTAGTCGATGCGTGTTCCATTGCACAAAATCGTTGACTAAAAAGAAAATAAGTAGACCTAACCATTTTGGTAAATCTGTAGAATCAAACAATTGAAAGCTTGATAAAGACAAGCCGATAGAGCCTAAAATATCGTTCAGTAATTCTGCTACTGTATTAGATAAGGCAATTAAAACAATAAGGTTTAATAAGAAAAAATTAAAGAACATATAAAAAGTATCCAACCAAAAATCTTTTCTAAAAATGGCTTGGTTCTTTCTCCAAGGAAAAGCGATTTCTAGTATCCAGACTAAGATAGAAATGATAATAAGACCGTAGAAATAGTTATCCCAATGGTTTATGTCAATAAGCTCATGCTTAAGATAATTCCAATACCCAGAATAAGAGTTTTTTATGATGTCTAAGTACTTTTCCAATACACTAAATTTTTAGTAATAGTAATTGCTTTCTCATGTTTCCTTGTCCTAATATGTGTATTATATTATCAGACATTACAGCGTTTTCAGTTCTGAAGATAGTTTCAGAATCTTTGTTAGAAAACAAAATATTTGGTGTTATTCCACCATGAGGATTTACGATTATGTTGTAAAAATTGGTTTTAGAAGGTCTTTTATCCTGTTTTACGATTAACTCTTCTTTGTCCTCGTCAATAGATCCATTAATGAGAATGTTAATCTCGTTATTAGAGAAAAATGTAAAGGTAGAAGAGTCTCTTTTGTTAGATTTTGAAGAAATCTTTTCGGTCTGTCTTAACTGCAAAAGGTTGTCCCATAGCAACTCGCCAGAGCTGTTGATTTTGCCAATCAAAATATCGTCAAAGACTTTGTAGGATGAGCTAACAGGATTAAATGTAATAAAGCCAGTAACACCAGCAAAAGTAAATGAAGCTATAGGTATACCTACAGGAGCTACATTTTTTCTTAAAATATAAAATTGCGCAACGATGTAGGTGTCTAAATTATCATTAATAAAAATGTCTTTAATGTCAATACTTCTGTTTCCTTTAAATAATCCTGAAAAAAAGCGAGACGCATTTTCATTTAAAAAAGGACTTTGTTTAGATGTATATTGAAATTTGTTGAGATCAATATTATAGTATGTAAAGCCTGAAAAACCACCTTTTTTGTATTTTGAATACAAGCCACTAATAATCATCTGCTTGTTGCGACTTCTGGAATTTACGAGTTCAAAAGTGCCATCAGGAATTTTTATTTCTAAAAATCGTTGAGTTTCATTGTCTGTTTCTACTAATTTATAAAAATTCTCATTCGCGTTATTTTCTTCCTGAAATAGCGAATAGATTTTTCCGTCAATTTGAAATGTATTCAAAAAAACGGTGTTTTTACTGGTGCTTGTTTCACCTGCTGTAATTTTGTAATCAGCTGTTTCTTTTAGGTCTTCAGAAAATATTTTAACTACGTTGTAAAGTTCCTTGTCTTCTACCACAGGAAAGCTTAAAACTAAACTAGAATCTGTTAACAATTTTATGTTGTAGCTGTCTTTTAGTGCTCTAAAAATATTGATGTTTTCATCTTTAGAGGCAGAAAAAATGACTTGCTGAAACTGTTGCTTGGTGTTTAAGTCTACGCTATTTAGTTTTAGAGAAATAGATCTGTTTTCTCTCTCTTTTATAAATACGTAGGCTTTGTGATTAAGTAAAAATACTTTGAGGATTTCGGTATCATCCTTTGTTTCAATTTCTATTCTGTCCGTGAAATTTTCATTCTCAAAAAACTCAACAAAGTAATTTCTTAACGAACCATTGATGGTGTGCGGACGAATAGATATGAAATTTCCTTGATTATCATTAGCGGTCAATTCGCCTTTGTCAATAAGGAATTGCCTGTCTTTAACGATGTTTCCTTTTGTTATTTCTTGAGAAAAACAAAGTGAAGTCATTAAAATAAAAATGTAAACAAGATTAAATTTCATTATCAGTGTTTTTAAAATGAATTTATTTTGATGCTTAACAACATCCTCCACCATCGTAATGAAAGGTAGATTCGCTAATAAAAATATCATCGCGTCCCAAGCCAGCAAGATCTCCAGCAGTTTTGTCGCAAACAGCTAGAGGTTGGTTTTTTAATAATACGTGTCCTGCTTTATCATCAAAATAATCATCTTCGCCATAATAGATGGCTGCTTTTCCTGTAAAAATACAAGGTCCATCTGCAGGCATAGGATCTTTTATTGCAGCAACTTCAATAGATTCTATATAGATTAATTCATCAGTTGGGTAGTGCTTCGGATCCAGAATTCGGTAGGGTTTGCGAGCTCTAATTTCAATGGTACCAAAGCCAGCATCTGTTAGTGCTTTTACGTAGTCGGCAATTGGCAAGCTACCACTTAAGCAAAGTGCTCTTAATCGTTCGTCGTTTCGTAAGTCGTCGTTCATAGGTTGCTCGCAAGTAGGATCGCTCATTACCAAACGTCCATGAGGTTTTAGCACACGATACATTTCTGCAATGGCTTTTTTTAGATCTTCAGCTTTGAAAATATTGAACAAACAATTTTGAGCAGCAACATCAATGCTATTATCTTCAACCGGAAGATTCATAGCATCACCTTTTTTAAGATCAACAAATTCAGATTTAAACCAGTCGTTTTGTTCTTCCGCTATTTTGAAGTTTTTACGAGAAGCCTCTAACATTTCATCAACAACATCCACACCAATAACACCTCCTTTTTGTCTGCTGAAATAAGCAAACTGAAGCAGTTCCATACCACCACCAACACCAACATAAAGTGTTTTTGGGTTGTTCGTTAAATCACGTGCGTGCACTGTTGAACCACAACCGTAATTCATCTCTTGCATGATTCTTGGAATCTTCAAACCAGGTAATTCCCAAATAGGATTAGTGGTGCAACACAGTCCAACATCTGGTGTTAGTGCAGCTTCTTTGTAAACGTCTTTTGTGGTTTCTAGGTAACTCATATTTCTAAGTAATAAGTATGAAGTAAAAAGTAGTATTGTATATGAATACTATATACTTTTAATTAATTCTTTAAATAACGTAATCATATCTGGTTCTGCTTTGTTTGCCATGGCTATGATATCGGTAATATCTACAGGTTCTAAATTTTCAGGATCACATTCGTCTGTTAATACAGACACTGCTGCGGCTTTTAGTTTTAGATGGTTGGCAACAATAATTTCTGGTACTGTACTCATACCAACAGCATCGGCACCTAAAATTTTAAGCATACGGTATTCTGCTCGTGTTTCAAGTTGAGGTCCAACAACAGAAGCGTACACACCTTTGTGAAGTGTAATGTTGTGCTCTGAAGCTATACTTTCAAATTTTGAAATAATTTCAGCATTGTAAGGCGCGCTCATATCTACAAAACGCTCACCAAGTTTAGAAACTCCTTTAAAGGCAAGCGGTGAACCTCCTTGAAGGTTGATGTGGTCGTCAATGACCATTAATTCGCCTTTTTTGAAATCTAAATTAACAGCACCAGCTGCGTTAGAAACTAATAGTGTTTTAATGCCTAGCTTTTCCATGATTCTCACCGGAAAAGTTACATCTTGAAACGTGTAGCCTTCATACACATGAAAACGACCTTGCATTACTACTACTTTCTTTCCTCCAAGTGTACCGTAAATGAGTTTTCCTTTATGAAACTCTACAGTTGCCGTTGGGAAATTTGGAATATGGTTGTAGCTGGCTTCAGCTTCAATATCTATTTCGTTAATGAGCTGACCTAAGCCAGTTCCTAAAATAATGCCAACTTCTGGATTGTTAAATCCTTTTTGTTTTAAGTATTCTGTACTTTCTTCTATAAATTTAATCATGGAATTGTCTGATTTTTTCTTGTAGTTGTTGATTGTTTTTATAAAAATCTGAAGCTATTAAATCTTCATAAGTGTCTATGTCATTTAAAGTTTCTAATTTACTAATAGAAACGTTTAATGTGTGTAACTCTTGTAACGTTTCTTCTAAAAGTGAAGGTTGACTCCAAGGTTTATTGCAAAAAATGTCTTTAACCAGGTTAGACATGCCTACCAAATAATAACCACCATCTTCAGCAGGACCAAAAACCACTTTGCTTTTTTGTAATGATTTAAAGCCGTTTTCAATATGAAACGAACTAATGTCTGGTAAATCCGAACCTATTAGAATGATATTTTTATAACCACTATTAAAGCCATCTTTGAAAGCATTAAGCATACGTTCGCCTAAATCCTTGCCTTGTTGCAGTTGTTTTTTGTGGTTAGTCCACGTATTGGTATCGATTTCTTTGCTAAAGTAGATGTGTGTGTCTGCGTCTAATTCCGAAATAGCATTTTGGGTAACCTTTAAAAGTGCTTTGTACACTTCTAGTGCGGCAAAATCTCCTATAGTTTTGGCTAATCTTGTTTTAACAGATCCTAATTTGGTGTTTTTAACAAACACTATAACGAGATTTTTAGTCATAAATTTTATTGCCTTTTATGAGCCATTGACTCCATTCTTTTGAAAATGCGTGTACATTTTCAGTAAGTTTATTTTTTTTGTCGTAAACTTTAAAGTCGTTGTTTTTCCATTCAAAAATACCACCAAAAAGATTGTAAACATTGGTGTAACCTTCTTTTTTTAACTGCTCTGCAATGTCCTCTGATCGTATTCCTAGAGAGCAATAGACAACAATCATTTGGTCTTTGTTGTTTAGTTTTTTTGTGGTGTTGGCTAAATTAAATTCGTTATAGCCAACATGTAGAGCATCTTTTAAATGGCTAACTTCATATTCTCTAAGTTCTCTTGCGTCTAAAAGAATAGCATTGGTTTTTGGCATTGCTAATTCTTGAACTGAAATATAAGGTACGCTTTCGTTATTGTGCTTTTTTAATAATTCTGAAAGCGATTCTTGAGCGAACAAGATTCCTGAGAAAAGTAGTAATATGTATAAAATTTTGTTTTTCATTTTAAGATTCCTGCTTTCGTAGGAATATGCTAGGCAACTGTACCTTGGCAGCTACTCCCAGCACCAGCTGTGCAGCCATAGCAGTGTTGAGATATTACAATATTTCTGCCTTCTAATAAATCTTCATTGTATTCTGAAATGTGTTTAACTTTACTGTTTACAGGTAATTCTAGCATTTGGTTAAAGTCGCAATCGTACAAATAACCATCCCAACTTACCGACAGTGTGTTGGTGCACATTACGTTGGCAACAGCAGCAGGATTGTAAGCATCAACCAACTGATACATGTAGTCTTCGTAGTTTTCTGAAGCTATCAGATAATCTAAAAATCTACTAATCGGAAGATTGGTAATAGCAAACAAATTATGAAATTGAATACCAAAATCTTCCATTAGTGCCTTTTTAAAATCCTTTTCCATTGAAGCTTGGTCGCCTGGTAAAAAAGCACCTGAAGGGTTATAAACTAAATCTAGTCTTAGGTTGCTGTCTGGCATACCATAACCAATAGCATTAAGTTCTTGTAGAGCTTTTATGGATTTGTCAAAAACACCATCTCCTCTTTGTTTGTCTGTTTTTCCGCGTGTCCAATGTGGCATTGAGCTTACAACATGTACATTGTGCTTTTTGAAAAACTCTGGTAAGTCGTAATATTTTTTGTTAGCTCTAATTATGGTAAGGTTAGAACGTATAATAAAATCCTTAATGCCAGCTTTTGCAGCTTCTTCAACAAACCATCTAAAATTAGGATTCATTTCTGGTGCTCCACCTGTTAAATCCAAGGTGTGAGCTCCAGTCTTCTTAATAACTTCCAGGCATTGCTGCATGGTTTCTTTAGTCATTATTTCTTTCCGATCTGGTCCTGCATCTACGTGGCAATGTTCGCAGACTTGGTTACACATGTAGCCAACATTAATCTGAAGAATTTCTAATGGTTTTGCCTTTAATGGAAACTGACTTGTTTCTGCAATTTTATCTTTAAACGTTGGCAGTTCGCCATTCTGAAAAATTCCGTTAGAAAGAATTTCTAACTGTTTTTTGCTTTGTGCTAGTGCGTTATCTCGTTTATGCAAAGATTTGGTGGCCATTAATTAAATTTTCTTGTTCAGTATATTTACGAAAATAAAGATTGATAAGTTTTGTGCTAGAGCTGTCTTAGCCATCTAGTTTGTTGACCTTGTCCATCATTTGTACACCATGTACTAGAGTAGCTCCACTTTTTATAGCAGCACCAACATGTATGGCTTCCATCATTTCTTCTTTGGTAACACCTCTTTGAAGCGTGTCTTTAGTGTATGCATCAATGCAATAAGGGCATTGTTCTGTGTGAGCAACGGCTAATGCAATCAAAGATTTTTCGCGAGCAGTTAATGCTCCTTCTTCAAATACTTTTCCGTAGTAGTCAAAAAATTTGTTGCCAAGTTCTTCATCCCATTCAGTAATATTTCCAAATTTTCTTAAATCTGCTGGGTCGTAATAGGTTTTAGACATTTAAAATAGTTTTAAAATTGTACGAAAAATCAAGATAATGTTTTTTGTCGAGGTTAATTCTTAAAGATTACAGAAAACCTTAAAAAAGATAATTAATTTTGAGATTAAAATTGAGTGAAACCAAGTGTTTAGTACTCTGTTTTATCTTCTTTTTTATCCCATTCTTCAAAAGGTTTAATTGCAATTTCTGGTGCTAATTGCTCAAACGGAATACTTCTTTCGCTATATGGTAGTGGAATTTCTTTATATATAAACTCATCGTCAAACCCAATATTTGCAGCATCTACTTGGTTGCTTCCGTAATAAACCTTATCTGGTCTTGCCCAATAAATAGCACCTAAGCACATAGGGCAAGGTTCGCATGAGGTATAAACTGTACAGCCTTCGAGTTGAAAAGAGCCTAAGTTTTTGCATGCGTCTCTAATAGCTGTTACTTCTGCATGTGCTGTTGGGTCGTTGGTTGAGGTTACTTTATTATTGCCTATGCCTACTATTTTTCCTTCTTTTACAATAACGCAACCAAAAGGACCACCTTCATTATTTCGCATTCCTTTTAAAGCAGCATTTACGGCTTCTTGCATGTATTTTTCTTGTTCTGTCATGACGCTGTTTTTCAATTTTCTGTTTTGTAATGTAAAAATACATAATGTGATAATCGTATAACAATAATTTAATACCTAAATATTTGCTAAAGCTTTAGTGTTTGTGGTAAAAATGGTATCTTTAAGATTCTTTGTTTTATTACAAATTCATACTAAAAAAATAAACTAAAATTGTATGCATACTGAACCAAAATTAGCACGTTTCAATCAGAATGTACTGTCTAAGTATCAGATTTATAACAGTATTTTTATGACGTTACCGTTTGATACCTTGTCGAAAACTGTAGCGTTGTTGCCACTGTTTCATGAAACATGCAAATTGGGATTTGAAGAAAAAAACGATCCTACAACAATAGTAAACACGTTTTTTGATAAATATCAAAGCCAGTTGAATGAAAAAGGACAGATAGATTTATTGTTTCGCTTCATTCAATATATAGAGCGACAAGTTGTGTTGTTTGATGCTGTGGAAGATGCGGCTTTTCCAACTGTAAATAATATGGAAGGTGTTGGGTCTTTAAGGAGTTTAAAAGAAAACGCAACCGCTCAGCACAAAAAGGACTTGCTAAAGCAATACTTAGAAACGTTTAATGTAAGGATTGTTTTAACAGCGCATCCTACACAGTTTTATCCTGGTGCTGTTTTGGGTATTATTACCGATTTAGCCGAAGCTATAAAAACAGATAATTTAACTGAGATTAGTGACCTTTTAGGGCAGTTAGGAAAAACACCATTTTTTAAAGATCATAAACCAACTCCTTATGATGAGGCTGTAAATTTAATTTGGTATTTAAAGAATGTATTCTACCATTCTTTTGGGAGTATTTACGATTATGTTCAGCAAAATATTTTCGATTACGATGAGATTGATAACTCATTGGTGAATATAGGTTTTTGGCCAGGAGGCGATAGAGATGGTAATCCGTTTGTAACACCTCAAATAACACTTAATGTTGCCAAAAAACTAAAGGAGTCTATCATCAAAAATTACATTAAAGATGTGAAATATCTTAGACGTCGATTAACGTTCAAAGGTATTAGAGATCGAATTATTGATGTAAACCACAGGCTGCATAATACGTTGCTAAATAAGAGTAATCATATTTCATTAGAAGAGTTAAAGTCTGAGTTGAATGAAATTAGGACACAATTAATAGAAAATCATCAATCGTTGTATTTAGACAAGGTAACTTCATTGATAAATAAAACGACACTGTTTGGTTATCATTTTGCGAGTTTAGATATACGACAAGATAGTCGTGTGCATGATAAAATGTTTAGGTCGCTTGTGGGTGAATTGATAGACAATGGAAGTGGATTGTTTCCAAAGAATTTCTTTGAATTGCCAGAAGATGAACAAAAGTTACATTTAGCATCAGTAAAAGGTTCAATTGGTGATATAGAATTTAAAGAAGAGCTTTCTCAAGATATAGTTCAGACTATAAGAGCCATGAAAGCTATACAGGAAACTAATGGTGAAATAGCTTGTAGTCGTTACATTATTAGTAATAACCAAACAACAATGAATGTGTTGCAGTTGTTTGCTATGTTGAAGGTTGTGGCATTTAATGAGAAATTAACTGCAGATGTGGTGCCGCTTTTTGAGACTGTAACAGATTTAATTGCTGCGCCAAAAGTTATGGAAGAGTTGTATACAAATCCGCATTACCGTGCACATTTAGAAAATAGAAATAACAAACAAACCATAATGCTTGGGTTTAGTGATGGTACCAAAGATGGTGGTTATCTTATGGCTAACTGGGCAATTTTTAAGGCGAAAGAAGCCTTAACAGCGCTGTCTAGACAGTATGATATCGATGTGATTTTCTTTGATGGTAGAGGTGGACCACCTGCGCGTGGTGGAGGAAAAACACACCAGTTTTATGCGTCTTTAGGTCCAACTATAGAGGATAAAGAAATTCAGTTAACCATTCAAGGACAGACGATTAGTTCTAACTTCGGAACTTTAGATTCTTCACAATACAATATGGAGCAACTTATAAGTTCTGGTATTATGAATCGTCTTAATGATAAAAATACTGAGATGGCTCCAGAAGACAAAGCGGTTATGGACCACTTGGCAGAGTTGAGTTATCAGGCTTATGTAGATTTTAAAGGTCATCCTAAATTTTTGTCTTACTTAGAGCACATGAGTACGTTAAAGTATTATGCTAAGACAAATATTGGTAGTCGACCTTCTAAACGAGGTAAGTCTGAAGGTTTAGATTTTAATGATCTTAGAGCGATTCCTTTTGTGGGTTCTTGGAGTCAATTAAAGCAAAATGTACCTGGATTCTTTGGTGTTGGTACAGCTTTAAAACATTATGAAGATAAAGGTGAATTTGAAAAGGTCCAGCATTTGTATAAAGAATCACGATTTTTTAGAACCTTAATAGCTAATAGTATGATGTCGTTGTCTAAGTCGTTTTTTGACTTAACCCGTTATATGGCAGACGATCCTGAATATGGAGAGTTCTGGAAGTTGATTTATAAAGAATACGAAACTACAAAAAGTCTTATTCTAAAACTTACTGGCTTTAATGAATTAATGGAAAATGAGCCTGTAGCAAAGGCGTCCATTGCTGTTAGAGAATCTATAGTGTTACCGTTGTTGACGATTCAGCAATATGCGTTAAAGAAGATGCAAGAGTTAAAAAGTACAGATCAAAAAGATTTAGATAAGATTGAGATTTTCGAAAAAATGGTTACCAGATCCTTATTCGGAAACATTAATGCAAGTAGGAATTCTGCTTAATAGATTTTTGAAAACGAAGTAAAATAAAACACCCTCTAATGTTATGTTTAGAGGGTGTTTTTCACAATTTAAATTAAAAACAAAGTATATAATATTTAATGCTCGTTTAGTCTAAAGTCTGGGTAAGCGTTCATGCCGTGTTCGTGTGCATCTAAGCCTTCTAATTCTTCAAGTTCAGAAACTCTAATGCCTACAGTTTTCTTTAATGTAAAAATGATTAAAAACGAAGACGTCAGGCAGATGGCTGCATAAGCTAGTACGCCATAAAGTTGAGGTAAAAATGATAGTTCGTTAGCAGCATCTAGTGCAGAAGCTACTACATTGCCATTTGCGTTTAAAAAATCACCTGCCTCATTAGTTAATGGTTTAAAACCAAAAATTCCAACCGCTAAAGTTCCCCAAATACCGCATACAAGATGTACAGCTATAGCTCCAACTGGGTCGTCCAGTTTAAGTTTGTCAATAAAACTAACAGCCAGTACAATAATAGTTCCTGAGACGGCACCAATTATAATAGCGTCTGTTGGACTCATAACATCAGCTCCTGCTGTGATGCCAACTAGTCCGCCAAGTATACCGTTCAAAAACATAGTAAGGTCAAGATTTTTGAACATAATTGTTGAGGTTATGGCAGAAAAAACACCTCCTGCAGCTGCGGCAAGACAAGTAGTTACAAGTGTTAATGATGTCGCTTCCGGATCAGCAGAAAGTACAGAGCCACCGTTAAATCCAAACCAGCCTAACCATAGAATTAATACTCCTGCTGTAGCGATTGGTATGTTGTGGCCAGGTATAGCTTGTAGTTTTCCTTCTTTAAGTTTTCCGATTCTTGCTCCTAATAAACATACGGCTACTAATGCAGCCCAACCACCAACAGAGTGTACAAGTGTTGAGCCCGCAAAGTCGTAGAACCCAAGCTTGTCTAAAAATCCGCCTCCCCATTTCCAAGAACCAGCTATAGGGTAAATTAAACCTACATATAAAACTGCAAAAACCATAAAAGGACCGATCTTAATACGTTCTGCAACAGCTCCAGAAACTATAGTAGCTGCAGTTGCTGCAAACATACCTTGAAATAGAAAGTCTGTCCAATACGTATAGCCTTCATTGTAGGTTAAGTCTAAAGTGCCGGAATCTGTTAATGGTGCATCTAGTCCGAAACCAGAAAATCCAATAAAACCATTAAACTCTCCAGGATACATTAAGTTGAAGCCTACTAAATAGTAGAGTAGCAGACCAACAGTAATGATGAATATGTTTTTAAATAATATGTTTAAAGTGTTTTTTTGACGTGTTAATCCTATTTCTAAGAAAGCAAACCCAAGATGCATAAAGAAGACTAGGGCAGTGCAAATCATCATCCAAACATTGTTTGTAGTAAATAATTCCATTTTTTTAGTTTAAAGTTTGACCACCTTTTTCTCCTGTTCGTATTCTGTAGCATTCCTTGATGTCAGATACAAAAATTTTACCGTCACCAACTTCGCCAGTTGAAGCGGCTTCTAAAATGGCTTTAATAGTAACTTCTTCAAAATCGTCATTAACTACAATAGATAAGTAGCGTCTTTGTATGTCGCTGGTGCTATAGGAAACACCTCTGTAGACATGGCCTTCTTTTTCGTTGCCAAGACCTGTAACGTCCCAATAAGAGAAGAAATTAACACCAACATTATGCAGTGCGCTTTTTACAGCCGAAAATTTAGATTTTCTAATAATGGCTTCAACTTTTTTCATTGAAATAAATTTTGATTTCCCTCAAATTTATAATAAATAAAAATATAACCCTTAAAATTTCAGGGGTGAATATGTATAATTATGATAAAATCATTTTTTAACCCTAAAAATTAAAGGGTTTGTAATTTTAAAAATGAATTTAAATAGTTAAGGGTTGTTTAAAAGAAAATGTTTTAGTTGGTTGTAGCTAGAAATCTTGATACTCTTCTTTTCTTTATGCAAAATAGATTTAATCTGTTGTGGAGTTTCCATTGAATCTGCAATTGACTTAGGCATTACAGGTAAGAATTTTATTGGATGTGCTGTTTCTAAAAAGACACCTTGTAAGCCGGTTTTATTTTCAAGATATTTTCTAAGTGCCAAATAGCCAATGGCTCCATGAGGGTCAGCTGTATAATTGTGCTCTGTTTTTAAAAACTTTATGGCTTCAATAGTTTCAGAATCTGTGTAGCTATAACCGGAAAGATTAGATTGCAATTGCGCAAAATTGTTATTGTGAAGTGCTTCAATCCTTATGAAATTACTTGGTGCACCAACATCCATAGCATTGCTAATTGTAGCCACTGAGGCTTTAGTAAAGTAGTTGCCTGTTTTTAAGTATTCAGGTACTATGTTATTTGCATTGGTGCCTGTAACAAAATGATGGGTAGGTAAGCCTAATTTTTGCGCCATCATGCCAGCACAAATATTGCCATAATTACCGCTTGGCACCGAGAAGACTAGTTTTTTGTCTTTTTGTTTTAATGTTTTGTAGGCAAATAAATAGTAAAACATTTGTGGTAGCCATCTGGCAATATTTATGGAGTTTGCTGAGGTAAGTGTTCTGGCTGTTTTTAAATCTTCATCTAAAAATGCTGTTTTAACCATGTCTTGACAATCATCAAAAACGCCATCAACTTCAAGTGCTGTAATATTTTGGCCAAGCGTTGTAAGTTGTTTTTCTTGTATATCGCTAACCTTTCCGCTTGGGTATAAGATGACAACATCTACACCATCTACACCTAAAAAACCACTAGCTACAGCTCCACCTGTATCTCCAGAAGTGGCTACTAAAACCGTAACCTTATTTGTGTTTTTGTTTTTGCTGTTGAAATAACCAAGGCAACGTGCCATAAAACGCGCTCCAACATCTTTAAATGCCATAGTTGGTCCATGGTACAATTCTAATGAAGCTATGTTTTTATCAATTTTAACTAGTGGAAAATCAAAACTTAAAACATCTTTTAGAATAGATTTTAAATCTTCTTCATGAATTTCATCTCCAACAAATTGTTTTATGGCTTCAAAAGCAATGTCAACATGGCTTAGGTTTTCAATATTTTGAAAGAAAGAATCTGGTAATTGTTGAATTGTCTTTGGAAAATATAAACCCTTATCAGGTGCTAATCCTCTAACAACAGCTTCTTCAAATGTAACTTCTGGTGCGTTATGGTTTAAGCTAAAATATGTCATTGAATTCGTGTTCCAGTTTTACTTATATGAGATACGTAAGTGCTATAATCTATGCCAGAATTTTTATAAACGGCATCCATTGCTGTTTCAACTTTTTGGGCAGTTTTAAGATTTTTACTTAGTGCGAAAATTGATGGTCCAGAGCCAGAAATGCCAGCTCCCAAAGCACCTGCAGCAATTGCAGATTGTTTAACATCGTCAAAATGTGGAATTAATTTTTTTCGGTTAGGTTCTGCTACCAAATCAACCAAAGAACGACCAATTAAATCAAAGTCATTGCTGTGTAAACCGCTGATTAATCCACCAACATTAGACCATTGTGTAATGGCTGTTTTTAAATCGATTTGTGTTGGTACAACTTTGCGCGCATCTTCAGTTTTAATTTCAATTTGAGGATGGATAATTGTAGCAACCAAATTTGTAGGAGTTGGTATGCTAACAATGTCTAGAGGTTCGTAGTTTTTAACCAGAATAAAGCCTCCGTAAATTGCTGCTGCAACATTGTCTGCAATGGCAGATCCACAAGCGGCTACTTCGCCTTGCATGGCAAAAAGGGTTAATTCTAAATTTGAATATTTATTACCTAATAACTGATTTACAGCAAAAGCAGTACCTGAAGCACTTGCAGCACTACTTCCTAATCCGCTACCAGGCTTAAAGTTTTTAAAAATTTGAATGTCTAATCCGAAGTTGGCTTTACTGTCTTTAAGCATGAGTAGAGCAACAACTCCAGCAACATTTTTATTGGCTTCATATGGGAGAATAGCACCTTCGATTTTAGAAATGACAACATCTTTGCTGTTTGTTTTAGTAAAAATCATGTCGTCTCCTAAAGTTTCTAATGCAAAGCCCATAGCGTCGTAACCACACGATACATTGGCAACTGTTGCAGGTGAAAACACTTTAATTTGATTCATGATTTTTTAATTTCTTCCTAAAGTAATAATATCTCCAAATAAACCAGAGGCTGTAACTTCTGCGCCAGCACCAGCACCTTTTATAATTAATGGTTGTTCTGTGTATCGTTCTGTGAAGAATAATACAATATTATCTTTTCCTTTTAGGTTGTAAAAAGGATGTTCTTTGTCAATCTCTTTTAATCCAACACTTGCCTTTCCGTTGTTAAATTCAGCAACGTATTTTAGTTGGGAGTCGTTGTTTTGTGCTGATTTATATAGTTCGCTAAAGTGTGACTCTTCAGTTTTTAAGGTGTTGTAGAAATCATCAACAGTCTTAGCTTCTAAGCTTTCTTTAGGTAAAAACGATTGGTTTTTAATATCTTTTAAATCGAGCTTGTAGCCAGCTTCTCTGGCTAGAATTAATATCTTTCTGGCAACATCTACACCACTAAGATCTATTCTTGGGTCGGGCTCTGTGTAGCCTTCTGCTTGGGCTTGTTTTACGATGTCATGAAAACTACTAGTATCATTAAAATTGTTGAATATGAAGTTTAGGCTTCCAGATAAAACAGCTTGAATAGAAGTCACCTTGTCACCTGAGTTAATAAGGTTGTTTAATGTGTTGATTACTGGTAAACCTGCACCAACATTAGTTTCGAATAAAAATGAAGCATTATATTTTCTTGATAAATCCTTCAGTTCTTTATAATCTGAATATTTAGAAGAACAGGCAATTTTGTTGCAAGCGATAACCGAAATACTTTCTCTTAAATAATTTTTGTAAGTTTTTGCAACGTCTTCGTTTGCTGTAACGTCAATAAAAATGCTATTACTGAGGTTAAGTTCTTTTATAGTGTCAAAAAATAATTTATGAGATTGTTTTTTGCCTTTTTGTAATTGCTCGTTCCAAGTGTTTAGGTTAATGCCTTCTTCTTCAAAAATCATTTTTTTTGAGTTGCTTATACCAACAACTCTAACATTAAGTAGAAGATTTTCGTTAAGATAATCTTGTTGTTTTTTGATTTGATTCAACAAAATACCACCAACATTTCCAACACCGACAATAAAGAGATTGAGTGTTTTAATTTGTTTTTCAAAAAAGCGATTGTGTAATGCTGTGAGTGCTTTTTTTATGTCTTTGTGAGAAATAACGGCTGAAATGTTTCGCTCAGAAGCGCCTTGAGCAATAGCTCTAACATTAACATTGTTGTTGCCTAGAGCTCTAAACATTCTGCCACTAATACCTTGGTGATTTTTCATGTTATCTCCAACAACAGCAACAATGGCTAGGCTATCTTCAATGAGTAAAGGCTTTATTTTCTTTTTAGAAATTTCGTAAACAAATTCTTCATCCACAACGTGTTTTGCCTTTTTAGATTCAGAGCTAAAAATACCAACACAAATAGAATGTTCTGATGACGCTTGGGTAATTAAAACCACATTGATGTTGTTTCTTGATAGCGCAGAAAATAAACGCTTAGAAAATCCAGGAACACCAACCATACCATTACCTTCTAAAGTCAATAAAGCTATGTTTTCAATATGACTTATACCTTTAACCGGTTGCTTTTTGTCTTTGCCTTTTTTTGTGATTAAAGTGCCTTTTTCATCTGGTGAAAACGTATTCTTTATGAGAATCGGAATTTTTTTTTGTAAGGCTGGATGAACAGTAGGTGGATACAGTACTTTCGCTCCAAAGTGTGACAATTCCATGGCTTCCTGATATGAGATTTCTTCTATCGGAAATGCTTGTTTTACTAGTTTAGGATTTGCAGTGTACATGCCGCTAACATCAGTCCAAATTTCTAATACATCTGCTTTAACAGCTGAGGCAATTAAGGCTGCTGTGTAGTCAGAGCCACCTCTTCCTAATGTTGTGGTTTCGTTGTTTTTATTTCTGGAAACAAAACCTGGCAGCACAACAATTTTATCTTTATTCTTTTTGAAAAATGAAGAAATATTAGTTGTGGTTTCCTTGATTTTTACAGTTGCATTAGTGAATGTAGAGTCTGTTAAAATCAGTTCTCTACTGTCTTTTAAAGAAGCGTTTTTTACAGTTTGTTGTAATGCTTCGGAAATGATGTAAGAAGATAGCAGTTCGCCAAAACTTACAATTTTATCAATGGTTTTGTTAGAAAATTCGTTGATAAGATAAAGCCCTTGAAGAATTTGTTTTAATTCTTCAAGCTTGGTGTTAACTTCATTTAAGACTGCTTGTTTGTTTTTGTTGTCAATTAATTCTTCAACAGTGTTAATGTGGCGATTGACAATATTTTGAAACACTTCTATGTACTTCTCATCTTTGTTTGTAGCAAGATTTCCGGCTTCAATAAGCATGTCTGTTGTGCCTCCTAAAGCTGAAACAACAACTGCAATCTTATTTTTTTTAGATTCACTTTCTAGAATCTTTATAACCTTTGATATGTTTTCTGCGTTGGCAACTGAAGTGCCACCGAACTTAAGGACTTTCATCTATTGTTCTTTTTTAACAATTATATTAAAAATTGAAATAAATCGGGCTTGTTATTTAGATAATCTCCGTAGAATTTATGAAGTTTCATTTTGGTGATTAAGGGTTCTAAATCTTCAGGCGATTTTAACTCTATGCCAACAACTGCGGAACCTGTATCTCTGTTGGATTTTTTTGTGTATTCAAAATGAGCGATATCATCGTTTGGTCCTAAGATTTCAACAACAAATTCTTTTAAAGCTCCAGCGCGTTGCGGAAACTTCACAATAAAATAGTGTTTTAGGTTAGAATAGAGTAGTGCGCGTTCTTTTATTTCGGCAGTACGTGTTATGTCGTTATTACTGCCGCTAATAATACATACTACATTTTTGCCTTTTATTTCATTTGCATAAGTGTCTAACGCAGCAATGCTTAGTGCGCCTGCAGGTTCAGCAACAATAGCTTCCTTGTTGTATAACTCTAAGATAGTTTGACAGATTTTACCTTCATCTACAATAATTACATCATGAAGCGTTTCTTTACAGATTTCAAAAGTTAAATCTCCAACACGTTTTACTGCAGCACCATCAACAAAATTTTCTATGTGATTGAGTTCTGTATTTCTATTATTCTTTATTGAAGTAGACATTGAAGGTGCTCCTTTTGGTTCTACGCCAATGATTTTAGTTTGTGGTGAGAGTTCTTTAAAAACTGAAGATAATCCAGCAGAAAGTCCACCACCTCCAATAGGAACAAAGACATAATGGATTGGATGTGTTTTAGTTTGGTCAATAATTTCTAATCCAACGGTAGCCTGACCTTCTATGACTTTTTTGTCATTAAAGGGATGAATAAAGGTTTTGCTCAATTCCTCACATTGTTTCATAGCAGCATGGTAGGCATCGTCAAAACTATCGCCAAATAAAATGACATCAATATAGTTCTCACCAAACATTTTTACCTGTTCTATTTTTTGGTTAGGTGTTGGTGAAGGCATAAAAATGGTGCCTTTAATCTTCAAAATTTTGCAGGATAATGCGACACCTTGGGCATGATTACCAGCACTGGCGCACACAATACCATTTTCAATTTCGGTATCTGTTAAAGATGCTATTTTATTATAAGCTCCTCTGATTTTATACGAGCGTACTTCTTGTAAATCTTCTCTTTTAAACATGATGTTGCACTCATATTTTTTTGAATGTTGCATGTTGTTAATGAGTGGTGTCACGGAAGCAATACCTTCAAGTCGACTTGCGGCTTGTTCTACAGATTTTAAAGATGGTTTGTATGTGGTGCGTGTTTCCATTAGGCTAGGACAGAATCTCGAGTTTTAGTTTCTTCTGTTTTTATCACTTTCATTGCAGTCATTGCGGCACGAAGACGTTTACCAATAGTTTCAATAGGATGATTTCTAATAGCGTCATTCACTTTGATTAATTCGATATTACCAACACCTGTTTTAGTTGAAAATGACTTTCCTATTACTGAAGTATTTATCGTTTTCATAAAATCTGCTAGTAAAGGTTTACACGCATGATCAAATAAATAGCAACCATATTCGGCAGTATCAGAAATGACACGATTCATTTCAAATAACTTCTTTCTCGCAATAGTATTTGCTATTAATGGCAACTCGTGTAACGATTCGTAGTAAGCAGAATCTTCGATTATTCCTGCGCTTACCATTGTTTCAAAAGCGAGTTCTACTCCAGATTTTACAAATGCGACTAACAGCACACCATGATCAAAATACTCTTGTTCTGTAATATGGTCTGAAGTTAATTCGGTTTTTTCAAAAGCAGTTTCGCCAGTTGCTGCTCGCCATTTTAATAGGTTAACATCATCATTAGTCCAATCTTCCATCATAGTTTTTGAGAAATGACCAGAAATGATATCGTCCATATGTTTTTCGAATAACGGACGCATGATGGTTTTTAATTCTTCAGACAATTCAAAAGCTTTAATTTTTGAAGGATTTGATAATCTATCCATCATATTTGTAATTCCTCCATGTTTTAAAGCTTCAGTAATAGTTTCCCAACCAAACTGAATTAATTTTGCTGCATAGCCAGCATCAATTCCTTCGGCAACCATTTTGTCAAAAGACAAGATTGCGCCAGTTTGCAATAAGCCACATAAAATGGTTTGCTCACCCATTAAATCAGATTTCACCTCTGCCACAAAAGACGATTCTAAAACACCTGCTCTATTGCCACCAGTTGCAACTGCGTAAGCTTTTGCTTGTGCCCAACCTTTATTTTCTGGATCATTTTCTGGATGCACAGCAATTAATGTTGGCACACCAAAACCACGTTTGTATTCTTCACGTACTTCGGTTCCTGGACATTTTGGCGCGACCATAATTACCGTAATATCTTTACGGATTTGTGTGCCTTCTTCAACAATATTAAATCCATGCGAGTAGCTTAACGTTGCGCCTTTTTTCATTAAAGGCATCACTTGGTTAACTACATCTGTATGTTGCTTATCTGGTGTTAAGTTTAACACCAAATCTGCTGTTGGGATTAAGTCTTCGTAGGTTCCAACATTAAAACCGTTATCAGTCGCATTTTTGTACGACGCTCGTTTTTCATCAATAGCTTGTTGACGTAAAGCATAAGAAATATCTAAACCAGAATCTCTCATGTTTAACCCTTGGTTTAATCCTTGTGCGCCACAACCTACAATGACTATTTTTTTATCTTTTAATGCAGCTATGCCATCTTCAAATTCTGAAGCATCCATAAATCTGCATTTTCCTAATTGCTCTAATTGTTTTCTTAATGGTAATGTGTTAAAATAATTTGCCATTTCTTGGTTTTTTTAGTGTTGTAGTGCCTTTAATAGTGTTGATATCTTCATTTCGTCTTTGGTTACAGCGATTCTTCCAGAACGTGTAAATTGCATGATTCCAAAAACACTAAGCTCTCTGTAGAGTAGGTCTATTTCTTCTTTTTTTCCTGATTTTTCTATGACGAAAAATGCTTTGTTAACAGTTACAATTCTTGAGTTGCTTTCTTTTATTATATTCTGAATTTGACGTTCATCAAACAGTAAATCAGACTTAATTTTGAATAGGCATGATTCCTGATAAACAATCTCGTCTTCAGTATGGTAAAAAGCTTTTATGACCTCTACCTGTTTTTCGATTTGACCAATGATTTTTTTCATTTGGTCTTCGGTTAACTTCACCACAATGGTCCATTTAGACACATTTTCAATTTCAGAAATTGAAGAGTTTATACTTTCAATATTGATGTGTCTTCGTTGAAAAATTGCTGAAATCCGATTGAGTAATCCAACATTGTTTTCGGTATATATTGTTACGGTATATTGTTTTACTTTATCCATAATTATTCTAGTCTTATATCTGAAACACTCGCACCTGTCTGAATCATTGGAAATACATTGTCCTCTTTTTCAACCTTAACTTCAAGAAAGAAAGGACCTTTATGATCTATCATTTCTTTTATGGTATTTGTCAGATCTTCTCTTTTTGATACACTTTTTGCATTAATATGGTAGCCTTTTGCTATGGTAACAAAATCGGGATTCACCATTTCGGTTGAAGCATATCGTTTATCAAAAAATAGTTGCTGCCACTGTCTTACCATACCTAAAAAATTATTGTTTAGCACTACAATTTTTACTGGTACTTTAGTTTGAAAAATGGTGCCTAATTCTTGGATGGTCATTTGATAACCACCATCTCCAATTATGGTTACTACTTCACGATTTGGCGCACCCATTTTTGCTCCAATAGCCGCAGGTAATGCAAATCCCATAGTACCCAAACCACCAGACGTAATGTTGCTTTTAGAGACATTGAAATCGGCATAACGACATGCAATCATTTGATGCTGACCAACATCACTAACTATTGCTGCTTCACCTTTGGTTTGTGCATTAATCTCTTTAAGCACTTCGCCCATGGTTAAACCATCTTTTGTTGGATGCAAATCGTTTTTTATGACTTTATCAAATTCAACTTGGTATAAATCTTTAAATTTTTGATGCCATTCTTTATGTGAGTTTTCTTTTAAAAGAGGAAGAATTGCCGCCAAAGTCTCTTTTGAGTTTCCTAAAACTGCAACATCTGTTTTGACATTTTTATCAACTTCTGCAGGATCAATTTCAAAATGAATGATTTTAGCTTGTTTGGCATAGTAATTCAGATTGCCAGTGACACGATCGTCAAAACGCATTCCGATTGCGATTAAAACATCACATTCATTAGTTAAAACATTTGGAGCATAATTGCCGTGCATACCAACCATTCCGACATTTAATGGATGAGTTGAAGGAATTGCCGAAGCACCTAAAATAGTCCAAGCCGATGGTAAACTTGCTTTTTCTATAACCGCTTTAAATTCAGCTTCAGCTTCACCTAAAATCACACCTTGTCCCCAAACCACTAAAGGTTTTTTTGCATTATTTATTAAATCTGCAGCAGCTTGTAAAGTGTTTGGATTGGTTTCAGGAATTGGTTTGTAACTTCTAATTCCAGTACATTTTTCGTATTTAAAATCGAATTCTTCAAACTGCGCATCCTTCGTGATATCTATTAAAACTGGACCAGGACGACCACTTTTTGCGATATAAAACGCTTTAGCAATCACTTCAGGAATTTCTGAAGCTTTTGTGACTTGATGATTCCATTTGGTAACAGGCGTTGAAATACCAACGATATCGGTTTCTTGAAACGCATCGCTACCTAATAAATGCGATCCAACTTGACCTGTAATACATACCATTGGTGTACTATCGATTTGAGCATCTGCAATACCTGTGATTAGGTTGGTTGCTCCAGGACCAGAAGTTGCCATAGCGACACCAACTTTACCAGAAATACGCGCGTAACCTTGTGCTGCATGCGTTGCACCTTGCTCATGACGTGTTAAGACGTGATGAATTTCGTTTTGAAACTTATACAACTGGTCATAAACTGGCATAATTGCACCGCCAGGATAACCATAAAGTACATCTACGCCTTCAGCCATTAAGCTTCTAACAACCGCTTCGCTACCCGAAATTCGAATAGTTTTTGAAGTAGATTGCTCGTTGTTTTTTATCGTTTTTGTTTCCATAAATTCCTGCGCAGGCAGAAATCTTATCCTACCTTTTTAATTTTTATGTTTTCTCAAGTAATACTTGAGTTTTATAATTTTATTAAAACATTTATTTTGTGCTCATCACTTTTAGATTCCTGCCTGCGCAGGAATTTGTTAAAACTCATCGGTAACACAACCTTTGGATGCAGACGACACTGTTTTAGCATATTTGTAAAGCACCCCACGATTAAATTTTAATTCTGGTGCTTTCCACTTTTCTCTTCGTTTTGTTAATTCTTCTTCAGAAATTTCAATGTTTATTGAATTGTTTACAGCATCAATAGCTATGATGTCTCCATTTTCTACTAAAGCAATATTTCCACCTACTTGAGCTTCTGGTGAAACGTGACCAACAACAAAACCATGAGAGCCGCCTGAAAATCTTCCATCAGTTATTAATGCGACATCTTTTCCTAAACCAGCTCCCATTATCGACGATGTTGGCTTAAGCATTTCTGGCATTCCAGGTGCTCCTTTAGGACCTTCGTAACGAATAATAACCACATCTCCTTTTTTAACTTTACCAGATTTTATTCCTTCGTTCACCTCTTTTTCGCTATTAAAAACATTAGCAACACCTTTAAAAAACAAGCCTTCTTTACCTGTTATTTTTGCAACAGCACCTTCTGTAGCTAGATTTCCGAAAAGAATACGAATGTGTCCTGAATCTTTGATTGGCTTATCTAATGTTTTTATGATGTCTTGTCCTTCAATAAGGTTTGGTACGTTTTTTAAATTTTCAGCGATTGTTTTTCCTGTAACGGTTAAGCAATCTTTATGAAGCATGTTATTATCTAACATGTACTTTAAAACTCCAGGAATACCACCAACGCTGTGTAAATCTTCCATAGCATATTTTCCGCTAGGTTTTAAATCTGCCAATAATGGCGTAGTGTCACTTATTCTTTTAAAATCATTCAAAGTAAATTCAACTTTTGCAGCCTTTGCAATGGCTAAAAAGTGTAAAACAGCATTTGTTGATCCTCCTAAAACAGTCACCAGTCTGAAAGCATTTTCTAAAGATTTTTTAGTAACAATGTCTGAAGGCTTAATATCTTTTTCTAAAAGCAATCGCATAGCTTCACCAGCTTTAACACTTTCTTCTTCTTTAATATTACCACTACTTACTGCAGGGTTTGAAGAATTAAAAGGCAGTGACATCCCTAAAGCTTCAATAGCAGAAGCCATTGTATTTGCTGTGTACATACCACCACAAGCACCAGCACCAGGACAAGCTTTGTGTACAACTTCTTTATATTCTGTTTCGTCTATTGTTCCTGCAACTTTTTGTCCGTAAGCCTCAAAAGCCGAAATGATATCTAGTTTTTTTCCGTCATGACAGCCTGAAGCAATGGTTCCGCCATAAACCAAAATAGAAGGTCTGTTTAAGCGCAACATTGCCATAAGTGCTCCTGGCATATTTTTATCACAGCCAACTACAGTTACTAATCCGTCGTAGCTCATAGCTTCAACAACAGTTTCCATTGAATCTGCAATAAGATCTCTTGATGGTAATGAAAATCGCATTCCAGGTGTTCCGTTTGAAATACCATCGCTAACGCCAATAGTGTTAAAAATCAAACCTACTAAATCAGCATTTTCAGTCCCTTTTTTTGCGTAAGTGGCCAATTTGTTGAGATGCATGTTGCAAGGATTACCTTCATAACCTGTACTTGCAATACCTACAAATGGTTTTTGTAAATCATCATCATTTAAACCAATGGCATGCAACATGGCTTGTGCTGCAGGTAATGTTGGATCTTGTGTTACGGTTTTACTGTGTTTATTTAGTTGGCTCATATAGGTGCATTTGTTTTTCTAGTTTCTAAAACTTCATTTTTATACAAGTGCATTAAATTATAGCCATGTGTTGTTTCCCATTTTTTAGGAAATTGATAATCGTCAATAGATTGTAAGCCTACCACTTCGGCAGCTGTGCCTGTAAAAAAAGCGTTGTCTGCTTTTTTTAATTCATCTAATGTGAAATATTTTTCTACCACTTCAATCCCTTCTTCTTTGCAAATATCCATTACTGTTTGTCTGGTAATGCCAGGCATAATGTTTCCTTTTGGTGGAGTATATAAGATGTCGTTTTTTTCGATAAAGACGTTAGCGCCTGAACATTCGGCCACATAGCCATTCATATCTAGCAATAATGCTTCATCGTAACCTGCGTTTTTGGCCTCGTTAGTTGCTAAAATGGAATTAGTATAGTGGCCAGTCACTTTTGCGTCAACAATGCAAGATTTTGGATTTGGTCTTTGGTATTGAGAGGTTTTTACTTTTAATAATTTATCACCCATGTATTTTCCCCATTCCCAGCACTGAATGGTTAAAAAACTTTCTTTAGAGCTCAGTAGGCTCATGTCTGCTCCTGTGGTAACGAGAGGTCTTATGTAGGCATCTTCAAAGTTGTTTTTTTTCAATAAACGATAGGTTATGTCAACGAGTTCTTCTACTGAATAATTTATAGGAATATGCATGGCTTTTGCTCCATAGCACAGTCTTTCGTAGTGTTCTTGGGCTTTAAAAATTCGAGCTCCATTAACCGTTTTGTATGATCTGATTCCTTCAAAAATTCCATTACCATAGTGAAGACTTTGGCTGTAAGGGTTTATTAAAACATCATTGGCATTAATAAATTCTCCATTGTGAAATACGATGCTATTTTCTTTTTTGTACATAATATAGGTATATAAAAAAAATGCCTTCCAAATTACAGGAAGGCATTTTTTGAGATTTATTTAATAATACCATCCTATCATTGCGAAATAATCGCAATAATTGTAATAGAAATGATATTAGTGGTTTGTTTTTTCATAAATGTTAAACAAATATTTAAAATAAATAATAGATATCCTAACATTTTCTTAAATAACTGAAATTTAGTTTTTTTATGTGAAGATGATTGGAGGTTGTTTAGGTTAAATGTTTTGTTGGTGTGGAGAGTATGCTGTAAAACCAAAAAACCCGATTCAAATGAATCGGGCTTTTGATGGTGGTGCCTCCAGTACTTATGTATTCTTTCTTAAAACATTTCATTTCTTTTCAAAATATCTTTAAAATCCTTTAAAATGAGGGTTTTAGAGTGTTTTTTGTTATAATTTAATTAAGTAAATTCTAAAAAAATAAACCTTAAAAAGCACACAAAAAAGCACACAATTTTGTATCTTTAAGTCAAACAAATCAATGTTATGACTACTATTTCACGTTCTAAAGGTACAGCTCGTTTTGCATTTAGGGAATCGAATACTAAATTACAAAATTCAAAACAAAAGCAGAGTTTAATTATTTTGAACTTTGCATACGGAACTACACGTTTTAGGTACTCAACTGGATATAAAAGTTGTTATGATGATTGGGATTTTAAAAAGCAAAGAGTAAAAAATAAAGCTTCAATTTCAAACAAAGACGAAGTAAACGACTTTTTGAGCGGTTTAGAAAAGTTTATCAATAAAACGTATTCAGAACTAACTAAAGAGCAAGGAGAGGTCTCTAAAGATGTTTTAAAGTATCATTTGGACGTTTTTACTAAAAAAATAAAACCTAACGTAGAATTGAATAAGAACTTAACCTTCTTCGAGGTTATTCAGCAATTTATTGACTTAAAAGATGGGCAAATTTCAAACATAACGTTACGTTCATATAAGCAAACTCAAAAACGATTACGAGAATATGAGAAGTATTATAAAACGAGATTGATATTTCAATCAATTGATATGAGTTTCTATAATAAGTTTGTAAAGTTTATGGAGGCTAATGATTACTCATTAAATACTATAGGAAAACATATAAAAACACTAAAAACGTTTTTAAATTATGCAATTTCAGAAGGCTATTCAGCTAATCAAAAATTTAGGAGTAACGACTTCAAAGTTAAAAAGGAAATTACAACTGAAATTTATCTAACTGAAGAAGAAATACATCAAATGTTTGAAAAAGACCTATCCAAATATCCAGAGTTAGAACACGCAAGAGACGTTTTTTTAATGGGATGCTACACAGGTCAACGTATAAGCGATTACAACGGATTAAAAGAAGAAGATATTATTACCATAGATGGTGTGCAGTTTTTTGAAATTAAGCAGAAGAAAAACCGTAAGTACGGTAGGGTAGTACATTGTCCTATTACCAAGGAAATGAAATCTATAATGAATAAGAGGTATAACGGAAAACCACCTAAAAAGATTCAGGAACAAGATTTAAACGAAAATATCAAGCAGGTTGGTCAAATGTTAGAATGGGATGAGTTAATTAAATGTGAGTACACCAAAGGCGGAAAGCTTAATACGGAAATGATTCCAAAATACGACTTAATCAAATCCCATACTGCTAGAAGAAGTTTCTGTACTAACAAATATAAAGCAGGAATGAGCGTGTTTGATATTATGTTGTTTTCTGGTCATACTACTGAAAAAGAATTTTATAAGTATATTAGAATCAAAAATCAAGAGAGAGCATCTCATATTGTTAAGGGCGGTTTTTTTAACGTTTAATCCTAATTGATAATTAATATTAATGTTAGATAGTTATTCATTCAATAAATTTTGTGAGTTATTAAGTGATGAAGATATTTTAAGAACTTCTACGGCTTTTGGTGTTGCAAAACAATTTCAAACTTACATAGCTGATATAAAGTCACAGGTCTTAAAAGAACTAATGAATAGAACTGAAAATCAAGATGTTTTTTTAGAGTTTCTAATCAATGAAATTGAAAAGCAGTACTATGTAAAAGATGTTGGTATTAATTATATAAATAAATGGCTTAAAGAATATAATATTTCCATAGATGCCATTTTAGAAGAAGAAGACCATAAAGAACCAATTTTTACAGTTTTAGATAGACATTATAACGATATGGAGCCCTTTTCTAAAGAAAAAGACAAAGCTTTTTTAGTGCAAATGGATTTCTTAAATTATTTCTGTTGTATGTACGCTAATGAGCTTATAGAATTTTTAAGGTTTAAAATCCCTAAAGTTAAACCTCAAAATCAGGCACAAATACCGATTGCAAAAACAAAACCTTTTAAAGACGAATACCTAAATGTTTTTTGTAAAGAAATAAGCAATGAAAGAGCAGTTAGAGAAACATCATTTATGCAATTATACGATTACGGCCTCACGCATTATAGACCTTATTTAGAATCCGAAATTACAGAAAATCTTTTAATTCTAGATAAAGATAAGAAAGAAGATTACTTAAGTTATGTGTTAGATAAAGTGACTAAAACGCCTTATGCTAGTATTCCTGAAAACTTTCTTGACCAGTATATTAAAAAATATGATGTTGATTTAAATGAGTTCCCAAACTTTAAAAATAAAGAATTGAATGAAGTATTAAATACCTATTATCAAGGAATCTACCATGCAACGCATCAAGAACAACATAATTTGCTATGTATTCAAATTGACTTCTATTGTTACGCTAGTATGCTAGAGGTTAAAAAAATCACGGAATTTATAGAGTCAAAATCAAAAAAATCTAATACAAATATTAATCTAATGGAAGAAGAATTATTAGAACCAATATCAAAATTAAAGTGGTTAGGTAAACCATCTCAATTAGGATTTATTATTTCTTCCTTAACAGATTTAGGATATATAGAAGCACCATTAAGACAAAACGGAGATGTTAACTATACTCAATTTGCTAAACTGGTTAAGCAAACTTTTGATATTGATACAACAGAAAATACATTATCTAAATATCTTAATACGGATTCAGAAAAAGGACAAGAACCTATGAGGAAGTTTGAGCAAAACGGTTTTAACATACCTCACAGAAATATAGTAAGCTAGAACCGTTCGAGTACCTTCTGGTACGTTTATCAAAGTGCACCTTACTTAATTTTACACCATCAAATAATAAATCACAATACGATGGAACAAAGTAAAGTAACACAAGTGTTTGGTATCACGCCAAACGAATTAAAAGAAAACATTTTAAACGATGTAAGAACAGAGCTAAAAACTTTAGTTCAACATTTTCAACCTGTAAAACCTGCTGAATACATCACTCGAAAAGAAGCTGCAAAAATTCTAAAAGTATCTTTAGTAACCTTATCAGATTGGAATAAAAAAGGCGTTTTAAAACCGTATCGATTAGGAAACCTAATCAGGTATAAACGCACCGAATTAGACGAAGCATTAATTAGTATTAACTCTAAAAAATAATTAATTATGTCTACATTCAAACACCCAATAAACGATAGTCTTAAAAAGATAAATGACAGGTTAGATTATTTAATAAAGCAACAGAAAATTAATAATATACAATCGCCAGAGTACACAATTTTAGATAATGCCGATATAATGCAATTATTTAAAATTACCGCCAAAACGGCTAGTACTTGGCGTACCGATGGAATTTTGCCTTACTTACAAGTAAAATCAAAGATTTTTTATAAGCTTTCAGATATTTATAATGTAATTGATGCGAATTACTATCCGAGTAAAAAAAAATAATAAGCTCACCAAAAGTTAATATCCCTTTACAAATGTGTAATTGGGTAGTGCAAAACAATAAAGAAAACCTTTTTAGGTTGTTTGTTTATCTAAAATTGTACTATCCATCGGGTAAAATAAGTTGGAATTCTTGCGATATTGACTGCGCAAGTATTACGCTATACAAAACAACAAAAACGGTAAAATCTAATTTCAATAAGCTTAAAGAATTACAATGGTTAATTTATGATGAAGATTATCAATTCTATAGGTTGTCTTCATTAGATAAAATAAGAAAACATTACAATTGGGTGTCAAGAAAAGCTTTTCCATTTACAGCTAAAGATATATTTCATATAAGAGCAACATTAGGTGCAATTATATATACACAACCCTATAAAACATATTGCAGGAAATATTTTAAACGCGGTAGCAACGTGCTAAAAAGTAGAAGCGCCGATAAGTCTACAGCGTTTTCCTGTGATATTAAAAAATATGCAGAAGTTTCTGTATTAAGTATTCGTAATTTTTTCGGAATCACAATTAATAAAGCGGTAAGGTTAAAACAAGCAGCAGAAGAGCAGGGTCTTATTGAGGTGAAAAAGCAATACTTTAAACTTCAAAAAAATCAAGTTTATGCAGCCAAAAAAGGGAATCAGTACCGAGACGAAAGTCAAAATATAGTATTTTTAAATGAAGACTACTATATTCAGCAAATTGATAAGATTTACACCGAATTATACTTTAAAAGAAGGAAAAAAATAGAAACATTATAAGTAGATATATAATACAAGAATAACATTATATATATATCAATAAGTAATATAAAAAAAAGAGTAATAATATGATACCTATAGTGTTTTGATAAACGCTAATTAGATTATGAGGAAAACCTTATTATTTAACCAATATATATTTATATTTTTATGTTTTTCTAAAAATTGAATCAATCAACTAAATGCAATATACCAAAGAGCAACATTCTGCTATAAATACTATCAAAGATAACCTACAAATCATTGCTTGTGCAGGTGCAGGTAAAACACAAGTTATTAGTCAAAGGTTAGTAGAAATCTTAAAACAAGAAGATGTTGAACCTATAAATATTATTGCTTTTACTTATACAGAAAAAGCTGCTGCAGAACTTAAAACAAGAGTTTTAAAATTATGTAGGGAACAACTGGGTGATATCAAAGGTCTTGCTGATATGTATATTGGCACTATTCACTCTTGGTGTTTACAAGCAATCCAGGATAACATATTCAAGTATCAAAGGTATTCCATATTAGATGATATTAAACAAAAGCTATTTGTAGATAAGTACTATAATTTTATAGGAATGGCTTCTGTAGGGATGGATAGGTATAAAGATACAGGTCGTTTTCTTGCTATTATGTCTTTGTTTAGAGAAGCAGAATTAAATGAAGGTGTTGAGTTACCTGAAGAATGGAAAGATGCGGTTAAGAGTTACGAAGAAACTTTACATAATCATTCCTATTTTGACTTTACAATGATTATGACAGAGGTTATAAAGAACCTTAAATCTAATAAAGCCTTTCAAGATAATATATTAGGTAATCTTAAATATTTGGTAGTTGATGAATATCAGGATGTGAACCCAGTCCAAGAAAACTTAATTGAACAGTTATCTAAATCAAATTGTAATATATGCGTAGTTGGTGATGATGACCAAACACTATATGAATGGCGTTTATCAGATGTAAAATATATTCAACATTTTAAAGAACGTTACAAAGATGTTTCTTATATCAAATTAGAAGATAACTTTAGGTCTTCCAAAGGTATTATCGACTCTGCTCTAAAATGTATTACTAATAACACAAAACGCTTACCTAAAATAATGAATGCTAAAGGTCATCAACGTTTTAGAGATGGTGATATTATTTATAATCAATATGAAAATGTTGAAAGTGAAAATCAATTTATAGCAGAAACTATTCAAAAATTAAGAGGTAAAGAATTTCAAGATAGAAATGGCGGTGCAAAAAGAGGTTTAGACTATTCTGATTGTGCAATATTATTAAGAACTTGGAAAAAGGCAACTTCTATAATGGAAATGTTGGCAGAACACAATATTCCTTTTGTAGTAAGCGGTGTAAATAATCTTTTTGAAAGACCTGAAATTAAAGCATCTAAAGCTATATATCAATATCTAAATAATGATATTGAAGAAGATACACTAAAAGCATATTGGGAAGCTGTTTCAAAAAATATTAAAAGTGAAGATTTAGATGCTGCAATTGAAGCTATAAGTAAAAAGAAACCTAATCCTAAAATGTACTTCAGTACGTTTAATATTCAGGAAATATTTTGGATGTTTATTGAAAAAGCAAAATTATCAGAAGAGGTTTTTGCAGATGAAGAACATCAAGGAGTTGTCGGTAATGATATTAACGAAGTTATATATTACAATTTGGGTATGTTTTCTCAAATTATCAATGATTATGCTACAATTCATTTTAAAGACAAGCCTATATATAAATTAAAAGGGTTTTTGAATTTTTTAAACTATTCTGCAGATGGATATTATCCAGAAGGTTGGTTAAACAATAGTTACAAGACACCAAATGCAGTTCAGATAATGACTGTATACCAATCAAAAGGATTGGAGTTTCCTATTGTTTTTATTCCTGGTTTAAATAAAAATTATTTACCAATTAAAAGACCAGGAGGTAAACAAATTTGGCACTTTATAGAAAGAGAATGGATTAAAGACCAACATAGATTAGAAGTTAGTGAAGAAGCTGAAAGACGTTTATTTTATGTGGCTATAACCCGTTCGCAAAAGTACCTTTTCATTACACGTAGTAAAGAGAATAGACTGTATCAAAAAGAGTCACCTTTTGCAAAAGAAATTAGTAATTCAGAATATATCATTTCAGATAAAAATCCAAATTATTCACATTTAGAGAATCTAACACCAACACCTAAAAAAGAAGCTGGTGCAATTCAATTAAACTTTTCTGTATTAAAAGCATTCTTTGATTGCCCTTATCGTTTTAAACTAATTAGTTTATATGGTTTTGTATCACCTATTACTGAACGTATGGGATATGGTAATTCAATTCATAATGTACTAATGGAAATGCATCGTAGACATTTAAATGGTGAAGATGTAGCTAACATCAATATTGATGAATTAGTAGAAAGCCACGTACACATTCCTTATGCTACTAATATTGTGTTAGAAAATATTAAGCAAACAACTAATAATGTTGCTACAGCATACTTGGAAGAAAACCATAAAGAATTTGACAATATTGAATATGCTGAACAAGAAATTCAAATTGATTTAGGTGATGGCATTATGGTTAATGGTAGAATGGATTTAATTAAGAAAATTGATTTAGATGGTAATGAAAGTACCACCATAATTGATTTTAAAAGTAAAAAAGAATCACAAGACCAGGATATTACAATGGAGCAATTATCTATGTATGCGCTTGGTTACAAAGAATTAACAGGTAAAACAGCAGATAGACTTCAGATATTTAATTTAGATGAAGACAAAAACTCTAAACATACACAGCGTTTAGATAACTCAAAAATTGACGAAATAAAAGAGCGTATCATTACTTCTGCTAATGATATACGAGATAATAAATTACAGAAATCTTGCCCACCCACAACTTGCAATACGTGTTGGCAGAGGCAATTATGTTCAGGTATAAAAGCATAATAAAATGGCAAAAAAATATAAAGGCTCATTAACACTTGATTGGTTTAACAAACAAAAAGCAATTGTTAATCTTGATGAATCAAGCATTAAATCAGAATCAGATATTCCAGCACCTCTTATCAATTGGATAAATAAAGATGAAGCATTATTCTATGACTTAAATAAGGATGATGGAAAAGGCAATACGCCATATTGGGTAAATCGTGACGACATTCGCGTTAAGGAGGCAAGACCTTTAGTGTTTCAAAAGGGGTTTAAAGCTGTTGAACAAGAAAAAGGTTTTTCAATCAAAGAGGTAGAAAAAGAAGAGGATGTTTTGGACACCGATAATATGCTAATTAAAGGAGATAATCTTTTAGTGCTTAATACTTTGAAAAAGCATTTTGATAAATTACCAGATAATGAAAAAATCAAATGTATTTTCATAGACCCACCTTATAATACAGGTTCTGCTTTTGAACAATACGATGACAATCTTATGCATTCTGAATGGTTAACATTAATGCGTGATAGGTTAAATGTTTTAAAACAATTATTAAGCGAAGATGGTAGTATTTGGATAACTATTGATGATGATGAAAGCCATTATTTGAAAGTGCTTTGCGATGATGTATTTGGTAGAGATAATTTTGTTTCTAACATAATTTGGCAGAAAAAATTTTCACCTCAAAATGATGCAAAATGGTTTTCAGATATGCACGACCATATTTTAGTGTATGCTAAAGATAAAGAAAATTGGAGACCTAATTTACTTCCTCGTACCGATGAAATGGATAGTAGATATAAAAATTTAGATGATGACCCAAGAGGTAAATGGACTTCAGGTGACTTATTAAGAAAAGATGTGCAAAAATCAGGTGTTTATACAATTACTACACCCAGTGGTAGGGTTTGTAATCCACCAGCAGGTACAAGTTGGCGTGTGCCAGAATATAAGTATAAAGAACTCTTGGACGATAATAGGTTATGGTTTGGAAAAAATGGTGACGGTGTTCCAAGGCTAAAACGTTTTTTAAAGGATGTTAAATCAGGTATTACACCATTAACAATATGGCTTTATGGTGAGGTTGGTCATAATCAAGATGCTAAAAAGGAAGTTAAAGAGCTTAATGAAGATGATGTTTTTGATACACCAAAACCAGAAAAATTAATGCAAAGAATAATTCATTTAGCAACTAATGAAGGAGATTTAGTGTTTGATTGTTTTGGTGGTAGCGGTACTACTTTCGCGGTTGCTCACAAAATGAATAGAAAATGGATAGGTGTAGAAATTGGTAACCACGCAGACACTCACATTATTTCAAGAATGAAAGGTGTAATTAACGGTACTGATAAAATTGGCATTACAGAAAGCGTAAATTGGCAAGGTGGTGGTTCTTTTAAATATTATCATTTAGGAGAATCTATTATTAATGTAGATAAAGAAACTGGCAAGGGTGAGTTTAATTGGCAATTAGGTAAACAGTTTATTCAAGAATCTTTATTGCTTTCTTATGATTTTGTAGTGCAAGATATTAACGTATTTCCTGCTCAAATATTTCCAGATAAACAAAACCAACCTACAGTGGGTAAACTAATCGGCTCATCAGGTAAAAGTGTGTATGGTATCGCAACCCTTATGTCACCAAATGATAAAGAAGCTGTGATTTCTAATGAGGATGTAAAAACAATATACAATACTCTTAAAAATCAAGAAGATTTTCAATCATTAGTTATTTATACCAATAAAGGTATAGACTTGGCTCAAGATACTATTCCAGAAGATTTAGACATCATAAAAGTACCTAACGCTATTTTTTCAGAATTAGAAAGATAAACTATGCCTACTATAAAACCATACTATCAAGAGTACCAAAAGGTACTTCAAAAAAAATTACAAGAAATTCAAAATCGTGTAGATCCAGATGCAGGAGATTTATTTGGTAATGTTTCAGATGATGTTGTATTTCTTAAAAACATTGCACAAGGCGTAACTAAATATCCTTTTAGATATTACCAAAAGGAAGCAATATATACATTACACGCTATTTACACACAAGCTTTAGATGTTTGTAGGTCACCTGAAAATGTAAGAAAGAATCTATTACGTCAAAATGGATATTTGCATATAAAACCATTATTAGAAAAAGTAGATAAAGAAACAGGTAAGTTAGCACCATTTATTGGTTTTGAAATGGCAACCGGTTCTGGTAAAACTATGTTAATGGGGGCAACAACTTATTATCTTAATAAGTATCATAACGTCAAGAATTTTTTAATAATAACACCATCCTCAACAGAAATATATAAAAAGACGATAAAGAATTTTACAAAAGGTACAGCAGAAACAGTATGGGATGATGAAGTACCTTTTAAATTCAATTTAATTACAGGTGATAATTATAAAGACACAAAAGACCTTTTTGCAACTGACACAGATGCAAATATTTTCATATTTAACATTGATAAGTTTGGGACTAATGCTACACAAACTAAAAAAGAATGGGAAGGTTCAGAGTGGAAAGATAAAGATGGTAATACAATTAGTCTATTAGATTATTTAGCACAAAATGATTTAGCAATTATATCAGATGAAGCACACCACGCTCAAAGTAGAAAAGCTAAACAAGTAATTAATGCCTTTCATCCATTAGCGGTAATTGAATATACAGCAACAGCAGTTGAGAAAGAACGAAATGAGAAAAAGAAAAACCAAACAATCGTTTACAAATATGATATTAAAAGGTTTTTAGAAGATAAGTATGGTAAAAAAGTAAGAGTATTAGCATTACCAGGAGATGATAAACCATCAAAAGGAAAAAAAACATCACTTTCAGATATAGAAAAGTATAAACTTCAAACATTCTTTTTAGTTCATCTTGTTAAGAAGAAGGCAATAAATAGTGATGTAAAATGTAGAGATTTAAAACCAATAGGTTTTGTAAAAGTTAAAAATGAAATTGCATTTTCAGAAAAGGTTGAAGATTACATAAAAAATGAATTAGCATCAGATACTGAATCATTAGAAATCATTCTTGAAAAAGCCAAAGTAGAAGATACTGAAACAACTAATCTAATTTTAGAAATGTTTCAAGATGATTTTAAATCAGACATTAATCTATTACAGAAAGAGATTGAAAGGGTTGCTAAAACTTCAATATTATTACATTCTAAAGCAGATAAGCTTGTACATAAACAATTTGATGATATTCAGAAAAATGATGTTGAAATAGTAATATTTATAGATATGCTAAATGAAGGTATTGATATGCCTAATATTTACTCTATGGTAATTATTAATGATACACCTTCTGAATTTAAAACATCTGTAAAACAAATAGTTGGTAGAGGTGTTAGATTAAATAAACTGCAAAGAGAATATGATGAGGTGGAGGATAACGACCTTTTAACACATACAGAGAAGTTACATATAGTTTGTGATAAGGGTGCTTCTTTTGAAGAGGTCGTTATGCAAATTCAACAAGAGTTTGGTCTTAACGATAAAACTTTTGCTATGGAAAGAGGTGCAGAAGAAGTAATTGAAAACCCAGTAAAAGAAGAAAAATTAAAGGGCATTCAAATACCAAAAATCACTATTGATTTTAAGAGAAAAGAAGGTGCAAATATTCAAGAGGTTATTACTAATTATGATAAAATTACTACTGATTTTTTAACCTCAAATTCTTTTAATAGAGATTTTGAAGAATCCAAAAAAAGCTTTCTAAAGTACACCCCAAACAGTTTCTTTACAGAAGTTGATTTATTTACTGATGCAGATACATTTCATAAGCTGGGTGAAGATCAAGATTGGAATTATGAAAAATTAGAAATATCTGAAAAAGATATGAAAGAAGTTTACGGTAGGGTTTTAAAAGATTTAAAACCTATACCAGACATTCCAAAAACTTATAAAATTTTTCAAGAGTATGGTAAGCTGTTAAATGATATAGGTTTATACTATTATAATTTGGATGAGGTAGATGAAAAATTAGCACATAATAGATTTAAAGATTATTTTACCTATTTCTATATTCATTATGTTGAAAATGAATATTTCGAGCTTGATTTTGATACTTTAGATTCAGAGTCTAATTCTTGGTGGTTACAAAATGAGTTTAAAACTGAAAAAATTAAAATTCGTACAAAGGATAAACAAAACAACTCAAGAGCTATTCAAGATAAAGACGAGTTAATAGCACTTATAAAAAATGGTTACTATTTCTATGGATATGAAAACTCAATTTATGATTATGATAAATTTGATTCCTATCCAGAAAAGCAATTAGCAGATTATGTTAATTATCTTATAGAACAAGAACCAGACAAAAAAGAACCTTTTTGGTTACGTAACGAAAGAAATATTCATTTCAAATACGGTACACATAAGTATTTTCCAGACTTCATATTTTTCTATAATAAAATAATATATGTTATAGAAATTAAAGGTGAAGCGTTCTCTAATGTGAAAAAGAATAGACTGTTACTTGAATTAAATAATGTTGAAGGTATTGGTAAAGTAGACAGTTATGTTGGTATGGTTGTTTTTGAAGTTCAAATGAAAAAGTTAAAAGACTTTACTAAATCATTCGATGATTTCAGAATTGAAGCAGAAGAATACTTTAAGCAACTTCAAACAAAATCAGAAGTAATTGTCGATGAAGAAGTACCTGAAGAATTAAAGTTTATTGAATACGTACCAGCATACGAAGCAAAACAAGCCTATTCTAATTTCATTCAACACAAATCACCTAAAGTATTAAAATGGCTAAAAGTAGATAAATCAAAATATCCAGATACTGTTTTTGCAACAATGGTTAAAAACGATTCTTTAGGTGAAGAATTTAAAAATAAGTGGTTGCTATTTGATTCATCATTACCATCTACAGAAGAATTAAAAAATCAAATCATTTTATCATTTCACCCACAAATTGAAGATAGCGGTTATAAGAAAAAAGGAATGTCTATAAAATCATTTAATCTAATAGAAGAAACAAGAAAAGTAGGTATGTTTGATGAAACAATAAAGAAAATTGTATTGTCAAGTACTAAAGATGAAGTAATTGAAATTTCTCAAAATCTTGATAAGTTTGAAGTAGTTGGTGTTAAATTATAGTTGTTCATATCAATTATAAAACCCTGTTGTACAATTAGCTTAATACCTTTTAATTGAAAAAAAATGATATATTTGGTACAAATTTTGTATATTTAAGTATATCATATACCAATTTACTATGAGTTCTAGAAAAGTAACAATAAGAAAAAATAAGACAGATTATTCTAAAATTAGAGTGACTTCTAATGGTGCTTTCTATATGCGTAGTTCTGATATATTTAACAACAAAAAGGAATCACTTTCTTTACTTGAAAAATTGGCTAAAGCACTTGAAAACTACAAAACAAATACTGCAAAGCCTGAAATTAAAGCAAAGGTAAATGCCTAAATTTGATTTAATCCTTTTACCATTATTAGGTGGTTATATTTTCCTAATTACATTTAAGTTAACAAAGTTCTATCATCAAAGAATAGAAAGGCAAAGGTTGATTTTTAACTCTTCAATTCTTGCCTTTTTTTTATCGATTATAGGTTTGTTTATTGATACATATATTTTAAAAAGTAATTGCTTATTAAATTTCAGAGAATTTTTAGGCAAGTTGATTTTATTAGAATATGATGGTCTAAATCAATCAATACTTATCTTTTTGTTATCCTATCCATTGGCCAAATTTTTAAACTTGATCATAAGTGATAGGTGGATGCTAAACTATGTTGTAAATAAATGGGGTGATGAATATGAAAAACTGTTTTGGTCATCACTAAAGAATGAAGATGATGCTGATAAATTAATGATGATTACCACTAAAAGCAATAAAGTATATGTTGGATATGTTAATCGTATTTCAGAACCTATTGGGAATGCTCATATTACTGTTATTCCTAATTTCAGTGGATATAGAAATAAAGAAACTCAAGTATTTGAAATAACAACAGATTATATATCTGTACTTACACATTTTATTAATAATGACCAAGAAAGCTTAATTGATGAAAAAATGGGTATTCTGATTCCTAAATCTGATATTGTTCTTGTATCTAAATTTGATTACCGGGTATTTGATAGGTTTAATGGTGTTGAAGAAGAACCCGATATGGAAGGTCAACAACTATAATTCCCCACAAAACAAAACCCAGTTTTTTCGTACCTCAAAACCCTCTGTCTTTTATTTTGTTCCGCTCGCCAACGCGATTGTAGTTTTTGTCTGCCAACCCTCACACAGCACATTACTTGTTTTATTTAACTTTTATATTTTAATAAATAGGTACAATAAAAAAGTAAAAAGCTGTTGCCTACGCTTATACCAAAAACTACCCAAAGCTATGTTTACATAATACAAGTTATAGTAGCAAACGGCACTTTTCAAAGGTTTGCTATCGCAGTGTTAATGCATTTTGTAGCTATAACTGGTATTATGTAAAATATCCGCTATTCCAACGCGCAATTCCGAACATTGAACCACATTTTGTACAAACATTAAACATTTGTACATTTAAATGATTACGTTAATTGATAATAATATTCGTTATCTCATTCAAGCTGCACAAAACCATCGTTAAGTCCAAGTATTCCTTACCTCAAGTCTTTGTTTGTTTCATTTCGTTAACAAATGTGAATAGTAACAATTGTGTTGTCCTTTTGCTATTTAATTCATTGAAAGATTGTATTTTAGCCTAGAAGTATAACCGCTAAAAAAAGAAACGCATCATTTCTGATGCGTCGGGCCAAGGATACTATCCTTGGTGATGTTTTATAGTGCAAATTTACAATAATAATTTGAAAGTATTTAAAAAAAATGTTAAAAAAGAAAGGGTTATTGTCTACGTAGATGGTTTTAACCTTTATTTTGGGATGACCTCAAAATATAAAAATACCAAGTGGCTAGACTTATATTCACTATCCAAAAGTCTTTTAAAATCTAACCAAATACTTGAAGAGGTTAGATATTACACTGCAATGATCTCAAACAACGATGCAAAAGTTAAACGTCAAGTTTCTTATGTAGATGCATTAAAAAATTCTGGCGTTACAATTACACTAGGTCATTACAAAAAAAAGAAAAAACACTGTCGCTCTTGCGAATCAACTTGGTTTACCTACGAAGAAAAAATGACAGATGTAAATATATCTGTTGATTTAATTAAACACGCAATGGAAGATAGATATGATGCTGCAATGTTAATTTCTGGAGATAGTGATTTAGTTCCACCTATAAATGCAGTACATTCATCTTTTCAGAAAAAGAGAGTTTTTGTAGCATTTCCACCAAATCGAGCAAATGATGATGTACGCCGTGTAGCAAAAGGTTATTTTACAATAGGTAGAAAAACGCTTATCGCTAACCAATTTAGCTCAACAATTAATTTAACTAACGGTAAAACTTTAACTAAACCAAAAGATTGGTTATAGTTATTAATACATCCACTTTTCCCCACCACCCAAGTTAGCGGTTATAAAAAATAGGTTTATAAAGTGTAGTACTACGCCATAGCACATTACTTTTTATCGTACCTCAAAAAAACAATAAGTTATTGTCTAAAAGTCCTGTATAAGTAGCTTATTTAAATGCTGTTTTATCAAACAACTATTTAAAACGCTACCTATACAAACGCTTCATCCATCGCTAAATAGGGTGCTAAAACCTATTTTTTAAGTGTTAATTCCCCAGAAAAGTTATATTTATAGTATGAAACAAATGATTGTAGACTTATTTGATTTATTCTTTCCTCACGACATAGATGAAAACGGTAATAAAATCGAAAATCCTGAAGGTGATGATTCTTTTGGTACTAAACTTTTCACAATCATTATGCTTGTTATAATAGTAATATTGGCAGGTATAACATTAAATTAATAAAAGACAGCAAATATATGTGGCTTCCTACTGCCCACGCTTTAAGGCTATAAAGCTCAAGCCTACGGTTTTTTAAAAAACTTTTTATTACTACTACAAAACAACTTTAGGCTTAAATTAGTGCAATTTCATTTTCAATAAAATTTTTCAAAAACTTTTTAAAAAAAAGCTTGACAGCCTTACCCACGCCACAAAGCGGTTGGCTTTCTTTTTTTAATTTTTTTCTTTTTCATTTTCAAAAAAAATATGTGTGAGCGTAGCGAACTTTTAATTGGATAGCTATGTCTTATTTTGAAATGAAAACCCACCAAATCGGAAGAACCTACTCGAACCCTCATTTTTTTATCCTTAACAAAGGACTTAACAGCGGAAAACCACTTTCAAATCCTTGTCCTAACTGTTTTGTAGTAATCACAAAAACTGAAACAGAGAAAAACACACTTTTTCACTTGTCTATGATGTTACAAATAGGCGGTTTTTACGCTTATTATTTAAAGGGTAGTGTTATTCAGTTCATATCTGTAGATGATTGCAGAAATACGCTTAAAAATGGTTTGAGGTTAATTGAAAATACTGATTTTGAGTTCAAAAAGAGTATTGAAATAGTATCAGGTATTAATAAAAAGCAGCAAGAACTTAAGCAAACAATAATTAAGCTTGAAAATCTTAAATTATCATTTACAAACACTCTGTTTAATTTAAGTCGTAAGTAGTCAATGGTAAATTAATGTATTAAGATGTAATCTATTGTATGTTGGCATTTTAACTCATTTTATTTTATTAAATAACCGTATATTAATTGTAGTTTTTAAGTCTGTATCAAGTCCGTATCAAGTCCGAATAAGTATTAATTTAAAATTTTTATAAAGATGGGAAAAATTGCCCAAGGTATTTTAGGAGGTTTCTCTGGTAAAGTAGGAACCATAGTAGGTGGAAGATGGAAGAACATTGATTATATCAGAGCGAAGCCTGTAAGTGTAGCTAATCCACGTACAGAAGGTCAGGTCAATCAGCGTAATAAATTTTCAGCAACGTTGGAGTTTCTTCAACCGAATTTAGCCTTTATTAAAAAAGGTTATAAATCTTATGCGGTTGGTAAGACCGAGTTTAATGCTGCAATGTCTTATGTGTTAAATAATGCAGTAGGTGGTATCGCACCTAACTTTACAATCGATTATTCTTTAGCTTTATTAAGTAGAGGTAATTTAGCAGGTGTGCTGAATGGTACAACAGATTTAACTGTAGCAGGTCAAGTATCTTTTGGTTGGGACGATAACTCAACAGGAGGAAATGCTAATGCAACAGATAAAGCGATGTTGATAGTTTACAATCCTAGTAAAAAAGAATCAATTTCAATTCTTGATGGTTCAGATAGAACTGTAGGTTCTGAAGTTGTTACAATTCCAGATGCTTATGCAGGAGATACAGTAGAGCTGTTTATGGCGTTTATTACTGCTGATGGTAGTCAAGTGTCAAATAGTGTGTATTTAGGCTCTGGTACGGCGTCATAGATTTGATTTTTTTAAATACACATTAAGTAAAACCGTTACATCAAATGTAGCGGTTTTTTATTAGCACACATATCAGCACACTAAATTTAAAAACCCTTACAAACACAAGGTTTATAAGGGTTTTTTGGTGGTGCCTCCAGGAATCGAACCAGGGACACAAGGATTTTCAGTCCTTTGCTCTACCAACTGAGCTAAGGCACCAGTTGCTTAATTAAGCGGATGCAAATATAAATGCATTTTTAGTTTTACCAAAAAGAAATTTGTAAAATTTGATTTTATAAATTTGCTTCAGATAAAAAATGTATGAATCTAATCGTAGATGTAGGAAATACCTTTGTGAAATTTGCTGTTTTTCAGGAGGATAGTCTTGTGGGTAAAAAAAGTTTTGAACTTTCTGGTTTTAAAAAAGAATTCAAAAAAATTAAAAAAGAATTTCCAAAACTAAAAAAAGCAGTGATTTCTTCTGTTGGTAAACTCTCAAAAAAGCAAATAGAAATTGTTGAAGAGGAATTAGAGGTCTTGGTATTGAGTCATGACTTAGAGTTACCTTTTAAGAATCTTTATGAAACACCAAAAACTTTAGGTGTAGATCGTATAGCTTTGGTTAGTGCTTCTGTAAGCCAGTTTCCTGAAAGTAATGCCTTAATTATAGATGCAGGTACATGCATAACCTATGATTTTGTTACTACTGAAAATGAATATTTAGGAGGAGCCATTTCGCCAGGAATTAGGCTTCGCTATCATGCGCTTCATAATTTAACAGCAAACCTTCCGTTATTAGAAAAGAAACAGCCAAAAAGTATCATTGGTGGTTCTACAGAATCTTCTATACATTCAGGTGTAATTATGGGAGTGGTTAAGGAAATAGATGGTGTTATAGATCAATATAAGGCTGAACACCAAGATTTAACAGTTATTTTAACAGGTGGTGACGCCAATTTTTTGTCAAACCAATTAAAAAATAGCATATTTGCGAATTCAAATTTTCTACTAGAAGGTTTGAATTACATTCTAGATTTTAATTCAAAATAATGATAAAGAGACTCATTGTAATTTGTATTGCAATTATAAGTTCTAGTGTTTTTGCTCAGCAAGGTACAGCATCGCCATATTCGTTTTACGGCATAGGTAGCCTTAAGTTTAAAGGTACAGTAGAGAATCGCAGTATGGGTGGTATAGGTGTATATTTAGATAGTATTCACCTTAATCTAAGGAATCCTGCTTCTTATGTAGGGAAAAATGTAGATGCTTATCCTTATGATGGAGAAAGTAGACCAGTAAAATTTTCGGTTGCCGGAACAACATCTAACGTTACACTAAAAGGAAATTCTGGAGAAGCGGATGGTAATAGCTCAACGTTTGATTATATAGCATTGTCAGTGCCAATTGGTAAGTTTGGTTTTGGTTTTGGGTTGTTGCCATACACATCTGTAGGTTATAAGTTAGATGATATTAATGGAGATAACGATCTTATTAATCGCTTTAGAGGTGAAGGAGGAGTTAATAGAGTTTTTGCAGGTTTGGGTTATCAAATTTCTAATAAGTTAAGCGCTGGTGTAGATTTTAATTACAATTTTGGTAACATTAGAAACTCAGCTATTGAGTTTGCTTACACACCAGAAGGCGACTTGGTAGAATTACAAACAAGAGAAGATAGTAGGTCGGATTTAAGTGGTTTGAATGTTAATTTTGGATTGGCTTATAAGACTAAAATATCTGAAAAGCTAGAGCTTTCTGCTACAGCAACCTTTGCGCCAGAAAGTAAATTAAAATCAGACAACGGTCGTGCAATTTCTACTATAGAAGTTACAACTACAGGTACAGAAACTGTTTTAAATACAGTAGAAGTAGATCTCGATAGTCAAAATTTAAAGAGTACAGATTTAACGTTACCTTCACGTTGGTCTCTAGGTACTGGTGTTGGTATGCCTAAATCTTGGTTTGTTGGTGCAGAGTATACCTTTCAGAATACAAGTAATTTTTCTAACCCATTTTATAGTAATGATGTTTCTTCTTTTGAAAACGCTTCTCAGTTTTCATTAGGAGGGTTTTTTATACCTGATTTTGATGCATTTACAGGTTACTTCAAGCGCGTTGTGTATAGAGCTGGAGTTAACTTTGCTAATACAGGTCTAGTGGTGAAAAATGAATCGATAAAAGAGTTTGGCATATCTTTTGGTTTAGGATTACCAGTTGGTCAACGATCTCGTGATCCTTTTTCAAATTTAAACCTAGGTGTAGAAATCGGAAAACGAGGAACAACTAACAATAATTTAATCCAAGAGAACTTTATAAACTTCAATGTAAGTTTATCTTTGAACTCTAGATGGTTTAGACAAAAGAAGTACAACTAACAATAAAAATAAAAGATGAAGACGAGAATTACTATAATACTAGCGGCTGTTTTTGTAGGCTTCAATATTAGTTTTGCTCAGCAAGATGAAGAGTGTATGAATAACTTATCAATTTTTGATAGTTATGTAAAAACAAAAAAATATGATGATGCTTATGAGCCTTGGAAAATTGTTCGAAACAAGTGTCCTAAATTCAATAGAGCTATTTATGCACATGGTGAAAAAATATTAACTCATAAGATAGAGAACACAACAGGTGCTGAGCAAGTAGCGCATATCAATGATTTAATGTTGCTTTACGATCAAAGTAGAGTAAACTTCCCATCAAAGTATGATGAAGGAGAAATATTAGTTGATAAAGCTAACTTAGCTTATAAGTACAGAAAAGAGTTAGGTAAAAGCGATGAGCAGTTATTTAACATGTTTGATACAGCTTATGTAAAAGATGTAAAAAACTTTACAAACGCTAAGGGACTTTATACTTACTTTTCTTTAATGGTAGATTTGTTTGATGCAGGAAGCAAACCAGCTCAGCAAATGTTTGATAAGTATGATGACGTTACGGAAGTTATAGAAAACATTGTAGGCGATAATACTTTAAAATTAAACAAGCTTGTAGAAAAAGAAGAAGCTGGTGGAAAACTTTCTAGTAGAGAAGGTAAGCTAAAGAATTACTATGAAGCTAATATAAAAGCTTTAGAAGAGCAAGTTGTACCAAGTATGGACAAAAAGCTTGGTGATAGAGCAAATTGCGAGGTGTTAATTCCTTTATACGAAAAGAATTACGAAGCTAACAAAACTGATGGTGTATGGTTACAAAGAGCTATGAACCGTATGTATGCTAAAGGTTGTAAAGAAGAGCCATTATTCTTAAAGTTAGTTCAGCAAAAAAACAGTATAGAGCCAAGTGCAGATACAGCATATTACTTATACTTGTTAACTAATGAGCAAAAGTATTTTAATCAAACATTAGAATTAGAGCCAGATCCTTTAAAGAAAGCAAAGCTTTACAAAAAGTTAGCTAACGAATTAAAGAAAAAAGGAAGCTACAGTCAAGCAAGACAGTACTACATGGAGTCTATGAAATTAAACCCTTCAGACGGTTCTCCTTACTTAGCTATCTCAGCAATGTATGCTAATAGTGCTAATAACTGTGGTGATTCTAACTTTAATAAAAGAGCAGTATTCTGGTTAGCGGCTTTAGAGGCAGAAAAAGCAGGAAGAGTAGATAGTAGATTAAAATCTGCGGCAGCAAAATCTGCAGCAAGCTATAGAGCAAGTGCACCTTCAAAATCAGATATCTTTACTGAAGGTAATGCAGGACAAACAATAAAAATTGGATGTTGGATTGGTCGTTCTGTAACAGTACCAAACATATAATGAGTTTAAAATTTTCACATATCATAAAGAACTTAGTCACAGTATTAGCTGTGACTTTGTTTTTTTCTTGTGAAAACGATTTTGATGAGATTCAAAAAGTCGGAGTTTTTCAAAATCAGCCTATAGGCGAAGCTGAAAATATTGATTTAAAATATACAGAGTTTTTAGAGGACACGGTAAGACTCAAAGCAAATTTAATCAGTCCTGTAATGCTCGATTACTCTAACAGAGATTTTGCATTCTCTGAGTTCCCAGAAGGTATTCTTTTAAAGGTGTATGATGACGATGGTAAACTTACAACTATAACATCGCGTTACGCTATTTTCTACACAGAGACCGATATAATAGACTTAAGGGGTAATGTTACGATAACAACCCATCAAAAAGAAAAGCTGGTAACAGAGCAATTGTACTACAACGAAAAGTTAGAATGGGTATTTACTAACGAGCCATGGAGGTTTACCCAAATCTCAGGTACAAAACATGGTGTTGGTTTCGATTCAGACAAAGACTTCAAAAATTTTCAGATGTTAGAAATGGGTGGCGATTTTGAACTCGATAATTAACTATCTTTGTAACTTAAATTTACTTAGATAACTCACTCATGAAAATTCTTAAAATATTTCAATTCGCGTATATCATCTTTGCAGTTTTATTTCTTTGGGATGCCATATCAAATTGGTCTGTAGATAGAAGCAGATCGTATATGTCGCTTTTCTTTGTGGCTTTAGCCATATTTATGTTTTTCTTTAGAAAACGTTTTGCAAGCAAATTTCAAGACAGAAATAAAGACTAATTTATGACTCTAGATATAGTCATAATAATAGTTACACTAATCCTTTCGGCTTTTTTCTCAGGTATGGAAATAGCTTATGTGTCGTCTAATAAAATACACATTGAGTTAGAAAAAAAGCAGGAAGATTTTCTTGGAAAAATATTAACCAAGTTAACAGCAAAGCCTTCAAAATATATTGCCACGATGCTTATTGGTAACAATATTGCACTGGTAATTTATGGCCTCAAAATGGGAGATGTGCTTGTGAGGTGGTTTCAGTCTATGTTGCCATCAGATAGCGCTGTGCTAACTTACTTGTTTTATGACTTTCAGCTTTTAACACAAACCGTAATTTCAACTTTTGTAATATTAATTACGGCAGAGTTTTTACCTAAAGTGTTTTTTCAGATATATGCCAATACTTTAATGAAAGTTTTAGCCTTGCCAACCTATGTGTTTTATTTGATTTTTTCATTGATATCAGATTTAGTGCTTTGGATTTCTGACGCTGTGTTAAAATATATTTTTAAAGCAAAAGGCGAAGATGTTGTACTGGCAATGACCAAAGTAGAGCTTGGTAATTATATTAGTGAGCAGATGGAATCTGTTGAGGACCATGAAGAGGTGGATAGCGAAATTCAGATTTTTCAGAATGCGTTAGAGTTTTCAGATGTTAAGGCTAGAGAAGTTATGGTGCCTCGCACCGAAATTTCGGCTGTAGATATCTCAGAGTCTATTGAAAACTTAAGTCAACTTTTTATAGAAACCGGACGAACAAAAATTATCGTTTACAAAGATAGTATTGATGATATTTTAGGATATGTGCATGCTTTTGAGTTGTTTAAAAAACCAAAAGATATAAAGTCTATCATTATTCCGGTGAGCTTTGTTCCAGAGACTATACTTATAAAAGATGTGCTTAATATTCTTACAAAAAAGCGTCAAAGTATTGCTGTTGTGATAGATGAATATGGAGGAACCTCTGGTCTTATGTCTGTTGAGGATATTGTTGAAGAGTTGTTTGGAGAGATAGAAGATGAGCACGATACTTTGGAGATGACAGAAGAAAAAATAGATGAAAACACTTATAGGTTTTCTGCAAGACTAGAAGTAGATTACATTAACGAAGCTTATAAATTAGACCTTCCTGAAAGTGAAACCTATGAGACTTTAGGTGGATTAATAGTTAATGAAACTGAGGGTATTCCCGAGAAAAACGAAGATGTTTTAGTCAATAATTTTAAGTTTACTATCGAGGAAGTGTCCTCAACCAAAATAGATATTGTAAGGCTTAAAATCCTTGATGTAGATTAAAGACTATAATAGCTTACAAAAACTATAGTTCTCCTTTTATTATTTGTTAGAAAATACTATTTTCGCAGACTTATTTATACGAAAAATTTAAGACATGGCAATTTTAAATAAAATTAGACAGCGCTCACTAATCTTAATATTAGTAATAGCATTAGCATTATTTGCTTTCGTTATCCAAGGTGTAATTGATAACCCAAATGCGTTTTCAAACTCTCAAGGTGTTGTAGCAACAGTTAACGGAACAGATATTGACGTTACTGATTTTCAGCAAAAAGTGAAGAACTACCAAGATAGATCTGGTGGAAGAATATCTTCTTCTCAAGCAATGAATGCTATTTACAACCAAGAAGTAAGTAACATTGTTTTAGACGAAGAATTTGAAGCACTTGGTTTGTCTGTCGAAAAAGATGAAATGCGCGATTTGCTAAAAAATAGCTTTCAGTCTAACCCAGAGTTTCAAGATGAAAACGGAAACTTTGATGTTAACCGTCTTAATGCATTTATAAGTAACCTTAAAGATATTAGTCCTGATTCTGCACCATTAACTTCTGCAGGACAAACTGTAAATATCAATTACGATATCTGGACAAACAATGAGCAAAGTATTGCTTCAGGTTCTCTAAAGCAAACATACTATAACCTAGTTAAAGCTGGTGTTAATACAACTATTGCAGAAGCTAAAGATGAGTATTTAGCCGAAGCAAAAAACGTAAACATCCGTTTTGTTCAAATTCCTTACGCTTCAATCTCAGATAGTTTAGTAGAAGTGTCTAAGTCAGATGTTAAAGCTTACATGAAAGATCATGAGCAGAAGTTTAAAGCAGATGCAAACAGAGAAGTTGTTTATGTAGAGTTTAAAGAGGAAGCTTCTAAAGAAGATGAAGAAGCTATTAAAGCAGAACTATTAAAGTTAAAGAACGATAGAGCAGAGTATAACGAAAGTAGCGGTAACACAGATACTATTCCTGGTTTTGATAGTGTAAAGGATGTTGCTGAGTTCATTAACTCTAATTCTGATATTAAGTACAACGATACATTTTTAACTGCTGGTTTAATTCCTGCTGAATCAAAAGAAAATATAATTAGCCTAGAAGTAGGTGAGTATTACGGACCATACAAAGAAGCAGGTTTCTTTAAGCTTTCTAAAATGATTGCTAAAGATCAATTACCAGACTCTGTAAAAACAAGACATATATTAATTCCTTTTATTGGTGCAGCATCTGCAGGTCCTGATGTTACATTAACAAGAGAGCAAGCAAACAATCAGGCAGATAGTCTTTATAATATTTTAAAGTCGGACAACTCTAAGTTTGATGATTTTGTTACAGAATATTCTACAGATCAAGGAAGTGTTAATAATGGAGGTCGTTACGATTGGTTTCCATACAACAGAATGGTAGCACCATTTAGAGATTTTTCTTTCAAAGGAAAAACAGGTGATATGGGTGTTGTAGAGACTGCTTATGGTTTTCATATTATAGAAATTGAAGGGCAAAAAGGTGAGTCAGACGTATACAAAATAGCGACTTTAGCTAGAAAGATAGAGCCTTCTCAAAAGACATTAGACGATGTTTACAATAAGGCAACAAAGTTTGAAATCGCAGCAAAAGATGGTGATTTTAACGCTTTAGCTAAAGAGCAAGAGTTAGTGGTAAAGCCAATTACTTTTAAAGAGCTTGATGAGAATATTCCTGGCCTAGGAAGTCAAAGACAGGTTGTACGTTGGTTCTTTGAAGAAGGAAGAGATGAAGGAGATTTTAAAAGCTTTCCAGTTTCTGGATTTGGATTTATCGTTGCTAAATTGGTAGAGAAGAATGAAGAGGGATTAATGAGCGTAGAAGATGCATCAGTAATAGCTTTGCCTCAAATAAGAAAAGAAAAGAAGGCTAAAATGATACGTGAGAAAATCAAAGCAACTTCAATAGATGAGATTGCTAAGAATCAAGGTCAGAGCCCAAAGACAGCTTCAGCTTTAACGTTAAAGAATACAACAATAGCAGGAGCAGGTGTAGAGCCAAAAGTAGTTGGTGCTGCATTTGGTTTAGAGCAAGGTAAAACCTCTAAGCCTATTGATGGAGAAAAAGGTGTTTACGTTATAGAAGTAACTAAAGTTACTGAAGCTACTGAGTTAGACAACTACACTTCAATAGTAAATAGATTAAACACAGCTAAGCGTGGTGCAGCTCAAGGAAAAGTGTACCAAGCATTAGAGAAATCTGCTGAAATCGAAGATAACAGAGCTAAAACAGTTTTCTAATTACGGAGAACGATTTTATAATACATAAAAGGCTTTACATTTTTGTAAAGCCTTTTTTATTTTTATTGAGATAATATCATTGTGGAATATGGAATTACAATGTCTAGACCTTTAGACTTAAAGTAATCTTTAGGGTTGGTAGGAGAGGTAGCTAAAACAAAATCGCCTCCCCAAGCTCCAAGGCTTTTAACACATCCATTAAAATCCCTGAATAATTTTGATTTTACAGGCTCTTGGTTTAGTAGTTTGCCAATTATATTTTCATGTTCAGTTAATAAGCTTTCAAAAGTAGCTAGAGATGTTGTTTTTATGGTTTCCTCTGTAATAGCATTAATATCATTAATTACAGCGTTACTAACTTTATTTAGGCTTTTATAAGCTTTAATACCATCTCTACTATTTTGCTTTTGATTAAGGTAAACGAAATATAATTGGTCTTTAAAACTTGGATTAAAATCAATAGGAGTTACTAATGGTTGATTGTTTTTATCTAACTGAAAAGTAATTGGTGTGTTATGTTGAGCACAAGCAATGTCATAGCCACTTCCGCCAAACGTTTTTTCTAAAAGCTGATAAGCATTAATATTTGCCCATTGTGCAATATTGTTTATTAATGTAGAGGAAGTGCCTAGTCCCCAACTTTTATTAAATTCTAAATGAGTTGAAACCTTATGTCCTTTTTCGTTTTTTAAAAAGTTTGGATTGAGCTGTTGTGCAGTATCAATAATTTGTTTTAATCGAGTAGAAACATCATTATCATTGTCAATGGTTTTAAGAATCTCACCATTATCTAAAGTGAAACTGTTTTCAAACCAAACATTACCCTTTTCATCATAGCTTTTCCAGCTTAAGGTATTGCTGTTGTCTTCTTCTACTTCGAGACTTTGACCATATTTTGTCGGTATAGCTAACGATTTTGCACCATCAAGTACAACGTATTCACCAGTGATTAATAATTTTCCCTTGCTTTTGAAAGTTGTCATATTAGCGTCTTATGTTTTCAATAGCCTCAACAACTGCACTATGTGTAACTACATTAGTTTTAAAATGCTCTACTATTTTTTCTTTTTCTTCTGAAGTAGCTTCAAACTGATTCAATATGTTCATTAAATGCATCTTCATATGGCCTTCTTGAATACCAGTAGTGGTTAAGGATTTTACAGCTGCAAAATTCTGAGCTAAACCTGCTACAGCAACAATTTGCATTAGGTCTTTTGCAGATGGTTTTTCTAGCATTTCCAAAGCAAATTTTACTAAAGGATGTAAACTTGTTAAGCCTCCAACTGTTCCCAATGCAAGTGGAATTTCAATCCAAAATTTAAAAGTATCGTTTTCAATAGAACAGTGCGTTAAGCTTGAGTACTTACCATCTTTTGCTGCATAGGCGTGTACACCAGCTTCAACAGCTCTAAAGTCGTTGCCTGTGGCTAAAACCACAGCGTCGATACCGTTCATTATACCTTTGTTGTGTGTTACAGCTCTGTATGGTTCAACTTCAGCGATGTTAACAGCTTGTTTAAATTTTTCGGCAAACAGAGTTGGGTTTGTTATGTCTTTGCTTTTTAAATCAGCGATAGGGCAAGACACTTCAGCTCTAACCAGACAATTTGGTACGTAGTTAGAGAGTATGCTCATTACAATGTTTACATCTTCTTCTAATTGTGTTTGCGCTTCGGCTTTAAAGGTTTTAGCAAACTGTTCTAAACAAGAGTTTATAAAGTTGGCACCCATTGCATCTAGTGTTTCAAAGGTAGCATGCAGTTGGTAGTAGTGCTCTAAATCTTCGGTTTTATTTTTAAGTTCAATATCTAAAATACCTCCGCCTCGACGTTCCATATTTTTAGTTATGGCTTTGGTGTCTTCAATTAGTTTTGGTTTTACACTTTCAAAAAATGATTGTAATGTTTCAAAATTACCAGAATATGAAAAATGAACTTGACCAATTTTTTCTGTTGAAATCACATCAGCTTTAAATCCACCTCTATTTAGCCAAAATTTTGCAGCCTTACTTGCTGCTGCAACCACAGAACTTTCTTCAATTGCCATTGGTATGGTGTAAAGTTTGTTGTTGATTGAGAAATTTGGAGCAACACCAAGAGGTAAATAATAATTAGTAATAGTGTTTTCTATAAACTCATCGTGTAGCTTTTGAAGTTTTGCGTCAGAATTCCAATACTGTTGTACCAGGTTTCGAGCATTTTCTTTATTAGAAAAATAAGTGTCTAAAAGCCATTCAATCTTTTCAGATTTAGATAGTTTAGAGAAGCCAGAAATAGCGGTTGGCATAGTTAAATTGATTTTAAATTGCAAAGATACTTAGGATTGGCATAAAATGTGTGCCTATTCCACTATTATTGCCGATTTACTGTTAATAATGCCTGATTTTTGCATATTTTTTAGTAAACTTGGCATTGCTTTATTGAAAAAAGATTAATATGAAATTAAGATACTTCGTAGCTATTATTGGATTCCTAACTACCACCTTGATTTACAGTCAGGATAAACAAATTACCCTCGAAGAAATTTGGAGTGGAGCCTTTAGAACTGAAGGTATGCAAGCCTTACATTCTATGAACAACGGAACGCAGTATTCCGTATTAAACTACAACAGGCAAAACGGCACATCTACCATCGATATTTACGATTATAAAACCTTAAAAAAAGTAAAGACCTTAGTGTCTTCTGAAGATATTTCAGAACTACGAGGGTTTTTTGATTACACGTTTAGCAAAGATGAATCTAAAGTGGTTTTAACAACCAACGAAATTCCTGTGTACAGAAGATCTGCTTTAGGTGAGTATTATGTGTATGATATCAATACAAAGCAATTAACAAAGGTTTCAGACCAAATGGTACAAGAGCCAACTTTATCGCCAGATGGAACTAAAATTGCTTATGGGTATGAAAATAATCTTTACATAAAAGATTTAAGTTCAGGTAAGGTAAAACAAATCACGAATGATGGTGAGAAGAATAAAATCATTAACGGTATTACGGATTGGGTTTATGAAGAAGAATTTAGTTTTGTAAGAGCGTTTGATTGGAATGCGGATAGCAACTTAATCGCTTTTATTCGTTTTGATGAATCTGAAGTGCCAGAGTTTTCTATGGATGTTTATGGTTCTAATCTGTACCAGACACAGCAGGTTTTTAAGTATCCTAAAGCAGGTGAGAAAAATTCGAAAGTATCTCTACACTTATACGATTTACAAGCAGGAAAATTACAAGAGCTAAAGGTAGATAAGACTTACGATGATTTTTACATACCAAGATTAAAGTGGACAAACGATGCAAATGTGCTAAGTGCTCAATATATGAATCGTCATCAAAACGAATTAGATCTTTGGTTTATAAACACTAAAACTAATGCTTCTGATTTAGTACTAGCTGAAAAGGATGATGCGTATATCGATGTAACTTTCAATCTAACATTTTTGAAAGATAATAGCTTTATCTGGACGAGCGAGAAAGACGGTTTTAATCATATTTACCACTATGACAAATCAGGGAAGTTAATCAATCAGGTAACAGATGGCAATTGGGAAGTTACCGACTACTACGGCTTTAATGAAAAGGCTAATACTATATACTTTCAATCTACTGAAAACGGTTCTATAAACAGAGATGTGTATTCAGTAAAGTTAAATGGTAAGAATAAAACCCAATTAACAAAAACCGAAGGTACCAACAGCGCTTCATTTAGTGCTGATTTTACATATTTTATTAATACACATTCCAGTGCAACCACGCCTTACGAATATACTTTGCATGATTCTAAGAATGGAAATCTTGTAAAAGGAATTAAGGATAACGATCGCTTAGCTCAAAAAGTAGGAGACTATGTAACGTCTAAAAAGGAGTTTAGTACTATAAACGTTAATGGTAACGATTTAAATATGTGGATGATAAAACCTGCTGATTTTGATAAAAGTAAGCAGTATCCGCTCTTTATGTATCAATACTCAGGTCCAGGTTCTCAGCAAGTGGCAAACCGATGGAATGGTGCAAATGATTATTGGTATCAAATGCTGGCACAACAAGGCTATATTGTAGTTTGTATTGATGGTAGAGGGACAGGTTTTAAAGGAGCAGACTTTAAAAAAGTAACGCAGAAAGAATTAGGGAAATATGAAGTTGAAGACCAAATAGAAGCGGCTAAAAAGTTAGGATCGCTGCCTTATATAGATGCGTCACGCATCGGAATTTGGGGATGGAGCTATGGTGGTTTTATGAGTAGTAATGCTTTATTTAAAGGCAATGACGTGTTTAAAATGGCCATCGCAGTAGCACCTGTTACAAGTTGGAGATTTTACGACACTATTTACACCGAGCGTTATATGACCACACCAGACGAAAATCCTAGTGGTTATGACGATAACTCGCCTATTAATCATGTCGATAAACTAAAAGGAGACTTTTTACTAATACATGGAACAGGAGATGATAATGTACATGTACAGAATACCATGCGTATGGTTGAGGCTTTAATACAAGCAGATAAGCAATTTGAATGGATGATTTATCCTGATAAAAACCATGGCATCTATGGAGGTAACACAAGATTGCACCTTTACAAAAAGATGACAAATTTTATTCACAAGACTCTAGGTGATAAAACAGAAGATAACAAGAAGGAAGAAAAAGAGCCATCTAAAATTAAAGGCTAATTAATTAAAACTAACTAAATCAAATTATATGTCAACAGCAACTAAACAACCGCACCAAAAAGAACTTTTTGGGCATCCAGTAGGTTTATTCATTTTGTTTTTTACTGAAATGTGGGAGCGCTTTTCTTACTACGGAATGCGTGGTATTTTGGTATTATACATGGCAACATCTGCTACAGCAATAGATCCAGGATTAGGATGGACAAATAAAGATGCTATTTGGTTATATGGATGGTATACAATGTTGGTTTATGTTGCTTCAATACCAGGAGGTTGGATTGCTGATAAATTTTTAGGTCAAAAGAAGACCGTAATGCTTGGTGGACTTTTACTCTGTTTTGGACATGGTATTTTAGCAATACCACAAGATTGGGCGTTTTTTACAGGATTACTTTTAATTATTCTAGGTGTTGGTGGTCTTAAGCCAAATATTTCTACTATGGTAGGAGGCTTGTATAAAGAAGGAGATATTCGTAGAGATAGTGGTTTTACTATATTTTATATTGGTATTAATATTGGTGCATTTTTAGCTAGTATTACAGTAGGTCTTGTGGCATATTACTATGGTTGGCATTACGGATTTGGTTTAGCAGGTATAGGTATGTTACTTGGGCAATTAGTTTTTGTTTGGGGCCAAAAGTTTTTAAAGGGTGTTGGAGAGTTTTCTGGCGGGAAAGAGGCTTCAATGGCTGAGCAAGAAGCTGCAAAAAGACCTTTAAATAAAATTGAAAAGGATAGAGTAATAGTATTACTTATTTCATTTTTAATTGTAGTAGTATTTTGGGGAGCTTTTGAGCAAGCAGGTGGTTTAATGAACCTTTACACAGATGCAAAGGTAGATAGAAGCACAGGCTGGAGTTGGTTAGCAGAAATACCAGCTGCTGTATTCCAATCATTAAATGCTGGTTATATAATTATTTTTGGAACTATAATAGGTGGTTTCTGGATCTGGTGGAAAAAGAAAGGAAAAGAGTCTTCTTCATTATTTAAAATGGCAATAGGTACCATTATAATGGGACTTGGTTATGTTTTTATGATGTTTGCTTCTCAAGAAGCAAGTGCAGAAACATTCGGTAAAGCAGCTATGATTTGGATTTTCCTTGCTTATTTGTTTCATACAATAGGAGAGTTATGTACATCTCCTGTAGCATTATCGTTCATTACTAAGTTAGCGCCTTTAAAGTATGCTTCAATTATGATGGGAGTATATTTTGCGGCAACAGGTTTTGGTAATAAACTGGCAGGAAGCATTGGTGAGTCTGCGCAGTTAGAACCTTTTGAAGGTAAAATGATTGTAAGCAAAGAACAAATTTTGCCTTACATGGAAAAAGAAACTTTCAAAATTAAAAATGAAAATAAAGAAGTTGTTGAGATAACAGAATTTCCGATTAATGAAGATAAAAATTTTAGTATAAGAGCTAAAGTTTATGAAGAAAATGGAAGCGTTGTTTTTAAAGAATATAAAACAGAAAAGGATTTAAATTCTCTTTTTGAATTATCTAAAGAAGAAGATGCTAATACAAATGAGTTGTTAGCAACCTTAAAAGAAAATAAAATTACAGCTTCTAATCCTTACCATGCTAAGCTATCTTTTGAAAAGGATAAAGACAAAGCTCAGATAACAGCAAATAAAGGAGATGGTAAAGATTATGGTGTGTCTTTTGTGTTAGAAGAGCAACAAAGTGAAGTAGAGTATACTACTTTTAAATGGTTGGTAATATTTACTGTTGCATTTGGCTTACTTCTTATTTTGTTCTTAAAGCGATTAAAGAAATTAACACACGGTGCGGAAGACAATGAGCACGAAATGCTTGAAACTGAAAAGTACGAAATAGCAGATCCTGAAATTAATAACTAAAAACAAATTAATTCCCTCGCAGATTAATATTTACGAGGGATTTCTCTACTAACTAAATTAGCTTTTTTTTATGAGCACAGATATTCAAAATCTATTTAAGGACAAGGTTCTTGGGCATCCAGCAGGACTTTTTGTTTTATTTTTTACAGAAATGTGGGAGCGTTTTTCATTTTATGGAATGCGCGTTCTTTTAGTGAATTTTTTAACAATGGCTTTGGTTGGCTACAATCCAGGATGGGAGTGGTCTGTTGAAAACGCAGGTGCTCTATTTGGTACTTATGCTATGTTGCTTTATATAACTCCAATTGTTGGTGGAATCATTGCAGATAAATTTACAGGTTATCGTTGGGCTGTTATTATTGGTGCTTTTATTATGACTTTAGGACATGTCTCAATGGCTTTTGAAACTGAAGCGTCTCTTTATATAGGATTAGCATTATTAGTTATTGGAACAGGTTTTTTTAAGCCTACAATGACATCGATTATTTCTGAAATGTATAAAGAAAACCCAGAAAAAAAGGATGGTGCTTATACCATCTACTACATGGGTGTTAATGCAGGTGCATTTTTTGGTATGATGCTTTGTGGTTATTTAGCAGAAAAAATTGGATGGGCTTGGGGCTTTGGTCTTGCAGGTGTATTTATGTTATTAGGAACTATTCAGTTTTGGTTAGCTGGAAAATTATTTGGTGATATAGGTGCTAAACCATCTAAAAATGTTGAGTTAGAAATTCCTCAAAATATAAATGAAGAGTACCCAGAGAAGAGAAGCGATGATGGTGATGATGAAAAGCCAAACCCTTTTACGACTATAGATAAAATACTTATTCTTATTTCATCGGTAATTGGTTTAGGATATGCTTTTAATGATCCGTTGTCAAAAATAGCAGGTTTTGATATGTTTTCTGCGCTTAGAATAGGAAGCCTAGAAGGTCAGTATGTAGCAGTTCTTTTTGCTTTAGTTGCGTTTTTGTATCTAGTAATTAGTAGAATAGGACGCTACACTAAAGTCATTAGGGACCGTATGATAGCTTTTATCATTTTTGCATTTTTTACAGTTTTCTTTTGGATGTCTTTTGAGCAAGGAGCGTCTTCGCTAATTGTATTTGCCAGAGATAATGTAGATAGAATGTTAAGTGGTAATGCAGCTATAGCATTTAATATCATAAATGCTTTATTAACCATAATTCCTTTAGTAATAATAACCTATGTACTGTACTTGTTATGGAAAAAAACCTATAACAAAATATCCACTTCTAATGTAGTTCTTGTTGTCTGCTTTTTATTGATGTGGGCAATTGTAGGATGGATGCTTAACCGTGATTTTAATACGGTAGCTTATGATGCATCTTACAAAGTGGTTAAGACAAATGCAGATTCTAATAGTTATAAAATTGATGAAAACAGATTGGACCTGTATAAGGACAAATTGCTTTCAGGAAAATTCTTTGCTTTAATAGATGGAGAAGAGAAATCTTTAGTGATAGATAGTATGACTTATGATGGGCAAATTATAAAACTTAAAAAGTCTGAGCTATATGATAACAAAGAAAAGAAAGAAGAACAGAGGAAGTTTAATGATGAATATATAAACAAAGTTTTATCATTTGATAACAGTAAAGAGGCTGTTGTTTTTTACCACAAAAAGGAAAAAGAAGTTTTTAAAATTCCTTTAAAAGAACTGTATTTCAACACTGCTGTTACAGAAAATATGGTTATAAATCCAGCTTATGTTATTGAAGAAAAAACAACTTCTGTAGCGGAACCACAAGTGTTAAGTAGAGGTGATAAAATCTATATGATTGCCAAAAATAATGAAGGTTCAGAGTTTGGGTATCTTACAGAAGAACGTTTAGCTTTTGCAAGAGAAAATGGTAAGAATTTAAATAGAGATAATGGTATAGTTGAAGCTAAAATAACAAAGGTGAAAGAAAATGAAGTAGAGATTACAGTGTCTTGGTTTAGTATTCTTAATTCATTCTTTATTATTGCTTTTGCTTCTTTCTTTTCTCGTTGGTGGGAAAGTAAATACAATCCTTCTGCGGCAAGTAAATATGCATTAGGATTGATTATAATGGGTGTAGGATTTGGATTGCTAGCGTTTGGTTCTGCAGGAATCCAAGAAGGTGTTAAGGTGAGTATGATATGGCTAATTTTGGCCTACCTATTCCATACACTTGGTGAGCTTTGTTTATCTCCCGTAGGTTTGTCTTATGTGAGTAAATTAGTGCCTGCCAGAATGATAGGTTTCATGTTTGGTATGTGGTATTTGGCAATAGCCATTGGTAATAAATTGGCAGCGGTTATAGGTGGTCAAATAGAAAATATAACTAAAGAGTATAGTTTGTCTACATTCTTTATGATTTTTACCATAGTACCTGTTGCTGCAGGTGTATTGGTGTATTTATTAAATCCTGTGCTAAAAAAACTAATGCACGGTGTCAAATAGCAACACAATTATTAAAATAATTAGAAAATGCTCCTAATCAGGAGCATTTTTTGTAAGTTCGGTATAAGAATTGCAACAAATCAGTTATGGGAAAAACAAAATTACTTATAGCCTTTATAGCTTTTGGAACATTAGTGTCTTTTCAAAAGACTACAGAAGCACCAGAGAAAGAAATCAATTGGATGACTTTAGAAGAAGCAATTAAGCTTCAGGAAAAAGAACCTAAAAAAATCATCATGGATGTTTATACCAATTGGTGTGGTCCGTGTAAAATGCTAGATAAAAATACGTTTCATAACGAAGATGTTGTAGATTATGTTAACGAGCATTACTATGCAGTAAAATTTAATGCAGAAGGTAAAGATACTATTACTTATAAGGATAAAACATATACCAATCCTAAATATGATGCATCAAAAGCAAGTAGAAGAAATAGCGTGCATCAGTTTACTCGAGCACTAAATGTTAGTGCTTACCCAACTATGGTGTTTTTTAATGAAGAAGGTAATTATATCCAAGCCATAAAAGGGTATTTAAAACCACAAAAATTAGAATTGTACTTAAAGTTGTTTAAGACAGATAAGTACAAAGAAATGACAACACAAGAGAAGTTTAATGAGTATTACAAAAACTTTGAGCCAACTTTTAAGGAATAGTTAGGTCGATTATTTAGCTTAGTTCGGCTTAATCTCGTTTAATAGATTTTCAGAAATTATTTAATAATAAAAGCGCCCTTTTCATTTGTATAATGAAAAGGGATTTTTTTATCTCTACAAGTAGCTGTCCATCGTTTTACGTAAGATTTGTAGTTGCTGGCATCAGCAATGATTTGTTGTGGTTGTAGGTTTTCAATCATTCTTGTAAGGTTTACCTTCGGAGAATTTCGTAGTAGAATATAATCTGGTTGAAAAGAAAGATTCTTATAAACACCCAAACTATCTATGACAAGTAGTGTCTTGTTGTTAAACGTATAGATGTCTTCTAGCTTATATTGGGCAACATTATCTATTAATTCTCCAACTTTATAATTCTTTATAATATTATCATTCCGAAGTTTTGTAGAATCCAGATTATGGTACACCTCAAGTGTTTCATTGTGTTTAAATCCTAAAATAGAAAAGCGACTTTTGTTAAAGACAATTAAAGATTCATTTTGATTTTGAAACTTATTGAAAACGTAAGTGCCTTGCAAAGTAATAATGCTAATAAAGGAAATAACTAGCCATTTATATGTTTTTAATTTATAAAACTGAACAACACTAATAATTAAGATGTAAGTAATTAATACCTGAATTAAAGCAAAAGGAATATCTCTGAGCAAAAAATCTTCAAACTGAGCGACCCAAGCTATAAATCCATTTAACCATTCTATAATTAAACTATAAATTTCAACAATAGGTTTAGGAAGAAAACCAATCATAGCCATGGAAATCACTAAAAGACCAAAACCAAGAATTAATCCTAAAAAAGGAATCACCACAAGGTTAGAAATAAAGAACAATCCAGGAAATTGATGAAAATAGAATAAACCAATAGGCAGAACACCAGCTTGAGCAGCAAGAGTTACTGTAAAGATCTGCCAAGGTTTATCTAAAATCCAGTATTTCGGTTGCCAGAGTTTATATAAAATAGGTTGAATGCTCACAATACCCAAAACCGCTAAATAGCTCATCTGAAAACCAACCTCGAATAGAAAAACAGGTTTCACAAGTAGAAGAAAAAATGCCGAAATGGCTAGTGTGTTGTAAATGTTGGTCGGTCGTTTAAGATGCATAGCAAAACTTATAACGCTAAACATTGTAACAGCTCTCGTAACGGAAGGTGAAAGTCCTGCTACAATAGCAAACAACCAAAGTATCGTAATAATAATTATTGGCCTTAGAACGTGTCCATATTTAAGCAGTAGTAGTGGTCTAAAAATAAAATTGAGAATCAGTAATAGAATACCAACATGTAAGCCAGAAACCGCTAGAATATGAATAGTGCCAGAATTCACATAATTGTTATAAATGCTTTTATCAATAGTCTGCCTTTGGCCTAAAAGTAGCGCATTGATAATGCTTAAAACATCATCTTTAAAACCAGCATTAATCAATTTTTCGTTAATAGAACTCCTAAATAAATCAGCATAACCATAAATAGTTGTAGGTTGGTCTGAAAGTGTTAAGAATTGATCCTGTTGAAGATAAATTTGGCTGTAAACTTGTCTCAGCTCCAAATACTTGCTGTAATCAAATTGATGCGGATTCAGTGGTTTCTGAATGTCTTTTAAATCTGATTTTGTATAAATAATGGCATCAACAGGTAGTGGGCTAGAAGAAGAATCTCTTTTAATATTGATAAGTAGGTGTCCTGAAGCTTCATTCTTATTGGCTGAAATCAATGAGACAATATACTTGTCGTTATACAGATCTGGTTTTAGACGCTCTTTAATTTTGAACGTTAATTCAATTGAGTTATTGGAATCTAAGTGGCTGTAATGGCTTTGGCTGACTTTATCATCCTGAAAATTATAAGCATTAATTCCTAAACTTATCATGCAGAAATAAGAAATTAAGCCGAAGAGCGGTTGTTTACTGTGTTTGTTTCTAAGAAATAAGTAGTATCCAAAAACAGTAACTACTAATCCTGTACTTAATAAAATGGTTGTACTAAAGTTTGGTTTAAAATAATGAGCAATGATAATGCCCAGAATGAGACAAACTGTGAGTTTTATTATGGTGAAATTTAGTAACTTCATGATTATGAGTTACTAATATAGTAAAATGAAGTTGTTTGTTAAGAAAAATATTACAGCACTCGCCTCGCTTGTACAAATGCAAAATACCAATACTTTTCTGCTAAAGAAGAAATCATAACACCTCTGCTTGTTGAGGCATGAATGAATTCTACATTACCAGTACGTACATTGGTAACAATACCTACATGGTTAACTTTTCTGCTATTTTTCTTTGTGGCAAAGAAGACCAGGTCACCAACATTAACTTCCTTTAGATCTATCCAATCTCCATAAGAAGATAAGCTGCCAGTTGTTCTAGGTACAGAAATGTTATTGTCTTTAAATGTGGTGTAGATTAATCCAGAGCAATCCATGCCACGTTTGGTTGTGCCACCATATTTGTAACGTGTGCCATTAAATTTTTTAGCGTATCTGGCTATAGCTTCACCTTCTTTTGTGGGTTTAATTGTTGGGTTTACTTTTACAGTATGCGTTTGCCGTTTCTTTGAGGTAGAATATGATTTTTTGGCTTTGCAACTAGTTAATGTGGCAATAACACAAATAAGTAATATAATTTTTTTCATAAGATTTTATATGCTGAATACTATCTACTGCTTACTGATTTAACAATAAGTTTAGCCGCATTTTCACTGGCTCCTTTGCCACCCAATTTCTTTTCAAGTTCAAAATAGTCTAAAAATAGTTGCTCTCTTTTTTCTGAATTTAGAATTGCATTTAACTCTTTTGTCAAACGCTTTTTGTTGAGGTCACCTTGTATAAGTTCGGTAACAACTTCTCTGTCCATAATAAGGTTTACGAGCGAAATAAATTTTAAAGTAATAATACGTTTTGCAATATGATAAGAAATTGCATTTGCTTTATAGCATACAACTTGCGGAACTTTGTATAATGCGGTCTCCAGAGTTGCTGTGCCAGATGTTACTAAAGCAGCATAAGAAATGCTGAGTAAATCATAGGTTTTATTAGAAATAAAGCTAACGTTATTCTTTTTAATAAAGGTTTTGTAGAATTCATAATCCTGACTAGGTGCGCCAGCAATTACAAATTGATAATCTTTAAAATCATCAACAAGGCTAAGCATAACACCTAGCATTTTGGTAATTTCCTGTTTACGACTACCAGGTAATAATGCAATTATAGGTAGGTTGCTTAGTTGATGTGTTTTTCTAAATTCAACTTCATCAACTTGCGGTCGGTCAGCAATGGCATCAATTAATGGATGGCCAACAAAATTAACATCGTAGTCATAGGTTTTATAAAACGCTTTTTCAAACGGAAGGATACAGTACATAGCATCCACATCACGTTTTATTTTTTCAACGCGACTCGCTCTTGAAGCCCAAACCTGAGGAGAAATATAATAGTGAGTTCTAAAGTTTTCCTCTTTTGCCCATTTGGCAATTCTTAAATTAAAACCAGAATTGTCTATAAATATGATAACATCTGGTTGAAACTGAGCAATGTCTTTTTTGCAGAATTTTATATGACCAGAAATTTTTCTAAGATTCATAATCACTTCAGCAAAGCCCATAAACTGACGCTCCTTGTAGTGCATTACCAATTCGCCACCTACAGCTTGCATTAAATCACCTCCCCAAAAACGGATATTAGCTTTATCATCTTCTTGTAATAAAGCTTTCATAAGGTTAGATCCATGTAAATCGCCAGAGGCTTCGCCTGCAATTATGTAATACTTCATTATTAATTAAAAAATTTAATAATCATAGTTATTATAAATACCAACATTGTGGCTATTAAAACACCTTGTGCTCTATTGTCTTTTTTCTTCCTAAGAAAGAAAAAGAAAATAGCCAGATTAGGTAATGCACCAAGACTTATCATTTTGGTTAAGATACCTCGTTGTGCACTTTGCTTCAATACCACTAGCCAGTTATCGTCATTACCAAAAATTTGTATAGCGACTAAAAGTCCTAAGAATGTAGCGATAATACCAACTAAGAATCCAATAATTATATCTTTATTCATGTTTGTGTTTTTAGTTGATGTTAATGCCATTCTGTGTTTGGATTTAGTTTAATTTCCAAGTGTTTAAGGATTGAATAGTGTGGTGCGCAGTTAAATCAAACTGAACCGGAACAACCGAAACATAGCCATGTTCTAAAGCCCATTCGTCTGTATCTTCACCGTTGTCCATATTTACAAATTTTCCTGCAAGCCAATAATATTCTCTACCCATTGGGTTTGTGCGTTTGTCAAATTCTTCAACCCAATTAGCTCTTGCTTGTCTACACACTTTTATACCTTTAATGTCTTTCTCTTTTAGGTTAGGTAGGTTTACATTCAGTACAACTCCGTCTGGTAAGCCATGTTCTAAAACCTGTCTGGTAATAGTTTCTATAAAAGATTTACAATGCTCAAAATTGGCATTCCAATTATAGTCTAAAAGCGAAAAACCAATTGCCGGAATCCCTTCAATACCAGCTTCTAATGCGGCACTCATAGTGCCAGAGTAAATAACATTAATAGAAGAGTTAGAACCATGATTTATACCAGACACACAAATGTCTGGTTTGCGATCTAAGATTTCTCTAACAGCTAGTTTTACACAGTCAGCTGGTGTGCCAGAGCAACTGTATTCTGGTTGCTTTCCATCTATGTTAACCTTTTCCAGATATAAAGTAGCATTAACGGTAATGGCATGTCCCATACCGCTTTGCGGACTATCTGGCGCAACAACAACGACGTCTCCTATGGTGTTCATTACGCTTATAAGCGTTCTTATACCTGGAGCAGTAATGCCATCATCATTTGTTACTAAAATTAGAGGTCGTTTTGCCATGATGCAATTGTGGTTTAGAATAGCGTAAAAATACTAAAAACCTTAAGAAGTAGAAGTATTTGTACCTTTAACAAAAAATTAGTGCCGTGATTTTTTATGGCACGGTTTTTTCTTCTATTTTAGTGAAAATAATCATTACCTACTTGTGTAATTAGAAAAATTAGAAAGATGAGAGGGAATTATAAGTTTTTATTGTTAGCATTCTTAATTGCATTTGCATCATGCAGCTTTACAAGTAAGAAGTTTGACGATAATCCAGATAAAGATAAGTTGCTTATTCAGTTAATTACTTATGTTTTAGATAACGGTCATTTTAATCCACAGGACATAAACGATAGTTTTTCGGCCAATGTGTTTGAAGATTATCTAAATCAGTTAGACCCATTTAAACGTTATTTTTACGAGTCAGATATTAAAGAGTTTGAAGCCTTTAAAACGCAGTTAGACGATCAGCTTAAAGATTATGATGTTGCGTTTTTCAATTTAACGCACGAGCGTTTATTAAAAAGAATAGAAGAATCTAAAGCTTTATATGCAGAGATTTTAGAGAAGCCTTTCGATTTTACAAAGGATGAAAATTATACTGCAGATTACGAAAAGTTAACATATGTAAAGAATAAGCGCGAAATGAAAGAGCGTTGGAGACAACAACTTAAGTTTTCAACCATTGCTAATTATGATGATGCTATTTCGCAACGTGATGCAGATTTAAATTCTAACACACTTCCGGAAAGTGTATTTTCAGCTCAAAATGAAAAGTCTACCAAAGACGATAAAAAGACTTTAGTAGAACTAGAAAAGGAAGCTAGAGAAGCAACTAAGCGTTCTCTTGATGAGTTATACGATTTTATAGATGACAGACAGCGTAAAGATTGGTTTGCAGTATATATTAATGCTATTGTTGAAGAGTTTGATCCGCATACATTCTACTTTGCGCCAGAAGATAAAGACCGATTTGATGTTGCTATGTCTGGAAACTTTGAAGGTATTGGCGCTAGGTTGCAAAAGAAAATGGATGCCATCGTGGTTAACGAAATCATAAGTGGTGGTCCTGCTTGGAGAGCAAATGAATTAGAGGTTGGTGATCAAATTATAAAAGTGCGTCAATCTGATGAAGAAAAACCAGTGAATGTTGTTGGTATGCGTCTAGATGATGCTATTAAACTGATAAAAGGACCAAAAGGTACAACAGTGGTTTTAACTTTAAAAAAGGTTGATGGTACAATTGAAGATATTTCAATTACAAGGGATATAGTTGAGTTAGAGGAAACTTACGCAAAATCATCCACTGTAATAAAAGACGACAAAAAGTTTGGTGTTATTAACTTGCCAAAGTTTTATGTTGATTTTGAAAATTACAACAAGCGTAATGCTGCTTCAGATATAAAGCAAGAAATTATAAGGCTTAAGGAAGAAGGAGTAGAAGGTTTGGTTTTAGACTTAAGAAATAATGGAGGTGGATCCTTGCAAACAGTTGTAGATATTGCTGGCTTATTTATAGAAGAAGGGCCTGTAGTGCAGGTTAAAGAAGCTGGTCAGCCAAAAGAAGTGCTAAAAGATAAGGACAAATCTATTGTTTGGGATGGACCTTTGGTAATTTTGGTAAATGAATTATCGGCTTCTGCTTCAGAAATATTAGCGGCAGCAATGCAAGATTACAAACGTGCTATAGTTATTGGTAGCAAGCAAACCTACGGAAAAGGGACAGTGCAAAATGTGTTAGATCTAAACCGTTTAGTAAGAAATAACTCTAATGGAGATTTGGGAGCTTTAAAGTTTACGACTCAGAAGTTTTATAGAGTAAATGGTGGTTCTACTCAGTTAGAAGGTGTTAAAAGTGATGTAGTGGTTCCGGACAGATATAGCTACATTGATATAGGTGAAAAAGATCAGGAAAACCCATTGCCTTGGGATAAGATTGATGCTGTAGATTATGAGGTTTGGGGCAATTATTTTGATTACGATACTACTATAGAAAAGAGTAAAGCTAGGATGGCAGCCAATGAGCAATTAAAGTTAATTGATGATAATGCTAAATGGGTGAAGAAAATAAGAGATAGAGAGAGTTATTCTTTAAATTATGATAGCTACAAAAAAGAAATGGAGCTTAATGAAGAGGAAGCAAAACGATTTGAAAAATTATCAGAATACAAAACGAATTTAACTTTTAGTTCTTTGCCGTATGAGGTGCAGATGATGGGCGAAGATTCTATCTTAAAAGAAAAGCGAGATCGTTGGCACAAAAGTTTAGCTAAGGATGTGTACATTGAAGAAGCTTTAAATGTATTGCACGATTTAAAAATGACTTATGCTATAAAAAATAAAGTAGCAGAGGTTAAAAACTAAATGTCAAAAAGTAACAACTCATTAACAAGTTTAGCGCTTCAAAAGTTTAAAACAAACTTTTGGGGCGTTTTCAGTTTAGGGATTATTGCATGTATTGGTGTTATTTCGGTATTTGCTTATTTATTTGCTCCAGATGCTTCAAAAAACGCCAATCAGATGCATTTGTCTATTCATTCAAAATCGCCAGGATTTGAAGTTGAAATGCTAACCATCCCTTCTAGTATAGAATCTCATCAAGGATTTTTGTCTAAACTGTTTTTTGGTTCAGAAAACACAGATACCGAAATTCCGATTCAATCTTATGCAGTAAAAGATAAGATGTTAACTTATGTTGAGTATGCTTCAGATGGTCTTCAAGGCATAGAAAAACAAATAGGTTTAGATCGTTTTCCTAATTCTGATTACAAGCCTTTTATAGAAAATCGAAGTTTCGTTTTTGGTACAGATAAATATGGAAGAGACTATTTAAGTCGTATTTTAATAGGCTCTCGTATTTCGTTTTTTATCGGTTTTATTGCTGTATTTATTTCTTTGGTAGTTGGTTTGCTGATGGGAAGTTTGGCAGGATATTATGGTGGTAAAGTAGATGCTATGATTATGTGGGTTATCAATGTCACGTGGTCTATTCCAACATTGCTCTTGGTTATAGCAATAACCTTGGCATTAGGAAAGGGCTTTTGGCAGGTTTTTATTGCTGTTGGCTTAACAATGTGGGTTGAGGTGGCAAGAGTTGTAAGAGGGCAAATTATAAGTGCAAAAGAAATGCAATACGTAACTGCGGCAAGAGCCTTAGGGTATACAGATTACAGAATTATCACAAAACATATTTTGCCTAATATATTTGGACCTTTAATAGTAATTTCCGCAGCAAATTTTGCAGCGGCAATCCTTATTGAAAGCGGTCTGAGTTTTTTAGGAATTGGAGCTCAACCGCCAATGGCTAGTTGGGGCGCTATGATAAAAGATCATTATAATTATATAATTCTAGGTAAGCCGTATTTAGCACTAATACCAGGAATTTGTATTATGCTTTTAGTGATGGCATTTATGTTGGTAGGTAATGCTCTAAGAGATGCTCTAGATGTGAAAGCTTAAAATTTACTGATTCTTTAAGGCTTCAATCTCTTCGTTTGTGTTATTTATAAAGTCCAAAACATCATCCTGACCTATTTTTTTTGAAGATGAAGTAATAAAATAAGGCGGTATTTCTTCCCAGGTTTTTAGCAATTCTTTGCAATAATCATCAACATGATTGTCAATGGCATTGGGTTTTAGCTTGTCTGCTTTGGTGAAAACAATTCCAAACGGAATACCATTTTCACCCAAGTACTGCATAAACTCTAAGTCTATAGGTTGCGGTTTGTGTCTAATATCTACTAGTACAAACGCAGAGACCAACTGCTGTCTTTGTTCAAAGTAATTGGTTATAAATTTCTGAAATTTCTTTTTTGAAGTTTTAGAAACTCTTGCATAACCATAGCCTGGCAAATCAACCAAATACCACTCTTCGTTAATAATAAAATGATTGATTAATTGTGTTTTTCCTGGTCGTCCAGAGGTTTTTGCTAAACTTTTTCTATCGGTAAGCATGTTGATTAAGGATGACTTACCTACGTTACTTCTTCCGATAAAAGCGTATTCAGGAATGCGATTCTTAGGGCATTTTGCCACATCAGAATTACTCATTACAAACTCAGCAGATTTTACTTTTGTCATCTTTAATTGCCGTAAAAAAGAGATTCTCTTTTAATTAGACTTTGTTATATTATGAAAAAAAACAGTGTTTCTTTTTGTTGGTTAGTTGTTGATTTTTAGTGGTTTAAAAACCGCGATTGTCTAACCAGTTATTCAAGATTTTATTGAATTCTTCTGGGTGTTCCATCATAGCAGCGTGGCCACACTTGTCAATCCAAAACAAATCAGAATCTGGTAAAAGTTCATGAAATTCTTCTGCAACATCTGGTGGAGTAACGTTGTCGTTTTTTCCCCAAATAATACAAGTTGGTGTTTGCATTTTAGGAAGATCTTTAGCCATGTTGTGTCTTATGGCACTTTTGGCAATAGCTAAAGTTTTTACAAGCTTGTTTCTGTCGTTTACAGTTTCGTATACTTCATCTACAATTTCTTTTGTTGCAACAGCAGGATCGTAGAAGACGTCTTGAGCTTTTTTCTTTATAACTTCATAATCGCTACGTTTTGTGTAGCCGCTACCCATTGCACTTTCGTATAATCCAGAACTTCCTGTAATAACTAGTGCTTTTACTTTTTTTGGATATAATTTAGTGTGGTAGAGTCCAATGTGTCCTCCCAGTGAATTTCCTAGCAATATAACGCTATCTAGGCCTTTAAATTCTATAAAGTCCTTTAAGTAGTTGGCGAAACTTTTAACATTGGTTTTTAAAAGTGACATTGTATAAATAGGGAGTTCTGGGATGATAATTTTATAACCATTGTTGCCAAAAAAATTGGTAACAGCATCAAAATTACTCAACCCTCCCATTAAGCCATGAAGCACTATGATTGGTGTGCCTTCTCCTACTTCAATATATCTATAATCCTTTTCTTTTTTTAAAAGGTGTGCCATCTATAACAATTAGTGCTTAGTGTTAAAAACAAATATAACTAAATCCTTTTTAAAACAAATAGAATAATTGTTATTCGATGTGTTTGGTTATTGTGTTGCTCTTTCTAATCTGTTGATAAACACCACTTCTTAATTCTCTTTCTATGTGCTGATTTTATTGACTTTTTTAATTCAAAAAAATGGCAAAACCCAAAACTTATCAACAAATGTGGGAGAGCGTGGTAAAATGTGGTAAAATTTTCAATATATTTGATTCTTAAACGCTAAAGTGGAAAATCGAGGGTATTGAATTCATTTATTGGAACATACGAGTGTAAAGCTGACGCAAAAGGACGATTAATGGTTCCTGCTGCGCTAAAAAAGCAATTATCTGCTGCTTTACAAGATGGTTTTGTGCTAAAGCGAGCTGTGTTTCAGTCGTGCTTGGAGTTATATCCAATGTCAGAGTGGAATGCGTTGATGGCTAAAGTGAATAAGCTAAATCGTTTTAAGAAAAAAAATAATGATTTCATAAGACGATTTACGGCTGGTGTAAAGGTGGTAGAGGTTGATAGTGCAGGTCGTTTGTTAATACCAAAAGATTTAATTGGTTTTTCTGGTATAACAAAAGAAGTGGTGTTGGCGTCTGCTGTAAATATCATTGAGATTTGGGATAAGGACAGGTATGAGCAGGTTATTGATGATGCTGCGTCTGATTTCGCAGATTTAGCAGAAGAGGTAATGGGACAAGATGATGAGGGCAATGGAATATCATAATGCAGTTTTACTTAAAGAAACAGTTGACGGCCTTAATATAAAACCAGATGGTATTTATGTTGATGTTACGTTTGGTGGTGGAGGTCATAGTCGGGAAATCTTATCGCGACTAGGAGCAGAAGGGAAATTGTATGCTTTTGATCAGGATAAAGATGCTTTGGCTAATAAAATTGATGATGAACGCTTTGTGCTTATCAATGAGAACTTCAGGTATATAAAACGTTTTTTAAGATTTTACGGAGTTAAAGAGGTTGATGGTGTGTTGGCAGATTTTGGTGTGTCTTCGCATCAGTTTGATGTTGCAGAACGAGGGTTTTCAACTCGTTTTGAAGCGAAGCTAGATATGCGAATGAACCAGGATAACAAGTTGTCGGCTTATGAGGTTGTTAATGAATATGAGGAAGAGCAGTTGAGAGATGTGTTGTTGCAGTATGGTGAGTTGAGGCAAGCGCCTGCAATGGCAAGAGTTATAGTTTCTGAGCGAAAAGTAGCGCCAATAGAAACAAGTGAGCAGCTAAAATCGGTATTGAAAAAGTTTCTAAATCATAGAAAGGAAAATAAAGTTTTGGCTCAAATCTATCAAGCGATAAGGATTGAGGTGAATCAAGAAATTGAAGTTTTAAAGGAGTTGCTGTTGCAAACACCAGAGGTTCTGAAAAAAGGTGGGAGGTTGAGTTTTATTTCTTACCACTCTTTAGAGGATCGATTGGTAAAGCGCTTTATAAGAAACGGAATGTTTGAAGGAGAGCCAGAGCGCGATGTGTTTGGGAATTTTGAAGTGCCAATGAAAAAAGTTGGTGGTTTAATAGTGCCAACAGAGTCAGAAATAAAAATAAATAATAGAGCTCGGAGTGCAAAACTTAGAATTGCTGAAAAAATATGAAGAAGAGTATCTATAGCATATTAAGAGGTAAGTTTCTAATCAGTGATGATTCGTTTAAAAATTGGCGCATCATCATTTTTATTTCATTCCTAGCCATTATAATGATAGCAAGTTCTCATAGTGCAGATAAAAAAGTGCACGAGATTGCAAGGCTTAATAATGAGGTGAAAGAAATGAGGTCTGCCTTTGTTGATGGTCGTTCTAAGTTGATGCGATTAAAGATGGAGTCGACTATTATAAATAGAGTAGGAGAAAAAGGAATTCGTATTTCTGAAATTCCTCCAACAAAAATTAAAGTATTTGGTTCTGAGGAGTGAATTTCGGTTCAATCAGAATTAAAAAGAAAATAATAAAACTCGATAGCAGAGAAAAAAAAGTTGAAAACTAAACTTTGGCAACAACAGAAACTAACATATTAAACAGGTTATACTTTGTGGCAGGCAGCATGTTTGTGTTTGCGCTTGCTGTGGTGTTTAAGTTGATTAGTATTCAGTTTATTCAAGGGGAAGAGTATCGTAAACTTGCAGAGAAGCGTACGGTAAAAGATTTTGATATTGAGCCAAATAGAGGTAATGTATATTCTGCTGATGGTAGTTTGTTGGCAACGTCAATTCCTAAGTACGATATTAGGTTAGATGCTGTGCAGGCAAAGCAAGTGGTGTTTGATGAGCATATTGGTGCGCTTGCAGATTCGCTTTCGGTTTATAAAGGGAAATCTTCCGCTTATTATAAAGATATTATTAGAAAAGCACGAAGAAATAAAAACAGATACTTTCTTCTGGCTCGTAATATTAGTTATTCAGATTATATACGATTAAGAAATTTTCCGCTGCTTAATAAAGGTGCAATTGGAGGTGGTCTAATTGTAGAGCAGACTACAAGAAGAGAGCATCCAATGGGTCAAATAGCGGCTAGATCTATAGGTTATGAACGTATTGATAGTAATGGAGATACAGCTAGAGCAGGTATAGATGGTGCTTTTGGAGAAAAATATTTAAGAGGAGTTAAAGGAAAACGTCTAAAGCAAAAAATTGGAAATGGGCAATGGAAACCAATTGCCGATTTTGATCAGGTAGAACCACAAGATGGTTATGATGTGTATACTACTATAGATGTCAATATTCAGGATATAGCGCATCATTCACTTTTAAAGCAGTTAGAAACTTACGAAGCAGAACATGGTTGTGTTGTAGTAATGGAGGTAAAAACAGGTGAGATAAAGGCAATAGCAAATCTTGCAAGAACCTCTAAGGGGACTTATTACGAAAAGAGAAACTATGCGGTTTATGAGTCTCATGAGCCAGGTAGTACCTTTAAGGTGATGGCTATGATGGCTGCGCTAGAAGATAAAGTGGTCGATACATCAACTGTTATAGATACTAAAAAAGGGACAAAGTATTTCTATGGTAGAACTATAGGTGATTCTCATCATGGAGGATTTGGTAAAATCTCTGCGGCTAGAGCTTTGGAGGTGTCTTCAAACATTGGTTTAGCAACCATTGTAGATGATAATTATGCTAAGAATCCAATGAAGTTTATCAATCATATAAAACGTTGGAAACTTAACGACTCATTAGATATTCCTATTCAAGGGGAAGGGATTCCAAATATTCCAGAACCGGGTAAATCTAACTGGAGTAGAAACGCGTTGCCATCAATGGCTTATGGGTATAATTTAGCTATAACTCCTTTGCAAACGCTTACGTTTTATAATGCTATAGCGAACAAAGGCGAGATGATTAAGCCAAGATTTATTCGTGCTGTAAAGTCTTTTGATAAAAATGTAGAAGTGTTTGAAAAACAGGTTTTGGTAGATAAGATTTGTTCAGATAAAACCCTTTTAGAGATAAAAGATATTCTTAAAAATATCGTGATTCGTGGTACTGGAAAAAATATGTACTCAGAAACGTTTTCTATGGCAGGAAAAACAGGTACTGCGCGTACAGATTATGCAAATTACGAAGAATGGAGAAAGGATAGAAAGTATGTGTCGTCTTTTGCGGGTTATTTTCCTGCGGATAACCCTAAATACTCATGTATAGTGGTTATTCATAAGCCGAGTACAAAAGTAGGTTACTACGGAGCAGACGTTACGGGTCCTGTTTTTAAGCGTATAGCACAAAAAATATATACTGATACGCCTATAATAGATGATGTTAAAGCGTTAGACTTTAACAGTAAGCTGGTAAATGAAGATTATGAAAGTTACTTTGATAACGTAAACAAGTATAAAGAATTAATGCCAAGTGTTGTCGGTATGTCAGCAATGGATGCTATTGCTTTATTAGAGAATCTTCAGGTTAATGTTAAGGTGAAATTAAAAGGTAGTGGCACTGTAAAATCGCAATCTGTAGACAAGCATCAAAAGTTAAAACCTAACCAAACAATTGTTCTCGAAGCATCATGAAAGAATTAAAAGACATATTGTACAAGGTTACTATAAATGCTGTGGTTGGTAGTACTGGCATTGCTGTAAATAAATTAGAATTCGATTCCCGAAAAATTGAGACTAATGATGCGTTTGTGGCAATTAGAGGTACGCTTACGGATGGACATAATTATATAGAGAAAGCGATTTTAGACGGAGCAACATCCATAGTTTGCGAAGTATTGCCAGAAACTTTACAAGATGGTATTACTTATGTAGAAGTGGCTAATTCTAATGAGGCGTTAGCTTTTATGGCTGCAAACTACTATGAGCATCCGTCGGAGAATTTAAAACTTGTAGGTGTTACAGGTACTAATGGTAAGACAACAGTAACGAGTTTATTATATCAGCTATTTAAAAAAGCAGGATACAAAGTGGGATTGTTATCTACCGTGAAAATTATGGTAGATAATACTGAGTATAAAGCGACACATACAACGCCAGATTCCTTAACTATTAATAAGTATCTAAAACTTATGAATGATGAAGGAGTTGAGTTCTGTTTCATGGAAGCGAGTTCACATGGTATTCATCAGAGTAGAACAGAAGGTTTAAAGTTTACTGGAGGAATTTTTACAAACTTATCTCATGATCATTTAGATTATCATGAAACGTTTGCAGAATATAGAGATGTAAAAAAAGCATTTTTCGATCACTTACCAAAAGATGCATTTGCATTGTCTAACATGGATGATAAAAATGGGTTGGTAATGCTTCAGAATACTGAAGCTAAGAAATACACCTATGCGTTAAAGAATTATTCAGATTACAGAGCGCAGATTTTAGAAAACGAATTTAGTGGTTTGTTGTTAAAAGTGAATGACAGCGAACTGTGGACAAAACTTATTGGCAGTTTTAATGCTTACAACATTCTGGCAATATATGGTGCTGCGGAATTATTAGGCTTAGAAAAAGATGAAATCTTAAGATTGATTAGCGAGTTAGATAATGTGTCTGGCCGTTTTCAGTATTTCATTTCAGAAGAAAAAATTACTGCAATTGTAGATTATGCACATACACCAGATGCTCTAAAAAATGTTCTCGAAACCATAAATAGTATTCGTACTAAAAATGAAGAGCTAATTACAGTTGTGGGTTGTGGTGGTGATAGAGATAAGACCAAGCGACCAAAGATGGCGCATATTGCTTCAGCATTAAGCACTAAAGTGATTTTTACAAGCGATAATCCACGAAGCGAAGTTCCAGAAACAATTATTGAGGATATGGAAAAAGGAGTCGAGCCTCAAAATTTCAAAAAAACATTATCGATTACCGATAGAAAACAGGCTATAAAAACAGCGTGCCAATTGGCAGAAGCTAAAGATATCATCTTAATTGCTGGTAAAGGGCACGAGACCTATCAAGAGATAAAAGGCGAACGCTTCGATTTTGATGATTATAAAACAGTACAAGAATTTTTAAAACAATTACAAAAGTAGATGCTATATTATTTATTTGAATATTTAGAAAAACAATTCCAGTTTCCTGGAGCATCACTCTTTGGGTTTCTAACCTTTAGAGCGGCTGTAGCAATAATTTTGTCATTGTTAATTTCTACTATTTATGGTAAGCGTATTATAGATTTTTTACGCAAAAAACAAGTAGGCGAAACCATAAGAGATTTAGGTTTAGAAGGTCAGGTAGAAAAAGCAGGTACACCAACAATGGGTGGACTTATAATTATCTTGGCGACACTTCTTCCTGTGTTGTTATTGGCTAAGCTAGAAAACATCTACATCATTCTGTTAATCATTACGACACTTTGGATGGGAACCATTGGGTTTATTGATGACTATATCAAAAAATTCAAGAATGATAAAGAAGGATTAAAAGGAAAATTTAAAGTTCTGGGACAGGTAGGTTTGGGGCTTATCGTTGGGTTAACTCTGTATTTTCATGACGATGTAACCATAAAAGAGGAATTGCCGCTTCAGGAACAACAGCAATTACTGGCTGAAAATCCTAACATACCAAAGGCGCAACTCTTTGATGTGGCAAAGAAATCAACAAAAACAACGATTCCATTTGTAAAAAATAATGAGTTCGATTATTCAAACTTAATTACTTGGATAAGTCCAGATTTTGAGGGTTATGCATGGGTCATTTTTGTGCTTGTTAGTATCATTATTGTAACAGCTGTGTCTAATGGTGCCAATCTAACTGATGGTATAGATGGCTTGGCGGCAGGTACATCGGCAATTGTGGTGCTAACGTTAGGGATTTTTGCTTGGGTATCAGGAAATATCATTTTCTCTAAATATCTAAACATAATGTATATACCGCAAGTTGAAGAGATTACAATATACATCGCTGCATTTGTAGGAGCGCTTGTTGGATTCCTGTGGTACAATGCCTATCCGGCACAAGTGTTCATGGGAGATACAGGAAGTTTAACTATTGGAGGAATCATTGCTGTAATAGCCATTGCAGTAAGAAAAGAGTGGCTAATCCCTGTATTGTGCGGTATTTTCTTGGCAGAGAACTTATCGGTAATGATGCAAGTCAGTTATTTTAAATACACCAAGAAAAAGTATGGCGAAGGTAGGCGGATTTTTAAGATGTCTCCGCTACATCACCATTATCAAAAATCAGGATATCACGAAAGTAAAATTGTCACACGTTTTTGGATTGTAGGTATTCTGTTAGCTATTATATCTATAGTGACATTGAAAATTAGATGATTTAAGATATGCGATTTTAGAATTACGAATAAAGTTTGAAGCAACAGTTAAAAAATAGAACTCAAAAATATGCAGCAGATTGCTGGCATTTGTGTACAAGGTTTCCTATGTCCAGAGAGTTTAATGCTTTTTGTAAGCAGTTAATTAGGTGCTCTAGTTCCGTTGGAGCAAATTATAGAGCAGCTTGTAGAGCAAAATCGGACGCAGATTTTATTAATAAACTGAAAATTGTTGAAGAGGAAACTGACGAAAGTATGTATTTCTTGGAGCTATTACTTCAAGTAAGTGATAAAGAGCATGAAGAGATTAAACGATTGCATAGGGAAGCCAATGAGTTGTTGTCAATAGTTGTAGCGTCAATAAAAACCATGAGAGCTAAGAATCGTAAATCGTAAATCAATAATCGTAAATGAAGAAATTAGTGATTCTTGGTGGTGGAGAAAGTGGAGTAGGAACTGCGCTTTTGGGGAAAGCAAAAGGATATAATGTTTTTCTTTCTGATAAAGGAAAAATTAAAGAAAAGTACAGAGACGTTCTTTTAAATAATGAGATTGAATTTGAAGATGAGCAGCATACAGAGTCTAAAATTCTGAATGCAGACATCGTTATGAAAAGTCCGGGAATACCAGATAAAGTGGCTTTAGTAAAGCAGATTAGAAATGCTGGTATTATGGTGGTTTCTGAGATTGAATTTGCTTCAAATTATACAGATGCTACATTGGTTGCAATAACAGGTAGTAATGGAAAAACAACAACAGCAACACTAACGCATCACCTGTTAAAGCAAGAGTTAGATGTTGGTTTAGCTGGGAATATAGGAGATAGTTTTGCAAAGCAAATTTTGGAGAAGAACCATAAGAATTACGTGCTGGAGGTAAGCAGCTTTCAGTTAGATGATATTCATGATTTTAAACCAAAAATTGCAGTGTTAACAAACATAACACCAGATCATCTCGACCGCTACGATTATAAGTTTGAGAACTATATCGCTTCCAAATTTAGAATTGTAGAAAATCAGACCAAGGAGGATTATTTCATTTATGATGCAGATGATGAGATTATTACAAATTGGTTACAAAACAATGAAATTCAATCAAAAAAGTTGCCTTTTTCGCTAACAAGAAAAATTGAAGAAGGTGCTTATTATGAAGATAAAAAAATAATAATAACAATAGATAATAACAAAATAATTATGCCAACAGATAATATAGCTTTAGAGGGTAAGCATAACGTTAAAAACGCTATGGCTGCTTCTGCAGTAGCACACTTGCTAAAAATAAGAAAACAAACGATTCGCGAAAGTTTAGAAAACTTCCAAGGTGTAGAGCATCGTTTAGAGCATGTGTTAAAAATTAATAAAGTACAATACATCAATGACTCTAAAGCAACAAATGTTAATGCAACTTATTTTGCTTTAGAAAGTATGAATGCTCCTACGGTTTGGATAGTAGGTGGTGTTGATAAAGGTAATGAGTACAGAGAGTTGTTTCAGTTTGTAAATGAAAAGGTAAAAGCAATTATTTGTCTTGGTGTAGATAATAAAAAGTTGATTGAAGCTTTCGGTAATATGGTCGATGTTATTGTGGAAACTCAATACATGACAGAAGCTGTGAAAATAGCTTATAAGTTGGCAGATACTGGTGATAATGTATTGTTATCTCCTGCTTGTGCTAGTTTTGATTTGTTTGAAAACTATGAAGATCGTGGTCGTCAATTTAAGGATGCTGTGAGGAACTTATAAAATTCAAAAAAACGTTGAATTAGGGACTCAACGATAAAAGGTTAAGCGTGCAAAATATTTTTTCACAAATAAAAGGAGATAGAGCAATATGGGCAATAGCAACTTTGTTGGCTATATTCTCATTTTTGCCAGTATATAGTGCTGCTAGTAATTTGGCATATGTTGGTGGTACAGGTAATACGTTTTCTTTTTTTGTAAAGCATCTTGTGCACTTATCACTAGGCTTTGCTATAATGTATGCGGTGCATAAAATACCGTATAGGTATTTTAAGGGCTTATCAATGGTGCTTATCCCTGTGGTTATAGTGCTTCTTTTAATTACAATATTGCAAGGCTCAACCAATGCTCAGGGTACTAATACAAGTCGATGGATACAAATCCCAATTGTAAATATGTCCTTTCAGACATCAACATTTGCGGCAGTAGTTTTAATGGTTTATGTGGCGAGATATCTTTCAAAAATAAGAGAGAAGAATGTGAGTTTTAAAGAGACTGTTTTACCACTTTGGGGACCTGTTTTTTTTGTGCTTGTTTTAATTCTTCCAGCTAACTTTTCTACAACAGCAATCATATTTACTATGGTTATGATGTTGGCATTTATAGGAGGTTATCCGGTAAAGTATCTAATGGTGATTATAGGGTCTGGACTAATGGCTTTGCTAATGTTTATTTTGGTGGCCAAGGCGTTTCCAGATGCTATGCCAAACCGTGTGGATACTTGGATGAGTAGAGTAGAAAATTTTGCAAATGGAGAGGATACTGAAGAAGATTATCAGATAGAGAAAGCAAAAATTGCAATAGCTACAGGTATTAAACCTCTGGGACCTGGTAAGAGCGTTCAAAAAAACTTTTTACCACAGTCATCTTCAGATTTCATATTTGCTATTATTATTGAAGAGTACGGACTGTTTGGTGGAATATTTTTGTTGGTAATGTACTCTTGGTTGTTGTTTAGGATTGTGGTGGTGTCTCAAAAAGCAGATACAATATTTGGCTCGTTGTTGGTGTTGGGTGTTGGTTTGCCAATTGTGTTTCAGGCGTTAATAAATATGGCTGTGGCGGTTGAGCTGTTTCCGGTAACAGGGCAAACATTGCCACTAATAAGTAGTGGAGGTACATCAATTTGGATGACCTGTATGGCAATAGGAATAATATTAAGCGTAAGCGCAAAGCGCCAAGAAATAAAAGAAAATGAAGTGTTAGAGGGAGATAACCCTTTAGATATATTAAGTGAAACAATTTAATGAGTAACTATAAATTCATATTATCAGGTGGTGGTACAGGAGGTCATATATATCCTGCTATAGCTATTGCTAACGAATTAAAATCGCGCTATCCAGATGCGGAGTTTTTGTTTGTTGGTGCGTCAGATCGTATGGAAATGGATAAAGTGCCTCAGGCAGGATATACAATTGAAGGTTTGTGGATTTCTGGTATTCAAAGAAAACTCACCCTAAAGAATTTAATGTTTCCTCTTAAGCTTATAACAAGTTTGCTGCGATCTAGAAAAATTATAAAAACATTTAAACCAAATGTTGTTATTGGTACAGGTGGATTTGCAAGTGGGCCATTATTGCAAATGGCAACGTCTAAAGGTGTGCCTTGCTTAATACAGGAGCAGAATTCCTTTCCGGGAATTACAAATAAACTGTTAGGCAAAAAAGTAGATACAATATGTGTGGCTTATGATGGGTTGGATAAGTTTTTTCCAAAAGAAAAATTAAAGCTCACAGGTAATCCTATTAGAAAAGATTTGTTAGCTGTAAAAGGAAAACATATAGAAGGTAAAGATGTTTTTAAATTAATTCATAGCAAACATACATTGTTGGTTTTAGGCGGTAGTTTGGGAGCAAGACGAATCAATGAGTTGGTAGAGGCAAATCTTACTTTTTTTGAAAATCAAAATGTGCAGCTTATTTGGCAGTGTGGTAAACTGTATTACGATAGGTATAAACAGTACAATGATTTAAAACATGTTCAGGTGCATGCATTTTTAAATAATATGGATATGGCTTATGCGGCTGCAGATGTTATTATATCTAGAGCAGGCGCTATTTCGGTTTCAGAATTATGTATTGTAGGTAAGCCAACTATTTTTATTCCATCACCTAATGTGGCAGAGGATCATCAAACTAAAAATGCGCTTGCTGTTGCAGAGAAAAATGCGGCTGTTTTAATAAAAGAAAGTGATTTAGATAATGATTTTCAAAATGAATTTACCGCGTTAATAACAAACGAAGAAAAACAATCGGAATTAAGTAAAAATATAGAAACTTTGGCGCTTGTTAATGCAACGAGTGATATTGTTGATGAAGTTGAAAAATTATTGAAAAAGTAAATGAATCTTAACGCTATAAATAACGTCTATTTTATCGGTATAGGAGGCATTGGTATGTCTGCCTTGGCACGTTATTTTGTGGCCAAAGGTAAAGATGTTGCAGGTTATGATAAAACGCCTTCAGATATTACTGAAGCTTTGCAAGAATTAGGTGTTGAAGTGCATTATAGCGATAGTGTAGCTGAAATAAATTCAGCATTTTTAGATCCTCAACATACATTAGTAGTCTATACACCAGCTGTTCCAAAAGACCATTCTGAGTTAAATTACTTCAGAAATAATAATTTTGAAGTATACAAGCGCTCTCAGGTGCTTGGTGAAATAACTAAACAAACAACATGTTTGGCAGTTGCAGGAACTCATGGCAAAACTACTACTACAAGTATTTTAGGGCATTTGCTAAATGAGTGTAATGCGCCAGTTACAGCCTTCTTGGGTGGAATTAGCGAAAACTACAACTCTAACTTAATCATCAACGGAACAGAAGTTACAGTAGTAGAAGCAGATGAATTCGATCGTTCGTTTTTAACCTTGTCGCCAGATTTGGCGTGCATCACTTCAATGGATGCAGATCATCTCGATATTTATGGAGATGCAACCGAACTTACAAAAACGTTTAAAGCATTTTCAGAATGTATAAAACCAGATGGTAAACTTTTTGTAAAAAATGGATTGCCATTAAAGGGTATTACATACGGAGTGGACGATGACGCAGATTATAGTGCAAAAAATATTAGAATCAGCAATGGTAGTTATGTGTTTGATGTTCAAACACCAAACGGATTGTATAAAGATTTTCAATTTAACCTACCTGGTAGACATAACTTGTCGAATGCAATAATTGCCTTGGCGATGGCTGCTGACTACGGTTGCCCTTATGACCAGCTCGCCAAGGGCTTAGCATCTTACAAGGGGGTTAGAAGACGATTTACATACCAGATTAAAACTGATGATTTTGTGTTTATCGATGATTATGCCCATCATCCAGAAGAGATAAATGCAGTACATCAGGCTGTTAGAGAAATGTATCCAGACCGAAAGGTATTGGCAATTTTTCAACCGCATTTGTATAGTCGTACCAGAGACTTTGTAGATGGTTTTGCAAAAAGTCTTTCGAAATTTGATGAGGTTCTTTTGCTAGATATTTATCCAGCAAGAGAATTGCCGATTGAAGGAGTATCGTCGGAATGGTTATTAGAAAAGATTGAAAATTCAAATAAAAACCTGATTTCAAAATCAGCGATTGTAGATGCAATAAAAGCGTCCAATGCAAATGTTGTATTAACAATAGGTGCAGGAGATATAGGAGTAGAAGTAAAACATATAAAAGAAGCCTTTACTGTTGAGAGTTAATATAAACCATATAAAAGTAGCTGTATTGCTGATTTTGGTTGGCTTTCTTTTTGCGTTTTCTAACTACAGAAATAGCAATAGAAAAGTGCCTGAAGCAAACATTGAGTTTACAGGCGAAAACAAGTTGTTTATCACAGAAGCAACTGTTAGTAAATTGTTAATACAAAATCAGGCCTCAGTTACGGGACAACCCAAAGATATTATAGATTTGAACGATTTAGAAGCTGCCCTAAATTCTAATCCAATGATAAAGAAAGCAGAGGTGTTTATGTCTGTAAATGGCGAGCTTTCAGCAGAAATAGAACAAAAACGACCTATTGCTAGAGTGCATACTAATGCATCGTACTATATAGATGATGAAGGCTCTTACATGCCTTTGTCGTCAAATTTTGCAGCGAGAGTGCCATTGGTTACTGGTAATATTAAGAAAAATAACCTCAATACAGTGTTTCAATTTGCAAAGGCTGTAGATGAGGATGAGTTTTTAAAAAAACATGTCATTGAAATTCATCAAAATGATGATGAAACCATTGATTTTAGAATCAGAAAAAGCAATTTTAAAGTTCACTTAGGAACTTTAAATCAGCTTCAAAAGAAGATAAATAATTTCAAAGCTTTCTATCAGAAGGCTTTTAAAGATAAGATTTTAGATAACTATAAGCTTGTAAATCTCAAATTTGACGAACAAGTGATTTGCACCAAAATTTAGACTATGGACAAGCATCAAATTTCGGTAGGTTTAGATATAGGAACCACAAAAATTGTGGCCATGATTGGTCGTAAAAATGAGTATGGCAAAGTAGAAATACTTGGTGTTGGCAAATCCAAAAGTTTGGGCGTGCATCGTGGTGTTGTTAACAATATTACGCAGACCATACAGTCTATTCAGCAAGCTGTACAAGAGGCAGAAGCTGCAGCTTCAGAAAAAATTGAAGATGTTACTGTAGGTATTGCAGGTCAGCATATTCGTAGTTTGCAACACAGTGATTATATCACCAGACCAAACTCTGAAGTGGTCATAGATGACACAGATATTGATCGTCTTATAAATCAGGTGCACAAATTAGTTATGTTGCCTGGTGAAGAAATTATTCATGTGTTACCTCAAGAATTTAAAGTTGATGGTCAGGCAGAAATAAAAGAACCAATTGGTATGTATGGCGGAAGGTTAGAAGCCAACTTCCATGTGGTTGTAGGGCAAGTGTCCTCAATTAGAAACATTGGTCGCTGTGTTAAAAGTGCAGGTTTAGAGTTAGAAGGTATCACCTTAGAACCTTTAGCATCTGCAAATGCTGTGTTGAGTCAGGAAGAGAAAGAAGCAGGTGTAGCGTTGATAGATATAGGAGGTGGTACAACAGACTTAGCGGTGTTTAAGGATGGTATTATTCGCCACACAGCAGTCATTCCATTTGGTGGAAATGTTATTACAGAAGATATTAAAGAGGGTTGCTCAATTATTGAAAAGCAAGCCGAATTATTAAAGATAAAGTTTGGTTCAGCTTGGCCAGGCGAAAATAAGGATAACGAAATTGTTTCTATTCCAGGGTTAAGAGGAAGAGAGCCAAAGGAGATTACCTTAAAAAACTTGTCAAAAATTATACATGCCAGAGTGGTAGAAATCATTGAGCAGGTATATGTAGAAATAAAAAACTACGGACACGAAGAGCAAAAGAAAAAACTAATTGCAGGAATTGTTTTAACAGGAGGCGGAAGCCAATTAAAACATTTAAAACAATTGGTAGAGTACATCACAGGAATGGATACCAGAATAGGATATCCTAATGAGCATCTGGCAGGTGATAGTGATGAAGATATAGCAAGTCCTTTATTTGCTACAGCAGTAGGTTTGGTTATGGATGGGCTTAAAAGACAAGACCGAAGAAAAGCTGAGCAAATAGAAGAAGAAGTTGTTGAAACTGAAGAGGAAGAAACAACTGCAGAAGCCCAACAAGAGATCGTTACAGAAGAACCAAAAAAGGAACGTCGTTCGTTTTTGGATAAGTTAACAGAGCGTGTTAAAGAATTTTTAGACAACGCAGAGTAAGTATATATTAATTAAGACATTTAAAATCCCATAATCTCAAAAAATATGAGTAGTAGCAACGAATTTGGAAACATTTCATTTGATCTGCCTAAAAACCAGTCTAATGTCATCAAAGTTATTGGTGTTGGTGGAGGTGGAAGCAATGCCATTAATCACATGTTTCAACAAGGTATCAAAGGCGTAGACTTTGTAATCTGTAATACAGATGCGCAAGCGCTTCAAAGCAGTGGAGTGCCTAATAAAATACAATTAGGCGTTAACCTAACAGAAGGGTTGGGCGCAGGTGCTAATCCAGATGTAGGTGAGCAAGCCGCTGTAGAGAGTATAGAAGACATACGTAGAATGTTAGATACCAATACAAAAATGGTATTTATCACTGCCGGAATGGGTGGTGGTACAGGTACAGGTGCTGCACCTGTTATTGCAAAAATGTCTAAAGAACTCGATGTGCTTACTGTAGGTATTGTTACAATGCCGTTTCAGTTTGAAGGCAAAATGCGAAACGAGCAAGCTCAAAGAGGTATAGAAAAACTTAGAGAGCATGTAGATTCGCTTATCGTTATTAATAACAATAAGTTACGTGAAGTATACGGGAATCTGGGCTTTAAAGCAGGTTTCTCTAAAGCAGACGAAGTCTTATCAACAGCATCTAGAGGTATAGCAGAGGTAATAACACATCACTATACACAAAACATCGATTTACGTGATGCTAAAACAGTATTGAGTAATAGTGGAACAGCCATTATGGGATCGGCTACAGCATCTGGTCAAACCAGAGCACAAGAAGCTATTATGAAAGCTTTAGATTCACCATTACTTAATGATAATAAAATCACAGGAGCCAAAAACGTATTGTTGCTTATCGTTTCAGGTTCACAAGAAATTACTATCGATGAGATTGGTGAGATTAACGATCATATTCAGAATGAAGCAGGTCATGGAGCTAACATAATTATGGGTGTTGGTGAAGATGAGTCGCTACAAGAATCTATAGCTGTAACAATTATAGCTACGGGTTTTGATATAGATCAGCAAAACGAAATTTCTAATACAGAAACTAAAAAAGTAATTCATGCTTTAGAAGAAGAAGTTATAGAAGAAGTAAGCACGAAAGAAAAAGAGCCTGCGATAATTACTCCGGACATCGTTTTAGAAGAAAAGAAAGAAGATCCAGTGGTGCGTCACACACTTTTAGATGAGAGTGAGACCGAAACATCAACAGGTCATAATATGGATTTAATTCCTACCACAGACTTATTGAGAAATATGGATGTTGTATACAATGAAGTTTTAGACACTAAGTCAGAACTTAATGTAGAGCCAGAAGAATTTATCATCACACCAATAGAGACTAAAACAGAAAAGCCTATTGTTGAAGAGCGTGAAGAGCAAATTACATTAACGTTTGATTTGCCGCTTACAAGCAAAGAACCAGAACAAGTTGAAGAGCCAGATTCTGGAGAAGAACTAATGTTCTTTAGCTTAGATGAGGATGTCAAAGATATTAAAGTTAATGAGCCGGTAGAAATTATCTCTGTAACAGAAGTTAATGAAGAAGGCGAAAAACGTTATGCTTTAGAGGATGTAGATACTTTTGACGCTTCAATAAAAGCTAAAGTAGAGACTGAAGTAAAAGAAGAAATAGTATTTGAAAAGAAGGTGCTTCAGGTAGAAGAAACACAAGAGGCTTCTGAAGAAGAAATAGACCCAATGAATAGTCCTATTTCAGATTTAATTAAAGCACGTGCAGATGAGCGTAGAAAGCACATGAAAGACTTTAATTACAAGTTTAATACAGCTAAGATTGATGAAATAGAAAGAGAGCCAGCTTATAAAAGGCAAGGTGTTAATTTAGAGGATGCGCAGCACTCTTCAGAAACGAACACTTCAAGGTTGTCTGTAGGTACTGATGATAATGACGACATTCAGTTAAGAAGTAACAATTCATTTTTACACGATAATGTGGATTAATAACAATTTTTAGTTAAGTGTTATCACACCAAGTAAGGCCCAAAAAGTAATCTTAAGCTTTTTGGGCTTTTGTTTTTCTAAGGTTTTGGAGCGTAAAGAAGCATAACTTTTTTAGTATCTTCGCACTTCTAAAAGATTAAGGATATTATGAGTTTACAAGATAAAGTAATGACTGCGATGAAGGCAGCAATGAAAGAAAAAAATCAAACAGCACTAGCAGCTTTAAGAGCAGTGAAATCAGAAATATTATTAGCCAAAACTGCATCAGATGGTAGTGATGAGTTAACAGAGGAGCAGGAGATCAAGATTTTGTCTAAAATGGTAAAGCAACGTAAAGATAGTGCTGCCATTTTTCAAGAACAAGGACGAGATGATTTAGCACAGCCAGAATTAGATCAGGCAGAGGTAATTAATCAGTTTTTACCAGAAGCGCTAAGTGAAGAAGAGATAGAAAAAGTTGTAATAGCGACTATAGAAAGCACAGGAGCAGAAGGCATGAAAGACATGGGTAAAGTTATGGGTATTGTGTCTAAAGAGCTTGCAGGACAAGCAGATGGTAAGACGATTTCAACTATCGTTAAGGCTAAGTTATCTTAATAAATTTCTACTTTTACAGGTGGTAATGGCCTCGTAGTTCAACTGGATAGAATATCAGATTTCGGCTCTGAGGGTTGGAGGTTCGAATCCTCTCGAGGTCACGAATACATACTTCAAACAAAAAAATGCCAAGCTCGCTTGAGCATTTTTTTGTTTGAAGTATGTTCAAAGCGGAGCAAAAAGGATGCGATAGCAATCCTTTGAGAAACGATTTGTTAAAAAAAATTAGATTATTTAGCCAAGCTCGCTTGAGCATTTTTTTTGTTTTTAAAGCTGTGTCTTGAAGCTTTTCTTTCTATATTTAGGCAATGATCTTAATCTACATTCAAGACGCTGAAAACCCTGAAATAAATTCTGCATTAGGGACTGTGCTTTTATATGTTTTTTTGGCTTGCATGACCATTATAATGCTTGTTAAGTTTTATGCTTTTATTGAATCTTTTTATGCAATAAAACGCAACAAACCTTTTTTTCTAAACACTATATTTTTTAAAAAAGAACTGTCTAACCGTCAATTGTCAATATTAAAAAATGAGTTTGAATTTTACAGCAAACTCAACAAAAATGAACAAGCTGTTTTTAGGCATCGACTGGCAACTTTTATCAATAGCAAGGAGTTTGTTGGAAGAGAAGGTCTGCGTGTAGATAATGAAATGAAAACATTGATTTCGGCAACAGCTATTATGCTAACTTTTGGTTTTAGAGACTACTTAATAGAGTTAATAGATACTGTTATCATTTACCCAAAAGTTTATTATTCTAAGTTAAACGAGACTTACCATAAAGGAGAAACCAATCCACAGTTGAGAACTATAGTTTTCTCATGGGAAGATTTTAAAAAAGGATATCACATAGGTGACGATAACTTAAATTTAGGAATACATGAATTTGGGCATGCTATACATTTAAATGCATTTGGTAAAAGCGATATAAGCAGTGAGATTTTTAGAAATGGATTTAATGATTTAACTAGTTATTTGCAAGACCATAAAGCGGTTAGAGATAGTTTAACAGCATCAAAATACTTTAGAGCTTACGCTTACACCAATCAATTTGAATTTTTTGCTGTATTGCTCGAAAATTTTATTGAAACACCAGATAGGTTTAAAGCTCAATTTCCAGACCTCTACGGTTATATGAAGCAAATGCTAAACTTTAATTTTGCTGGATACTAAAGACTAAGAAATAAGCATTATTTTTGAAGTATAAGTAACGATAAACTATAAATGAAAAGAATATTAGTAACAGGTGGTGCAGGATTTGTAGGTTCGCATCTTTGTGAGCGTCTTTTAAACGAGGGAAATGAAGTTATATGTTTAGATAACTATTTTACAGGATCTAAGCAAAATATAGAACACTTGATGGATCATCATTATTTTGAATTGGTGAGACATGATATTACTAATCCTTTTATGGCAGAAGTAGATGAGATATACAATTTTGCTTGTCCGGCTTCGCCTGTGCATTATCAATACAATCCCATAAAAACAACTAAAACCTCTGTAATGGGTGCCATTAACATGTTGGGTTTAGCAAAGCGTGTTAAGGCAAAAATTTTGCAGGCTTCTACTAGCGAGGTGTATGGAGATCCTACAGTGCATCCTCAACCAGAAAGTTATTGGGGAAATGTGAACCCTATAGGTTTAAGGTCTTGTTACGATGAAGGCAAGCGTTGTGCCGAAACCCTATTTATGGATTATCATAAAGAGAATAATGTAAAGATTAAGATCATTCGTATTTTTAATACTTACGGACCGCGAATGCATCCTCAAGATGGTAGAGTTGTGTCTAACTTTATAGTGCAAGCTCTCAAAGGGGAAGATATTACCATTTTTGGAGACGGTACGCAAACCAGAAGCTTTCAGTATGTGGATGATTTGGTAGAAGGTACGGTAAGAATGATGAGTACCAGAGATGGTTTTATAGGTCCTGTAAATGTTGGGAATCCTAAAGAGTTTACCATGTTGCAACTGGCAGACGAGATTATAGATCTTACAGGTTCAAAATCTAAAATTTCTTATTTGCCACTTCCTCAGGATGATCCTATGCAGCGTCAGCCTAATATAGATTTGGCTAAAAAAGAACTGAATGGTTGGGAGCCAAAAATAAACTTAAGAGAAGGCTTAAAAACGACTATCAAGTATTTTGATGAACTGTTATTAAGTAATAAGTAATACACCTTGTGTGTAATATTGAATAAAAAAAAGACCTGTTAGAAATAACAGGTCTTTTTTTTATCTATTTTCAGTGTCTATTATAATCTTATAGTAGCTTGTAAATGATATTGGAAATGGTTGTTGTCATAACCGCTATCACCTGCGTCTAAAGCAAATTTACTGATTGCTTGAGCTCTTAAGCCAAATGTTCTGTCTCCATTTAACCAAAATAAAACTCCACCACCAAGGTTTCCAGAGATATTAGTTTCGTCAATGTGGTAAAATCCAACACCAGCGTTTGCAAAAAAGTCAATCCAATCTGCATTAGGGAAAAGATATTGACCAAAGTAGTATTTTACGTGTGTGTCAAAAGACACATAATCTAATTCTTTGTTAATAGTGTTACCATCAACGATGCTGCTTGTCGTAAAACCGTTTAACGTAATAGACTGTTCAATAGAAAATTGTCTTGACCAGCTAAATTCAACGGCAGCAGATACAGGAACTTTGTTAAAAGCCCAGTCATCAGGACTGTTGATTGGTGATTGTGTTCCTAAATTGTTGATAGCATTGACTCCAAAACTTAGATACCACTCATTACTATCTAATTGAGCGAACGAATTAAAACTAAAAGCCAATAAAGCAAATGCTAGTATTATTTTTTTCATATTACAAGAATGATTTTTTCAAAGGTAAACTTTGTGGTTTATAAAACAAATATTGAGTTACAGATTATTAATACAAATATTATAAAAATTATTTAGAATTACTTAATACAGACCTAAAATAGATAAAAATTCGTTTTCTATCTTTTATAACAGCTGTTCTGTATGCGTTATTAAAGATAAAATAAGGGATTCTATTTGTAATAAGCAATAAAAAATGGGTTCGTTTTAAGAGTTTGTTCCAAAACTTATAAAATTTTGGATGTTTTAATTTATACAGATAAAATTTTGCAATAAAGCTTGTGCTTTTAGAACTCTTGTTTATGTCCCTAAAAAAGAGGCCTAAGATGCTAAAGTATGTTCTAATGGTTTTGGTGTGCTTAATAGCAGACGCTTTACATTTAGTTAGCAACACTATGGTGTCATAAGCAGGTCTAAAACTTATGCTGTTATACAGTTTGCCATGATCATTAATCTGGTAGTTGAGTATATTATGATGCAATAGATGCTTGGCAGATGGTATGCTGATACCATTTACAATGTTTCTAGAAGCCAAAATGCTTGAGGTACTGAGGTTTTTTTCTTTATGAGATACAAATAATTTTCTATGAAGCTCCACAGCACAGATATAGGTGTCTGTTTTTAGTCTTGGCAAATGCTTGTGTTCAAAAAAATCATTACCTAATGTCTGGTCAATAGGGTAGTAGCTGTTGTTGTTTAATAATTTAAACGCCTCATCAAGCTGCTGTTGCGGTATCAGAATATCTATATCGCCCAACATTCGTTCAGAAATGTTCTCATAATAATTTCCGGATATTAAAGCGGCACCTTTTAAAAAAACATGGTCAATGTTATGGGTATTTAACAGTTCAGAAAGTACGCTTATTTGCTTTATTACCTCTGTATTTCTATTCTTATTGAGTGTGGTTATGTCTTTAAGATATACGTCTAGTTCTTGTGGTAAAAGATGGGTGAGTTGTTTCTTTTTTAATTGACAATATATGGCAGGAAGTACGAGGTGTTTACTACCTTCTACTACGATGTTGTCCCAATCAAAATTGTCATTTTTTAGCGTTTTCTCTAACGCATCTTTAGAGACATCAAAGCTTAAAATATCAGCTATATTTTGGTATGTCGTAATAAGATTACCCATCAAAAGGTCTTGTAAGTGCTATTTTGTTATTGCTCGCGAAGCTGTTTAAAGCATTTCGAGATTTCTTCAGTAACACTTTCTGTGTTACTGTAAGTTAATTTATATATTGGTGTTTTAGATAGCCAATCTAAAAAATACTCGGCATGATCAGGGTTTGGTGAAAGCCATGATTCCGGTACAAGGGTTTCAAGTGCCTCTTTTATAGATGCTAAATCAAGTTTTGTTTCAGCGTTTTTAGTGTAATTAACCATGATGATAGCTTTGCAAGGGTACTTGTCTTTTAGAGGCTTTTTGCAAGGTACGTATTTAATAATGCCCTTTGCTTTATTGAAAATGACTTCAGGAAAAAGGTCAAAATCATTAATTAAAGGCTTTAATAAATTGAAAGCTCCCTTTTTTATGGATATTGCCGAAGGGTTGTGGTAAATGCAAGAATCAGAAGCAAGCATAGGTGATACATCGTCTGCGACCAATTCAAAGTCTTGTGCTGTTAGTAAAGCGCTCAATGTGCTTTTTCCTTTTCCTGATTCGCCAATAAATAATATGGCATTTTCGCCATCAGCAATAGTACATCCATGAAAAGTGCCTAGCCAATCTTCCTCTTTGTTATTGTATATAAAGCAAAAGAGCTCCATGGCAAACTTGCCTTGTATTTTATGGTAGTCACGTTTAGGAACCGTTTTAATTAATGCTTTATTTTTTAATAGGCATAAATTGTCGTTGTCTAAAAAAAGATCAAAAATGACATCGGGAGAGCTCAGATAGTTGGTTTCAAGATGAGCTATGCTTGGATGGATGGTTTTTTGAACGGTATCAGAGCTAAAGTTAATTTGTAATACCTTACCGTTTATACTATAGGTTTTAGTTATAGAACACTTAGAGTCAATATTTATTGACTCTAAGTGTTTATCTAAACTATATTCTGCATTACATTGTTCTAAATAAGCCTGAAGGTTTTGGGCTATGGTGTAATAGTCTAAATTAGGACTAACAGAAGCTATTTTAGTTTTGAAATCATCAAGGGATGCGCAATCAAAATATTGATATAAAATAGTTTTAAAATCGGTATCTACAACACTGTAAATGTTAGATTTTTTATACCATAACACCCAATAAGAACCAAACAACTTTTTAAATGTTGGTGCTAAATTGTTGTTCAAATTATGTTGTTTTAGCCTATTGAAAAGGATTGTTGCCTGGGTCAGGCGGCGAAGATGTTTGAGCCTTAAGAGGGTTTAAAATTACGAAAGTTCCAACAGCTGTTAATGCTGCATATTTACCCATTTTTTTAATGGCATCTTTTCGTGTAATGTTGTTGTTAGTGAGGTTTTCTTTCTTCATTGGACTAACCTGTGTTTAATTCAAAAATAGTAAAATATTTTATTTGACAATGGAAAATATAAAAACGTTTGCTATAATGCTATATTTTCCCGATATTCTTAATAATAGTAAGGTTTTTTAACTATAAATTGGTGTTTGATTTAAAGTTATAGTTAAAAAACCTTTTTAACTTAAAGTGCTTGCCTTGTGGCAAACCCGTTCTACTATTTTAGAATGATTTTTTCTGTTTTAGTAATATTGTTGTTTGTAAGCTTTACAATGTATACTCCGGTATTTAAGTTACTGGCATCTATAGTTTGTCTTGTTGCATTAGCATCAAGTGCAGTAGTGCTTACCAAACGACCTTGAATATCGTATACCTTAGCAAAAGTATCGTCTGTTAATTGGCCAGAGATATTAATGGTTCTGTTTGCTTGGTTGGCATATAAAGAAACTGTATCAAAAACATTATCAGTTGTTGATAATACACTGTTAGAAAATCTTAAGTAAAAGCGTCCTGTCCCGTTTAAATTATCAATTGGATTTATTACAAAATCAGTATCGTTAAGCAATGTTAATGTATTGTTTTGGTAGTCTTCAAGATATACATTAACAGCAACAGGTGTATTCATCTCACTAATAGAAATTGTTAGAGATTCTCCTGCGTTTGCATTTAATCCAAGTGGTATTGTAACATTAGATAGGTCTGCACTTCCTAGAGCTTGCAGAGCTATTGGCATTCCGCTGTTGTTTTGTACTAAGTGAGAGTATAATGCAAATGTGCTAGGAGCAGTGCCGCCCCAAACAACAGCATCGTAGCCAGGATCTAATCCTAGAGACGCATTGTCATCAAAATAAAACTCTGTGTTATAGCTATGATTAGCAGTAGAGGCTCTAAGCTTAACAAAGCTTAAAGTGGTATTGCTACGACCTTGAATAAAATCGTCAGCATTACCTGTTGTTCTCATGGCAGGTGTAAACTCTACATCATGTAATAAAGTGTCGTCAGCGTCAGCAGCTACAAAAAAGCCTTGACCTGGTGCTATGAGTTGTCCGTTGTCATTAGCTAAAGTGATCACTTTCCAACCATCAGAAGTGTCACCATCATAACCATAAATACCAGAAGCATTCACTAATAAATCCATGTTGGTTTCACCAGAAGAAGTAGAGCTTACAATGTGGGTTAAAAATGCTTCAGCATCAATGTAAGACGGGTAAGGGTTACCTATAAGGTTCCATTCTCCGTAAGTAGGGTCATCTCCAACGATTATATCTTTATAAACATCTCCGGTTTCTGCAGTCCCAATAAAGGCTAAAGTAGAACCATCAGAAGTTGCTGCTCTATATCCTGTACCAGGTGTTAAGCTGATAGAGGCATTAGCTACAACATCATAGTTTTCATAAAGTCCGGTGGTGTTGTTAAATGGCGCAAAAGCTCTAAGTGTTCCTGATTCTAATAAGTTAGGATTTGTTGTTGCAAATGCAGCAAAGAATTCACCATTTAACGGTGTAAGTGGTGTTGAGATAAGATCGTTATCGTTGTTTGTAGCATCATTAGTGTAAGCATTAGTGTAACGATTATAAGTTACCGTACCTGTAATGGTGCCATCTAAAATCAAACTAGAGTAGCTTGTAGATGTAGATTCTAAAGCCAGTGTATTAACAGTTAATGTTGTGCCTGTAGCAACCTCCAGGCCAGCACCAGGGTTTACAACCATATCGTTAAGGTTTACATCAGAGCTTAAAACAGCAACACCATCTGCAATGATTGCGTCAGATGCACCTGTAGTGCCATCCGGAGCTGCTGGGTGCCAAGAACCACCTGCGTAAGAATAGCCGTTGTAAACACCTTCTATTTTAAAATTGTCAAATTCAATGATGTCACTTCCACCATTTAATGTTCCTGTAAGTATTAATCCAACTGTTGAAGTGCCATTAGCAACAGGTATAGATATTGTGCCATCAACACCAGGGAAACTGTCAGGGTCATTGAAATATTGTACAGAACCTTGACCCGTACCATCAATGACAACTTCATAATTGCCAATTTCAGCATTTGCATAAGCATGATAGTCGAAGCTTAAAACAATAGAAGAATAGTTTGAAACATCAACATCATCAAATGTAAAGGTATAAGGTGATAAAGAAGGTTCTGAATTTTCTCCTTCAAGATCACGTCCTAAAACTGTATTGCCAGAGAAATTTACATTATTAGTTGAGGCAGCTTGGATAAAAAGTCCTTCGTTCGGAGAGCTAGGGTCAACAAAAAGTTGAGCTTCAATATCATTATTCCATTTAGGTGAAGTTCCGTCAAAATCTTCTGTTGCTATTGTAATTGATGGGCTAGCGTCATTTTCCTCAATTGTCAATTCAAAAGTAGATTGTGGACCTGTAGCTGCGCTGTTTCCTCCGGTTACACTTGTTATAGTGAAAGTAAGAGTTTCATCGCCTTCAAAAACAGTGTCGTCTGTAACTGTTATGGTTACAGTTTCGTTAGTAGATGATCCAGCAGGAAAAGTTACAGTTTGTGTTGTGTATCCGTTAATGTCAGCGTTATCACCTGTGGTTAATTCTACATCAAAAGAAGTTGCATTGGCTCCATCAGGGTTGGTAATAGCGAATGTTAAGTCCGTTGTGCCAACACCTTCAGAAACAGAGGTGGATGCAGAGGTAAACTGCACTTGAGTTGTTGAAGAGGTGTTTTCTCCTGTTAAAACAAGGTTTTGTAATCTTACTCCTCTTCCAGAACTACCGTTGTTAGATATTTTTATAACAACAGAAGCAGTAAGAGTATTTAATGAAAAAGTCCCGCCACTTATGTAAGACGAACCCGTTGTTGTGGTAGAGGTTTCAGATTGTGTGTAGGTAGATCCACCATCATACGAAATTTCAATCAGTGCTTGGTTGTAAGTGCCACTACCAAAAGACGCTACATTAAGAGAAAATTCAGCAGAACTGTATCCAGAAAGATCATACGATGTTGTTATAATTTCATCACTTGTGCTTCCGGCATCTACAAGCCAATAAGACCCACGATCAATGTCGTTTGAAGTGATGTTGTTGTTAAAAGTCCAGCCAGTTGGTTCAGATCCGCCACCAGCTTCACTAAATATTGTTGTCTGCCCAAAACCAAGGCTAAAAGCAAAAATACCAACTAAAAATGTGTGAAAATTTTTCATATAATTCATATATAACAATTGTTTATAATTTATACGTAGGCTTGGTTGGGTAGAAATGGGAATCCAAAGATATGGAAACCATAAAGCTATAAACACTTTACGATATTAACAAACTGTTAACCTATAAATTTAGAGTTTTTTTTAATTAAAGTGTCTTGCTTCTAGTTGTTTAAGCCTATTATAAGGAAAGCGCAACTTAACGGTTGCGCTTTCCTTCTTAATGTTACATTAATGATTATTTAATAATGACTTTTTGAGATTTTTCTTGCGTACCATTACTTAAGGTTACAATATAAACTCCATCAGAAAAATTAGAGGTATCTATGTGATGAACTAAAGTGTTAGTGTTTAATACAGAATGGTGTATCATACGACCGTGTATATCGTACACTTTTGCATTAGTGTCACTATGCAGTGCTCCGTGTATGTATATCGCTTTTGTAGATGCTTTTGTATAAATCTTAATGTTTTCAAAAGTTGCATCGGTAGTCGATAGTGCTTGTTCTGTAAATCTAAGATAGAATCTTCCCGTTCCTGTAATGTCTGAAATAGGACTAATAACATAATCAGTAGTATTTAGAAGCGTTGAAGTGTTGTTCTCAGTATCATCTAAATAAACCTTTATAGTACTAGGGAGCGTCGTTTCAGAGATGGTAAATGTAAGTTGCTCACCCATACTGGCATTAACTCCAAGTGGTATTACAATGTTTGTAAGGTCTGTAGAGTTAAGAGCCTGTAAGGCTATAGGAGTACCTGTATTGTTTTCTACAAGGTTAGAATATAATGAAAAACTAGGCGGTGTGTCTCCCCATAGTTTGGCATCATAGCCATGATCTAAGCCGGCACTTGCGTTATCATTAAAATAAAACTGAGTGGTGTAGTCGTTTGTAGCGGTGTTTGCATTCAGTTTTAAGTATGTTAACGCGCTAGAGTTACGTCCTGCAATAAAATCATCACCAGAGTTTACTCTTCTCATCGATGGGGCAAAAGTAATATCGTAACCAGCAACAAATGTGTCGTTTGCTGCAACAAAGAAACCTTGTCCTGGAGCCATGTCTCTGGCACCAGCATTTGCTAATGTTACCACATCCCAACCGTTTGATGCGCTGCCATCGTATCCATATATACCAGAAATGTCTTCAAGTATGTCAATGTTCCTTGTACCATCACCAAGATCATAATTCAAAAAGTCTGCCATATCAAGATATGTAGTATATGGGTTTCCTATAAGATTCCAGTCAGGATAATTTGCTCCGGTATCTTCTATGTTTACGGCAACAATAGAAGTTTCTACGGCTCCGGTAAAAGTTAGTGTTGTTCCGGTGTTTGTTGCGGCTCTGTAGCCTGTACCACTATTTAGGGTTACAACAGAAGCATCAGTATAGTTTAGCCAATTGTCTGTGGTTTTGTCAAAAGGTCCAAATGCATACGTAGTAGGACTGGTATTACCATCATCTAACAAGTCAGCTTCGTTGCTGCCATCTGCTAAGAAGCTAGCCCAGGTTTGTCCACCAAGCGGTGGTGATATTAAATCGTTACCGTTGCTTGTAGAATTTACATAACGCTCATAGGTTACAGTACCATTAATATTGCCTTCTAACATTAAATTAGAAAAATTATTTGATACGGATTCTAACGTCATCTTATCTGTTATCGTAAGTGTAGCTCCAGAGTTTAGGGTCATAGCTGCGCCAGGATTTACGGTAACATTATCACATTCGGTGTCAGAAGATATAATGGCATTGCCAGAGCTTACTACAATATCATCAACATATGAAGCATCACCACTAGGGTCGCTAGGAGACCACGTACCATTAAAGGTGTAAGTCACAGGAACAGGAATGGTTTCAACTCTAAAGTTATCGATATGAAAATCTACATCTCTTCCTGAAGCTCCCTCAGAAACATAAAATGCAAACTGAACTGTAGTACACGTAATGCCGGTTAAGTCTACAATTACAGTTTCGCCAGAAGCTGCTGGGATATTGGTGGCAAAATCGTAAAGTGTTGTCCAGTTAGTACCATCGTTGGAGTATACAAGACTTATTACGTCTCCGGCGCTAAGGGCATCTCCCAGTTCTGTGTCATTGTAGTCTGTTAGTGCTGCATCTACGCGTACTTGGTAGCCGTCTGCAGATAAATCAAACGACGGAGTTAGTAGCCAGTTAACATCTCCACTTTGCCATATATTAATATTGGTAGCACCTTCTCCGCTGGCTGTGGTGTGAGCAAATTCTTCAGCTATCCAGCCACTAGTAGTGTTAGTTGATGAAGGGCCTGATGTTAAATCACCATCTTCGCCTCTTAGCCAGCAATCAGGAACAAAAGTTGTAAAGTCTTCTAAATAATCAGGAAGTAAACTTGCGCAAGGATCTGCATCGGTTGTTGCGTTTGCAGAAGGTACAGTGGCATCTGTTTTGTAGTCGATATAACTTCCGGAATTTGTGTAAGGGTATATTTCAAAGCTATAAGGCGTGCTTGCTGTTAGACCTGTAAAAGTGTAAGTTTCTACACCAGGAGCTATATTTACTTCATAGTCATCATCAGACCAATCAGTGTCATTAGTAGCATCTGTACCATCTACAGGTGTGTATAATGTAGCTGATCCTGTTTTTGCGACAAGAAGAAATCCTTCTGCAGCTTGGGTGCCATCATTATCATTCCATGTTACAGTAATTTCGGTGTCAGAGTCAGCTACTGCAGAAAAAGAGGCAACATGGTTAGTGGTTTCAGGTGTAGGGTTAACGGTAAGTACACCAGAGACAAAGCTAGAGCCATTCCAGAAATTACCTCCATCGCCATCAGATATGTCGTTGCCTCCATAGCTGTATGGACCGCCATTAACTTTAAATCTACTTACATAGTAATACGTTCCGATAGGAAGTGTAGTGCCAAATGATGCTTGATATTCATCATTATTGCCAGAGTCGGTATTGTAAGAGGCAGGTAGCCAAGTCCAGTCAGAGCTTAAAAAATCAACAGTAGAAGTGGCGTCAGTAGTGCTCACTCCAATCCATGCTTCAACATTAGCACCTTGTCCTGCTGCATCAGTAATTCCTGGCTCGTAGATTTGTGCGTAAGCTGTAAATGAGCCTCCAGGTATTATGTTTGCTGTGCCTGGCCATTGCAGGTTTATAAAGTCTGCAGTATCTGTAGGTGATATAGCGCTTATGTTAAAGTTATCGATATGGAATTCTATATCCATACTTCCGCCAGTGTTTTCAGCAACATAAAAAGCAAATTGTACGTTACTATCTGTTAACGGTGAGATATCGAAAGATACGGTTTCACCAGAAACAGAAGGGGTATTGTCTTGATTCCAGGTTTCTAAAGTAACCCAGTTGGTGCCGTCTGTAGAGTACACAAGACGTACCTCGTCGTCAGTATCAAAACCGTCGTATAGAGTCGTGTCGTTATAATCTGTAAGTGCTACATCTACAACAATGTTGTAACCACCAGCAGACAGATCAAAATAAGGAGAAAGTAACCACTCGATATCATTACTGCCATATATATTTATGTTCACAGCGCCACCACCACTTGTAGTGGAATGCGCAAACTCTTCGCTATACCAATTACTAGATCCTGTAGAAGCAGGGCCTGAGGTAAGGTCACCGTCAGCAGCTTGTTCCCAGCAGGCGTCTAAAAATGTTGTAAAATCCTGAGTGTATTCTGGGGTTAATGTAGAGCAGGCTGTTGTAAAGTTAACAGGGCCTGTCCAAGCACTGTAATCGCTACCTCCACAAAAAGCTCTTATGTAAACTTCGTATGCTGTGTTGCTCGTTAAGCCAGATGCTGTGTAAGGGTTGTTTGTTGTCGCTGTACCAGAACCACCAGGCTCTCCGGTGCCGGCAGCTTGTACTACGATTTCCCAATCGGTTTCTCCGTTGTTGGCTGTCCAGCTAATTGTGGCTTCTGTGTCTGTAAAGCTGTCTATGGTTAAATCAGTAGATTCAAGACACGAAGGGAGCGGTTCAATTAAAATATTATCTAAAAAATAGCCGTCATAAGTTCCTGTTTGTCCATGTTTAAAGGCTAAATGCATATCACTTCCAGCAGGAATAGTAATGGTGTAACTCTCATAATCATCAGTAGCAAGAGTAATAGCTTGTATTTCAGTAAATGTTGAAGGGTCTGTTGCATCAGACATTGTTCCTAAAGATAGGACTTGACCTGTGCTACCATCGACATCAAATGACACTCTGTTTAGTCCAGAGGATAAGTCTGTTGTGCTCGGACTTACAAGAATATAGTTTCCAGTAGAGTCATAAGAATTATACATGTAAAAAGAATTTGCACCAGTAGAATTTACATAGCCATATCCAACCCCTTCATCTATAAACGACCAGCAACTTGGTACGGTAGGGTTAGAGGAACTGCCTGTAGCTGTACTGTCAAAATCTTCGGTGTAAGGTGCTGTAAATGTAGAGCAATCTGTTGTAAAATCTAAAGGACCAGTCCAAGCGCTGAGGTCTCCACCACAACTAGATCTTACATAAACTTCATAAGCCGTGTTGCTTGATAAGCTCATAGCTGTATAAGGATTGTCGGTTGTAGCAGTGCCAGAACCACTTGGTGTGCCTGTGCCATCAGCCTGAACTACAATTTCCCAATCAGATTCTCCATTATTAGCCGTCCAGCTAATTTGAGCTGTTTCCGATGTTACATTATCAAGTGTTATATCAGAAGGTTCAATGCAAGAAGGTGTTTCTTCTAAAGCAACTTCGTCTAGGTATATATAAGCATCGCCAGAACCGTAATTACTGGTGCCAATGAATTTTAATTTTATTGAGTTTGAAATGTATGTTGTAACATCATAGGTTTTTTCAATCCAATCTGTTTGTCCGGTTAACCCCGTTTCTAATGACGTATAGTTAGAACCTCCATCTGTGGAAATCAAAACTTCAAAATTTCCTCCAGTTGGATTTTTGTAATAAAACTTCAATCGCATAGAAGATAAGCCAGAAGCATCAATGGTAGGTGATATCAGCTCTGATGTATAACCATTAGAATTGTAGTATGAATTAAAGCGCATACCTCTGCCAGAGTACCCAGTAGCGTAGCTGCTAAAGTGGTAAGAACTTGAGGATGTTGTGCCATCAATAGACCAGCAATCTGGTTGTCCGGATGAGATGCTTTCAAAATCTTCAGTAAAAGGTGCTGTATAAATGGAGCATGTAGTAGTAAAATCTAAAGGGCCAATCCACTCACTATAATCGCTGACTCCGCAAAATGCTCTTACATATACTTCGTAAGAGGTGTTAGCGGTTAAGCTCATTGCTGTGTAAGGATTGTTTGTGGTTGCTGTACCAGAGCCGCTTGGTGCTCCTGTGCCATCTGCTTGCACTACAATTTCCCAGTCCGTTTCACTCCCATTAGTTGTCCAGCTTATGTTGGCAGTGGTATCTGTTACGTTATCTAAGGTTAGTCCAGATGGGGCTGGGCAAGTAGGTGCTTCTTCTATAGAGATGTTGTCAACATGCGGATTGTCGTAGCCATATATGCTCGTGCCTTTCCACGAAACTGTAACTGTGGCATTGCCAGCATACGCAGATAAATCAACAGTGATTTCACTCCAAGAGCTCACTACTGTAGGTGTGGTGTATTCGGAAGTGTATGTAGAACCGTCTGTAGAGACTAATACTTCTACAGTGTCAGCTCCGCCATCATCCCAATACCAAAATTTTAATAAGGGCGCTGTTGCAGAAGATAAATCAATGTTTGGTGTTATCATTTCAGCTTCAGTGCCTCCGGAATAGTCAAAGTCATTAAAAAAGGCACTATATGTACCATCTTGGGCGCTTCCAGGGCCGTTGTCATTTCCTTGGTCGATATCCCAATCATTAGTTCCGTTTGTTAACGTCCATCCAGAAGGAAAGGCGCCAGCGTTTTCAAAGCTTTCAGAAAAATACTGTGCGTTACTTTGCCATAGAAATGTTAGGGCAAACAGTGAGGTCAATAAAAAAAAGTTTTTCTTCATAATGATAGATTAGTTAATAGTAAATGCATCACACCATAAAGGTGATGGTCTGGGTAGGTAAGAAAAACGGAATCTTTGGGAGACCTTAACTGTGGGTTGAGTTTTTTGTTAAGGGCGAAAACAAATATATAAATAAAATTGAGTTGACAATGAAAACGTTAATAAATGGGTGTTGTTCTTTGTTGAATGGTTATTTTTTTGAGTTTAAATCATCTTTTTGTTTTAAAAAATAAGATTTCATCAGTTTAGGGGTGTTGGTGTTGCTCTGTATTGAAATTTAAGAAGCAAGATTAGAGTTGTGATGTAAATATTTGATTTTTAGAAGTGTTTTGGCTTTTTGGGTGGTGTAGGGCTTGATTTTGGGTGAAATATGTTGATAGTTATAAATAGACTTATAAAGGGTGGTGGTCTTTGCTTTTGGGTTTGAAGAGTCCATAATGTTGTTTTATGCTATGTTTTACAAGGGTTTAAGGTGAGTTTATTGATAAAAAATGCGCCTATAATTTGTTAAAAACTTTCTTTTAGACGCCTAAAAATAATTTGCATCTTTGTAAGTGTTGTGAAGGCGCTGATACACAGTGTACTGCATATAAGTATATATTTAATAATTAAATTTTTTTAAAGCCTATGGCAGTAAAATTTAAGGCGCAAGCCAAAAGAAATCCTCAGGATATAGCATTGCCTGAGAAGTACTACGCAGCAGCTATAGCTGATGGCGAAGTAGATTTAGACATGCTCGCAGAGCAAATTGCGTACGAGTGTACGGTAACCGAATCGGATTGTTATGCTGTGTTGCTCTCATTAGAGCGAAACATTATTCAGTCTTTAGATGCAGGTCGTATTGTAAGACTCGGGCGTTTAGGTAATTTTCAGGTCGGTCTTAGCTCAGAAGGAGTAGACACTGAAGCTGAGGTAAACGCAGGTTTAATTACAAAATCACGTATTTTGTTTAGACCAGGTAAACGTTTACGCCAGTTACTTACCAATTTAACTTATAAGAAAGCGAGTTAGGATCCGTTTTTTTTATTAGTCTAGAGCTATGTTGGCCTTGAGTGTTTCTTACCGCTCAAGGCCTTTTTATTTCTGCGTCCACGTTCGCTGAAGCTTTAGCGGAGGCGTAAAGCAGGAATCTTATAATAATATTAGACAAGATTTTAGGGTTAGACTAAAGAGGAAATCTAGCAGCACTTTTATTAGCTACATCATTACACATAATCCATCATTAAAAAATCGAGCAATTCTCAAAACTCCCGCAACTTACAAGCAAAAGCACCGCAACTTTTTATGGTAAGTTCAGCACCTTTTAGATAAAAGTTCAGCGTCTTTAGGTGTAGCGTACAGCACCTTTTGTAAAAAGGCATAAAAAAAGCCTAAAAAGCGAGTTAGGATCCTTGTTTTTTAGGCTAAAGCTATCTTGGCCTTGAGCGTTTCTTACCCACTCAAATCGATAGTGTGTTAGTGCAAAATTACTGATTTTTTTCAACTTTTATTGATTTTTTTGCTGAAGGTTAGAGCATAAACACTAATGTAAACTTATCATTTGCTTTAATTTAAAGTTAGCTTTATTATGATGCTAAGAGAAATGTTTTAGTTTTGCATGATGTTTCTTAAGGATAAGAAGTGGTTTGCTTCTTTTTTTGAGTGGTGAGTTGGTATTGGTTATAAGTTAATCACTAGTGCAATAGTCTATGTTAGCAATAAGAATTGAAAATAAGGTTAAAGTAGAATGGCAAAGTTTTAAGTCTAAGCTTAGATCCTTATTGCTTTTTGGAAAAATAAACAAGGTCTATTTTGGTAAAGGCGTTAGTTTAAGTGGTGCTTTAAAGTTTGGTGATAATATCCATATTATGGAGAACTCTAAATTGAGAGGGAAAAATACAATCATAGGAAGCAAGGTATTTATTCATGAAAATGTTTTGATTAGATCGCAAAAAGCTGTTGTTATAGGTGAGGGTACAACAATCAATAGAAATACGTGTGTGTTAGATAATGTTGTCATTGGAAAATATTGTTCCATAGCACCTAATTGTGTTATTGTAGGTTCTAATCATAATTTTAAAGAAGCAAGTCAACTTATAAAAAAACAAGGGATGTCATCTGAAGGTATAACAATTGGTGATGATGTATGGATTGGTGCTAATGTTACGATACTAGATGGAGTGGTAATAGGAAAAGGAGCTGTAGTAGCTGCGGGCGCGGTGGTTAATAAAAGTATACCTGAGTATATGGTTTTTGGTGGAGTGCCAGCTAAGTCTATCGGAAAACGAGCTTAATGAGAGGTTATCATTATTTATGGAGTGCTATACAGCGTTTTGGAACCCAAATCATAAGTTTTATTGGGAATGTGCTTATTGCACGTCTGCTAACACCAGATGACTATGGGCTTGTAGCTATGTTGGCAATTTTTATGAGCATAGCTATGAATTTTACAGAATCTGGTTTTGCTGATTATCTCATCAGAGATCCTAAATCTACATCTAAAGAATTTTCGGTTGTCTTTGTGCATAATATTGTGTTTGGAGTGCTCTTCTATACTATACTATATATTGCAGCTCCATGGATAGCACAGTTTTATGAAGAGTCGGAACTTGTTGTAATCACAAGGGTACTAGGACTAAATATCATTGTAAAAGCATTGAGCTTATCGGAGTTTACGAGAATGCGAAAAGCATTGGAGTTTAAGAATATGGCCATTATTCAAATAGTTAGTGCTTTAGTAGGGCTAATAGTAGGTTACCTAATGGCATTATATAATTATGGATACTGGGCATTGGTTGGTCAGGTGTTAACAATGGGTGTAGCTACATTGATAATGTTGACTGTGGTCAATGCATGGTGGCCCAAATGGTATTTTGATTGGAAAACGTATAAGGTTATGCGTAAGTTTGGAAACAATATGTTGGTATCTTACTTTACAAACCAAATAGGAGCCAATTTGTATGCAGTGTTTATTGGTAAGTTTCATAGTGCGTCGGCTTTAGGTTTTTACAATCAAGCAGAAAAAATCAATAAAATTAGTTTCCAAAGCATCAATGGGATTGTGTTAACAACCTCTTATTCTCTGTTGGCAAAAGAACAGAATAGGGTTAAGCGACTTAAAATGTATAAGAATCTGCTCAATTATTTTCTGTTTGTACATTTTGCAATAAGTGCATTTATAATAGGTGCAGCAAAATCTATTATGGGCTTTGTTTTTGGGACACAGTGGTTGCCAACGGCTCCTCTTTTGCAATTAGTTTTAATTTCTTTTCTATTACAACCACTTGTTACTATTAACTCAAACATTGTTAAGATAGAAAACAAACCTCATATATATCGCAACCTTACGTTTTTGAGAAATGGATTGTTACTGTTGATGTTGTTGATAACCTACACATTTTCAATTGAAATTATTTTGATAGGACAAATTATAGCAAGAACAATAGCGGCTGTGGTAAGTGTTTTTGTTTGTGGAAAGTATATTAAGTTTTATCCTTATGAACAGTTCAAGATTTTGGCAGTTCAATTGTTAGCGCCAGGTATTGCCTTGATGGTAATGTGCCTTGTTCTATATAAATTTGGTCATCATAATTTTCTAATGAGCTTAATGATTTCTATTGGCTTTTATATTATTGTTTATATTGTTGTTAATGTGATGGTTAAGAATCGTACATTTTATGAGGTTTTCTCAAAGTTAAAACTTATGTTAAATAGAAAGTGATGATTGTAATGTGTTCTAAAATAGTATTGAAATTAAAGATGCTGTCTGCTGCTAGTAAAAATGAAATATTTGGAATCTATCTATTAGACATTTATCTTAATTAGCACATAGAAACAACTATATATGAATAAAATCATAAAAGCTGACCTATTTAGATATGGAGGTCAAACCAAAATTAGGCAAGGCAAAAAAATACCAGGATTTAAGTTTATGTATTACTTTAGAAAGGCCTCTAAATATAAAGATAATAAAGTATTAGGTCTGTATTACCGATATAGGTTAAGTAGACTTAGAATCAAGTATGGCTATCAAATAAAAATAGAAACTAAAATAGGTTCAGGCTTTTATATAGGTCATTTTGGTACTATTGTAATTAACCCTAAAGTGCAAATTGGTGAAAATTGTAACATAGCTCACTCAACAACAATTGGTGTCTCAAATAGAGGTAAGTATAAAGGTGTACCTAAGATAGGAAATAATGTATGGATTGGAACGGGTACTGTAATTGTTGGTAAGATTACAGTAGGGAATAATGTGTTGATAGCTCCTAATGCATATCTCAATGTGGATGTCCCAGATAACTCTTTAGTTATTGGAAATCCAGCTAAAATTACTCAAAAGGCAAACGCAACTATGGGGTATATAAATAATATTTTATGATTTATGTAAATAAAAGGTGGTATGATAAAACAGTAAGGGTGATAAAAGTTGGCTCTTACATTGAAAAATGGATGTTATGAGTGGAAAGAATAAACTGAAATCAAAAATTGAAAATCTTAAACTACGTTGGGCACGGACTTCACCCAAACGCTATATTAAATTTTTAAGAAAAAAAGGAATAAAAATAGGAAATGATATATTCATGACGCCAGATGTAAAGTCGATTTCTATAGATATTACAAGACCTTCGTTGATTGAGATAGGGAATAATGTTAGAGTGAATAAAAATTTAACTTTAGTAACACATGACGGTGCGTTCTATGTATTAAAAAATCTATATAATGAGTTTATGCCTAAATCTGGAAGAATTAAGGTAGGTAATAATGTCTATTTTGGTCGCAATTGCACGGTTCTTATGAATGTTGAGATTGGTGATAATTGTATAATAGGTTTTGGTTCAGTTGTAACGAGAAGTATTCCTGCAAATTCAGTCGCAGTTGGTGTACCTGCTAAGGTGATTTGTACAATTGAAGAGTATTATGAGAGAAGAAAAATAGAATCTGTTCAACAAGCCTTAGATTATGCAAGGAGTATTCACGAGCGATTTAATCGAAAACCAAAAATCGAAGAATTCTGGGAAGAGTTCCCGTTGTTTCTAAAAGGAGATGAACTTCATGAGAAATTACCAATAAAGAGACAATTAGGTAAAGCCTATGGTCATTACAAGGTTAATAATAAACCTGTCTTTGATGGGTTTGATGATTTTTTAAGAAAAGCAGGTATAGAGTAATGATAGGTAAAAGGGTTGTTGTTATGCATCCAGCATACTGGGAGCAAGCTATGGGTGGTGCAGAGCTACAGATTTATTATTTAATAAAGCATCTAAAGACTGCAGGCTACGAAGTACACTATGTGTTTGAAGATAAAAAAATCCCCTACAAAAACATTCTCAATGTTCAATTGCATCCATTACATGCAATAAAGATAAAAAAGACATTTGGGCAAAGATGGTTTTTATACAAAGCACAATTAGAGAAAAAATTAAACGAGATAAAACCAGATGCTATTTATACAAGATTATATTCATCTTGGGGTGGCTTTGCTGCTGACTATTCTTTATCAAACGATTGTAAATACATTTGCGCAGTGGCTTCTGATAATGATTTGAAAGTTATAAAAAATGTAAACTTGCTTTTAAAGCCTTTTAACATAGTAGAAAGGTATTACGCAAACAGGTCGTACAAGAAAGCTACTTTTGTTTTAGTTCAAAATAATTTCCAAGCGCAAAGGCTTAAAGGGAAGTATAATAGAGAAGGGGTTAAAGTCAATCAATCTACAGAGTTTGTAAATGAAGAAGATATTCGTAAAGAAAGATCTCCGATAAATGTGTTATGGATCGCTAATTTTAAAAAGCTAAAACGACCTGAACTTTTTATTCAATTAGTTGAAAGATTAAGAAGTTTTTCAAACATTAATTTTAAGATGATAGGTAGGGGAACAGATGACTATAAGGTGTTGTTAAATAAATCTTGTCTTAGATTTGAAAATTTCGAATACCTTGGTGAAATGTCTAATAAAGAAGTTAATAAGTTGCTTTTAAAATCACATATCCTTGTAAATACAAGTGATTTTGAAGGGTTTTCGAATACCTTTGTGCAGGCTTGGATGCGTAAAGTAGTGGTTTTGAGTATGAATTCTAATCCAGACCACATATTAACAACCAAAAAAATAGGGTATGTATGTCCAACTGTAGACCTGTTAGCAGAAAAAATTGAAATACTTTTGCAAAACAGTGAGTTAAGAAAAGCTATGGGGCAAAAAGCATATAACTATGCAGTGTCTGAACATGATGTAGAGAAAAATATAAATAAGGTAATACGTTTAATGTCATAGTATGTATAAATTTCATTGGTTAGAATCTAAACAATTAGACAGGGTCACTAATTATTCTACAGAAATAGAACCATTAAGGTATGCGTTGGATAATAATATTAAAGCATACTATTACTGTACATACGCTAAGGCGCCAAAGTATTTTGGCCTAAAAAATAGAATCGTCTACCTCAGTAGTTTTAAAAATAAGCTTTTAAATGCTGTCGAGTTTCGCATTAGGGTGGTATTAAGAACGCTTAGGGTTGTAGTTGCCGAAAAAAATAGTGTAATTATGGTCAATCAAGATTTGGTAGCCCTTGTTATGCCCGCATTTTTTGTCAATAAGCTATGCCGTAAAAAAAATAAATTTATAGTAGATATTCGTACAACTCCTACGCAACCAAAAACATTTGATGCCGATATGGTTAATTTTCATAAGAAGTTTAACCTGGCGGTTAAGTTTTTTCATGGATTTAGTTTTATTACACCATTTATGGAGAAGTATGTTATGCAGGAGTATAGTAAAGAGAACTATAATAGTGTAAACTGGAGTTCGGGTGTTAATATAGATGTCTTTAACCCTAATGTTCATAAGAGAAAGAACCATACAAAGACCTTTAAAATCTTTTATCACGGTGGTATTTCAGTGTCTAGAGGGAACTTAAACTTAATTAAGGCTATAGAAATATTAAGAACTGAAGGACTAGATATAGAATTATTACAAGTAGGTATTATAGTAGACCAAGAAATTATAGATTATGTAGAGCGTAATGCCCTCCAAGACTGGTGTCAACTTTTACCACCTGTAAGTATAGAAGAAATTCCACAGTTAATTGCAGATTCAGATTTACCTGTTTTACCATTCCCTAATTTTATGCCATGGCGAGTATCTAGCCCTATAAAGCTAATGGAATATTTAGCAATGGGCAAAAAAGTTTTAGCGCCAAATATGGAAGCGTTTACAGATGTTTTTAAATCTAATAAAGAATTACTTTATTATTTCAACACTAACGCTAATGATCAGGTACTAGAGTTAAAAAATAGTATAGAAGCAATTTACAGCGACAATAATTTTGTTACTTTTAATGAAGAATGTTCAAACTTTGTTGCTAAAAACTACACATGGTATAAGCAAGCTCAAAGGCTTTTTAATTTTGCTCAGCAATTATGAATGGCATAAAGTTTAAGGTCTTAATATTAGCTATAATTCTTGTTTTAACCCAAGGGTTATTAGATCGTCTCTTTTTTGTGAGTGATATAATAGGTTATATTATAGATGCAGTTGTTTTATTAGCAGTAGTCTTTTATTTTAGGTACTCTTTTAAAGTGCCTGGTGCTAAGTTTTTTCTCTTGTTTTTAGTAATATGCTTTTACATTGGTTTTGTTAATAATAATAGTGTGGTAGAAACATTTTTGTATTTAAGGTACCTAATTTTCACCTATTTATTGTTCAATCAATTATATGTTAGTCCTTTGAGTATAAAACAATGGAACTTATTGCTAAAGCTTTTAGTTGTAATGATAGTGCTGCAAGGGCTAGGGTCTGCTTTCAATGTTTTTATTTTGCAGCAAAGGGTAGAAGGGTATGTTGGGCTTATGTCTAGTGTAGGAGGTACTACAGCAACAGCATTTCCTGTTTTAATTTCCGTTATGGTCTCAACATACTTCTTGTTCAAACCAAAAATGACTAAGCAAGATTGGTTATGGTGTGGTACAGTGTTAATTAGCGCCTTTTTAGTCGGTTATTCTAGTGGAAAAAGAGGTATTTATTTCTACATACCTGTCTATATGTTTTTAACGTTTATGCTTGCAGCAAAGCATTTAGCAGTATATAGTTTCTTTAAGAAAAAAATATTCAACGCTTCATCAGTTCTCGTAGTGCTATTTCCGTTATTTATTTTTGGAATACAAAACTCAAAAGGATTTAGCTATAGTTTAGATGGGTCAGAAAGTGCATCACAAACCATTAGTTCTGCAATTAGTTATGCTGAGAGTTATGAGGGAGCTACTGACCAATATGGGCGAACCATCGGACGGTCTAATACATCAATGAGAATTCTTGGCTATAGCCTATCTCAGCCAAGTTTCTTTTTTTTTGGTGAAGGTTATGGAGCAATGAAAAGTGAAGCTGTAAAAAAGACTTTAGGTTTTCGTTACGGTATTGTTGGTTTTACCAGAGATTTGGTTTCTGGTGGCTGGTTTTTAATGTTAGGAACAATGTATCTGTTTTACTTCATTATTTTAAAAAATAAGTACTATACCACAAAAGGCACTAAAGTGCTAAGAACATTATTAATGTTGGTTTTTATTGGTGTGCACTGTTTTTATTCTTCAGATTTTAGTGTGAGCTTAAAACTAACAGTGTTTTTAGTGCCTGTAGCAGTTTTAATAAATAGCCCATATCAGGCTCACGTATTAAAGCATATCGTAAACATTAAAAAAATAGCCTTTTAGATGTTGTTAAACACTATTAAATATCTGCTAAAAGAGTCTGTTGGGTTTGTGTTAAGGGTCTTTAGGGTTCATGTACTTATCAAAAAGCTAAGTAAAAATTTTTACCTCGTCTTTAATTACCATAGTTTTTCTAAGTACAATAACTATAAAGTTAAACGAGGCAGTATTTTAGAAACAGGGTATAGAGATAATTTTGATAAGCAAATAAAGTTTTATAATAAGCATTTTGAGTTTTCTTATCCAGAGGATTTCTTCGAATCTAAATCAACCAATCAGCATTCAGTATTAATCACTTTTGATGATGGTTACAAGGATAATTACGACATTGCGTTACCTCTATTACAAAAACATAACGCAAAGGCAATATTTTTTATTGTTACCGCATTAACAGATACCAAAGATATGCTCATGCATGATAAGATTAGGTTGTTAGCTGAGCAAAAAAAAATATCAAAAGATTATTTAGATATACCAAATAAAGTTAATAAAGGCGAAAATTTATACGACAAAAAAGTCTTAGATAAAGTTAGTTCGATATTTGTTGAGCAGAATATAAAGGAAAGGAGTTTAATGAATACTGAAGAATTAATTGAATTATGCGCTAAAGGCTTTAAAGTAGGAGTGCATACCCATAATCATAACCCCCTAATATTTTTAAATAAAGAAACTCAATATAGCGAAATAAAAACCTGCATGGATTTTCTAAATGAAATTCATTCTCCTGTAAAGTATATTGCTTATCCTAACGGCTTGGTAAATGATAACGCTATTGAAATATGCCAAGAGCTTAAGTTAGAATATGGTTTTACAACTCAAAATGGTTATAATACAAAAGAGCAAGAAAGATTAAAGATTAAAAGAATAGGCATAAATATGTCTGATTCTCTCAATGTTATAGTGCTAAAGCTATTTTTTAATTTTTTTAAAAATATCAAGTGAGAAAGTTAGTTGGTATATATAAACAATATGGCTTAGGGGTTATACCAAGAATTCTAAAGTCTGTTATAAGACGGTTTGGTGTTCTCAGAGAAACCTTATTGTATTTTGAAAAAGATCTCAACTCAGAAGATATAGAAAAACGCTTGTCTAAGTATAACTATTCAGATGTAAAAGTGTTGTCGTTCAATGAGTTTGATAACTGCGATTACTTAGATGAGAATAAAAAAGCACTTTATAAAAAGCGTTTAGAAAGTGGAGACTATACTGTTTTTGGTGTTTTTAAAGACCAACAGTTGGTGTATTATAGTTGGATATCATTTAAGCACCTAGGGCTGCCGTTTGGTTTCAATACAGATGTATCCTTGTCTAAAGATGAGGCACTGTTAGAAGATTCTTTTTGCCATCCCAATTACAGAGGCAACGGCTATCATGCAAAAGTAAATGTGCTGAGGTTAAAAACAATTTTGCAAAGAGGAAAGAAAAAAGCTGTTGTACAAGTGCTTAATGGAAATACACCAGCAATAAAAGTGCAGCAAAAATCCGGGTTCAAACTAAAGAAAAAGTTGATTTTAACTAAAATAGGTTCAAAAACAAACATTAAAACGGTAAGTGTAAATGATTGAGATTTCTAATTCTGAAGATTTTTTTCGATATCAAAAACAATTAAAAGTTGTACCATTTACACAATCAGAGGCATGGTATGCCATGGCTGTCGCAAAAGGAGCTACTGCACGTTTTTTTATAGATGCTAAAACCAATACATCTATTGCCATTTGGGGAGTAGAAAGCAAAGTACCTTTATTCAACAGTATTATATTTCGTGTTAGTGGTGAGGCAAGAACCGCAGAGTTAGACGAAAAAACAGTACAAGCCTTTTACAATACCTTAGCTTCGTTATTCAAAGCCATAGAGATAGACTCTAATACCAAATACAATGTAGAGATGGAAGTAGGGTTGAGAAGAGCAGGATACAAAAGACCTATAGGTGTGTTTTCTTGCCCATTAACTCTAGAGAATAATCTAGTCGCAGAACAATCAAGAAATAGAAGGTGGAAACGAAGTGTTAAATTAGCCCAGAAAGCCAATTTAGTTGTCAAAGAGGTAAGCAACCCAGATAATACACACATCAATGATTTCGTGGCCATGTTTCAGGAAATGTCAAAAACCAAAGAAATGACCCATGTGGTTAGCTATGAGGAAATCAGCAGTTTGTTGGCGCACAATTCCATCAAGCTTTATGCTATTGCTACCCCAAAAAAGGAAGTGTTAGCATACAGAATAGTACAGGTGCATAACGACTATGCCTACGATGTTTTTGCAGCTAACAGTAACAAAAGTAGAGACTGCAAAGGCGCAACTTATTTGTTAATGGAGGAGCTTTTTAAATCCTTAAAAGAAGAAGGGGTTAGATATTTCGACTTTGGTCGCATACCGCCTAGTAATCATAGTACAGATAAAATTTATGAGTTCAAAATTGGGGCAAGAGGCGAAAAAGTACAGTATAACGGAGAATGGGCAAATTATAAGTCGCTTACTATAGAGATACTTGTATTCTTCTACAAATATTTTAAGCTCAAAAAACAGAGGTATTAAATGAAGCTTATTATTAATATACCACATTTAAAGTTACAAGGAGGTGTTAGTAGTCATTACAAAGGATTAGAACCTTTTTGGTCTGTATCAAAAGACTACAATGTTATTGGTAAACGTTATGGTTTGCCAGGTATTGTGTTTTTGCCATACGATTATCTTAAGTTCATTTTACTGTGCCTTTTTGGAGGGTACACACACGTTTTACTAAACCCATCTTTAGGTAAAAATGCAATAAAGCGAGATGCTGTATTTCTCAAAATTGCCAAGCTTTTTCAAAAAAAAGTAGTTGTTTTTTTTCATGGTTGGTCACCAGACATGGTAAAAAAAATAAACAACCAACCAAATGCATTTCTCTCAGCGTATAACAAGGCAGACAAATTTATAGTTTTAGCAAAATCAATCAAGTCAGATTTGGTAAAATGGGGTATAAGCAAACCTATAGAGCTGTCAACAACAAAAATTAATGAAGAATTGTTAGAAGACTTTATGTGGCAAGCTAAGTCTAATAAAACATTTCAATTGTTGTTTTTGTCTAGGATAGAAACATACAAAGGAATTTACGAAGCATTAAAAACATATCAAATACTCAAAGCGCAATATCCTAATTGTAGTCTAACCATTGCTGGCGATGGTTCTCAGTTAGATGACGTAAAAAGCTATGCAAAAGCGCATTTGCAAGAGGTCAGTTTTTTAGGGCATGTATCTAATGATAAATTAAAAAGCGCTTTTAAAAACGCAGACGTGTATCTATTGCCATCCTACAGCGAAGGGATGCCAACAACAGTGCTAGAAGCAATGGCCTTTGGGTTGCCTATAGTGTCAAGGCCAGTTGGTGGTTTAGTAGATTTTTTCGAAAACGATAAAATGGGATATTTAGTAGAAAGCTTAGAACCGCAAGATTTTGCAGACAAGATAGCACTCATTATTAACAATGATACTAAGTTAAATGCCATAGCGCAATACAATCATAACTATGCCAAACAACATTTTATGGCAAGTAAAGTAGTAAAACAACTAGAAAAAAAAATTGCAAATGTCTAAGGTTACACAATCATTCCAAAAACTAAAAACCTATTGCGAAACCCAAAACTTCGCAGGTTGGGACCCTTACGATGGTTTAAATTCTAAGGTGTTTCAAGCATTACCGCTTAAGCATTGGGACATAGCAAGATTGGCTTGGATACAAGGCTTTAAGCGCAGTCCTGTTAATTTTAGAAAATTATTATTGGTGCCCAAGGAGCACAACTCTAAAGGCATAGCATTGTTTCTTTTAGGCTATTGCAGGCTTTACCAGGCAGCACTTCAAGGCAAAACAGAGTTTGGTACACCACAAACACTTTTAGAAAAAATAAAGTACATCACGCAGTTGCTTTTAGATCTAAAAGTAGAAGGTTATGCAGGTGCATGTTGGGGTTATAACTTCGATTGGCAGGCAAGACGTTTGTTTTTGTTCAAAAAGAATACACCAACAGTAGTCGCAACAGCGTTTTGTGTAGAAGCGCTTATAGAAAGTTGTAAAATTACAAAAGATAAAAGCGTATTAGAGGAGGCTTTATCTTCTGCAGAGTTTGTATTACAAGATTTGTCTACAACACCTTATGGCAATGGGCATATCTTTTCGTACAGTATCAAAGATGGCAACAATACCGTAATCAATGCGTCGTTATTGGGTGCCAAAATTTTAAGCTATGCCTATAAGTACAAACAAAATAAACAGTACTTAGATATGGCAAACAAAGCCATTACAGCAGCCTGTGATTTGCAAGAAGAAGATGGTTCATGGATCTATGGATTATTACCTGTACAGTCTTGGAAAGATAGTTTTCATACCGGTTTTAATTTAGATGCCATAGAAACCTATCAGCAAAATACAGGAGATACAACATTTCAACAGTATATAGATAAAGGTTGGGAGTATTATACAAAGCACTTTTTTGAAGCAGATGGCAAGCCAAAATACTATCACAATAAGACCTATCCTATAGATATTCATTGTCCTGCTCAGGTTATTGTTACAGCCTCCAAACTCAATCAATTCAAAGCACATACAGCATTGTTAGAACGAACCCTATACTGGACGATTGAAAATATGCAATCCAAAAAAGGCTATTTTTATTACCAATACAGACAAGGATTAAGTTCAAAAATCCCCTATATGCGCTGGAGCAATGCTTTTATGTTTAATGCAATGGCGCACTATTATCTGGAAAAAAAATAATAAATATGGAATCGCAAGCCCTAAATAACGTTATCACCTATGCGCCAAAATCTAGAGCGCAACTCATAGATTACGCTTTTGAGCATCATAAAATATTGGTAGCCGTAAATGCCGAAAAAATTCTGCATGCCACAGACCAAAGTCGAGCCATTATTAACCGAAACTTAGGCTACCCAGATGGTATCGGTGCGGTGTGGGCATTACGCAAAAAAGGCTATAAAGATGTCGTTAAAATTCCGGGTTGCGAGCTTTGGCTAGATATTGTAAAAAAGTACCATACAACAAAATCGTTTTATTTAGTAGGTGGAAAACAAGACGTTATCGAAGACACCGTAACCAAGCTAGAGCAAGAGTTTAACGGTATTGATATTTGCAATTTTCGCAATGGGTATATCAAAACCGAAGCAGAAGAACAACAACTTATAGAGGATATTATACACCACCAACCCGATGTCGTTTTTGTAGCCATGGGGTCACCCAGGCAAGAGCTGCTTATGGAGCGCATACAGCAAAAGCATCAAGCAGTATATCAAGGTTTGGGCGGTAGTTTCGATGTCTATACCGGAAATGTAAAACGAGCACCACATTGGTGGGTAAAAAACAATTTAGAATGGGCCTATAGGCTTGTTAACCAGCCGTCCAGAATCAAGCGTCAAATACATTTAGTACGTTTTTTAGTAAATTTAATACTAGGGAAATATTAAAAATCGCACAAAATCATAAGTTTACGGCAAATTTTATGCAAGGTCTTGTGCATTTTGTGTTCGGGCTTCCTTCGGGTCTCCTTCGGAGCTCCTTCGGGTCTCCTTCGGGGTTGATTCGGGTTAAGCCGGGTTTTTAAGTCAAATTCAATAATCTTAAAGACAAAACCGAGAAGACATACAAGAAAATTGTTAAAAAGATATAAATTTGCCACGTTAGTAGTATTGCTTAAAGAATTAAAATCAACCCTAAAATCATTATGTACACCATAACCATAATCGCAGGCGCAAGACCAAACTTTATGAAAATAGCACCTATAATTCATGCTATTGAAGAGGCAAAGAGCAGCGGAGAAGCGTTAGACTATCGTTTGGTACATACAGGGCAGCACTATGATAAAAACATGTCTGGAAGCTTTTTTGAACAACTCAGCATTCCAGAACCCCATGTTAATTTAGAATGTAGTGGAGGTACGCAAGCAGAGCAAACCGCTGCCATTTTAGTGAGTTTTGAAAAGGAGCTAACACAGTATCCTGCCGATTTAGTTTTGGTAGTGGGAGACGTTACGTCAACAATGGCATGTGCTTTAGTAGCACAAAAACTACACACCAAAGTGGCTCATGTTGAAGCAGGTATTCGTTCTGGGGATTGGACAATGCCAGAAGAAATTAACAGATTGGTAACCGATAGTATCACCAACTATTTCTTTACAACATCAGAGTTGGCCAACGATAACCTTCTTAAAAGTGGTGTCGAAGACAATCAGATATTTTACGTGGGCAATACTATGATAGATACGCTTTTAAAGCAAAGACCAAATTTTAAACCGCCAGAAGTTTATAATCAGTTAGAGCTAAAGCCAAAATCATATATAGTAATGACACTTCATAGACCAGCCAATGTCGATGAAGAGAGCCAGTTAAAGGCTATGATAGACGAAATTATAGCCAATACCAATGATCTGCCATTAATTTTTCCGGTGCACCCAAGGACGGCTAAAATTTTAGAACGTTTAGAAGTGTCGCATCCAAGGTTGCATATGGTAGCGCCATTAAGTTATTTAGAATTTAACTATTTAGTAGAAAATGCCAAAGCAGTCATTACAGACTCTGGTGGTATTACAGAAGAAACCTCTGTTATGAATGTTCCATGTATGACACTGAGAGATAATACAGAGCGTCCAGAGACCCTAACATTGGGCACTAATGAATTGGTAGGTACTAACCCCAAAGCTATAAAACCCTATCTCGAAAAGCTCTTTGAAGACCAATGGAAAGACTACAAAACAATTCCGTTATGGGATGGTAAAACTGCAGAACGAATTGTGTCTCATATTCTTAACTTTGAAAGCAATTAATTAACACTTATTTGTTTTATCATCTTATGCTTCGTGTAGAAATTTGTATATTTCGAGCCCCTAAGATGTTTTAAAATCAACCGCATGATTGAAACATTACTGGAGAATTTTACTCCTGAAAATAATATAACCATTTGGCTCATAGCAGCTTTTGCTTTAGCCTTTTTTATAGCGTACCAGACTTTTCCAACCATATTATACGTTGCTAAAGAGAAGCACTTAATGGATGAACCCGACAGCAGAAGTGTGCATTCTAATAAAACACCAACCCTTGGTGGTATAGGTATTTTTGTAGGGTTAATAGTTGTAATGACCATCGTAGGCGCATTTTTAAATACAAAGGTGTTGCTTTTGGTTATGGGAGGTTTAACAATTCTCTTTTTTCTAGGGCTTAAAGATGATTTAACTGTACTTTCTGCTAGTAAAAAATTGATGGGGCAATTATTAGCAGCCGGACTGCTTATTGTCTTTACCAATACCAGAATTATTGGCTTCTCAATGATTTTAGATATCGATGTATTGCCTTATTGGATATCGGTAGGGTTTACACTGTTTGTTTACATTCTTATTATTAATGCTTACAACTTAATTGATGGAGTAGATGGGTTGGCAGGTACAGTTGCATTTAGTATCAGTGGTGTTTTTGTTTATCTTTTTGTTAATTCTAGTGAGTTAAGCCTGGCTACAATAGCTATTGCCCTTTGTGGTTGCCTTTTGGCTTTTTTAAGATTGAATTTTTCTAATAAGAATAAGATTTTTATGGGAGATACAGGGTCTATGATTGTAGGTTTTCTGCTTGCTTTTTTTACCATAAGTTTTATTAACATGGCACAATTAGACAAAACTTCAGCTTACTTTAAGGCTTCGCCTGCTTTGGCTTTAGCCTTATTGTTTTATCCGCTTATAGATACATTTAGAGTGTTTTTTATAAGAGTTGTTATTCATAAGACAAGTCCGTTTAAAGCCGATAAAAACCACCTTCACCACAGATTTATAAGAAGTGGGTATAGTCACTTAATGACTACAATTTTAATTAGTAGCATTAATGTGGTGATTATTGGGATAGCGTTTAACCTCTTACATCTTAATCTTAATACACAGATAATATTTTTACTGCTCTATGGTTCTGTGCTTTATTTATTGCCTTTTTTGTTCAAAAAAATAACGAAGAATTAAGCCTGCTTTAAGGTGAAGGTTTCTTATAATCTTATAATTGTTATTGCCAATCCTTGAAATGCGGTTATATTTGCTGTACTTTTAATTTAAGTTTTTAATGAAAAGAAGAATCTTAAGTCTACTGATCTTAGTCGTTTTGAGTTCATGTGCTTCCAAGAAGGAAATATTGTATATGCAAGATGCAGTACAGCAAGATAATAATAAAGTAAACTACGAGTCTGCTAATATCCAACCTAATGATATATTAAAGATCTCGGTAGAGAGCACAATGCCAGAAGCGGCAATACCCTACAATAAAACTAATGCTTTAGGTACCCAACCGCAAAATATTCAAGTGCTTCAGTTAGATGGGTATTTGGTGTCTGTAGAGAATACCATAAAGTTCCCCGTTTTAGGTGAAATCTCAACAGCTAATAAAACAACAAAAGCCTTAGAGGCCGAAATAAAGGACCAACTAACCTCTGGAGGTCACCTCGTTAACCCAACCGTTAATGTAAGACTTTTAAACGCTAAGGTGACTATTTTAGGCGAGGTAAAGAATCCAGGAACATACAGTTTTACTGAGCAGAATATTACAATTTTACAAGCCCTAGGCTACGCTGGCGATTTAACGATTAATGGCAAACGAGATGATATTCTTGTCACCAGAGAGGTAGATGGTGTGCGTAAGATATCTCATATAGATTTAACCTCTTCTGCATTTATGAATAGTGAGTTTTACTTTATAAAACCCAATGATAATATAATTGTTAACCCTAACAATCCTAAGGTGAAAAGTGCTGGCTTTATAGGAAATGTAAGTACCATATTAACCATTGCTTCTTTAGCGCTAAGTGTTACAATTTTATTGACGAGATAGATTATGGAGAACCAATTTAACAATAGCTTCTTTGGTGAAGAGGATAAAATTGACATAAAACAAGTTGTAAGGCAATATCTTAGTTATTGGCCTTGGTTTATAGTCGCGGTTGTAGTGTCGTTATTAAGTGCATATGCTTATTTGCGATATGCACCACGCATTTATGAAACCTATTCTAAAGTAAAAGTACTAGATGAGTCTGAAGGATTAGAGCTACCGACATCAGCTTTAGTTTTTAAGAGATCCAATATTAATCTTGAGAATGAAATAGAAATTCTAAGTTCTTTCCTTATTATGAATAGGGTGGTGAGACAGCTGAATTTGAATACTGTTTTTTATGAAGAGGGTACTATTCAAACCTCTCAAATAGATAAATTGCCTTTAGATTTTCTGCAAAAAATTAAATCTGATAGCATAACAAAAACATCATCCTATAGGGTGTTGGTAAAAAGTAAGGGCTTTCAAATTACAAATTTAGATACAGATAAAGTTTTTAATTTTAAAGAGCATTCAACGTTTTCGGAAAACCATACCCTTCCTTTTGAGATAAAACTCAATACAAACATTCCGTTTGTAGATATTGAGGATACAGCGTATAATATTATCTTCAAACCTTTAAAAGATGCGACACTTTCTCTAAAGAGTAAGGTGATTGTAGAGGCTATTGGTGAGCAAAGCGATCTTTTAAAACTATCTATTAAAGGTGAGAGCAAGGAATTGTCTGAAAAAATATTAGAGACCTTAATGGATGTTTTTAATGAAGATGGTATTAAAGACAGACAGCTTGTTTCTGAGCGTACTATAGATTTTATAGATGGCAGATTTAAGTTGTTGGCTAAAGAACTGGATTCTATAGAAATTGGGAGACAAGGTTTTAAGCAAGATAACAACATTGTAGATATTCAAACCGATGCACAAATAGGGTTAGAGCAACGTACAAAATCTGAGGAAGAAGTATTTGCTCTAGAAAATCAGCTTGAGTTATCAGAATTATTAATTAACTCCCTAACCAACGATTCTGAATCAGGGTTATTACCAGTAAATATTGGAATAGAGAATGTAAGTGTTAATTCGCTTATTTTAGAGTATAACACGGCAGTCATAAACCGAGATAAAGTAATTAGCAGTGGAGGTAAGAATAACCCTGTAGTGCAATTAGCAATCACCGAAGTACAAAACTTAAAGTCTAATATAGACCGCTCTTTAAAAAGTTATTCTGCACAGGTTAAAGCCTCTTTAAGCCAATTAAAGAGCAAAAACAGAATGTTGGCAGGAAGAGTGTCTCAAATACCTGAGCAAGAGCGTTTGTTTAAAGCTATAGACCGTCAACAAAAAATTAAGGAGAGCCTTTATTTATTGTTGTTACAAAAAAGGGAAGAAGCTGCTATTAATTTAGCAATTACAGAACCGTCTATAAAAGTTGTGGAAAGCGCACTTTCTGGTATTAGGCCTATTTCGCCAAAACCAAGCATTGTATATGCAGGTGCCTTAATGGCTGGTTTACTTATTCCTTTTGGTATTTTATATTTACTTTTTATGCTAGATACTAAGCTGCATAGTAAAGAGGATATCAATACTATTACCTCTAAGATTCCTGTAATTGGTGAGATACCAGATTTAAGAAAGAAGAAAGATATCATATTTAACGATCCTAATGATCGTACACCTTTGGCAGAGTCTTTTAGAATTTTGAGTTCTAATGTAGATTTTATTTTACCAGTTAAAGATGGTGAAAAAGGAAAGGTAATATATTGTACATCTACAATTAAAGGTGAAGGAAAGACCTACGTGAGTCTTAACTTATCTCTTGCACTGTCTAGTATCAATAAAAAGGTGCTACTTATAGGAGCAGACTTACGAAATCCGCAAATACATACGCATATTAGTGAAGATAAGCAGAAGCCAGGTTTGTCTAATTATCTTCATGATGTCAATTACAGTTGGCAAGATGCATTGATCAACGGTTTTGAAAAGCATCCTAATCATCATATTATCCTTTCGGGAAGTATACCTCCAAATCCAGCACATCTCTTAACTAATGGACGTTTTAAAAAGCTAATAGACGAAGCAAAAGAAGTGTATGATTATGTGGTTGTGGATACTGCACCAACAATACTGGTTACAGATACAATGCTGATTTCTCAATTAGCAGATGCGACCATATACATTACTAGAGCCAATTATACAGAGAAGAATTTATTGAATTTCTCTAAGGAGTTATCTGAGAATGGCAAGCTAAAAAACATGGCTTATGTACTTAACAGTGTAGGAGCAAAGAAATCTCAAGGCTATGGTTATAATTACGGTTATGGCTATGGTTATGGAAGCATGGATGACGCTTAGATGTCGATAAGACTTAGGGCAGGTACATGATATTTGTCATAAGATCTGTAGGTTTTATATTTTACTTTTAATAGTGAATTATAAAACTAATAGTTATGTTATATTCTCCTCCCATTTCCGAAATAATGAGTACTGATATCATCGCTGTAAACAGAGATGACGATTTAGAAACTGCTGAACTCTTATTTAAGAAACACAAAATAAGACACATTCCTGTTGTTAATGGAGACGTTATAATTGGGATGCTTAGCTATTCAGATTTGCTGCGTATAAGTTTTGCTGATGCGGTATTTGAAGATGAGTCTGAAGTAGATGCTTTGGTCTATAATATGTTTACGATAGATCAGGTAATGGTAAAACATGTGGTCACTGTACCAGCTGCTGCTACCATAAAAGAGGTTGCAGAGATTTTATCAAAAAATGAATTTCATGCATTACCCGTTGTAGATGATGGTAATCTTGTTGGTATTGTTACAACAACCGATTTAATTAATTACCTGCTAAAGCAGTTGTAAAAATAAGGCTGTCTGAAACGTATGAGAATCCGTCATTCTGAATTTATTTTAGAATCTAAAATGCGTTCAGGTAGACAAAATATTAACGTTTCAGATAGCTTATTTTTATGCGTTTGCTAACGTTTTTAAATTTTTAATTGTTGCTGTAGGGTTTTCGCTTTTAAAAACGTGGCTCCCGGCAACAAAAGTATCTGCGCCAGCTTCTACAAGCTGTTCAATGTTTTTATCTGTAACACCTCCATCAATCTCAATGCGAGTGTCTAGACCTTGTTCGTCTATCATGTTGCGCAATTTCTTGATGCGTTGGTAAGTAACGTCTTCAAATTTCTGACCGCCAAACCCTGGATTAATAGACATTAATAATACCATGTAACACTCAGGTAAGATATCTTCTAAAACATTTATAGGCGTAGTAATATTAAGCACTACACCAGCCTTACAGCCAGCATCTTTTATTTGTCGTAGCGTACGGTGTAAGTGTACTGTAGATTCATAATGTACGGTAATAATATCTGCACCAACCTTTGCAAATTCTTCGATGTAGCGTTCAGGTTTTTCAATCATTAAATGTACATCTAAAGGCTTTGTAGCATGCTTTTTTATTGCTGCAATTACAGGCATTCCGTAGGATATGTTTGGTACAAAATGGCCATCCATAACATCTATGTGAAACCAATCGGCATCACTGTTATTAACCATTTCGGTATCGCGTTGCAAGTTGCCAAAATCAGCGGCTAACATTGAAGGAGCTATCAATTTTTTTGTCATTGAGTTGTGTTGTTATAGGTTTGAGCAAAGTTATATAAAAATGAAATTTTTTAAGGTTGGAGTTGATAAGATGTTATAAAAAAGTGAACCCACGGTAATCAGCCGTGGGTTCTTTCATCAATCAAAAAACGAACAGTTATGTTTTGTAACTGTTGTTGTCGTTATGCTATTTCATTAGGTTGGTGCTTAAATATACAAAAAACCAAGCCTAATCAAACTTTTATATCATTTTTACTCTAAATACTTTTATAAGCATTTTGAATCATAATGAATAAAGTGTTCTTTTCGAGTAGGTTAACCTAAATAAGTCTTTAATATTTTACTTCTAGAGGTATGCTTTAATCTACGGATTGCCTTCTCTTTGATTTGTCTTACACGCTCACGTGTTAAATCAAAAGTCTCACCAATCTCTTCTAAAGTCATAGGATGTTGATTTCCTAGGCCAAAGTATAAACGAATAACATCAGCTTCACGAGGAGTTAACGTTTCTAAAGCACGCTCTATTTCAGTTCTCAAAGACTCGTGTAATAAGTCTTTGTCTGGATTAGGAGACTCACCACTACGTAATACATCGTAAAGGTTAGAATCTTCTCCTTCAACTAAAGGTGCATCCATTGAGACGTGACGACCAGAATTTTTCATAGACTCTTTAACATCGTTAATGGTCATGTCTAATTCTTTAGCAATTTCTTCTGCAGAAGGTGGGCGCTCATGGCTTTGCTCTAGGAAAGCAAATGTCTTGTTAATTTTGTTTATAGAACCAATTTTGTTTAGTGGTAAACGCACTATACGAGATTGTTCTGCTAATGCTTGTAAAATAGATTGACGAATCCACCATACAGCATACGATATAAATTTAAAACCACGCGTTTCATCAAAACGTTGTGCAGCTTTTATTAAACCTAAGTTACCTTCGTTAATTAAATCTGGTAATGTTAAACCTTGGTTTTGATATTGTTTTGCCACAGAAACTACGAAACGTAAGTTAGCTTTAGTTAACTTTTCTAAAGCAACTTGGTCACCAGCTTTAATACGCTGTGCTAACTCTACTTCTTCGTCTGCTGTAATTAAGTCGACCTTACCAATTTCTTGTAGGTATTTGTCTAATGAAGCGGTTTCTCTGTTAGTAACCTGCTTGGTAATTTTGAGCTGTCTCATTTACTTTTTATGATTTGTGCAATTTACAACATCATTGTTGCTTTTATTATACGTAAGAAAGCATCAAAATGTTACACCACTTTAGAAAAAAAATTAAATTTTAATGAGTTTAACGGTGTTGAGGTTAATATCATCAACCGTTTCATTGGTAAATTTGTAATGACCTCTTGTGGTGATGAGACGAAATCGGTAAGATTTAATTTGACTTAAGCTGTTTAAAAATAGCCACTTAGATTTTAATAATCTTGGTTTTTGAGACTTAAGACTTAAATCAAAAATATGTTTACGTCCTTCTTTTTCTGCTACAATGTCTGGTGTTACTTCAATTTCACTTCCTTTTTTTAAATATGATTTTGGTGATTCATAGCCTTCAATGTCGGCTTTAATTTTTGAATACCCTAAACCTTCAAGATAGGAAATAGATTGACTTAACTCTTCGGTGTACTTGTCTTTATCTTGTGTAATCATAACATTCATAATAACGATTTTATATCAAAAAATCAAGAAAAACAGTCATTTTATGATTTGAAACCCTCCTACACACGTACATGGCCATCACCAAAAACGTAATATTTATTAGTGACTAACTGGTTTAATCCTAAAGGCCCTCTGTGGTGAAGTTTGTCTGTACTTATAGCAAGTTCTGCACCAACTCCCATTTGTCCACCATCTGTAAATCGGGTAGAGGCATTGTGGTAAACGGCAGCACTATCTACTTGTTGCATAAAACTAAGTGCTTCGTCTTTATTTTCGGTAATAATAGCGGCAGAGTGTTTTCCAGAATGTGTGTTGATAAGGGTTACGGCTTCTTCAAGAGAATTGACTTCGCCAATAAGAAGCTTAAGTGCTAAAAATTCTTCTTTCCAAATTGCATCGTCCGAAATTATGTCTTCCTCAGACAATACTTTACCAACTTTAGTGTCTACCACAATTTCAACATTATGTTGTTCTAATTTTTGTTTTAGCATTGAGAGTTTTAAGTCGTACTCAGGTAGATTTTTATTTATTAATACTTTGTCTAAAGCATTGCAGCCCGAAATTTTGTCGGTTTTGGCATTGATAATTACGTTAACGGCTTTGCTCCAATCTGCATTTTCTGATACATATAAAAAATTGTTGCCTCTACCGCTGACTAAAACAGCACAAGTTGCGTGGGTTTTAACAAAGTTGATTAGTCTTTCGCCACCTCTGGGAACAATAAGATCTAAAGGTTCTGATGGGTTTTTTAGAAAGGCTTGAGTTTCTTCGCGTTTAAGATGAAGTAATTTTATCCACGCTTTAGATAAGCCATGTGTTGTAAGTGCTTCGTGCCAGCACTGTTCTAAAATAACATTACTGTGGTAGGCTTCTTTACCTCCTTTTAGTAAAATTTTGTTATTGGCTTTAAAAGCTAATACAGCAGCCTCAATCGTTACGTCTGGTCGAGATTCGTAAATGATAAGAATCGTACCAAATGGAGCTGTAGTGTTTACAACATTTAATCCATTGGATAAAGTTCTGTTTGAAATTTCTCGACCCACAGGATCGTTTTGCTGTCTTACAGATTCTATAGCTGTAATCATCTCATCAACTTTTTTGTTGTTAACGATGAGACGCTGAAAAAGCGCTTGATCTTCTAATTGAAAGGCATCTAAATCCTTTTTGTTGGCAGCAATGATAGCATCGCGATCACGATCTAAAATTTCTGCCATAGTTTGTAATACGTTGTTTTTTATTGTGGTGTTTAATAATTGCATAATTGTGTTTTATGAGGCATTAATAAATTTAGTGCCTACGGGTTTGTTGTTAATAATGTCTACAATGACATTTTCTCGCTTACCATTAGCGATGTAAGTAGGTATGTTTTTTCTGGCAGTACCTTTAGCTATTTTTAATTTTGAAGCCATACCACCACGACCTTCGCCTTCTTTTTTGTTAGAAGCGCAGACATAGCGTTCTACATTCTGATCGGTTTTTACAACACTCAATTTTTCAGAATCATCATCATCTGGGTGTCCTGTGTATAAACCATCTGTGTCTGATAAAATAATTAAGCGATCAGCATCTAGAAGTTCTGCGACCAAACTTGCTAACTCATCATTGTCTGAAAACATAGACATGGTTAATGAAACAGCATCATCCTCGTTAGCAATAGGAATAACTCCTTCTCTAAGAAGGCCTTCGTAACAGTTAATCATGTTCTGACGATGTTTACCAGCATCAAAATCGCGTTTTGTGGCTAGTATTTGTGCGCATCGCATGCCGTAATCATGAAAAATACTATAATAATGACGCATCATTCGAGGTTGTCCTACAGCAGAGTATACTTGGCGTCTTACAGACTTGTCTGTAATTTCGGTTTCGCCAAGTATTTCCATACCAGCAATAGCAGAACCCGAAGACACAAGGATGACCATAATGTCCTGTTCGTACAGTACAGAAATTTGACGTACCAATTCTCGCAAAACAGGGCCTAATATTCTATTATCTTTATTGGTAAGTACATTGGTACCTACCTTTACTACTACACGTTTTATATCGTCTGCCATATTATTTGTCTTTACCTAATTCTACAGCTCTGTCAAAGGCAGCATATGCTGCATCTTGGATTAGCTGTTTTACATTGTTATCTTCCATTGAGTCTATTGCTGCTTGTGTTGTACCTCCTTTTGAAGCTACTCTGTCAATCCAGCGCTCTGGAGATATGTTAGATTGGTTAAACAATTCAATAGCACCTTCAAAAGTATTGCTTACTAATACTTTTGAATCATAGTCTGAAAATCCCATGTTTTGAGCAGCTTCTAACATAGACTGCATAAAGTAGAATACATACGCAGGTCCGCTACCTGAAATTCCAGTAGAGGCATCAATAAATTTTTCGGAATCCACGTGTATAGAAGTCCCTGTGGTGTCTAATAGTTGACGTACCATTAGCAACTCTACACGAGATATAGCATCTGCACCAGTGTAAGATGTAACTCCTTTACCAACTTTTGCTGGCAAATTGGGCATGGTGCGTATTACTTTTTTGGTGCCTAAACCTTCTTGTATGGTTTCTATACTAACACCAGCCATTAACGATACAAATATCTGCTCATCATTAATAAATGGCTTCATGTCTTTAAATAGCCCTTCACAGTGGTATGGTTTTACGGCCAAGAATACAATGTCCGATTTTGGTAAACCATCGTCTAGAGAGGTGTATACCTCAAATTTTGGGTTTTGTCGTAGTGTTTCAATTTTGTTCGGGTCGGTATCGTAAATTCTTAATTTTTGTTTTCCCAATAAAGAAGAATTTACCATTCCTTCTGAATAGGTTAAGCCCATGTTTCCGGCACCTATTACTAATACTTTCATAATTATTTTTTAGTTAAACTTTATCTGTCAGTGTCTATAAAGCCACAAACACCATGCGATAGTGCCAAACTAAAAAGTTGATTTTGAGATTTTTGAAGTTTAAAAAGAAAAAGTGGAATTGTTGAGGATATGCCAAAACATTGCTTGTATGCTTAAGGATATGTGAATCTTAAGATATGTTAAATACATTAAAACTGTCAGCTTGTCGGTGACAAAATGTGAAATTCATGTAAGAATTTTAATGCAAATAGAAGTTCGAAAGTATTAAAAATAAAAAAGGAGACCGAAAAATGGTCTCCTTTTAAAAGGTTGGTTAGTTAGCTATAATTAGTTTTCTTCAAAATCTTGAGCGTCTCCAAAATGAGCCATTCTAGAGTTGATAACATAAGCTTGCCCAGCAAAATTATCATTAGATATGAAGGCGGCAATACTCATATTTGAGTTGTTGGCTACGTTAGAAGGTACATTGGCAGTAAAGGTTCTTGTGTATAAAGAGTTTGTAACCTCACTACTGTTAATAGCATCACCTGCAACATTGGTTAAGCTAGACCTTAGAACATGGTTGTGTTCAAAATTAGAAATCACATCTACACCACCATAATAACTAGTGTAATTTTCTTGGTCAGCAATTAGACCATCTTCTAGAATATAAACAACAAGTTTAGTATTGTTGAAATCAAAATCCTGACTAAATTTTGCATCAACTTTAATAGTCATAGTATTACCAGATAATGACGGTGTAATTGCTAAGCCTAAAGGTGCGTTGTCGCATAATGTTGGGTCAACCACTTGGTTTACGTTGCTTGGTTCTGGGTAGGTCCAATCAGATGCTCTGTCTACTTTTGCTGTAGGATATCCTGTGATGCCAAACGCATTTTCAAGTTGAGTTACTTCATTACAATAATATTCTTCATCATTATGTACAGCAACTACAGTAACTTGACTTGTTTGTTGTCTTGATAATTCTATAGCATGAGATACTCTTGGGCAGTAACCACACCAAGTTCCAGTGTAATCTTCAACTAAAACATTTTTGGAGAATTTGTAATAATCTTCAGCAACATTAACGTTAAGAGCGTTGTTTGTTGTAATTTCTTGGTAGGTTGCAGTAACTTGTAATGATCCTGCTGTGGTCGTTGTATATGAGTTACCGGTTATAGCAGTTCCGTTAACCGAAATTGTAGCAGAGTTTGTAACATCTTGGTTATTGTTTCCTTTTACAGAGAAATTAACAATGTCACCAACGTATATTCCGCAAGCTACAGAGCTAGATACTTGAACAGAAATACTTGAGATTTCGTTACCGTTACCGTTACCGTTACCATTACCGTTGCCATTACCGTTTCCACCACCATCACCATCGCTATCACTACTACATGAACTAAAGCTAATGGTTAAGGCAATAAACAAAAGATTAATTAAGTGTTTAGTTTTCATAAAATGCAAAATTTTAATAATAAAGAGTTGAAGTTTGGTTTAAAAAATCAATGAAACACCTATTTTTTACCCTACTCTTTTTAAGTTCTTTATGTATAAATAGTCAAGAATTTCCTGATTTAAGTCTTAATGACTTAGAGGGAAACAGTGTGTCTGTAAAGGAACTAGCGAACTCTGATGATATAAAAATATTTAGTTTTTGGGCAACATGGTGTGTGCCTTGTATTAACGAGTTAGATGCTATTGCAGATGTATCTGAAGATTGGCAAGACGAAACCAATGTAGAGCTTATTGCTATCTCTACCGATGATGCTAGAACCAAAAAGAGAGTAATGCCTTTGGTAAATGGTAAAGGTTGGGAGTATCAGATTTTGTTAGATGATAACCAAGACCTTAAAAGAGCCTTAAACATAAGTGTATTGCCATATGTTGTAGTGGTGAAAAACGGAGAAATTATTCATACAAGAACAGGTTATACACCAGGAAGTGAAGAAGAACTTTATGAGGTTGTAAAAGAACACGCTAAGAAATAATTTACTCTAAACTAACCTAACTAAATTACCCTTTACTTATGAAAAAGCTTTTATTGCTGGTAGCATTTTGTTTTACCATAAATCAAATGTCTGCGCAGTTACTAGATAATTTACGTGTTGGTCTAGAGTCTAACATGGCTTGGTATAACGACGATAAACGCACAGGATCTTTTGAGGATGATGTAAATGACGATACAGATAAACACCTTAGAGTTAATTCTTATTTAAAATTAGATTATAATTTTCTTAAAAATTTCACAGCTACTGTTCAGTTAGAGTCATACGAACCTTTGGCATTGCTTAACTATTCGCCAAACTTTGATGGTACCAACTTAGGTATCTACTCGCTTAATTATAGAAGTGAAAAACTAGAAGCTACAGCAGGACATTTCTATGAGCAGTTTGGTAGTGGTCTTATACTCCGTAACTGGGAAGACAGACAGTTGGGACTTAATAATGCACTTTTAGGAGGAAGAGTAAAATACATGCCAACAAACTTTTTGTCTTTATCAGGGTTGTATGGAAAACAACGTGTTGGCTTTGAAACTGCAGATAGTGATATTTTTGGTTTTAATACTGAAATTGATATTTCTAACATATTTAAGCTCGAAAACTCATCATTAAACCTTGGTCTTAGTTATGTTGGCAGACAAGAAAAAACCAATATAGAAGACCCTAATTTTGATGAATTAACCAATGCTTTTTCTGGTCGTATAGACTTTTCTAAAGGTAGTTTTTATGCTAATGCAGAGTACGTGGCTAAGTCTGATGATGTTTATGTATTTAACGGACAATTGCTAGATGATTTTGTAAATCCAGGTAGTGCTTTATTGTTTAATACTGGGTTCTCAAAAAAGGGATTTGGTTTAGATGCTACATTTAGACGATTAGAAAATATGGGTTTCTATTCCGAACGCGAAAAAACAGGAAATGTGTTTTTAGAAAACAATATCAATTTTACACCTGCATTAACAAAGCAGCATGATTATTTACTGTCTAATATTTTTGTGTATCAGGCGCAATCTCAAGTTGTTTTTGCAGACCCTGAACTTATGGAAGCTGGTGAAATAGGAGGGCAGATAGATGTGTTTTATAACATTAAAAAAGGAACAGCACTCGGAGGTAAATATGGAACTAAGTTGGCGTTTAACGCATCATATTGGGCAGGTTTAAAAGGTAACTACGATTATGATAATTTATCTTATGATGTAGACTATTTTGGTTTTGGTGATAAGTATTTCTCTGATTTAAGTTTAGAAATTAGAAAAAAGTGGAACAAAAAAGTTAACTCTATTTTTTACTACGTTAACCAATATTACAACCAAAAAACTATTGAGGATAATTTTTCAGGTGAACAAATTAAAACCAATATTGTAGTAGGAGAAACAACATATAAATTTGGAAAAATTGGACAGTCTGTGCGTTTAGAGTTACAGAAAATGTGGTCTAATTCAGAAAACCATGATTGGGTTGGTGGTACAATAGAATACAATGCAAGTCCGAGATTATCATTTTATGTTAATGACATCTATAATAGTGGAACTGATAGTAGTACTTCAGAAAACCATTATTATAATATTGGAGGAAGCTTTAATAAAGGAACAACGCGCTTTTCTCTAAGCTATGGAAGGCAACGTGCAGGTTTAGTATGTGTTGGAGGTGTTTGTAGATTTGTACCTGAAGCAACAGGATTGTCTGCTAGTTTATTAATGTCTTTTTAGTAAAAGCTCTGTTTTTAATGAAAACAGAAAACGCCTGAATACTTCGGTATTCAGGCGTTTTTTTATTGTAATTTTTTTAGCTTTTTATTTCAATTCGCGCGTTAGCCAACCTCTCTTATTTGCGGTGGCAATAGCATAAGGAGTAATCCAGAACAATGCAAAAGTGTACAGTATACTATAAGTGTATGCCCAAACGGATTCTTTTATTTCGTAACGGTAAGCGAAAAATGCCACCGAAAAAGTAGATAGAATAATAATGCTTACTAAGGTAGAGCCTAAGAACAGTAATGGGTGTGTTAGCACAAAGAAAAGCATAAAAATTACAAAAGGATAGCTCATTACAATTCTTAAGAATTGACTAATAAATAAAAGTCTGCTGCCTGTTTTATTCCCTTTTCTAAAATTGGTAAACACATATTTTGCCATTTCTAAATTTTCTCTAACGTTGCTTCGTCCCCAACGAATAAACATTTTATACAGTCCTGGATATTTGTCGGGTACATTGGTATAAGCAACAGCATTTTGTTGAAATAAAACATGCTTGCCTTGTTTCAAAATCATATTCGTCATAGCTCTGTCTTCACCAATATCAGATGGTTGTCCCATAAAAGTTTGGTTAATCCATTCTGGTAAGCAGGAAAATACAGCATCTCTTCGGTAAGCCGCTAAAGCTCCTGGAGTACATAATACAGAGTTGAGGTTGCTTTCGGCAGATCTTACAAATTCAAAACTCATAACAAAACTAACATCCAGCATTTTAGGGAGTAATTCCTTTTTGTTGTTTAGCACTCTTATGTTACCAGCAACAGCACCACAGTTTTTATCTTTTACAAAAGGACTCACTAAATTTCTTAACGTGTCTTCTGTAACAATACTGTCGCTATCTACAGTAACAAAAACATCACCAGTACCAAGATTAAACCCTCTGTAGAGTGCATGTCTTTTTCCTTGGTTGTGTGGTTGTTGGTAGATTTTTAGATTGTCTCCTAAAACGTCTTTGGCTGCCATCATCCATTTCCAGGTATCGTCTTTACTACCATCATCAATGGATAGTAATTCAAGTTTTTCAGATGGGTAGTTGCTCTCTGCTAGGCTCATTAAAGTATCATAGACTTGTTTGCCTTCGTTGTATGCAGGAACAATGACTGTGCAAGTTGGGAGCTCTTCATTAGATATGGAATCAATGGCTTTGTATTTGTAATAGTTATAAGCTGTATACAAAAAGAAGAAGGCTTTATAAACAAATAAGATTACTGCTGTAATCATAAATGTGAGTCCAAGTTTAGAACTTATACGTTCGGCATTAAGCTCTTCAAAATCATTATGAAATACATATAAAAAATAAAAGCCTATGCTAAACAGTGCAAAGGTGCTTAATAAAACAATTTTGTTGTGATGGCTTTGTGTTTTTCCTTTTGTAATAAAAAAGCCATTGAATGCATTTAGTCGGTTAGAAATACGTTGTTTTAGTTGGTGGAAAGGAGCGTTGTTTTTTTTCATATAACCTTTGGTTTTTGGTGTTGATGTATATGATAGTTACGAGCTCTTATCTGTTTTAGATTATTAAGAAATGTTAATTGGGAAACCGTTAAGATTTATAAAATTAGAAATGTTAAAATTTAGAACCATTGATTTTATACGCTAATCGAGATCTGTTATTGAGTTTAATGAAATCTGATTTTTAAGTTTCTCTATTTTGCGATGCATTTTATTAAAGAACAAGGTTCTGTCTTTCTCACCAGAATGGACTAGTAATTTTGAGTTTGTCATTTGTTTTTTGAAAAATTCATCCATGACATCGCAAGTTGGTTGATGTTCAACTTTTAAATACTCTAAAACTGTGTAAGGAACAAAAAAAGCTTTTCTATAGTTGGTTTTAACTAAGATAATGTTACTCATAGTTAGTAAATCGCTTTTGTAGAGATTGTAAGATGCGTTGTTTTTTGAGTTTAAAATACTCTGTTTTATAGTTTGTTCTTCAATATGGTTCACTATATCAGTAAGATCATCACATATATTCAATGCCAACTCTTTAGATAAAAGCTGAGATTCATAAAAATAGGTGATTTGTTCTAAGGTTCCATTTATGGTATTGTCATTCCAAAACTCTGTTATGTTAATGAAATTATAGGTTTGGCCAAGCTCAAATGCCTTTTCTAATAAAGAATCAGGAATCGTTTTAATAAACTCATCAAACGAAATCTTGTTTTTAGTCATCTCTTTATTAGACAGTTTTAACCAAACATAAATTTTATAGCGTGTAATGTATGAATCTTTTAAGGTGTAAAATAAAGGGATGTCTTTAGCGGAATATAAGATTGAAGCGCTTTTAAGTTTAGTGAGTGGGATAAGATTTTCTATAGATTTAGTAAAGTACGACTCTAATTGAGATTCATTTTCTATGATTGGTGATTTTTCTGTAATAATAGTATTTTGACTACCTACCTCGAATAGTTGGTTTAAGGATATTTTGTAGTATTTAGCAAGTTTTACAGCTTCTTCAAGGTTAAGGTTTGTTTTTTGGTTTATGCGTCTGTATGCGGCATCGTAGCCTATATCTAAAATAGTAGCCACTTCTTCAACAAAGGAGGTTTTAGATGATGCTTTTTCTTTTAGATGATTAATAAATATACTTTGCATAAAATGATATTTAAAGTTAAAGTATTTATATGTATTTGTAAAAATTACAAAAATAGATTGTGATTTACGTGAAATAAATAATTTAATTTCAATTATTGCAAGTTAATTTAGGTGTGAATCTAAATTTTATTGATATGAAAAGTGCTAGAAAACAAATAAGACTAATTAGTGTTATTCTAACAAGTTTAATATTATTTCAAAGTTGTAGAGTTTATCATAAAGAGCATGTTACTCTAGATAAAGCTGTTGAAGAAGGTAAAAGAGTAAAGATTTTAACCAAAAATGGTATAAAATTAAAATTTAAAAAGATTGTTCATTCTGATGGTGTTTATTATGGGATTAAGAGAGTTAAAGGAAATGATCAATTAAATCTTATTGATCCGAATTCTATTGAATCTATACGATTGCATAATAAGACAATGTCTATTATATATGGAACAGGTGTTGGATTGTTGATTTCTGGAGTTGTGCTATCTGTAATATTTATTACCACCTGGGATGGACCAAATTTAGATTTTGCACCAGTTTCCTTTCCTAATTAAAATAAAAAGCCCATCAAAATTTGATGGGCTTTTTTTAGCAATTAAAGATGATTTAATTAATCTTCTTTGTTATTGTCTTTACGGTTTCTGTCGTCTCTGCGATTACCTTTGTTACGGTTGTCACGTCCACGATTGTCTCTGTTACCCCCTTTATTGTTGTCGCGTTTTGGTCTATCTTCCCAACCTTCTGGTTTTGGTAAAATAGCTTTACGAGATACTTTTTCTTTTCGTGTTCTTGAGTCTATACCAAAGTATTTTACATCAAATACATCTCCCATGTTTACAACATCAGATACATTTTCTGTACGTTCCCAAGCTAATTCACTAACGTGTAATAAGACTTCGTTTCCTGGTGCTTCTGTATACTCTACAACAGCTCCAAAATCTAGCATTTTAATCACTTTTACTTCGTAGATGCTACCAACTTCTGGTTTGAATAGCATCGCGTCGATACGAGCTAATACTGCATCGATTCCTTCAGAACCAACTCCTAAGATTTCAACAATACCTTCTTCTGTAACAGGATCTTCATTGATAACAATAGTAGTTTCTGTTTCTTTCTGTAGTTCTTGAATATTCTTTCCACCAGGACCAATAAGTGCTCCGATGAATTCATTAGGAATACGTCTTGTAACCATTTTTGGTGCATGACCTTTAACGTCACCATTAGGCGTAGAAATTGTATCTGTTAATTTGCCTAAGATATGTAAACGACCATCACGAGCTTGTTTTAGTGCATTTACTAAAATCTCATACGATAATCCTTTTACTTTAATATCCATTTGGCAAGCCGTAATACCATCTGCAGTACCAGTTACTTTAAAGTCCATATCACCTAAGTGATCTTCATCTCCTAAAATATCAGATAATACAGCGTATTTACCAGACTCTGTGTCGGTGATTAATCCCATTGCAATACCAGAAACAGGCTTTTTTAATTGTACACCAGCATCCATAAGTGCCATAGTACCAGCACAAACTGTTGCCATAGAAGAAGACCCGTTAGATTCTAATACTTCTGAAACCACACGTACAGTGTATGGACAATCTTCTGGTACCATACCTTTTAATGCACGTTGCGCTAAGTTACCATGACCTACTTCACGTCTAGAAGTACCTCTAATTGGTCTTGCTTCACCTGTTGAAAATGGAGGGAAGTTATAGTGTAAATAGAAACGCTCTTCACCTTCAAAAGATGGCATGTCTATTTGGTTAGCTTCTCTACTTGTTCCTAAAGTAACGGTTGCTAATGCTTGCGTTTCTCCACGAGTAAAGATAGAAGAACCATGTGTTGATGGTAAGTAGTCTACCTCACACCAAATTGGTCTAATCTCTGTTGTTTTACGACCGTCTAAACGTAATCCTTCGTTTAATGTTAAGTCACGTACAGCAGCTTTTTCAGCTTTGCTATAATATTTTGAAATTAAATCGCCAAAATCTTCGACTTCTTCTTCAGAGAATGAAGCGATTATTTCTTCTTTAATTTCTGCAAATGCAGCACCACGTTCGTGCTTAGAAGATCCTGCTTTTGCTACAGCATATACTTTGTCGTATGCCATATCGTGGATCTTTTTAGCTAAATCTTCGTCTGCTCTTTCTGGTTCGTATTCTCTGGTTTCTTTTTTACCAAATGCTTCAGCTAATTTTGTTTGAGCTTCACACTGTATTTTAATAGCTTCGTGAGCAGCTTTGATAGCTTCTGTCATTTCTTCTTCAGAAATCTCATCCATTTCACCTTCTACCATCATTACAGAATCAGCAGATGCACCAATCATCATGTCGATATCAGATTCTGCTAATTGTGCTAATGTTGGATTGATGATGAATTCTCCATTAATACGTCCAACTCTTACTTCTGATATTGGAGTTTCAAAAGGAATGTCTGATAATTGAATAGCAGCAGATGCAGCTAAACCAGCCATAGCGTCTGGCATAACTTCTGGATCATGAGACATTAATTGAATCATTACCTGAGTTTCGCTGTGGTAATCTTTTGGGAATAATGGACGTAAAACACGGTCTACAAGACGCATAGTTAATACTTCTCCGTCGCTTGGTCTTGCTTCTCTTTTAAAGAAACCACCAGGATAACGACCAGCAGCAGCAAATTTTTCACGGTAATCTACTGTTAATGGTAAAAAATCTACGTCTGCAGCTTTATAGTTGGAAACAACTGTACATAATAACATACATTTTCCAGATTGCACAACAACAGAACCATGAGCCTGTTTTGCAAGTTTTCCGGTTTCGATAGAGATTTCTCTACCATCACCTAGGTCTATGACCTCTTTGTAAGTTTTTGGAATCATATAAATTTTAATTCTTTAGCTGATATGACACGCATAGTCAGCAATGTTAAACAATGGTCGTTGTGTTGTTGTGTAGTTGTTGTGTGACCAATGAAAAACCTTGAGAGCTTCTTCAATTCGAAAATTAAACGCTTTCGAAGACGTTATATTGTAAACAAAAAACCACGCTAAAAGCGTGGTCTTTCTATCAGAGATTATTTTCTTAATCCTAATTCTTTTACTATTGCACGGTATCTTAAGATATCCTTTTTAGTTAAGTAGTCTAATAAAGCACGACGCTTACCTACTAACTTTACTAGAGAACGCTCAGAGTTAAAATCTTTACGATTCTTTTTTAAGTGCTCAGTTAAGTGATTAATTCTGTACGTAAATAACGCAATTTGTCCTTCTGCAGAACCAGTATCGTTTTTTCCTTTACCGTGTTTTGCGAAGATTTCTTCTTTTGTCTCTTTAGATAAATACATTCTAATATTGTTGTAAATGATTGTTATGTACTATGAAAGGCTTTCTTTCAAGCGGCAAATATAATGCTTTTTTGCAATTTGTGGTTTTTTTTGTAACTTTTAATCTGTATAACAGTATTTTATTAAAGTCTCCCCTCGACTAGTTAAGAGCTTTTGCCTATTAATCCTGGAATTTTATTAGGATGAAAGCTATACGATCTTCTAAAAATGTTACAAACGCTTACGATGTTTTAGACCGTGTGTTTAATAATACGTATAACGGCATTGCTGTTGTAAGTATGGATGGCAATTGGTTAAAGATGAACGAAGCTGTTTCAGATATTTTTGGTTATACAAAATCCGAGCTTTTTAATATGGATATCGACAATATAGTCTTTATAGAGGACTTAGGTGTGCATGAAGAAAAGTACGAGAATTTAATGAAAGGGGAGATTGATAAGTATAGAGTTAAACAGCGCTATTTTCATAAAAATGGAGATGTTATTTGGGTTTTGATTTATGTAACCCTTGTTTATTTTAAAGAAAATAAGCCTTATATGATTTGGCAGTTTACGGATATAACTAACCGTCAAAAAAGCCAAGATAAATTAAAAACTATGCTCAATGTTGCAAAGGAGCAAAATGACAGGTTAACTTCTTTTGCAGACATTGTAACGCATAATCTTAGATCGCATTCAGGAAATCTTACTTCTCTTATAGAATTTTTAGAAGACGATTTTAATGACCTAGTTTCTAATGAAAATTATAGATTGTTAAAACAAGCAGTAGGTAACTTGCAAGAAACAGTAGCTCATCTTACAGAAGTTGCTAAAATTAGAGAGGTTGAGCCATCAAAACTGCAAGAGCTTAATCTTTATGAATATGTAGAAAAAGCCATGTATAATATTATTGCGATGGCTCAAAATACAGATGCTTTAATTTATAATCTAATAGATGAGTCTCATTGTGTAATGGGTTTGCCAGCGTATCTAGATAGTATTGTCCTCAATTTTCTTACCAACGCAATAAAATATAGATCAGAAAAACGAGCACCAATTATAGAGCTAACCTCTTTTTTTGAAGCGGATTATGTGGTTTTAAAAATTAAAGATAACGGGTTGGGTATAGATATGAATAAGTTTGGAGATAAGCTTTTTCAGATGTATAAAACGTTTCATACTAATGATGATGCTATAGGTATAGGCTTGTTTATCACTAAAAACCATATAGAATCTTTAGGTGGTAAGGTTAAAGTAGAAAGTAGTGTAGATGTTGGGACAGAATTTTCCGTATATTTTAGAAGCCCAATAGATAATTGTTAATTTTTTTTGTATTTTTGAGGTTTAATCCCCTTAAAAAGAGCATTGTAGCTTTGTGTTGCCTTGTATCTTGTTGACCCCAAGTTTATATTAATATTAACAAAGCGCTTATGTCAAAAAACTTTAAAAAAGTTGAAGATGTCCTGTATAGGAAGATCTTTAATTATGCCAAAGGGGGAATTTCTATAGTAAGTTTAAATGGAGCTTGGGTAAAAGTAAATCATAGCCTTAGTAAGCTTTTAGGGTACTCTGAAGAGGAGTTCTATTCTATGGCTTTTCAGGATATAACTCATAAAGACGATCTTGAAAAAGATATCAATCTTATGCATCAATTGCTTAATGGTGATATTGAAAACTATCAAATGGAGAAACGCTATTTCCATAAAGATGGTCATATTGTTTGGGCATTACTTTCGGTATCTTTGGTAAGAGATCCTGAAGGCGAGCCAATGTACTTTATATCTCAAATAACTGATATATCAGAACAAAAGTCGGCTTCTTGGAGGTTCAAACTTTTAATGAATGTGATAAAAGGACAAAATGAAACTCTAAAAGATTTTACATACATAGCCACACACGATATTAGAACACATATAGGCAATTTGTTTTCTATTTCAGAATTTTTAGAAGAGGAAAACCCAGAGTTGGTAGATAGTGAAAACTTTAAGATGTTAAAAGAGTCTATTTCAAATCTAAATGATACTATTGAACATTTAAGACAGATAAAAATTGATAAGCCAAAGCATGAGCATAATTTAAGTAGTCTAAGGCTTAATGATTATATAAAGAGCGCAACTTATAATGTTAATGCAATTGCTAAAAAAGAACAGTGTACTATTTTAAACAATGTAGATGCCAATATAAAAGTAATGGCTACTGAAGCTTATCTGGATAGCATTATACTTAATTTTTTAACTAATGCAATTAAATATAAATCTCCCAAACGTTTGCCTGTTGTAGAATTGACTACAGAGATTAGAGGTCAGTATGTTGTTTTAAAGATTGCCGATAACGGTGTTGGTATGGACTTATCTAAAAATGGATCTAAACTATTTACTCTAAATGGCACATTTAATAACCATCACGATAGTAGAGGTATAGGGCTTTTTATTACCAAAAATCATATTGAAAGTCTTGGCGGAAAAATTGAAGTAGATAGTGTAGTAGATAAAGGAACTAGTTTCTCATTGTATTTTATAAGAGCATAAAAAAAGCGAGCTAAATAGCTCGCTTTTTTTGTTATGCCCTTACGGGTTGATTTTTAATTAAATCTATGTAAAGATTTATTTTTTTCTTCAAATCTTTTCTGTGCGAAATAAAATCTAAGAAACCATGCTCTAATAAAAATTCAGAGGTTTGGAATCCTTCTGGTAATTCTTGTCCTGTAGTATCTCTAACCACTCTAGGACCAGCAAAACCAATAAGCGCACCTGGTTCTGCAATATTAATGTCTCCTAACATTGCAAACGAAGCAGTAGTACCACCAGTTGTAGGATCTGTACATAATGAGATGTAAGGAATACCAGCATCTGCAAGTTGTGCTAATTTAGCTGAGGTTTTTGCCAGCTGCATTAAAGATAATGCGGCTTCCATCATACGTGCACCACCAGACTTACTGATAATCATAAATGGAGTTTTCTTCTTTAAGGCGTAGTCCGCTGCTCTTGCAATTTTTTCGCCAACAACGCTTCCCATTGATCCGCCAATAAAACCAAAGTCCATACAAGCAATAACTAAATCTTCACCGTTAGATTTTCCTACTGCTGTACGCACAGCATCTTTAAGATTGGTTTTAGCTTGTGCGGCTTTTAATCGGTCTGGGTATTTCTTGGTGTCAATAAATTTAAGAGGATCTTTAGATGTTAAATCTGTATCTAATTCTTTAAATTTATTATCATCAAATAATATTTCAAAATACTCTTTACTTCCAATTCTTACGTGGTAACCATCTTCTGGGCTAACATAGAAATTTTTCTCAAGTTCTTTAGTATCAATTATTTTTCCTGTTGGAGATTTGTACCAAAGTCCTTTAGGAGTATCTTTTTTTTCTTCAGTTGAAGTTTGAATTCCTTTATCTTTTCTTTTAAACCAAGCCATATAAATTTGATTTTTTTAGACCCTTAGACATGCTTAGGGTTAGTTTATAATCATAGATTTAATAAGGTTTCTATAATTAATTGCTATTAGTTAGTGGAGGCAAAATTACTATTAATTAATTAAACTCAAAAGCGCTTCACTAATGTAATTGTTAAAACCAACAAACCTACCAAAACTACACTATAAGTTTTGATAGGTCTGAAAATATGAAATACGTTATTATAAAGTATCTACGTTGTTTAAGTCTTCAAAAGCTTTTTTAAGACGTTCAACAAACGCTTGCTCTCCTTTTCTTAGCCAAACTCTAGGGTCATAATGTTTTTTGTTTGGTACATCGTCTCCTTCTGGATTACCAATCTGAGTTTGTAAGTAATCTTTTTTGTCTTGTACGTAGTCTCTAACACCTGTTAAGAATGCCCATTGCATATCAGTATCGATATTCATTTTTATAACTCCGTAGCCAATAGATTCTCTAATTTCTTCAACTGTAGAGCCAGAGCCACCATGGAATACAAAATCGATATGGTTATGACCAACGTTGTATTTTTCTGTAATATACTCTTGAGAGTTCTTTAAGATTTTTGGTGTTAATTTTACGTTACCTGGTTTGTATACACCATGTACGTTACCAAAAGCAGCAGCGATAGTAAACTGGTCGCTAACTTTACTAAGTTCTTCGTATGCGTAAGCAACTTCTTCTGGTTGTGTGTATAGTTTAGAGACATCTACATCGCTATTGTCTACACCATCTTCTTCTCCACCAGTAATACCTAATTCTATCTCTAAAGTCATACCCATTTTGCTCATACGCGCAAGATATTGTTTACAGATTTCTATGTTTTCTTCTATTGGTTCTTCAGATAAATCAATCATGTGAGAACTATATAGAGGCTTTCCTGTTTCTTCAAAATGCTTTTCACTAGCATCTAATAAGCCATCAATCCAAGGTAGTAATTTCTTTGCGCAGTGGTCTGTATGCAAAATTACAGGAACTCCATAAGCTTCTGCCATATGGTGCACGTGCTTAGCACCAGCAATGCCACCTGCGATAGCACTTTTTTGGTCTTCGTTTCCTAAGCCTTTTCCTGCATTAAACTGTGCGCCTCCGTTTGAAAACTGAATAATAACAGGAGCGTTTAAAGCTTTTGCAGTTTCTAAAACACCATTGATAGAATTTGAACCAATAACATTAACAGCTGGTAAGGCAAATCCTTTTTCTTTAGCTAATTTGAAAATTTCCTGAACTTCTCTACCTGTTGCAACGCCAGGTTTGATATTGTGACTCATTATTTTATGATTGAAAAATTAGATATCAAAAATACATAATTTTGGACATCTTTTGATGTGTTTTAGAAGATAAAACACCGAAAACGATGTAGAAGAAATAAGGTGTTTTTTTAAAAAGGGTAGTTAATACCAATGTTATACACGGCATTTCTAAAGTTGTATTCTCTAAACCAACGACTACCTTCATTTTGTGATGGATTGTATGTTTTAAAACCTGTATCAAAACGAAGTACAAAGAAGTTAAAATCGTAACGAAGCCCAAAACCAGAGCCTACTGCGATGTCTTCAAGAGAATTAAGATTTGTAAAAGTAGCGCTGTCGTCTACAACATTATCTAACACATTCCAGATGTTACCAGCATCAACAAAAAGAGCGCCTTTAAGATCACCAAATAGACTGAAGCGTTGTTCGGCACTTAAATGAAGTTTAAAGTTAGCTTCATTAAACTCGTTGGTTGTAGTAGAACTTCCTGGTCCCAGATTATAGGCTGTCCAGGCTCTGTTGTCATTGGGTCCACCAGCAAAGAAACTTTTAGCAAAAGGAATACTGTTAGAGTTGCCATAAGGGATTGCTATACCTGCATAACTTCTAAATGCAAAGACATTATTTCTACCTAAGTCAAAATATTTAATATAATCTATTTCTGTTTTGAAATACTGAGAAAAAGCAACACCAAAAAACTCATAGTCTCCATTTTCATTTTTTGAAGATCCAAAAATTTCAGAAAGGTTAGAGAGTAGATTTCCGGCAAGTTCTACACGCCATCTAAAGATGGAAAAATCGTTGTCAAAAATACTGGTACGTCTGTTTTTTCGGTAATCAAAACTTGTTGAAAAAATAAGGTTGTTTTCTGTTAAACGCTCTTTTCGTTCTTCAATATTATTAACCGTTAAAAAATCATCATCAGAAGAGGTTAAACTTGTGTTTCCGTTTAAAACATCATTAATAAATTGATCTGCTTCAGTAGGAATACTTAGGTTGTTGTCTGATGGTATATAGCCAATGTTCTGAGCAATGTTGTTGAGTCTGCTGTAAGAGTTTGTATAGACGCCAAAGTAATTGCTGGTGTTTAGGTTTTTTACAAACTGAACGTTAAAAAGTTCTAACGTATTATTTACTGTTCTTGATGGTGACCAGTTGTAGCTTAAAAGTCCGGATAAGGTTTGTTTGTCTAGTCCAATATTCTGTTGGCTGGTTGTAGAGATGTTTATAGCAGTACTTGGCGACATGTATTTAGGGATAATACTGTCTGTGTTAAAAGGTGTAAATAGTCGTGGTATTGTAAGTCTTACGTTGCCACCAAACTCATTAATATCAAAAAAACTGTCGTCATCGTCACTACCATCTTTAGAAGCTCCTATGGCAGCAATACCACTTATTTCAAGAGTTTCTGCTCCTCTAAAAATATTTCTAATTTTTAAACCTGGTGTTACAGAAAAACCAATGGTTTGTATATTACTTTGCGATACATCTACATCTAGACTAAGTGCATATTTTTTTCTTGGTTCTAGATATATGTTTGCTGTTAGTGTGGTGTCTTCAGTGTTTTCTACATACTCAATACTTGGGTATCTAAACATCTGTAAATCATTGAGGTATCGTAACGATCTGCTTCGTGCTAAATCTGTGTATATATCTCCTTTGTTAATAAAAACAGCATCTGTTAGTGCTTTGGGTCTAAATCTTAATTTGTCTTTACTGTATAGGTTGTAATTTTTATAGACTGTAGTGTCTGAAATTGCTTTATTCTGATTGTTAAAGTTTTCATCAGTAAAAATATTAACCTCTTTGACTTTGTATATTTTAAAAGGTTCTACTTTAGAAGAGTCGTCAAATCTTATAACTCTGTTCGAAATTATAAGATCGGTATTTATTTTATGATTTGTATCAATGGTATCGGTTTCAAACCTTATGTAGTCTTGCCCAAAGTAATAGAAACCTTTGTTCCTTAGGTAGGTGTTGATACGGTCGCGCTCATTCTCGTAGTTTATTTCGTCATATTGTTCGCCCTTTTTTAGGAGTGTTCTTTTTACAAAGTTAGGGTAAAGAGAGTCTATTAGAGGGCTACTAATTACTGGTCTAAGCGAATCTAGTATGTATGGCTTTTTTTTGGTGACTTTATATGTTACTTCGGCTCTTTTGTTGCTGTCTTTGTCAACTTCATATACCACTTCGTTATCAAACCAACCTTTGCTAAAGTAGTATTTCTTTAAATTGTTTGCTGTCTTTTCAGCTTTATCTTCGTTATAAATCGTAGGAGCTTCACCTGTACGTTTTAGCCAGCTATTAAAGTTTTTTCTGGCCTCTATTTCTCTGTCAAATTGTTTCTTAGATAGCAGTTTTGTTTTCCAGCTTACTTTAGAAGAATCGCTCAATACTTTGGCTTCTAAAATAGAATCTATGTTTGGTCTGGCTAAATTATAAACATGAAGTTTTAACGGAAAACCCAACAAACTATTCATGCCTGTATTAGTTTTTTGAAGTATAATGTTGTTAACGCGTTCTTCTTTGTTAACCTTACCATCTACAACAATGGTGTTTTTGGTAATGAGGTGCTCATTAGATTTTACGCGCTTAACTACATCGCAAGAATTAAAAAGCATGATAAAAACCAACAACAAAATAGAGTGTAGTCCTTTAGGAATTTTAGATACTATTGAAGGTAGAATTTGCAAGCTTTTTAATATATGTTTTTTTTGTTATTGATTGTTCTAAACAAAAATTAGTCCAAAAAAGGTTTACTTTGTATTTAATCTAAGCAAATGTAAAGACATTTTAATGGTTACAAAGCAAGAAATAAAGTTAATTAAAAGTTTAAATCAAAAAAAATACAGACAACAGTTAGGCTTATTTACTGTTGAAGGTATAAAAGGAATTGAAGAATTTCTAAAATCAGATTTCAAACTTCATCGTTTATATACAACAAAACAGATTTTTGACAATTCAAAAGGTGATGCTGTAGGTATTTCTGAAAACGAATTAAAAAAGATAACAGCTTTAAAAAATCCTAATACAGCTCTGGCAATTTTTGAAATTCCGAAATCAGAAGACGTAAAAGACAATACATTAATTGTGGCTTTAGACGACGTTAGAGATCCAGGAAACCTAGGAACAATCATTAGACTTTGTGATTGGTATGGAGTAAAAGATTTGGTGTGTAGTCTCAATACAGTAGATTGCTATAACTCTAAAGTTGTACAAGCAACAATGGGATCTTTAACGAGAGTTAATATAACATATACCAATCTAGACGAATTTTTATCAAACCTTAAAAGCCCAATTTTTGGTACTTACATGAATGGTGAAAATATCTATAATTCTAAATTACCAAGTGAAGGAATTATTGTTTTGGGTAATGAAGCTAATGGCATTTCAGAAAAAATATCGTCTATAATAGATAGAAAAATAACCATTCCTCAATTTGGGAAAAGTAAAGAAACAGAGAGTCTAAACGTTGCTAATGCAGCAGCAATTGTGCTAAGCGAATTTAGAAGACGAACTATTGAAATGTAAAGTTGATAAAGATACCTCTGGTTTGCATTTTGGCAACATTACCTGTCCATGGGCTATTAGGATCTGCATCTCTAACAATTTCATCGTTTATAGCAAAAACTCCACGAATTGAAGGTGTAAATTTAAAATATAAAAGGTACAGATCTATACCAAAACCAATCTCGTAGAAGTAGGTGTTTTTCTTCATTCTAAATTCACCAGAACTATTATCATCAGGATTATCCTGATTGCTAGAAAGGTTTAATGCTGTAGAAAAACCACCAATTATAAAAGGCTTGAAGTTGTTTATTCGTTTAGTAGATACTTTTAAGAGCAAAGGAATATGAATGTAAGTAGACTTTACTTCTCTCAATAAATCAGAATCATTGTATTCTGTGCCAGCAAAATAACTTTCGTTATACATAAGATTTCTGGTTGTAAAAAACACTCCAGGTTCTAACCTTAAATTCATGTAGTTATTGATACGCATATCACCAATAAGACCAAGGTGAAATCCAAATGTATTGTCAACTAAGATGTCATCAAGGTTTTCTTCATAATCAAACTTAAAATCGTATTGATTAAAGCCTAAAAAGTAACCCCAAGACAAAAACTTTTGATCTAAGTTGTCAATATTGTTAGCCACCTTCTCTTTAGTAAATAATTGCGCAGTCGCAGATTGAAATGCTATTAAGAATGTTAAGAAAACTAAGATTTTCTTCATAATTATGCTTTAGATGCTATGTATATAGTTGCCACACCCATAGTTTGTGGTTTATCTTCGACATTTATAAACCCAATTTTTCTCAAAATATTGTTCAATTCTTCACCATAAGGAAAAACTGAAGCCGATTCGCTAAGGTAATTATAAGCTATTTTATCTTTTGAAAATAACTTACCTATAGTTGGTAAAATGTATTTAGAGTATATACCATAGCCAAATTTATAAATAGGATTGGTAGGTACCGAAGTTTCTAAAATAACAAAAATACCATTAGGCTTTAGTACTCTAAGTATTTCTGAGAGTCCTTTTTCTAGATTTTCAAAATTTCTAACACCAAACGATACAGTTATAGCATCAAAAGTGTTGTCTTCAAAAGGTAGATTTTCAGAATCACCAATAACCATGGAGATAATATTCTCTAATTTTTTAGATGCTATTTTTTTTCGGCCAACCTCTAGCATGCCATTGCTAATGTCTAGGCCAATAATTTCTTTAGCATTTGTAGCGGCAAGATTAATAGCTAAGTCGCCAGTACCAGTGGCAATATCCAAAATGTTTTCTGGCTGCTTTTTGCTAACAATTTTTACAACTTTATTTCTCCATTTTACATCGATACCAAAGGAAATAACACGATTAAGACCATCGTATTTATTAGAGATAGTGTCAAACATTTCTGTGACCTGCTCTTTTTTAGAAGCATCACTGTCTTTGTAGGGTTTAACTTTTTCAGCCATTAAAAAATTTTTTGCAAAAATACGTGAATTTTTTTGTTTGAAAATTCAGAATTCACAAATCCCAAATGAAAATTTTCTTGAAATGTTAATAGTTTGTCACCAACATTAAGTTTAAAGCTTAGTGATGCGTTAACTTATTACTTCTTACTATATTTGTATGTTTATTTTGAATAAAACTTTAGATGAAAATAATTATCGCAGGTGCAGGAGAGGTAGGATTTCATTTGGCAAAATTATTATCCTATGAGTCGCAAGAGATCACTCTTATAGATACCAAAAAGGATAACTTAACTTATGCAGGTGAGCATCTGGATATAAAAACCATAAAAGGGGATGCTACATCAATTGCGATCTTAAGGGAAGCACGTATTGAGTCTGTAGAACTATTTATCGCAGTAACATCTTCTGAGACTACAAATATTACAGCATGTGTCTTGGCTAAGCAATTGGGAGCACAACGAACCATCGCTAGGATTTCTAATACCGAATTTATTGAGCAGAAGGATGCTATTGGTTTTTCTCAGTTTGGGATAGATGAGTTGATTTCGCCAGAATCGTTAGCGGCATCAGAGATAGAGTTATTATTAAATCAATATGGTTTTAATGATACTTATGAGTTTGAAGGAGGAGCGTTAACTATGCTTGGTTTAAGACTCTCTAGAACTGCAAAATTTGTAGGAAAGACCGTTAAGGAAGCAGCAGAGCTTTATTCAGAATTACATTTTATTCCTATTGCAATTCAACGTTACGGAACACAGTACACTATTATACCTCGAGGAGATACACAGTTTAAAGAAGGGGATAAGGTTGTTTTTATGACTTCTGAAGGTGGTGATGCCGAATTGTTTCAACTCTCTGGTAAAGCAAAAACAGATATTAAGAATGTAATGATTCTTGGTGGAAGTAAAATCGGTTATAAAACAGCGAGGGATCTTTGCAAAAGTAAGTTTAATGTAAAACTTGTAGAGAGCAAAAAACCATTGGCAGAAGACTTAGCAGATAGATTGCCAAACGCTTTAATAATCTGTGGAGATGGTAGAAATGTAGAGATTTTAGATGAAGAAAATATCAACGACATGGATGCTTTTATTTCTGTTACTGGTAATTCTGAAACTAATATCATGTCTTGCTTATTGGCAAAATCTAAAGGTGTTAAAAAAACAATTGCTTTAGTAGAAAACATGGACTACTATCAGCTATCACAATCTATAGGTATAGATACGCTAATCAATAAAAAGTTATTAGCAGCAAATAATATTTTTAGGTACATGCGAAAAGGTGAGGTTGTTGCCATGACCAAGCTTACCAATATGAATGCAGAACTATTAGAGTTTGTGGTAAAACCGAATTCTAAGATTACAAATAAAATAATAAAGGACTTAAACTTTCCTAGGTCTGCTATATTTGGAGGTGTTATTAGAGATGGTGAAGGTATGATTCCGTTAGGAAGCTTTAAAATTGAAGCTGGAGACAGAGTTGTTGTTTGCTGTTTGCCACGTTCAATTTCTGAGGTAGAAGCCTTTTTCTCGTAAAAACCATTATGTCTAGAATTCGACTTAACTATAAAATCATTTTTCACTTTTTTGGACTGCTATTGCTTTTCAATGGTGGATTTATGATGCTCGCTACTCTAATTAGTCTTATATACAAAGACGGAGTAACTCTTAATTTATTTTTAGCAAGTTTATCTACTTTACTTCTTGGAGGTGTGGCTATGTACGCTACAAAGAATCATAGTAAGGAAATGAACAAGCGCGAAGGTTATATTGTTGTAGCCTTTGGTTGGATAGTAATGTCGCTTACAGGAACTTTGCCTTATATGGCTACAGAATCTATACCAACTTTTACTGAAGCCTTTTTTGAAACCATGTCTGGCTATACCACAACCGGAGCAAGTATTCTAAATGATATAGAAATATTGCCAGAAGGTGTTTTGTTTTGGCGAAGTATGACACACTGGATTGGTGGTATGGGAATCATTGTATTAGCTATTGCAATTCTTCCATTGCTGGGCGTTGGAGGTATGCAGCTTTTTGCTGCAGAAGCACCAGGTCCAGGCGGAGATAAATTACACCCAAGAATTACAGATACAGCAAAGCGTTTGTGGCTTATTTATTTTGGCTATACGGTTGCGGAAACAATCTTGTTGCAAGTAGCAGGTATGTCGTTTTTTGATGCTATTAATCATGCTTTAAGTACGCTGTCTACGGGTGGTTTTTCAACCAAAAATGCAAGTGTAGCGTATTGGAATGATAACCCATTAATTCAATACATTATTATTTTCTTTATGTTTTTAGCTGGTACTAATTTTGTGTTGAGTTATTATCTTTTTAAGGGTAAGGTTTCAAAAATAATTGAAGATGATGAGTTTAAATTATACTTTAAGTTTATCATCATTTTTACGATTATTGCAGCTTCATTAATTTATTTTAAGGCAGATGTGTCTCAATCTACAATTGCTCATCCTATGGTTTTGGGAGAGGGAGAAAGTGCTATAAGACATGCTTTATTTCAGGTGCTAACAGTAATAACAACAACAGGATTTGTGTCTGCCGATTATACTTTATGGACACCGTTTTTAACTGTCTTTTTCTTCGGATTAATGTTTTTGGGTGGTTCTGCCGGAAGTACTTCGGGAGGTATAAAGGTAGTAAGGCACCTAATTTTAATCAAAAACGGATTCTTGGAATTTAAACGTTCATTGCATCCTAATGCTATTTTGCCTGTTAGGTATAATACCAAATCTATTTCTAAAGATATTGTATTTAATGTCTTAGGATTCTTTATTCTATACATGCTGTCTTTTATTATAGGTGCATTAGTGTTTTCTATGTTTCAAATGGATTTTGAATCTGCAATAGGTTTGTCGGCATCTAGTTTGGGTAACGTAGGGCCTGCATTAGGAGAATATGGTCCTGTAAATAATTATTCAGCATTACCACCTTTAGGAAAATGGTGGGCTTCATTTTTAATGCTGATTGGAAGGTTAGAATTGTTTACTGTGCTCATAATAATGACACCTTTTTTCTGGAGAAACAGATAAAAATTAAAATTTTTTAAAGTTTTTTTAAATTTAGCTAGCCTATAATTCCATTGATATTTTTGTGATTTAAGCACTCAAAACCAAGCTGTTATTTTAGAGGTGTTTGTAACATTTTTAATTCTGTTACGTCTTATTATCGTAACCAATTAAAAATTATCAATCATGGAATTAGTATTAAATCAAGAATTAGAATCCGTACCAGAACCCATTGTGGTATCGCATTACACAACAAACGGTTTGTTAAACTCTAATTACAAATCTATTGTGAAGCAAAACTTTAGTAAGTCTACAACAAAATCTGTTTTTGGAATTAGACAACGTATTAAGTCTTCACAATTAGGTAAAGTAGACCACGTTGCAGCCATATTAAAATTGTCTGTATTCGTTATAGCTTTAATCGCTATTTTCTAAAATATACTCACTTTATTTCCTGAACTCTAACTGACATTTATGTCTTTTATATCGTGCGCTCTTACAAGCGAACAAACTATCTTTTATCTAAATATTAAAACTTTAAATTCAATAATTATGAGTTTTGGTGGGTCTGTACAAGCAATGATAACAACTCTTAAGAACAACGAAAAGATGCGTTCTAAAAGAGGTAATTTCAAGAAAACAGTACATAGTTCTGGATATAGCAAACAAAAACCAGAGTATGATTTTCCTGAGGTTACACCACAAATGCTTAATGAGATAAAAGAAAGAATGCAAAGAGAACGTAAGAGACGAACTTTTAAAGTTGTTGCTTTAACAATTATCTTGTTTTTAGGATTAGCTTATTTGGTTTATGTAGAATTAAAATAATGCTCATTATGCCTCTAGCAGAATCAATGATAAGCTCTCTTAAGAGTAATAAAAGTGTTATGCTTGATAAGTCTAAACGCTTTAGAAAGACGCTTGGAGGTTATAATAAAAATCGAAAAGGGAATTTTGATTTCCCTGAAGCAACACCAGAAATTCTGCTTGAAATAAGAAATAAGTTAAAGAGAGAACAACAAATACTATGGTTAAAAATTAGTATTGTCTCCATTATAATAATAACGCCTTTGGTTTGGATGCTATTAGCATCATAAAAAAAAGCTATAATTCATCATTCAGAATTATAGCTTTTTTAAAATGTTATTGGTAAGGTTTAGCTTAGAGCTTCCTTTATTCTTTTAATAGCTTCTATAATTTGTTCTTGAGAAGCTGCATAAGAAATACGTATACAGTCAGGGTTTCCAAAAGCTTCACCAGTTACTGTAGCTACAAGAGCTTCTTCTAATAAGAATAAAGACATATCTGTAGCGTTATTTATAGTCTTTCCTTTTACGGTTTTTCCAAAATAAGCAGATACGTTTGGAAATACATAAAAAGCGCCTTCAGGTTCATTGGTTTTAAAACCATCAATACCATCAAGCAGTCCTAGGATTAACTTACGACGTTCTTTAAACTCATCGATCATATACTTTATGCGTGATGGATCAGCTTCTAAAGCAGAAATGACAGCACGCTGAGCAATACAATTTGCACCACTTGTTACCTGACCTTGCATTTTGTTACAAGCTCTGGCAATCCAGTCTGGTGCACCAATATAACCGATTCTCCAACCAGTCATAGCAAAGGCTTTAGAAACACCATTTATGGTTATCGTTCTGTCGTACATATCTTCAAACTGAGCCATACTATGGTGTCCACCAATGAAATTAATATGCTCATAGATTTCGTCAGAAGCTACGTATATGTTTGGATATTTTTGTAATACATCTGCAATAGCTCTTAACTCTTCTTCACTATATACAGAACCACTTGGGTTACAAGGCGAACTGTACCAAAGCATTTTGGTTTTTGGAGTTATAGCAGCTTCAAGTTGCTCTGCAGTCATTTTAAAGTCGTTAGAAATGTCTGTTTTTACTTCAACAGGAACACCTCCATTAAGCTTTACAATATCAGCATAACTTACCCAATAAGGACATGGTAAAATAACTTCATCTCCATCATTAAGCATTACAGAAGCAATGTTGTATAATGATTGCTTAGCGCCAGTAGATACTACAATTTGAGATCTTGAGTAATCTAGTCCATTATCACGTTTAAATTTTGTTATAATGGCATCTTTTAGTTCTACATAGCCATCAACAGGTGTGTAGCTATTGTAGTTGTCGTTAACAGCTTTTATTGCTGCCTCCTTTACAAAATCTGGCGTGTTAAAATCTGGTTCTCCCAGGCTTAATCCAATAATGTCTTTACCCTCTGCTCTCAGTTCTCTGGCTTTTGCAGCCATAGCTAGGGTTGCTGAAGTCGATAGATTGTTAATTCTATCAGAAAGTTGGTCCATGTGCTAGTTATAATAGAATTATGCTTGCATTGCTGGTTGCATTCCCATTTCTTTTAAAAATCTAAAATGCGCAGCAATAGCTTTTCTTGTGGTTTCGTATTCTTTATAAGGTAGATTAAATTCTTTAGCAGTATCCTTCACAATTTTTGCGATTTTTCCATAATGGATATGGCTTATGTTAGGGAAAATGTGATGCTCTACTTGGTGGTTTAGACCTCCAGTATACCAATTTACTAACCAGTTCTTAGCACCAAAGTTTACTGTGGTTTTAAGCTGGTGAATTGCCCAAGTGTTTTTCATAGTGCCATCTTTTTCTGGCATAGGCATTTCTGCTTCGTCCATAACATGTGCTAATTGAAAAACAACACTAAGAATAAGACCTGCTACATAGTGCATAATAAAAAAGCCAATTAAAACTTCGTACCATGCTAAGTCTGTTAAAAGAATTGGTAAAACAATCCACATAGCAACATAGACTAATTTAGATATTACCAATTTACTCCAGTTAACAATTGGGTTTGGTAATTTTCCATAAGATAATTTACGCTTCATGTAGCGTTTCATTTGCTGAAAATCGGTAGTAATTGCCCAGTTAATAGTCAATAATCCATAAAGGAAAATTGAGTAGTAATGCTGAAATCTATGATGTTTGTGCCATTCAGCATGCTTAGAAAATCTAAGGATTCTTCCGGCTTCTAAATCTTCATCATGACCATGGATGTTAGTGTACGTATGATGAAGTACGTTGTGTTGTACTTGCCAGTTGTAAACATTTCCTGCTAAGATGTAGATGCTACTTCCCATTAGGCGGTTTACCCATTCTTTGTTAGAGAATGCACCATGGTTGCCATCATGCATTACATTCATGCCAACTCCAGCCATACCTATACCCATAACTACAGTTAAAAGCAGTTGTGCCCAAGTAGGTATATCTAAGGTAATTAGTAAAAAGTATGGAGTTAAAAAGATAGCAAACATAACAATTGTTTTTAACCAAAGTTGCCAGTTGCCTGTCCTTTTAATGTTGTTTTCTTTAAAGTAGCTGTTAACACGTTTGTTTAAAGTTCTAAAGAACTTTGCTGAGTCAACTCTTGAGAATGATAAGGTTTGTTGAGCCATAAATCTATTTTTTATCTATAACGAAAAGGGATTAAAATCATTATAAGTTGCCAAAGATAAATAATAAATAAAACGCAGCCTTATGCTAAGACGTTAATTTATGCACATTAAAATAGTTATTTTTGCACAAATTATAATTGATGGATTTAATTCTTAAATATTTCCCTAACCTTTCAGAGCAACAAATAGAACAGTTTGAAGCTCTAGAGACACTCTATAAAGATTGGAACTCAAAGATCAATGTAGTATCCAGAAAAGATATTGATGAGTTGTATCTAAGGCATGTTTTACATTCTTTAGGTATTGCTAAAGTCATGAATTTTGCAGATGGTTCTTCAATTCTTGATGTAGGTACTGGAGGCGGTTTTCCTGGTGTGCCCTTAGCTATTATGTTTCCTAATTGCCAGTTTCATTTGGTAGATAGCATTAATAAAAAACTAAAAGTTATCAATGCGGTTAGCGAAGCTATTGGTTTAACTAACGTAAGAACAACTCATAGTAGAGTAGAGGCTATTGATGAAACCTACGATTTTATTGTGAGTAGAGCTGTAACAGCAATGCCAGAATTTACAAAATGGGTAAAGGGCAAAACAGCAAAAAAACAACGAAATGAATTAAAGAACGGTATTTTGTACTTAAAGGGAGGAGATTTAACCGAAGAGTTAAAACAATACACAACAGTTAAGGCTTATCTGTTATCAGATTATTTTGAAGAAGACTTTTTTGAAACTAAAAAAGTAATTCACTTGCCTCTAAAACATAAATAAAAAAAGCGCTTCAAACTGAAGCGCTTTTTTTTGATTGTAAGTTATTATAGGGTTAATTAGCAATAAACTTAGTTGTAAAATTAGTGTTGTTTTCAGAATTGATATTCAATATATAGAAACCAGAAGCTAGATTTACAGGTATTGTAGTTCTGTTTTTTAATAAAATAGAAGTGTTAAAAACGATTTTTCCCGAAACATCTATAATCTGTATTAAAGCATTAGATTCTGTATCTGTAAGAAGTGTCAGTTGGTCTTTTATTGGATTGCTTTCTAGTTGAAATGTGATTTCATCGTTGTCTGAAATGTTCAGCGGAGGAGTTAAGATTTCTGCTAAAGCAAAATTAACATTGTCTTCGGTTAACTGTACATGAGGTTCATTGTCATCAGGTAAAAAAGTGTTGTCAAAAGGTGTAATGTTGGTCGTACCTCTGTTGGCTAAATTTATGTCGTGATGCCAATCTATTTCATTATCGGTAATGTTTAGTGCAAGTGCACTTACCGAAGGGATAAAACTAAATTTGTCTATTTGTAAAGCGTTTACAAAATCGCCAGAGGTGCCACCACCAGAGCCAATATCTCCTGTTAAAGCTGCTAAGTCAAAAAGTCCTCCAGGTGCAGAATCTACACCATCAGAATACATAAATGATTGGCTGCTTGCTTCAGAACCTTCAACTTCATAACCAAAAATCGAAATGCCAATATCGCTCACTGTACCTGTGGTGTTTGCAGCAGGTGTAAAGTTTATTTCTACTTCAACAGTTGCTGTAAAGCTACCAGCAGGAACACTAAAGCTGTCATTAATTACGGAATAGCCGTTGGTAACTGTAGGGCCACTATTGCTCATTGCAAAATAAGAATTACCAATACCACTACCATTAATGATTGCAACGTTTCGTGTGTTTTCAGGAAAGCCAGAAAGATTAAAGCTATTGATATTACTTTCAAATTGTGCTCTAAAAGGATGGGCTTGTGGTAAGGTAAGCGTTGGGTCAAAATTTACTAAACTGCCAGATTGAAGATGTGCTTCAAAATGATCTACCAGTAATTGTCTTGCAGCAGGAGATTTTAAAAATGAATCTATAAGAGGTTGTACTTCAACTGTTGGTTGTGTACCATTATAAGCAAGAAAGTTTAATTGGTGTTGCAAACCAATAGGAACATTTGCGCCATGATGAGGTGAATCAAAAGACATGTATAATCTGGTATCGGCATCCATTGCGTTAGCTTCCATATAATTTAAAGCATAGCGCGATATTAATCCACCCATACTAGGGCCAATAATAACGTTTTGCTCAGGATTGGTAGCGCCTGCTTTCGATGTGTTTATGATATCTAAAAGTTCTACTAATAACATGGCATTTCGTTCTATAAAATCAGTGCCACCATCAATAGTAGCTCCATCAGCAGCTCTTGTGTAAACCGGAAAGTTTAAGATAACTACATCAAAACCCTCTGCTCTTACTAAGTCTGCGAGGTTTTGTGTGCCAGAACTGCTTGTAAAATCTAATAAACTGTATAGTCCTGTAATGTTTCTTGAGTCAGCAGGGTCAAAGCCGTCAACTAAAATGATAGGTTTATTTAATTCTCCGTCAGAACCTAAAAAGATTTCATATTCGCCTTCTCCAGGATAATTGGTTGCTTCACCATAAGCTGATAAATCTGGAGTGATACTCGATGTAAAAGAATTTTGAGCTAAAAGTAAAGAGGGAATAATTGAAAAGATTACAATGTAAAGTTTTTTCATGTGAGGGAGTTTTTGGTTTTAGACTCAAAAGATAATAGTTTTAAAAAGGTAACAGTTATATTTTCTATAAAGCGCAAAAAAAATCCTTAAAAGCATTATGCTTTTAAGGATTTGTAGTTCAAGTTGTTATAGTGTTTTATCCTAAGAAAGGGTATCTGTAATCTGTTGGAGTTACAAACGTTTCTTTTATTAATCTTGGAGACACCCAACGTAATAAGTTTTGAGCACTACCAGCTTTGTCATTTGTTCCAGAAGCTCTGGCACCACCAAATGGCTGCTGACCAACAACAGCTCCTGTAGGTTTGTCATTAATATAGAAGTTTCCTGCAGCGTTTTGTAACGCTTTTGTAGCTTCTTCAACCCCGTATCTGTCAGTAGATAGAATAGCACCAGTTAGAGCGTATTCGCTTGTTTCGTCAACAAGTTTTAAAGTTTCTGAATAAGCATCATCTTCGTATACATAGATTGTAATTACTGGGCCAAATAGCTCAGTACACATTGTTGAGTATTTAGGATTTGTAGTTACAATAACTGTTGGTTCTATAAAGTAACCTTTAGATTTATCGTAATTTCCACCAGCAATAATTTCAGCATCACTATCAGCTTTTGCTTGGTCTATATATTTAGCTAATTTATCAAATGAACCTTCGTGGATTACTGCAGTGATAAAGTTGCTCATATCTTCAGGTGAACCCATTTTGAATGAAGCAAGATCTTCTAAAACATAGTTTTTAACATCTGCCCAAATACCTTTTGGAATGTATGCTCTAGATGCAGCACTACATTTTTGACCTTGGAATTCAAAAGCACCACGAGAAATAGCTGTTGCTACTTGCTTAGCATTAGCAGATTTGTGAGCTACGATGAAATCTTTTCCACCTGTTTCTCCAACAATTCTTGGATATGTTTTGTAGTTGTGAATGTTTTCACCAATTTGTTTCCAAAGTTCTTTAAATATAAATGTAGAACCTGTGAAGTGTAAACCAGAAAAATCTGGACTAGCTAAAACAGTATTTGTAATCATTGCAGGATCTCCAAATACAACATTAATTACACCATCTGGTACACCAGCTTCTTTAAAGACATCCATAATAACTTTAGCAGAATATACTTGGCTATCACTTGGTTTCCAAACGACAACATTACCCATTAATGCCATACAAGCAGGTAAGTTACCAGCAATTGCAGTAAAGTTAAAAGGTGTTACAGCATAAGTGAAGCCTTCAAGCGGACGATATTCTACACGGTTCCAAGCATCGCTTGTGCTTTCTGGTTGCTCCATGTAGATGTCAGTCATAAACTGAACATTGAAACGTAAAAAGTCTATAAGCTCACATGCAGAATCAATCTCTGCCTGGTGAATTGTTTTAGACTGTGCAATCATAGTTGCAGCATTAATTTTTGCTCTGTAAGGACCAGCAATTAATTCTGCAGCTTTAAGAAAAATACCAGCACGTTGTTCCCAAGGTAATTGAGACCAAGTCTTACGAGCCTCTAATGCTGTAGCAATAGCTTCCTCAACATGAGATTGCTCTGCCACATGGTATTCGCCAACGATGTGTTGGTGATCGTGAGGAGGAGACATGGTTCTGGTGTTTCCAGTTTTTATATCTTTTCCATTAATATATAAAGGGACTTCTACTTTGCTGTTAAACATAGCTTTGTAAGTTTCGGCTACAGCGTTGCGCTCTGGTGAACCTGGTGCATAAGACTTTACAGGCTCATTAACAGCTACAGGTACATTAAAGAATCCTTTTGACATAATATGATTGTTTTTGTTTAAATTTCGAAAGTGCAAAGGTACAATTTTTAAAGTAGAAAGTAGGTTTCAAACGTTATAGTTCTGTGAAACTTAAAAGCATAATTTTTTGTAAGTTGCTGTCTAAATTATCTACAAAGAAGCATGTTGAAAAATGATGCCTTTATTTTAACGCTCGCTTATCCAGAAACTATTGTGTCTCATGCAGACGAATGGTATTCTAGGTATTTAAAATACCTTTTAATCGGCAATAAAAATCATGTGAGAGCAGGTCATGCAGCTATGGTTTTAATTCATAAAGAAACAGGTGTTTTAGAGTATCACGATTTTGGAAGATACATTACCTCAGAACCCAATGGACGTGTACGAGGAAGAGAGACGGACTTTGAATTGCATTTTCCTGTAAAAGCAAAAATTGAAGACAATACAGTTAAAAACTTAAATGAAATTCTTGAGTTTTTAGCAATGAATCCAAAATTGACGCATGGTGATGGTCATTTGTATGCGTCGGTTTGTGATGCTATTAATTACGATTTAGCCAGAGCACATATTGATGCCATGCAAACTAAAGGTTTTATTAGATATGCGGCATTTATAAAAGAGGCTTGTAATTGTGCTAGATTTGTTACGGATGCTTTAATTGCAGGTGTTTTAGATGAAGGTGTTAAAAAGCAACTTATCAAATCTAAATGGTTCACGCCAAGTACCATTGGCAACGTTGTTATTGCAGATACCAAAGATTTTGTCTATTTGGTAAATGAAAAAGGTGTTATATCTGAATTTAAATCTACAGTTAGCAGGGAAAATAGACGATTGTTTTTAGATAGGCTAAAAGGTTATAGTCCAAGTTTGGTAGGAACGCTAAAACCCAAGCATAATGAAGTTAAAGAAGAACATGCGCAATGGTTAAGTGGTATTGCTGCAGGTGCTTGGTTTGAGCTTCATGATTTAGGACATGATTCTGAATTTCGTTTTAGAAGAATTTCTCCTTATGGAAACATCGACTGTGACGGTGTTTACAAAGTGAATGATGATAGTTTCGATATTTTAAAAGACTATCAGTTTGTGCATTACTCCAATTGTTTGTTTTTTAATATTGAGCAGGAGTCTAAGCTCTATAATTTTGAATTCATTACAGAATATGGTAATTAAGTTTTATGAATTAAATAAAGATAACTGGCATGAAGCTTCGTTTAAATTTTTTTACATCTTGAAGAATTGCTTTTGATTGAATCCAGCCAAAGTCTTCACTTTGTAATCCTTGAATTTCATTGGTAATATGTATACCTGTTTCAAAAACCACTGTGCCATTTTTTGTTAAAAGTAGTTTACTTGTAACGGTCGCCATATCTCCATAAGAGCATTTAAAATTCCAGGTATTACCCATGTTCTTTAAGACCGATATGTCAGTAGTCTTTAAATAATTAGCTCTAGGAAGGTCTTTAGGTAATAGATTCACATCATGAAAATCTAAGACTAAATGTGCTTCCCAACTATCATCGCTTTCAAAGTTGAATTTTTTTAAAGGACTGATAGAGTCGCTTAAACATTTAACTTTATGAATGTGTTTTCTAGAACTTAGGTCTATTATCAGTGAATAGCCAGATATGTAGGTAATTGTATATAGAATAATCGCAAGCCCAAAAATTAAGAAAAGGGCTTTTTTGATCTTCATATTAGTCTATGATTCTAATTAAGCGCAAAAGGCGCACTCAGTTTAAAAGAAGGAATATAAACCTTAAACTTATTGGCTTTAGTAAAGTTTACCATGTTATAATGGCCTTGCATAGCGCCAAAAGGAGAGGTTAGTAGGCATCCAGAATTATAAGTATGCTTTTCGCCAGGTTTTAATACTGGTTTTTTTCCAATAACACCTTCACCTTCTATAATCTCTTCGTTATTAAGAGCGTCAAGGATTTTCCAATGGCGAGAATGTAATTGAACAGAGTCTTTACTTTGGTTTTCAATTGTTACTTTGTAACCAAAAGCAAAATGCACTTTGTAGTTTTTGTAGAATGTGCCTTCGAAGTTGGTTTCTACGGAAATTTTAATACCGCTTGTAACTTGTTGTACCATAGATTATCTGAGAGTTGTGTATGCTAAAATAAAATAAATTTTCATTGAGCAATGCTTTTTTAGTTAAGTCGTGGATATTTTTAACATTTTTTCATCAACATAAGCTTCTAATGTTTTAAAAAATGCTGAAATGTCTTCTTTTTCTAAAACACTGTTTATGGTTACCATTCGAACAAACTGTTCGTTTTTGTAAGACCCAAAGCCAACCATTAACTGAGCATCTTCATATAATGCAGTGCATAATTCTTTTGGGTCAATGTCTTTATAGTTAAAGCACACCGAAATAGAATCATCAAAACTGTAGAGTTTATAATCTTTGTTGTTTTTTATATAGTCTCGCGCAACTTGTGCCATTTCAAATTGCTTATCAACAATTTTCTCTAATCCATTTGTGCCAACAGATTTCCATAAAGTCCAAATTTTAAGGGCATCGTTGCGTCTGCCACATTGTAATGAGGTTTTGCCCAGGTTAAAATCATCATCATCGGTTTGGTACAAATAATCCGCTTCGTTAGAAAATGAATGATGCAGTTGCTCAGGATGCTTGGTAACAATAATAGAACAGCTTAGAGGTGTGCCTAGCATTTTGTGTGCATTAACACTAAAAGAATCTGAATGCTCCAAGCCTTTTACTAAGTGTTTGTATGTGTTGCTGAAAATAACACTACCACAATATGCTCCATCTACATGAAGCCATAGGTTGTTGCTTTTACAGATTTTACTAATCGCCTCAATATCATCAAAAGCACCAAGAACTGTGGTGCCAGCAGTGGCATTTACAAAAAACGGCAGGTAGTTGTTGTTTAGGTCTTCCTTAACCAAAGCTTCCAGATGGCAGGCAAGCATTTCTCCTTTTTCATTGGTGTTAACCAGTCTTACTTGTTCTCTTCCAATACCAGTTAACGCTGCGTTTTTTGCGATAGAATAATGCGATTCTGCTGATGTGTAGAGTATCATCTTTTCAGAAAGACCTTTTGCTCTAACATCTTTGTTTTTTGCATCTCTGGCCATGATAAGTGCCATCATATTGCTCATGGAACCTCCAGGTGCAAAAGTGCCGTCGCTTTTTGTAGGATAACCAGCTAGCTTGCAAATATTCTTTAAAACCTGTTTTTCTATACCAACTTGTGGTCCTGCTACTTTATAGGTGTACATGCTGTTGTTGAGCATTACTGCTAATAAATCGCCTAATGTTGCTTTTCCGATTCTTCCTCCAAAAAGCTGATTAAAAAAAGATTTAGACGCTGTTTTTGGAGTGCTCTTTATGATGCCTTTTAGGTTTTCTATTAGTGCATCTTCAACTTGACCTTCATCATTTAAGGATAGGTCTAGTGAATTGTATAGTTTTGAAGTGGGTATATGTTTTGCTACAGGCTGTTTTTGTTCTTCAAGTAAAAGTTGTTCGGCAAGTTCAATAAATATATTTAAGTCTTTTTGCATTAGTTTGATTTCAAATTTTGCGTAGCATAAATTTATTCCTATTTTTCGGTATTAAAGAAATATTTACCTAAATATTGAATACTCAGGCACATATTTACTCACTTATTCAGCTATTGTCGAAGTCTCCTAAAGAAGATTACACAAATATTTTATTAAATTTTAATTTTCAAAATATTGACTTTTCTGAAATAGAGCATTGGATGCCTCAATCTTACACGAGAAATTGCTTTTACAGAGACGAAAATTTTGAACTTATCTTAATTTGTTGGGATAAAGCTTTGCAAACGGCAATTCACAATCATGACGGTGAGGAATGTTGGGTGTATCTTTTGGAAGGTGAGCTAGAAGAAGACTTTTATAAAATGGAGGTTGATGGCAAATTAAAGTACATTTCAACTAAGGTTTTAAAACCACATGAAGTTACAAAGTCTGATGAAGTTAAAGCTTTTCACCGATTAAGAAATGGGCAAAATGCTAAGGCACTAAGTCTTCATGTGTATGCTAAACCAATAGAGCAAAGTCTTACTTTTGATGAGCACTTAGATAAATTGGTCGATACAAAATTGAGTTATGACACTTACAAAAGTATTGTGCCAACTCAGGTTAATTAGAGATATCTACAGATGTCGCTTCTCCGTAACCTATGAGCTTATCGTATCTAGCACCTAGATCTCTATAGTACACTAATACTTTGTAGTTGTTTTCGGTTTGCCAGTAATCTCCACTAATGGCACCTTCATCTATGTCTCCTGTTTCACTATCAACCACAACAAATTTGTAGTTATAGAATCCTTGTTTTAATCTAAAACTAACTTCGTATTTGTCTTTTTCAGGAATATATTCCATTCTTGTTAATGGCTCAATGGCATAGGTATTAAAGTTTCCATACACATGAATATCCTTTCCGATGAGTTCTTCTTGTGCTAACGAAAAATGAACCATTGTGTAATCGGCTTCAATGTCTACATTTGATCGGTCCAATGCTGTTACCTGAAAATTTCCGTTTAAGTCTGGGTTGTAGGTATATGGTTTTCCGGTTCTGGGAACATTTGTGTACAGGTAGCTTTGGTAAATATCCTTCAAATCTATAAATTGAACACCAACATTAGAGGTTCTAACATCTTTGTTTTCAAACCAAAAGAATTCATTTCCGCCCCAAAAAGCAGATTCAGTGTCATAACGATAAATAAGCTCGTTGCCCAATGTGTATTGCGGTTTTAAATCTGATATTGATGTGTTGAGGTTGTTATTCTGAATAATAATCGTTTTTATGGTTTCAAGAGGGTTGTTAAAGTTGATGCTGTTTGTAGATATGGTTAAATCTACAGATTGCTTTTCGTCTATAACACTTACATCTCTAGAGCGTTTTACTTTAACGCCTACGTTAATCATGTCTTCATAAATCATGAATTTTCGGCTAAACATAAGCTCGTCGTATTCATCATAAATAGATATCATGTAATTGCCACTTTTTAAAAGTCCTCTGGTTTGTATGTTTGGTACCTGAAGCTTGTAATGCGAATACACTTGATAGGTGTTGAAAGAATTGTAATACTCTAAAATTCTTTGGTTGTCTAAGCCTCGTAGGTATTCGGCTTTTGCAAGAACAGAAGGTGTCCAGTCAAAATTAAAATGCTCAATCACATAATAAAAATCTTCTTCGTTAGCATTTAGCGCATCAAATTCTAAGATTAAAGGCTCACCTAATTTTAAAACAGGTAATTGACCTTGCGTGGTGTTGCTTTTAAAGCTTATTGTTTTTATAAAATCTGGAGGACTTACTTCCTCTGCCTGAGAGAATAAATCTATAGATAAGACTAAAAAAAATAGAATGAAGTATGTATTCTTTGCTGTCATAAGTTAAAATATGAAAGGATAAAGATAATCAAATTCTATGCCTTAGCACTTTCACCTTATTTATAATCATTATAAATAGAAATGTTGGTGTTAAATTGAAAATATTTTCCCCTTTAATTCTTTAAATTTGCACGGATTTTTAGATAACTAATCTTTAACTTAATATGTCAAAAGACATCAGAATAAAAAAAGGTTTAGATATAAAATTAGTTGGCGAAGCCGAGAAAACTACTGAAAATGCTATAGTTAGCAATTTCTATTATATCAGACCAGAAGATTTCCACAGTATTATTCCTAAACTTGTTGCAAAAGAAGGTACACGTGTAAAAGCAGGTGAAACCTTGTTTTATAATAAGGATAATGAGGCAATGAAATTTGTATCTCCAGTATCTGGAGAGGTTACAGAAGTACAACGTGGACCGAGACGTCGTATCGACGCAATAAAAATAACTGCAGACAAAGAGCAATCTTACCTGGATCATGGTAAGTTTGATGCGTCAGCTGATGCAGATAAAATTAAAGCACATTTGCTAGCTTCTGGTTGTTGGGCTTTTGTAAAACAACGTCCATACGACGTGGTTGCAAATCCTAACCATTCTCCAAAAGCGATTTTTATATCTGGATATGCAAGCGCGCCATTAGCAGCAGACCTAGATTATACTCTTGCTGGTAAAGAAGCAGAGCTTCAGGCGGCTGTTTCAGCATTGTCTAAACTTACTGAAGGTAAAGTTCATGTTTCTGTAGGAAATAACAACTCTCCTCTTGCCGGTTTGAACGATGTTAGTGTTCATAAAGTTTCAGGACCACACCCTTCAGGTAATGTAGGTACTTTAATTAATAAGGTGGATCCTATTAATAAAGGTGAAGTTGTCTGGACTGTAAATGCGCAAGATTTAGTAATAATCGGTGAGTTATTGTTAACAGGAAAGTTTAATGCAGAACGAGTTGTTGCTCTTGCAGGTTCTTCTGTTAAGAAACCAAGATATTTTAGAACAAAGATAGGTTCTGAAGTTGCTACTATGGTTTACGACAATGGAGTAGATAAAGACGGTAACGACAGAATTATTTCAGGAAATGTATTAACAGGTAAGAAAGTAGCGCCAGACGGAGCTTTAGATTATTACAGTAATGTGCTTACAGTAATTCCTGAAGGTGATGATTACGAATTCTTTGGTTGGAATAAGCCAATCTTCAATAAGATTTCTACATCTAGAGCCTTAACATTTTCATGGTTAAACCCTAAGAAAAAGTATGATCTTAACACCAATACAAATGGTGAGCATCGTGCTTTTGTTGTAACAGGAAGTTACGAAGAAGTTTTTCCTTTAGACATCTATCCAATGCAAATATTAAAAGCATGTATGTATAAGGATTTAGATGAGATGGAAGCACTTGGTATGTACGAAGTTGCACCAGAGGATTTTGCTTTAACAGAATTTATATGTGTGTCTAAGCAACCACATCAAAAGATAATAAGAGAAGGATTAGACTTAATGCTTAAAGAGATAGGATAATGGGTTTAAAACAAAATTTACACAATTTTAAAGAGAAGAACAAAGACAAGAAGTGGCTTCCAGGTTTTAATGCCCTTTTTACGTTCTTATATATGCCAAATGAGACCACACATAATGGTACTCATATTAAGGCAGCTGACGATCTTAAGCGTACAATGAATACTGTAATCATGGCTTTAGTACCATGTTTAATATTCGGTATGTTTAATGCAGGTTATCAGCATCATTTAGCACAAGGACTTATAGAATCTGCAGATGGATTCTTTGGTGCTTCTTTCTGGACATGGGATAACTTTGTTATTGGTCTCTGGAAAGTATTGCCATTAGTAATAGTGTCTTACGGAGTTGGTCTTGCAGTAGAATTTATTTTTGCAATTATCAAAGGTCACGAAGTAGAAGAAGGTTACTTAGTAACAGGTATGTTAGTGCCATTAATTGTACCAGTAGATATTCCATTATGGATGTTAGCTGTAGCAGTTGTTTTTGGTGTTGTAATAGGTAAAGAAGTTTTTGGTGGTACAGGGATGAATATCCTTAACCCAGCATTAACAATAAGAGCATTTTTATTCTTTGCTTACCCAACATGGATGTCAGGTGATAAAGTATGGATTCATGGTGCTGTAGAACGCGATCAAGCTATTGCGGCAGGACAAAATTTAGATGCTATCTCTGGCGAAACTATTTTAGGTACACTGGCTCAAAATAAAGAAGTAGGTTATAATGTGATGGATATGTTCTACGGAATTATTCCTGGTTCTGTAGGTGAGACTTCTACATTATTAATCTTGTTAGGTGCTTTATTCTTAATCTTTACAAAGATTGGAAGCTGGAGAATAATGTTGTCTTCAGTAATTGGTGCTTTAGTAATGGGATTAATTTTTAACGGAGTTGTTAGTTCTGGTTGGATTACTGAATCTAGTAAATTCTACGGATTAATGAGTACAGAATTCTGGCACCATCTTCTAATTGGTGGATTTGCTTTTGGTACTGTATTTATGGCTACAGATCCTGTAACAGCATCTCAAACCACAAAGGGTAAATGGATCTATGGTTTCTTAGTAGGATTTATTTCTATAATGATCCGTGTATTTAACCCAGCTTACCCAGAAGGTGTAATGTTAGCAATATTATTAATGAACGTTTTTGCACCAACAATTGACCATTATGTGGTTCAAGGTAATGTGAAGAAAAGAATGAAACGTGTAAAAGTAAAAACAGCATAAAACATGGCAGTTAATACAGAAAAAAATTCGTACACAGTCATCTTTGCTATCGGAATGGTAGTTATAGTAGGTGTTATATTAGCAGGTTTGTTTAGTTGGACTAAGCCAATGATTACTCAAAATGAGGAAATTGAAAAGCAACAAAACATCCTTTATGCAATGGGTGTTAATGAAAACGATGAGTCTAGTGCTGTTTTCGTATCTACAGAAGTTGCATCAAAAGAATTTGCTAGCAATATAAAAGAACAAATGGTTATCACTGTAGACGCTAACGGTAAGATGTTAAAAAGCCAAACACGTGATGAATACATGGCAGAAAATAACAATAAGGAACCTTACCTTATTGATATTAAAAAACAAAAGTCTAATGCCAAGTCTGGCGAACCAAGACAGTTACCTTTATTTATAGGAGAAAAAGACGGTAAAAAAATATACGTTGCGCCTATTTATGGTAAAGGACTTTGGGATGCTATTTGGGGCTATGTAGCAATGGATAAAGATATGGTTGTACAAGGTGCTTATTTTGATCACAAAGGAGAAACTCCTGGTCTAGGAGCTAACATTAAGCAACGTTTCTTTATGGACGATTTCTATGGAGAGCATTTGTTAACTGATGCAGGTGTTTTTAAAGGAATTACTGTTGCAAAAGGTAATGCAGACCCTAAGAATGAAAATAAAACAGATAATGAGGTTGATGCTATAGCTGGTGCTACAATTACTGGTGATGGTGTAACAGCAATGATTAAAAGTGATTTAAAGTTGTATGTACCTTATTTTAAATCTTTAAAAAATTAATAGAACATGGCTAAAGACAGTAAATTAATTTTAGATCCATTAGCAGATAACAACCCAATTACAATTCAGGTTCTTGGTATTTGTTCTGCATTGGCAATTACCGCAGAGTTAGAAGCGTCTATTGTAATGTCTATTTCTGTACTATTTGTATTAGGTGTAGGAAATGTTGTTATCTCTTTAATGCGTAACATTATTCCTTCAAAAATTAGAATTATAGTTCAGCTTATCGTAGTTGCTACATTAGTAATTATAGTAGATTTAATTCTAAAGGCATTTGCATATGAGTTAAGTAAAACACTATCTGTTTTCGTAGGGCTTATTATAACCAACTGTATTATCATGGGACGTTTTGAAGCTTTTGCTTTAGGAAATGGCCCTTGGAGATCTTTCTTAGATGGTATTGGTAATGCTTTAGGTTACGGAATTATTCTTGTAATAGTAGGATTCTTTAGAGAATTACTAGGATCTGGTACGTTATTAGGTTTCCCTGTTTTAGGAGATCCTATTGAGAAGACAGGTCTTTACGCTTTAGGATATGAAAATAATGGATTTATGCTATTATCGCCAATGGCACTTATAGTAGTAGGAATTATTATTTGGGTACAACGTACAAGAAACAAAGACTTAATCGAAGATTAAAAAATAGTAATGAGGTGTTTGTTATAAGATTCAAAATCTCTTAGACTAACTACTCAAAACTCAATACTAAACAAAATGGAACATTTAGAATTATTTTTCAAATCAATATTTATAGATAACATGGTATTTGCTACATTCTTAGGAATGTGTTCTTACCTGGCTGTATCTAAAAAAGTATCTACTGCTGTTGGTCTTGGAGCTGCTGTAATCTTTGTATTAGCAATTACAGTGCCTTTAAACTGGCTATTAGATCAATATATATTACAACCAGGAGCTTTATCTTGGTTAGGTGATGAATATGCAGCTTACGACTTAAGCTTCTTATCATTTATTATGTTTATCGCTACTATTGCTACAATGGTACAACTTGTAGAAATTGTAGTAGAAAAGTTTTCACCTTCACTTTATAACTCATTAGGTATATTTTTACCACTTATTGCTGTAAACTGTGCCATCTTAGGAGGCTCTTTATTCATGCAATCTAGAGAAATTCCAACTTTAGGATTATCTGCAGTTTATGGAGTTGGGTCTGGTATTGGTTGGTTTTTAGCAATTTTAGCTATTGCAGCAATACGAGAAAAGATTAGATATAGTAGTGTGCCACCAGCATTAAGAGGACTAGGGATTACATTTATAATCACTGGTTTAATGGCTATTGGTTTTATGAGTTTTGGAGGTATGTTAACAGGTGGTGATGAAGAGGCAAAATCAGAAGAAAAAACTGCTGCTACAGAAGTAATTAAAGAGGATGTAAAATCAGATACTGAGGTTAAGACTAACCTTGATGTAGCAGAAAACACAAACAAGTAATAGATTAGTATGATATTATTAGCAGCAAGTACAGTCGGAACTATAGTAGCAACAGTAACAGCCTTTTTATTAGTTACTTTAATATTGGTTGCACTATTATTATTTGTAAAGCAAAAGTTATCACCTTCTGGTCCTGTAAAGATTAAGATTAATGGTGAAAAAGAAATAGAAGTAGCTTCTGGAGGTACATTATTAAGTACCTTAGGAAATAACAAAGTATTCTTACCATCTGCGTGTGGTGGAGGTGGTACTTGTATTCAGTGCGAGTGTCACGTACTTTCTGGTGGAGGTGAAGCCTTGCCAACAGAAACTCCTCACTTTTCTAGAAAGGAATTACAGCATGGAGCTCGTTTAGCTTGCCAGGTTAAGGTAAAGCAAGACATGGAAATTACCATTCCAGAAGAAGTATTTGGTATTAAGAAATGGGAAGCTGTTGTTGTAAGAAATTATAACGTTGCTTCATTTATCAAGGAATTTGTAGTAGAAATTCCTGAAGATATGAACTATAAAGCAGGTGGATATATTCAAATTGAAATTCCACCATGTGAAATCAAATATTCAGATATTGATATTACAGCGCATCCAGAAGAGCATGAAACACCAGATAAGTTTCAAGCAGAATGGGATAAGTTTGGTTTATGGCCTTTAGTAATGAAAAATACTGAAACTGTAGAGCGTGCATATTCTATGGCTTCTTACCCAGCAGAAGGAAGAGAAATTATGCTTAACGTACGTATTGCTACTCCACCATGGGATCGTTCTAAGAACCAATGGATGACTGTAAATCCAGGTGTAGCTTCATCGTATATTTTCGCTCAGAAACCAGGAGATAAAGTTATTATTTCAGGTCCTTATGGTGAGTTCTTTATCAATGAGTCTGAAAGTGAAATGCTATACGTAGGTGGTGGTGCAGGTATGGCACCAATGCGTTCGCACTTATATCACTTGTTCAAAACATTAAAGACTGGTCGTAAAGTAACATATTGGTATGGAGGTAGATCTAAGCGAGAGTTATTCTATTTAGAGCACTTTAGAGCCCTAGAGAAAGATTTCCCTAACTTTAAATTCTACTTAGCTTTATCAGAACCTTTAGAAGAAGATAACTGGAAAGTAAAGAAAGATATCCATGATGAAGCAGGTGACGGTTTCGTTGGCTTTATTCATAACTGTGTTATCGATAATTACTTAAGTCTTCACGATGCACCAGAAGATATCGAATTATATTTCTGTGGTCCACCATTAATGAACCAAGCTGTTCAGAAAATGGGTGAAGATTTCGGAATTCCAGATGAACATATTAGATTTGATGACTTCGGTGGATAATCACCAAAGCAAATCATTAAAGAAATCCTATTCAGAATATTTTTTGAATAGGATTTTTTTATTGTGTTAATCTTTTTTTAATACCAGCAATGCTTTATTGGTTATAATCTTTCTTTAATAATTTACTTCGTATCTTTGACAATTAGAAAAAGAAAGTCGATGGAAACAAAAGTTGCTTCAAATATACTACCAGAACGTAAGCCAAAATGGCTAAGAGTTAAGCTTCCTACCGGAAAAAAATACACCGAACTTAGAAGTCTTGTAGATAAGTATAAATTAAATACAATTTGTACCTCTGGAAGTTGCCCTAATATGGGTGAATGTTGGGGAGAAGGTACTGCTACTTTTATGATTTTAGGTAATGTATGTACACGTTCTTGTGGCTTTTGTGGTGTTAAAACAGGTAGGCCAGAAACTGTAGATTGGGATGAGCCAGAAAAAGTGGCACGTTCTATTAAGTTAATGCAAATAAAACACGCTGTTTTAACAAGTGTAGATAGAGATGATCTTAAAGATATGGGAAGTATCATGTGGGCAGAAACAGTAAAAGCTGTTAGACGTATGAATCCTGAAACTACTTTAGAAACACTAATACCAGATTTTCAAGGTGTAGAAAAACATATAGACAGAATTATAGATGTTGCTCCAGAGGTCGTTTCTCATAATATTGAAACCGTACGTCGCTTAACAAGAGAAGTGCGTATACAAGCAAAGTATGATCGTAGTATGGGTGTTTTAAAGTACCTTAAACAACAAGGTCAACGTAGAACTAAATCTGGTATTATGTTAGGCTTAGGTGAAACCAGAGAAGAAGTTATTGCAACGCTTCACGATTTAAGGGATAACGATGTGGATGTGGTTACAATAGGACAGTATTTACAACCGTCAAAAAAACACTTGCCTGTTCAACGTTTTATAAATCCAGATGAATTTGATGAATATAAATCAGTAGGGTTAGAACTTGGATTTAGACATGTTGAAAGTAGTGCGCTGGTAAGATCTTCATACAAGGCACAGAAACATATTAATTAATGATTAGAGTTGCCATAAACGGTTTTGGTAGGATTGGCCGAAGAGTGTTTAGATTAGCGCTTAATCATCCTAATATTGAAGTTGTAGCGATAAATGATTTAGCAGATGCACAAACATTAAGTCACCTGCTTAAATACGATAGTATACATGGAGTTCTTAATAACGAAGTGTCTTTTACAGAAAATAGTATCGTAATCGATGGGTCTGCTATACCACTTTATAATGAAAAGCATCCTGAGACAATTAACTGGAATAACGTTCAGCCAGATATTGTGATAGAGGCAACAGGAAAGTTTAAAACCAAATCAGAACTTCAACACCATATTAATAACGGAGCCAAGCAAGTAATATTATCTGTTCCTCCAGTAGAAGATGATATTAAAACCATAGTTTTAGGTGTTAATGATACTAGTGTAGAGGGATCAGAATTAATTGTATCTAATGCCTCTTGTACCACAAATAATGCTGCACCAATGATAGCATTAATTAAAGAGAATTTTGGCATTAAACAAGCGTATATTACTACAGTGCACTCATATACTACAGACCAGAGTTTGCACGATCAACCACATAGAGATTTAAGAAGAGCAAGAGCAGCAGGCCAATCTATTGTACCTACAACAACAGGAGCAGCAAAGGCTTTAACTAAAATTTTTCCAGATTTATCAAATGTTATAGGTGGTTGTGGTATTAGAGTTCCTGTTGCAAATGGGTCGCTTACAGACATAACCATTAATCTTGAAAGAGATACAACAATTGAAGAAGTCAACTCAATTTTCAAAAAAGCATCTCAAAATTCGCTAAAAGGTATTCTAGAATATACAGAAGATCCTATAGTTTCTATTGATATTGTAGGTAATCCGCACTCTTGTATTTTCGATTCTCAAATGACCTCAGTCATCGGAAACATGCTGAAAATAGTGGGTTGGTACGATAATGAGACAGGATATAGCTCAAGAATTTTAGATTTAATTTGCAATTTATCGGATAAAAAAGCACTTTTGTCGAATAAATAATTATATTTGTTTAAATAAAAGGAGCTGAAATGTCCCGAATCAAATATCACATATTTGTTTTTTTAGCATGTTTTTCTAGTTTCATTTTCTCTCAACAAGGTGTTGTAGAAGATGAAGATATGCTGTCTATGCGTCTTCAAGAACGTGTAAGTCAGGCAAAACTAGAGAGCGATAGAGGTGATTATTATAATGCCTTGAGCAATCTTGAAGAAGCTAAAAAACTTGCAGAAAAAATTGAAGATCAAATAAGTCTTGGTACTACACTTACTAAAATAGCTAAAGTGCGCTACTTAGTAGGAGAAACCGATAAAGCCAATGTAGCCTTAAGCAAGGCTATAGAGCTGCAGCGCAAAAATGACGATTACGGAAATTTGGCTGTTAGTTATAATATTCAAGGTGTTGTATATAGTACAAACGAAAAATATCAACTGGCTCTAGATTATTATAAATCTGCAAAAAATTTATTTGAGCAAGAAGATTTAGAAGAATACATTTCAGAAGTTACCTTGAGCGAAGCCAAAGCTCTTATTGCACTACAACGATATGAGGAGGCTAAAACCTATTTAGAAAAGGCTATAATCATAGCAAAAAAATACGAACAAAATAGAGTTCTGAGTAGTGCATTAATCCAATCAGGAAAAGTGTCTAGTGAGCTTAATAATGAAGATTTAGCACTAAATCAGGTAGAAGAAGGGCTCTCTATAGCCAGTACTTACCATATCGTTGAGAATATGAATGAAGCTTACTTAACCTTAAGTGATATTCATAAGAAAAAAGGCGATTACAAAAGTTCTTTAGAGAATATAACCAAGCACATTCGTCTTTCAGACTCTATCCTCAATGTAAAGCGAGAGAATTTAGCTCCAGGAATTTCTAGTGAGTTTATTAATAAGTACAAGGACGACCAAAACGCGCAATTAAAAGCGCAAATAGACGAAGTAAGTGCAGAAAGTAATTTTACAAGAATAACAACAATATTAAGTATAGCTTTAATTACAATTCTGTCACTTTTAACCTTGTCGTTATACAAAAACAACAACATTAGGTTAAAGACCAACAATATGCTTCATAAAAAAAATGACGAGCTTATTGTAGCAAAAGAAAAGGCTGAATTGGCTTCTAAAACAAAAGCTAATTTCTTATCAACAGTAACGCACGAGCTAAGAACTCCATTATATGCAGTTACAGGCCTGACAAATATGTTGCTTGATGAAAGTCCTAAAGAAAATCAAGTGCCTCACTTAAAATCATTAAAGTTTTCAGGTGATTATCTGTTGACGTTTATTAACGATATACTTCAAATAAATAAAATTGAAGCTAATAAGGTTGAGCTAGACCCAGAAGTATTCAACCTTAAAAATAAGATAGAAAATGTAATGTCTGCTTTAGGTAATTCAGCTAAAGATAATGGCACCAAATTACATTTTAACTATGAAGATGGTTTACCAGAAACTTACAATGGAGACCAGCTAAAGATTTCCCAAATCTTAATTAACCTACTTGGAAATGCTATTAAATTCACCAAAGATGGAGACATCTGGGTAAGGGCCTACAAAATCGAACAACAGGACGAAATGTACACCTTACGTTTTGAGATTGAAGATAATGGTATTGGTATTACAAAAGAAAAACAAGATCAAATGTTTGAGAGCTTCTCCCAAGGCTCTGTACAGATTAACCGTAAGTATGGCGGAACTGGTCTTGGTTTATCTATTGTAAAAGGACTTATCAAAATTCTTAAAGGTAAAATCTACTTGAAGAGTGAACTCGGAAAAGGTACTACATTCTTCTTTGAGATTCCTTTAGAGAAGGCTGAAGTGGTCGAAGCACAAACAGTAGAGGAAACTAAACAATCAAATAAGATGGAAGATTTGGATCTAAGCGAAGTAAAGATTTTAATTGTCGAGGACAATAAAATCAACCAGATGATTACCAAAAAGATTCTCAACAAGATGGGGCTTTATTGTGATGTTGTAGATAATGGCGAAGCTGCTGTGGAACAAGTGAAATCAACAGATTATAACGTTGTTTTAATGGATATTCACATGCCAGGAATTAGTGGATTAGAAGCGACTAAGATTATTAGAACTTTTAATAAAGACTTGGTCATTTTTGCACTTACAGCTGTAACCTTAGAAGATAAGATGCACGAGTTTGGTGAAGCCGGATTTAATGACATTATCTCTAAACCATTCAAACAAGAAGATTTTGAAGGTAAGTTATACGATGTGCTTTCTGGTAAAGAAGTAGTGTCTAGTTTCTTTTAACCAACAAAAGATTTTACTGCACTATCAAAAACATGTTTTTTATCAATAGCTATTTCAATCGGAAGGTAGAATAATTTAGCTTCTAAACTATCATTATCTACAAGTCTTACAAAATCTTTTTCAGTAGTAATAATTAATTCTTTTTTAGCTAACTCTTCAATATCGTTTATTCTAAAGCTGTAATGGTCAGGATATTCTATATGTTCAAACTTTAACCCTTTATTTTTAAGAAAGTCAACCAAAGGCTTTGCATTAGCAATACCAGTTACGAGTGTAAATTCTGGTAAGGATTGTAGTGCCATTTCAGAATGTGTTGAAACAACTTTTTCAGCATAACGAATAGAACTAAATACTAATTGTTGATGTGGTTTTACCTTTAGGTCTTTAGATATTTTGGCTTTTTCACTCTCAGAAATAGCTTCAGGACACTTTGTTACCACAATTATATCAGCTCTTTTTGCGCCAGACCTAGGTTCTCGTAAGTTGCCTGTAGGCAAAACAATATCATTGCTATATAGGTTGTAATATGCAGTGAGCAAAATATTAAAACCAGCCTTAACCTTTCTGTGTTGGTAAGCATCGTCCAGTAAAATAACTTCGGGTTTGTGTTCTAACTGTAGCAATTGCGAAATTCCATTTTGGCGATTACCATCAACTGCAACTTTTATATCCTTAAACTTTCTGAAAAATTGAAAAGGTTCATCACCAATAGTATCTGCGGTAGCACCTTGGTCTGCTAGTTCGTAACCTTCAGTTATACGTTTGTAGCCTCTGCTGAGCGTTGCAATAGATTTTTCATCTTTTAATAAACGAATCAAATATTCTATCATTGGTGTTTTTCCTGTGCCACCAGTACTCAGGTTTCCAACACAAATAACAGGAATATCATATGATTTTGAAGACTTAATACCTTGGTCATATAACCAGTTTCTTAACCATGTTACCATGTAATAAATTGGTACAACAGGAAACAATATGATGCGGAGAAATTTCACAAGCACTAAATTATATTATTTTTGAAAAACAAATATACGCTTATGATAGTACAAGACGTAATAAATCATTTACACGATCTGGCACCTTTAAATTATGCCGAAGATTTTGATAATGTAGGCCTTTTGGTAGGTGATAAAAATCAAACAGTCTCAGGTGTTTTGGTAACCTTAGATACGCTTGAAGCAGTTGTAGATGAAGCTATAGAAAATAACTGTAATCTTATTGTAAGTTTTCATCCAATCATCTTTAAAGGCTTAAAAAAGTTAACAGGAAAAACCTATGTAGAGCGTGTTGTTATAAAAGCAATTCAGCATAATATTGCAATTTTTTCTATACATACAGCTTTAGATAATGCGTTTGAAGGCATTAATTCTATAATCTGCGATCAGTTACAATTACACAATAAAAAGATCTTAATACCGCAATCTGGCACACTCAAAAAGTTACAAACCTATGTACCAAACGAAAATGCTGAAGTATTAAGAACAGCACTATTTAATGCTGGTGCTGGTAACATAGGTAACTATGATGCTTGCAGTTTTAATCTTGAAGGCAAAGGCACTTATAGAGGAAATGAAGAGTCGAATCCAACTCTAGGACAAAAAGGAGAGTTGCACACCGAAAATGAAACTTTAATTTCTGTAGTATTTGCAAAACATATAGAATCAAAGGTTTTAAAGGCACTTTTTGGCACACATCCTTATGAAGAAGTAGCTTACGAAATCACAACTTTAGATAATACTAATCACTATATTGGTATGGGAATGATTGGTGAGTTGGCTCAAGAGATGGAAGAGTTAGACTGTTTGCAATACATAAAAGAAAGAATGAATACTGCGTGTGTTAGACATTCAGAATTACGAGGTAAACCTGTAAAAAAGATAGCAGTATTAGGCGGATCTGGAAGTTTTGCTATAGGAGCAGCAAAAGCATCTGGCGCAGACCTGTTAGTGACAGCAGATCTTAAATATCACGACTTTTTTAGTGCAGAAAACAGTATTTTACTAGCAGATATTGGTCATTATGAGAGCGAACAGTTCACAAAATCGTTTTTAGTAGACTATCTCTCGAAAAAAATTACTAATTTTGCAGCTGCCTTGCCGGCAGGCAGGGTCGTTTTATCAAAGACAAATACAAATCCGGTAAAGTATTTATAATTATGGCGAAAAAAGCTGAAGCTACTGTAGAAGAGCGTTTAAGAGCGCTTTATGATTTACAGTTAATTGACTCTAGAGTAGACGAAATAAGAAATGTTAGAGGAGAACTTCCTTTAGAAGTAAGAGATTTAGAAGATGAAGTAGAAGGGTTAAATACCAGACTAGAGAAATTAAATGATAGCCTTGCTGTTATAGATGATGAGATTAAAGGAAAGAAAAATTTAATCGAAGAAGCTAAAACTTTAATTAAGAAGTATAGCGAGCAGCAAAACAATGTTAGAAATAACAGAGAATATAATTCATTAACTAAAGAGATTGAATTTCAAGAATTAGAAATTCAATTAGCTGAAAAGCACATCAAAGAATTTAAGGCTCAAATAGAGCAGAAGAAAGATGTTATTTCAGAAACTAAGGACCGTTTAAAAGATCGTAAAGAGCACCTTAAACATAAAAAAGGTGAATTAAACGAAATCTTAAAAGAAACTGAAAAAGAAGAAGAAGCGCTTATAGGTAAGTCTGAAGAGTACCAAAAGAAAATTGATGAGCGTTTAGTAAAAGCATATTTAAGAATTAGAAATAACGTAAAGAATGGTTTAGCTGTTGTACCAATAGAGCGTGGTGCATCTGGTGGTTCTTTCTTTACTATTCCACCACAAGTACAAGTAGAAATTGCTTCTCGTAAAAAAGTAATTACAGATGAGCATAGTGGTCGTATCTTAGTTGATGCAGCTTTAGCTGAAGAAGAAAAAGAAAAAATGGATAAATTATTTGTTAAACTAGCAAAGTAATTACCATTAAATAATATTCAAAAAAAGCCTTCACAAACTGTGAAGGCTTTTTTTATTTAATAAAACTTTAAAAGATTTCTTTTTAAGGAATTGTAATTTTATACGTCTATAGAAAAAGAAATAAAAATTTATGAAAAAGTTACTTATTATTTTAAGCATAAGTCTTTGCTTTAATTGCCATAATCAGGCGCAAACCAATCCAAAACAAGAAGAAATAATTAATGCAGAACCTGTAGAAGTACCTGTGGAAGATGGTAAAGCAAAAGCCTATTTTGCAAGTGGATGTTTTTGGTGCGTAGAAGCGATTTACCAAAGTGTAAAAGGTGTTGAAGAGGTTTATAGCGGTTTTTCTGGAGGACACACAGATGATATTACTTACGAGAAAAGTCATTCTGGTACAACAGGCCATGCAGAAGCTGTAGAAGTTATTTACGATCCAGAGGTAGTGAGTTTTTCAACATTAGTAGATGTATATTTTGGATCTCAGAATCCGATGCAAGTTAATGGTCAAGGGCCAGATAAAGGACCGCAATACAGATCAATTATATTCTATCAAAATGATGAACAAAAAGAAATTATAGAGGATAAGAAAGCTGCTCTTGCAAAAGAATTAGATGCAACAATAGCAGCTGAAGTATATCCATTCTTAAAATTTTATAAGGCTTCAGATTATCATCAGGATTTTGAAAAACGAAATCCAAATCAAAGTTATGTGAGAGCGGTTTCTATTCCTCGATTAAATCGTTTTAAGGCTAAGTTTCCAGAGCTGTTAAAAGACGAAGAAAAGCATTAAAGTGCTATTCAGAAAGTTTTTTAGAACTTGTAAGTTGTAAGTGTTTAAGTAGTTTATTTTCCCCTTTGGGAATTAAAGGGACTTTTTAATCGCTTTAATCTCAAAAATCATAGGAAATAACTGATCTTTCATTTTATACATTCCAGATTCTGTTTTTATTAAATCAGGAAACACATCATAAGGACTTTCATCATATTCATTAAGATAGTCTATTTGCAAGCCAGCTTCAATAAGTGCATTTACAACTTCACTCAATCCATGGTTCCAACCGTATTCCTTACTCACCATTTTTGAAGATTGATTAGCATACGTACCTCTGTATTCTTCATAAATCACCTCGTCTTGACTGTAGTGGTATTTTAGTTTTGGTTTACCATCAATATAATCAAACATCCAAAGAATAGGATGAAATTCAACTATGTAAAATATACCTCCGGTTTTTAAACGTTCCGAAATCATCTTAGCCCAAGGCTTCAAGTCGGGCAACCATCCAATAGTACCATAACTTGTAAAAACAATGTCAAACTTATCCTTTACGTATTCAGAAGTATCCAAAACATTGCAACATACAAACTCAGCATCAAGCTGCAATTCGTTATTAAGCTTCTTGGCAAGTTTTATGCCTTCATCACTCAAATCTACACCAACGCATTGCGCACCCATACGTTGCCAACTTAAGGTGTCTTGACCAAAATGACACTGTAGGTGCAAAAGTGATTTTCCTTTAAAATCTCCCAAAGCCTTTAATTCATATGGCATTAAAGAAGATTTACCAGACTTAAAAGATACTATATCATACATTTCACTTTGTGCATGTATAGCTACTTTTTTGTTCCAGGTTTCTTTATTTGTGTTAAAGTAGTTTTCAAAATTTTCCATCTTCTTAATAACTTTTTGTGTCTTCCTTTTGCGAAGCTTGGTGTGCTCCTTAATTTTGATGTAATTTAAAATATCTTTTTAATATGAAGTCTTTATATCTTAGTTTCATTTGCTTGCTTTTCGTTTTTTCTTGTAAATCTGAAAAGAAAGAAACTCCCCAAAAAACAAAAGAAACGGAATTAAGTATTGCTGAAAAAATTGCCAATGCTCATGGATATAAACAATGGGAGAACGTAGAGAAAGTAACATTTACTTTTAAAGTTGATAGAGATAATGTGAAGAGTAGTGGACGATCTTGGGTTTGGTTTCCAAAAAGCGACAGTATTTATATGAAATCAGGATCGCATAATATTAAATATTCAAGACGCAATCTAGATAGTGTACCTACTAATGCAGACAAAGCTTTTATAAATGATAAATTTTGGCTGTTGGTGCCATTTCAGCTGATTTGGGATTCATCTGCGACAATTTCAGAGCCTAAAAAAGTAGAATCACCTATTCTTAAAGAGAAACTTGATATGATCACAATCGCATATCCTATAGAAGGAGGTTATACACCAGGAGATGCTTACGATATTTATTATGATGAAAATTATTTAATTAAAGAATGGTCTTACAGGCAAGGAAATTCTCCAGAACCATCATTATCTAATACGTTTGAAAATTATGAGGATTTCAACGGTATTAAAATAGCAATAGACCATAAAAAGGATAATGGCAATTGGAATTTAAACTTCACAGACGTTAGTATAACACTAGAATAAGTGAGATTTAAAATTTTGGCATTACTTTTGAAACCTATAATGTAAGTTTCGCGTGGGTCATTCGACTTAAAACGTATAGCTTACATTTTCCGCCATTTGGCGTCTATATATATTTTCGAGCGCTTTGTTTCAAAGCGCTTTTTTATTGATCGGATAATTGAAAATAGACTTCTGTTCCTTCATCAATGTTACTTTCAATTTGCAATGCTCCACCAAGAAGGCTTATGTAAGATTTAGCTATAGCTAAACCAAGTCCAGCACCATGTGCTCCCGTTCTATTGTCTAAATCGATAGTAAAAAAAGGTAAGGATACTTTATCTAAATGAACTTTAGGTATGCCAATTCCATTATCTCTAACTCTAAACTCAACAGTATTGGAGTTAATAGGATAGCATATTAGGTTTACAAATCCTTTATTTCGAGAAAATTTTATCGCATTATCAATTATATGACCTAGTGCTCTCAGGAGCTTATCTTTATCGCTAATGAGTATTCTATCTTCATCTAGGCTATTGACTGTAGAAAATAAGATGTCCTTGTCTTTTGCTTTTTTTGTAAATTCCTTTTCTAGGTAATTTAAAAGATCAGAGATTTTTATTTGAGAATAATTCATAGGTAAATTACCACTTTCTAATCTTGAAATTTCTAATACATCATTAAACACATCAAGCAGCAAATTACTGTTGTTTTCTATAATTTGAATGTATTCAGTATGTGTTTCATTTATGTTTAAGCTAGATTTTAGTAATTCGGTACTACCAGTAATACCATATAAAGGTGTTTTAATTTCATGGCTCATATTACTTAAAAAAGCTGTTTTAAGCTTATTTGCTTGCTCTGCTTGGTTTTTAGCATTTAGCGCCACTTCGTGTTCTTTTTTTAGCATTTGTTGCAGTTCGTTTTCTTTAACATAGGCGTTGTGAAGTTGCTGAATTAAAAATGAAACCGAGTATACTGTAAGCAAGCAGAAAATTATATTGTTGGTAAATACTATAGCTAATCCCTCTATAGGACCTTCTACAAAAAAGTTAATCTCAATAATCTTGAAATATTTTACGACGATAACAGTGAAATAAAACAGAGCTGTAAGTAGCACAGAATAAATACCAGATTTTGTGCTGCTATAAAGCGTTATTAAAACACTTAGCATAAAAAGTAATGTAGTGCCATTGCCGCCTAAACCTAAATCGAGTACAAGTCCAAATGATAATAATAAAAAGGTGGTGCTAAAAATTAGTTTTCTGTTTTCTAGACTTAGATTTTTATAGAAGAAACAAAAAAATAATGCTAGGATAGCAAATGTGTCGGCATAAAATACAAACCATTTGTCTAGCACAATAGCAGCAATAATGCTTGGAAAATACGATACAGAACCCAAAACAATGGTTAGGGTAAATATTGATATAAAAAGATAATCTCTGTAATAAGATAGTCTATCTGTTTTGGTCTTGTGATCTTGTAATCCAAGATAATTTATATACCATTCCCTGTATGAAAACCAAAGATTTTTTAGCATTATGATGAGTGTTAATTTGGGACTAACAAAGTTTATAAATGCAAATCTACTCAATTTCAGGGTTTTATGCTTTGTTTTTATAAGCCTAAGTGCACAAAAATTATTCTTATTTTTGTTAACAACGCAAAAGAACATACAATTGACCAACTATAAAACCGGTCTTGATTACGCAAAAACACAAGACCAAAACGACACATTAGCGTATTACCGCAATCAATTTCATATTCCAAAAGATAAAGAAGGAAACGACTGGTTATACTTTACAGGAAACTCGCTAGGATTACAACCAAAAAGTACACAAAAATACATTCAACAAGAGTTAAACGATTGGGCAAATCTTGGTGTAGAAGGGCATTTTGAAGCCAAAAACCCATGGATGCCGTATCACGAATTCTTGACTGAAAGCATGGCGAAAATCGTAGGCGCAAAACCTATTGAAGTTGTAGTGATGAATACGCTAACCACTAACCTACACTTACTTATGGTTAGTTTTTATCGACCTACGAAAACCAAATACAAAATTGTAATTGAAAGTGATGCATTTCCGTCAGATCGATATGCAGTGCAAACACAACTAGATTTTCATGGTTTTGATGCAAATGAAGGTTTAATTGAATGGAAACCTCGCGAAGGCGAAGAATTACTAAACATTGAAGATTTAGAAACCATTTTAAATGAACAAGGTGATGAAATCGCTTTGCTTCTAATTGGTGGTGTTAACTATTATACAGGTCAATACTTAGATTTAAAACGAATTGCCGAATTAGGTCACGCCAAAAACTGCATGGTTGGTATCGATTTAGCTCATGGCGCAGGAAACATTCAACCAGAATTACATAATTCTGGAGTCGATTTTGCAGCTTGGTGTACTTATAAATATTTAAATTCTGGACCAGGTAGTTTAGGCGGACTTTTCGTTCACGAAAAACACGCACACAAAAAAGATTTAAAACGTTTTGCTGGTTGGTGGAGTCACAATAAAGACACGCGTTTTAACATGCGTCAACCATTAGATGTTACACCTGGCGCCGAAGGTTGGCAACTTAGTAATCCGCCAATTTTGTCTATGGCTGCCATAAAAGCGTCTTTAGACATGTTTAACGAGGTTGGTATGGAAGCGTTACGCAAAAAATCAGAACAACTAACCGGTTATTTTGAATTTTTAATTAATGAATTAAACAACGATAAAATAAAAATAATCACACCAACAGATCCAAAACAACGTGGTTGCCAATTATCGATTCAAGTTAAAGATGCCGATAAAAGTTTACATCACAAATTAACCGAAGCCAACATAATTACAGATTGGCGTGAACCTGATGTGATTCGTTGTGCACCAGTACCGCTTTACAACAGTTTTGAAGATGTATTTAGAATGGTAGAAAAGTTGAAAGAAATTTTAAATTAAACAGTCATTCTTGGAAAGCAGGAATCAAAGATAAAAGTATAATAAATTCTGAATCAACACTTCGACAAGCTCAGTGTGACACTTCAGATAAAAAAAATATTAGGAAAGTAAAGTCCTAAATCAATTCAGGGAATTGAACGTCAAAATTCAGAAATAATGAGCGAAGGAATGAAGATGCAAAGCGCAGCTTTAAGCACGAAATTCCGAAAGCGAATGATGCTTTAGCAATTTCCTAATTTTGATATGATTTTTTGGTTCGTTTTGCATCAAGGCAAAATGAACATTAAATAAAATCCTGAATCAAGTTCAGAATGAAAAATAAATTATGAAACAAAAAGAAAACATATTAATCATTGGCGCAGGTTTATGCGGTTCACTTTTAGCACTACGTTTAGCACAACGTGGCTATAACGTTAGTGTTTACGAAAGCAGACCAGATCTACGTACAACAGATATTTCTGCGGGTCGTTCTATCAACCTTGCCTTATCAGATCGCGGATTCAAAGCCTTGCGTTTAGCTAATGTTGAAGATAAAGCGCGTGAGATTTGTATCCCAATGAAAGGTAGATTAATGCACGATACCAAAGGTAATACCTTTGCATCCAACTATTCTGGTCGCGATAACGAATACATCAACTCAATTTCAAGAGGTGATTTAAACGGAATGCTATTAACTGAAGCCGATACATACGACAATCTAACCATTCATTTTAATACCGAATGTGAAACTGTAGATTTAGATACCAATACCGTTCATTTTAAAAATCGTAATACAAATGAAGCTTTTAACGTCACTGCAGACGTTATTTTTGGTACTGATGGCGCAGGTTCAGAATTAAGAAAAAGCTACTTTTTACAACGTAAATTCTTGTTCAGTTTTTCACAGAATTTCCTAACGCATGGATATAAAGAATTAGAAATTCCTGCAGCTGTAGACGGAAGTCATCAAATCAGTAAAGACTATTTACACATTTGGCCAAGAGGCGAATATATGCTTATCGCTTTACCAAATTTAGATGGAAGTTTTACGGTGACGTTGTTTTTAGGACACGAAGAAGGCGATTATAATTTCAAAGATTTAGATACAGAAGACAACATAAAAGCCTTTTTCCAAGCGCAATTTCCTGATGCATTGGCGCTAATTCCAAATATTGCAGACGAGTTTGCAAACAATCCAACAGGTGCTTTAGGCACTATAAAATGTTCACCTTGGCATTATAAAGGCAATACTTTAATTTTAGGTGATGCCGCGCATGCTGTTGTTCCGTTTTACGGTCAAGGAATGAATGCGTCTTTTGAAGATGTTGCGGTTTTAGATAGCATTATTGATAAACATGAAGGTAATTGGGAAACCATTTTTAAAACCTATCAATCGGTTAGAAAGGCAGATGCAGACGCTATTGGCGAATTAGCCGAAGAGAACTATTACGAAATGCGCGATCACGTTGCCAATCCAATGTTCAAAACAAAGCGCCAATTAGAAATGCAATTAGAAAAGCATTTTCCAGAGCACTATTTTTCAAAATACTCGATGGTAACATTCAATGAAAATATTGGCTATCATGAAGCCATGACCAAAGGTCGTGCGCAAGACAAAGCTATTTTAAATATGATTGCAGATAACGAGATATCGATAACAGCAGATATGACTTATGAGCAATTAGAAAAAGCTTTACAAAAAGTACAAGAAAAAACTAACAATATTATAGATGATGACAACGTTGCAAAAACGATGCATCACTAAATTCCTGCGAAAGCAGGAATGTCATAAAAAAGAATAAACTGTCTCTTCGAGCGCAGTCGAGAAGTCTCAGGAAGATAAAATAATCAAAAAATAGATTCTGAATCAAGTTCAGAATGACAACCAATATGAACACAAACGCAGGAACTAAAGTAACACCAAGAGGCGCATATCCACATGTAAAAGTGGTCGGCGATTTCATTTTCGTATCAGGAACCAGTTCAAGGCGCGCAGACAATACAATTGCTGGTGTAGAACTTATTGACGAAATGAACACCAAAAAATTAGATATCGAAGTTCAAACCAGAGAAGTTTTAAAAAACATCGATAAAAATTTACAAACCGTTGGTGCCAGCTTGAAAGATGTGGTTGATGTAACTACCTTTTTAGTAAACATGAACGATTTTGCAGGTTACAACAAAGCCTACGCCGAGTTTTTTGAAAAAGCTACTGGACCAACAAGAACAACCGTTGCTGTACACCAATTACCGCATCCTGATTTGTTGGTTGAGATTAAGGTGATGGCTTATAAAAAGTAAATTAACTTTAATTTATTTAACTATATTTTTATTGAAATACTATTACAAATACCTGATTATTCTTTTTTTTGGTTTTTCTTGTAAGAATTCCGAAGAAAGAAAAATATCCGTAAAAGAATTACAATTAGAGTTTTTGACTTCAATTTCAAAGGATACAAGTATTTTTACTAAATATTATAAAAACGCTTATGTTTTTAAAAAAAGGTTTTTTAATGTTAAAAAACCTTTAACTGAAAACGGAGAAATTAGATGGATATCTGAAGTAGAATTAATTTCGAAGTACTTAAACATAAAAGATACAACATTCGTTTACAACCAAATTCAATCGGACAATTTTATTTTAGATGATTTAATTGAAGCAGGATTTAAAACTATTAATTATGATGAATTAATTGATAGATCATACATTGGCGATACTTTGGTGGAAAAAAAACTGGTCTCTCAAGATTCTTTAGATAAGGTTTTTAAACTTCTTGAAAAGCACAAGCATATTTATATATTAAAACCTGTTTTTAATCAAAGACAAGATTTAGCCTTTATTCAGGTTGACTACAAGGAGTTTAGTGGTTCCTCTTTTATTTATAAAAAGAAAAATAACCAATGGGTCTTGGAAAAAGAGGTTGGAAGTTGGATGAGATAAATTTTATAATTAATCTTTAAGAATCTAAATTTTGAAATGATACCTTTTAAATATTAACTTATTAGTCAGTTTAAAAAACAAATAAATTGAATATCAAAAACTACATAAACGGAGATTTCTCGCTTCCCATTGCTAATGGGTGGATTGACAACTACAATCCTTCAAACGGTGAAGTCTATGGGCAAATCCCAAACTCATCAAAAGACGATGTAGAGCAAGCTTACAAAGCTGCTAAATCTGCTTTTTCTAGCTGGAGTCAAACTACTTTAGAAGAACGTAGCAGAATTTTAATTAAAATTTCAGAATTATTAGAAGCCAATTTAGACCGTTTTGCAGAAGCCGAAAGTAAGGATAATGGAAAACCTGTAAGTCTCGCCAAAATGGTAGATATACCAAGAGCAGCAAGTAATTTCAGGTTCTTTGGTAATGCCATTACTCAATTTGCAAGCGAAAGCCACGAAAGTGTTGGTCAAAATGCGGTAAATTATACGCTACGCCAACCTATTGGTGTTGTAGGCTGTATTAGTCCTTGGAATTTACCATTGTATCTGTTCACTTGGAAAATCGCACCAGCAATCGCCACAGGGAATTGTGTTGTAGCCAAGCCAAGCGAAGTCACACCAATGACGGCTTATTTGTTAGGTGAAATTTGTAATGAAGCTGGCCTCCCTAAAGGTGTGTTGAATATTGTTCACGGTTTAGGCACTACGACTGGTCAAGCTATTGTAGAGCATCCAAATATCAAAGCCATTAGTTTTACTGGCGGAACAGCAACTGGTGCGCATATTGCCAAAGTTGCCGCACCAATGTTTAAAAAACTGTCTTTAGAATTAGGCGGAAAAAACCCAAATATCATCTTTGCCGATTGCGATTACGAGAATATGCTGAACACAACTGTACGTTCGTCGTTTGCTAATCAAGGTCAGATTTGTTTATGTGGAAGCCGAATTTTTGTAGAAGAAACTATTTATGAGAAATTCAAAGCCGACTTTGTCGAAAAAGTTAAAAGCTTGAAAGTTGGTCATCCTTCTGAAACAGACACTAATATTGGTGCTTTAGTTTCAAAACCGCATCTTGAAAAGGTGAAAAGCTACATCGAAATTGCTAAAGAAGAAGGCGCAACTATTTTATGTGGCGGAAGCGAAGTTACTGTTGAAGGTTACGAAAATGGTTACTATTTACAACCAACAATTATCGAAGTAAAAACGGACGAATGTCGTGTAAACCAAGAAGAAATTTTTGGACCAGTAGTTACTATTATGCCATTTAAAACTGAAGACGACGTGTTAGAGATGGCTAACAAAGTAAAATACGGATTATCAGCAACGCTATGGACAAATAACCTAAAACGCACCATGCGAATGAGTAACGAATTACAAGCAGGTATTGTTTGGGTAAACACTTGGATGATGCGCGATTTACGCACACCTTTTGGCGGCGTTAAAGCAAGCGGAGTTGGTCGCGAAGGTGGATTTGAAGCTTTACGCTTTTTTACTGAGGCTAAGAATGTATGTATAAAGTATTAATGTCATTCCTGCGAAAGCAGGAATCTCATTTAACAATATAAACTAAAAAGATTCCTGCCTACGTAGGAAGTTATTATGGACTTAAAACTAAACAACAAATACGCATTAGTATGTGGTAGCACAGCAGGTATTGGTAAAGCAACTGCTTTAGCTTTAGCTGAAGAAGGTGCAAATATCACACTAGTAGCAAGAAACGAAGACAAACTAAAGGCTGTTTTAGCCGAATTACCAAAACACAGAAATCACGATTATATCGTAGCTGATTTTTCTAATCCGATGGAATTAAAAGAAAAAGTTGAAAGCTATATTAAGAATAATCACGGATTTCATGTGTTGGTAAACAATACAGGCGGACCAGCTGGCGGACCAGTTTTTGAAGCAAAAATTGAAGAATTTGAAAGCGCTTTTACACAGCACTTAAAATGTAATCATGTATTAGTACAAGCTGTTGTTCCGTTTATGAAAGCTGAAAACTATGGACGTATTGTTAACGTGATTTCAACATCAGTAAAACAGCCATTAGATGGACTTGGTGTAAGCAATACCATTCGTGGTGCTGTAGCCAATTGGAGCAAAACCTTAGCTAACGAGCTTGGACAATTTGGCATTACCGTAAACAACGTGTTACCTGGAGCAACTGGAACAGAACGTTTAACCGAAATTATTAAAAACAAAAGCGATAAAACAGGTAAAACAGAAGAAGAAGAAGCCAACGCTATGAAAAGTGCTGTACCAGCAAAACGTTTTGCAAAACCAGAAGAATTAGCTGCTGCAATCACCTTTTTAGCAAGTGAATGTGCCAGCTATATTAACGGAATTAACCTTCCGGTTGATGGTGGTAGAACAAAAAGTTTGTAGAAGCCCATCCCTAACCCTTCCCTAAGGGAAGGGAAATTTGTCTGAATATTACTATCTTTAAACTGTAAAATTTTTTAGTAAAAATAAATACTCTTACGTACCCGAGTAAGAGTTCCTTCCCCTTGGGAAGGCTAGGATGGGCCTTTTATTATGAGCAAATTATTTCCGCCTATTAATTTTAAAGCATGGATTGAAGAAAATCGTCATTTATTAAAACCACCTGTTGGTAATAAAGTGGTTTGGAAGGATGGTGATTTTATCGTTATGGTTGTTGGCGGACCAAATAGTCGCAAAGATTACCATTACAACGAAACACCCGAATTTTTCTATCAAGTAGAAGGTGATATTGTTTTAAAAGTTATTGATAATGGAGAACCAAAAGATATTCATATAAGAGAAGGAGAGATCTTTTTGTTACCACCAAAAGTGCCACATTCACCGCAACGAGGTGCTAATACCGTTGGTTTGGTGATAGAATATCCTCGAGAAGAGGGTGTGCAAGATGCGTTGTTATGGTTTTGTGAAAATTGTACAACTAAATTATATGAAGAAGACTTTACTTTAGATAATATTGAAACCGATATGCCGAAAATTTTTGATGCATATTATGGAGACAAAGTAAAACGTACATGTCCTAATTGTGAGGCTGTTATGCAACCTCCAAAAAAAGTACAATTAGAAGGCTAATTGTTATTCTGCACGCGTAGGAACTTAAAAATCTTAACTAATTACTAAAACTAAAGATTCTTGTTATTGCAGGAATTACAGATAATGGAAAAACGAAAACTAAGAATAAACGGTCACTCACACTTACTACCTTACCCAGAAGAAATTCCTGATTTTATGAAAGACAAGGGGATTTTTTGGGTAGATAAAGACCGAAAATTTATGCTTCAAAAGGATTGGAATAGACCTATTACTGATTCTAGTTTTTTCTTAAATGAAAAGTTAGCATGGATGGAGCACTTTAAAATTGATCATGCTGTTGTTTTGAATTTATCTCAACTTTATGGTAATGGTTTAAGGTTGGAAGAGATGAAACAAGCCTTGCGTTTTCAAAATGATTTTAATGCACGCATACAACACGATCATCCGAGTAAATTTACAACGGGTTTTGTGGTGCATCCTGGTTTTGTAAGAGGCGCTTGTTGGGAAATAGAGCGTTGTGTTGAGGTTTTAGGAATGCGTTTGTTGTGTTTGCCAACACATTATATGGATACTATTGGAACATGGCGTTGCATTTTTGATGAAGAAAACGAACCTATTTTTGAGCTTGCCGATAAATATAATTTAGCTGTTGAAATTCATCCGTACGATGGTGAAAAATTCATAAAGCTAGAAAACACATCTTGGCGTTTTCACTTAATTTGGATGTTAGCACAATGTGCAGATGCATACCATTTTTTAACCTTAAATGGGTACTACGAAAAGTATCCTAATATGCGAATTTGTTTTGCTCATGGCGGACAGTTAGCTCAGATTAATCTTGGTCGTCGAATTCAAGGATTTGATGGAAGACCAGATTTGTTTGAAGGAAAAAAGCATCCTCGTAAGGCTGTTGGTCATAAAAATATTTTCTTTGATACTTTAGTACACGACACAGGTTCTTTAGAATTATTGATAAAGAATCAAGGTTCTAATCAAGTTATTATGGGATTGGATGATCCTTATCCTTTGGGTGAAATGGAAAGTGCCCAACAATCTTCATATCCTGGTAAAATTCTAGATTTAGCTATGGAGCGTCAAATTATATCAGAGCCACAACGTGATGCTATTTGGGAAGACAACGTGATACAATGGTTGTGTGGTGATGATGAAAAGGCTAAAAAGGATTTAGTAGCCAGAATAATGTCTTAAGGCTATAATTTTCAATTTTTTGTCTATATTTAGAATCTAATCAAACAATCAAGTAATATGAGAAAAGTAGGTTCTTACATGGCATTAATAGGTATAGGTTTAATTGTTTTACCTTTTGTAGGTTTAACAATAAGATTTACTGATTGGATATATGAATGGGGCGAAGGTGTGGCTTGGGCTATAAAAATTGGTTTAGTCGTTGTAGGAGCTGTGTTATTCTTTTTAGGTAAGCCTGAGGAAGAGGAAGTAGAATTAGAGCTTCCTGAAGAACCAGAAAAAGCTGAATAAATTAATATTTCTTTTAAAATTATTTTGATATGTATTTTTTGCCAGAGGCATTAGACAATTATGTGGTTTCACATTCTGAGCAAGAGCCAGAGTTATTACAACAATTAACTAGAGAAACGTATCAAAAGATATTACAGCCTATTATGCTTAGTGGTCCTTATCAAGGTAGGGTATTGAGCATGATTTCTAAGTTGGTAAATCCTAAATCTGTTTTGGAATTAGGAACCTTTACAGGCTATGCAACATTGTGTTTAGCCGAAGGTTTGCAAAAAAATGGAGTTATTCATACTATTGATATCAATGAGGAGCTTCACGATTTTCAGCGAAAGTATTTTGATAAATCGGATTACGGTTCTCAAATTATACAGCATACAGGTAGCGCACTAGATATTATACCTGAGTTAGATATGATGTTTGATTTGGTTTTTATCGATGCAGATAAACCTAATTACAGTAATTACTTTCATCTTATCATAGACAAACTAAATCCTGGCGGAATTATATTGTCCGACAATGTCCTATGGCATGGAAAAGTCGTTGAGCCACTAAAAGAAAAAGATACTTCAACAAAAGCGGTTTTAGATTACAACAATCTGCTAAAAGAAGATCATCGGATTGAAACAGTTTTGTTGCCTATAAGAGATGGACTTACAATTTCCAGAAGAAAATAAAAAAAGAGCTTTGTGTTAATTCACGAAGCTCTTTTTAGTTTTTGATAGTTCAATTCTTACTGAACAGCTAATAGCGCATCAATATTACCATAGCCAAAACTACTGTTTTTGCTTGGGTAAAATTCTGAAGATTGCTTAAGTCTATTGAGTACTTGGGTTCTAGACCAACCAGGATATTTAGACCATATTAAAGCAGCTATACCTGCAGTTGTTGCTGTTGCTACAGACGATCCGCCAGTGTAACGTCTTTGGCCTGTGTTAAACCCTAAAACAGGAGGTGCTTTACTAGTGTTGTTGTCTCCTTCCATGATTATTGTAAAATCAATTTTACTTCCGCTATGGCAGGTTTCGCATCGTTCATAGCTAGTGCCATCATTAACTCCAGTTACAGCGACAGTTTCGCTCATTGTTGCTGGGAAAATAACACCAAAGCCATTTGTAAAGCTTGTTGAGGTTCCACCAGCAGCAAAGATTAATTTTCCTTTGCTATAAGCGTATTTTACAGCATCTTTAATGTTACCTATAGACCAAACGTAACCAATAGACATAGAGATGATTTTTACATCATTTCTATTGCCTAATTGTGTTAAAGCTGCAGACACACCTTTGCGTTCATGGTAATCATTTAATAAAACATCTTCAGTTGCTCTATATGCAACTAGATTAGAGTTGTATGCTACACCAACAGGCATGCCGTCATTGTTTCTTGGTGCTGCCATGGTAGAGCCCATTGCTGTACCGTGACCACACTTATCATGAGGTCCATCATAGTTGTTACTCCACCACCATGAAGAATCTATAAAAGTTCCGTATTTCTGAACAAATCTACCTGTAGAAGCACCATCATTAATTCCTGATGCATTTAATAAATATTGAGAAGCAGAGACACCAGTATCTATAAGACCAATGGTAACACCAGAACCAGAGCTGTGATTCCAAGCCTGAGGAATGTTATGCTCGTTAAAATGCCAAGACACTTGCGCATTATTTGGACTAATTGTAGTGTAGTGCGCAGAATTTATACTGTCAGGATTTTTGTCGCAACCAGAACTGCTTTTGGCTGTAAAGGTTGAATATTGATTATAGCCATTAGGTTCTAAATAGCGAACAAAATCGCTCTTTCTTAGCTCAATAATGGTTTCAATTTTTGTAACTTCTATATCAAACACGGTAATGATTTCGTGTTCTATTAATTTTAGTTTTCTTTCGTCAAAATCTTCATTCTGAAGTACAATATCTATTAATGCATTTTTTTTAGACTCTAAAACAGGATCTTCCGTTTCGCTGAAACTTTGGTCAGGATTTCCGTATCCAACAGTTAGTACATTTTGTCCGTGAACAACAGCACTCCATAAAAAATGTTCGTCAACGGCATTCCAGTCAAAATCGCCTGTGTTTTCTATAGTTTCAGTAATTCTTGAATTAATTTGTTCTACAGAGAGTGGTTCTTCAGGAAATTGAATAATTTCTGATTGGTTTTCTAAATTAGTATCATCTTTAGAGCACGATACTAGTACTATTACTGATAGAAGTAATAGTTTTAAGAAATTTCTTTTCATTTAATAATGGTTTAGACGTTAGTGTATGTCTAAATATATTAAATAATTGATTAAAAATCGCTTGAATTATTATTGATGCGTTAAATAAATAGCAAAAAATTAAAGGATAATGTATTTTATCTATTGCGTTTTACAGAGCCAGTAAAGTTTTCGAGATCATCTTTAACCTTATTGATTTCTTCTTGAATCTCTTTTGTAGTATCAGTATCTATGATATTATTTTCTTTAGCACTTTTGGTTACTTCATGCTTTATATCATTTGTGGCGTCTTTTAGCTGACGCATACCTTGACCAAGCCCTCTGGCAATCTCAGGAAGCTTATCTGCACCAAAAACTAATACTAATATGAATAGTATAAAAACAATTTCGGTACCTCCGATAAATAAAAATGTTGCTAATTGTATCACAATGCAAATATAGAGTGACTTTATGTAATAAAAAAAGCCGACTCGTTAAAGTCGGCTTTAATTTTGAATAAATTTTTCTTAATCTTTCACTTTGTTTTTAAACTTATCGAAATCACTTTCTTTAGTTTCTCTTGGCCAAGAGTTATTTGAAGTGTCAATATCTGCTGTTTCAAGGTCTGGATCTACAGTAATAGAAACGATTTCTTTATCAGAAGCAATAGCTTTACTTACTTCTTTATCGTTTAGCCTCCATACTTGAGCAGGATAAGTAGTTTTTTCTTTTGTACCGTCAGCATATACATACTCAACAATTAATGGCATAACTAAACCACCTGGTTTATCAAAAGTTACTTCGTAGAAAAACTTTGGAGACTTCTTCATGCTTTTTTGCTGCTCTGGAGTAAAGTTGTCCATTATGTATTCTTTTACTGTAGGAAGGTCTTCTATAGCTTTACCACTTTTTAAAGCATCATCATAGCCTTCATCACCTTCAGCAATAAAATAAACAAGAGAATTCGGGTCTATGTTATATTGCTCAGCAAGTTTTTTTCCATTTTCGTTAGGGTTGTTAGTTACTGCAAATTTCTTAACTTCCTTAATACCTATGTCTGTATAATCTGTAGTGTAGAACCATCCTCTCCAGAACCAGTCTAAATCTACAGCAGATGCGTCTTCCATAGTTCTAAAGAAATCTTCAGGTGTTGGGTGCTTAAACATCCAACGTTTTGAATATTCTCTAAACGAATAGTCAAATAAATCATGACCCATTATAGTTTCACGCAGTATGTTTAGTCCTGTAGCTGGCTTGCTGTAAGCATTGCTTCCAAACTGATATGTGTTTAAACCTTTAGTCATAATAGGTGCAATAAAATCTTGATCGCCTCCCATATATCTTACGATATTTTTAGCAGGACCTCTACGAGAAGGGTATTGGTCGTGACCTGGAGATAAAGCGGTTGGATTCCATTCACCAAAATCTTGCTCTGCTACATACTGAACAAAAGTGTTTAATCCTTCGTCCATCCATGTCCATTGACGCTCATCGCTATTTACAATCATAGGGAAGAAGTTGTGGCCAACCTCATGGATGATAACACTAATCATTCCGTACTTAGTTCTATCTGAGTAGTTACCATCTTTGTCTGGTCTTCCGTAATTCCAGCAAATCATTGGGTATTCCATTCCTTGTCTTTGTGCATGAACAGAAATGGCTTTATGGTACGGATAATCAAATGTCATACGAGAGTATGATTTTAATGTACTAGCAACTGTTCTTGTAGACCACTGTTCCCAAAGCGGATTCCCTTCTTTAGAATATAAAGAAACAGCCATAACATCTTTGTCTCCAATTTTTACAGCCATCATATCGTATATATACTTTCTCGATGTTGCAAAACCGAAATCTCTAACCATTTTGGCAGAAAGTTTCCATGTTTTTTTCTTATTGCTTTTAGTCTTTTCAGTTTTACGAGCTTCGTCTTCGGTAACAATCATTACAGGCTTATCGTAAGATTTTTTAGCCTTATTGTAACGTTTCATCATTTCTTTTGAGAAAACTTCTTCTCTGTTGGTTAAGTTACCTGTTCCGTCTAAGATATGATCTGCTGGTACTGTAATATTAACATCAAAGTTACCGAATGGTAATGCAAATTCATCTCTTCCCCAAAACTGAGAATTTTGCCAGCCTTCTAAATCGTTGTATACAGCCATACGAGGGTAAAATTGTGCTATAACGTAAGATCTGTTATCGTTTTCTTCAAAATATTCATAACCGGAACGTCCTCCATCATTAACGTGATCATTAATGTTGTACCACCACTTTATATTAAAAGAAAATTTATTTCCTGTTTTCATAGGTGTTGGTAACTCTACACGCATCATTGTGCGGTTAATGGTGTGAGGTAAATCTTTACCATTAGTGTCTTTTACATGCTCTATGTTAAAACCTCCGTCAAAACTATCTTTTAAGTACGTTCCTGTTGCTCTTGAAGCTGAAGTTGCAGGACCAATTCCAGAACTATTAATTAAAGGTGTTTTAGAGTCTTTAGCTCTCATATTTTGGTCTAGTTGTACCCAAAGATATGTTAGCTCATCTGGTGAATTGTTGGTATATGTAATAGTTTCGTTACCATATAATTTGGCATTAACGTCGTCTATTTCTATATCCATTTTGTAGTCTGCTTGCTGTTGATAGTAAGCAGGACCTGGTGCGCCAGAACCAGTTCTAAACATGTTTGGTGTGGCAAATTCATCGTATAATTGTTTGAATTTGTTTTGGTTAGTGTGACCTGGCTTGCGCTCTGGCTTAATGTCATCTTGTGCAAAAGCACTTGCCGAAACAAAAAGCATAGCACCAAAGAAGTACTTGAAAATTTTCATTGCAATTAGTGTTAATTAAAAAATGATTCCGAAAATAGAGAAATTAAGGCGTTTTAACAGAATTTTTAGTTAAAGTTTAACACGCATTCATCATTCTCAGAAATGAGTAAGAAACTCTTGTTTTTGTTTAATAGTTTTAGTCTAACGATATTTTGTTGATCTGGAAGTACATCAAACAGAATACGATTAACAACATTTATAGATTTGATGTTTTTGATATTTTCTATTTCGAGATAGCAATAGGTAATGTCGTCTTTATATTCTTTTCCAATGTAATTAAAATCATATGCTGTGCCGTTAATTTTAATTTTTAGTTTGTCTTTTAGATACCGTTTCATGTATTCATCTACAATCTCTGGCTCATCTTCCTCGGCAAGTGTTATGGTTTCATCATAACGCTGACGAATAAGTCTTTCAAAATCATCAATAAAAATCTGGCTAATTATCTGAACAGACTGCTGTTCTTTAGCATATTCTATATTGGTAACACTTACGTAATATTCGTGTTTAGTGCTACTGGATGTTAATAGTATGCCTACGACTAAGGCGAAAATAAAGGATGCTGATTTCATATAAGATTTTCTTATTCTTTTTGAGAAAACCCAAAAAGTATTCCAAAGTTAATCATTATTAGAACTATCAAGGTTTTCTCTGTAAGCTTTTAATTTTTGTTGTAAAAATTCTAGCAGCTCAATGTCATTGTCTTTTTTGCATAGGTTTAGAAAATTTTCGTCTTCTTGGGAGAATAAAAAGTACTCGTCTCTAAGGTTTTTGGGAAGTGTGTCGTTTTCAAAAATTATAGATTCATAATCAATTCTGAGTCTGTTGATACATTTGTCTCTGTCATCTAGCTCTACAATGTCTTTTAGTTTTTTGGTTCTGCCGCTAATTTTATTGAGAAGTTTATGAAAATTAACACCAAATCCAAGACCTAAATGTCCCCAAGAACCACCATCTGCATCATGTAGTTTTTTTTCGTTTTGCGTAAGTGGTAGTTTGGTGTTGCCTGGTATGCCAAGATCATAGAAGTTGATTTCGGTTTTGGCATTCGAGTTTTCTAAATCAGATTGTAAACTTCCGGTAAGTATTTTGCCTACAATAACTTTATCGAGTTCGCTTACTTTTTCATCTAATTTAATTTCAATAGAATTAGAATCTTCGTGTTCTTTTGAAATTATGATCTCTTTGTTATTATAAATTAAACTAGAAATGAACAATGTATCTGTGGCTTTTGCTTCAATACTAAATTCGCCTTTCTCGTTAGATACAGTGTATTTTGATGCTGTTTTGTTTATGATATGAATACCTTCCACATCATCGTCGGCAATTAATTTGCCTTTAATTTCTTGCCTTTGAGCTTGCAACAACAACGAAAAAATTAGTGCTACAAGACTAAATGTGAGTTTAGTCTTTTTCACTTTTATCCTTAAGAAAAGATTTGCTTAGTTGCGTTATGCGTTCTAGAAATTGCATTTCTTTGTCTTCTGCAAGGAGTTCTTCATCGATGCCTTGGGCTTCAATATAGTCAATGAAAGCATTTACCTGATCTAGAGGAATATTAAAATTAGTGTGAATGTAGTTAACACTATATTTATCTAGAGCTTCTTTAAAAGGTGTTCTGTTAATGGCTTTTTGGGCATCTGTTTTGTCTTCTTTTTCTATATCTACAACTTGGCTTACAATAAAACCAGCAAGATTAACAATGTTTAGCATGTTTCCTACAGTAGGATTGTTTTCATTAAAAGCCAAATTATCTGCTTTGGTTTTATAATCTGCAGAAAACTCAAAATCTTCAATATTGTCTAGTCCTAAGTATACATAATCTAAACTTACATTGTAGGTTCTTACATTTTCTAAGTCGGCATTAATATTACCTGTAAGTCCAAAAGGTAAAATAACGACTTCGTCTAGTTTGTTAACCTCTTCTACAAGGATAACAGTAAGTTTTTTAGATTTTATGATGTCTTTGGTAATAGTAACTTTAAAATCTTTGAACTGAATAGCGCTAAATTCTAATACATCATTTACAGCAACCGTAGCTGAGAATTCTCCGTTTTCATCTGTAATAGTTCCTTTATTGGTTGTTGTATTAAATACAGTTACGCCTTCTTTGTCTTCAGAGGCAACTGAGATTTTTCCGTTTACAGCAACCCTCTCAATATCTTGGCTATAAATAGAAATAGTTAATAAGCAACTTATTATAAGTAGTATGTGTTTCATGTTGGTGTTATTGTTATATAAAGTTCGTGCTTATTCATCAATTTTCATATAAAAGGGTTAATAAAACTTTGTTAAAGTGGAGTGCTTCGATTTTAAAGTTTACAACTATATATGTTAAATTTGTTGTATGAAATCAGTTATTATAGCCAGCACATCAACCGTTCATGGAAGCGGTTCTTTAGAGTACCTTTTAGATGAATTAAAGACTCATTTTGAATCAGCAAACGAAATATTATTTGTTCCTTATGCAAGACCAGGTGGTATTTCGCATGATGAGTATACAGCTAAAGTGGCTGAGCCTTTTAAGAAAATAGGTAAGACAGTGAGAGGGATTCATACTTTTGATGATCCTAAAAAAGCGATTAAAGAAGCTGAAGGTATTTTTACAGGAGGTGGAAATACATTTGTTTTAGTAAATCAGTTGTATAAAAACGATGTATTATCTTCAATAAAAGAGGCTGTAAATAATGGGACGCCATATTTAGGCACAAGTGCAGGTAGTAATATTTGCGGTCTTACAATGAATACCACTAACGATATGCCTATTGTTTATCCACCAAGTTTTAAGACTTTAGGTTTGGTGCCGTTTAATATAAATCCGCACTATCTAGACCCAGATCCAAGTAGTACACATATGGGAGAAACCAGAGAAACCAGAATTAAAGAGTTTCATGCGTTTAATACGCAACCTGTTATTGGGTTAAGAGAAGGGAGTTGGATAGAAGTAAAAGATGATAGCCTAACACTAAAAGGTGATTTGGAAGCTAGAATTTTTGAGTACAATAAAGATCCTTACGAACTGCCAACCAACTCTGATTTAAGATTTTTAAAATAGGTTATATCTTTTTTAGAAAGTGATAGCCTAAAATTTTGAAGCCTTCATTGTAGTAGAATTTGTGAGAAGGATGATTTTGAACATAGGTGTTTAGCTCAAGAGATTCATAACCTTTTGCTTTGCAATACTCTTGAATCCAACGCATAAATAATTTTCCTAATCCTTTATTTCTGTGTTGAGGTTTTATGAATACATGGTCTATTTCTACAGATTTCCCAGAGTAATGCCTTGTACAAAACCATAAACCAGTGATGCCAACTATTTCATTCTTTAAAGTTATGATAGCACATTCATAGTTCTGATTTTTTATTTCGTTAAATCGTGATGATAAAACAGAAGCTTCTATCTTCCCGTTATTTAGTTCAAAAACCAATGGTATTATAGACTCTAGCTCAGAGTTAGGTAGTATTTTAAAGTCGTAGTTCATTCTAGTAGTTTAAAACTGTAAAATTAATGTTTTTGGAAATTTGAAGCTATATGAGATGACTTTTCAGGAAATTATGTGTCAAACTTTTGTAAATTTATCAGACTAAGACAATCATCATGAGAAGAGGTAATTTTAAAGTTAGAATTCTTATAGCCTTGGCTGTGGTAGCCTTTGCGTTTGTTAGAAAATGCAGTCAAGAAGAAATTAATCCCTACACAGGTAAAAAACAAGCCATATCACTATCTCCTGATCAAGAGATCGCTATAGGTTTGCAAAGTGCTCCAGGTATGGCAAAACAGCATGGTGGTTTACATCCCAATAACCAATATCAAGCTTTGGTAGATGATGTAGGTAATAAGCTTGTAAATAGTAGTATTGCTAAAAAAACACCTTACGAATATGAGTTTCATTTATTAGCAGATGAAAATACAATAAACGCTTTTGCATTACCAGGAGGACAAATTTTTATAACCTATGCTTTGTTTTCAAAATTAGAAAACCAAGATCAGTTGGCAGGAGTTTTAGGTCACGAAATAGGTCATGTTTTAGGCAGGCATTCTAATGAGCGCATTACAAATGCAAATTTTTGGAAAGTGATAGCAATGGGTAGTTCTGCCATAGATATGGGAGGTGTTGCTCAGCAAATGGGACAAGGTCAACTCTTAAAAAATGGAAGAGGAGACGAATTAGAAAGTGATGAGCTGGGAGTAAAATTTATGATAAAAGCAGGATACAATCCTGAGGAAATGATAGGTGTCATGGAGATTTTAAAAGCTGCTGCAGGTCCTAATCGTGTTCCAGAATTTCAGAGCACACATCCTGATCCAGAAAATAGAATAGAAAAGATTAGAGAAGCTATTAAAAAATATAAAAATGCGCCTTAATTATTAAGACGCATTTTACAATTAACTAACTCAAATAATTGTCTTAATTAGACGCTTTCTTTTTAAAACGTTTCAAAAACTGTGCCGCTTCCTTAGCTTCAGATTGCTCTGCGTGGTTTAAGGCAGTGTAGCCTAGGTCACAAGACTTGTGCACATCAGCACCAGCTTTTAATAATACTTTAATTAACTCTACACGGTTGTATTTTGCAGCGTAGTGTATAGGACTCATACCATTAGATTTTGCATTTACATCTGCACCTTGCTCTATTAAAGATTTAGCAAGATCTAAGTCACCAGTAGCTACAGCTTTACATAAAGGGCTTATTTCTACAGTTTTTACAGCTACTTCACTTGTTGAAGTTAAAAGATCGTTTGATGCATTTAAATTTGTGATTGAAAAGCCCAATGCTAAGGCTAAAATTACTACTGTTTTTTTCATGATGAAAGATTTAAAAAATTAATTGATTTGTTTTTTGATTATACTAAAGAGACGACATAATTTCTATAATGTTACACTTTAAAATTTTATATAACATAGATTTAACGTTTTGAAAACAAATCTGTTAAAGCTTTCGTAAAATCGCGTATCTATATAACAATCAGCATAGTATAGCTTCAGGATTAAATAACATTCAAAATTTTCTGAATACAGAATTATAGTCGTATTCTATACCTTATATTTGAGGTAATAAACACAAGAATATGAATAAGAAGGTAATCTTAATGATATTAGATGGTTGGGGAAAATCGCCAGATCCAAAAGTATCAGCAATAGACAACGCAGAAACTCCATTTATAGATGGATTGTACAATACATACGCTAATGCAAGTTTGCGAACCGATGGTTTGCATGTAGGTTTGCCAGAAGGGCAAATGGGTAATAGCGAAGTAGGGCACATGAACCTTGGAGCTGGTAGAATTGTATACCAAGATTTAGTTAAGATTAACCTTGCTGTAAAAAATAAAACCCTTCAAGAAGAGCAAGTGCTCAAAAATGCTTTTGATTATGCAAAAGCTAATAAAAAAGACGTGCATTTGTTAGGCTTGGTAAGTGATGGAGGTGTACACTCTCATATCAACCATGTTTACGGATTGTTAGATGCCGCAAAAGAGAATGACTTAGAGAATGTTTATGTACATGCTTTTACAGATGGTAGAGATGTGGATCCTAAATCTGGTTATGGATTTATATCAGAGTTAGAAGAATATTTAGCTAAAACAACAGGAAAACTGGCAACCGTTACAGGACGTTATTATGCCATGGATAGAGATAAGCGCTGGGAACGTGTTAAATTAGCATACGATGCAGTAGTGCATGGCAATGGAACACAGACTAAAAATGTTTTAAAAGACATTGAGCAAAGCTATGAAGAAGATGTAACAGATGAGTTTATAAAACCACTTATTGTTAGTGAGAATGGTAAGCCAGTTGCAACTATAAAGGATGGAGATGTTGTTCTGTTTTTTAATTTTAGAACAGATCGAGGACGACAATTAACACAAGCACTTTCGCAAGAAGATTTTCATGAGTACAACATGCACAAATTGAATTTGCACTATGTAACCATGACCAATTATGATGATAATTTTAAAGGTATCAACGTAATTTTTAATAAAGATAATTTATCTGAAACTCTAGGAGAAGTATTAGAAAAATTCGGAAAAAAGCAAATAAGAATAGCTGAGACAGAAAAGTATCCTCATGTTACGTTTTTCTTTTCAGGAGGAAGAGAGGAACCTTTTGAAGGAGAAACAAGAATTCTTAGAAATTCACCAAAAGTTGCTACTTACGACTTAAAGCCAGAGATGAGTGCTTTTGAGCTAAGAGATGCTTTAATTCCAGAACTTAATAAAGGAGAGGCAGACTTTGTGTGTCTTAATTTTGCAAACGGAGATATGGTTGGCCATACAGGTGTTATGGAAGCCGCAATAAAAGCTTGTGAGGCTGTAGATACTTGTGTAAAAGATGTAGTGACTTCTGCTCTAGAGAATGATTATACTACAATTTTAATAGCAGATCATGGTAATTGTGAAACTATGATAAATCCTGACGGAACACCTAATACAGCGCATACAACCAATCCGGTTCCGGTTATACTAATTGATAAAGACCTCAAAGCTATAAAAGATGGTATTTTAGGAGATATAGCACCAACAATTCTAAAACTAATTGGTGTAGAACAACCTGATGCTATGACACAACATAGCCTTGTATAAATGACACATTGTTGTAACTTTGTCGCCTAATTGATTGATTGCATGAATTTTCAGGATAGATTAATAATAGCAGTAGATTTTGATGGAACCATAGTAGAAGATGCTTATCCCAAAATAGGGAAAACAAGAATCTTTGCTTTCGAGACGTTAAAGCGTCTTCAACAAGATGGTCACAGACTTATTTTATGGACATATAGAAATGGTACCAAACTACAAGAAGCAGTTGATTTTTGTAAAGAAAATGGTATTGAATTCTATGCTGTAAATGCAAGTTTTCCAGAAGAAAAATACGATTACAGTCGAAGCCGAAAAATTCATGCCGATTTGTTTATAGACGACAGAAATATTGGCGGCATACTTGGTTGGGGAGAAATCTACCAGATGATAACCAATGAAGAGCCAAATATAAAGCAGCCAAAAAGAAAAGGAGGTCTGTTTGGCTGGTTTAAATAAGCCATTTTTACATTAGCTCAAAATAAGCTTTGTCAATTTCTTCTCTGTGATCTGGATGTGCTATATCTACAAGTGCTTTTACGCGTTGTTTTATTGTTTTTCCGAATAAATTAGCAATACCATATTCTGTTACTACATAATGCACATGTGCTCTAGTAGTAACAACACCTGCACCTGGTTTTAGTGAAGGAACAATTCTACTAATGCCTTTTCGGGTTACAGAAGGTAAAGCTATAATGGCTTTTCCGCCTTTGCTTAAAGATGCACCTCTTATAAAATCCATTTGTCCTCCAACACCAGAGTACATTTTAGAACCTATAGAATCTGCACAGACTTGCCCAGTTACGTCGACTTCAATAGCAGAATTTATGGCTACCATTCTTGGATTTTGTTTTATGTACGATGTGTTGTTAGTGTAATTAGAAGCTCTCATTTCTACAAAAGGATTGTCGTCTACATAATCATACAAACGCTTAGAGCCCATTAAAAAAGTAGTTAAAGCACGACCTCTGTTTATCTTTTTATAATTTCCGTTAATAACATCACTCAGTATTAAATCAATAACACCATCCGAAAACATTTCGGTATGTAAGCCTAAGTCCTTATGATTTGTTAATCGCGATAAAACAGCATTAGGTATGTTGCCAATTCCCATCTGTAAGGTGCTTCTATCTTCAATTAAACTAGCTACATAATCGCCAATTTTACTTTCAATTTCTGTTGGCTCACAGGCATGCATTGTTGGTATTTCGTCATCACACTCTACAAAATAATCTATTTCAGAATAATGTATAATTCCAGCTCCATGAGTACGTGGCATATTTTTATTAACCTGAGCTATGACAGTTGTAGCATTGTCGATAGCTGCTAAAGTAGCTTCAACAGATACACCTAATGATAAGTAACCGTGTTTATCTGGTTCAGAAACATGAATTAAGACAACATCTAGGTCAATAATATTTTGATGAAACAAGGTAGGTAATTCACTTAAAAAAACAGGAGTATAAGATCCGTTACCAGCTTGCAGTGTGTGTCTTACGTTTTTGCCTATAAAAAAGGAGTTAACATGAAAACTTTCTTTTAATTCTGGATTAGCATAAGGCGCTTCACCTTCTATATGCAAATGGCATACTTCAACATTTCTCAATTCTTCATGCCTGGCAGACATTGCATTTATTAATTTTTGTGGTGCTGCGGCTGCAGCTTGTATATAAACTCTGTCATTAGATTTAATGACTTTTACGGCTTCTTCTGCGCTTACTGTTTTGAACATTTCTTGAAATTTATACTACAAACTTACTGCTCAAAAAGTGTATAAAAACTGTTTTTTATCATGTTTTACTAAAATTATTTAATAGTTATAATTGCCTATCTTTGCACCTCAATTTAGGAAACATGATTATAGTAAAAACTAGAGAAGAAATTGAATTAATGAGACAAAGCGCACTTATTGTTTCTAAAACATTAGGTATGCTTGCAAAAGAGATTAAAGAAGGAGTAACCACCAATCATTTAGATACTATTGCAGAAGAGTTTATAAGAGAACATGGTGCTTTACCAGGTTTTAAGGGCTTATACGATTGCCCTTCTACATTACTATGTAGTGTTAATGAAGCTGTAGTGCATGGATTACCAACAGATGTGCCATTAAAAGATGGAGACATTGTATCTGTAGATTGTGGTGCGCTTATGAATGGTTTTTATGGAGATCATGCCTATACTTTTGAAATAGGAAATGTTGCCGAAGACACCAAAAAATTAATTAAAACCACTAAAGAGTCTTTATACGTAGGTATAGAACAACTTAGAGTAGGAAATAGAGTAGGAGATGTTGGTTTTGCAATACAGCAGTATTGTGAAGCGCAAGGATATGGTGTAGTTAGAGAGCTTGTAGGACATGGCTTAGGACGAAAAATGCACGAAGACCCTGAAATGCCTAACTATGGAAAACGTGGTAGAGGTAAAAAGTTTATAGAAGGTATGGTAGTTGCTATAGAGCCTATGATTAATATGGGAACGCATAGAGTTAAGCAACTAAAAGATGGTTGGACAATTGTTACACAAGACGGAAAGCCAAGTGTGCATTTTGAACACGATATTGCCATTGTAGATGGTAAACCAGAAATACTTTCAACTTTTGCTTACGTACACGAAGCTCTTGGTATTGCTTCAACAGAAGAAGATCAATTTAGACAAGAAGCATTAGTTTTATAATTGCATTTAATGAACATTACACAACTAGAATCCGAATTAACTTCGCTTAGAGCAGAGTTAAACAATCATAAATTATATAGTGCATTAGAAACTATTGAAGATATTAAAATTTTTATGGAACAGCATGTGTTTGCTGTTTGGGATTTTATGTCTTTACTAAAAGCACTTCAAAACAATTTAACCAATACATCAGTTCCTTGGACACCTGTAATTAATCCTGCTACATCTCGTTTTATAAACGAAATTGTATTAGGTGAAGAAAGTGATGTTAATGAGCTAAATGAACCAAAAAGCCATTACGAAATGTATATTGATGCAATGCACCAAATAGGTTCTAGCACAATACAAATAGAACGTTTTCTTAGTGAAATAAAACAAGGGAAGTCTATTAAAGAAGCTTCGATTTTAGTAGGTTTAGATGACGCTACATATAGGTTTATTGAGTTTACTTTTAATATTATAGATACCAAAGAAACTCACAAAATTGCATCTGCATTTACATTTGGAAGAGAAGATGTTATTCCTGATATGTTTTTTCAGATTATAAATCAATCTAAAACTAGCGATAATACATACAGTAAACTTACGTATTATCTAAACAGACATATTGAGCTAGATGGAGATGAACATGGTCCTTTATCACTTAAAATGATTGAAGAATTATGTGGAAATGATGCTAAAAAATGGGAGGAAACATTAGAGGTTTCTAAGTTAGCATTGCAGCATAGAATTGCACTTTGGGATGGTATTTATAATTTAATATCTTTAAATAAAACAGTTGAAGTTTAATTACGTTGAAGCAACTTTTTAAATTCATATTAAACTTAGTACCAAGACCATTATTAATAAGGTTAAGTTATGGTGTAAGGCCTGTTTTAGCTTTTTTTCTTAGAGGTAATAAATATACAGATCCTATTGACGGTAAGAGTTTTAGGTCGTTTTTGCCTTACGGTTATGTAAATCAGCGCGATAATATTTTAGCACCATCAAGACTTTCTTTAGAAAGACATCGCCTGCTTTGGCTGTATCTTAAAAATGAAACCGACTTTTTTACTGCCGAAAAAAAATTACTTCACTTCGCACCAGAGCAATGTTTTTTAAAACGTTTTAGAGAACTTAAAAATTTAGATTATACAACCACAGATTTACTATCTCCTATTGCTGATGTAAAAGCTGATATTTGTAATCTTCCTTTTGAAGATAACAGTTACGACGTTATTTTTTGTAATCATGTGTTAGAGCATATACCAGACGATACTAAGGCTATGCAAGAATTATTTCGTGTGATGAAGCCAGGTGGTTGGGGAATTTTTCAAATTCCTCAAGATTTAAATCGCGACGTTACATTTGAAGATGATAGTATAACTGATAAGTCCGAACGTGCTAAAATTTTTGGACAATATGACCACGTTCGTGTTTATGGTAGAGATTACTTTGACAAACTGAGAAGTATTGGTTTTACGGTTGAAGAAGTGGATTATACATCTACTTTATCAGACTCTGAAATTGATAAATTCCGTTTAGCCAAAGGTGAAATCATTCCTTTAGTTAGAAAAAATTAAACCAACATGACACAACAAGTTTTTATTATTACAGGTGCTTTATTCGGAATGCTAGCCATTATATTTGGTGCTTTTGGAGCTCATGCTTTAAAGAAAATACTCTCTGAAGATCAGCTTAAAAGCTTTGAAACTGGTGTAAAATACCAAATGTACCATGCTATTGTTTTACTTATACTTGGGTTTAATTTTCAGTTTTCAACTTCGGCAATGTATTGGTGTTTCACTTCAGGTGTTGTTCTTTTTTCGTTTAGTATTTATGGTTTAGTTTTAAGCGATGCTAAAGGGAAGAAATTAAAATTTTTAGGACCAATTACGCCTCTTGGTGGTTTACTTTTTGTAATTGGTTGGTTGCTTATTTTATTGCAAGCGATATAAAAAAAGGAAAGCCTTTATTTAGACTTACCTCTTAAAATATCTCAATAAAAAAGCTGAGTAAAAATTTTACTCAGCCTTTTTAGTTAACAAGATTTTATGCAATTAGTTTTTTACAAACCTAATTGACTTAGCTCTATTTTGATGTTTAATTTCTAAAACATAGATACCATCTTTTAATGTAGATACATCAATACTATTATCAACTACATTAATAATGATTTGTTTACCTAAAATATCATAGATATTAATAACCGTTTCACTATCAATATTTTTTATATATAATATGTCTTTGGTAGGATTTGGGAATACTTCTATTTTATTAAGATTATAATTATCGACAGATAGTGTAGATTGGGTTGTGAAAACGTTATCTAGTCTAATGTGATTTGATGTAGTAGAGGCTAGACCTCTAACTCTAAATGCTATTGAAACTTCTTCTCCAACGTATTGTGATGGAATATCTACAACATAAGTGTCAAAATTATTTGAGTCATCGTAATCTGGATATTCTACAGTAATAGGGTTTATGGTTTCTAATAACTCATTAAAATCTAAAGGTGTATTTCCTTGGGAGCTTAGATAAACCTCTAACTCTAAATCTCCAAATAATCTACAAGCAGCAAAAGAAATAGCATCAGTGCTGCCTTCTGTTACTGTAAAAGAAGGAGTAACTAAATAGTTGTCTGCATTTTCATTGTAGACTGTCCAAGATCTCATTTGTCCAGAAGATAATCTATCCCAATAAGAACTATTGCTGGCTTCATTATATATTAACCAACAAGAAGGGTCAGATTCAAACTCTTCATTTATACTACTAACCGAGTCGCAAAGTGTAGTAAAGGCTATAGTTGTAGGTGTGCTGTAACCATTTAATCCGCAATTTGTTTTAAGATAAAAAACATAATCTGTGTTAGATGATAAATTTGAAAGATCTAAATTGTTATTACTGATTACTTGGTATGTTGTTGGTGCAGGTTCACCATCTAAAACAAAAGCATATTCAAAAGTGTTACCAGTGCTTTCGTCCCAACTTAAAGATGCTGCAGTAGCGCTAACAGCAGACAATGATAAATTTGTTGGGCTATAGCAGGAAGGAACAACCTTGCCACTAACAGCAAAAAGATTAAATACTTCATCACCAGAAGTATCATTTTGTATAGTCATACCAGTTACAATTTTACTTTGGTTAGCAATACTTATATCTATACTTACTTGAAAAATATAAGGTCCTCCTGATGGCGCACCAGATAGAGCGTTATTTCCTCTATTACCTCTTCCTAAATTGCTAGCTACAACTGTTCCGTTTGCATACCAATCTGGTATTGATAAAGATGAAAAATTTTGTGAAGACCCATCTTGAAAATGAATTGTACCACTAATAATCGATGCACCACTACCTGTAGTAACAGCCAAATACAATGTTTCTAGTTGTTCTGCCTCCGTAAAACTTATAGAACCACTTGTAGGATTTCCTTCCTCTGGGCTGCCTACTCCTGATAAAGAATTTGATGCACCTATTAAGCGTAAAGAGTTATTGCCTGTAAAGTCCGCTAATTGATATTCTATATTTCCATAAGACAATACTCCATCAATAGGAATTCCATAAGAAATGCCAACATTGTTGGTTATGTAACAATAGTTGTCTGTAGCTTTATCTACACTAGCAGTAGTTGTTCCTCCCAAATTACCTGTTTCTGCAATAACATCTTCATTAAAGCCTGTTATTGTATATGAAATATAGTCTGAAGGATTGTCATAATAATTATATAGATCATGGCTGCTTCTAGAGTTTGCGTGACCTAGTGTTAACAATATAAATGTGAGACATACTAATAAGATTGAAGTTTTAGAAAAATAATTTTTTTTCATGTTGATTTTGATTTGATTTATTATTTTAATTTAGACTTAGTATAAATAACAAAATTAAAGAGATTAATCGATTACATGAAAATTTCAATTATTGTATTTGTGTATGGTTTGTATTTTTTTTAAATACTATAAAATCGTGTTCATTTTTTTTCTTTTATGTATTTTTTGTGTTAAAAAAGTACCATCTTTTTAGTGTGAGATCAAGTTGTTGCAAAGACAATAGAATAGTATATCGCTAAAATTTAAGGCAGTTAAGAGATTTTTTGGTGTTAAAAGAAAATAGCCACCTAAGTGGCTATGCTTTTTTTTATTTTATATATCAAGACGATTGATATTGTTTTTTTGATAAGTCTATCAAAAAAACATCATGTTGTTCAAGATACCAGTATAATACTTACTATAAATTTTCTATAAACGCTTTTATCTTTTCTTGAGTCATTTGTTCTGCTTTAGTACTATTTTTACTGTAAAAGTTGCTAAACATAAAATCTAGCCAATCTTCTCCATTAGGGTTTGGCATAATCATTACAAAACTTTCATTGTCGTATTGTATTACATACAAGCCTGCACTGTTAAAAAACACCAATCGATTTATTTCTTTGCTCTCCTCGGGCTTGTAAGTATAAATTGCAGGCATACATTTTTCACATGCTGCAATAGCTAGCACTTCTTTACCATTGAGTTCGCCAAACTCAAAAAATTTAATTTTAGTCGTTTTACCTTGAGAAGCGCCTTCTGCATCCATAAGATGATATTTTCCATTTATAGCTTCTGTTGGTTTACTGTCTTGCGCTTTTAATGTAAATGAAACGCATAGAATTATAGTTGAAAGAATATATTTCATGATACTAATGTTATAGTTATAAGTAACGTTTTAAAAAAAAGGGAAAGCCTTTAAATTGACTTTCCTCTTTTCATCTTTAAGTGTTAATTGTTGCTACCTTTTAATAATGCGTTTTGTAACGCTTCCTGTTTCAGTATTAACTTTTACTAAATAGAATCCATTAGATAAACCAGAAAGGTTAACACTAGGTAATTTAGTTGTTTTTACTTTCGTTCCTAAAACATTATAAACTTCAATAGTCTTAATAGTTGAAGTAGTGTTTATGTTTAAAATACCATTCGTTGGATTTGGATATACTCTAATTAAATCTGTTGATAAACCGAAATCGTCCACAGATAAAGTAGAACTAGCACCAAATTCATAAGCTCCCATATCTACAGTTGCATTATGTATACGTTGATTAAATAATAAATCTGCTGTAATACCAGATGGCACTAAACTGTTATCTCCTGCATCTATAGCTGGCGAACCTGATTGTAAGGTAAAATCATTGTTACTAGCATCAGTAAATAATGGGTCTGCATTTGATGTATTGGTTAAGAATGATAAGTTAGAAAACCCGTCTTCATCAATAGAGTTGTTTACAAAAGTTTGATTAGGCATAGATGTATGTCCACTATTTACCGCTTTTGTTGTTCCTGATGCTCCTGTATTATTGTAAAAAATACTATTATTTATAATAACATTATGGGTACTGTTACCATCGGTTCTACTACTTAAGCCTAAAGTACCTCTATCTGAATTTGATTGTGTTCCGACATCTGAATTATTAGCAAAAGTACAATTGGTAATAGTGGTTGTTAGGTTAGAACCTGAATCATTTGCTCTTATCCAAGCTGAACTACCAGTATAACCTAAGTATGATGAATTTACATCTTCTGAAGTGTTATTGGTAAACAAGCAATTAACCACATCTAATGTAACTGTTCTATTTTGATTTACAAGAAAATATAAACCAGCACCGTAACGACTTACATTATTATTAAAAACACAATTTTGAAACGTCATGCTTGTATTGTTATTCAAGTACGAGCGTATTGCACCGCCATTTAACCCAAAGTTTTCATCAAACTCACAGTTTTTAATAATTAAATTAGATGTTTGGCCCAAAATATTAATAGCGCCACCATAAGCGTTTGTGCTTGAACCATTGGCGTGACCATACATAATTTTAAATCCATCAATCACAGCATTATCAGCATTTGATATTTGCATTACATGATACGAATTATCTCCTCTTGTTCCTGTACCATGCCCTGCATCATTTCCATTTAAATCGCCTGATAATATGGTTGGATTTGCTAATATATTACGTTCTGAAACTGAAGATTCGGTACCATTAAAACCACCGTAAACATGAAGACCATTAATTGAGATACTAAAATAACTACTTCTACTAGTTCCTGGTTTATAAGTTCCTGAAGCTACCCAAACTTCAGAAGTATTTTCTCCTGCTGAAAGTAAAGCATCATATAAATTTGGCATAGCATTTACCCAAGAATCGCCACTACCATCACCTCCTGATACATTAGCGTTTACGTAGTATTTTGTTAATGGTGGGTCGATAGAAAACTCTTGTACAGAAACTTTACCTGAATCCATGTAAGCAATAAACATATTACCTGTAACTGGGTTCATATTCATATCAACAAAAAAACCAGTATTAGATGTAGAAATTGAAGGATGTGACACAACTTCCCAACTGTTTGTAGTAGAATTATATTTTTCAAACTGTAGGTTATAGGTAGCATCTGCATACATTAAATAATACTTGTTATCTCTGGAACTTTTTTTAAATTCTAAAAAACCTACACAATTTGCCGAATTATTTGGTTGCGCTAAGTTTGCATTAGTTGCATTCACAAGCACAATATTAGGGTTTGTTCCCACATCTCTGGCAACTGCTAAATCTTCACCACTAATTCCTTCTACTTCTCTCAATGAATAAGGCGGTGTTTGACTATCAAAATGAGTAAAATCCCAATTTGAAGGATTACCAACAGGATTTTTTCTTAAAAAAGTGTAATTACTACTGTAGTAGGTTTCATAAATACGATTATAATCTTCAAAATCGTAAAGTTGAGGTGAAAAATTGTTGTGTTCTATAGCAGTGTTACTCAACACTCCTCCAGGAAAATTTGCTATTCTTGTATAATTATTACTTCTACCAACAACTCTCGCGTCTCCAGAACTATTAAATGCAATTTGCATTTTAAAATCTCCAAAATTTAAATTAAGATTTGTTCCTCTGGCAACCCAATTTGTTCCATCAAAACTATAGACATCCATTTGGTTGTCTGCTGTTCTTCTATAAGCTATCCATGGTTCATTTGTTGCAGGGTTAAATTTAATTGCATGATTAGCAGATGCCATATTAGATATTGCTCCGCCAACCGCAACCCAAGACACCCCATTATAACGCATTACTTTTGGTTTATTACTATCTAAAGCATCGTTATAAACTACATAAGGTCTCCCATTTGTTGGGTGGAAAGACATTGCAACATTATCTGTAAAGTTTGTAAACTGGGCGCTTCCAACTTGATTCCATTGTGCGTTAGCAAGAAAAAAGCTAGTAAACACTAGCAACATAAGTAATTTTGTTTTCATTGTAAATTTGATTTGAAATTAGGTTTCAAAACTCTAGAAAAAAGTAGTAGGCTTCTTTTTTTCTTTCTGAAAGGAATTTATTTTTTGCTGAAAGGCACTTTCAGTCTTAATCTATTTTGATTAAGAACAAAAGAAAGGTGTTAAAACCTGAAACCTTAACACCATCCTTTTATGAGTATCATAAAGATTAATTAATGGTTACTGTGCGGCCACAATTACTATCTGCTGAATAAAATTTATGACCTGGTGATCCTTTAGCATCACTGTAATAATAGTATAAATCTGTAGTACACGTTTGCGTAGATTGACCACCTGAAGGTATTTCGTGTGTGATAAATGCTTCTTTAGAAGAACCTACCCAAATTGTGCTTCCTTTTTTGTTAGCAACAGTAACATTAACGTTGTTTTTTAACCATTTTTGGTATGCCAACATACGCTGGTATTCTGGACTATTAAAAATATCGTCGTTGTATTGCTTCATCGCTTTATCCATCATGGCACGCTTATCGTCGATATATTTTTTTGTTTTAGCATTTTCAGAATTTGCAATCCATTGCTTATAGTATGTTTCTTGTTTTTTAGTAGCTTCATCTAAATACGGTTGTAACACTTCAGTCTTTACTTTATCAATATCTACACTGCCTCCTATAGACTTAGAGCTTCTCATTTTTGATTTTATAGACTTTAAAAAACCGCCTTTTTTCTTCTTCTTTTTCTTTTTGCCTGGCTCAGATTCCGTAGTTTCTTTCTTTATTTTAGGTGCTTTTAGTACGAATCTAATTTCATAATCATCCTTACTTTCCCATTTTTGAAGAAAAAACATGTAATCGTCTATAAACACAATTCTATCACGACCAACGCTTCTTCCTTCTCTAACAACATAACCCACTTTTTCTTGTAATTTTTTATTGCCCTCGTAAACACTATTTACATAGGTTACAGGAAAAGCTATGTTATCAGGAAAATATTGACTGGTCTCATTTCTCGTTGATTCTGTTGCGTGATTTGGGTATTGTTTTAAAACAATTTCAAAGTGATCGTTAGGTTGATTTTTATCGAACTGCACATCGGTAATTTCCATAACGCCACTGTGACTTTTGTATAAATCGGCAACAATTCGGTATTCGCCTTTTGAGACGTTGTTTCTAATAATTTCACTTTGATTTTTCACCTCTTGAGCTTGAGCTGAAATAGCGATTAAAAAAATCCAGAACTTAAATAGTTTAAATGTTTTCATTTTCGTTTTTTATTTAATTCGAAACAAAAATGATAAGTTGTAAGCTGCCTTTAATTTTTTCTTTCTGAAAGTGATTTACTTTTTGCTGAACGTACTTTTAGGTATTAAAAGTTTCTCGAATAATAGTCATAAACTCGTTACGTTTATCTTTTGAAATTGGAATAGTCATATTATTACTCATAACTAAATGATGTCCGTCGCGTTTTGATAATTCTTTTATATGCTTCAAATTTATAAAGTAAGATCGATGTGTTTTATGAAAGAAAGTCAAGTTGCTTAATTGCTCTACAAAGTGTTTTATTGGTTTACAAATAAATTCGGTATCACCATTTTCTAAATATACTTTGGTGTACATACCATCGGCTTCAAAAAGTACAATATCTTCATGCGACACAAAAATAAATCCTTTAGGCACTTCTAAAGCTATTTTGTTTAAAGACAACTGCTTGAAGGTGTTTTTTAAATCGTTTAATTGGTTGTTTATATTCGATTTTTTTATGGTAGCTATGGCTTTTTTAGTTGCCGTTTGAAGCTCGGTTTTATCTATAGGTTTCAACAAATAATCTATTGCCGAAATTTTAAAGGCATCTACTGCATATTTATTGTACGCTGTGGTGAAGATTATCTGAAAGTTAATCTCTTCTTCACTTAAAAACTCAACAATTTGTAACCCTGAATATTCCGGCATTTCAATATCTAAATACACAATTTCTGGTTGTTCTTGTTGTATTAATGTAACGCCAATTTCTAAATCTGGTGCTTCTAAAATTGTTATTATCTCTGGACAAAGCTCTTCTATAATGCATTTTAAAAGGCGTCTTGCTTTGTTTTCATCATCAATAATTAGTGCTTTCATGTACTTATAATTGGCTTTTATTTGTAATTCTCTAAATGTAACATTGCTTACAATATTATCGATTTAAAGGTATAATTATGGTTACGGTTGTTCCAGAATCTTCTGCATAAGATTTACTCTCGGTTTCAACTTCAATTTTATGTTTTCGGTTATGATTTAAAAGCTCAACGCGTTTTTTATTAGCGCTTGTAGCGAACGAACGATGTTGCGGATTCCTGTTTTCATTTAATCTTGCTGAAGCTTCTACACCAATACCATTATCTTTTATAATACAAAGAAATTTAGTTTTAGAATCGTCTAATTTAAATGTAACATCAAGTTTTCTGTGGCTTTTTTTATGAAGCAAACCATGTTTAAGCGCATTCTCAACATAAGGTTGAATAAATAACGACGGAATTTTAATCTGATTAGTTTTTAAGTCTTTTGAAATAGCAATCTTGTATTCTAAAGCATCTTCAAACCTATTTTTTTCGAGTTCTAAATAGATATTTAATGCGTTAATTTCTTCAGAAAGTAACACTTCGTCTTGCTGACTATGATCTAAATAAATTCGCATTAATCGTGAGAATTTAATAAGAAAACTGCTTGCCAAATCCTTTTCATTCAACACAATATATTCTTGTATAGAATTAAGTGCGTTGAAGATAAAATGTGGATTCATTTGCGAACGAAGATTTTCTAATTGCGACAGTACAAGCTGTCTGCTCATCATTTCATTCTGTAGTTTTGCATTTTGCTCTCTAGTGAGTTTGTTTATTTTTCGTCTGTAAAAGGCATACAACAAACTCGCTAAAATTAAACCTACAAGTGCATAAAACCACCACGTGCGCCAAAACGGTTTAGCAATATTAAAATCGATACGCTTTACAGCGTTATTGCTATTGGCAATTTTTACCTGAAAGGTATAATTACCACTTGGCAATCCGTTATAATTTACAGTATTTACAAGGTCTTCTGTAGTCTGCCATTTATTGTTTTCGCCTATTAATCTATATTGATATTTTGTATGTTCGTGACTCTTAAATCCGTTGGTATTAAAAGCTATTTTTAATGAATTTTGATTGTGCGACAGGTTATATTCGGGTAAAAGGTCTTGGTTTTTAAAGTTTACATTTACCGCTGTAAAATAGATTTCTGGCGTTATCGTAGTTTTAAAGGTTGTCTTTTTATTGATACTAAACAGTCCTTCGTTTGATGCGAAAAACACGTTATCGCCAACTGGTTCTATGTCCATAATTCGATACGAAGGTATACCATCTTGCATGGTCAAAGTTTTAAACTTTTGTAAATTAAGGTCGAACAACTGTATACCTTTTTCTGTTGCAATCCATAGCAAATTATCATCGCCTTGTATTTGTGTTATTTTGTTTGAAAGCAAACCGTCTTCAACAGTTAAATGATTGACAACTGCATCATTTTCTACCTGATAAATACCGTTTTTAAATGTTGAAACCCAAATAGTACCAGATTTAGTTTCAGTTATTGATTTTACAAAAACGGCTTTGTCTTCATCCTTTACAGCCTTTATGTTGTTATTTTTATTGATATAGAAAAGTCCGTCTACCGAAGCATTGTAAAACGCATTATATTTTTTTGAAAAGTGATTTGCATAAGATCGTTTGGGCATGACAACTTCTACATTTTGATGAACGTTATCAACAAAACCAAAAAAATCATATATTGAAATACTATATTTTCCTTTACCAAAATCAATGTCTTTCGCTCCTTTAGTTTCGTTGGCGCCTTGAGTTAAGATCTTGTCTTTCAAATTATAAATTAACGTTCTATCTTCTTTTGAAATAATGGCAACATTAGATGTGTCTTCATAAAAAATATTAGAAACACGATAAGCTGTAGTATCTATGGTTTTTACTTTGCCTGTATTGACGTTAATAAGACCAACATAACCTTTATTGGTTCCAAAAATTAACGTTGAGTCATTTAGCTTTTCTATTTGAGATACGCTTTTATCTGCCGATGCTAGATTATAATTTAAAACATTAATATTTGGATAGATATAAATACCATCACCTTTAGTTGTTATCCAGAAATTATTGAAGCTGTCTTTTAAAACTTTTGTAATGTATTTAGACGAAAAAAAAGTATTTACAAGTACTAATTCTTGATTTTTTAATTTACAAATGTATAGTCCAGAATCTGTAGAAAACCAGATTTCGTCTTTATTAAAAAAAACGTGAACAATAATTCTATTCTCAAGCACTTTTGGAAGTTTTATTTTTGCACTGTTCCCTGAATGCTCATCGAATGTGAAGAAATTATTTTTATTGAATTGAGAGAAAAAATAAAATGCTATACTATCATTTTTAACAATATTAATAAGGCGTGAAATCCCTTTTGGTCTTTCAAAATTATTAAAAATATTAACCGGTAGATAGTGTTTGCCTTTAAACTGTAAATCGGTTTTTACTATTTTACAATCTTCTGTATATAAATATCCTTTATTATTCTTATAAAGCTTACCAATTTCCACCTTTTTATTAAAGCTTTTTTGGATGGCCTTAGTTTCTAAATCAACAAAAAAAATATTGTGTCTGATGAAAATAATCAATTGCGAATCTGTGACTATAAATTCGGCAAGTTGCCCTTTTAATTCTTCAGACAAATCAATAAAATGATGCATAGTGTTTCCAGAAACATAAAAGAACTGTCCGGATATATTATTGCACCAAACGCGACCTGAAGCATCTTCAAAAGGTCCAAAAACGGAATTTCCTTTTTGAATTGGATGTGTAAAAAGCTGGTAATTTTTTCCATCGTAACGAAAAAAACCTTTATCTGCAGCAAGCCAAATAAACTTTTTAGAATCTTCAATAATATTATAAAACTCAATATCTGGAAGACCGTCTTTTTCGGTTAAATGAAGTTTTGCTGGTTCTTGAGCTAAGGCGTTAAGCCCAAAGCATAAAAAAAAGAAATACAACAATAACTTGTTCATGAAAGAAAAATTTGCGTACAAATTAATCTTTAAAAGTAAACCCTTGTGTGTTTTTTGCTGATTTAAGCTTTTTCTTTGCTGAATCTACTCTGGAAAACCATTAAGACTCAAAGTTTCTATTTCTTGGTTTTCGTTTTCAAAAATAAAATAGGCCTTTAAGTGAGATTGTCTTGCGAGTACATTTTCAACTTTTTCTATTCCCATAGCTTGAAAAGCTGTAGCATATGCATCTGCGGTCATACAATCTGGTGCAATTACAGAAACACTCAAAATGTTGGTTTTTGTTGGGTAACCAGTTCTTGTATTTATAATATGCGCATAACGATTTCCGTTTTCATCGGTTTTAAACTTTCGGTATGTGCCAGAGGTTGCCATGGCTTCGTCTTTAATCTCCAAAGCTTTAAAAACAGATTGCTTTCCATCAAAACGAGGTTCGTCCAAACCTACTCGCCAAGGAGATTGTTTTTCAAAATTTATGCCCTTAACTCTAATTTCTCCACCAATTTCAACCAAATAGTTTTTAACGTTTTTATGTTCTAAAAATTCTGCAATAACATCTACACCATAACCTTTAGCAATGGCATTAAACTCTAAATAAGATGTTTTTTGTTTTATGATTTTAGAGTTTTTTAGTCCTACTTTGTTTAATCCAACAAATTTCATAAGACTGTCTATAGTTGTACTGTCGGTTAAAAATTTATTGGCATCTGCGCCAAAGTTCCATGCGTTAACAACATTTCCTATTGTTGGATCAAATGCACCTTCTGTATATCTGTATACTTCTTTAGATTTCTTAAAAACGCGTTTGAAATGCTCATCGACTTCAACATCTTCATTGTTATTAATTTTAGAAATATCCGAATCTGGAATGTATGTAGATAGAGATTGATTAATGACATTAAAAAGGCTATCAAACTGTTTTTGATAGTTTTCACCATTTTCAGAATAAAATTGAATATTGTAACCAGTACCAAAAACAGGTCCTGAAACTTTGATGTTTTTAGGCTCTTTTTGGCATGAATATATGGTGAAAATAAGTAGTAAAAAATAGATTTTCTTCATTTTGATTAGTTGAGGTTCATTTCTATGACTTGAATGCCATTATATTCAATTAGATATTCTTCGTTTAAGTAGATAGGTAAGTTTTCGCCATCAGGATTGCCTAACCCAACACCAGCATATAAAACCTTGGCATTTTTTTCAAAAGCATGTTTTTTGAATGTTTCCATCCAGACTACATCGTAATTATTTGGGTTTTCGGGTAAAATAACTGCTCGTACAATTACAAAGTAGTATTGACTGTTTTTGTCTATACAAACAAATTGTGGATGCTTTTTTAGCTTGCTATTGATGGCAACAAATTCAAAACCTCTAGATTCTAAATCTTTACCAACATGATTCATTGCTAGGTTGTGTAATTCTTGTTTTGTAAGTGCTTTGCTCATATTATTTCCCATGAAAATGGGAATCCATTTAGTTTTGGCAAAAATACAACATTGAATTATTAATATGAAGAAGATTCCTGCCTTCGCAGGAATGACAATACTTATTTAAATCTAACAAATTTCGCACTACTAAAAGTGTAATTGGAAACAGGTGTAATAGCATCATCTTCTAATTTATACCATGGAGAAATAGAAGAATCGGTTAAGTTTTTAACGAGGTGAACACTTTGTGCAGGTGTATTGCCTTGAAATAGAAGAAATAATTTTTCGCCTTTGTCATTTACAACTTCATCGCATAGCATAACTATATGTCCTGGACTACCTCCTTTTATAAGCATATCGCCAATTTTTAAATCTTTAGATTTTATGGATTTTAGTTCATTATAAAGAGATAACGTCCCAGAATAGGTATATATGAGGTTTAGGTATTTATAAAAATTCTCTTTACTGTGATTAGTGCTTGCTGTTTTGTGAAAAGAAACTTTACTGCCACTAATTTTGGGTCTATAACCTTCTGCATATTTTTTCCAGGAGCAATAATGACCAGATGTAAAATTAAAACCAATTTCATCCTTTCTGTTGTTATCCCAGAGATATTCGCTTCGTATTCTAATAAGGGCATCTGCGCATTGTTGCAAGCCATTTTTTGGTACTGGAACTTCTAGAATACCAATGTGTCCTCGTTGCCAAAAATACTCTGTGTTATCGTAGTTTATAATTTTGCTGCCAAAAGCTTTTAACTTGTAGTTTCTAAGATATTCTTGAAAACTGCCTTTTGGATATTCAACACGTTTATAACCTTCAGGTATGTTGACTCTAGATTTTATGGTTAAGCTATCTTCGTTGATTAAGTTTGGTGTTTCAATAATAGCTTTTACGGTATCGTAAGTTTTTTCTACAGGTTTAAACTGAAAAGCAACAAAAATTAAACCTGCAATAAATAATAGGAGTATTACTTTCTTCATATTCGATAAACGTTATTTTTTTAAGATTTCGTATTATAGTTCTAATTTTAATTAATTATGAGCAATTATCCATTATCAAAACGTTTGGGATTAATTATAGGTCCTTTACTTTTTATCCTTCTTCAGATTTTTCAGTTTAACTTAATTTCAGAGAAAGCAGATACCGTTATTGCTATAGCTCTTTGGATGGTTATTTGGTGGATTACAGAAGCGGTTTCTATTTCGGTAACAGCATTATTGCCTTTGTTTTTATTTCCTTTATTTAAAGTGATGCCAATGGATGAGGTAGGTGCTAATTACGGAAGTCCTATAGTGTTTCTCTTTTTTGGTGGTTTTGTTTTGGCTCTTGCTTTAGAAAAGGTAAACCTTCATAAAAGGATAGCTCTAAATATCATAAAGTTTACTGGCACAACACCTAATAAAGTTATTCTGGGTTTTATGATTGCCACGGCTTTTATGAGCATGTGGATTAGTAATACTGCAAGTGCAGTTGTAATGCTTCCTATAGCTATGTCTGTAATAAACTTGCTCATAAATGACACAGATGGTTTTACAAAACAAGATCAAAATTTTGCACTTAGTGTAATGCTAGGTATTGCGTTTTCTGCTAATGCTGGTGGCATAGCAACAATAATAGGCACACCACCAAATTCTATTCTAATAGGTTTGTTAGAAAACGAATATAATATGGAAATTTCCTTTTTGAATTGGCTGATGGTTGGTCTTCCTTTTTCCGTTATTTTAATTGCTATAATTTATGTTGTTCTTATTAAGCTATTTCCAAACAAAGGTTTAAAGTTTAGTGCTTCAAAAACTGTAATTGTTGAAGAGTTAAATAAGCTTGGTAAAATTTCATCTAAAGAAAGGCAAGTGCTAGTTACGTTTGCAGTGATAGTGTCGTTGTGGATTTTTAGAACAGTCATTAATGGTGTGTTTCCGCAATTAGGTCTTACAGATACTATGATTAGCATTTTAGGTGCTTTAGCGTTATTTGTAGTGCCTCATAAGTTTAATAAAGGCGAGTTTATTTTAGAGTGGAAAGACACCCAAAAGTTAGCTTGGGGAATTTTAATTTTATTTGGTGGAGGATTGGCTTTGGCAAAAGGCATGTCTGCAAGTGGTATTGTAGATATTGTTGCAGAAACCATTTCTAAAAGTGAAATAAGCGTTTTATTCACGGCTTCTTTACTTATCTTTTTAATGTTGTTTATGACAGAATTGATGAGTAATGTCGCGCTTACAGCTGTATTAGCACCAGTTGTTGCTGGTATTGCTATTGGTTTAGAAGTGCCAATATTGTATTTGCTTATACCTGTTACTATGGCAAGTAGTTGTGCGTTTATGTTACCAATGGCAACTCCACCAAATGCTATCGTTTTTGCAAGTGGTTTTGTGAAAGTGCACCAAATGGCAAGGGTAGGCGTGATATTAAATTTTATCTCTGTGCTCTTGCTAATTTTTATGTTTCAGTATGTTTTGCCTCTTATTTTTTAGTTTTTTCTGCTTTTTTTGATGCAAATCTTTGTAATATTTTCTTAGTCTGATTTTTGCAATTTTTTTCAAAAATGTAAGTTTTATACCATTCTGTTTTGACCAAAATATTATCGTTATTTGTCTGGTAATTAGGTTTTTTTGTAGTGTTTTTTTTGGCGTTTTTATCTATTGTATTAGATATTTGTGTGTTTTTTCTAAAAATCAATTTGTAAGTATTAACTTTCTTTTTAAATCGTTTTGTCGTCATTTTTGTCACTTTGTTCTATTTTTTTGAAAAAAATGATTATATTTGTGTCCCAATATTACTTAACCTATTTATTTTGTACGCATTTAAAACTTCGAATACAATTAAAAAAGAATTTTCTTATTTAGATTTTATTCAACGACATGCCTCTATTGGTATCTGGGAATTTGATACCCAGACTTTATCTTTAGAATGGAGCTCTGAAACAAAAAAAATTCATGAAGTTCCGTTAGACTACGAGCCAAGTGTAGAATCTGGTATTTTGTTTTACAAAAGTGGCTATAGCAGAGATACGATTACGCAATTATTTAATGACTGTTTAGAAAAGCATGAGGAGTTTGATGAAGAACTTCAAATTGTTACAGCCACAGGAAAAGAAAAGTGGATAAGGGCTATTGGTACACCAGTGCTAGAGAATAATGTGTGTGTTAAAGTACAAGGCTTATTTCAAGACATTGATAAGAAAACTAAAAATTCTATAACACTAGCCCAAAAAGAAACACAACTAAGAAAGTCTTTTGAAAATGCTTTAGTCGGTATGGCTATACTTGATTTAGATGGCAGTTGGATTCATGTAAACAAAAGTCTTTGTAGAATTCTTGGGTATAGTAAAGAAGAATTAAAGAGTCTTACATTTTTAGATATTACTCATCCTGAAGATGTAGAAGTAGGTAAGGATGCTCTAAAAGATATGGTTCATGGTAATATAGATTCGTATGAAGCAGAAAAACGATATCTCAGTAAAGAAGGAGATGTTATCTGGGCCAAATTATCATCTTCTATAATTAAAGACGATAATGGCAATCCATTACACTTTGTTGCTCAAATCCACGATTTATCAGATATAAAGCGAAGCAATAAAAAAGTAATACAACTATTAGAAACCACAGAAAACCAGAATAAGCGTCTTTTAAATTTTGCACATATTGTGTCTCATAACCTAAGATCGCATTATAGTAACTTAGGGATGTTATTAGACCTTTTTAGGATGGATATTCCTGATGCTACTAATAATGAAATTTTTCCGTTAGTAGAAGAAGCTGTAAGGCAACTTGGCGAAACGGTAGTGAATCTTAATGAAGTTGCAGCAATAAATATTGAACGAAATCTTAAAGTAGAGCCTATTAACTTATTAGAAAAATATAATAGTGTTTCTGGTAGTATATCTGCATTGGTTTTAGAGTCTAAAACCAAAATTTGTGTAGATATTGATAAAGATTTATACGTTAAAGGAATACCTGCTTATTTAGATAGTATAATATTAAATTTCTTAACCAATGCTATCAAATATAAAAAGGCAGATGAGTCAGCTAAAATAGAATTAAAGACTCAAGTAAAAGATGATTTTATTATCTTAGCCATTAAAGATTATGGTCTAGGTATAGATCTAAAAAAACACGGAAACAAGTTGTTTGGAATGTACAAAACATTCCATAATCATAAGGATTCTCGAGGTTTAGGTTTGTTTATAACCAAAAATCAAGTAGAAGCCTTAGGCGGAAAAATAGAAGTTGAAAGTAAGGTTAATGAGGGGACGACCTTTTATATACATTTAATGAAAGATGAAAAAAATTGATGTAGCCTGTATAATTGATGATGATCCAATCTTTATTTTTGGGGCTAAAAGAATGATGGAGCTTGCAAACTTTTGCCACTCTTTTATGGTCTTTAATAATGGGCAGGAAGCCATCAACAATTTAAAACCAATTATGCTTACAGGAGAAAAAATTCCTGAAGTTATTTTGTTGGATATTAACATGCCAATAATGGATGGATGGCAGTTTCTAGATGAATTTATTCAGATAGAATCTCATAAAGAAGTTACGATATACATTGTAAGTTCATCTATTGATCCAGCAGATTTACAACGTGCTAAAAAGTACGAGAGCATATCTAATTATGTTGTAAAACCTATAACAGCAGAAACGCTAAAGAATATTTTGCAAGAAGTGGTTACTGCATAATAGTTACAGTTGTTCTCAGCTAAAAATATAAGCCAAAAGCGTCCTTATTTAAGGATGCTTTTTTTTATGCTTTAGTAATAATCGCAGCAAGAAGTTTTTTAGCACGTAGAAGTTTTACCTTAACATTATTAATGGGTTCATTAAGTTCTTCCGAAATTTCCTTATAACTCAATTCTTGAAAATACCTTAAGTTAATAACCTGCTGGTAATGTGGTTTTAGCTTTTTTATGTCTCTTAATAGCTTTGCAAGATTTTGCTCAGTAATAATCTTATCTTCAGGAGTAGGTGAGTCATCTACAATATCTAAATAGATATCTTCGTTGTCCTTTGAGGTGTTTTGTATAGATTTTTTTTGTTTTCTTACCAGATCTATATGTATGTTTTTTGAAATGGTAATAAGCCAGGTTTTAAACTTATAATTTTCATCATAAGTATCTATTTTATCAAAAGCTTTAGAAAAAGTTTGGATGGTTATGTCTTCAGCATCATTTTCGTTTTGAGTACGCATAAGCTGAAAAGAATACACATCATTCCAAAATGTATCAAGAAGAAAATTAAACGCAATCTGATCATTTTGTTTAGCTCTATAAATTGCGTCTGTTATTTCCAATGTTTAGGTGTAGATATAAGATTAGCAATAAAGATACTTAATTGCGAGCTAACTAAAAATATTTCTAGAATAGGTGCTAAAAACACAAGATTAACGTCGTCTAGTTTTTTTGCGGTAAGACCAAAGCACAATAACTGAATTGTAAAACGAAGCGCAATGACAGCCAAGATCCACTGAATTTTAAAACTTAGCACTACAAGAGTAATTCCTAAAATCCAGAATAATAGTTGCGATATATAAAATAAGCCCAATAAAAACTTGTGCTTACTTTTATAAAATTTGGCAGTACTTACATGTCGTCGTTTTTGTAATACCCAATCTTTAAATGAGTTTTTAGGTTCAGAAATGGTAAAGCTTTCCTTTGTAACAATAATGTCTGTATTCTTGGCATTGGCAACTTCATTAATAAACAAGTCATCATCTCCAGATTTTATAGCCATATGACTATTAAACCCATTGTTGTTAAAGAATAGTTCTCTTCTGTAAGCCATGTTTCTGCCAACTCCCATGTATGGGATTCCTAATTTGGCATATGCAAAGTATTGTAATGCTGTTGTAATAGTTTCAAATCTTATAAGAGCGTTAAGCAAGGAGTATTTCTTTTTAGAATAAGCTCCGTAACCCAGCACAATAGCTTTTTGATTAGAAAATTTACTACTTACTTCGGCAAGCCAATCGTTAGAGTTTGGTTTGCAATCGGCATCAGTAAAAACTAAAAAATCATGGCTAGACGCTTTTATGCCTAATGTAAGTGCATATTTTTTATTTCCCCAAAATGTTTCGTTAGATTTTACATCTACTATTTTGATGTTACTATTGCTGGCTTTGAATTGCGCCATAACTTCAAGCGTTTCGTCAGACGAACTGTCATTAACCAGCACAACTTCAAAATTACTGTATTCTTGTTTAAGAATATAAGGGAGGTTTTTTTCTAAATTGTTAGCCTCGTTTTTGGCACAAATAATTATAGAAAGCGGTATGTGCTTTTTCGGTTTAGTTTCTTCGCGTTGGATTGAAAAAGAAAAGAGAAAAGCTAAATAATAAATAAGCTGTATGCCAACTATAACCAAGAATACTATAAATAGTATAGAGGTAAAGCTCATTAAAATTTAAGAGTGTTGAGGTTCGCTACAATCTTGAAATTGATCTGGTGTTTTTCCGCAAAAACCACAGGCTTCACCTTCTTTGTTTAGCATTGGGTTTTGACTAGCACAAGTACCTGCAAATTTACCATCTTTTTTTGCCCAGATTTTTATTGCAATACCTGCAACAGCCAAAGCTAACATTCCTAATGTGAGAAGTAATAATTTCATTTTACTTGTATGTTTTGTGCAAAGATAAGGCTTTATAATAAAATTTATAAGCTTTAAATTATATGATTTGGTAGCTGGTTATTTTAGACGCTATTAATTTTAATCAAAAAAAAAGAGGCGCAATTTTGCGCCTCTTTTTTAGTTTCTTGTAAATCTTATTTCTCTTTTAATGAGATTTCAGCAACTTCGGTATTGTTTTCATTGGTTTCTTCTCCGTCCTTACCAATTTTAATACTCAATGCTAAGGCATCTTCCATGTAAGGAATTTGTTTCATCTTGCGGTCAGACTTATCTAATATGCCAATATTTACCATTCTGTCTTGTAGTTCTGCCCATATTTGGTAATGCTGATCTTCTGGTAGCTCAGGTAACTTAATAACATCTATCATAGATGTTTTGTCTACCGGATTTATATATGCTACAGTTTTAAGATCTTTAGCTCTTTCGTTACCGCTTATAATGTATTTTCTTGCATCAGGATTGTTTAACTTGTCTAATTCAGAAGATAACTCAGATAACATATTGTTGTTTTTTTCTATGTCACTTCTTAAGTCGTAAATCTCATCAATAACTACATTGTTTTCATCTAAAAGATTCTTGTTTTTTTGATACAAGAAAAATGAAGATACAGCAAATAAAACTGCAGCTGCTGTTGCAGCAATACTGTACCATGGAGTCTTTTTGTGCTGTACTAATTGTATCACTTTAGTGTCATTAGTATCTTCTAAGGCATCTAGAATGTTTCCTAAAATGTTTTTAGGAACATCTACAGCACCAGCCTTAGCAATAATCTCTAAATTATTCTGAAGTTTTTCATAAGCTTCGGCAGCTTCAGGATAATTACTAATAAAAAATTCTACTTCCTTAGTTTCTTCATAGGAAGTTTCACCTACTAAGTATTTGTTTAGTAAGTCAGAATTTAAAAAGGTATGTAATTTTGTTTCCATAATTCTTTTATTCTGGGTCGTAAACTTTTTTGAGTTCACGTAATCCTATTTTTAATCTCGATTTTATGGTACCAAGAGGAATGTCTAATTCATCACTAGCTTCTTGTTGTGTCATGCCTTGAAAAAATAAGGCGTCTAACACAATTTGGTACTTTTCTTCGAGTCGTCCAACATGCTCTTTAATATCCAAGACGTCTTGGTTTAAATTACTTGATGGTAAGATATATACGTTAGAAGTATCGATTTGGACTTCTTTCTGATATCTATTATTAAAACTTCTTAATTTGTCTATAGCTGTGTTTCGTGCAATTCTAAACAACCACGTAAATAGCTTTGCCTTTGAAGGGTCGTATTTATGGGCGTTTTTCCAAACTTTTATAAAGGTCTCCTGCAAGGCGTCTTGAGCAATTTCTTCGTTTATGGTTACTTTTAAAATTACACCATAAAGGCTGTTAGAATAGTTTTCGTATAACAGATTTAACGCACGCTTGTCGCCTTTGCCTAGTAAATCGATTATTTTTTGTTCGGTTGGTGTAACGCTCAAAATGTTAAAATCTTGGTTTTTAGATTTTTAAAACATCCAAAATGGATTTGTAATCGTAAATATAATTAAATACCGTAAATAAGTATTTAACAATATAAAGTTAGAATAATCATTTTTTTCAGAGAGATTGGTTAATAGCATTTTTAAAAGATTATTCTACATTCAAAAGTCGTAACCCTCATTACGACTTTTGCTTTTATATAATGTTTACTTCTGTCTCTATAGAAATATTAAAAATTCGTTTTATTGTTTTTTGAATTAAGAGTGCCAAATCATAAATGTCGTTGCCGTTAGCATTGCCATAATTTACTAGCACTAAGGCTTGTTTTTTGTGTACACCATAATCTTTAAAACGTTTGCCTTTAAAGCCAGCCTGTTCTATAAGCCATCCAGCAGGAACCTTAACCAAAGTATCCGAAACTTTGTACGAAGGTACCTCCGGAAAGTTAGATTGTAATGTTTTAAACTGATCTGAAGTAATCACAGGATTTTTAAAGAAACTTCCGCTATTGCCTATTTCTTTTGGGGCTGGTAATTTACTTTGTCGTATTGCTATTACAGCATTAGACACATCTTTTATTGTTGGGTTTTCAATGCTAGATGTTTGTAGCTGTTGCTTAATAGCACCATAATCTGTATGTAGACTATGGTTTTGTTTGCTAAGCTTAAATGTAACACTTGTAATGATGTATTCGCCTTTTAAATCTTGTTTAAAAACAGATTCTCTATACCCAAATTTGCAATCTTCTTTTGTAAAAGTTCTTGTGTCTTGAGTATTAACGTTAATAGCTTCGCAACTTTCAAAAACATCTTTTAATTCTACACCATAGGCTCCTATATTTTGAATAGGAGATGTTCCAACATTACCAGGAATTAAAGATAGGTTTTCAATACCACCATAATTGTGCTCTATGCACCAAAGGACAAACTGATGCCAGTTTTCGCCAGCCATAGCTTTAACAAAAACAGTGTCATCAGTTTCATTGACTACTTCAATGCCTTTAAGGTTTATATGAAGCACTAGCGCTTCTATATCTTTTGTGAGGAGCATATTGCTTCCGCCACCAAGAATAAATATTGGTTGGTTGCTTTGGGTTTTTAAAACCTCAATTAGAGCTGCTTCATTAGTAATATTGCAATACGATTTTGCTTTGGCATCTAAGCCAAAAGTATTAAAAGGTTGTAATGAAACATTGTGCTCTATAACCATATTAGTCTTTATATACTTTTAGGGCTTCCTCTAATATTTTAACAGCTATTCTAAGACTATCTTCGTTAAGTACATACGCAATCCTTATTTGGTTACGACCCACACCAGGAGTAGAGTAGAAGCCAGCTGCAGGCGCTACCATGATAGTGCTATTTTCATAATCAAAAGACTCTAATAGCCAACGTGCAAAATCATCAGAGTTTTTTACGGGTAATTCTGCTATACAATAAAAAGCTCCGTTAGGTTTAGCAACCTTTACACCAGGAATGTTTTCTAAGCCTTCAATTAAAGTGTTTCTACGCTTTACATATTCTTCTTTAACATCATCAAAATAGCTTTGCGGAGTTTGTAAGGCAGCTTCACTGGCAATCTGTGCTAAGGTTGGTGGACTTAGTCTTGCTTGGGCAAACTTTAATGCCGTTTTTATAACCTCTTTGTTTTTAGAAACTAAATAACCAATACGAGCACCACACATACTATAACGCTTAGATACAGAATCTATAACTATTGCATGCTCTTCTAAGCCTGGTTCTTGTAATATAGAATAATGCTCTATGCCATCGTATACAAACTCTCTGTATACTTCATCAGCAATTAAGAATAAATCGTGTTTCTTAACAATAGCAGCAAGTTTATTGATTTCTTCTTTAGAGTATAAATAACCAGTAGGATTTCCTGGGTTACAAATTAAAATGGCCTTGGTCTTAGGCGTAATTAGTTTTTCAAACTCTTCTATTGCAGGCAAGGCAAAGTTATCTTCAATTTTAGAAATTACAGGAACAACTTTAACACTTGATGCAGTAGAGAAACCGTTGTAGTTGGCATAAAAAGGCTCAGGAATAATAATCTCATCATCCTCATCCATAATACTACCGAAAGCAAAAAGCAAAGCCTCACTACCACCTGTGGTAACAATGATGTCGTTATGTTCTACTTCAATATTATTGTGTAAGTAGTATTTTGCTATTTTTTTTCTGTATTCTTCAGATCCTTCTGATCTCGAATAGGCAAGGATGTCTAACGAGTGAACTTTTACAGCATCTAATGCTACTGTAGGTGTTTTTATATCTGGTTGTCCTATGTTTAGGTAGTATACAGTTTTTCCTTGTTTGTGAGCTTCTTCAGCATAAGGCACCAATTTTCTAATAGGTGACTCTGGCATATTAATACCTTTTTCAGAAATTTTAGGCATGGTAAAAAATTTAAAGCGCAAAGTTCCGAAAATTCTTCTGTAAAACGCTAAATTTTATACTCAAAAAACACAAAATTTGGTTTAGACTAAACTGTTATTGAAGTATTGTGTAAATATTTTTATCTCGTTTCTCTAAAGAATGTAGTAAAGACTCTTCATTTTGAATTTCTTAAAATTTCTACAAAAATTAACATTGAAAATGTAAAGTTGAATAAAGATTTGTAAATTCAGTAAAATCTAATTAATCTTGAAAAGGCTTTATACACATATAATTTTGCTCTTTTTATGCTTTAATAGTTGGTTTGTTGTTGCTCAAGGTCAGTTTTTTTTGAAAGATAACGTAAGTGATAAAATTGATTTTGAGTTTGCTGCCAATCTTATCATAATTCCAATAGAAATTAATGGTGTGGAATTGTCTTTTGTTTTAGATACAGGTGTTAGTAAGCCTATTTTATTCAATTTAACGGCTAATGATTCTCTCGATTTAAGAAACACAAAAACCTTTTATTTGCATGGTTTGGGAGCTGATGGAAAAATTGAAGCTTTAAAATCTAGTTATAACAAATTTAAGGTAGGAGATGTAGTTGGTACCAATCAGGATTTATATGTTGTTTTTGATGCAGATATAAATTTTACACCACGTCTAGGTGTTGTTGTGCATGGTATTATTGGGTATGATGTTTTTAAAGACTTTATTGTTGAGATTAATTACAGTTCTAAGTTTATAAGATTGCACAAGCCAGAATCTTTTAAACCAAAGAAATCAAAGCGATGGCAATCAATTCCATTAGAAATTCATAAAAATAAACCCTACTTAGGTGCTAAAATTGTATTAGAGTCAGGTTCTAGAGACGTAAAGCTACTTATAGATACAGGTAGTAGTGACGCATTGTGGTTGTTTGAAAACAAAATTGAGGGTATAACACCTAATGATTCACTTTTCTTTAGAGATTACTTAGGCAAAGGATTAAGTGGTTCAGTTTATGGAAAAAGATCTAAAGTTAGTGGGTTTCAACTAAATGATTTTAATCTAGAAAATGTTAACGTTGCTTATCCAGACTCGGTTTCTGTAGATACAAATAGAATTTACAAAGAAAGAGATGGTAGTGTAGGTGGAGATATTTTGAAGCGTTTTAATTTGTATATAGATTACATTAACGAGAAATTGTATTTTAAAAAGAACCATTATTTCAAAAAGCCTTTCACATATAATAATAGCGGAATAGTTTTAGAGCATAACGGAACCATGTTTGTAAAAGAACAGATTAAAGTACCCAAAACCGATGGTTATAGTTTGAATGATCAAATGAATTCCGTGAAAATTGACCTCTCCTTTAATCATAGAATGCTACTAAAACCAATGTATAGTATAGTAGAATTGCGTAAATCGTCTAATGCTTACGCTTCAGGATTGAGAGTAGGTGACATATTATTGAGTATAAACGGAAAAGAAGTCTATGATTTAAAACTTAACGAGATCAATGAAATATTGCATGGTAAAACAGGCAGACCTATTAAGCTCAAAATAGAGCGTTATGGAGAGGCAAAAACGTATAGGTTTAAGTTAGATAATGCCTTTAAAAAAAATGAGCCCTCAGATTGAGAGCTCACTAGTTTATTATAATAATTGAGTTTTATTGCTCAATCATGCTTTTTTCTTTCTTGTCTAAAACGCTAGTTTTATCAGGATCTATAACTAATCCTTTAATCTTTAGAGCTACTGTAGGAGTTTCAGCATTAGAGAAAACAGTAATAGTTTTTCTAATAGGATTAACTCTCTTAGTGTCATACTTTACTTCTATTTCACCAGTTTCGCCAGGCATAATTGGATCTTTTGGTTTTTTAGGTACTGTACATCCACAAGTAGATTTAACGTTAGAAATTACTAAAGGTGCATTTCCTGTATTTGTAAATTCAAATGTTCTTACACCATTAGAACCTTTTTCTATAGTTCCGTAATCAATAACTGTGGTTTTAAATTCTATTTTAGCTACCTTTTTCTCTTGAGCAAATGAGCCTAAACTTATTAAGCCTACAAATAGAATTGCTATTAAATTTTTCATCATTTAATTTTTTTAAATTGATACTACCAAAACTACTTACTTTTTAATTCCCATCAAAATTAATTAGACGTAATACATGCGATTTAACAGAATTTAAGGCATTATATGCACATTAACTATCTAATAATTTTTCAAAAAAAGAAATATAAGTACTTTTGTAAGTTACTTAGCAAAAACGATACCAAAATATGGAAATCCCATCAAAATATAATGCAACTTCAGTAGAAAATAAGTGGTACGACTACTGGATGCAACACAATTATTTTCATTCTACACCAGATGAAAGAGAGCCTTATACCATTGTAATTCCACCACCAAACGTTACAGGAATTTTACATATGGGACACATGCTGAATAATACTATTCAAGATGTATTAATTCGTCGTGCACGTTTATTAGGAAAAAATGCATGTTGGGTTCCTGGTACAGACCATGCATCTATTGCAACGGAAGCTAAAGTTGTTGCCAAGTTAAAAGCTGAAGGCATAGATAAAAATGATTTAACACGGGACGAATTTCTAAAACATGCTTGGGATTGGACGCACGAATATGGAGGAGTTATCTTAGAGCAACTAAAGAAATTAGGATGTTCTTGCGATTGGGACAGAACCAAGTTTACAATGGATGACGACATGTCTGAAGCTGTCATAAAGGTATTTGTAGATTTATACAAAAAAGGCTTAATTTATCGTGGTTACAGAATGGTAAACTGGGATCCTGAGGCTAAAACAACACTGTCTGACGAAGAGGTAGAATATGTTGAAAAGCAAGGAAAACTTTACTATGTAAACTATAAAATAGAAGGTTCTGATGATACCTTAACGATTGCAACAACACGACCTGAAACTATTTTAGGAGACTCGGCAATTTGTATCAATCCAGAAGATTCAAGACATCAAAACTTAAAAGGTAAAAAGGTAATTGTGCCAATTTGCAATCGAGTTATCCCAATAATTGAAGACGATTATGTAGATGTAGAGTTTGGTACTGGTTGTTTAAAAGTAACACCAGCACACGATGAGAATGATAAAGTTTTAGGTGATAAGCATAACTTAGAAGTAATAGATATCTTTAACGAAGATGCTACACTGAATAGCTATGGTATGCATTACGAAGGGCAAGATCGTTTTGCTGTTCGTAAAGCTATTGTTAAGGAATTAGAATCTTTAGGTCAAATCGAAAAGATTGAAGATTACAACAACAGAGTTGGTATCTCGGAGCGTACAAAAGCGATTATAGAGCCACGTTTAAGCGACCAATGGTTCTTAAAAATGGAAGATTTGGCTAAACCAGCTTTAGATGCTGTACTTACAAATGGTGATGTGAAATTATTTCCAAAGAAATTTGAAAATACATACCGTCACTGGATGGAAAACATCAGAGACTGGAACATTTCGCGTCAGTTACTTTGGGGACAACAAATTCCTGCGTATTATTATGGTGATGGAAAGGAAGATTTTGTTGTAGCAGAAACTATTGAAGACGCTGTAAAACTAGCTCAAGAAAAAACATCTAATTCAGAGCTTCAAGCTTCAGACTTAAAGCAAGAAACTGACGCACTAGATACATGGTTTTCATCTTGGCTATGGCCAATGAGTGTTTTTGATGGAATACGAAATCCTGAAAACGAAGAAATAAAATATTACTACCCAACCAATGATTTGGTAACAGGTCCAGACATTCTGTTCTTTTGGGTAGCACGTATGATTATTGCTGGTTATGAGTACAAAGACCAAAGACCATTTGAAAATGTTTATCTAACCGGATTAGTAAGAGATAAGCAAAGACGAAAAATGTCTAAGTCGCTTGGTAATTCTCCAGACGCCTTAAAGCTTATTGAAGAATATGGTGCAGATGGAGTAAGAGTAGGCTTGTTATTGAGTTCTGCAGCAGGTAATGATTTGTTGTTTGATGAAGCTTTATGTCAACAAGGTAAAGGATTAGGTAATAAAGTTTGGAGTGCTTTTTATTTAACCACACTTTGGGAAGTATCTGATAAAATAGAGCAACCACAATCGAGTAAAATTGGTCTAGAGTGGTACGAGGCTAAATTTCAAAAAGCATTAGTAGAGATTGAAGATCATTTTAGTAAATACCGTCTTAGTGATGCATTAATGGCTATTTACAAATTAATTTTTGATGATTTCTGTGGATGGTTGTTAGAGATTGTAAAGCCAGCTTATGGTGAGCCAATTGATGCGATAACATATAATAAGTTAATTGCATTATTTGAAGACAACTTAAAAATCATGCATCCATTTATGCCATTTATTACTGAAGAGATTTGGCAAACTATGAAATCGCGTACACCAGAAGAAGCCTTAATCATAGCAAAATGGCCAGCTCAAAAAGAGGCGAATGAAGCGTTAATTGCCCAATTCGATTTTACATCTGAAGTGATTTCTGGAATCAGAAACATTAGAAAACAAAAGAATATTGCATTTAAGGATGCTATTGGGTTCTCAGTAGTGAATAACGAAAAAGCAGAACCTTCGTTCGATGAGGTTATTGCAAAAATGGGTAATCTAAGTAGCTTTGATTATGTAAACGAACCTGTAGATGGTGCTTTAACTTTTAGAGTAAAATCTAACGAATACTTTATTCCAATGGAAGGAAGTATAGATGTAGAAGCTGAGGTTAAAAAACTAACTGAAGAATTGAATTATACTGAAGGGTTCTTAAAATCGGTTCAAAAGAAGTTGTCTAACGAGCGTTTTGTAAACAATGCGCCAGAGCAAGTTGTAGCTTCAGAAAAGAAAAAAGAAGCAGATGCTTTAGCTAAGATTGAAACGATTAAAGCAAGTTTAGCAAGTTTGAATTAATTCAAATTTTAAATAAAAACGAAAAGAAAGACTACTGTTAAAGTGGTCTTTTCTTTTTTACCACTCATTTATTTTGTTGCTATCCAACTTCACAAAAATGAATAGTAAAATGGTAAAGCCCCAAAGTCCTGAGCCACCATAACTAAAAAAGGGTAGAGGAATACCAACTGTAGGTATTAAGCCCATTACCATACCAATATTAATAGTAAAATGAATAAAAAGAATAGAAGCTACACCATAGCCATACACGCGGCTAAATTGTGATTTTTGAGCTTCGGCTAAATACAAGATTCTAATAATTAAAAAGACAAATAAGAAAACGACAATACTGCTTCCTGCAAATCCCCATTCTTCACCAACAGTACTAAAAATATAATCTGTTTCTTGTTCTGGAACAAATTTTCCGGTTGTTCTTGTGCCTTGTAAAAATCCTTTGCCTGTTAGTCCTCCAGAGCTTATAGCTTCTTCTGATTGAATAAGATTATAAGCTTCAGACTTTCTCATTCTTTCGAGTTTAGCAGGATCTTTTTCTAAACGCAACCAAAGGCTTATTCTATTTTGCTGATGTATTTGTAAGCCGTGTTTATAAAAAGCTTTTACTCCGTAACCATATCCTATAGCTAAAAATAATACCAGTACATATTGAAGTTTTGAAGCTCGCTTCTTCTTTCTCACAAGATAACGAATTGTCAGAGCTACTGCCGCAACTATAGTTGTGGCTATAATGCCAAACTTTAAAGAAATTACAGCTAAAACAATGAGTGATAAGGCTACAATTAAATAAATTTGCTGTAGACCTTCTCTATAAAAAACAAAGAAAAACGCAGTGTAAACAATTGTACTTCCGGCATCATTTTGTAAAAGAATCAATAAAGCAGGAATGAATATGATTGCAGCAACACGTATCTGATCTTTGAGTGTTTTCATGTTGGTTTGCAAATCACTAATGTATTTTGCTACTGCTAGAGCTGTTGCAAACTTGGCAAACTCACTGGGTTGAATAGTCATACTTCCTATGCCGTACCATGAACGTGCGCCATTTACATCCTTTCCAAAAATAAATAGACCAACCAGTAAGAGTATGGCAGCCAAATATATAATACTCGAAAAGCGTTCATAAAACTTGGCTTCTAGAGATAAGATGAGAATGATAATTACAAAGGTTAACCCAATAAAAACAAGTTGTTTTCCGTATAATTCGGTCATGTTGAGGTAGCTTGTTACCTCACCATCATGAGAAGCAGATAGGATATTAACATATCCAAATCCTACTAATAAAAGAAAAAGGATAATGGTAACCCAATCGAACTTAAAACGTCTTTGATTTTCTCTAAGCATTAATTACTGTTTTAAGGTCTCTTGATCTTCAAGCTTAATAGCATAATTATCTATAACCTGAAGTGTAGTTTCACCATTAATTTTAAAAGGCTCGTCAGATATTGGTTTGGCATATTCATCTTCGAGGCTATGTGTTAAAATCCAATTTTCTAGATCTGTTCTTGTAATACTGCCTTTTATGTATTTTTCTATCATTAAGCTTGCCATTCTACCAGCAAATCGACTTCCCCAATATCCGTTTTCAACAAAAACAGCTATGGCAATTTTAGGGTTGTCTTTTGGTGCAAAGGCTACAAAAATAGAATGGTCGGTAAGTTGTGTTTTTTTACCATTAACTATTGCAAAGTTTTCTGCTGTACCTGTTTTACCACAAATTTCAATGCCTTCCACTCTTAGGGATTTTGCAGTACCATCGTTGTACACATCAAACATGCCTTCTATGACAGGTTCAAAATGTTTTCTATCGATAGAGGTGTATTTTGGTGTGGTAAAATTTGAGGGAATTGTATCGCCTTCAATATTTTTAATGATATGAGGTGTGTAATAATAACCTCGATTTCCTATAGCAGCAGCCATATTTGCTAGCTGAATTGGTGTGGCCTCAACTTCTCCTTGCCCAATTGCATTAGAAACGTTGTATGTAGAACCCCAACGATTATCACCATAGGCTCTGTCGTAATAATCACCATTTGGAATACGACCAGGACGACCAACTGATAAATCGTTGTTTAAAAAATCGCCAAGTCCAAAACTTTTGGCATGGTTAGCCCAAATATTCATACCATCGCCAGCATCTTTGTATTTATCAATTATACGTCTGTAAACATTTACAAAATACGCATTACAGGATTGTGCAATTCCCATATTCATATCCACAGGACTTCTATGGTGGTGACAGCCAGTAAGACGTCTGCTTCCATAGTAATAGCCCATTCTACAGCTAAAAGTATCATGCTCATCTACGACTCCTTCTTGCAGACCTATTAATGCATTTATAACTTTAAATGGTGAGCCAGGAGGATATTGCGCCAAGAGACCTCTGTCAAATAAGGGTTTGGCTATGCTGTCATAATGAAGCTTTGTATAGTTCTTAGATCGGTTTCTGCCGACTAAAATATTTGGATTGTAGCTTGGTCCTGTAACCATAGCTAATATTTCACCACTGTTAGGTTCTATAGCAACGATGCCACCACGTTTGTGCTGCATTAAAAGTTCTCCGTAAGCTTGCAAATCAGAATCGATAGTTATTGTGATATCTTTTCCAGGTACAGGTAGTGTGTCAAATCTACCTTCTTTAAAAGGTCCTATACTTTTGTTAAACCTATCTTTTTGAATAAATTTTATACCCTTAGTGCCACGCAGAATTTCTTCATAAGATTGCTCAACACCTTGCTTACCAATTAAATCTCCTAACTTGTAATAAGGTTGTTTTTCAATTATACTACGATTTACTTCTCCAATATCTCCTAAAACATTGGCTCCAATAGTGGTTTGATAAGATCTTAAAGAACGTTTTTGAATATAGAAGCCAGCATACTTTCGCATTTTTTCCTGAAGAACAGCATAATCTGATTTTGATAACTGCGGAACAAAAGGAGATGGTAATCTTGGTGAATAGTTTTTGGCGCGTTCTAACTTTTTGTTGTATTCTTCTTTTGTGATTTTTAAAAGATTGCAAAACTCTGTAAGATCTTCAGGAGTCATTGGTTCAACTTCTCTTGGAATAACCATAACATCGTAAGAAGGTTGGTTGGCCACAAGTAGTTTGCCATTTCTGTCGTAAACATAACCTCTTTTAGGGTAGGTAAACTCTTTTTTAATTGCGGTATCTTCAAAAATATCGTATTCATATCCACCATAGACCTGTAGATAGAACAAGCGTGCTATAAAAACAAGACCAACAAGTATAACAGTGGTTAAGAGTAAAAGTTTTCTCATTTTTTGTTTCGACTAAAAAGAATAATAATCAGGATACAAAGTATTATAGTAAAAATACTAGAGAATAACGTTTTTTTCAAGATTAAAAGTGTGCTGGAAATGTTAAAAACTTCAAGCGAAAATAATATGAGATGATGTGTTAAAGTACCAAGAGTGATATACGTGATTAAGCTACCTAACTCTGTATTGCTAAATTTTATGCTTTGGTGCTCATAGAGCATTCCAAATGATGTTTTTAAAAATACAGGTCTGGCATAGGCTAAAAAAACAGAAGCAGCTGCATGTACACCTCCGGAATCTAAGAAGACATCGACTAGCATACCTAATAAAAAACTTGTAATAAGCAATATGAGTCGATCTTCTCTGATTGGAAACAGGAAGATAAAAATGATATAGATGTACGGATTAATGTAGCCTAAAAAATTTATATGACTACAAATGATAACTTGCACCAAAAGCAATACAATAAAACGAACACTATTTGCTCCGAGAATACTATTCATTACTGGTGTTTTGTAATTTTAAAATTTCGTTTCTGTCTCGGTTTTCAAGTATGTATATTGTTCCAATATTCGTCATATCGTTAAACAATTTTACTTGTATAGTGTAGGTGTCTCCACTAATGTCTGTTTCAAAACTTTCAATCTTACCTATGTTAATTCCTTGAGGGAAAATAGAAGATTGTCCACCTGTAACAATGGTATCTCCAACTTTTACAGGAGCAAATTTTGAGACATCTATGAGTTGAACAAACTCAGGTGTCTTGCCATTCCAGGTTAAAGAGCCAATGTGGTTAGAGTTCTTTAGTTTAGCATTTATTCTACTTTTTTTACTTAAAATAGAAAGTACAGTAGCATAATTTTTTGAGGTGTTATCAATGATACCAATAATACCTTTTGATGTTACAACTCCAAAATCTTGCTTTACGCTATCGTTTTTACCTTTGTTAATGGTAATAAAATTATTGGTTGAAGAGTAACTGTTTTTATAGACATCTGCAGTTGTTATTCTGTAGTTTTCTCTAGAGATTGTAGTGTCTATAACAGCATTGTTTTCTGAATTTACAGAATTAAAAAGTTGTTCTTTTAAACGTTTGTTCTCTTCTGCAAGAATTTCATTTTCCTTTTCTAAATCAAAATATTTATCAATAGAATTTACGGTGCCATAAACACCACCAGACAAGGCGTTTGCAGAATTTATAAATTTACTTCTGTGGTATGAGTGCGATTGTATGGTAAGTGCTAAGCCAATACTAAAGAGAAATAAAAACAACAGAAAGGTTTTGTTTCTAATAACAAAATTGAAGATTTGTTGCATTTATTTCTCTTTTATTTTATCAATACGCTTTTGAATTTTGGTAAGTTTTTCAGTACAATTCCTGTACCTCTTACTACGGCTCTCAAAGGATCTTCAGCAATATAAACAGGTAAATCTGTTTTTTGAGACAGACGTTTGTCTAATCCACGTAACATAGATCCACCACCAGCAAGATAAATACCTGTGTTGTATATGTCTGCAGCTAATTCTGGTGGAGTTTGAGATAAGGTTTCCATTACAGAATCCTCGATTCTTAAGATAGATTTATCTAATGCTTTAGCGATTTCTCTATACGAAATCTGAACCTGTTTAGGCTTACCGGTTAATAAATCACGTCCTTGAACACTCATGTCTTCAGGAGGTAATTCTAAATCTTCAGTAGCAGCACCAATTTGAATTTTTATCTTTTCGGCAGTTCTATCACCAACATACAAGTTGTGTTGTGTACGCATGTAATAGATAATGTCGTTGGTAAATACATCACCAGCAACTTTAACAGATTTGTCACAAACAATACCTCCAAGTGCTATAACTGCAATTTCAGTAGTACCACCACCTATATCTACAATCATATTACCTTTTGGTTGCATAATATCTACGCCAATACCAATAGCTGCAGCCATTGGCTCATGGATAAGGTAAACCTCTTTACCATTAACACGCTCACAAGATTCTTTTACTGCTCGCATTTCAACTTCAGTAATACCAGAAGGAATACAAACAACCATACGTAATGCAGGATTAAAAAACTTTTTCTTTAGCGCAGGTATGTTTTTTATAAACATACTTATCATTTGCTCAGAGGCATCAAAATCTGCAATTACACCATCTTTTAGAGGTCTAATCGTTTTAATGTTCTCGTGTGTTTTACCTTGCATCATGTTGGCTTCTTTACCAACAGCAATTATTTTATTACTAATACGGTCTCTTGCTACTATAGATGGGTTATCTACAACAACTTTGTCGTTGTGTATAATTAGTGTGTTTGCGGTTCCTAGATCTATGGCTATTTCTTCCGTTAGGAAATCAAAAAATCCCATATGCGTTTATAATATTATTCGGGTTATTCTTGTCATAAGTTTATGACTATGCGTAAATGTAATAAATTATACGTTATTTCTGCCTTTATAGATGTTTTAACTCAATATATTTTTTAATGCTTAAAATGACGTGTTCCTGTAAAGACCATAGCAACATTATTTTCGTTACAATAATTGATGCTTAATTCGTCTTTTATAGAGCCACCAGGTTGAATCACAGCTGTAATACCTGCATTATCTGCAATCTCAACACAATCAGGAAAAGGGAAAAACGCATCACTTGCCATAACAGCTCCTTCTAAATCAAAATTGAAAGATTTTGCTTTGTGAATAGCTTGGTTTAGTGCATCTACACGACTTGTTTGTCCTGTTCCGCTTGCTAAAAGTTGCTTGTTTTTAGCTAGAACAATAGTGTTAGATTTTGTATGCTTACAAAGTTTTGAAGCAAAAATTAAATCTTCTTTTTCAGCATCAGTAGGTGCTTTTGTTGTAGCTGTTTTTAAGTCTTCTAAACCATCAGTTTTGTTGTCTTTATCTTGAACTAAAACACCATTTAAACAAGTTCTAACTGTTTTTTCAGATAGTTCAACATCATTTAAGATTAAAAGAATTCTGTTTTTCTTTCCTTTTAAAATCTCTAAAGCATCATCACTAAATGAAGGTGCAATAACAACCTCACAGAATAACTTGTGAATTTCTTCTGCTGTCGCTTTATCAATCTCTGTATTTGAGATTAAAATACCACCAAAAGCAGAAACAGGATCTCCAGCTAACGCATCTACATACGCTTGGTGAATGGTGTCTCTTTGTGCAAAACCACAAGCATTATTATGCTTTAAAATAGCAAAAGTTGGATCTTCACCTTTAAATTCTAAAATAAGATTTACAGCAGCATCAACATCTAGAAGGTTGTTGTAGCTTAGTTCTTTACCATGAAGTTTTGTGAACATGGCATCAAAATCACCAAAGAAGAATCCTTTTTGGTGAGGGTTTTCGCCATAACGCAATACTTTTCCTTTAGTCTCACTAATCTTTAAAACGGTTTCTTCTTCATCTTTATTGAAATAATTAAAAATAGCAGAATCGTAGTGAGAAGATACATTAAAAGCCTTTGCAGCAAAACGCTTACGGTCTTCTTCAGAAGTTTCTCCATTTTTAGATTCAAGTAATTCTAAAAATTCCGCATAATCATCTACAGAAGATACACAGGTAACATCTGCATAGTTTTTAGCAGCAGCTCTAATAAGTGAAATACCTCCAATATCAATTTTTTCAATAATATCTTGGTTGCTAGCACCAGATGCTACCGTTTTCTCAAAAGGATATAAGTCAACGATAACCAAATCTATTTGCGGAATTTCAAACTCAGCAAGTTCTGCTACATCACCTTCATGATTTTGACGATTTAAAATGCCTCCAAAAACTTTTGGATGCAAAGTTTTAACTCTTCCACCTAAGATTGATGGGTAAGATGTAACGTCTTCTACAGGTACGACATTAATGCCTAAATCTTTAATAAATTTTTCTGTTCCACCTGTTGAATAAATGGTAACGTTAAGGTCGTTTAATTTTTTTACGATTGGTTCTAATCCGTCTTTACTAAATACCGAAATTAGCGCTGAGGATATGGTTTTGTTGCTCATAATGTTGTGTTGTGATTTTGATGCTGCAAAAATAAAATAAACAATAGTATAATCTTAGGGCTTATATTAGTTTCTTTAAGTTTTTTGTAACAATAAATTGTTGAAAACGTCCTATCTTTAAATTGTTTTAAAACAACCAACACATGCTTGTCTATTTAAGAGTATTCAAAGAGAGCTTTTCGTTTGCGCTAAATGCCCTTAGGAATAATAAGTTACGTACATTTTTGTCGCTTTTAGGAGTTACGGTTGGTATCTTTTCAATCATTGCGGTTTTGGCTGCTGTAGATTCTTTAGATAGAAATATTAAAGAAAACCTATCTGGATTAGACAAAAACACAATGTATCTTACCAAATATTCTTTTGGTCCTACAGACGTTCCGAGATGGAAACGCGACAATTTTCCGCAAACAGAATATGATGATTACGAATTTGTAAGACGTAACGTTCCAGATATTGAAGAATCTGCTTACGTGATTTTTGGTGGTAGAGAAACAATACGCTATCAGGCAGAAACACTTACTAACATAGAAATTACTCCAATTTCTCATGGCATCTACACTATAGATAATTTAAAAATTGAAAAAGGTCGGTTTTACTCAGAGTTAGAGTCGGATACTGGTTCGGCTGTAATTGTTTTGGGTTACGAACTCGCTGAAAATTTGTTTGACAAAAGTAATCCTATAGGTAAAGTTGTTAGAGTTTATGGTAGAAAACTTACGGTTATTGGTGTGTTAGAAAAATATGGTTCTGGTTTAGGAGACTCACCAGATGTAAAGGGTTTTGTGCCTGCAAATTTTGTAAGGCAATTTAGAAATGGAGGTGTAGAAGGGTTGCCAGGAGCAGTGGTTATAAAACCAAAAGAAGGAGTAGATATTGGTGCTTTTGAAAGTGTTTTGAAACAAAAATATAGAGCTTACAGAGGCCTAAAGGCAGATGAAGACGATAACTTTTTTGTAAATAAATTATCGGGTTTAGTATCTTTTGTTGATGCTATTATAGGTACACTCAACCTTGTTGGTTGGGTTATTAGTGGGTTCTCACTTTTAGTAGGTGGCTTTGGTATTGCAAATATTATGTTTGTGAGTGTAAAAGAACGTACTAACCTTATTGGAATTCAAAAATCTTTAGGAGCTAAAAATCGTTTTATATTATTTCAGTTTTTATTTGAAGCAATAATCTTAGCTATTGTTGGTGGATTGATTGGATTATTGTTTGTGTGGTCTTCAGCGATGATTATGAATAAAGTGGTTGGTGATGATTTTGAATTTGTCTTATCCTTCTGGAATATGTTTATAGGATTTGCCCTCTCATCTGGAATAGGGTTATTGTCTGGTATAATTCCTGCAATTTCCGCATCAAAGTTAGATCCTGTAGAGGCTATCAGAACTGGAATGTAGTATTTTAGTGAGTAGTTTTTGTTAAAGTAAACTTGCTACTTCCGCACAAACAAACTCTAAAAAGCGTTCATCAGCTTCAGTAAATGGATCTGGAGTATTAGAATCTATATCTATTTGTCCAATATTTTCACCATTTACAAAAATTGGAATTACAATCTCAGCTTTTACAGTAATGCTACAGGCTATGTAGTTATCTTGCGCAGACACATCTGGCACTACAAAGTTTTCATTACTCACAGCAACTTGTCCACAAATACCTTTACCAAACGGAATGATGGTGTGGTCAGTTGGTTCACCAACGTAAGGTCCAAGTTTTAACTCGTTTTTGTCGCCATTTTTAAAATAGAAACCAACCCAGTTGTAATAATCTACATTAGCTTCAAGAAGTTCGCAGATTTTTAATAGACGCTCGTCTGTAGTGTAATCTGCATTAGATACTATTGATTTTATTTCTGGTTTTAGAGTTTCAAAAGTCATAACTGCAATTTTTTTGCAAAAATATCTAAAAGCTTGAATTATAAATTAGGGTTTTCATAAATTTAACAACTGCTTACAGAAATTTTTTTTGAAAGAACTCTTAATAAAATATAAACTCGTTATAAAATTCATACTCACATTTTTGTTGGTGTATGGAGTGTTAACTATTGGTTATAACTTATATCTAAAATTTTCTGACGGTTCTATTTACTATCCGGATTATATGACCAATTTGGTAGCCAGGCAAGCCAATTCTATACTCAATGCTATAGGTTATGAGGCATTTGTTTTACCACATCCAGATGAGCCTTCTATGAAATTGATTATTAACGGAAAATATTTAGCAAGAGTTATAGAAGGTTGTAATGCTGTTAGTATTATTATTTTATTTCTATCATTTGTTATTGCCTTTGCAGAGAAATTTAAAACAACATTTTTCTATTGTTTTGCAGGGAGCATCATCATTTATGCTTTTAATGTTATTCGCATTGTTATTTTGTCTGTAGGATTGTACCATTATCCATGGAGAAAAGAAGTCTTGCATAGTGTTGTTTTTCCGATGTTAATCTACGGCACAGTATTTTTACTTTGGATGTTTTGGGTTAACCGATTTTCTAAAAACACCAAAGCCAATGCCTAAACTTACGCGTTACATATTGGTAGTTCTATTACTGTTTGTTTTAGTGGCAATTAGAGCTTTTGAAGATTACTTGTTTTACGATCCATATCTTACTTTTTTTGAAAACGATTATCTCTATATCGATAATCCAAGGAGAGAAGTGGCCAAATTAGTGCTTTACACAAGTTTTAGGTATGTACTTAATACCTTGGCTTCTTTAGGAATTTTGTATCTAATTTTTAAGGACAAGATAATGATTAAGTTTTCGGTTTTACTGTACACTATAGCCTATGTACTACTGCTAATTCCTTTTATTTATTTTGTAATTAACCCAAAGCAAGAAGATTACTACTTGTTTTTTAATGTTAGGAGATTTTTAATTCAACCAATAGGTTTAATTTTATTATTACCAGCGTTTTATTACTATAAATTGAATCGTTAAGAATTTCATAAACTTAAATCATGTTTCAATAATTTTGTAATTTTGTAGCGTGAAACTATCAATATCACATAAAGTATTTTCAATTATACTATCTCTAGTAGTGTTAGTATCTACATTGTCATTAACCATACAACAACATTTTTGTGGTGGTGTGTTAATTGATGTTGCTGTATTTACTGAAGTAGAAAAATGCTCCGATGATATTATTAATATTAGTGATGGCACTAATGAAGTTTTAAAAAAATCGTGTTGTAAAGACGAGATAGACGTTTTTGAAGGTCTTAGTGATATCACTATAAATAAGTTTGAAGACTTAGACGATATCCAAAAACAAGTCTTATATGCCTACACATATTCTTATGTAGCTTTATTTGAAAGCATACCAAAGCTTACAATTCCGCATAAGGATTATTCCTCAGTAACACTCATAAAAGACATACACGTCTTGGACGAGACTTACCTAATTTGATTTTATATTTTTTCTTGAAAGCTTAAGTTGCTTGTAGCTACAAGTGGTTTAATATCAATTATTAAAATATAAAACAAACAAATAATGACACATACATACAATGTTACAGGTATGACCTGTAACGGTTGTAGAGCTTCGGTAGAAAAAACTTTGTCTGCATTACCAAATGTTACTAAAGTAGACGTAGAACTACAAAGCCAAACTGCAACCATAACCATGAGTAAGCATATAGAAGTAGATACACTTCAAAATGCATTATCAGATAAATATACTATAACAGAGCAGGCAACTAAAAACGTATTTAGTTCTGTAAAATCAGTTGAAGAGAAGAGTGAGTTAAGACAGTTAATGCCTTTATTCTTAATTATAGGCTATATTACAGTAGCATCAATACTTTTAAATAGAAATCCATGGAATACCAATAGCTTTATGCTAGATTTTATGGGCTTATTCTATATTGTGTTTAGCTTTTTTAAACTTTTAGATCTTAAAGGGTTTCCAGAAAGTTTTAGAATGTACGATCCTTTAGCTAAGGCAGTACCTGCTTACGGTTGGGTATATCCTTTTATAGAAGTCGCTTTAGGTTTAATGTTTTTAATGCGCTTTCAGACAAGTGCAGCTCTTATAATAACTTTAGTTGTTTTAGGAATCACAACAATAGGAGTTACAAAAACCTTACTCGATAAAAAATCTATTCAATGTGCATGTTTAGGTACGGCTTTAAAGTTACCTATGACAAAGGCAACATTTATAGAAAATGCAATAATGATAATAATGGCTGTAATAATGCTAGTTAATACCTATGCCGTATGAAAAAGTTAATCTTAATTATTGCAGTGATTTTGCCTGTGTTGTCTTTTTCTCAAGAAGACCAGTTAAAGGGTATTGTATTAGAATCTTCAGATAATGGAGAAAATCCATTGCCAGGCGCCAATGTATATTGGTTAGGCTCTTCTGTAGGAACTATTACAAATGATGACGGAACATTTGCGTTACCGTATAAATTTTCTTTTACTAAGTTAGTAATAAGCTATGTAGGTTTTAAAATAGATACTATAGATGTTACAGAGAATAAGTACATAAAACATGTGTTACAAGCATCAGAAGAGTTAGATGCGGTAACAATAACTTCTAGAAAACAAGCTACTGTTAAGTCTTATTTGCAAGCGACTAACACCTTTACAGTTAGCTCTGATGAATTGTTAAAAGCTGCTTGTTGTAACCTCTCTGAGAGTTTTGAAACCAATCCTTCAATCGACGTTAATTTTGCTGATGCTGTCTCAGGAACAAAGCAAATAAAAATGCTGGGTTTAAAATCTCCATACATATTAATAGCTACAGAAAATATACCAGCTATTAGAGGCGCTTCGCAAGCTTATGGATTAAGTTTTATACCAGGTACTTGGGTAGAGAGTATTCAAATTACCAAAGGCGCTGGTAGTGTTGTTAATGGTTTTGAAAGTATTGCAGGCCAGATAAATGCCGAAATGGTAAAGCCAGTTTCAGATGACAGGTTATTTGTTAATGCCTATGCAGGTGTTAATGGCAGATTAGAATTAAACACGCATATAAATCAAAAGATTTCTGATAAATGGAGTACAGGCTTGTATGTTCATGGCAATATGAGAGATCAAAAGTTTGATAAAAATGACGATACGTTCTTAGATGTTCCTCTAAAAGAGCAGATTAACGTAATGAACCGTTGGCAGTATACAAATGCAGAAAAGGGAGTCGTTAGTTTTATAAACTTAAGATATTTAAATGACAATACTCAAGCAGGCCAATTAGACTTTAATCCAGATACAGATAAAGGAACGACTAACTTTTGGGGAAGTGAGATTAATACAGAGCGTTTTGAGGTCACTACAAAGTTAGGTTACGTTAATCCCGAAATTCCTCATCAAAGTATTGGATTTCAAACAGCATTTAGCCATCACGATCAAGATTCATATTTTGGGCTTAATTTGTATGACATTCAGCATAATAGTTTTTATTCAAATGTGGTCTATAACAGTATAATTTCAGACTCTAGACACAAAGTAAAAACAGGTTTAAGTTTTACTTACGATCATTATGACGAATTGGTAAATGCCTCAACTTATGAGCGTACAGAGAATTCTGTTGGAGGTTTCTTTGAGTATTCTTACGATAATTTAGATAAATTATCTATGACAGCAGGAGTAAGAGTAGATCAGCACAATAGACTAGGCTTTTTTGTAACACCTCGTTTGCATGTACGATACACACCATGGGAAAAATCAGCGTTGCGTTTTTCTGTCGGAAGAGGAAAGCGTAGTGCTAATATTTTTGCCGAAAACCAAAATATGTTTTCCAGTTCTAGACAGATTAATATTTTAAATTCTGGAGGGAAAATTTATGGTTTGGATCCTGAAGTGGCATGGAATTATGGAGTAAGTTACTTACAAGGATTTAATCTCTTTGGAAGAAAAGCAGACGTAACCTTTGATTTTTACAGAACAGATTTTCAGAATCAAGTTGTTGTAGATTGGGAAAACCCTTATGAAATCAATTTCTATAATCTTGAAGGAGATAGCTACGCTAATAGCTTTCAGTTTGAATTTAACTATAATCCTTTTGAACACTTTGATATTCGAACAGCATACAAATACTACGATGTTAAAACAGATTACAATTCGGGTAAGTTAGAAAAGCCTTTAGTACCAACGCATCGTTTCTTTGCAAATGCTTCATACGAAACACACGTAAAGGATAATGCAAAGCAATGGAAGTTTGATGCAACGTACAACTGGTTAGATGCTCAACGCTTTCCTAGCACAGATTTAAGCCCTTCAGAATATCAATTAGATGATTATTCGCCTACAGTAGGAACATTAAATCTACAGGTAACAAAGGTGTTTTCTCCTAATTTTGAAGTATATTTAGGTGGAGAAAATGTAACTAATGTAAGGCAGTCTAATCCTATCATTAGTGAAGATGATCCTTTTGGAGCAAATTTTGATAGTAATTATGTGTATGGCCCAATATTTGGAAGTATGTATTACGCAGGATTACGTTACAGAATAAAATAGATCCCATCCAAATTTTTCCAAAAGAAGGCTTAAAATAATAAACTAATTATCACACTGAGCGCAGTCGAAGTGTCTAAAATGAAAAAACAAAATGAAAAAAATAATTTTAATATTCACATTATTAATTACTACAGTAACATTTTCCCAAAATAAGAATGCCAAAGCTTCTATGGAAGTAGATGGTGTTTGTGGTATGTGTAAGGAACGAATAGAAAAGGCAGCTATAAGAACTAAAGGTGTAAAATCTGCAGTATGGAGTATTGATACTCATGAGCTAAAGCTGATGTATGATGAAAGAAAAACAAATTTAGAAACGATTTCAAAAAACATTGCAGCTGTAGGTCACGATACCAAAGAAATAAAAGCGACAGATGAAGCTTATGATTCTGTACATCCTTGTTGTAGATATAGAGACAAGGAAATTGTAGATGATCATAAAGAAGAAAAGAAATCAAAAAAGAATTAAATACAAATTCATAAAGAAAAAGCCTGAACATTGAGTTCAGGCTTTTTTTGTGTTCAAATTTTTGATTTTTTGAAAGCTGCATTTTAGATCACATTATTATCTAAAAAGTACACATGTTAGCCTTTTTGGTATGGCTTTATTCTTTTTAATACATGTTTTATCAAGAAGCTATACAAGCCTTATGAAATAGTAATTTTTTATCTGCTTTTTTAGTCTTTTTTTTAAATAAAATTGAAATAATTTTAATTTTTAATTTCATTATCAGGTACTTGCGTCGTGAAATGATAGCGTATAAATTTGTAATACAATAATTACAATATGTAGGAAAAAGATTTATAAAAAATGCAATTTATCGATAAAAAACGTATTTTATATTAAAATAAGCGGCTTGTTAAATAGGTTTGAGTCCCTTAATTAATGACAACAGTAAAAATTAATCCGTGCCCAAAAGCACACTAAAATTTTAAGTTGGCTTATGAAATCAAACCTACCCTTCAAACTGCTTTATGTATTATTTTTTGTGATTAATGTACATGCCCAAAATCCTGGAAATGTATCTTCAGGTCTTCAAATTTGGTTAAAAGCCGATAGTGGAGTTACACTTTCTGGAACAGATGTAGATTCTTGGACAGACCAATCCCCTAATAATATTACAGGTACTTCAGATGGTACAACTGATGCACAATATACAGCAGATGGTTTAAATTTTAATCCGGTTATTACTTTTAATGGAAATAATTTTTACAACTACGGAACACCATTAGCCTTAAACATAGATCCCTCATTACAAACATTGTCTGTTATTGTAGTTACAACTTCAGGAGAAATTACTGGAGGTACAGTAATTTCTAAAGGAGACAATACCAACCGAAACTTTCAATTATGGTATGATGATGTAGATAGAGTAGCAAATTATACTTTAGGAAAAAGCATTGTCGATGGAGGTCAAAAATCTGGCACATTTCATGTCAAAAATGAACCTAAAATAAATACAGGTATAGTCTCTGTAGATGTAGATCCATTATTACGGTTAACGTCTTATGTTAATGGAGTAGTAGATGGTATAGATATTAATGATGGTACAGGTTCTGGTACATCGTCGACTTCAGATGTTCTAGTTGGTGCGAGAAGAAATACAGGTAACACAGGCTCTGATGAAGAGTATCATGGAGATATAGCAGAAATTATTGTTTATGATAGGTTTTTAACACTTGTAGAACGACAAAAAATAGAGTCTTATTTAGCAATAAAGTATGGTATTACTCTAGGAGCAAATGATGAGTTATGGGATTCAGCATTAGGGACAAGTAGTCCAATTACATATCTCGGAACAAGTAACAATTATTACAATTCTTTAGGCACTGTTGTGTGGGATGGTACAACAAATGCAGGATTTGGATACAATGTTATGGGACTAGGAAGAGATGATTTGTCTGGGCTGTTACAAACAAAGTCAGCAACAACAAGTCAGGTAACTACAGATATTCTTACTTTAGAAGGTGAGGCAGGAAGCTTAAGTACAGACAATGGATTTTTGTTAGTCGGTAACAATGGTTTGCCTGCAACATTAACATCTACAGGTACACCAGGAAGAACAGTGTCTATGCTAAACAGATTATGGAAAGTAAGTGAAACTCTTGCAGATACAGGCAACATGCAATTAGATTTTGACTTATCATCTACAGCGATATCAGATGCAGTAGCAGCAAATTTAGATTTATATGTTGCAGATAATACTGGATTAAATAATTTTAAAAACTACCAAGGCTCATATAATTCCTCAACTAAAATTTTAACCTTTAACCTTATTGACTTAGAAGATGGTCAGTTTTTTACTATAGCAGAGCCAAATGTGCTTTCGGGTGCATTTTCTCTGCTTTTTGATGGTGTAGATGATATTGTAGAAACTAATTTAGATCTTAGTGGTTTGCCAGAAGTAACTATAATGTGTTGGGTAAAGCGCACAAATGATACAGAGTTGTTACAAACAGGTATCATTGGTCAGCCTGGAGTTATAGGTTTGTCTGTATTAGGTGATGATTTAAGTGTCGATTTTGCAGGAAACCTTGTTGGCGGACTTAATCTCACACAATCAGGTATAGGAAATACATCTCAGTCATGGCATCATATAGCAACGACATTTAAAAATGGCAACGTTAAGATGTACTTTGATGGTGAGCTTGTAGACTCTTTAATAGATGTTTCTGGTAATACCTTATTAGGCGTAACAACAGCAGCAAGTTTTAATATAGGTGGTGATGTAACTTCAATTTTAAGTGGCGATAATTTTGAAGGTGAAATAGATGAGGTCAGGGTTTTTTCGGTTGCGCTAGAAGATGAGCAAATACAACAAATGGTTTACCAAGAAATAGTAAATGGTTCTGGTAAAGTTTCAGGCTCAGTAATCCCTAAGGATATAACAGATACTGTGACAGATGCTACGGTAGACTGGTCTTCATTATCACTTTATTATACACTTAATGCTATTAGAGGTAACCGTATCATAGATGGCTCTAATGGTCTTTCTAATGGCTATGCATTTAATTTAGCGTCTAGTTCAATATTAGCTCAAGGAGCTCCTATGCCTTATACAACCGTAAGCGATGGTTTGTGGACCGATGTTTCAACATGGGAAAATGGTAGTGTTTGGGATATTACAGACTTACCAAATAAAGATTGGGCAATAGTCCATGTAAAAAATGATATAAGCACATCTGCCTCACACAATCATTTAGGACTTATAGTCGATGCTAATAAAACATTAACTATAAATGGCACAAATGAGTTAAATAACTCTTTGTATCTAGAGCTTAATGGAACAATTGATTTAATGGAGGATTCTCAATTAATTCAATCTGATAAAAGCGAACTAGCAGTTACAAGTGCAGGTAAGATTTTAAGAAGACAACAAGGTCATGCCAGTATGTATAGGTATAATTATTGGAGTTCGCCAGTTGGTCAGCAGAGTAGTATTAGTAATAATACCGACTTTAACCTATCTATGTTAGAGGATTCTGCAGGTAGTGTGCAATTTGTAGGTAGTTATAATGTGCCACTTACTTCGCCTGTAACAGTGAGTACATACTGGTTGTACTCCTATGTAAACGGACTATCGTATAATGATTGGCAAGCTTTGGCACCTTCTACTAATATTCCTGCAGGAACAGGATATACACAAAAAGGACCAGGATCAGCAGGTTTAGATTATGAGTATATCTTTTCTGGCAAGCCAAATAATGGAGATGTACTAATAAGTGTTACAGATGTTGGTGGTTTAGGTTCTGTGCCAGGCGTTTCTAAAACAGAATACTTGCTGGGTAATCCTTATCCTTCGGCTATAGATGCTCATCAATTTATAGATGATAATGTTGCTGTAACAAATGGAGTGATATATTTATGGGAGCAATGGTCTGGAAATTCTCATGCTTTAGATGAATATGAAGGTGGTTATGCTATTTTGAATAAAGCCGCAAAAGTGAGAGCGTATCAATTTGAAGGAGTATTAGGTAACGATACAGGTGTACAAAGCGGAACAAAAACACCTACAAGATATCTTCCTGTTGGACAAGGTTTTATGACTGAAATTATAGCAGATGGAACTGTAGAGTTTAACAATGGTCAGAGAATATTTAAGCAAGAAGATTTAAACGAATCTGTGTTTTTTAGATCTGCTAATCAGGTAAATAATACAGCATCAACAGACGCTGAAGAAGACACAATTCAATTAATTAAACTAAAATTAACCATTAGTAATGGAGTATCTAGAGAACTTGCATTGGCATTCAGCGATGTAACTACAGATGGATATGATTATGGTTACGATGCCAAAATAGATAATGCAAACACAAATGATTTAACTACTGTTCTTAATGGTGAGCATTATGTTATTCAATCATACTCATCTATAACTCCAGAAAAAGAAGTCAGCTTGGTTTTAAATAGTGATGGTGTAGAAACATTTACATTAGAAATGGTAGAAACCGAAAATATATCAGATGATATAAATATATACTTGTATGATGTACACAACAATATTTATATTGATTTAAAAAATTCTGATTATGAGTTTTTATCAGATGTGGCAGGAGAGATTAATGATAGATTTAAAATTGTGTTTTCTCAAGAAGAATCTCTTTCAGTAGATGATTTTGAAGGTGAAAATGTAAAAATATTTGTAGCTAATGGTACCAATGTGTTATATGCTAAAGGACTGCAAGAAGATGTGTCTGAATTGTCTGTAACTAATATCGTAGGACAAAAAGTGCAGAGTTACAATGAGGTTTCTGTTTCAAAAATAGAAAAAGGCCTTAAACTACAAGAGTGTAGTACCGGTGTTTATATCATAGATTTAAAGTTAAAATCAGGAGTTAGTTTATCAGAGAAAATAGTGATGCGTTAGTTTGCATTCTTTCTCTAAATTTTAGTTAAATATTTGCCAACGAAAATATCACGGATTTGCTTTTTCTATACCTTTAATATGTTCTTTTAAAACATATAAGTTATGGGACAAACACAGTCTAAAGGCAAGTCTTCAGCGCCTAAACAAGCGCCTAAGAAGACTCCACAGGCTTCTCCAAAGAAGAAGTAATTTTGTGGTTGGCTTATTGTATATAAGCCTAATTTTTTTGGTAAATTGATTGAGATTCCACCTCCAAAAGAGGTGGTTTTTATATTTAATTAAATTTCAATTTAATATATTCTGTAAAGACAAAAGCCTTTGATGAAAATCAAAGGCTTTTGTCTTTACTATTCAAACTCAACAATTCTATCTAAAACATTGAGTTTATTGCTTGCCGAAGTGTTCGACCTACATCATTCCTGGCATTCCGCCTCCACCCATTGGTGGCATTGCAGGAGCATCTTCTTTTATATCTACTAAAGCACACTCTGTGGTTAAGATCATACCAGCTACAGAAGCTGCATTTTCTAAAGCAATACGCGTTACTTTCTTAGGGTCTATAATACCAGCTTTAAGCATATCTACGTATTGTTCTGACTTAGCATCGTAACCAAAGTCTTTTTTGCCTTCTAACACTTTATTGATAACTACAGATCCTTCACCACCAGCGTTCTCAACAATAGTTCTTAAAGGAGCTTCAATCGCTTTATTAACGATTTGTACACCTGTAGTTTCGTCAAGGTTATCTGTAGTGATTTTTTCTAAAGTCTTTTTAGCTCTTACTAAAGCAACTCCTCCACCAGCAACAATACCTTCTTCTACAGCAGCACGTGTAGCATGTAAAGCATCATCAACACGATCTTTCTTTTCTTTCATTTCTACTTCAGAAGCTGCGCCAACATATAATACAGCAACACCACCAGCTAATTTTGCTAAACGCTCTTGCAGTTTTTCTTTATCATAGTCAGAAGTGGTTGTTTCTATCTGAGCTTTAATTTGGTTAACTCTAGCTTTAATGTCTGAAGTATTTCCGTTACCATTTACGATAGTTGTGTTGTCTTTGTCTATCATTACAGACTCAGCAGTACCTAACATAGAAAGATCAGCGTTTTCTAATGAGAAACCTCTTTCTTCAGAGATTACAGTACCACCAGTTAAGATTGCAATATCCTCTAACATAGCTTTACGTCTGTCTCCAAAACCAGGAGCTTTTACTGCTGCAATTTTAAGACCACCACGTAATTTATTAACCACTAAAGTAGCTAAAGCTTGTCCTTCTACATCTTCTGCGATGATTAATAACGGACGACCAGATTGAGCAACTGGTTCTAGGATTGGAAGAATTTCTTGTAAGTTAGAAATCTTCTTATCGAATAATAAAATGTATGGATTTTCTAAATCTGCAACCATCTTATCAGCATCAGTCACAAAATAAGGAGATAAATAACCTCTGTCAAACTGCATTCCTTCTACAACGTCTACATAAGTATCTGTTCCTTTTGCTTCTTCAACAGTGATTACACCTTCTTTCCCAACTTTTCCAAAAGCTTCAGCGATAAGCTCACCAATAGTATTATCATTGTTAGCAGAAATAGAGGCCACTTGCTGAATTTTTTCAGAAGAGTTACCTACTTTTTTTGCTTGCTTTTCTAAGTCTGCAGTAATTGTTTCTACAGCTTTGTCAATACCACGTTTTAGGTCCATTGGGTTAGCGCCTGCAGCAACGTTTTTTAAGCCTTCTTTTACGATAGCTTGTGCTAAAACAGTTGCAGTTGTTGTACCATCACCTGCTAAATCGTTAGTTTTAGAGGCAACTTCTTTTACCATTTGAGCTCCCATGTTTTCTAGCTCATCCTCTAGTTCAATCTCTTTAGCTACAGAAACACCATCTTTGGTTACTTGAGGTGCACCAAATGATTTACCAATAATTACGTTACGTCCTTTTGGTCCTAAAGTTACTTTTACTGCGTTTGCTAAAGCATCAACACCACGTTTTAGTCCGTCGCGTGCTTCAATATCGAATTTTATATCTTTTGCCATTTTTTTTTAATTTTTAGCTTTTTGCCTCTAGCTATTTGCTATAGGCTTATAAGTTTATTAATTGATTTTAGGTGCTAAAAGCCAAGGGCTAATAGCTAAAGTTTTTAAACAATTGCTAAAATGTCGCTTTCGCGCATTATTAAATAGTCTTTACCTTCTAACTTTAACTCAGTGCCACCATACTTTCCGTAAAGTACAGTATCGCCAACTTTAACGGTTAAAGGTTCATCCTTCTTGCCATTGCCAACAGCAACAACAGTCCCTTTTTGCGGTTTTTCTTTTGCATTATCTGGAATAATAATACCAGAAGCTGTTTTTGTCTCAGCTTCCTTTGGTTCTACAAGAACTCTGTCTGCTAAAGGTTTAATGTTTAAAGCCATTTGTTATAATATTTTTGATTAATTAAAATTTGTTTTAACGCTATAGCGTTATTCGAAAATTATGCCAAGACAAACAGACTGACAAACTTTCAGATAGACTTGTCTGCCTAAAATATGAAGCATAAAAAAAGCCAACTATATAGTTGGCTTAGTAGTATTGTTAATAAAAGGAATTATTAATTCCCTGTACCGTCAGTAGTACCAGCATCTTCTGTGCTTGCAGGAGTTGATGCAGGCATTTCAACAGCTTCTTTTTCGTCTAAAGCTTTAGAGTCAATATTGTTGTCTGAAGGAATAGTTAAGTTTGATGCAAGGATTAAAACAATTAATGCTGTACCTAAAAACCAAGTACTTTTGTCTAAGAAGTCACCTGTCTTTTTTACACCACCTAATTGTTGTGTGCCTCCGCCACCAAAAGAAGATGATAAACCTCCTCCTTTAGGGTTTTGTACCATAATTACTACTACCAATAGAAAGGCTACTGCTACGATTAAGATTAAAAATATTGTAAACATTTTATATAGTATTATCTTTTAATTCTTCTACCAATTTTATTTGGTCTGCAAAGAAACTACTTTTTTCTGGATATTTCAAACTTAAAATTTTATAAGATTGAATAGCCTTGTCGTAGTTTTTTTGTTCTAAATAAATTCTGGCTAAAGTTTCTGTCATTAAACTGTCAGAAACATCATCGTTATTATTTACTAATTTGGGCTTTGGTGTATGACTGGCAACTGGTTTTATCTTAGGGTTTTCGCTTATAAACTTGTCAATAAGATCTAGTTTATTGGCTAGTGGTTGCGTTGTGTACTCTTTTTTTGTTTCTTCTGTTTGAGTTTCTGTTTCCCTTTCAATAGGTCTAAAACTTGTAATTTTTAACCACTCTGTAAAAGAATGACTTTCATTTTTATTAAACTCTAGAGGTTTTCCAATATTGAGTTTTTCTTCTGGTGTTATGTTTTTTACATCAACCGAAATTATAGAATCTTCAATTTTTGGAGTTTCCTCTTTTTTGGTTGGTTGCTGTTGAGGTTTTATTTCAAATAAATTTGGGTCTAAAACACCTTCAGTTGCTTTAATGTGTTCTTTTAGTGCATCATCAATGGTAACACTTTTATTTACAGAAATATCATCAGCTTCATTAACTTCCAGAGCTTTTATATGCTCAGAATTTTGTTTGATATGATTAGAAATTTCATTCTGGTTAAATACTTCAGAAGTAATATAATCGAACAAAACACTACGGTCTGCGGTATGAGCAGCTGTTACTTTTAAAGCATTGTTGTATTTGAAGCTTTCCTTTTGCTTAAGACCTTTAAGGTATAAGGCACGTAAGGGCTGAAAGTAAGGATACTCATTAGTTTTAGTCAAGAGCGCATCGGTTTGAGACGCTGTAACAGCTTCAGGATGCTGAAGTAAATATGTTAATTCTTTTAGTTGCATATATTACCAATTGGCTAAAGATGCATTGAATATATCTTGAGTTAATCGTTCAAAAATAACCTCAAATGCTTCATCTTTAGTGCCGCCAATAAGTTGAGCATTGGCATCAAAATCATAGAAAAATGAAAAACGTTGTTCAAAATCCTTTTCTTCGTCTAAGGTGTTGAAATATCTAACATTGACGCTTACAGTTAGTCTGTTTTGTGCTGCTTTGTTGTCTGATGTTGCTGTCATTGGAGCGATTCTGTATTCAACAATTTCACCTTCAAAAAGTAAATCACCTCCTGTTGTAACTAAACTTAAACTTGTTTGATTTTGTACTAAATCTTGAAGTGCATTTGTAAAATCTATATCTAAACCAGGTTCTACCAATTCAGCATTATTCTGAAAGAAGTTTACTTGAAATGTCTTTGCATCACCTGTGTCTGCACCAGTAAAGGAATATATGCCACAACCAGTAAGTGCTAGCGAAAGAAATAGTATGCTGATATATTTTAATAATCTCATGTAGCGTTTTTTTATTATCTGAACGTGTTAGCTTTGTTTATAGTGCTAATATTGTCCTAATCTTTTCTTAAAGATCGTATTGCTTTATTTTTCTGTAAAGTGTACGTTCGCTTATTCCAAGCTCTGATGCAGCGAGTTTTCTCTTTCCGTTATGGCGTTCTAAAGACTTTTTTATGAGTTCTAACTCCTTGTCTTGTAGCGATAAAGTTTCTTCTTCCTCAATTTCTTCAGCAAAATGATATTTGTCATCTACATCAGTAGATAAAGGTTCGTTAACCTCAGAGTGCTCAGGTATAGATAGAACTTCTAAATCTTCAACAGTGTTTTCAAAATCTTCATCATCGTCATTACCATAGATTTTCTGAATAAGATGCTCGTTATCTTTCTGAACATCAGAAACACTTCCAGACTTCATGAGTTCCATGGTTAACTTTTTAAGGTCATTCAAATCACTTTTCATGTCGAATAAAACCTTATAAAGTATTTCTCTTTCACTGCTAAAATCACTTTCAGATTTAGATGTATTTATTACAGCAGGTAAGTTAGAACCTGTGTTTGGTAAATAATTCTGAAGTGTAATTGCATTAATAGTGCGGTTGTGTTCTAAAACAGAAACTTGCTCTGCGACATTTCGTAATTGACGAATGTTACCATTCCAACGGTATTTTAAAAGTAAAGCAACAGCATCATCAGTTAATTTTACTGTTGGCATTTTATATTTTAGAGCAAAGTCGCTTGCAAATTTTCTAAACAATAAATGAATGTCTTCCTTGCGTTCTCTCAAAGCAGGAAGATTGATTTCTATAGTACTTAAACGGTAGTAAAGATCTTCTCTAAACCTTTCTTTCTTAATAGCTTCAAACATATTAACGTTTGTAGCTGCTACGATTCTTACATTGGTTTTTTGGACCTTACTAGAACCTACCTTAATAAACTCTCCATTTTCTAAAACACGAAGCAAACGTACTTGTGTTGTTAATGGTAATTCACCAACTTCATCTAAAAAGATGGTTCCGCCATCTGCAACTTCAAAATAACCAGAACGTGTTTGTGTAGCACCTGTAAACGCACCTTTTTCGTGACCAAACAACTCACTGTCTATAGTGCCTTCTGGTATAGCACCACAGTTTACAGCAATATATTTGCCGTGCTTTCTGTGAGAAAGTTGGTGTATAATTTTTGGAATACTCTCTTTACCAACACCACTTTCTCCAGTTACCAATACAGAAATATCTGTTGCAGCAACCTGAATGGCTTTTTCTATGGCACGATTGAGTTTAGGGTCGTTACCAATAATGCCGAAGCGTTGTTTTATGGCTTGTATGGATTCCATGTTTAATTAACGTAGTTAAATCTTTCGTTAATTTCTATCATTAAATCAGCTCCAAAATCGTAAGCAATATCACGACTTGTAATTCTTCCGGCTGTGTTGTACGCTAAATCAAAAGTGAAGGTGTCTCCGTTAAATGTAGCTCCATTCCAATTGTTTGTAGAGTGAAACTGAGCAATTATAGGTCCTATTTCGTCAGAATAGTCATCACTTAAAAAGTTTAATAGGTAATTGTCGTTGTATACAACTTGTAATGGGTTGGTATTGTCGTCAAAAGCATAGGTATAGTTACTGTCTAACTCACCTGTGCCTACACTGTTGTTAATATTGCCAAGTCCATTATAGGTAATTGTTTCTACTTGTATAGAAGTAGTACCATCAAAAGATTCCTTTTTTATAACTCTGTCAAACCCATCTATTGTAAATACTGTAGAAATGCTTGAGCCTTCAACAGTTCTTGTAATTAAGTTACCGTCGTATGTGAAGTTGTAAACGTAGTCTTCAAAGTCATCTTCAAAATAGTCGTACGTAATTTGTGAGATTTGTCCGTTGGTGTATGTAATGATATATTCATTGGTAGTTGTACCATTAGAGTTTACAGATACATTACTTGTTATTTGTCCTTGAGCATTACGAGTAAAGGTTTGGTTTTCTGTTTCGTTTGGAGCTCCTTCAAATTCAAAAACTGTTGTACTTGATACAATTTTATTGTCTGAAATATTAAGGTCAGAATTTGTAATTGTACGTATAGGAAGACCAAAGAAATTAATAGAAGTGTCTGTGTCTAGCTCATACATAGATAATGTAAGATCTGCACTGTTGCTACCTCCATTGTTACCGCCACCATTGCTTGGACCTCCAGCTAAATCAGAATCTAAAGGTTCGTTTTCACAAGCTGTTACTAAAGTAAATGCACAAAGTAATAATAAGATTTTTTTCATGAATAAGATTGATTAAGAGTTGTTTTTTGAATAGCCTACAGCCTCACCAATAAGTGTGGCACTTGTGCAGTCTAATATTTTTACGTTAACAAAGTCACCTGGTTTGTAATGTTCTTTTGGAAAAACAGCAACCATATTTTGGCTGTTTCTACCAGACCAGTGTTCGTCAGATTTTTTAGAAGATTTTTCTATTAAAATTTCTTCTACTTTGCCTACATGTTGTTGTGTTCTATATAAACTATGTCTGCGTTGTAGCGCTTGTATCTCGTTAAGACGTCGTTGTTTTACATCTGCAGGTACATCGTCTTCCATTTTTCTGCCAGCCAGTGTACCAGGGCGCTCAGAGTAAGCAAACATAAAACCGTAATCATATTTTACGTATTCCATAAGCGTTAAGGTATCTTGGTGGTCTTCTTCAGTTTCTGTAGGAAAACCAGCAATCATATCTTGGCTTATAGCAACGTCTGGAATAATACGTTGTATATTATCTATAAGTTCAAAGTACTCTTCGCGTGTGTGTAAACGATTCATTTCTTTAAGAATACGATTACTTCCGCTTTGTACAGGTAAGTGTATATAGTTACAGATGTTTTCATACTTAGCCATAGTCTCAATAACATCTAAAGTCATGTCCTGAGGATTAGATGTTGAGAATCTAAAACGCATTTTAGGTTGTGCTTTGGCGCACAGCTCAAGAAGATTAGCAAAATTTACAGCGGTAGCTTTTTGTAGATCAGAAGCTTTTTCAAAATCTTTTTTAAGGCCACCACCATACCATAAGTAACTATCAACATTTTGTCCTAAAAGGGTAACTTCTTTATAACCTTTGTTCCATAAGTCGTTTACTTCTTCTATAACACTTTGAGGGTCTCTACTGCGCTCTCGTCCTCTGGTAAAAGGAACCACACAAAACGTACACATGTTATCGCAACCTCTGGTTATAGATACAAAAGCGCTAACACCATTACTGTTTAATCTTACAGGTGAAATGTCTCCATAAGTCTCTTCTTTAGATAAGATAACGTTAATAGCATCTCTACCTTCATCAACATCTGCTAAAAGATTTGGTAAATCTTTATAAGCATCTGGGCCAACAACTAAGTCAACGATTTTTTCTTCATCTAAAAACTTAGTTTTTAGTCGCTCTGCCATACAGCCTAAAACACCAACTTTCATTGATGGGTTTTTATCCTTGATTTTATCGTAGTATTTAAGGCGTTTTCTAACCGTTTGCTCAGCTTTGTCTCTAATAGAGCATGTGTTTACCAAAACCAAATCAGCATCTTCCAGGTTTTGTGTTGTGTTGTATCCTTGATTAGACAGTATAGAAGCTACAATTTCACTGTCGCTAAAGTTCATTTGGCAACCGTAACTCTCAATAAACAACTTTTTTTTGTTGCCGTCTTTTTGGTCTAAAATCAAGGCTTCACCTTGTTTGTTTTCGTCAATTATTTTCTCCATCTATTCAAAGCTCACTGTAGTGAGTAATTATTGTTTTTTCAAATAGTCAATAAACATGCAAAGATAGTATTATTTTGTAGACTGTGACAAAGTGGCAGTTTTAAAAAGTAATTTATAATTGCTTCAAATTATTATTTTTACAAAGTTTTTTGATTTTGGTGTGCAACCATTTCATTTAATTACATCTTATATAAAAAATAAACTTATGAAATATTCAAAAATGATAATGGCTTTAGTATGTGTAGCTCTGTTTTTAAATATGCAGTGTGATGACGAAGGTATGTCTTTGCCAGAAAGTAATTGTGCAAGTTTTGCTGCAATTGATAGTTATACTTACGGAAATTCAGCTACCAGTTCTTACACTATTAATAATGTGTCTATTAATGAGGATTGTCTTGCGATTGAGGTTTCGGCTACAGGTTGTGATGGTAATACATGGGGAATGCAATTGGTAGATTCTGATGTTGTTTCAGAGTCTAATCCACCAGAACGATTTGTAAAGTTCTTTTTAATAAATACGGAAGATTGTTTAGCGGTTGTAGATAGAGCGCGTTCGTTTGATCTTACACCGTTGCAAGTAGAAGGAGTAAATGAAATTATTATCAATGTTGATGAATATTCAGAGCCTATTACGTATACGTACTAGTAAAAGTATTATATCAAACTAAAAAAAGTCTTGTTTTTACAAGGCTTTTTTTAGTTTGAAATATTAAAACACTATAATAAAGTAATGGCTATTTAAAACCAAATTAGGATTGTAAATTTATTTTCGCATACATTTGTAACCTCAAAAAAAAGAAGAATGCCGAAGAATCTAGTTATTGTTGAGTCACCTGCAAAGGCTAAAACCATAGAGAAGTTTTTAGGAAAAGATTATAAAGTAGAGTCTAGTTTTGGACACATTTCAGACCTGCCTTCCAAGGAATTAGGTGTGGATGTAGAGGGAGATTTTGATCCTAAATATAAGGTGTCTAAAGACAAGCGAGATGTCGTAAAAAAATTAAAAGAATTAGCAAAGAAAGCCGAAATGGTTTGGCTGGCAAGTGATGAGGATCGTGAGGGAGAAGCTATAGCATGGCATTTGGCAGAAGCGCTAGATTTAGATAAAGAAAAGACCAAGCGTATTGTATTTCATGAAATTACAAAAAGCGCAATAAATAAAGCTATTGAGAATCCTCGTGGCATAGATTATAACTTAGTAGATGCTCAGCAGGCAAGACGTGTTTTAGATCGTATTGTAGGTTATGAGTTGTCTCCGGTTTTATGGAGAAAAGTTAAAGGAGGTTTATCAGCAGGTAGAGTACAATCTGTATCTGTAAGACTTATTGTAGAGCGCGAGCGCGAAATACAAGATTTTAATCCAGAAGCATCCTATAGAGTAGATGCAGAATTTACTTCAGAGGATGGAAAATCATTTAAAGCTAAATTACCAAAGAACTTTGGGTCAGAAGAAGAGGCTTTAGAATTTTTAAACAATAATAAAGGAGCAACATACGAGGTGGCTGACTTGCAAAAAAAGCCAGCAAAAAAATCACCAGCAGCACCTTTTACAACATCAACATTACAACAAGAAGCGTCAAGAAAGTTAGGGTTCTCAGTAAGTAGAACAATGAGTAATGCACAGCGATTGTATGAGGCTGGTCTTATAACTTATATGAGAACAGATAGTGTTAACCTATCTGATGAAGCAAGAAAAGGAGCAGAAAAAGAAATTATCTCAGCATATGGCTCAGAATATAGTGAGCCAAGAAATTATAAAGGAAAATCTAAAGGTGCTCAAGAGGCTCACGAAGCTATAAGACCAACAGATTTTTCAAACCATATCGTAAGTGTGGAACGCGACCAAGCTAGGCTTTATGATTTAATCTGGAAACGTGCTATAGCATCTCAGATGAGCGAGGCTAAGCTGGAGCGTACAAACCTAAAAATTCAAATTAACAGTACTAAAAAAGTTAGTGAGCAATTCTCTGCAAATGGTGAAATTATAACTTTTGATGGATTCTTAAAAGTATATCTCGAAGGAACTGATGATGAAGATGCAGAGCAAGATGGTATTTTACCAGACTTAAAGGTAGGTGAGGAGCTGTCTAATGATTACATTACAGCGACGCAACGTTTTACTAGACCTCCTTCAAGATTTACAGAAGCATCTTTAGTAAAGCAGTTAGAAGAATTAGGTATTGGTAGACCATCAACATATGCGCCAACAATTTCTACAATTCAAAATAGAAATTATATAGAAAAAGGTACACATGAAGGAGATGAAAGAGCGTACAAGCAGTTAGTCTTTTCAAACCAAAATATAAAAGAAAAGAATCTTACAGAAAAAGTAGGTTCTAATAAAGGAAAGTTAGTGCCAACTGATGTTGGTTTTATCGTTACCGACTTCTTGGTAAATCATTTTGAAAGCATATTAGATTATAACTTTACCGCAAAAGTAGAAGAGAGTTTTGATGATATAGCTGAGGGTAAAGAGGATTGGAAAGCAATGATGAAAGACTTCTATAAAGGTTTTCATCCTCAGGTTGAAGATGTTCAGGAAAATGCTGAGCGCGAAACCGGAGAGCGTATTCTTGGTACAGACCCAAAAACAGGTCGTCAAGTTAGTGTTCGTTTGGGTAAGTTTGGGCCAATGGTGCAAATAGGTACGGTAGACGAAGAAGAAAAACCACAGTTTGCTAGCCTGTCTCCAGATCAACAACTTAATACTATTACTTACGAAGAGGCAATGGATCTTTTTAAGCTTCCAAAAGCTTTAGGTCATTACAAGGATGATGAGGTAGAGGTTAATAATGGACGTTTTGGACCTTACGTAAGATTTGGTAAAAAGTTTGTCTCGTTGCCAAAAGGTGTAGACCCTTTGAGTGTAGAGTTAGATGAAGCTATTGTATATATTAAGGAGAAGGAAAAAGCTGATGCTCCAATATATATTTATCAAGATTTAGAGGTTACAAAAGGAAAAGGACGTTTTGGGCCATTTATTAAATGGAACAATATGTTTATAAATGTGAATAAAAAATACGATTGGGACAATTTATCTGAAGAAGACATTGTAACTTTGATCGAAGAGAAAATCCAAAAAGAAAAGGATAAGCTTATTCATGTTTGGGAAGATGAAGGAATTAGGGTAGAAAAAGCGCGTTGGGGAAGACACAACGTTATAAAAGGTAAGCAGAAAGTTGAGTTGGCAAAAACTGTAGATGTTTCTGATATGACCTTGGAAGAAGCTAAAGCTATTCTAGAGAAAAACGCCCCAAAAAAGAAAACAAGAAAAACTACAAAGAAGAAAACGACCACCAAAAAGAAGTAATACTTTATGAATTTTAATTTTCTAACGCCTGTTTCAGATGCGGTTTTAGCTCACTCAGAACTATTAGCGCAGCAAGCGCTGGGGAAAAAAATCAAAATTCATTCTAAGCAAAATGGAATTCCAGATTTAGAAGGAGTTCAGTTAGCTATTATTGGAGTCGTAGAGAATCGTAATGATGTCAATTATATAGGAGTTGATATTGATTTCGATTCTATAAGGAAAACACTTTATACTTTATTTCCAGGAAATTGGAGCACCAGTATTGCAGATTTAGGAGATATACTTCCTGGTGAATCTGTAGAAGATACTTATTATGCCATTCGTACAGCGATTTCGGTTCTGGTAGAAAAGAATATTATACCTATTATTTTAGGAGGTAGCCAAGATTTAACTTATTCAAATTATCGTGCTTATGATAATTTGATGCCAATGGTAAATGTTGTCAATGTAGATACTAATTTCGATTTGGGAGATGCTAACCTTCCTATAAAGAATAATAGTTATGTTGGTAAGATCATTGTAGAAGAGCCGTACAACCTTTTTAATTATTCCACTATAGGGTATCAAACGTATTTCAATTCTCAAGAAGAAATAGACTTGATGGAGAAGTTGTACTTTGAGTCGTATCGTTTAGGTGAAATATCTGCAGATATTCATAAAGTAGAACCTTTAATGAGAGATGCTCATATAGTTTCTATAGATTTAAAGTCTATAAGAGCTGCAGAAGTAAGTGATAATTTAAAGTATTCTCCAAACGGATTTTCAGGTAAGGAAATTTGTGCAATTACACGTTATGCAGGTATAAGTAATAAGGTATCTTCGTTTGGGATATACGAATATTTTAATTCTAAAAATGATTCTGCTTCCTCTATGCTTATTGCACAAATGATATGGTATTTTATAGAAGGTGTTAATTGTAGAGTTAAGGACGATAATTTTAATAACGAAAATGAGTTTCAGAAGTACAATGTTTTAGTAGAAGATGATGAGCTTATTTTTTATAAAAGTTTAAAAACTGGACGTTGGTGGATAGAAATTCCTTTTTTACCAGATGTTAATAATAAATTAAAAAAGCATACGTTATTACCATGCATGCATGCCGATTATGTACTTGCTACTCAGGGCCAAATACCCGAACGTTGGTATAAAGCCTTTAGGAAGAATAGCTTTTAAATGGAACAGTTAATCGATATTTTAACATTTTGTTTATCGACGAAATGCATTTTTTAAGGATTAACTGTAAAAAAAAATCGAAAAAAGTTGTTTTTTAGAAAATATATAAATATGTTTACGACCTTAAAATTAAGGACGACTAATTTAACCTCGAGTTACTATGAATATTAAGAGATTTATTTTACTTACCGCTGTATTGGTTTTGGTTGCCAGTTGTAATTCTGGAGACCGCGGACAATTAGTAGGTGTTAAAGGTAAAAAATGGCACCCAGAGAAGCCTTATGGTATGACTTTAGTACCAGGAGGAGCTTTTATTATGGGTAAATCAGATGATGACATTGCTGGTGTAAAAGATGCTCCTACAAAAACAGCTACAGTACGTGCATTTTATATGGACGAAACTGAAATCACAAATAGTGAGTATCGTCAATTTGTGTTTTGGGTACGTGACTCTATCTTAAGATATAAGTTAGCTGAAATGGCAGATTTAGAAGGTAAGACTCCAGGTAATGGTGATATAGGCGAGTTTGCTTATGTAGATTCGGATCCAGACAATCTTAATGCATACGAAAGCTATATGTTAAATACATATGGTAATGAGCAAAGAAAGATTAATCGTGATGCAGAATTGTATTTTGCTACAGATGAATATCCTGATGAGCTTTATGCAGAGGTTATGGACGGAATGTATTTACCATTAGAAGAATCTTATAATGGTCAACGTACTTGGGATGTAAAGCAATTTAAATTTCAATACACTTACATGGACATAGCTAAGGCTGCTAAAGATAGAAGCTTAAAGCGTTCTGAAGTTATTCAGCAAGAAGAAGTGGAAATTTATCCAGATACTACAGCTTGGATTAGAGATTTCGCTTATTCATACAATGAGCCAATGCACAATGATTATTTTTGGCATGATGCTTATGGAGATTATCCAGTTGTAGGTGTATCTTGGAAACAAGCACAAGCGTTCTGTCAATGGAGAACATTATACCACAATGGTTACCAAAAAAGTAAAGGAAAGCAACCAATAAATTCATACAGATTACCTTCTGAAGCGGAGTGGGAGTATGCAGCACGTGGAGGCTTACAAGGAGCTTCTTATCCTTGGGGTGGACCTTACACTAAAAACGACAGAGGTTGTTTTATGGCAAACTTTAAGCCATTAAGAGGTGATTATGCAGCAGATCAAGCTTTATACACTGTAGAAGCAGATGCTTACGATCCAAATGATTTCAATTTATATAACATGGCAGGTAACGTTTCAGAATGGGTAAACGGTTCTTACGATCCAGCTTCATATGAATTTTCGTCAACCATTAATCCTAATGTAAATGATCCAGAAAACTCTCGTAAAGTAGTAAGAGGTGGTTCTTGGAAAGATGTTGCATATTTCTTACAAGTAAGCTCTAGAGATTACGAGTATGCAGATTCAGCAAGAAGTTACATAGGTTTTAGAACTGTACAAGATTATATGGGAACTGAGGTTACCAAAAACGCAGCAACTAATTAAACTTAATAATAACCAAATCAAATTAACCTACTTAAGTTATACGAATTATCCATTTTAACTTAAACTAAAAAACTAAACAAAATTATGGCACAAAAAGGAAAACTTTCAACGATGAATATGGTCTATGGACTTGGAGCTGCAATCGTTATTATTGGAGCATTATTCAAAATTCAGCACTGGCCTTATGGATCACTAATCTTAACGATTGGTATGATTGTGGAAGCTATCGTATTTACAATTTCTGCATTCGAGAAAGCTCAAGCAGACTTAGATTGGTCTTTAGTATACCCAGAATTAGCTGGTGGTCAATCTACTGGTAAAAAAGCAGTTAAAAAAGAAGAGCCTAAAGATGCTGAAGGTTTATTATCTAAAAAATTAGACAACTTACTTAAAGAAGCTAAAATTGATGGTGAATTAATGGCTAGCTTAGGTAACAGTATCAAAAACTTCGAAGGTGCAGCTAAGGGTATTAGCCCAACAGTTGATTCTATGGCAGCTCAGAAGAAATATAGCGAAGAAATGTCTTTAGCAGCAGCGCAAATGGAATCTTTAAACAGCCTTTACAAAGTACAAATGGAAAGTGCAAACCGTCAAGCAGCTATCAACGAAGAAGCAGTAGAAAATGCACAGAAATTAAAAGAGCAAATGGCATCTTTAGCATCTAACCTTTCATCTTTAAATGGTGTATATGGTGGAATGTTATCTGCAATGAACAAAAACTAATTAGTTTTTATAATCGATTTAATTAATTAACATTTAAAAAAAACTAATTACAATGGCAGGAGGAAAATTATCTGCAAGGCAGAAAATGATTAACTTAATGTACTTGGTGTTTATTGCAATGATTGCAATGACAACAAGTAAAGAGATACTATCTGCATTTAGCTTATTCAATAATAAATTCGAAAACGCAAATGAGTTAGCTGTAGCTTCTAACACTACACTGTTAAAAGGTTTAGAAAAGCAGGCTAGTGAAAAACCAAAAGATTTTGGTGTAGCATACAATAATGCTCAGAAAGTAAGTTCTATATCTAATGATTTCTTTACATACCTAGAAGGTCAAAAGAAAATGATCTTAACTAAAGGTAATTATGCTGAAAAGTATAAAGAAGAAGGTGAGTTACCGGCAGAAGAAATGGATAAAGGAGATGCTTTAGACGAATTTTGGTTTACTGGTGATCGTCTTACAAAAGAAGGTCAAGCATTTGTTGATAGAATCAATAAATACAAATCAGATATTAATAACCTATTAGGTGATGATGTTGCTTACAACCCAGCTAAAGAAACTCTAGAGCGTCGTTTTAGCACATCTGAAGTAACTAATAAAGATGGCAAGCCACAAAGTTGGTTAGATTACAACTTTAAAGGTTTCCCAGCTGTAGCTTCTTATACTAAGCTTACAGCTATGCAAAATGATATTAAAGCAACTGAAGCAAACCTTTACAATGTATTCTTAGGTAATACTGTAGATGAAGCTACTTCTTTAAAGAATTATACTGCAATTGTTATACCAGACAAAAATGCATTTTTTGCTGGTGAAAAATTTACAGGATCTGTAGTTTTAGGTAAGTATGCTAATGTAACTCCAACAAAATTAAAAGTTGGTGATACAGATTTAGACATGAATAGAGAAGGTGCAATCGACTCTACTGGTGCTGCAAGAATAGAGTTTACAGTAGGAAATGTTGGTGAGCATGATATTAATGGACAATTTACATTCTTAGAAAAAGGTGAAGAATTACCTATTAACTTTAATGGTAAATATGTAGTTGTACCAAGACCTAATTCTGCAACAATTTCAGCAGATAAAATGAATGTAGTTTACCGTGGTGTACCAAACCCAATGACTATTTCTTTTGCAGGTATTGCAGATAATAAAGTAGCTGCATCAGGTAGCGGTTTATCTAGAGCATCAGGACAAGGTAAATATGTAATGAACCCAGGAACTGGTAGTGAAGTTACAATTAATGTTACAGGTACTTTAGATGATGGTTCAAGAGTAAGCGACCGTAAAACATTTAGAATTAAGGATATTCCTGCACCAACAGGTGTTATAGCTGGTCAATCAGGTGTTGTAAAGTTACCTAAGCGTAATGTTGAGATAGGTACTGTAGCTGCGAAATTAGACGATTTCGTATTTGATTTACCAATCCAGGTTACATCATTCAAAATTAGAGTTCCAGGTCAACCTACAGTTAATGTAGCTGGTACAAAAATGAATGCACAAGCTAAGGCGGCTATCAAAAAAGCTAGAAGAGGAGATAACATTACGATTTTTGATATTAAAGCAAAAATCCAAGGTAATTCAAAATACAGACTTAAAAACGTATCACCTGTAATTGTTGAGGTTACTAGTAACTAATAACAATTTACAGAAAGTATTAACGTTATAAAGATTAAGAAACCCAAATTATAATTAATAAGATGAAATTTAAAAGCTTTATATATACAGGATTAATGGTTATAGCTGCAAATAGCGCTTTTGCACAAGCTAATATCCTAAATGCAAAAATACCTGAAGAAATAGGTATGAAGACCGAAGCCGAATTGCTTTTAGACAATGATAAGCCTTTAGAATACGGTTATGTAGGAGATAGAGACATCTTATACTCAAAAATGATTTGGGAAAAAGTTGTATTAGACGAGCGTGTAAACTTTCCATTATATTTTCCTGTAGATGGTAACTTAGGTGATGACCGTAAATCTTTATATAAGGTTTTAATGGAAAACATCGAAAGTGGTATGATTTCTAGAATTTACGGAGATTCTTACTTTACAGAAGAGCGTACTCTTAAGGATATAGAGGCTGCTTTAAGAATGAGAAAGATTACAGATGCAGGTATCGAATATATGAATGAAAATGGTGTGTCAGAGGATGAAATCCCTGAAGAATACATCATTGAAAGAAATATTGAACCAGCAGATATTAGCTCTTATTTAATTAAAGGTTTATGGTATTTTGATAAGCGTCAAGGCGAATTAAAATATAGAATTCTAGGTATTGCACCAGCAGCACCAGATGTAAACTTTATCGATTCAGAAGATGAGGCACAAAAAGAGCCTATAGCTATGTTTTGGGTTTTCTTTCCAGAGGTAAGAGATATTTTACATGAAGCAAAAGCTTTTAATAGTGATAATAGCTCTACACCAATCTCTTTTGATCATTTACTTAATAGTCGTCGTTTTCACGGAATCATTTATAAGGAAGATAACGTGTATGGTGATAGAGAAGTAAAGGAGTATGTAGCTGATAATGCTTTAATGCAACTTTTAGAATCTGAGCGTATCAAAGATCAGATTAGAGATTTTGAACAAGACATGTGGAGTTACTAGTTAACTTTTCATTATAATACTTAAAACGCTCACTTTTAGTGAGCGTTTTTTTATACAATTAATTTTAATATCTCATGCCGAGCATGTCTGCGCTTCTTGTATTTTTGCAGAGTGAAACAAGTAGATTATATTATAGTTGGTTGTGGTTTGGCCAGTATAGCTTTTAGTGAACAATTAAGAGCTAATGGTAAATCATTTATTGTATTTGATGATAGGTCTCAGCAATCTTCTATTGTGGCAGCGGGTTTGTATAATCCTGTGATTTTAAAACGATTTTCAGAGGTTTGGAAGGCAAAGGAGCAGCTAGACTTAGCATTACCTGTTTATAAAAAAATAGAACAAGATCTAAAAATAAAAATAGATCATAAGCTGAGAATACTTAGAAGATTTACATCTATAGAAGAACAAAATCTGTGGTTTAATGCTTCTGATAAACCCAAACTAGAGCCTTACCTTTCTACACAATTAGTCAAAAACACTAATGAATTTATAGATGCTCCATTCGGATTTGGTGAGGTGTTACACGCAGGCAGAATAGACACAGAAGAGCTTATACATGCATACAAAACATTTTTAAAGGAAAATCAAAGCCTTGTAGAATCGCGCTTCGTACATCAAAATCTTAAAGTTTCATCACACGGAGTTTCTTATGAAAATATAAAAGCAAAACAAGTAGTTTTTGCTGAAGGATTTGGAGTTAAAAACAATCCTTATTTTAAAGATATTCCACTTAATGGTACCAAAGGTGAGGTTTTAGTCATTAAAGCTCCTAACCTTAATATAGATTTTGGTATTAAGTCTTCGGTATTTATTATTCCATTAGAGAAAGACCTATATGCAGTCGGAGCAACATACAATTGGACCGACAAAAGTAATATCCCAACTGAAGAAGGCAAACAGGAGTTGGTCAATAAGCTAAAAACGTTTTTAGAATGTGATTTCGAAGTTGTTCAACACTTAGCAGGCATTAGACCTACAGTAAAAGACCGTAGACCTTTGGTAGGCCAACATGCCGAATATCAAAATTTATATGTTTTAAATGGTCTTGGTACAAGAGGTGTTATGATAGCTCCTTATGTAGCGCAAAAGCTTTATCAATTTATAGAAAATAATACACCTTTAGATTCAGAAATTAATATTTCGCGTTTCAATTGATAACGCTTATTTCTTAGCTAACTTTTTATCGTATTTCATAAAAAGGTTTATCCAAATGTTACGAGAAAGTCTCATGATAATAGGAAAGAAAACAAGCAAAGTACCAACAATACTAATAAAACCTACCATTTCAGAAAAACCAAGAATAACATAACTAATAATAAAAGCAGTTACTGCAAACGCAATACCTACACCATAACTCACATACATAGAACCATAAAAGAAAGAAGGTTCTATTTGATATTTTGTTTTACAATGCGAGCAATGATCGTGCATTTTTAAAACTTCGGAAACAGCATAAGGATTCTTATTTACATACATAGATTCCTGATGACACTTAGGGCAAGCTCCAAAAAGTATACTATATAATTTCATTCCTTTTCTAATCATAGCTAAATCCTTTACTTTTGCGTTTTGTTGAACTACAAAAATAGCCTTTTTACAAGTCTATATTTGTAACAATTGTAACATTTAACGCAGTTGTATTTTTAAGAAAACTATATATGCTCAATATTCATAATCTGTCCATATCATTTCAAGGTGAATATCTTTTTGAAGACATTACATTTAAACTTGGTGCAGGAGACCGCATTGGTTTAATCGGTAAAAATGGTGCAGGTAAATCTACAATGCTAAGGATTTTAGCCAAAGAACAAGAATCAGATTCTGGACAAATTGCAGCAGATAAAGACTTGAAAATCGGCTTTCTTAAACAAGACATTGATTTCGATTTTGGTAAAACCGTTTTAGAAGAATCTTACGAAGCCTTCAAAGAGATTAAAGCGTGTGAAACTAAGCTAGAAAACATTAATACTCAGTTAGCAGAACGTACAGATTACGAAAGTGAAACCTATAACCAATTAATGATTGATTTAAATGACATTCAACATCAATACGAAATCTTAGGAGGTTATAATTATCAAGGTGATACCGAAAAAATTCTTCAAGGTTTAGGATTTAAGCGCGAAGACTTTGATAAGCTCACAGATACCTTTTCTGGTGGATGGCGAATGCGTATTGAACTCGCAAAGTTACTGCTTCAAAATAACGATTTGCTGTTGTTAGATGAGCCTACAAACCATTTAGATATCGAATCTATCATCTGGTTAGAAAACTTTCTGAAAACATATCCAGGAGCAGTTGTAATTGTTTCGCACGATAAAATGTTTTTAGATAACGTAACCAACAGAACTATTGAAATTTCATTAGGAAGAATTTACGATTACAACAAGCCATATACAAAATTCCTAGCTTTAAGAAAGGAAATGAAAGTGCAGCAATTGGCAGCCCAAAAAAATCAGGAAAAGCAAATTCAGCAAACCGAAAAACTGATTGAAAAATTCAGAGCCAAAGCCTCTAAGGCTACAATGGCACAATCGTTAATTAAAAAGCTGGATAAGATTGATCGCATTGAAGTTGATGAAGATGATAATAGCGTAATGACTTTAAATTTTCCAGTGTCTATTACACCAGGAAAAGTGGTAGTTGAGATTGAAAATGTCTCAAAGAATTATGGTGATTTACAAGTTCTTAATAATGTGAATTTAACAGTCCCAAGAGACGTAAAGACTGCATTTGTCGGCCAGAACGGTCAAGGAAAATCAACCTTAGCTAAAATCATCGTTGGTGACTTAAAGCACGATGGCAATGTTAATCTAGGGCATAATGTGCAAATAGGATATTTTGCACAGAACCAAGCCGAATATTTAGACGGTAACAAAACCGTCTTAGATACAATGATTGATGCTGCAAATGAAACCAACCGTAGTAAGGTTCGTGATATTTTAGGAGCATTCTTATTTAGAGGCGAAGAGGTAGAAAAGTACGTAAAAGTCTTATCTGGAGGTGAGCGTAACCGTTTGGCATTGGCAAAGCTATTGCTTCAGCCATTGAATGTTTTAATAATGGATGAGCCTACCAACCACTTAGATATTAAGTCTAAAAATGTACTAAAAGATGCGCTCAAAAAGTTTGAAGGTACGCTTATTTTGGTATCTCACGACAGGGATTTTCTGCAAGGATTAACCGAAACGGTTTACGAGTTTAAAGACCAAAACATCAAGGAATACCTTGGAGACATCGATTACTATTTAGAGCAACGTAATATTGAAAATCTAAGAGAAGCCGAAAAGCGAACCGTTGTAGAGGATAAACCTAAAGAAAGCAATAAGCAAAGTTACGAAGACCAGAAAAAAGTAAAGTCGCTCAATAACAAGCTGAGTAATATTGAAGCTAAAATAAATCAGCTGGAAAAAGCTATTAAAGAAGACGACTTTAAACTGGAAACAGATTACGATAACACGGCTTCTGACCCTAAATTCTTTGACGATTATCAAGAAAAAAAGAAAACTTTAGAACAGTTGATGGAAGAATGGGAAGAAGTTACCATTCAAATTGAAGAAATTTCATAGCAACATTAAGATTATTTTAACGACTGCGCATAATGATAACAATAACTTTGTACGTTATTGATGACCGCTTTCATTATGACCAGAAAAATTATCCTTTCCGTTTTGGGTATTGCTTTAATTGTTGGAGCATACTTTTTCGCAAAATATCTTATTGAGAATAAAAACAAGCCTAAACCTGTAGTGCCAAAAGTGGTTAAAACAGTTTTGGTAGATACAGTTGAAAATTCAACAGTGCCTATTGTCATTTCAGCAAATGGGAATCTTACAGCAAAGCAACGCGTAGAGTTGTATTCTGAAGTACAAGGTGTTTTTAAAACCGGAAATAAACTTTTTAAAGCTGGTCAAAAATTCAATCAGGGCGAAACACTTATTCGTTTAGATGCTTCAGAATATTATGCTAGTGTGCAATCTGCAAAGAGTAATCTTTACAATAGTATTGCTGCAATTATGCCAGATTTGAGATTAGATTTTACAGATGTTTATCCTAAATGGCAAGCCTATCTTAATGGTTTTGATTTAAATAAAAGCACACCACAATTACCAGAAATATCTGGCGAAAAGGAAAACTATTTTATCACAGGTCGTGGTATAGTAAGTGCATATTACAACGTAAAAAATCTAGAACAACGTTTAGCTAAATATAGAATTTCAGCACCTTTTACAGGGATATTAACCGAAGCTTTAGTAACGGAAGGTACACTTGTAAGAAGTGGACAAAAATTAGGAGAATTCATAAATCCATCGGTTTACGAAATGCAAGTAGCTGTAAGTAAATCTTATGCAGATGTACTAAAGGAAGGCGAAGCTGTAACCCTTTCTAATTTAGAAAAAACAAAAACCTACCAAGGAACAGTTTCTAGAGTTAACGGAAGTATTGATGCTACTACGCAAACTATCACTGCTTTTGTTGAAGTAAAGCACGACGATTTAAAAGAAGGAATGTACTTAGAGGCAAACCTTAATGCCGAAAAAGTAAATGATGCTATAGAAATTGATAGAAATCTGCTTCTGGATAGTCAAGAAATTTACGTAGTCAAGGATAGTCTTTTGGATGTTATTCCTGTAAAACCTGCACATTTTTCTGATGCTACTGTGGTTTTAAAAGAGGTGCCAAACGGAACCATCATTTTAAGAAAACCAGTACCTGGTGCTTATGCAGGTATGCAAGTTAAAGCTGCAACAACAGATTCTGCCGAATAATGAGAAAGTTAATAGAATACTTTATAAGATACCACGTTGCAGTAAATGTATTTATACTGGCATTTTTTGTGTTTGGTATTATAGGTTATTTGTCGCTGAAATCTTCGTTTTTCCCATTAACCGAATCAAGAATAATAAATGTTGCCATTACTTATCCTGGTGCTTCGCCACAAGAGATAGAAGAGGGAATTGTGCTTCAAATTGAAGATAATCTTAAAGGCTTAAAAGGTATAGATAGAGTTACTTCAACGTCACGAGAAAATAGTGGAAGTATTACTGTAGAAATCGAAAAAGGCGAAAGTTTAGACTTTATGCTTCTCGAAGTGAAAAATGCAGTAGATAGAGTACCATCGTTTCCAACAGGAATGGAGCCTCTGGTGGTTTCTAAGCAAGAAGCTGTAAGGGAAACTATTTCTTTTGCGCTCAGCGGAAAAGATATTCCTCTGGTAACGTTAAAGCAACTAGCACGTCAGGTAGAATCAGACTTACGAGCAATTGATGGTATTTCGCAAATTGAAATTTCTGGTTTTCCTGATGAAGAAATTGAAATAGCAGTCAACGAAAATGATTTACTGGCCTATAACCTAACTTTTACCGAAGTTGCAGAAGCTGTTAGTGGTGCAAATATTTTAGTTACAGGTGGTAATGTAAAGACTGTTGCCGAAGAATATTTAATCAGAGCAAATAACAGAGAGTATTACGGTAAAGAGCTGTCTAACATCATTGTTAGAGCTACTGCAGACGGAAAAGTTATTCGTCTTAAAGATGTAGCAATTATTAGAGACCGTTTTTCTGAAACGCCAAATGCCACTTATTTTAACCAAGAGTTAGCTGTAAATGTTGCTATCACAAGTACTAATAATGAAGATTTAATTACTTCTGCAGATAAAGTTAATGAATACATAGAAGCGTATAATCAAAAGTACAATAACGTACAAATAGATGTTGTTAGTGATAGGTCTATTCCTTTAATGCAACGTACTTGGTTATTGTTTAAAAATGCTTGGCAAGGTATACTGTTGGTGTTATTTTTCCTTTCAATCTTTCTAAATACAAGATTGGCATTGTGGGTAGCCTTTGGGTTGCCGATTTCCTTTTTAGGAATGTTTATGTTCGCATCTCAATTTGATGTTACCATAAACGTATTATCGCTCTTTGGTATGATTATCGTTATTGGTATTCTGGTTGATGATGGTATTGTTATTGCCGAAAATATCTATCAGCATTACGAGAAAGGTAAAAAACCAATTCAGGCTGCCATTGATGGTACTATGGAAGTAATTCCACCTGTGGTTTCTGCTATCATTACAACATTATTGGCTTTTTCTTTATTCTTCTTTTTAGATAGTAGAATAGGAGAATTTTTTAGTGAAGTGTCGGTCATTGTAATACTTACTTTAGTCGTCTCTTTGGTGGAAGCATTAATAATTTTACCTGCGCATTTAGCACATTCTAAAGCATTACGTCAGCAAAAAATTAATAACGATAGCACATCTAAAACCAAGCAGTTTTTCTCTTTTATGAGAGGGTTAAATAAGCTTGGCGATAGAATAATGTCTTTTTTAAGAGACAAATTCTACGTGCCAGTTTTAAATTTCATATTAGGATTTAAGCTTTTTTCATTAGGAATCTTTGTTGCGCTTTTAGTACTAACATTTGGCTCTCTTGGAGGTGGAATTATTGGTGTAACCCTTTTTCCAAGAATTGCGAGTGATGCAGCTAATATAGAGTTGGTAATGCCTGCTGGTACCAATGTAAAGATTACCGATTCTATTATTTCAATGATTGAAGAAAAATCATTCATCGTTAATCAAGAGCTTACTGAAAAGTATTTAAAAGGAACAGACAAGCAATTGTTTGAAAATACAATAGTGTCTATTAACAGTAGTTCTTCAGCCAATTTAAGAATCAATTTATTGCCAGGCGAAGAACGACCAGATGAAATTCAATCGTTTTTAATAACCAACAGATTAGAAGAATTGGTTGGTCCAGTAATTGGTACAGAACGATTAATCTATGGTTCTGGTGGAAATTTTGGTGGTAATCCGGTTTCAGTATCCTTACTAAGTAATAATATTGAAGAATTAAAAGCTGCCAAACTAGAATTAAAAGAGCATTTACAATCTAATCCATTGCTAAAAGATATTGGCGATAATGACCCAGCCGGAATTAAGGAAATACGATTAGAACTTAAAGAAAGCGCATACTTACTTGGCTTAGATTTAAGAAGTGTAATGTCTCAGGTGCGTTCAGGTTTTTTTGGAGCTCAGGCGCAACGTTTCCAAAGAGGACAAGACGAAATTAGAGTTTGGGTACGTTACGATAAAAACAACCGAAGTTCTATTAACGATTTAGACGATATGCGAATCGTAACACCTATTGGTGAACGTGTAACTCTAAAGGATATCGCAACCTATAGCATAGAACGTGGCGATGTAGCCATCAATCACTTGGAAGGCAAACGCGAAATTCAAGTGTATGCAGATTTAAAAGACCCAAGTACAAGTGCTACTGATATTATAGAAAATATTAGAACAGATTTTATTCCTGAATTACAATCAAAATACCCAACAATTACAACGTCTTACGAAGGACAAAATAGGGAAGCAGGTAAGCTAACAAGCTCTCTAGCAATTGCAGGACCTATTATTCTATTATTAATATACATTACAATTGCGTTTACGTTTAGAAGTTATTCGCAACCGTTATTGCTTATTTTATTGATTCCTTTCAGTTTAACAGCTGTAGCTTGGGGACACTGGTTGTTAGATTTTCCTGTTAATATTTTATCCCTTTTAGGAATCATTGCATTAATAGGTATTATGGTTAATGATGGATTGGTGCTCATTGGGAAATTCAATAGTAATCTAAAAGAGGGAATGAAATTTGACGAGGCACTTTCCGAAGCAGGTAAATCGCGTTTTAGAGCTATTTTCTTAACCTCATTGACTACAATAGCAGGTTTGGCGCCTTTACTATTAGAGAAAAGTAGGCAAGCACAATTTTTAAAACCAATGGCAATTTCCATTTCCTTTGGTATTGCTTATGCAACCATTTTAACCTTGTTGGTGTTACCGTTGTTTTTGTCATTCAGCAATAACATTAAGAAGAATACCAAATGGCTGGTAACCGGAAAAGATATTACCAAGGAAGAAGTAGAACGCGCTATAAAAGAACAAAATGAAGGTAATGAAGAGCATTAAGCATATATTAATTGTTTTGGGCGTTTTATATTGTGTTAATCTGCAAGCCCAAAATGTACTAACAAAAGAAGAGGCTGTTTCTAAAGCTTTAGAGAATAATTATGGTGTGCAAATTGCCAAGAATGATTTGGCTGTTGCAGAGAATAACACCAGTATTTTAAATTCAGGTTACTTGCCAACAGTGACAGGTAGTGCAGGTGCAACGTATAATTTAGATAATACGGAAGCCGAATTTTCTAACGGAGATGTTACAGTCTTAAATGGTGCTGAGAGTTCTAGATATAACGCTAGTGTAAATCTTAACTACACCTTGTTTGATGGTTTAGGAAGACGTTACAACTACAAACGTTTAAAGGAACAGTACCAATTAACCGAATTACAAGCAAGAGAAACGATTGAAAATACGATTATTCAAATGTTTTCGGTGTACTACAATGTGGCGCAATTGTCCGATAATTTAAACACGCTTGAAGAAACACTAACTGTTACCAAAGACCGATTAGTAAGAGCAGAATATCAGTTTGAATATGGGCAAAATACAAAGCTCGAAGTTTTAAATGCTGAAGTAGATATCAATAACGATAGTATTAATATCATCAATACAAGACAGCAATTAAAAAATGCTAAGCGCGATTTAAAATTGGTGTTGGGCGAGACGTTTACTGAAGATTACGATGTAGAAACTGAAGTGGACTTCACGTTACAATTTCAAAAAGACAGCTTATTTCAACAAGCTAAACGAAGAAATGTGGCTTTACTTCAAACCGAAAAAAACATAGCCATTAGTAAGTTAGATATTAATTCTGGTCAATCCGCATACTTGCCAACTATTGGTTTAACAGGTTCTTACGGCTGGAACAAAAACAACAACAACGCAGCATCGTTTTTAACCACATCAACAAATACAGGATTATCAGGAGGTATTAATCTGAGTTGGAATTTGTTTGATGGAGGCGCAACCATCAACAGAGTAAGAAATGCAAAGATTAATCTTGAAACACAACAACTTCAAAAAGAAAATATCCTATTGAGTATTGAGCGCGATTTTAATAACGCTTGGGATGATTATATGAACAAGCTCGATATTTATAACATTCAAGATAAAAATATTGTTACCGCTCAGAATAATTTTGATAGAACTCAAGAGAAATTCAAGATAGGTCAGGTTAATTCAATTGAGTTTAGACAAGCCCAAATCAATTTGTTGAACGCAGAATTAAGCAGAAGTCAAGCAAAATATGATGCAAAATTAGCTGAGTTAACATTGCTTCAAATTAGTGGCGAGTTGTTAAATGTTCAATTCTAAAAACAGCTAAAGAATGGAAGAACACTTTTTTCAATGTCCTTACTGTTGGGAGCAAATTTCTATGCTAATAGATGTGTCCCAAAATCAGCAAACTTACATTGAAGATTGTGAAATTTGCTGTAATCCTATTCAAGTTTCCATTACTATTTCAGATCAACAAATCGTAAGTTTTCAAGCCGAAAATATAGAACAATGAATAATTTTAAATAGTTGAAAATCAACGATTTAAAATTTTAACATATGTAGTTCATCGAAAAAATTTGCAGTTTAAGGTATAAGTGCCTATTTTCGAATAGTTTATGTGCCCCATCCACAAATCTAACTTTATGAAAACTATTAAATTAACCCTACTATGTTGCTTGCTTTCTGTATTTACATATGCAAACGTATCACAAAGTCAAAAAGACGCGCTAGTAGCACTTTACAACACAACTAACGGAGATTCTTGGAATACCTCTTGGGATATGGATCAGCCAGTAAAAGAATGGCATGGTGTAACCCTTGAAGGTAATGAAATTGTAGAAATTGATCTGAGTTTCAATAACCTTACTGGTAAGTTACCAAACGAAATTTCTGACTTAACCTCTCTGAGAGTATTAAATTTAGCTTTCAATAAATTAGAAGGTGAATTACCAAAAACATTAACCGATTTGACCAATTTAGAAACACTTCAGTTGTTTTCTAACAATTTTTCTGGTGCTTTGCCAAAAGACATTGGTCGAATGGAAAATCTTAAAACATTAGAGTTATACAACAATAGTTTTTTTGGTGAAATTCCAAATTCTATAGGTGATTTAACTAATTTAGAAAGCCTTATTTTAAGTAGTAACCAATTAATTGGAAAACTACCTTCTAGTATTTCTAACCTTAAGTCTTTAAAAGTATTAAGTTTATTTGATAATAGTCTGTTAGGAACAGTTCCTTCTTCAATAGGAGAGTTAGAGCAACTAGAAGAGTTAGTATTATCTAATAATGCTTTTTATGGAAATTTGCCAGGCGAATTAGCTCAGTTATCAAATCTAAAAACATTATTGTTAAGCAATAATGGTTTTAAAGGTAACTACGCTGCTTTAAAAGATAAATTACCAAATATTGTAGACTTTGATTTAGACGAAGTAAATATGAAAGGTGCTTTAGCAACTCTAGATTCAGAAGATGATGACGATGATTAAAGATTATCCAAAAACCACTAAATAAATAGATTAAAAAAGTGTTCAAATAATTTGAGCACTTTTTTTGTATAAAAACTTGCTAAAGTTAAAAAGGGTTGTATATTTGCAGTCCGATATCGCGGGATAGAGCAGTAGGTAGCTCGTCGGGCTCATAACCCGAAGGTCACTGGTTCGAGTCCAGTTCCCGCTACTAAGGCGAAAGCCATTAAAATCAACGGATTGTGTATTCACAATCCGTTTTTTTATGTCTTCTATTTTCTTACTTTTACAAAAAGTACACGAAAACGTACACGTTTTATCCATGAAAGCCAATTATTCCGAGCCTAAAATTTATACTGGAGGGGTAGACATCAATCAATGGTCTAAACTCACTAAATCGGAGCAGTCTGAGGCTTTAAAAAAAGATTGGTACGTACATTACAGGTTTAGACACCCTGAAACAGGTCTTTTAAAAAGACAAACAAATATTAAAGCTGGTGCAAATAGGTTTAAGGACAAAAGATCCAGATACCATATTTTAAAGATTATAAAGCAAAGTCTTGAAATCATATTAAATGAAGGTTATAATCCTTATGAGGACAACTCTAGCCTTAAAAAATATCTAGAAGAAAGACTTGAAAATAAACAAAGGACAAAGAATAACTCAATTTCTTTAAAAGTTCCAACTAATTTGAAAGTTGAACAAGATAATGATGTTGAGACGAATGTAAAGTTGAAGGAGGCTTTCGAACTGGTATTGAAATTAAAAGAGAATGTTATGACACACGACTCTTTTGTTAAGTACAGGAGTAGGATTAATAAGTTTAATACATGGTTACTTAATAATGGTTTTAGCACTAAGTCTGATATTACGAGTATTCAGAAAAAGACTGTTATTACTTATTTAAATCAAAGATTAGAAGAAACAGGTGTCAGAAATAGAAACAATGCAAGAACGGATTTATCCTCATTTTTTCAAACACTAAAGGACAATGATATAATTGCACAAAATTTTATAAAAGAGATTAATATTCTAAAAGCTACGCCTAAAAGAAATAAGTCTTTTTCACCTAAGCAGGAAAATGAAATTTTTAGCTATTTAGAAAAGTCAGATCTAACCTTATTACTGTTCATTAAGTTTATTTGTTATGCACTACTTCGACCTATAGAAATATGTCGCTTGAAAATCAAGGATATCGATATCCAAGACAAAAAACTCTATGTAGTGGCAAAAAACCAACCCGTAAAAATTAAAATAATCCCTGAGATTTTATTGAAGGAAATCCCAAATTTGAAGGACTTTGATCCAAACCATCCTTTGTTCTCCAAGGATTCCCTAGGGCAAAAATGGTTAGTAAAAGAAAGCAGTCGTAAGGACTATTACACAAAACAATTTAAAGAAGTTAAGGATAAGTTAGGACTCAATTCAGAATATGGACTATATAGCTTTAGACACACTTATATCGCCAAAATGTATAGGAAACTGGCAAGAGAAAGCTCGCCTCACAAAGTTAAGAGTGATTTGATGTTGATTACTGGTCATACCTCAATGTCTGGATTGGAAAACTATCTAAGGAGTATTGATGCCCAACTACCAAAGGACTACTCTAATTTATTGAAATAGCAATGGATGTAACTCTACTATATAAATATCATTACGAGGCAGTAATTAAAAGATCAAAACATTTAGTTGTTGTTATTTTTAAGAGTAATAAATCTATAAAAAGAACCTTTAGTTCTTTTTATAAAGATATCATAGAAGAGGTTAAGGGGCGTAGCATACATTACTATGATCTTTACAAGGGTAAATATTCAAATTCTATGAATGTATTTGATTGTAATAAAATGATTTATGAGGGAAGTACATATGAGGTAATTGAATTAGTATTTGAGAATCATATTTTTTCTCTGTATGAGAAATACTCTGAAAAGGAATTATTAAATTTTGTTGTAGATCTAGCGAGACGTGATGCTCTTGATTATCTATCCAGGCACTTGTATAACCATCGTGATTATTATAGCTTGGTGTATGACACTGAAAGTTACCAAAATATTTATTTTGATGACTCTAGTAATCTTTATTTCAGAGATTCTAAACCATATAATGAAATGCTAGATTTAAAACATCCTAATAGGATAAAAACTGAAATAAATTTACCAATGGATGTTGACGTTTTAAAAACGAGTAGCTCTAAAAATGACAAGGATTCTGAAATTCAAAGCAAACTAAATGGATTTGATGATGATGAAAGAATGATAATTGGTTACTTATTATATCATGACTATTTAAAATCGAAGAAAAGGTCAATTAGCTTAAATAAATTTTTACTTCTTGTTAAAATAGTTGGTGGGTACGAAGACTTATCTATATTTTATCAAAAAACAAATTCTAATACCTCGTATAAAAAAGCGAATGAAGGTCCTAAATACTTTGCTGAAACCTCACAAAAAAAATTACTGAATTCTCTACTAGTTAAATTAGAGGGTTTGGGAATTGACGACATATCGCCTTTGATTAGAAAAGAACTAGGAAAATTAAAATAATCACGTACTCTTCTTCCGAAAATATACTGAAAAGACTTGTTTTAAATGTTAAAAAAAATGGCTTAAAACATTGTAAAACATAGTTTTATAGGTGGCACGTCGGAATCCGTTGTTCTTCCGATACCTATTAAAAAACAAAAGATCGTTTATCATATTTGTTTCCGTAGGACAATGTCCCACATAATTAAAACATTATGTATATGGAAACCAAAATCAGTATTAGAGTAGACGATTTTACCAAAAATCAACTAGAAACTTTTGCACAAAACGAGAGTAAGACACTGTCGACTTATATTAGGGAATTACTTAACGAACATGTAAGTTTAGATTTATATGAAGATGAGTATGAGGTATTAGAATCACCTGAAACCTACGAATATCCAAAAGAGTATTGTATTGATATTAAACCTGAGTTTGAGAAGTCTTATGGTTTTACATTTTTGTTAACTTGGTTGTTTGCTAAAAGTATGAATAATGCATGCACATGTAGCAAGGATAACCTAAGGGATTTAAAAGCTCTAGTTGAATCGGTTATCGACTCCAGTTCTTTTTCTAATGATCTAAAAATGGAATTTGTCAAAGTCCTTAATGATATTAATAGGGTTTTGGTAGAAGCCAACAGTTCTTCAAATCAGTTTTACTTTTCAATAGCAAATCATCAAGGTAGTTTTAATTATTACCTGTTAATGAGTGAAGTATGGAGCGTAAAGTACTAATGTATGAGTAGTAAGATGTTAAATGGTAATTTAAGAACCGAGTTGGGTGAGCAATTAAAATCAGCCAAAGTACAAAGGCTGATAAACGTCAATCACAATGAAGGCCTAATAATTAAGACTGCTAACCAATGGCTTGATGAAGCTAAGGCAACTCCAATACCAAATATGCTATTTAGTGAATTCTGGTACGAGAATGAACTTTGCATTCTATTTGCTGACACTAATTTAGGCAAGTCTATTTTAGCTGTACAAATAGCGCAAAGTATAAGCGGTGGAGTTCCTATTGATGGTTTTAAATTGGAATCAACTCCAAAAAAAACATTGTATCTGGATTTTGAATTGTCATACAAGCAGTTTGAGAAACGCTATTCAGAGGAATATACTAACCACTTTGCATTTTCTGAAAATTTACTGCGAGCGGAGTTAAATCCTTATCACGAATTGTCTAAAAAATTCAAATCGGTTGAAGATTATATATGTGCTTATATAGAGACCTGTATTAAAGAGCACAACGTTGCGGTTGTTATTGTGGATAATATGACCTACTTAAAGAATGATAACGAAAAGGCTAAGGATGCTCTGGATTTGATGAAAAAACTAAATAAAATCAAAAAAACATACCAGGTTTCGATTTTAGTACTTGCTCATACGCCTAAACGTGATGAGTCAAAGCCAATTTCAAAAAATGATATATCTGGCAGTAAAATGATTGTTAATTTTTGTGATAGTGCGTTCGCCATAGGTAATAGTACAGAGGCTGCCAATCGTAGGTATTTAAAACAAATTAAACAACGTAATACAGAGCATTTGTATCATGGTGGTAATGTTGTGGTATGTGATATAAATAAGAATTTCAACTTTTTAGAGTTCCGCTTTATTGATTATGATAACGAAGTGACTCATTTGAAGAGTTATGACAAAATGGGTCTTGAAGAAAGAGACGCTGAAATGGTTAGACTTCTTAATGATGGTCTCAGTAATGTGGCAATCGCAGAACAATTAGGAGTTTCAGAAGGAACTATTCGTATTCGTAGAAAAAAACTTGGTATTTAATTGAAAGCTACCGACGTATATAATATAGCCATTGCACTTCCATCAGAGGAGCTTAGTTTGCTATATGATATGCTAGGTAAAAAAGTCATGTCGATTCCTGATTCTGGAATCAAGAAACGCAGAAAATGTTTACCAAGATTTACAATAGATGATGGACTTAGGTATTTGTTGGAGAATATTATTGATAAAAATAAAGAACAAGACGATTCGTAATATTCGTAATCAATTCTTGTTACGAATATTACGAATGAAAAGGAAAACATTTTAAGATGTATAAGTATTCACTTGATAAGAGCAGTAAAAAATTTATTTGTCCGTCATGCAACAAAAAGCGGTATGTTCGGTATGTAGATATTATTTCGAATAATTATCTGGACTATAATTTTGGTCGGTGCGACAGGGAAAGTAGCTGCGGTTATCACTCCAGTCCTAGTGGTAATACAATCGTCAGTCATACCCATGTGGTTACAAAGGAAATACATCCCACATTTATGAATGACGATTTATTGGGTGCTTATGGCAAGGACTATAACAACAATTGTTTTATAAAGTACTTAAAGATGCATTTTACAGTAAAAGAAATTAAGTCAGCTATTAGAAGGTACTTTTTAGGAACCTCACATCATTGGCAAGGTGCGACAGTGTTTTGGCAAATAGATCAGTTTATGAATATAAGGACAGGTAAAATAATGTTATACAACAAGAAAAATGGTAAAAGAGTTAAGGAGCCTTATTCACATATTACATGGATGCATAGTTTATTAAAAAAAGATAACTTTGTCTTACAGCAATGTTTATTTGGCATACATAATTTATGCGATTACAAAACAGATGACCTTATTTGTATTGTAGAGTCAGAAAAAACAGCTGTTATTATGAGTATGCTCTATCCTGAATATTTGTGGTTGGCTACTGGCTCCAAATCAAATCTAAAATATGAATTGATTAAACCTCTGAAGAATTATAACATTGTCTTACTACCAGATAAATCGGAATTTGAGGATTGGAATACTAAAGCTATGTTCTTTGGTAGAAATGGGTTTAGTGTAACATGTAATTCGCTTCTCAATCAACTTCGCGTTTCAAGTGGCTCAGATTTGGCGGACATTTTAATCTAATGATCATATCTAAATTTACTCAAAATATAATGTAATATATTGTACTCTTTCCCTAAGTCATCAATGCAAATGTTGGAGATATTTTCTGTGATTCTTTCTTATCTCTCGATAGGTATGTATGAAAGAGCCTTTGTGTAAAAGACTCTTTCCTTATTTATTAATGGTCGTGATTTGAATGGTCATCACTTTTCACTTCTCCAGATTGATTCATCATCATTTCGTGGTCGTATTGGCAACAACCAGGTAAATTTTTATAGGCTTCTTCATTTCCTGCTACTTTTTCAGTATCATACCCTGAAGCTGCGATTGCATTATGAATTGCCATTGCATCTGTTTTGGTATCATCAAAAGAAACATCAATCTTCTTTTTATCAACATCCCAATTGGCACTTGCCACACCTTCTACACTATTGGCTGCTTTTTCAATGGTATTTTTACACATCCCACAATTACCTCTTACACCAAAAGATAAGTCTGTCATTGCTATTTCATTTGACACTTCTGTTGTTGTAGTTTCTTCTATTTTTTTAGCTTCGTTTTTACAACTTGTTAAACCCATAGCTACTATTACAGCTACACTTAAAATTACTTTCTTCATTTTTTAAAATTTAATTGTTATTACTTGATTTATCATTCTATTACTTGTTTTACTTCTCCACAGGTTAGCATTGCTTCGCCAAAATATGGATTGATTACTTTTTCTTCTTTGCTTAACCAATAGGCTCCGTTATTGTTATCTGCCATAGGGCAAAATTCTACATAGACTTTTTCATTGACACCAAATATTTGAACCGCTTTTATTAAATGTGAAGACAAATGTTTAAAATGATTCCTTTGAGTTTTAATGTCTTGAGAACCGGCTATTGATGTCGTAGAAGCTTTTATGTCGCCAACTAATGACATCCAGTGATTGTGTGCTTCATCCTTAAGCAATTTCATATCTGTCTTACTCAAATTTGATAGTAACGAAGTTGCATTTTGCGAACTGCCTTTTGCGTCTTCTTTTACTAAAGCATCTTTTAAATTGATGTAATCATTGTATATCTCTTTTAATTGCTCTTGAAATTTCTCTGATACTTTTAAGCGTTCATTCATATTAGTATGGTCACTTTCTTTTTTTGATGTATTATTATCCATACCTAAATGACCTTCGTGACCTGTCATTGTTTTACCACCTTGCTTGTTCATCATTGACTTTTTGCCCTGTAGTTGTGCAGCAGCATCCACCGTAAACGTTCCGTTGGTAACAATTTCATTTCCTGTAAATAATCCCTCTAATACCTCATAATTATCACCGATTTTATTACCTAAAGCCACTTCTTTCAATTCAAAAACAGGTTCGTTTGGATTTGCTTTGAGATAGACTACAGAGCGTTCGCCTGTCCAGAGTACTGCTGATGATGGAATTGTCAACACTCCATTTCTATCAGTTTGAGTACTTTTAATTTCTGCGGTCACAAACATTCCTGGTTTAAATATATCATCGGTATTATTAAGAACTACTCGTAAGGTTACAGTACGTGTTTTTGTGTTTAAAACAGGGTTTATAAAATCTACTGTGCCTTTAAACTGTTTATTAGGATAAGCATTTGTTGATACGGAAACTTCTTGCCCTTTTTTGAATTGTTCAATTTGATTTTCATACACATCAAAATTTGCCCAAACCGTGTTAAGATTAGCAATTTTTAATAAAGGCTGACCTTGCTTAATATAATCGCCTTGTTCCACTAATTTTTCAGTCACCGTGCCTGAAACGGTAGCATACACAGGGAAATTTTCAATGACTTTTCCAGAGGATTCAATTTGGTTGATTTGAGTTTCAGACAATTTCCAAAGCTTTAATTTATTACGAACCGCTTTGTATAAAGCAGGTTGCGATGCTTTTAAAGAAGCCGCTGTAATCAATTCTTGTTGAGCTGCATATAATTCTGGTGAATAGATTGTTGCCAACAATTGACCTTTACGTACTTCTTCACCTGTAAAACTGATATTCAACCGTTCAATTCTACCAGAAAAATAACTCACTTGTACTGCATTTGCTTCTTCATTTTCAGCTATTTTACCCGATAGTTTGATGATTCCATTTTCTGCTGAACCATTACCTACAATTGTAGTTTGAATGTTTGCTAAAGCCATTGCATTAGCTGTTAATTTAAACTGGTCTGCTGTTAATCCATCTGCACCAGCCTCGGCAGGAATTAAGTCCATTCCACAAATGGGACAATCGCCTGGTTCTGGTTGCATAATTTGTGGATGCATAGAGCAAGTCCACATTTGATTAGTTTGTGCAACTTCATTGTGATTATGGTCTGCTTCTTCTTTTGATGAACCGCCAAATAGCAACCAACCTAATAATAAACCAACTGCTAATATTCCTAAATAGATTAGTATCTTATTTGTTTTCATTTTCTAATCGTTTTATCATTGCTTTCATTTCTTCTATTTCCTTGCGTTGTGCTTCAATAATATCTTCTGCCAGTTTTTTTACTTCTGGGTCTTGAATATCTGCCCTTTCACTTGTTAAAATAGCGATAGAGTGATGAGGAATCATTGCTTTCATCCAAAGGACATCACCAATAATTGGTGCTTGTGCTCTTACTAACCCTAAAGCCCCTATAAACAGAATAAAACTACCTGCAAGAATTGCTATATTTTTCTTTCTATCATTATACATTTTTCGCATAAAAAACCACATTATTACTGCCATTGCTGAAATACCCAAGCAAGTCATATAGAATCTTGTTAAACTAAAATACACGTGGTCTATTGAATAGGTATTTAAATACATTGTAATGTACATTGCTACAAATGAGCAAGCCAACATTATAAAGAAGGTTTTATAGTTTCCTTTGTTTGAGTGTTCTTTTGAATTTTCCATATTATTTAATTTTATGGTTATACTTTAATTGTTCTTAATCGTAATGCATTACCTATAACTGAAACAGAACTAAAACTCATTGCTAAAGCTGCAATCATTGGTGATAATAAAATTCCAAAAAATGGAAATAACACACCTGCCGCTATAGGAACGCCCAATGTGTTATAGATAAGTGCAAAAAATAGGTTTTGTTTAATGTTCTTCATTACTGCACTACTTAAATGACGAGCTTTAACTATACCGTGTAAATCACCTTTTACCAATGTAATCATAGCACTTTCAATAGCGACATCTGTTCCTGTACCCATTGCAATACCTACATCACTTTTTGCCAATGCAGGTGCATCGTTGATACCATCGCCTGCCATAGCAACCACTTTACCATTGTTTTGAAGTTTCTCGACTTCTTTTAATTTATCTTCGGGTAACATACTCGCTTTAAAATCTGCCAGATTCAACTCTGATGCTACCGCTTGGGCTGTATCGTGATTATCTCCTGTAAGCATTATCACATCAACACCATTATTTTGCAGTTCTTTTATAGCTTTTGCACTGGTATATTTGATTTTATCACCTATAACTACATAACCAACCACTTTTTTATCGATAGCTAAATATGAGACTGTTTTCCCTTGTTTTTGATAGGTTTTAGCTTCTTCCTTCATTTTAGAGGTGATTTCAGCATTTGCGTATTCCATCATTTTTGGATTACCTAAAGCCACTTTTTTATTATCAATTTCAGCTTCTACGCCCTTTCCTGTAACTGCACTAAAATTGGCAGATTTTAAAATTTCAGCATTAAGTTCTTTACCATATTTTACTGTTGCTTCTGCTAATGGATGTTCACTGTTGGTATTTAACGAGACGATGTATTGAAGTACCTTTTTGTCGTTATAATTATCACTAAAAGAACCTACGGTTTCAACTGTGGGTTTACCTTCTGTTATAGTTCCTGTTTTATCTACAATAAGGGTATTTACCTTATTCATTTTTTCTAATGCTTCTGCATTTTTAATCAATACACCATTTTGAGCACCTTTACCCACACCAACCATAACTGACATTGGTGTTGCCAAACCTAAAGCACAAGGACAAGCAATAATTAATACTGCGATGGCATTAACAAACGCATATACATAGGCTGGTTCTGGCCCCCAAATACCCCAAACAATAAAAGTGATAACAGAAATAATGACTACCACAGGTACGAAGTAACCCGATACTTTATCTGCAAGATTTTGAATAGGGGCACGACTTCTACTAGCATCGTTTACCATATGTATGATTTGGGAAAGTAATGTGTCGCTACCTACTTTTTCCGCTTTCATCAAAAAGGCTTGGTTGCCATTTATTGTACCGCTACTGACTTTATCTTCTTTAACCTTATTAACTGGGATAGGTTCACCAGTAATCATTGATTCGTCAATACTGGTTTCTCCCTCTGTAATAATACCATCAACAGGGATTTTATCACCTGGTTTTACTTTAAGAATATCGTTAAGTTCTATCTTGTCAATACTCACTTCAACCTCTTCACCATCAACTATTTTTATAGCTTTGTTAGGTGCTAATTTCAGTAATTCTTTTACAGCGGAATTGGTTTTACTATGCGCACGAGCTTCCAATAATTGACCTAACAATACCAAGGTTAAAATAACTGTTGCCGCCTCAAAATACACGTGAACTGCTCCCGATTCGGTTTTAAACTCATTGGGGAACACATCAGGAAATACCATACCTACCACACTAAATAACCACGCTACACCTGCACCTATACCAATAAGTGTAAACATATTGAGGTTCCACGTTTTTATACTTCGATAAGCACGTTCAAAAAACATCCAAGTTGCATAAAATACCACTGGAATGGATAAAACGAATTGTACCCAATTCCAATATTTCTGTTGCATTATATTGTATAAAGGATTGTTATTAAGCATTTCGCTCATTGCTATTAAGAAAATAGGCAAAGTAAAGGCTGTTGCTATCCAAAATTTTTTCAATAGTTTTTTATAGGTCTTTTCTTCAGCAGAAAGGTCTGGTTGCATTGGTACTAAATCCATACCGCAAATAGGGCAAGAACCCGCTTCATCTTTTACGATTTCTGGATGCATTGGACACGTCCATTGCTCTTTTTGCGATGTAGAAATATTTTGTTCTTCAACCAAATCCATACCGCATACAGGACAATCACCTGGTTTGTCGTAGGTTTTATCACCCTCGCAATGCATTGGGCAATAAAATGTGCCTGTTCCTTTGCCTTTTGGGGTTTTCTCCGTTTTAGGTTTTGAATGGTGATGATGTTCACCTTGATTATGGATACTATATCTACCACCATCATCTTTTAAAGCCTTTTGAAAGGATTCTAAAGAAATATGCTGTTCCATTTCTATAATGGCTTCGGCTTTTTCTAAATTAACCGATGCCTTTGAAACACCTTTTACTTTTGAAAGTGTTTCTTCAACGTGACTGCGACAACCGTTACAAGTCATTCCGTGTATATGATATGTATGTTTCATTGTTTTCATATTTTAAAGTTAACCCACAAAACTACCTTTCACTTGCCAGTATGGTTTTCCTAATATTGGATAATATTTATACAATTTGGTCTAATGGTTTTCTGCTATCAATTTGTAGGTTTTTAAAATCAGTCATAGACATTCCCGTTACTTGCTTAAACTGTTTTGCCAAATGGCTACTGTTTTTATAATTGAGACTATATGCTATTTCTGAAAAATTCAGCTCTTGCAACTGGATATATTCCTTAACCTTTTCAATTTTTAGGTTGATAAAGTATTTTTCTAATGTTATACCTTCTGACTTACTGAAGGTTTTACTCAATATGGAATAGCTCTTGCCCATTTCACTTTCAAGTTTAGCGAGTATAACATTTGTATCGTTCTTTTCTATGTGTTCAATAAGATTCACCTTAATCTTTTCAACCAATGCTTTTGTAGGGTCTTTAATCAATTCAAAACCTAGAACATTTAAATTCTTTTCAAATTTTAAATAATCATTATTTGGATTTTCTTTAACTGTTATTTTTCCAAGTTGGATAGCTTCTACTTCAAAACCTTCATCATTTAAAAGTTTAAGAATTGACATTTTACAGCGATTACAAACCATATTTTTTATAAATAATGTATGTGTCATTGCCAAAAAGGTTTTAGTTTAAACTATCTTTTAATTGATTAAAATATTTGATGATTTCTTGTTTTTTAGTATTTGTAAATACGGCATTACTATGAATAAATGTATATGATTTTAAAGGCATTTTGTCATCCTCTATTTGGCTGATTATTGACCTCAACTTACTATTCTTCCGTCGGCTGGAATAAGAATCCCATTCACTAAAATTCAATTCTTCTTTTCCTTTTTTAATATGTCCTTCAAGAAACCAAGCAACAGGTTGCACCTTATTGTACCAAGGATATTGTGTGTTATTACTATGGCAATCGTAACACGAAACCTGCAACGATTTTTCAACCGTTACAGGTACGTTGTTCACGAGCATAAAATCGGTTTGTGGTATGGTTTCACTTTGGTTGTAATCCACAGGAAAAAACTGTATGGCAACCAAAGCAATTAATGCTATCCACGCTATGATTTTTACAATCTTCATTTAGTTGATTTCACGCTGTACTTTACCACATTTTAGCATTTTATCACCGAAATAGGGATTTCTGATTTCTTTGTTCATACTCAACCAAGCACCACCCTTGTTGTTATCGTACATTGGACAATACTGCTGGTAAATGGTCATTGATGTTCCGGTGATTTCTACCATATCAACCATATCCTTGCTCAATACTTTAAAATGTTCTCTTTGGTGCGCTATGTCACTTTCTGAAATATGTTCTGCGTGTTCAGTGGCATCTTCAATAATATCCTTTAGTTCGCTTTGCTTATCATCTGAATATTTAGAAGTATCAAAAGCCTTAAGTGATTTAGCCAATGTGCCTCCTAAATTTTTCGCTTTTGCGTTGTCATCGGCTACCAAAGCATCTTTAAGGTTGAAATAATCATTTAATACGACTTGTGAGGTACCATTTCCATTCATTGCCATTTCCTTTTTATCACCATCGTGATGACCATCGCTATTATCGTGATTCATTTTTGAATGGTCTCCATCTGCATTCATCTCTGAATGATGCTCTGTTGAATCATTCTTGTCTGTTTTGGCATCTTTACAAGACACTGCTGTAAGGGCTACAAATGCTATTGCAACTACTCCGAATACTAATTTTAATTTGCTCATTTTGTTTTGATTTTAACTATTATTTGTTTTTTGTTTCTTTTGGTGCTGATAGTTCCATTTCCCTATCATACTGACAACATCCTGGTAAATTATTATAAGCATTTTCATCTGCTTTTACTTTTTCTGTGTCATAACCTGATTTTGCTATTGCTTTATGTAAAGCCATTACATCTGTTTTTGTATTATCATAAGAAATAGACATTTGTTTGGTTTCTTTATCCCAAGATGCTTCAAAAACACCATCGATATTATTTACAGATTTTTCAATGGTTGATTTACACATTCCACAATTACCTCTAACACCAAAAACAGTTTCTGTTTTTGATTGTGCAAAGCCTACTGTTAGTGTCATAATTAATACGATTGATGTTAAAATTGTTTTTCTCATTTTTTCTTTTTTTAATTATTACTTATTTACATTTTAAATTAGAATCTTGCTAAAAGACCACCACCCCAACCATATCGGTTGTTATAGTTTCCTTGAATTGAAAAGTTTCTTGACAGGATGTAAGAAAGGCCAACCAACCATTGTGTTTCACTCTCATAAGAGCTATTCCCTATATCATTTACCCATCCAAAGTCTGCTCTATATTCATACTCACCTTCCAGAAAAATTCTTGGGAAAAGCAATAGCTCTCTATCCAAACGTACTCTTGGGCGTAGCTGATTATCCATACTCACATCTACATTAAACCTATAAGGTGTAAAGTATTTTACACCAATAAGACCAACTGTATTGAACTCATCGAAGGAATTTGGTATTTCTGTTTCTGTATTAACACCTACGTAGAGACGTACCCAATCATTTAGGTATCTATCATAGTTTACTTCGGCTTCAAGATTTCTGTCATAATCGAACTCTGCTCGTAAACCAAATCCATTTCGGATATTAGTTGACATCAAAAAGAGTTCGTTAAAGTTTGAGCCTGCACGCAACAATCCCCAGGAATAGTAATGGTCTGTTTCATCAACGAGTTTTTGAGCGGGAAAATCCTTCATCCTTACATCCCTTGGGGTATCATAACTAAATACTCTTGCCATACCACCCATCATATGATATAGGACGTGACAATGAAAAATCCAATCACCATATTCTTCGTTGTAGAACTCTATAACCACTTTTTGCATTGGCGGCACGTTAACCGTATGCTTTAATGGTGAACGTTCTCCATTTTCGTTAATCACTCTAAAATAATGACCGTGAAGATGCATTGGGTGATGCATCATTGTTAAGTTATTTAATGTTATTCTGGTAACCTCTCCTCCTTTAATTTTAATCTTATCTGTTTCAGATAATGGCACGCCATTTATACTCCACACATAGCGTTGCATATTACCTGTTAGGTTGAGTAAAAGGTCATTTACAGGTAAATCTTCCTTATAAGTGGTATTTTCTTTTGCCTTTAAAAAATCATAGTTGAAATAGGTTTTACGTGTATTGTAATCAAAAGACCTAGAGTCTTTCTCCATCATAGACATATTATGGCTCATTGGCATAGAATCCTTTTTCATATCCATCTTTTTGTCCATTTCCATTTGCATATGATTATCATTCATATTCATTTGGTTATCCATCTTACCATCTTTCATCGACATCTTATTATTCATATCCATATTCATCTTACCATCTTTCATATCCATTTGCATTCCATACCTTTTCATTAAAGCTTCAGGTGTATTTTTCTTTTGATTACCTGCCATTGCTGGCGCTCCCATTTTCATATCCATTTTGGCCATTTGCTTCATCATAGCGACCTTGTCTGGTCTCTCCATTCTTTTTGCTGGATATAGCGTTCCCTGACCCAATCGTAAGGAAGTGCTTCCAGAGCCATCCTGTGTTGTGGCGGTAACTTCTAAAGTACCATCGGGAATGGTTACGATAACATCGTAGGTTTCGGCAATACCAAATAGAAATCGGCTTTTAGATACGGGTTCCACATCGATACCATCTCCTGCAACAATCATAGGGTTTCCACCACCAAAGTCCATCCAATAATAGGTAGAGGCAGATGCATTGATAAAGCGAAGCCGTACTTTTTCGCCTGGTTTGAATTCTGGATATTCTGCTAACGACTTTCCATTGGTTAGAAAGGCGGGATAGTAGATATCGCTAATATCAGCCCCTTCCATACGGTCTCTCCAAAATTTCAGTTGAGCACCAAAAGCACCTTCTGAAATGACTCTACTCAATGGTACTGCTGTACCTTTTTTAACTTGATACCACTCGTTACCTCTTTTAAGGTTTCGTAGCACGTTCAATGGTTTCTCGTTTGTCCAATCAGAGAGTAGCACCACCAAATCTTTATCATATTCCAAAGTTTTTTCTTTTGGATGAATGATAATAGACCCATAAACACCTTTCTGTTCTTGTAACATTGTATGGGAATGGTACCAATACGTACCTGACTGGTTGATAGGGATTCTGTATTGAAAAGTCTCTCCTGGTTCGATTGGGGGTGTATTTAAATAAGGTACGCCATCATAGAAATTTGGAAGTATCAACCCGTGCCAATGCACAGAGGTTTCCACATCCATTTTGTTGGTAACATTAATAATAGCAAGGTCGCCTTCATTAAATTCCAAAACTGGTCCGGGAATACTACCGTTGATAGTCATACCTTTGGCGGTTACACCAGCTAGTGTCATTTCATTTTCCTCAATAGTGAGATTATATTCTTTTATTTTCCTTCCTTCTTCATTTCTATCATCTCCATTTGTCCCTACTTGGGCAAATGCAATTGACGTTAGGAATAATAGAAGTATTGTGTTTAATGTTTTCATTGTTTACTGAATTAAATAATTAATTATGACACTTTGAACATAGTAGGTTTTAATGGATTCTATTTGGTTCATTTGAAACTTTAACTGCAATTCTTGAATATCAAGGACATCGTTAAAATCAATCGTGCCAGTTTCGTAGCTTTTGATGAGAATTTGCTCTGCATCTTTAGCTTGTTTTAGGTTTTTTGTTGCTGTATTATTGCTTATTCTTGCTGAAATACGGTCGTTAATAGCTTTATCCAATACCGTTATTAAACTGTTTAAACGCTCTTGTTTTTGATAATTGATTTCTTGCTGTTCCAGTTCGTTTTGTTTGGAAATGGATTTGTATTTCTTATTGAAAATTGGAATTGATACCGAAACCATAGGCATTACAATATCTTTACCGTTATCCGAAAAATTCATATCTTGTCTTTCTTCAACATTGATATAATCTAACCCGAAACCAATCATTGGACTGTTTTCTTTTTGATTTAGTAATTCTGATTTTTCTACAGACTGATAGAGTTTATCAAACTTTACTAATTCAGGATGTACCGATAGATTTTCAGTATTGATTTCAAAATCTTCCATAGGAATCGTTAAACTGTCTACCACATTAACCACAACATCATTTTTCCTATTCAAAAGGTTATTAAAATTGGTTTGTTCTGCTAAAAACTGTTGTTGCAACACATCTTTCAACTGTTGTAAATCATTTTGTCGCATTTGTAAACGCAAAACATCTACTGCCGATGCTTTACCTACCTCAACAGAAGTCAACGCCATTGTTTCATAGGTTTCCAACAATTTGATATTATCTCTCAAGATTTGCTGTTTTGCTTGGTTTGTATACAGGTTGTAATAGGATTGTGATACTGAAGCCATTAGTTTACGTTTGGCAATAACGATGTCTTCGTATTTCGCATCTGCCAATGCGGTTACATAATCTTCACGAGAAGAAATTGTACCAAACCAAGGCAACATTTGTTTTGCTGACACTTTAAACCTTTGTGCACCTGTACGTGTTTCTGGTTCACTAACAAAATAGCCCACGCCAAATTCGGTGTTTGGAATGGTGTTGACTTCATTTACTTTTTCTGAAACTCTTTTGTACTGTAACTCGAATTTTTGAATTTCGGGATTGTTTTCCAACGCTTCATTAATTAAAGTTTCTAATTGTTGGGCGTTTGCAAAAAGACTCAAGAAACAAGAGCCAAGAGCCAAGACGATTTTTATATGTATTGATTCATTTTTCATTTTAATGCTCTTTTAAGTTGAACTTCGGCTTTCCAGCTATATAAAACTGGTACAACAAATAAGGTGATTAAAGCAATTAACATTCCACCGAAACTCGGTATGGCCATAGGAATCATAATATCACTACCTCGTCCTGTTGATGTGAGTACAGGCAAGAGTGCTAAAATGGTTGTTGCGGTAGTCATTAAACACGGTCTAATACGTTTTTCACCTGCTTCTACAATAGATGCTCTAATTTCCTTTTTTGTTTCTGGTGAATTTCTGTCGAAAGTTTGTGTTAAGTAGGTTGCCATTACAACACCATCATCAGTTGCAATACCGAAAAGTGCAATAAACCCAACCCAAACGGCCACACTTAAATTAATGGTGTGCATTTGGAATAAATCACGCAGGTTTTCACCAAAAACACTGAAGTTTAAAAACCACGATTGTCCGTATAACCATATCATTAAAAAACCACCTGCAAACGCTACTGCAATCCCTGTAAAAACCATTAATGATGTACCCACCGAACGGAATTGGAAGTACAGAATTAAAAAGATGATAGCCAATGCTAATGGTACAACTACCGATAAGGTTTTTTCGGCACGTAATTGGTTTTCGTAAGTTCCTGTAAATTGATAGTTAATTCCTTTTGGGACTATTAATTCACCTGCATCAATCTTGCTTTGAATCATTGCTTGCGCATTTTCAACTACATTGACTTCTGCATAACCATCTAGTTTATCAAACAACACATAGCCCACTAAAAAGGTATCTTCACTTTTTATGACTTGTGGACCTTGCTCGTAACGAATGGTTGCCAATTCGCTTAAAGGTACAGGACTGCCTTTTTCAACAGGTACATAAATTTGCTCTAAATCGGTTGGATTAGCTCTTAATTCTCTTGGGTAACGCACACGTACACCATAACGCTCACGACCTTCCACGGTTTGGGTTAATGACATACCACCAACAGCTACTTTTAATACGTTTTGTACCTCTTCAATACTTACACCATAACGTGCAATTTTTTCTCGGTCAATATCAATTAGTAAATACGGTTTACCTACAATACGGTCTGCAAAAACGGCTTCATCCTTTACACCTTCAGCTTCTTTTAAAATGGTTTCTAACTGCATTCCAAAAGCTTCAATTTCTTTTAAATCTTGTCCTTTTATTTTGATTCCCATTGGTGCACGCATACCTGTTTGTAGCATTACCAATCGAGTTTCAATAGGTTGTAGTTTTGGTGCTGATGTGACACCTGGTAATTTGGTAACTTTTACAATTTCGTTCCAAATGTCGTCTGGTGATTGTATTTCTGGTCGCCAGTTTCGGTAAAACTCGCCATCATCGTCTGGGATTAATTGTTCTTTTGCATTTAGAGATTGCCACGCTTCACGTTGCTCCGCTCGCAATGACATTCCGTTTTTTAATACATACTCACCATCATTGTTGACCTTATAGCGTTGACGCCCTCCTTTATCATTCAGCATATATTCAGGTTTGTATTGAATGATGTTTTCATACATTGATAATGGTGCAGGATCTAAAGCTGATTCTGTTCTTCCTGCTTTACCCACAACGGTTTCAATCTCTGGAATACTGGCTACTGCCATATCCAATTGCTGTAAAACGCGCTTATTTTCTTCTACTCCAGAGTGTGGCATTGAAGTTGGCATTAATAGAAAAGAACCTTCGTTTAAGGATGGCATAAACTCTTTACCTGTGTTTTTCATTATGAAAAATCCTGCAATGACAATTGCTGTAGGTATGGAAAGAAATAATAATTTATTGTCTAAACACCATCTTAAAATACGTGTGTAGTATTTAATGAATAATGCAAATACACCTAATAATCCAAAGCAAATAATAGCTACAAAAACGAGGTTTAAGAAGATGCTTTCATTTACGCCTAACGGTCGCCAATATTCTGCTAATAAGAATACAATTGCTGAAGCCGAAATGATGATGTTGGCAAAGTTTGCCTGTTTATCTGAAATCTTGTTTTGAAGATTTAATAAAGCTGTTACGCCAAAAGCGATGAGTATGACACCTAACCAATATCCATAAATTATTGCTGCTATTCCTAATACTATTAAAACACCGTTTAAAGCATATTTAAAATGTTTTTGAATGCTCTTTTTTCGGAATAAAAAGGCCGCAAACGGTGGTATTAGAAATAAGGCTACAATTATGGACGCTGTTAAAGCAAAGGTTTTAGTAAATGCTAATGGTCTAAATAGTTTTCCTTCTGCACCAATCATTGTAAATACAGGAATAAAACTGATAATGGTTGTCATTACTGCGGTTACGATTGCACCAGATACTTCTGCTGTTGCGTTGTAAACGACTGTGTTTATTGGTAATTTGTTTTCGTTTTCGTCTAAATGCCTTACGATGTTTTCTGAAAGTATGACACCAACATCTACCATTGTACCAATAGCAATAGCAATACCTGATAGTGCTACAATATTGGCATCGACACCAAAGAGCTTCATTGCTATAAATACCATTAACACCGCAACAGGTAATAGCCCTGAAATCAATACGGAAGCACGAAGATTAAATACCATTATGATAATGACCAAAATGGTAATGAGTATTTCTAAAGTTAAGGCTTCATTGAGTGTACCCAATGTTTCTTGAATCAATTCTGTACGGTCGTAAAATGGTACTATAGTTACTTGTGATGTTCTACCATCTGCCAACGTTTTTGTAGGTAGTCCTGCGCTTAATTCGTTTATTTTGGCTTTTACATTATTAATCACTTCCATTGGGTTAGCGCCATAACGTGCTACTACAACACCACCAACCACTTCTGCACCTTCTTTGTCTAAAATTCCACGTCTTGTTGCAGGACCTAAAGACACTTTTGCCACATCTTTAATTTTGATAGCTGTGTAATCTTCTGAAGTTACAACTGCATTTTCGATGTCTGCTATGGATTTCACATAACCCAAACCACGTACCAGATATTCGGCTTGATTGATTTCTAAAGTCTGTGCTCCAATATCTCGGTTACTTTCTTTAACTGCTTTTACAATATGGTGCAAGCCAATATTATATTGACGCATTAACTCTGGGTTTACATCAACTTGATATTCTTGCACGTAACCACCAATAGATGCAACTTCAGATACACCACTTGCAGATGACAATGCATATTTTACATAGTAATCTTGAATACTACGTAATTCGTGCAAATCCCAACCACCCGTTACATTTCCATTTTCATCACGACCTTCGAGTGTGTACCAAAATATTTGACCTAATCCTGTAGCATCTGGTCCCAAAGCAGGATTAACACCATCAGGTAATAAACCACTTGGTAAGGAATTTAGTTTTTCGAGAATGCGACTTCGACTCCAGTAAAACTCTATATCTTCTTCAAAAATGATGTAGATACTGGAAAAGCCAAACATAGACGAGCTACGAATGGTTTTTACTCCAGGAATACCCAACAATGATGTGGTTAATGGATAGGTAATTTGGTCTTCAATATCTTGTGGCGAACGACCATCCCATTTGGTAAATACAATTTGTTGGTTTTCGCCTATATCTGGAATAGCATCTACAGCTACAGGGTTGCTTGGTAAAAAACCTGTATCCCAATTAAAAGGTGCATTTACAGTTCCCCAACCTATGAAAAGGACGAGTAGTAAAACTGCTACGAGTTTATTTTCTATTAAGAATTTGATGCTTTTGTTTAGCATTGGTTTTGATAATTAAACAGTTAGACATTGGCGTTAGGACAACACCGAATACAGCAAATTATCCTTATGGCAAAAAGCCATAGGATAAAACAGTCTAATGTTTAAAAAATCAAATTAAATAAGTCTCGTCAATCTTGTAGATACGCCTTATGACGAGTGGCGGTTTGTATTCTTCGTAAGCCGTTACGTTTTTTTCTAAACCTTCAAAAAGGTTGATGTAAGTATATACAAAGGATGCAATGAATACTTGTTGCTCAAAAGAAATTTTATCAATGGTAAGTTGTAACTCATCTTGACCTTCAATTGATAATTGCTTATTATCACAACAATTTTTCTTGGTGATTGAACAGCTTTCTGTTGAAGGGTTGCCCATTTCCATTCCGCAACCTTTTACATTTTTTAGAAATGCTGTTTCAACCAAAGTACCGCCACAATAATGCATATTGACCGTAAATGACAATGTAGAGAATAACACTACAAAAGCCATTGCGAAAGCCATTATTTTATGCAATACTTTTTTCATTGTAATTGCAAAGTTACGAAATTTTAACAAATACTTATTTAATTAACAGAAGTTTAATGCTCAACTCCATTTCATTTTCTGTAACCTTACCGCATTTAGAATTGCTAATAAAGCCACGCCTACGTCTGCAAAGACAGCTTCCCACATAGTTGCTAAACCACCTGCTCCCAAAATCAGTACAATTACTTTAATACCAAAAGCTAAAATGATATTCTGCCAAACAATTTTTCGTGTGGAACGACTTATTTTAATGGCTCTAACTACTTTTGAAGGTTGGTCGGTTTGAATGATAACGTCTGCTGTTTCAATAGCTACATCACTACCCAAACCACCCATTGCAATTCCAACGTTACTTGCTGCTAAAACAGGCGCATCGTTTATACCATCCCCTATAAATGCTACTTTATTTTCAGGATTATTTTTTAATATTTCAACTTCGTTTAACTTATCTTCTGGAAGTAAATCACCTTTTGCATTTTCGATGTTCAACTCTTTAGCGACTTGTTGAGTAATGGAATCTTTGTCACCGGAAAGCATCATAATATTTTTGATACCAACTTTTTGTAATTTGACAATTGTTTCTTTGGCATCTTCTTTTAATTCGTCTGCTATTACCACATAACCAGCAAACTTGTTATCTATTGCAACTAATACAATAGATTCTACAATATTTTCCGTTTCCGCTGGGACTTCTATATTATTAGTAATCATTAATGCTTTATTACCTACTAAAACTGTTTTACTATTTACAATTCCTTTTAATCCTTTACCTGCAATTTCAGAAACGTCTTGAGCTTCAAAATCTTCTCCTTCTGATTTATACTCTAAAATTGCTTTAGCAATTGGATGCGTGGATTGTTCTTCCATCGCCATTAAATATTGCATAAATTCGGTTTCTTTCCAATCAATTGCTTTTACTTCTTTGATTTTAAAAACACCTTTAGTTACGGTTCCTGTTTTGTCCATTACCAAAGTATTTATCTTGGTCATTGCATCTAAAAATGAAGCACCTTTAAATAATATTCCATTTTTTGAAGCTGCTCCCAATCCACCGAAATATCCTAATGGAATTGAAATCACTAACGCACAAGGACAAGATATTACCAAGAATATTAATGCTCTGTATAACCAATCTCTAAATATATAATCATCTACAAAAAAGTAAGGTATAAAAGTAACACCAATAGCCAAGAACACTACAATTGGTGTGTAGATACGAGCAAACTGTCTGATGAATAATTCTGTTTTAGACTTACGAGCTGTAGCATTTTGAACCAAGTCTAATATTCTCGCAATAGAACTATCTTCAAACTTGTTGGTTACCTCAACTTCAATAACACTTTCTAAATTGATACTACCTGCGTAAACCTTTGCTTCTTTTTGAATGGAATCTGGTTTGCTTTCTCCTGTTAACGCAGCTGTATTTAAAGATGCTTTTTCGGATAATAAAATGCCATCCAATGGAATTTTTTCACCTACACGAATTTGAATTTTCTCTCCAATATTGACAACTTCAGGCGAAACACTTTTATAATCTCCCTCACGAAATACATTGGCTTCTTTAGGTCTAACATCTAATAATGCTTTTATATTTCCTTTTGCACGATTTACAGCAGCACTTTGAAATAATTCGCCTACTGCATAAAATAGCATTACTGCAACACCTTCGGGATATTCACCAATTATAAACGCACCAATTGTGGCAATAGACATTAAAAAGAACTCGGTAAAAACATCGCCTTTTATAAGATTTTTCCATCCTTCTTTTACCACAGGAAAACCAACAGGAATATAGGCTACCACATACCAAAGAATACGAATCCATCCAGAAAAATGAGGAAATGCTTCAAAATAATCTACAGCAATACCAACTATTAACATTACGAAACTGAAAATAGCTGGTAAATAGGTGTTTAAATTTGAAACACTTTTAGGATTGCTATGATTGTGACCATCATCGTGAGAATGTTGTTCTTCTGAATTTGGTTTTAAATCTCTTAAATTGACTTTCTTTTTTTTCATTTAGTTTTGTTTTAGCAACAACTTTTGTTTTGTTGAATTGGTGGACAAGGAACTGTACCATAAGAACAATACACACAACAATCACCTTCGTTTGGTTTTAGTACCGTTTTACAATTCTCGCACTCGTAAAAGAATTGACAAGCATTTGTTGGCATATCTTCTTCTTTTTTATGTCCGCAGTTAGGGCAAGTGATTTCCGATTTTAATATGGTTTTCATTAATTTTCTTTTTTATCAGTTACTTTATAACCTGTTGCGTTAATTGCTTTCTCAATTTCCGCTTCATTTGTTTTAGTTTTATCATACTCAATGATTGCGTTACCATTTTCGTATGATGTTTTTGAGTTTACAATTCCGTTAAGTTTATTTACTTCGTGGTTTACGTGAGCTTCACAACTGGCACAAGTCATTCCACTTATTTTATACTCTGTTGTTTTTATATTTGATTTATCAACGACAACAATTTGTTTCTCTGAATTGGGATAAAACATACTTGAGTAGTATGGGAAAGCCAACAACACTATTGCGAATACTGTTACAACACCTAAAAAGGTTTTTGACTGCATAAATTTTGGTTTTTCATCCGTTTCACATTCACAGTCTATTTCTTTTTCTGGTTTTAGTTTTTGATACCAAGCAAATAGAAGAACTACTATTGTTAGCCCTATTAAGTAAGGTCTAAATGGTTCTATCCAAGAAAAAGTTGAAGCAAATCCACTTGTTCCCGCGATTAGAGCCAAAACTGGGGCTATACAACATAATGAAGCTGTAATTGCTGTAAGCAAACTTGTTATCGCTAATTTACTTTTCATAATTACTTAATTCTTTGATTTCAAAAATGCAATTAAAAACAGTGCAATGGAAGTGCAATTATTGTCCACTACATTTATCACAAATACCTTTTACTACCAAGTTTACATTTTCGGAAATAAAACCTTCAGGAACCTTGATTTGAGGTATTTTGTGGTCTGTTAAACAAACTGTTTCACCACAATTAGTACAATGAAAGTGTAAGTGTAAATCTGTTTTAATATCGCAACTACAACCTTGCTCACACAACGCATATTTGGTGATGCCCGTACCATCGTCTATTTGGTGCACGATGCCTTTTTCTTCAAAAGTCTTTACGGTTCTGTACAAGGTTGTCCTGTCTGCTTTTTCAAAAGCATTTTCAATATCACTTAACGTTACAGCAATTTCTTTTTCTGCAAGAAATTTATAAATAAGCAACCGCATTGCCGTAACGCGAATATCTTTTGAATCTAATAATTGTTCTATTCTTTCCATAATTAATGAGTGTGTTCTGCATCTCCTTTTTTCATTTCTGCTATAAGGTAATAGGCATTATTGTATGCAAACTTGGTATTTACAGGTGTTTCTTGTGAAAAAGCAACTGCTATCCAACCTCCATCTTTCTCTCCAGTTATCACTTCTATAGGCTTAAATGCCCAATTTTCCCCTTCTTTTTCTACTATAAAAACAAAGAATCTATCGCCATCTTTTACAATGGCACTTTCAGGCAATGCCTTTGTTAAAGCATTATCGGTTTGTATTCTTCCTTGAATGTACATACCAGGAATGAGATTACCTGATTTATTTTCTATTTCGGCGTGCACGTGAACCGCTTTAGGGTTGTCTTCAAAGGTTTTGCTTACCGAGTAAATCTCGGCCGTAAGTTCTGCATCTGGTATGGATTGAACACTAAAAGTTACTTTCTGCCCTTGTTTTACTTTATAGACATCTTTTTCAAACACCATTAAATCTGCGTGCACGTGATGTGTGTTTACAATCTCGAACAATTCAGTTTGTGGTTCTACATATTGTCCTGTCTTAACCTCGACTTTTTGCACAAAACCTTCAATGGGGCTTCGCAATGCTATGCGCTGTGCAATTGTTCCATTGCGAACTGATATAGTGTTAACGTTGAGTATTCTTAATTGCGCTTCTAAACCATTAACCATTGCTTTTGATGCTTGATATTCTGCTTCTGCTTTCTGGAAATTAGCACCAGAACCAACACCAGCATCGTATAATTTTTGTTGACGTTCATAATTTTTCTTTGCAAGCTCGCTATTGCTATAAGCGTTTAAATAATCCGTTTGCGCTTGTATGATATTTGGGTGCGATAGATAAGCCACAACTTGACCTTTATTAACCTTATCACCTTCAATCACTTCAATTGAAACGACATTTGCACCAACAACAGTAGTAATAGCTGCTTCGTTTTGTGGTGGTACTTCTAACGTTCCGTTTGCTTCTACATAGCCGCTCATATTACGTAATGCCAACGTATCTATTTTCATTTTTAAAGCATCGAATTGCTGTTGTGATAGCATTACTTCTTCGCTTTCATTATGTTCTTCATTAACTTCTGTTTTTTCTTCCTCATCGTGGGAATGACCATCATTCTCGTTATGATTTTCTTTATTTCCGCAAGCTGAAACAAAAATGGTTAACACCATTACGGTAAGAATTTTATATATTTTATTTTTCATTGTCTTATTGATTAAAATATTGTAATTGAAATGTGCTTTCTAAATAGTTTACTAATGCAGTCTGTGCTTCAAGTTCCGATTGAATGGCTTCTTTTATCAACTGCGTAAATGCAGTATAATCTATTTCGCCTTCTCTGTACGCCAGTAATGCACCTGTTTTTTGCTCTTTTGTTAATGGTAAAACTTGGTCTTTGTAAAACTCCCAAGATGTTTTCCATTTCATATAATTTTCTTTAGCCTGAACAAACCTTGATTGTACTTCCTGTTTTTTGAACGCTACATTGGTTTCTGCTATTTCTTTATCAATTTTGGAACTTCTAATTTGTGCTTTGTTAGTACCTGATAAAAACGGAATGGAAATACCTGCTTGATACGTGTAAAACCCTGAATTGCCATTTACTTTCTGTATACCACCTTGAAGATTGAACTTTGGCAAATTATCTGCTTTTGCAGCTTTATATTTAGCTTCCGCTTCATCTACAATGTTCTGCGACATACTGTACAATGGATGACTTTCAATACTGAACGTTTCCATATCACTATCTATCGCTACCTCAAATTCATCTGAAACTGTAAAAATTTCTTCTGATACCAACCACAAATTGAATTGCTGTAAGGCAATAAGGTAATCACTATAGGCTTGCGCTTTTTTATTTTTAATTTGAAACGCTTGATTTTTTGCTGCCGAATATTCTAATTTAGAAATGGCTTCGACTTCATAATTTAAAGCTACTGCTTGTTCAAATTTGGAATAAATGGAATCCAATTCCTTATACAAATCATAGTTTCGTTTCATTTGATAACATTTTGACCACGCTTTTTTGACTTCCAATTCCAGTTCTAATTCGGAAAGTTGAAAGGCTTTTTGTGCCAATTGAATGCGTTGTTCTTGCAGCTTCTTTTTTGTACCAATTCCAAATAAATCAATGTTGGATTGACCAACACCTATGGTTGTATAGATGCCATTACCACTATTAATTTCTTCACCACCTGTAAAAATTTGAGTCGTTCCGAAATCATAGGCAGTCGCTTTTAATTGCTCTTGTTTTGTAATTTCCAACTGCTTTTGTTTGAGCAATGGATAATTACTTTTTGCGAGTTTAACAGCTTCCTGTAATGAAATTTCGGGAATTGTATCATTCAACTCTTGTGCATTACTTTGTGGTGAAAAGCCAAATAGTAATAATACAACTGCTGTTGCTGTTACTAACTTTTTATTTGGCTTAAACGTAAAAGATTTGTTTTCTACCCAATGATATAAAATTGGTAAAACAAATAAGGTAAGCAAAGTTGAAGTTAATAATCCACCAATAACTACCGTTGCCAAAGGACGTTGTACTTCTGCACCAGCTGATGATGAAATAGCCATTGGTAGAAAGCCTAATACATCTGTAAAAGCAGTTAGCATAATAGGTCTGATTCTTCGTTTAGTACCTTCAACTATTCTATCCTTTAGATTGGTTACACCTTCTTCTTTTAATTCGTTGAGTCCGCTTATCATTACCAATCCATTTAATACCGCAACACCAAACAACACAATAAAACCAACACCTGCCGAAATACTAAATGGCATATCACGCAACCATAAGGCTACTACACCACCAATAGTTGCCATTGGGATGGCTATATAAATCATTAAGGTTTGAGGTAGTGATTTTAATGCAAAGTATATTAGTATAAATATGAGTAATAAGGCGATAGGAACAACGGTTTGTAATCGGTTACTGGCACGTTCTAAATTTTCAAAAGCACCGCCATAGCGTACAAAATAACCCGATGGTAGTTCCAATTGTGCATCTAATTTTGATTTTATTTCAGTTACTAAAGATTTTACATCACGTCCTCTCACATTGATACCTACATAGGTTCTTCTGTTGGTATTGTCCCTACTTATTTGCATAGGTCCCGCTTTATAAGATATATCAGCTACTTCACGAAGTGGAATTTGTGCACCTGAAGGTAAATTGATGTACAGGTTTTGAACATCTGTTATATCCTTTCGGTTTTGAGAACTTAAACGCACCACTAAATCGAAGCGTTTTTCACCTTCAAAAATCACACCTGCTGTACCACCTGCAAATGCAGATTGTACGGTTTGATTGAGCGTATTTATTTGAAGTCCGTATTGTGCTAATTTATTCCGGTTGTAATTGATGGTCATTTGTGGTAAACCCGTTGTGGCTTCCGCTTTCATATCTCCAATACCTTCAGTACCTGCAATAATTTTAGATATTTCTTCAGCTTTTTGGGATAGTATGTCAATGTCTTCACCATAGAGTTTAATGGCAATATCTTCACGCACACCTTCAAGCAACTCATTAAAACGCATTTCGATAGGTTGAGTAAATTCATAATTAACACCAGGAACGATTTCAACCGCTTCTTTCATTTTCTCAATCAATTCATCTTTTGTCTCTGCTGTTGTCCATTCGCTTTTAGGTTTCAGAATAACAAAAACATCAGCTAAATCCATTGGCATTGGGTCGGTTGGTATTTCAGCAACACCAATACGACTCACAATTTTTTCGACTTCTGGAAATTTGGCTTTTACTATTTGTTCTATTTTGGTCGTAGTTTCAATAGTTTCTGTAAGTGAGCTACCTGGTTTTAAAATAGCGTGAAATGCAATATCACCTTCATCGAGTTGCGGGATAAATTCACCACCCATTCTTGAAAACATAAAAACGGTTATCCCAAACAACACAACTGCAATACCAATTACCCATTTACCTTTTCGCAAGGCTCTAACCAATAAAGGTTGATATTTGTCTTCAACCCAATGTACAAATCTATCTCCATAAGATTTTTTATCATTTTTTGGTGCTCTTAACACTAAAGCAGACATCATTGGCACATAGGTTAAACACAGTACCATTGCACCAATCATAGCAAAAATAAAGGTCAATGCCATTGGTTTAAACATCTTTCCTTCAATACCTTGTAAGGCTAAAATGGGTAGAAAAACGATAAGGATAATCAACTGACCGAAAAACGCAGCGTTCATCATCTTTTTTGAAGCATTAGACGCCACTTTATCTCGCTCTTTGGATGTAAGCTGTTTCTTTTTTAGTACTTGTGATGCAATGAGAAATACTGTACTTTCTACAATAATTACAGCGCCATCAACTATAATACCGAAATCTATTGCTCCCAAACTCATTAAGTTTACCCAAACATCGAACACGTTCATTAAAATAAAAGCGAATAATAAGGATAATGGTATTGTTGAAGCAACGATTAAACCACCTCGCCAATTACCCAATAAGAAGATAAGCACAAAAATAACTATCAATGCACCTTCAATAAGATTTGTGGTTACAGTAGAAGTTGTTTCTCCAATTAATTTACTTCGGTCTAATAAGGGTTCAATAATTACACCTTCAGGTAATGACTTTTCAATTTGAGTCATTCGCTCTTTTACATTGGCAATAACATCATTGGAATTTGCACCTTTTAGCATCATCACCAATCCACCTACAACTTCACCTTCACCATCTTGGGTTAATGCACCGTAACGTATGGCAGAACCGAATTGCACAGTTGCAATATCATTAATAGTTACAGGAATATTATTAACGGTTTTTACCGTAATTTTTTTAATGTCTTCTAAACTCCGTACCAAGCCTTCTCCACGAATAAAATTAGCCTGATGGTTCTTTTCAATATATGCACCACCTGTATTTTGATTATTGGCTTCAAGTGCATTAAAGACATCTGTAATGGTCAATCCAATTGCGTTTAAATCGTTTGGGTCAACCGCGACTTCGTATTGTTTAATTTTACCGCCTATGGCGTTAACCTCAACCACACCTTCTACCATTGCCATTTGACGTTGTACAATCCAATCCTGCATTGAGCGTAAATCTGCAATGTCGTATTTGTCTTTATACTCTGGTGCTACTTTTAAGGTGTATTGATAAATTTCCCCTAATCCTGTGGAAATAGGTCCCATAGTAGGTTCTCCAAAACCAGCTGGAATTTGTTCTTTGACTTCGTTTAGTTTTTCGGCTACTAATTGACGAGGTAGATAGGTTCCCATATCATCGTCGAATACGATGGTAACAACCGATAAGCCAAAACGAGAGATTGACCTAATTTCCTTTACATCAGGCAGGTTGCTCATTGCAACTTCCACAGGGTAGGTTACAAATTGTTCAATATCTTCTGTACCTAAATTAGGTGCTTGTGTAATAACCTGTACTTGGTTATTGGTAATGTCTGGAACAGCATCGATTGGCACTTTGGTCATACTCCAAATACCTGCTCCAATTATGGTAAGCGTAAGCAAACCAATAATGAATTTGTTATTGATTGAAAAATCAATGATTTTATTAATCATATAATGAAATATTAATTCGGTTAAACTTTTCGATAAGACTTGTGATAGTTATCGAACAAAAAGACCTATGAGGTCTTGAAAGGATAAAGTTATCCTGTAAAAACCAAATTAAACTTGAGGGGGGTGGAAAGGGGATTCCAAGTATCTTGAGCTAAAGATTTCTTTATGTGGATTAATTTGTTTCCTCTCTTCAATGATAAATTGATTAATTGAGAGAATGTTATTGTTAGTAACATACAATAGCAAAGATTGGCAACACTGTTGATGAGAATGAGCTGGTATGCCCTGTTCATCAGAATCATTATGATGTTCTTCTTTTTCGGTGTTATTATAAATATAATCTTCAACTACATATTCAAGGAAAGAGTCTCCATAAATTTTATGGTCTTGATAATGGGTAATAACTTTTGAAATGTCTTTAATTGGGCCACAAAAGTCCATATCTATGCTTATCCCTTGAAAAAGGAATAAAATAGACATAGATATGGAAAAGAATATTTTCATAAAGCTGTACAAATATACTAATAATTGGATGCAATGGCTGTGCAAAGAATTTACATCTATTTAAAATTATAATATAAAAGCAGTTTACTGAAAAGACTCTAATAATTTAGTTTACTTAGTTAAAACTTATACTTATAACCTAAACGAATCACTTGGGTTTCATAATAGTCATTGCTTGTGAAATTAAATGTTTCTCCATTTACTTCTTTTTTAATTACCAAGGTATTGAACAAGTCGGTAGCATTAAGAAATAGTTCTCCTTTATTGTTCTGTATTGGTTTTTTAATGCCAAAATCTATCGAAAAACGAGATTTAATTTTACCTTGAGGGATAATATCAGGTGCTAAATAAATTGAGGTCAATTGTGCTTCAATTTCTTTAGGCAATTTCGCTAAAACATTGAGTTTAATGTTTCCTGAATATGCTGTTTGCTCTGATATTGAAATGGTGTTTTCTACTGGATATTTATTAAGTACAGAAAAGGCATCAATTTTATTGTAATAACCATTCATATTCAGATTAGCCGACCATACGTCTGACAACTTTTTATCTACAACAATTTCCAAACCTGTATTAAAACTATTTCCTGCATTGTGCGACACATTATAAATTAAGTTAGAATCACCTTCAGTAGTTGCAATTCTGGTAATAGTACCATCGGTTATTCTATGGTATAATGCGGTATATAAATACCCTTTATTCCATTGGTTTTTATAACCCAATTCAAATGAATTTGTAAACTGTGGATTAAGAGCTGGATTTCCAACTTTAATAATTTCGGCATCGTCATACTTTGGAAAAATACGAATATCTACTTCATCTGGTCTATCTACACGTCTATTGTAAAATGCTGAAAGTCTATTTTTATCATTAATTTTATAACTAATCCTTGCATTAGGAAATGGTTGAAAATAGTTATAACCATTACTTTGGTAAGTATTATGATTTGGGTCTACTTGATACTCTAAATTCACATATTCTAACCGTAGACCCGCTTCGGCTTCCCAATTTTCAGTTTCGTAAGTGTAATTGGTATATACAGCTGGGATAATTTCTTTGTATTCTGCTTTACCATCTGCACCAGTATCTAATACCGAGTTTTCATCGGATGGATTGAATTGCATATCAGTTGGGATTATTCTATTTCTAAACTTAAAGCCAGTTTCTAAAAAACCATTTTTTAAAGGTTTAGAGTAATCTAACGCTACATCAACCACTTTTTGGTCAGCTATAAGAAAAAAGGATTCTTCTTCAATAAAGGAAGGTGTGGTATTCGTGAAAAAATATTTTTCATCTTCTCTATCAAACGTGTAATTGAATGAAGCGTTTAACTTATGCCCAGGTTGTGAAAATTTATGTTCAAAGTTAGCCGAAAACATTGCAGCTGTTAAGACTTCATCTTCTAAAAATTGCCATAACCTTAATTGTTCTGTTAATTGTTGGTTATAGAATGGTTGGTCTCCATAATCCTTAATACTTTCCTTACTAAAAAGTCCTGATATTGTGAGCGTATTGTTATCATTCATAAACCAATCCAATCCTGCTTTTGATGTGAAAAAATTAGTATTTCTATTGCGTTTTAATTGTTGATTTATCACAGTGCCATCATCGTAACTACGAGTTGTAAACTCATTTTTATTTAAGGTTTCTGTGTATAAATTATCTGCTTGCAAAAAGAAGTTTATTTTTTCTTTTCTGTAATTAAGCGCTATGGATGGATTTATTTTAGGCGTCATTTTATATTGTGGTCTTATACCTGGTAAATTTTCTTTCCTTTCCCATAAAGCTCCCAGACCAGTTGTAATACCCAATGTTCCGTTAAAACCGTTTTGATTTTCTTTCTTTAGAATGATGTTAATAATACCCGCATTACCATTGGCATCATATTTTGAAGAAGGATTATTTATAATCTCAATTCTTTCAATAGCTGATGTAGGAATGTTATCCAATCCGTTTTGATTACCAAAACCTGTAATTGCCGTTTGTTTATCATCTATTAGCACTAATACTTTGTCGCTACCACGTAATTGCACTTTACCTTCTTGTGTTGTTATACCTGGCAAATTTTTTAATGATTGTAAAACCGTTCCGCCACTTTGTGAAATATTAGCACTTACAGCATAGGTTTTTTTGTCCATTTTACTACCTATGGCTTCTTTCTTTGATGTTATTACTACTTCATCTAAATGTGATACATCTTCTTCTAAAGCTATCGTACCCAAATCTAAATATTTGGAATTTGCACCAACATAAATAGTGTTTGAATATGTTTTAAAACCAATAAATGATACTTCAATTAAATAATTACCCGAGCTTACATTTTCGAGCGTAAATACACCTTCGTCATTGGTAATAACACCTGCCACAAACTCGTTGGTAGTGTTGTTATTTTTTAAAACCACATTTACATAAGCTAAAGGCTCCTTTAAATTAGCATCTATAATTTTTCCTGATACAGTTGTGTTTTGGACTTGTGACCACGTTAACACAGACCATAAAAATATAATAGTGTTTACTAAAATTTTAATCCTCATCTGATTCGTTTTCTTCTTCTTCTTCTTCTTCTTCTTTTGTTAGATTTCCTTTGTGGTCAATAGTTACTTCATACTCTTGCTCACCTATTTCAATTTCAAATTCGTAGGATTTACCTTGTGCTGTTTCTGATATTTCTACGTCTTCGATATCATAATCAGTAAAATTTTTATCCAATATGTTTTTGATGTTAGTAGGAATATCAGATTTTTTAATTTCGTATTCTGTTTCTAACCATTCGCCCTTATTAGAGAAATTTGCAGAATACTCCATATGGTTCATTTTAAAATCGGCTTCCCATTCGTTTTCGTTTTCCTTACTCCATTCTACTTTTTTAGCTTTTGGAAACTTATTCGCAAAACTTGATATTACGGATTGCGGTGCAATTTTTTCATTCTTGTTTTGTGCACAAGATGTAAAGGCTACTGTTATAGCCAAAATTGTTAGTACATTTAGTGTTTTCATTTTAAAAATTATTAAAGTTTATAAATTGTTTGTTCTATTTTTTGTCTTCTGTGTTCTAGGTAAATGAGTAGTACAATTACGATTAGAGCAACCATTGATGCATTTAATGTCCCTAGGTCTAAACCGCCTTTTGCTGTAGGTTTTGTTAAAAAATCTCCGAATGTTGCGCCAAAGGGTCTTGTGAAAATAAACGCCAACCAGAACAAAACAACTTCGTTTATTTTGGTAGCATAATGCACTACTACAACTACTATTATAATTGCAGCTGTAACAAAAGCACCTTGCAGATAGGATAAGCCCACTACATCACTTAAATAATCTCCAAATGCTGTACCTAAGCTGTTTGAAAACAATATTGCTATCCAATAGTATATTTCTTTATTCTTACTAATTATTGGGAACACATTTAAGCTTTTGTGTTTCTTTTTCCACAGAAACAATGTTATTATTAAACCCACGAATAGTAAAATGCTTCCTCCTGTATACCCAAGATGTAATGATCTGTCTATAAAATCGGATATTTCTGTTCCTAAAGTAGTTGTAGCAATAATGACTAACCAGTACACGTACGGAATATATTTTTTACAATTAAGTTGAACCAAAAGAATGATTATGAAAACTAAACCTGTAATTCCAAGACTAATTAAATATCCTAGGTTTAATGTCATTGAAATAAAATCTCCAAAGGTTTCCCCTAATGTGGTAGCTACAATTTTCATTAACCAAAACAAAATGGTTATCTGTGCTACTTTATTGAGCTGATTGTTTGTTTCCATTTTTTAAAATTTATATGTAAGGCCAATTAAATAGTTATTGTTTTTTCCAGAAAATGTCAGTTCGTAGTGTTCTTTTTGATATGGCGTTGTAAATAAATAAGTACTACCAACACCAACCACAATGCCTCCTAGCACATCCCAACCGTCGTGTCTGTCATTTATACCTTCTATTCTTGTGTAAGCAACTATACCAGCAATGGCATAGGCAGGAATACCGTAAGACCATCCGTACCGTCTTTGAATAAAAGAAGCTCCAGAAAATGCGACTGCTGTATGCCCAGAAGGAAATGCTTTACCATCCGTTCTTCCATCTGGTCTTGGCTTATCTATACCATATTTTAAGGCGTAGGTAAGTGCTAATGTTGTTCCGTAAGATTTTGTGAATTGCCAAAGTCCTTTTTTGTCCTTATTGGCAATTATCATAATCAAAGAAGTTAATGCTGGTGCGTGTTGTGCATAATCACCGAATACTTCTAAATTGGTTTCTCTCCTTATTTCAGATGGTGAATCTTCTTGAGAGAATATTATAAATGGTATTAACCCGACAATAATATTAAAGATATATTTCATTCTAAAAACATTAAAATTTGTAAGTAAACCCTAATAGATAGCCTCCATCTTCTTTATTAAAAGTAAGCTCCATATGCTTTTGCTGATATTCTGTAGTAAATAGTAGGTTACTACCAAGACCAATAGCTGCGCCTGCCAATACGTCAAGAATGTCGTGTTTTTTAGAATCGATTCTGCTTGCAGCTGTAAAACCAGCCAATGCATAAGCTGGTATACTATATTTAAAACCATATCTTCTATGAATATATCCAGCACTATGAAATACGGTAGAAGTGTGCCCTGAAGGAAATGAGTTATCATTACTCATATCTGGTCTTTGTTTATTTATACTTAATTTTAGACCATATGTTATCGCTTCTGTTAGTAATAATCCTTTAGTAAATTGCCAAGCTCCTTTTTCATCTCCGATGATAAAAGAGGTGCCGATTGTTGCTGCTGGCAATGCAAACAGAATAACGTCTCCAATTTTTTGAGTTGTCCCTACATCTGGTTTTGTTTGACTAGTATCTTGTGCTTGGGTTGGTAAGATTACTAAAAACAATGTGACACATACAAGCAGTGAAATTTTTAAGTTTGTGATTTTCATTTATACTATAGCTATTAATTAGTGTAGACTTTTCTATATCTAATTTTATTTTAGCTAAAAGTATTATTGAAATCTTAAGCAATTTTAAAGCCTGTTTTGAATAATAAAGACTTTAAACTAATACGTTCAAAGCCTTTCTTTGAATTGATATTAAAAGTGTCTCTTCATTAATTTGTGAAGATTCCCCATCTATTTGAGATAGATAAAAAGCTCCTTGAGTTCTATAGAGAGTAAGTGAATCTGATTGATAACAAATCGCTTCTTTAAGTAAATTTGGTTTTTTTAAAAGTAGGCATAAACCAAAATATAACATTTTTAACACACTTATTTTTGGAACTATAACAATATCTAAAAGGCCATCTTGCAAAGAGGCTTTAGGTGTAAGGCTCATATCATAACCCAAAGTATTAGAATTTGAAACAAAAACTAAAAATGGGTCCGTAACATCTGTTTTATCATTAATACGAATATTTAATTTGTTTTTTTTAGAATAATAAAACAATGATTTTAATGTTGCCGTCACATAACTTGACAAGGTTCTTTTGTTTTGTTCTTCATAGTTTTTAATGACAGATGCAGAAAAGCTAAAACCTGTATTACTAAAGAAGTAACGTTGATTAATTTGACCAACATCAATTCTAATTTTATTATTTTTTTTAATTAAAAGAAGAGCTTTGTGAATATTTCTAGGAATATTCAATGTTGATGCTAAACCATTACCTGAACCTATAGGAATAACACCTAATTGAATAGATGTACCAACCAATGTCGAAGCTACTTCATTTATCGTTCCGTCTCCACCACAAGCTACTATAATAGTTGCTTTTTGAAAAATAGACTCTTTGGACAAAACCAAAGCGTGCCCTTTATAAATTGATGACTTAATAGTTATGTTGTACTTATCTGCTTCAAAATAATCTTGAAGAAAACTTTCTGAAAAATTGTTTCTTCCTTGACCAGCAATTGGATTGACTATAAAGTGGATATCTATCAAAATACAATTTTATTTTCTAAAAAGTCTTCACAAAGCACTTCCTAATCTTATAAGACTTATTAAAATTTTTAGCGAAAAGTAATCTTCAATTCTAAAGAAATATTAAAGCACAAAATACCTTCTTAAAAATTCCTTTAGAATTGAATTGTAATGTTGCTATGTGTAACCTTCAAGCTGCAGTGTTAGCAATTGGTTTCATTTCATATCTATAATAGAATAAACACCAATTATAATGATAGAAACGCCAATACTACTAGATGATATACCTAGTGAACACAATTTTAAAGTGAGTATCAAAGATAATTTTCAACAAGTGAGATTAAATCAGTTGTTTGTTCCAATTATTTTATTCACAATGATTTTTTGCTTTTTTGTGTATGCTATGCAAGGTTCGTTTGTTAACATCTATGTAGAATCTCAAAAAGATGTATTTTTAAAGCTGAATAGCATTTTATCTGTATATCCAAACTTTGCCCATAACATCTCTTATTTGGGCGATGCGTTAGTGCTCTTCCCTTTTGTTTTTATATTTCTTTTTATCAAACCTAAACTCTGGGAAGCTATAATTATATCATCTCTCTTTACATTGATTACCTCTGCCGTACTTAAACTTATTTTTGCTGTACCTAGACCAGCAGCTATGATAAATATGGAAACTTTCACAATTATGGGTAGACCAAATATATTGCATACCTCATTACCTTCAGGACACGCGATGACAGCATTTATGGTAATTTCGATATTGTTGTATGCTTTTATGCCAAAGAAAATGTCAAGTAGGATAATTTGGACTACACTTCTTATTACTATCGGTCTTATTATCGGTTTTTCAAGAGTAGCAGTTGGTGCACATTATCCTTTAGATGTCGTTGTGGGATGCATACTTGGTTATATTATGGCAATTTTTGGTATAAAAATCACTACAAAACTAAATTGGTTAAACTGGCTGAAAAAAAGAAAATTCTATCCAATTATTATGCTAATTTTTTCAATTTGGGGGTACTTGATTAGTCTAAAATTAATAAAGCATAATATGGTGATTTTTTACCTTTCTTTATCAGCATTAATTGTAACGTTTTTTGTAATAATATATAAATATGTTAAAACAGCTAAAGCTTAAATATTACGCAATACTGGTTAGTCTGGTTAACCTTGTGTTTTATCAATATCCATTTTTCAAGTTTGTTCTAGCTTCCAGCAATACAAAAAGTGTAAGTGGTGTCCTGTTACTTTTAAGCCTTATTATTGCTGCCATAGTTTTAAATGCCTTTGTTTTTTATATAGGTCTTTATTTACTGCGAACTGTTGGAAAGTGGCTAATTGCTATATTTTTCAATATTAGTGCTATTGCAGTTTATTTTATAAACACTTATGGCATCATCATAGATAGAAGTATGATTGGTAATGTTTTTAATACCAATTATGAAGAATCTAGCAGTTTTATATCATTTGGTCTACTTTTATATATCCTGTTTTTAGGATTATTACCTAGTTTTTTTCTCTTTAAATTTGAAATTATAAGACCACAGCTAAAGCGTTTTTTAATAAGTGCTGGCTTGACCTTATTATTTCTTGGGATTTTGGTTTTTGTAAATTCTTCAAATTGGTTGTGGATAGATAAAAATTCAAAAACATTAGGTGGCTTGGTAATGCCTTGGTCTTATGTTGTAAATACCAGTAGGTATTATAATCATATAAATAAAAAGAATAAAAAACAGATTCTTCTCCCTGAGGCAACTATTGCAAATAATCAAAAATCCGTCGCGGTTTTGGTTATTGGTGAGTCTGCCAGAAGTGGTAATTTTTCATTATATGGTTACGAAAAGAACACCAACCCATTACTATCGCAAATAGAAGATCTAAAATATTTTGATGCTGAATCTTGTGCTACATACACTACAGCTGGTTTACAGTGCATTTTAGAGCACCAAGACACAGGAAAACTCTATGAAATACTACCCAATTACTTATACAGAAATGGTGTGGATGTTATATGGAAAACTACCAATTGGGGTGAGCCTAAAGTAATTATTGAAAATTTTCAAAATAAGGAAATGTTACGAGAAAATTGTAAGGGAACTGATTGTGATTATGATGGTATACTTCTTAAAGGACTTAAAGAAGAAATACTGGCAAGTAAAAAAAATAAAATTCTTATTGTACTACATACTAGCACTAGTCACGGTCCAACATATTATAAAAAGTACCCAAAGCAATTTGAACAATTTACGCCTGTTTGTAAAAGTGTTGAGTTGGCCGATTGCACCCAACAAGAATTGATAAACGCCTACGATAATACAATTTTGTATACTGATTACTTGGTTGCAAACCTTATTGAAAATTTAAAGGAATTAACCGCATACAAAACTTCTATGATATACATATCTGACCACGGTGAATCTTTAGGGGAAAAAGGACTGTATATGCACGGAATCCCTTCTAGTTTAGCTCCAAAAGAGCAATTGGAAATTCCATTTATTGTTTGGACATCTGAGGGTTCTGAAATAATTAAAGAAAATCAAGACCATTCACAACAAAACATTTTTCATAGTGTATTAGACTTTTTAGCCATAGAAAGCCCAATCTACGATGAAGATATGAGCATCTATAAATGATGAAGTAGAATTTATAAACTATTTTGTTGAAAAATTCACTGAAAAAAAATGGTGCATTTTTTCAAATTTATATGACACCTTAAATTGATATAAATCACATATTTTCTTAACAATTGCCAAACCTAAACCTGTAGATTTCGTTTCATTTGACTCTCTGTAAAACCGATGAAATAATTTACTTGGATGCTCTAAAGCTTTTTCACCAAAATTAGAAATAACAAATGAGGACTTATCACTAACAATAGTTATAACCTCTTCAGAATTATTGTGTTTTATGGCATTTGATATAAGATTATTAATCAATATCTCTGCAAGATATGGATCCATGGTAATATTAAGCATATCATTTGATGCATGGAGCATCTTTGACATTTTTAGCTCTTTAAAACTCTCTACTTTATTATTTATAATTTCAGTTAGATTAACATTTTCTACGGTTACAAATTGATTATTATCTATTTTAGTAAGTATTGTAATACGTTTATTTAGTTGCTTTAGTTTTTGAATATCTTTTTGAATAGACGTAATCTGTATAAACTGTACTTCATTTATTTCTTGTGAATTGATAATGTTGTCTAATTTTGCTTGAATAATTGCTAATGGTGTTTGCATTTCGTGAGATACATCTTCAGTAAACTGCTTTAGGTTTTCATAATCTGCACGTACTTTATTGGTAAGTGTAGTAATTTCATTCTTTAATTCTGAAAACTCTAATACGTCACTTTCAACAAGTTCTAGTGGTGCTTTTGAAGAAAGCGAAAAACGTTTCATTTGCTCTAAATTTTTAAAAAATGGTTGCCATAATTGAAGATTTCTTGAGGTATTAAAATAAAACAGAAACACAAAAGCTAACCCAAATATGATAACATTGGATAAAACGATAGCAATAAGAAAGTCTTCAGATTCAACAACCATTTCTCTTATGGTTATTTGGTAGTTCTTTCCGTTTATTTTTCTATAGTTAGAATACTCCCTAAAAAGTTCCATTTCTTGTTGAGAAGGGTCGTAAATAACGGTGTCCTTTAAAACTCTGTCTTTTAAAGATTTAACTTCGTTAACCTCTAAAATAGGGGGTAATGAGCCAACGGTTTTACCTGATTTTAAAGCATTTTCAACCCTCGCTTCTGTTGAATACAATACTTCTTCAAGTTCATTTTCGAGTTGGTATTTTGTGTAAAAAAAAAGTGCAATTGTACTTAAAACAGCCAAAACTAATCCAGTTAACAAAAATGTTCTTGATGTTTTTTTTATAAGTCTAACCTTATTTGACATATTTTATTCGTCTATAAATTTATACCCGCTGCCATATGCTGTTTTTATGTATTTAGCTCCTTCGGCAGTCAGTTTTTTGCGTAAGTTATTTATATGCACATAAATAAAATCAAAATTGTCTAATAAATCGCTATCGTCTCCCCAGAGATGTTCCGCTATAATCTCTTTTGATAGCACACGTCCTTTATTTGATATAAAAAACACTAATAAATCATATTCCTTCCTTGTTAAAGAAATAGCTTTATCATTTATGTAAGCAGCACGAGATTTAGTATCTATTTTAATTTCATTAAATTCCATTATCTCGCTACCTCCATATTTACCACGACGAAGTACTGCGTTGATTCGGGAATTGAGTTCAGCTAAATGAAATGGCTTTGTAATATAATCATCTGCTCCCAAATCTAATCCTTCTAGTTTATCGGTTAAAGAGTTATTTGCAGAAATAATAATGACCCCTGCATTTTTCTTTTCTTTTTTTATAGTCTTGAGAACGTCTAAACCACTACCTGTCAACAGATTTATGTCCAACACAATTACATCGTATTCATAAATTGAAACTTTTTCAGAAGCTTCTATATAATCTGAAGCTACTTCACAGATGTTACCATCACGCTCTAAATAGGTTGCAATGGATTGTTGTAAATCGTGTTCGTCTTCTGCAATTAAAAACTTCATTGTTGTAAATTTAAAAGGATAAATTTAGTATTACAATCTAAATTTTTTCTAAAGTGAAGTAAGTAAGTCAATACTTTTTATAGCTAGATCTAAATTTGTTCATATTACCGATGAATATAAAATTGAAATAGGGTAAGCTTTTTCTAGTTTGTGAACTAGTGAATAAGAAGCAAAATCAATACACGTTTACATTGTTTGTAAATATTGATTCATTTAACGAGTATATTTAAGGGTATGACACGAAGGCTTTAGTTAATCAGATAAAGTCAGAGAATCGGGCGATGCTTCTCTTTATTTTAAATTTTAATTAATATTATTCAAATTTTAGTTCAGATAAATGATTATTTTTGAATTATATATAGTATAAATCAGAGTACACAATTCAGTACACGATTTTATTGCGGAAAGCCAAAATAAGGGGCAAAATTCGAGGTTTTTTCAAACTCATAACCCGAAGGTCACTGGTTCGAGTCCAGTTCCCGCTACTAAGTTAGACTCAAACAGAAAACTGTTTGGGTCTTTTTTTTGTCTTATTGTTTTAAGTGAATATTATGATTCCTGCATTGAAAAGTAATTTACGTAAATAGCAATTCAACCAAAATACCACTTAAAAGAATTATTGATAATAAATTGTTTATCTTTTGGTTTCAATTATTGATATTTAAACACTTAAAAAGGTCTACCATTGTCCTTAAATAAAGTAGTTTGAAGTCATTAAAAACCTAAGCATCTTATATGGCAGTTGTTTTTTCAACAATATATAATAAAGCTATTCAACTTGCCTTATCCGAAGGTTTAGCTAAAGTGCATCTTAACCACTATATAGATTATAAAGTAGAGAATAAGCGTGTGCCAATGGAACTGTTGCTAGAAGTGTATGAGCTGTCAGCAGATAAGCTACAAGCAGGTTTTGGATTACGACAAGGCAAGCAACTAGATACTACAGATTATGGAACGTTAGGTTTATCTTGGAAAACATGCTTAAAAGCTATCGACGTGTTAAACAATGTAAAACGTTACATGGTTCTGGTTACTGATGATGGCAGTATGGAGCTGGAAGTATGTGAAGATAAAACTAAACTTGTTTTAAACAGAGAGGTTTACAGAACAGGTATAAAAACAGCCAATGAAGCCTCTTTTGTAATGCTGGTTGGAATTTTAAATGAAGTAACAGGCAAAAACATTAAGCCTATAGAAGTTAATTTTAAGCATTCATTTTCTAGTAGTGATTATTTTTCTGAATATTTTGACTGCCCTGTAAACTTTAATGCAACTAAAAATACGTTGATTTTTAACTCTAAAGCATTAGAGGTATCTACAATAAAAGCCGATAAATTTATTCATCAATTTCTGCTGGAACGTATGGAGCAGGAAATATCAAAATTAAGCGAACAAGAAGATGTGCTCACTTCTAAAATCAACAAGCTACTAAAAGAGTCTATGTCTAGTGGTATACCAAGTATTTCACAGGTTGGTGACTATTTGGGCATGAGTGCAAGAACCTTAAAGCGAAGATTGGCAGATAGAAATCTGTCTTTTAGAGAACTTATTCAAAAAAATCAACACGAAACCGCTACTCAATTACTTTCCAATTCATCGCAATCGGTTGGTGAAATAGCCTTCTTAACAGGCTTTTCTGAACAAAGCGCTTTTAATAGAGCGTTTAAAAGGTGGACAGGTCAAGCGCCTAATGAATATCGCAAAAACCTGTAGCCAATTATACTGTCCTCAATAATCAATTTTTTGACTTAAAAAGTCAATACATAAAACATAGATTGTTTGACATTTGTCATTGAACAAAAAACGTTTGAAGTAACAAATTTGCTTTTCATTCGTGTTCTTTATTCAATCAAAACAATCAAAAAATGAAAAAAACTATTTTATGTATCGTCCTTTTTTTACCAATCATCCTACTTTCTCAAACAAAAAATACCAAGAAAAAGGTTTTGATGGTGGTAAGCAGTTATGGAAAAGATATGGGATCTGTAAGACCAGGTTATGAGTTTGATGAATTCTCTCAAGCGTATTTAATTTTTAAAAACAATAATTTATCTATTGATGTTGCTAGCCCAAAAGGCGGCAAAGCAGAGCCAGATAAGTATAACAGTGAAAAGTTATACAACAAAACACTATTGGAAGACAAACAGGCTTTAAGCTTATTAGACAACACCATAGCTACGGCAAACATAAATGCCAATGACTACAATGCTATTTATATTGTTGGAGGTAAAGGTGCCATGTTTGATTTGCCTTTCGATCCTTCTCTTCAGGAAATTATATTGAGTTTATACAAAAGAGAACATACTGTTATTTCATCTGTGTGTCACGGACCAGCAGCTTTTGTAAATGTGGTTGATGATAAAGATTACATTATAAATGGTGTGGAATTAACTAGTTTTTGTAACGTAGAAGAAGAACTTTTTGGGAAAAAATGGGTAAAGGAGTTTCCATTTAGTTTAGAAACCAAATTAGAATCAAGAGGAGCTATTTTTAAACAAACCGATTTTATGCTTTCAAAAGTAGTTGTTTCAGGAAAATTTGTAACTGGTCAAAATCCTTTTTCAACAACAAAATCAGCAGAAGCTGTTGTGGAATCTTTAGGACTTACGCCTGTAAAAAGGGAATTTTATAATGATGAAAGAAGTGCCTATTTAATTCAGGACGTGTTGGATAATACCAAAACTATAGCTTGGGCTGAAAAAGAACTCGCTAAGAACAATGCTAATTACGATTTACCATTGGTGGCTGCGTATGGTTATTACAAGATTTTAGCTTCGACTGAAAATAATGAGGAATTGAAGAAAGGTATTGCATTAGTAGAATTGACTTCACCTCACTTTTTTAATGAAAATCTACAGTATTTATTAGCCAAAACCTATGTGTCGTTAGGCGAGAAAGATAAAGCAAGACACATTGCAAACGATTTGATTTCTAAAGATTTGATGAAAGAAGAATCAGAGAAATTATTGAAAGAGTTGAACTAATTACTGCGTGACATAAACGTATACAAGTGCGGTGTCCCAAATTATCAAATCTTTGGCACTAACAGTCAATAAAAACAAGTGCCTATTTCTGAATTTTGCTTATAAATCAAAACGTCGAAATTATGAAAAGTGTAAAAGCGTTAGCGAGTATAAATCAGATTAGACTCACAGGATTACTTTACTTGTTGGTTATAATTTGTGCTGGTTTTAGTCAAGGGTATGTTAGAGGAACTCTTATTGTTCCAGAAAATGCTGTAGAAACAGCAAATAATATACTTCAAAATAAAGGTTTGTTTCAATTAGGTTTAACTACAGATTTAATAGCATTCCTTTTAGATGCAGTAATAGCTATGATGCTGTATAAGATATTTAAACCTTTCAATAAAACTTTAGCAATGGTGTCTTCAGCCTTTAGACTTATCGCACATCCAGCTATAGGAAGTTTAAATTTATTGAATCACTACATGGCTTTGAAGGTGCTTGAAACAAGCGGTATGTCAGGCGCATTCAGTGAAGCACAAGCTCAGGAAATGAGCAGTCTGTTGATGGAAGCGCATCATTACGGATATTTAATTGCTGGTGGATTTTTTGGTATTCATTGCTTATTACTGGCTATGCTTATATACAAATCCAACGTGTTTCCAAAAGTATTTGGTGGTTTGTTGTTAGGTGCTTCAGCAGGTTATCTTATTGAAACTTTTGGAAATTTTAATGTTCCAGGTTATGAAGGTTATACCGCATTAATAGTAGGAGTTGCAGCTGCTCTTGGTGAGGTAGGATTAACATTTTATATGATTACAAAGGGAACAACATCTTCCTACAAGAATTTAAAAGAATTAGCATTATGAATACCTTAAAAGTCGACAACCTAAATCTAACTTATAAAAATGGCTACAATGCCATTAATGGAATTTCTCTAGAAATAAGGAATGGGATGTTTGGTTTGTTAGGCCCTAATGGTGCTGGAAAATCGTCTTTAATGAAAACAATCGTAGGCTTACAAAAACCAACCTCAGGTTCGATAACGTTTAATGATGTAAACGTAGTGGAAGATGCAGATTATATTAAAAAAAATCTAGGCTTTCTACCACAGGATTTTGGAGTTTACCCTAAAGTGAATGCGTACGATTTATTAAATCATATAGCTATTTTAAAAGGTATTAATAACAAAGCAGAACGTCAAAAACAGATTCAATATTTGTTAGAAAAAGTGAACCTTTGGAACTTTAGAGATAAAGAGGTACACACGTTTTCTGGTGGTATGAAACAGCGTTTTGGTGTTGCTCAAGCTTTACTTGGTGACCCAAAAATCATCATTGTAGATGAGCCAACAGCAGGACTGGATCCAGAAGAACGTAATCGTTTCAATACGCTTCTAAGTGACATTAGTAGTGAGGTTGTCGTGATTTTATCTACTCACTTGGTTGAAGATGTGAAAAACTTGTGTTCTGAAATGACTGTCATGAATAGAGGTCGAATTCTTAAAACAGGAAAGCCTAAAGAATTAATCTCAGAATTAGAAGGTAAAATCTGGTCAAAAAGTATTGCTAATGATGAGTTGGAAATGTACCAATCAGATCTCAACGTTATCAGTCAACAACTTATAGAACGTCAACTTCAAATTACAGTAGTTGCAACTTCACAACCTGAAGGATTTTCACCAGTTGATCCAATATTAGAGCATGTTTACTTTAATGTGCTTTCTCAAAACAGTTAATTATGAATGCTATACTTCAATTTCAATTAAAGCATAGCGCAAATCGTTATGTTTTAGGATTAGCAAGTGTCATATTGCTGGTTATAGGATGGTTTTGTGGCTATAAATTTAACCTAACTGCTGGTGAAGGCATTTATCTTAATTCGCCATACACCATTGGATTTATGATGGCTTTGTTGAGTCTGTCCATGATATTTTTGGCTATTTTATTTGCCTTAGAGATTCTGTTTAAGGAATGGGATACAAAATTTGATATCATGTTATTTTCATATCCTGTTTCCCTTAAAACCTATTTAATAGGGAAGTTTTCAGGATTTACGATAAAAACTTTCTTAAGTTTTTCAATCTTAATTATAGGTTTCGTTATTGGTCAAAACATACGAACAGGAAGCGAAATGCAGTTGGGATTTAGTCTTTGGTCGTATCTCTATCCCTTTTTGATTTTCGGAGTTTTAAACTGCTTTTTCGTTTGTAGTGTCTTATTCATGATTGCTTACACCACACGTAAGAAGTTATTAGTGGTCATTGGAGGATTACTTCTGTATGTGCTTTATATGGTGTTATTGGTGTTTTCTAATTCGCCATTTATGGCAGGAAGCATTCCGCAATCTATTGAAGTACAGCAACTATCATCATTGTTAGATCCTTTTGGGACATCTGCCTATTTCTTTGAGGCTAGAGACTTAAGTGTTTCTGAAAAAAATCAGTTCATCGTGCCACTAAAAGGCTTTTTGACCATTAACCGTATCGTTTATCTGGTATTGTCAATGCTGTTTTTGGTGATTTCTTATCGCTTTTATGCGTTCAATAAAGCGACAAGTAGAAAGGAATTGAAGCGCAAAAAACTTAACCTTAAAGCAGCAATTGTAAGATTAACAAACGTAAAAACACCTGCTCTTAATTTTGGTTTTAAGTCAGAGTTAAGCTCAATTGTTTCCTTTGCAAAGGTTGATTTAATTTACCTGTTTAAAAGCGTAACTATAGTTGCTGTTTCCATGTTATTGGTATTCTTTGTTGGTATGGAAATGTATTCAGATATAGATAAAGGCATACGTTTGCCAAATTATTATGCCAGTTCTGGACTTTTGGCGACTTCTATTTCTCAAAGTTTTCACTTGTTGGGTGCATTCGTTTTAGTGTATTTTATTAATGACATGTATTGGCGTAGTAGTTCTGCCAATTTTTACTTAATAGAAGACAGTGCATTTTTTTCAAAAGCCAAACTGAAAGGCCACTTAATGTCATTGGCTGTATTGTTAGTATTCTTAACTACATTGCTCATAGTACTAGCACTAGTGTTTCAAGTCGGTTATGGATATACCCAAATGGATTGGTTGGCTTATTTGGGAGTTATCATATTCAATACTATTCCGCTTTTCCTTTTTGGTACATTACTACTACTCATCAATAGTATCATTAATAGCAAATATGTAGCCTTAGGTGTTTCAATCTTAGCAGTTGTAGTGTTTACAACACCATTAATAAAGATGTTGTTGCCTTATCCATTATTACATGTTTTTTCAGGATTTAATGGCGTGTTTAGTGACTTAAATGGCTATGGTGCTTACCTGTCAGCTTTTTCAAATAGATTGCTTTTTGGAATTTGTTTTTTAGGGTTACTGTGGATTTTTAATTCGTATATGAAATCAAAACAATGGACTAAAATCAAATCATTTATTGTCGTTATTTTCTTGGGATTGAGCGTTTTTACAAGTTTCAATTTTATGAAAGGTTATACACCAAAAAATGAAGAAGCCCAACTTGTTGAAGCTGTTAATTATGAAAAGAATTACCGTCATTATCAAGACATATCTCAGCCTACAATTACAGATGTAGATACAAAAATAGATTTGTATCCTTCTGAAAATGCTTATGAGATTCAAGGCAAGTATAGACTTCAGAATCTATCAGATGAACCTATACATAAGATTCTATTCAATTTTCATTCTGATTTAAAATTAGAGGACGCAACACTTCAAATACAGAATGAAGAGATTTCAATCGATAAGCATGTGTCAGAGATTGAACTTAATAAACCTTTATTGCCAAGTGATACAGCGACTCTAGAGTTTAGTTTATCATACAAATGGTATGCTGTCAATGGACATCAATCGTTTAATGCTATCGTTACTAATGGCTCATTTATGAGGATTAGCAATTATTATCCATCATTAGGATACCAATCAGATAATGAGATAGAAGATGAGCAAAAACGAGAAGCCTACGAACTTGGAAATCCAACACCTTTAAAGAGGCTTGAAGCACCAGAAGTTTTTGAAAATGACTTTATCAATTTAGATATGATAGTGTCCACAGAAAACAATCAAACACCTATGGGAATTGGTGATGTAGTTAAAACGTGGTTTGAAAACGATAGAGCATTTACACAATATAAAGCCGATAGTATTCCATTTCGATTTGCAGTAGCATCTGCTAAGTACCAAAAACAGTCTATAACCCATCGCAATATTGAGATTGAAGTGCTTTATCATGATATGCATTTTGAAAATGTAGACCGACTACTGAAAAATGCGGTTTTAAGTTTAGATTACTGCATCGATAATTTTAATGGGTACCCATTTGAAAAAATAAGCTTTGTTGAGGTGTCTTCTTTTACAAGCGGATTCGCAGCTACAGCATATCCAGCCACTATTTTTATGACCGAAAACATGATTTTTCACGCTAATATCGAAAGTGATCCAAGCAAAGATGTTATCAATGAATTGGCAGGTCATGAGTTGGCTCATATTTGGTGGGGAAATAGCCAAATAAATCCAGATGAAAGGGAAGGAGCGTCTATGCTTACAGAATCTTTAGCCATGTATACTGAAATGATGATTTACAAAAAACTGTATGGAAAAGAGCGTATGATGGAACGTGTTCAAATTCATCAACAAATTTATGATAACGAAAAAGGTCTTTATGGAGATCTGCCTTTATACAAAGTGCCTTATGGAGCAACACATATAGCTTACTCAAAAGGCGCTATTGCAATGGTAGAATTATCTGAATTAATTGGTGAAGACAAAGTAAATCAAGCGCTAAGAAGCTTTTTGGCTAATAATAAATATCCAAAAAAACCAACGTCTTTAGACTTACTTGAGGAATTTTACAAAGTGTTACCAAATGATGCGTTGAGGTCTGAAGTTGATCAATTGTTTATGAAGTAAACCAAAAATTAGAAACGATTAGTTAAAAAAAATAGGTGACTATTAGATTTTTTACAGTTCATATAATTCAATAGGTAAGTTGTCAGGATCATTAAAGAACGTAAACTTCTTGTTGGTAAACGGATCTATTCTAATACCTTCATGCGTGATGTTCTTTGAGTCTAAGTATTGTAAACTTTCCTCTAAGTTTTTTACACCAAAAGCAATATGACGTAATCCTGCCGCTTCTGGTTGTGATACGCGTTTTGGCGGATTAGGAAACGAAAACAACTCTATTACATATTGATTGTTTAATGCTAAATCTAACTTGTAAGAATCTCGGTCTTCGCGATAGACTTCATGTTTAATAGAGAAACCTAATACTTCTGTATAAAAAGCTTTTGACGCTTCATAATTTGAACAGATAATGGCAATATGATGAACGGACTGTAACTGCATTATGAATTGAAATTTGGTAAAACAATATCGGAAATTTTATCTATTGCCTCATCTAAAAGTGTATCAGATTTTCGTAAATGTAATGCCATGTGGTTTACACCTGCCTCTTCGTAGGCTTTTAATAATTCGGTTAAATGATTAATACCAATTGCACCACCAAAACGATGTGGTTTAAACGTTGCATTATCATCTTTTAACAGGTTTAAATGAAATGCCGAAATATAAGGTTTGCAAGCCTGATCTGTATCGTATAACGTTTCGCACCATCGTTTTCGGTTTAAATAGGTTTCTTCTGGTGTTCTTGGATAATTAAACCAACCATTAGCATTTTTAGCAATCCACTCGAGACTTTGTCCGGAATGTCCTGCAACGACTAGCGGAATTTGATGTTTTGGTTTTGGATATACCTCAACACCTTTATTTAAAAAAGGATATATGGTCGATAAATCGCTGTTGGTTTTCCAAGCCTCTTGCATAATGTTTAGATGATCTCTAAACAATTTTGGTCGCTCTTTATAATCGATGCCATACATAGGAAACTCAACAGGTCTATCACCCAAACCTAAACCTAAAATAAGTCGGCTGTCGCTTAGATGTTCAATGGTAGCAGTTGCTTTTGCAAGTTTTATAGGTTGATGTAATGGTGAAACTATTGCAGCTGTACCTAACAACACATTTTTAGTTGAGGCAGATAAATACCCTAAATAACTTAAGGTGTCAAATAACTGTGCGCCATCACCAAAATTAGGATCATAAACGGGTACTTCTCTAATCCAAACTGCAGCAAAACCAGCCTTATCAATTTGTTTAACGTACTGTAAATGCTTGTTTATATCTGGCACACCAAATGGTCTGCCGTCTTCTTTTCGTTTTTTATCGCCTTCTAAAGACCAATCGTTATCTAACGGAAACTCAATACCAAGTGTCATTTTACCTGGTGTGTAGAGTTTATCAAAATTTTTCATAGCAATTTTTTGAATTCAATAACATCAGGTAACTATACAGCTACCTGATGTTGTTTTATTAAGCATTCCAGATACTATTTGCGGTATATGGACCGTTTTCAACTTCCCAAAAGGTACCATCTATAAAACGATGATGTTTATCTAAAGCTTCAATACGTTTCATATCGTCTTCTTTCAATTCAAAATGAATGGTGTCAAAGTTTTCTTGAAGACGTTTTGGGTTAACCGATTTTGGTATTACCGAAACACCACGTTGTATATTCCAAGCTAAAAGTACCTGTGCTGCAGTCATGTTATTAGCGGTTGCGATGTCGTTAATAGTCTTGTTTTTCAACAGATTTAAATCGTCATCTTCATTTGCACCAGAACCAATTGGCGCATAAGCCGTCATGTGAATGCGATGTACTTTAGCGAATTCTAACAGTTCGTTTTGTTGTAAAAATGGATGCACTTCTACCTGAAGCATTTCTGGTAAATGTTTAGCATGATCAATAATATCTATCAAATGATTTTGATTGAAATTACTCATCCCAATATGCTTAGTTAAGCCTTGTTCTAAAGCATCTTCCATACCTTTCCATGTGTCTGTAAGTGGTTTGTCTTCAAGCGGAATAAATTCTTCTGCTGTTTTAGGAAACTCGACACCTTTTTTAAAGGCAACTGGCCAATGGATTAGGTACAAATCTAAATACTCTAACTGTAAATCGTTTAAGGTGTTTTGTAACGCAGGAATAACGTTTTCTCTTCCATGAGAATCGCTCCATAATTTAGAAGTAATCCATAAGTCTTCACGTGTAACAATACCTTCTTTAATGGCATCTGCAATAGCGTTTCCTACTTCTTTTTCGTTACCATATACTGATGCACAATCAATATGTCTATATCCAATTTTAATAGCTTCGTATACTGACGTGTACACTTCGTTAGGTTCTGACCTGAAGGTACCAAGACCTAAAATTGGCATTTCGTCGTTATTTCTAAATTGTAAAGTTTTCATGGTTTTAAAGTTTTTCTTTTTTGTATAAAATTAAAGTGATTAAAAAGCCGACTATTACTAATATACTACCTACCCAAGGTGTTGCGCCAACACCAAGTGAAGATTCAATAATAAGTCCGCCAACATAAGCGCCAATTGCAATACCTACATTAAAGGCTGCAATATTTAAAGCAGATGAAACATCTTCGGTTCCTGGTAAATATTTTTCAGACATTTTTACCACATACAATTGTAATGCTGGTACGTTAGAAAAGGCTAATATGCCCATAAAAAATAGTGTAACAACCGACCATATTTGGCTAGATGCTGTAAAATAAAGTATAAATAATACTATAGCTTGTAAGGCAAACATCACTATTAAGGCTTTTCCTGGTTTTTTGTTAGATACTTTACCGCCAATTACGTTTCCTAATGCAATTGCAATACCGTAAACCAGTAATAAAACACTCGTCATATTTGATGAAAAACCAGTAACCTCCTCTAATAATGGTGCTAAATAAGTAAAGGTTACAAAAGTACCACCATAGCCTAAAGCTGTGATAGAAAGCACCAGTAAAATAGAACGATTTTTAAGTACTTTTAACTGATCTACAATACGAAGTGGTTTTGATGTTTTAATCGACGCTGGTACCAAAAAGTAACTTGCTACCGCACCAATAATTCCTAAAATAGCAACACCTATAAAGGTGGCACGCCATCCAAAATTTTGCCCTATATAAGTTCCTAATGGTACACCAGTAACAATTGCTACAGTTAAACCTGCAAACATTATAGAAATGGCATAAGCACGCTTATCTTCTGGTACTAAACTAGCTGCAATTGTTGAGCCTATTGAAAAAAACACACCATGCGCAAAACCTGTTAAGATTCTTGCTAAAATTAGTAAGATAAAACTTGGCGCAATAGCTGCTAATCCGTTACCAATTATAAACAACAGCATTATAGCAATTAGCAGTCGTTTTCTTGCGATCTGGCTTGTTAAAGCAGTCAATACTGGCGCACCAATCGCAACACCAACTGCGTATAAACTGACTAATAAACCTGCAGAGGATATTGAGGTGTTTAAATCGTTTGCTACTGTTGGCAGTAAGCCAACAATAACAAACTCTGTAGTTCCTATACCAAATGCACTTATGGTTAATGCCCATAATGCAGCTGGTAAACTTTTACGTTTAGATTTAGCTTTTAGAGTTGCTGTTTGCGTTTCCATTTTTAGTGTTTATCCTCTAAAAGTTCTACAATTTTTTCTGCTGCTAATTTTGCAGAAGCAGGATTTTGACCTGTTACTAAACGCTCATCTACGCTTACTTTTTCTTGCCACATAGCTGCTTTATCTACAGTCGCACCACGTTCAATTAGTTTATCTTCCAATAAAAATGGCACAACGTTTTCTAGTTCTACATTGGCTTCTTCTTCATTAGTAAATACGCTTACCGTTTTACCTTCAACTAAATAATTACCATTAGATAATTTAATATTTACTAAAGCCGAAGGACCATGACAAACAGCTGCAACAACACCGTCGTTTTCGTAAATTTTTGCAGCAATTTTTGCTAGTTTTTTATTGTTTGGAAAATCCCACATTGTGCCATGTCCACCTGCATAATAAATGGCGTCGTAATCTTTAGCTTTTATTTTTGAAACTTTTAATGTGTTTTGAAGTTTATTCTGGAATGTTGAATCATTCCAATATTTATTATTCACTTCATCTGTAAGATCAAAACCATCTACTGGTGGATTGCCGCCTTCTGGACTTACTAAGGTTATTTCATAATTATTAGCATCAAAAACCTCGTAAGCATGAGTAACTTCACTTAAATAATAACCGGTGTCTTTACCTGTGTCACCTAATTCTTGATGACTAGAAAGCACCATTAATACGCTTGGTTTGTCCTGTTTGGTTTGTGCTATTAAGACAATGCTAAAAAGCAAAGTGATTGCTGAGAAATAAAATCTTGTTTTCATTGTTTTGTTTTTTGGTTTAAAATTCTGGTACAAAATTCAATGAAAAGCACTACTTGTGCGAGGACGTATGTCACGATTTTAAAGTGATGTATCGCAACAAAAAAATGTGATGTATATCACTTTTTAACCTTTAAAACGACTTAAGGTTTCTCTGGATACACCTAAATAGGCTGCAATCAGTTTTTTAGGTACACGCTGTACTAATTTTGGTAGTTTAAATAATAAAGCGTCGTAACGTTCTTCGGCAGTTTGTGTTAATAAAGACAGGATACGTTGCTGCAAACCAATAAATCCGTAATTAGATTTTATTCGGAAGAAATTTGCCATAGCGGGAATTTTTTGACAAATGATTTCACGACTTTCTAAAGACAGACAGAAAAATTCAGAATCTTCAATACAATCTACAAAAATTGTTGCAGGTATTTGATGCTGAAATGCGTAATAGTCACTTACCCAATAGTCTTCCATAGCAAACTGAAGAATGTGCTCACTACCTTTTTCATCTACAGCATAAGATTTTATAAGTCCGTTGATAATCCAAAATTCGCAATCTACGGGTTGTCCTGTTTGTATTAAAAACTGATGCTTTTTAAGTTTTTTATGTTCAAAATGAGGTGCAATAATTTTCCACTCTTCATCAGTAAGTGTTACAATTTCTTCAAAGTGTTGCCTTAAGAGTTGGTATTTGTCTTGCATGCTGCAAAAATAGAAATTATAAAGTTACAATTCTGCATGCCTCAAACTCTATTTCATTATAGCTGTCTTGAGTCCATTGGCTCAAACTTTTAAGAATTGGTAGTAAAGCTTTGCCTTTTTTAGATAAAGAATATTCTACACGTGGCGGTATTTCGGCATATTTTTTTCTGATAATAATGCCATCTTCTTCAAGCTCTCGTAATTGTTCTGTCAATACTTTTTTTGATATGGTAGGTGTAAACATTAACAACTTACCAAAGCGTAAACTTCCGTTGGCTAATAAGTAAATTAAAATCGGTTTCCACTTATTTCCAATAACGTTCATGGCATGAACTAAAGAACATACATTCGGATTGTCAATTACCTTTCTTCCCATTAGTTACCATTTTGTAACCACTATTTAAGGTGGCTTAATCATTATTGGTTTCAAAAATAAACTATTATTGGTTTCTTTGCAATACTAATTTAAAATTTAAATACATGAAAAACGTACTTATAATTAATGGTCATCAATATTATCCTTTTTCTGAAGGAAAATTAAATCAATCTTTTGTTGAAAAATTATCCACTCAATTAGGTGATGCTAACTTAAGTGTAAAGACCACAGAAACTCAAAATGAATATAATGTAGACGAGGAAATTGAAAAATTCCTTTGGGCAGATATCGTGTTTTTGCAAACACCTCTTAACTGGATGGGAATTACTTGGTCGTTTAAAAAATACATTGACGATGTGTTTACCGCAGGAATGATGGGAAAACTATCTCAAGGTGATGGTCGTACAGCAGAAGCACCAAAAAAGAATTACGGTTCAGGAGGTTTGTTAAAAGGAAAATATATGATTTCGGTAACTGCCAATGCACCAAAAGAGGCTTTTAATAATCCTGAAGAATCCTTTTTTGCTGGTAAAAGTGAAGACGACTTACTATTACCAATGCACCTTAACTTTAAATGGTTTGGTCTAGAGCCTTTAAAAACTTTTTTTGCTTATGATGTGATGAAAAATCCAGACACTGAAAACGACTTTGCAAGATTTGAAAAGCATATTAATGAAGAATTGCTTCAAAAGATATAATCCTTTCAAAAGTCTTCCTATTTAAAAAGAATATAATTTATATACACATAAAATGAACAGACCAACACCAAAGCATATAGCACCAAATTTAACTTTTCCAGTTTTAGATGGTAACGAATGGCAGATTAACAATCAGCAACCAGAAAATTTCACTTTAGTGGTTTTTTATAGAGGTTTACATTGCCCATTGTGCAAAAAATACCTACAACAGTTAGAAGATTTGTTACCAGAATTTAAAGAAAGAGGTGTCAACGTTATTGCTGTAAGTATGGATTCTGAGTCTAGAGCACGCTTATCGCGTCAAAAATGGGAATTATCAGAATTACAGTTAGGGTATAACTTAGATTTAGAAACTGCTAAAAATTGGGGATTATATTTAAGTAAAGGTGTAAAAGATGGTGAGCCAGATACATTTAGCGAACCAGGACTATTTTTAATTGACAATAACAATCAAGTCTATTATTCAGCCATAAATAGTAATCCTTGGGGAAGACCTTACCTGCCTTCTTTTGTAAAAGCTGTAGATTATATTGTGTCTTCAGGCTATCCTGCAAGAGGCGAAATGTTATAAATTTGTAATATGAATTACACCGAAAAAACATATTACTACGATTACGATAACCCTGTTATTAAGGACATTGTAAAAGAGGTTGAGCACTTAACTTCTCAACAAGATATTATAGAACAGTTGTATCTAAAGGTTAGAGATGGTTGGCGTTATTTACCTTTTAATATTGGTTTAACAAAAGCGCATTTTAAAGCCAGTAATATTGCAAAAAAACCAGATGGACATTGCATTGATAAAGCCATTTTATACATTGCTTGTTTACGTGCCTTTAATATTCCTGCAAGGTTACATTTAGCTAAAGTATCTAACCACATTGCTACAGAGCGTTTAGAAAAAGTGATTGGCACTAACGAGCTGGCACCTCATGGTTTGGTTGATGTGTTTTATAATAATAAATGGGTTAAATGTTCACCTGCGTTTAATAAAGAACTATGTGCCATTTACAATGTAGATGTTTTAGATTTTAATGGAACAGAAGACGCTGTGATGCAAGAATACAATAAAGACGATCATAAATTTATGACCTACATAGAAGATTATGGTCATTTTGAAGATGTTCCTTTGGAATTTATAAAAGACACATTTAAATCAAATTATCCTAGTCTTTATGAAAGATTTAAAAATCAGGATCATATTGTAATTTAAAATTGTGTAAATCATCTACAATTTTGTTTGGTAATTTTTCTGTACACTATACTAAAGGAAAGCCTTTCATTTTTTGAAAGGCTTTTATATTTTTGATTTTATGACAGATAATTTTGTAAACGAATTTTTTGGAGTAGGCATACAAAATGGTAAAACACCAGAAAATCTTGGTGTGCTATGGAGGTCTGCACAAAACCTAGGTGCTAGTTTTATTTTTACTATTGGTAATAGGTATGCAAAACAAGCATGCGATACGCATAATGCAGTAAAATCAATGCCTTATTTTCATTACGATACGTTTGATGAGTTTTTTAATAACTTGCCTAAAGGTGCACGTTTAGTAGGTGTAGAGTTAACAGATGAGGCGGTAGATTTAGAAACATTTCATCATCCAAGGAGATGTGTGTATCTTTTGGGTGCAGAAGACCATGGATTGTCTAAACAAGCCATAGAAAAGAGTCATTTTTTGGTGAAATTTAAGTCGGAGTTAAGTCTTAATGTATCTGTAGCAGGAAGTATTGTGATGTACGATAGAGGAATAAACAAACCAAGGTCGTAACTTTGTAAAAAAAAAATGAAATGCATAAAGCTGGTTTTGTAAATATTATTGGTAATCCAAACGTCGGTAAATCAACATTGATGAACGCTTTTGTTGGTGAGAAGCTATCTATCATAACATCGAAAGCACAAACCACAAGACATAGAATTCTTGGAATTGTTAATGGTGAAGATTTTCAGATGGTATTGAGTGATACACCAGGTATCATAAAACCAGCCTACGAGTTACAATCCTCAATGATGGATTTTGTAAAGTCCGCTTTTGAAGATGCAGATGTTTTGATTTATATGGTAGAAATAGGCGAGAAGGAGCTCAAAGATGAAGCCTTTTTTAAGAAAATCACCAATTCTAAAATTCCTGTTTTATTACTCTTAAATAAAATTGATAATTCTAATCAAGAGCAACTAGAAGAACAGGCAGAGTTATGGCAAAGCAAAGTGCCAAATGCTGAGTTTTATCCAATTTCTGCTTTAAATGGATTTAATGTTCAAAATGTATTTCAAAGAATAATTGAGTTATTACCAGAATCACCTCCATTTTATCCAAAAGATCAATTAACCGATAAGCCAGAGCGCTTTTTTGTTAATGAAGCGATTAGAGAAAAAATATTACTGCACTATAAAAAGGAAATTCCATATTCTGTAGAAGTTGATACCGAAGAGTTTTTTGAAGAGGAAAACATCATCAGAATCCGTTCTGTTATTATGGTAGAGCGTGATACTCAAAAAGGCATCATAATTGGGCATAAAGGTTCAGCTTTAAAGCGTGTTGGTGTAGAAGCCAGAAAAGATTTAGAAAAGTTTTTTGGTAAACAAATTCACTTAGAATTGTACGTTAAGGTGAATAAAAATTGGAGATCGAATCAAAAACAATTAAAGCGTTTTGGGTATAACCAAAAGTAGTTAGGTAACTGTCCAGTATTAGTTACAAACGAGCATTATTTAATACTTCAATAAACCATTCTTGATATTCTTTAAATTCTTCCTCTGTTTGATAATTATGTGTAATTAAACAAATAGCTAGTCTTACTTTAATAATAGTTTTTGTTCTCATATCACTCAAACCGTTATTCTTTTTTAAAAAGTCCCAAAAGTACTCTTGAGCTAATTCTAAATCCTTTGGGTATTTGAAATCTATTTTGTTAACTTTCTCTTTTATAAAAGCTATTGGGTCAATATCAAATTCACTAAAGCTAATTTTCGATTTTTCTAAACACTCAATCTGATATTTTATAAATACTTTAATAACATTTAATTTATTATTATCATCCCATTTATTTCTTTTGTCTAACGTAATCATTTGAATAGTTGCTATTTAAATTCTCTTACACACCCTTACTTCTATTCACTATCACAGTGTGTTATAACCCAAGCATGTGGTTGTGACTCAATATTTAAAACTACAAATAATTAAATAGTTTTGGTAATATTAAATACGAAGGAATTCTTAAATTAGGTAGGAACAAAACTTGAGGTCTAACCAAAAGTAAATTATTCGACTGCATGTATATCTTTACTACGCAACGTATCTCGCATAAAGTGGTGTAGCTGATGCATTTGATCCATTCCTGCTTTTTTGCCAAGTCTGCCACTAAAATAAAGAGCAAACCATACAACTACCATAAGTAGGGTAACAAAGAGTTGTATTGCAAAATCATTTTCGAGAGACCAATTCACATAAGCCCAAATTCCAAATCCGATAAAAAGACCTGCAACCACAAAGTGAAAGAACATAAACATGGTCCACACAGTAGGATTGGGTCCAAATAAACCATAAATAGTACTCAGGCTTTTATTGTTGTAATCCTCATTGATTTCAAGATGCAGTTGCGGTGACCAAAAATGCTGTTTAGCTTTAGGTATTTTTATAAACACATGGTCGTCTACACGTGTTACTATGAAATTTGATTGGTCTTTGCTTTCAGCTTCAAATAAGGAAAGTAAACTTTCATTGTCTTGGCTGACATTGAATTTAAATCTTGGCCTTAAAATTATATCGTTAGAAAGCTCCATCTCGTAATAAAAATCAAATTCAATTTACATATTTTCTTATTGAAACTCAAAACATAAAATCTAATTTCATAAATCGTATATCTAAAATTAAACCCTACCTTTGCTACCGCTTACAGGATATGTAATGCAGAATAAATTTAATTATATGGGAAACATAGTTGCAGTAGTAGGAAGACCAAACGTTGGTAAATCAACTTTTTTTAATCGTTTAATAAAAAGGCGAGAAGCCATTGTTGATGCCGTAAGTGGTGTTACAAGAGATCGTCATTATGGTAAAACCGATTGGAATGGAAGAGAATTCTCTCTTATAGATACAGGTGGATACGTAGTTGGTAGTGATGATATATTTGAAGCCGAAATAGATAAGCAGGTAGAGCTGGCTATTGATGAAGCAGATGCTATTATTTTTATGGTAGATGTAGAAACAGGTGTTACAGGTATGGATGAAGATGTTGCTAACTTGTTACGAAAAGTAGAAAAGCCTGTTTTTCTTGTTGTAAACAAAGTAGACAATAATAAAAGAGCTGAAGATGCTGTTGAGTTTTATTCACTTGGTTTAGGTGAGTATTATACCATTGCAAGTATCAATGGTAGTGGAACCGGAGATTTATTAGATGCTGTTGTTGAGGCCTTGCCAGAAAAAGAAGAAATAGAAGAAGAGCAGTTGCCAAGATTTGCAGTTGTAGGTCGTCCTAATGCAGGAAAATCGTCTTTTATAAATGCTCTAATCGGTGAAGATCGATATATAGTTACTGATATTGCAGGTACTACAAGAGATTCTATAGATACGAAGTATAATCGTTTTGGTTTTGAATTTAATCTTGTTGATACAGCTGGTATTCGTCGTAAATCGAAGGTAAAAGAAGACCTAGAGTTTTACTCAGTAATGCGAAGCATAAGAGCTATAGAACATTGCGACGTTTGTTTGTTAGTGTTAGATGCTACAAGAGGTTTTGATGGTCAGGTTCAGAATATATTTTGGTTAGCTGAGCGCAACAGAAAGGGTGTTGTAATTCTTGTAAACAAATGGGATTTGGTTGAAAAAGATAACAAGACAGCCAAAGAATTTGAAAAGTACATCAGACAAGAAATAGCACCTTTCACAGATGTGCCAATTGTATTTATTTCAGTATTAAACAAACAACGAATTTTTAAAGCAATAGAAACTGCTGTAGAAGTTTATAAAAACAGAACAAAGAGGATTAAAACTAGTGTTTTAAATGAAACATTATTACCAATTATTGAGCACAATCCACCACCAGCTTATAAAGGAAAGTATGTAAAGATTAAGTACATAATGCAGTTACCTACTCCGCAACCTCAGTTTGCTTTTTTCTGCAACTTGCCTCAATACGTTAAAGACCCTTACAGACGTTTCTTAGAAAATCAACTTAGAGACCACTTTGATTTTAATGGTGTGCCTGTAAGTGTTTACATGCGAAAAAAATAGTACTTTTATTCGCTATGAAAATACATAAGTTGTTTTTGTTTGGTGCATTAGTACTGTCATTTAGTCTATTTGCTCAAGACGCTCCGCCAGAAATTAGTGTAACAGGTGAACAGTATTATTGTTCAGATACACCAATGAATATTGTAACATCTGTTTCTATTACAGATCCAAACCCAGAAGATACAACCTTGCAACAGGTGTTTATACAAATAGCAGAAGGCTATGAGTTGGGTGAAGATACGTTGGTTTTAAATGGAGTGCATCCTGGTATTTCTTCAACATGGAATGCAGCTCAAGGGCAACTTGCGTTATTTGGACCAGCAACGTTTGCTGAGTTTGAATCTGCGATTGAGGATGTGCTTTTTCAGACTACACAAGTTAACTTTTTAGAAGATAAACAATTTTCTATCAACTTAGGAAATGCTAATTATTTACCAAGTACAGGTCATTATTATTTTTATGTATCTAGTCCTGGTATAACCTGGACGCAGGCAAGAGATGCTGCAGAAAATCAGGATTATTATGGATTAACAGGATACTTAGCTACAATAACATCTGCTGAAGAAGCACAATTATCTGGAGAGCAAACCTCTGGTACAGGATGGATTGGTGCATCTGATGCAGAAACAGAAGGAACATGGAAGTGGGAAACTGGTCCTGAAGCAGGTACGGTTTTTTGGCAAGGAACTGCTAATGGAAGTCCTGTAAATAATGAATTTTCATTCTGGAATTCTGGAGAGCCAAATAATGCAGGTGATGAAGATTATGCACATATAACTTCACCAAATATTGGTATTCTTGGATCTTGGAATGATTTAGCTGTTACAGGAGATACAAATCCTGGTGGTGATTATCATCCGCAAGGCTATATTGTAGAGTTTGGTGGTTTACCTAATGAACCGGAAATAAATCTTTCTGCAAATAGCACTATTATTATGCCTAGAATTTTATCTGAAGATATAACAGTTTGTGGTATAGAAGAAGTAACTATAGCAGTAGAATCTTCCACTAATAATGCAGATTGGTATACATCAGAGACAGAAGCAGTACCTGTGCATTCTGGTACAACGTATAATGTTTCTTTAACCGAAACTACAACATATTGGATATTGCCAGTAGTGCCAGCATGTGTTGGTAATACAGAGCGTTATCCTGTAACGGTCTATGTTAATCCAATACCAGAGACAAATAATATTACTATAATTCAGTGCGAAGATGAGGTTATAGACGGTTCTACAAATTTTAATCTAAGTGAGTATAATGATGCTGTTGTAGATGGTGATTTGTCTAATATAGAGGTTGCATACTATTCAGATGCTGATTTTTTAAATCAAATAGATAGTCAGAGTTATATCAATACGACTAATAACCAAACAGTTTTTGCATTAGTAACCAATTCAGCAACACAATGTAGTAATCAGGCAGAAGTGCTTTTGGTTGTTAACACGGAGTTGTCTCAATCCGTTATTATTGAAGAGTGCGATAATTTAGATGAAACTGGTTTAGTAACGTTTGATCTTATGGTAGCAGAAACAGCTATTTATGCAAACGAAGGGTTCGATAAGCAAGTAGAAGGTTTTTATGAAACGTATAATGATGCTCTATTGCTTCAAAATCCATTAAATAATAATTATACCAATAGTCAACCTTACTATCAAGTTGTTTACGCTCGTGTGCAGCAAGATGGTAACTGTCATAGTATAGTAGAAGTGGAGTTGAATGTTGAGCCACTTCCAGAGCTTATGGAAGACGAAACAGTCTATTATTGTTTAAACACATTTCCAGAGACCATTTCATTATATGGTGGTATTATTAATGATGTGCCTAACAATTATTATTACAATTGGTCTACTGGAGAGACAACAATTAATATAGATATTAACGAGCCAGGATCTTACACAGTAGAAGTAACAAGACCTAACGGTTGTACCAATCAAAGAACTATAACGGTATTACCATCTAGTACTGCAGTGGTAGAAACTATTGAGGTGTCAGACGCTTCGGAGTATAATACAATTACAATTCTAACATCAGGTGAAGGAGAATATCTTTATGCTTTAAATGATGAAAATGGACCATACCAAGAGTCTAATACTTTTGAAGATGTAGCATCAGGTGTACACACGGTTTATATCAAAGATATAATGGCAGATTGTGGTATTATTTCAGAAGATATATCAGTCTTAGGATTTCCAAAATTCTTTACACCAAATGGAGATACAATAAATGATACCTGGCAAATTAGTGGGTTTTCTTCTCAGTTTCCTGTAACGGCATCAGTGAAAATCTTTAATAGATTTGGGAAAATTATTACAATTTTAAACGCATCTAATTCGCAATGGGATGGTAGTTATAAAGGTGAAACTTTACCATCTGATGACTATTGGTTTGAAGCAGAATTAGCAGATGGAAGAATTTATAAAGGGCACTTTGCGTTAAAGCGATAACGAAATTTTATTGTTATTTTAAGAAATTTCATACGATTTATTCTTTTATTGCGTTAAAGCTTTAGCTATTTAATTAACCATCAATCAATCTCTATGAAAAAACTAACTTTAGTTTTTGCATTGCTCTTTGCATGTTTTACTTTTTCACAGGAAAAAACTTTCGAAATTACAGGAACACTAATCGCAGAAGATTCTAATCTGCCAATAGAGTCAGCTACAGTTTACCTCGAACGACTAAAAGATAGTAGTGTTGTTTCTTATACAATTTCAGAAAAAAACGGATTTTTTAAAATTGAAGGACGAACCTTCGATGATAGTCTTAATTTCTATGCATCGTATGTAGGGTATGGTGCTCACGTACAAAAAATTAAGCTAGATAAAGAGAAGATAGATTTAAAGACGATCTCTATGCAGCTAGATAATCAGCTGAAGGAAGTGCTCATAAAGTCTACTGCGCCTATAACTATAAAAAAAGATACTCTAGAGTTTAATGTAAAATCTTTTAAAACAAAAAAGGATGCCACAGTAGAGGATTTGCTTAAGCAGTTGCCAGGTGTAGAGGTAGATGAAGAAGGTAAAATAACAGTAAATGGTAAAGAGGTAAACAAGATTTTAGTAAACGGAAAACCGTTTTTTGGTGACGATCCAACCATAACAACAAAGAATCTTACTAAAGACATTATTGAAAAAATTCAGGTAGTTGACTCAAAAACAAAGTCCGAAGCATTTACAGGAGAAGCAGGTGACAAAGAAAATAAAACCATAAACCTAACCATAAAAGAAGAAAACAATAAAGGTGTTTTTGGTAGAGTGGCTGCAGGTGCTGGTACAGATGAGCGCTATGAATATGCAGGTATGGTTAACCTTTTTAATAATGATAGACGTATTAGTGTGCTTGCTGGTGGCAATAATATTAATTCACCAGGTTTTAGTTTTGGAGAACTTTCTAAAATGTTTGGAAACGCAAGTAGCATTTATATTAATAGTAACGGCTCTTTTAGGTTTGATGGTCGCTCTTTTGGTGGTGGTCAAGGTATTACGACATCTAGAAGTACAGGTTTAAATTATGCCGACGTAATTGGCGAAACCGTTGATATTGCGGCAGATTATTTTAATTCATCAAGTAATTCTGAAAATGAAACTATTTCTGAGCGCGAAACTATCTTAGCAGATTCAAGATTTTTCACAAATTCGCGTTCAACTTCAAATAATGATACAGACAGTCATTCTGCAAATTTAGAATTTGAGATTGAAACAGATTCAACCTTTCAATTAAGTATAGAACCTTCATTTGGCTATTCTAAAACCAGAACATTCTACAATAGCAATGACGAAACTCTAGATGAAGATTTAGTGCTTACCAACCAGTCTGCAGTAAACTCTGATGTAGAAAGTTATGCCAGAGAGTTTTCTACAAATATTTCTGCTACAAAACGATTTGGAAGCAAAGGAGCTTTTATAAAGGCTGAGGTAGAAACAGAAATTAACAAACAAGAAAGTGATGACTATTTAAATTCTGTTGCAGAAATTTTTGGAACAGACCCAGAAACTATCGTAAGAAATCAATTTACAGATGGTGTTAATGATAGTTATGGTGTTTCTACAGAATTAACCTATAGGTTACCAATAGTAGCAAAAAAGCTCTTTCTAAATTTTGAATACGAATATTCTAGAGACAAGGAGAATAATAGACAAAGTACTTTTGATTATAGCGACACTTCAGAAGGTTTTGATGACTTCAATACAGAACTAAGTACAGATTTTGAATATACAGATTCTAGAAGCATACCTAGAGTAGGTGTAACGTACAATGGCGAAAAATTTTACACTAGATTAAACATAGGTTACAATATCCGTACATTAGAAAATAATGATTTATTACGACCTCAATTCAACGTAGAGCGAAAATTCAAAAATTTAGAAGCGAGTTACAGAGTTAATTATAGATTTAGTCCTAAAGCGTCTGTTTATGCAAGCTACTGGTTAAGTAATAATCCACCAGGATTACGTCAACTACAAGCATTTACAGATGTGTCAAACCCATTAAGTGTCATTGTTGGTAATCCAAACTTAGAGCCATCTAGGAGACATAGCTTTTATGCAGGTTATAATGCTTTCGATTGGCAAAAGCGAACAGGATTTTACGCTAACTTTAATTCAAGTTTTACCAACAACCAAGTGGTTTCTAGAACGGTTGTGGATCCTGAAACTTTAGTAAGAACAACAACTTATGAGAACGTAGATGGTAATTATAGTATTGGTGTTTCTGGTACGTACAGTAAAGAAGTAAAGTTAGATACTTTAAAATCTATAAAGTTTAATTTAAGAACACGCTTCGATAGAAGTAAGAACATCAACTTTAACAATGATGTGCAATACGCGAGTACGGTAAATACTATAGTACCACGTTTGGGAGTAGATTTTATTTGGGATAAGGTAATGGAAGTTAAGCCTTATTATGAGTTGGTAATTTCAAACAATGCTTATGATATTGAAGCATTTGAAGACCGAAACTTTACACGTCATAATGCAGGATTGAGAACGGCTACCTTTTTACCTAAAAAGTTTGAATGGGAAAATGATATCAGATTTAGTTACAACCCAAATGTAGCTGAAGGCTTTCAAAAAAGTGCCTGGTTTTGGAATTCTACATTAACATACAGCATCCTAAAGGATAAAGGATTGATCTCCTTAAAAGTGTACGATTTACTCAATCAAAACACAAACGCAAGGCGTACAGCAACACAAGATTATATACAAGATTATCAAAGTACAGTTTTGCGTCAGTACTTTATGTTAGGCTTTAGTTATAAGTTTAATAGCTTAGGTTCTAAAGGCGAAACAAGTGATGATAATTTCTTTATGTTCTAGTTAATCCCAAAGAGCAAAAAGAGCATCTAAAGCTTTTTTGACACCTTTGTAATATTGTTTTTTTCTAAATTGAGGAATCATAACACTATCAATTATGATTTTGCACTCATAATCTGAGATTGTTTTTTCGGTGCCTAAACCAGTATTTATGGCAATTTTTCTATCGTATCTAGAAATTGTGATGAGTAATCCATTATCTTTTTCTTTGTTGCCAATTCCCCAAGAATTTGCAACTTCCTTACCAAATGCCATAATATCCATATGCTTTGGAATAGAATCAACGGTTAGAATAGCAGTTTGATTTGTGGTTTGCTGTTCGAATTGAATTATTTTATATGCTAATGAATCTCGTTCTGTTTTAGAAAATAATTCAGCAGTATCATAAACAATGTTTTGATTAGTATTTTCTGGAATATCTATACCGATACTAGATTTTGTTTCCTTACAATTCAATAAGAGTAGAGAAATAAAACATAGAATAAATAATCTATTGCCAAAAGTCTGAAGCATAAATCTAAAGAAATATATTATACAAATTACCAACCTCCAGAAGCACCTCCACCTCCAAAGCTTCCACCTCCGAAACCACCACCAAAGCCTCCGCCTCCAAAGCTTCCACCAGATGAGGAACCGCCAAAAAGACCACCTCCAGAAGATGAACCTCTAGAGTAGCTTCCGCGTCCCATATTACTTAATATAATGGCTTCAAGAATACTTCTGGCATCGTCATCTCTTCGGTTGCCTTTATTGCCACCTCGTCCACCACCACGTGTTTTAGAAATGGCTATGATGAATATGATAAAAAAGATAACTAGAACAATAATGATTTCAAACGGAAAACGTACAGCGTTATTTTTTCTGGTCCCTTTGTATTCGCCTTGCATTACTTCAAAGATAACATCGACGCCTCTGTTGAGTCCTCCGTTGTAGTCATTGCGCTTAAAATAAGGTATGATTTCTCTGTCTATTATGCGCTTGCTCAAGGCATCTGTAAGTAAGTGCTCTACACCTTTACCAGTATTTATGGCTATTTTTCTATCATTTTTTGCTAATAGAATTAAGATGCCATTATCTTCTTTTTCTTGACCAATTCCCCATTTTTCTCCCCATTGCGCGCCAAGATAATTGATGTATTCGCCTTCGGTAGAATTAATAATGGCTACGACAATTTGTGTTGAGGTAGTGTCTGCATATCTTCTGAGCTTCACATTAAGCGCAGAGCTATCTTGTTCAGTTAATAAATTAGAGTAATCGTAAACAAAATGTTGCTTAGCATCTTTTGGTTTTGGAGGAATTTTAAATTGCGAATACCCAATAGATATCCACACAAAAGATAGTACAGTTATTACAACTTTAAATGAGATGTTTTTTAGTCTGTACATTAGCCTTTAGAAATAGAATTGTCCAACTCGTTTTGATCTCCGTGTTTCCATGGGAAGTGTTGAGCAAGTACACTGCCAGCCTCAGTTATGCCATCAATAAGACCTTGCTTGAAGTTGCTATTTTTAAATTGAGACGCTATTTTGTCTCTGGTAGAGTTCCAAAAATCAGAACCAACAATATCGTTAATGCCTTTATCACCATAAATAACAAAAGTCTTATTGTCTACAGCCACATAGATAAGCACACCATTTTGCTCCTTAGTATTATCCATTTTTAGATAATGAAAAACTTCCAAAGCATGCTCAAAGATATCCATGTTGCACTTTTGTTCTATATGCACACGGATTTCACCTGAAGTCTCTTTTTCAGCAATACGAATGGCTTCTACGATTTCCTGCTCTTCTTGTTTAGTTAGGAAATCTTCAATGTTTGGCATGATGGTGTTGTTTATTACTTAAAACTCTACTTTTGGTGCTTTTTCGCTTCCAGGTTCAGATTTAAATAAAGTAGCGTCATCAAAACCAAATACACCAGCTAAGAGGTTCATAGGGAATTTTCTGATGTATATATTGTAATTTCCTGCTAGTTCGTTAAATCTGTTGCGTTCAACACTAATTCTGTTTTCAGTACCTTCTATTTGACTTTGTAATTCAATAAAGCTTTTATCTGCTTTTAATTCAGGGTAGCGTTCTACAGTAACCAAAAGTCTGGATAAAGCACCGCTTAATCCTTGTTGAGCTTGCTGGAATTGGGCAATGTTTTCTGGAGTTAGATTGCTTGGATCTATTGTTGTTTTTGTCGCTTCAGATCGAGCTTTAATAACTCCCTCTAATGTTTCTTTTTCGTGTGCAGCATAACCTTTTACAGTAGCTACAAGATTTGGGATTAAATCTGCTCTTCTCTGATATGAACTTTCTACATTAGCCCATTGAGCTTCATAGTTTCCTTGTTTTGTTGTCATGGAATTATAGATGTAAATTCCTATAACAACTAATATGCCTAAAAGAATTAATCCCTTTTTTTTCATAATTGATAAGTTTTAAAGTTGTGTTTTTATTTTAATAAGCTGCGCTTTAATGCTTTCCAGCTTTTCAATAATTTCAAATTTTTCGAGTGATTGTTTACGTTCTTCTTTCAGATGAGTTTTGGCTCCTTCAAGTGTAAACCCTCTTTCTTTTACAAGATGGTAAATAAATTTAAGATTCTTAATGTCTTCTGGAGTAAATTTTCTGTTACCCTTGGCATTTTTTTTAGGTTTAATAATGTCAAATTCCTTTTCCCAAAATCGAATTAAAGAAGCATTCACCTTAAAAGCTTTAGCGACTTCACCAATACCGTAATAGCGTTTTTCTGGAAGATCTATATACATGTTAATCTAGGGATTGGTTTTCTAGAGAAGCTTTTCTAAGTAACTCATTAAATTCTGTGGCAGATAAATTGCCATAGTAGAAGTTTATTGGATTTATACGCTCATCATCTTTAAAAACTTCGTAATGTAAGTGTGGTGCTTCTGAGCGTCCTGTGCTACCTACGTATCCAATTATGTCTCCTCGTTTTACACGCTGATTAACACGAACATTGTATTTGTACAAGTGTGCGTACAGAGATACATAACCATAACCATGGTCTATACGAATGTGTTTACCATAACCAGATGAGCTGTTGTCTGCACGTTTTACAATACCGTTTCCTGTTGCATAAACAGGTGTACCTCTTGGCGCTGTAAAATCCATACCAAAATGAAATTTACGCACTTTAGTGAATGGATCTGTTCTGTAACCATAGCCAGATGCCATACGCGTAAGATTTTCGTTTCTTACAGGTTGTATTGCAGGTATAGCTTCAAGAAATTTTTCTTTGTCTTCAGCTAATTTAGCAATCTCATCCAATGATTTGGATTGAACAACAATAGCCTTTTCAAGTATATCTAGTCGTTTATTACTCTCTGCAATGAGCTGTGAGTTATCATAACCTTCAAACTTTTTATAGCGGTTTACACCACCAAAACCTGCACGTCGCTGCTCTTCGGGAATTGGGTTAGCTTCAAAATATAATCTGTAAATGGCATTATCACGTTCTTCAACATTTTCTAAAGCAGCAATAGCATCATCCATACGTTTGTTTAACAATTCGTATTGCAATTGCATATTTTGTAATTCTCTGGCAAGTTGACGTTCTTTAGGAGAATCTATGTATTGGTTAGAAATAAAATTAAACAACAAGGCAAAAAGTGCCGCAGCTAGTAAAAAGACAAATGCATACTTAAAGGTTGTAGCTTTTTTACGCTTTATCTTACGGTAAGATAGCGTTTCAGCATCATAATAATATTTTACCTTAGCCATGTTCTAATTTATACTATTTTTGCAGCGATTAAGCTAGTATTATAGCTTAATAACGTTAGAGTAACGACCAAACCTACAAAAATATTTTCATTACAAATTTAATAAAGTAATGAAATATATTAATAGGAGGTTGTCTCTGACTAAAAAATATATAAAAAAATTAGCAGATAAAAGACAAAAAAATGTTTTGCATTTGCCACAATAATACAATAACAAGCATAATTTCAGTATATGACGTCTCAAGAAATTCGTTCTAAGTTTTTAAGTTTTTTTGAAGGTAAAAAGCACCTCGTAGTGCCATCTGCACCAATGGTCTTAAAAAATGATCCTACCTTAATGTTTGTCAATTCAGGTATGGCACCTTTTAAAGAGTATTTTCTTGGTAATAGTGAACCAAAACGAAATAGAATTGCAGATTCTCAGAAATGTTTAAGAGTTTCAGGTAAGCATAATGATTTAGAAGAAGTGGGTTACGATACGTATCACCACACGCTTTTTGAAATGCTTGGTAACTGGAGTTTTGGCGACTACTTTAAGAAAGAAGCCATTGCTTGGGCTTGGGAGTTATTGACCGAAGTTTATGGTATAGATAAAGACATTTTATATGTTACCGTTTTTGAAGGTAGCGATGATAGCGATAACTTAAAAATGGATCAAGAGGCTTACGATATTTGGAAACAATACATTTCTGAAGATCGAATTCTTATGGGAAATAAGAAGGACAATTTCTGGGAAATGGGAGACCAAGGACCATGTGGACCATGTAGTGAAATCCATGTAGATATTCGATCGGCTGAAGAAAAAGCTAAAGTTGATGGTAAGTCTTTGGTAAACATGGATCATCCACAGGTTGTAGAAATCTGGAACTTGGTATTTATGCAATACAACCGTAAAGCCAATGGATCTCTAGAGGTATTGCCAAACAAGCATATTGATACTGGAATGGGCTTTGAGCGTTTGTGTATGGTGCTTCAAGACGTGCAATCTAATTACGATACAGATGTGTTTACACCAATAATTCGTGAGATTGAAACCATTACCAACAAGGATTATGGTAAGGATGAAAAAATAGATGTAGCCATTAGAGTTATTTCAGATCACGTAAGAGCTGTAGCGTTTTCTATAGCAGATGGTCAGCTACCAAGTAACACTGGAGCAGGTTACGTTATACGCCGAATTTTACGTAGAGCAGTGCGATATGGTTTTACATTTTTAGATAAAAAAGAACCATTTATTTACCGTTTAGTAGATGTGTTGAGCAAAAAAATGGGAACTGCGTTTCCAGAGATTAAAGCTCAAAAACAATTGATTGAAAACGTAATTAAAGAAGAAGAAGCCTCTTTTTTAAGAACATTAGAGCAAGGTCTTATTTTGCTGAATGGTATTGTTGAGGAAACAAAAGGCGATACAGTTTCAGGTGAAAAGGCATTTGAATTGTACGATACTTATGGTTTTCCTATAGATTTAACGGCTTTAATTTTATCTGAAAAGAATTTAAAATTAGATGAAAAAGGATTTGAAGAACAACTTCAAATTCAAAAAAATCGTTCGCGTAAAGCAAGTGAAACTTCTACTGAAGATTGGACGATTTTAGTTGATGATGCAGAGCAGGAATTTATCGGTTACGACGCACTTGAAGCAAACGTAAAAATTACGCGCTACAGAAAAGTCACTTCAAAAAAAGAAGGAGACATGTATCAGTTGGTGTTTAATCTTACTCCATTTTATGCTGAAGGTGGTGGGCAAGTTGGAGATAAAGGATACTTGCAAGATAACCATGGAGATACGGTTTATATCATAGATACTAAGAAAGAGAATAACGTCATTATTCACTTTGCTAAAAATTTACCAGACGATCTTAACGATACGTTTAAAGCTGTTGTAGACCAAAAACAACGTTTTAGAACCGAGTGTAACCACACAGCAACACACTTATTGCACCAAGCATTACGCGAAGTGTTAGGAACACATGTTGAGCAAAAAGGGTCTGCAGTACATTCTAAATATTTACGTTTCGATTTTTCTCATTTTTCTAAACTAACAGTTGAAGAATTAAGAGACGTAGAAAACTTTGTAAATGCAAGAATTGATGGAAAATTAGCATTACAGGAGCAAAGAAATGTGCCAATGGATCAGGCGATTTCTGATGGTGCAATGGCTTTATTTGGTGAAAAATATGGAGATACAGTTCGTACTATAAGATTCGGACAATCCATAGAACTTTGTGGTGGTACACATGTAAAGAATACTGGAGATATTTGGCATTTTAAAATTGTATCTGAAGGTGCAGTTGCAGCCGGAATTCGTCGTATAGAAGCAATAACTTATGATGCTGTTAAAGACTTTTATTTTGAAAATAACAGAGCGTATTTTGAAATGAAAGATCTATTAAACAATGCTCAAGAACCTGTAAAAGCGCTTCAAAATTTACAAGACGAAAATGCGAGTTTAAAAAAGCAGATAGAACAACTTTTAAAGGATAAAGCTAAGAACTTAAAAGGCGATCTTAAAAATGAAATCACAGAGCTTAATGGTGTAAATTTCATTGCCAAAAAAGTAGATTTAGATGCTTCTGGTATTAAAGACTTATGTTTTGAGTTAGGTGGTGAGGTTGATAACCTTTTTGCTTTGTTCGGAGCAGATAATAATGGCAAGGCGTTATTGTCTTGCTATATTTCTAAAAATCTGGTTGCTGAAAAAGACTTAAACGCTGGTCAGATTGTTAGAGAATTAGGTAAGTACATCCAAGGCGGAGGCGGAGGCCAGCCTTTCTTTGCAACAGCAGGTGGTAAAAATCCAGCAGGTATTGAGGAGGCTTTAGGAGCTGCAAATGAATACATTAAGTAAAATGAGTTGGTTTCCTTTTGATAATGGAAAAACAATAGACTCAAAGGGTTCCGAAGGAGGAACGATTTTATTTGATGAGGAACACTTAAATGGTGCAAGAGTAAGTCTTGAAGAGAACTGCTATAATGCACCTTATGCTATAACTATTGGTATATATGGTGTGATGTTTCATACAGATTTTCAAGATAATTTGAAAGCTTCGAAGTTAAAGTATGAGTTGTTGAAACATAAAATAGAACTGGTACTAAATCATTTAGCAATTGATGAGGAAAAGAGAAAAGAAGATTGGAATATACTATTCAACAACATGCTAGATGATCTGTTAAATTGATAATGAAGCTACAAACCAATATAAAACCACAAAAACAACCACATCATCAAATAGATTACACGTCTAAATTGATGTTGTTAGGCTCATGTTTTTCTGAGAATATTGGTGGTAAGTTTGCGTATCATAAGTTTCAATCAGAGGTAAATCCATTTGGTATTTTATTTCATCCTGTAGCTATAGAAAACTTAATTACTAGAAGTATTAATGATGATTTCTACAGTGAAGAAGAGCTTGTGCATCAGAATGAAATTTATAGTTGTTTTGATGCACATTCAAAATTAAATGCGCTTTCTAAAGTACAATTACTTGAGCGTTTAAATGCTCAATTAAGCGAAACATTACATCAAATTAAGTCTGCATCACATATAATTATTACACTCGGTACAGCTTGGGTTTATAGGCATATAGCAACTGATAAAATTGTAGCTAATTGCCATAAAATACCTCAAAAACAGTTTCTAAAAGAGTTGCTGTCTGTTGAAGATGTTGTTACTTCTTTAGAATCTATAATTGCTTTAGTACGAAGTGTAAATCCTAAAATTAATTTCATTTTCACGGTATCTCCAGTAAGGCATCTCAAAGATGGTTTTGTAGAAAACAATAGAAGTAAGGCTCATTTATTGTCAGCAATTCATCAGGTTGTAGAACCAAGAAAGCAACTATTTTACTTCCCATCTTATGAAATTATGATGGACGAATTGAGAGATTACAGGTTTTATAATCAGGATATGATACACCCAAATGATTTGGCCATAGACTACATTTGGGAAACCTTTAAAACCGTTTGGTTAACGGAAGATGCTGTAGAAATAGCAAAAAAGATTGCCAGTATTCAAACTAAGAAGACGCATCGTCCGTTTAATTCAAATTCTGAAGCACATCAAAAATTTCTTGGTAATCTTCAATTGGAGATAGCGCAGATTCAGAAAGAACTTCCTCACATTAAATTCGATTAAATATTACCGAATAGGTCGTTTCAATCTTTCTTTTACCATTTCAAAAGACTTTTTGCTTGCACGTTCCCAACGGTAAATGTTATGCTTTTTAGTTTTTGCATTTTTTTTGTTTTCCTCATTCTCTCTGGAGGCTTTTAAGTGGTTGTTTATAAGTGGTTTTTTGTGAAAATACGTAATTCATCGTATAGCTTACAATCCTCTTATTGTTGAGATTTGCCTCATTATTAACCAATAAATTATATCAACAATGAGAATTATTAAAAACACGATGTTACTAGTCTTAATGATGTCTATAGTAACATTAACATCTTGTAGTAGTGACGACGATGGTGGAAGTGGAGGAAATGCTCCATCAGGAACTTTAGTAGCAAAAGTAGATGGTACTAACTATGAATCTTGGGAAATATCTTCTTCTGCAACAATAGCAAACAACGGAAATAACTTAATAATAATAGCTTCTAATAGTGATGGAAATGCATTTTCATTTACAATTTGGGGTTACGAAGGAGTAGGAACTTACGACTTTGATGCTTCTGTAATTAGTAACGTAAATGTTGCTTCGTATACAGAAACAGATGTAGATCTTAATAATCCGCAAAATTCAACCACAGAAATTTGGCAAGCACCATACGATGATTCTATGGTAGGTTCTTTAAGTGTTTCTGAAGAAACAGATGATAAATTAATAGGAACATTTGAGTTTACTTGTAAAAACGTGAACGGAGATCAGTCTGTAAAGACAATCACAAATGGCTCATTTAACTTAAATAAGCAGGTACAATAATTTTTTTGTAATGAAAACGCTATTAATTCATATCAAAAAAGCAATAATGATAGTAGTCCTTTTAGGATCTACATTGTTGCATGCACAGAAGGCAGAAACACCAGATCAGAGTTATGATTTGGGTGCTAAAATTAATGAAATGACACTTACCGTAGGTGGTGTTTTGGTAGTGGCAACAAATGATGGATTGGCAGGTATTAAGCCAGAGCAAAGTGCGCCTGTTTTTACCTTTAATAACTTCGGAAAATTAAAACCAGAAGAGACTGAGTTTATTCCAGGATCGCCATATATAGTAGTGTCTCAAGGAGCAGGTTCTAAATTTGCAGGTATTGCAAAGACTAAGCGCGCTGTTATAGACTATATGCAAGGCAAAGTGATCTTTAATTCAGACGATGACAGCTGGAATCAAATTTATACTTGTGATGTTGTACTACCTCAGAATAAACTTATTGTAAGTGGTATTCAAAAAATAGGAAGCAAAGCAGAAAAAATGACACCAAAAGTTGCTGTTTATGATCTAAATACTTCAAAATTAGATTACAGTTTCTTTTTAGATAAACCAGGTCGTGTTGGTATTGCAAAAGATTTTAGTGTAACAGGAACACCTTTGTTATTAAAGGATTTTTTAATCATTCCAACAGCACAAGGTTTAATTGCAAAATCACATTCTGGTGAAGAGTTATGGACCAATAAAATTAAACGTGTTTCTTGGCTTGTGGCTGATAAAACAGAAAAAGAAATCTATGGTTTTGAAACCACCACAAATGGAAAAAATACCAGAATTCACAAAATAGGCACTAACGGTCAAGAGCTATGGGAAGACGACAGAAAGGTAAAAGGAATTGTTTCTAAATTCGAAATTTTACCTCAAGGTTTAGCCGTAGTTAGTGACGTTACAGGAGGTAGTGGAGCATTTGCAGCAAAGTCGGAATCTAAAATAACCATGTTTAGCGCAGCAACTGGCGAGGATCTGTGGGATAAAGCACCAAAAACCAAAGGCTACGTTCAGCATTTTTACATAATGGACGATGGTATTTTGTTTGGAATTTATTCAGGTGGCATTAATAAAATTTCGTTTGATGGTAAAACGCTCTTTAAAAAACCATTAAAGACAGGCGAAAATATTATGATGATGGCGCATACACCACAAGGTCTTATTTATATTACAGGTGAGGATGCTAATATTGTAAACCTGGAAACAGGTGAGCAAGTGTGGGACAAGCCATTAAAATATAAAAACTCTGCTTCTGTAGCTTCTACACATGATAGCGCTAATGACCGTTATTTAATAGCAGCAGGAAATGTTTTGTATGCTATTGATGCTAATTCTGGTAATGTTTCAGAGCTTTCTAAATTTAAGTTTGAAGAGAAGGAAGCGCCAAATACCATGGAGATGAGAGGCGAAAATGTATTTTTAAGTTCTTCTCAAAATATGATGTCTTTAGACGGAAGTGGTAGTGAGAATTACCATGGTTACTACAAGTCTCCAGGCAAAAGTGGTTTTATGAAAGTTGTAGGTGGAGTTGTAGCAGTAGCTTCATTAGCCGCAACGGCTTCTACAGCCTATACTGCCGGAATGAATAATAATGGAATAAGTATGAATAATCTTAGAAATTATAATGAATACGGTAAGGAGGCTAAACGAGCGTCAGATATGTTTGCTTCTATTGCAGGTGCATCTTTTGACATGATGTCGCAGCGTTTTAAGGCCTCTGCAGCTACGGAAGATTCTCAATTTATCTTAACAAAATTAGACAGTGGAGTAGGTTTGGTTAAGGTGAATAAAGATTCTGGTAAAGTAGAGAAAGAAATTCTGCTAAAAGACAAAAAGCCAGAGTATAAAGTAGATGAGTATGGAGGTTATCTTTATTATAAAGCAAACGATAAGACAATATATACTTACAATCTTAACTAGTAAGTAGTTATATAAAGCATAATTTAAATACGGTTAATCTTTATAAGAGTACATTTTATCGATAAAACTACTTTCAGAAAAGAATAAGTAATAAATTACATATGCTATTAATCAATTTTTCAAAAAAAGCATCAGTTATACAAACTACAGCAAGTAGCATATATCTGATGCTTTTTTCTTTGGATACTATGAAGAAAAACCTACTTCTCTTTTTGAGTATTTTTATAAGTATATCTGCTTATTCTCAAAATCTAGATAGCTTACTTACAGTTGCTCGCAGCACCAAAAATGATTCTGTAAAAATCAGAATGTACAATAAAATAGCCTTCGGTTATATTTTTAATGATACAGATAAGGCGCTCATGGTGCTTAATGAAGGAAAAGAATCTGCCAAGGATGCAGGTTTTAATTTTGGGCTAACAGAATTAGTTAACACGCATGGAATATACATGGATGTTACAGGGAAGTCAGACTCAGCAGCATACTATTTTGAAGAAGCACTAAAGATGAGTCGAGATTTTGGTTTTAAGAATATTGAATCTATGTGTATCAATAATCTTGGAATGTTTAACTGGAATCGCGGAAATTTTAATGAAGCATTAGACTACTTTTTTCAATCATTAAAAATGGATGAAGCCAGAGAAAGTGAAAAGTCTACATCTTCAGCACTAAATAATATTGGTCTCATTTATCAAGAGATGAACCTTAACGAGAAAGCGTTAGAGTATCATAAGAAAGCATTAAAAGTTAGAGAAAAATACAATCTTGAAAGTGAGCAAATAACATCTCACAATAACATTGGCATAAATTTAAAGGATTTAGGTAGAGTAGATGAAGCCATCTCAACTTTTAAAAAAGGCCTAGTGTTGGCAAAAAAGCTAGACAATAGAGTAGAGTATTATAAAATCTTAAATAATTTGGCTAATGCCTACTATAAAAAAGGAAATAAAGACCTGGCGTTAGAGACGTATTTAGAGGCTTTAAAAAAGAGAGAAAATTATAATGGAGATGAACGTGGAATGCTATCAACTTACAATAATATAGCCACACTTTATAATGAAAAAAACTTACCCAAAGTAGCTAAATACTATGTAGAAGAAGGCTTTAATTTGGTAAAAAAGTATCCCGAAATAGAGTTGGTTTCTGCAGATTTACATTTAACAGTTGCAGAGAGCAACTACATGCTAGGAAATTACGACCAGGCCAGAAAACAAAAGCAAATCTATATAAAACTAAAAGATTCTATTTTTTCAGAGAAGAATGCCCAAAAAATAGCAGATTTAGAAGTAAAGTACGAAACTGAGAAAAAGGAAAAGGAAATCCTTATACAACGTGCAGAACTTGCTGAGCAAGATTTAGTTATTCAGAAACGAAACTATCAGTTATATGGACTGGCATTTTTAACCCTAATTTTAGGTTTAATCGGTTTTCTTTTTTACAACCAACAGAAGCTAAAAAATCATCAGCTGCAAAAAGAAAATGAGCTTAAAGACGCTTTAATTAAAATTGAAACTCAGAATAAGCTGCAAGAACAACGCTTAAGAATTAGCCGAGATTTGCATGATAATATAGGTGCACAACTCACTTTTATTATTTCTTCTATAGATAACTTAAAGTATGGCTTTGATATCAAAGACCAAAAGTTAACTCACAAACTAGAAACTATAAGCGACTTTACATCTGGCACTATCTATGAATTAAGAGATACCATCTGGGCAATGAATAAAAGTGAAATTACTTTTGAAGACCTACAGACCAGAATTTCTAATTACATTGACAAAGCACACTTATACGATGCTAATATTCAGTTTTCATTTAATGTGGATAGTAGTGTAGATACAAGCAAAACCTTTACATCTGTTGAGGGTATGAATATTCATCGTGTTATACAAGAAGCAATTCATAACAGTTTAAAATATGCTGAAGCTTCTCAGATTAAAGTTGAAGTGATTAAAGAAGTTTCTAACTTGGTGTTTAAAATCTCTGATAACGGAAAAGGCTTTAACTCAACATCTGTAAAAAGAGGTAACGGACTTACCAATATGGAAAAACGCATTGAGAATATTGGAGGGGAAATTCAAATTAACACAAAAGAAAATCAAGGAACCCAAATAATCGTTATCGTATAAAAAACTAAAACGAGTATCCTGTTAACCAACTAAGATTTTATGAGAGTACTTATTTGTTTTCTTCTGTGCAGTGTATTGTGCTTTGGTCAGAACGAAGAAAACCCAAAAACGCTTAATGATTCAGCAATAAGCATTTATAAAAACAATCCCAAAAAGGCAATTTCAATTTTAGAAAAATCTAAGTCTATAGCTAAGGCACAAAATCAAAAATTTGAGGAAGCTAGAGCAATTAATGGTTTAGGATTAGTGTATAGAGATTTGGGCGATTTTAATATGGCTATTGAGCTATCTAACCAAGCGACTAAGATATCTGCTGATTCACTTTTGGTAGCAAGCGCTTTTAATAATATTGGCGTGTGCAAAAGACAACTTGGAGAATATAAAGAAGCACTTACCTATTACTTAAAGGCTTTGGATCTTTACGATGCTCTAGACGAAAAATTAAAGGAAGCCACTGTTACCAATAACATAGGTATGGTGTACAGTTATTTGGGAGTAAATGATAAGGCAATTGAGTATCACCTTAAAGCCAAAGATGTTTTTGAAGCGTTAGATAACAAAAAAGGAATTTCTGAGGTGTATAACAATATTGCAATTATATATGCTAATGATGGAAATTTACAAAAGGCTCTCAGCTATTTTAAATATTCATTGAATATAGAGCAAGTATTAGATGACAAAAAGGGTATTGCTGAGTCTGTAAATAATGTTGGTGCTGTTTTTTATTACTTGCAAGAAATAGATTCTGCTATGGTGTACTTTACAAAATCAGCATTTATAGAGAAGCAGATAGGTAACTATGCAGGTGTAGGAGCAAGTTATAACAATATGGCTCAGGTTTTAATGGAATATAACAGAGCTAAAGAAGCCAAAAAGTATATTGATAGTGCTTATTATTATGCAACAACGTATGATGTAGCTGTAGATGTAGAAACAGCATTACAAAATTATTCTCAATATTATGAAGTTACCAACGATAAGGATAAAGCTTTATCGTATTATAAAGAGTTTTCAAAAGTAAGAGATAGTGTTCTTAATCTAGAAACTACAAGTAAGATTGCAGAGCTTGAAATAGAGTTTCAAACCGAAAAAAAGGAAAAAGAAATCCTATCTCAGCGTGCAGACCTTGCAGAAAAAGAATTAGACCTTAGTAAAAAGAATATTTACATCTTAGGTTTGGGTGCACTAGCTGTTGTTTTAGGACTTCTAGGGTATTTGTTTTACAACCAGCAAAAGCTAAAAAACCGTCAACTTAAAAAAGAAAATCAACTCAAAGATGCTTTAATAAAGATTGAAACTCAAAGCAAGCTTCAAGAACAACGTCTTAGAATTAGTAGAGATCTGCACGATAATATAGGAGCGCAGCTCACCTTTATTATTTCGTCATTAGACAATCTAAAATATGGTTTTAAAATACCTGAAAAATTAGGGAATAAAATAAAAGGAATCAGCGAATTTACATCCACAACAATCCATGAGCTAAGAGATACAATTTGGGCAATGAATAAGGATAAAATTACATTTGAAGACTTACAAATACGCATTTCAAACTTTATAGATCAGGCAAATCTTGCAGCACAAAACATAAAGTTTAATTTCAATGTAGATAAGTCTGTAGATAGTGATATGGCTTTTACTTCTGTAAAGGGGATGAATGTTTACAGAATAATACAAGAAGCTATAAATAATGCTGTAAAATATGCAGAAGCGTCAGCAATAGATGTTGATATTTCTATGCAAGAAGACGCAATGATAATTAGAATAAAAGATGACGGAAAAGGGTTTAATGAAGCTACTATAAATCATGGTAACGGACTTAATAATATGAGGAAACGATCAGAGGATATAAAAGGGCAACTAACAATTCAGTCAGAGATAGGCCAAGGTACTACAGTTGAGGTAAAGATATAAATACGATAAAATACGTATAGTATAAAATAATTATATTGAGGATATTTATAATCTAATTAACAAGCGAATGATAACAAGAATAGCCATAGTAGATGATAATACTTTTCTTATAAAAACGGTAGAAGAGAAGCTTTCTTTTTTTGAAGATTTAGAAGTAAGATTTACAGCAATGAATGGCAAAGATGTTCTTGAAAAATTAGAAGCTAATAATGGTATAGATTTAATTTTAATGGATATAGAAATGCCAGTAATGAATGGTATTGAAGCCACGGAATTGGTAAAGCAAAAGTATCCTCAGATTAAGATTATAATGCTTACTGTTTTTGATAATGATGAAAATATTTTTAATGCTATAAAAGCAGGAGCAGATGGTTATTTGCTTAAGGAAATAAATGCAGGAGACTTACATTCTGGTATTTTAGAAACCCTTAATGGAGGTGCAGCTATGAACCCTTCAATAGCATTGAAAACATTAAAATTGCTTAGAAACCCTTTTGTAGAAGCAAAAGAAAAAGAAGAAATAAAGTTAACCAGCAGAGAGGTCGATGTCTTAGAGCAATTAAGCAAAGGCTTAAGTTATAATGCGGTTGCAGAAAATTTAATTCTTTCTACCGGAACAATTAGAAAGCATATAGAAAATATATACCGAAAACTTCAGGTGCACAACAAGTTAGAAGCTGTGCAAAAAGCAAAAAGAAACAACTTAATTTGAAGCTAAATAAGCATTACTTTATTCTTACACTATCCGGAACTAAAACCGTATAATCTCCGTTGTTTCTCAATACATCTCTTACTATCGATGATGAAATATAAGATGTTCTGGCTGCGGTGAGTAGAAAAACAGTTTCAATTTTAGAAAGTTTTCTGTTAGTGTGTGCTATAGCTTTTTCAAACTCAAAGTCAGCAGGATTACGTAATCCTCTTAAAATAAATTCAGCATCAATTTCTTTACAAAAATCTATTGTTAAACCTTCGTAAGTCACCACCTTTACTTTAGGTTCGTCCTTAAAAGCTTCTTCTATAAAATGCTTGCGTTCTTCTAAAGAGAACATGTATTTTTTTTCAGAATTTACACCAATGGCAACAACAACTTCGTCAAAAAGTTTTACTCCACGTTTTATTATATCGTAATGTCCATTTGTAATAGGATCAAAGGATCCAGGGAAAAGTGCGCGTCTCATTTGTGTAAACTTCTTTAAGATTTCAAAGATAACTATTAATTATTCATTGCTTCTTCAATGGCATTACTAAATAAGTCAATCATACTTATACCAGCAGCTGCCGCTTGCTGAGGTAAAATACTTTCTTTAGTTAATCCAGGTACTGTATTTACTTCAAGAAGATAAGGTTCATCATTTTTAAAAATAAATTCACTACGAGAAAAACCTGTCATGCCTAAAACCTCATATATCTTTTTAGCTACAGTTTCAACTTTAGTTTTATAATCTTCAGATATTCTTGCTGGAGTAATCTCTTGAGATTTGCCTTCGTATTTTGCTTGGTAATCAAAGAAATCATTTTCCGAAACTATTTCAGTAATTGGTAAAACAGTAGTCTCACCTTTATAAGAAATAACACCAACCGAAACTTCAGTACCGTCTAAGAACTGCTCTATAATTATTTCGTTGTCTTCTTTAAAAGAGTTTTCAATAGCTGTTTTTAATTCTTCTTTTTTATACACTTTAGAAACTCCAAAGCTACTGCCTGCTTTGTTTGCTTTTACAAAACAAGGCAGACCTACTTTTTTTACGATAGCATCTTCATTTATTGTGTCGCCAAGGTTAATGTAATAACTCTCTGCCGTTTTAATACCATAAGGTTTTAAAGTTGCTAGCAAGTCTCGTTTATTAAACGTTAGTGCAGCTTGATACATGCTACAGCTTGTCTGCGGAATATTGAGAAGCTTAAAATAGGCTTGCATATAACCATCTTCGCCTGGAGATCCATGAATAGCATTAAATACACAGTCAAATGTTATTTTTTCAGAGTTTATAGTAATTGAAAAATCATTTTTATCTACAGGAAATTCTTCATTATTTTCATTTACATAAACCCATTTCTCCTTAAAAATATGGATAGCAAAAGGTGTATATAGATTGCGATCTAATGTTTCAAAAACAACAGAGCCACTTTTTAGCGAAATCTTATATTCGCTAGAGTAGCCTCCCATAATTATAGCAATATTTTTCTTCATTTTTACAGCCTAAAAACTAGGTAATATATGTTGAACAAGTGGTAATGTAAAAGTATCATTTATTTTCAATAATCTAAATGAAACAAAGCATACGTATATTAATTTTTTAACGTTAGATTATTTATTTAGATTTGTCAACAAGTTCGCAACCTATGAGTATTGTAAAGTTTTTAACCAGCAAAGTGTTTTTTAAGCAATTAGCATTGGCTATAGTTGCCATTGTTGTTCTTAGTTTTTTAATCTTAAAATGGTTAAATGTTACTACAAATCATGGAGAGTTTGTAACTGTGCCAGACTTAAAGGGTAAATCATTAGAAACTGTTGAAATAGAGCTTAATGATAATGATTTAAGAATGGAAATTCAAGATTCAGCGAATTATAACCCTAATTATCCAAAATATTCAGTTATTGAGCAAAATCCAGTAGCAGGTGCTCAGGTAAAAGAAAATAGAAAAATTTATCTCATTCTCAATCCTTCTGGTTATCGCAAAGTTGAGGTGCCAAATATCTTAAAACGCACCTTTAGACAAGCAAAACCTCAGTTAGAAGCATTAGAATTTAAAATAGGTGAGATTACCTACATTGATAACATCGGAAAAGATGTAGTATTAGGTCTAAAACATAAAGGCAAAACCCTAAAACCAGGAACAATGTTACCTCTAACATCTACCATAGATTTAGTTTTAGGAAACGGAAACCGTTAATAACATTACATGGCAGATATTGTAGACATGTCTGAAGCAGAAGACGAGCTTTATGAGCATTATGCTTTTAAGGTAGAGAAAGGACAGCAACCACTTCGTATAGATAAATACCTAATGAATTTTGTTGAAAATGCCACACGAAACAAAATTCAACAAGCGGCAAAAGACGGCAGTATTTTTGTAAACGGAACACCTGTAAAATCTAATTACAAGGTAAAACCAAACGATCATATTACTGTAAAATTTGAGCACCCACCACATGAGTATTTGTTGGTTGCAGAAGATATTCCAATAGATATTGTTTACGAAGACGATGATTTACTGGTAGTGAATAAACCAGCTGGTATGGTGGTGCATCCTGGTCATGGTAACTATTCTGGCACGTTAATCAATGGATTAATTTATCATTTTGAAAATTTGCCAAACAACTCTAGTAACCGTCCTGGTTTGGTACATCGTATAGATAAAGATACGAGCGGACTCTTAGTTGTTGCAAAAACCGAACAAGCTATGGCGCATTTATCTAACCAGTTTGCTGAAAAAACCAGTGAACGCGAGTATGTGGCTATAGTTTGGGGAAATATTGAAGAAGAAGGAGGGACGGTTGAAGGTAATATAGGTCGCCATCCTAAAAACAGATTACAGAATACTGTTTATGAAGGTGATGAAGCCTATAAAGGAAAACCAGCAGTAACGCATTACAAAGTTTTAGAACGATTGGGTTATGTCACTTTAGTGAGTTGTAAGCTCGAAACAGGTCGCACACACCAAATCCGTGTACACATGAAGCATATAGGACACACGCTTTTTAATGATGAGCGTTATGGTGGCGAAAAAATCTTAAAAGGCACAACCTTTACCAAGTATAAGCAATTTGTAGAAAACGCATTTAAAGTATTGCCAAGACAAGCATTACACGCTAAGACATTAGGATTTGAGCATCCTACAACAGGAGAGTGGTTGAGTTTTTCAACCGAAATTCCAGAAGATATGCAAGAGTGTATAGAGAAATGGCGAGGCTACGCTAAGCATCAGTTATAAATTCCTGCGAAGGCAGGAATCTTTTTTTTATATTTAATGCAAGTCACATGTTGTCATACTGAATTTGCTTTGTTGAATTTGTTTCAGTATTTCAATATCTACTAAATATCAAATAGAAGCTACTTATAACACCATTAAAAGAAGTTTTTATTGATGTTTGAATCTCTATGTGTTACATCGTATTTTTACAATTGAAAAAAAGTATAATCTTAAAATTAGATTCCTGCATTCGCAGGAAGTGCCTATGAAACTCATACTATCACCAGCAAAATCTTTAGATTACGAAAGCAAATTGCCAACTACAAAAACTTCTGAAGGTTGTTTTTTGGCTGAGGCAGAACGCCTGAATAAATTACTAAAAAAGAAATCTGCAAAGAGTTTGTCTAAGCTTATGCATATTTCAGACAATTTAGGTCAGCTTAATTATGAGCGTAATCAAGAATGGGAATTACCATTTACAAAAGATAATGCAAGACAAGCCATTTATGCCTTTAATGGTGATGTGTACAGAGGTTTAGATGCTTATACTATTGATACAAAAAAGTTAGATAAGGTGCAGGATACGGTTCGTATAATTTCTGGTTTGTACGGTGTTTTAAAACCTTTAGATTTAATACAACCATATCGATTAGAAATGGGAACAAAAATGCCTGTTGGTAAGAATAAAAACCTTTATGAATTCTGGCAAAAGAAAGTTACCAAAGTACTTAATGACGAATTGGGCAAAGACGAGCTTTTTTTAAATCTTGCCAGTAACGAGTACTCAAAAGCTGTAGATAAAAAAGCATTAAAAGTACCTGTGATAGATGTTAACTTTAAAGAGTTTAAAGATGGCAAGTATAAAACCATTGCCATTTTTGCAAAATTAGCTCGTGGTTTAATGACAAGGTACATTATAGATACAGATGCAAAAACACTAGACGATGTCAAAGGTTTTAATATTGAAAACTACGGTTTTAGCGAAGAATTATCTTCAGAAAAAGAGTTGGTGTTTACGAGATAATGTTTGTTCACGAGCATCCATATTCTCCATTTATAAAGCATGATACTGAAAAATTAATTGTTGGCACTTTACCACCTCCAAGATTTTCTACAGGTGAGCTTTTAGAGCAAGATGTTGATTTTTGCTATGGAAGTTATTTTAATTCGTTGTGGTTATTCATAGAGAAGATTCATAACCTTAATTTTAGATACGACAATTCTGAAGAAGCCATAGCACAACGCAAACAGTTTTTGATTAAAAACAAAATAGGTGTTTGTGATATTGTAGCTTCATGCGAACGCGAAAAAATTGATGCCTCAGACCTTGGAATGAGCAATGTAAAATTGAGAGATATTGTTGGTTATCTAAAACAATATCCAAATATTAAAACCATTTTATTCACAGGAGGAAATAGTAAAAATGGACCAGAATATTTCTTTCGAAAACATCTAAAAGATTACAATCTTAAATTGGAATTGGTAACTAATGAAGTGCCGAGAGTTCATCAATTTACGCTATGTCATCCAGAACTCGTTTCAGGATCTCATATAGAGCATGAGAGAACTATAAAAACCGTCTCACTTACTTCTGCTTCAGGCGCAGCAAACATATCTATTAGTAGGTTGCCTCTTTATAGACAGCTAAAAGCAAAAAATCCAGAGTTTAATACCTTTGATTTTAGGGTGATGCAGTATTCTGAGTTTTTTTAATTAGTTTATTAAAAATACGTCGTAAAAGGTTTGGAACTTCTTTTGGAAATATTTTTTCATCACGTTCTATATAGCCATAGACTTTGTTGGTTACCTTTGTTCGTAGCTCTAGGACTTCCTTTTTCATCTTTTCCGTAAGCTTAATATTATACAATTTAGACTTTATCATGAAAAGATTATTAGATATAGTGGTGATTGTTTCAAAGTCTTCTCCAATATTATCTGGAATGTTTTTTGGTTTTGCCACACGCTCATCTTCCCATGAAGCTTGACCATTATATTTACAGTATAGTTTGTAAGTGTTTAGATCTATCATATTCTTCTTGTTGAAATATATCACAGATGGTGATTTAACTAAGTTATATCTAAATTCTGAGAATATTAACTAAATAGGGTTTCCTTAATTCAATTATATAGTGATGTAGGTAGAGATTTTTAGAGTCTAGGTATTATTTTATTCTTTTTCTTATCCAGATAATGACGTAGAACACCACCTTTTACAGTGTTAACATCAAATTCTACAATAAAAGCTTTTGGGTCTATTTTATCTACAACGCGATACATTTTTTTAATATCAATACGATTAACTATAGTATGTATAATATCAAAATCTTCAGTTTTGCCAGAACTGCCAACACCTCTTGTACCTTTATAAAGTGTCATGCCAGTGCCTAATTCTTCCATTATGGCAATTTCAATAGCTTCATATTTTTTTGAAACAATTGTAACACCAATAAAATCTTCAAAACCTTCAATAACTAGATCTGTTACTTTTGCGGTTACAATGTAGGTTAATATGGAGTAGAGCGCAACTTCTGCAGAAAGCACTAAAGCCGTAACACTAAACAAAATTATATTGAATACTAAGATGATTTGGCCAATACTAATGCCGTATTTATCATTTAGATAAATGCCTAAAATTTCAGAACCATCTAAGACAGAGCCATTTCTGATGGCAATTCCTATGCCTGCACCAAGAAATAAACCTCCAAAAATGGATATGAGTAGCTTATCCTCTGTGATTGTACTAAAATTTTCAAAATGAATAAACAGTGCTAAGCCTAGAATACTAATAATTGATTTAATTACAATTCTTCTTGATACGGTGTAGAACCCTAAAATTAAAAATGGAATACTAAAAAGTATAAGTAGAGCAGAAACATTAATGTCTAAAACAGAACTTACTAAAAGCGCTATACCTGTAACACCTCCATCTAAAAAGCCATTAGGCAATAAAAAGGCTTTTAGACCAATGCTAGCTAATATAATACCAAGTATAATTTGGACATATTCTGAGATAATTTTTATCGACTTTATGTGTTTCAAAAGTTTCCTTTTTTGAAACTAAAAGGTACAAAATCAAAATAATTAATTGGTTACGAAAATAAAAAATCCTCTAATGTTAGAGGATTTTTAAAGATTCACTTAGTGTTTACCATGCTTACGCTTTGGTCTTTCTTTTTTGTGGTCTTCCACAAAGGCTTTGTACTCGTCTAAATCTACAGTGCCGTTACCATCTTTGTCCATCTTAGAAAAACGTTCTTCAATACGTTTTTGTTTCATAACCTCTTTTTTGGCAACAAACTCTTCTAACGATAATGAACCATTAGCATTGGTGTCCAAAGTTTTAAAGTGATCGTTAATAGTTTCTTCTTTAACTTCTTTTCGCTGACGTTTGTCTTTAAATTCCTCTAATGACACAGCACCATCATCATTAGTATCTAATTTTTGAAATAAATCCTCAGGGCTTGGTCTGTGTTTGCGTTGTCTTTCTTGTGCATCTACAAATGATATAGAGCAAATAGCGATAGCTAATACGCTTAATTTTAATGTTTTTGAAATCATAATTGTGTGTTTAGGTACTGAAATACGTTCAGCACATGTTAATTACACTACTATGACTTCAAAGTTTTAAAAGCGTTTAATTGTAAAGATTGTTTTGTGATATTTTTAACGTTGACGCTAATAAGAATCTTAGGTTTTGCTTTTTTATTTAGAGCTGCCGATTAATTCAATTTAAGAATTAGATTAGATACTGGTTGCTTCTCTATGATGCTCTACGTGTATTCTTTTTATACTTTCTGCCATACCATAATAAAACACCAGTTACAGGAAGTGTTGCTGTTAATAAACTTATTAAAAAAGCAAGTATTTTACCAGCTATACCTCCAATAGCACCAATGTGTATATCGTAATTCATACGCAGAATTTTATCTGCTAATTTGGCGTCTTTATATTTACCATAAATGGCCGGAGTTTCAATTTCTTCAAGTGTGTTCTGATCAAAAAATCTATAATCAGAGTCGTAGTACAAACCTTTACTGTTAGATACTTCTACATAGATGCTTTCTTCTTTTGTACTAGGATAATGAAGTTCGTAAGACTCTGCATCAGGTGATTCTTTTTGTAATTTTACAATAAGCTGATCCATGGGTATAGTACTGCTGTTTTCTAGGTTTTCACTATTGTTTTCAGGAATGATAAAAGCAGGAACTTTATCTCCGCCTATAGATACATATACTACATATTTTAACCAGTTATAGGATATTACAGATCCTGTAAAAGCCAGTATTAAAGCAAAAGAGCAGATGTAGAAACCAATGATTGTGTGCAAATCATAATTTTTGCGTTTCCATCGTGTGGTTTTTTTCCAGTTGAACTTTAGTCGCTGTTTTAGATTTTTTCGCTTTTTAGGTAACCACAGAATAAATCCGGAAATAATGATGAGTATAAAAATTAAAATAGAAGCACCGACAACTTGTTCGCCTATATCTTTAGGAAGCCATAAACGCATATGACCTTTGAGTATAAAAGCAAAAAAGCCAGATAAATGATCATCTACCTGAATAATTTTACCTGTGTAAGGGTTAAGAAAAACACTTTGGTAAAATTCTGGTTCTGCATCGTAGAAAATAACTTCTATAGCATCATCTCCTTTTTTGAAAAGTGTACCATGCACAGAGTTATTAGGAAATACCTCTAGTGCTATTTCTTTAGCTTTTGTTGGAGTTAAAATAGGCTTATCTTGTGGTGTTACTTTTTTGTAATCATCGTATAGGCTCTCTATCTCTTCTCTAAAAGCCCAACAACAGCCAGTAATAGCAACTATAAAAACAACAAGACCTGTAATAAGGCCTAGAATTTTGTGTAACTGAAAAATAAATGGTTTAACTCTCATTACTAAAAAAAATAAAGAGCAGCTATAACTTCAGCTGCTCTTAATTATATAACATTATTAAAATTTATAGGTAAAAGTACCTAATAACATTCTTCTTTGTTGAGGTGTTATAGTACTCCAACCAGAATAATAGATTTCGTCTGTAATATTGTTAGCTTTAATGCTTACTCTGTATGTATCGTTTTCATAATACAAAGATGCATTAAAAATAGTATATGCAGGTATATAAAAACTACCAGTTACAGATTTGTAACCAACCATTGTGTCGTATTTAGACTGGCCGTTAAAGCCTGCACCTGCACCAAAGTTTTTAAAGAATTTATAGTCTGCCCATAAATTATAAGTAATTTCCGGACCAGATTCTCCGTATCTGCTACCTTCTAAGAAAGGTGCAGATGGAGAGTCTGTAATTTCAGAATCATTATAACTAAAACCTGAGTGTATATTTAGGTTAGAAATAGGATTGGCATTAATCTCTAACTCTATACCTTTACTATTGATTTCTAAATCTTGAGTTTGTGTGCCCCAATAATATTTGTTGTCTACATTAATATTGTAAAAACTTAAAGTTGACTCTAATTTATTATTGAATAGATTAGTTTTTACACCAAACTCTAATTGGTTAGCTTGCTCAACATCATACGACTGTAAAATTAGTTCGTTTGTTGAGAAATCAGTAATGTATTCTGGGTTAACATAAGAGAATCCGTTTTGGTAGTTAGCAAATACAGATAATTGATCTTCTATTGGTTGATAAACGATACCAAACTTTGGAGAAAAAGTAGATTCGGTGTACTCAGTACCATTATCTGTATCTGTATTTCTGTCTCCTTGGTAATCAAACCTGTCGTAACGAACGCTAGCCATAACCGAAACAGAAGGTAAGATGTCTATAACATCAGAAATATAAGCTCCAAAAATGTTTTGTTTTATATCACTGTTTAAGAATCCTAATCCAGAAAGAGCAGCACTTAAGTTAGCTTCGTTAATTTCTGGTTCGCCATAAATGCGATCTCCAGTAATATCTATAGTGTGTAGATAACCCCAATTAGAACTGTTGTCTATAATGTTGTAATCTAAATAATCAACACCAACTAATAGCTTGTTTTGTATGTTTCCAATCTTAAAGATACCATTAAAGTTTTGTTGCAAGTTTAATGTTTTGGTTCTAGAGTTGGTATCTTGAGCATATAAAGCAAAGTTTTCTGTACCTACAGGTGCGTTAGGGTCTGAGTAATCTGCACCATTCCATAAATATGTATAGTAACCAAGAGACTTAGCTAAGCCACCAGATATTAAAGTTTGAGAAGACCATTGGTCTGAAATTTTCCAAGCGATTTCTCCACGATAGTTTTGAGTAATATTTTCTATCGTAACATCATTGCTGGTAAACGACAAATCAGTGTTGTATCCTAGTTCTTCAATAGAATTAAAAGCTAAAGGTCCATAACGGTTTAAGAACAAAAAGGTTTCGTTTGTTTGCTCGTTGTCAGAAGCTTCATAAGAAAAGTTAAGTGTAACATCGTTGTTAACTTTATAAGAAACAGAAGGAGCTACAAATACAGATTTTTTTAAGCCAGCATCTTGGTAACTGTGTTCTTGCTGAAAACCTGCATTGAATCTAAATGAAAATTTGTCGCTAGGGCTTACATTGACATCAGCATTAAATTTTGTAAAATCATAAGAACCACCAGAAGCAGTTATTTCTCCACCAGTACTATTGTAAGGCTTTTTAGTTACAATGTTAATTAAACCACCATAAGATGTAACAGAGCTACCAAATAAAGTACCAGAAGGTCCTTTTATAACCTCTACACGCTCTACGTTAGAAGGGTTTATAAATCCATTTGTAATACCTGCAACACCATTAACTAATTGTGGTTGTACAGCAAAACCTCTACTAGAGTAATAACCTGCACCATCTCCACTTCGTCCTGTAGATGACCATAGTTTTGTAATACCAGCAGCATTTTTTAGAGCATCTTCAAAGGTATTTACAGATTGCGAAATTAATAACTGATTAGTAATGGTATTGTAAACCTGAGAGTTGTCTATATTTCTTAATGGCATTTTAGAAACATAAGCAGTTTCTTTTCTAGAAAATTTGTTTTTTCGGTTAACATCAAGCACAACTTCATCTAGTAACTCATTTCCTTCATATAAGGTAATCGTGCTTAAGTTTACATCTTCATTGTCAACATTAACTTGTAGTTCTTTGGTCTTAAAACCAACATAAGAAATTGTTAATGTATAATTGCCATTTTCGATGTTGCTTAGAACAAAGTTTCCAGAATCATCTGTAATTGTTCCTTTACTTGTGTTGTTTAATAAAACATTTACACCTATCATGGGTGTGTTTTCATTGTCTGTAATTGTACCAGTAATCTTTGTGTTCTGCGCAAATAAGTAATTGGTAAAAATTGCTAACACAAAAAGCGGTATTAAGTGTTTGTTCATGGTTTATTTAGACTTAATTTAAATAAAAATTTTCGGCAAAAGTATCTACCAATGTTATTTTAAACAAATTATTTATAATAATTCTAAATACTAATTCTTAAGTTGTTGATTGATATGGTTTTGAGGCTTTGTCTGTGTAGGTTTTACCTTACGGTTAAAGTGATTTTAATGATCTTAATCCTTCATAAATTACAATACTTACTGCATTGGCAATGTTAAGACTTCTAATGTTGTCACTATACATAGGTATTTTGAAAAGGTCTTCTTTTCGTGCTTCAATTAAAGGTTTGGGCAGACCAACAGATTCTTTACCAAAAACAAGAAACATATCGTCTTCAAATTGAATATCCCAATGCGATTTAGTACCATGACTGCTTAGAAAAGCCATTTTTTTATCAGCATTTTTAGTGAAGAATTCCTCTTTGCTTTCGTAATAGATGACCTCTAAGTGTTGCCAATAATCAAGCCCAGCACGTTTTAGACGTTTATCATCAATTTCAAAACCAAAAGGTTTCACCAAGTGCAGTCGAGATCCTGTAGCCAAAGCTAATCGACCAATATTACCAGTGTTGTTGGGTATTTCGGGTTCTATAAGAACAATGTTTAATGCCATATTTGTTATTCTGAAGTTGTTTTAGAATCTCCCTTTTTAAGTTTAAGGATTATCAATCTCAATAATAATACAAACGGAAATCCATGGAGCAATACATCAAAATAATCCATTGCAGTCATTCCAATAGCACTTCCTGTAAGCCATCTTACCTTTCCAACAATATGTGGTTCTGGGAAGAATGGAGCTAAGCCAAGCGTTAGACATAGAAGAATAACAAGTTTCCAGTCGTTTATTAGTGTTTTCATAATAAAAAGCCTGTTCAAAGATATGAACAGGCTCTTTCATTTTATGGTTTAATCCTTATTTTTTCTTCTGTTGATCCTTAATGGTACTTTCATCAATATCAAATTCATTTGTAGCTTGATTAATATTACCAGTAGGATTCGTTGGATTACTTTGTTTTTTAGTTGGTTTAAACTTTCTTTTATCTGCTATAATTCCCATAATTCATTTGTTTTTGTGTTCATCTTAATATAAGGAATTAAGAGGTTTTAATGTCTCAAAAGCATCTTAAAATCTAAGTTTTAATTGTTAAAAACTATTAATTCTTACCAAGTATTGGGTTAACAAAGTTGTTCAATTCGTTTATCCCGTTTTCAGAAATATATTTAATAAACGCACTACCAATAATAGCACCTTTGGTATGAGTTGTAGCTTGTGTAAATGTGTCGTTGTTTGATATTCCGAACCCAACAATTTGAGGGTTGTTTAGGTTCATTTTAGAAATACGTTCAAAATAATGTGTTTGTTCGTTACCAAAACCAGATTGCGCACCTGTTGTACTTGCCGAACTTACCATATAAATAAAACCATTTGAAATAGAATCGATATATCTAATGCGTTCTTCTGAAGTTTGAGGCGTGATTAAAAATACATTGATAAGTCCATATTTTTCAAAGGTAGCTTTGTATTCCTCGTCATAAACATCTGCAGGTAAATCTGGAAGAATTAGTCCATCAATACCAATCTCTTGGCATTTTTTACAAAAGGCCTCAACACCATATTGCAACACAGGATTAAAATAACCCATAATGATTAATGGAATTGAAACCGATTTCCGAATATCCTTAAGCTGATCGAATAGCTTTTCTGTGGTCATACCATTTTTTAGTGCAGCTGTTGAACTGGCTTGTATGGTTGGTCCATCAGCAAGTGGATCGCTAAACGGTAAACCAATTTCAATCATGTCTACACCACTTTGTTCTAAATTTTGAATAATAGAAACCGTGTCATCAATATTTGGATAGCCTGCAGTAAAGTATATGGACAATAGCTTTTTGTCTTCGTTTAGTTTTTGTTTTATTCTGTTCATAATATTATAGAAATGAGATATGAGAATTTAGATATTAGCCATTTATTAAAAGCGTACTTTTAAAAGTCTTATGTCTATTTTCTCACATCTAGAGTCTTTTAAAGCTTGAAATAATCAATATAATTCTGTAAATCCTTATCACCACGACCAGATAAGCTGATGACAACAATATCCTCTGGATTAAAGGTTTTATGCTGAAAAACAGCCAAAGCATGTGAACTTTCTATCGCAGGAATAATACCTTCTAGCTTAGTTAATTCTAATCCGGCTTGCATAGCTTCGTCATCTGTTGCAGAGTAAAATTCACCACGACCAGATTTGTATAAATGCGAATGTAACGGACCAACACCAGGATAATCTAATCCTGCAGAAATTGAGTAGGGTTCTGTAATTTGGCCATCATCAGTTTGCATTAATAAGGTTTTACAACCATGAATTATCCCTTCTTTACCTAATGCAGACGTCGCAGCGCTTTCACCAGAATGTATGCCTTTACCAGCAGCTTCAACAGCAATGATACCAACATCTTCATTGTCTAGGAAATGATAATACGTTCCGGCTGCATTACTACCACCACCAATACAAGCCACCACATAATCTGGGTTTTCTTTACCCTCCTTTTCTTTGAGTTGCCATTTTATTTCTTCAGAAATTACAGACTGAAATCGCGTCACCATATCAGGATAAGGATGAGGTCCAATAGCAGAACCAATAATGTAATGTGTGTCTACTGGATTGTTAATCCAATCTCTAATGGCTTCGTTTGTGGCATCTTTAAGCGTTCTACTTCCTGATAATGCAGGTCTTACTTCAGCACCTAGCATTTTCATACGAGCAACGTTTGGTGCTTGTCTGGCAATGTCAATCTCACCCATATATACGATGCAGTCTAATCCCATTAGCGCACAAACGGTAGCTGTAGCAACTCCGTGTTGTCCAGCACCAGTCTCAGCAATGATTCTGTTTTTTCCCAAACGTTTTGCCATAAGGATTTGCCCAATTGTATTATTGACCTTATGTGCACCAGTATGATTGAGGTCTTCACGTTTTAAATATACTTTGGTATTGTACTTTTCTGAAAGGCGTTTGGCAAAATAGAGCGGAGAAGGACGGCCAACATAATCCTTAAGTAGTTGATTAAACTCTTCTTGAAAAGACGATTCTGCCATTACTTTAAGATAGTTTTGGCGTAGTTCTTCCACATTTGGGTAGAGCATTTCTGGTATAAAGGCACCACCAAATTCGCCGTAGTAACCTTTGTTGTTGATGTTATATGTGTTTTTCATAGTCTTATTCCTGTGAAGGCAGGAATCTTAAAATTTTAATTGTGGATTCCGCATCACGTGCGGAATGACAAATTGGTTATAAATTCTTCTAGCTTTTCAATAGCCTTTAGTCCAGGTTTTATTTCAAATTTACTGTTGATATCAATGGCATGGCAATATTTAGATTCCTCTCTCTGAAGGAGTGACAAAACATTGTCCATTTCTTCTAATCCAATACCTCCACTTAAAAAGTAAGGTTTTGTTGAAGGATAGTCTTTTAGTACATCCCAATTAAAGGTGTAACCGTTTCCACCAGGTAATTTTCCTTTAGTGTCGAATAAAAAATAATCTACCACATGTTCATAAGGTTTAAGTTGACTAAAATTGAACTCATCTTTGATGCTGAATACTTTGATGATTTCATATTGAGATGCTGAATCAAGTTCAGCATGACAATGTTTTCTTAGTTCTTTGCAGTAATCAGGTGATTCATTACCATGCAATTGAATCGCATCAAGTTCAAATTTTTTAATTTTCTGAATAATAACGTCAACTGTCTCATCTACAAAAACACCAACTTTTTTAATTGACTTTGGTAACTCAGGAATGACACCTTCAAAATTACGAGGTGATTTATCATAAAATATAAAGCCAAGATAATCTGGTTGCAGTGTTGCAACTTCGGCTGTGTTATATTTCATTCCGCAGATTTTGATTTTCATATTTCTGTCATTCCTGCGAAGGCAGGAATCAATTTTATTTATTACTTATTATGGATTCCGCATCAAGTGCGGAATGACAAATCATTTTTTAAATTTTTTTATAAAACTCCTCGCACTCTCTCCAGGATTGTTTGTCTTCATAAAATTCTCACCAATTAAAAAGCCTTTATAGTCATAAGGTTGTAATTCCTTTATAGCTTCAATAGAACTGATACCGCTTTCTGAAACTTTTACAAAATCATCAGGAATGTGATTGCTCAATGCTTTTGAAGTTTCTAAGCTTACTTCAAAAGTTTTTAAATTTCTGTTATTAACACCAAGCATATCAATCGTTGGCATAATCGATTTTTGAAGTTCTTCTAAATTATGAACCTCAAGTAAAATATCTAAATCTAAGCTTTTTGCCAATTCGGAAAATTGCTTTATTTCTTCTTGACTTAGTATTGCAGCAATCAATAAAATGACATCAGCTCCATAAGCTTTAGCTTCTAAGATTTGATAAGTGTCAATGATGAATTCTTTTCGTAATAGAGGTAAATCGCAACTTGCTCTAGCTATAAGTAGGTCGTCTAATGAGCCACCAAAATATTTACCATCTGTAAGCACAGACATACCACATACATCTGCATCTTCATAACCTTTAGCAACATCTTGCACATTTAAACTCTGGTTTATCACAGCTTTTGATGGTGAACGTCTCTTGTGTTCTGCAATAATGCCAGAAGTACTGTTTTTTAAACTTTGTGAAAGTGAAATTGTTGCTCTTTCAAAAAGAATAGAAGCTTCTAACTGTTTGTAAGGAATCAAGCTTTTGCGAAGCGCTACCTCTTTGCGTTTATCTGCTACTATTTGGTCTAAAATATTCATTGTTTACTTGTTTATTTGCTAATAGCAATTAAAGTTTTTAGGCTATCTCTTGCATTTCCACTGAATAAGGATTCCTTTGCCACTTCAATACCTTCTGTGTGGCTTATGTCTTTTGCAGTGGCAATGGCTAAACCTGCATTGGCCAGAACCACGTTGTTTTGTGCCGCTGTTCCTTCTCCATTAATAATGCTTTTGAATATTTCTGCAGCCATTTTTACGCTATTTCCACCGTAGATCTCATTTTGTTCAATGGTTGAAAATCCTATTGTTTCTGGTGTAAATAAGATTTCAGAATTATTAGATACTACTTTTGTTTTTCCGGTTAGAGAGATTTCATCATAACCATCTAAAGCATGTACTATTGCATATTTTTTATCGCTTTCTTGGTATAAATAACTGTAAAGTCTAAGAAGCTCTAAGCTAAAAACACCAACCATTTGATTTTTTGGGAAAGCAGGATTTACCATAGGTCCTAACATATTGAAAAAAGTTTTTACACCAAGTTCTTTGCGTATTGGAGCTACATTTTTCATGGCAGGATGAAATAATGGTGCATGTAAGACGCAAATGTTTGCGGCTTCTAAACTGCGTTTTAAAAAGTTAACATCATTGGTGAATTTTATACCTAAATATTCCATAACATTTGAGGAACCACTTGCTGATGATACACCATAATTGCCATGCTTAGCAACTTTAACACCAGCACCTGCTGTGATAAAAGACGATAGTGTTGAAATATTGAAAGTGTCCTTGCTGTCACCTCCTGTACCGCATAAATCTATAGTGTTGTAATCCTCCAGGTTTACTGGAATACAAAGTTCTAAAAGTGCATCTCTAAAACCTCTTAACTCTTCTATGGTAATACTCCTCATCATATACACAGTGAGGAAGGATGCGATTTGACTTTGATTGTATTTTCCTTCTGAAATATTAACCAGAACGTTTTTTGCCTCTTCAGAGGATATGTGCTCTTGGTTAATTAATCTATTTAATATTTCTTTCATGGGCATATCCCTAACCCTTTCCATAGGAAAGGGAATTTCTTTTGTTTAATTAAGTGTTCTGTAAATCAAATTTTTCATGAGCTCTATTAAAGTCCTTCTCTATGGCAAGGATTTAGTAAGGGCTTTAACTATTCAACCAATTTTCTAAAATCTTTTTTCCGTTAGGTGTTAATACAGATTCTGGGTGATACTGTACACCTCTAACATCGTACGTTTTATGTCTTAGTGACATTATTTGACCGTTTTCATCAAAAGAAGTAGCTTCTAAACTCTCTGGAAGATTGTTTTTTACTACCCAAGAGTGGTAACGACCAACCTCGAAAGTCGGATTTAGACCTTTAAACAGAATTTCGTCATTTACAGCTAAAGTTACTTGAGTAGCTACACCATGATAGACATTTCTTAAGTTTTCTAGTTCACCACCAAATACTTCTCCAATAGCCTGAAGTCCTAAGCATACTCCAAAAATACTTTTAGTAGAAGCATAGGTTTTTATGATGTCTTTAAGAAGACCAGCTTCATCCGGAATTCCAGGACCTGGTGACAGTACAATTTTTTCAAAAGCATCTACGTCTTCTAGTGCTAATTTATCGTTTCGTTTTACGGTAACTTCACAGTTTAAATCTTCTAGATAGTGTACAAGATTGTAAGTAAAGCTGTCGTAATTGTCTATTACTAATACCTTTTTCATATGTCTTTAGCTTGTTCTATGGCTTTTGTTAAAGCTCCTAATTTGTTGTAAACTTCTTGTAATTCATTTTCAGGATTAGATCTTGAAACAAGACCAGCACCAGCTTGCCAATATAATTTGTGGTTTTGGCTTAAGAATGTTCTAATCATTATAGCATGGTTGAAGTTGCCTTCAAAATCCATAAAACCTATAGCACCACCATAATAGCCTCTGCTTGTTTTTTCATACTTTTCTATAAGTTGCATGGCCATGTGTTTTGGTGCTCCACTTAATGTTCCTGCAGGAAATGTATCTGCCACTACTTGCATGGTATCTGCATTTTTATCTACGTTACCACTTACTTTACTTACCAAATGGATAACGTGCGAAAAGAATTGTACTTCTCTGTAGGTTTCTACAACAACGTTGCTTCCATGTCTGCTTAAGTCGTTTCTGGCAAGATCTACCAGCATAACGTGTTCGCTATTTTCTTTATCGTCTGCGATGAGTTTTTCTGCTAATTCAGCATCTTTAAGATCATTTCCAGAACGTTTAAAAGTTCCTGCGATAGGATGAATTTCGGCCTTTTTGTCTTTAACAATTAATTGCGCTTCTGGTGAGCTTCCGAATATTTTAAAATTACCATAGTCAAAATAGAATAGGTAAGGGGAAGGGTTGATACTTCTTAAAGCTCGGTAAACATTAAATTCATCTCCTTTGAATTTTTGAGAAAATTGTTTTGATAAAACAAGCTGAAAAACATCTCCTCTCGCACAATGTTCTTTGGCGAGTTCTACGTGTGCTTTGTATTCTTCGTCTGTAAGATTAGAGTCTAAATCTCCTTTGGTTTCAAAACTATAAGAAGCGTATTGCCTGGTTTGAATGAGTTGGTGTATGTCTTCAATATTGTTTTCGGTATCAAAACAGTGCGCAAAAATGTAAGCTTCATTTTTAAAGTGATTAATTGCAATGATGTTTTGATAAACAGCATAGTAGATATCTGGAATGTTTACAGAATTTTCCTTTTTTGAAATTTCTACATCCTCAAAGTATTTAACTGCATCGTAAGCTGTGTAACCAAAAATACCGTTGTTGATAAACTTGAAATCTTGGTTAGAATCTACCTTGAAACGTTTGGTGAATTTGTGAATTTCTCCTACAACACACACAGATTCTGTAAAGTTGTTTTTAGAACTTCCGTCTGGATATGTTTGAGAAATTATATTGTCTTTAACTTGTATTGAAGCAATAGGATTACAACAGATGTACGAAAAACTATTGTCGTTAGCATGGTAATCGCTACTCTCTAAGAGGATACTGTTAGGGAATTTGTCTCTAATTTTTAAGTAAATACTAACAGGTGTAATGGTGTCTGCGAGTATCTTTTTATAGTGTGTATATAGACTAAATGTTTTCATTATTGTAATGCTGAATTATCTAAGTTTTTTTTAAACTAAAAAAGGCTTGTCGTGAACGACAAGCCTTTTTTTATATTGTTATAAATTATACATACAAGGTTTCTTTCACGAACATGAGTTTGTAAAATTCCACCACCAAGTATGATTAGTTATTGTTTTCATAATGAGCTACAAATATAAAGATGAAAAATTTTATTTCAAACTTTATAACAAAAAAAGATTCTTGCTTCGGTATACGAGGATACTTTCACAAGAATCTTTAAAATAATGGATTGCTATTAATCCTTAGGGAATTAGAATTTTAATTCTACATTAATATCAAATTCATCGTAGATAGCCTTATCCTTGATAGTTTCTAATAAAGAAGGGGATTTGTATGTGATTTTGTGTTTTGTTCTGTCTATTTTTAAACTAGCAGTTGCAGAGTTTTCTGATACTGTCATAGGAAAAGAAATAGATTCTGTAATTCCTTTTATAGTAATATCTCCTTTTACATTGTACTTACCATTTTTACCACTTACAGAAGTAATTTTTAAACTAGCAGTAGGAAATTCTTCTACACCAAAAAAGTCATCAGACTTTAAATGACCATCTAACTTGTCTTTGTAGTCACCAGATAAATCTGTAGTGTTTATAGAAGTCATGTCTATAGTAAAAGAACCACCTTCTAAAGTTTCTCCATTAAATTTTAGAGATCCTTCTTTTAGGGCAATGGTACCTTCGTGCTCACCACCAACTTTATAACCTTTCCAAGTTACTTTGCTTGTTGATACATCTACTTTTTTGTCTTTTAAGACTGTAAATGACATAAATGAAACTGCTAAAACTAATAGCATTGCAATTTTTGAATTTCTGTTTTTCATGATAATTATTTGTGTTTGAGTTTTAAATATTTGTAAATAATTGTTTTTCTGATTTTCTTACTTTTTTGTAGTGCTGAGTAGCATCCTCTTCAGATCTGTAGCCTAATGTAATTACTACAGCTGCATTAAGGTTTTTTGAGTTTAGATTTAAAATCTCATTATATTGATCGCTAGCAAAGCCTTCCATTGGGCACGCATCAATTTTAAGTTGTGCGGCAGCAGACAATAGGTTACCTAATACAATGTATGCTTGTTTTGCAGTCCAAACGGCTTTTTGTTCTTGGCTCAATTGACCAATTGTAGATTTTATGCTATTGGCATAATCTGCAATATCTTCTTTCTTTAGATCTCTGGTATCGATAACATTTTCAAAATAGTCATCAACCAATTCGTCGCCAAAGTCTGTGAAGTTTGCAAGAACAATCATGTGCGATGCATCTTCTATTTGCGACTGGTTCCAGGAAGCTGCACGCAGTTTTGTACGCGTTTCTTTATCTACAATGTTTAAGATTTTATAAGGTTGTAACCCATAAGAAGAAGCTGTTAGTTGCATTGCTTTTTTTAAGGTTTCAAAATCTTCGTCTGGTATAGTTTTAGAACTGTCAAACTTTTTTGTGGCATAACGCCATTTTAGGTTTTCTATAGTATTGCTCATCGTTATAATTTATTTTGTTGTTTGTACTTATATTGTATATACAACAATTGTTTTAAAATATTTTATCCTCTAATTTTAGTAAGTAGCAGATTTAAAGTTTCTAATTCTTCTGTGCTTAAATTACTTGTTAATTCATTTTCCTTTTTTTCAATGATAGGGTCAAGGATATCAAGTAATTTTAGTCCATCTTTGGTAATATAGATATCTACTTTTCTTCTGTTTTTTTCGCAAATAAAACGTTCTACTAAATTTTTTAAAATCAGTTTATCCACCAGACGAGTAGTGTTACTCATTTTACTAATCATTCTATCCTGAATGTCTTTTAGGTTAGATGGTTCTCCGTTTTTTCCTCTTAAGATTCTTAAAACATTAAACTGCTCTATAGAAATTTCATAAGGTTTTAAAGCGGATAATATACCGTCTTTAAAATTTATACTTGTATAAGAAACATTTAAAACAGTTTTCTTAGCAAGTGGTAAACTCGATTTTGTTTTTAGGATTTCAGTTATATCTTTCATATACAACAATTGTATATACAAATGTATGTTTTTATTAGAACATTACAATTAATTTTTTGTTAATTATTTATTGAAGTGGTTACGTATTAATAAATTTATGTCATGAAGCGATTAATAATTTTAAGCCTGTTAGTGATATGCTCTTGTAAGAATAAGAGTGAAGATACTAAAGAGATAAAAGCGTCTGAGATTTCTCTGAATGAAAATAAAGAAGCCGAGAATTCTGCAGATTACGATTTAAAAATCTATGACTACGATGGTTTAGAACCATTGATTAACAAAAACGATGATAAAGTGCATGTAGTCAATTTTTGGGCAACATGGTGCGCTCCTTGTGTAAAAGAGCTGCCTTATTTTGAAGAAATTAATGAAGAGTATAAAGACAATAATGTAGAGGTTCTTTTAGTCAGCTTAGATTTTCCTAGAAATTATGATTCTAAATTGAAACCATTTATAGCTAAAAGAAATATACAGTCACAAGTAGTCGCTTTTGATGATGTAGACCAAAACCGATGGATTCCAGCTATAGATAAAGATTGGTCAGGTGCAATACCAGCTACAATCATTTATAATAAGGACAAGCGTAAATTTTATGAGCAGTCTTTTACAAAAGAAGAGCTAGAAACCGAATTGAAACAATTTTTAAAATAATAAACTTATGAATACATTAAAATTATTTGCAGTAATGGTGTTAACACTAGCACTATCTGTTTTTACAGCAAACACAGAAGATGATGGTTATAAAATTGGTGACGTTGCTACCGATTTTAGTTTAGAAAATATTGATGGTAAGATGGTATCTCTTTCAGACTTTAAAGACGCCAAAGGTTTTATTGTTGTTTTTACATGCAACACATGTCCTTACGCAGTGGCTTACGAAGATAGAGTAGAGGCATTAAACAAAAAGTATGCAGACAAAGGATATCCTGTGGTTGCAATAATGCCAAACAATACAGATGTAAAACCAGGAGATAGCATCGATGAGATGAAAGCAAGAGCAAAAGCAAAAGGCTTTACGTTCCCTTACTTAATGGATAAAGGTCAAAAAATATATCCTCAATACGGAGCTACAAAAACACCACACGTATACTTATTAGAGAAAACTAAAAAAGGAAATGTTGTAAAATATATTGGTGCTATAGATGACAATTACAAAGATGCAAGTGCAGTAAAAACTAAGTATGTAGAAAATGCTGTAGATGCCTTACTTAAAGGAAAAGAAATAGAAGTAAAAGAAACTCGTGCCATAGGTTGTACTATAAAAGTGTAGTGATTGAGAACACTTTTATAAAAGAAAAATGTTAAAATTAAATCCGAAGTTGTAACACTTCGGATTTTTTTACGTCTATATCATAAGGAAATGTTAAATTTGCTTTATCAAAAATTACTAATAGTAAGTGGATTTATTACAAAAAGATTGGGTAAGCCAATTAGAAGAAGACAATAATTCTGTTGTTTTAGATGTTAGAACGCTAGAAGAAGTTAATGAAGGTATTATTCCAAATGCGATTCATATAGATATATATAAAGGTCAAGGTTTTATCTATGAAGTAGATCAATTAGATAAAACAAAAAATTACTATGTGTACTGCAGAGCAGGAAGTAGAAGTGCTCAAGCATGTGCAGTTATGAATCAGTTAGGTTTTAAAAACACCTACAATTTAGTTGGTGGATTTAGCGAATGGCAAGGCGAAGTAGCCTTTAAAGAATAAAATAAATTAACCTAAAATGCTATATAGATATGAAAAGGTTATTCTTAGTTAGTTGTTTATTAATAGCTATGAGTTTAGGAACAAGTTGTGTAGATAGTAAACTAGAAAACACAGAAGTAAAACTTGTTACTGCAGAAGAGATGCAATCTATCCTTGAGTTAGAAGATGTACAATTAGTAGATGTGCGTACACCAGAGGAGTACAATGAAGAGCGCATAGCTAATTCTCAAAATATAGATTATAATTCTCCTACTTTTGATGAAGATATAGCTAAATTAGATAAAGCAAAACCTGTAATTTTATACTGCAAAGGCGGAGGTCGAAGTGCTAAATGTGCAAAGAAACTTAAAGACGCTGGTTTTCAAAAAATTTACGATTTAGAAGGCGGAATTTCAAAATGGAAACATTCCGAAAAATTAAAAATCGAAGTAAAGTCATAAAAATTAAAACCGAACATTTGTTCGGTTTTTTTTATTCCTTAGTTTAATTCTTAAGGTTTTTATAAATTAGTCGACTCTTAAGAAATAATAAAACCGCATAGATTACATTTGCGTATTAATGCTTTATTTATGACAGCAAAAAAAGTCCTTCTATTTAGCCTACTTTCTCTATTTTTTTCATTCAATATATTTTCTCAGGAATTAGAGCCTGTAAAATGGGATTATAAGGTTGAGAAAGTTTCAGACACAGAGTTTATTTTAATTTTCAAAGCCAATGTAGATAAAGGCTGGTATATCTACTCTCAAGAAGCACCATCTGAAGAAAGCTTTGCGCCAACAACCTATTTCGAATTTCAAAATGCTGAAGGCAACTATCAATTAGAAGGAAAAACATCAGAGCCAGATGTACCAACTATATATGATAAGATTTTTCAAGAAGAAGTAAAAAAGTTTAAAGACGAGGCAGTTTTTAAGCAAAGAGTTACTCTTATCAATAAAGGCTTAAAACAAATAGATGTCAAAGTAGATTATCAAACCTGTGACGATTCAAAATGTATACCCAGTGATTTTCTGTTTAATTTTTCCTTAGACGGTTCAGAAATCGTTAAAGAAGAAGTTGTTATTGACGAAAAAAGCAAACAACTATCAGAAGGTCTTAATCTTAATGTAACAGGTTGGGATAATTATGAAGAAGAAGTTATTGACGAAAAGAGTAATCTTTCAATTTTCTTTTTAGGTTTTATTGGTGGTTTAATAGCGTTGTTAACACCTTGTGTATTTCCTATGATTCCGTTAACGGTTTCATTCTTTACAAAGAGTGCAGGTGATCCTAAAAAAGGCTTATTTAATTCATTGTTATACGGATTCTTCATCTTTTTAATCTACGCATTATTAAGTATTCCATTTCATTTACTAGATACTCTAGATCCTGGAATTTTAAATAACATTTCAACAAATGTTACGCTTAACCTTATTTTCTTTGCCATCTTTATCGGCTTTGCGTTTTCCTTTTTTGGGTATTACGAATTAACCTTACCACAATCGTGGAGTGCAGCAATGGATAGCAGAGCAAATAAAATAGGTGGTTTTATAGGCATCTTTTTTATGGCGCTAACACTTGCTATAGTATCATTTTCATGTACAGGTCCTATCTTAGGTACATTATTAGGTAGTTCGTTAACTGCAGATGGTGGAGCCACTCAACTTACCATGGGAATGAGTGGTTTTGGTTTAGCTTTAGCATTACCTTTTACACTTTTTGCAATGTTTCCTAAGTGGCTAAATTCTTTGCCAAAATCTGGCGGATGGTTAAATACGGTAAAAGTTGTATTAGGATTTATAGAATTAGCATTAGCACTTAAGTTTTTATCTAATGCAGATTTGGTACAACATTTTGGAATCTTAAAACGTGAAATATTTATAGGTATTTGGATAGTAATAGGTATTGGTTTAGCCTCGTATTTATTCGGAAAAATAAAGTTTCCACACGATGGGCCATTACAAAAATTGAGCAAAGGAAGATTGTCAACAGCGTTATTGGTTGTAGCCTTTGTGGTTTACTTAATTCCAGGATTAACCAATACAAAGTGGGCAAATTTAAAATTACTTAGTGGTTTTCCACCACCAATGTTTTATAGTGTTTACGAAAAAACATCAGAGTGTCCTTTAGACCTTAACTGCGATAAAGATTTAGAAAGTGGTTTGGCATTAGCTAAAGCAGAAAATAAACCTATTCTTTTAGACTTTACTGGTTGGGCTTGTGTAAACTGTCGTAAAATGGAAGAGCAAGTTTGGAGTACATCTGAAGTGTACGATATTTTAATGGAAGACTATGTTATCATTTCGCTTTATGTAGATGATAAAAAGAAATTGCCAGAAGATGAGCAGTTTCAATATTTAAGAAGTAATGGAACGGTTAAAGATATTGAAACTGTTGGTGACAAGTGGCAAACACTACAAACCATTAATTTTAAGAACAACTCTCAGCCATATTATGCATTGCTAGATCATAATTTTGAATTGTTAAATTCTACAAAAGCATATGAGCCAGATGCAGATGCTTATTACGAATGGTTAAAAACCGGTTTAGAGAATTTTAAGAAGTAGCTATACTTCAAAATAAACATCTTCAAACGGTACTCTAAAACGAGGACCGTAGATGCCTTTATCGTCTCTAATACCACAACCAATAATCATGTTGATTTCCGCACCTCTGGGAAGTTTTAAGATACGTTTTACCCTTAGTGTATCGCTACCTTCCATAGGACAAGTATCATAGCCTATAGCAGCCATGCTGGTCATAAAGTTTTGAGCAGCTAAACCAGCACTTTTATGTGCAACAATACGCATATCGCTCTGTCTAACTTGTCTGTAAATAGGTTTAAAAAGTCCAACAATCTGAAAGACTACATATTTTAGAATTCCTAAAACACCAAAGAAGTCAGCATATACTGTTGGGATTAATTTTTTGTAATAGTTGGTCGCCATTTTTTTGCGTTTTGCTTCTCGCTCAGTAAGATTTTCTTTATCATATACCTTATTTAAAAAAGCAATATTGGCTTTTGCGCGTTGTTTCCAAAGATCCTTTCTGGTAACTACTATTACTAACTGTTGCGCTGTTTTTGCTGCACTTTGGTCAAAACAAGCTTTAGCAATTTCTTTTAAAATGTTTTTATCTGTTACATGGTAAAATTCCCAAAGTTGAAGATTACTACTTGTAGGTGCTAAAGATGCATTAACAAGGCATTGTTTTACCTTTTTAGTATCAATTATTTCATCTTTATATACTCTAGTTGAACGTCTGTAGGCAATAGCTTCAGAAACTGTTTTTTCCATAAGAATTAACATTTAACTTTTTAAAATATTAAAGTTATACTAAAAGTTCGTTTTTGTGTAGAAAGAACTTAAAAAACCGTTATTTTAAAAAGAAAAACATGAGCACTATAACAACCATAAACCCATATACTCAAGAAGAGTTAAAGACATATGAGCTAATTGATAATACAGTTTTACAACAAAAATTAGAACTAGCAGAAGCGCAGTTTAAAAACTGGAAATCCTTTGAGATTAAAGATAGACGAAAGCGTCTTTCTAAAGTTGCAAAGCTTTTAATAGAGCGTAAAGAAAGTTATGCTAAATTAATGACAGAGGAAATGGGAAAGCCTTTAGCTCAAGGTATTTCTGAAATCGAAAAGTGTGCTTGGGTTTGCGATTTCTATGCCAAAAATGCTGATGATTTTTTAGCAGATCAATTAATAGAGACAGATGCAGAAGAAAGCTTTATCAGTTATGATCCATTGGGAGTTATTTTAGCAATTATGCCTTGGAATTACCCGTTTTGGCAAGTAATGCGTTTTGCAGCACCAACCCTTATGGCAGGTAACACAGCTTTGTTAAAACATGCATCAAGTACTACAGAGTGTGCTTTAGAAATTCAAAAATTGTTTGAAGATGCAGGTTTTCCTGAAGGTTGTTTTCAAACCTTATTGGTTTCGCACGAGCAAATAGAGTCTGTAATTAGTAATGATATTGTAAAAGCTGTAAGTCTTACAGGAAGCGAAGGAGCAGGTCGAAAAATAGCCGAAATAGCAGGAAAAAATCTAAAGAAAACAGTATTAGAATTAGGTGGAAATAATGCTTGTATTGTGCTTAAGGATGCAGATTTAGATAAGCATATAGCCACAATGGCTTGGGCTCGAATGCAAAATGCAGGTCAGAGTTGTATTGCTGCCAAGCGTTTTATAGTTGTTGAGGATATTTATGACGAATTCTTATCTAAATTTAAAGCTAAGGTAGAATCGTATGTCGTTGGAAATCCTATGGATGACAAAACAGAAATTGCAAGCATGGCTTCTGTTGATTTAGCAGAAGAAGTAGAAGCACAGGTTAAAAAATCTCTAGATCTTGGTGCTAAAGTTGTTTTAGGAAACAAACGTGAAGGAGCACTCTACCATCCTACAATTTTAGAAAATGTAACTACAGAAATGCCAGTTTTTAAAGAAGAGGTTTTTGGTCCTGTGGCTGCAATTATAAAAGTTAAAAATGAAGATAAGGCCTATGACATGGCATCAAATTCAAGATTTGGTTTGGGCAGTATGGTATTTACTAAAAAGGTAGACAAAGCCAAAAAGCGAATAGGAGACATCGCTGATGGTGCATTCTTCATAAACGAACTTGTAAAATCCGATCCTAGATTGCCATTTGGCGGAACCAAAACATCTGGTTACGGAAGGGAGCTTTCTAAAGAAGGGATTATGGAGTTTGTGAACGTAAAAACGGTTTACAGCAGTAAATAAGAGAAATCACTTTAATTTATCTGAATGTAGCTGTCTTAGCTTACGAAGCTTAGGGTCTATTACAAACGTACAGTAGCCGTAATCTGGATTGTTTTTATAAAAATCCTGATGCTCTTTTTCGGCTTCAAAAAATGTTTCAGCTTTAGTAATTTCAGTTACAATAGGGTTTTTATAATATGCTGCAAGTTCATTAAGAACAAGTGTTGCTGTGTTCTTTTGTGTTTCGTTATGATAAAAAATTACCGAACGATACTGTGTGCCTCTGTCAGCACCTTGTTGATTTAAAGTTGTTGGATCATGAGTTGTCATAAAAATGATAAGTATATCTTGATACGAAATTACATTAGCATCAAATGTAACCTGAACAACTTCTGCATGTCCTGTTAAACCAGAACAAATTTCTCTGTAAGTTGGCCTTCCTGGCACAGTTCCGCCAGAATATCCAGAAATCACTTTTTCAACACCATTTACCTCTTCAAAAACAGCTTCGGTACACCAAAAACAACCTCCGCCAACAGTAGCTATTTGTAGGTTCTTACTCATTTGTGTTTTCTTTTTCTAAAACCATAGATTCTGAGTTAATACAATATCTTAAACCACTTGGCTCAGGACCATCAGGAAAAATATGCCCTAAATGTGCGTCGCAAGTATTGCACATTACCTCTACGCGTACCATTCCGTAAGAGGTGTCCTTTTCATACTTAATAGCGTTTTCCTTAATAGGTTGGGTAAAGCTTGGCCAACCTGTACCAGAACTAAATTTTATTGTAGAGTCAAATAAAGGTGTATTGCAACATACACAATTGTATTTGCCAGCATCGTAAGTAGTGCAGAGTGCACCACTATGCGCACGTTCGGTTCCTTTCTGTCGTGTTATTCTGTATTGTTCTGGTGTAAGTTGGGCACTCCATTCGGCTTCCGTTTTTTCAACTCTTGAGTCTGGTTTGGGATTTCCGTTTACAGCAAAATTTATAACATCTTTCCAAGTAAGCATAGCCTAAAATTCTTTTCTTTTTAATTAAAGATTCTTTTATTGGTAAAGATAGTCGAAGTAACTTAGTTTTGCTTACTATAACTTATAAATGGTGCTTAAATAATGTTGTAAAACCTATATAGATCTTAACTTTTATAAGTAAGATTACAGAAATCATTATTTTTAAATCCTTATTAAAAAGTGTAACTTTATTTAATGAAGAAATCTTTATTTTTTTTACTTCTCATTTTCACATTTTCTTTATCGGTCTTTGGTCAATTTTCACCAAATATCTACAATTATTCTATTGCAGAGTATAAAGCCAGTAACCAAAACTGGGATTTGTACAGAGCAGATAACGGAAAAGTTTACGTAGCTAATAATATTGGTTTATTAGAATATGATGGTATAGATTGGAAATTATTTCAACTACCCAATCAGACTACTGTAAGATCGGTTTTGGTATTCAACGATTTAATTTTTACGGGCTCTTTTGAAGAGTTTGGTTATTGGAAAGAAAACGATTTTGGTGGTTTAGAATATGAGTCTTTGAGTGAATTAATGAAATCTGAGATTTCACCAAATGAAGAGATTTGGCAAATTTTGAGCTACAAGGGTAAAGTTATATTTCGTTCTTTTTCTAGCATCTACATTTATGATTTTAATACTGTTGAAAGGATTCACCCTAGCTCAGCTGTAATTTCTTTGAGTTTGGTAGATGATGATTTGTTTGTGTCTACATTAAACGATGGAATTTATAAACTAGAGCAAAAAAGGTTAGTTCCATTCTTTTCTGATGAAGCCTTAATTGATACTAAAATAATTTCAATTGTAAAAAATAAGGATAAATATTTGATTATGACTTCTTTAAAAGGAAGTTATCACCTTGTTTCTAATAGACTAAGACCAACACAATTTGCTTTTAATAACGAGATAAAGCAGCATCAATTAAATAAGTTCTCCATGCTTCAAAATGGAGATATGGTTTTTGGAACCATAAAAGATGGCGTCTATGTTGCAGATCATAATGGTGAAATTAAATTTCATATAAGTAAAGAAAATGGTTTGGTAAATAACACTGTGTTAAGTCAGTTTTTAGATGAAAACGATAAGCTATGGCTTGGCTTGGATAACGGTATATCTACTATAGATTTAAAGAATACGAACTATTTTTTTAATGATGTGTCTGGTAAGCTTGGCGCAGTGTACGACATTGTTAAGTATCAAGATTTACTTTATGTAGGTACAAATACTGGTCTTTTTTATCTCGATAAGAATAATAATTTAAACTTTATTGATGGTTCTCAAGGTCAGGTTTGGGATTTAAAGATTATTGATAATAACTTGTTTTGTGGTCATAATGAAGGTACTTTCTTAGTCAACAAAAATCAGATTCAAAAAATTTCAGATTTTACTGGTGGATGGACCATTCAAAAAGTACCAGAGCATGATGATTTGTATATGCAAGGGACTTATGCAGGTTTGGTTAAGTTTCAGCAAAAAAATGGCAAATGGGAAACCAAACACATGGGACAAACAACCATTCCTTCAAGGTTTTTGGTGTTCGAAAACCCTACAACAGCTTGGGTGGCCCATGCTTATAAAGGTATTTATAAAGTAAACTTTAATAGTTCTTACGATACCATTACAAAGATTACCAACTATGGTGTTAAAGGGTTAGATTCTGAATATAATCCTAGAGTTTACAACCTTAAAAACGATATAGTTTTTAAGACCAATCATGGCTGGCAAAAATATGAGCCTTTACTAGATTCTATTGTGCCTTTTAAGTTACTAAATGAAAAATTCGGTAAAGACGCTTATATAATTTCAGAACAATCCATGAGTCCTATAGTGCTAAAAGACAAAAGTGGTGTTATAAGTTTTAAGTATATCAATAACGATAGTGTAGAACAAAAGATAAATAACAAATTAATAAAGAATAGATATATCGTAGACTATGAGCATGTTTCTAAAATAGATCATTCGCTTTTTGCGTTGAATTTAGATAATGGTTTTATGCTTATAGATGAAACGTTTAGAGATTCTATAGCGATCTACAAACCTCAAATCGAAGCTATAAGGATTAATGGAGAGTCTATACGATTATCAGCTATTTCAGGAGATAAGACCATTAAATTAAAACATAACGAGAATGTTAATCTAGAGCTTTCTTCTTCAAAATCTAGTAATCATTATTTTGAGTATAGCATACCTTCATTGAGTAAAGATTGGTTTAAGGTAGATAATAGAAATCTTGATTTAAATAATATTAACCATGGTGTCTATGATATATTATTGAGAACGCGAGACGATTCTGGTAATACGTCATCACCAAAAGAGCTTATCTTAGATGTAAGTCCACCTTGGTACAAAGGAACCTTTGGTATGGTGCTTTATGTTGTGCTTTTGTTTGGGTTTATAGGCTTGTTTTATTATCTACATCACAGAAAGGTGCAGAAAGAACAGCGTTTGCTTAGAGTAAAGTATCAGAGAGAGCAGCATAAGCTGTTACGTGAAAAGACCCTTGAAAATGAAAAGAATATCGTTCAGTTAAAAAACGAATCATTACAAAATGAATTAAAGATAAAAAGTAAGCAGTTGGCAAATAATGCAATGGCATTAGTAAAGAAGAATGAAGTATTGCAAGACATTAAAAGAGAGTTGGCTGTTAACAAAGAAGGTTTTAAAGATTACTATTCATATAAAAAGCTTGTAAAAAAGCTAAACAGCTCTCTAGAACATAAAGATGAGTGGGAAGTTTTTGAAGAAAACTTCAATCAGGTACACGATGAGTTTTTTACAAAGTTAAAATCTCGACATCCAGTCTTAACTCCTAAAGATTTGAAAGTTTGTGCCTACATCAAAATGAATTTAGCCAACAAAGAAATTGCACCATTGATGAATATCTCTGTAAGAGGTGTAGAAACACACAGATACAGGCTAAAAAAGAAATTGAGTTTAGAAAATGATATTTCTTTGACAGATTATTTATTGAATATTAAATAATAGCTATTAAAAGTTGTTAAATTAATATTTATCACTACGTCATTACTACGTCACTACGTTAAAATTTTAAGATTTTACAACGTTTTCGTGTATATTTAAACTACGTCAAATTCTGATTTTAAGGGCTTTTTAACGCATTCTGCATTTGTTGGCGTAATTAAAATGTAAATAACGCTCACTTTAAATTAAGGTTAAGGTTTTAATTTTAGATTCAGAAAAAACTAACTATTTCAATCTAAATGTTAATGTATGAAAACTAAATTCAGTTTAATATTACTTTTATTTTTCTCCCTCATTTCATGGAGTCAACAAATAGAAGTAAATGGTGTTGTAACTTCAGCAAGTGATGGTGTACCATTGCCTGGTGTAAGTGTAATTGTAGAAGGTACCTCTAGAGGAGGCGTTACCGATTTTGATGGTAAATACTCTATAAGTGTACAAAGCGGCGAAAAATTAAGTTTCAGTTACATTGGGTTTAAAACTCAAACTGTAACAGTAACTGACCAAACCACAATAAATATCACTTTAGAAGATGATGTAGAGTCATTAAATGAAGTTGTAGTTATTGGTTACGGTACTCAGAAAAAAGCCGATTTAACAGGTGCAATTGCTACAGTAAAATCTGAAGAAATTGAAAGAACACCAAATAGTAACGTAGCACAATCGTTGCAAGGAAAGGTTGCAGGTGTGCAAATAACAAGTAATGGTTCTCCTGGAGATTCGCCAACGGTTAGAATTCGTGGTGTTGGCTCTTATGCTGCAGGAAACAATCCTTTATATGTTGTAGATGGTATGTTCTATGACAATATAGACTTTTTAGATAGTAGCCAAATTGAAAGTTTTTCAGTTTTAAAAGATGCGTCTTCTATTTCTATTTTTGGACAAAAAGGTACTAATGGTGTAATTATCATTGAAACAAAAAGAGGAAGTAGAGAACAAAAGCCTGTGTTTACTTATAACGGTTATACAGGTTTTCAAAATGCTCAAAATGTAGTTAAAATGGCTAATGCCGAGCAGTTTGTAACTATGGCTTACGAGTCTGGTTCTGATGCTGATATAGAGTTTGTAGAAAACGCAATACAACGTTATGGCAGAAGTAGAGTAAATCCTAATATACCTAACGTTAATACAGATTGGTATAAAGAAGTATTAAGAGTTGCTCCAATTACTAGTCATAATATAGGTGTTACTGGTGGTTCTGAGAATGTTAACTATAGTCTTAATGCAAGTTACTTTTCTCAAGAAGGTATCTTAGATATGAAGAATGAGTATGAGCGTTTCAATATTCAATCTAGTGTTGATGTAAAAGTGTCTGATAGATTAAAAATAGGAACTAACGCTATTTTTAGTAACGCAACAAAGTATAATCCAGAAAACAGTGCTTGGTTTCAAACATATTTTGCAGTTCCGATATTACCAGTATACGATGAGCTAAATGTTGATGCCGATCCTATTCCATTTTCAGATGCTAGAGTGTTAGGGTATCGTGGTTCTCAAAACCCGTTTCCGGTTATGACATTCAATAATAATCGTTTAAAGATTAAGAAGATACTTGCAAGCATTAATATGGAGTATCAAATTATACCTGATAAGTTAAAGTTTAGATCTGCTTACAGTCATGACTATTCAGCAATATCAGAAAGAAATGTAAGACTACCTTATTATATAACAGAGAATTCTCAAAGAGAAGTGTCTTCTATAAGAAGAGCAAACGTAGCTTATTCTAATCAAATTTGGGATAACACTTTAACGTATACAGATAGTTTTGGGGATCATAATCTAACCGTAGTCGCTGGTTCTTCTTATAGAGATGAGCAAGTAAATGATTTTTCGGCTACAGGAAATAATATTCAAGGTATTGGTCTAGAAAGCTCTTGGTATTTAAATTTTGCTGATCCAACATCATTTTCTAATCAGGTTAATGAAATTGGAGACCGCTTCTACGCTATGGCATATTTTGGAAGAGCAGAATATAATTACAAAAACAAATATCTTCTTAATGCTACAATAAGAACAGAAGGAGATTCAAAATTTCCTAAAGAGATTTGGGTTACTACACCAGCTGTTGGTTTAGGTTGGGTATTAACTGAAGAGAGTTTTATGCAAGATAATGGTATTTTCGATTTCCTTAAATTAAGAGCAAGTTGGGGACAGCTGGCTAATGGATCTTTAGGTGATAGTTCTGGTACTAGAACAGTTTCTACAATTACAACTGCGATTAATGATGTGGCTACAGCTGGTATTATTAGTTCTAGTAATTATACAGATCTAGAAAGAGAGATATTAGAAGAAACTAATGTTGGTATCACAGCTAGACTTTTTGATAGCAGATTATCCTTAGAAGCAGATTACTATGTAAGAGATACTAAAAAACTTGTAATACCTGTAGATCAGCCTATAGTTAGTAATACTATTTTAGAAAACGTAGGTGAGATGAGAACTCAAGGTATTGAAGTTGCTGCTAATTGGTCTCAAACTTTAAATGAAAACTGGAGCTTTTCTGTAGGAGCAAATATTGCGACCTTAAATAATGAAATGACAAAGATTAATAGTGAAGCAGGTTATTTTGATACAGGTCAAGCTGAGTTCCGTCAGAGATCTATGGTTGGTGAGCCAATTGAAGCATTTTATGGATGGGAAGTTATTGGTGTATATCAAAACCAAGAAGAAATTCAAAACGATCCAATTGCTGTAGCTAACGGTTTAGAGCCTGGAGATTTTAAATTTAGAGATATCGATGAAGATGGAGATATAGATGCAAGTGATAGAGCTGTATTAGGGTCTTACTTACCATCGTTTGTTTATGGTGGTAACTTACAAGTGTCGTATAAACAATTTGATTTATCAGTTTCATTTTCTGGACAAACAGGTAATGATATCTTAAATAGAAAAAGAGGTGAAGTATTATTTACCAATGATACTAATATGGATGCTGATTTTGCGATTAACAGATGGCACGGAGAAGGTACTTCAAATTCTTACCCTTCTTCTGCAGGTAGAAGAAAAGCGTGGAACCAAAGAATGAGTACATTTTTTGTAGAAGACGGTTCGTATTTCAGAGTTCAAAATATTCAGTTAGCGTATACAATACCTTCAAGCAAACTAGGAGATAACATGCCAGAAGTAAAGTTGATTTTTACAGCAGATCGTCCGCTAACGGTATTTAACTACAATGGTTTCAATCCAGAGGTGTCAAATGGTATTGATAGAGAAACATACCCAATACCAGCAGTTTATACTTTTGGTGTTAATATTAAAATATAAGAAATGCTTGATATGAAAAATTTAAAACAAATAAAGAGGTTAACATTAATGTTAACTGTCTGTATGGTGTCTTTTTATGGATGTACAGACAAGTTAGAAGAAAATGACGGACAATTATCTGCTGATGATTTAGACTTCACAAAGACCGAAGACATGGTATTACCATTAATTGGTGCTTATGCAGAAGTTTATAAAAGAGGTTGGGAAGATCCAATATTAGTAGGTGTAAGAGGTGATGATGTAAATGCAGGTGGAGTTGGTGATGCTCAGAACGGACTTACAGAAGCGGATCTTTACAGTTACGATAATAATTATTGGATGTTTAATCAGGTTTGGAGTAATTTCTACGGAGATATTGTAGATGTAGTTAACTCTAAAGAAACCATAGAACGTTATAAAGAATTTGCTACAGGTAGTGATGTAGCGTTAGCAGATCAATACATCGCTGAGGCTAATGTATTAAGCGGATACCAACATTTGCAAATGTCTCGTATGTGGAGTGATATATTCATTATCACCTCTTCTAGTGTATCAGAAGACATAGATAATGGTATAGATACCAAAGCAGAGGTTATGCAATATGTGTCAGATCTTATGGATGAGTCTATTCCTTTTTTACCAGACTCAAGACCAAACGAAAGAACCGATATTAGAGGTGGTGTTACTAAGTATACAGCTTTAGCAGTAAAGGCGATGGCTCAATTAGAATTAGAGAATTATCAAGCAGTTGCTGATGTATGTGGTGAAATTATTAACTCAGACAAGTTTATGTTGTATGGAGATTTTTATGAGTTATTCAAAAAAGAAGGTCAATTAAGTAATGAGAGTTTATTCGAATTTCAATTTTCAGACTACAATTCAGATTCAGGAGATGTAAACAATCACTTATTTGCACCTTTTGGTCCACCAAGCTGGACACCTGCTGTAGATGGAGCTTCAGGTGGTTGGGGTTTTTACGAGCCTAGCTTAAAGTATATTAAATTTATGATAGACCGAGGAGACCAAACACGTTTAGTAACTAGCGTTTGTTTTACACCTCGTGGATTAGAAGAGTTAACTCTAGATCCTGACTACGCAACTTTACCAGGTTATATCTCTACAACAACTCCAGATGGTGATACATTTAACGACACACCAAGATTTATGTTTGCAAGTGGTAAGCACTATTGGCCTTCAACAGACCTTACACCTGGTAGAAATAGCTATGGCTCAGGTAAGAACTTTATTGTTATAAGATACGCAGAAATCTTATTAATGTATGCTGAAGCTTTAACCCATGGAGCTAGTGGAAGTGGAATGACAGCAGACCAGGCAGTAAACCTAGTAAGAGGTAGAGTTGGAATGGGTAATCTTTCTGGTGTAACTACAGATATGGTAATTGACGAGAAATTTGCAGAATTAGGTATGGAATGGGGAATTCGTTATTACGATATGATAAGATTAAACAAGTATGATGAGTTAAGCTATGACGGACGCACATTCACAGCAGACAAAGAGTACTTAAGATATCCTCAGGATCAATTAGATCTTTTACCTCTAGAAGAAAATTAAAAAAATTATGAATATGAAAACAATTAAAAAATATATAGCACTTATAGTTGTTCTTGTCATTGTTTCATCATGTTATGATGGTATCGACCCTATAACTCAAGTAGATCCAGGACAAGATGCAGGAGCACCTGTAGTAGATATTCTTTACCCTTCTGAAGGAGATGAGATTAATACTATAGAGCTTGTTGTGCCAATTGATATCGCCTTTAAAGTAGAGGATGATATAGAAGTTGCATCTATAACAGTAAGTTATGATGGAACTCAAATAGCGTCTTTTGATAGTAGTAATGATACTTTTTTAGATTACAGAATTGTAGAAAGAGCACTTACCTATGATAACGTAACTACAGGTATGCATACAGTATCTGTAACTGGTACAGATATAGCAGGTAACTCTACAACTAGTTCTGTAACGTTTGAAAAAGCACCTCCATACGAAGCGGTTTTTCCAGGCGAAGTATTTTACATGCCTTTTAATGGAATCTTTACAGAGTTAATATCTCTAACAGATCCAGAAGAAGTAGGTACTCCAGAATTTGCAGGTGAAGCGTTTGATGGATCAAATGCTTTTAGAGCAACACAAGATTCTTACTTAACTTTTCCTATAGACGATATTATGTTTGGCTCTAATATGAGTGGTGCATTTTGGTACAAAGTTAATGGAGCACCAGACAGATCAGGTATTTTAACTGTAGGTGATGATGCTGATGATAGATTTCAAGGATTTAGATTATTCAGAGAAGGATCTGCAGATTCTCAAAGAATAAAACTTAATGTAGGTACAGGAAGTGGAGAAAGCTGGAATGATGGTGGATTAATCGATGTTACTGCTGGAGAATGGGTTCATGTTGCTTTTACAATTTCGCCTACAGAAACTGTAATTTATCTAGATGGTATTCCTGTTAATACAAGTTCGCCTGCATCTCCAATAGATTGGACAGGTTGCAATGAAATAACAATAGGTGCTGGTGGAGAAACATTTAGCTATTGGAATCATTTATCTGATGATAGTGCTATGGATGAGTTACGTTTATTCAATACAACGCTTTCTCAGTCTGAAGTTTTAAATATCATTAATGTTACTAATCCTTATGAGCCAATGTATAATGGAGAAACATTCTACATGCCTTTTGATGGTACTTATACAGAGTTAATAAGCTTAGGCATGGCAACAGAAGTTGGTGCACCTGGTTATGCAGGTGAAAGTTACTTAGGTTCTGATGCTTATATGGGCGCTACAGACTCTTATCTAACATATCCTATAGACGGACTTTTTGGTGAAGATGAATTCAGTGCTACGTTTTGGTATAAAGTAAATGCTACACCAGATAGATCAGGTATATTAACAGTAGGTTATGTAGGTGATAATCCTGAAAATAGAAATCAAGGCTTTAGGTTATTTAGAGAAGGTAGTGCTACTGAGCAAAGAATAAAGGCCAATGTTGGTATTGGTGGAGGTGAAAGTTGGAATGATGGAGGTGTTATTGATGTAACTGCTGGAGAGTGGGTACATATAGCCCTTACAGTTTCAGCTACTGAAAGTAAGATCTATTTCAATGGAGTAGAACAATTGTCATCAACATTTGCAACTAGTATAGACTGGACGAACTGTACAGAAATAACTATAGGTGCCGGAGGAGAGACTTTTAGTTATTGGAACCATTTGTCTGATTTAAGCGCATTTGATGAATTAAGATTATTCAATGTTGCTTTAACAGAAGCAGAAATACAGGATATGCTTTAAAATTTCATATTCAATTAATTGGTTTAAGTCTAATTTTTTTGAACTATCCTTATTTTAATTTTAGCGGCATTTTATCCATATAAGATGCCGCTAAATTCTTACTCAAAATTCAAATGAAATACTTTCTTAAAATATGTGTCGTATCTATAGTTTGTTGTTTTACAATAAGCTGTAAGTCTAACGATGAAAAAAAAGATAAAAGTACATTAGCTGTTAATACTAATGTAAAGCATAAATATGCAGATCTTTCTGGAGATGCATTATTAGATACCATTCAATACCAAACCTTCAATTATTTTTGGGAAGGAGCAGAACCAAATTCAGGTTTAGCAAGAGAGCGATTGCATATGGATAATAAATATCCAACATCGCCAAAAAACACAGTTACAACAGGCGGAAGTGGTTTTGGTCTTATGGCCATTTTAGTTGGTGTAGAACGTGGCTGGATTACAAGACAAGAAGCCTTTGATAGATATAAGAGAATTGTAAATTTCCTCGAAAACGCAGACCGTTTTCACGGAGCTTGGTCGCATTGGATTGACGGCGAAACAGGCAAAATGTATCCTTTTGGAAAAAAAGATAACGGAGGTGATTTAGTAGAAACAGCCTTTTTGGTTCAAGGTCTGCTAACCGTTGCAGAATATTTTAAAGAAGGCAACGCACAAGAAAAAGAACTCGTAGCTAAAATAGATCAATTGTGGAGAGAGGTAGAGTGGGATTGGTACACTAAAGATGGCGAGGATGTGTTGTATTGGCACTGGTCGCCAGAATATGGTTGGGAAATGAACTTTCCTGTTGGTGGTTATAATGAGTGTTTAATTATGTACGTGCTTGCAGCAGCATCACCTACACATTCAATTTCAAAAGAAGTTTACGAAAAAGGTTGGGCAAGAAATGGCGAAATCGTTTCAGACAAATCATATTATGATGAAGCGTTGGTGTTAGACTATTTTGAGCATAGCGATGCACCAATTGGTCCATTGTTTTGGGCCCATTATTCATACTTAGGTCTTAATCCCAAAGGACTGTCAGATCAATACGCGGATTATTGGAAACTAACTCAAAATCACGCTAGGATTCACCATAAATATGCAATCGACAATCCTAAAAATTACAAAGGATATGGAGACAGTCTTTGGGGTTTTACTTCAAGTTATTCTATAAAAGGTTATGCAGGTCATAGACCAGGAGATGATCTAGGTGTTGTTTCTCCAACAGCCGCATTATCATCATTTCCATATACACCAAAAGCAAGTATGAATGTGTTAGAAAACATATACAAAAATCACGATAGCTTGGTTGGTAAGTATGGTCCTTATGATGCGTTTAGCTTAGAGTATAAATGGTATTTGCCACGATATTTAGCTATCGATCAAGGCCCAATACCTGTTATGATAGAGAATTACAGAACAGGTTTGTTCTGGAAATTATTCATGCAAAACAAAGATGTAAAAACAGGTTTAGATAAGCTTGGTTTTAAATATTAAAAATTTAAAAATGAAGAAACTTAGTTTCATATTACTGTTGCTCATTTTAAGCTGCGGAAAAGATGACGGACCAGGTTACCAGGAACCTTACAATCCAAATGATGATGATCCAGTTGTAGAATTGACGGATGATGAAATAATGGATTTAACTCAGCAACAAACATTCAAATATTTTTGGGATTATGCTGAGAGTAATTCAGGTGCTGCAAGAGAGAGATACCATCCTAATGATCCGTCAAACAGTCAAAATGTAGTAACTGTTGGTGGAAGCGGATTTGGTCTTATGGCAATTTTAGTAGGTATTGAGAGAGGATATATTTCGCAATCTGAAGGTGTGGCAAGGTTAACTCAAATTTTAAACTTTTTTGAGGATGCGGATCGTTTTCACGGAGCTTGGCCACATTGGTTAGATGGTGGTACTGGTAATGTAATTCCGTTTAGTTCACAAGATGATGGTGGAGATATTGTAGAAACAGCATTTTTAGTGCAAGGTTTAATTTGTGTAAAAGAATATTTTGAAGGTGGTACAACCGAAGAGGATGCTTTGGCAACTAAAGCAGATGAACTTTGGAAAGGTGTAGAATGGGATTGGTACACTAATAATGAAAACAAATTACTGTGGCATTGGAGTCCAAATAACGGGTTTGCAATTAACCTTGAGCTAAAAGGTTACAACGAAACCTTATTAGCATTTATTTTTGGTGCAGCGTCACCAGATCATACCATGCCATCAGAGGCTTATCATCAGGGTTGGGCAAGTAGTGGCAATATTGTGTCTTCTGCAACTCAGTATAACATTCCTTTAATTTTAGATCACGCTGGTACAGGTACAGGACCTTTGTTTTGGGCCCACTATTCTTACTTAGGACTAGATCCAAGCAATCTTTCAGATCAGTATGCTAATTATTGGGATCTAAATGTTAATCATACCAGAATAAACTATCAATACTGTGTTGATAATCCAAGCAATTATGTGAGTTATGGACAAGATTGTTGGGGATTAACAGCAAGTTATACCAGAAATGCAGATGGTTCTGTTGGGTATTCTGCTCACGATCCAGAAAATGATACAGGTGTCATTTCACCAACGGCTGCTGTGAGTTCTATTCCTTACACACCAGCGCAATCTTTGGCAGCAATGCACTTTTTCTACGAAAATGATTTAATGGGTCCGGCAGGTTTTTACGACGCATTTAGTCCGCAATACAGTTGGGTTACAGAACGCTATTTGGCAATAGACCAAGGACCACAAATTATTATGATAGAAAATCACCGTTCAGGACTGCTTTGGAATTTGTTTATGCAAAATGAAGACGTTCAAAATGGTTTGGATGCTTTAGGATTTACGTATTAAAATATTAAGATGAAACTATTTAAAAACACACTAACCTTTTGCCTATTAGTCTTTATAACCTTGACTAATGCTCAAGAGGATTTATACAAAGAAAAAATTCACGTTAAAGACAATGATACGTTGCAATATCGCATTATGTATCCTGAAAATTTTTCTGAAGACGAAGAATATCCTGTTGTTCTGTTTCTTCACGGAGCAGGAGAACGTGGAGAGGATAATAAAAAACAACTTGTTCACGGTAGCAAATTGTTTGCAGAACAAACCAACAGAGGAGCATTTCCTGCCATTGTAATTTTTCCGCAGTGTCCTAAAAGTGATTATTGGTCTAAAGTAGATGTAGACAGATCAACAAACCCAATAGGACTGAATTTTAAATACGAAAATGGTCCAACAACATCAATGGGATTGGTGTTGGATTTAATGGATGAATTTGCTGAAAAACCTTTTGTAAAGAAAGAAAAAATATATGTAGGTGGTTTGTCTATGGGTGGAATGGGAACTTTTGAAATCCTTTACAGACGACCAGAAATGTTTGCCGCAGCTTTTGCCATTTGTGGTGGAGGCGACCCTGAGTCTGCTAAAGAATACGCTGACAAAATAGATGTATGGGTATTTCACGGTGCTAAAGATGATGTGGTAGATCCTCAACTTTCGTTAGATATGGTTAGTGCCATTTTAAAATATGGTGGCAAACCAAACTTTACCTTATACGCAGACGATAATCACAACAGTTGGGATTCTACGTTTGCTGAACCAGAATTATTAAAATGGCTTTTCTCTAAATCAAAAAAATAAAAATGAAAAAACTTAGACTAATTAAAAACATAAAATCCGTAGCAGTTGCACTTGGTGTTATCACCGTTTTTTCGTGCAATACGAATACAGATAGTAAATCTGCTTCAGGTTCAAAGAGTGAAAATCCTTATCAGGAAAAGGTAGATTCTATCATTGGGTTAATGACTTTAGATGAAAAAATAGGTCAGTTAAATCTTCCTGCTACAGGTCCAATTACAACAGGTGCTTCAAAAAGTACTGATGTTGTAAAAAAGATTGAAGACGGAAAAATTGGAGGACTTTTCAATATTAAAGACCCAAAAAATATTTATGAAGTTCAGAAAATAGCAGTAGAAAAAAGCCGATTAGGTATTCCTCTTATTTTCGGAATGGATGTTATTCACGGTTTTAAAACCACATTCCCAATTCCGTTAGGTTTATCAGCCTCTTGGGATATGGAAATGATTGAAAAAACAGCACAAATTGCAGCTAATGAAGCAAGTGCCAATGGAATTAACTGGACGTTTTCGCCAATGGTAGATATTTCTCGCGATCCACGTTGGGGAAGAATTTCTGAGGGAAATGGTGAGGATCCATATTTAGGTGGCGAAATAGCACGTGCTATGGTTCGTGGTTATCAACAAGATGATTTATCGGCAAACAATACCTTAATGTCTTGTGTTAAGCATTTTGCATTGTATGGTGCTGCAGAAGCAGGTAGAGATTACAACACTGTAGATATGAGTCGTATTCGTATGTACAATGAATATATGTTGCCATATAAAGCTGCTGTAGAAGAAGGTGTGGGTTCGGTTATGGCTTCATTTAATGAAATTGATGGTGTTCCTGCAACAGGCAACAAGTGGCTATTAACCGATTTACTACGCGATGATTGGGGGTTTAATGGTTTTGTTGTGTCAGATTATACAGGTATTTATGAAATGCGTGCACACGGAATGGGAGACGAATACGATGTAACGTCTTTAGCGCTTAAAGCTGGTTTAGATATGGATATGGCAGGCGATTCGCCAAACATTAAAGCATCATATACGTATGCTTTAAAAGATGCTTTAGACCAAGGAAAAATATCAATGAGCGATATCGATAAAGCTGTTGCACGTATACTTACAGCAAAATACCAATTAGGTTTATTTGATGATCCTTACAAGTATTGCAGTGAAGAAAGAGCAAAAAAGGAAACACTTACTCAAGAAAATAGAGATTATGCGCGTCTTGTGGGTGCAGAATCTACAGTATTACTTAAAAATGACAACCAAGTTTTACCATTAAAAAAATCTGGAACAGTTGCAGTCATAGGACCTTTGGCAAAAGCAGCTAACAATATGCCTGGAACTTGGTCTGTATCGTCAGATCATAGCAAAGCTATTTCGGTTTGGGATGGGTTACAGCAAACTGTTGGTAACGATGTTAATCTATTGTATGCTAAAGGAAGTAATCTAGACTATGACTTAGAATTAGAAAAACGAGCTACAATGTTCGGAAAAGATATTCCAAGAGATGGTAGAACCGATAAGCAAATGTTAGATGAAGCATTAGCAATCGCTAAAAAAGCAGATGTTGTTGTTGCAACTATAGGTGAGTCTGCGGAGTTTAGTGGAGAAAGTAGTAGCCGTACAGATTTGGGAATTCCACAAGTACAAAAAGATTTACTACAAGCTTTATTGAAAACAGGAAAACCTGTTGTGCTGGTATTATTCACAGGAAGACCATTAACTTTAGTTGAAGAAAACGAAACAGTTCCTGCTATTCTTAATGTTTGGTTCCCAGGAAGTGAAGCTGGTTTATCCATTTCAGATGTATTATTTGGAGATGTTAACCCTTCAGGTAAGCTTACAGCAACATTCCCAAGAAATGTTGGTCAGGTGCCATTGTTCTACAACCATAAAAATACTGGTCGTCCATTAGGAAATAGAGAAGGTAAGTTTGAAAAATTCAAAACCAACTATCTAGATGTACGTAACGAGCCACTGTATCCATTTGGTTATGGATTAAGCTACACCACTTTTGATTATAGTGATGTAAAACTAGACAAGACTTCAATGACTGATAGTGATACGATTAATGTTTCAGTTGATGTTACAAATTCTGGTGACTACGACGGCAAAGAAGTTGTTCAGTTATACATTAGAGATTTAGTTGGTACGGTTACAAGACCTGTTAAAGAACTTAAAGGGTTCCAAAAAGTATTTATAAAGAAAGGTGAAACAAAAACAGTAAGCTTTACCATTTCTGTTGAAGATTTAAAATTCTACAACTCTAATTTAGATTTTATTGCAGAGCCAGGAACATTCCATGTGTTTGTTGGAACAAATTCAAACACTGAGCGAATGAAAGAGTTTGAACTTAAAAAATAAAGAAATCTGCCTTTTTAGAATTTTTGATGTTGAAGACTCATTCAATAAAAAAATAATTTTAAAAAGGCAAAATGATTCAAAATGAATAAAATAAAGTTCTTATTTGTTATCATAATCGTAACGGTTTCATTCAATGTAATGGCGCAGTCAAATGGTAAAACCGAGTGGTTCGATCCTGATAAGCCAGCAACAACGTATTGTAATCCTATAAATATTGGATACAATTATGTTACCGAAAACCATAATAATATTCCTGTATCGCGTCGTTCAAGCGCAGACCCTGTAATTATTACCTACAAAGGCGAATATTATTTGTTTGCTACCAATCAAGCAGGTTTTTTCTGGAGTAAAGATATGTCTGACTGGAATTTCGTTTACGGAAGTTTTCAGAGAAATCCAGAAGATGATGATCAGTGTGCACCTTCGGCTTGGGTGGTAAATGATACTTTGTTTTATGTTGGTTCAACTTGGAAAAAAGACCATCCTATTTGGAAAACCTCAAACCCAAAATCTGGAAGATGGACGAGACACGTCAATACAGCAATGTTACCAACTTGGGATCCTGCAATTTTTCAAGATGATGATGGAAAAGTATATATGTACTATGGCTCTAGTGGAAAATTACCACTCGTAGGTGTTGAAGTAGATTATGATACATGGTTACCAAAAGGAGATCAAGCTGATTATGAACAACTTTATCAAGCAACCGAAGTAGAGGATATTCAAAAACCTTATGGTGAAATCAAAAATGTTGTAGGTCTGGACCCTTCAGAGCATGGTTGGGAACGTTTTGGGCCAAATAATGATATGGAGCCTGCACCTTGGGGAAATTTTATTGAAGGAGCTTGGATGACTAAGCATAATGGTAAATACTATATGCAATATGGTGCACCAGGAACCGAATTTAAAGGCTATGCAAATGGTGTTCATGTAGGTGACCATCCATTGGGTCCGTTTGAGTACCAAAAGCACAATCCTATGTCGTATAAGCCAGGTGGTTTTGTGGTTGGTGCTGGTCATGGCAATACGTTTGCTGATAACTATGGTAATTATTGGAACACAGGAACCTGTAAGATTTCTGTAAAAGATCGTTTTGAACGTAGAATTGATATGTTTCCAGCGGGTTTTGATAAAGACGATATTATGTATTCTATCACTGCTTATGGCGATTTTCCTATTAAGCTTCCGACGGAAAGTAGAGACCATTCCAAAGGAGCATCTACTGGTTGGATGTTATTGTCTTATAAAAAGCCAGTGACAGTCTCTTCTTTTGAAAAATGTCAAGACATTGAAACCAACAGAATGGATCATGGTGGTAAAAAAGTATATGAAACAATTTGCTATGATGCTTCTAATTTAACAGATGAAAATATTCAAACTTATTGGTCAGCAACAACTGCTGAAAAAGGGGAATGGCTTCAAGTAGATTTGGGTAAAAAAATGCAAGTAAATGCATTGCAAATTAATTACGCAGACCACAAGGCCACTCAGTATAATAAGGCTATGGATATTTATTATCAGTACAAGATTTTCATGTCAGATGATGCTGAGAATTGGACTTTAGTGGTTGATAAATCTAAGAATGATAAAGATGTGCCGCATGATTATGTAGAACTAACAAAACCAATAAAAGCGCGTTACATCAAAATGGTTAATATTCATAATGCTTCAGGATTATTTGCGGTTTCAGACTTTAGGGTTTTTGGAAATGGATTATCAGAAAAACCTAAATCAGTTTCTGGTTTTAAAGTTGAAAGAAGTTCTTCAGATTCTAGAAATGCTATGATTTCGTGGAAAAAGAGAACAAATACAATAGGTTATAACATCTATTATGGAATTGCACCAGACAAACTATACAATAGTATTATGGTTTATGAAAATGATGTTTACGATTTCCGAGGTATGGACAAAAATACCGAGTATTATTTTACGATAGAGGCTTTTAACGAAAGTGGAGTTTCTGAGCGTACAAAAGTACTTAAGGTACAATAATATAAACTTTTAGATTAATAGTTCTAATTATGCTACACACAGAATATAAGATGTTTTCCCTAGCTTTTATAATGTGTGTGGCTTCCCTTTTTTTATGCAATTCGCAATCCAAAACTATTAATTCGGGTTGGCAGTATTCTGAAAATAAAACCCAATGGCAGACCGTCAACATTCCACATACTTGGAATGATAAAGATGCTTTTGATGATGACTCTGGTTACCGTCGTGGTTTAGGCTATTACAAGAAGCAAATCTATGTGTCTTCTCAAGATAAAGACCAGATTTTCTATCTGAAATTTAATGCTGTAAATCAGGAAGCGACTGTTTTTATTAACGGAAAAAAAGCAACCAATCACAAAGGTGGTTACACAGCGTTTAATGTTGAAATTACGTCGCTTTTAAACTTTGATGCTTATAATTTAATTGAAGTTGAAGTCGATAATTCTCACAACGACAACATTCCACCTCTTGATGCAGATTTTACATTCTATGGTGGTATTTATCGCGATGTGGAATTGATAAAAGTCACAAAACAGCATTTTAGTTTAAAGGATTTTGCGTCCGATGGTTTTTATGTCAATTATTACAACGTTTCCAACGACAAAGCTGGTGTAAAAGTTGATATATTGATAGATAATTTTGAAACCAAAACTGATGCACATTTATATCTTGAAATTTTTGATGCTGAAGGAAATCGTGTTAGAGAAGAACATCAAGGATTAACCTTAAAATCTAATAAAACTGAAACCGTTAAGGTCAAGTTTCCTGAAATTAAAAACCCAAAATTGTGGTCGCCAGCCAACCCATATTTATACAAATTACAACTAACCTTAAGTGATAAAAACGGAACCATTTTAGACCAAAAACAATCTAATTTAGGCTTTCGTTGGGTAACTGTAGATCCTGAAAAAGGCTTTTTTCTTAACGGAAAACCAATAAAATTAATTGGTGTTAATCGCCATCAAGATTATAAAGATTATGGTAATGCAGTGCCAATTGAACTGCAAAAACAAGATATTCATCTCATTAAAAATATGGGTGCAAATGTGATACGGTTTGCACATTATCCGCATTCTAGAGAATTATACAAACTTTGTGATGAACTTGGGATTTTGGTATGGACTGAAATACCGATAGTAAATAAAGTGACCGATTCTGAAACCTTTTTTGAGGTCTCAAATGCAATGCAAAACGAGCATATCAAACAATATTACAATTACCCAAGTGTAGTGATGTTTGGGTATATGAATGAAATTTTTCTGCGATTGGCATTTGATAAAAAATCATCGGATAAAGAAAAAGAAGCTCTAAAAACAACGACTTTAAAACTCGCCAACCAGCTAGAAGATTTAACTCGAAAATTAGCACCAGACCACATTACAGTTATGGCTGGTCATTTAAACGAGGTTTATAACAACACTGGTATCGCAGATTTACCAATGCTGTTTGGTTGGAATCTGTACTTCGGTTGGTACGATGCACAGATTGAAGATTTAGGTAAATTCTTAGATGAGCAACATCAACGTTATCCAAAGCGCTCGTTATTGTTGTCGGAATATGGTCCTGGTGCAGATGTCAGAATTTTTACTAAAACACCTAAAAAGTTCGATTTTTCAACCAATTATCAAGCAAAACTGCATCAATCGTATTACAAACAAATTACAGAAAGACCGTTTTTGACAGGAATGACAGCTTGGAATTTTGCCGATTTTGGTTCAGAATTTCGTGGAGATGCCATTCCGCACGTCAACCAAAAAGGACTTGTGCAATACGACCGAACACCAAAAGACATTTACTATTGGTACAAATCGGTTTTAGATAAAGAGGCACCATTTATTCATATCGCAACAGATTATTTAGAAGGAATGACTTTGATTGAAGAGGAACTATTTCCTATTCAAATATATTCTAATCAAAATGATGTTAATGTTAGTTTGAATGGTAAAAGTTTAGGCGATTTTAAAGTTGAAAACGGTGTTGTTTCTATTGATATGTCTTTCAAAAATGGTAATAATTCTATTAGAGTTTCAACTGAAAATTTTTCCGAAGAAAAAACAATAAAAGTCGATCGTATTGAAGCTTTTGATTTTAAAAACTTCAAACGTTTTGGCATTAATTTAGGTGCACATTTCAACTTTTATGATAAAGCACAAAACATAACATTTGTACCAGACCAAGCGTATAAAAAAGGATGGTTTGGATATAAAGATGGTTTAGCTTTTGGGATAACCAAAGATAAAAATCAAGGTTTGCCACATAACATTAAAAATACCGATGCCGAACCGTTATTTCAAACCTTGTTAGAAGGTTGTACTGAATATCAACTAGACGTTCCTGAAGGCAACTATAAGGTGAAATTATACTTCGTAGAACCACAAATTAAGCCAACTGAAAATATTTATAACCTCTCAGAAGAAACATCAGAAAGTAATAAAACACAGCGCATTTTTGATGTGTATATTAATGATATACTAATCCAAAAACAATTGAATTTAGCCCAAGCCTATCCAGAGAAATATGGTGTAACACTTCAGGCAAATATTCAAACAAAAAAAGGATTAACTTTAAAACTCAACGCTATTGAAGGGTTGCCTGTTATTAGCGGCATTTTAATTGAAAAACTAGACTAAATGAAATTAGTAATAAACGTATTTATATTCTTTTTTGTGTTAATACTTTCTGCACAAAATAAAGCAACTTACACCTATTCCATCAAAGGAAAAGACACATTAAAGCTAGATGTTTACACACCAGAAAACATCAAAAAAACAGATACGTTACCTGTGTTGCTTTGGATGCATGGTGGAGGATTTGCAGTTGGTCATAGAGATTATATAGACGATGAAAATTTAGTAAAATATGCAGCTAAAGAGCAGAATTACATTGGTATTTCCATTTCGTACCGTTTGCTAAGAAAAGGTACAAAAACAGGTTTTGGTTGCGATTGTAGTAAAGACGAAAAATTGGAAACTTTTAAGCAAGCTGCTATCGATTATATGGATGCTGCAAAATATGTGGTTGAACACGCTAACGAGCTTCAAATTGATACTACAAAAATCATTGCTGGTGGTAGTAGTGCTGGTGCTGAAGGCATCCTAAATGCGGTTTTTATGCGTGAATATTTTATAGATAATGCCGAAGCGTATAGCGATGTTAAATTCGCTGGTGCTTTTTCTTGCGCAGGTGCAATCGTTGATGCAAGTTATATGACGCCAGAAAATGCTGTGCCAACGGTGTTGTATCACGGTACAAAAGACCAATTAGTACCTTACGGAAATGCACCACACCATTATTGCGCACCAACAAAGGATGGTTATATAATGCTAGATGGTTCTAAAATTATTGCTGATAAATTAGAGGAATTTGAAACGTCTTTCTATTTCAATATTGTAAAGGAAGCACGTCACGAAATTTCCAGAATTCCTTATGAAGAATTAGATATTGTGTTCAACTTTTTTGAGCGTACAGTGATTAACGATGAAATCATTCAAACTAAAATTATAAAAACGAAAAAGTAATGCGATACATCTCTTTTATATTAATCTCATTATTAATGCTTCAGTCTTGCAAAGAAAACAAGTCAAAAGCTGTCAATGCAGATGTAAGTGAAAACTCAAAACGACCAAACATCATTTACATTATGGCAGACGACCACGCAGCGCAAGCTATCAGTGCGTATGGTCATCCTATTGGTCAACTGGCACCAACACCAAACATTGATAGATTGGCAAAAAACGGTGCAATTTTCAAAAATAACTTTTGTACTAATTCTATTTGCGGACCAAGTCGTGCTGTAGTGTTAACAGGAAAACATAGCCACGTTAATGGATTTAGAATGAATGGCGACCGTTTTGATGGTTCACAACAAACACTTCCAAAATTACTAAAAGAAGCAGGTTACAACACTGCAATAGTAGGTAAATGGCATTTACACGGTTATCCTGAAGGTTTTGACCACTGGAATATTTTAAACGATCAAGGTAACTATTACAATCCGCAGTTTATTAAGATTCAAGATACGGTTCACATCAACAAAAAACACATTGATACCACTGCGCATTGGACAACCAAGTTACCAGATACAACTGTGGTTAAGGGCTATGCGACCGACTTAATTACAGATTATGCGATTGATTACATAGATGAAAAGAAAAACAGCGAACAGCCTTTCTTTTTAATGGTGCATCACAAAGCGCCACATCGTAATTGGATGCCAGCGTTACGTCACGTTAATAAGTACGATTCGGTTCAATTTCCATTACCTGATACGTATTTTACAAAGCACGAAAATTCTACAGCTTCAAAAGAGCAATTGCAAACTATTTATCGTGATATGTACGAAGGTCACGACCTTAAAATGACCAAGGAAAAAGGTAGTCCAGAATTAGCTTGGAATCCTTGGAAAACCGATTTTGAACGTATGACACCAGAGCAACGTGCTGCTTGGGATAAAGCCTATCAACCAAAAAATGATGCCTTTCACGATGCTAATTTATCAGGTAAAGCATTAGCAGAATGGAAAGGACAACGTTATCTGCAAGAATATTTATCAACGATAGCTTCGGTAGACGAAGGTATCGGGAAGATTTTAGATTATTTAGATGCTAACGGTTTAACCGAAAATACCATTGTTGTGTACACGTCTGACCAAGGTTTTTATTTAGGCGAAAAAGGATGGTTTGATAAGCGATTTATGTATGAAGAATCCTTAAAAATGCCATTATTAATCCAATATCCTGAAAAAATTAAACCAGGAACTGTTGTTGAAGGTTTAACCCAAAATCTCGACTTTGCTGAAACCTTTTTAGATTTTACAAATGTTAACATTCCTAATGATATGCAAGGAAAATCCTTTGCAGGTTTATTAGATGGTACTGAAAACAATGAAGATTTTAGAGATGCGGTTTACTACCATTATTACGATTACCCAGCATTCCATATGGTTAAAAAAATGTATGGTGTTCGAACCAATCGTTATAAGTTAATTCACGTGTATGACGATATTGATGAGTGGGAATTATACGATTTACAAACCGACCCAAAAGAGTTAACTAATCTTATCGATGACGAAAATTACAACGAGATTGAAACCAAACTAAGAACCCGTTTAGCCGAATTACAACAACAATATAAGGTTACCGAAAAAGAATTTGAAAAAGCACCAAAGCAACGTGTAGATAATGCTTACAAGCAATTTGATAGATTAAGAGGTAACACAGGATCAAAATATCATCATCATTAAAATGAAACTTAAACATAGCATACAACTCGCATTCCTAATTATAGCAATGGTATCTTGTAAACAAAAACAAGAAAATACTATTGTTTCAGAAGATAATCAAACTGAAACAACAGCAATAGATACCACGCAAACCTACATCAATCCACTTGATATTGATTACACTTATATGGTTTACAATTCTGCCAGAAATCAATCTTACCGTTCTGGTGCAGATCCAGCTGTAATTGAGTTTAAAGGCGAATATTATATGTTTGTCACACGGTCTTTTGGGTATTGGCATTCCAAAGATTTAGTCAACTGGACATTTATAAAACCGCAACAGTGGTTTTTTGAAGGTAGCAACGCACCAACAGCTTTCAATTATAAAGATTCACTAGTTTATTTTGCTGGCGATCCTGCTGGTTACGGAAGTATTTTATATACCGACGATCCTAAAAAAGGGTTATGGACACCAACTGCATCTATTTCAAATAACATACAAGATTCAGAATTATTTATTGACGATGATGGCAAGTCGTATCTATATTGGGGAAGTTCTAACGTGCATCCAATTCGCGTAAAAATGCTGAATAAAGACGACCGTTTTCTAGAAATTGGTGTTAGAAAAGAGCTAATTAATTTAGATGAAGAAAAGCACGGTTGGGAACGTTTTGGCGAAAACAACTTTCATCCAACTTTAAAAGAAGGTTATATGGAAGGCGCTTCAATGACTAAACACAACGGAAAATACTATTTACAATACGCTGCACCAGGTACGCAATTTAATGTCTATGCAGATGGTGTGTATGTTGGCGATTCACCACTTGGACCTTTCACCTATATGAAAAACAATCCAATGAGTTTTAAACCTGGCGGATTTACCAATGGTGCAGGTCACGGTATTACAGTAAAGCAAACCAACGGTCAATACTGGCATTTTGCAACGATGGCGTTGGCATCTAACGCACAATGGGAACGTCGTTTATGTATGTTTCCTACCTATTTTGACGAGGATGGTTTAATGTACAGCAACACATCGTACGGCGATTATCCGCGTTATGGCGCTAATCATCCAACAAAAGCCGGACAACATAACGGTTGGATGCTATTATCGTATAAAGGCAATGTAACTGTGTCGTCTTCACTTCAACAAATCATGAAATTTACGTCTAATGATGACGAAGTTGAAGTCAAAGAAATCCCAACAGAAACGAATGCTGAAGGACAAATAAATTCAAAAGTATTAACCGACGAAAACCCAAAAACCTTTTGGGTTGCCGAAGCTAACGACGATAAACAATGGATTACAATTGAATTGTTAAATGAAGGAACCATACACGCCATTCAGTTAAATTATCACGATCATGACTCTGGAATTTACACACGTGTTGAAGGATTAAAACATCAATTTACTATTGAAACTTCAGAAGATGGAAAAAATTGGAAAACGGTTGTAGATAGAAGTAAAACAGATATTGACGCACCAAACGCTTACCTAGTTTTAGACGAACCTGTAAAAGCAAAATACGTTAGATATAATAACATCAAAGTACCAGGAAACAACTTTGCAATGTCAGAAGTTAGAGTCTTTGGATTAGGTTTAGGCGAAACACCAAGCAAAGTGTCAAATTTTAAAATTAATCGTGAAAAAGACCGTAGAGACATTTCATTCTCTTGGGATAAAGTTGAAGGCGCACAAGGGTATAACATCCGTTGGGGAATTGCACCAGACAAACTCTACCAATCTTGGCAAGTTTACGATACTAACACACATTTCATGCGTTGTTTGGATAGAGATATACCGTATTATTTTACTATTGAAGCATATAATGAAAACGGAATTTCTGAACAAACTGAAACTATTTATGTAGAATAAAGATGAAAAATTTTATAACACTTTTAGTTGTTTTAAACTCATTGTCGGTCTTATCTCAAGACCTGAAAATAATGAGCTACAACATAAAATTAGATTACCCTAAAGAAGGTAAAAACAGTTGGATAAACCGTAAGCCATTCATGGTGAATCAAATCAAGTTTTATGAGCCTGATGTTTTAGGTGTTCAAGAAGCTATGCCAAATCAGATGAAAGATTTAGATAGTTTGTTGACAGGTTACAGCTTTGTTGGTGTAGGACGTGATGACGGTAAAGACGAAGGTGAGTATTCTGCAATATTTTATAAAAAAAATGACTTAGAAGTTGTGAAATCTTCAACCTTTTGGTTGTCACAAACACCAGATAAAGTAAGTATGGGTTGGGATGCAGTTTGTAATCGTGTGTGTACGTATGCGTTGTTTCAACATAAAGAGACCAAAAAGAAATTTTGGGTATTCAACACACATTTTGACCACGTTGGAAAAGAAGCAAGAACAAAAAGTGCAGTTTTAATTTTAGATAAAATAAAAGGCTTAAATACTGAAAATCATCCAGTGTTTTTAACAGGTGATTTTAATATGGAGCCTAATCACGAAAGTATTGATTATATTACGCAAACTTTAAAAGATTCTAAGGAAGTTACAGAATTAGATTTTGGACCTGAAGGTACATTTAATGGGTTTCATTTTGACCAACCTGTAACGCGAAGAATCGATTATGTTTTCGTTTCAGAAGACGTTGAAGTCTATAAATATGCAGTGTTAAGCGATAGTTGGAATATGCAATATCCATCTGATCACCTACCTGTTTTAATAGAAGCTAAACTAACTAACTAATTATATAACAATGAATAAAAAGACTTTTTTACTGCTAATTACCGCAATTTCTGCCCTTGGTGGTTTGCTATTTGGTTACGATACAGGTGTAATTAATGGTGCTCAATTTTATTTGAGTAAATATTTTGAACTCGATGCTACACTTAAAGGTTGGGTTGTTGGTAGTGCCTTACTAGGGTGTTTTGTAGGTGCTATTGTAGCAGGACCAATGAGTATTAAATTTGGTAGAAAATGGTCATTAATTATTTCGGCTATTTTGTTCTCAGTGTCAGCTTGGGGTTCAGGATTACCAGAAATGCTTCCCGAAACTGTTACGATGCTTGTCGTATTCAGAATTATTGGAGGTTTAGGTATCGGAATTGCTTCAATGAATGCACCAATGTATATTGCCGAAATAGCACCAAGCAATATTAGAGGTAAAATGGTGACTTATTACCAACTTGCCATAGTCATCGGTTTTTTCGTGGTGTTTTTAGCAACTTATTTTATAGGAAATAGTTTAACAGAAGCTCAGAACTTACAATTTGGGTGGAGACGAATGTTTTGGTCAGAACTTGTACCTAGTTTACTGTTTTTAGTGTTATTGTTTTTTGTTCCAAAAAGCCCAAGATGGCTAGCAATAAAAGGTGAAGATAGCCAAGCATTAGATATATTAAGTAAAGTACATGGTGAAGGAGAAGCTCAAAAAGAATTAGTAGAAATTAAATCTTCATTAAAATCAGATGAGCCAAAGGTAAAAGTAAACTATTTCTCTAAAGCTATTTTAGCGATTATAGTTATTGGTACTGCTTTATCAGTGTTACAACAATTTACAGGTATTAACGCAGTATTATATTACGGAGCAGATATTTTTGAAAAAGCCTTAGGTTTTGGTAAAGAAGATGTATTGGCACAACAAATACTATTAGCGTTTGTAAATCTTATATTTACGTTTGTAGCCATGTACACCGTTGATAAATATGGTAGAAAACCATTATTATATGTTGGCTCTATTGGTATGATATTAGGGTTTTTATTACTTGGTGTTTCGCTACAACAAGATGCCGTTGGTTTAATATCTTTAATCGGTGTTTTAATTTTTATTGGCTCATTTGCCCTATCAATGGGGCCAGTGGTTTGGGTTATATTATCAGAAATGTTCCCTAATAAAATACGAAGTGTAGCAATGTCAGTAGCTGTTGCAGCACAATGGGCTGCAAATTATTTAGTATCGCAAACATTTCCAATGGTTATGGAAAGTGAAGCTAACAATAGCGCACCTTGGAATGGCTCAATGCCATATTTTATATTCATAGCTTTCATTTTAGTTATTATCTTTTTAACTTATAAATTTATTCCAGAAACAAAAGGAAAGTCTTTGGAAGAGATTGAGGCTTTTTGGGAGTAAGTTACTTTTTAGATTTGATTAAAACTAATATTGCGGCTAGATATCTTGAGATGTTTAGCCGTTTTTATATCAAATATTAATCGTATTTAATATGCTTATAGTAAGTGACTAAGCTATCCATTGTAATGCTTTTAGAAATTAATTCATTATCGTCATAGATATATCTAATTGTATAACTTTGCTTTTGTTTTTCTCTATCTGTCCAGCTAATTGTTGTGGTAGCAGAATCTAGTTTTTTAATAGAGTAGTGATATTTAGTTATTTCTTTAGAATTTAAAAGGATGTCATCTGTATTGCTAGATTTATAAAGAATTTCTTTTGATATCAAGGTGTTTGAACTATCGTAGTAATATTTTGTGAGTGATTTTTTTCCTTTTCCATAGTCATTGTTTTGATATTCAGAAGATTCAGTAATGTTCCCATTGTCATTAAACTTAAAAATACCTGCGGGAATGGTGAAATCTTCTTTAGGAATATCAAAAGTTGGTTTAATGTAATACTTGTATAAGACTAAACTGTCTTTATTGAATTCATAACGAAAACTAAACATAGCTTTAAAATCTGTAAAATATATTTTTTGAATTTCTAGATTCGATGAGTCATATTTGTATTCTTCGTTGATGCTATACATAAAAGACTTTCGCCATACTTTCTCTCTTTTACCAATTCTGTTATAATCTATTACCCCAATTGTATCATTCTTTTTATAAAGACCTGAATCAAATCCAGATATCAGAAAAGTCTTTTTAATATTATTTTTTAGTATACCATTTTGATTTAAATCCGAAAAGTTTAATTCATTAATTTTTAAACTTTCGTTATTATAACAACCAAGAAAGGTAAACAGTAATGTTATTAGAAAAACTTTTTTCATTAATATAAAAGTAATATAAAAAGCCCTACTTCACTTTTCGTTTCCTTAAAGCTTCAGAGAGCGTAGGTGGAATCGGAGAGATTAACTTCGTTGTTCTCTAATGACTTAAATGTAGCAAATACAACTGCTTGTCTTTATAAGTCAAGTGCCTTAAAACAAAAAAAATCCATTCAAATAAATTTGATGGATTTTTCTGTTTCAACTCACAAAGCAGTTGTGAGTGTCGTGGAGTCGGAGAGAATCGAACTCTCGTCCAAACAAGTAACCAAAGGGCTTTCTACACGTTTAGTCTTTTCTTATTTTTTCGATGCAAAGCTGGCTAAAGACAGCCTACTTTACACTTAGCTTTTTAATCTCAAAAGGGCATCAAAGCACTACCCAATCTTGGTCAATTTTTACGATGCCTCTAAAAAGAACGCCACTAACCAAGGCTTTCTGGAGACATTTAGCCTTCCTACCTTGTAGGAATGTAGCTTGAAATCTTACTATAATTCAGATTAAGCAGCTAAAGCGTAGTTATTCTCGCCGTTTAAAATTTGGTCTAGCCTTTTACGTGTTTCAAAACCATTACACGACGTGCTTACCATTTAATTAATCTCGCTGTCAAAACCAGTCGACCCCAAAAATTTTAAAGGTAAAGGAGCGCGAAGTTACAAAAAAAGTTGTGCAACCATACAAATCCATTTATTTTAGTGCAAAAATTATTCCATAGAGAAATCTAGTAATAATGTCATTTTTTGTTGTTTTTTATTTGCAAGGTGCTTTTTATGAACCAGGCAGAAACTATTAACATTCCAATCGTTTTTATCCAATTGTCAATTGAATTGTATTTTTTGGATAGGATTAATTCAAATAGTAAAATGAAAAATATTATCAAAAGGATACATGACATTATGAAATAAATAATGAGAACAAGATTTTTCTTCATGGTTTATTCAAATTAATTTATTCAAAAATATAAAACTTCATAATGAAATTCGCCATAATAAAAGAACGTAAAAATCCACCAGACAGACGAGTTGTATTCTCACCAGAAACCTTAGCAGAAGCCAGAGAAAAGTTTCCAGAAGCAGAGTTTGTTGTTGAGTCTTCAGATATACGTGTGTTCTCAGATGAGGCTTATGCTAAATTAGGATTTACAGTTACAAATGATGTGTCTGATGCAGATGTTATGATTGGTGTAAAGGAAGTTCCTGTTGAAAATTTAATTCCGAATAAAAAGTATTTCTATTTTTCGCATACCATTAAAAAGCAGCCGTACAACCGTAAGTTGCTAAAGGCAATGCTAGAGAGAAACATAGAAATGTACGACCACGAAACCATAGTAAAACAGAGTGGTGCTCGTTTAATTGGTTTTGGACGTTATGCAGGTTTGGTTGGCGCATACAATGGTTTTAGAGCGTTAGGACTTAGAGATGGTTTGTTCAATTTGCCTAAAGTTGAAACCCTTGCTGATTTGGAAGAAGTAAAAGCAGAATTAGATAAAATCACAATTCCTAATATAAAAATTTTACTTACCGGAACAGGAAAAGTAGCTTATGGTGCCAAAGAAATTTTAGATCACTTGGGTATAAAACAAGTTAGCGATGCTTTGTACTTAACGTCTGAGTTTACAGAACCAGTTTACGTCATGGCAGACGTAATGGAATACGCCAAACGTAAGGATGGTAAAGTAGGTGATAAGCACAAATTCTATAAAGACCCAACAGGTTACGAAAGTAATTTTATGCCTTACGCAAAGCAAACGGATTACTTTATAGCAGGTCATTTCTATGGTAATAATGCACCTTATTTGTTTACAAGAGAAGATGCTAAGCATCCAGATTTCAGAATCAATTTAGTAGCAGATGTATCTTGTGATATTGATGGTCCTGTGGCTTCAACCATTCGTCCGTCAACTATAACAGATCCATTTTATGGTTACAATCCACAAACAGAGCAAGAGGTTGCTTTTGATGACAAAGAAGCCATTACTGTTATGGCTGTAGATAACTTACCATGCGAATTACCAAAAGATGCCAGCGAAGGCTTTGGTGAAACATTTGTAGAACACGTTATACCGGCTTTTTTCAATAATGATGAAAGAGGCATTTTAAAACGTGCAAAAATCACAACTGCTGACGGTAAGTTGACAGAGCGTTTTAAATATCTTCAGGATTATGTGGATGGGAAAGCATAAGGTGCTTTACCATCCAATATCCAACAATCAAAAACCCACTAAATCCTAAAGTAAATAACCAAGCTTCAGAATTTTGAAATGGTGAAACCATAATTTCAAAAACATCGGAAATTAGCACTTGTGGATTGCTGATGATTTCCCAAGAATTGTATCTGAGAAATCGACCTAAGTAAACACCAAAACCACACAAAAAGATGATGAATGTTGTTGAGGTTTCAATAGGAATCTTTTTGAAATATAAGGCTGTCAACTTTTGCATATCTAGTAACGATAAATAGAAGATAAGTAACCCACTTAAAGCAAATGACAGTACGACCAAAACATCTAACCAAAGCCAAGTGTCATTGCCAATTCTAATATGAATTAAGTCTGTAACGATGTACGGAGCGTTTGGTAAAAACGCTAACCAAACTAAAAACAAAAACCCGAATTTCAGTTTGTTTAGGTTTTGTTTGGTGTTGAGGTACATGGTAATGGTATATGGTATAATGGCTAAGAAGACATTCCAAACCAGGAAAAGGTAAAAGAATGATTTATTCAGTTTTATTCTTACCATTAAAGCGATAATGCTAAAGGTTAGTGCAACTATGACTAGCGATAGCGTTTTAAACTTTGATTGTATGAGTGTTTTTATAGTTTCCATTGTAGTATTCTATGATTAAAACGGTAAAGATTCCTAAGATGTAAGCTACTAAGTCTCCGAACTGAAATGTGCTTCCAAATATGAGATTTGCAGCTGTACTGTTTTCTAAATTAAAGTAGGCTAAGAATGGAGTGAGTTGAAGCAACTCTATACCATAAGCAATAAAGAGGACGACCAAAGCAGAGGCCCTCACACTCATATTGGTGCATCCTCTAAATATTGCATACAGTAAAATAACCACGAGATAGTCGCCAAAGGTGTAGCGAATAAATCCGGTTTTTATAATAAAGGCTATGGCTAGCTCAATTAGTAACAGAAAATGAGCTATAGCTAGGTAGTATTTGTTGAATTGAAGTTTCATAGGTTATTGAATTGTAATTTTTTCTCCTAAATATTTAGGTTGTACATTAAAAACTAAATCGAGACTGGTTTTAGATCTTGCCAAAAATTCTCTAAAATGCGTATTGTAAGGATCTTTAGCATTAAAACCTACAGCATTAATACCAAACTCTTTAGCAATATATATAGCACGTTCATTATGGAATTTCTGTGAAATAACAGTGAAATTGGTTTGACTAAAAATTTCTTTGGCTCTTACAACAGAATCTAAGGTTCTAAAACCTGCGTAGTCCAAAATAATTCGATCACTAGGAACACCCTTAGAAATGAGATCTTTTTTAAAATCTGTAGGTTCGTCGTAATCCTTTCTGCTATTATCGCCACTTACCAAAATGTAATCTATTTTTCCTGCTTTGTAAAGCTTTACAGCAGCATCAATACGGTATTTGTAGAATAGATTAATATTTCCGCTTGTAGCATATTTTCCTGTACCTAATAACAAACCAACTTTGTTCTTAGGAACGTCGTTTACACTATCATAAACTTGATGCCTTGTTTTAAAACTTATCCAGTGATAAGTAGTAAAAACACCAAAACTAATGATGGTAATGATGAGAAGTGTTATTTTAAATAATTTCATGATTAATTAATTTTAAGTTGAAAACGTTGGGATTTAGAAAAAATAGTTTTCCTGAAATCTTCAATAGAAATATGTAGTAACTTCTTATACTCGAAATGATGAAAAGGATTTGCTTCTTTACCTGTTTTATAAGACTTGTAATAGTATGCGTAGTAGTCTGGTAGAATGGCAATACCAAGTATGATAGCTCCATATAGATAAAGACTGCGCTTCCCGTTTCCATAACATAAACATTGCAACGCAATTTCGTCTTCGACATTGGTACTGTAGCCGCACAATACATGATAACAATCGTGACGTTCTACTTTAGGGATTAATTCAAAATTATTTTTATCTAAAAACTCACCCAAATGTCTTCCAAAAGATGGTTTAGGCATTTTCAGCAAATCGAGTTTTGAGATATTCCATGATTCGTGATGTTTAAATATTCTTGTATATATGCGTTGAGAATGTTCAAACAACCAAATGATGAGTTGCTTTCTAAGATGCTTTACTGTTTTAAAAAGGTTGTTCATGGTAGATGGGTTTGATTTGGTTCAACGGCAAGTTTTTTGTTTTTAGAAGGTTTAATCTTTCTTCTCCAAAGAAATAATGCTAAAAAATAGACAGTAGAGAAGTAGTAAATAACAATGAGTGAATTGTTAAAAGTGATAATAAACGCCATACAAATCATTGTTAGAGCAATGATGTAATAAGGGAAACAGAGTTTAAAAATGTATTTGGTTTCAGTTGATGTATTGAACGACCAAAACACACAAGCAATACTGATTCTTATAATGGTATAAGTTGCCAACAAAATAAATGATATACCAAGAATCACTAATACTATCATACTACTTAAGTTTTAGTTTAAAATTATTGTACTGTAATTCTTGCCAACTATTTGTATAAAGTTCAATACAATAGTTTTCATATTTTATTTGAATTCTTTTTTGTATATCAGTGTTTAGTGTTTTTGATTCTGAATTTTTTTTCAGTAAAAAAGTATTGTTATCAGATAAGTCAATCAGATAATTAATATCCATAGATTTGGCGTAATTAAAATTATAGTTGGTAATATGGTAATCCCAATTAACCATTGCTGCGATAACCAATACAACAAATGCAGCCTTAGTGTTTGATCGAAACAAATACCAAATGTTTTTTGTTTTATCGATTTTTATAAGTGTAGTAATAAGTCCTGTCAAGGTTAGAATAAGGTAGACTAAAACACCAATACGTTTGTAGGTTAATCCAAAATAATAGATATATTGACTGTTTTTTACAGCAATACTTAGCACTAATATTGCATTAAGAATAATCCATGTAAATGCTAAATATTTTACGGTTTTATTCTCTTTGTAAAAATTAAGATTACCTCTAAAGACATAAAGGAGAATAATTATTGCTATAACAATAGATGCAATTAAAGCGTTAATACCACTATGCACCTGATTAGAGAAAACCGAACCACGAACTTCTTCGTTTGTTATAATAAAAGTGATATCGGTTATTAAAAAAATAACAATGAGCACGTTGAGTAGGGCAATTAGTATAATTCCTAGCTGGTTTTCTTGTTTTAATACTGGAATAGAAAAATCTTTTGTTTTGAATAAAAGGTTACCAGTTTTTAAGTCCTGTGATGTGGCTGGCTCTACTTCAATTGGTTTATGAATATTTGCAAATAAATAGTAACCAAGACCTGCAAATAGTAACCATTGAATATTGATAAAACTAAAATCAATTTTTTCAATAAGCTCATTAAAAATTGGATTTCCGTTTTGATATAGCCCAATAAATACGATGACAATTGCAGCAGGAATAATAACAATTTTTACTATGTGGAGGTAATCAATTTCTTTTTTTGATTCTACAGTTTGCGTAGCCTCATTAACAGTATAATTTCTATGAAAGAATCCTGCAATGGTTGTGTATAAACCATTAAGCCAATTAACATAAATAGAGGCTTTGTGTTCTGATAATAGTCCAATGAGCGTAAAAAAGGACACAATATTGGCAATTATCGCAAGTGTTGAGTCATGAAAAAAGACAGCAATTCCTGTAGCTAAATACATGGCTGAATAGATTAAAGTCCTTTTAATTTTGAAATTTTCTTTATTGTTAATGATAAGAATGACAAGTGTTAAAATGCTAAATAAAGAAAGGTTTAAGCCAATGCTTTTGCCGTAGAAAAGCGTACTGAATATAAGAGCAGCGATAAATAATATTATTTTTTTCATTTTATAGATTATAAAGTACTTTGTTTTTCAAAGTAAAAGATTAAAAAAATTATGTGATGTTCATTTGTTTTATGTCTTGTTTGTAAGCAGAAGGCAAAAGCACTTCTTTTATCATCCAATCTAGCTTTATGCTTCTAAAGAATTTATAAACTGAAATCATTGGTGCTAAGAGTGAAGTTTTTCTTAGGTTAAGCATTTGTATCGCAGAATCTGGTAGTAGCAAAATTTGAGATTCTAATAGCAAATGATATCTAATAAAGCCTAGATGTTTTTTGTATTGTTTGTAAAGGTCTTTGGTTAAAGTGCTGTTATCTAAATTTTGGTTTAAATGTACTTTTCTAGCCATCTGAAAGTCTGAGTAGGTTAGTGGAAGGTCGTTTATTTTCATTCTGCTGCCAACTCGATTAAACACATTCAAAACTTCCTGTTTCTCATGGTTTGTTAGAGGTCTTTGTAACAACTCATAAGAACGAATAGAGTAATCTATAAGCATAAAGAGTACATCTTTGTATGCCCATTCTGGTATTTTTTTACCTCGACTATTTTCTACTGAACCATGAATATTATTAATGGTGTCAATAGCTTTTAGAGCAGTTTCATTTTTAGAAAATACTATGGCTTTGGCATAGTTAACTGTAGAAAACAATCTGCCTAATGGATCTTTTGGTAGTTTGCCTGTATAATAGAGCCAATCTACAGTTTTGTTAAGCGCAAATTCGGCAGATGCACCAGCAAAAACCATTAAAATGGTATCGCTTTTGCCCCAAATTTCTCTAACAATCGAATCTTTATCTACAAAATACTCCATTACTGCTTAAGTCTTACTAATCAATTTTTCTAGTGCTTCAATGTGTTTTTTAAATTCTGCTTTTCCAAGTTTTGTAGCACTATATCTGGTGTTTGGTTTGCGACCAATAAATTGTTTTTCAACCAAAATATATTCTGCATTTTCCAGAGCCTTGGTGTGGCTTGCCAGATTGCCATCTGTAGCTCCAAGCAGCTCTTTTAATGCTTTAAAATCTGCATACTCGTTCACCATAAGAACAGACATGATACCAAGTCGTATTCTATGATCAAAAAGTTTATTTATGTTGTTAATTATACTCAATTTTCAGTATTCAGAATTACATGTAGTTTTTTGTCTTTGCAACTTTCTTAACTATCGTACTTAAAATGCATCCATGTGCCATAAATAATGTGCATAATACCAAAACCTATAACCCAAAGCCAAAAGCCATAACCAGGATAATAACTTGCTATTAACCCAAGAAAAATTTGAATATACCCTAAATATCTAATATCTCCCAAACTGTATTTTGAAGCACTTACTAAGGCCAAACCATAAAAGATAAGCATTAAACCACCTGTTTGTCCATAACGCCCTTGGTCTAAAATAATGAAGCAATATAGGCCACCAACAAATAAAGGAATGAGAAAATTGAGCAATAGACGCTGAGAGGAACTATCCCATATTTTTTCGTCATTCTTTTTAGCTTTTCTTATAGTAAGAATTATACCTGTTAAAGCGCTTAGTACAGCAACCATCATTAGTACAGCCATGCAGGTCCAAAATACCCAACCATGAAATATAAATAATTTACCATAGCTATAGGTGTTTACAAGCCAGAATGCTACACTTGCACCAATTAAAGCATATATGCCTGCTAAGATGCCAGATAATCCACTTAATGAAATAAAACGCGAAGATTTGTTCATTAAATGTTTAATCTCGCTAATGTCTTTTAGATAGTCTTCGTTGCTCATAGTTTAAAGTACTTTGAAATACAAAGTAAATAAAATAATTTCTTTTTACAAAACAACTCTAGAAGATATTAACTAAATTTATGTTCTAAGAATTAACTTATAACTATAATTATGGATTTAATCGAATTACTTTTAGCTATTGCAAATATCTCAGGTGGTATATTATTAGGTCTTGCAACACTAGATAAGTGGGATGGTGAGAGCAACTTTTTTAATAAAATTGCAGGTTTTTTAGCTCCGTTTCAGACCGCAATAGGACTTGGTTTAATAATATTAGCTATCCTTGAGTTTTGGGATGGTCTTTTATTTAATATAGCAAGTATATTAGGAGGTATATTATTACTTACACATGCTTTTGGCAAAGTGCCATCTTTAGAGGCAAGTCTTAGAAAACTATCGGCTAAATTAATGCCCTTTAAAGCTATAATTGGTATAGGTCTAATAGTTATTGGTATTATGCAGGTGTTTTAGATTATCTTAAAAGCTAAACAAGCTTTCCCATTTTTAAATATTATGAGTTCATCTTTAAATCCTTTAATAAAAGGCATTACAAGATGATATTTTCCATTTATTTTCTGAAAGCTAATTGGTTTTGAATAGTTGGAGAATTTTTTAAACCAATATGTATATACTCCTGTTTCATCTATGTTGTCAAAAGTGATTCTTATTTTATCTTTTGATATTAGAGTTCCGTTCATTTTGGTAAGCTTTAACTTTGAATTGAAATAGCTTTTATAAAATAATGGTGCTCTAAAAAAAACATTCTTTGTTACGGTTTTTTCAAGTAATTGCCATTTTATTTCCTTTGGGTAATGATTTAAAATGAAATGTTCTGGTTTGGCAAAAAAATATTCATCAGAAAATTTAAACTCACCTGGTTTACTTTCTTTATTTCCGGTAGACCATGTAGCATCAATTAAGTGCCATTTTCCATCTATATTAACAGCGTTCCAAGCATGATTTGAATCAAAAACGACTTTTCCTATATCTTTCATAGTTGTTTTTCCATGGCCAGAAATAACATTACATTCTACATTTAGATTGGTTAATGTGAATTTTAATAATAAAGAATATCCTTCACAAACGGCTTTTTTATCGTTCAGACACTTTGTTGCATATTTATACTGAAAGTCTTCTAACTGTTTGTCATAGTCTATACCTAATTTATAATCTAAATCTTTATAGTGGTTTATGTTATTATTTAAGCTGTAATAATCGTAGCTAATATTGTTTGCAATCCAAAAATAAGCAGCACGTGTTTTTTCTATATCAGTTGAAAAGTCAGACTCAATTCTTTCAGCAAAACTGTCAATAGATTTAAATTTTTTTGGATAATTTTTTACAATAGAATCCACCTTTTTATAACCTGAAGAAAAGCTAAACTGAAAGGTAAATAGTAGAAAGAATAGTAATAGTGTTCTCATATTACTAAATTAGTCAAAAATTATTCCAATTTTGAATCCAGCTGAAGCCTATATTTTAAAACAAGAAGAACCCTACAAAACTATTTTGTTGCAGCTTCAGTCCATAATAGAGGCAGTGTTACCAAATGCAGAATTGTTATACAAATGGCGAATACCATTTTATTATAATGAAGGTATTCCTATATGTTTTCTAAATAAATCTAAAGATTATGTAGATCTGGCCTTTTGGCATTTCGAAAAATTAGAAAAGCATAACCAACATTTTGTAGATGCTAACAGAAAATCTATTAGATCTCTTAGATTTAAGTCTGTTGAAGATATAAATGATGAGGTTGTTGTCTACGTGTTGCAAAAGCAATTAGAGATTAATACTAACCCGTTTAAACTTATTTTGGGTAAAAAGAAAAAGGGTAAGCATTGATTTTTTCAATGTAAACTAATTGTTAATTTTTTGTTAATTTAAAATTAATAGCTAAATTGCATTAACTCTACTAATCCCTTAATGAGTAATGAAAGTTATTTGGCACTCCGATGCTCAGGTATCTAATTCAGACTTTTCTCATAAACTAGAAATAGAATATGATTTTAGGAAAAGGATGACCAGGTTCTTGATGCAAAATCCTAGTTTTGATTGTTGCGAATATTACGAATGTTTTGTTTTTGATTATTTTGTGCAAGAAGAAAAAATTCTTGTATCACAAAAAACACCAGAACCGTATTATTCTAAGTTAAATAGTACGTGGCATCTTTTTGATCAGGATTTTCTAAAGAAAATATCTTGAGAATTTTTTAAAAAGACTGTATTGTTTTTCTAATCTTAACCAGGCGTTCTAGCATACCTTCTAACTGATCTAAATGTAGCATGTTAGCACCATCACTTTTAGCGTTAGCAGGATCAAAATGCGTTTCAATAAACAAACCATCTACATTATTAACTACACCAGCTCTGGCGATAGTTTCAATCATATCTGGTCGTCCGCCAGTGACACCAATAGTTTGGTTAGGTTGCTGTAAAGAATGCGTAACATCTAATACAGTAGGTGCATATTGGCGCATAGTTGGTATGCCTCTAAAATCTACAATCATGTCTTGGTAACCAAACATAGTACCTCTATCTGTAATCCAAGCTTTGTCACTACCAGAGTCCTTCACTTTTTGTACAGCATGTTTCATGGATTCTGGACTCATAAACTGTCCTTTTTTCAAATTAACAACTTTACCAGTTTTTGCAGCTGCGACTACTAAATCCGTTTGTCTTACTAAAAAAGCAGGTATTTGCAATACATCAACATACTCAGCAGCTTTATCTGCATCAGATACTTCGTGTATATCCGTTACTGTTGGTATGTCAAAAGTTTCAGAAACTTTCTTAAGAATTTTTAGAGCCTTTTCATCTCCAATTCCTGTAAAACTATCAATTCTGCTTCGGTTGGCTTTTTTAAAACTACCTTTAAAAACGTAAGGAATTTGTAGCTTATCTGTAATAGAAACTACTTTTTCTGCAATACGTAGTGCCATGTCTTCTCCTTCAATAGCGCAAGGGCCACAAAGCAAAAAGAAATTGTTAGAATCTGTGTGTTTTAATTTAGGAACTGTTATCAAAGCTTAAGACTTAATTGTTAAGGCACAAAGATAACATTTTAAAACACCTTTTTTATACTATTTCGTATAATCCAAAGCGACATTATAAAATTTCCTGCAACAAGTCCACCACCATAAAATAACAAACGCTTAGAAGACTCAGACCAATTCATAATATCTAATAAGTTAAATATATAAGCCACAACTAAGTAGGAGGATAGGCAAACAAAAATAATACCTAACGAAAAGTTTAATTCTCTGTTTGGTTTTATTAATTGCCATAAAAATGGAATGCCAAATAATAATATTGGATATGCAGAAATACCTTCGCTCTTATTAATAATGGTAAACCAATAGGCAACAATACTAATAAAATAGAGGTAAGGAATAAATTTGGTGTACTTGCTAATTGCATTCATCTGTTTTTAAATTTTAGGGTTCAGACGTAAATAGCCGAATTAGCGGATTGAAGGGAGGCTTTTACTATTAATCAATTTTAGAACGACAAGATACAAATTCAAATTGTTTCATATTTAAAATATAACATATTATTAACGAATTGATAAGAATATGATGTACCTTTGCGCGCTTAAAATCAGCATCAGTTATGACTAAGATTAAAAACATTGCAATTATTGCGCACGTAGACCACGGAAAAACGACCTTGGTTGATAAGATTATGTACCATTGTCAGTTGTTTCGTGAAAACGAAAATACTGGAGATTTAATTCTAGATAACAACGATTTAGAACGTGAAAGAGGTATTACAATTACATCTAAAAACGTTTCTGTGGTATACAAGGACACTAAAATCAATATTATTGATACACCTGGTCACGCCGATTTTGGAGGTGAAGTAGAGCGTGTATTAAATATGGCTGATGGTGTATTATTATTAGTAGATGCTTTTGAAGGCCCAATGCCTCAAACGCGCTTTGTATTACAAAAAGCTATTGATCTAGGATTAAAACCATGTGTTGTTGTAAACAAAGTAGATAAAGAAAACTGTACACCAGAAGAAGTACACGAAAAAGTGTTTGATCTTATGTTTGAACTTGGTGCAGAAGAGTGGCAGTTAGATTTCCCTACAGTATATGGTTCTGCTAAGAACAACTGGATGAGCGAAGACTGGCAAAAGCCATCAGAAAATATTGAGCCTTTATTAGATATGGTGATTGAGCATATTCCTGAGCCAAAAATTGAAGAAGGTACTACGCAAATGTTAATTACGTCTTTAGACTTCTCAAGCTTTACTGGTCGTATTGCAATTGGGCGTTTAACACGTGGTGAGCTAAAGGTTAACCAACAAATTACTTTAGTAAAACGTGACGGTTCTATGGTTAAAAGTAGAATTAAGGAATTACATGTTTTTGAAGGTCTTGGACGTATTAAGGTAGAAGAAGTACAAACGGGTGATATTTGTGCAATTGTTGGTTTAGATGGTTTTGAAATTGGTGATACTGTAGCCGATTTTGAAAACCCTGAAGGATTAAAAACAATCGCTATCGATGAGCCAACAATGAGTATGTTATTTACCATTAACGATTCTCCTTTCTTTGGTAAAGACGGTAAGTTTGTAACATCGCGTCATATTAAAGATCGTTTGACCAAAGAGCTTGAGAAAAACTTAGCGCTTAGAGTAGAAGAAACTAATAGTGCAGATAAATTTATGGTATTTGGCCGTGGTGTATTACACTTATCTGTTTTAATAGAAACGATGCGTCGTGAAGGTTACGAGCTACAAATTGGTCAGCCACAAGTAATCATTAAAGAAATTGATGGAGTAAAATGCGAGCCTTTTGAAGAAATGACAATTGATTTGCCAGAAAACGTATCTGGTAAAGCCATTGAAATGGTAACAATGCGTAAAGGTGAAATGCTAAGCATGGAAGCTAAAGGTGAGCGTATGGTGTGTGAGTTTATAGTACCTTCTCGTGGTATTATAGGTTTACGTAATCAATTGCTAACAGCAACGGCTGGTGAGGCTATTATGGCACACCGTTTTAAAGAATATCAACCATTAAAAGGTGGTATTCCAGAGCGTCAAAACGGTTCTTTAGTATCTATGGAAAATGGTACTGCAATTCCGTATTCTATTGACAAGTTACAAGAAAGAGGAAAATTCTTTATCGATCCAGGTGAGGATATTTACGAAGGACAAGTTATTGGAGAAAACTCTCGTCAAGATGATATGACGGTTAATGTTACTAAGACCAAAAAGTTAAGTAACGTACGATCTGCAGGAGCAGATGATAAAGCTAAGATTGTACCAGCAATTAAGTTTTCGTTAGAAGAAGCTTTAGAATATATTCAAAAAGACGAATATGTAGAGGTAACACCAAACCACCTTAGAATTCGTAAGATTTTACTAAAAGAAGTAGATCGAAAAAGAAATAAGAATATTTAATCTACGGATTAAAACAATAAAGAGAAATGCATCATGTATTTCTCTTTTTTTTGCATACAGTTATGGAGTTATTAGGAATTTCTGGAACAGAATATGTTGGCTACCTTGCATCATTTATGGTATTACTGTCTTTTACCATGAAAGATGTAAAAAAGCTACGTATGGTAAATATGGCTGGTTGTATTTTGTTTGTTATATATGGTTTTTTAATGCCTACTCTACGTGTAGGTTTGCCTATAATTATAGCCAATGCTGCTATTTTAGGAGTTAATATGTTTTATTTAGCTAAGAGGAAATAACATAAGTTTATATATTTACAAAAAAAGTATAGTATGATTCTTCTCTATTTTGATCCAGGTTTAGGCGCTATGATTGTTCAGGCAATTATTGCAGCAGTAGCAGGAGTTGTTCTTTTTTCAAAAAACCTAATGTATAAGATTAAACTGTTTTTGGGTTTGGTAAAAAAAGATGATAAAGATGTTTTTGATGATATAGATGTTAAGGATTCTGATATAGATAACAAAAACACTAGTGAACAATAAATCTGCTCATTCATCATCATTTAGAGATCCATCAGGTTATGTATTTATAGAAAACAACGAAGTAAAACGTGTTGTTAACCCTATATATTTTAATCAATATAATGCTTTATCAGAAAGCGGATTTTTCAATAAACTTTTTAAAAATGAATTATTGATTCCGCATGAAGAAATTTCAAAAACTGAAGATAAAGTTATCATTAAAGCAGAAAAAATTCCTTTTGTTACTTATCCTTACGAGTGGAGCTTCAATATGTACAAAGAAGCCGCTTTATTAACCTTAAAATTACAAAAGTACAGCTTAGAGAATGGTTTTTCATTAAAAGACGCTTCGGCATTTAATGTTACTTTTAATAAAGGAAAAGCTATTTTTATAGATACACTATCATTCGATTTTTATAATGAAGACTCACCTTGGCGTGCTTATAAACAATTTATAACTCACTTTTTTGGGCCATTAGTTTTGGCGCATTTTCATGGAGCAGACCAATTAAAATTATTAAGTAGTTTTATAGATGGTATTTCTGTGAAAATGATTAGTTCTATGTTGCCTACAAGGACTAAGTTAAATCCTTTATTGTATTCTAATATTCACTTGTTAGCTAAACTAGAAGATAAGCACAACGAAGATTATAAAAACGAATCTAAAGTAGCAAAACTATCTAAGAAAGGGCAATTAAATATAATAGAGAGTCTTTATAATTACATAAAAAAGCTAGAACTAAAAGAGAAATCTGAATGGGGAAATTACTATGATAAAACCAATTATTCGGATAATGCTTTTGATGAAAAATCTACAATTATTAATAATTGGGTAAAAGACATTGCGCCTAAAACGTTGATTGATGTTGGTGGTAATGATGGTACTTTTGTTAGAAAACTAGATGCAGCAATAGATACTGCTTTGGTGGGTGATATAGATAATAATGCCGTGGATTTTAATTATAAGACGATGAAGCAAAGTCAAGAAAGGTTTATGCTTCCGTTTTTGTTAGATGTTTTAAATCCTGCTCCATCAATTGGCTTGAATAATGAAGAGCGAGACGCCTTCATTAACAGAGTTAAAGCCTTTGCGCCAGATGTTACCTTAGCCTTGGCAGTAATACATCATATATCTTTATCTGGCAATGTGCCTTTTGCAAGGTCTGCAGAGTTTTTTGCTAAGTTTTCTAAATATTTAATTATAGAATTTCCTAAGCGAAATGATTCTTGGGTGCAACGGTTGCTAAACAACAAAGCAGAGTTTAAAAATCATTTTGAACATTATAATCTTTCAAATTTTGAAAATACTTACGCTGAGTTTTTTGAGGTTTTAGAAACAAAGGCTATATCTAATAGTGAGCGCGTTATGTTCTTCTTAAAACGAAAAAAATGCTAAATAAGTTAAGAGCAATAGTTATAGATTTTATTAGTAGTAAAAAAGAGTTTCCTGTTGTGGCAGCGCTTGCTTCGGGTTTGTATCCTTTGTTTTATTATTACGATAAAAACTTTTCTATCCTTAACTCTTGGAGTCAGTTTTTGTTTTATGTGCTTTTTTATCTGTTAATGCCAGTGGTATTAATATTTGGTGTTTATAAAATTTTATCAAAAAAGCATTTTTTATATAAGTTAAAGCGCTATTGTATTCCTGTTTTTAATTTAGTTCTGTTTACTTTTTTTGTGATTATAAGTGTTCAAGGATTTGAGAATAAGAACAGTTTTTTTATCCTCTTAGTACCTGTTTTATTAGGTGTTTTATTAAGAAAGCATTTTAATAAGATAATTGTTTTGCAGTATCTGTTGGCTTCTTTAGTGGCTTTAAAATTGCTTCCAGATATATACAGACACTTCACGTATTCTAGTCAATGGATGCAGCAACCCGATAATATAGAAGCGGTTGTGTTTAAGAAAAAACCTAATATTTATATTATTCAACCAGATGGTTATGCAAATTTCTCTGAACTAAAAAAGAGCAATTATAATTACGATAATAAAGCGTTTGAATCCTTTTTGCAAGACAACGATTTTAAGTTATATGAAAATTTTAGAAGTAATTATTTTTCTACTTTGAGCTCTAATAGTTCTATGTTTTCTATGAAGCATCATTACTATAATAAGCCTTTAAAACCAGGATTAGAAGAAGTATATAGTGCCAGAGATGTTATTGTGGGAGAAAACCCAGTGATTTCTGTTTTTAAAAAGAACAATTACAAAACATTTTTATTGCTCGAAAAGTCATATCTATTACTCAATAGACCAAAAATAGCGTATGATTATTCAAACTTGCAAACTAGTGATATTTCATTTTTTTCTAGAGGGTTTGATGTTCTCAGAGATCTTAATGAAGACTTAGAAAGTGCCATAAAAAATAATACATCTACAAATAATTTTTTCTTTTTAGAGAAGTTAAAGCCTGGTCATATAGCTACTCGTGGTAATGAGTCTAAAGGAGCAGAGCACGAAAGGAAAAATTACCTTAAAGAGTTAGAAGAGTCAAATGAGTGGTTAAAAGAATCTGTTGATATAATTACAAAAAATGATCCTAATGGCTTAATTGTAATTATAGCAGATCATGGAGGTTTTGTAGGATTAGATTACATGCATCAATGCAAACAAAAACAAACGGATAGCGACCTTATTAATACTGTTTTTAGTGCAGCATTAGCCATAAAATGGCCGAGTAATGCACCAGAATATGACGATAAGTTAAAAACCAATGTAAATCTTTTTAGAGTTTTATTCTCATACCTTTCAGAAGATGAAGCTTATTTAGATAACTTACAAGAAGACAGTAGCTATACTATTATTGAAAAAGGCGAACCTTTTGGCACTTACAAGGTGCTCGATAGTAAAGGTAATGTGGTGTTAGAAAAGGTAGAGTAAAACATCGCAGTACAACATTTCTATAAAATTTGTACTTTCACATTCTTAAAAATTATATTTTTTAAAATATTTATTTAGTTAAAAAATACAAAGCTTCAGACCATATAGAATGGGATAAATTTGCTGTTGATAGCAACCAGCAAACATTTCTTTTTCAAAGGGATTTTATGGACTATCATAACGATAGGTTTCAGGATTTTTCATTAATGATCTATAAAGATGAAAAGTTAATAGCATTGATGCCTGCAAACAAGGTTGATGATTGTGTGTATTCTCACCAAGGGTTAACTTATGGAGGATTTATTTATAAATCAGATTTAAAATCTGAAGATGTTATAAATCTATTAAAAGCAGTGCTAAACTATCTTTTAGATAATAAAATAAAGACTCTTGAGTTAAAAGAATTACCCATAGTTTTCTTAGAAAACCAAACCAATAATCCTTTAGCATATTTGTGTTTTAAGTTGAAAGCTCAATTGGTTAGAGTGGATATGCACTCTGTTGTAGATTTAAAATTTAAAGCCTATAACAGAAGTAGAAAAAATGGTTATAAGAGAGGTCAAAAAAATAACCTAGTTGTTAAAGAGGTTAATGATTTTGAAGATTTTTGGAACAAAATCCTAATACCTAATCTAGATAATAAACACGATGTAAAACCTGTGCATAGCTTAGAAGAAATTCAGCTTTTAAAAACTAAGTTTCCAAATAAAATAAGACAATTCAATGTTTATCATAACAATATAATTGTTGCTGGTACTACCATTTTTGAAACAAAGCATGTGGCTCACAGTCAGTATATTTCTGGAAATACGGATAAAAATACTTTGGGCAGCTTAGATTTTTTGCATCATCACCTTTTAGAAGATGTTTTTGCAAGCAAGTCTTATTTTAATTTTGGGATATCCAATCTCAACCAAGGTCAGAATATTAATCAAGGTTTACTGTATTGGAAAGAAGGCTTTGGATCGCATTCTATTACTCAGAGTTTTTACAAGTTTGATACCGTTAACGTAAAACTTTTAAACGATCTGTACATATGATTAAGTTTTTGGATCTACATAAAATAAATAATAGATTTAAAGAAGCACTAGAGACATCGTTTAGTAAGTCTTTAGATACGTCATATTATATTTTAGGTCCTAATGTAGATAAATTTGAAAGAGAATTTGCTAATTATTGTGGTACCGACTACTGTGTTGGTACAGCCAATGGTTTAGATGCTTTAACTTTAATTTTACGAGGATATATAAAAATAGGAAAGCTGAAAAAAGGAGACAAGGTTTTGGTGCCAGCTAATACATTTATTGCTACCATTTTGTCTGTAATTCATGCCGAGTTAGAGCCTGTATTAGTAGAGCCAGATCCGGCAACTTATAATATATCATTGCAAGGAGTTAAAGCGTCTTATACAGAAGAAGTAAAGGCAATAATTATGGTTCATTTGTATGGTCAGCTGGCAGATTTTAAAAGCTTAAAATCCCTAGCTAATGATTATAATTTGTTATTAATTGAAGATGCAGCTCAAGCACATGGAGCCACTTCTAAAGACAAAAAATTAAAAGCCGGAAATTTAGCAGATGCAGCTGCATTTAGTTTTTATCCAAGTAAAAATTTAGGTGCGTTAGGAGATGGAGGTGCTGTAACAACTAATAATAATGAATTGTATGAAGCTGTTACATTATTAAGAAATTATGGTAGTATAGTAAAATATGAAAATGAAATTATTGGCTACAATAGTAGGTTAGATGATCTTCAGGCAGCTTTTTTAAGTATTAAACTTAAGGTTTTAGATACAGATAATAAGGTAAGGAGAACTATAGCAAAGCGCTATATTAATGAGATTACAAATTCTAGAGTAAGAACACCATTTTATGAAGGGTTTGATAATCATGTTTTTTACGCTTTTGTAGTTGAGGTTGATGATAGAGACGATTTTATTAATTATTTAAATAAAAACAATATAGAATGGTTAATTCATTATCCTGTTCCGCCTCACAAGCAACAAGCATTAGAAAGATTTTCATATTTAAAATTGCCTATAACAGAGCAAATTCATAAAAGAATTATAAGTTTGCCAATAAGTTCTGTATTAACAGATAAAGAAGTAAATACTGTTGTAGAAGTAGTAAATGCTTATTAATTGAAAAAGTTTTTTCACTATATAAATAATGAAGTTTTAGTTAAAGCCGCGAGTCTTAATACGGCCAATCTTAGTATTAAGATTCTTGCAGGTATTTTAATATCTAAGTTTATAGCTTTGTTTATTGGTCCAGAGGGTATGGCACTGATAGGAAATTTAAGAAATTTTCTTAGTACTGCTCAATCCATATCAATAGCAGGTTTATATAACGGCTTTGTAAAGCTTATAGGAAAATGTAAAAATAACGTAGCAGAATTAACCTCTGTATTGTCTACGGTATTTTATTTTGGTTTTTTCTCATCATTGATATTAGCTTTTTTCTGTTACTATAATGCAGAGTTTATAAATGAGCTAATTTTCTTTAACAATAACTATGTATATGTTATAGAAAAACTAGCAATAGTGCTTCCTTTTTATGCTCTAAACATGTTTGCGTTTGCCATTATGAATGGCTTTTCAAAATATAGGATTTTATTAATCATAAATATTATAGGTCAAATTTTAGGCCTGTTAGTTACGCTACTTCTAATAAAGCAAGAAAATATAGATGGTGCATTAATTGCTGTGGTTATTACACCAGCTCTAAATCTTCTTATCACAATCGTAGGAATTGCTTTTAGAAAAAACTTAATGTCAATTATAAATATAACAGACATTCAAATACCAGTACTAAGAAAGTTGAGTCCTTATATGGTTATGGCATTAGTGTCTTCTGTAGCATTACCAATAGTATATATTATAATTAGAAATTATATTATTTCAGAAATAGGAATGAAAGAAGCTGGTTACTGGACAGCTGTAACCAGAGTTTCAGATTACTATCTTATGTTTATCAATTCGCTTATGGCATTGTATATCTTGCCTCGATTTGCAGAGTTAAAATCTCGAAGCGAATTTAGGAAAGAGGTTTTCAGTTTTTATAAAACCGTATTGCCAATTTTTGCAATAATATTAGGAATAATTTACCTCAGTAGAAGTTTGTTGGTAAGTCTGCTTTTTACCGAAGAATTTAGACCTGTAGAAGATTTAATGGGTTATCAAATACTTGGAGACTTTATGAGAGTTATGTCAATGGTTATAGCCTACAAATTCTTGGCCAAGAAGATGTTTACCCACTTTATAATTATAGAGGTGTTCTTGTTTGTAATTATGTACTTTTCAAGCATTTATTTTATTGATGTTTTTGGAATAAAAGGCGCTGTAATGGGACACTGCCTCAGCTATCTTATGCACTTCGGTATTGTATTACTCATTTTCGGAAGTTCTTTGTTTGGTGTTATCAATGATGATGGCATAGATGATTTTTAAATACATTAAGCATGAAACTTCCTAAACTCTTTAGAGATAATATTGTGCTTAAAATTACATCGCTTAATGCAGTGGTAATTTCTATAAGGTTAGTTGTTTCAGTGTTTGTGCAACGGTTTTTAGCAATTTCTTTAGGCGAATCTGGTATAGCTAGTATAGGTCAAATACGCAATGTTTTGGGAATGCTTACTAGTTTTTCAACCTTAGGAACTTTTAATGGTGTGGTAAAGTATGTGGCCGAGTTAAGACAAAACAAGCCAGAGCTCGTCAAGGTGTTTTCTACAGCATCAATTTTCCTTCTTATTGGGTCTTTAGTCTCTGCAGTTATATTATTTTTTGGCGCTCATCAGCTTTCACTTTTCTTATTTAATTCTGAAACGTTTAGTTACGCATTTAAATTATTGGCATTTGTAGTTCCTTTTTTAGCAATAAATAGAATGATAGGTGGTATAGTAAATGGGGTTTCAGACTATAAGAGTTACGCCAAAATAGAACTTATAAGTTACCTCATAGCATCATTTGTATTGCTGGTAGGATTATATACTTATAACCTTAAAGGCGTCATTGTAGCTATAGTTCTTGCACCAATAATTCAACTATTGGTATTAGTGCTCGTTTTTGGGAAAGTGCTAAAAACAATTATACCATTTAATCTTCTAAAGATTAATGTATCCTATAAAAACAAACTGTTGTCATTTACACTAATGTCTTTTGTGTCAACATTTTTGTTGAATTATATTGAGTTAGACATAAGAACCTACATCGCTGATGATTTAGGAGTGGATGAAGCAGGTTACTGGACAGGAATAACCTTTATTTCTAAAAATTATATGGTGTTTGCTTCCGGCTTATTTACACTGTATGTTCTTCCAAAATTTGCAGGAATAACCAACGAGGTTGATTTTAAAAAAGAAGTGGCAAACATTTACAAAACAATATTACCAATCTTTGGTTTGGGAATGTTATTAGTCTATGTTTTGAGAAACATAATTATACAAATCGTTTATCCAGATTTTACTGGTATGGAGCCACTGTTTAAATGGCAACTTTTAGGAGACTTTATTCGGTTAGGATCATTGGTTTTGGCACATCAATTTTTAGCAAAACGATTGGTAAAAAGCTTTATAATTACAGAGCTCATATCCATGGGATTATTTTTGTTGTTGTCAAAGGTGTTTGTTCAGCAATACGGAACAGAAGGTGTGGTATTAGCGCATTTTGTTAGATATGTGATATATTTTGTAATGGTTGTGGTTGTTATTAAAATGTATTTTAATAATCAAAAAAAAGAAAAAGTAACTAATGATGAAGACCTGTAGTTTATTCATAGATAATGAGCCTTTTGAATTTAATGTAGAAGGTGATTTTTTTTGGGGAGAAAAAGAATTGCTTTATAAAGCAGAAGACAATGTTTTGTCTAAAATGTCTTGGGAAAACAAAGGTTTTGATGTTGTAAGAGCTTTTGAAGGAAATGAGTTTGAAAATTTAAGAACTTCTATTAAAAATATCATTTTAGGCGCATTAAAAACTAATGATGTCGATGTTGATGCCTCAGATTTTGAGTTAAAAAACTATCATAAATATGTTACAACTAACGAGTTGCATAATAATGTAATTTCCATTACAAGAAACTTAGAAACAAAGGATTTTGACTTTGATATAGATTTGTTAGCCAAACGATTTGGCGATGTGTTAGGTTATAAATTAACCTCTTGGGTAGAAGAGCTTCAAAAGTCGCACATTCAAATTAGAATAAGCAGACCCAACACACTAGATATAAATCCACCTCACAGAGATGGTTATTTAAGCTATTGGGAAGATATCGTAAATGTGTGGTTGCCAATAGAAGGTTGTAATAACAAATCTTCGTTGCCTGTTTTACCAGGAAGCCATTTATTTCCAGAAAACGATATATTAAGAACAGAAAGTAAAGGAGCAAAAATAAATGGTAATGTGTATTATGTACCATGTATTTTAGAAACACAATCAGGACCAATAAAAATGATAAGGCCAAATCCAGGCGAAGGAGAAGCACTGCTGTTTACACCGTTTTTAATTCATGGTTCTGCAGTAAATCAAAACAGCGACATAACAAGGATTTCTTTAGAGCTTAGGTTTCCGAGACAAAAAGATTAAGACCATTTATCTAGGTAAGATATAGCACAATTAATATAGTTGTGATGCTGCTCTACAAATTGCCTTGCATTCAACGAAATTTCAGTGATTACCTCAGGATTATTTATTAACCATTCAAGCTTTTCGGCAATAAGTACTTCATCAGGAAGCGCATTAATGGCAATGGTGTCTTCTTGTACATTATAATATTCTAACCATTCTTTTTCAGCACCTGTAAATACCACAATGCCTTTAGCCATAGCTTCCAAAGCATTAAAGCCTTGATCGTAGGCATAAACTTGATCTAAAAGAATATGAGCCTTATTAAAGCTTTCTATATACGCTTTGTAAGGGAGGTCCTTTACGGTAATAATATCTACTTTGTCAGTGTGTTTTTTAGAGATGATTTCTAAGGCAGCATCAAAAATATCATTACCTTTTTTATAGTAGTTGTTTGTGTTAATGCCATGAAAGATAACGACTTTGTCTTTAACTACTGGTTTTTTGTATTCTAAAGAGTCAACATCGATGGCATGAGGTATCATGCCTAAATATTTTGGATGGCCTAATAATGGAATATGATAGTCTAAGTCTTTAGAAATTATGCCAGAAATTTTAGAAACAATATAGTCGTGTAAAGTTTTATGAGATTTTGATAGGTAATTAAGGGCAGGACTAAAGTCTTTTTTAGAAACTTTTCCTTCAAACAAAGGAGTAAGTATTGAGTATCTAAATTTTTTATCAAAAGCATAAGATACACTTATATAATCGGTACCTGTAGAAAGCAGAAAAGATTTCTTGTTCCAGGAATTGAAGAGTTTAAAAATAGCTAACTCACCTTTTCGGTCTATTAAAAAAGGACTTTCGTTAATGTATTGTACAACATCGTAATTAGAAAGGAGGTGTTTATTAGATTTGATTTTATTTTTAGTATAGACAGAAAGCAAATCTATTTTGAAAACTCTATAAATTAAAGATCTTGTTTTTTTGAGTAAATACGAATTAAACGGGTTGTTAATTTCAATATCCACATCTACTTTTTTAAAACCGTCTTCTGTACCAATAACTAAAGCTTCATGTCCTAATTTATTGAGTGCTTTTTTTAAGTTATAATGTGTTCTATTGTATTCACCAACAAGTAAAATCTTCATTTATATCGTTACATTTGTTCTTCAAAGATAGTTCTTAATGATTAAAACCAAGACCAAAAAAATATGTATTGTAGTATCTTCACTTGGTGGAGGTGGTGCAGAACGTTCTTCTGCGTTACTGTCTCATATTTTAGATGGCTTGGGTTACGATATTCATATTGTTTCGGTTTTAGACAGAATAGATTATTCTTACAAAGGCACACTGTTTAATCTTGGAAAAATAAAAAAGGAAGATTCTTCGATTTTTGGAAGGATAAATCGACTTTTTATTTTTAAAAAGTACCTAAAAAAGAATAACATAGAAATTGTAATAGATGCAAGGTCTAGAGTACAGGCCTACAGAGAATTTTTGGTAACAAAGTTTATATATACCTTACCTGTAATCTATGTGTTGCATAACTATAATTACAAAAAAGCATTTACATCATACAAATGGTTGAATACCTATTTGTATAAAAACAAAAAAATGGTAGCTGTTTCTAAAGCAGCAGAAGATAATTATAGAAAAACCTATGCATTAAAAAATATTACAACAATCTATAATAGCTTTGATTTTGAAAATATCAGGAAAAATGCAGACCAAAAAGCAGATAATGATTTAAGCAATTATATTATCTATTTTGGAAGATTAGATGATGAGCACAAAAACTTAAAACTACTGTTTGATGCTTATAAGTTATCTAACCTTTCGCAACAAAATATAAAACTTTTAGTATTGGGTAATGGACCAGACGAAGCAGATTTAATTACGTACACAAGAACAATTAAAATTAATGAGTACGTTGTTTTTAATGGTTTCGAAAAAAATCCTTATCCATACATAAAAAATAGTCTTTTTTCAGTTTTAGCAAGTAGGTACGAAGGTTTTCCTATGGCTATACCAGAGGCTTTAGCTTTAGGAGTACCTGTGGTTTCGGTAGATTGCAAATCAGGTCCAAATGAAGTTGTTGTTAATGAGCATAACGGCTTATTGGTAGAAAACCACAATGCTCAAGCTTTTGCTAATGCAATGAATAGAATGATAGAGGATAAAAATTTATATTTACACTGTAAAGAAAACGCAAAGTCTAGTGTGCTTCATTTATCGCTAAATAATATTGGCAAACAGTGGAAAGCTATACTAAAATAAGATTAAGATGATGTCAAAAATAGCAATAATAGATATTCCAAAAGTGCATGACGAAAGAGGCTCTCTCGCTGTAGTAGAAAAAAATACAGTGCCTTTTTCTATAAAGCGTGTCTATTATCTTTTTGATGTGCCTAGTGATAGTTACAGAGGTGGCCATGCTCATAAAGAGCAGCAATCTGTTATTATTGCTCTAAGTGGTAGTTTTGAGGTAACATTAGATGACGGTAAAACCACAAAAAAAATCATCTTAAATAAGCCTACGCAAGGCTTATATATTTCTACCAATGTATGGAGGGAAATTGATAACTTTTCGTCTGGTGCAGTGTGTTTAGTTTTGGCTTCAACAGAATATAAAGAAGCAGAATATATAAGAGATTATCAGGATTTTAAAAATCAATTTGAAGGGTAGTAGAGCTTTTCGCCTCTAAAAGATTTTAATTTTAGTAAAAGTTTTAATAACCATTTAGGGCTTTTTAATAAAATAGTTTGTCTTACTGTAAGATTTTTAAAATCTATAAATGATATATAGTAGTCATAACGAGTTTTATCGTTAAGAAACTTGCTTAATAAAGCCATAGAATATCTGTTGAGATCTAGATATGCTTTTAAGTCTTTGTTTTCTTTTTCTTCAGTAAGGTACTTATCAAATTTAGATTTGTTAGTTAAGCTGTATGCTGTATTAGATAAGCTGTCTGCAATATGATTGTAGATTGCTAAAGGTTTGTTTATAAAAACAACATTGTAATACATCGCAAACCTAATCCACAAATCTATATCTTGACCAGATATAATGTTAGGGTCAAAGTTTCCTGTTGTCTTTAAAATGTCTTTTTTAAAGACAGTGCTAGAACTAGATAGGATAGCATATTTTTTACTGGACTTAAAATAATTTCTAACACTATATAATTCCTTTTGTTTAAAACTGTATGAAACAGGTACAGTTTTGTTAGGGTATTTTTGTGATAATGCAGTTGCATATACTTTTTCATCAGGAAAAGCAGCTATGGCTTCTTTTATGTGCATAAGAAAATCCTTGTGCCATAAGTCATCACCATCTAATAGTGCAATATAATTAGTATTAGCATTAGTTATGCCTGTGTTTCTAGCCTTAGAAGCGCCTTGGTTTTTTGTTCTAATAACCTTAATGCGTTCATCCAAAAAATCATTTATAATCTGGCTACTGCCATCAGTAGAGCCATCATCAACAACGATAATTTCAATATTTTTAAAAGACTGATTTAAGACACTGTTAATCGTATCTTTGATATGGTCTTTTTTGTTAAAAACAGAGATTACTACTGAAAAAAAAGGCTGCATTATAAATGAGTGTTTTTTTGATAAACAAATATCAATAAATAATTACATTTGACCAATGAGTAAATCTATTCAAATCGTCTGTTTTGATAATCCTTATCCTCCTAACTATGGTGGAACTATAGATGTTTTCTACAAAATAAAGGCTCTTTATGCTAAAGGAATCGATGTTTATCTTCATTTTTATGTAACCAAGCAAAGCGATAGAACAGATACCAAGCCCTTAGAGAAATATTGTAAACAGATTTATACCTACAAGAGGAATACAACTTTACTCAGTCATTTGTCATTAAAACCGTTTAGTGTAAAAAGTAGGTCTAGTAAAGGTTTAGTGCAATGTCTTGTTAAAATTGGTTTTCCTGTTTTATACGAAGGATTAAACACAACAGCAACACTAAAGGTAATTGTAGCTAAGGGACTAAAAACATATGTTAGGCTTCATAATATAGAACATAATTATTTTAAAAATATAGGTGATTTAGAATATAGTTTTTTTAAAAAAGTATACTATAATTTTGAGGCTTGGAGGTTAAAAAAATACCAATCGCAATTAAAATTTGCAGACATATTATTTTCCATTTCTTTAAATGATCAAAAGTATTTTTCTAATTTGTTTAGGGATGTAAGGTACCTTCCTGTTTTTCAAAGTAAAACAGAATTGCAAGAATCTAAGTTGCAAGAGTACTGTTTATTTCATGGCGACTTAAGATTATCAGATAATATAAGAGCTGCAGATTTTTTAATTGATTTCTTTTCTTCAAAACCAAATAGAAAATTTATAATAGCCAGCAGCTTTGACAATGCTATGATTAGCCAGCGAATAGCAAATGCTAATAATATAACTTTTAAGATTATAGAATCTTTACAGGATTTAGAGCAACTGTTTGCAAAAACGGCTATACATATCTTAATAAGTTATCAGGCTTCTGGTATAAAGTTGAAATTATTAAACGCACTTCATACTAATACTGTCGTGTTAGTTAATAAATATATGATTGAAGGGACAGGTTTAGAGTCTTGCTGCGAATTATTTAACAATGAATCTGAGCTTAATGATAAGGTAGAAAAGTTTTATGGTATGCCAATTTCACCATCACAAAGAATTGAGAGAATGAAGGTGCTATCTGAGTTTAATCCTAATAATTCTATAGACTTATTAATTGAGTGCTTGTAGAAAAAAAATCTATCCTTTTCTCTGCACCACCTCAAAAACCTTATTTTCATCACACTTTAGGGTTTTGCTCGGATACTTTAAAAGCAAAGCATAATCATGTGTGGCCATTAAAATGGTATTGCCATTTTTATTGATGTCTTGTAACACTTCCATAACTTCAATACTGGTTTGTGGGTCTAGGTTACCAGTTGGCTCATCGGCTAAGATTAACTCAGGATCATTAAGTAAGGCTCTGGCAATGGCTATACGTTGTTGCTCACCTCCAGAAAGCTCATGAGGAAACTTAAAACCTTTGGTTTTCATAGCCACTTTGTCCAACACTTTTTCAATGCGCTCTTTTATTTTGTCTTTGTCTTTCCAGCCAGTAGCTTTAAGTACAAATTCAAGATTTCCATTTATAGTTCTATCTGGTAATAACTTAAAATCCTGAAACACAATACCCAGTTTTCTTCGTAAAAAAGGAATATCCTTTTCTTTCATAGATCTTAGGTTAAAGTCTACGATGTTGCCTTCACCTTCGGTAAGTTCTAAGTCGCCATAAAGCGTTTTCATAAAACTACTTTTACCACTTCCTGTTTTACCTATAAGGTAAACAAAATCACCTTTTTGCATTTCAAAGTTAACATCAGATAATACCATATTGCCACCTTGATATATTGTTGCATTTTTTAGTTGTAAAACAGTTTCGGACATAGTTGTATGAAAAAATTAAGTAAATGTAAAAGTATCATTAATTAACTCAATAATCAAACGCTAAGATGTATTGTTTAAGTACAAAAGCGTTAAATAAAAGATAAAGCTAAACTAATATTTAATAAACCATTTTATAATTATACAGGTTTTCTATCGTTATAAATTTTGTATTCAGTTATATTTGAATAGTGATAGTTTATCATCAATAAATATTAATCAAAAAACGACGCTGATGCTAGTTTTAAAAAGACCATTACTTATCGTTTTTCTTACGTTTGCAATGCTGGGATTTGCACAAAAATCTGCAGTATATACAAGTGAGTTAAAAGATTACCAAAAGGCATTAACCTTATACAATAACAAACAGTACAAAGCTGCACAATCCTTGTTCGACGATATTAAGTACAACACAGATGATGCTGTTTTACAGTCAGACTGTTCGTATTATATTGCCAATTGTGCTGTACGACTAAACCAACGAAATGCAGACGATCTTATAACAGATTTTGTTGAAGAATATCCAACAAGCACAAAGCGAAACACTGCGTTTTTAGATGTTGCAGATTACTATTTTGAAAATGGTAAATACGCCTATGCTCGCAAATGGTATCAAAAAGTAGATGAGTCTAGTATAGCACGTACTGAGCGCGAGCGTTTCAATTTTAATTACGGTTATACTTTATATTCTACAAATAGCAAAAAAGAAGCAACAAAGTACCTTAACCGTGTTGCAGATTCTAAGGAATATGGCTCGCAAGCTAAGTATTACATTGGTTACATGGCTTACGAAGGTGATGATTACGATACTGCGAATGAGTATTTTGATCAGGTGAGTGATAACGAAAAGTACAAGGAAAAACTATCGTACTATCAAGCCGATTTAAACTTTAAATTAGGAAAGTTTGAAAAAGCCATAGAACTTGCTTTAGAACAATTACCAAGCAGTAGAGGTGTAGAAGCATCTGAACTTAATAAAATTATAGGTGAAAGTTATTTTAACCTCGAAAAATACGAAGAATCCATTCCTTATCTTCAGGCTTATGAAGGCAAAAAAGGAAAGTGGAGCAACACAGATTATTACCAAATAGGTTACGCTTATTACAAGCAAAACGATTTTGAAAAAGCCATTTCAGAATTCAATAAAATTATAGATGGTAACAACTCTGTAGCACAGAATGCTTATTATCATTTGGGTGAAAGCTACATTAACCTAGAGAAAAAACAAGAAGCATTAAACGCGTTTAGAAATGCATCTGAAATGGATTATGATTTAAAAATTCAGGAAGATGCTTGGTTAAACTATGCTAAGATTAGTTATGAGATTGGTAATCCTTACCAATCTGTACCACAGGTTTTAGCAGGTTATTTAGATAAATATCCAGATACAAGCTACAGAGAAGAAGTTGAGATCTTACTGATTGATTCTTACATCACATCAAAAAACTACAAAGAAGCCTTAGAACTATTAAAAGGTAAAAATAGTTTTGAAAACAAAGTAGCTTACCAAAAAGTAGCTTTTTTCAGAGGAATTGAATTGTATAATGATACTAATTATAGTGAGGCATTAAAGCTATTTAATAACTCATTAAAAGAACCGAGAGATCCAATTTTTGTAGCAAAAGCTACCTTTTGGAAAGCCGAAACCGAATATAATTTAACCAACTATAATGATGCCTTAATTGGGTTTAAACAATTTGTTGGCATGTCTGAAGCTTCAGGATTATCTGAGAATGAAAACTTAGATTACAATTTAGCTTACACCTATTTCAAGTTGAAAGATTATACAAACGCATCAAAATATTTTCAAAAATTTATTGATAATAATTCTGGTGACAGACTACGACGAAACGATGCTTATTTAAGGTTGGCAGATGGTTATTTTGTATCTAGTAAATACCAAAATGCTATCAATGCTTACGATAAAGCCATTCAGATTAATGAAATAGAAACCGATTATGCAGCGTTTCAAAAGGCGATGAGTAATGGGTATTTAGGCAAAGGATCTATAAAAATTTCTGAGCTTAATACGTTTATAGACACGTATCCAAAGTCAGCATTACGAGACGATGCTATGTACGAGTTGGCAAATTCTTATGTAAAGTCTAACGAGACAGACAAAGCGATGCAAATGTACGACCGATTAAATTCGGAATACAAACGTGGTGCTTTCACTTCAAAAGCGTTGTTACGTCAAGGTTTGGTGTACTACAATGCCAATGATAATGAGCGTGCATTAACTAAGTTTAAAAAAGTAGCATCCGATTTTCCAAATTCTGGTGAAGCTGTTCAGGCAGTATCTACAGCGCGTTTAATTTATATCGATTTAGGTCGAGTAGATGATTACGCAGCTTGGGTAAAGTCTTTAGACTATGTTGAGGTGTCTGATGTAGAGTTGGATAATACTATGTATTTGGCAGCCGAAAAGCCATACTTAGAAAACGATACTGAGAATGCCATTCGTCAGTTTAATAAATATTTAAATCAGTTTCCTAATGGTATTCATGCGTTAAAATCGCATTTCTACATTGCACAATTATATTACAAAAAGAATTTATTTGAAACCGCTCAACCACATTACAAATATGTTGTAGATGCATCAAGAAGTGAATATACAGAGCAGGCAACAGTGAAACTTTGCGAAATTTACTTGAAAGATTCTAACTGGTCTCAGGCGATTCCGGTTTTAAAAACTTTAGAGGCTGAAGCAGACTATCCTCAGAATGTATTGTATGCGCAGTCTAATTTAATGAATGCGTATTACCAAACAGAGGATTATTCTAGTGCTGAAAATTATGCTGAAAAGGTATTGGCAAATTCTAACTTAGATACTAAAGTGAAGAGTGATGCTAAAATCATCATTGCACGTTCTGCCATAAAAACAGGAAACGAAGACAAAGCAAAAATAGCCTATGCTGATGTAGAAAAAATTGCTACAGGAAGCGTTGCAGCAGAAGCGCTATACTATAATGCGTACTTTAAAAATAAGGAAGGTAAGTATGAAGCTTCAAACACAACCATTCAAAAATTAGCTAAGGATTATAGCAGTTACAAATATTACAGTGCCAAAGGTTTGGTAGTTATGGCGAAGAATTTCTATGCTTTGGGTGATGCGTTTCAGGCCAATTATATTTTAGAAAGTGTGATTTCTAATTTCCCAGAGTTTGATGATGTGGTACAAGAGGCACAGCAAGAACTTAACAAGATTAAAACCGAAGAAGCTAAAACAAATTCATCAATCGAAACCGACGATAACTAAATTCCTGCGCAGGCAGGAATCTTAGAGTCGAAACTTCAAAACATTACAAATGAAAATCAAGTTTTTAATTTTTATAATCACCATATCAAGCAGTGTATCAATAGTAGCTCAAGAACGAGCAAAAGACACTATTGATGACCAGGTAGTAAATGTGGTAACACCATACAAGCCTACGATTTCAGATGCCTTTAAGATTAAGGATACTCCAAAGTTACAAGACTCTAATTTGGTAAAGAAAAAAGAGGTGAAGTACAATATTTTTTCTATTCCTGTGGCTTCAACTTTCACGCCTGCAAAAGGTAAAGCAGCAACGGTTGATAAAGCAAAAGCTGTGAAGTTATATGATAATTACGCATCGCTTGGTGTGGGTACTTATACTTCAATCTTAGGAGAAGTATATCTTAATCATGAGCTAAGTAATTCTGAAAATGTTGGTGGTTATTTCAGTCACCATTCTTCTCAAGGCGGAATTGAAGATTTATTGTTAGATGATGATTTTTCTACCACACATTTAAATGCGCATTACTCTCAAAAGTTAAGAGACTTTTCATGGAAAGTAGATGGAGGTTTCGACTTAATGACGTACAACTGGTATGGTTTGCCACAGAATTTCTTTGGACAAACGGAAGCTGATATGATAGATCCTAGCCACACGTTTAATAGTTTTTATTTAGGCGGAAAAATTAATTTTGAAGATGCTATTATCAATGATGGTAGTGTGCGTTTTAGACGTTTTGGTGACAATCAAGATTCTGGTGAAAACCGATTTGTAGCTAAAGCAGGTTTTGATATTCCTGTGCAAGGAGAAGCTATAAAAACAAAATTATATGTGGATTATATTGGTGGAAGCTTTGATACTGATTACGAGAATTTAGGTGACATTAATTACGGAAATGTTACAGTAGGTTTATCTCCCTCGTATCAATTAACCCAAGATGATTTAACGGTCAATTTAGGCTTAAGTTTAGTCTATCTTAACGATACCGAACTTAGCGATAATAAGTTTTTTATCTATCCTAATATTGATGCATCTTACCGTTTAGTAGACGAAATTTTAATTGCTTATGGTGGAATCACAGGGCAGTTACAACAAAACTCTTGCTACGATTTTGCTACAGAAAATCCATTTGTATCTCCAACACTTTATGTTGCTCCAACAGACCAACGCTATAAAGGGTTTTTAGGACTAAAAGGAAAGCTGTCTAATAGTGTAAGTTATAACGTTAAAGGAAATTATTACGCTGAGGAGAATAAAGCATTATTAAAAGCAAATGATGCCAGAGGTGATGCAACAGCAGATTACCAATACGGTAACTCTTTTGGTGTGGTGTATGATGATGTTACTACCTTTTCGGTTGCTGGTGAGTTAAACATTGATGTCAATAGAAACTTTACGCTTGGTTTTAAAGGCGAATACTTTAACTATGATATGGATAATGAAGCTGAAGCATGGAATTTACCAAACGTAACAGGTTCTATCTTTATGGATTTACAAATATCTGAACAATGGTATGCAGGTGCTAGTGCTATTTATGTTGGAGAACGAAAAGACCAACAAGACTTAGTAGCAACATTATTGCCACAAGACCCAAGTCCAGTTATAAGTTTGGATAGTTATTTTGATGTTAATGCGCATATAGGTTATAAAATCAACGATCAATTATCTGTATTTGGAAAGGTAAATAACATCCTTAATCAGGATTACGAACGCTATTTAAACTTCCCTGTTCAAGGCATTCAGATTTTAGCAGGAGCTACGTATCAGTTTGATTTCTAAAATTCCTGCGAAAGCAGGAATCTTTTTATTGACATTCTGAATCAAGTTCAAGGTGGAAATTATACGTGAGTAATCCTCGCTAAATAATCAAAATGCTCACCATCCATAATTTTCTCGCATTTAAGACCAACGGTTTGGCATGCTGTGTTTAGTGTTTCAAAATCTAAGTAGAGCCACTTCATAGGTGTTTCTTCTTCACCTTTATAGCTAAAGAAATAATCAAGTTCGCCAATATAACCACTGTTCAAGTCTATCCAAGTACCACCATCTTCATCTTCATACATATATGAAATATCAGATGAGTCGATTAAAATTTGTCCGTTTGGCTTCAATAAAGTTTTTAGATGGTTTAAATATTTAGCAACCTGTATTATTTCCTGAAAAATACCAGTACCATTCATTAAAAGCAGAATGGTGTCAAACGTATCTGTTTCTTCTAATAACGCAATGTGTTCGGCATTTTTTAGCCCTCGTAATTCGCAGACTTCAATAGCACCTTTAGAGCTGTCAATTGCTTTTACATTAAATCCTTTTTCTTGTAACCAAAGAGCGTGGTTACCTGAACCACAGCCAACATCTAGAGTTTTGCCTTTGCTTAGTTGTAAAGCTTTTTGCTCTAGTTTTGGCATTTCAGAATAAGTTCTGAATAAATAGGGAAGAGGTAATTCATCCTTATCAGATATGTTGGTCCATGTGATAATATCTTCAGAATAATTGTCATTCTGATAGTCTAATAGTGCTTTTCCAAAGATGTCTTTCGTCATAGTATTTTTGTTATGCTGAACTTGATTCAGCATCTCATTCTGATTATATTTACAATATGCAAAACCAAATCAATAATCTGCCAAAGCTGGCCAAAGATAAGCATAAGGAAAACAAAACCTTCTTTACAAAACTTAGAAAAAAGCCACCAAAACAATTAGACTACATTATGCAAGAGTTGCATGAGGAAGAATTTGAGCGTACGGATTGCTTGCAATGTGCTAACTGCTGTAAAACTACAGGACCTTTATTTACGGATAAGGATATTCAGCGCATATCTAAATCATTCAAAATGAAAGAGCAACAGTTTATTGATGCTTATTTGCGCGTTGATGAGGATAATGATTATGTGTTGCAATCTGTGCCTTGCACGTTTTTAGATGCGGATAATTATTGTATGATTTATGATGTAAGACCAAAAGCCTGCAGAGAATTTCCGCATACAGACCGTAAAAAGTTTCAGCAAATTTCTAATTTAACTTTAAAAAATGTAGCTATTTGTCCTGCAGCATATAATATTGTTGAAGAAATGAAAAAACAAATATAACTATAATACTAGCTTCGGAATAATTTTTGATACAACTTTAGAAAAAATCTAAATATGAAAAACGTTCTACTAAAATTGTTGCTTGTTGTTTTAATGGTAAACACAGCTTCTGTTTCTTCTCAGGAATGGATGACAAATCTAGAAATAGCACAAGCGTTGGCAAAAGTTCAAAATAAAATGGTGCTTATGGTTTGGGAAGAAACCACAACGTATCAATATCCTGTTGTTGCAAAAGATGAAAGTGGTAGAACGATATTTATTAATAACCTTTTTGAAGATGAAAATGTAAGCCCTTTAATTTGGGAACACTTTGTTCCAGTTATCGTTTCAGAATACAATTATGCAGATTGGTACGAAGAAATTAAAGACAAGCGCAGTCAAAAATACATTGACAAGTTTAATGACGATAGCATAAAGATTTTGGACATTAATGGTAATATCCTTAATGTTAATTACTATACTGAAGATTTTCAGAATATTTCCACACTTATTGAACGCTATGCTGTAAATACGTCTTATATAGCTCAAGAGTTAAAGGATTATAAAAATGGCGAGAACTTCTATTCTGCTTATTTTTTATCGTCAAAACTTTTAGATTTGAGCTTGTATTTAAACAAAGATTCTAGAGCAGAAATTGTAGAATGGTCCAATCTTTATCTAGAGGAAGCGGAACGACTCATCAAAGGAGAAGAACAAACTGAGCATAACGCTTTACAACAACGATGCGATTTATTAGAGCTTCAACAAGAATTAGTGTTAAAGCGTCCAAGGAAGGTTATACGACAGTTAAAGCGACTTAAAGATGAAGAAATTGTAGATAGCAATAAAGCATTTATAGCATTTTTATACTACACAGCTTACATGAGTGCAGATAAATCTGAAGATGCTGAGCCGTGGAAATCTCAAATTTCTTCAGTAAATTTGAAGAAAGCACAGTTGCTTATTAATCTCAATAGATAATCTTTTGGAAACTATTATTAACTATTTTGAAACGATTCCATCTTCGCATAGAAGTATTATTTTAATTGGTGGATTAACACTTTTTTGGTTGTTAGAGGGTGGTTTGCCATTATTTAAGTACAAGTACAATAAGTGGAAACACGCCTTGCCTAATCTGTTTTTTACCTTAACCACTATTATTGTAAATTTCGCATTAGCTTCGTTGCTATACTGGTCGTCTGGTTGGGTTGTAGCGCACAATTTTGGTATTATTAATTGGTTGTTTCCAGATACGCAACCTTTATGGCTTTATGCGTTTCTTGGTGTTTTGTTACTAGATTTTTTTGGTGCGTATTTAGCACATTTTGTAGAGCACAAAGTAAAACCACTTTGGATGGTGCATTTAGTGCATCATACAGATCACAAAGTGGATACCACAACAGCCAACAGGCATCATCCTATTGAGAGTGTTATTCGTTTTGCATTTACCTTGTTTGGTGTTTTTGCTGTAGGTACACCATTTGCTTTGGTAATGTTATACCAGGCAATGTCTTTAATCTTTACACAGTTTACCCATGCTAATATCAAATTGCCTAAAGGTTTGGATAAAGCCTTAAGCTATTTTATCATTTCGCCAGATATGCATAAGATTCATCATCATTACAGATTGCCTTATACCGATTCTAACTATGGTAACATTTTTAGTATTTGGGATCGTTTACTTGGTACTTATATGTATATGGACAGAGAAAATCTGGTTTATGGAGTCGATGTTTTTCCAGATGAGGTAAAGAATGGTCAGATAAAAGAACTATTGAAACAACCTTTTCAGAAATATGAAAAACCGACACTCTCTGCAGATGTTGAGGAGTAATATTATACAATTATTGATTCAGAAAGAATGTAAAATATAAGTCAGTTGGTTGTAGATTTAAAGAAGAAACATTTAATCACTTTGGGATTGATTTTGCTTGGTGTAATTTTTTATATCAAACATTACAATATACTTGCCAACTCTGAAGTTGAAATTTACTTCAAAATACATAAGAACGAGAAAGAAATTTCATTTGATAAAACTGATATTATTCTTTTTAGAATTGAAAAACCATGGTATTATATGTGGATGACAATGCAAATGGCTGAAGTGAGACCTAATGAAGAAGGAATAGTTTCATTTAGATTAAGAAAATCTAAAAGTTATGAGATAGAGGTTTTAATTAATAATAAAGAAATTTCATGTGGTGGAATTTTTTTTGATGCAGATACTTTAAAACAAGGACAAACAGTATTTGTTCCGGTAGAATGCAAAGAAAAATACGATATTAGCAAGGGTAATTGGAATAATTTAGAAAGTTTTTCAAAAAATGACTCAGAATATGAGAAACCTCAAACATCCTCAACAAGTTTACACTGACAGCAAGTATTTATTTGTAATTTTAGTGACATTTCTAATGAGCTGCAATTCCGAAAAACAATTAGATATACAAGGACATAGAGGTTGTAGAGGTCTATACCCTGAAAATTCTTTGCCTGCATTTAATAAAGCGATTGAACTTGGTGTTACGACTTTAGAGTTAGATATAGCCATTACAAAAGATAAGGAAGTTGTAGTGTCTCACGAGCCTTTTATGAGCAGAACGATTTGTTTTAATCCTGAAGGAGAAGAGATTCCTGAAGAGATGGATATGAAACATAATCTTTATGAAATGACACATAGTGAGATTAAGCAATTTGATTGTGGTACAAAACTTCATCCTACATATCCAGACCAAAAGAAACTAAAAACCTACAAACCACTTCTGTCTGAAGTTTTTGAACTTGCAAAGACTAAAAATTCTGATATTAAATTCAATATCGAAATTAAATCTAAGCCTGAGTATTATGGCATTTATACACCACAGCCAGATGAATATGTAAAAATAGTCTTAGATGAAATTGAAGTAAGTGGACTTTTCTCTAATGTAAATTTGCAGTCATTTGATTTGGTAATTTTAGAAGAAATAAAGAAACAATCTCCAAATATGCCAGTTGCACTTTTGGTAGATGAAGATGAAACTATAGCAACAAAGCTTGAAAAACTATCTTATAAACCAGAAATAATAAGTCCATATTTTAGATTATTAACTTCAGAAATTATTAATGAGTATCATGCTCAAAATTATCTGATTATTCCTTGGACAGTCAATGAAGAGCAGGATATGTTTAAGATGCTAAGATGGAATGTCGATGGAATCATCACAGATTATCCAGACAGGCTTATAGAAATTCGTAGTCGAAAGATTTCATTATAATAGATGATGCAAAACAAACAGTTCCTCTGCTTTTTGTGCATTTTGTGGATGTTTTAGTTTGTAAATCAATTATCCGATTAAGTTTGTTAATGGATTAATTAATTAGAAATACTGTTGAGCTAAATAAACATAGTTTAATGTAAAGCTTTACTGTAGTGAAAAATTTAATCCGAATTCTCCTCATCGTTGTTCTCATTTTTTTATTGAGTTTTACGCTAAAGGCTCAAGAACTATACGCTAAATTAGAACCAAACAAAAATATTCAGGCAAAGGGATTAGTACATAAGTTGAATGAAACCAAAGACACATTAATCTTACAAAGCGATAAAAAGATAAATTATCTTTATTCTATTAATAAAGACTACGGAAGAGACTTTGATGTCTATGTAGATACCACATTTTATAAATTTCCATTAAACAAATTGCCTAAAGGTAAGCATGTGTTGGTAGCTGTTCAGTCTCCAAAACGCATCGTATTTGTGGTTAGAATCTTAAAAAAAATCCCAAAAGAAGATCCAATAAAATTACCCTCTAGCGTAATCGTTGCTACTGAATCTAAGAAAGTGGTGTCAACTGAGAATGATTAATCTTATTTGTCATTCCTGCGTAGGTAGGAGTCCATTTTTAATCATAGATTAAATATTTAACTCTAATTGCTTTAAAAGCCTCTAAATCATCTTTCCAAGTTGCCTTAATAGCTTCTTCGCTCATTCCAGACTCTATATGTTCTTGTAGTTTTTCCGTGCCAGCATGTTTGGTGAAATTTGCGGTATTAAACACTTTACTTTTGTCTGTAGCATTAGTGTAAGCATCAATCACATACTTTAATGTAAAATGCCTTTCAGCTTTAATTTCTGATAAATCTTCACCATAACACAGTACATCTTTGTGTTTAGGATATTTTGAGCCAAAGTTAGGTTGTGGAGTATATGTAAAGGTATAATGTGATGCGTCTAAGAAAGGAGCACCATAACGCTGAAACTGAAACTCAGTGCCACGGCCAGCATTGATGTTTGTACCTTCAAACAAACCTAAACTAGGATATAAAGTTATCGATTGGTCATTAGGTAAATTTGGAGAAGGTCTTATCGGTAAACTATAGGTGTTTTCATGGTTATAGTGTTGCATTTCAACAACAGTAATGTCGCATTTAGCGTTGTCTTTTAACCAACCTTCACCATTAATCATTTTAGCATATTCGCCAATCGTCATGCCGTGCACTAAAGGAATGGTATGCATGCCCAAAAAGCTACTGTGTTCTTTTTCTAATGTAGGGCCATCAATATAATTACCATTAGGATTAGGACGATCTAATATCAGAAGTTTTACATTATTTTCAACACAAGCTTCCATTACATAATGTAAGGTAGAGATGTAGGTATAAAAACGCACACCAACATCTTGAATATCAAAAATCATTATGTCTAAATCTTCAAGTTGCTCGGCTGTTGGTTTTTTGTGTTTCCCATGAAGTGAAAAAATCGGTAACTGTGTTTTTACATCTATACCATCTTTTACATTTTCACCAGCATCAGCAGTACCTCTAAAACCATGTTCTGGAGAAAAAACTTTTTTAATTTCGATATTTAATGCTAATAGAGAATCTACCAAATGAATATAGTCTGTCATCTCTTCTCCCTTCTCTCTTTTCTCGAGTCTAATATCTTTAGTCTCTTTAAAAATAACACTCGTCTGATTAGCAACAACACCAACACGTTTACCTTTTAATAATGGTAAGTAAACTTCAGTTCGGTTGGCGCCAACTACAATACTTTTGTCATCCTGAACTTGTTTCAGGATCTCATCGGTTTGTTCATTTTTTAAAGTTTCACTGCTACCTTTTCCTGCACAAGAAATCACTACCAAGACAAATAATAAAACTGTATTTTTGAAAACCTTAAAACGCATAAAAAGAAGATTTGAATTTAGAGTTGTTTATAGCTAAACGCATTATTGGCAATAAAGCGTATAAAAGTAGTGTTTCGGCACCAATAATTAAAATTGGCATTGCTGCAATTGCTATCGGTATTATAGTAATGCTTATTGCTATAGCAACAGGTTTAGGGCTTCAACAAAAAATTAGAGATAAGGTAGTTGCTTTTAATGGTCATATAGAAATTACAAATTACGATACCAATGCATCTGACGAATCTCAGGTGCCTATTTTAAGAGATCAAGATTTTTATCCAAAGTTTAATGCGGTTGAAGAGGTAACACACATACAAGGTGTTGCTACAAAATTTGCAGTAATTAGAACTGAAACTGATTTTGAAGGTGTCGTTATAAAAGGCGTAGGAGCCGATTATAAATGGGATTACTTTAAAGAGTTTTTAGTAGATGGTCGATTACCAGATTTTTCAGGAAAGCGTAATGAGGAAATTTTAATATCAAGCTATTTAGCCAATCGATTAGGTTTTAAAGTCGGAGATAAATTTCAAACCTTGTTTGGTGAAAACCTTAATAAAATGCCTCGTATTATTAATTACGAAATAGTTGGTATTTATAATTCAGGCTTTCAAGAATTAGATGAAAAATTCTGCATTGCAGATTTGCGTCATATTCAGCGTTTAAATAAATGGGAAGCCAATCAAATTGGAAGTTTTGAGGTGTTTATAGATGACTTTTCTGATATAGACGAAACGTATGAGAATGTTTTTAAAGCCATTCCGTCCATGCTCAATGCAACACCAGTTAACAAAAAATATTATACCGTTTTTGAATGGATAAAAATCTTTGAGGCTAATATCAATATCATCATTATCATTATGATTATTGTAGCAGGTATTAATATGATTACAACATTGCTCGTATTAATATTAGAGCGTACCAACATGATTGGGATTCTAAAAGCTTTAGGAAGTTCTAATTGGTCTGTAAGAAAGGTGTTTTTGTATAATGCGTCTTACCTTATTGGTTTAGGTTTGCTTTGGGGAAATTTAATAGGATTAGGACTATTGTTTGCTCAAAAATATTTTAAATTATTTCCGTTAAATCCAGATACATATTATGTTAGTGAAGCACCAGTATACTTACATTGGGATTATATATTAATACTAAACGTTGGTACTTTCGTTGCGTGTCTTCTTATGCTTTTAATTCCTTCAGTAATCATTTCTAGAATTTCGCCTGTTAAAGCGATTCGTTTTGAATAAAAAAACGTGAGTCTATAACTTTTAGCAGCTGGATTGTTTTTTTACTTCAATTATCACTTCGTTATAAACTAAGGGCTAAAAGCTAATAGCCAAAAGCCAATTAAAAACATAACCAACTTTTAACTTTCTACTTGTTAGTTTATACTTAAATTTGCTACGCAAATTGATTTTATGGAATACGCAGAAAATATATTAGGAACAATAGGTAATACACCATTGGTGAAGATGAATAAGTTGGTAGAAGATTTACCATGCTTGGTTTTAGCAAAATACGAAACCTTTAACCCAGGAAATTCGGTTAAAGATCGTATGGCATTAAAAATGATTGAAGATGCAGAAGCTGATGGACGTCTAAAACCTGGTGGAACAATCATTGAAGGAACTTCTGGAAATACAGGAATGGGCTTAGCGCTTGCAGCAGCGATAAAAGGTTATAAGTGTATTTTTGTAATGGCAGATAAACAGTCTAAAGAAAAAGTAGATATTCTTAAAGCTGTTGGTGCTGAGGTTATTGTTTGTCCTACGGCTGTAGAGCCAGAAGATCCACGAAGTTACTATTCTGTTTCTAAACGATTAGGAGAGGAGATACCAAACTCTTGGTATGTTAATCAATATGATAATCCAAGTAATGCAAAGGCTCATTACGAATCTACAGGACCTGAAATTTGGAAACAAACTAATGGCAAAATCACGCATTTTGTGGTTGGTGTTGGTACAGGAGGAACTATTTCTGGTGTAGGTAAATATCTAAAAGAACAAAATCCTAATATTAAAGTTTGGGGTGTAGATACCTATGGTTCGGTATTTAAAAAATATCATGAAACAGGTGTTTTTGATGAAAATGAAATCTATCCTTACGTAACAGAAGGTATTGGCGAAGATATATTACCTGCCAATGTAGATTTTAGTATTATTGATGGTTTTACTAAAGTAACAGATAAAGATTCTTGTGTTTATACGCAACGATTGGCAAAAGAAGAAGGCATGTTTTTAGGTAATTCTGCAGGTGCAGCTATAAAAGGTGTACTTCAATTAAAAGAGCATTTTAAACCTGAAGATGTTGTGGTGGTATTGTATCACGATCATGGTAGTCGTTATGTTGGTAAAATGTTTAATGACGATTGGATGCGTGAAAAGGGTTATATAGAATAAACAAATTCCTGTGTAGACAGGAATCTAAATTAATTCATATAAAATCCTGAGTTATACTCAGGATTTTTTTATTAACTTTATCAGTGTAAATTGCTTTATATGAGGTGTTTGTGCTCTTTTTTAATATTTCTATGTGTCTGTGCCAATGGATATTCTCAAAATAGCTCTATTCAAGTTGAGTTGGTAGATAATACTGTTGGAGTTTCTGATGGTGGTTGTAATTCTTGTGGTGTAAGTGTGTCTAATGACGACGGTTTAAATCAAATATTTGCCAACTATAATCTTTTTGGATATGATTATATGGAACCAGATACTTATCTAGGCGAAAATGGTGCAGGCTATTTTTATAAGATTTATTGTTCAAGTAACGATGTTGAAAGCTTATTGACAGATTTAAGTGCTTATAATACCGTTATTAAATATGCTGCGGAAGAAACTGTATATGGAGTATCGGTTAATGTTCTTAATCTAAATTTAATCGATTCTAATACAGGAGTGCAGACTGGCACCACGACAGAAGGTTTAATTGTAACTAACGATGCTGGACTAAATCAAATTTTTGTAGATTTTAATGTTAGAAAATATATAGAATATCCTGAACCTAATACTAATCAATATACTTTGGTGTGCGACTGTGATGCACAGCTATTAAAAAATGAGTTAAATGATTACAGCTCTGTTATCAGCTTTGTCTCAGATGTTAATTATATGATGTTACTCTCTGTAGATGAGAATACCAAAACAAATATAAATATTCACCCAAATCCATTTAAAGACAAAATTTCAATAGAAATTAATAAACCAATAGAGTCTATTGAGATTTATGATATTTTAGGAAAATCAATTAATAAATCAAGCTCTGTATCTGAGACAGAAAATTATTCTTCAACATTAAAATCTGGTGTGTATCTTTTAAAGATTACAACTAAAGATGGGAATACAATGACCAAAAAACTAATAAAGTCTTAAATTAAAATGTTTTTTCTATTTTCGGTAAATGCAAGAAGACTTTCTTCATTACGTCTGGAAACACAAAGCTTTTTCTTCAACATCGCTTAAAACTGAGAGTGGTGAATCTATTGTTATCTTAAAACTTGGTGAGCATAATCATAATTCAGGACCAGATTTTTTTAATGCTCAGTTAAATATAGATGGTCAATTATGGGCTGGTAATGTTGAAATTCATATAAAATCGTCCGATTGGTATGTGCATAATCATGAAAAAGATAAAGCTTACGACAATGTAATTTTGCACGTCGTTTGGGAACACGATACAGAAGTGTTTAGAAGTAATAATACAGTAATTCCCACTTTAGAACTCAAGCAATTTGTAGATGCAAATCTTATAAGTAATTACAAAACATTATTGCAGTCTAAATCCTGGATTAATTGCGAAACACATTATCCAGAAGTCGATGATTTTATTTTAAATAATTGGATAGAGCGTCTGTATATTGAGCGTTTAGAAAGAAAATCTAACGATATTTTAAAGTTATTGAAAGCGTCTAAAAACGATTGGGAAGCAGTTCTGTTCAAAATGCTTTTAAAAAACTTTGGGCTCAAGGTAAATGGAGAAGCTTTTTTTAGTCTTGCAAACTCTGTTGACTACACTATAGTCAGAAAACTTCAGAATAATATACTAGATTTAGAAGCTTTACTTTTTGGTCAAGCAAGTTTGTTAGAGGATGATATTCAAGAGTTATATTTTTTAGATTTAAAAGAGCGTTATCAGTTTTTGGTTCAAAAATTTCAATTAAGTAATCAAGGTGTTTTACCATTGCAATTCTTCAGATTACGACCTCCAAATTTTCCAACCATTCGTTTATCTCAATTCGCAAATCTTTACACGACGGAGCAACAGCTGTTCTCTAAGGTATTAGATCTAAAAACTAAAGATGAATTTTATGAGCTGTTCAGTAAAGGTGTTAGTAGTTTTTGGATGACACATTACACATTTAGTAAGCAGTCAAAGAGTTTTAAAAAAAGAATAACAAAATCTTTTATAGATTTACTACTAATCAATACCGTAATTCCTTTAAAGTTCAGTTATGCTAAATACCTTGGAAATAATATCAACGAAGAGATTTTTGATTTACTAAGTGAACTTAAGCAAGAGAACAATAGTATAGTAAATAAATATATGGAGCTTAAATCCATAAAAAAGAATGCTTTAAGTTCTCAGGGATTGCTTCAATTAAAACAGTACTATTGTGATAGCAATAAATGCTTACAGTGTGCTATAGGAAATAGTTTAATCATTAAAAATTAACTACATTGCGATTGTGAAATTTGCCACGTATTGCTAGCATTTTTATATGGTAAATTCATTATAATTTAAAAATTGTATCTGTTTGCAGATGAATTTATTCTACAAATTATTACACTATTTTCAGAAACGAGGCTATTATGTTTGTCAGCGTATTGCAGACCGTTTGGGTATAAGAGCAAAGATTGTAAGAACATCATTTATGTATCTCACTTTTGTAACTGTAGGTTTTGGATTTGCCCTATATCTGTTTTTAGCCTTTTGGATGCGAATAAAAGATATAATTTACACTAAGCGCACATCTGTATTCGATTTGTAATAACTATGGATAATCCACTTTTAAGACTCTATAGATCTAAAATTTACACAGCAATCATGATGCTTGTGTTATTAATGGTTATGGGTGTTTTGGGGTATAGATTCATTTCAAGTTATCCATGGATTGATGCAGTTTATTTTACAGTTATAACCATAACTACTGTTGGTTTTGAAGTTCCTTATCCATTAGATACAGAGTCAAAAATATTTACAATATGCCTTATTTTAGCAAGTGTTGTTATAGTAGGTTATGCTATATCTATAATTACAGAATATATTTTGAGTAGAAATAATTTTGAAGACATAAAACAACGTAAAATGCAAAAGGAGATCGAAGCCATGTCTAACCATATAATTATTTGTGGATTTGGGCGTAACGGAAAGCAAGCGGCAAAGAAATTACAGGATTACGGAAAGCCTTATGTGATTATTGAACGAGATAAAGATATAATAGAGCGTTTGCAAGAAGATGGATTGGCATATGTGTTTGGTGATGCCAATGAAGACGAAACATTAATACAAGCAGGTATAGAACGTGCAAGTACTTTAATAACAGCATTACCAAGTGATGCAGACAACTTGTTTGTGGTGCTTTCCGCCAGACAAATAAATAATGAGCTTTGCATTATAAGCAGAGCATCTCAAGAAACGTCATACAATAAATTAAAATTAGCAGGCGCTAACAATGTTATTCTACCAGATAAAATAGGTGGAGATCATATGGCATCTTTGGTAGTAATTCCAGATTTGGTAGAGTTTATAGATAACCTAGGTATTGTTGGAGAACGCAATATTAATATCGAAGAAATTAAAGTAGAGTTACTTTACGACATCACTCATATAAAAACAATAAGAGACCTAGATTTAAGAAAAAAAACAGGATGTACAGTTATAGGATTCAAGGATGAAAATGGAGAGTACATTGTTAACCCAGAAGCAGATACTAGATTAGTTTCTGGATCAAAAATTATAGTTTTAGGTCGTCCTGAGCAAATAGAAAGACTTAATTCTAAATATAACATAGAGCAAGAAGGATAGCCTTTTTAACGTCACTAGCTTTAAAAACTCATTTTTTTTTAGCATATTGTCAACTTTTAATAACAAAAACTAACTAATTACTACACTCATGAAGAAATATCTTCTGTCTTATTTTACATTTTTATTACCCTTTTTTAATTATGCTTTAGAAGCAGAAAAGGGTATAGATGAGCAAATAAATGATGCTTTTATGCCATTTGCAGAATGGTGGGAAGGTTTAATATTAACTTCAGTTCCTATTGCAGGACTAGATGTGCCAATTGTGGTAATTCTATTAGTATTTGGTGCTACTTTTTTTACAATTTATTTTAAAGTACCAAGCATTATGCGTTTTCCAACAGCAATTAATACTGTAAGAGGAAAATATGTAGATATAGAAAAGCATGGTGTAGATAAATTATATGACAATGATGAGCCATTGGCAGAAGAAGATATCCAAGATACCATAAGAGACGAAAGTGCTGCAGGTGAAGTTTCGCATTTTCAAGCTTTAGCAACTGCCGTTTCTGGAACTGTAGGTTTAGGTAATATTGCAGGTGTAGCTGTGGCTATAGCAATGGGGGGTCCTGGTGCTACGTTTTGGATGATTGTATGTGGTCTGCTAGGTATGGCAACAAAATTTGTAGAATGTACACTTGGTGTTAAATACAGAGATGTTGGTGAAGATGGTACAATCTATGGAGGGCCAATGTACTACTTATCAAAAGGACTTAAAGCAACAGGTAAAGCTGGCTTAGGAAAAATACTAGCAGGTTTGTTCGCAATTTTGTGTGTTGGAGCATCATTTGGTGGTGGTAATGCATTTCAATCTAACCAAGCAACTGTACAGTTGTCTTCTTTAATGGGACTAGAAGGCGGAAGCTCTGGTTTTATTATAGGAATTGTTTTAGCTGTTTTAGTAGGTATTGTAATTATAGGTGGTATAAAGCGTATAGCAAAGATTACTGAAAAAATAGTACCATTTATGGCAGGTATTTATGTTTTAGCGTCTCTGATAATCATTTTCGCAAACATAAGTTATATAGACGACGCGTTTGGGTTAATATTTAAAGGAGCATTTACACCTATGGCAGGTTTAGGTGGTTTTATAGGAGTGCTTATTGTAGGATTCCAAAGAGCTGCGTTTTCTAATGAAGCTGGTGCTGGTTCTGCTGCAATTGCCCACTCTGCAGTAAAGACAAAATATCCTGCATCAGAAGGTGTGGTTGCATTATTAGAGCCTTTTATAGACACAGTAGTAATATGTACTATGACTGCTTTAGTTATCATTTTCTTTAATATAGATGGCGCTAACATGCAAAGTGTTTTTGAGTACGGAGCCGTAGAAGGAAGTAATGTTATGATTACTGCAACACAACAAAAAATAGGTGGAGTAGATTTAACTTCTGAAGCTTTCGATTCTGTAATTCCAGGATTTTCATATGTGCTTACTATTGCAATTGTATTATTTGCATTTTCAACAATGATTTCATGGTCTTACTATGGTTTACAATCATGGAAGTACCTTTTCGGTAGAGGTAGAACAGCAGACTTAACATATAAGGTTTTATTTTTACTATTTGTTATTATTGGTGCAGCAGCAACTTTAGATGCGGTAATAAAATTCTCTGATGCTATGATCTTAGCATTGGTATTTCCAAATATGATTGGTTTATTATTACTGTTCCCAAAAGTTAGACAAGAAATGACTCGTTATATGGGCGCCATTAATAAAAAAGCTGAAGCACTAGAAGAAGGACACGAAGATTTATCTAAGCATATGTAATTAGATATAACATGAAAAATATAAAATCCCATTTCCAGTTTTCTAATCAACAACGGAATGGGATTTTTTTATTAGTGATAGTTATAATTGCATTGCAGTGCATCTATGCCTTTGTTGATTTTTCAGGTGGTATTCCTTCAAAAGAAAACAATGAAATCAATGCTTTTAAAAAAGAATTAGATTCACTTCGTTTGGTGGAGATAGAAAATAGTAAACCAAAAATTTATCCTTTCAACCCAAATTACATAACAGATTACAAAGGTTATACACTAGGTATGACTATTGAGGAAATAGATAGACTTCATCAATTTAGAGCACGGAATCAATGGGTTAATTCGGCAAAACAATTTCAAGACGTTACAAGGGTTTCAGATTCATTACTCAATAGGATATCTCCTTATTTTAAATTTCCAGAATGGGTCACTAACCCAAAACCAAAATCAAATAACAATAGCAATTTCTTCTCGAGTAGTGCTAAACCGAAAACTTTTGATCAAAAAATAGATTTAAACAAAGCGACAGCTAGTCAACTTCAAAAAGTCTATGGTGTAGGAGAAAAATTGTCCGAGCGCATCATAAAGTACAGAGAAAAGTATGGAGGTTTTGTAGCAGATGTAGAACTGACAGAGGTTTATGGATTAATGCCAGAAGTTATAGAGAGAATTAAAAACGATTTTACGGTAAAAAATCCAAGAGTCATTAAGACATATAATATCAATACTGCTACTAGAGATCAGCTTGTGCTTATTAAGTATATAGATTACGAAGTAGCAAAAAATATTATTGAAGAACGAACACTGAGAGATGGTTTTAACTCTTTTGAAGAATTAACAAAAATTGAAGATTTTCCTGTTAAAAAATTAGAGATAATTAAATTATATTTGCGATTATAAAGAAAACCATAATCTATGTCAAATATATATTTCACAGAAGAACATAATTTATTTAGAGAAAGTCTAAGAGACTTCCTACAAAAAGAAGTAGTACCTCATATTGAAAAATGGGAGCAAACAGGCTCTATAGAGCGCTTCATTTGGAAAAAGTTTGGCGATATGGGTTATTTCGGTTTGGCCTATCCAGAAAAATATGGTGGATTAGATCTAGATTTATTTTATACCGTAATTCTTTTAGAAGAATTACAACGAATCAATTCTGGTGGATTTGCTGCTGCAATTTGGGCGCATACTTATTTAGCAATGACACATCTCAATAAAGAAGGTGATGATGCTATAAAATCAAAATATCTAGCAGATAGCATTTCTGGAGATAAAATAGGTTGTCTATGTGTTACTGAACCATTTGGTGGAAGTGATGTGGCAGGTATGAGAACTACAGCAGTAAAAGAAGGAGATTATTATATTTTAAACGGATCTAAAACTTTTATAACCAATGGAGTTTATAGTGACTACATGGTAGTTGCGGCAAAAACGAATCCAGAGCTAGGTAACAAAGGTATCAGCATGTTTGTTATAGATAGCAATGCAGAGGGTGTTTCGGCAACTAAATTAGACAAGTTAGGTTGGAGAGCATCAGATACAGGAGAGATCGCTTTTGATAACGTAAAAGTGCCTGCTAATCAATTAATGGGAGAAGAAGGAAAAGGGTTTGCATACATTATGCAGCATTTTGCTTTAGAAAGGCTCATTATGGGAATAAATGCGCATGCTAGAGCAGAATATGCCTTAGAGTACACGTTACAATACATGTCTGAAAGAACAACTTTTGGAAATTCTTTAGATAAATATCAGGCTTTGCGCCATAGATATGTTGATATGCATGCAGATATGCAATTGTGTAAACATTACAATTATATGGTGGCAGATCGTTTAAATAAAGGCGAATATGTTGTAGAAGAAGCAACAATCTCTAAATTAAAGTCAACCAAAATGGCAGATGAAGTGGCTTATAACTGTCTTCAGTTTTTAGGAGGTTATGGTTATATGGAAGAATATCCATTAGCAAGAATCTTTAGAGATAGCCGATTAGGACCTATTGGTGGGGGTACATCAGAAATCCTAAAAGAAATTTTATCTAAAATTATTATCGATAAAAAGTCATACAAGCCAGCAACTTAAAACTTAGGTTTAAACAATAAAGAAAATCCTGCTACAAGCAGGATTTTTTTGTTTACAAACACTTTAAGCGAAGTAAAAAAAACTATATTTAAAATTCTAGAAAAAAGAAATGAGTCTAAAAGCATTTTCAGAATATTTAGCATTAGAAAAGAATTACTCTAAGCATACCGTGTTGGCATACCTTAGAGACTTAGAAGTGTTTCAAGAGTTTTTAGATAAAAATCACGATTCAGAGCCCATTAAAAAAGTAGATTATTCAGAAATAAGACAATGGATTGTTGAGTTGGTTAACAGTGGTATTTCAAATAGAACGATTAATAGAAAAGTTTCTTCACTTAATTCCTATTACAAATTCTTACAAAAGAGCCAGCAATTAGAGTCTAATCCATTAAGAAAGCATAAAGCTCTAAAGGTAGGTAAGAAGGTGCAGTTGCCTTTTTCTGAAGAAGAGTTAAGACAGGTATTAGAAGAGTCAATAGAAGTAGTCGATTTTGAAACAGCAAGAGATAAACTAATTATAGAGCTGTTTTATGCTACAGGTATAAGAAGAATCGAGTTGGTCAATATGAAAATATCCGATGTAGACATTGGTAAAAAACAAATAAAGGTTTTAGGTAAGCGAAATAAAGAACGCTACATGCCATTATTAAGTTCGTTAGCGAACTCTTTTGATAAATATTTATATTACAGAAACACCTTACCAAAAGTAGAACAAGAAGATTTTTTATTTTTAACAAAAAAGGGAGTTAAGATTTACGAAATGCTTGTTTATAGAATAATAAATAAGTACTTTAGTATAGCTTCCTCAAAAGCTAAATGTAGTCCACATGTATTAAGGCACTCATTTGCAACACATTTATTAAATGGAGGAGCAGACTTAAATGCAGTAAAAGAACTTCTTGGTCATACCAGTTTAGCGGCAACTCAGGTTTACACACATAGTAGTATATCAGAATTAAAAAAAGTGTACGCTAAATCTCATCCAAGAAATAAGCGTTAAGAATAGAACTTAACACCAAAGAAAGTATTGAAAAAATATGCTTTTCAATACAAATGTTTAACCTAAAAAGTAGTGTATGAAAGTAAACACCCAATCCGTTAATTTCACAGCAGACAAAAAGTTGATTGATTTCATTCAGAAGAGAATGGATAAGCTAGATTTATTTTATGATAAGATAATTCAGTCAGATGTTTATTTAAAAGTTGAAAATACCAGTGATAAAGAAAATAAAGTTTTTGAAGCTAAGGTAAGTGTTCCAGGAGATAGTTTTATAGTAAAAAAGCAGTGTAAAACCTTTGAAGAAGGGGCAGATATTGCGATTGCCTCATTAGAAAGACAAATAAAAAAGCGCAAGCAAAAATTAAGAGCTAGAACAAAAGTGTAATTTTTTTTCAAAAATGTTTTGATTAAAAAAATAAAATTATACATTTGCAGTCCGTTAGAAATAGCGGACTTTTTTTAAGCGGTAAAATGTGTAAGAAAAGAGGTTGAAAAGCCGATGTAGCTCAGCTGGCTAGAGCAGCTGATTTGTAATCAGCAGGTCGTGGGTTCGAGTCCCTCCATCGGCTCAAAAAACACTAAGGATTTAAGTGTTTTGTTTGAAATATTGAAAATTTAAATTTTGGGGAGATTCCAGAGCGGCCAAATGGGACGGACTGTAACTCCGTTGTCTTTCGACTTCGCAGGTTCGAATCCTGCTCTCCCCACAAAAAATTTCTACAAGGTAGAGATTGTTTTTTTTTTTTTAGATTAACGTCTTTTGTTTAAGTCTAGAAAAATTTTGAAATATTGAAAACCTTTAATTAAGGAAACTTAATTATAAAAGCGGGAGTAGCTCAGTTGGTAGAGCGTCAGCCTTCCAAGCTGAATGTCGCCGGTTCGAACCCGGTCTCCCGCTCAAAAAAAAAGCCTGCGAAGGCAGGTGTCTCGTGTTAGGGATACTAAATACTTTACGCCGGTGTAGCTCAGGGGTAGAGCGTTTCCTTGGTAAGGAAGAGGTCACGAGTTCAAATCTCGTCATTGGCTCTTTTTTCTAAGAGAAACTTAGAATAGCAATTGAACACTAATATTAAATTAAGATTAAATAAATTAAACATGGCAAAGGCAACTTTCGATCGTTCAAAACCACACTTAAATATAGGTACTATTGGACACGTAGATCACGGTAAAACAACTTTAACTGCTGCTATTACTAAAGTATTAGCTGATGCAGGTTTATCTGAAGCAAGAGCATTCGATCAAATCGATAATGCACCAGAAGAAAAAGAAAGAGGTATTACAATTAATACTTCTCACGTTGAATATCAAACAGCAAATCGTCACTATGCTCACGTTGACTGTCCAGGTCACGCGGATTACGTAAAGAACATGGTAACTGGTGCTGCTCAAATGGATGGTGCTATTTTAGTTGTTGCTGCAACAGATGGTCCAATGCCACAAACTCGTGAGCATATCTTACTTGGTCGTCAGGTAGGTATTCCTCGTATCGTAGTATTCATGAACAAAGTGGATATGGTTGATGATGAAGAGTTGTTAGAATTAGTAGAAATGGAAATCAGAGATTTATTATCTTTCTATGAGTATGATGGAGATAATGGTCCTGTAATCGCTGGTTCTGCTTTAGGTGCATTAAACGGTGAGCAAAAATGGGTTGATACAGTTATGGAGCTTATGGAAGCTTGTGATAACTGGATCGAAGAGCCAATCCGTGATATGGATAAGCCTTTCTTAATGCCAATCGAAGATGTATTCTCAATTACAGGTCGTGGTACTGTAGCAACTGGTCGTATTGAGACTGGTGTTGCAAACACAGGAGATCCTGTTGAGATTATCGGTATGGGTGCAGAAAAATTAACTTCTACTATTACTGGTATCGAAATGTTCCGTCAAATATTAGATAGAGGTGAAGCTGGTGATAACGCTGGTATCTTATTAAGAGGTATTGAGAAAACTCAAATCTCTAGAGGTATGGTAATCGTTAAGCCTGGTTCTGTAACGCCACACCAAAAATTCAAAGCTGAGGTTTATATCCTTAAAAAAGAAGAAGGTGGACGTCACACACCATTCCATAATAACTACCGTCCACAGTTCTACGTGCGTACAACTGACGTAACTGGAAACATTTCTCTTCCAGATGGTGTTGAGATGGTAATGCCTGGTGATAACTTAACAATCACTGTTGAGTTAATCCAACCAATTGCAATGAACGTAGGTTTACGTTTCGCTATCCGTGAAGGTGGTAGAACAGTTGGTGCTGGTCAGGTAACTGAAATTTTAGACTAAACAAAATAGTTTTATAAAGTAATTAAGGTGTCCTGATATTTCAGGATGCCTTGATTATTGTTTACGGGTTTAGCTCAGTTGGTAGAGCACTGGTCTCCAAAACCAGGTGTCGGGAGTTCGAGTCTCTCAACCCGTGCAAAATTAGATAACAGGTTGTTAAAACCTTTAAATAATAAACAAATGGCAGGATTAGTAACATATATAAAAGAATCATTCGAAGAGTTAAAGAACAACGTGTCTTGGACGCCTTGGCCAGAAGCTCAAAGATTGACTGTTATTGTAGCAGTATTTTCAATTATTTTTTCTTTAGCTATTTGGGGTGTAGATACTGTTTTTAGTAAAGCAGTAAAAGCATATTTCGATTTATTAAACTAACAAATACAACAAGCAAGAGATGTCAGATAAAAAGTGGTATGTTGTTAGAGCGGTAAGTGGTCAGGAAAATAAAATTAAGACCTACATAGAAAATGAAATCGCTAGATTAGGTTTAGAGGATTATGTAGATCAGGTTTTAGTTCCTACAGAGAAAGTAATTCAAATTCGTAACGGAAAGAAGATAAATAAAGAAAAAGTTTATTTTCCTGGTTACATAATGATACAAGCCAACTTAAGTGGTGAAATACCACACATCATCAAATCAATAACAAATGTTATTGGTTTTTTAGGTGAAACAAAAGGAGGTGATCCTGTGCCATTAAGACAGTCTGAAGTAAATAGAATGTTAGGTAAGGTAGATGAATTATCAATAGAAGCAGATGCTAATATTGCAATTCCATTTACAAAAGGGGAGACTGTAAAGGTTATAGATGGGCCATTCAATGGTTTTGATGGTACTATCGAAAAAATATTTGAAGAAAAGCGTAAGCTTGAGGTAATGGTGAAGATTTTTGGAAGAAAAACACCATTAGAGTTAAGCTATATGCAAGTAGAAAAGTTATAATAATTGTTACAATTAAGATAGCGTTAATCTTAGCTTCCAACAAAGATAAGCGCATTAAATTTTAGAAAATGGCAAAAGAACTAGACAAAGTAGTTAAGTTACAAGTTCGGGGAGGTGCTGCGAATCCATCGCCACCGGTTGGACCCGCTTTAGGTGCCGCTGGAGTTAATATCATGGAGTTCTGTAAGCAGTTTAATGCTAGAACCCAAGATAAACAAGGTAAGGTATTACCTGTGGTAATATCAGTTTACAAAGACAAATCTTTTGAATTTGTAATTAAAACACCACCAGCTGCAGTACAATTATTAGAAGCGGCCAAAGTAAAGAAAGGATCTGGAGAACCTAACCGACGTAAAGTAGCAAAAGTAACTTGGGATCAAGTTAGAACAATTGCAGAAGACAAAATGCAAGATTTAAATGCATTCGAAATCGGATCAGCTATGAAAATGGTAGCTGGTACTGCAAGATCGATGGGTATCACTGTTAAAGGAGGTGAAGCTCCAAACTAAATTTTTACAAATGGCAAGATTAACAAGAAAGCAAAAAGAAGCAAGAGCTAAAGTTGATAAAAATAAACTTTACTCTTTAGAAGAAGCTTCAGCTTTACTAAAAGAAATCACATACACTAAGTTTGATGCTTCAGTAGATTTAGCAGTAAGATTAGGTGTAGATCCACGTAAAGCCAATCAAATGGTTCGTGGTGTTGTTTCTTTACCACACGGTACAGGTAAAGACATGAAGGTTCTTGCATTAGTTACTCCAGATAAAGAAGCAGAAGCTAAAGAAGCTGGTGCTGACTTTGTTGGATTAGATGAGTACTTACAAAAAATTAAAGACGGTTGGACAGACGTAGACGTTATCGTTACTATGCCAAGCGTTATGGGTAAGTTAGGACCATTAGGTAGAGTATTAGGACCAAGAGGTCTTATGCCAAACCCTAAAACAGGAACAGTTACTATGGATATTGGTAAAGCTGTTAGTGAAGTTAAAGCTGGTAAAATTGACTTTAAAGTTGATAAAACAGGTATTGTACACGCACCAATAGGTAAAGCGTCTTTTAGTACAGATAAACTTGTTGGTAACGCTAACGAGTTGTTAACGACATTAATGAAGTTAAAACCAACTGCAGCTAAAGGTACTTACATGAAAAGTATTTACATGTCAAGTACTATGAGTCCAAGTATCGCAATAGAGACAAAAATAGGATAGTAGTTAAACTTAGAATATTATGACAAGAGAAGAAAAATCGGTAGTAATTGAAGAGTTGACTGCTCAGTTAGCAGATAATACTAATATCTATTTAACAGATATCTCAGGATTAGATGCAGCAACAACTTCAAATTTAAGAAGAGCTTGTTTCAAATCTAACATTAAGTTAGCTGTTGTTAAGAATACGCTTTTAGAGAAAGCTATGGAAGCATCGGAAAAAGATTTCGGTGACTTACCTACAACTTTAAAAGGAAATACTTCTGTAATGTATTCTGAAACAGGAAATGCTCCTGCAAAGGTTATAAAAGAATTTCGTAAGAAATCTGAAAAGCCTTTATTAAAAGGTGCTTTTATTGAAGAAGCAATTTACATAGGCGATGATTTATTAGATACATTAGTTGAAATTAAGTCTAGAGAAGAATTACTTGGTGAGATTGTTACATTGTTACAATCACCAGCTAAGAATGTTATCTCAGCACTTAAATCAGGTGGTGGTACAATCGCTGGTTTAGTTAAAACATTATCTGAAAGAGAAGGATAATTTATAACAAGAACACACTTAGAAATAAAAATAAAAACACACACATTAAAACAATAGAAAATGGCAGATTTAAAAGATTTCGCAGAACAATTAGTTAACTTAACAGTAAAAGAAGTTAACGAATTAGCAACAATATTAAAAGACGAGTACGGTATTGAGCCTGCTGCTGCAGCTGTAGCTGTTGCTGCTGGTGGAGCTGCTGCTGGTGGAGACGCTGCAGAAGAGCAAACTGAATTCGACGTAATTCTTAAGTCAGCAGGTGCTTCTAAATTAGCAGTTGTAAAGTTAGTTAAAGAATTAACTGGTTTAGGATTAAAAGATGCTAAAGGTTTAGTTGATGATGCACCAAGTACAATTAAAGAAGGTGTTTCTAAAGACGAAGCAGAAGGCTTAAAATCTTCTTTAGAAGAAGCTGGAGCTGAGGTTGAGCTTAAGTAAGCTCAGCTTAACCTACAACATATGGTTTAGGTCTGGAGAGTCCCTCCAAGACCTAAACCCTTTTGTGTATATAAACGTTATATACATTTTTTAGTTTTTATTTAATAAAAATCTCGTTCATCAATGTTAGCAAAAAAGGCTGAAAGAATTAATTTCTCTTCTATTGTAAATAGAACAGATTACCCAGACTTTTTGGATATTCAAATTAAGTCCTTCCAGGATTTTTTCCAATTAGAAACAAAGTCAGAAGCAAGAGAAAATGAAGGGTTGTACAATACCTTCATGGAAAACTTCCCTATTACAGATACTCGTAATCAATTTGTATTAGAATTTTTAGATTACTTTATCGATCCTCCACGCTACACCATAGAAGAGTGTATAGAAAGAGGATTAACATACAGTGTTCCTTTAAAAGCTAGATTAAAGCTATACTGTACAGATCCTGAACACGAAGATTTCGAAACAATCGTTCAAGATGTATATTTAGGTACAATTCCTTACATGACACCTAGTGGTACTTTCTGTATCAATGGAGCAGAGCGTGTAGTAGTATCTCAGTTACACCGTTCGCCTGGTGTATTCTTTAGCCAATCATTCCATGCTAATGGTACTAAGTTATATTCTGCAAGAGTAATTCCTTTCAAAGGTTCTTGGATAGAATTTGCTACAGATATCAATAGCGTAATGTATGCATACATTGATAGAAAGAAAAAATTACCAGTAACTACGCTTTTCCGTGCTATCGGTTTTGAGCGTGATAAAGATATTTTAGAAATATTTGATCTTGCAGAAGAAGTAAAAGTTTCTAAATCTGGATTAAAAAAAGTAATAGGTCGCAAACTTGCTGCACGTGTGCTTAACACATGGCACGAAGATTTCGTAGACGAAGATACAGGTGAAGTAGTATCTATTGAGCGTAACGAAATTGTTTTAGACCGTGATACAATTATAGACAAAGATAATATTGAAGAAATTCTTGAAGCTGGTGTAAAAACAGTTCTTTTACATAAAGAAAGCGCTCAACAAGGAGATTACGCAATTATTCATAATACATTACAAAAAGATCCAACAAATTCTGAAAAAGAAGCTGTTGAGCATATCTACCGTCAATTACGTAATGCAGAGCCGCCAGATGAGGAAACTGCGCGTGGTATTATTGACAAATTATTCTTCTCAGACCAACGTTACTCTTTAGGCGAAGTAGGTCGTTACAGAATGAACAAGAAATTAGGTTTAGATATCGGAATGGATAAGCAAGTGCTTACCAAAGAAGATATCATAACAATCATAAAATATTTAATTGAGCTTATTAACTCTAAAGCAGAGATTGATGATATCGATCACTTATCTAACCGTCGTGTACGTACTGTAGGTGAGCAGTTATCTTCTCAATTTGGTGTTGGTTTAGCTCGTATGGCTCGTACAATCCGCGAGCGTATGAACGTTCGTGATAACGAAGTATTTACTCCAATAGATTTAATTAATGCTAAGACTTTATCGTCTGTAATTAATTCTTTCTTTGGTACAAACCAGTTATCTCAGTTTATGGATCAAACCAATCCATTAGCAGAGATCACTCACAAACGTCGTTTATCTGCATTAGGACCAGGTGGTTTATCAAGAGAAAGAGCAGGTTTCGAGGTACGTGACGTTCACTATACACATTACGGACGTTTATGTCCTATTGAAACACCTGAAGGTCCAAACATTGGTTTGATTTCTTCTTTAGGTGTATATGCTAAGGTAAATTCAATGGGATTCATTGAAACACCATATAGAAAAGTTGACAACGGTGTTGTAGATATTAAAAATGCACCAACATACTTAAGTGCAGAGGAAGAAGAAGAGATGATGATTGCTCAAGCAACTGTAGAAGTTGATGAGAGTGGTAAAATTCAGCATGATAAAGTAATTGCACGTCAAGAAGGTGATTTCCCTGTGATTGAGCCAACAAGTGTTAACTACACTGATGTTGCACCAAACCAGATTGCATCTATTTCTGCATCTTTAATTCCATTCTTAGAGCATGATGATGCAAACCGTGCGTTAATGGGATCTAACATGATGCGTCAGGCTGTACCATTATTACGTCCTGAAGCACCAATTGTAGGTACTGGATTAGAGCGTCAAGTAGCATCAGATTCTAGAGTGTTAATTAATGCTGAAGGAGATGGTACTGTAGAGTATGTAGATGCTCAAAAAATTATAATTAAGTACGAACGTACAGAAGAAGAAGCTATGGTAAGCTTTGATAGCGATATTAAAGAATACCCATTAGTAAAATTCAGAAAAACGAACCAAGGTACTTCTATTAACTTAAAACCAATCGTTAGAAAAGGAGATAAAGTTTCTAAAGGTCAGGTTTTATGTGAAGGTTATGCTACTCAAAATGGAGAATTAGCACTTGGTAGAAATATGAAAGTAGCCTTTATGCCTTGGAAAGGGTATAACTTTGAGGATGCGATTGTAATTTCTGAAAAAGTAGTTCGTGACGATATATTTACTTCTATCCATATTGATGAGTATTCTCTAGAAGTTAGAGATACAAAATTAGGTAACGAAGAATTAACTAATGACATACCAAACGTTTCTGAAGAGGCTACCAAAGACTTAGATGAAAATGGTATGATCCGTGTTGGTGCTGAGATTAAGCCTGGTGATATTTTAATTGGTAAGATTACACCAAAAGGAGAATCTGATCCTACACCAGAAGAAAAATTACTTCGTGCAATATTTGGTGATAAAGCAGGTGATGTTAAAGATGCCTCTTTAAAAGCATCTCCATCATTAAATGGTGTTGTAATCGATAAGAAGTTATTCGCTAGAGCAGTAAAAGATAAGCGTAAGAGAGCTCAAGACAAAGAAGATATCGAGAAGCTAGAAGATGCTTACGATAACCGTTTTGATGACTTAAAAGCAATTTTAGTTGATAAACTATTCAATATCGTTAACGGTAAAACTGCACAAGGAATCTATAATGATTTAGGTGAAGAAATAATACCAAAAGGTAAAAAGTATACCTTAAAGATGTTAAATGCTGTAGATGACTATACTCACTTAACATCAGGTAAATGGACAACGGATGATCATACAAACGAATTAGTAGCAGATTTAATCCACAACTATAAGATCAAAGAAAATGATCTTCAAGGATCTTTAAGACGCGAGAAATTTACAATCTCTGTTGGTGATGAGTTACCTTCAGGAATTATAAAACTAGCAAAAGTTTACATCGCTAAAAAACGTAAACTTAAAGTTGGTGATAAGATGGCAGGTCGTCACGGTAACAAAGGTATTGTTGCACGTATTGTTCGTCAAGAAGATATGCCATTCTTAGAAGACGGAACACCTGTAGATATCGTACTAAACCCATTAGGTGTACCTTCTCGTATGAATATTGGTCAGATTTATGAAACCGTATTAGGTTGGGCAGGTCAGAAGTTAAACAGAACTTATGCAACTCCAATTTTTGATGGTGCAACATTAGATCAGATTAATGGCTTTACAGATGAAGCTGGTGTACCAAGATTTGGTCATACCTATTTATATGATGGTGGTACAGGAGATCGTTTTGACCAACCTGCAACAGTAGGTGTAATCTATATGATTAAGTTAGGTCACATGATTGACGATAAGATGCACGCACGTTCTATAGGTCCTTACTCATTAATTACACAGCAACCATTAGGTGGTAAAGCACAATTTGGTGGTCAGCGTTTTGGTGAGATGGAGGTATGGGCACTTGAAGCTTATGGCGCATCAAGTACATTACGTGAAATCTTAACTGTAAAATCAGATGACGTAATAGGTAGAGCAAAAACTTACGAAGCTATCGTTAAGGGAGAGCCAATGCCAGAACCAGGACTACCTGAATCATTCAATGTATTAATGCATGAATTAAAAGGTTTAGGATTAGATATTAGATTAGAAGAATAAAAAAATAGTAGGCAGTCGTCAGTATACAGTAAAAGCTGTGTACTGAAGACTGAAGACTGAATACTATAAAATAACATGGCAAGAAAACAAGATAAGAATACAGTACAGAAATTTAATAAAATTTCTATTGGTTTAGCATCTCCAGAATCTGTTTTGGCAGCTTCTCGTGGTGAAGTATTAAAGCCAGAGACTATCAATTATCGAACTCACAAACCTGAACGTGATGGTTTGTTCTGTGAGCGTATTTTTGGTCCTGTAAAGGATTTTGAGTGTGCTTGTGGTAAATATAAAAGAATACGTTACAAGGGTATTGTTTGTGACCGTTGTGGTGTAGAAGTAACAGAAAAGAAAGTACGTAGAGACAGAGTAGGGCATATTAACTTAGTTGTTCCTGTAGCTCATATCTGGTACTTCCGTTCTTTACCAAACAAAATAGGTTACCTTCTTGGATTACCATCTAAGAAGTTAGATATGATCATTTATTACGAACGTTACGTGGTTATTCAACCAGGTAATGCAATGAATGCAGAAGGTGAGCCTGTACAAAAAATGGATTTCTTAACAGAAGAAGAATATCTTAATATTTTAGAGTCTCTTCCACAAGAAAACCAATATTTAGAAGATACAGACCCTAACAAATTCATCGCTAAGATGGGTGCTGAGTGTCTTATCGATTTATTAGCTAGAATTGACTTAGATCAATTATCTTATGAGTTAAGACACAAAGCTAATAACGAAACATCTAAACAACGTAAAACAGAAGCTTTAAAGCGTCTTCAAGTTGTTGAAGCTTTTAGAGAGTCTAACGAAAATAGAGAGAACAGACCAGAGTGGATGATCATGAAGGCTGTTCCTGTAATTCCACCAGAATTAAGACCATTAGTGCCATTAGATGGTGGACGTTTTGCAACTTCAGATTTAAATGATCTTTACCGTCGTGTAATTATCCGTAACAACCGTCTTAAGAGATTGGTTGAGATAAAAGCACCAGAAGTGATTTTACGTAATGAGAAGCGTATGTTACAAGAATCTGTAGATTCATTATTTGATAACACACGTAAATCATCTGCTGTAAAAACAGATTCTAACAGACCATTAAAATCTTTATCAGATTCATTAAAAGGTAAGCAAGGACGTTTCCGTCAAAACTTACTTGGTAAGCGTGTTGATTACTCTGCACGTTCTGTAATTGTTGTAGGACCAGAATTAAAATTATTCGAGTGTGGATTGCCAAAAAATATGGCAGCAGAGCTTTACAAGCCTTTTATCATTAGAAAATTAATTGAAAGAGGGATTGTAAAAACTGTAAAATCTGCAAAGAAAATTATAGATAGAAAAGAGCCTGTTGTTTGGGATATCTTAGAGAATGTTCTTAAAGGACATCCAGTATTACTCAACCGTGCTCCTACGCTTCACAGACTTGGTATCCAAGCATTCCAGCCAAAACTTATCGAAGGTAAAGCGATTCAGTTACACCCATTAGTGTGTACGGCATTTAACGCGGATTTCGATGGTGACCAGATGGCAGTGCATTTACCATTAGGACCAGAAGCAATCTTAGAAGCTCAACTTTTAATGTTAGCTTCTCACAATATATTAAACCCTGCAAATGGTTCGCCTGTAACAGTACCTTCTCAGGATATGGTACTTGGTCTTTATTACATGACTAAGTTACGTAAGACTGATAAAGATTTTACTGTAAAAGGTGAAGGTTTAACGTTCTACTCTCCAGAAGAAGTAACTATTGCTTATAATGAGAAGAAAGTAGACCTTAACGCAGGTATTAAAGTAAGAACAAAAGACTTTAACGAAGCAGGAGAGTTAACTACTCAAATTATTGAAACTACTGTAGGTCGTGTACTTTTCAACGAAAAAGTACCAGAAGCAGCAGGTTACATTAATGAGGTATTAACTAAGAAATCTTTAAGAGATATTATCGGTAATATTTTAAAAGTAACTTCTGTACCTGAAACAGCTGAGTTCTTAGATGAAATTAAGACTTTAGGATATAAGTTTGCATTCCAAGGTGGATTATCTTTCAGTTTAGGTGATATTATTATACCTAAAGAAAAGCATGATATGATTGATGCTGCCAACAAGCAAGTAGATGGTATTATGGGTAACTATAATATGGGTCTTATTACCAATAACGAACGTTATAACCAAGTTATTGATATCTGGACTTCTACTAACGCAGAGTTAACTGAATTATCTATGAAGCGTATCCGTGAGGATCAACAAGGATTTAACTCGGTATTTATGATGTTAGACTCTGGTGCTCGTGGATCTAAAGAACAGATTCGTCAGTTAACAGGTATGCGTGGATTAATGGCAAAACCTAAAAAATCTAACGCAGGTGGTGGAGAGATTATTGAAAACCCAATTCTTTCTAACTTTAAAGAAGGTCTATCAATTTTAGAATACTTTATCTCTACTCACGGTGCTCGTAAAGGTCTTGCGGATACGGCTCTTAAAACAGCCGATGCAGGTTACTTAACACGTCGTCTAGTAGATGTGTCACAAGATGTTATTGTTTATGAAGAAGATTGTGGTACATTAAGAGGTATTGAAGTATCTGCACTTAAGAAGAACGAAGAAGTTGTAGAAAAATTAGAAGCAAGAATTGTTGGTAGAACATCATTAAACGATGTATACGATCCACATACAGAAGAATTAATTGTAGAAGCTGGTGGTCACATAAATGATGCCATTGCTAAGCAAATTGGTGATTCTGCAATAGAATCTATAGAAGTACGTTCACCATTATCTTGTGAGGCTAAAAAAGGTATCTGTGTTAAATGTTACGGACGTAACCTTGCAACTGGTAAAATGGTTCAAAGAGGTGAGGCTGTAGGTGTAGTTGCTGCTCAATCTATTGGTGAGCCTGGTACACAGCTTACATTACGTACATTCCACGTAGGTGGTATTGCAGGTAACATTTCTGAAGAGAATAAATTAACAGTGAAGTTTGAAGGTATCGCAGAAATCGATGATCTTAAAACTGTTAAAACTAAAGATAACGAAGGAAACGAAGTTGATGTTGTTATCTCTAGAACTTCAGAATTAAAGTTAACAGACGCTAAAACAGGTATTGTTTTAAGTACAAATAACATTCCTTATGGTTCTCATATCTTCGTTAAGCCAGGTGCTAAAGTGAAGAAAGGAGATGTAATCTGCCAGTGGGATCCATATAACGGTGTAATTATTTCAGAATTTGCTGGTAAAGTGAAGTATGAAAACATCGAACAAGGTGTAACTTACCAAGTAGAGATTGATGAACAAACAGGTTTCCAAGAAAAAGTAATTTCAGAATCTAGAAACAAGAAGTTGATTCCAACATTATTGATTGAAGATTCTAAAGGCGAAACTATCCGTTCTTACAACTTACCAGTAGGTGCTCACATAATGATTGATGATGGAGATAAGATTGAAGTAGGTAAGATTTTAGTTAAGATACCTCGTAAATCTGCTAAAGCAGGTGATATTACTGGTGGTCTTCCTCGTGTAACTGAGTTATTCGAAGCACGTAACCCATCTAACCCAGCTGTTGTAAGTGAGATTGATGGTGTAGTATCATTTGGTAAGATTAAGCGTGGTAACCGCGAGATTATAATCGAGTCTAAGTTAGGTGAGGTTAAGAAATACTTAGTGAAATTATCTAACCAGATTCTTGTACAAGAAAATGATTATGTAAAAGCAGGTATGCCATTATCTGATGGTTCTGTAACACCAAACGATATCCTTAACATTAAAGGCCCTTCTGCAGTACAACAATACTTAGTAAACGAGGTACAAGAAGTATACCGTTTACAAGGTGTAAAGATTAACGATAAACACTTCGAAGTTGTTGTAAGACAGATGATGCGTAAAGTTAGAATTATGGATTCTGGTGATACTATTTTCTTAGAAAATCAATTAGTACACAAATCAGATTTCATTGAAGAAAATGATAAGATTTTCGGAATGAAAGTGATTGAAGACGCTGGTGATTCTCAGAATTTAAAATCAGGTCAAATTGTAACAGTACGTCAGTTAAGAGATGAAAACTCTAGCTTAAGAAGAGAAGACAAAAATCTTGTAACGGCAAGAGATGCTCAACCAGCAACTGCTACACCTATATTACAAGGTATAACAAGAGCTTCACTTCAAACGAAGTCATTTATCTCGGCTGCATCGTTCCAGGAAACTACTAAGGTTCTTAACGAAGCTGCTGTAAATGGTAAGATTGATACTTTAGAAGGACTTAAAGAAAACGTAATTGTTGGTCATAGAATACCAGCAGGTACAGGTGTTAGAGATTACGACAACATCATAGTAGGTTCTAAAGAGGAGTTTGACCAAATGATGAAAGCTAAAGAAGAAATGAACTTTAACTAGAAGTTTATTATAACTGTAAAATCTAAGATTAACTAATTCTTTTTTGAATAGTAATCTTAGAGGATAACAGAAATGTAAATAAATAAAAGCCTTCATTCTATTAAGTTTGAAGGCTTTTTTAATTTTAAATAAGTAATTATGTCAGAAGAAAAAAAGAACCCAAAGAAAGGACAAATCAATATAGAGTTAGACGAAAAGGTTGCAGAAGGTACCTATTCTAATTTAGCAATTATTAACCATTCTGTTTCAGAATTTGTTGTAGATTTTGTTAGTATAATGCCAGGTACACCAAAAAGCAAAGTTAAATCACGTATAATTTTAACGCCTCAACATGCAAAGCGTTTATTAAAAGCTTTAGGCGATAATGTATCTCGTTTTGAAAAAGCGCATGGTGAAATCAAAGATTACGAGCAACCACCAATTCCGTTGAATTTCGGTCCAACTGGCCAGGCTTAAATATAGAATTTGTGGTTGAGAGAAATGTTTCCATTTGTCAACCACCAATTCCGTTGAATTTCGGTCCAACAGGTCAAGCATAAAAAAATGAATTTGTGGTTATTCGAAATATTTTTGATAATAACCCTATTTCTTTTATTATTTAAGTAGAAAAAAGCACTATAGTTATATTCTATTGTTTTGTTTGTTTTTATTTCAAAACACAATAGAAAATAAGCTTTTAAAATATGATTTAATGGATTTAAAATAAAAAGTAATGCAATTCATTGATGGAACATAAAAGTGTTCTTAAAACCCTTTAATTAGTCGTTTTAGTTTTTTTACCATAATAAATAAAAAATCCTTGCAGTTTTTTACTACAAGGATTTTTTATTACTCAAAAAGTAATCTTAAGCTACATCTTTTTGATGAAGGTGATACTTTAATGCACCAGATGGACATTTTTTAATCTGATTAATAATAACATCCGTTTGAGCACCATCTAAATCAATCCAAGGTATCACAGAGTTTCTAAATACTTCTGACAGTTGTCTAGCGCAAATACCTGCATTTACACAACAACGAGGTTCGTAGGTTACAGTAATATCCTTATTACTGAACATGTTTGCATTTATATCCATAATAAGCAGAATAATTTGGGGTTAACTTTAATATCAAACAAAAATATTGACAATCAATATTAAATAAAACATCGTTTAAAAGCAAATTTTCCCGACAAACAACGCTGTAATTTAACTTAATTGTAACGCTTTCTTACATTTTACTCAAATTCTGAGGTCATATGAAAGGTAATACTTGGGTATTTTTGCTGTGTCATTTGTAATGTAAACATAGAGTCTGCTAAAAACACAAGTTGATTCTGCTTGTCTTTAGCTAGATAGCGTTGTTTTACTCTTAAGAAGTCTTTGTACTCTTCACTTTTTTCATTGTCTGTATGTACCCAACAAGCTTTATGAACATTAAGATTTTCGTAAGTACATTTAGCTCCATACTCATGCTCTAATCTATACTGTATAACTTCGTACTGTAGTGCTCCTACGGTACCGATAACTTTACGACCATTAAAATCTAATGTAAATAACTGTGCTACACCTTCGTCCATTAACTGGTCTATTCCTTTATAAAGCTGTTTTGCTTTCATAGGGTCTGCATTGTTAATGTATCTAAAATGCTCAGGTGAAAAACTAGGAATACCTTTGTAATTTAGTACTTCACCTTCTGTTAATGTATCACCAATTTTAAAGTTTCCAGAGTCTTGTAATCCCACTATATCACCAGGATATGAGATATCTACGATCTCTTTTTTTTCTGCAAAAAATGCATTTGGACTAGAGAACTTAAGCTTTTTATTATGTCTTACATGCAAGTAAGGAGTGTTTCGTTTAAACTCACCAGAAACTATTTTAACAAATGCTAAACGATTTCTGTGATTTGGATCCATATTAGCATGAATCTTAAATACAAAACCAGAAAATTGTGTTTCATCAGGTTCTACTAATCGTTCTTCGCTATGCTTTGCTCTTGGTTTAGGTGCTATTTCTACGAAACAATCTAATAATTCTCGTACTCCAAAATTATTTAAAGCAGAACCAAAGAATACAGGTTGTAGGTTTCCTTTTAAGTAGGCCTCTTTATCAAATTCAGGATATATGCCATCTACTAATTCTATTTCGTCTCTTAGAGTTTGTGCCGCTTTATTACCAACAAGTTTATCTAATTCTTCAGAATTTAAATCAGAGATTTCAACAGTATCATTAATATGTTGTTTGCTGTCTCCTTTAAATAGATTTACGTTCTTTTCCCAAATATTGTAAATACCTTTAAAGTCATAACCCATACCTATAGGAAAACTCAGAGGTGTAACTTTTAGTCCTAGTTTTTGCTCAACTTCATCCAATAAATCAAAAGCGTCTTTACCTTCTCTATCTAGTTTGTTGATAAAGACAATCATAGGAATATTACGCATTCTACAAACTTCAACCAATTTTTCGGTTTGTTCCTCAACACCTTTGGCAACATCTATAACTACAATTACACTATCTACGGCAGTTAATGTTCTAAAAGTATCTTCAGCAAAATCTTTATGTCCAGGAGTATCAAGAATATTAATTTTTATGCCATTATATTCAAACGCTAACACAGATGTAGCAACAGAGATACCACGTTGGCGCTCTATTTCCATAAAGTCACTTGTAGCGCCTTTCTTTATTTTGTTACTTTTTACAGCACCTGCTTCTTGTATAGCTCCACCAAAAAGTAGAAGCTTTTCTGTTAACGTAGTTTTACCTGCATCTGGATGCGAAATGATACCAAATGTTCGTCTTCTATTTATTTCTTGTTTAAAACTCATCACGAAAAATTAAAAGAGCAAAAATAGTAATTACAAACATATATATGTATAAAATCCACCATTCATCGAGTCACTAAATCCATTTGTCATACGATATATGTCATTCAACTAAAAGCAAAGTTTAATATTAACTATTTGGTAATTTTGTAGTTATATTTCGGTAAAAATTCAATTATTTCTTTTGTATTTTTACATTATTGAAATTCTGGTATTAATTTTCTTACTAAATAAAATTTGAAATTGATTAGTAGTATGTCTTCAAGTTTTTTTAGTTAATTATAAGTGACTGTTAAGAGTTGAATGAGTCTAAATATAAGATTAAACTCTTTTCGTGAAAATTCGTACAAAAAAAATTGCTTTTTTACTTTTTGTCGAATATATTTGCATTTAATCGATGTTTTGTTCATCGATTTATAAAAATTGAATTATACATCAACTATATAATAATATGAAAATCTCTACACGATTCTCTTTAAAGTCTATAGCTATTAATCTAGTTATAGTTTTTTCTTTTTTGACATTTTCACAAGTTTTTTCACAGACGAACATTGGAGGTGTGGTAAATGATTACGAATCTATTATCACAGTTAATAATCCAGGTTGCTCGGAGTGTGATACAAATCCAGCTTGTTTAAATCAGATTGAAGTTGCTGATGCTTCGGACTTCTCAGTTGGAGACAAAGCTTTAATTGTTCAGCTTAAAGGTGCAACTATAGATCAAACTAATACTGCCAATGGTGGAATGATTATAGATTTAGGGAGTGCAGGAAATTATGAATTTTTTGATATTGGTTCAATCTCAGGAAATTTAATTTATCCTGAAACTCCTTTAAAAAATGTATATGATAGTTCTGGATTATTACAATTAGTAAGAGTACCTGTTTATGATGGTGATGTTACTATTACATCAGAACTACAAGCACAACCTTGGGATGATGTAGCAAATGAAGGTGGTATAATTGCTCTTTTTGTAAATGGAACATTAACATTAAATGCTGATGTTAATGCTGCAGGTGCTGGTTTTATTGGTGTTGAGATGACTACAAATGGAACACCAGATGATTGCTCTATAGCACCTAATGCACAGTACAATTTACCAGCAGGTAATTCTGATAGCTGGTTTAAAGGAGGTGGTGTTGCTGTGGCAGGACCAAACAATCAGAAGGGAAGATCACCTCTAGGAAATGGTGGTGGTTCTGGTGTTTCAGGAGATTCTGGTGGTGGTGGTGGTGCCAACTATGGAGCTGGAGGTGTAGGAGGTAATAGATGGTGTGACTACGGAACAGCTGCAGGTGGTATTGGAGGAAATGGTCTTGCTACTTTTATAGAAAATCAGAACAAAGTATTTTTTGGTGGTGCAGGAGGTACCGGTTTTGTTACAACTAATAATCCATCTCAAGCTTCAAATGGAGGTGGAATAGTAGTGTTAAGAGCTGATGAAATTGTAGGAAACGGCTTCACTATCAACGCTTCAGGTGCAGATGCCTTAGCTATAAATCCCGTTGGACAACCCGATGGTGGTGGTGGAGGTGGTGCCGGAGGATCTGTGGCATTTGATGTTAAATCATATTCTGGTACGCTTAATATAAACATTAGTGGTGGTGATGGTCAAACATTAAACACTGATATAGTTCACGGTCCTGGAGGCGGTGGAGGAGGTGGTGTGTTTCTGCACAACTTGTCTGCTGTTCCTGCTGGGATAACAATAGACCTTTCTGCAGGTACGGCTGGTACTCATTCAGGTGCGCAAAGTACTAATTCTAATGGCGCTACTGATGGATCTCCAGGTGGAATAATCAATTATTATACACTTATTGAAACAATAAACACAGATAATAACTTAGGTACTGATGATGGTATTTCGGATTTTTGTGATTTAGATTCTGATAATGATGGAATTTTAGATTCTGTTGAAGATGGAGGAACAGGTGTAGATCCTTCTCTAGATGCCGATGGTGATGGTATACCAAACTATCTGGACCAGAGTGATCCAGGTGTTCCAGCTTTTGTAGATGCAAATGGAGATGGAGTTAATGATGTTTACGATACTGATGGAGATGGGACGCCAGATTTTCAAGATTTAGATAGTGATAATGATGGTTGCTTCGATTCTATAGAGTCGGGAGGAACGGATTCTAATAATGATGGTGCTTTAGATGGTGATGGATTTAATGCTTCAGGTCAAGTTACTACAGGTGGTGCAATTACTGATGGCTATGATGGCTATACAGGAAATGAAACAAATGCTACTCAAGTAAATTATACACCACCTACTAACCAAACGGAGGTTGCAGGTGAAACCGTTACTTTCGAGGTAGTTAACCCAACTATAACAACTTCAAATGTCTATACAGGTTCAGCACCTAATACCACACCAGATTATAGTGATCCTTCAGCAACTACAGTAACTACTGGTTTCATATACCAATGGTATTTAGGCGATCCATCAACAACAGGTGTGCCACTATCAAATGACGCAACATACTCTGGTGTTAATACGGCGAGTTTAAATGTAGTTACAGATTTATCACAGGATGGTAATCAGTACTGTGTTGTGGTGACCAATACAAATAACTCTTGCGAAAACATTTCTTGTGCATCATTAACTGTTTTAGATCCTTGTGATGCAGCAGCTTCAGGTAATCCTGATAATGACGGAGATAACGTAAGTGATGAGTGTGATATTGATAATGACAATGATGGAATTTTAGATAGCATTGAAGGGGCTTGTTATATACAATCAGACCCTTCATTAGATAATTTTGATTTACCAGTTCAACCAAACGTTAATGATAACAACATTTTAACGTCTTCTTTTAATGGTTGGACAACCCAAAATGGTAGTCAGTTTAATATCATTAGAGTAGACGGAACAGGTTATGCACCAGGTCCAGATAATGCGCATTCTGGTGATCAATATGTTGATATTGCAGGTGCAAATGATTTTCCTATTAGAGAGTTTACAATCACAGAGCCAAGTGTAATTAGTGCTTCTGCGTGGTTTGCAAATAGAGATACAGCAGTAAATCCAGGTGGTTATACACCCTGGGATGCTAGGATAGAAATATTAGACGTAACTAATACTGTTTTAACTCAAGGTAATATTATCAGTTTTACATTGGCGACAGATCCAGAAGAATGGTTTCAGTCCCAAATATTTGATTTTGCTTTACCTAATCCAGGAACATATAGAATTAGAGTGTATGTAGATGATTATGGACACTTTGATACTGCAGAATTCTGTATCTCAACAGATACAGATGCAGATGGTGTGTCAGATTATTTAGATCTAGATTCAGATAATGATGGTATTTATGACATTGTTGAAGCTGGTAATGGTTCTCTAGATACAAATGGCGATGGTGTTATAGATAGCAATGACGCAATTTTTAGTGATGGTGACGGTAATGGTGCAGATGATACAGCAGAAGGTACAACACCTATAGATACTTTAAGTGATGGAAGCTATGATTTCCAAAATACAGATAGTGATGGAGATGGATGTTCTGATGCTAATGAAGCTTATGATGATATTAATGCAGATGGTGGTGATGGTGATCAATTTGGTACAGGTGATCCATCGACTGTAAATTCAAGCAATGGTTTAGTTACTGAAACAGGTGTTGATTATTCAACAGGGACTAATGCAGCGGTTACTGATAATTCAACGATGTCAGCATGTCTAACAATTACAGCAAATGATGACGATTTTTCTTCAGCACCTATAAGTAGTATAGTAGCAGGTACAACCGCTAGTGTTTTTGGAGACAATGGTAATGGCACAGATTTAGCTGATGGTGTTGCGGCTACCAATGCAAATATTTCTAATAATATTAGCATTAGTGATGACGATGGAATGACTGGTGTTACTATCAATAATAATGGAACAATTGTAGTTCCACCTAACACACCAGACGGAACATATTTTGTAGAGTACACCATTTGTTTACAGGTAGATAATACAGTATGTGATTCTGCAATTGCAACAATTGTTGTAGCAACTATAGACCCTTGCAATGCTGTTGCTTCAGGTAATTTAGATACAGATGGAGATGGAGTTAGTGACTATTGTGATCAAGATGATGATAACGATGGTATATTAGATACGTATGATATAGATTGTGCAGGAGGGCCTATTGCTCTAGGACAAACTTTCTCAGATGCTACAGGTTCTAACTTTAATCCAGAATATATAAATAATGTATATGCTTATGGAGGTGCAGATGTTACTTTTGGTTATGAATTACAAGGAGGTGCAGCATGGAATGGTGGTGTCTCTAGTCAGAATAATGGAGCTATTTTACCAGATGGAGAGTACATTAATACAATTCCAGATGGCACAAGTTTCCCAGATGGAAGAACAGCTTTATATTATTTTACATTCTCAGAACCAGTTTATAATGTAAACTTTAAATTAGGAGGATTAGATGATTTTGATAGAGCAGATTTTGAAGCCTCTAATGGTGTAGATGTTCTTCCTGTAAGTATTTCAGATATTAATGTTGGTGCCAATTTAACTATTAATGGTCAAAGCGCTATTACAGGATCTTCAGCAAATGCTAACGCTCCTTCTAATAGTATTCAAGTTCAGGTTTCGGGACCTGTAACAGAAATAAGAGTAAGAGTAGGTAAGCAAGATGGTAGTGTAGGTGATGTAGAACTACAGTTCTATGAGTTTGAATATTGTGTTGCTATAGATACAGATGGAGATGGTGTTAATGATATTGTTGACTTAGATTCAGATAACGATGGTATTTACGATGTAGATGAAGTAGGTGGAGTAGATGCAAATAATGATGGTATGGCAGATGGTGCAGTAGGTGCAACGACAGGTATACCAGCAACAGCAGGATCAGGAATAACACCTGTAGATACTCTAAACGATGGTAGTTTCGATTATCAAAACACTGATAGTGATGGAGATGGATGTCCAGATGCCAATGAAGCATACGGAAATGTGACAGCAGCAGGTTCAGATGGAGGGCAATTTGGAGAACCAGATCCTGCTAATGTAGATTCAGACGGTTTGGTTTTAGAAGGTGAAGTTAACTATGATGTTGGAACAAATACAGCTGTAACAAATCCATTACTTTCACCTGCGTGTAATCCATGTGATGCTACTATTTCAGGAAATGAAGATAACGATGGTGATAACGTTTCAGATATTTGTGATGTAGATGATGATAACGATGGAATCTTAGATATATATGAACTAAATTGTTCTTCAGGTCCTGTAGCTCTAGGTCAAACTTTTTCAGATAATACAGGTTCAAACTTTAATCCAGAATTTATACCAAATTTATTTCCATATAATGGAGCAAGTGTAACTTTTGGTTATGAGCTAAGAGGTGGTGTCGCATGGAATAGTACTGGTGTGTCTAGTCAAAATAATGTCGCTATTTTGCCTGATGGTGAATATATTAATACAATACCAGATGGAACTGATTTTCCTAATGGAGAAGTTGTAAATTATTATTTCACATTCACGGAGCCTGTTTATAATGTTAATTTCAAAGTTGGTGGAATAGACGACTTTGATAGAGCAGATTTTGTAGCAACAAATGGCGCACAGAACATCCCAGTTAGTATCACAGATATTAATGTTGGAGCTAACCTTACAATTAATGGACAAAGTGCAGTTACAGGTTCTTCTGCAAATGCTAATGCACCATTTAATAGTATTCAAATTGAAATACAAGGGCCAGTAACAGAGGTTGTTGTAACAGTTGGAAAACAAGATGGTAGTGTTGGTGATGTTGAACTTCAGTTTTATGAATTTGAATACTGTCTTGGCTTAGATACAGATGGAGATGGTGTTGATGATATTTTTGATTTAGATTCTGATAATGATGGTATTTACGATGTAGATGAATCAGGAAATGGAGCTTTAGATACAAATGGTGATGGAATTTTAGATTCAAATGATACAGGTTTTAATGATGGTGATGGAAATGGAGCAGACGATACAGCTGAAGCTACAACTCCAATAGACACACTATCTGATGGAAGTTACGATTTCCAAAATACAGATAGCGATGGCGACAGTTGTCCTGATGCTAACGAAGCTTATGATAATCCTTTTGTTTCAGGTTCTGATGGTGGTCAATTTGGAGAGCCAGATCCAGCATCAGTAGATTCTAATACTGGTTTAGTTACTGAAACAGGTGTTGATTATTCAACAGGCACAAGTGCAGCAGTTACTAATCCTGCTATAGCAACAAGTTGTGTTATTAATCCAAGTATTGTAACAACTAAAGCATTTGCAAATATTGATGGAAATGCATTAACAACAGAATATAGTGCAGTTGGTGAGGTTATTAATTATACAATTACATTAACTAATAACGGAAATGTAAATGTTTATAATCCAACAATGGCAGATACTACAGCTGATGTAGCACCTGTTAGAGGTGCAGATGCTCCAGGTAATGATGATGGAATACTTGATGTTGGTGAGACATGGACATATACTGTATCTCACACAGTAACACAAGCAGATTTAGATAATGGTTCGTATACCAATACAGCAGAAGCAGATGGTTCTGCCGATACTACTAATGATGGTTCGGGCGATACACCTGTTGATAATGATGATAGCGAAACAGTAAATGGAATAGAAGACCCAAGTATCGAAGCGGTTAAGACTGTAGCGATCACGAATGACGTCGCACCAGTAGGAGCAAGTTTAGGAGATACAGT
>NZ_JARSBN010000001.1:0-203800 GCF_029624125.1 Winogradskyella marincola | reverse complement strand
CGGACACGAATGTCGATGACACGAGTGATGATGGAGATGATCTGGACGGCAACACGACGGACGATCCAACAGAAACTGTTATATCTCAAGAGCCAATGCTTGCTATTGAAAAGACAAGTAGTTTAGATTTAGGTGCAGATGGTATAGCAACAGTAGGAGATGTTATTACATATACATATACTGTTACAAATACAGGTAATGTTACTTTATTTGACGTAGATGTCACAGAAGATGCTGCAGACTTTACAGGAACAGGAGTATTACCAACACCAACTTATGTAAGTGGAGGTAGTGATGAAGATGGTGAAGCAGATCTTGAGGATATGGTTGTAGGTTCTGGAACGATAGTTTACACAGCAACTTATGCATTAACTCAAGCTGATATTGATGCAGGTATAGTGACTAATCAAGCTGTTGCTAGTGGAACAGGTCCTTTAGGAGGAGGAGTTACTGATGATAGTGATGATCCAACGGATCCAACAAGTAATGATGATCCGACAGATACAGTTATTCCTCAATTACCAGTCTTGGCTATTGAGAAAACAAGTAGTTTGGACTTAGGTGCAGATGGTATAGCAACAGTAGAAGATGTTATTACATATACATATACTGTTACAAATACAGGTAATGTTACAATTTTTGATGTTAGTGTTACAGAGGATGCTGCAGATTTCACAGGAACAGGAATATTACCAACACCAACTTATGTAAGTGGTGGTAGTGATGAAGATGGTGAAGAAGATCTAGAAGATATGATTGTAGGTTCAGGAACGATAGTTTACACCGCAACATATGCATTAACTCAGGCAGATATTGATGCTGGTATAGTAACTAACCAAGCTGTAGCTAGTGGAACAGATCCATTAGGAGGAGGAGTTACTGATGATAGTGATGACCCAGCTGATCCAACAAGTAATGATGATCCAACAGATACTATGATTCCTCAATCGCCTAGTATAAATCTAGAGAAGACAAGTAATTTAGATACTGGTGCAGATGGAGTTGCAGATGTAGGTGATATTATTACATATACATATACTGTTACAAATACAGGTAATGTAACTTTATTTGACGTAGATGTCACAGAAGATGCTGCAGACTTTACAGGAACAGGAGCATTACCAACCCCAACTTATGTGAGTGGTGGTAGTGATGAAGATGGAGAGGCTGATTTACAAGATATGATTGTAGGTTCAGGAACAATAGTTTACACCGCAACATATGCATTAACTCAGGCAGATATAGATGCAGGTATAGTTACGAATCAAGCTGTTACTAATAGTACAGATCCATTAGATGGAAATGTATCAGATGATAGTGATGATGGAGATGATACAGATGGTAATACTGAAGATGACGTTACAGATACTGAAATTACTCAAGTACCTATGATAAGTCTTGTTAAGACAACATTACCACTAGAAGATACAAATGGAGATGGTATTGAAGGAAGTTTAGATGATGTTATCTCGTATGTGTTTATTGTTGAAAACACAGGTAATGTAACATTAACAAATATTGAAGTTGAAGATTTATTACCAGGACTAAACTTAGTAGGTGGACCAATCGCTCAGTTACTACCAGGAGAAGTTGATGATGTAACTTTTACAGCAACATATCAAATAACACAAGAAGATTTAGATAACGGATTTGTTGTAAATTCAGCGACCGTAAGTAGTGAAGCTCCGGGAGGCGACTTAGGTGATCCAACAGATGATATTAGAGATACAAGTGATGATCCTAATGATGATAATAATGATGATGAAAACGGAGATGGAGAACCAGATGATCCTACGGTAACACCACTTAATTCAATTTTTGATATAGAAGTTATCAAAGTTGTTGATGAAGTAAGACCAGTTGTAGGTGATGAAGTTACATTCACTATAGAGGTAGCTAATATTGGAAACGTTACAGCAACAAATGTTATTATAAGTGAGGTTATTCCTAGTGGATATACTTATATATCTCATATTATTTCTACAGATGGAGGTGTATACTCTGAATTTGATGGTGAATGGAGTATAGGTCAATTAGATGTAGATGAAGTAGCTATACTAGAAATTACTGTAGAAGTTCTTGGAATAGGAGATTATGTTAATACAGCATTTGTAAATAATGCAGATGGTGGTAATGACGCTAACCCTTCTAATGATGAAGATACTGCAACAGTAGATCCAATATGTTTAACAATTTACAATGAGTTCTCTCCAAATGGAGATATGGTTAATGAGACATTTGTTATTGATTGTATAGAGCGATTCCCTAATAACAAACTAGAAGTCTATAATAGATGGGGTAACAAAGTTTACACTAAAAATGGATATCTAAATGATTGGGATGGAACATCTAACGGTAGAGCAGTGGTTAATCAATCCGATAAATTACCAGTAGGAACGTATTATTATGTTCTTGATTTAGGTGATGGTTCAGATCCAAGAGTAGGATGGTTATATATAAATAGATAAGTAAACAACTTTAGAAAAAAGACAGAAAGATGATACGTATATTATCAAAAGCAAGTTTAATTTTAATGGTGTTTACTACACTATTAGCAACTGATTTAAATGCGCAGCAAGATCCTCAATACACGCATTACATGTATAATACATTAAGTGTAAATCCAGCTTATGCTGGTCAGAGGGAAACGTTGAGTGTTGTAGGTTTGCATAGATCTCAATGGGTTGGTATAGATGGTGCGCCACAAACACAATCTTTAGGTATTCATTCACCTTTACGTAATGAGCGTATAGGTTTAGGGCTAAATATTGTAAGTGATGCTTTAGGACCAGCCAGAGAGAATTTTATCGATGCTAATTTTTCATATACCATACCTTTAAATGCTAATGATCTAAAATTATCATTTGGTGTAAAAGGAGGTTTACACATGTTAGATTTGGATTGGAGCAAAGGACGTTATAGAGATCCTGATAATGTTTTCAATGAAAATGTAAATTTAATTTCTCCAACGATTGGCGCAGGACTATACATGCATACCAGAAAATGGTATTTAGGATTAGCAGTGCCAAATTTCTTGGAAACAGAACATTATGATGATTTTCAGGAATCTAAGGCTACCGAGAGAATGCATTTTTATGCTATTGGTGGATATGTGTTTAACCTAAGTGAAACTTTAGAATTAAAACCAGCATTTTTAGTCAAAGGAGTTTCTGGTGCACCATTAATCGCAGATGTTTCGGCAAACTTTTGGTACAAAAAGAACTTAACTGCAGGTTTAGCATGGAGATGGGATGATTCTGTAAGCGCTCTTGTTGGTTTTCAAGTTACACCAGGAATGTTTATTGGTTACGGGTATGACTTAACCACAACAGGATTAAATAACTATAATAGCGGAACACACGAAATAACTTTAAGGTTTGAAGTGAAACGACTAGGTAGAATTTTATCACCTCGTTTCTTCTAAAAATAAGACTATGAGAACAATTTCAAGATATATTAGTTTAGTTTGTGCAGGTATGTTTGCCCTGACTTCATTTGCACAAAACGGTAAAATAAAAAGTGTTGAAGACGATTATAGAGATTTCGCTTATGTAAAAACAAGCGAAGTTCTTCTAGAAGTAGCTAATAAAGGCTATAAGTCTGCTGAGCTTTTTCAAAAATTAGCAAATTCATATTACTTTAGAAATGATATGGAAAACGCTGCAAAATGGTATGGTGAGTTAATGACTATGAATGATGTCATTGATCCAGAATACTATTTTAGATATGCTTTAGCACTTAAAGGAATTGAAGACTACAAAGAATCTGATAAATGGATGAAGAAATTCAATGAGCTTAAGCCAGACGATATGAGAGGTAAAGCTTTTCTTTCTAGTGTAGATTATAAGTCTAATATAGAAGAGATCAGTAGAGATGATATTGAGCCTTATAATTTAGAAATTAACACAGAGCTTTCAGATTTTGGTGTTACAGAATATGAAAACGGAATTGTTTTTTCTTCATCAAGAGGTGGAGGCCGAAAGTATAGATGGAACGAAGAGCCATATCTAGATTTGTATTCAGCTGAGAAAACAGAAAGCGGATTTGGAGAAGTTAAAGAGATACAAGGAAAAGTAAATACCAAGTATCATGAGTCTAGTGCTGTGTTTTCACCAAACGGTAAGTACATGTTTTTTACAAGAAATAACTTCTTTAGATTAAAGTATAAGGAAGATGGCACAGGTATTAATAGACTACAACTGTACAGAGCTACTTTGAGTGAAGATGGTACTTGGGACGAAATCCATAAAGTACATTTTAACAGTGAAGATTACAGTGTTGCTCATCCAACTTTAAATGTTACTGGAACACGATTGTATTTTGCTTCAGACATGCCAGGTACGTACGGACAATCGGATATTTTTGTAGTAGATGTTAATGATGATGGTACACTAGGAGAGCCTGAAAATTTAGGCGCTTCTATTAACACAGAAGGTCAAGAAACATTTCCGTTCATGGATACTAGCGGTAATCTATTCTACTCTTCAACAGGGTTTCCAGGTTTAGGAGGTTTAGATGTTTTTAAATCAGAAGAATTAGACCAAAAAGTTGATAAAGGTTCAAACAGAAACTATCCGATTCAAAACGTTGGAAAACCAGTAAATAGTTCAGCAGATGATTTTGGGTACTATGAAAATTTAGTAACAAAGCGTGTCTATTTTAGTTCTAACAGAGAAGGAGGTAAAGGTAGTGATGATATCTACACCTTTGAAGTACCAGAGTGTGAGCAATTGGTAGTTGGTACTGTTCAAGATAAGAAGACAGACGAGCTTATACCTAATGCTACAGTTATTCTGTTTGATGGTGAAGGAAAAGAAATAGAGCGCAAAACAGTAGGAGAAGATGCCGCTTTTGAGTTTAAATTAGAGTGTGAAACAGAATATTTAGTCAGAGGAGAAAAAGAAACTTATTTATCTGATGAAAAACGTTTCACTACGCCTAAGAAAAAGCAAGACTTACAATTGCAGTTACTTTTAGAGAAAGATGTGCAAGAAATAAGCCCTTGTGATGATTTAGCTAAGATCTTAGACATTCCTATCATATACTTTGATTTCGATAAGTCAAACATTAGATACGATGCAGAAATAGAATTACAGAAGGTATTAGCTGTATTGAATAAATACCCAACAATGAATATAGATATTCGTTCGCATACAGATTGTAGAGGACCTGCAGACTATAACGAAAAATTATCTGATAGAAGAGCAAAATCTACACGTCAATATCTAATAGATAATGGCATCGCAGCAGAGCGTTTAACAGCAAAAGGTTATGGTGAATCGCAATTAGTTAACGACTGTGGTTGCGAGCCTACAAACGAGTCTAGCTGTTCTGAAGAAGAACATCAACTTAACAGACGTAGCGAATTTATTATTACAAGTATTAATGGTAAATCTTGTGACGATAAAGAATAAGCGTCCCAATTATAGAAGTTAAAAAAATAGCCGTTTAAGTAATTAAACGGCTATTTTTTATGAAATAGTTTACCGTTTTTAGACCTTTAGGAGTTAATTTTGTTTTATGGTAGAAGAACAAGTCATCCTTGTAGATGAAAACGATAATAAAATTGGCTTAATGCCAAAAATGGAAGCACACGAAAAAGCATTACTTCATAGAGCTTTTTCAGTATTTGTTTTTAATGATAATAACGAATTAATGCTTCAGCAACGTGCATTGCATAAGTACCACTCACCAGGTTTATGGACTAACACTTGTTGTAGTCATCAACGAGATGGAGAATCTAACTTAGATGCAGGAAAGCGAAGATTGCAAGAAGAAATGGGATTTGTAACAGAGTTAGAAGAAACCACTTCGTTTATATACAAAGCACCATTCGATAATGGATTAACCGAGCACGAGTACGATCATGTTATGATAGGATATTATAACGATGCTCCACAAATCAATGAAGATGAAGTAGCCGATTGGAAATGGATGAGTCTAGAAGATGTTAAGGTAGATATGGCATTACATTCCGAGAAATATACAGCTTGGTTTAAAATTATTTTCGATAAGTTTTATGAATTTATAAACGTAAAAAAATCATGAAAGTAACAGTACACAGAAAAGCACATTTTAATGCTGCTCACAGACTTTATAGAAAAGATTGGAGCTTTGAAAAAAACGATGCTGTTTTTGGTCTGTGTAATAATCCTAACTTTCATGGTCATAATTACGAGCTTATAGCTAGTGTAACAGGGAATATAGATCCAGAAACAGGGTATGTTATAGATGTTAAGATTCTAAAAGATATCATTAAATCTGAAGTAGAAGATGCTTTTGATCATAAGAATCTTAATGTTGAAGTGCCAGAATTTCAAGATTTAAATCCTACTGCTGAAAACATAGCGGTTGTTATTTATAATAAAGTAAAAGCCAAATTAGACCCTAAGTTTCATTTAGAAATTACATTGTACGAAACACCTCGTAATTTCGTAACCTATTCAGGAGAATAATTAATGAAGAATAAACTTTATCCTTTAAAATTTAAACCCATATTAAAAGATAAAATATGGGGAGGCACCAAACTAAAAGAACAGTTTAATAAACCATCTGATTCTAATCAATTAGGAGAAAGTTGGGAAATTAGTACTGTGCCAGGAGATGTTTCTGAGGTTGTAAATGGTAAGCTTAAATCTCAAAATCTTCAGGATTTACTAGAGTTATACAAAGGCGATTTAATAGGAGATAAGAATTACAAACGATTTGGAAATAATTTTCCTTTACTCATTAAGTTTATTGATGCCAAACAAGATTTAAGCATTCAATTGCATCCAGATGATGATCTTGCAAAAGAGCGTCATAATTCCTTTGGAAAAACAGAAATGTGGTATGTAATGCAAGCAGACAAAGGTGCTAATCTCATTGTAGGGTTTAACCAAAAGATGGATGATAAAACCTACTTAAAGCATCTTGAAGAAAAAACTCTAACCAAAATTTTAAATTTCGATAACGTAAAAACAGGAGATACCTATTTTATTGAAGCAGGTCGAGTACATGCTATTGGAGCAGGCGTTTTATTAGCAGAAATACAGCAAACAAGTGATGTTACCTATAGAGTTTATGATTGGGATAGAGTTGATGATGAAGGTAACGAACGCGAATTGCATAATGATATAGCAATAGACGCTTTTAAATTTGATTTAAAAGACGACTTTAGGGTTGATTATATAAAGGAAAAAAACCTTTCAAACGGCATGGTAAGCTGTCCTTTTTTTACCACAAACTATATTGAATTAGATTCAAATTTAGAAAAAGAAAATCTTCACGATTCGTTTTTAATTTATATGTGTGTTGATGGAGAGGTAGAAGTTGTTACAGAAGACACCAAAGAAGTAATTTCTAAAGGAGAAACAATTCTATTACCAGCAGCAGTAAAAGATTTTAAATTAAACTCTAAAAACGCAAAATTACTCGAAGTTTACGTTTAAAAAAATACTAAAAGTAAAGTAAGGATTCCGTACATTTGTACCCAAATTAACATAGATTATTATGGCAAATAAGAGAGATTTAAAAAAAGACATCAATTACGTTTTTGGTGATATTATTGAAGCGGTTTATTACTGGGAGTTAGAGAACACAGAAAAGCCGACTAAGGAGAGTGAAGCTATTATTGATGATGCAATTGCGTCTTTTGACGAATTAATTGCTCGTGTAAATGATAGAAGCGTAGAAGGTAAAAAAGCTCATTTTAAAGCAATTAACAGCGACTTAGAATCTAAAGGTAGAGCGTTAATTGAAAGAATTAATAAATTAAAATAAAAGTATTTGCAAAATTGAATTTTAGGTTTAATTTTGCGACCGCTTTGCCGATGTAGCTCAGCTGGCTAGAGCAGCTGATTTGTAATCAGCAGGTCGTGGGTTCGAGTCCCTCCATCGGCTCTGTAATATAAACTCTAATTGCTTATGCAGTTAGAGTTTTTTGTTTTCTAACATTAAAGTCTCATTACATGTGTTAGATTTTATAGAACATAAAATAAAAAAAGCTCTAATTTATTAATTAGAGCTTTTTGTTTATTAAAGATTATTTATTTCTATTTAGAACTTCTTTCAGCAATAACCTCTCTCAGTTTTTTACCGTAAAATGAATTTTTAATATTTTCGGTTAAGTTATTATAAACAGAATCTACGTAAACCGGATTTGCAGAAGGTATTTCATACAAAGCTAAATAAGGAGCAATAATATTATCCTTATTATTCAAAGCAAACTGAATGGTATAAGAGTATTTACGTTTATACAAGATTTGAGAAGCTCTGTTTAATGAATCGGAAGCTATACTGTCTTGATCTCTTTGAGCTATTAAATTAGCTTCTATAAGGTCTAAATTTTGGTCATTAAACTTAGACATTACTTTGGTATACTCGTTTAATAAATCTTGTTGTTTAGAACCTTTGATTTCTGCATCATAGTTAAAATGTTTTAGAGTAGTTGTTATCTCAGTAACACCTTTGTCTGCAAAAAACGGTATAAAGTGTTCTTCACCATCGTTCTTAAACAATTTAAGATAGAGTAGTATAGGCTCTTCTAAATTTGTTTTCAATGTAAATTCTGATTGGCCAGAAATAACCATAGAATCTATATTTATTATAGTTGAGTCGTTTTCTTTTTGAAGATAGACAATGCCTTTTTTTAATCCTTTAATATTTCCTTTTAAAGTGAAGTTGGTGTCCTTATCATTTCCGCAAGACAGAATAAGTAATAGTAATGCAAAAAGGCTTAACGTTTTATATAAATTAGTCATGTTTAGATTAAATTTTTAGGTGCGCAAATATCATATTTTGAAATTAAATATACTAGCCACCAGCTGCAATTTTCATAAGTTCAGCACAGAGAATAGCACCATAAGTTCCCACAACATATCCAAATACAGCTAATAAAGCACCAACAGTGGCTAATGAAGGGTGAAATGCTGCGGCAACAACCGGAGCAGAAGCAGCTCCACCTACATTTGCTTGGCTTCCGACAGCTAAAAAGAAGTATGGTGCTTTTATTAGTTTTGCTACTATAATCAAAAGTCCGGCATGAATAGCCATCCAAACCAAACCTATTAATATTAAGCCAGGATTTTCCAGTATTTTACCTAAATCCATTTTCATACCAATAGTAGCTACAAGAATGTATATAAAAACACTACCAACCTTACTAGCACCAGCACCTTCATAATTTTTTGCTTTTGTAAAAGATAAAAGAACACCAATTAATGTAGCTATAGAAATTAACCAAAAGAATCCACTTCCAAATGATGATAAAGCACTTTTTGGATCACTAACAGCTTTGAAATTATCTTTAAGAAATACAGAAATATAATCTGCTCCAAAGTGCGCAATACCAACAGCACCAAAAGCAATGGTTAAAATGATAATTAAATCTGTAGTTGTGGGTACACGAGTAATTTTATCACTGAATGCTTGTACTTTATTTTGTAACTCGTCTATGGCTGTATTATCAGCTTTTAGCCAATTATCAATCTTTTTACGTTTACCAATGCCTAATAATATCACAGCCATCCATAGGTTTGCCACAACTATATCTACGAGTACCATTCCACCATAAAGCTCCTGATTAAACTCGTATATTTCTAACATTGCAGCTTGGTTTGCGCCACCACCAATCCAGCTTCCGGCTAATGTAGCTAATCCTCTCCAAGTGGCATCAAACCCAACGCCTCCAACAGTTTCTGGTGAGAAGGTTGATATTAGTAATATAGCAATAGGTCCGCCAATAACAATACCTGCAGTTCCTGTGAAAAACATTACGAGTGCTTTCCATCCTAGATTAAAAATGGCTTTTAAATCAATACTTAATGTAAGTAACACCAATGAGGCAGGTAATAAATATCTACTAGCGATAAAATAAGTCTCGGATAATTTGTCTGAAATTAAACCTAAAGAGTTAAATATAGCAGGAATAAGATAGCACATTAGTAATGCAGGAACAATACGATAAAACTTATGCCAAAACCCTGTTTTTTTAGATTCGGTAAAGAATACAAAACCTAATGCTATCAATAGTAACCCAAAGACTATTGCGTCGTTCTTAAATAGTACCCATTGATTAGCAGTTGCTTTCTCAATTTTCTTTTTTTTGAGCTGAATAGGACTTTTATCTAAAAGAAATTCGGTTTTTGCTACCTTAAAAAGTTCTTTGTTTTTAAAACGGTTAGAAGTTTTCATTTTTAGATCAAATAATGATCCCTTCTTTTCAAATTTTATTTCAGAAACACCAATGTAATCTAAGGTATGTACTTCATTGTTTTTGTTATATGAAAAACTACCCTCAGCAAGTTTTTTATTTGGAATGAATTGAACTAATTCAGATAAACCATCAGTAATAGTAAATTCAATTTTAAAAGATGTGAAGCTTAAAGAATCAATCTTCACTGGAATTGTAAACTCTTCCGAGTGACTACTATTTGGTTTTTCAAAAGTTAAGGTTTGGGAAAATGAAGATTTAATACTTAACAAAAAGAAAGAAAGTATTAAAAATAATCTAATTGAGAATTTCATGTGTGCAGTATTTAGTCGCAAAATACCAAAATAAAGGGCAATAAAAAAGTGACTGTTTCCAATCACTTTTCTTCATCTGGTTTATCTTTCTTTTTGGGTTGTCTGTTGTGTTCTTTTAAATGCTGCATTAGCATCCATTCTATTTGTCCGTTGGTACTACGAAACTCATCTGCTGCCCATTTTTCAATGGCTTTTAGCATATCTTCATTTATTCGTAATGCAAAGGCTTTTTTCTTAGACATCAGTATTTAATTTTGTTTTGTAAGCTTCTAATACACGTATGGCTTCTTCTTTTTTCTGAGTGCCAATTAATAACTTTTTACCGTTTTTTAGTTGGAGTTGTATGCCAATATCTCCAGATACATTGATGGCTCTTCCTTTAGATTTATTCCATAGTGCGCCACCTTTTAGTCCCCAACCACCAAACTCTGTAATAGCATCGTAAGTTCTAACATTGGCAGATTTTATTTCAGTCCACGGTAATAATTTAAACTTTAATTGAAACGGAAAAAATTTATAACGAATACCATCTTCATCAATCCGAGTATGCAATTTAAAAACGAAAATAAAACAAGAAGCAACAAGAATAATAGCTAGAGTACCAATAAATTCTATTGTTGAAAAAGACGCAGGATTGTCTAGGTATTCTTTGGTAATAACCCACAAAGGAACTATTGCACTCACAGCAATGAGTACAATAATCCATGTTTGGTTAAATCGTTGTTCTTCTTTAAAAATTCGCATTATCTATTCTTGTCACGTTCAAAAACTATAAATGATATCATATGTTGGTTTGGTGTGATTTCTGCCAATCGCCAACCTTCTTTTGCGTACTTGTTTAGAATTTCTTCTAATCGATCCGTATGGTTTTTCCAACCGAGTTTAGGTTTTATAACTTTATATTCTTTCATTTCTAATGACTTAAAGTTCCGGTGTTAACAACTGGTGAAGCCTCTTTATCTCCACAAAGTACTACCATAAGATTACTTACCATTGCTGCTTTGCGTTCTTCATCTAGCTCAACAATTTCATTTTTGTTTAGTTCTTCAATTGCCATTTCTACCATACTTACAGCACCTTGTACAATTTTATGTCTGGCAGCCACAATTGCAGTTGCTTGCTGACGTTTTAGCATTGCATTTGCAATTTCTTGCGCATAAGCTAGGTAGCCAATACGAGCTTCTAAAACTTCAATTCCAGCAATGGATAAACGCTCATCAATTTCTTTTTCTAGGGCTTCACTAACTTCGTTAACACTAGAGCGAAGGGTAATGTCTTCATCATGCCCTTCGTCGGCAAAGTTATCGTAAGGATACATGCTAGCCAGTTTACGCACTGCAGCATCGGTTTGTACTCTTACAAAGTTTTCGTAGTTGTCTACATCAAAAGCAGCTTTGTAGGTGTCTTGCACACGCCATACTAAGATTGTACTAATCATAACTGGGTTACCAAGTTTGTCATTTACTTTAAGACGCTCACTATCAAAGTTGCTTGCTCTTAGAGAGATTTTCTTTTTGGTATAAAAAGGGTTTACCCAATAGAAACCATTCTTTTTAATAGTACCAACGTACTTACCAAATAATAGTAATACTCTAGATCCGTTTGGCTGCACCATTACAAAACCAAATGCCATAACAAGCGACAATATAATAGTAATAATTGGCCAAGGTGTTTTTAAAGTAATCATAGTAGCTATGCTTCCAAAAAATACTAATAAAAACAGAAACAGCATAAAATAGCCATTTGCTGGGACGATGATTTTTTCTTCTTTCATGTTAAAAAATTTAATTGGTTAATCATTAAAATTCAATATGATATTAAAATGATATCATAAAGATATATAAGGTTAGTGTGTTTAACCAAATATTTGTTACAATATTTATGAAAAAAAGTAAAATATAGAGTTTGGCACGCGGTTTGTTATATACTAAGTGTAATGGTTACAGCGATAGTTACAATAGTAACAACACTACAAAATCGCGACATTACATTTTGGTTGGTTAGTTAGTAAAAAAGCATCTCAAGTCTGAGATGCTTTTTTGATTTTTGCAGTATTTAGAGTAGATTTTAAGAGCCTATAAACTGAACAATAGCATCAACAAGTTCTGTTGAAATTGGTCTAAAAGCTTCATTGTAAGATTTTGAATTTTCTAAATCATCACCTTCAATATTAAAGAATACATGGTTCATGTTTTCAATGATTTTTAATTCAGCATCTTCATTAGCATCTTTTAATAATTGTGCTTCTTCCTCTGATACTTGAAGATCTTTTGTACCATTAACAATAAGCACAGGAATCTTTAATTCGCTAATAATTTCGGTAGGATTGTATTGCATCCAGTTAATCATAAATGGTTGAATGTCTATACTAAAAACCGAAGCTAGTGGTTGCGGATACTCTGTAGTGGTTTCTCCTTTTTTTAGTTTATCCACTACTTTTTGGGCTTCTTCACCAAGTTTAGGCGCCATTTTTGTAACCTGATCTACAATAACATCTCCAATGTTTTGACCTGCTCCAGCCAATGAAATAAAGCCATCTGCATTTTCTTTTGCTGCAAGCATACCTACTAGACTTCCTTGACTATGACCAATAACATAGATTTTTGAGTATGTTTCTTTTTCTTTAAAATAGTTGATAACATCTGTAGCATCACTTACAAAATCGTCAAACATTAAGTCTTTATCTACATCTCCTTTTCTTATTTGTTTAACTATGCGTTTGTCGTATCTAAATGTAGATATGCCTTTATTTGTTAAGTTTTCGGCTAATTTTTTTAAGGCATTATTTTTTAAAAAGTTTTGGTTACCATTTCTATCAGTAGGACCAGAGCCAGCTATGATTATAGCTAAAGCTGTTTTTTTTGAATCATTATTAACTGATGTTAATAGCGTACCATCAATCCATTTGTTAATAGATATATCTGCTTCTGAAAACAATTTTTCTTGACTAAAAGCTACTGAAGCCAATAAAAAGCTAAAGACTAATAAATAATATTTCATATGAGTTTATTTATACAGTAAAGGTAGTTGATAATACTTTCTATGTGAAGTTTTCCAACTTTTTTAGAATGAATTTATTGTATGGTTATGTGCGTTTTTACTTTTTTTAAGTATGCATTTTATCGATGAAATGCATATTTTTATCTATAAATGTTAAAATTTGATGTATTTCGTCGATTAATAGTGTTTTTAAGCGATGAAATTAAAACCTAATTATATATTTGAAGTGTACTAAAATTTAGTTTTTAGTTCAATGGATTAATTAATTAATATTTGCATTATGTTATGTTGACTTAGAGACCCTAAATCTACTATCATAATAAAGAAAGCAAATTAGAAAAACCGGGTTTGAGGGAACCCGGTTTTTTATTTTTATAAGGTTACCAATTTTCTGAAGGTAAGATTTATTCTAGATTCAATGTTCCTTTTTGTTTTTGCAATCTGATGCAGCCAATAGTGTTGCATTTCGCCTTTCATTAGTAGTAAACTACCGTGTGCTAAAATGAGTTTATGCCGTTCACTTTTAATAGTTCTATGTTTAAAGTGAAATGGTCGTTCTTCTCCAAAACTCACTGAAGCAATAATAGGGTTTAGACCTAATTCTTTTTCGTTATCTGCGTGCCAACCGTTACTGTCATTACCATCGCGATACAGATTGACTAAAAGCGTGTTAAAGTTTTCGTTTGAAAAGGTTTCAACTTTAGTTTTAATTTCTTTTAAATTTTGTGTGAAGGGTTCAGGGTGCATAGTTATGTTAGAATAACTGTAGGTTTGGTTTGTTTCACCAAAAAGCGCTGTTAATCTTGGTTGCTTGTAGGATTTTCCAAACACAGTTATATCATCGTGTTGCCAATTGGTTTGGGCTTTTATAACTCTAAAATAGTTGTTTGCTTCCTGAGTGCTGAAAAAATCGGGTACATAGATAAGCTCAGCATTGGGTAAAATAAAATGTTGTTTCTCTGAAGAAAACAAGTCCATAGCATAATTTTTCTCTAAATTAGTGCATCGATATGAAAGCCCATAATTGCATTAAATAAATAATGGTTTTTGTACATAAAACAATTCAACAATTGAATCTTATTTGTTGGTAAATTTTAATAGATGAAATATAAAATTCTTGGTCCTTTAATTATTGTATCTCTTTTGTGCTTTGGTTTTTACCAGAAACAAGAGTTACCAGAAGGCTTTGTATATGTTAATTCTATAATACCAGATCTCAATGTTGAACTAAAATATTATACCACAAATAACTTTGTAGGTGATACTATTGATGGATATAATTCTAATAAACTTATACTTACCAAAGCTGCCGCTGAAAAGCTAAAGCTGGTGCAAGATGAGTTGCAAGAACAGAATTTATGTTTGTTGGTTCATGATGGTTACAGACCACAGCGTGCTGTTAATCATTTTGTGCGTTGGGCAAGAGTATTGAATGATACTGTGAATAAATCTGTTTTTTATCCCAATGTACAAAAACGAAACTTATTTAAGGCTGGTTATATAGCTTCAAAATCTGGACATAGCAGAGGCAGTACTATAGACCTTACTGTTATAGATGGAAATACAGGTAAACCCTTGGATATGGGTAGTCCTTTTGATTTTTTTGGAGAACAGTCTTGGGTAGATTATGATGGTATTTCTGAAGTTCAAAAAAAGAACCGTCAGATTTTACAGCGTGTAATGCTAAAACACAATTTTAGAAACTACCCTAAAGAGTGGTGGCATTTTACCTTGCGTTGGGAACCTTTTCCGAAAACTTATTTTGATTTTGAGGTAGAGTAGGTGCTAGTCCCAAGAATTAACAATAACTATAATGTCTTCTTTTTTTAGGGTTTTATAAAACAAATCCATAAGTAAATGATTCTCATTAATCTCATACTGAAATGAACATAAATTTAAAGTTTTCTCAATTATGGATAAGTCTTTTGATAGCTCATCTAACATTCTCTTTTTTATATTTTTATTGGAAATATTAGATTCTATAAAAGAATGAATTTTATGAGGCTTATTACTATTTAAATAATCTAATATAGAATTTGCATAATTTTTTCTTTTCTCGAGATTAGTTTTATAGGAAAGAAAATAGGAATTAATATTTTTATTTATGTTTATTGTCGAAATAGAGTTAATTGTATCTTCTAAAGATTTTAAATAATCATTTACTCTGTTTATAATGTCAGTTTTAGTTGGATAAATGTTTTTGCGTTTATTAATCTTTAGACCATTGATTATAGAATTATTTAAATCTGAATTGTTATAGGCTTTTTTTATAAAAGTTTTAAAATCACTTGCACTTATAGAAGGATTGGTTTTAACGTATATTTCGTCATGTACATCAAAAATTTTGATTTCTGATACTATATCTGTAGCATTTATAATTTTACTTATAGATTCTTCATCTAAAATTGGCATGTTGAAGCTACCGGTAATATTCATCCAACTTATTAGATAAATATCTGAGATTTTGTTTAATGTAACAGATCGTTTATCGTTAGTATCTATAAATTCTGGTAAGTCTTTAACCTTATAGTATTTACTTATTATTTCAATAGAGTCTGTTTGTTTAACAAAAAAATGTTTTATGCTTGTATTTAATTTTGGTTTTGTATTGTTATTTTGAATAGAGTATTCATCATAGAACTTTAAATATCCAATTTCATTATCACCATTGGTATATGAAAGGTTAACTTTTATCAAGTGAAAACAATGGCCACAATCGGAGAAAGCCTTCTGAAAAGTTAGAATTAATAAAAATGCGGTAAAAATTATTTTTCTCATCTTAACTCAAATAAATCCAAGCCCAATACATTAAGAAAAATTGTAGTGGAATTCTTAAAATTAATATCCATTTTGGTATACCAGCTGAAGCTTTTTCGCCAGATAACATATAAAAATGAACTAACAGAAATACAACTAGCATTGCTATGATAGCATAAATGGCAAAAGCTTTGGTTTCTGAGAATAACAAAGCTGCTCCCAAAACAATTTCTGCAATACCACTCAGTAGCACAAGAAATTTGTGGTTTGGTAAGTATCTTGGCATAATACGCATATACATTTTGGGTTTTACAAAGTGCATAAGGCCTGCCAAAATATACATGCCAGCCATAATGTATAGTCCAATTGGGTTATTCATCTTTAAATGTTTTATAGGTTATACCAATGCCGTAATTAAAAAGATTTTTGTCCAGTAAGCTAGATTTAAAACCGTTGCCTTTATCAAACTTTACCCAATTATTACCACTTATAAATATGCGTTTTATGTAGGTGTTTTTGCTTTCAATTTCATCAGTAAAGGGGAGAAGAGGTCTAAAGTTTGTTGGAATTTTTACTACACCATTTTTAGATTTAATTTCCTTGTACTTTTTGTTTGGCAAAAGTTTTCCTTCTTTATTGGTGTAGCCCATCACTTGAATAGATACAAAAAAACCATTTTTAGGAATGTAAATATCATAGTCTTCTACATTGAGTTTATAGGCATCTCCATTTTTTTCTGTAGCTCTAAAAACAATGGTTTCATAAGTGAGTACATTACCAGGTTTACCATTATCATTGGCGTAAAATTGTACTTTAAATAAAGTTGAAAATTTCTTTTTATCGCTATTGGCGCGTTTTCGCTTTTTCCAATCTTTAGACTCTAAAGCAATAGGGAATGTAACACTGGTAAGCTTTTGATCTTGCTCTGAAGACTTAGAAAAATATACTGCAATTTCAGATTCTATTGTTGGTAGCCAACAGTTGTAATAATCATCATCGAGATATGGTTTTAAAGTTTCTTCTTTAAATTTTCGATTAAGATTAGTGTTAAGTACTACTTCATCTAAAGCTGCAGATTGAGGTTGAAGTAGTAATTCATTGGGCAAATTTTCTGTAGCAATGTTGAGGTTTTTAAAACCAATAGCCGAAATATGTAAAGAGTCTACATCTGGATATAGTTTTTTTGTAAAATAAAACATACCATCATCATCTGCAAAAATGCCTTGGCCGTTACCAAAAGATACGGTTGCATAGCTAACAGGTGATTGCGAAATGCTATCTAAGACTTTGATTTGAGAAAAGCTCAGCTGGCAGAATATAAGTAAGAGTAGGTATTTATACATTTTTATTTATTAATCAATTCCTAAATCATTGCTAATAGAATGTTCTAATTCAATTTCGGTTATTGGTATTCCTATGTTATTATGGATAATATTTGCAATAATCCTTTCAACTTCATATTTATTGGTAATACGATTAATGTCAATAGTCTTTTTAAAATTAAGCGATATTATCCAGTCTATCAGTTGTCTAATTGTGCCTTTGGTGGTAGGAAGAGTTCTTTTTATGGTTTTAATTCCAAATAATTTAATGTGAGAATTTAGGTTAGAGTTGTAATCAAGTTTTGCTAGTTTAGGTAAACTTAGACCAAGTTCAGATTGAAAAATAAGCCAATTTGTATTTAGATGCTCTTTAGGAAATAAGTCTCTTACAACAGTATCTGGAGTAATATTTTTATTAGAGAAATTTAATGTTTTTAATGCACTTCTAATTTTATAAAACATTATCTGTTTCAGACATTTTTCAGATGGATTTATTGTAATTAAATGACATACAGCATCAGCAAATTCTTGAACAGTATTTATTTTTTCCGCTTCTTTATCAGGAATTCTAATTCCAAAAAGTTTCTCAGCTGACATTACTAATTCTACAGAATCTAGTCCCATTGACTTATCTCAATTTAATTATATAAATATACACCTTTAAAACAAAAAACGCTTCCTCCTTATAAATAGGAAGAAGCGTTTGCTTTTTAGTTGATTAGACTTTTTTATTATTCGTCTAAAGCTTTTTTTGTCTGTGTGTAGCCTACATAAAGTCCTAGTCCAGCCATTATAAAGGTAATTGCAGGATAGATTACATTATCGTCCAAACTCGTTGTACTCTCTAGTACATTGGCAATAAAAAGGCCTAAGCCAATACCCATAAGTAAAAAAGCAATGTTGATAACAACCACTTTCCAGGCTGAGCCAGAGCGTTTACCAATATTAAAGATACTGGCATCTGCTCCTTTTTCTATAAGTGCAAGACGCTCTTTGTTTCTGGTAGAAAAGTATAAGTATACCATTCCAAAAATTGCTGCAAAAAGACTAATTGGTATTAATATTTCTTCGTCCATAATGTTTGTTTTTTAATTGATGCGTAAAAAAGCATCGATAAATGATTAATTTTAATTGATTCTTAGCTTATGACGACAAGCTAAACTTTTAGGTTACACTTTTTATTAAAAATATTTTTTTCAATCTATTTGTAACCTAATGAAACAAACCGTCGTCTTAACTTAAAAATGACCACCAACGACGAAAACATATTAATTGCAGCTATTAAAAATGGCGATACTAAGGCTTATGCGCAATTAGTAGATCGTTATAAGGACCTGGTGTATACATTAGCATTGCGCATGTTAAAGCATAGAGAAGAAGCAGAAGAGGTAGCGCAAGATACGTTTATAAAGGTGTTTAAGTCTTTAGATAAGTTTCAAGGAGATTCAAAATTCTCTACATGGATTTATAGAGTAGCTTATAATACCTGTTTAGATACTATTAAGAAGAACAAAAAGCATCTAAATAATGTTGCTATAGATGAGTTTACTTTTAATAAATTAGATACTATCGATAATGCTTTAGACAACATTATTAAAGAAGAAAAGAGCGATTTAATAAAGAAATGTATCAATAAATTACCAGAAGATAGTAGTGCTATTTTAACGTTATTTTATTTTGAAGAATTATCTTTAGATGAAATATCAAAAATTATAAATATTGAAGCCAATACGGTTAAAGTGAAGCTTTTTAGAGCCAGAAAAAAGTTAGCCGTAATTTTAGAACAGTATTTTCAACCCAAAACAGCTTGACAGATGGAAAATGAAGATAAAAGAATAGAGGATTTAATCAATAAGTTGATGGCTAATGACAGTTTAGAAACTGCTCCAACAAACTTTACTGAAGGAGTAATGTCTAAAATTGAAGCACTTTCAGAAACTAAAACAATTGCTTATAAACCACTAATTCCTAAATATGTTTGGTGGTTGTTAGGTTTGGGTTTTGTGGCTTTAATTACAAATATTGTTTTAAATAAATCTAGTGACTCTTCAAGCCTTACAGATCGTTATAATTTACCAGAAGTATCTTTTGATTTACTCAATAATTTATCTGTAGATTTTTCAAATACTTTGATGTATGCAACGGTATTGTTAGCTGTAATGGTAGCAATTCAAATTCCGTTATTAAAGCAGTATTTTAATCAGAAACTATCGTATTAGTAAATACAATTACATATTAAATAAGAAAAGAAGAATTCAAAAAAATATAGTTTGAATTCTTTTTTTTTGTTTGCGAATGAAACCCTAACCCATTTTCTTCGTTTTTAAATACAAAGACGCTAACTAACTAAATGCATACACAAACAGAATCCTTAATTAAAGCCTGTAAAAAAGGCAACCAAATTGCACAGATGCAACTATACGATACGTATTGCAATGCTATGTTTACAGTGGCTAGTCGGTATCTTAATAATGAAGAAGATGCAAAAGACGCTATGCAAGAAGGATTTTTAAAAGCATTTGTAAATCTAAGTAATTACAAACCTGAAGCAACTTTTGGTGCGTGGTTAAAGCGTATTGTAATCAATCAATGTTTAGATGTTTTAAAGAAAAGACAAATTGAGTTTTTTGATGTTGAAGTTTCAGAACTACAAATAACCAATGAAGACGATTGGAATTTTGATACCAATGTCAGTAAAAAAGACATACTAAAAGCCATTGAGCAACTCAACGAAAAGCACAAAATAGTGATAAAGCTTTATCTCATAGAAGGGTACGATCATGCAGAAATTTCAGAGATATTAGAGATTCCGATAAAAACCTCTAGAACACACTTAAGACGTGGTAAACTAAAATTACAAGAATTCTTAAAACCGAAGTATAATGAAGCAAGATATTAGAGATTTATTTAAGGAGGAAGAGGACTTAAAAACACTTCCAGATAATCATAGAGCTGAGTTTTTAGATAAGTTAAATCAACAAAAACAATCTAAAAATAAAAGATACACTTGGATAGGAGCTGTAGCTGTAGTAGTTGTAGCGCTTACCATTGGTTTTGCATTATTCCCTAAACAACCAACAGAAAATATTTCGCCATTTATAGCGCAAGTCGAAGCAGTAGAAGCGGAGTATTTAGAAGAAATAAAAACCGAGTGGCAAAGCTTTGTAGCCTTAGCAGATGATGAGGTTTTGGTAGCGCGTTTCAAGAAAAAACTAGATGAATTAGATAATGATTATAAAATAATCTCAAAGCAATTCAAGAGTGATGCTAATAACATACAAGTTGTTGAGGCTTTAGTTGAAAATTTGCAAACAAGACTTCAGATTTTGAAAGATATACAAGAACACATCAAAATTTTAAATCAAAAAAACGAACAAAATGAAAAATCAATTTAAATTATTATTGCTGATGCTCATCACATCAGCAATAGGTAACACACAAGTAAAGGAAATTTTCAAGAAAAGCTATGAGACAAAAGATTTAGAGTCTGTTTACCTCCATCTGAATGGCACGTATGTAGAGTTTTCAGAATCAGAAGATGATAAAGTACATTTTGATTACACATTAGAATTTGAAAACTATTCAAAAAAGGAGGTAGAAAGCAAGCTTAACGAGATTAAAATCGAAGCAATAATAAAAGATGCTGTTTTAGAATTTAAAACAAGTGGTAGTGAAGCAAAAAATGATGTGTCTTATAGTCTTGAAACACTTTATGGTATTGAGTTTGAAGGTGATTTTATAAATTTCAAGGAAAAATCGAACCGAGTTTTTAGAAAGTCTAAGCAGTATTTTTTGGACATAAACAGTAGCTCAAGAGGGAAAAGCCTTAAGGAGTATTTAAAGAATTTACGAGAGGTAGATAAAAAAGGAAACAAGAAAAAAATCAACACCAAAAATGTAAAGATTTTAAGAACAAAGTTTTCTATAAAACTACCTCCAGAAATTAAGCTTCGAGTAATGGCAGAAAATTCTAACCTAATTTTTAAGAACGATATAGATAACCAACTGGTTGTTAATGCCAGAACTACAAAATTGAAGTTTCAGAATATTCAAAACCCATTCAATGTTTTTGATGTGGTAAATGGAAGTTTTAGAGCAAATTTTTTAGAAGGAGGAAACTATAAATTTACACATGTTGATGAGGTACAAGTAGCGCAGTTAAAAAAAGTAGATGTAGATACTGAGTTTAGTAATATTAAAGTTGGCGAAATAGCGGAAAAGGTTAGGATAGTAGATTTTAATAGTAAGTTTTGGTTCCATAATTTTTCTCAAAACTTTAGAGAATTCCAGATGGCATCAGATTATTCTGAAATCAATCTGTTTTTTCCTGAAAAGTCAGAATACTTTATAGAAACGTATGGCTACAATACAGTGCATTATTGGGCCAAATTAATCACAGAGATTCCTCCAAGCCGTAAAAAAGAGCATTCTAAAATGATGGTTATTGGAGAGGAAGACAATCCTAACCAAATAAAAATTCATGTTACAAACGGTATTGTAAGGTTTGGTGAAGATTTTATTGACTTTGGCGAGGATTAAGTCTATTAAGTTTGTAAAATAAAAAAGCACTTAGGGCTTGCTAAGTGCTTTTTTGTCTATTTCTAGCGTCTAAAGTCTCATAATTAATACCAGCGTTTCTTCTTTTTCTTAGAGGCTTCACTTTTACGACCCTTTTTGTATTTGCTACCTTTCTTTTTGTGTACAGTAGGTTTTGCATTTGGGTCTAAAGGATAAGGATGTTCCTTTTCAACAGGAATCTGAACATTGATATAGTTTTCAATAGTCTTTATATAGTTTTTTTCATCAGCAGAGCACATAGAGTATGCATTACCAATATTACCAGCGCGACCAGTTCTACCAATACGATGTACGTAGGTTTCGGCTTGGTTTGGCATGTCAAAATTAAAGACATTATCTAGCTCATTAATATCAATACCACGAGCAGCAACATCTGTGGCAATTAAAATTTTTACATAACCATTTTTAAACTTATTAAGCGCAGTTTGTCTGTCGCTTTGGTTTTTGTCACCATGAATACTATCTACGCGATAACCTTTTTCTGCCAAGCGTTCCTCTAGTTTTTTTACACCAAATTTGGTGCGTCTAAAGATGATAACATTTCCTTTTATGCTATTTCGTAGCAAATGCAAACACAACTCTATTTTTCTGCGTTTTGGCACGTAGTACAATACCTGACTCACATCTTGAGCTACAGATTGCGTTGGAGTAACATCAATTCTTTCAGGATTTTTTAAAATTGAATTTGCAAGCTCTTCTATTTTGTAAGGTATGGTAGCAGAAAATAATAAGGTCTGTTTTTCCTCAGGGCAAAGCCGTTCTATTTTTTTTACATCATCTATAAAACCCATTGCAAGCATTAAATCTGCCTCGTCTAAAACAAAATTTTCAACCTTATCTAAGTTGATATAATCTTGTTTGTGCAAGTCTAAAAGACGACCAGGAGTTGCAATAAGGATATCAACACCTTTTTTTAGAACATCAACCTGAGGTTCAATTGCAGCACCACCAAAAATAACTAGCGATCTAAGGTTAGAAAACTGCGCATAGTTTTTAAAATTCTGTTGAATTTGTAGCGCCAGTTCTCGTGTAGGACTAATAATTAAAGCTTTTATTTTTTTTCCACGTTTTGGAGCATCTTGTTTATCAAACAACTGCTGTAAAATAGGTAGCGCAAAAGCTGCTGTTTTTCCTGTTCCGGTTTGGGCAGAAACAATAACATCTCTACCTTCTAAAATTACAGGAATAGTACGTTCTTGCACTAAAGTAGGTTCCGTATAACCTGAAGCTTCAATAGCTTTTAGAAGTGGTTTGATGAGTTTTAGATCCTTAAATGACATGTATTTGAATTTTAAAGTGGTTTTGTCATTCCGCACTTGATGCGGAATCCACTTTTTAGTTTAGCCAATGGATTCCTGCCTACACAGGAATGACAATGATGAAACAAAGGTAGAACAATAGTTAGTTATAACTTTATTTATATTTTAAAATTGCCTAATACGTCAATTCGAGTGATTTGCGAAGAATGAGCAAATAGTATCGAGAATAATTTAATTTATAGACTTCTCGATACATTTTGAACAAGTTCAAAACACTCGAAGTGACTAATATTTTACCAACGCTTAGTTTTCCATTCCTTTTGTTCTTGTGCCGTTAAAAATGTCCAAGCTATAAAACGACTTGTTTTTTGGCCTTGTCCCATTTCTATTGTTTTTATAGCAGTTGCTTCAACATTGTCAAGGATTTTATAAGTAGTTTTTAAAGTAGCCTCTTTAGACACTAATGTTGTAAACCACAGACACTGTTTACTGAAATTTCTACTTTCAAAAATCATATCTTTTATAAAACGAGCTTCGCCACCTTTGGTCCACAATTCGTTTTGCTGTCCGCCAAAATTCAATTTGGTTTTGCCTTTAGTTTTTCCTTTAAGGTTTTTAAGCTTTCGTAAATTAGCTTTTTCAGCTTCTTCTTTTGATGCATGAAATGGTGGATTACAAATGCTAAAATCAATTTTTATATCTTCAGAAAGTATGCCTTTAAAAAACGATTTGCGTTGTTTTTGAAGCTTAAGTTCTATGTGAGAAGAAAGATTTCTGTTTTGTTCAACAATTTGCTTCGCAGACTTAATTGCGTTTTCACTGACGTCAGAAGCAATAAACGACCAACCGTATTCTTGGTGCCCAATAATAGGATAAATACAATTAGCACCAACACCAATATCTAGACCTCTAATGTTTGTACCTTTTGGGATTTCTGAAAAGCTCTCTGCAAGTAAGTCGGCAATGTAATGAATGTAATCTGCTCTTCCAGGAATTGGTGGACAGAGGTAATGTTTTGGTATTTCCCAAAAATTAATATTATAATGGTGTTTTAGTAGAGCTTTATTAAGGGTTAAAACCGCATCAGGATTAAAAAAATCAACAGAGTCATTACCATATTTATTTTTAGAAACATATTCTGATAACTCAGGTAAGCTCTCAATGAGTTTAGAAAAATCATAACGTGTGTTATGCTTGTTTTTTGGATGCAGTCGCGATTTTATTTTCGAAAGGTTGTTTTCTGGTTTCAATTTTGATTCTATTGTATACAAATATAAATGAAACGATATATAATCTTTAAGTTACAAATACTATAAAAAAAAGCGCAGATGTATTATATCTGCGCTTTTTAGCTATTAATCCTTAGGGATTCACTTAAAAAAGTGTGTGTTAGGGAGGGCAAATCTAGTATTAATAAAGTAATAAAAAATTGATGTATGTTAAGAAATCTGTAAGTATTACATTTCTTTTCGTATTCTACTAAGGCTTTCTGTAGTTATACCCAAATATGACGCAATATGATAGTTTTTTACGATCTTTTCAATATCAGGATATGTTTTTATAAACAACAGATAGCGTTCTTTGGCAGGTTGGGATAAGCCGGATAATATTCGTCTTTGAAAAGCGGAAAAAGCACTTTCTAGTTTTTGTCTAAAGAAGGTTTCTACTTTTGGTATTTTAGAATAAAGGTCATCTTTCTGCTCGTGAGTAATTTTGTATAAGGTTGAATTTTTAAGCGCTTCAACCGTCATTACTGCTGGTGAAGCTGTGAAAAAAGCAGTGTAGTCACTAATCCACCAGTCTTTTGTTCCAAATTGCAATGTGTGTTCTTTTCCTTGATAATCTACATAGAAAGATCTAAGGCATCCGTCCAATATGTAGTATTGAGAGTCGGCAATATCTCCAGGAACAATTAAAGTGTCTCCCTTTTTTACTGTAACTTTTTGGAAAATAGAATTTATAATCTCAATTTCTTTTTCGGAAAAAATAAGATTTTTGAAAATTTTGTTAATATATGAACTGTTTTTTTGCAACTTATATAGATATTAAACTACCATAATTTACAAAAATAATTTTGAAGCCGTCATTTAAAATCGATGTGATAAGTGTTTATGTGGTTGATTTACAGATTTGTATAGTTGAGTGGTGATAAAACAAAAACCACTTCGATTTGAAGTGGTTTTAGCTTTTTGGGTTTTAATGTTTACTGTTTGTACAACTTGAAAAATAAGGTTGGAAGGAACCCTAAGTTTAGGATTATAAATCCTGTAAACATTAAGATGTTAGCAAATGGCCAATGCATCATTTTGAATAAAAATGAGGTGCTGAGAATAAACGCAGCTATAAAGCCTAAGACATAAACTGATTTTTTCATAATTAATTGGGTTTATGGTTAAAATTTAAGATTGATATTTTATGATACGGTCTTTGTATCTTGAATAGAAATAAATAGGAAGGGTAAGAAATATTAAAAAAGCAAAACCAACAACCAAGAGTATACTGGCAAATGGCCAATGCATAAATTTAAAAACGATACCCAAAAGAATACAGGCTGCGGAAATATAGCTCATTAAAAACAAGAGCCTATTTCTGTTTTTAGAAGCATTAAAGTACAATTGAAGATTGGTTTGGTGTTCAATATGATTTAGATTAAGATGTCCGCCAAACTCATGGATTGCTTTTTTATAAGCCGTTTCAAAATCGTGCTCATTAGAATTTTCGATGTGAGTACAAATATGATCTAAAAGATCTTCCTTTAAATCATTGTTTTTTAGCCCATAAAAATCCAGATTATTAGAAATAAAAGCTATGTGTTGGTCTGTAAGAGTCATTTAGCTTGTTTTAGGATTAAAAATTAGTGATAAGGTATCTATAAAATCATTGATTTGCTTGGTTTGCTCTTCTATAACATGTTTACCAGATTTGGTAACGGAATAGTATTTTCTAATACGTTTACCGATGTATACTTTTTCGGTTTCTAATACCTTTTTGTTTTCTAGCTTGTGTAGAATAGGGTAGAGTGCGCCTTCTGAAATATCGATTTTACCTTTGGTGAGTTCTTTTACCTTTTGGGTAATCTCATAACCATACATTTTATCATGCTCGCTTAACAGCTTTAAGATGATAGGTTGCAATGTCCCTTTAGTGAGTTCTTTACTATACATACGGCTAATATACATATTTTTTAAATACATTTTATTAAAATGTATTATTTTTTTTGTTTTGGATATAAAAAAACCACTTAGAATGTTCTAAGTGGTTAGTGTTTTACGAAGGATTAATGTTATTCTATTTTTTTTGCAATGGTTTCTTGTCCGCCTTGATATAAGGTAAAACTTTCTACTTTTCCAGAAGCATTTTTATTAAATACCACCTTAAGAGGTGTAACTTTTGCAAAGAAGGTGGTTTCGTTCTCAGCAAAAAGTGGAAATTGTCCTTGCTCTGTAGCTTGCGCAAAGATTTCATTTCCTTTTACAGTAATGACTACATTAAAGTTTGGTGCTAACTCGTACTTACCATCATATTGACTCAAAACGTCGTTAGATAATGTAATCTCTTTTCTTGCTTCTGGCATAGCTCTGTCTATTTGTTTGCCAATACTTTCAGAATCTGTAATAAATATGGCTTGATTTTTACCATCAGCAGATTTAGAAAATCTGTATTCTATACTACTATCATTAAACATAAATCGGTTTTCAGAAAGCGGAAAAATATCAAAAACAGTATTGGTGTCAGACTCTCTCATACTTTTTAAAGCACCATCCTTAAAGAAAATATGTCTTACAACTCCACCTTCGAATTCATAAGCACCAACCCATTTTTTTAGTTGGTCTTCATTTAATTGTACAACATCTTTCATAGAAGGGTATGGTTTGCCAATAGCAGCAGCAGCCAATTGCGTGGTTACAGAGCCTATGTCATTGCAGCTACAATTACTTAAACCAATAACATAAACATCTTCATTTATTAAATAGATGCCATTTGTAGAAGTGCCAAAAATACCACCACTATGCGTGTAACCCTTAGAGCCTTTAAGAGTTAGTTCACCTAATCCGTAACCATAATCTATGTGTTCTCCATTGTTTAATTTAGAGCCATTAATTGCTTTTTGCAATGTAGATGCTTTTATCAATGTGTTGTTAGCTAAGGCATTTTGCCATTTTAGCATATCGTCTATAGTTGAGGTAAGTGCTCCTGCTGCGTGTGGTAAAGACATGCTGAGGTAACTTGCGTTAACATAACCTTTGTCAACTTCTTCATAAGGCATGGCTCTGTTTTTAATGATTTTACTGTGACTACCATATTGCGAGGCTGTCATACCTAATGGTTGAAAAATATGATTATCAATAAAATCTGCATAAGTTTCACCAGATACGACTTCTATAATTTTACCGAGTAATACATAACCAGAGTTATTGTAACTATAATCTTCACCAGGATCAAAATCCATAGGTTCATTTTTAAAGAAATCTATAAGTTCGTCTAAGGTTTTGTCTTGTCTGGCAACTTGTCTTAAATCTCCTATACTTGTGTAGCTTTTAATACCAGAGGTGTGATTAAGAAGGTGATGAACAGTTATCGTTTTGCCATGCGTAGGATAATCTGGAATAAACTTAGTTATTGGATCATCTAAGCTTAACTTGCCTTGTTCTTCTAACATTAAAATAGAAACTGCTGTAAATTGCTTTGTGATAGAAGCCAGCATAAATACATTTTCCGGAATCATATCAACATCTAGTTCCAAATTAGATTTTCCGACAGCTTTTCTATAAATAGCTTTTCCGTTTTTGGCAACTAAAACCGTTGCTCCTGGTGCATTAGTATCATTGTAGTATTGTGCTACAATATCATCGAATTGTTGGGTTAAATTTTGATCTTGAGCTGTTGCAAAAAGGAAGCTAAATACAACAACAATTAGAGAAATCTTTGTTTTCATTGCATAGTTTGATTGATTGTTACTTTAGTAAGACGACGTCTCAGATTTAAAGTTACAAAAAAACCACTTAGGATTTCCTAAGTGGTTTTTGCAATTTATTATAAGATTCCTGATTTTGCAGGAATTTATTACTTTATCATCTGGTAACTACGCTTAATGAAGTTTGTTAACTCTTCACCTTTAAGTAAGCCTTGCGATAAACGTGCTAAATCTAAACTTTGATTAATCAAACGTTCTTTATCTTCTTTTGCTTCAGTAGTTAAGATATCGCTAATTAAATCGTGATTTGTGTTTACAATCAGGTTGTACATTTCTGGCATATTGCCCATACCAAACATGCCACCACCTGTTTGTTGCATCTCTTTCATTCTGCGCATAAATTCTGGTTGCGTAATCATAAATGGTGATGCATTGCTATCCATAGCTTCTAATTGTACCATAAATTTTTCTGAAGGAATCACTTCTTTTAAAAGTGTGTCTAATGTTGTTTTTTCATCTTCAGATAATTTAGAAATTGTGGTGTCGTCTTTTTTGATAAGATTATCAATATGATCTGCATCTACACGTGCAAAAGAAATATTTTCTTTAGTGGTTTCTAACTTTTGCATTAAGTGACTTACGATTGGCGAATCTAATAGTAACACCTCGTAATCCTTATCTTTAGCAGCTTGTATGTAGGCATGTTGCTCATCTTTGTTAGATGCATAAAGAATCACCATTTTACCATCCTTATCGCTTTGCTTTGCTTTAATAGCATTGGTTAATTCTTCAAAGGTGAAGTATTTACCATCAACCGTTGGGTAAAGTGCAAAACTGTCTGCTTTTTCAAAGAATTTTTCTTCAGAAAGCATTCCGTATTCAATAACAATTTTAATATCGTCCCATTTCTTTTCGAAATCTTCGCGGTTATTGTTGAATAAAGATTTTAATTTATCTGCAACCTTACGTGTAATGTAAGATGAAATCTTTTTCACTGCACCATCAGCCTGTAAGTAACTACGAGAAACGTTTAATGGAATATCTGGCGAATCGATAACACCTCTTAACATGGTTAAGAATTCAGGAACGATACCTTCTACATTATCCGTTACAAAAACTTGGTTTTGGTACAGTTGAATCTTATCCTTTTGCATGTTAAGGTCATTCGTCATCTTAGGGAAATACAAGATTCCTGTTAAGTTAAACGGATAATCTACATTAAGATGAATGTGGAAAAGTGGCTCTTCAAACTGTATTGGGTACAGCTCTCTGTAGAAGTTTTTGTAATCATCGTCCTCTAGATCTGCAGGTTGTTTTGTCCATGCTGGATTTGGGTTATTGATGATGTCATCAACAGTGATTTGTTTGTGAGGCTCAGTAGTTTCTTTACCATTTTCGTCTTTAGTTGTTTTTGGTGTAAAATCTGGATCGTTTACTTCCTTAGTTCCAAATTTAATAGGAATCGGCATAAACTTGTTGTACTTGTTAAGTAGCTCACGGATTTTACTGTCTTCTAAAAATTCTGTAGAATCTTCAGCAATGTGAAGAATGATTTCTGTACCTCTGTCAGTTTTATCAGCTTCTTCTAAAGTGAACTCAGGTGAACCATCACAAGTCCAGTGTGCAGCAGGTGCATCTGTGTGCGATTTTGTAATAATTTCTACCTTCTCAGCGACCATAAAAGCAGAGTAGAACCCAAGACCAAAATGACCAATGATACCAGAATCTTTAGCAGTATCTTCGTATTTGTTTAAGAATTCTTCAGCACCAGAAAATGCTACTTGGTTAATGTATTTTTCAACCTCTTCGGCTGTCATACCCAAACCTTGATCTATAATATGAAGTTTTTTACCTTCCTTATCAATCTTTACTTCAATTTTTGGCTCACCATATTCAGATTTAGATTCGCCAATGCTCGTTAAGTGCTTTAGTTTTAAAGTTGCATCAGTTGCATTACTAATAAGTTCACGTAAAAAGATTTCGTGATCTGAGTACAAGAATTTTTTAATTAACGGAAAGATATTTTCTACCGATACATTAATACTTCCTTTTGCCATTTTACTATGTTGTTTTTGTCATTCCTGCGTATGCAAGAATCTAATTATTATTTAATTTTTTTGATCAAAACCAATATTTCAAATAAAATACCAATTGAAGAATTATGACAAGATGACATAATTTTAAATATTATGCGTGCATAACGAATTTAAATTTTATTGCAAACGAAATCGTATCTTATAGATTAAATTGCAATACTTAAAAGAATACTATGTATAATTCAAAAATAATAGGTTTAGGAACTTATGTTCCAGATAATGTAGTTACTAATGATGATTTATCTAAAATCATGGATACCAGTGACGAGTGGATACAAGAACGCACAGGTATTAAAGAGCGTCGTTGGGTAAAGGATGGAGATGGAGATACAACGGCAACTATGGGTGTAAAAGCAGCTAAAGTTGCTATAGAACGTGCAGGAATAGACAAGGATGATATCGATTTTATCATTTTTGCCACCTTAAGTCCAGATATGTATTTTCCTGGTCCAGGTGTGCAAGTACAGCATGCTTTAGATATAAAAACGGTTGGAGCTTTAGATGTACGTAACCAATGTTCTGGTTTTGTATATGCCATTTCTGTTGCAGATAACTTTATAAAAACAGGTATGTACAAAAATGTGCTTGTTATTGGTAGCGAATTGCATTCTCACGGATTAGACAAAACCACTCGTGGTAGAGGTGTATCTGTTATTTTTGGTGATGGAGCAGGAGCAGCAGTTTTAACACGTGAAGAAGATACAAGCAAAGGTATTCTATCTACACATTTGCATAGCCAAGGGGAACACGCTGAGGAATTGGTGGTAAAAGCACCAGGAATGGGAACGCGTTGGGTTACTGATATTATTGAAGATGATAATAAAGATGACGAAAGCTATTTCCCTTACATGAACGGCCAATTTGTATTTAAAAATGCAGTAGTGCGTTTTAGTGAAGTGATTATGGAAGGCTTAATGAAAAACAAATTAAAGCCAGAAAACATAGACATGCTTATTCCGCACCAAGCGAATTTGAGAATAGCACAGTTTATTCAGAAGAAATTTCAGTTGAGTGACGACCAGGTTTTTAATAACATACAAAAGTATGGTAATACCACAGCAGCTTCAATCCCAATAGCTTTAACCGAAGCTTGGGAAGAAGGTAAAATAAAAGAAGGCGATACCGTAGTTTTAGCCGCCTTTGGTAGTGGCTTTACTTGGGGAAGCGTTATTATAAAATGGTAAAACAAATTAATCCTGCGAAAGCAGGATTTTTTTTGGAATAGCTTTAAGTAAAATTGGAAGTTAGTTTTTGTTATCTCTAATATATGATGGGATAATGGTTATATTTATTGTTATATAATAAGTTTTGTGCAATTTGGCGCAACCATTCACAAGTGTTTGCATCTACATAGAAACTAAAACAATGACAAAAAAAATATTATTAGGAATATTTATCTTAATTGGATTAATATCCTGTACGAATGACGATGATAACAACAACTTAGATGAAGAAGCTATATGTGATTCAACTAACACTATTTTTAGCCAACTCTATAATGACTTATCTTCTACATCTTCAAATATAGAAGAAACCACTATGGATACGGAAACTCATTCATATAATTTTGAAGTTTCTGAAAATAAAATTATTTGTCAAATAGGTTATCAAAGCTTGCCATCCTTTAGCTCGACACCTTATTTAATTGAGGTTTATGATAATACATCAAATACTTTATTATATAGTGACAATCATATTTTTTCTTCAATTTCTACTGATTACATTTCTATAATGCCTATTCAAATATTAGTTGGTCATTCATATACAATTAGAAGAACTCAAAACAATTCGGGTAATAATGTTGCTAATTTAATAGGTAGAATTATATACGGAAACTCTACTTTTCCAAATAATTTTGAAGAACTTACTATTACAAGTTCTTCTTTTTATGGAGGAGGAAATCCTGGTAATGATTTTTGGGGAATTCCATATATAGATATTGTTTTTCAAGATTAAAACTACACACAGAAATGCATAATCGCAATTAAGGCAAATTAATTTGCTAAGATTTAAAATTAAAGACCACATTTTGTAAATACAATATATGAGTATAATTGACTTACTCTTTGGTAGCAAAAAAACTTATAATCATCCGATAATTGGTACATTAAAAAGTCAAAGAATCAAAGGCCAAAATCTTACTAGAAATTACACTTGGTATGGAAATGTAGTTTTAAATGATAAATCTAATGAAACAACTATTATTTTAGAAGGATATAGTTATAGGCCATATACTATTCACTTGGATTTTATAAGTCAGTTAATTCAAAATTGGAGCACTTTTTATTTACCAAAAATTGAAAATAAATTTGATAAAATCGGGATTAGGAAAATTGAAAAATATTCTAACTGGAAAAATGATTTTTATTTATCCGCAATCTATCCATTGAGTGATAAAAGTTCTGATTTTGAATTGATCTTAGAGCCATTAGATAAATATAAAACCAACTCAATTGCAATAGAGATAAAAAATAATATAGTTGCAAAAGTTGAGATACACGATTAATTATTACAAAAAGTAGAACAATAATTAAAGCTTAAAAAAATATAGAATCATATAAAAGAATTATGAAAACAGGCTAGAGCTTTTACCCATAATAACTAAAAAAAGCCCAAACAACCTAAAGTTGTCCGGGCTTTTCAGCTATTAACCAATTTAACTAACACTATTATAAAATTTAAAAAATCTTATAAAAACTATTACTTAAAACTTATCTCACTTATTTAGACGTAATAGGCTAGATTTTATTTCAAAGATTAACATATTTAACGTGCATTTAACAAAAACCCTGACCAGTTTTGCAACCATCAGGGTTTTCTATCTAATAGTTAAACATTAACACTAACCATCAACTATTTATGTAAACTATTAGATATGTTTTTAAGTCTTTCTATTGTATAGACTATTTTTTTAATGCTTTGTGACACTTTTGGGTGTTAAAAAATACCACCACCTTGTTTTACATCGTTATCTCTTTGCTTACGAGATTTTGCTCTGTATTTGCCACCACCAAAACGGTAAGATAATCTACCAGATATTTGCTGACTTTCCCACTCAAAACGACCTCTTTGTAAGAATGGTCGCTCTCCATCAAACTCTGCATACATGGTGTTAAAGATGTCATTGTAGTTAAGGCTAAAGCTAGCTCTGCCTTCCATAAAGCTGTAACGCATACCAAGGTTTACCATAAGCATGTCTTGCATTTCAAACTGAATGTTTTTGTTCTTACCTCTATACATTCCAAATGCTGAAAAACTTAAGCTTTTGCTTACTTTAAAGTTGTTGAATGCTCTAAGATTCCAGGCAACATTATCTACTTCAACAGTATTTAAAACAATGTCTCCATTAGTGTCAAACGATTCTGCTAAACTCTTTTGCTTTTGAGAAAACAAATCAAAACTAGCATTAACATTCCACCATTTTGTAGGACGATAGTTAGAAGATAATTCTACTCCATAAGAAGAGGTGTTATCAAAGTTAAGGTTTGTAAGGATTAAACGGTTGGTATCTGCTCTGTCTATTAAAATAGCTTGCTGTATTTCGTCTTCTATAATTCTGTAAAATACACCTGCAGTAACACTACCTTTCTTTAATTGTCTTGTATAATTCACTTCCATAGAGTTTGTAAACTGAGGTAATAACTCTTGGTTACCAAACTGAGAAATTAAAGCTGTATTAAACTGTGGTAATGGATTTACTTGCCCAATTCCAGGACGATCTATACGTCTGCTGTAGCTTAACTGATATGAGTTTTTCTCAGATGGAGTATATGTAAAGAATGCAGAAGGGTACAGTTCAAAATAGTCATTTTTAAAAGGAATATTTAACTCTGTATTAGCTGCTAAATCTCTTCTAAAAGCGTCAGAATCTACGCTTACAGTTTCTGCTCTTAATCCTACTTGGTAAGACCATTTTTCTAGCTTTTTGCCATATGTTGCATAAGCAGAGTAGATGTCTCTGGAGTAGTCAAAAAGTGTGGTTGTAGGGATGTACTGTCCAGACTCGTTTTGCTCTCTACCATTAGACTCATAGAAAATACTATTTTCAAACAAACGTGCTTGCAAACCAAGTTCTAATTTAGCAGCATCAGAAAGTGGGTTTACATAGTCTAAGTTAATAGTAGTACGTGTTCTGTCGGTTTCAGTATCTTCAGTAAAGTTTGGTCGCTGTGAGCTAAAAAAACTATTGTTTGTATTACCATTATCGCCAAAAATATTGTGATCTACTTCTAATTCAATATTGTGTCCGTCAGCAAAATCGTGCTTATAGTTAAAGTTGTATTGCTCAGAATCGTTTTCATTTTCTCCATAAATAGCTTGAGATTCGTCTAAAGAAGGATCTGTAACATAATCTATGTAAGTATTTACATTTACGTTGTTATCAAATGAGTTTTGATTTGTAAATACAGATATTGTGTTTTTATCATCTAGATAAAAGTCTAAGCCTAACTTAAATAAGTGAGATTGATTGTCATCAAGAATGTTGAAACTCTGAAATATTTGTTGTTCAACTCTATTAATTCTACCTTGGTTATAATTCTTTATAGCACCATTACTATAAGAACCGTATAAATTGAATTTTCCGTTTCTGTAGTTGGCATCTATTGAACTGTTGAATTTTGGTTCAATATCATGAGCAAGGCTAACATTAATATTACCGTTAAAACCAATTTGAGTGTTTTTGTGTAGGACAATATTTATAATACCACTCATACCTTCTGGATTGTATTTTGCAGATGGATTGGTAATTAACTCTATACTTTTAATAGATGTAGAAGGTATTTGTTTTAATAACTGGTCTGCCGGAATGTTAGATAATTTACCATCTACCATTACACGCACATTTTGGTTGCCACGTAAGCTAATAGCACCACTTTGCTGGTCTACACTTACCGATGGTAGATTGTTCATAATCTCGCTTGCTGTTGCTCCAGCTGTTTGCAAGTCTTTACCAATGTTAATTACTTTTCTATCTACCTTTTGTTGAATAGTTGAGGTTTCTGCAACAACGGTAACTTCATCAAGACCTTCAGAAGATTCCTCTAAGAGAATATCTCCCATCTTAATGTTGTAGTTGACATTTCCGATAGTTTCATTTTTTAAAATGGTTTTGTAACCGATAAATGTAATTTCTACTTGTATGCTACCCTCTGGAATTTTCTCGATAGTAAAATTTCCTTCATTATCTGTAATACCACCAGTAAGAACTTTGCTTGTGGCATCTTTTACAACAATATTTACATAAGGTAATGGCTCGTTAAGGCTGGCATCTAGTACTCTACCAGAAATAGAACCATTTTTAATGTCTTTGTTGGAATTGGGTTGGGCGCTTAAAATGGTGCTTGAAACCAAAATAAGCATTAATAAGAACTGCTTCATTTTTTGATTGAAATTTGATTGATTGAAAGTTTCTTTATCTCTAGACGACTATTTTTGCATCATGTTACTTTAATTAACACTACTTAACATTCTTTTAACATATGAGTAAAAAAACATTGGTTCTTGGAGCATCTCTAAAAACAGATCGCTATTCTAATATTGCTATTAATAGATTAAGGCAAAATAATCATGAGGTTGTGGCCTTTGGCTTAAAGCAAGGTGAAGTCAATGATGTAGCAATAGATTCAGAGCTGTTAGATTACAAAGATGTAGATACTGTAACATTGTATCTTAGTCCGAAGCATCAAGAAGCCTACTACGATTATATATTAGGATTAAAACCTAAGCGTGTCATTTTTAATCCAGGTACAGAAAATCCTGAGTTTTATGAAATTCTTAAAGAAAACACTATTGAGTTTGAAGCGGCCTGTACACTTGTATTACTGTCTATAGACCAGTATTAATTTTTTCTTTTGATTAATAGCATTCCGATAAACATCAGAATTCCGTTAATAATTAGAATTTCAAAACCAATTTCATAGCCATTAAAAAGTTCTTTAGAGTAAAGGTTTAATACATAGGAAATAACAGGTGCAATGATAGCTATAATCCAAACCAACTTGTCTTTTATTTGATGCTTTGTAAATAAGCCAAAAGCAAAAAGGCCTAGTAATGGTCCGTAAGTATAGCCAGCTGCTTTAAAAAGTTTCCAGATTACAGAGACATCATTAAAAATTAAATCAAAAAGAATGATAACTATAACTAACACAATGCTAAAACCAATGTGAGTTCTTTTGCGTATGCCTTTTTTAGATGCTTCAGGTTTGTTTTCTATATCTAAAATATCAAAGCAAAAAGACGTAGTTAAAGATGTTAATGCAGAATCTGCACTAGAATATGCCGCAGCAATCAATCCTAGTAAAAAAAATGCAGAGGTAACAATGCCAATTTCTGGTAGCATAGCAATAGTTGGGAACAAGTCATCTTTGGTTGCAGTAATTCCGTTTTTAGCCGCATAATCTGTAAGCATCAAGCCAAGAACAAGAAATAAGATATTTACAAATATGAGTACCACACTAAAAGAAAGCATGTTTTTTTGAGCGTCTTTTAGGCTTCTACAGGTTAAGTTTTTTTGCATCATATCTTGGTCCAGACCTGTCATAGTAATGGTAATGAATATTCCGGAAAGAAAGCTTTTCCAAAAGTATTGAGGGTCATTACTGTCATTAAAAAAGAAAACCTTACTTAAGTCACTTTCTTTGGTATAATCAACGATTTCTTTTACACTATTTAAATCTAAAGCAGAAGCTAAAAATACTATGGTTACAACCACAGATATTAGCATAAATAAAGTTTGTAATGTGTCTGTGAAAATGATTGTCTTAATGCCGCCTTTAAAGGTGTAAAGCCAAATCAAGGCAATGGTAATAATCACTGTAATCACAAACGGAATATCAAAAAGATCAAACACTAAAAGCTGAAGCACTTTAGCCACTAAAAACAATCTAAAAGCAGCACCAACAGTTCTGGAAATAAGAAAAGCTACAGAGCCAGTTTTATAACTTGTTTTTCCAAATCTATCTTTTAAGTAGGTGTATATTGATGTTAAGTTCAACCTATAATACAGAGGAAGCAAAACAAAAGCGATGATTATATAACCAAACAAATAGCCAAACACAACCTGTAAATAACCAAACTGTTTGGCTTCAACAGCACCAGGAACAGAGATAAAAGTAACTCCAGATAATGAAGCGCCAATCATTCCAAAAGCCACTAAATACCAAGGTGCTGACTTATTGGCTTTAAAAAAAGCAGCATTAGAATCTTCTTTTCCTGTGAAATAAGAAATCAATACTAAAACTGCAAAATAGCAGGCTATTAAAACTAAAATTGAAGTAGGGCTCATAAAAGAAATTCTTTACTGAAAAATTTATGAAAAATAGTATTTTTGAAAAAAATAGCTATTTAAATTCAATTTTTTATGAAAAAGATATTTTTAACATTGTCGTTGGGAGTATTAGCTTTTGGCGTATCAGCTCAGGATTACCGTAAACTTATAGAAGATGGAGATCATACTATAGAGCATATTACAGAAGTTGCAAAGCAACATTTTGATTCTGTTGGTAGAGGAAGAGGAACAGGTTTTAAGATTTTTAAAAGATGGCAGTACTTCGCAGAACGCGCCATGGATGAGACCGGAAAATTAAAATCTCCTGAGTTTTATTATGATGAATTAGAAGATTATAATGCAAGTAATAATAGTGAGGGTTTAGCAGCAAGAACTACAGTTGGTACTTGGGAAGAAATGGGACCAACTTATTGGGATGCGACGTCTGGATGGAATCCTGGTGTTGGTAGAATAACTTCTCTAGCGGTAGATGAATCTAATCTAAATCATATCCTAGCTGGAAGTGAAACTGGTGGAGTGTGGAAAAGTGTAGATGGAGGATCGTCTTGGACAGTGCTTTCAGATAACCTTTCTAATATAGATGTGTTTTCACTTGCCATAGATCCATCAGATAGCGATACTTATTTTTGGGGTTCAACAAGCGGAACAATTTTTAAGTCTACAAATGCAGGTGCAACATGGTCTTTGTTGTCAGATATTGGTGGCGGTACTGTTAATAAGATATTGGTAGATCCAACAAACGCAATGAAAATTTATGCCAGTGTACAAGGTAATGGACTGTATAAGTCTACAGATGGCGGAGTTACTTGGAGCTCTATTTATTTTGTGGCTACAGGAACAGGTTATGATTTTGAATTTAAACCAAACGACCCAAACGTAGTATATGCTTCAGGAAATGCTTTTTATGTTTCTACAAATGGAGGTGTAAGCTTTTCTCAGATATCAGGTTCTGGTGCTAATCAATTTTCTAATGGCCCAAAAATGATTGGTGTTTCAGCTAATAATCCTAATGTTGTTTATGTCTTAGAAGCTAATGGTGGAACATTTGGAGCTTTATATGCTTCTAGTGATAGTGGTAGTAGTTTTACAAAGTTAACGCATACACAAAACTTTTTTGGATACGACTCTAATGGAAATGATGCACTTGGTCAAGCTCCAAGAGATATGGATGTTACGGTAAATCCAAACGATGCTAATGATGTGCATATTGCAGGTATAAACACTTGGAGATCTACAGATGGTGGTGCTAATTTTAGTATCACTTCACAATGGGTTCCTAGTAATGCAAGTAATATGGCTATTGGTTATTGTCATGCAGATGTAGATATTATGCATTTTGCAGGTGCAGGAGCAAATGCAAAATTATATGTAGGTACAGATGGAGGTATTTATAGAGCAGATAATCCTACAACAGTGAGTTCAACTTACTATACTGATTTGACTCCAGGTTTAGGAATTAGACAATTCTACAAGATAGGTGTTAGCCAAACAGATCCTGTTGTTGTTACAGGTGGTTCGCAAGATAACGGTACTTCTACTTTAAGGGAAGATGGACTTTGGACAGATTGGTTAGGTGCAGATGGAATGGAAGGGTTTGTAGATAAAAACAACACATCTATTATGTATGGAACAACTCAATTTGGGTCTTTATATAGAGCAGAGTATAATTTTTTTGGTAGCAATGTGTCTAATCTTACACAACCAGATGGTAAGGGAGGTCAAAGTAATTGGAATTGGGTTGTGCCTTTTGAGCAAGATCCAATAGTACAAAATACAATTTACGTGGCTTATGACGAAGTGTATAAGTCTGAAGATAGTGGAGTTAATTGGGTTTCTATATCACCAAATTTTGGCGCAAATATAGATCACTTTAAGGTTGCGCCAAGTAATAATCAGGTGATGTATTGCGCTATTAATGGTACATTGAGGTTTACTGTTAATGGAGGTACTTCTTGGTCAATTTCTCCTTTAAACATTGGAAACTCTGCAATTATAAACGAAATTGCTATACATCCTTCAGATCCTAATAAAGTTGCTGTTGCAACAACCAACAGTCAGAAGGTTTATGTTAGTTTAGATGGTGGTTCTACTTGGACTTCAAAACTAATGAACTTACCTGGTTTTGTTGCTCAAGCGTTAGCTTGGCAAGATAATGGAGATGATGGATTATATGTTGGAATGAATTACGGAGTATTCTACACAGATAATACATTAACAGAATGGGAACCGTTCAATAATGGCTTACCAAATGTTAGAATCAATGAATTAGAAATTAATACAGCGGATAATAAAATTTATGCAGCAACTTACGGTAGAGGACTTTGGAGATCTAATATTTATGATGCATCTCTAAGTATCAAGGATTTTCAGTTTAATGATTTAACAATGTATCCAAACCCAGCTAAAGATGAGGTAAACTTAAAGTGGAATACATCTGAAGACGTCAGTATTAGAATTTTTGATACTCAAGGTAAAATTATGTTTTATGGAAAAAAAGTTAGCCTATATAATGGATTTAAAGTAGATGTATCATCATTTAGTAATGGTATTTACTTTGTGAAGTTAAATAGTGACAAGGGTGAAATTACCAAGAAACTTATTTTAAAATAAATTTAAAATCATAATAAAAGCCCAATCATAAATCTTAATATGGTTGGGCTTTTGTGTATGCAAAATTCAGTACCTTCGCATTCATGGAATTTTCTTCTAAACTTTTAGAAAATGCAGTAAACGAAATGTCTCAGTTACCAGGTGTTGGTAAGCGTACGGCATTGCGTTTGGTTTTGCATTTACTGAGACAACCAGAGCAACAAACAGTTTTACTGGCTGATGCACTTTCAAAAGTAAGAGCAGAAATTAAATTTTGTAAATCTTGCCATAATATTAGCGATAAAGAACTTTGTGAAATCTGCGAAAACCCAAATCGTAATGAAGAATTAATTTGTGTTGTAGAAGATATTAGAGACGTTATGGCAATAGAAAACACAAGTTCATTTAGAGGACTGTATCATGTTTTAGGAGGAAAAATTTCACCAATGGATGGTGTAGGACCTCAGGATTTAAACATTACCTCACTTGTAGAAAAAGTGAAATCTGGTAAGGTAAACGAGCTCATTTTTGCAATGAGTCCTACAATGGAAGGAGACACAACCAACTTTTATATTTTTAAACAAATACAAGACTATAATGTTAAAACCTCTACAATAGCAAGAGGTGTTGCTGCAGGTAACGAATTAGAATATACAGACGAAATCACTTTAGGCAGAAGTATTGTAGATCGTATTCCGTTTGAGGCTTCTTTAAAATCATAATCTTGTTTTGAAGCTTTCCGTAGTCATACTCAATTATAATGTACGCTATTTTTTAGAACTCTGTCTAAGAAGTGTAGAAGCGGCAACAAAAGATATTGATTCAGAAATTATTGTTGTGGATAACAAATCACCCGATGATAGTTGTGCTATGGTAAAGGAATTGTTTCCAAATGTAAAGCTCATTGAGAATAAAGAGAATTATGGTTTTTCAAAAGGAAATAATATAGGTGTTGCTAGTGCAAAAGGCGAGTATTTGTGTATTCTTAATCCAGATACAGTTGTTGCTGAAGATACATTTATTAAAATAATTGCTTTTGCAGATCAGCAGACTAATCTAGGTATTGTAGGATGTCAACTAATAGATGGTAGAGGAAAGTTTCTGCCAGAAAGTAAAAGGCATATTCCTACTCCTAAGGTAGCACTTCAAAAGTTAATAGGAAATTCAAAAAAATATTACGACAATAATTTAGCGCCAAACGATATTGGTAAAACAGAGATTTTAGTAGGTGCCTTTATGTTGCTAAAACAAGATGTTTATAAAGAAGTTAAAGGCTTAGATGAAGATTACTTTATGTATGGTGAAGATGTAGATTTATCCTATAAAGTTCTGAAAGCTGGTTATGATAATTATTATTATGGCAAGACTTCTGTGATACACTATAAAGGCGAGAGTACATTAAAAGACAAAGTGTATGCTAAACGTTTTTACGGAGCCATGGGTATTTTTTATAAAAAGCATTACAAAAAAAATATACTCATATTAGCTATGGTAAAAATAGTATTGAGTATAGCATCAAAAAGAAAATCACTAGCTAAGTTAGAAGCGCCAACCGTTAAAGAAACCATTGTTATTTCGGAAACTAAAGAAGAAAGACTTATAAATAAGATTCAAAATTCTGTTAGTTTTCAAACACATTTAGATACCATATCAGATGGTGCCCAGTTTATTTTAGATGTTGAATCTTTTGGTTACAAAGCGGCAATAGATTTTATAAAAACTTATAATACGACAAAGCAAAATACATATAGAATATGGGTAAAAAGTAGTAATTTTATCCTCGGAAGCGACAGTAGTGTTGGTAGAGGAGAAGTTGTGAGCTTCTAAATTTTGTTGAATTAAATTCATCAAAACAGACTGTTTTTTATTAATTTTGCATTCAATTTTACAATAAAGACCTTCAAATTATAGATATGGCAAATTTTGAACTTAAGTTACCTAAAATGGGTGAGAGTGTTGCAGAAGCAACGATAACCTCTTGGTTAAAAGACGTTGGCGAAACGATTGAAGCTGATGAAGCCGTTTTAGAAATAGCTACAGATAAGGTAGATAGTGAAGTACCAAGTGAAGTAGATGGTGTATTATTAGAAAAGCTTTTTGATGTTGATGATGTGGTACAAGTAGGTCAAACAATCGCAATTATAAAAACTGAAGGTGGAGATACCGTTGAGGTAAAAGCTGCAGCTACAGAACCTGCTAAAGAAGCTGTAAAAGCAGCAGCAGAAGTAGCACAAACAGTTGTTGAAGCAAAAGAAACAACAGAGCCTGTAATTTCTTCAGGAGATCGTTTTTACTCTCCATTAGTAAAAAATATTGCTAAGCAAGAAGGTATTTCTCAATCAGAGTTAGATGCTATTTCAGGTACAGGTAAGGATGGTCGTGTTACTAAAAACGATATTAAATCGTACTTGCAATCGCGCAGTTCTGCTCCTGTTGCGGAGGTAAAAACTCAGCCTGTCGTAGAGCAAAAAGCTGAAACCAAGACAGCACCAAGCAAGTCTAAATCTACACCAGCACCAGTTGTTGCTTCAGGTGAAGATGAAATTATAGAAATGACGAGAATGGGCAAGCTTATTTCTAAGCATATGGTAGAGTCTGTTCAGACGTCTGCTCATGTTCAGTCTTTTATTGAGGCAGATGTAACAGAAATCTGGAATTGGAGAAACAAGCACAAAAACAGTTTCAAAAATCGTGAAGGTGAAAATCTAACCTTCACACCAATCTTTATGGAAGCGGTTGCTAAAGCTCTAAGAGATTTTCCATTAATGAATATTTCTGTTCAAGGTGACACAATTATAAAGAAAAAGAATATTAACCTAGGTATGGCTGCAGCTCTACCAGATGGTAACTTAATTGTGCCAGTAATTAAAAATGCGGATCAGTTAAATCTTCTAGGAATGGCTAAAAAAGTAAATGACTTAGCCAATAGAGCAAGAGAAAATAAATTGAGTCCAGACGATATACAAGGTGGTACATATACCGTAACCAATGTTGGTACATTTGGTAGTATTATGGGTACACCAATCATTAACCAACCGCAAGTTGGTATTTTAGCTTTAGGTGCCATTAGAAAAGTGCCAGCAGTTATAGAAACTCCACAAGGAGATTTTATAGGTATCCGTTACAAAATGTTTATGTCGCATTCATACGATCATAGAGTGGTAAATGGAGCTTTAGGTGGACAGTTTGTAAAAGCTGTAAAAGATTATCTTGAAGCTTGGGATTCTAACAGGGAAATTTAATTAATATCTTGTTATGCTGAACTTGATTCAGCATCTCAAATACATAAAAAAGCACAGTTTTAGGACTGTGCTTTTTTTATGACTAAGTTTATTATTTATACGCTTATTTAGATAAGACCTTTTTGTAGGTAGCTTTATTGTTGGTTTCTATTTTAATGATATATCCTTGAGCTTTATTAGAAAGCTTAATAGTGTTGTAGCCACTGTTTAAAGCAATATCACTAGCAATTATTTGGCCAATAAAGTTATAAACTGTGCATTTTCCTGAAGTCTCGGTGTAAATATTTATGTTGTCCAGAACAGGGTTTGGATATATGTTAATGTTATTATTATCTGGATTTTTGTCTATACTCAAGGTGTTATTGTTGAGTTGAATAGATAGGTCTGCAGACCATATTATATCATAATCTCCATCATTGTCAAAATCTTCGGAATATACAGTGCTTATTGAGAGGTCGTTGTCTTGTATTACAGAAGGCAAGCTAAAATTTCCTAAACTATCGTTGTTATAAATTAATAAATCAAAATTGTCAGAAATTAAAATATCGTTATCTTCATCATTGTCAAAATCCTTTACGGTAACAGACTCTACGGAGTAAGGGTTAGGGTCGATTATATGCGTGTTAATAAAATTGCCGTTACCGTCATTTTCTATCCAATGTATACCAAACGAACTACTGTTGCTTTGAGAGAGCAAATCTAAATCTCCATCATTATCTAAATCTATAAGTTTTACCATTAGGTTAGTTCCGTTATTAATAGCAGAACTTCTGGTACTGTCATAAGTTATAATGCCATTTGTGTTCTTATATACAGAGGTGTTGGCTCCGCCAGTAATAACATCTTCATAGCCATCATTATCTATGTCTGCAATTGTGATGTCAAAAAAATCTTCAAAGTTATCCTGAGGGCCACTTATAGTTTGTTGTGTAAAATTAGCTGAGCCATCATTATAAAAAACCTTAAAAGTTGGGCCGCCTATAGCTATGAAATCTAGATCACCATCATTATCTATGTCTGAAGCAGAAATATCACTTTCAAAAAAAGTAAATGTATCTATAACTTGTGAGGTAAATGTAGAATTAGAATTGATATGTAGTCTTACAGAGTTTTCATTGTCACCTATACTAATAAGATCTTCCCATCCATCATTATTAAAGTCGCCAGTTGCTATATTAGTTACTAGGCTATTGCCTGAAAGGATTACATTTTCTTCAGAAAAATTCAGATCACCAAGGTTAATAAAATAGGAAATAGAAGTGCTTTCAATTTTTTTGGTAACTATGATATCTTTAAGATTATCATTATTGATATCTGCAAACACAATATTTGTAATGTTACTGGTGTCTTCTTGCAGTAAAATTGGCTCCGCAAATTGAGCAATGATACTATGGGTAGAAATAATGTAGATTAAAAAAAGTAAGGATGGTAATCTATTTTTCATATTATAGTTTTCTTATAGATACTATAAAGTAAAAAAGGTTGCGTAATTTTTTTACAAAATTGAAAGTTTATATTTAATCTCCATAACTTTGTACTAAACTATAAGATAAATGCAACTCAACCTTAACAAACCCATCTGTTTTTTCGATTTAGAAACCACAGGAATCAATATTTCTAAAGACAGAATCGTAGAAATTTCAATATTAAAAGTGTATCCTAACGGAAAGGAAGAAACTTATACCAAAAAGGTAAATCCAACAATTCCCATTCCACTAGAAACAACCGCTGTTCATGGTATTTCTGATGCAGATGTTGCTGACGCACCAACCTTTAAGGAAATTTCTAAAGAGGTTTATAATTTGATCAAAGATTCTGATTTGGGTGGTTTTAATTCTAATAGATTTGATATTCCGCTTTTAGCAGAAGAAATGTTACGTGCTGAGGTTGATTTTGATATGAAAAATCGTTTGGCAGTAGATGTACAAACCATATTTCATAAAATGGAACAACGTACATTAAGTGCGGCCTATAAGTTTTATTGTGATAAAAATTTAGAAGATGCTCATAGTGCAGAAGCAGATACTAAAGCGACGTACGAAGTGTTAAAAGCGCAATTAGAGCGCTATGAAGAGCTGGAAAATGATACCAAGTTTTTAGCAGAATTCAGTTCGCGTAAAAAGTTTGCAGATTTTGCAGGCTTCCTAATTTATAATAAAGAAGGTGAAGAGTGTTTTTCTTTTGGTAAGCACAAAGGAAAACGCGTAGTTGATGTTATGGAGCAAGAGCCAGGTTACTTTGGTTGGTTGCTAAATGCAGATTTTCCGTTGTATACTAAAAAAGTGTTAACAGCTATTAAGTTACGTCAGTTTAATAATAAATTGGGATAAATTCCTGCACATGCAGGAATCTTTTTTCCTGGTTCACATGAAAGTATTCTTTTTATTATTTCCATTTCTGGTATTCTCGCAACAAAACGTTGCCAAAGGCTTGGTCTTAGATAAAGTAACTAACGAGCCAATTCCTTATGTCAATATTTCTATTCTAGAGTCTACTATTGGTACCTCTAGTGATGATGATGGAAGCTTTAGTCTAGAAATAAAGGAAGAGGACATAAATAAGATCGTTAGTTTATCGTCATTAGGTTATGAGAGTAGCAAAATACCAGTTTCTTTATTTCTAAAGTCTGAAGAGATTTTTTTGAATCCTAAAACAGAGGTTTTAGAAGAAGTTATTATTAAGGATAAGTTTGAAGAGAAAACCAAGACAGTAAACAGAATTGAAGATTCAGACTTATGCCACGGCTTTGGTTCTTTTGCAGAGAATCCGTGGATCATAGCATTGTACTTTCCATATAAAGAAGCTTATGAAGAAACAGAGTTTCTTAAGTTAATTAAATTTCATTTTGGAAATTTTAAAAATAAAAAAGCGAAGTTTAGATTAAGGCTATTTACCGTGGGAAAAGACAGTCTTCCGGATATAGATATTTTAAAAGAGAATGTCATTGTAGAATTAAAAAAGAAGCAAAAGGAAGCTGTAGTTGATGTTGCAGACTATGATATAATTTTTCCAAGAGAAGGCTTTTATGTAGCCTTTGAGTGGTTGTATATACCATATAACGAAGAAGAGGTAACTTTTCATTTTGCAGATAAAAAAAGGAAGAAAGAAAAACGCATTAAATACCTTCCTGCATTTTCTGCAACTTGCGAGGAGGAGGGGGAGTTTACAATTGCAGTATATGTTTCTGGAGAATGGCGTTTTTATGCTTCTAATGCTTACAGGAGTGAAAAGAAGGCAGTACCAGCAATATCCTTAACTTTGTCAAATTAATTAAAAAGATTCCTGCCTACGCAGGAAATGAATATGAAACTCATTTGTATAGGTCGTAATTACACCGACCACATTAAAGAACTAGAAAACGAAAAACCAACAGATCCTGTTGTGTTTTTAAAACCAGATACTTCAATATTGCTTAAAAAACAACCGTTTTTTATTCCAGACTTTTCTGATGAAGTGCATCATGAAGTAGAAGTATTGGTGAAAATTAAAAAAGTAGGTAAGCATATTGATAAAAAATTTGCTCATAAATATTATGATGAAATAGGACTAGGAATAGACTTTACCGCAAGAGATCTACAGGCGCAATTAAAAGCAAAAGGACTGTCATGGGAAAAAGCAAAAGCCTTTGATGGTGCTGCTGTTGTAGGAAAATGGTTACCGAAAAGTGAATTTCAAGATTTAAATAATCTTAATTTTAGTTTAAAGAAGAATTCCGAAGTCGTTCAGACAGGAAATACCCAATTAATGCTTTGGAAAATTGATGAACTCATAGAATATGTATCAAAATATTTTACTTTAAAAATTGGAGATATTATATTTACAGGCACACCTGCCGGAGTTGGTAAGGTTTTTGCAAACGATGAATTAAAAGGATATATTGAAGACCAAGAAATGTTTTCAATAAAAATAAAATAAATGGCAAAACATTACAGATTAGATCGCGTACGAGAAATGGCAGATAACGACGAAGATTTCGTTATGGCTTTGGCAGCAGCTTTTATAGAGGAAGTTCCTGAAGATGCTGAACGTTTAAGAAAAGCAGTACCGGAAGGAGATTTTTATGAAACTTACCAGGCTGCTCACAAAATGAAACCAACCATAGAGTTATTTGATTTAGGCGTATATGATGCATTAATAGAAGTACAAGATTGGGGCAAGTACGAGCAAGAAGATAAAAATATTGATGCTCAGCTTCAAATAGTACTTACAGCTGTAGAAAATGCAACAAACGAAATAAAATCTGATTTCGGATTATAAATGCAAGCAGAAATTATAACAATTGGTGATGAAATTCTCATTGGTCAAATTGTAGATACAAACTCAGCATTTTTAGGTAAAGAATTTAATAAGATAGGTGTTTCTGTCTATCAGATTACTTCTGTACAAGATGATAAAGCTCATATTCTAAAAGCTTTAAAAGAGGCTGAAGAAAATGCTGATATAATTATCATTACAGGTGGTTTAGGGCCTACTAAGGACGATATTACCAAACAAACCATTTGCGAGTATTTTAATGATACATTAATTGAAAATAAGTCTGTTCTCAAAAATGTAGAGCAAATTTTTTCAAAATATAATGCACCACTTTTAACCGTAAATAAACATCAGGCTTTAGTGCCATCTAAGTCTAAGGTATTGATGAATAAGTATGGCACTGCACCAGGAATGTGGATGGAGAAAAATGGTAAAGTATTTGTATCGCTTCCAGGTGTGCCTTATGAAATGAAAGCTTTGATAAAAGATGAGGTTATACCTTTATTACGATCTAAGTTCAAGTTTCCATATATAATACACAAAACACTATTAACCTATGGTATAGGTGAAAGTGCACTTGCAGATAGGATAGAAGCTTGGGAAGATGGTTTGCCAGGCTTTATTAAGCTCGCTTATTTGCCAAGCTTAGGACGAGTACGGTTAAGACTTTCTGGAAAATCTAATAATAAAGAAACATTAGAGAACGAGCTAAAACAACAAATAGATCTATTACGTCCACAAATCGAAGATGTTTTTGTTGGTTATGAAGAAGATCTGTCTATAGAAGCAGTTATAGGAAAACAACTTACAGAGAAAGAAGAAACTTTATCTGTAGCAGAAAGTTGCACAGGTGGTCAAATAGCAAAAGCCATTACAGCAAATGCAGGAGCTTCAAAATATTTTAAAGGAAGTATTGTAAGCTATGCAACAGAGTCTAAAATAAATGTGCTTAATGTACCAGAAGAAGATATAGCTTCAAAATCTGTAGTTAGTAAAGAGGTAGCAGAAACTATGGCAGTTAATGTACGTCAACTATTTAAGTCAGATTACGGAATAAGCACCACAGGAAATGCAGGACCCTCTAAAGGAGAATCAGATGCCGATGTTGGTACAGTATGGATAGCAATAGCAACTCAGTCTGGTGTGCACTCAAAAGAATATAATTTTGGTAACCTTAGAGAAAAGGTAATTATTAGGGCTACAAACAAGGCTTTTGAGATGTTGCAAAAAGAAATATTAAAAAAGTAGAACTTTATGTTTGTTGAAACATAAAGTTTTACTAAATTTGCACCCTGTTAAAAAATATCCCTACAAGGATGTTTAGTTTTTATAGAGGTAATTAAAAGCAAATTATCTTAATAAAAGGCAAGAAGAGCCAACAGATAGAATTAACGTACCTAAAGAAAGAATACAATGTCAAGAGTTTGTGAACTTACTGGGAAAAAAGCGATGGTAGGAAACAATGTTTCTCACGCAATGAACAAAACAAAACGCAAGTTTAATGCAAACTTGATTAAAAAGCGTTTTTATATTCCTGAAGAAGATAAGTGGGTAACATTAAAAGTTTCTACATCAGCATTAAAGACTATCAATAAAATTGGTATTTCTGCTGCATTAAAAGAAGCTAGAGCAAAAGGATTTTATAAATAAAAGCATACGCTAAAGTCAATATACAATGGCAAAGAAAGGAAACAGAATACAGGTTATCTTAGAGTGCACAGAGCACAAAGCTTCTGGTATGCCAGGAACTTCTAGATACATTACAACAAAGAATAAGAAAAATACGCCAGACCGTATGGAGATTAAGAAATTTAATCCTATTCTTAAGCGTATGACAGTACATAAAGAGATAAAATAATTAAGTTATGGCAAAGAAATCAGTAGCGTCTTTACAGACAGGATCAAAAAGATTGACAAAAGCTATTAAAATGGTGAAATCACCAAAAACTGGAGCATACATGTTTGTAGAATCAGTAATGGCACCAGAACTTGTCAATGACTTTTTAGATAAAAAATAATCTGTATATAGATATAGATTTACAAACTGCTTTCGATTAGAAAGCAGTTTTTTTTTGTGATATTTTGTAGATGTCAAAAGGGATGATGCTTTAACCTTATTATGTAATATAGTTCTTATTTAGCATCATAGATTGTCTATATGTCAACTAAAAATATTAAGCTATATTTGAAGTCTGACAACTTAGCAGTTAAACAAACAAGGCAAGGTTGTTGCTACTAGCTAACCAAATAGAATACAATGAGTTTTTTTAAAAAAATATTTTCTTCAGAAAAAAAAGAAACCTTAGATAAAGGGCTTGAAAAGTCCAAAACCTCTTTTTTTACCAAATTAAATAAAGCAGTAGCAGGAAAATCTAAAGTAGATGATGATGTTCTGGATAATCTTGAAGAAATTTTGGTAACCAGTGATGTTGGTGTTAATACAACATTAAAAGTTATTGAGCGTATAGAAGAGCGTGTTGCTAAAGATAAATACTTAGGAACCTCAGAGCTTAACAAAATACTTAGAGAGGAAATAGCAGGATTATTATCCGAAACTAATTCTGGTGAGGAAACCGATTATAACATTCCTAATTTACCAGCGCAAGACAATGGTAAAAAAACACCTTATGTATTAATGGTTGTTGGTGTTAATGGTGTTGGTAAAACCACGACTATAGGTAAGTTAGCATATCAGTTTAAAAAGAAAGGGTTAAAAGTAGTGCTTGGTGCAGCAGACACCTTTAGAGCTGCTGCAATAGACCAATTACAAGTTTGGGCAGATAGAGTAGAGATACCAATGATAAGACAAGAAATGGGAAGTGATCCTGCTTCTGTGGCTTTTGATGCTTTACAATCTGGAGTTAATCAAGATGCAGATGTTATTATCATAGATACTGCTGGTCGTTTACATAACAAAGTAAACTTAATGAATGAGCTTTCTAAAGTAAAACGTGTTATGCAAAAAGTTGTTGGCGATGCACCACACGATGTTTTATTGGTTTTAGATGGTTCTACAGGTCAAAATGCTTTTGAGCAAGCCAAACAATTTACAGCGGCAACAGAGGTAACCTCATTGGCAGTAACAAAATTAGACGGAACTGCAAAAGGAGGAGTGGTTATAGGTATAAGTGATCAATTTCAAATTCCAGTAAAATATATAGGAGTAGGTGAAGGTATTGAAGATTTACAAGTATTTAATAAATATGAGTTTGTAGATTCTTTTTTCAAATAACAGACAGTTTTTTGTTATACTGAATTTGTTTCAGCATCTTATTTTTTCAAAATATAAAGGCCTTACAGATATTATCTGTAAGGTTTTTTTATTCTTGGTTTTCGTATTTTTATAAAAAATACAGATTATGCGCTACATATTATCATTACTAGCTTTATTGTTAGTTTTTTCATGTAAAGATTCAAAATCTAGAGAAGCTAGAGAACCAATTTCAAAATCTGAAACAAGCGTTAAAGAAAAAGACACCTCTGGCATAGAAGCAATATCAAACAAAGAGTTTAGAGAATTTAAAGTACGAGATTCTAAAAATCTAACTAAAGCAGACATCTGGGCAGAAATTAATCCGCAGATGGAAGATTTTACTGAAGCTGACTATAACAGTTTAAAATCTTATATCTTAGAACGAGATATACCAACGCTTCAAAAAAACATTGCAATTGGAGATCTCAATTATGAAAAGTTAGTAAAATTCTATCTGTACAGAATAAGAAAGTTTGATAGAGAAAATTCGTTATCACTAAATTCAGTAATTGCTATTAATCCAGAAGTTATTGAACAAGCTAAGATAGCAGACAAAACTAATTTTATTCAAGCTCCGCATCCTGTTTTTGGTATGCCAATTTTACTTAAAGACAATATTAATGCTTCTGGTATGGCTACAACGGCAGGTGCAGTTGCTTTAAAAGATAACATTACAGAAGATGCATTTATTACAAAACAGCTTAAAACAAAAGGAGCTTTAATTCTAGGTAAAGTAAATCTTAGCGAATGGGCTTATTTCTTTTGTGGCGATTGTCCTAGTGGATATTCTGCTGTTGGTGGCCAAACTTTAAACCCATACGGAAGAGGAGTTTTTGATACAGGTGGTTCTAGTTCTGGTAGCGGAGTAGCAACTTCAGTTAATTTTGCAGCAGCTACGATTGGTAGTGAAACGGCTGGTTCTATTTTATCTCCTGCCAGCCAGAATTCTGTTGTAGGACTAAAACCAACAATTGGTTTGGTTAGCCGCAGTGGTATAGTGCCAATTTCTTCAACTTTAGACACAGCAGGTCCTATAACGAGAACAGTAATGGATAATGCTATAATCTTAGATGCAATCTATGGTTACGACTCTAAGGACTCAAAATCTTTGAATACAAATAGAGTTTCTTATCTTAATTTTTCAACACAAAATACACTTCAAGGAAAACGTTTTGGTGCGCCTAAGCGTTTCTTAGAGGATAGTTTATATACAAAAGCTTTAAGTGTTTTAAAAAATAAAGGCGCCACTATCGTTGAAATTGAAGAAGAAAACCTCAGTTTACCTAACTTTTTAAGATTACTTAATATTGATATGAAGAAAGATTTGCCAGCGTACTTTTCTAATGCAGCTAATAGTAATCTAAAAATGAAATCTGTAAATGATGTTATTGCGTTCAACAAAAAGGATTCTGTAAATAGAATGCCTTATGGTCAAAATTTGTTTTATGGTATTGCTAGTGATGAAGGTGATCTTGATTATTTAAAAGCGATAAAAGACACCTTAAAAACTAATGGAACATCATATTTTAATATCCCAATGCGTAAGCATAATTTAGATGGATTTTTGTCTGTAAATAATAGTCATGCGGCTTTTGCTGCGGTTGCTGAGTTTCCGGCTTTAACAGTACCTATGGGATATACAAACGAAGGAGAGCCAAAAGGTCTTACATTTATAGCAAAACCTTTGCAAGAAAAGCAATTGTTAGAATGGGCTTATGCATATGAGCAAGCCTCAAAAACGCGAGTTTCTCCAAAGAATTATAATTAATTTATTAGTGCGTTTATCTTTTCCCATAATTCATTATCAAAACCAGATAAGGCAAAATTTTCATCATCTGCAGCTTGTCCCATTCTTATAACCACAAGTTTTTTGCTTGGAATCACATAAATTTTTTGATCATTTTTTCCGAGAGCTGCATACATGTCGTTAGGAGCATTTGGAATAAGTTTTCCTGGAAATTCAAATTGACTTTGCGGTAAATGATACGAGCTTTTTCCGTTTAACCACCATAAATAGCCATAAGCCAAATTTATATTTTGCGAAGTGTTTACTGCATCATTTAGGTAATTTTCTGGTATTATTTGGTTGTTTTCCCATATTCCATTAGCATAGTTTAATAGCCCAAAACGTGCCATAGTTCTGGTATTACTCCAAAAGACATTAAAGTCGTCTACATTAAAATAACTACCACTCATTCCGGTTGGATTCAAAATCTTGGTCTCTAGGTAGTCATCCCAACTTTGGTTAGTGGCTTGAGATACGACATCTTGAAGTTTTACATAAACATTATGATAAGCCCAACGTGTATCTGCATCTGCAATGTATTGTAAATCCCCTGGTTCAACACCATCGCCTTCACTGTCATCCAATCCAGAAGTCATGGATAATAAATGTTTGCACGTAATGAGGTTTTCTTTATCTATGTTGGCACTCGTCCAACCGGTACCTATGTAATCAGAAACTTTATCTTCAATAGAAATATAACCTTCGCTTTCAGCAATACCAGTTAAAGCTGTTGTTAGTGTTTTTCCGGCACTTGCCCAATACCATGGAGATGTACTAGAGTGGCCATTAAAATAAGCTTCAATAACTATCTTTCCTTCGTGTAATACCATAAAGCTTTTAGTATTCTTGTTTTCTAGGTAATCCAAAAGTGGCTGTAATTCTGTCTCATTCCAGTCGAGTTCTGATATAGATTTTGTTTCCCAATTATCAGAATTTAAAGGTGGAAAATAAATAGTCCCATTTTGCGGGTCAGAATCGTTAGGCGAGTCATTGTCACTAGAACAAGATACTATAGTTAATAAACCAAATAATACGAGTACTATTTTTGGTAATTTCATGGTTAAGTTTTTATATAAGACACATAAATATACAAAAGGTTTAATTTCCGTTGTATCTTTGCAAACTGATTTTACGATAAAGCATGAGAACTAAAACACTGAAGAAGAATAGAATTAATGTTGTAACACTTGGTTGTAGTAAGAATGTTTACGACAGCGAAGTCTTAATGGGACAGCTTAAAGCTAGCGGTAAAGATGTAGTGCACGAGCAAGAAGGGAATGTGGTTGTTATAAATACTTGCGGTTTTATAAACAACGCTAAAGAAGAGAGCGTGAACACGATTCTGGAATTCATGCAAAAAAAGGAAGCTGGTGAGGTTGATAAAGTCTTTGTAACAGGTTGTTTGAGTGAGCGTTATAAGCCAGACTTAGAAAAGGAAATTCCTAACGTAGATCAGTATTTTGGTACAACGGAACTACCTGGTTTGCTTAAAGCTCTTGGTGCAGATTATAAGCATGAGTTAATAGGTGAGCGTTTAACTACAACACCAAAAAATTATGCATATTTAAAAATAGCAGAAGGTTGCGATAGACCATGTAGTTTTTGCGCTATTCCTTTAATGCGTGGTAAGCATAAGAGTACACCAATTGAAGATTTGGTTATAGAGGCTGAAAAATTAGCCGCTTCTGGTGTAAAAGAATTAATTCTTATTGCTCAAGACTTAACTTATTACGGACTCGATTTATACAAAAAACGAAACCTTGCAGAATTGCTAGAAAACTTAGTAAAAGTAGAAGGTATTGAGTGGATTCGTTTGCATTACGCATTCCCAACAGGTTTTCCAATGGATGTATTGGATATTATGAAGCGTGAGCCAAAGGTTTGTAATTATTTAGACATACCATTACAACATATCTCAGATGCTATATTGAAGAGTATGCGTCGAGGAACAACACAGGCTAAAACCACTAAATTAATTGAAGAGTTTAGAGCCAAAGTGCCTGAAATGACCATTAGAACAACACTAATTGTTGGATATCCTGGTGAAACCGAAGAGGATTTTCAAACGTTAAAACAATGGGTAAAAGATATGCGTTTTGAGCGTTTGGGTTGTTTCACCTATTCTCACGAAGAAAATACACACGCTTATAAGCTTGAAGACGATGTGCCAGAAGAGGTAAAAATGCAACGTGCCAATGAGATTATGGAAATTCAATCTCAGATTTCTTGGGAACTTAATCAGGCAAAAATAGGTCAAGAGTTTAAAGTGGTTATTGACAGAAAAGAAGGCAATTACTTTGTGGGCCGTACAGAATTTGATTCGCCAGATGTGGACAATGAGGTATTGATTGATGCTTCAAAAGTGTATCTAAAGACAGGAGAATTCACTACAATAAGAGTTACAGAGGCTGAAGACTTTGACCTTTATGGTGAGGTGGTTAGCTAATTAAATTCCATTTTTTAGTTTTTATAAAAGAATTAGTCATTTCGTGTTCTTTAATACGGATATGAAATGATACTTCACGAATTTAGCTTAAGACGTTTCGAATATTTATTCTCGAACTTAAGTTTTATGCAATATCATTAAATTGATTATTTATGCGTATTATTAAATAGTCAATTAGCATATAACCTCAAGTTACCACCTTTATGAAAAGGAAATTCGTCTTTACCTTACTTTACTGTTTATTATTGCCATTGATTGGGTTTTCGCAAAATTCAGAGGTAGACAGTCTAAAAACAGAACTACAGAATCATAAAAGTAGAGACACTACAAGAGTTAATTTGTTATATGATTTGGCATTTTCTCTATATAATAAGGATGTTGACTTAACTAATCAATATATAGATGAAGGGGAATCCATTTCAGAAGAATTAGATTACACTAAGGGTAAAGCTAATATATTGTCTTTAAAAGGAATTTTAGAAAGTAGAAAGTCTAATTACAAAGTAGGCCTTAGTTATTTTAAAGAATCATTAAAATTATTCGAGTCTATAAATGATAAGAGAGGTATAGCATCTTCTTATAATTCAATAGGTGTAAATCACCTGTTGAGATCTAATAACAACGAAGCGTTAAACTACTTAGAAATGGCACTAAAGCTTTATCAAGAATTAGGTGATAAAGAACAATTGGTTGCAGGTTATCTCAATATTGGTAATATTTATGCAAAAACTGGTGCATACCCTAAAGCCATTTCATACTATAAAAAAACATTAAAACTAAGCAAAGAAATAAATCACGAATATGGTACACCATACGCACTCAATGGTTTAGGGCATATTTATAGTGACCAAGGTAACTATCATCAAGCATTAGAGTATTACCATCAAGCTTATATTTATAAAGAAAAGTTGGGTGATACTTTGGGTATGTCTAACGCACTAAATAGCCTTGGAAATAATTATAGAAGCATTGATAAACTTGATAAGTCATTAGAGTATCATAAAAAATCTATTCATTTTGCAGAACTAATAGAATACAAAGATCTTATTGCTGTTAATAAAGGCAACATAGGTCATATCTATAAAGAGAAAAAAGCTTATAACAAAGCATTAGAATACATTAACGAATCTCTGGAGTTAAGTAGAGAGATTAATGACCTTGGACAAATTACCAATTGTTTGTACAGTATTGGCGAAATTAATTTGCTGCTCAAAGAACCCAAAAAAGCTAGGGAGAGTTTTGAAAAATCAATTGAAATAAGCTTAGAAAACAACAACCGATATTCATTGGCTGTTAATTACTTAGGAATTGCAGAATCTTATTACGATGAAGATGAGTTTCAAAAAGCGCTATCTTATACATTGAAAGGAAAAAAAATTGCTGATGAATTGAATCTTCTTGAAGGTAAAAACAAGGTTTCAGAATTACTTTCTACTATTTATGAAAATTTAGGTAATTACAAAAAAGCATTGCAGGAACACAAAAAGTTCAAGACGTTAAGTGATAGCCTATTTAGTAAAGATAATATTAAGAAGTTATCCGAATTAGAATACGAATATAAATACAAACAAGCTCTAGATTCAGCTAACATTAGAGAATTAAAGTTGACAAAAACAGTATTGACCACCTCTCAAGATTTAGCAAAATCTAAACGTAATCTGTTTTTGGGTGTTATAGCGTTTTTAGTTAGTGCTATTATATTAGGCGGAATCATTTTCTCATTAAAATTGAGACATCAAAAAGCAAAAACCCAAAATATTGCTATAGAACAGAAACTGTTACGTTCTCAGATGACACCTCATTTCATTTTTAATTCACTATCTGTTTTGCAAGGAATGATACTGAATAAGGAAAACAAAAAATCGGTGTTTTATTTGTCTAAATTTTCAAAATTATTGCGAATTACATTAGAGAATTCAAGAGATAAATTAGTGCCTCTAAAACAAGAGTTAGAAGCAGTAAATAATTACTTAGAACTACAAAATCTTGAGGATAATCAATCTTATAACTATACAATTTTGGTAGATAAAACTATTGATGAAGAATTGTTTAAAATACCACCAATGCTCATTCAGCCGTTTATTGAAAATGCTATTGAACATGCCTTTGAAGACAGAAAAGAAAATAGAAAAATTGATATTCAATTAAAATATATAAAGGAAGAATTAATTTGTACCATAGAAGACAACGGAATTGGTATAGAAGCACAGAATAGTCATAAAAGGAAAGATAAAAAGTCTTTGGCAACAACCATAACTTCAGAACGGTTAAAAATGCTATCTAAAGATTTTAATATCAACGGTTCCGTGAAAATTGAAGATAGAAAACACTATAACGAACAAGGTACCATTGTAACTTTGGTAATTCCTTATAAAAAAGACATAGCCTAATGCAATCAATTATAGTAGAAGATAAAGCTTATATAAGAAAAGGGTTGCTTAACCTGTTAGAGTTAATAGAAACAGATGTGCGTGTAGTAGGCGAGTGTGAGTCTGTAAAAGAAGCTGTTATTGTTGCCAATGCTTGTAAGCCAGAACTTATTTTCTTGGATATTAACCTAACTGATGGTGATGCCTTTGAGTTTTTAGAACAAACAAAACACCTTGAATTCAAAGTGATTTTTATAACGGCTTACGAAGAATTTGCTTTAAAAGCACTGAAAATGGGAGCTGTGGATTACCTATTAAAACCTGTTGATGTTGAAGAGTTAAAAATTGCATTAGATAAGGTAAAGCAACTTACAGTCACTGAACAAAAGCAAAAGATAAGTGTAGCTAAAAACGTGTGGCAAAATCAAGGTGATAAGCTGATACTTTCGCTTCAAGATAGTTTTCAGGTTGTAGATTTAAATGAGTTGATGTACTGTGAATCTGATAAAGGCTATACCACATTTTACTGTAATGATGGTAAAAAACATTTGGTCTCAAAAACGTTGAAAGAGTTTGAAGAACGACTTACCAATGCCAATTTTACAAGACCACATCAATCATTTATGGTCAACCTAAAATTCATTGATAAATATGACAAATCTGGAGTTATTCATTTGAAGAATGGAAAAAAAATCCCAGTGTCTTCCCGAAAAAAAGAACAGTTTGTAACTGCTTTTTTAAATAGAAATTCAAATTAAATCATAGACATTTATTTAGTGATAATGTCACTTCGAGGCTGTCTGTCGACAGACAGGTGTCCCGACATAAACGTCGGGATGTATCGAGAACTTTTTGTTAGGTAAAATTCTCATTTTTACGAATATTCTCTAAAACATCACGCTTATTGATTCATAGATATTAGAAATAATTTCGGTATTTCTTTCTTCACTATTGAAGCATACATTTATTCTATTAAATCTAAATAGAATGAAAAACAAGACCCCAAAAATCAACAGTCTAGGCTTATTTTTTGTCCTTATTGTTATAATGAAACTTATGACTTCTTGTGGAGGCTCAACAAGTAATCAACCAGCTACAAAAGTTGGCTTTACAGAGATAGAAAACGAGCTCGTTAGCAAGTTTGGTAAGAATGCTTACTATACAGACCTTTCCATAACATATAATCAATCTATAGGAAATATAGTAGGTGTTACCGTTACTGAAGCCCCAGAATCTTTAAAAATGGGACAATGGAATCTTACTCAAGACACTTGGCAACAAAATTCAGATATCACTATTGAAGTTCCTACTGGAACTAAAGCCTCAGATTATATGTTTCAACTAGGAGAAATCCTAAACTTATCTACACTAGGTGGTTTGGTTGAGAAATCCGTAGAAAAACTAAAGATGGAAAAGAAGCTTGAAAATCCAACTTTAAGTACAGCAAGTGTTTTTTTTCCAGACAATGGAGATGTCTCTAAAGCAGAATACTTTGTTAATCTTCAACCAGAAAACGGAGGGACAACCTTTAGATTTCGATATAGCTTAAATGGAAACTTAATTTCAATGAATTATTAAAAACAAATCAAATTTACCATAACCTTAAACCAATTTTATTATGAAAAAACAAGTACTTTTTTTAATCACTTTATTTATGGTTGCGATGTGTTATTCGCAAACGTTTACTGCTACAGATAGCTATGGTAATAATTTGCAATTTACTGTTACCTCTGCTACAACCGTTTCATTAACAACAGGTAGTACAATAAATAATATTAATGTTGATATTCCAGATACTGTTACAAATGGTGGTACAACATACAACGTTACCAGTCTTGGCAGTAACGCCCTTAGTAGTTCGCCTATAACTAATGTAAGTATACCAAATACAGTAACAAGTATTGAGCAAGGAGCCTTTAACAATACTAATTTAACCTCAGTAGTTTTACCTAGTAACTTACAAACTATTGGTGATTATGCCTTTGGAAATAACCAATTAACAGGGCTTACAATACCTAGTAGTGTTACCAGTCTTGGTAGTGGTGCATTTAGAGGTAATAATGGTTTAACCTCTGTTACAGTGTTAGCAACCGTACCACCTACCATTACAACTGCAAACAATCAAAATGACACTTTTTATGATACCCAAACTCAAGACCGTGGAGATATAGATCTAATAATCCCAGCAGGCACAACAGGAGCTTATGTTACGGATGCTGGTGCTCTCTGGACAGGTTTTAATACGGTTACTGAAAATTTAAATGTAGGTGATACTTATGTTTATGACTATATTACTTATCAGGTAATTTCGGTGGCGAATAGTACTGTTAAGGCAGTAGACTATAATCTTTCTGGAGGTACTGATGTAAATATTCCTGCTACAATACCTAATGGGATGATAACATATACTGTTACTGAAATAGGAAATAATGCTTTTGCTTCCAATAATATAAATGATCCTAATAATTTAACGAGTGTAACTTTACCAAATACAATTACCTACATCGGAGTAAGTGCATTCTCTATCAATAATATAACAACGCTTACAATTCCCGATAGTGTTATTAACATTGACGATGGTGCCTTTTCTAATAGTCAAAACTTGACGAATCTTGTGTTAGGGAATAATCTTACTACTATTGGAGACTATTCTTTTCGTTTTTGTCCTCTAAATGACATAACTATACCTGCGAGTGTTACCGATATAGGAGTCATTGCTTTTGGCGGAATGGGTGGTACAAATGCGATTACAGATGTTTATTGCCAAGGTACAGTACCACCAACAATCACTACAAGTGGTTCAGTCAACTCAGATACTTTTAATCAGACTCGCAGTACTATTCACTTACACATTCCAGCAGGCACAATGGGAGCTTATGTTACTGATCCTGGAGCTTTATGGACAGGATTTAATCCGGTTACTGAAGACGCTTTGAGTATAGATGAATTTGAATTGTCAAATACAGTAAAAGTTATTACTTCAACTGATGCTCTAGAAATCATTTCAGATTATAGTTTACAACTTCAAGATTATACGATGTATTCAATTTCAGGAATGGAAATAGAGAGAGGTAAAGAAAGTACTATACCTACAATCGGTTTTGCTAGTGGTATTTATATCCTAAGAATCAATTTTGATAGAGGGACAGTGGTTAAAAAATTTATTATCAAATAATTGAAATTTATATTAAAACATAAGCTAGAATTGTTTCTAATAGTATTTTATTCAATTCTAGCTTTTTTGATTTTTGTTATTACTTAAAAATAAAGGATTTAGAATAAAAATCTATCTTAAATTAGTAAAATGCTGAAATTCAATTCTAAATTTAGAAAGTGTCTTGTAACATTTAATAGATAGATTGCACATATATTTTATGGTAAAAGACATTTTGTATCAAATTAAATTTTCGTTTTCAAAACTAAAATTTAATAGTAAAAAAGAAACAACTAATAAATTGAAAGCATCATTCGGAAAGCTAAAGGATGATGCTTTTGACTTTGATTACATTCAAAAATATTTCAGGAATAAGGACCATTCAGAAGATTTTCAGGTTTTATCAGATAAAACCTGTAATGATTTAGACTTTGAGGACTTGTTCATTTTACTAGATCGCACGCATTCCAAAGTAGGTCAGCAATATCTTTATAATCAACTTCGTACAATAGTAGTAAATGAAAATAAAGCTAGTTTAAACGAAACGCTGATTAAAAAAATTACTGAGGATTCTGATTTTAGATTATCAGTTCAAAAAAGGCTTGATAAATTAAATCGGAAAGAAGCTTATTATGTAAGTACACTTTTTCAAGAAGAACATTTACATCCTCCAAAATGGTTTTTCGTTATAAAATTATTGTCATTTACAAGTTTGATATCGTTGGTGTTAGCCTTTTTTAATCCCATGTTTTTCATGGTGTTATTGGCTGTGTTTTGCGTTAATTTTATACTTCATTATTGGAATAAAAAGAATATTGTTGAGTATGTGGGTTCTATTCCAGAACTTTTAAAACTCAATAGTGTAGCCTCTCATTTGTATGTTAATGACCAGTTTAAAAAGCTAAGTACAGATTTGCCAAAGTCTATGGCAATTATCAATGAGGTTAAAAGTAGGATGCGCTTTTTTCAGTTAGAAGCCAAACTTCAAGGTGAATTGGAAATCATTCTATGGTTTGTGTTTGAGATTGTTAAAACAATGTTTTTATTAGAACCACTTTTGTTATTTGGTGTTCTCAAAAGATTAAACACTAAAAGAAATCACATACATGATGTCTTTCAATTTGTAGGTCATATAGATATGTTGATTTCTATAGCTTCGTTAAGAGAAGGATTAAATACTTATTGTTTACCTAACATCAATGCAGAAAACCAAATAATAGCAAAAGAAATGAGTCATCCTTTGGTTTTTAATTGTGTAACTAATGATGTTCATCTGTCTGAAAAATCTGTATTGTTAACAGGCTCTAATATGTCTGGCAAAACAACGTTTATAAGAGCATTAGGACTTAATATTATTACAGGATTAACGATTAATACCTGTTTTGCAAAAGCAATGACATTTCCATTGCTTAAAATATTTTCGGCAATTAGAATTAGTGATGATTTGCTTAATGACAAGAGCTATTATTTTGAGGAAGTTTTGACGATTAAAGAGTTATTGAGCATAAGTCAAGATGGAAACAATTTATTTTTATTAGACGAAATTTTTAAAGGAACGAATACTGTAGAGCGTATTGCAGCAGGTAAGTCTGTACTATCAGCTTTAGCAAGAAACGGTAATAAGGTATTGGTGTCAACGCACGATATTGAGTTGACAGATATGCTTTTAAATCAATATGAATTATATCATTTTAGCGAAACTGTTAATGAAAATACGGTTGGATTTGATTACAAGTTAAAAGAAGGTAAACTAAAAAATAGAAATGCTATTAAAATTCTAGAGATAAATGATTACCCGAAAGAAGTTATAGAGGAAGCTATGGAAATTTCTAAGGAAATGGATAAGATCTACACTACAAATTAACGATCCCAAAATAAGGCCTAATAACTATTTTGAATAAAGTTTAATGATTTAAAGACAATTTAATGAGACAATTAATTATTGTTCTAGCAGTAAGTTTAATGCTGTTATCAGCTTGCAAAAATATTTCAGATGAAAAGCAACAACTAAACAATGTCATCACAACAGACATTACTAACTTCTGGAATGCTTACGACCAAATCATCAAAACCCAAGATTCTGTGTTGCAGTATAAGTACTTAGATAGTTTATACTTTAAAAAAGGAACTGTTGGCTTAGAAGGTATAAGGCAAGTAAGGAATTATACAGCAAAAGATTACATTGATGCCATAAATAGCTATCCCAAATTTTGGAATTCAATTAGAAAAAATACAGTAGAGGCAACTAATATTGGGACACAATTACAAGATGGTATCGAAAAACTGAAAACCATCTATCCTCAATTGCAACCTGCAAAAATCTATTTTTGTATTGGGGCATTTCGTACACCAGGTACAATAATAGATAGTTTGGTGCTTATTGGCTCTGAATTAGCTATGGCAGATACTAATACCATAACAAGTGAATTTCCTGAAAGCCTAGCACATTTAAAAACCTATTTTTCTACAAATCCTTTTAAAAATTTAGTGTTTTTAAATGTTCACGAGTTTGTACATACACAACAAAGGCAGAGCGTGTATAACTTATTGTCTTCAGCTATTTATGAAGGTGTCGCAGAGTTTGTAACAGTAAAAGCTCTCAATCAACCATCACCTAATCCACAAATAGAATTCGGAAAAAAGAATGCTAAACGAATTAGAGAAGTCTTTGAAGCCGAAATGTTTTACGTCGCAAATTTTGGCAAATGGTTAAATAGTAATGATACAAACGAGTTTGGTATGCGAGATTTAGGCTACTATGTTGGCTATCAAATTTGTGAAAATTATTATAAGCAAGCTGATGATAAACAAGCAGCTATCAAAACTATGATTGAATTGGATTACGAAAACGAATCAGAAATAGAGGAGTTTATCAAAAAATCTGATTATTTCTCAATGCCCTTAGAAGAGCTAGAACAAAATTTTGAAAGTAAACGACCAACAGTAATAGGTATTGAACAATTTGAGAATAAGAGTCAAAATGTTAATCCTAAAATAAAAGCCATTACCATAAGATTTTCTGAGGCTTTAGATGGTTATCGTACGAGTGTAGATTTGGGAGAATTAGGACGCGATGCATTTCCCAAAGGAACTTTAAATGGTAGAAAATGGGAAAAAGACAATAGGTCTTGGACAATTCCTGTTGAGTTAGAACCCAACAAAACCTATCAAATATTTATAACTAATAACTTTAGGACACCAGACAATAGGCCTTTAAAGCCATATTTAATAGAGTTTAAAACGAGAAATAGATAAAATCACTTCTATATGAAAAAAGTATTACCAATTTTATACGTAATCATAATTAGCTGTAGCAATATGAATAAAACTTCTAAGGCAGAAAGCAATGAAGTTAATACAACTTGGAACCAACAAAACAGAGAACAGTATTTAAGCAACAGAAACGATTCAACAACTTGGGATAATGAGATGTTTAATAGCGATAAACAACTCATTGGTATTGGAGAACTTGGCCCTTTTGAGATTGGTGTTTTTCCTGTGCCTAAATATGAACTTTTAGGAGAAGGAAGTTTTAAAGGTTTAGGTAATAAAAATGAGGATTTTAAAGTAGGAGAGAAAACTATTGTGATGAATAGTTTCTTTGTCGCAAAAAACGAAATAAACCAAGAAAGGTTAGATGATAAGGCTGATAAGGTATTTTTTCATCTTTTAGTACTTACAGATACATTAGATACCGAAAATTATAATTTAAATAAAAGTATAGCCATATCTCGCAATCATCCAGACTATGTTGGGCAAGGCTTTGTTAAGACAAAAAGCAATACTATAGATTACTTTGCTTTTGATACAGCAGAAGGTGAATCTTATGCTATTATAAATACAAGATTATTCAATCTCAATTTTGGAAAAACAATACTTATTGCACCAAAAAATGATGGCACGCTTAGGTCATTGCAAATAGAGAGTCCTCAGCTAACTTCAGAGGCAATTATTGCATACACTGATTCACTCATAAAAGAAAAGCAGATTGTACGTTTTTTTGAAACAAAAAATACTTTTTAATTAAAAAAGAAGAGTAGTATAAAATGGTTATTTGCTAGGTAAACTATTCACAAAAGCAAAACTCTGCTCAAAGTATTCTACCATCAAAGGTGTGTTTTCCCAAAGCGACTCTGGTACTAAAACATAATCTTTCATTTTTGCTCCATAAGAATAATAGTGACCAGTATTAAAGGTTTCCATAAACTTTGCCGCTTCTTCTTTTGGCAACCGAATGCCAATTTCGCCAGCTTTATTCAATAAAGTAAACATATAACCATTAGATGAAGTGTAAATCATCTTTTTGCCTTTGCGCTCAAAACCATTGCAGGCTTCTACAATATCATCGTAAATTTTTAATGCGTCGTCCCAGTTCATTTTTTAATTTTTATTGAATTCGTCACTTCGAGGGATTCCGAGATTATCGAGATCAAAATATATTTTAATTGAAGATACCTAAACATAGTTAAAGAATTGTATCGAGAAGCATTTAGTTAAGTTGTTCTCGATACAATTTTTTTACCTAATTGAAAAATCACTCAAACTGATGTCTGAAACTATATTGAACATACAATGTTAAATATGCTGATCTATCAAAATAGCATTACCATCAGGATCTAAAACCACTAAACTCGCAGGTCCTGTTGTAGATTCATCAGCTTCAGAAGTTAAAGCAATATTGTTAGATTTTAGATGTTTTTGAATGTCTCTAACATCACTATATGTTTCTAAAGTGTTAGCATCTTGGTCCCAACCAGGATTAAAGGTGAGTATATTGTTTTCAAACATACCTTGAAACAAACCAATTAAGGTAGATTCATTTTTCATGATGAGGTAATTTTTATCTAAATCACCAGCAAAAACCTTAAATCCTAGGGTTTCGTAAAATGCTTTTGAAGCTTTAATGTCCTTTACAGCAAGACTAACTGAAAATGCTCCGAGTTTCATAATATTTTAATTAAAAATTAATCTTTAACAATAAATAGATCGAATCCATAACCATGATGCATTATGGGTTCTTGATAAACAGGTACATGTAATTCTTTGAATTCAAAATCTGGATCATAAGGTTTGGCCTCATGTATTGGATCACCTGACTCATTAGACTTATTTTTAGGGTTATCGGTAATCCAACCCATGGAAACTTCATGACCTGTAGCCAAATGTCCAATAACGAGCTCTAAATCTTTTGTTTTATAAACTCGTATGGAATTCAAAAAATAAGCAGAAAGGTCTCCTGTAAATGTATCACTTTCCTCATCATTCTTATTAGAAGGTAATTTTACATTAAAATCCTGTTTCTTGTACTTAAAAGTATCTTTTTTGTTTAATGAGTCGTGCTGTATTTCTAATCGTTCACATTTTTTTTGATAATCGCAAAATGAAAGATATTCTGCTGTAAAATGGTCTAAGTTCGGATATAATGACTCAATTTGAAATAAACCTTTAGCATATGACGTTTTTAAGAGTTGTATATATGAGTCTCCCTTAATTTCTGAATCGTCAATTTCAGTTTTAGATATGAGATCCTGTGACTTATTATAAATTGAAATATAAGTTTTAATCTCCCACTTTATTTTTAAGGTGTTTCTCTCTTTATCTTTTTTACTGATATCTTCTGCTCGGTATATATGCGTTTCAATAAAAACAATATTGTCATTATTGATTCCGACAGGAAATAACTTATGCTGTTTGGCAAATAAACAAGCAAAGGCACTAAGTGATTGAAACAAAAAAACAACGAGAATTAAACCTGTTTTCATTATTCTAATGTCTTAATTTAACAACACAGGCTTCCCAAAACCTAGAGCTTCCAACTTATCTAATTGTGTTTCTGCATCACCAACGATGAGGTAGATCATTTGGTTAGGCTTAATGTATTTTTCAACCAATAGCTTAACATCTTCAATTGTTAACGATTTTACCAGCTCTTCCTGTTGTTTTGCGTAGTTGTCGTTATAACCATAATTACTAATATTGGTAAGCATGTTGAGCTTAGCACCTAAAGTTTCAAATGCTCTTGCAGTACTTTTTATAGTGAAACCTTTAGTGACTTCCAGATCTTCTTCGTTGTAATTAACTCCATAATTTTCAAGAATTTCTTTAACCAAAGCAGCAGACTCATAAGTTACATTACTGCGCACACCACTACTTATTACAAATTCGCCCTTATTTGCAGAGCCATCAAAACGAGAACGGATGCCATAAGTGTAGCCTTTGCTTTCTCTTAATTCTTGCGTTAGCTGAGAGGCAAAACTACCTCCTCCTAAACGGTAATTCATTACTGATGCAGGATAATAATCTTTGTGTGTAGCTTTTAAGGCAGGATATCCAAATCTAATAACAGATTGTTTTGCACCTGGTACATCATAAAAATACACAGTTGATTTTTCAGGATATAAAGGCATTGCTAATTCAGGAATTGCAACATCTTTTGGCTCCCAAGTGCTGTCAATTTTGCTTAAAGCCTTAACAACATTAGCTTCTGAAATAGCTCCTACAACATGAATCTTGGTAAGCTTTGGCGTAAGGTTGGTGTTGTAATAATTTTCTAAATCTGAAATAGAGATGCTTTTTACAGAGCTCTCTGTTCCGCTGCTATTATAAGCTAAAATATTATCCTCACCATATAGTAATTTTGCAAATTGACTGTACGCAATACTATTTGGAATAGCTTGTTGTCTTTGAATATTGCTAATGGTACTTTGTTTTAATAACTCAAATTCGGTCTCGTCCCAACGTGGTTCTAGTAAAATTTCGGTTACTAAGTCCATCGTTGCATCAAAGTGTTTAGACAAGGTATATCCTGCAATTACAATATTTTCTGATGTGGCATAAGCATATATATTGGCTCCAAGACTTTCAATAGCATTTTCTAACGCTTCAGGTGTTTTGTTCTTAGTACCTTTAGTTATAAGGCTGGCCATAAGGTTAGAAACTCCTGTTTTGTTAATGTCTTCAAGCATTAATCCACCTTCAATCTGAATTTCAAATTCTACCAGAGGCACTTCATTGTTTTCAATACCAAAAACTTTAATTCCAGACGTTAGTTCTTTCTTCCAAACGGTTGGAATATTTAACTCAGGACTTTCGCCATAAGGAGGCTCAACACTTCTGTCGAAACTACTTGGTGTTTTTTCGTAAGTAGCAGCGATACTAGCATCAAAGGTTTCTTCTGCGCCTTCGATAATTTTTTCTTCAACAACATTTGCTAATTGCGAATTGTCTAATATCAGGTTTTTTTGTCCTTTTGGAACAAAACTGGTAGCGATGTAGTTTTTGTCTTTAATGTAGGTGTTGTAAACTCGCATAACATCCTCTTTAGTTACGGCAAGAATGTTTTTAACATCTTGGTTAATAAAGCCTGGATCACCAGCAAAAATTTCATATTGTGCTAACTGAAATCCTTTGCCAAGAACACTTGATAGACCTTGGTAGAATTCGGTTTCTTGACCAGCTTTAATACGATTTAAGTCTGCGTCTGAGATACCATTTAATTCAAAATCTTTAAAACCTTCTTGCATAGCTTTGGCAACAGAATTAAGATCTACTTGATCGAAGGCTGTCACATTCAGCATTATCTGACCAGCAATTTCAGAATTGTATTGGTAAAAGGATACATCGTCTGTAAGCTTTTGGTCGTCAATAAGTACTTTGTTTAATGGAGCTTTTTTTCCATTAGAAAGGTAGTCTGTTAAAACACTTAATGCATACGAATCTTTATCGTACTCAGGTACTCCAGGCCAAGTTAAGGTTAGGCTAGGAAGGCGCGCAAAATTATCTTCATAATATAAGCGTTTAGAGTTTTTGAGGTTTATAGGTTGCTTTTCCATTTTAGGAATGTCTTCGCCTCGTGGAATTTCATCAAAATATTTTTTAACCCATGCTTTGGTCTGTTCTACATCAATATCACCAGCGATAGTTAAAGTTGTATTGTTTGGTGTGTACCAACGTCTGTAAAACTCTTTAACATCTGCCAAAGTAGCATTTTGTAAGTCTTCTAAAGAACCAATAACTTCCCAACTGTAAGGATGACCTTCAGGATAAAGGTTGCTGTTAATTACAGAAAAAGTATGACCATATGGCCTGTTGTCTACACTTTGGCGCTTTTCGTTTTTAACCACTTGCTTTTCTTTGGCTAAAACAGGATCGGTAACAGTGTTGATGAAGAAACCGAGTTTATCGGCTTCTGCCCAAATCATTTTTTCTAAAGCATCTTTTGGTACCGTTTGAAAATAATTGGTGCGATCTCTATTGGTAGAGCCATTAGCACCAGAACCACCTATTCTGGCACTCATTTGGTCTAAGCCACCTTTGCCTAAATTTTCGGATTCTAAAAATAAAAGGTGCTCAAATAAATGCGCAAAACCAGTTCTGTTTTCTTTTTCTCTGGCAGAACCAACATGCGCTGTTAAAGCAACAGCAGCAACAGGATCTGATCGATCTACATGCAGTATAACTTGTAAACCATTATCTAAAGTGAATTTTTCAAAATCGACTTTAAACTCTGGTGTGGTTTCTTTGGTTTCGTTTTGTTTGCAGCCATAAAAAGCTACTAAAACGAATAAACTTAGAAGTAAGGATTTAATTGGTTTCATAATGTATTTTGATTGATTTGTTTTAAAGTTCGTAAGCATTATTATTCACAAAGAAAACGGAGTTCACTAAGAATAATTTTCCGTTTTCCCAGAAACTTCTAAATAGAGTGTTGTCTACAAAATAGATAAAGCTACCGTTACCTTTAGGTTCTTCTCCAAAGACTAGTGTGTTTTCTAAATTAGCTAATGCATCTTTACCAGCAAAACCAGAATAAACTTTAGTATTGTTAAGGTGTGCCACATTATAACCACTATCTAAAAGACTGTAAGCAGAGCTTCCTAATTTTAGTGTAAAATATTCTTTGGTATACCCAAAAGCCATTGGGTGTGTGTTGTCTACTTTGGTTTTAAAAATTGCTCCTGTAATAAGGCTGTTGGTGTACTCGCGTTCGCGCTCAGCGTAAGGAGTTAGATTGTCGTCACTAACGAGATTATCAGAAGGCTTATATTTTAAGCTAAAACCATCTTTACCAGCAAAACTTCTAAGTGCACCATCAATGGCAATAACTTTTCCGCCAGCTTGTACCCAATCATTAATTTTCTTCATATTATTCTCATTAAGTACACTGCCATAATAACCGTTTGGAATAATAAGAACATTGTATTTGTTGAGGTTGGTTCTGCCTAAATCGTCTATGTTTATAGATGTTAAAGGGTAGTGTAATTGCTGTTCAAAGAAATGCCAAATTTCGCCATAACTTAAAGATGATGTACCTTTTCCAGATAGTACAGCGACTTTTTGTTTGTTTACAAGTTTAATGTCTGGCGAACCAATATCTGGTGTGGTTTCAGAAAATCCTGAATTGATTTGATATAGTTCTTGCTTATGTTTTTGTTTAATTTGATTTAGTGTTTCAAGAAAATCATTAATGTGCTTGTTGTCTCCCTTAGTTATAATTAAAGAACCTCGATCAAAACTTTCACCATTAGAAGAGAATGGTTTTTCAGTAAATCTAACTTTAAAATTATGCTTCAGTAAATCTGCTAAAAATTGAGCGTCTTTTAACGAATTCCATTTGCTTACGTAGCCATAAGCTTTAGAAAGCACAGTTGGCATTTTACCTTCGTAAGTTTTAGAACTACTGATTTTAGATGTGCTGGCAATGGCATCTAAACCGAATGCATATGGTACAGACCAAGCTGTAATATCATAAGTTAATGAGTCATTTAGTTTGGCGTTAGGCTCAAACAACACCTTAACCATTTTTCCTTTTGGTTGATTGGTGTGGATTACGAGAGAATTATTATCAACAGACATATTACCTTGTTTGCCTGTTGTATAATTATATCCAGAAACTTTTCCGCTGTTAGCGTTTTCAAATTTAATCTCGTGCTTATTTAATAAGTTTTTCAGACTATTTAATTTGTCCACGTTACCATTAAGCACATAGCTTTTATATTTTAAATCGCTATTATCAAAAAATTTAGCGAACTCGGTATTTATTTGTTTTGCATTTTTTGAAGCAATTTCAACCGTTGATAGTCCTGTAACAGTATGATGCGTTAAACGCTCTACTAGAGTAAGCTTATGACCTTCGTCATTTAAAATTCCTAAACCAGACATGCCATGACCGCCTTGTTCGTAGGTCATGCCAATAGCTCCCATATATGTTGGATAGGTATCTCCGTAACTTGGGTAGAACAAATCAAAACGTTCTCTGGTGAAGAATAACCAACCTTCTGCATCAAAATATTTAGCATGATTTTGACCAATTTGCGTCTGAAAATCGCGTTGCCAATCGCTAATAATCTCATGAAAAGGCTCTGCTGCTGGTGCAAAATAATAAGGTTCATTAGGGCCTTGCTCATGAAAATCGACATGAATATGAGGCATCCATTTGTTGTAAACCTTTAAGCGTTGTTGTGTTTCAACTTGTGTTGCCCAAGCCCAATCTCTGTTAAGGTCAAATAAATAATGGTTTGGTCGTCCGCCTGGCCAAGGTTCTTTGTGTTCGCTGGCTTGCTGATCTATATCGTATGGTGTGCTGGCAGTTTCGTTATACCAATTAACATACCTGTCTCTACCATCTGGATTAATATCTGGATCTAAAATAACTACAGTGTTTTCTAATAAATCTTTTCGTTCTGTGAGCAGTTTATATAATGTTAGCATAGCAGCTTCAGAGCTCGACGCTTCGTTACCATGTACATTATAGCTTAACCAAACAATGGCAACATCAGTATTAGTTGCTTCGCCTTCTAAAAGTCCTGTGTTCTTTAGATTGTTTTCGCGTATGGTTTCAAGATTTTTTATATTTTCTTCAGAAGAAATGTAAGCCAATACAAGATCTCTACGCTCGTTTGTGGTGCCATATTGATCTAATTTTACGTTGCTTGGTGCGGCTTTGGCAACAGATTGAAAATAGTCTACAACTTGATGATGTCTGCTAAATTGCGTGCCAATATCGTAGCCTAAAAACGTACTTGGAGATTGAATTTTTTGTGCCGTTATTAAGTTTAAACTACTCATTACGACCAACATTGCTAAAAGGAATTTTCGCATTAAATATGATGTTTTTTGTTTGATAGCTAGTAAAGATAGTTAGTGGAGTTGAATTAACTAAAAATTAGCAGTTAAAAAAACAGAAGTAGTTTATCTTTATGCCTTAATTATTATATGTATGCCAACTGACTGTATTCCGTTTAGAGCAACAGGATATTTTTCTGATTTTATTTGCGACTATTTAGATCAAGCACCTAAGCTAAAACCCTTATATAATCGTTTTCCAACTTTAGAAAATTTTAAAGCTCAGATAGAAGAAAAGAGCCTCTCTAAACATGTTTCAGAATCTAGTCGGCAGGTACTTTTTGAAGTGTTAAAAAATCAATATTCTAATATTGAAACTTCAGAGTTAACTTTAAATAATTTAGAAAGCTTAAAGTCTAAAAAGACTTTTACAATAACCACTGGTCATCAGTTAAATTTATTTACAGGACCTTTATACTTTCTGTATAAAATTATTTCAACTATCAATTTAACAGAGGAATTAAAATCTGAGTATCCAGATTATAATTTTGTGCCAGTGTATTGGATGGCTTCTGAAGATCACGATTTTGAAGAGATTAATTTTTTTAACCATAAAGGCAAAAAAGTACAGTGGAACTCTAACCAAACAGGAGCTGTTGGCCATTTTAATACAAAAGGCTTAGTGGATGTATATGAGGTTGTTGCGGCAGAATTTGGTTCAGGTAAATTTGCAGAACAACTAAAGGTTTGGTTTAAAAACGCTTACATTAACCATAATAATTTAGCAGATGCTACACGATACTTAGCCAATGAGTTGTTTGGAGCTTATGGATTGGTAATTATAGATGCAGATGATAGAGAGCTTAAGCGTTTGTTTATACCACAAATGCAAAAAGAACTGATAGAGCAACCTTCTTTTAAAACAGTTACAGAAACTAATAAAACCTTAGAGGATCTTGGATTAAAAATTCAGGTAAATCCCAGAGAGATTAATTTGTTTTACATCCACGAAGGTTTGCGTGAGCGTATTGTTGAGTCAGATGGTGTGTATTCAGTTTTAGATTCACAATTTCAGTGGAGTAAAGAAGAGCTGGTAGCACATCTTAATGAATATCCAGAACGTTTCTCGCCAAATGTAATAATGCGACCTTTATATCAAGAAGTTATTCTTCCAAATCTATGCTATATAGGTGGAGGAGGAGAAATGATTTACTGGTTACAGTTAAAATCTAATTTTGAAACACAAGAAGTTACATTTCCTATGTTGTTGCTTCGTAATTCAGCTTTAGTGAAAACTAAAAAGCAAGCCGAGAAATTAGAAAAGCTTAATATTTCGGATGCTGATTTGTTTTTAAAAAGAAGTTCTTTTATCAATAAAAAGGTTAGAAAAATCTCGAATATAGATATTGATTTTTCTGAGCAAATAAAGCATTTAGAACAGCAATTTGTTGATTTACAACAATTAGCAGAGCAAACCGATAAATCCTTTTTAGGAGCTGTAAAAGCACAAGAGGTTAAACAAATAAAAGGATTAAAACATCTTGAAAAACGTTTGCTTAAAGCACAAAAGAAAAAACTAGCAGATGAAATAGCACGTTGTACAGATCTGCAAGAACAGTTATTTCCTGGGCAAAGCCTGCAAGAACGAAATACAAATTTTTCAGAATTGTATCTGGAATACGGCGATACTTTAATTTCGGAATTAAAGAAATATCTACAACCTTTAAAAGGAGAATTTGCAGTAATAACGTTATAACGAAAGTTGTTAAAAAAATATCTAAAAAAGTTAACAACTCAAATCTTCAATGTGAGCACATTTGTTATTTTTGCACATGCAACACAACAAAGTCCTTATTTTAGATTTCGGATCGCAGTACACACAGCTTATTGCACGCCGAGTTAGAGAGTTGAATATCTATTGTGAAATTCATCCATTCAATAAAATCCCAACCGATTTAGATAGTTACAAATCTGTAATTCTATCAGGAAGTCCTAATTCTGTTAGAGGTGAAGATGTGCTACATCCAGACCTTTCAGAAATAAGAGGAAAAAAACCAATGTTAGCAGTGTGCTATGGTGCACAATACTTGGCACATTTTTCTGGTGGTGAAGTAGCAGAGTCTAATACCAGAGAGTATGGTAGAGCTAATTTAGCTTATGTAAAACCAGAAGAAGATTTCTTTGAGAATATTCATGAAGGTAGCCAGGTTTGGATGAGCCATAGTGATACTATTAAAAAATTACCAGAAGGAGGTGTTTTACTTGCCAGCACAGGTGATGTTGAAAACGCAGCATACAGAATTGAAGGAGAAGATACCTATGCAATTCAGTTTCATCCAGAAGTTTATCACTCAACAGATGGTCACCAATTGCTTCAAAATTTCTTAGTAAAAATAGCTAAGGTTAATCAAGATTGGACACCAAATGCTTTTGTAGAAGAAACTGTAGAAGACCTAAAAGAAAAACTTGGTAACGATAAAGTTGTTCTTGGTTTATCAGGAGGAGTAGACTCTTCTGTAGCAGCAATGTTATTACATAAAGCCATTGGTGAAAACCTATATTGCATCTTCGTTAACAACGGTTTGCTTCGTAAAAATGAGTTCGAAGATGTACTACATCAATACGAAGGTATGGGATTAAACGTTAAAGGAGTAGATGCTTCGGCACGCTTTTTGGATGCTTTAGCAGGAAAGAGCGATCCAGAGGAAAAACGTAAAACCATTGGTCGTGTGTTTATTGAAGTTTTTGATGATGAAGCACACCTTATACAAGATGTAAAATGGTTGGCGCAAGGAACCATATATCCAGATGTTATAGAAAGTGTTTCTGCAACAGGAGGACCAAGTGCAACAATAAAAAGTCATCATAATGTTGGTGGTTTGCCAGACTTTATGAAATTAAAAGTAGTAGAGCCTCTAAAAGCATTATTTAAAGATGAAGTGAGACGTGTTGGTGCTTCTATGAATATGGATTCGCAATTGTTAGGTCGTCATCCATTTCCAGGGCCAGGATTAGCAATTCGTATTCTTGGAGATCTAACTCGTGAGAAAGTTCGTATATTACAAGAAGTAGATGCTATTTTTATTAATAATCTACGTTCTTGGAATTTGTACGATAAAGTATGGCAAGCAGGTGCAATACTATTACCAGTTAATAGTGTTGGTGTTATGGGAGATGAGCGTACATACGAGAAATGTGTGGCTTTACGCGCTGTAGAAAGTACAGACGGAATGACTGCAGATTGGGTGAATTTACCATATGAGTTTTTACAAAAAACCTCAAATGAAATTATAAATAAAGTAAAAGGTGTTAACAGAGTTGTGTACGATATCAGTTCTAAGCCACCAGCTACTATAGAGTGGGAATAAAATAGTGACGTCATAGTTGATTTTGTTTCTAAAAAACAGGAAAAACTAAATAAAAATAAATGAAGAAATTATTAACCGTTTTAGTAATCGTTTTAAGTCTTAATCTTTCAGCTCAGAATTATATTGAGCATAAGATTAAAGAAGGAGAAACCATAGAAAGTATTGCAAAAAAATACTTGGTAACCCCTTTTGATATTTATGCTTTAAATCCAGATGCTAAGACTAAATTTCAAGCTAACACGGTTTTAATTATTCCAAACTCAAAGATTAAAAATGAGCCGCTTAATGAAGAAACAAAAGAGCTTATAGGATATAAAACCCATAAAGTAAAACGAAAAGAAACACTTTATGGCTTATCTAAAAAATACGGTGTTTCAGAAGAAGAAATTAAAAAAGCGAACCGTTTTTTGTATTCTGAAAATCTTAAGAAAGGTGATAAGATTAGAATTCCTAAGTTTAAGACTTTTGTATCTAAAGTTAGCCTTAAAAACACGGTAAAAAAGTACACAGTTCTACCAAAAGAAGGTAAGTGGCGAATAGCGTATAAATTTGGAATTACTGTTGAAGAACTAGAAGCTTTAAATCCAGAGATGAAACCTATACTTCAACCTGGTGATGAGCTTAATGTGCCTAATATTGAAGACAAGGATGAAAAACCTATAGATGCTGCTTACGATTATTATGAAGTGTTGCCAAAAGAAGGGTTCTATCGATTAAAGATAAAAACAGGTCTTACACAAGAGCAGTTAGAGGCTTTAAATCCAGAGCTTAAGGAAAATGGATTAAAAGCCGGAATGGTTTTAAAAGTACCAGCTTCTTCCGATACAGTTTCAAGTTTATTAGATGTAGAAACAACGAAGTTAGAATCTAAGATTAATAATTTTAAGGTAAAAAAAATAGCCTTAATGTTACCTTATCGTCTTCATAGAATAGACGTAGACTCTGTAGAAGAGGCTAAGGAGGAGATAAAAACAAATAAGCTATTGTCTTTGGTTTTAGATTTTCATGTTGGTGTAAAAATGGCCTTAGATTCTGCAAAGCAATTAGGTATTTCTACAAACCTAAAAGTGTTTGATACAGAATATCAGCCTTCAACGATTAGCCAAATACTCGCAGATAATGATTTTTCTGATTACGATGCTGTAATTGGTCCTATACAGGAAAAGAATTTTGACAGAGTTGCTAGTAGTTTAAGAGGAGATAGAGTTCCTGTTATAGCTGCATTAAATAAACCGAAGGAGGTTTATGCAAATGTGTTTCAAAGTATTCCAGAGGATAAGCTATTGCAAAAAGCCATGATAGATTTTATAAAAACTGATAGTCTAAAGTCTAGAGTTGTTGTCATAGCAGATCAATCTCACAGAACAGTAAGTGAAATGCTAAAAAAAGAGTTTCCATCTGCATCTCAGATTTATTCTCAAAAAGATAAAAAAACAGGAAAGGACGCTCACTTTATTTATCCAGTTCAGTTAGAAAATGTTTTTATACCAGGAAAGACTATAGTGTTTTTAGAAACAGATAATGATGCGTTTGCCTCTAGTGCAATAAGTTTACTTAATTCTAAAGTAACAAACACTACAGAAATTATATTAGTAACTCTAGATAAGAACAGAGCTTTCGATGGTAAAGATGTAGATAATAATAACTTGTCTAATCTTAAGTTTCATTACCCATCAGTGCGTAAGGATTATGACGAGTCTATGTCTAATAGTTTTATAAAGGCATACAAAGAAGAGTTTGGTGTATATCCAAGTAAGTATGCTGCTCGAGGCTTTGATGTTACTTTAGATATTTTGTTGCGTTTAGCTTCTGAAGATAATTTGTACGAAGCGTCTAACGAGGTTTTTGAAACCAAGTACATAGAAAACAAGTTTAGATATACCAAATCCTTATACGGAGGTTATATAAATGAAGCTGTGTATATAGTAAAGTATGATAACCTAAGAATTGTTGAAGCTAATAAAATATGACTTCTAAAGTAACCTATCTGGGCAATCTCAGAACAGAAAGCGAGCATGTAAAATCTGGCAGTACATTTATAACAGATGCACCAACAGACAATAATGGTAAAGGAGAAGCGTTTTCTCCTACAGATACTGTTGCTACAGGTTTGGCAAGTTGTATGTTAACCGTTATGGGAATTAAAGCCAGAGACATGGATGTAGATATGTCTGGTACAACAGCAGAAGTTACAAAAACCATGGCTAGCAATCCCAGACGCATCTCTAAAATAGAAGTTGTACTTAACTTTCCGTTTGAAGCAGATAGTAAGACCAAAAAGATTTTAGAACATACAGCAAATACTTGCCCTGTACATTACAGTTTACACCCAGATATCGAAAAAGATATCACGTTTAACTGGCAATAAATGCAAGCACATCATCTTATAATTTCAATTTTACTTTTGTTTGTAGGATATACAAACAATGATGAAACTATTAAGTGGCAAGACACCCAGAAATTGTCTTGGGAAGATTTTAAAGGAACACCAAATCCAGATTCTGACGCAGTAGCTTTAACAGCCTCAGGTATTACTTTTGGATATTCTGTAAAAACAAGAGGAAAACGTATTGTAGGATATTCTACCACAGTAGAAGCACATTTTTATCCTAAAAAATCTTGGTATCATTCCGAAAAAGCAGACGATTATATTCTTGCTCACGAGCAGTTGCATTTTGATATAACTGAGCTGTACGTAAGAAAGTTTAGACAACAATTAGAGCGTTTGGTTGTAAACCAAAATATAAAGGTACAAATGGGTCAAATTCATGAAGCAATAAATGACGCTTTAGATAAAACACAGAAAATGTATGATGAGCAAACCAATCATTCAATCGTTGTTGAAGCTCAAGCTTATTGGCAAAACTATATAAAAGAAGAGTTAGCCAAGTTAGATAAATATAAGTCGCAATAAGTTGGAAGGGAGTAAAGAAGCATTAATAGAGTTAGCACATTATAAGATGCCATTTGGCAAATACAAAGACGCTTACCTAGTTGATATACCAGAATATTATTATACATGGTTTAAGCAAAAAGGATTTCCAGAAGGGAAATTAGGCAGAATGATGATTCAGATGCACGATATTAAAATCAATGGACTAGAAGAATTGATTTATACTATAAAACGAGAGTATAAGAAATAATTATGTTTTTACTCTTTTGTAATAATATGCAGAGAGCAAAAACAAAGTCACAATTAGCGTCCATTTAGAAACCATGATACTTAAATCTACATTTTCAAAAATTTCATTTACATTTCTATTGCTCAGGTACCTGGTTAATTGGTAATCATTGTACATGTTCATAAAATTTTGATCAGATACATGTTTTACCACAGGAACAAAAGCTAAAACAAAAACAAAAACAACAAACCAAAGTTTAGAATGGTTTGGTAATTTTAAATCGTTTAGGTTCTTTTTCTTCACAAAAACCGAAATGATTAAAAACGCTAAAAGCACAGCAAGAATAATAGCAACCATAAGAAAATAGTATTTAAAATGAATTTCTCTAAAATCATTTTTAAGACCATAATGCATGTATGCTGTTAATACGATTTCTATAAGAGCTTGAGCCGAAGCAACTAAAAGAAATCCAAATAAAATACTGAGTATTAATTTGTGCGGTTGCATTTTTACAGGTGTTAATTAGAGGCTGTTAAGTGCTTACATACTTTAACAATACTACCCAAATGTCTCATAATTACTTAAGTTTTAAAAATATAATCGTGAAAATGTAAGTATTAACAGATTTATGCCATTTTAAAGTGTGTAATGAAGCTCAAAAACTTATTTCAATATTGCAACTTTATAATTGCACTTAAGCGAATTTTTATTGTAAATTTGCCTGCGTTTAAAAGCGTATCATGACTACAAATCCTAAGTATATTTTTGTAACAGGTGGTGTTTCTTCCTCTTTAGGAAAAGGAATTATAGCAGCATCTCTAGCTAAGTTATTACAAGCCCAAGGTTACAGAACAACCATTCAAAAATTAGATCCATATATTAATATAGATCCAGGCACATTAAATCCTTATGAACACGGCGAATGCTATGTCACAGATGACGGAGCAGAAACCGATTTAGATTTAGGGCATTATGAGCGTTTTCTTAATGTACCAACATCGCAAGCCAACAACGTTACCACAGGTAGAATATACCAAAGTGTTATAGATAAAGAACGACGTGGTGAATTCTTAGGAAAAACGGTGCAGGTAATTCCTCATATTACAGACGAAATTAAACATAGAATACAGATTCTTGGTAATTCTGGAGACTATGATATAGTAATTACAGAAATAGGCGGAACAGTAGGAGATATAGAGTCTTTACCATACATTGAAGCTGTGCGTCAGTTACAATGGGAGTTAGGAGATCATAATGCATTAGTGATTCATCTTACATTAATACCTTATTTATCTGCAGCTGGCGAATTAAAAACAAAACCAACTCAGCATAGTGTTAAGACCTTAATGGAGAGTGGAGTACATGCCGATATTTTGGTATGTAGAACAGAACATGAATTACAAGAAGGCTTAAAAGAAAAATTAGCACGCTTTTGTAATGTTAAAAAAGAAGCTGTTATCCAGTCTATTGATGCATCAACCATTTACGATGTACCAAATTTAATGCTCGATGAAGGTTTAGATAAGGTAGTGTTACAGAAACTAGACTTAAAAAGTGATGTGCCAAATCTAGAGCGTTGGAATGAGTTTTTAAAGCGTCATAAAAATCCAAAAAGTGAAGTTACTATTGGTTTAATTGGAAAATATGTAGAGCTTCAAGATTCATATAAGTCTATATTAGAAGCCTTTATTCATGCAGGAGCAGAGAATGAAGTAAAAGTTAATGTAGAGCCAATTCATTCAGAATTTTTGAATGAAGATAATATCAATTTCAAGCTAGGTCATTTAGATGGAGTTTTAGTAGCACCAGGATTTGGCGAGCGTGGTATTGAAGGTAAGATTGACGCAGTTAGATTTGTAAGAGAAAATAACATACCATTTTTAGGCATCTGTTTAGGAATGCAAATGGCAGTAATAGAATACGCCAGAAATGTTCTTAACCTAAAAGATGCTAATTCTTTAGAAATGGATGAAAACACACCACATCCTGTTATCAACCTTATGGAATCTCAAAAGGATGTAGTTAACAAAGGTGGTACAATGCGTTTAGGTGCTTGGGATTGTAAAATAGCAGAAGAAAGTACAGCTTATAAGGTTTACGGTAGTACAAGCATAGAAGAACGTCATAGACATCGTTTTGAATTTAATGATGACTACAAGCAGCAAATTGAAGCAGCAGGTATGAAAGCTACAGGATTAAATCCAGAAACCGGACTTGTAGAAATTGTAGAAATACCTGAGCACAATTGGTTTGTAGGTGTACAATACCACCCAGAGTATAAGAGTACAGTTGCTAATCCACATCCTTTATTTGTGGCATTTGTAAAAGCAGCATTAAAATACAAGAAGAAGAAACCGACTGGTTTAAAATAATCTTTAGCTTTAAAGGGCAGAGATTAGTTTTAAACCTCAAAGATTATATGCGACAAATTAAAAATAATAACAACTATCGCATAAAATAATATGCCACTTTGGCGTAAAACGAAATTTGGATTGCTTTTTGGGATAGCCAAAGCATTAATCATTCAATCGTAGCGTACGAACTAAATTATGGAAGAAAAGAAACTCGATGTTAAATCAATAATAGGATTCATTCTTATTTTCGGAATCTTGGTGTTTATGATGTATCAAAATGCACCAACACCAGAAGAGATTGAAGCACAAAAGAAAGCTGAGCAAGAGCAAGTTGAGGCAGAGAAAAAGAACAGCAAGCAAAACGAAGCTGTTGTAACAACTTCAAAAGACTATAGCAGTACACAAGTGTTAGATTCTACACAGCGTGCTGCACTTCAAAACAAATTAGGAGCAATATCTTATGCTTCAACATTAGCAGGATCAGAGTATACAACTGTAGAGACTGATGTTTTTAGCTTAAAATTTAAAAGAAAAGGTGGTCATTTAGCAGAGGTAAAACTTAAAAAGTTTGTAGACTACGATTCAGTACCTGTTTACCTTGTTAAAGACGATAATAGCGATTTTAATATCACATTTAGTACTACAGATAGTCGTACGCACAATACCAAAGATCATCCGTTTCAACCAAGTGTAACCAAAAGTGGTGAGAATACTGTTGTATCTATGAAACTTAAGTTTTCTGAAACTGAGTTTTTAGAATACCGTTATGAATTAAAGCCAGATGATTACATGATTGATTTTTCAATCAAGTCTCAAGGTTTAAGCGGAGTGTTTAATACTTCTCAACCAATTACTTTAGATTGGAAACAAAAAGGAATTAGACATGCTAAGAGTATCAGTTATGAAAACCGTTATACAAGATTAACCTACATGCACGATGAAGATCGTGTAGAGAAATTATCACAAATGGGTGATGATTTAGAAACGGTTGAAGATGTAGAGTGGTTATCTTACAGACAGCACTTTTTTAGTTCTATTTTAGTGGCTAACGATAAGCCATTTTCAAAAGCAGAATTAGCTTCAGAAAATTTAGTAGAAGACGAAGAAGTAGATTCTCTATACACAAAGCTTTACACCTCAAAAATACCTTTAGCGTATAACGGAGGTGAAGTAAATAAGAATTTAGGGCTTTATTACGGACCAACAGATGCTAAGGTTTTAAAGGCCTATGACAAAAACTTACAAGAAAGTATACCTTTTGGTTGGGGAATTTTTGGTTGGATAAACAAAGCATTATTCATTCCGTTGTTCGGATGGTTAAGTAGTATGTTACCTTATGGTATTGCTATTATTGTAATGACAGTTTTAGTAAAGTTAATGTTGTCTTTTGTGCAATACAAGCAGTTCTTATCTCAGGCTAAAATGAAAATTTTAAAGCCAGAGTTAGAAGCAATAAGAGAAAAATACAAAGACAATAAGTTAAAAGCGCAACAAGAAACAATGGCATTGCAGAGTAAGGCAGGAGCAAGCCCTTTAAGTGGATGTTTGCCAGGTTTAATGCAAATTCCTGTGTTCTATGCCTTGTTTATGTTTTTCCCAACAGCATTCGATTTAAGACAAAAAAGTTTCCTTTGGGCAGATGATTTAAGTTCTTATGATTCTATAGCAGATTTACCATTCAACATACCATTTTATGGAGATCACGTAGCATTATTCCCAATATTGGCTGCTATTGCTATTTTCTTCTACATGAAGATGACTACAGGGCAACAGACTGCTATGCAAGGTCCACCACAAGAAGGTATGCCAGATATGAGTAAAATGATGAAGTATATGATTTACTTTTCACCTTTGTTGATGTTAATCTTCTTTAATAACTATGCCTCAGGTTTAAGTTTGTATTACTTTATTTCTAACTTAATTAGTATTGGTATTATGTTAGTTATTAAAAACTACATTATCGATGAGGATAAAGTTTTAGCTAAGATTGAAGTCAGTAAAAGTAAGCCAAAAAAACAAAGTAAGTTTCAGAGAAAAATGGCTGAAATGATGGAGCAGGCAGAGCAACAAAAACAAGCTCAGCAAAGACAAAAGCGTAAGAAATAAATTGCTTAGATCTTGTTTGAATAAAATTTCAAATTAGCTTATAAATTAAAAAACCCAGACAATTGTCTGGGTTTTTTGCTACTAACTAAATCAATCAATCAATATAAAAAAGAGGTCATCTACCTCGATTTTTATTTTAAGGTTGTGGTGATAAAATAACTTTATCAATAACATGCACAACACCATTAATTCCCTGTATATCTACTAAAGTTGTAACGATGTTACTAACGCGTCCATTAGGGTCGGTTAGTGTAAAGTTGGTGTTATCGGCAGTTATGTCGCCACCTATTGTGGTTACTGTGCCATTTGGCAGTCCACTAGACTGTACATTATCTGTAACAATGTGGTAAGTCAATACAGCATCAACAGTAGCTGTATCTAGGTCTGTTAAAGCGCTAATATTTAATTCTGCTAATAAATCTACAAAGGCATCGTTAGAAGGAGCAAATACTGTAAAAGGTCCTGCTGCACTATCAGAAACCGTATTGATATAAGGTACAGTTGGCATACCAGTGTCTGCATAAACCAATGCATCTACTAAAATAGATAACGAAGGATTTGATGTAGCAAATGTCGCAATAGTTGGTAGGTCAATAACTGTATCTACAATATGTACCGTTCCATTTGTTGCTGTTAAATTTGCACTGGTAACGGTAGACTGTCCATTGATTTCAACACCATTAGCTGTGTTGAAATACAAGCTTAAATTTTCGCCATTAGGTCCTGTTGCGGCTACATTGGTGTAACCAGATCCTGCATTAACCAAATCTGTAGAAGACAGGTTTTGGCCAACAATAACATGGTTTAACAGAATGTTTCTCACTAAGGCTTCTTCTGTTGAAGATAAATTGTTTAAGTCTAATCCTGTTGCTGTTAACAATGCATCAAAGGCATCATTGTCTGGTGCAAAAACAGTAAATGGTCCGCTTCCTTGTAAGGTTGCTACCAAGTCGGTTGCTTCTAAAGCTGCAGCTAAAGAAGTTAAGTTATTAGCCAAAGCTACATCTACAACTGTTGTAGCCTGTACACCAGGTCCATTGTTGTCATCGTCGTCGCTGCAAGCAGTAATACCTAATACCATTAGAAATACTGTAAGTAATTTGAAAGTTTTTGAAATAATTTTCATTTTTTTGAGTTTTTAAAAATTGTTCATCATCGACAAACTTCAATAGTTTGTTTAACAAATTTAAGTAATGATTAAACAAAAAGTTTATTTCACATTCATTTTTACAATTATTTTAACACTTGCGCATGCCCAAAAGTCAGTAAATCAATTTGATAAAAACGGCAAACGTCACGGTATATGGACTAAGAACTATTATAAGACCGATCAAAAGCGTTACGAAGGACAGTTTGTGCATGGTAAAGAGGTCGATACTTTTAAATATTACACCCTTTCTAAGGGAAAAAGTGTACTCAGTGCCACTAAAGTCTTTAATCTTAATGATAGCCTTTCTGATGTAAAATTCTTAACCTCAAAAGGTAAAATCATTAGCGAAGGCAAAATGAATGGTAAGCGTTACATTGGTCAATGGGTTTTTTATCACAAAGATTCCTCAGCAAAAATGATTGTAGAAAATTATAATGATGAAGGTAAGCTTCAAGGCTCAAGAACTGTATTTTATAAAGATGGTTTGGTAGCTGAAGAAACAAATTATAAGGATGGAAAGCTAGAAGGGATTTCTAAGTGGTATGCAGAAAATAAAATACTACTTCGAGAGTCTGCGTATAAAAATGGCGAATTAAACGGTAAAACGATTAACTATGATCCTGATGGAAAAAAAACGTCTGAAGGTGAATATACCAATGATAAAAAATCAGGAATTTGGTATTACTATGAGTCAGGAAAACTCAAAAAAGAAATAGACCACACCAACAACAAGGTTATAAAAAAGTATAAATAGCTTAAAGCTATAAACAACATAGTTTTTACAAATGGCAATCTTCAAAAGATTGCCTTTTTTATTTGTAATTTTGCCGAAGTTTTTCAGACAATACTGAAGAGATTAAATTTAGATTTATAAATTTTATTCATTACGTCGTTTTTAGCGAAATTTCATTTTTTTAGAATTCAGAATCGAGAGTTTTAAGGTTTAAAAGCTTCTGAATACAATTCCGATTTTTAGAATGACGTATATAGAAATAAGTTAATTAAAGAGGTTCCTGCCTTTGCAGGAAGTTGATATGAAAAGAGTAATAGTAGGACTTTCAGGAGGTGTAGATTCTAGCGTTGCAGCCTATCTTTTAAAAGAGCAAGGCTACGAAGTTATTGGCTTGTTTATGAAAAACTGGCACGATGATTCTGTAACCATTTCAGATGAATGTCCTTGGCTAGAAGATAGTAATGATGCCATGCTAGTGGCAGACAAATTAGGTATTCCGTTTCAAACAGTAGATCTAAGTGCACAGTACAAAGAGCGTATTGTAGATTATATGTTTAACGAATACGAAAAAGGACGAACTCCAAATCCTGATGTGTTGTGTAATCGCGAAATTAAATTTGATGTTTTCATGGATATAGCCTTAGATTTAGGAGCAGATTACGTGGCAACAGGTCATTATTGTCGCAAATCAACAATAGAAAAAGGAGGTAAAGAAATACATCAGCTTTTAGCCGGAAAAGATAACAACAAAGACCAGTCTTACTTTTTATGTCAGTTATCGCAAGATCAATTGGCAAAGGCATTGTTTCCTATAGGTGAATTAACTAAGCCAGAGGTTAGAGAGATTGCCAAAGCTCAAGATCTTATTACAGCTGAGAAAAAGGACTCACAAGGCTTATGCTTTATTGGTAAAGTAAGATTGCCAGATTTTTTACAGCAACAATTAAAGCCTAAAGAAGGTGTTATTGTTGAAGTAGAAGACTCCCTTGAAGTTTATAACCAAGAGCAACCAGAATTTACCACAAAAGAAGGTGAATTGGCATTTTTAGCCAAAAAGCCAGAGTACGCCTTATCTGATGGAAAAGTAGTTGGCAAGCATCAAGGAGCACATTATTTTACCAAAGGGCAACGAAAAGGCTTAGCAGTTGGTGGTACCAAAGAGCCTTTATTTGTTATAGAAACTGACGTTGAAGAAAATGTAATCTACACTGGTCAAGGAAAAAATCATCCAGGTTTACTTCGTAATGTTCTTTTTGTTTCTAACGATGAGTTGCATTGGATTCGTGAGGATTTAGCCTTAAACGAAGGAGAAACTATGGATGTAATGGCAAGAATTCGTTACAGGCAACCTTTAGAAAAGGCAATACTTCATAAAGTAGCTTCAGGATTATACGTGGAATTCGAAAACAAGCAATCTGCCATTACCGAAGGTCAATTTGTGGCTTGGTACAATAACGATGAGTTGTTAGGCTCTGGAGTAATTTCTTAATACCATTCCTGCGACCTGTTCTGAGCATGTCGAAGTAAAGCTGGAAATCGAAGATTTAACGTAGTTAATCTCTAGTAAATATTGTAACACTTTGTCAGCTCCAGTGTTTTTAATCGATTGTTTGAGATTAAAAATGTATCGAGAACTAATAGTAATTGAATTCTTATTTTCGATACAAATTTCATTCATTTCTATTCGTGAAATTCACTCGAATTGACGAATTTTATCAAAAACTATTATGTCATGCTGAGCGTAGTCGAAGCATCTTAAAAATAAATCATCAATAATGGCAAACAGAATCACAGAATTATTCAATATAGAACACCCAATTGTACAAGCAGGCATGATCTGGAATAGCGGCTGGAAACTTGCTTCAGCGGCAAGTAACGCAGGCATTTTAGGCTTAATAGGTGCAGGCTCTATGTATCCAGATGTGTTGCGCGAGCATATACAAAAATGCAAAGCTGCAACCGATAAACCTTTTGGAGTGAACGTGCCGATGCTATATCCAAACATTGAAGAGATTATGGATATCATAGTAGAGGAAGGAGTAAAGATTGTATTCACCTCTGCCGGAAACCCAAAAACTTGGACCAGTTGGTTGCAAGAGCGAGGCATTACTGTGGTACATGTTGTCAGTTCTGTAAAGTTTGCATTAAAAGCTCAAGCAGCAGGTGTCGATGCTGTGGTTGCTGAAGGTTTTGAAGCAGGTGGACATAATGGTAGAGACGAAACTACCACGCTCACTTTAATCCCAATGGTAAAAGAACACTTAGAAATTCCATTGATTGCAGCAGGTGGTATTGCCACCGGAAAAGCCATGTTAGCCTGTATGGTTTTGGGAGCAGACGGAGTACAAGTTGGTAGCCGTTTTGTGGCGAGTGAAGAGTCTTCGGCACACCAAGCGTTTAAACAAGTTGTGGTGGATGCTAAAGAAGGTGATACACAACTGACCTTAAAAGAACTGGCACCTGTAAGATTGGTAAAAAACAAGTTTTTTAACGACCTACAAGAGTTGTATAAAACTGCACCAACACCAGAGCAGCTTAAAGAACTTTTAGGACGTGCCAGAGCCAAACGTGGTATGTTTGAAGGTGATTTAGACGATGGCGAATTAGAAATTGGGCAAATCGCTGGCCTTATCCACAACATTAAGCCTGTTGCAGGTATTGTAAACGACATGGTAACTGAGTTTGAGGAAGCTAAAAAGCGAGTGGGTTTACTCTAAAAATACGTAACGTTACGTATTTACTTGTTGGTTTATAAATACGAACTTCGCTTATCGGTGAATATAAATCATTGAAACGAGTTCATATCCTAAACGTTGTACGCAACATTCCGACTGACAATTTTAACATTTTTTTGACATTTTGACAGTGAATTACAGTTGGCATCTTTATTGACTGATGGTTGACGTAACGTATTGTAAATCAAAATGATACTTATTTAATTAGTCTCAGGATTTACAAAATCAATAATAAACTAAATGGCAACATCAGTAAATTCAGCTTTTAACGAATTCAATAGAGATACAGTCAATCTATTAAAAGATAGAACCGATAAAGCACGTTCCAGTAGGAATTGGTTATATACTCAATTAAACGGACTTGATTGTAAAGATGATTTGAATTTTCCATTTAAGTATGAATCAATGCACGTAAATTTTGGGTCGTTTGAAAGAAGAACTAAAATTAGAGAGTTAGATGATGTTGACCTGATGTTTGCTTTGACTGCAGACGGAGCTACTTACACTAAACATAGCACAAATTATTACCAAATTAATACACCAAACGCTGGACAAAGACTCAAAAACCTATCTGACTCAAATATACTTAATTCAAGAAGGGTTGTTAACAAACTAAAAAATTCTTTATCATCAATACCTCAATATAGCTCAGCCGAAACACATTCTCGTGGAGAAGCAGCAACTCTAAATTTAAATAGCTACGAATGGGTATTTGACATTGTTCCATGCTTTTATACCGATACAGATCTATACTTAATACCTGATGGTAGTGGAAACTGGAAACCAACTGACCCTAGAGTAGACCAAAAAAGAGTAACGGACGCTAACCAATCTAAAGAAGGTAGGATTTTACAATTAATAAGAATATTAAAATATTGGAATAAAAGAAATTCTACTTATACGATTGGTTCATACTTGTTTGAAAACATATGTATAAATTTTGCTAATTCTAGAACGGAATTGAGTCAGTGGATTGATCTTGATATAAGAGACTTTTTTGAATACCTATCTTCTGCAATATTTTATTCTGTTAATGATCCAAAAGGTTTTCAAGGAGACTTAAACGAATTTACCTTCTCAGAAAAAACTGCCATATCACAGAAAGCTGATTGGGCTTTTGAAAAAGCCAAGGAAGCAGTTCACGCAGAAACAAACGAAAAGAACCACCAGAAGTCAATAAACAAATGGAGAGAAATCTTCGGTAATGATTTTCCAAGCTATGGGTAAACTAGGTGCCAAAATATTAGAAAGACAAAATAGAGATAATCATATTGACGAATTGCTTGCTCAAAAAACAATTTATTCAAGAGCAAAAAATTATCAAGGTCTATTACTTTTGCTTACAGTAGCTCTTCCTATTGTTGTCTCTCTAACTGTTAAGTATAGTCCAAGTCTTATAGACCAATCAAACTATATTTTTGTATTATATACCATTATTGCTGCCACATCTGAAAAAGTGTTGGAGAGTACCATCGATAGATTGAAAAAAATTGCGGCATCCATTAAAGAATTGTTTGATACAGAAGTTCTTGGTATAATTGATAACGATTCTCTAAATCTTGTTTTAATTGATAGAGAAATTGTGAGGAGATATTCAAATAAGAAGAAAAGAAATAAAAAAGACGTTGATTTAGTAACTAATTGGTATTCATTGGAAATAAAAAAAATTAAAACCAATGTTGCGAGTTTACTTTGTCAAAGAACTAATATAACATATGATTTTTCAGTTCGCAAAAGATATAAGTTTTTAATAATTGGTTTAAGCGTAATAACTTTCCTAGTTTTATTAACAATATCACTTTCAAGAGAATTAAGCCTAAAAGACTTTTTAATTGAAGTAGTTCTTCCATCCATCCCAGTTTTTATGTATGCTTATAAGGAGATTAATTCAAACACAGAATCAATAGATAATCTCAACCATCTAAGAAATTTAATTGAATCTCTAATTAAAGAAATAAAAATTGATGAGAATATAGATAAATATCAATTGAGAAGCATTCAAAACAGAATTTACCATAATAGACTTTTAAGTCCTTTAATTCCAGATTTTATTTATAAATTGTTAAGACCAAAACTGGAAGATGAAATGAACTATTCGATTAAAGAACAGATAAAAATACTGGGTACAACAAAAACGTGTAAACGCAATAACGGCTGAATTTCCCTAGCTAGTGCTCGTTTGTAACGAGTGTTTTATTTTTAATTTCAATCCTAGCAAAAAATTAACCCTCAAACCTAAACCCAAAACCACTACCTTCGCGGCATGGTTTTAAGCAATTATACAAGAGAATTTAGATACAATCTAAAACTGGCATCACCAGTGATGTTAGGTATGTTAGGACATACCTTTGTGAGTTTTGTAGATAACGTTATGGTTGGGCAATTAGGCTCGGCAGAGTTGGCTGCTGTGTCTTTGGGTAATAGCTTTATTTTTATTGCCATGTCTTTGGGTATTGGTTTTTCTACAGCCATTACACCTTTGGTGGCAGAGGCAGATACAGAACAAAACTTTGTTAAAGGGAAATCGGCTTTTAAGCATGGGTTTTTCTTGTGTACCGTTTTGGGTATTTTTCTGTTTTTACTAGAGTTACTGGCAAAGCCTTTAATGTATATGATGGATCAACCAGAAGAAGTAGTAGAGCTTGCCATTCCGTATTTAGATTTGGTAGCTTTTTCTTTGGTGCCACTAATCGTGTTTCAGGCATTTAAGCAGTTTAGCGATGGTATGTCTTTAACCAAATATCCAATGTACGCTACTTTGGTGGCTAATATTCTCAATGTAGCCATTAACTACGTGCTTATTTTTGGAAAATTTGGATTTCCGCAAATGGGTATTGTTGGTGCTGCAGTTGGTACCTTAGTATCTCGATTTGCCATGTTGTTTTTCTTGTGGTGGTTGTTGGCAAAACGCGAAAGATCTAAAGCTTACGTGACCAATATTAATTTTTTTAAGTTGAGTAAACAACCTCTAAAAAAGCTTACTAACTTAGGTTTGCCGAGTGCTATGCAAATGTTTTTTGAGGTGGCTATTTTTACAGCAGCGATTTGGCTAAGCGGTCTTTTAGGTAAAAATGCACAAGCTGCCAATCAGATTGCACTCAACTTATCATCCATGACCTTTATGGTAGCCATGGGATTGAGTGTTGCGGCTATGGTGCGTGTTGGTAACCAAAAAGGCTTAAACGATTATAAAAACCTAAAACGTATTGCAGAATCTATCTTTTTTGTTGGATTCATTTTTGCTGTCATCTTTGCTTTATTATTTGTAATATTTCATAAAGCGTTGCCAGATTTGTATGTGGATTTAGACGATCCTGCTAATGCCATGGACACAGCAGAAGTGGTAAAAATTGCAGCGACTTTGTTGTTGGCTTCGGCAGTGTTTCAGATTAGTGATAGTTTGCAAGTTATTGCGCTTGGTGCACTTCGTGGTTTGCAAGATGTTAAGATTCCGACCATAATTACTTTTATTTCGTATTGGGTAATTGGTTTCCCGATTAGTTATGTTTTAGGCAAAGAAGACGCTTATGGTAGCTTGGGTATTTGGATGGGCTTACTGGCTGGTTTAAGTGCAGCGGCTTTATTGCTCTTTATTCGTTTTCATTTTTTGACGAAGAAGTTGATTAAAAAAAGTACTTAAAGTTTTAAGTACCTAAAGTTGAAAGTATTTATCACTTAAGACATTTTAAATACTTCAAACTTTTAACTTTTCCCTATTTTTGTCTTTCAAATTTCAAACTAAACCAATGGAACTACCAAAATTCATCTTAGGCGATAATACAGATTATCCTGATGCTATATTCGTTATTCATACTGAATTTCCTAGATTTATTATTAATCTTGAAAACGATGAAGTAGAGTGGTTTGAAGAATTTGATCAACAGGATCAAAAAGAGCTTGAGACTGAAGCTGAAAATTACATAAGAGAAGCTACAGAATTCTACGATAGAGAAGTGGCACGTTACGACCAAGACTAATGCTAGACAAACTTTTAGACTTAGATACCGAACTTTTTGTATACCTCAATGGTCTTGGCTCGCCAACTTGGGATAGTATGTGGTTGGCAATTACCCACGAGTTTACATTTGCGCCATTATACTCTGTACTATTATTTTTAATTTATAGAAAGTTAGGATGGAAAGCCCTTTTGTTTATCATTGTAACTATAGCCTTAATGATTCTGTTCACAGATCAAACTACAAATATTGTAAAACGCTCGGTTTTGCGTTTTAGACCATGCGCTTGCGATGAGATAAAAGATAGTATTCGTTTTATAGCAGAGCGATGCAGTAGTAACCGAAGCTTTTTCTCTGGTCACGCATCTAACTCTATGGCAGCAGCTGTTTTTGGTGGCTTAGTCTTAAGACCTTACTTTAAAAATCTTATTTTTATTCTGTTATTTTGGTCTTTCTTAGTGGCTTATAGCCGTATTTATGTCGGTGTACATTTTCCAATAGATATTCTATGTGGAATGGCTTTTGGTGCCTTGGCTGGTTTTGGTTTTTATAAGCTTAACCAATATATCCTTAAGCGTTTTATTTCCGAGTAAGTTTGTACAAATGATTAAACAATCGTTTGTTATAAGATTTAGAATCTTTGGAAGCACGATTAAGGTCGTAGGTGTCAATAAATTCCATTTTATACAATTTTGAAAGTACTTCAATCGTATCTGGTTGATTGGTTCTGGTGAGCAAATGGAAAGTTTTTTCAATAGGAATATTATACCCTTCACCTGTTTTAAGACTTGGTATTTTATTACCGTAATTGTATATCATTTCTGGTGCTACATAGTCTAAATGATACAAATTCAGATTCTTGTCTTGTAATTCTGAAATAGGTTTGTAGTCTGTTGTAGTGTGTGTCTCTGCTATTGGTAACGCAAATAGACCAATACTAAGCATAAAAGCTATTACCAAATAGAATACATTTTTAATGTTTTTCGATTTTAAATTTTTAAAGATGGTAACTCCAATAATTAATAAAACAATTGCAGTAACAATAAATTTGATAAGTACAGTGCCAGATAATACCGAACTCGAGAAAAACCAGATAACCCAAAATAGAGAGGCAATTGAAGCGATCAATCCAAACTGAAAATACACAGGAATGGTCTCGCGCTTATCTTTTAGGTTTTTAAATTCACGAATTAAATATTCAATATAAAAGCCAATATTAATAGCAAGTGGAATTAATACAGGCATAAGGTAACGTGATTTCTTTTCAGGAATAAGAGATAATAAAACTACCGCAATTATAGTCCAGAAGAAACTAAAACGATAAGTTTTTAAATTGGTTACACGAGACTTTAAATAAGGGTACAATAAGCTTATAAACGCAGGAATAGTCCACAATCCACTTTGCACAAAAAAGCTCCAGTAATAATAAAAAGGCCTTACATTATAGCTACTCCAGTTTGATGTTTCTCTGGCAGCTATAGCAGCAAAGGTTTCAGGATCTGCGATGCGTACATGCATATACCACCAACCACCAAGTACAATTCCAAATATCAATAAACTTAACAGTTTTAAGAAGTGCAATAGATGGCCTTTAGGTTTTAGCGCAATAGCATAAGCAATAGCAAAGGATAAAAACAGTACATACAAAGACACAGGACCTTTAGATAACACAGAACCAGCAATAAACAACACAAACAAAAGGCTGTTAAGAAGGTTCGTTTTTTGTTGTTTCAACATTATAAAAAGTTGAAATAAAGCCATAAGCATAAAGCCGTGAGTGTATATATCCCAAGGAGCTTCAATAGTAATGCCTATAACATAGAAAGAACTTAAAACAATAAAACCATTTATAAGACTGTGAGATTTGCTAAGCTCTAGTTTTTTTGAAATTAAATAGGTCGAAATCCCAATACTTGCTAAAAACAAAAGCGCTGGCCAGCGAAGTGCGAGTACAGATTTTATTCCGAAAAGCATACCAAAAAAAGCTGTAATCCATGTTGGTAATGGAGGTTTTTGGTAGCGAGCTTCTCCATTCATAGTGGTTAAAATCCAGTTGTTATCAGTAAGCATTTCTCTTGCCGAAATAAAATTTCGAGCTTCCATAATACTCACAGGAATAGCGTCTATGGTAAAGCCAAGCATAACCATTACAAAAAGTAAAAGACTTGCTATTGGGTATTTTTCTATTAGCTTAATCATTGTTTTGTCTAATGAGATATGCGTTTCTGGCATAGATAATCAATCCAAAAAGATGACCTGTAAACAGTACAGGATCTTTTCTTATAATGGCATAGGTTAAAATTAAAGTAGCTCCAATTAAACTCAGTACCCAAAAACCCATAGGTAAAGAGGATTCCTTGTGTCGTTCTGCATGAATCCATTGGTACACAAAGCGTAACGTGAAAATCACTTGAGCTACGATTCCTAATATAAGCAACCATGATGGTATGGCTTCATTTTTAAAGAGAAGCTCTATGTCTATTTTATTGTTATTGTAGTAGAAAACAACAATAAGAACCGGAACTATAAATAATAAAACCTGAACCAGTTTAGGGAATTTTTGCCATTGGCCTTGCAACTGTAAATTTCTGATATAGATAAAATAGGTTAAACTCTGGCCAAGCATAATGGCAAAATCTAATCGTAAATACCCATAAATAAATAATAAGAAAGAAGCAATTAAGCTTAAGGTCCAAAATGTTTTTGGTGTTATGACTTTGCGTTGCTTTTCTGATGTTACCCACTGAATGAGTAGCCTAGACGAGAATAATATCTGTGCAAAAAATCCTATGCTATAAATAATCCAGTCTTTCATGTGCTAATATCTGTTGCCTTTTAATGGACACATGGAACATCTTATTATCATTTCTATTTGTGATTAATAATTAATTGTTGATGTTTTATTTGCTAGTTTTAGCAACATCGTAGTTAATGTACTTTTTCTTCATCCATAGGTATGCAAAGCAATCCATTAATGGACCAAGTAGACGATTCCAAAGACCAAATTTTGCAGTACCAGCTATTCTTGGAAAATGACGTACAGGTATTTGGGTAACTCTACCATTCTGTAGCATAATCATAGCAGGTAAAAAGCGATGCAAACCTCTAAACATAGGTATGCGTTTAGCATAATCAGTTTTTATAATTTTTAGAGGGCAACCAGTATCATCCATACCATCTTTGGTGAACGCACGTCTAATGCCATTGGCTATTTTAGAAGACATGTTTTTCACAAAGGAATCCTTGCGGTCTGCACGTACACCTGTTACGAGTTCGTTGTCATTAATATGATTTAATAATAGATTAAAATCCTCAGGTGAAGTCTGCAAATCAGAATCTATATAGCCAACAAGTTCTGTGTCTGCATAATCAAAACCAGCTTTTATAGCAGCACTTAAACCTCTGTTTTCTTTAAACAGCACATAGTCAAAAGCGTCGTTACGATTGCAAATATCCTCAATCATAGTTTGGCTTTTGTCCTTAGAACCATCATTTACAAACAACACGCAAGTAGGTGCAGACGCAATTTTTAAATACTTTAAAAGTTCTGTTTCTACACGTTCTAGATTATCTTCTTCGTTGTAAACAGGGACTATGATGGTTAATTTGTAATTCATGTATTGATACAATTTCTGGCACAAAAGTATGCTTTTTTAGTGTTACAGCGAAACCTCATGTATTTAAGGCACGTTGTGGTTAATTGAGAAGGTTTAGTAAGTACTCAGCAGCAGCAAAAGGTGTTGTTTTTCCTGCTTCAACAAGTTTAATTTGAGAATTAAGTTCAGTCTTTATTTTTTTAGATTTAAAGAAATTAGATTTCAGACGTTCTTCTATAGTTTGAAGTAACCAGAATTTATTTTGATCATTTCTATTGTGTTCAAAATAATGATTAGAAGATGTGATTTCAAGATACTCTTGTATTACGTCCCAAACATCAGAAATACCTTCTTGTTTTAGAGCACTACACAAAGATACTTTTGGAGACCAACCAGATTCTTTTTCGGGATACAAATGCAAGGCTCTGTTAAATTCTACTTTGGCAGACTTGGCAGCTTTAAGATTATCTCCATCGGCTTTATTAATAACAATAGCATCTGCCATTTCTATAATGCCACGTTTTATACCTTGCAGTTCATCACCAGCACCAGCAAGTTTTAATAGTAAAAAGAAATCTACCATGCTGTGTACAGCAGTTTCACTTTGGCCTACACCAACGGTTTCTATAATTATAGTGTCAAAACCAGCAGCTTCACATAAAATTATCGTTTCTCGGGTTTTCCTTGCCACACCACCAAGAGAATCGCCAGATGGAGAAGGTCTAATAAACGCATTTTCATCTTTTACCAAATCTTCCATTCTGGTTTTGTCACCAAGAATACTTCCTTTGCTCAGGCTACTGCTTGGGTCAACTGCTAGCACAGCAACTTTTTTACCAATACTTGTAAGGTAGCTTCCAAAGGCTTCAATAAAAGTACTTTTGCCAACTCCAGGTACACCAGTAATACCAACTCTTACAGATTTATTAGCGTAAGGTAGGCAAGCTGTAATGATATCGTGAGCTTTTTGAGTGTGAGCCTGATTGGTACTTTCTACCAATGTAATTGCTCTACTGAGATCTGTAATGTTACCAGCAGTAATACCTTTTACTAAATCTTCAACAGAAGGTTGTTTTTTGCGCTTGGCTTTTATGAATTTTGCAGAGTGAGAACTTAAAATTTCGGGAGGCTCAATACCGTCTTGCTCGTGCAAAGCAGATTTATATGTGTCATCTTTTTTTGCCACAATACGTACAGTTATTTTTCTTGTGGATAAATATACATCGGAATTTCAACCAATGTCTGATCCCAAGCCATAGTAAGTTTTAAGTTTCCTGTTTTGTTATCAAAAGCTATGGTAAATTTTTCTACAACTTCATCAATGCTTTGCTTTGGTACTTCAATTTCAATGGCATCATAATTTGGATCCCACATTGGTTCCATTTTTTCGTTAACTCCCCATTCATACTGTTTGGTGTTAAACATCACTTTCCAAGAGTCTTTCATAGGTACTGTCCAAAGTGTGTATTTTCCTTCTCTTAGCATAATGCCATCAATCATAAGGTTTTGATTGGTTTCAAAAGTTGTAGCCTCGTTAGCACCTGTTCTCCATACTTCATTAAAAGGAACAAGAGCGCCAAAAATATCACGCTCGCGTTTAGAAGGTCTGTTGTATTCTACCTTTAATTTTAAGTCATTTAGTGTGATTTTTGCAGTGTCTTTGGGACTTAGACGAGAAGCAAATATATTTTCAACAAACACAGAATATAATAATAAACCTAAGGCTATTATAGATAATACAATAAGAATGCGTTTTAGCATAGTGAGTTTTTCTTAAGCAGTTTTTAGTTAAATTAATAGCGCTGAATATCTATCAGCAATTTCAAAATTTAAATATAATTCAATTCCCTAAATTTATAGAACAGAACGCTGAATTTTAAGCAAATCTTATAATATCAAAAAAAATTGAAATTTTTTTTAAGTTTTTTGCAACACTCAAAATTTTGAGTCGTCTTTAGAGTGAACCAATCAAAAACAACAACTAGTCATCAATACGTTCCAGATTCATATTGTTGAAAAATGCAAACAGAATGACAGGCAAGCGCAAATGCAATTGTATAGACAATATTGCGATGGCATGCTTATCGTAGCGCTTCGGTTTGTGAAAGACACTATGGAAGCCGAAGATATTGTTCAGGAAGCATTCATAAAAGCATTTTCAAGATTAGATCAATACAGAGCTGAAGTAACTTTTGGTGCTTGGCTAAAACGCATCGTTGTGAATCGATGCATAGATGTTTTAAAATCTAAAAAACAGCGATTGATAGAGCTCGAAGAGCACCACCTCAATGTGGTTGATGCTAAAGATGAAAATGAATGGCTGGTTGATGATGATACAACAATTGAAGATGTAAAAACAGCAATTGAAGAATTACCCGAAAAGTATAAATATGTTGTAATGCTCTATTTAATTGAAGGTTACGATCATAGCGAAATCTCAGAGATATTAAATATTTCTGAAGTAGCATCGAGAACCCAACTATCTAGAGGAAAACAAAAATTACAAACCGTATTAAAAACAGAAAAAAATGGCACAAGATCTTAGAAATTTATTTGAAGAGGATAGGTTAGCACAGCGCGCAAAAATGTCTCAAGATCATGAAGCACGCTTTTTAGACAAGTTAGATAAAGAATTGCCAATAGAGAAAAAATCTAGTGGATTTAGTTTCTTAAATATTGCGGCAAGTGTAGTGGTGTTACTGGGATTAAGTTTTGGGGCTTACAAGTATTTTCAGTCACCTGTTGTTGTAGAACCAACACAAGAAGTCGTAGATACAGACTTAAAAACCTTGGGAGATGTATCACCAGACTTAAAAAAGGTGGAAGATTATTATTTGGCAAGTATCAATTTAGAATTGTCTAAAGTAGAGTTAACACCACAAAACAAAGAGTTGTTTGATGGCTATGTGTTGAGACTTCAAGAGTTGAATAAAGAGTACGATAAATTACTAGAAGAGCTTAACGAAAACGGTCCAAACTCTGTAACCCTAGATGCACTTATAGAAAATTTAAAGCTGAGATTAAACCTTGTAATGCGTCTAAAAGACAAGTTAGAAGAGTTTAATGATGATGCCTTTGAAGAAGAAATCGGATAATCAAATCAAAAAATCATAAATCAAAAAACGAACAGTTAAATCAAAAAAAATCATGAACACAATTAGAATTTTAGTGTTGTGCTTATTAACCACTTTTGGTTATGCACAAAAAAAGTTGAGTAAAATATCGCAATCTATTAAGGTAGATAAAGATGTTGTAGTTGACTTAAATACAAGCTATGCCGAAATTGAAATCGATACATGGAACAGAGATATCGTAGAAATTGAAGCGTATTTAGAAAGTGATAAATTGTCTGCAGAAGAATTAAAAAAGGCTTTGGAGGCCTGGAATCTTAAAGTAGATGGCTCTAATAACAAAGTGGTAATTTCTTCTCATGGTGGACGTGCATTGGGAGTGTATGGAGAAGGAGATTACACGGCAATATTAAAAGACTTGGAGTTTGAATTAGCAGATTTACCAGAAATACCAGAAGTGCCAGAGCTTCCACAAATACCAGAGATGGCAGCAATTCCGGAATTGCCACAATTACCAGAAATGCCAGCATTTCCTAAGTTGCCAGAACTTCCGGAAGGTATCAATACCATAAAGTTTGATTACGATAAATATCAAAAAGAAGGCGAAAAGTACTTAAATGAATGGAGTAAAAAGTACGAAAAGCAAGGAGGAAAAGAGCTGCAAAAGCGTATGGAGAAGTGGGCCAAAGAGTTTGCTGAGTCTGGTTACCAAGAAAAAATGCAAAAATGGGGAGAAGAATATGGTAAGCGTTTTGATGGCAAATGGGCTAAGGATATGGAAAAATGGGGAGAGCAATTTGGCGAAAAGTATGCTGAAGAAATGGAAAAATGGGGAGAAGAGTTTGGTGAAAAATTTGGCAAAGAATGGGAAGAAAAAATGGAAGCTTGGGGAGAACGTTTTGGTCAGCAAATGGAGCGTCAAGCTGCATTAATAGAGCGTCAGGCAGAGCATTCTAAAAGATTTGCAGAGCGCTCTAAAGAAATGGCAGAACGCTCTAAAGAAATGGCGGAGCGAAGAGCAGAAATGTATGAGCGCAGACAAGACGCACACCAAAGAAGAGAAGCCGCAATTGTTAGACGCTTAGAGTCTGGTAACAACAGTAAAGTGCGTAAAGTGATTAAAATAAAAATCCCTAAAAAAGCAAAATTAAAAACCAACATAAGACATGGTGAATTAAAAATATCTTCGGTTATATACGATTTGCAAGGAGATATATCGCATGCTTTTTTTGTAGCAGATAACATTGATGGAGGTGACACTTCCATCAATGTATCTTATTCTCCAGTAGTGATTAATTCTTGGAAATTAGGAACTTTAAATTTGAATTATGTAGATAAAGCGCAGATTAAAAATGTAGATAATTTAGTGTTAAACGCTAAGTCTTCAAACATTAATATTGAAACATTATCAGATACAGGTATTATAGATGGAAGTTTTGGTGATCTTACGATTTCTAATCTTGCAGAGACGTTTAAGAATCTAAACTTGGTTTTAGAGAATAGTGATGCTTTTGTTAATCTGCCAAAAAATGTTGATTATAGTATGTATTTTAAAGGTAGTAGATCTAAATTCAATAATAAAGCTACCACACAAAAGACCATTAGAAATGGTGAAGACAGCCAAAGCTCTAATAGAAGCATTGTCGTTAATGCTAAGTTTAGTAATGTTATTATGAATTAACCCTTTAGTTAAAGTGTTTCCTAAAGGGTATATTCAATTTTTTCTTCCTGTTTTCCATTAAAATAGATTCTTATTTTTGTGGAAATTTTGTTTTTTATGACCCTATCTTCTTTTGAAGCACTTCTAAAATCGCTTCATGTACATCCCTTAATTCACGCTGAAGTATCTCATAATTCATATGTGCCACTGGATTTATCTATTCATAACAAGCAATTAGATAGTGTTGATGTATCATCTTCTTATGCTTTAGAAGCCTTTATTTGGAATCATTTAAAAGTCAATAACGCTAAAGTGGCAATTGGAGGCTATTTAGAGCATAGAGGTATTTATAACCGAAGTGATTATTTTAGTAAAGCAAAGCCTGAAGAAGAACGAAACATTCATTTAGGATTAGATCTTTGGGTTGAAGCAGGCACTGCAATTTATACACCTTTAGATGGAAAAATTCACAGTTTTAAAAACAACACTAATTATGGTGATTATGGACCAACTATAATTTTAGAACATTGTATTGAAAACGTAACGTTTTTCACTTTATATGGTCATTTGAGTTTAGAGTCTATCAGTGGTTTAAAAGTTGGAGTAGAGGTGAAGCAAGGAGATCCAATTGCAACTCTTGGCACGGCTGAGGTTAACGGAGACTATGCACCACATTTACATTTTCAGATTATAAAGGACATTCAAGATTATAAAGGAGATTATCCAGGAGTAAGTAATCAACTTGATTTAGACTTTTACAAATCGAATTGTCCAAATCCTAACTTGCTTCTAAAGTTGGGCAATAACTAAATTTATCTAGCATTTATCTTTTTAGGAGAAAGTATAAATTGCATGCCCATTTTAAGTAACAAAAAGGGTAAGATAATCAATACTGAACACCATAGGTTATCTGGCGAAAATGTCTCAGGAAACGGTTTCACAATAAAAAACATAATGATACCTCCTAATATTATTGAAATATGCAATACCAGCATATTAGAGGTAAACTGACCAAATACAGCTATTGTATTGTTACTATTAAGATTAATATAGATATGCTCTAGCAGTACAAACAGTAAATTAATATTGAAAAACCAATTCCTAAAAAACATAATTTTCATATTGGTTAGCGTAATTTCAGAGTTGTTCCAATTGGCAATCAACCCAAAGAAAACAATGATAAATACCAAATAAATAAGCATCATAAAAAGGGAGCCAAACATAAGCTTGGCTTCTAGTTGATTGCTATTGTTGTTTTTGTTGAATCTCTGGAAAATACTTTTTATAATAATTCTAATGAATTCACTCCACCAAAAAAAGTAGATCACATAGAAAACAGTTGTCTGTCCATAGCCAACAGATAATGCTGTAAGAACTGTAAAAATTAAAAAATCCCACTCTCTGAGATGCTTTTTGGGTTGTGCTATAATGCTGGCTAGTATAGACATGTCTCTTTTGTAAGTTAAAGAGTAAAACTACAGACTCTGTTTCTATTTTGAAATACGTAGTTCTGCGTATTTTATTAATTAGGCATAAAGTAATTACCATCGTAACTGCCAGAGATTACTTGTCCATCGTTTCTGGTAAATGTAAATGTAAAGACGATATTAAATTCAGTAAAGTTAGTTACAGTTACTGAGCCAGATTGGGCATAAACGTCTGATTGCGGATCATCATCAGAAAGTAAAACTGTACCAGGTGTAAATTCACTATTCACAACATTTCCATTAATGGAGATGTCGTAGTCTTCTATTTGACTGTATGTGGTATTCTGAATAGTAGTATCTTCAAAATCGAAATACACATAACTGATATCACTCAAATCATTATTGCCAGTAATTTCAGTACTGGTTTTATTAAAAAGACTAATACTAATTTCACTAGGATCATTATTTGCGGTGTTCTCATCAACAATGATTGCCGAAACTAAATTGTATGATGTTCCATTAAAAATAAACTCATTATTTGTTTCATCTGGAACTGAATTCGTATCGTCCGAAGAACACGATGCAAATGCCATACATAGCGCTAACGCTAGTATGCGAAATAGATTTGGGTTCATAATAAATTAATTATAAGTAGGTTATAGTGTAAATATAGAATAAAAAGTTGAAAAGGTATTCTTGAAGTTTCAGTTAATGGCTTCTCGATACAATCACGCTCCAGCGTGATTACTCGAAGTTCCACCAAGGACAATACTAAAACTAACACGTCAGTCGAGTGAATTTTATGACTTACATAAATAATACTACAAAAAAATCCTGATGGTTTACATCAGGATTTTAGATCCTGAAATAAATTCAGGATGACATTATTTGTTTAAGGTTTAGTCATTAACCAAAACCCATTCTCCTTTTTCAATTAAAGGAATAGCTTGTTTGTATTTTACTTCTTTGCTTTCACCACTCATCACATTTTTAATAGTTACTTTATCGTTACGACCAATTTTTGGTTGCTCTCTAACAATAGTTTCTACCACTTGTTGCTGTTGGCGAGACGCTCCTTGTCCTGCAGCTCTACTTTGTGCTGCACGCTCGTCCATATTAGGAATTTCTTCTTTCTGCGTTTCAAGCTTTTCTTGCTTACGTTGTTTTGCTTCCTGGATGGTGTTGGCAGTTTCCTGAGGAATTTCACCTTTAAATAAGAAAGAAATTACATCTTTATTCACCTGATCTATCATCGCTTTAAATAACTCAAAAGCTTCAAACTTATAAATCAATAACGGATCTTTTTGCTCGTGTACTGCTAACTGTACAGACTGCTTTAACTCATCCATTTTACGTAAATGTGTTTTCCAAGCGTCATCTACAATGGCAAGTGTAATGTTCTTTTCAAAATCATTGATTAACTGCTTACCTTGAGTTTCGTAAGCTTTTTCCAGGTCTGTTACTACTTGTAAATTCTTAACACCATCTGTAAAAGGTACAACAATACGCTTAAATCTGTCGCGTTGTGTGTTGTAGACATTTTCAATTACAGGGAATGCTAAATCTGCTGCACGTTGCATTTTTTCGCGATAGTGCTTAAAGGCTTCTTTATAAATGACACCTGCAATTTCCTGTTCACCCATTTTAGAAAATTCTACTTCTGTAATAGGTGATGCCATTGAGAAATAACGGATTAATTCAAACTCAAAGTTTTTGAAATCGTTGGCAGCCTTGTTGCTTATTGCAATACCTTCTGAGGTATCAAAAATCATGTTTGCTAAATCCACACGAAGACGTTCTCCATGTAAAGCGTGACGACGACGTTTGTAAACCACTTCACGCTGAGCGTTCATAACATCATCATACTCTAACAAACGCTTACGAACACCAAAGTTATTTTCTTCCACTTTTTTCTGAGCACGTTCAATAGATTTAGAAATCATAGAATGCTGAATCACTTCACCTTCCTTAAGTCCCATTCTATCCATCATTTTAGCGATACGCTCAGAACCAAATAGACGCATTAAATTGTCTTCTAGTGATACATAGAATTGCGAACTTCCTGGATCTCCTTGACGACCAGCTCTACCACGTAACTGTCTGTCTACACGACGCGAATCGTGACGCTCTGTACCAACAATGGCTAAACCTCCAGCTTCTTTAACTTCATCACTCAACTTAATATCTGTACCACGACCAGCCATATTGGTGGCAATTGTTACCTGACCAGCATTACCAGCTAGTGCTACAATCTCTGCTTCACGTTTGTGCTGCTTCGCGTTAAGTACGTTATGTGGAATCTTACGAATGCTCAACATTTTACCTAAAAGCTCAGAAATTTCTACGTTGGTTGTACCAATAAGCACAGGTCTTCCTGCATTAGATAATTCTACAACTTCATCGATTACAGCATTGTATTTTTCGCGCTTCGTCTTGTAAACTAAATCTTCTCTGTCGTCTCTGGCAATTGGTCTGTTAGTTGGAATTTCAACCACATCTAATTTGTAGATTTCCCAGAACTCGCCAGCTTCAGTAACCGCAGTACCTGTCATACCAGACAGCTTACGGTACATTCTAAAGTAATTTTGAAGTGTAACTGTTGCAAACGTTTGTGTAGCCGCTTCAATCTTTACATTTTCTTTTGCTTCAATCGCTTGGTGCAATCCGTCTGAGTAACGACGACCATCCATAATACGACCAGTCTGCTCATCTACAATCATTACCTTGTTGTCCATTACTACGTACTGTACGTCTTTTTCAAAAAGTGCGTAAGCTTTTAGTAATTGGTTAAGGGTATGGATACGTTCAGATTTTATGCCGAAGTCTCTAAACAAGTCTTCTTTAAGAACCGCTTCTTCTTCAGATGAAAGTCCTTTGTTTTCAATTTTAGCAATTTCGGTTCCCATTTCTGGCATCACGAAGAAATTAGGATCATCCTTACCAGAAAGATACTCAACACCTTTATCGGTTAATTCAACTTGATTGTTTTTTTCATCGATAACATAATAAAGTTCTGCATCAATTTTGTGCATTTCTCTATTGTTATCTTGCATATAGAAGTTTTCAGTTTTTTGAAGCAGTTGTTTTACTCCTTCTTCACTTAAAAACTTAATTAAAGCTTTATTTTTTGGAATACCTCTGTACACACGTAAAAGTTGGAAACCACCTTCTTTAGTGTCTCCAGACGCAATTAGTTTTTTAGCTTCTGCTAAAACTCCTACTAAGTATTTGCGTTGTACTTCTTCAATTTGCTGAACCTTTGGTTTAAGCATGTCAAATTCGTGTTCCTCTCCTTTTGGAATAGGACCAGAAATAATTAAAGGTGTTCGTGCATCATCAATTAATACAGAATCGACCTCATCGACGATAGCGTAGTGGTGTGGACGTTGTACTAAGTCTTCTGGCGAATGTGCCATATTATCACGTAAGTAATCGAAACCAAATTCGTTATTAGTACCATAAGTGATATCTGCGTTATACGCTTTGCGACGTGCATCTGAGTTTGGTGTGTGGTAATCTATACAATCTACACTTAAGCCATGGAATTCAAATATTGGTGCCATCCAAGCGCTATCACGTTTTGCCAGGTAATCGTTAACCGTTACAAGGTGAACACCTTTACCAGCTAAAGCATTAAGATATACAGGAAGTGTTGCTACTAAGGTTTTACCTTCACCAGTTTGCATCTCAGCAATTTTTCCTTGGTGCATTGCAATACCACCTATGAGCTGCACATCGTAGTGAATCATATCCCAAGTGATGGCTTTACCAGCAGCATCCCAAGAGTTAACCCAAACAGCTTGATCTCCATTTAGTGTAACGTAATCTTTAGTACCAGATACTTCTCTGTCAAAAGCATTGGCTGTTACAGGAATTTGAGTATTGTGTACAAAACGCTTAGCAGTTTCTTTAACTACAGCAAAGGCTTCTGGTAAGATGTCGTTAAGTACTTCTTCGGTAACTTCGTAGATTTCATCTTCTATTTTATCTGCTTCTTGGTAGATGTCTTCGCGCTCATCGATATCTTCTGTTTGCTCTGCTTTTGCTAAAAGTTCGTTTTGCCTTTCTAAAAGCGGTTTACGTGCTTCAGCTATTTTTTCTTTGAACTCAGCGGTTTTTGCTCTTAACTCATCGTGCGATAAGGCTTCGAGTGCTTGTTCAAAAGATTTTATTTTCTCTACGATTGGTTTAATAGCACTAACGTCTTGTTTAGACTTGTCGCCTACAAATACCTTTAGTACTTTGTCTAGTATGCCCATTTTATATGTTTTTTCAGCCTTAAAAAGCTGTTTTAATTGCTTATTTTGAATACACACCAATAAAGTTCCTAAATTATAGGAACGGTAAGTTTGATGTTAATTTCCGAACTTTCGAAAATAAAAAAAGTCTCTTCGTTAAAGTAACGCAAGAGACTTTTTTTATGTAATGTTATATGTTAATATTCATCCTCATTCCAGAGGTAATCTTCATCTGTTGGATAGTCTGGCCAAATTTCTTCAATAGAATCGTAAGAATCTCCTTCGTCTTCGATTGATTGTAAATTTTCTACAACTTCTAGAGGTGCTCCAGTTCTAATCGCGTAGTCTATAAGCTCGTCTTTTGTTGCTGGCCAAGGCGCATCACTTAAATACGATGCTAATTCTAATGTCCAATACATTTGCGTTGTGGTTTTAATTTTTTGCAAAAATAATTTTTTAACTGAATTATTCAAGAAAAAAGTAAATTAATTATTCATTAATAAAAAGAACGTGTGATCTTTTAAATTTTTAGGCTTAAATAATGAGATATTCGTAACCTAAGTTTTAAAAAAAATAAGAATTAAGAATCCTTTTTAGGAATCCACTTAATTTCTTCAGCGTTTAAATCATGTGACAACTTCCGTGCCAATACAAAAAGGTAGTCAGAAAGTCTATTTATATACATTAAAGTCTCTGGCTGAAATGGCTCTATGTCATTAAGGTGAGACGCTAAACGCTCGGCTCTACGGCAAACTGTACGTGCAATGTGACAGAATGACACGGTTTGATGACCGCCAGGTAGCACAAAATGCGTCATTGGTGGTAAACTGTCTTCCATAAGGTCCATTTCCTTTTCTAAGCGTTCAATATCTTCTGTAGAAATTTTAGGAATATTTAAGCGTTGTTTACCATTTTTTAAAGTCGCTTTTTCTGGGTCTGTAGCTAAAATTGCTCCAACTGTAAATAAACGATCTTGAATTTCCATTAAAGTGTTTTTGTACAATTGGTCAATGTTCTGGTCTCTTATGAGTCCTATGTACGAATTTAACTCATCAACGGTACCGTAACTTTCTATGCGAATATGATGTTTAGGAACACGTGTGCCGCCAAAAAGCGCTGTGGTTCCTTTATCTCCTGTTTTTGTGTATACTTTCATAAAAACAAAGTTACGAGTTAAAAAGTTGTAAAGTAAAAAGTTGAGAGATTAAGTTTGAAGCACGAAGCTCGGAGAGTGAAGTTTAGAGTTGGTGTTCTCGCAAAGACGCAAAGACGCAGAGGGTTTTTAAGGATTTATACTTTTCTAGTTTTGTTTAGAGCCTTTAAATCTTTAAAATTTTCTTTTTCTGAATTTACTACTTCGGTTAGCTTTGCGTTCATTATTTTTTGCCATTGCCTTGACGATTAAATAGATTCCGACTAAAATTAAAACTACAAGCATTGATTTGTTTCTCTAAAATGTAAATATAAGAATTGAAGTTTGAAGTTTTTGGTTCTCACTAAAACACAAAGACGCGAAGTACTTTATGGAAGTGTTTTTTGACATATTTAGTTCGAATTTCGTCTCGTTTTAAAACTCTCTTTTTTCTAAGGTCTCAAAAATTAGGAAGAAGCGCTCATACAGTTTATTGTATTCAATTTTCCAATTATTTAAATCTGCTAGTTGTTTAAAATTACCATTGATGTTAAAATATTCTTTTAACTCAAAAACCGCGTTAGGATTATGAGCTTTTAGCTCATTTTTTAAATTCGCCATTTTTTCTAATAAATCTGAATGGTCTTCAAAACCAGAAAAGGTAAACTTTGATGTTTCGTTTTGGTATTCAAGAATTGAGTTAATCAATCCAACCAATTCAGCATATAGTTGATTTGTGGGTAGGTTTTCGTAAAAATGTGACTGGTATTTCTTTCGGTTTTGAAGATAAACCAAAATAGCAGCGACTATAACAATGGTTATAAATAATGGATTAGCCACTTTTTTGCGGATTTATACTAGATTGAAAATCTAATTATATGGGAAATAAAATTACATTAATTTTTTCCCTTTTGGGGAATCGCAAATAACATAGCCAAGCAAAATAGAAAGTCAAGGGGCTTTTCTAATTATAAGTATCGCTCTCAATAATACCATCACGTAAACGAATAACGCGTTTGGCATGTGCGGCAATATCTTCTTCGTGAGTTACCATAATAACAGTGTTTCCTGCTGCATGAATTTGATCGAAAAGCGCCATGATTTCTGTTCCTGTTTTAGAATCTAAGTTACCTGTAGGCTCATCTGCTAAGATGATAGAAGGTTTGTTTACCAGAGCACGACCAACAGCAACACGTTGTCGTTGACCACCAGAAAGCTGATTTGGCTTGTGGTCCATACGATCTGCAAGACCAACATCAGTTAATACTTCTGTAGCGCGAGCTTCTCTGTCTTTTTTAGACATACCTGCATACACCATAGGTAAAGCAACGTTGTCGAGAGCAGTAGTTCTAGGTAGAAGATTGAAGGTTTGAAATACGAAACCTATTTCTGTATTTCTAATATCTGCAAGTTCATCATCTGTCATTTGGCTAACGTCTTTTCCATTAAGACTGTAAAAGCCTGCAGTAGGTGTGTCTAAGCAGCCTAAAAGATTCATTAGTGTAGATTTACCTGAGCCAGAAGGTCCCATAATGGCAACATATTCGCCACGTTTTATATCTAAATCTATTCCTTTGAGTACATGAACCGTTTCTTGTCCTAATTTAAAATCTCTAATGATACCTCTAATCTCAATGACGTTATCGCTCATATAAAAATTCTGTTTGTTGCTTAAATCCTTTGCAAGATAAAGAATTTAAAATCTGTTTGCCAATAAGACGTTAAAGTTGTGGGCTTGTTACAATCTAATTTTAAAATGTTCTTTAGCTTGCTCTTTTCTAAAGAATACAAAGCCTAAATGGAAACAATCTATGGTAACAGTAACTGAGTTGTGAGCTTTGATATATTCCCAAGCTTCGGTCATTTCTTTGGACCAATAGATGTCATCAAAAATGAAGATAGAATCGTTATGTGCTTTTGGTAAAAGTGTTTCAAAATATTTGATGGTTGCTTCTTTATTGTGGTGACCATCAAAGTAAATGCAGTCAAAATGCGTTTGGTCTAATTTTTTAATTTCTGAAGCAAATGCACCAATGTTGAAGTTCACATTATTGACATCTAAACTTTCAAACTGTGATTCTGTAAAATTTGAAGTGTTTTTACAGCCTTCAATAGTTGTGATTTTTGAATTGTGATTGGCTAAAGCAAGAGCATAAGTTCCCATTCCGAGAGATGTGCCTAGTTCTAAAACAGACTCTAGTTTGAAATATTGAACAACACGATACAATAATTTAGCTTCTTTTTTAGAACTGCTAGAGGCTGAAACCATTTGACTCACTTTTCTAACATTATTACCTAACGTTTTTGAACCTTCTCCTAGGTCAGTAATGTCTAATTCTACTTTTGAATTTTTTAGTGTTTTTCTATAATTCTGAAGTTTTTTGTATGTGTCGTACTTCTTCTTATCATATAAACATTTAGTTACAAAATTATATACAAATGGAGAGTGCACACCATGTTGATTGGTGGCTTTAAAAAGGAATTTTATGTATTGTTTTACTTGGTACATTGTTTTAATTCTGTTCTCGCAAAAGCGCTAAGCCGCTAAGTTAACAGTACATCTTTGTGTCTTTGCTTTTTTTCGAGAAATCATTATTCTTCCAATCGTTCTGCCAATTCAAACCAACGCAATTCTTTTTCTTCAATAGCATCGATGATAACTTGCAATTCTGCTGAAAGTTTATTGATATCATCTTGAGATAAATCTGGATTATTAAACTTAGCTTCCATAGCTTTTTTGTCTAATTCCAACGAGCGAATTTTAGATTCTAGATTCTTATATTCTTTTTGTTCGTTGTACGATAGTTTTGCAGCTTCGTTTTGTTTAATAGCTTCGGTATTGTCTGCTTTTTCCGTACTTTCTACTTGTTTTGGTTGACTACTGTCGTAAGCTCTAAAGTCTGAGTAATTACCTGGGAAATCTTCAATAATACCTTCGCCTCTAAATACAAAAAGGTGGTCTACAATTTTATCCATAAAGTAACGGTCGTGCGATACCACTAAAAGTACACCTGGGAAATCCATTAAGAAATTTTCAAGGACATTGAGTGTTACAATATCTAAATCATTCGTTGGCTCATCTAGAATTAAAACATTAGGATTCTGTATTAAAACCGTACATAGATATAGGCGTTTTTGCTCGCCACCACTTAGTTTTTCTACAAAATCATATTGTTTTTTTCTATCGAAAAGAAAGCGTTCTAAAAGCTGTTGAGCGCTTATTTGCCTTCCTTTTGCTAAAGGAATATAATCACCATATTGACGGATAACATCTATAACTTTTTGTTCAGGTTTTACTGTGATGCCACCTTGGGTGTAGTAACCGATTTTTACGGTTTCTCCAATAACTATTTTTCCATTATCGGCATTTAGGCTTCCGGTTAGTAAGTTTAGAAAAGTTGATTTTCCGGTTCCGTTTTTGCCAATAATACCAATGCGTTCCCCTTTTTTAAAAGTGTAGTCAAATCCATCTAAAATTTTCTTGTCTTTAAACGCTTTAGAGACATTATGAAACTCAATGATTTTACTACCAAGGCGCTCCATGTTAATTTCTAGCTGTACTTGATGGTCTTTTCTACGTTGGTGCGCTTTCTTTTTTATTTCAAAAAAGTCGTCGATTCTACTTTTAGACTTTGTGGTACGTGCTTTGGGTTGGCGACGCATCCAATCGAGTTCTTTTTTAAAAAGTTGTTTGGCTTTTCCTACTTCGGTTGCTTCGCTTTCTATACGTGCTTCTTTTTTCTCAAGATAGTAAGAATAATTGCCTTTATAGGTGTAAAGCTGGCCGTGGTCTAGCTCAATAATTTCGTTACACACACGCTCTAAAAAGTAACGGTCGTGCGTTACCATAAAAAGCGTTTGCTGGGTTTTGGCAAAGTAGTCTTCTAACCATTCTATCATTTCTAAATCGAGATGGTTGGTAGGCTCGTCTAAAATAAGAATGTCTGGCTTGCTTAACAAGGCTTGAGCTAATGCCAAGCGTTTGCGCTGACCACCAGAAAGAACGCTAATTTTTGTACTTAAATCGTTAAGCTTTAATTGCGATAGAATTTGTTGGTATTGTGTCTCAAATTCCCAAGCATTGTTTCTATCCATAGCTTCAAAAGCTAGTTGGTAGGCTTCGGTATCTTCAGGATTTTTTAATGCTTTTTCGTAAGCTTCAATAACTTTTAGAATAGGAATATCGGACGCAAATATGGTTTCTTCGATAGTAAGTTTGCTGTCTAAATCAGGTTCTTGATCCAAAAAAGCGAGGCGAAGCCCTTTTCTAACAACAACTTGGCCATCATCTGGTGTGTCTTTTCCAGAAAGGATATTGAGAATAGATGTTTTTCCACTTCCGTTTTTAGCGACAAAAGCAATTTTTTGGTCTTTATGGATACTGAATGACAGATCTTGGAAAAGCACCAGCTCTCCATAAGATTTTGATATATTTTCTACGTTGAGGTAATTCAAACTTTATAAAATTTTATGCAAAGAACGTAAATAAACCAAAAACAAACCTAATAGTTTTGTTATTGATAGTGATACATTATATTTGTCAGTAAACATCTGTAAAACCTATGAGAAGCATCAAGCTTTTGATTATTGTTCTTAGCAGCATTTTTGTCTCGTCATGTATTCCGCATAAAGACATTGTTTATTTACAAAACAAGGAAGGTAAAACTAATGATACTATCCCTTACGATTTGTCTGAGGTGCAGAAGCCTTATCGAATTCAAATTGATGATATATTAAATATTAGAATTAAGGTTTTGGACCAGAATAATGTGCAGATTTTTAATCCGATAGGTGAGGCTAATTTAAATGCAGATAGTGCTGAGCGTGCTTATTTTGATGGATTTACAGTGGATGTTCATGGCAATATTAGAATTCCTAATCTGGGTACTCTAAATGTGCTAGGCTATACTGCAGATGAAATTGAAAAAATGATAGAGCAAAAATTGCTAGATGAGCAATTTAAAGAAACTGCTAATATTTTTGTAACTGTTAAACTGGCAGGATTGCGATACACAGCTACTGGAGAAGTAGGTAATCCAGGCACTATTACGCTGTTTAAAGAGCGGGTTAATATATTTGAGGCTATAGCAAATGCTGGTGAAATACCAATGACAGGTAACCGAAAAGAGGTTATGATTATTAGGCAATACCCACAAGGACAAAAAATTCACAGCTTGGATTTAACGGATGTGAATGTTATGAAATCTCCATACTACTACATTCAGCCTAATGATATGATATATATAAAACCTTTAAGGCAAAAGTCAACAGGTACTGGCGAAACCGCTGTGTCTAGTTTAACTACAATAGCAACAATAGTTTCATTAGCAGCAACGACTGTTTTGCTTTTTACTAGATTATAAGATATGGATTATAAAGATTTTGAAGATATTGAATCATTAGAATCTCAGAGGATAGGGTTTGATTTTAAAGGTTTCTTGTTTAAAGCTCTTAATCTCTGGAAATTAGTTTTGCTTTGTGTTGGTGTAGCTTTAATAATAGCTTATTTCATCAATGTTAGAAAACAGAATATATACAGACTCGATTCTTTAATTACTATCGAGAATGATCAAAATCCTTTTTTTACAGCAAATACAAGTATCTCTTTTAATTGGGGAGGAGTTTCAGGTAAAGTAAGTAGTATTATTACCGAAGTAAAAACCAGAACTCATAACGAGTTAGTTGTGGACTCTTTAGAGTATTATAAAGAGTATCTAAGACAAGGCAAATACCATTTATTAGATATCTATAAAGAGTCTCCTTTTGAAGTTATTACTAATAAATCTAAGCCTCAGTTAATTAATGTTCCCATTAAAATAAAAGATGTTGATGGTAAACGTTTTGAATTATCTTATGAGATTGAAAAAGTAAACGGAGTAACGCTACAGTTTGATTCTAGAACTAAAGCATCTATTAAGCTAAAATCAGAATCATTTAAACAGGTGTTTGATTATGGAAAACCTATAGAGCTTCCGTTTTTTAATGGTGTTATTGCGTTAAAACCAAACGTAGCATATGATAATGAATCAGATTACTTTGTAAGATATTTAAATTTTGACTCTATAGTTGATAATTATAAAAACATAATCAATATAGCACCTTCATCAGGAGAAGCTTCTTCTGTGCTGAGACTGTCAATGATAGGAAAAAACAAATCTAAAATTGTTGATTATCTTAATGCAACTGCTGCTATTTTGAGTAAAACAGAACTAGAGCGTAAAAACCTTTATGCTACAAATACCATAAAATTTATAGATAGCAGTTTGGGCAATGTCAATGAGGATTTGAAGCTTGTAACTGACGAAATGAATAATTTTCGTAAGAACAATAAGGTTTTTGATGTAGAAGAAGAAATGCTTCAGATTTCTAATCAGTTAAGAGTTTATGAACAAGAACAACTGCAAGAAGAATCTAAGCTTAATTATTTAAATTCTTTAGAAAACTATCTAAGAACTAAAACAGATTATACTCAAATAGCAGCTCCATCTTCAGCTGGGATAACAGAGTCCAATATTTTATTAAGTGTTAGTCGCATTATAGCATTATCTGTAGAACGACGCAACTTGGAATACAGTACTAAGGAAGGATCAATTTTGTTTGATGATTTGGATCGAAAAATTGATACAGAAAAAAATGTATTAATAGAGGCTATTAGCTCTACTAGAAATACAATAAGTGTACAGCTTAGTACTATAGCGAGAAAGATTGCTAATTTAGAAGGAAAACTTATAGGTCTGCCAGAAGATCAGCAAGAGTATTTAAAGATTCAGCGAAAACTAGATTTAAGTCAGGAAGCTTATAATATTTATCAGGCAAAACGAAGTGAAGCTGCGATTGTTAAGGCAGCTAATGTTTCTGATATTACAGTTATTGATGAAGCAAAAGACATTGGAAATCCACCAATTGGACCAAAGAAGTCTCTAAACTACATGTTAGCTTTAATGATAGGCTTTTTTACACCTATGTTTTTAATATTTGTTATTTATTTATTAGATAGCACAATACATGGTTCTGATGAAATAGAGAAAATGTCTAAAATTCCTATTTTAGGTTTAATAGGTAAGTACAGATATAAAAACAACCTTGTAGCTTATGAAAAGCCTAAATCTGCAGTAGCAGAATCATTTAGAGCAATACGTTCTAGTTTGCAATTTGTTTTTAAGAACAACCCTTCAGATACAAGAGCAAGTACACTAATGGTTACGTCTTCTGTAAGTGGTGAAGGGAAAACGTTTACATCTATAAATATTGCAACTGTTTATGCGCTATCAGAAAAGAAAACAATCTTATTAGGTTTAGACTTAAGAAAGCCTAAAATTTTCGGTGATTTCAATATCACTAATGAAAAAGGAGTGGTGAATTATTTGATAGATGATAGTAGTTTAGATGAAATAATAACTCATACGCATATAAAAAACCTCGATCTTATCACGTCTGGGCCAATACCACCTAATCCTTCAGAATTGTTAATGGGAAATAGATTAAAGGAGTTGATATCTCAGTTGAAAGACCAGTACGATATTATCATTTTAGATACACCTCCATTAGGTTTAGTAACTGATGCGTTAGAATTAACACAATATGCGGACGCTACTGTTTTTATGGTTAGGTTAGATTATACAAAAAAGGGTATGCTTCAATTAGTAAATGCAAAGCATAGGACAGGTGAGTTAAAAAACATAAGTTTTATTCTTAATTTTTACAGGCATAAGAGTAATCATAATTATGGCTATGGTTACGGTTATGGCTACGGCTACGGTTATGGAGTTTATGGTAATGCCTATCACGAAAAGGAGGATAACTCTTTAATAAAGAAAGTTAGAAACCTTTTTAAGCGTAGATAGCTTCTTTAATTTTTATATTTTGATTACAAAAAAGCAGCTTAGAACCAAAAGAATATTTGATGTTCTCTTAGTTTTGTTATTATTACCTTTTTTTATTTTACCAATTATTGCCTTGGTGATATTGGCCACTTTTGATACTAAAAAATATGGCGTGTTTACTCAAAGACGCGTTGGTCAGCATGGAAAAATTTTCAAAATATATAAAATTAGGACTCTAAAAGAAGAGAAACACCTTTTAGGACACTTGGATAGAAGTGCTACGGTTTTAGGAAAATTTTTAAGACATACCAAATTAGATGAACTTCCTCAGTTATTTAACGTTATAAAAGGAGATATGAGTTTTGTAGGACCTCGACCAGATATAGAAGGTTTTGCGGATAAATTAGAAGGTGATGATAGAATAGTACTATTGGTTAAACCAGGAATAACCGGAGAGGCAACTCTAAAATATAAGGAAGAAGAACTGATATTAAATAAACAAAAAGATCCTGAGGATTATAATCGAAGAGTTATATGGGTAGATAAAGTAAAAATAAATAAAAACTATGTAAGGAATTATAGTTTTTATTTAGATTTGAAGCTCATTTTAAAATCTATCTTTAGCAGATGACAAATTCTGAAAATAAAATAGCAATCATAGGATTAGGTTATGTTGGTTTACCTCTAGCAGTAGAGTTTGCTAAGCAATTTTTTGTAATTGGTTTTGATATTAATAAACAAAGAATAAGCGAGTTAAACTCTGGTGTGGATAAAACATTAGAAGTTGATAATGATAATCTTAAATCTGTTTTAACTTCAGATTTAAATGCTGAAAAAGGATTGTTAATTACAGATAATGTTGAAGCGCTTTCAGTAGCTAACGTTTATATTGTAACTGTACCCACACCTACAGATGAGTTAAAACGTCCTGTGTTTACACCTCTCATTAAAGCTAGTGAAACAGTAGGTAAGGTATTAAAAAATAATGATATCGTTGTATACGAATCTACTGTATATCCTGGTGCAACAGAAGATATTTGTATTCCGGTTTTAGAAAAAGTATCTGGTCTTACGTTTAATAAAGACTTTTATGCAGGTTATTCTCCAGAGCGTATCAATCCTGGAGATAAAAAACATACAGTTACTAAGATTTTAAAAGTAACCTCTGGTTCTACACCAGAAATAGCAGAAAAAATAGATCAACTTTATAAAAAGGTTATCACTGCAGGTACGCATTTAGCACCATCAATAAAAGTAGCTGAGGCAGCCAAAGTGATAGAAAATTCTCAAAGAGATATCAATATTGCTTTTGTTAATGAGTTGTCAAAGATTTTTAGACTTTTAAATATTGATACGAAAGCTGTCTTAGAAGCAGCAGGTACAAAATGGAATTTCTTAAAATTTTCACCAGGTTTAGTAGGTGGTCATTGTATTGGTGTAGATCCATATTATCTAGCGCAGAAAGCAATAGAATCTGGTTATAATCCAGAAATTATACTGGCAGGTCGTAAGATGAATGACAGTATGGGAAGCTATGTGGCTACAGAAACCGTTAAGATGATGATTAGTAAAGGCGCTACTATAAAAGGCTCTAATGCTCTGGTTTTAGGTATTACTTTTAAAGAAAACTGTCCTGATATAAGAAATTCTAGGGTTATTGATATCATAGAAGAGTTACAATCATATCATGTTAGTGTTGATGTTTACGATCCGTGGGCTTCAAAAGAAGAAGTTAAACATGAGTATAATTTAGACTTAAAATCTTCTATGGATGATTTACAAGCTAATTACGATGCTATTATTTTAGCAGTTTCGCATAATGAGTTTTTAGAATTATCTATAGATAATCTTAAGTCTGATAAATGTGTGGTGTTTGATGTTAAATCTTTACTGCCTATCAACTCAGTAGATGCTCGTTTATAAAATTTAAAAGTCAAACTTTATTATGTATTCAAATCAATATCATAATCAAGATTTATCACAATTAAGTTTTTTAGTTACAGGTGGTGCTGGCTTTATAGGCTCTAATATTGTAGAATATTTATTGAAGTATGGAGCCAAGAAAGTTAGGGTACTTGATAATTTTTCTAATGGATACCGTGAAAACTTAACCGAGTTTATGGATAATCCTTCTTTTGAATTACTAGAAGGTGATATCAGAGATTTGGAAACTTGCAAAAGAGCAATGGACGGTATAGACTATGTAACGCATCAGGCAGCATTAGGATCTGTACCACGATCTATTAATGATCCTGCAACCTCAAATGAGGTCAATATTTCAGGATTTTTAAATATGCTTATAGCTTTAAAAGAAAGTAAGACCGTAAAGCGTATGATGTATGCTGCATCAAGTTCAACGTATGGAGATAGTAAATCCTTACCAAAAATAGAAGATAAAATAGGGAAACCTTTATCTCCTTATGCAGTAACAAAATATGTTAATGAGTTGTATGCGGATGTTTTTGGTAAAACTTATGGTACAGATGTTATAGGTTTAAGATATTTTAATGTGTTTGGACCAAAGCAAAGCCCAAATGGTGCTTATGCTGCAGTAATTCCATTATTTATGCAAGCACTTAAAGATAATAAGCCATCTAAAATAAATGGTGATGGTGAGCAAACAAGAGATTTTACTTTTGTAGATAATGCAGTGCAAGCCAACATTAGAGGATTCTTTGCGCCAAAAGAAGCAGCAAACGAAGTGTTTAACGTTGCTTGTGGTGAGCGTATTACAGTAAATTACCTTTGGGATTCACTAAAATCTGCAGCAGACTCTAATTTAGATGCAGTCTATGGGCCAACTAGACAAGGAGATGTAAGAGATTCTTTGGCAGATATTTCTAAAGCACAAAAACTATTAGGCTACAAACCACAATATACGGTTAAGGAAGGTTTGAAAATTACTTGGGATTACTTTAATTAGCATGGTAAATACTTCTGTGTTTATTATGAAAATTCTGAATAAATAGTATATTAGCAATACTAATTAAAACACGCTAAATTGTTGAGTAAAAAGGAAGATGAATGGCTATACACCATCTCTGGAAAGAGAAAACTCATCGACTTTAATTTTAAAGAAATTTGGCGTTATAGAGACTTATTGTTTCTGTTTGTAAAACGCGATATTGTAACGCTATACAAACAAACTATTTTAGGGCCTCTTTGGTATCTTATTCAGCCTTTATTTACCTCTGTAATTTTTACTTTAATATTTAATAATTTAGGTCAAATAAAAACTGGGAGTATACCGCCTTTTTTATTCAATCTAGCAGGTATTACAGCTTGGAACTATTTTAGAGACTGCCTTAATAATACGTCCAGCACCTTTACAAAAAATCAAAATATCTTTGGTAAGGTGTATTTTCCAAGAGTAATATTACCAATGTCTATTACAATCTCAAACCTTTTAAAATTTGGTATTCAGTTACTGATTTTTATTGGTTTTTTTGTTTATTACTATACGACAGGTTATGAGTTAAGTATAAATTCTAATATTATCTTATTTCCTGTATATGTAGTTATTATGGCAATGCTAGGTCTCGGTTTGGGTATGATTTTTTCATCCCTTACTACAAAATATCGAGACATAACAGTATTATTAACTTTTGCAGTACAACTACTCATGTATGTCTCTGCCGTGCCTTACCCAATGTCTGAAGCTAAAGCAAAATTTCCACCATTGGTGGCTAAAATTGTAGAGTATAATCCGTTAACTCAAATTATGGAAGGTTTTAGATATATGCTACTTGATATAGGTGAATTTAACCTTACCAGATTTTTGTATACATTAGGTATAAGCCTGTTTATATTTTTAATAGGATTAGTTATTTTTAATCGTACAGAAAAATCCTTTATAGATACTGTGTAGAAGATGTCTGAAGTAATCCTAAAAGTAGAACATATAAGTAAGCAATACAGGTTAGGTCTTGTAGGTACAGGTACACTTAGTCATGATCTCAAGCGTTGGTTTTACAAACTAAGAGGGAAAGAAGATCCTTATCTAAAAATTGGTGATACCAACGATAGAAGTAAAGCTGCTAAGAGTGATTACGTATGGGCAATTAAGGACATTAATTTTGAAGTTAAGCGAGGAGAAGTTTTAGGCATTATTGGAAAAAACGGTGCAGGTAAATCTACATTACTCAAAATATTGTCTAGAGTTACGAGTCCAACTACAGGTCAGATTAAGACTAAAGGACGTATCGCTTCTTTGTTAGAAGTAGGTACAGGATTTCACCCAGAGCTTACAGGAAAGGAAAATATTTATCTCAATGGTGCAATTTTGGGAATGACCAAAGCCGAAATTAAAGCTAAAGAGCAAGAAATTGTAGAATTTTCAGGATGTCAACGTTATATAGATACACCAGTAAAGCGTTATAGCTCTGGTATGCGTGTTCGCTTAGCATTTGCTGTAGCAGCGTTTTTAGAGCCTGATATTTTGGTTGTAGATGAAGTACTTGCAGTTGGTGATGCAGAGTTTCAGAAAAAAGCCATTGGTAAAATGCAAGATATCTCTAAAGGAGATGGTAGAACAGTGTTGTTTGTAAGTCATAATATGGCTGCCGTTGAAAACTTATGTACAAGAGCTATTTTACTAGAAAACGGAAAAGTAAAATTTGAAGGAGATACAAAAGATTGTATTCAGATGTACTTAAAAGGAAAAAAAACAACATCTAGCGATTTTGATTCCAAGTTTATCAAGAAAGTTAGAATGCTGAACAAAAATAATGAAGTGTCTGATCAATTTGTTATGGGTGAGGATTTTATATTAGAAATAACAAGTTCAGGTATTAAAAATACAACCGGATTGCATTTAGGTTTTTTCATTAAAGACACTTATGAGCAAAAACTTACCGCCTTTAGTACAGCAATGAAAAGTGTGGTTGTTGAACAGAATAACGGTCTAGATGAAGAAGTTTTTCTGTTTAAAATAAAAAAGCCTAATTTAATCCAAGGGGATTATATAATTGATATTTCTGTGTCTTTCAAAAAAGGTGGCAGGCTAGATTTTATAGATTCTGCAATTTCTTTTAATGTTGTGGCAAGTGATGTCTATGGAAATGGAGTATTATTAAATAGTCACTTTGGAAAAATTTATTTAGATGTTGAAACTACTCTCAAAATTAATAGCTAAGTATAGAGCTACTGAATATAAGGTAAAAGGAGACCCAAATAGAATTATCATTGGTAGCAATACCTCAATTGATTCATCGGTTATATTAAATAATTCCAAAGGCGGTACCATTGAGATTGGTGATAATTGTCACATTTTTGAAAATGTTATAATTGCGACTTATGGCGGGAATATTAAAATTGGAAGTCAAACTAGTATTAATCCATTTTGTGTGTTATATGGACACGGAAATTTAACCATTGGTGATGATGTTCGAATTGCAACTCAAAGTGTATTTGTTCCAGCAAATCATAATTATGATGAACTAGATATTCCTATTAGAAAACAAGGCTTAACTAAAAAAGGAATAATAATAGAAAATAATGTTTGGATTGGTGCAGGAGTTAAGGTTTTGGATGGAGTATATATTGAGGAAAATGTTATAGTAGCGGCAGGTTCGGTTGTTAATAAGAATATTGAAAGAGGATTAATTGTTGGAGGAGTACCAGCTAAATTGATTAGAAACAGAAACAAATAATGAGGCGGTTAAAGAAAATTATAAAAAGATTAGTAAAAAATCAGCCAAAAGATGATATTAAGTTAAATGGAGATTTTTATTGTAAATATTTTGAAGGATTAAAGATATACTCACATAATAAAGCATGTATTGAAAGAGCCTTTTCTCAAATTTTTACTCGACATGTGTATAATTTTAATTCAAAAACAGAAGAACCTTTTATAATAGATGCAGGTGCTAACATAGGAATGGCAGTATTGTATTGGAAAAAAAGATATCCAAAAGCTAAGATTGTCGCTTTTGAGCCCTCAAGAGAGGCTTATAAATCACTGGTTAAAAATGTAGAAGCAAATAATTTGAAAGATGTCATATGTATAGATAAAGCATTGTCCAATACAAAAGGAATACAAAAATTTACTACAAATGAGATTATTTCAGGTTCTTTAATTTTAGAAAAAGACTTAGCAAATAATTATGATGTAGAGACCACAACGCTTAGTGAATATCTTAAAGACGAAGTTGATTTTCTTAAAATTGATATAGAAGGTGCAGAGAAATTAATCTATGATGATGTAAAAACTAATTTACATAAATTAAATCATGTTTTTTTAGAGTATCATTCATTTATAAACGAAAATCAATATCTATCTAAATTTTTAGATTTATTTGAAAAGAATAATTTTAGATATTTTATTGAGGGTGAGTATAAAAAGACAAATCACTTTGTAAAACAAAAAGTATCCCTTAATCAAGATATGCAATTAAATATTTGGGCAAAGAAAGCATTTGTAGATAATGAGTAATGGACTAAAAATTGATATTCCTATTAGTAATAGCCTTCAAGTAAAGGATAATCTACGATTATTAAAAAAGATACTGTCTGGTGATTTTGATCAACTCTCTGTTATTAATGGTATAGATATTTTTAAAACCAATAGATCTGTAGAATCGTTATCTAAAAACTTTAAATCAGTAGTTTGCACCACATATTTTAGTTCTAAAAAAGACCCACAGCGAAAATTAAAAATTGATTCTGATGATATAAGTTATATAGCCCCATGGTATAACAGCATGGTAAAATTAAAGCTAGAGGGAATAGTTTTTTACGACCATTTATCAAATGACTTTATTCAAAAGTATAAGACAGATCATATCTCTTTTGTAAAATGTCAGTTAGGAAATTATAGCCTTAATGATGAGCGTTTTATAATATACTACATGTTTTTTTTAAAACACAAAGCCGACCAAATTCTTCTAACTGATGGTAATGATGTTGTTATAAATAAGTCGCCATTTGAATGTATTGACAATAAGAAAAAAAGTACAATTTTTGTTGGGAGAGGAAGCGAAAACAAACTTATTCACTCTAATTGGAATTTGGATAGCATTAACAGGTTAAAAGAAGGCTTAAATGAAGAGTTGCCAAATAACTTTTACGATACAGCAATATACAATGCAGGTATTATAGGTGGTCATTATACTACTCTACTATATTTTTTAAGACAGATGTGCTTTGTGTTTTTTAGGGTAAACAATGATGAAAATAATAACATGGCAGCAATGCACTATGTACTTTACTATTATTTTTATCCTAATTCTAGAAGATTACCATGGTGTTTAATTTATAAAATATTAAACAAAAATTTAAAAATCAAATTTCAACGAAAACTTAAATTTTGGAATTTAGAATTTTTACTTAACCATCAAATTGATTATAAAAACGATACTACAGCAGTGTCTAAGTATATTTTCTCAGGATATCCACTTAACAGTAGATTTAAACAATTTGAAACCAATTCTAATGCTTTTATCACGCATAAATAGTATGTTTAAATTGTAAATTCAAGGTATGCTATTCAATTCAATAGATTTTACAATTTTTCTTCCAATAGTATTTCTAATTTATTGGTTATTAAACTCTCACCTAAGGGCTCAAAACCTGTTTGTAGCCATTAGTAGTTATGTGTTTTATGGATGGTGGGATTATCGGTTTTTGTTTCTAATTTTCTTTAGCACCGTTGTAGACTTTTTTATTGCTAAAAATATTCAAAAATCTAGGGACCCAAAAGTTAGAAAACTTCTCTTGATATGCAGTCTTTTTACAAATTTAGGCTTATTGGGTGTCTTTAAATATTATAATTTTTTTGTTGAAAATTTTAATCAGGCGTTTACTTTTTTAGGATACCATGTTAATGGTAGTAGTTTAAATATTGTTTTACCAGTAGGAATTAGTTTTTACACGTTTCAGACCCTCAGCTATACCATTGATGTTTATAGAAGTAAGTTACAGCCAACGCATAATTTTGTTTCTTTTGCGGCATTTGTTAGCTTTTTTCCTCAGTTGGTTGCAGGACCCATAGAGCGAGCAACAAACTTATTGCCACAATTTTATAAATCTCGAAAATTTGAGTATACCAATGCTGTTGATGGGTTGAGACAAATTTTATGGGGACTATTTAAGAAAATGGTAATAGCCGATAATTGCGCTTTGTACGCAGATATGATTTTTAATAATTCCGAAAGTTATTCTGGGAGTACCTTAGCTTTGGGTGCTGTCTTTTTTGCTTTTCAAATTTATGGAGACTTTTCTGGATATTCTGATATAGCTATAGGAACTTCAAGGTTATTTGGTTTTAACTTAATGCAAAATTTTGCTTTTCCATACTTTTCTAGAGATGTTGCAGAGTTTTGGAGACGTTGGCATATTTCACTTTCTACATGGTTTAGAGATTATTTATACATACCCTTGGGCGGATCTAGGTCTCATAAGGTTAGAAATGTGTTTGTTATATTTTTGGTCAGTGGTTTTTGGCATGGAGCTAACTGGACATTTATTATTTGGGGAGCAATAAACGCTCTGTATTTTATACCACTGCTCTTAGCAAAGCGAAACAGAGTTAATACAAGTATTGTTGCAGAAAATAAAAGATTACCAAGTCCAAAAGAACTCTTTAATATTATAACTACCTTTAGTCTTGTAACAATTGCTTGGGTGTTTTTTAGAGCAGAGTCTGTATCTCATGCACTAATTTTTATAAGGGATATGTTTAGTTTAGATCTACTGAGTTTACCAGTCTATAGTATTAGAAAATTAATATATCCAATAGTTGTATTGCTTGCTTTTTTTGTAGTAGTAGAGTGGTTTGGCAGAAAGGATAAGTATGCAATAGAGAATCTCTTGAAAAATAAATTTACACCAATACGCTGGGCATTTTATACATTAATCATTTTTTTAATAGGAATGTATATGCAAACCGAAGAGACTCCGTTTATTTATTTTCAATTTTAGTAGTTTTATGATGAGTATTCAAATAATTAATTTAATCAAGAGGATTTTAATCTTTTCTGTTTTTTTAATTATAGGATATACATTATTGTTGTTTTTGTTTGGTAGTGTATTAAAACCAAAACATTTGCCAAACTTAGTGTACAAAGTAGGTCATAATTATTTAAGATTACAGGAAGTAAGACAAACGTCTAACGTTGATTTGTTGTTTTTAGGGTCTTCACATGCCTATAGAGGTTTTGATACAAGAATTTTTAGTGCGTCAAACTATAAGGCTTTTAATTTGGGTTCTAGTTCGCAAACACCTATTCAAACATTAATTCTAATAGATAGGTATTTAAAAAAATTAAATCCGAAGCTTGTTGTATTTGAAGTTAATCCAATGGTCTTTGCTTCAGATGGTGTAGAATCTGGACTAGATTTAATTGTGAATGATAACAACGATTTACATTCATTAAAAATGGTATTTAATCAAAAAAACATAAAGTTACATAACACCTATTTGTATACATTGGTAAATGGTATTTTTAACGATACGGTATATGTAAAGAATAAAGCTTATAAAAAAGGAGGATATGTTGCCAAGTTAAAACCAGCATACTTTAATGGAGAGGAACAAGATAAAACTTTAATTACTTTTAATGAAAATCAAATTAAAAGCTTTGAAACTATACTTAGAAGATTAAACAAAAATTGCATAAATTATATATTGGTACAAGCTCCTGTGACATCTCTAAAGTATAATTCGTACTCTAACATCAAAGCGTTTAATAGTTTAATGGCTTCTTATGGCGATTATTATAATTACAATGAAGTTTTAAATCTTAACGACACTATAGATTTTTATGACAGTCATCACCTTAATCAAACAGGTGTTAATATTTTCAATAAAGCTTTTATTAATTTTTTAGATAACAATTTTCAAGATTTAAAAGAATGACTCCGTTAGTTTCCATAATCATTCCAACATTGAATCGTGCACATTTAATAAGCGATACGTTAGATTCTGTCTTAGCACAAACGTATACAAATTGGGAATGTATTGTAGTTGATGACGGAAGTACAGATAATACAGAAGCTTTAATACAAGAGTATATTAATAAAGATAATAGGTTTCGGTATTTTAATAGACCAAAAAACCACCTTCCAGGAGGTAATGGAGCACGTAATTACGGGTTTACAGTAAGTAAAGGAGATTATATACAATGGTTTGATAGCGATGATATTATGAAACCTGAATTTCTTGAAAAAAAACTACAACCTTTTATTACAAACAACTCTGTAGATATTGTGTTTTCTGCTTTCGAAAATTTAAATAAACATGGAAAGCGAGCCAGACTAGCCAATCAAAAATTTAGTGGTAACATACTTAACGATCTTGTAGATGGTATTGTGTCCTTTGGGCCATTATCTTTTCTTATAAAGAGAGCGTTGCTAGCAGGTTACAGTTATGATGAAACATTGACCAAAAACCAAGATCTCGATTTTTTCTTTAGGTTTTTTACTTCACAACCTAATTTAGATGTAGAGCATGTGAGTGATGTACTTTATACAGTAAAATCTCATAAGGATTCAATGACCTATGGTACAAGCAAAGACATTTCTAAAATGGCTTCTACCTATAGAGTTTATCTTATGGTATTGAATTACTTTAAAGAACATAAGCATACTAAAGGTGTTTTAAAATATAGATACCATTGCTTAAATACCTTAAAGGTTATGTTGAAAAATGGCTTTTATAGTGATGTTTTAAAACGGCTAATGACCTTTGAGTATATTAGTTTGAATGAAAAAATTTATCTGGTAGGCTGCGTGTTTTCGCAATTATTCATAAAAAGAGGATCTAATCAATTTATTAAATTAAAGAGTTTGAAGGAATGAAAAAAAGTATTTTGGTTACAGGCTCTCATCGCTCAGGATCAACTTGGACCGGAAAAGTTATATCTAAAGCACCAAAGGTTAGATACATACAAGAACCTTTTAATATTGCAATTAAACGCTACAAACCTCCTTTTAAATACTGGTTTCAATATATTACCAGTGATGTAAAACATCAACAAGATGTAAAGAGTTATATAGATTCTTTTTTAAGAATTTTTCATATTTCAAGTCTTACGAGGTTGTTTAAAGTAAGGACAGTAAAAGAGATATATGGGCATTTTTTAGATTTAAAGAGAAGAGCCACAGATAGAACAATTATAAAGGATCCAATAGCAATTATGTCTACAGAGTGGTTATATAATAATTATAACTTAGATGTTGTAATAATTATAAGGCATCCTGCAGCATTTGTGGCAAGTTTGAAAGTGAAAAAATGGGAATTTGATTTTAATAATTATTTAAATCAACCAATGTTAATGAAGTCTTACTTAAAAGACTATGGAGATGAAATTAATGATTTTTCCAGAAATCAAAAAGACATTATAGACCAAGGTATTTTACTATGGAAGACAATCTATGGAACGGTATCATATTATCAAGAAAAATATAAAGATGATTGGTATTTTGTAAAACATGAAGACTTGTCTATAAATCCAATTGAAGAGTTTAAAAATATCTTTTCAAAAATTAATTTAACTTTCAGTGATAACGTAAAGAGTTATATTTTTGAAACAACTAATAGTGGAGTAAAATCTGATTTAAAAAGGAACTCAAAAGAAAATGTAAAGACTTGGAAAAATAGATTAACAGAAGAAGAAATCGCAAGAGTAAAGATAGGAACGAAGCCAGTATGGGAAAATTTTTATACAGAAAATGATTGGTAAGTTCTCTGTTCTAGCTTTTCTAATAAGAATTTTAGACTTCAATGCTTTATTATAAATGAATATTCAGAACCGCCAATTAGTATCCATAATATTACCTAATTACAATCATGCAGATTATTTAACCTCTCGTTTAGAAAGTATTTATAACCAAAGTTATCAAAATTTTGAAGTTATTCTCCTTGATGATTGCTCAACAGACTCAAGTCTGTCTATCTTAAGTACGTATAAAGATCATCCAAAAACGTCACATTTTATAGTAAATAAAATAAATAGCGGAAGCCCATTTAAACAATGGCAAAAAGGATTGAGCTTGGCAAAAGGACAATTCATCTGGATTGCGGAGAGTGATGATTATTGCGATCTTAATTTTTTAGAATCTCAACTTCAACACATACAGCAAAGAAGCTTAGATGTTGTGGTTGCTGAAACCAAAGTTGTAAATAAAGATTCAATCACTGGACGTACAGAGCATCCAATATTTAAGCAAAAAGACGAATTAAAAATAAGCTTAGATTACTTTCTGTATTGCCCAATTTTAAATGTAAGTTCTATCATTTTTAAAAAAACCTTAATTAAGGATGCTTTTAGATATACAAATTATAGATTAATAGGAGATAGAGTCTTTTATTTTGAAGCCTTTCATAATAAAAAAATAGCTTTAAATCCATTAACACAATCGTACTTTAGAAAAGAAGGAGAAAGTGTATCTACATTAAATTCTAAAGGGTTAAATTATTTAATTAAGTACTACAGAGAGCATCAGCGATTTGCAGAAGAGGCTTATAAAGCCAATAAAATAGATGTTAAATTGTATAGGTCTTATGTGCAGCGTTTTTTTAATAGAGTAAATAATAGATTGAGAAAAACGGAAAAACTAAATTTGAAATATCTTTTGATGCGCCTTAAGTATTACAAGGACATAAAAAAATAATACATGAAAGTAGCAATAGTTATGACCGTAAAAAATGAAGCACGTTTGCTAAAGCAAAATGTGTGCTATCACTTGGGTATTGGTGCTACTAAAGTGTTTGTCTATTTTGATAATACTACAGATAATGGTCCTCAAGTAATAAAAGATATAAAAGGTGTAGAAATCAGTAACTCTGTAGAAGCAGAAACCTACAGCCATATCTCAGCTTTAGAAAAATTTTGGAGTAATGCAGAGCAACATCATACCGCAAGACAATGTTTAAATACGTTTGATGCATTACAAAAATGTAAAAAAGAGCATATAGACTGGCTAATTTCTATAGATGCTGATGAGTTATTTATAACTTCAAAAGATGGAAGAGTATCTATTGAAGATTTCTTTAGTGTAGCAGAAACTCAGAATGCAACTATAGTTAATTTAAAACCTTTAGAAGTTGTATCTAGAAAGATTGCCTATAATAATGTAATGCAAGAGGAAACATTATTTAAAACACAAAAGAACTTTGCTTCTAGGCTAGACCAGATTTACAATAAGCTATATGACCCTTATAAAAAAGAGTACAAGAAGATATCGTATTGGCTGGGGCACACCATGGGGAAATCTGCAATTAAGGTAAACAGTACAGTGATTCCTTATAATGTTCACCGTTATATCTCTTATAATGATGAAGAGTTAAAAGCCATTACCTCAGGAAATGTATTACATTATCATGTTTATGATTATGAAGATTTTAAAAAGAAATATAAAAACTTTGAGAACCATCCAGATCATTTTCTTAGTGGTAATAAAATAGAAGATCTTAAAAGTTTATTGATAACACTTGTTAATGATAAAAACAATTCTGATGCGTTTTTAAAAAACTATTTTAAAGATAATTTTCTATATCATCCTCAAAAGTTAAAAAAGCTATATAAAACAAGATTGTTCAATATTTTAAAGCGAAAGGAAAGTGCTGTCGTAGAGATTGATTATCCCAAGGAAGTTTTGAGAGAAAAAGTATGGAGTGATGCATCATTTTGAACTAAATTAGTTTGTTCCAAACCTTTATTTTAGCACTTGTTTTTATTCTTTCCTTGACAAGACTTATATCTTTTATAAAAATAGTATTAAACTGTGTTTTATTGTAAGAATTTAACTCAGAGATTTTTCTTTTGATTGGGTCGTACTCATACGGTAAAAAATTATTTTGCAAAAGTATTTCTTCTACCTCTTCATTTTTAACGCCATAAAACTTATTACTAAAGTTAATTTCAATAATGACTATGTTTAGGTTTTTATTTGATAACAATATTTTTCCACCCTCTAAAGCAAATTTCTCATACCCTTCAACATCTATTTTTAGTATTGAAACATCCATATCTTCACATATGAAATCTAAGGTTTTAACAGGGATTTTAACCGAATTTTTGTAATTTTTACTTACAATTCTATTCATCGTGTTTTTGTCAGTTGAAAAGTACATTTCAGAACACATATTACTAATCCCAATGTTTTGTGTAGCAACTTTATCTTCTAGCTTATTTAGCTTTACAAGTTCTTTGAGTTGATTAAAGGCTTTTGGTACAGGCTCAATTGCTATTGAATTACAATTCTTAATCCCTGAAGCTAGAAGAGAATAATGGCCTACATTTGCTCCAACATCTAAAAATAAATCGCTTTCTCTCAAATAATGTAGTATAAACATGGATTCATTAAATTCATATAATCCATAATATATATTACCAACAATACCTGCATCTCCTTTATTTGCATAAAAAACTAATTTTCCAACCCACTTGTACTTAATATTCTTTTTATACCTATTAACAAAGTTGAAAATAATATAACGAGATAAAGCCTTAATTCTATTATCTTTAGTGATAGGATGACTACTGAATTCTTTATTTCTAATTTTCAGTTTTTGAATTATTTTCATCAACAACAGAGGGTTTAATTAAATGTTTTCTTAAACAATTCAAAATCAATAAGATTTAAGTGCTCTCTTCTTTGCTTTTCTAAGATTTTATATTCATAAAAAGGATTAACATTTGTAATACTTTTTCCTATTGGATGATGTTTAGAAATAATGCCAACTCCCCAATCACTATCTACACAGCAAGAATGTACAGAAGGGTTGCCTCTCCATTTTAAAAATGCTTTCCAGGTTGTGCCATTCCAGTAACCACCAGCAGGTGTATCTTTATATTCAAAATGTTCTCTTGCATGCCATTCAGTAGGAGGGTTGCAGTCGTGTAAAACTATAAAACCATCATCTTTAATATATTTTAGTGCATTTTCAATGTCTCTATCTACTTGTTCTGCTAAGTGTAGTCCATCAATAAAAATTACATCAAATTTTATAGTATTGCTAAGGATTTCACTTTTAAGGAGTTTATTAAAAAAAGTATCACTTGTCATTTTAAAATCCACAGGATTTTTTTTGAATTCAATACCAGGATCAACACTATACTTTGTGTTAGCATTAATATGATTATAGTTGTGTTCTGGGTTTCTTACACCAATTTCTAAATACGTAGTATCTTCCTTTTTTAAGGATAAAAGGTAGTTTATGATTGTAGTACGAGAAGGCTCTTTTAAGATTTCTTTTTTACTTTCTTGTTGTGTTTTGAGATATTCAGGATTGTTGAGGTAAGCTTTTCCTTTTCTATAATATCTTACAACTTTTCTGTTGTAAATGAAACGTTTAATTTTTTTCATTTTATCTTTTGTAACCTATTGAAAATAAATCTGTATTGGCAATGTACATTATATTTTGGTTTTTCAATAGTTAGATATGGTATAAAAATTATATGATATAAAGCTCTAATCATAAAAATGTAAAATAGTCTATCTTTACGCAAAAACGTATTGTAATTATTGTTGGCCTAAACGCTTCAGCATTTTTAACTTCACTATGATTCACTACTTATATAGTTATCATCTAAATAGAAAACGAGATAAAAAGAGAACTAAATTCGGTAGATGGATTAATTGGCAACTTTATAAATATCTAAAAATCAACTTGGTTAAGTATTATAAAAATTTTCCTTTAAAGTCGCTTAAAATCGATACAGAAAGTGCTGTAATAGTTAGCTTAACCACAATACCTAGTAGGATTGAGTATGTCTATTTACCAATAAAAAGTCTACTTAACCAAACAGTCCCTCCAAAGAAAATAGTCTTGTGGCTTGGTGAAGAATTTTTTACTTCTAAAATAGAGGATTTACCCAGTACATTGCAAGAGCTTATACCTTTGGGCTTAGAGATTGAGTTTTGTAAGGATCTTAAAGCGCATACTAAGTATTATTACGCTTTTAAGAAGTATCCAGATAATCTAGTAGTTACTATAGATGATGATATTATATATCCCAAAAACTTAATAGAAGTATTACTTAATAAGTCAAATGAATTTCCAAAAAGTGTTGTAGCCAATAGGGTAAGAAAAATAGTTGTTGATAATGCTGGTTTTAAATCTTACCGAGAATGGAAGATTAACACGCCAAGATCTAATACACCTTCTCATTTTTTGTTGGCAACCGGAGTTAGTGGTGTATTGTATAATCCTAGTCTTTTTTTAGAATCTATTTATGATACTCAAGGTATGGCAAAAACTAATTGTATTGGAGATGATATATGGTTAAAAGCTGCACAAATACATAGCAATATTATGGTGGTTAAAACAGATCAATTTAATAGAGCTTTTGTAGAAATCAGTGAAGCCCAAGATCAAAGTTTGTTTAAAACCAATGTGTTTGAAAGCGCTAATGATAGACAGATAAAAGAAGTATTCACGTATTTTAATATAGATGAAGAAACCTTTACAAACTAAAGTACCTGTAATTCCAAAAAAGCAAACCTTTGCTAAGGTTAAAACAGAGCATGTAATTAATTACGAAGCTATATGTGTGTTTACGGCAATAGGTTTTTTTCTGGATGAAGATACGTATTTTAAAGATGAGGTTTGTTTAAAACCAGGTACAGTTAATACAATTGATGAGGATGGTTTTTTAATAAAAAGCGAATCTTATTTTCAATGGCATTATTCACCAAGAGATATTAGTTTTGAGGAGGCGCTTAGTGAGTTCTCAGAACTATTCGAATCAATTATAGACCAACAAGTAGGAAGCAAGAGAGTTATATTGCCATTATCTGGCGGATTAGATTCCAGAACGCAAGCAGTAGCTTTAAATCATCTTGGCAAGAATGTTGAAGCTTATAGTTATTCATTTGAGAATGGATACAATGAGGCCAACATATCAAGACAAATAGCCAATGCATGTGGCTTTTCGTTTGAAGCGTATACAATAGCAGAGGGTTATTTGTGGGATAAGGTGAAGAAACTGTCTAGCATCAATCAGTGTTATTCTGAGTTTACTCATCCAAGGCAAATGGCAGTAGCGGAAGAATTAAAGTCTAAAGGAGATGTCTTTTCGCTTGGTCATTGGGGAGATGTGCTTTTTGACGCTACAACAAAAGAGCAATTGTCTATTGACGATGAGGTTAATTTAATTTTAAAAAAGATAGTTAAACCAGGTGGATTACAATTAGCGAAAGCACTTTGGGAGTCTTGGAGTTTAGATGGAGATTTTGAGTTGTATTTGAGAGATAGAATTAAAAGTTTGCTGTCACAAATAAATATCGAAAACTCTAGTGCAAAAATTAGAGCATTTAAATCTATGTACTGGGCACCTCGATGGACAACTGTTAACTTATCTGTTTTTGAAAACATACACCCAATAACACTTCCATATTATAATGATAAGATGTGTCAGTTTATATGCACTATTCCTGAAGCCTATTTAGAAGATAGAAAACTACAGATAGCGTATATAAAGAAAAGAAGCAAAGTACTTTCTAAAATTACATGGCAAGAGCAAAAACCCTTTAACCTAAACAATTTCCAGTTCAATAAATCACCTTATAATTTACCATATAGAATTAATAATAAATTATATAGAACACTTAAAAGTTTTACTGGTAAACCCTATATTCAGCGTAATTGGGAATTACAGTTTTTGGGTAAAGACAATGATAATAATTTAAAGACTTACATCTATAATGATAGTTTTTATTCGCTTATAGATAAAAAAATCATTGATAGTATTTATCATAGTTTTAGGGAGCAGGATAGAGTAAAATTTTCGCACCCTTTAAGTATGTTATTAACCTTATCTTTATGGCAAAAGAATAATAGTTGAGTTTGAAGCCAATTAGAATACTATATACCATACCAAATTTTAAAACAGCCGGAAGTCAAAACGTTTTACTTTCAATAGTACGAGGTTTAGATCCTGAAAAATTTGAGGTATTTATAGCTGTAGAAAAGCATCCAGAACTTATACCAGACGACATCTCTGCTTCAAACCAAATACATGTTTTATATGTAGGTAAACTTTTAGAAGATGTTAGATATTTTTCAAGAATATTAAAAACACATCAAATAGATTTATGCCATTCTTGGGATTATAAATCTAATTTTGTTGAAGCTTTAGCATGTAGATTAGCAAATGTTAAATATCTATACACCAAAAAAAACAATGCCTGGTCTAAGCGTTGGAAGCTAAAAAGTCTTTTAGCCAATCATATTGCTTATGACAATCCTGAAATGAGATCTCGGTTTTTTAACCCATTTTATTTTAAGTCAAAGATTACATTAATTCCTCATGGAGTTGATTTAGATAAATTTGTTTTTATAGATAACAGGAATAAAAACACTTTCAATATATGTTGTATTGGTAATATTGTAGAAAACAAAAACCAAGCACAAATAATTGAAGCTTTGGTTAATTTACCTACTCATGTGCATTTAAATTTGTACGGACGAACGGATGAGGTATATAAAGACCAACTTGTTCGTTTAATAAAGAAATGTCATCTTCAAGATCGTGTATCGTTCAAAGGTTTTGTGAAAAATGAAGATATACCACACGAGCTTTCTCAACAACATGTTTTTGTTTTAGCTTCAAAACAAGAAGGTTTGCCTGTAAGTATTTTAGAAGCTTTGGCCTGTGGTGTTCCTGTGTTGAGTTCAGAATCAGGAGGTGGAGCATCTTATATTCTAAAGAATAATAGAGGAGGTTTTATGTTTAGCTCAACAGTAGAATTAGTTGATAAAATCAAATTATTATTACAGGACGAAGGACTCTATAATATGCTAAAACAACAAGCTATAGATAATGTAACTTCTCGTTTTTCATTAAAAAAAGAGATAAATACTTACAAAAATTTATATTTGAAACTTGTCAAAAAATGAAGATTTGAAATTATTTAACAAACATATCATCATTGCAGGTTCTGCCCGAAGCGGCACAAGTTGGTTATCCGAAATAATTGGATTGCAGTATCGTTATAGACTTTTGTTTGAGCCAGAGCATGAGCATCAAACACAAGAAGGCTATTTAATTTGCGATAAATTAATAACAGCAGAGAATGTAGAACGAGATCAAAAAAAATATTTTGTCAATATTTTTAAAAACCAGGTAGATAATGATTGGATAGCGCAGTTGAGTAATAGAAAGTTTAAAAGACATTTGTGGCCTGTAATACCAAAAAAATATGTTATAAAGTTTGTGCGCTGTAATATGAGTGCTCATTATATAGCTCAGCAATATAGCATTCCAATAGTGTATGTAATAAGAAACCCTTACGATGTTATTGCTTCTCAACAAAGAGTAAAATTTCCTTGGTTGTACAATTTAAATAGATTTAAAAATCAAGATTTGTTATGCAATATGCTCATGGAGCATTATAATTTTGATTTGAGAAATCAGAAAAATTTAAGCGATATAGAAAAGCTAAGTATAAGGTGGTGTATAGAAAACAGCATTCCTTTTTTATTAAATAAAAATGATTCTAAGTATACTGTATATAAGTATGAAGATATCAAGAACGACATAAACGTTTTTTTAGAAATATGTAAGTCATATAATTTAAAACCATTAAGTAATATAGAAACTGCTTATAATCAGCCTTCTAGTAAAACGCATCCTAAGAGCGAAATTATAACAGGTACTTCGAAAAATCTTAAATTTACAGACCTAGATTACAAAACCATTAACTATTATCTAGACCTCTTTAAAATTGATTTTTATAAAAGAAACTATAGTTTATGAAAATAGCTCTAGTACTTGCCCAACCACCAAGTTATTCTGAAACTTTTTTTAATAATAAAATTAAAGGTTTACAGCAAAAAGGGCATGAGGTCATTTTGTTTACAGGCCCTTCTAGAGTTAAGTATAAAAACTGTTTGCATAAAGAGAGTCCACCAATAAGCAAGTTCTTTTTATTACAGTTTTTTAGTATTTGTATAGTCTTTATAAGACTGCTTCCATATTTTAAAATAGTCAATAGGTTCTTTAAATTAGAAAAGCTAGATGGAAGTTCAACCAAAGTAATTCTAAAAAAGATTTACCTCAACGCACATCTTCTTACTTTTAAAGGAGATTGGGTTCATTTTGGTTTTGGAACACTCGCGCTAGAGCGAGAATTAATACCAAAATCAATTGGGGCAAGCATGGCTGTAAGCTTCAGAGGCTTTGATATAGGTGTTTATACATTAAAGTATCCTAACTGTTATCAAAAACTTTGGAAGCATGTATCAAGAATTCATGTTATTTCAAACGATATAAAACAATTACTATATGCAAATGGGTTTAACGACCAGGCATCTGTAATAAAAATTACACCTGCTATTGATAATCAGTATTTTAATGCAGATGGGTTTAACGACTTTAGCACACCTATTCAGCTGTTAACAGTAGCAAGATTACATTGGAAAAAAGGATTGGTTAAGACACTGGAAGCTCTGGCACTATTGAAAAAAAGAGGAATAAAATTTCAATATACACTTGTTGGTGAGGGTGATGAAAAAGAACACCTAATGTATGTTGTAAATCAGTTGAACCTTCAAGAAGACGTAACGTTCTCAGGAAAATTGGCAAGTAAAGACGTGAAAACAATCATGCAAACTGCCAATATATATATACAGTATAGCGTGCAAGAGGGGTTTTGCAATGCCGTTTTAGAAGCCCAATCAATGGGATTGTTATGTGTAGTTAGTGATGCAGAAGGACTTTCAGAAAATGTTAAAGATAATTTTTCAGGATGGGTTGTTGCTAGAGGACAATCAAAATTACTCGCAGATAAACTCTTAGAAGTGGTGTCTTTATCTTCAGAAGAGAGGCTAAGAATTTCTGAAAACGCTGTTAATAGAGTTAAAGATCATTTTAATCTTAACATACAGCAACAAGCGTTTCATGATTTTTATACCAAGAAGCAAGAATAAAAATTTTGTATTATCAAGAACAACCTAGAAATTTAACCATAATGAAGCTGTTTTTTCCAAAAAAACATTATGATAGTAACTATAGAAGGCATCTGTTTGCACTTTTAAAGCCATTTGTTAAAGCAAAAGATTTTAGTGATAAAAGTAGAATTTCTGCTTATGGAATATCAGATAAAGATGTAGTCTTTGCAAGTTCCATTGAAGAGGCTGATTTTGTGATATTGACAATGTCATGGATGTATTACAAAGTAACCAAACAAGTTGATAAGGCTATAACATTTATTAAAGAAGCTAATCGTTTAGGAAGAAAGGTTGTAGTGTCCTTACCGAGCGATTTTGGAATTAACATACCCAAAGATTTGGATGTTATAATTGTTAGAGAACAAGGTTATAGATCTAAGTTAGACGATTATCATTATTGTGTGCCAGTATTTATAGAAGATCCATTAAAAAAGCATTACAACCAGACAATAATTTTTAAAAAGGAGTATAGCATTCTGCCTACTGTAGGTTTTTGTGGACAAACAGATGATAGTAAAATTGAAGCTCTAAAAGAATCGGCAAAAATAGTTATTAGAAATTTTCTATACTACTTTGGTGTGAGATATCAAACACCACATCAGCTAGTTCCAACGAAATATTTAAGGTCTCAATTAATAACATTATTCCAAGAGAATCCTAAAATAAGGGCCAATTTTATATTAAGAAAACAGCATAGAGCAGGTATAGAGACGCTAAAAAACAGAGATACCCATAAAACAACGTTAGAATTTTTTGATAATATCAAGAACTCAGATTATGTTTTGTGTGTGAGAGGAGTGGGCAATTTTTCAGTTCGATTATACGAAACTCTGGCTATGGGTAGAATCCCTGTTTTTGTAAATACAGATTGTATTTTACCTCATGACTCTTTTTTAAACTGGAGAGATCATGTAGTATGGGTAGAGTATAAAGATAGGCATCGAATAGTAGAAAAAGTGGTAGAATTTCATAGTAAACTAGATGATAAAAAGTTGAATGACTTATTTGAGGCAAACAGAAAACTTTGGGAAGATAAATTGAGATTAAAGACTTACTTTCAAAAATTATTTCAAAATCTATAATGTTGTAGTTTTAAAAACGAAGGAAACAGAATATTGAAACAATTAAAATATTTCATAGCAGATGTCAAAAGAGCAATCGGTAGAAAAAAGCTTCGGATTTTTACGGTCTTCTTTACACGATCATTTTGGGGACTTTTTAATTATCGTATAGAGCGCTGTGGTTATGATTTATTTGGTAGTTTTTATCCTGTGATTAGGATACTCTATCTTCCTTTTTCTTTTGTATTTCAAACAATATCAAATATAGATATACATTATAAAGCTGATATTAAAGGTGGATTATTGATTCATCATCCAGCTCTAGGTGTTGTAATTAATGGTGTGTGTGTAATTGGTTTTAACCTAACACTTACAGGAGGAAATGTTTTGGGAATAAATAAACCTTGTGAGAAAGGAGACTTTGTAATTGGTAATAATTGTAATCTTGGGGCTAATGCAACCATAATAGGTCCTTTAAAATTAGGAAATAAAATTAGAGTTGGTGCAAATGCATGTGTTGTAAATTCGTATTCAGATTCTGGACTTGTACTTGTTGGAATTCCTGCAAAACCTAAAGAAAATGTTTGATTTTCTAAAATACATACAGCCAGTACATTATTTTGCTTTACCTTCAAAAGGAGCGTATGTTTTTCCTGTTTTTGAAACTCTTCCAGAAGACGTTCAAAGCCAATTAGTTCCGGATGAAAATTATACTTCAAAAAATGCAAGATTATACGATTTGTCATGGCAGGCAGTACAATTGGGTTACATCGGTGAAGCTAATACTTACACTAGTTTTGATAGTATTTCTGTAAAGGATAATTATTGTTTTTTAAGAAAATATTTTAACCCTTTTTGGAGTCTCTATGTTTTATTTATTAGGCTTTTAAGTTTCAAAAATCCAATAACAGAGATTAATGGGTTTTTAAAAAGTAAGCACATAAAACGGTCACAATATCTCAAGAAACCTATATCTTATAATAATTGGGATACTTTTAATTCTTCTTTAATTGAGAAAAATCCCAAGGTAAGTGTCATAATTCCAACACTCAATAGATACAAGTATTTGCATGATGTTTTAAAGGATTTAGAACAGCAGGATTATTCTAATTTCGAAGTTATTGTTATAGACCAGTCAGAGCCTTTTAATGCATCATTTTACGAATCTTATAATTTAGATATTACAGTAGAATATCAACAGGAAAAAGCACTTTGGTTAGCACGAAATAGAGCAATAAAATTATGTAAGGGAGAATTGATACTGCTATTTGATGATGATAGTAGAGTAGAGCCAAATTGGATTTCTAATCATCTAAAATGTATCGATTTTTTTAATGCAGATATATCATCTGGTGTTTCGTTGTCTGTTGTTGGAGATACAATCCCAGAGAATTATTCATTTTTTAGACGATCAGATCAATTAGATACAGGCAATGTTTTGGTTAAAAAAGAAGTTTTTGAGAGCATAGGACTCTTTGATAGGCAATTTGAAAAACAGCGTATGGGAGATGGTGAGTTTGGTCTAAGAGCGCACATAAATGGTTTTGTTAATGTCTCTAACCCTTATGCCAAACGAGTACATCTCAAAGTTGGTTCTGGTGGGTTAAGGGAAATGGGAAGTTGGGACGCCTTTAGACCAAAAAATGTCTTTGCACCAAGACCAATTCCAAGCGTGTTGTACTTGTATCGTAACTATTATGGTAATTACAGAGCAAGATTAGAGTTGTTAAGAACAGTTCCTTCATCTGTAATGCCTTATAAATTTAAAGGAAATAAAGCACTTAAGATTGTAGGTGTATTCTTTTCAATTTTAATTTTACCACTTATTTTGTTTCAGGTGTTAAAGTCTTGGAAGCTAGCTTCTGTTAAGCTTAAACAAGGTTCAAAAATAGAACAGTTGTAATTATGAAAATTGTTCAAGTAATAGATAGGTTAGAAGTTGGTGGTGCTGAGCGTGTTTTGGTAGATCTTACTAATTTATTGCATGAAAGTCAGTACGATGTTAGTGTAATTTGTCTTTTACAAGAAGGACAGTTAGACGCTCAGTTAGCTTCAGAAATATCAATAACTTATATAAGAAGGAAGCAAAAATTTAATCCTATTTATCTCTATAAGCTTTATAAAGAACTACAAAAATATGATGTTATCCATATTCATCTAAGGCAAGTTCTTAGGTATGTGTCTTTACTTTTTTATAGTACTCAATTGCATAAAAAAAGCGTTGTTATTTTTCATGATCACTTTGGAAGAATAGCAGAGAACAAAAGCATTAATGGTAGTATAAGAAGTGCAATAAAAAAATGTTCTGCTTATATTGGTGTTAGCGAAGCACTAACATCATGGGCCAGAGAAAGAAAGTTGAACGAAAAGGTTTATAAATTACCAAATATTATAAGGAAAAAGGAGACAGGTGTAAACTATGATCAAAAAGATTATAATTCTGTAAAAGTAATTTCTGTTGGTAATTTTAGACCTCAAAAAAACTATGAGTACTTATTAAACGTCATAAAAAGTAGCCCAGATCATTATCATTATACAATATATGGTCAACCTGTTGATAATGGCTATTTCGAAAAAATTAAAACCCAGATCAAAAGTTTTAAAATAGAGCATAAGGTTACTATTATTACTAATTGCAAAGACGTTACGATAGAATTACATAAGTACGATATAGGTATACATACAGCTAAATCTGAAACAGGTCCATTGGTTGCCATAGAATATCTAAGTGAAAATCTGCCTTTTGTAGCTTACAATACTGGTGAAGTTGCAGATAAGGTAAAATTAGAGTTTACAGAATTTATTCAAAACAATTTTGAGGTAAATAATTGGTTAAAGCAAATGGATGTTCTTTTGAAAAGCAAAGAAGAACTAGAAACTAGAATAGAATTGTTTTACAATCAAAATTTCTCAGAAGATGCCTACCTTAAATCTTGCATTTCTATTTATGAAGAATTATTAAATTCAACCAAAAATTAAATTTAATTGAAACTTGCAATCATATCACATACCGAGCATTATAAATTAGCAAATGGAACTATAGTTGGTTGGGGACCAACCATAACCGAAATCAATTTTTTAGCTCAGATTTTCGATGAAATCTACCATATTGCTATGTTTCATGATGTTGAGGCTCCGGAAAGTTCTATGCCTTACACAAGTGATAAAATTAAATTTGTACCTATAAAACCCTCTGGAGGTCACTCGGTATTAGATAAAATTAAAGTAGCCTTAACGGCACCAAAAGTTATTAAGACAGTAAATTCAGTTTTAAAAAAAACAGACTGTTTTCAATTACGCGCTCCTACAGGAATAGGTGTTTTTTTAATTCCTTACCTCACAATTTTTTCAAAAAAGAAAGGCTGGTATAAGTATGCTGGCAACTGGAATCAGCAGTCACCTCCTTTAGGATATGCTCTACAACGATTTATGTTAAAACATCAAAATCGAAAAGTTACTATAAACGGAAGCTGGCAAAATCAAAAAACACACTGTTTAAGCTTTGAGAATCCATGTCTTACAGAAAACGATTTAGAAGATGGAGTAAGAGTGAGAAACGCTAAGAATAACAATGGTTCTATTAATTTTTGTTATGCAGGTAGATTAGAACGAGAAAAAGGTGTTGAGCGTATTATTAAAGCGTTTAATAATCTAGATGAAGAGATGTCTAGTAAAGTAGGTACTGTACACTTGGTTGGTAATGGTACAGAGATAGAATACTTTAAAAACCTTGGTGAGAAAAGTAGAATTGATTTTGTTTTTCATGGTTTTTTGCCAACGGACAGATTATTTCAAATCTACGAAAGTTCACATTTTTTTATAATGCCAACCACTGCTTCAGAAGGTTTTCCAAAAGTCATAGCAGAGGCAATGAATTTTGGTTGTTTGCCTATTGTCTCAAATATATCCTCAATAGGACAATATGTTACAGATGGTAAAAATGGTTTTTTAATTTCTCCAGTTAATGAAGGTAATGTATTAAAAGCCATTACTCAAGCATTAACCATGCCTTCTCAAGATTACAATCAGTTTGTTACTGAAAATGATAATATAGTAAGAAAATTCTCATATACTTATTATGTTGAGCGAATAAAGATGTTATTAAGCGAAAAATAACTTATTTGCTAAGTTCTGGAGTTAATTGATTGACTCACAATATTATATTTGTTAGAAATTAGAGAGCCCTACCTTGATAATTTATGATATCGTTTAGCGAATATTAATAAATTCAATTTCTTTGTTTTGACTCTAAAAAAGATTACCTGGGCACTCCGTAGACATCCATTACTTTATTACACCAGATTTTGGCTACTTTCAAAAAATTCTACAATAAACAGATTAGATAAAGATTGTTATAATCGAGAAAATTCTAAAACAGTTGTTCCTGAATTTTTTTATGAAATCAATAAAAAAATATTTGAACACTATAAACCAGAAAAAGATGTAGACAAAGCAGTATTAATAGCTTTGTGGCTTAGAAAGCACATTAAAGGAGGACGAGGTTTAAGTCTGGCTTCTGATGAAGCTTTGAAAGCTATGATTAATGGTGATGGTGGTGTTTGTAGTGATATGTCTCAGATATTCAATAATTTTTGTGTTATTAATGACATAAAAGTTAGAGAATGGGGAATTACTATTGTGCCTTTTAATAAAAAATATGGTGGTCACGCTACAAATGAAATTTTTTCAAAAGAATTGGGTAAATGGGTTATTATAGATGTTTCAAAAAGTATTTTGTTTTATTACGAGGATAATAATGAGCCTCTTTCTTTATTTCAAGTTTTCACATCAAATGGCTCCCATAGATATAGCAGCTTTTATAAAGAAATAGAAGATAACACACAGATTCTTAATTACTATTATAATAAAAGAGCTACGCCTTTTTTAATTAGCAGTTACCGTAATTCTCTTTATGATAAATATCTGAAAAAAAATAATTCCAAGTATCCGGTTTTCTTTGTGCATTTTTATATATACTTGATTGGTAAAAGTTATAAATATAAATTTCCGCTAAGAGATTATAGAAAAATGTTTAGATTTAGTTTTTCTTAGCATTTTATAAATTAGATATTGAATAAAGATAGCAGATATATCTCCCTAATACTTATTCATGCTGTCATAGGTCTTTTAATATATACCTATAGACCTTTGTCTAAGGTTTATTTTTTTGCAGCAGTTGTTTTTTTTATAGGTAGAATAATTGTTGTGCCTAAATCAAAGAAAACAACCACTGTTATGATGGCTTGTGCATATTTTGTAGGTGCAGAAGTTTTGTTTAGGATGACCAAAGGAAGTATAGCTTATGAAGCGTCTAAGTATTTAGTGATTCTTTTTGTGCTTCTTGGTATGTTTTTTAGAGGAGTCTCTAATAAAGGATATCCATATTTTACGTATTTAATTTTATTGGTTCCATCAATAATAATTGCCTCTTTTGATTTAAAAATTGATTCAAATTTTAGAACAAATTTGGCTTTTGTTCTTAGCGGACCTGTTTGTTTAGGGCTTAGTGCATTGTTTTTTTTAGACAAAAAGGTTAAGCACAAAGATATTATTAATGCACTAGCTTCGTTATCAATGCCAATAGTAACAACTATGGTTTATTTGTTGGTGTATAGTCCTTCTCTAAAAGACTCTATAAAAAGTACAGCTTCTAATTACACTTCGTCTGGAGGTTTTGGTCCCAATCAAGTATCAACAATTTTAGGATTAGGGATATTTGCATTTACTGTAAGATTGTTTATAAAGTCGCCTTCACTTTTCTTAAAAATTTTTAATACCATTTTTTTATCATTAATTGCATATAGAGCTATTATAACATTTAGTAGAGGAGGAGTTGTAGCAGCAGCAATTACCATATTAGCTTTTTTGGCAATTTTTTATTTTAGATCGATTCCTAGAATAAGGAGTCAAGTAGCAGTTTCTGTGGTTGTTTTTGTTTTTGCAATGTGTATTGCTTGGGTGGTTAGCTCAATAGCTACGGTAGGAATGATTGATAAGAGATACACTAACAGAGATTCCTTAGGAAGAGAAAAGCAAGATCTTACCACAGGTAGAGCAGATTTAATTCTAAATGAGCTAGATGGTTTTTTGGAAAACCCTTTTTTAGGCATAGGAGCAAGTAACACAAAGTATAACAGAGAAGGTAGAGCTATTGTAACTCATAATGAACTTACCAGATTATTATCCGAACATGGAATTTTAGGCATTTTTATTTTATTAATATTAATCTTTGCTCCTTTAACATATAGAAGTTCAAACAGGAAAAATGTTTTTTTCTACGCCTTTTTAGCTTTTTGGTTTGCAACAATAAATCATTCTGCTATGCGTATTGCCGCGCCAGCTTTTTTTTATGCATTGGCTCTATTAGATATACAATATGAAAAACGTCCTTTACATAGGAAACGCCTTATCTCAAAAAGGTAAAAATATAACCTCTATAGAAGTTTTAGGTGCACGCTTAAGACAATTTTGTAACGTAAAGATTGCTTCCAAAAAGCAAAATCAGGTTTTACGATTACTAGATATGATGTTGATGGTTATAAAAAATAGAAGACATACAGATTATGTACTTATAGATACTTATAGCACGCTTAATTTTTATTATGCTTTTTTTGTTGCACAACTCTCTAGATGTTTCAATATTAGATATATAACCATTTTACATGGTGGTAATCTAGAAAACCGATTAATTAAAAGTCCTAAAAAGAGTAAGCTACTTTTTGGTAATGCTCACAGGTTAGTATCTCCATCTGTTTTTTTAAGAAATACTTTTGCGAATTACGGTTATGATAATGTTGAGTACATTCCCAATTCAATAAGTATAGAAGATTATGAATTTTCAAGAAAAGAAATTGAAAAGCTAAGTTTACTTTGGGTACGTTCATTTTCTAAAATATATAACCCTAAGTTAGCAGTGCTATTGTTAGATAGTCTTGTAAAAAAAGGATATGACGCTGAGTTGTGTATGGTAGGACCAGATAGTGATGGTACACTAAAAGAGGTTAAACAATTAGCAAAAGACTTAAATCTTGATGTAAAGTTTACAGGAAAACTTCCAAAGGAAGAGTGGCTAAAACTCTCTAAAGAATACAATATTTTTATCAATACCACCAACTACGACAACATGCCAATAAGTGTTGTAGAAGCTATGGCATTAGGCTTGCCAGTTGTGTCTACCAATGTAGGAGGTTTACCTTTTTTAATTTCGCATAATGAAGAAGGGCTTTTAGTTTCTGCAAATGGTGTAAATGCTTTTGTAGAGGCTATAGAGGAGTTAAAAGAAAATAAAAAACTTAAGGATCAGTTGATAACTAACGCTCGCAAAAAAGTAGAAAAATTAGATTGGGAAGACGTTAAAATAAAATGGCAAAGGCTTTTGTCTTAATTCTCTTTTATAATAAATCGATGTTATTATATTTACAGTATAGTTAAACCTGATATGACACAAAAAAAAGGCATTCATTTCGAAGTATCCGAAAGAAAGATTCTTCTCAGAATCATGGATATACTTATGGTCTTTTTGGCGATTTATTTTTTAAACCTTTATCCCAAGTTTGACTACATAGAGTTTAACAAATCCAACTACGTAGCGCTGACTTTATTGGCAGTTTATATCACAATTTTTGGGACAATTTTTGAACTTTATGATTTACAGAAAGCCAGTAAATTTGACACAACATTTAGAAATATTGTAATTACAACTTCTACAGTTGTACTATTCTATCTTTTAACACCAATTTTATCACCATATTTACCAGAAGAACGTATTCAAATCGTATATTTTTATGTGGCACTCATAGTGTCTATTTTATTGTGGAGATTGTTTTATATCAACCTTATTGAGTCTCCAAGATTTTATAAGCGTGTACTTTTAGTGGGTGAAATATCAAATATTGATGGTTTAGTAAAAGCCCTCAACACCTCAGACCCTAACTATAAAATAGTAGGTTTCATTAATAGTGAAGCTTCTACATCAGACTCTGTAAGGTTTAAAGGTTTAAAAGAATTTAAAGCTGCAGATTTTCTTAGTGTTATAGAAAAAGAACGAATATCAGAAGTTTTGGTAGCGAGTTTTAATTCTGAAGCTATTATAGCTGAGGTTTACCATGATCTTATGATGTTATTAGAACGAGGCTTTAAAATAAGAGAATACACTCAGGTTTATGAAGAGTTATTGCACAGAGTTCCAATTCAGTTTGTAGGCAAGGATTTCTATAAATATTTTCCTTTTAGTAGAAGTAATGATAACAAACTTTATATCTTTTTTCAAAGAACGTTTGATGTTATTTTGGCAATCATAGGCTTGGCTTTGGGTGCATTAATCATACCTTTTATTTTCATTGGAAATATTATAGGAAACAAAGGTCCTATGTTTTATTCGCAAGAACGTATAGGTAGAAATGGAAAACCATTTAATATCCTTAAACTTAGAACAATGGTTGTCAATGCAGAAAAGGATGGAGCAAGATGGGCAAAGAAAAATGACACACGAGTGACTAAGTTTGGTAAGTTTTTAAGAAAGTCTCGTTTAGATGAAATACCTCAGTTTTATAATGTTCTAAGAGGAGATATGAGTGTTATTGGTCCAAGACCAGAGCGTCCATTCTTTGTTAACGAATTATCTCGTATTATTCCGTTTTACGAAACACGCCATATAATTAAACCTGGATTAACAGGTTGGGCTCAGGTTAAAACAAGGTATGGGTCTTCAGTAGATGATAGTCTTATAAAGCTGCAATACGATTTGTATTACATAAAACATAGAAGTGTGTTCTTAGACTTCAACATTGCCATAAAAACGCTCAGTACAATTCTGTACTACAGAGGTCAGTAAATAAGTTTTTTAGCTATTAAAATATTTTACTAAGTAGATATATCGCATAGCCAAGGCTACAAGTAGAGGTATTAAAGCAATGGCAAAGACCTGTACACCTATAAGCCAATGCATAGTCATAAGGCAGAGCATTATAACTAAAAATTTTAGGTAGCTTTTTACCCAGTTTTTAATTTTTGCTTTTAGCAATTGACCTATCACTATAATATTGAGCGGACAAGCCCATAGCAAGTTATAGTTTTGCCAGGTCGCTGTATGGTCAGTGCCAAACCATAAGAGTAGCAAAAGAATACCTATAGTGCCAGTTAAAGAAAATAAAGTAATATCTAACCACTTAGTTCGCTTTTGCCCTTTAAAGTCTTTGTAAGTAATAAATAGAATAACAATAGCGAGTAATCCTAAAATTACCAAAGGACTAAAAATAAAGCCTGAAGAATTATCATCCTTTCTCTTATACAAAACGTTTGAAGATTTTACTAAATCTTCATTTTCATTAATCTTAGAAACTTCAAAAAAGGCATGAATATACTTTGGTAAAAACATAAACTCATTAGCAGAAGCTTGCATATCTACAACAGAACCTAGCGCAACATCAATCCCAAAACTTCCCCAGGAATTTTTATCAACATGCTCGTAGATAAGTGCTCTAAAGGTTTTTGGCTCAAAACTTTCTGGTTTTTTAAATGTTATAGCATTGTTAGTTACAGTAGAAAGTACATCTCTAATTTTTGTAGCACAATTGTCGTAGAAAAAGTCGTAGAGATATTTTCTGTTTTCAGGTTTATAGTTGTCTTCAAGATAATGAAAAAGCTTTTGCTTTTGCTCAGTAGAGAGGTTTAAAACTTGTTCGTTAATCGTTCTGTTTTCTCTGGAATAATAATTGAAAATATCAGAATAAAAATGTCTGCTTATAAGGTAGTTTAGTTTTCCTCTTGCAAATTTTAGATAAAAGTTAGGTGCATCAAAATCATACTGGCCATAACCATATACTATATCTATACCTTTAGCCTTGTCTTTTATTCTAAAAGCGTTGTGGCCAAAAGCATCGTTAAGAGAATTGCCAGGTCCAAAGGTTAATACAGAGGCTTCTGCATCATCAGATAACTGAAATTGAAAAGCATACGAAACAGTAACAAAAAGGAATGCTAAAAGCGATAGTTTTATTTTCATTGTATAGGGTTAACTATCTAAAAATACTAAAATCTATTTTTAAAGAGAATACGTTAGAATATAGTGCGGCACTTTGGTCTCCAATATCAGTAAAAGCATAGTCAATTTGAATGCCTTTGTATTTAAAACCAACTCCAAAATTTGGTTGAAACGTTAAGTTCTCAGAATCGTCAATTTGTCTTTCATTCTGAAAATTACCAACACCACCACGCAGAAACACTAAATCAGTATATCCAAATTCAAACCCTAAAGCAGGATTTATACTTGCAAAAGACGTAGAAAAGATATCATTGTTTTCTTCAAAACGGACGTTAAGATTTGCAGCAGCTAACAGAGAGTAATCATAGTTGAAAATCCATTTTTTAGACATACCAATCTCTAACTTTGGAATGGTAATCTCTGTAGTTTCTGGCAATTCTTGGTTTTGTCCATCAACAGCACCACTAATTTGTTCAAACTTTTCTTCGTCAATAGACCAAGCGTTGTAGGTCGTTGTTATGTCTCTTGCCATGATTCCAAACTTCCATCCAGAATTATTTTCAAACTGAATACCTGCATCTAATCCAAATCCCCAAGACGAAGCAAAGTCGCCAATAATACGTCTTATAATCTTAGCGTTAACTCCAAAATTTAATCCATCTAAAGGTAATTTTCTGGCGTAAGAAAAGGTTAATCCGTAATCTGCAGTAGAAAAGGTGCTAATTCTATCATAGTTAATGTTGCCTTCATCGTCTATTAACTGCGTAGTATCTAAAATATCATCTACACCAAATCTTATTAGAGAAATACCTACAGCACTACGATCATCTAATGACATACCATAACCAATGTAGTTGTAGTTGGCAATATTGGCAAAATAGCTAGAGTGCATTAAGGAGAGTTGGTTGTCTTCAAGGTGTACTAATCCTGCCGGATTCCAATATCCAGAATTAACATCTGCAGTATGTGATACTACAGCATTACTCATCCCTAAGGCAGCAGCATCAACACCAATATTCATAAATTCGTTAGAATATTTTCTTGTAGATTGAGCCGAAACTAAAGCGGTTATAAGTGTTAAGAGAATTACGATGTAATTTTTCAACAGCAAAATTTTTTACAAATATGCACAATTTTTCTATGTATTTAACTTTAAAAACAGCTTCTTATTGTTTAATTAAAAACACAATTTGAAAAAAATAATAAGCTAAGCTCAAATACTTTTATATTTTTACAAAAATTATATTCTTATGAGTTTTAAGCGACACATTCCTAATATAGTTACACTACTCAATTTATTTTCAGGTTGTATCGCTTTAATATTTGCAGTACACGGTAATTTTGTGGTAGCTGCTTTCTTTGTGTTTCTAGGTATCTTTTTTGATTTTTTTGATGGTCTTTTGGCAAGAAAGCTCAATGTGCAAAGTCCTTTAGGTATTCAACTAGATTCTTTAGCAGATTTGGTAACAAGTGGAGTAGTGCCTGGTGTTATTATGTTTAAGCTAATAACGCTTACGATTGATAGTCCAGATTATGCTTCTTATTCTAATAGTTGGAATACCGTTTTTCACTGGCAAGGCTTTAAAATGTCAATATTACCATTGATTGGGTTATTAATCCCGTTGGCTTCTGCTTACAGATTGGCAAAGTTTAATCTAGATGAAGATCAGCAAACCTATTTTAAAGGTTTGCCAGTGCCAGCAAATACCTTATTAATTTTATCTCTACCTCTTATTCTAGAATATCAGAATAGTGATTTAATGAATTCTATTATTATAAATAAATGGTTTCTGATAGTGTTAACACTTGTAAGCTGCTATCTATTAAATTCTAAGATAAAATTATTTGCGTTAAAGTTTAAAGATTGGAGCTTTAAGAATAATGCATTGCGCTACACCTTTTTAATTATAAGTCTAGTGATGCTGGTTATATTGCACTTTGCAGCAATACCAATGGTTATCATTTTTTACATAATTTTATCTATAATAGATAGAAAGAATATCAACTAACAAATACAACAAACTAAAGAATGGCTGAAGTTATTTTTACCCTTTTAATGCTAGTAATGCTTCAAGCAGTACTAGGATTCGACAACCTGTTATATATCTCTTTAGAGTCTAAAAAAGCACCTGTAAGTGAGCAAAAGCGAGTAAGAAAAGTTGGTATATTAATAGCCATTGTTTTAAGAATAGTTTTGTTGTTTGTTTTAGTGTCGGTTATTGAGTATTTTCAAGAGCCTTTTTCTTTTTTAACAGGACATATTGAAGATGTTTTAGACTTTGCATTTAATGGTCATAGTTTAATAGTATTAGCAGGAGGTGGTTTTATTATCTATACAGCTATTAAAGAAATTTGGCACATGATTTCTACAACAGACCTTGGACATGATGTTGAAGGTGATGGTTCCAAAAAAAGTAAATCGGCTAATGCAGTTGTGGTGAGTATTGTAATTATGAATTTGGTGTTTTCTTTTGATTCGATATTAGCTGCAATAGGATTAACCAGTGACATAGAAAACTCAACAACAGCATTTATAGTAATGGCAATAGCTATTGTACTTAGCGGATTATTAATGTTGTTACTTGCTGATAAAATTTCAGCTTTCTTAGCAAAGAATAGAATGTACGAAGTATTAGGATTATTTATTTTATTTATTGTTGGTATTATGTTGGTTACAGAAGGTGGTCATTTAGCCCATCTTAAAATCTTTGGAAATGAGATAGTACCTATGAGCAAAACAACATTCTACTTTGTAATAGCTGTATTGGTTGTTGTGGATATTGTACAGGGACGTTATCAGAAAAAATTAATAAATCAAGAAATCACAAAAAAATGAAAAAACTAAAGCTTAGACCGTTTCTCATCATTTTTTTTACCTTAATGGTGATTCAATTTTTAATTGTCTTTTTAGATGTACAGCTAACAAAAAGTAAAAGTGATTTAACTGCTGTAACCAATCCTGTAATTGCAATTTTTAGTTTGCCTATAAGTGCAATTCACAGAGGTTTGCCTTTTTATGTTAACGAAAGCCTATACGTTAGAGCAGTATATTGGATGGTAAATTTATTTCTGCAATCTGCTGTAATTTACTTAGGAGTTTTAAGCTTAAAAAGAGTGAGAAGAAAAATAAAGAAATTAGCTTAGATTAAAACTCTAACTTCTTTTTACGTAGCTCAAAGTTTTGACCAAGATAAACTTTACGTACCATCTCGTCACTAGCTAATTCTTCAGGTTTTCCAGCTTTAAGGATACCACCTTCAAACATTAAGTATGTTCTGTCTGTAATAGCAAGTGTTTCTTGTACGTTATGGTCTGTAATAAGTATACCAATATTCTTTTTGGTAAGCTTAGCTACAATACGCTGAATATCTTCTACAGCAACAGGATCTACACCTGCAAAAGGCTCATCTAATAGTATAAAGTTAGGGTCTGTAGCAAGTGCACGAGCAATCTCTGTACGACGACGCTCACCACCAGAAAGCAAGTCTCCACGATTGGTTCTAATATGGCCAAGACCAAATTCTTCTATTAAAGATTCCATTTTATCGTGCTGTTCTTTTTTGCTCAACTTGGTAAGTTGTAACACGCTTAAGATATTGTCTTCAATACTCAATTTTCTGAAAACGGAAGCTTCTTGTGCTAAATACCCAATACCGTTTTGCGCACGTTTGTACATTGGATATTTGGTAATGTTGGTGTTATCTAGAAAAATATTTCCACCATTGGGCTTAATAATACCAACAATCATGTAGAATGAAGTCGTTTTACCAGCACCATTAGGTCCTAATAAGCCTACAATTTCACCTTGATTTACTTCAAGAGAAACGTCTTTTACAACTTTTCGTCCATTGTAGGACTTCATTAAATTTTCTGCACGTAACTTCATACTATAACTAAGAACGCTAAAAATAATAAATTCATATAGAACCGCTTATTAGTAGCTAACATTTATAAAAAGTTTAACCTTGGTTTTCAAGGGCTTCCCAATATTCATGAGCTCTTCTTAGATGAGGAATTACAATAGTTCCGCCAATAAGAGTTGCAATGCCAAGCGCTTCGCTTACTTCGGCTTTTGTAAGGCCTTCTTTATGAGACGATTCTAAGTGGTACTTTACACAATCATCGCAACGTAATACAGTAGAGGCTACAAGACCAAGTAATTCTTTAGTTTTTTTATCTAACGCACCTTCTGCAAAAGCATTAGTGTCTAGATTAAAAATACGCTTTACAATTTTGTTATTATCCGAAAGGATTTTATCGTTCATCTTAGAACGATAGTCATTGAATTCTTTTACAATATCAGACATGTTTTCTTTTTCTGTTTTGATTTTTTACTACTATAGAAGAAATGTAAATACTAACTTGATATAGTATTAAAATAGGTATAGCTACAATAACCTGACTAGCAACATCAGGAGGTGTTATTATAGCAGATAATATAAGTACGATAACTAAGGCGTACTTTCTGTAATTTTTTAAAAATTGAGGTGTTACCAATCCAACTTTAGTTAAAAAATAGATAATAATTGGTAACTCAAATACAAAGCCAGAGGCTAAGGATGAAGATCTTACAATGGCAATAACTGAGCTAATATCAAACTCATTAGAGATTTGTTCACTAATTTGATAGTTCGCTAAAAAGTTGATGGATAATGGAGTAATTATATAGTACCCAAACAGCACACCAAGGAAAAATAAGAGCGAAGCTACGATTATAAACCCTTTAGAGTTTTTACGTTCATTAGGGTTTAGTCCAGGACTGATAAAGCGCCATAATTGGTATAGTACATACGGAAAAGCAACAATAAAACCAGCATATATAGAGGTCCATATATGAGCAGAAAATTGACCAGCTACAGTTCTGTTTTGTATGATAAACGGAAATTTATCAGCACAAAACGTAGTGTCTTCAATACCTAAAAACTGAGACATTTTACAGAGACTTTCATACGTAGGGAAACTCATTAGAGTTGGTCCAAATATGATGACATCAAAAATGAATGTTTTAAATACAAAAGCAAGCGCTGCAGCAATAACAATAGCTAATGTTGCTCTAATTAAATGCCATCTTAAATCTTCTAGATGGTCTAGAAAAGACATTTCGTCTACACCTTTCTTCGTCATTATATAATGCCTTCTTTTATTAAATCATGTAAATGAACAACACCTGCATATTTACCATCATGCTCAACTAACAATTGCGAAATGCCAAATTCTTCCATAAGTTCTTTAGCATCTACAGCCATAGCATCTTCATTAATGCGTCTAGGATTTGTGCTCATTATGTCTTTTGCCGTAAGATTGGTAATATTATCACTCTTGCTAAGCATTCTTCGCAAATCGCCATCTGTAATAATACCTACAATATTGTCATTTTCTATAACAGCAGTTACACCTAGCATTTTTTCAGTAATTTCTACAATAACTTCTTTTAAGCTAGCATCTAAGCGCACTTCTGGTTTTTGATTTTGAGACGATAAGTCGTTTACCCTTAAGTATAAGCGTTTACCTAAAGCACCACCAGGATGGTATTTTGCAAAATCTTTACTAGAAAATCCTCTTAATTCCAGTAAGCAAACAGCCAAAGCATCACCAATAACAAGTTGTGCAGTGGTACTGGTGGTTGGTGCCAAATTATTAGGGCAAGCTTCTTGCTCAACGTAAGCGTTTAAAACAAAGTCTGCTTGCTGGCCCAAAAAAGAATCCTTATTACCCGTAATGGCAATCATTTTATTTTTTGCATTCTTAATAAGAGGGACCAATACTTTAATTTCTGGTGTGTTTCCACTTTTAGAAATACAAATAACAACGTCATCTTTTAAAATTAAACCCAAATCACCATGTATAGCATCTGCTGCATGCATAAAAACAGAAGGTGTTCCGGTAGAATTTAAGGTGGCTACAATTTTGTTGGCAATAATGGCACTTTTACCAATACCAGTAATAATAACTCTTCCTTTTGAATTGTAAATAAGCTCTACAGCATTGGCAAAATCATCAGTAAGCAATTCAGATAAATTACTAATAGCCTTACTTTCTAACGCTATAGTGCTTTTTGCAGTGTTTAATATGGATGACACAGTGTTCAAAACTAATTTTTTATTGTGTTTTTTAAATTTAAAGATTTTATTATCTTTAAGGTTATGCAAAAGTACGTGAATTTTTTCATTCAAATATTCCCAAATCGCTATGAAAAAATTACAAGTACGAAACAGATTAATTATAGATGCAAAGCTAAGTTCTACATATTATATTTGTAATAAAGTTTAGCATTCTTAAAAGAAGAAATAAATACGAAAAGGGATTAATGAGTATTGCAGAAATTGACTTACACTCCTCACTAAAAAAATATTTTGGTTTTTCTGGGTTTAAAGGTCTACAAGAAGAAGTTATTAAAAATGTAGTAAATGGTAATAACACCTTTGTTATAATGCCAACAGGTGGTGGTAAATCACTTTGTTATCAACTACCAGCTTTAATTAAAGAAGGGACAGCAATAGTGGTATCTCCACTTATTGCCTTAATGAAAAACCAGGTAGATGCCATAAGAGCTGTATCTGAAAACGAAGGAGTCGCTCACGTTTTAAATTCATCATTGAATAAAACAGAAGTAAAACGCGTAAAAGATGATATAATTAATGGCGTTACAAAACTATTGTATGTAGCACCAGAGTCGTTAACAAAAGAAGAATACGTAGATTTTTTGAAAACTCAGAAAATCTCGTTTATGGCAGTAGACGAAGCGCACTGTATTAGTGAATGGGGACACGATTTTAGACCAGAGTACAGAAACTTAAGACACATAATAAAACGTATAGGTGATGATATTCCGATTGTAGGACTTACAGCAACAGCAACACCAAAGGTGCAAGAAGATATTCTTAAAAGTTTAGGAATGACAGATGCTGTTACTTTTAAAGCTTCCTTTAACAGACCAAACTTATATTACGAAGTACGCCCAAAAACAAAAAATGTAGATGCAGATATTATACGTTTTATAAAACAAAACGAAGGTAAGTCTGGTATTGTATATTGTTTAAGCAGAAAACGTGTAGAAGAGTTAGCCCAAGTGCTTCAGGTTAATGGAATTAAGGCTGTGCCATATCACGCAGGTTTAGATGCCAAGACTAGAGTAAAACATCAGGATATGTTCTTAATGGAAGATACAGATGTGGTTGTGGCAACTATAGCTTTTGGTATGGGAATAGACAAGCCAGATGTACGTTTTGTAATTCATCACGATATACCAAAGAGTATAGAAAGCTATTATCAAGAAACTGGTAGAGCAGGACGAGATGGAGGAGAAGGGCATTGTTTGGCATACTATGCTTACAAAGACATCGAAAAACTAGAAAAGTTTATGTCTGGTAAGCCTGTGGCAGAGCAAGAAATTGGTCATGCCTTATTGCAAGAAGTGGTGGCATTTGCAGAAACATCCATGTCTAGAAGAAAATTTATTCTACACTATTTTGGAGAAGAATTTGACACGGAGACTGGAGAAGGAGGAGATATGGACGATAATGTTCGTAATCCAAAAAATCAGGTAGAAGCTCAAGATGAAGTAAAGATACTACTAGATACCGTAGATAAAACCAACGAAAAGTACAAAGCTAAAGACTTGGTACAGGTTATTATCGGAAAGTCTAATGCCTTAATTACATCACACAAAACGGATACACAACCATTTTTTGGTATAGGTAAAAGCAAAGAAGGGCGTTTTTGGATGGCATTGATACGTCAGGTTATCGTTGCAGGATTTTTAAAGAAAGATATCGAGACATATGGTGTACTACGACTAAGCGAATCTGGACAAGAATTTTTAAATAATCCGCAATCCTTTATGATGGCAGAAGACCACGTATACGATGAAGAGTCTAACGATGGTATTATTACAAACTCTAAAGGCGGTGGCGCAGTAGCTGATGAAAAGCTAATGACCATGCTCAAGGATTTAAGAAAACGCAATGCCAAGCAATTAGGTGTACCACCATTTGTTATTTTTCAGGATCCTTCTTTGGAAGATATGGCATTAAAATACCCTGTAAACATAGAAGAATTGTCTAATGTACATGGAGTAGGAGAAAGCAAAGCCAAAAAATACGGAAAGGATTTTGTAAATCTTATAGCAGATTATGTAGAAGAAAATGATATTACAAGACCAGACGATATGGTCGTAAAATCTACAGGAACCAACTCTGCACTTAAGCTCTATATCATACAAAACGTAGATAGAAAACTACCACTAGATGATATCGCCTCTGCAAAAGGAATGGAAATGCCAGAGTTTATAGGCGAAATGGAATCTATAGTGTATTCTGGTACCAAATTGAATATAGACTATTGGATAGATGAAATCTTAGATGAAGACCAGCAAGAAGAAATCCATGACTATTTTATGGACTCTGAAAGCGATAAAATTTCAGATGCTATAGAAGAGTTTGATGGCGACTATGACGACGAAGAGCTACGATTATACCGCATTAAGTTTATTAGCGAAGTAGCGAATTAAAACATACATTTTGTAAAAGAATACAATTCCTCTTATCCCTTAATTGTCTGTGTGATAAGGGGAATTTTTATATTTATATAACTAGTTCTAGATAATTTAAAAAAATGAAAGTAGAGTCTTTTAAAATAAAAGCGCGTTAAAAAAAACTACTAAACTCTAGAGTTAAGTAAAGATAAAGAGTTGTGCAAGTAAATTATCCTCATGAACATCTATCAAATTCTTGATAAAACCCATCCAATTAACGCATCATCCAAACACAAATTTATTGAGTGTTTTGAGGAAGTAAGCTTTCCTAAAAACCACCTTATAATCCGCTCGGATAAGGTTGAGAAGGATATCTTTTTTATAAAAAAGGGAATAGCGCGTACGTTTTCAAATTTTGATGACAGCGAAGTTACCATTGCTTTTGGCGAAGAAGGCGATACCATTATTTCACTAAAAAGCTATATTCTCAATCAAAAAGGCTACGAAAATATTGAGCTATTAGAAGACTGCGAACTCTACAAAATTAGTACAGCAAGCCTTCAAAATTTATTCGCAACAGATATTGACATTGCAAATTGGGGCAGAAAGTTTGCCGAACAAGAACTTATAAAAGCCGAACAACGTTTTATATCAAATCAACTAGGAACCGCAACCGAACGTTACATAGAACTCTTAAAAAAACATCCCACTTTAATACAACGCGTTTCGCTTGGGCTCATCGCTTCCTATTTAGGGATAACACAAGTAAGTTTAAGCAGAATACGTGCTAATATTACGTAAGTTTCGTTTTTTATCATTTGTTAAGTTTTTCTTCAAACCTTATTAAGACCTTTGTCCAAAACATAGAAGTTTATGAATTGGATCATTTTAATTATTGCAGGTTTATTTGAAGTAGCCTTTGCATTTTGTTTGGGAAAAGCAAAACAAGCATCTGGAAACGAGATGTATTTATGGTATGCTGGTTTTTTAATCACACTTGCCATTAGTATGGGTCTTTTAGTTAAAGCAACCCAAACATTACCTATTGGAACAGCTTATGCTATATGGACAGGCATTGGAGCCGTTGGTACAGTTCTGGTAGGTATCTTTGTATTTAAAGAACCTGCAACATTTTTGCGAATGCTATTTCTCACTACGCTCATAGCTTCTATTATTGGATTAAAAGCCGTATCAACTCATTAATTATAAAGCATGGAAATAGTTATCAGAAAAATAACAGTCAACGACTTAAATGAATTACAAAGCATTGGAAAGTTAACTTTTGCCGAAACGTTTTCTTCAGGAAATAGCGAAGAAAATATGAAGGCATATTTAGAAAACGGATTTTCAACTGAAAAACTAACAACAGAATTGAGCGACCCAAACGCTGAATTTTACTTTGCAGAACTTGACGGAGAAACAATCGGATATTTAAAAGTGAACGTTGGGCAATCGCAAACCGAAATAAAAGACCATAACGCACTAGAAATTGAACGCATTTACGTATTAAAAGCATTTCACGGAAAAAAAGTTGGTCAAATACTTTATAACAAAGCTATTGCGCTAGCCACAGAAAAGAATGTAGACTATGTGTGGTTGGGAGTTTGGGAAGAAAACCCAAGAGCTATCAGGTTTTATGAGAAAAACGGTTTTAAGGCATTTGATAAGCATGTTTTTAAACTTGGAAACGACGAACAAACCGACATTATGATGAGGTTAAGCATAAATTGAAAAATAATTGATAAAAGCCAAGGCATACATACTCAAACCTCTCTTCTCTTATAATTCTTAAAGATATACCATGTAATAACTCCAGGAACTATTAAAGTCTGCCACAGAAAAAACAATAACTGTTCCCAGCCATTTAAATCAACATCTTTACCATCTGTAACATATAATGAATCTCCCAACGGACCAGAAGAGAGAACAACAATGCTAATCACAATCCATCCAAAATGCAAGCCTAAAGGCACTAATATAGACTTGGTTTTTGCAAAGGCATAGGCAAACATCCACCCAGAAGCACCAGTCAATAAAAACACGTATGCCATAGGTACAAGGCCACGTCCAAACATTTGGTAACTAAACCAATGGTAAATCCCAAAAGCGATAGCGCTAATAATACAAGCCCAATTAATACCTAAGCGTTTAATGAGTAGATAGAGCAATGCACCTCTAAAAATGAGCTCTTCAAAAAGAGCAGCCTTAAACGTCCACCAGATACCATTCAGGCTCTCCTTGATGCCATAATCTATATTTCGAACGTAATTAAATTCCTTAAAATAAGCCTGTCCCAACAAGTTAATCAAGCAAAACACAGCCATTACAATCATGCCAATAGAAAACGCTTTCATGCGTTTGCTGTTAGGCAGTATACCCAAAACAGATATATGCTCCCTTTCAATAAGCCAAAGGAGCAACCATGAGATAGCAAAAACAACAAGGACACCTAGCATGCGTTTTCAAAAATTAAGATAAGCTCTAATATACATCTAATAAGCTAAAGGTTAGGTTTTAAGATCAAAATTCAATAAGTACAATACTAATTTCTAATTAAAAGCATTAATTTTAATCCATAGTAAAAAGTAATAAAATATAAAGGGCTATAATCTCACAACCAACAATTTAAAAACAATAATAAACATAGACATGAAGTACAGTATTTTAGGTTTAATATTTCAATTCATAACTATTGTAGCATTTGCGCAAGATTTACCAGAAAAAATTAGCGAATCAGATTTTACAATAGGAAAATCAATCAAAATAGAGTCAAAGATTTTAAACGAAACCAGAGATTTAAACATATACTTACCTATAGGCTATGCCGCAGATAGTTTAAAAACTTATCCTGTAATCTATTTGTTAGATGGCTCTAAAGACGAAGACTTTATCCACATCTCAGGGATTGTTCAGTTTGGTTCTTTCTCGTGGATTAATATGTTGCCAGAGTCTATAGTTGTAGGAATTGGTAATGTAGACCGAAAAAGAGATTTTACATATCCATCTCAAAATGAGTTAGATCAAAAAGAGTTTCCCACTTCAGGAAAATCACAAACTTTCATTGATTTTATAGAAAAAGAACTTCAGCCTTTTATAGACGCCACGTACAACACAACTACAACAAAAACAATCATTGGGCAGTCATTAGGTGGATTGCTAGCAACTGAGATTTTATTCAAAAATCCACAACTTTTCGATAATTATATCATTGTAAGTCCAAGCTTGTGGTGGGATGATGAAAAACTTCTAGATCTAGAACCTGTTCCGTACACTTCCCAAAAAGCCATTTATATAGCTGGAGGAAAAGAAGGAGAAGTTATGGAAAGAACCGCTAAAGAATTGTTTAATAAGCTCAAAAAGAGCAAAACACAAAACACAAAACTCTTTTACGATTTTTTAGAAGACAAAACACATGGAGATGCATTGCACAATGCTGTTTATAACGCATTTGAAAAAATACACCAGCCTATCAAACAATAATTTACACTATTGCTAACAGTAGTGTTCTATTAAAAGCAGTATCTCTAAAACAGTCACGGATAGTTATATAAGCCATTGTTTTTTTATGAGAATAGTATTTTTGACGTTATTATTAGTTAGCTTTTTATTTGGAAGCTCTCAATCTAAAATTCCGAAACCAAAATTGATTCGGTTAGTTTTAAAGCTAAGATTGAGTTCAAAGACGCGACTAAAGAAGGAGTTTATTTGAAAGGTTATATAGTAAATATCCCATACAAAGACTTGAAAAACTAGATAAAAAAATAATTGAGGTCAGTGGAATTGTAACAATTCAGAAAGGACTTGAAAATATTCCTGAGAAGTATGATAATAACGGAAACAAAATAAATAGTCAGGGAAGAAGTCAGGATACAAAGCATATCTTAAAGCCAAAATATAGAATTATTAAAGAATAAAACGGATCATCCAAATAAAACCAAAACCAATGAAAAACTACATCGACGGCTTTGTATTTCCAATACCACATATTCATATAGACCAATACCAAAAAGTAGCACAGCAAGTTGCAGAAATTTGGAAAGAACACGGAGCAATAGCCTACCAAGAATTTGTTGGCGACGATCTGCACTTAGACGGCACTAAATCCTTTACAGATGTCATCAATACCAAAGAAGACGAAGCCATTGTATTCGGTTGGGTAGTCTTTCCTTCAAAAGAAGTAAGAGATCTGGCAAACCAAAAAGTACCACAAGACTCAAGAATGGCAGCTTTGGTAGAACCGTTAATCAACCCTGAGAAATTAGTTTTCGATGCCAGCAGAATGGTTTATGGTGGTTTTAAATCCCTTGTTTAGATGCAAACATTCGCTTTTAACCATATCGCACTTTCAGTAAAAGATGTCAACCAATCCATTGCGTTCTATAAAGAAGTATTTCAGTTAAAAGAAATTAAAAATACAGCCTCAACCTCCAAAACCAGATGGCTTCAGCTTACACAGAGTATCCAACTGCATTTAATACCAAGACCCAACGCAGAAATAAAGACCAATAAAGCCGTTCATTTTGCATTAGCAACAACAGATTTCAACGCATTTGTAAACCATTTAGAAACCTTAAATATTAAGTATTCCGACTGGAAAGACTCACCAAACAAAGACTATATCAGAGACGATGGAATAAAACAAATCTACTTCCAGGATCCAAATGGGTATTGGATTGAAGTCAATAACGATGTCTAATAAAAACTATTGAAGATAAGGCTACTTCTCAGAGTTGTATTTAGTAAACAACAACTCCTTTTTCTTTACATGCAATACAATCTCAGATAAGGTAGCATTTTGCAAAGATTTAATATCCTTTTCTTCAATCTGAAAATCAATATTAGTCACAAAACGCCCTTTTACTTCAGTATGGTGAGATTCAAACTCAAGCGAGTCAGAGTTCAAGGTCAATTCAAAATTCTTTCCTTTAAAAGTTAAGCGAGCACCATTTTTACACTTTACCTTTAATGAACCAACAACTATAGTCTGAAAAAAGAAATAGCCACCCAACTCATTAAGGCCAGAAAAAAGCACATTGCTATCAGAAACACCATAAGCATCATGCTCTACAGAAGCAATGATTGCATCAATACTATCCGCAGACGTTTCTGTTTTATTAAATAATTTTGAAAGTGATAAACCCATAAATTTAAATTTAGGCAAAACTATACTTATTATATCAATTCCCAAATCTAAATTGGTTAAACAAAAACCATCGCTACTTTGAATGGATTTTTCGATTGAAATGAAAAACATTTGTATCGAGAAGCAACACTGTCTTATATGCCTATTTTAAGAATTTTTAAAAATCCATTACAGAGTCAAGCCCTCTTTTCAACCCTTTAAAAGTTCCAACTTTTTCAATAGCTAAAAGACCACCTTTTACATATGGCTCAGCACTCGCGCCAGAGTCGTGTCTTATAGATAGCTTCTCGTCTTTAAGACCAAAAATACTTTCAATAGAAATAACATGCCCAGGAAGTCTTATTGAATGGACTTGTACCTCGTTTAGGTTAGTTCCTCGACTAGATACTTCGCCAATTAAAGCATCTCCGGTTACAAACTTATTTGGTGTTTGTACTTTAGAAAGCCGATATGCCAACTCCCTTGCTGTTCCACTAGGCGCATCTATTTTGTCTTCGTGCGTATAATCTATGATTTCAAAATTAGGAATATACTTTGCTGCCATTTCCGAAAATTTCTGAAGCAATACAACCGTCAGAGCAAAATTACCAACTGCTAAAACAGAAGTGTTGTTTTCATTGGCAACGTTCTCAATTTCTAAGTAATCGTTTTCAGTTAAACCAGAAGTTCCAATGACAACTTTTTTACCTTTTTTTAGAGCAGATAGAATGTTCGTTTTAGCAATATTTGGTTTTGTGTATTCCACAAGAACATCAAAATCAGTGTTGTTAAGTGCTGTTTCAATAGTGTCGTAAATAGGAATGTTTACAGAACCCAAATCAAGAATTTCTGCCAAATTTTGTCCTTTATGGTTTCTAGATAGAGCTCCAACAAGTTCCATATTTTGGCTGTTAAAAACGCCTTTGCTTAATGACGATCCAGCCCAACCTGTTCCGCCTGCTATAAATACTTTTATCATAGTGTTCTTGCTTTGTTTTTTGTGTTAGTTTTCAGTTTTCTCAAATGATAAAGGTGTATAATGCAAAAAATAACACCTGCAATAATCAACGGACTAGATTGCAACAAGTAACCATATATGATGTATAAAAAACTAGAAATTAAGTGCCATAATCTAAAAGCACCCATGTCCTTTTTTGTAATAGCAAAAAAGCCTGTAGCAATTGCCAAATACCCTAAAGCTTCAGTAAACCATGTCATAACTCATCAAAGTTTTTTATAGTTCTGTTCATATAATTTTCTTCCGATACTAAGCTTTCAAATTCTGACAGTTCTTGCAAAAAATGAGGACTTTTTTTTATAAGATCCTTAGTGGTTTCTATACAAGCATCCCAGTGCTTGTGAAACAACGGAAGTCTGTCTTTGGCTTTACCACTTAGTTTCAAAAGTTGTTTTCTAGAATCGCTTTTGTCTGTTGTAGTATCTATATAGTCTCTTTTTTTCATTTTCTTTATGATTTTCACACAAGCAGGATGAGACATTCGTAATTCTTGAGATATTTCGGTAATAGTTAGGGACTCGTGCTCTTCCAATAGCAAAAAAATAAGATGCCAATTGGGTTCTATATCTAGGTCAGCATTTTTATAATAGTCTCTAGTGCTGTACAAAAGTTCATCACTCAAGCGCTTAATTCTACTATTCAATCCTGCAAAACCTATTTGTTGTAAATAGTCCATAATTTATAAATATTTGTAACTGGTTACGCAAATGTAGATAATAAAATCGTAACTGGTTACATTGTTTTGCGTTTTTTAGGATAATTTTAATAAAGAAGTGGTTGTTGTTATTTCAGCATTTTAAAAAAGAGAGTATAAGATACACAATATTGATACTTAGTTTAGGCATTATAAATAGTCTCTATAAGTTCATAGATTTCAAGAAGCAACACTTCAATACACAAGCTTCTCTCTTCCAACTTAACTTTGTATCTTTGCAGCCTGAAAACAAAAGAAAATACAATGCAAGACGGTTTATACGCAAAATTCAACACCTCTAAAGGTGAAATCTTAGTGAACTTAGAATTCCAAAAAACACCAGGTACAGTAGGTAACTTTGTGGCTTTAGCAGAAGGGAATCTAGAAAATTCAGCAAAACCTCAAGGTACTCCTTACTATGATGGTTTAAACTTTCATAGAGTTATACCAGATTTTATGATACAAGGTGGTTGTCCTCAAGGCACAGGAACAGGAAATCCTGGTTATAAATTTGATGACGAAATACATCCAGATTTAAAACACGATGCGCCAGGTAAACTATCTATGGCAAACGCAGGTCCTGGTACCAATGGTAGCCAGTTCTTCATTACACATGTAGAAACACCTTGGTTAGATGGTAAGCATACAGTTTTTGGTAATGTAGTAGAAGGACAAGATGTTGTTGATGCTGTAGCTCAAGGCGATAAAATTGAAAGCTTAGAGATTGTGAGAGTAGGTGATGCAGCAGAGCAATTTAATGCTATTGAAGCGTTTAGAACTTTTGAAGGTGCGCGCGAAAAACGTATTGCTGCAGAGCGTGAAGCGGCAAGAGCAGAGTTAGATAAATTAGCTGCAGGTTTTGAAGAAACGGCTTCAGGATTACGTTACAAGATCATTCAAAAAGGGAATGGTAAAAAAGCCGAAAAAGGTAACATGGTGTCTGTACATTACAAAGGGCAATTAGCAGATGGTACTGTTTTCGATTCTTCATATAAGAGAAATTCTCCTTTAGATTTTCAAGTTGGTGTTGGTCAGGTTATTCCTGGTTGGGACGAAGGTATCTGTTTACTTAATGTAGGAGACAAAGCTCGTTTAGTAATTCCTAGCGACTTAGGGTATGGTGCTGCAGGTGCAGGAGGTGTTATTCCACCAAACGCAACTTTAGTTTTTGATGTAGAATTAATGGATACAAAGTAAGACGTATTTTAAATTTAAATAATAAAAGTCTCACTAATTATAGTGGGACTTTTTTATGTTTATTAACTTAGTGTTTTCTATTTTTTATAAGATGACAAACTACGATTACATCATTTTAGGTGCAGGAGCTTCTGGTCTTATGTTGGCTTACCGTATGGCTTTAGACCCTTTTTTTGATGATAAATCGATTTTAATCATTGATAAAGAAAAGCAAAAAGGGAACGACAGAACTTGGTGTTTTTGGGAAAATGGTAAAGGCGAATGGGATCATATATTGACCAAAACCTGGTCTAAAATTTACTTTGGAAGTGATAATTTTAAAGACGATATAGACATATTACCATACCAATACAAAATGATACGAAGTGAAGATTTTTACACCACACTTCTTCAAAGTATTGAAAAGAAAAGCAACATTACCTTTCTTAATGATGAGGTTGTTAACTTCACAGAATTAAAAGATTTCGTTCAGATTATAACTAAGAACGGAAGTTATGTGGCTTCAAAGCTTTTTAATAGTATTCATAACCCAGAGTTGTACCAAACTCAGAAAAAACATCCTGTTTTACAACAACACTTTGTCGGTTGGTTTATAAAAACCAAAGAAGCTTTTTTTGATGATTCTACAGCAACATTTATGGATTTTACTGTGCCACAAAACGGAAATACACGTTTTATGTATGTGTTACCAATAGACAAACACACAGCACTTTTTGAATACACTTTATTTTCTAAAGAATTACTTCAATTTGAAGAATACGAAGAGGCTATAATACACTATCTAAATGAAAGAGGGATTAATGATTTTGAAATAAAAGAAAAAGAAAAAGGAGCTATACCAATGACGGCTTTTAAGTTCTCTCAACTAAATTCAAAACACATACTTAATATTGGTACAGCTGGCGGATGGACAAAAGCTAGTACAGGTTACACTTTTAGAAATACAGCGAAAAAGACTAAAGCATTAGTTAGCTTTTTAAAAACTGAAAATGATCTGAGCAAGTATCATAAAAAATCAAAATTCTGGTTTTATGATTTAATCTTTTTAGATGTGTTGGCCAATCATAATGAAGAAGGTGCAGCCTTGTTTGCATCCATGTTTAAAAAAGCAGATGTAAAAACTATCTTTAAGTTTCTTGATGAAGAATCTACATGGTTAGAAGATTTAAAGATTATCTTGTCTGTGCCACCAAAACGATTTATTCAAGCCTTTTTTAAACGCCTGTTTTAAATCTATAGAATTCTGCAATCTAATCTAAGAATCTAAATATACTTGTCCTCTATGTGGTTTTAGGGCATCTCTTAATGGTTTCATTTCAGATTCGTCAACAACCATATACGCTGTATTATGCATATCACCAAAGCTTTCAAGGTCTGCAATGGTAATATCTAATTTGTTTATAGCAATGTATTCTTTAAGATGAATTAAATGATGTTCTGCTGTTTTTTGGCTTGCAGGACCTCTAAAGTCCCATATCAATTTTATTTTACGCATTAGAAACTGAGATGCTTTTTTCGGCAAAGTTTTTAAAGTTAGTCATAAATTTTTTAGTCTGCTTTTTAAAGGCTTTAGGCATTAAAAACAGCATGGCATTCATCATAAATGTAGTTGGTTCAAATTCATTTACACAAATCCATTTTGTATGGCCTTCAGAAGTGCTTTCAAAATAATTTTGTTGAATATTTCTAACACCTTTGGTTGCGTATGTGGCATGAAACTCATTAGGAAAATCTTGTTTGGTAATAGTTTCAATAAGTTCCATTTTGCGTTTTCCGTGTTTGTATTTCAATTTCATTTTAGCACCAAACTCACCTGGTGTTCCAGAGATGTGTTCTGCGCTTATAAGGCCTTCTTGCCAGTGTTTCATATTTTCGGTAGAGTCCATTTTTCTGGTAACCTCAAGCAGAGGTTTCTCTATCACAATTTCAGTTGTATATTTCATTGAGAGTTTGCAATTAGATTAAAGATAGATAAAAGCATTATACTAAGTTTAATTTATCGACGTTTCAACCTATTTATAAGATGTAATTACTGTTTTAACACAGTTCTGCACTAACAAATTAAGATAATGCTATAACTTGCGAAATAAGTGATTTATGTTATTTTTGCTCAACCTCTAATCAGAGGTCTTTATTTGTATATATACCAAGTTTTAACGAAGAAAATTTATAAATATGAAACTTAGATTTAAATGCTTACTCTTAGTTTTAATTGCTCTAAACGTATCGTTTGCTCAAGAGAAAGACGAAGTGTTGTTAGAAGTAGATGGCGAACCTGTAATGACCTCAGAATTTTTAAGAGTTTATAACAAGAATTTAGATTTAGTTAAAGACGAAAGTCAGAAAGATGTTGATGGTTATTTAAAATTATTTACAGAGTATCAGTTAAAACTAAAAGAAGCAAAGCGTCTTAAGTTAGATGAAGATACAAAGTATCAACGAGAGTTTTTAAGATACAAAAAGCAGTTAACAAAGAATTATCTTTCAGAAAATAAAGTTACAGATGCCTTGGTGCAAGAGGCTTATGAGCGTAATAATTATGATGTAAATGCCGCTCATGTTTTGGTGCGTTTAGATGGCAATGCAAAGGATACATTAAAGGCCTATAATCAGGTTTTAAAGTTGAGAGAACGTGTCTTAGAAGAAGGGTTTGATGCTGTAAAATCCAGTGCACACAATGGGCAATCCGTTTTTCTTGAAGATTTGGGTTATTTCTCAGCCTTCAAAATGGTTTATGATTTTGAAACAGCTGCTTTTAACACACCAAAAGGTGAAATCTCTATGCCTTTTAGAACTCAGTTTGGTTACCATGTTGTTATGGTAAAAGATAAGCGCAAATCTAGAGGAACTATTACCGCAGCTCATATTATGATAGCGTTACAGCAAAATGACACACTTTTAAATCCTGAGGAGCGCATTAATGATATTTATAAAAAACTACAACAAGGAGAAAAGTTTGAGTCTTTAGCAAAGCAATTTTCAGACGATAAAAGTTCTGCCAGAAATGGTGGAAAGCTATCGGCTTTTAAAAGCGGTCAGTTAAGTTCTACAATTTTTGAAGACCAAGCTTTTGCATTACAAAATGATAATGACATAAGTAAGCCTTTTAAGTCTGAATACGGTTGGCATATCGTAAAACGTATAGCATATGAACCCATTAAATCTTTTGAAGAATTAAAACCAGAAATAGAATCTAAGGTAAAGCGAGATTCTAGATCTCAGCTTATTAATGAGGCTATGGTAGATGCATTAAAAGAGCGCTATCAAATATCTTACAACCCAGAAGCAAAAAAATACTTTACCTCACTTTTAAATGAAAATTATTTTGCGCGTTCATGGAGATTACCAGAAGATTTTGAAATAGATAAAACGGTATTTACAATAGGTGATCAATCATTTTCTTACGAAGCGTTTGGCCGTCATCTTATGTCTGCACAGCGTAATTATGTTAACAAAAAAGGTGATTTTTCTGTTGTAATAGACAAGGAGTTTGATAAGTTTTTTGAAACTTCAATTCTAAAATACAGAGAAGATAATCTAGAATTTGAGAACAAAGATTTTGCAGATATTTTAAAAGAATATAGAGATGGATTATTGTTGTTCGATTTAATGGAAAAAGAAATCTGGAACAAAGCCTCTAAAGACAGTGTAGGTTTAGAAGCATATTACCAAAAGCACAAAAGCAAGTACCAGTGGAGCGATCGAGTAGATGTGGTCATAGCAACTGCTGCAAATGAGGATTATGCCAAGAAAGCCTTAAAAATGATGAAGAAAGGAAAATCTGAGCAAGACATAAAGAAAGCTTTAGATAAAGATGGCAAAAAGAACATCATTTTTACAAAAGGAACTTATGATACAAACGATCCAAAGCTTCCTTCTAATCTTAAGATAGAGCAAGGTGTGTCAGAAATATATTCGCACAACGACGCGTTTCATGTTATAGATATTAAAGCTGTTTTACCAGCAGGAATTAAAACCTTAGAAGAAGCAAAAGGTAATGTAATTAATGATTACCAAAACGAGATTGAAGCAAACTGGATAGATAGTCTGTACAAACGCTTTAAGGTAGATGTTAACAAAAAGGCATTAAAAAAAGTAAAAGCAAAAATTAATAATCAATAAAATTTCTTGAAAAAGACGCTCTTTATATTAGTTGTATGTTTAGGATGTTTCAGCTGTGATTTTTTTAAAAAGACAGATGACAGAGAACCTATAGCAAGAGTTAATGAAGCATACCTTTATAAAGAAGATGTAGAAGGTTTGGTTCCAGAAGGCACAAGTAAAGAAGATAGTTTAGTAATTGTTAATGGGTACATTAATCGATGGGCTCGTCAATTACTACTTATGGATGGCGCCTTACTAAACCTTTCTGAAGACAAACAAGAAGAGTTTTCTAAACTGGTAAAACAATATAAAAACGATCTATATACCAAAGCTTATTTAGAAGCTCTAGTAAAAAAGAATATAGATACTATTGTTAATGCAGAAGAAGCAGAGGTGTTTTATGAAGCGAATAAAGAATCTTTTAAATTAAACGATGATTTATTACAATTACGATACATCAGTCTTCCGCTAAATCCTATAGATTTAGATACCATAAAAAATAGATTTAAACGATATGAACCTAAGGACAAACGCTTTTTAGATTCAATATCCATGCAGTTTAAATCTTATTCTTTAAATGATTCTATTTGGGTGAAATTCAGTCAGGTTGTAGATAAAGTGCCTGTGGTAACGCAAGAAAGTAAAGACCAACTGTTAAAAAAATCTAATTTCTTACAGCTCAAAGATTCAATAAACCTATATTTGATGCATGTTAATGACATACGCTTGCAGAACGATTATGCACCATTAGAGTATGTTAGTAAAACTATAAAACAAATTGTAATTAATAAGCGTAAACTAGAGCTTATTAAACAACTAGAAAAAGATATTTCAAAAGATGCAATTAAGAACAATAAATTTCAAATCTATAACTAAGGCTTTAAGCCTTTGTTGTTTTCTGTATGTTGGCACTATTGGTGCACAAGAAATTATTCCAGATGAAGTTGTAAAAGAGAAAGTAAAAGATTCTGTAGTTAATACAACCAGAGTAAAAGCTGATGGTGTTGCTGCTGTAGTTGGGGATTTTATTGTATTAGAGTCCGACTTAGATCGCGAGATAGCTCAGCTAGAAGCACAAGGAGCTGACTTAAGTGGTGTTTCTCGTTGTGAGCTTTTTGGAAGCCTTTTAGAGAAAAAATTATATGCTCACCAAGCCATTCAAGATAGTGTTTTGGTAAATGAGCTTTATATTAAATCTATGGTTGACCAGCAATTACAAGGTATTTTGGCGCAAACAGGAGGAGATATGCAAGGCATATTAGATTTTTACAAAAAAGATTCTGAACAAGCCTTAAGAGATGAGATGTACGAGATTAACAAAAATGGTTACCTCGCTCAAGAAATGCAGAAAAAGGTAATTGACAATGTAGAGGTAACACCAGAAGAGGTAAGAACGTTTTTTAATGAAATACCAAAAGACGAGAGACCTACATTTGGTACTGAGTTAAAAGTGGCACAGATAGTTGTAATACCTGAAGTTACTGAAGAAGCAAAGCAAGCAGTTATAGATAGGCTAAATGGGTTTAAAAAAGATATAGAAAACGGTTCTAAATTTGCTACTAAGGCACTTTTTTATTCTGAAGATTCAGGCTCTAAAAACAACGGAGGTTTATTACCAGCCATGAATAGAAAACAACCTAGAATGGTAAAAGAGTTTAGAGATGTAGCCTTCAATTTACAAGAAGGTGAAATTTCAGAACCTTTTGAAACAGATTTTGGTTTTCATATTATCTACCTAGAAAAAATTAGAGGGCAAGAATATATTGTAAGACACATTTTATTAAGACCAGAGATGTCGCCAGAGACAATTCAAAAAGCACAAGAAAAGATTGAAAAGGTTAGAGAATTGATCGTAAGTGGTAAAACAACTTTTGCAGAAGCAGCCAGAGAGTTTAGTGACGAGGAAGAAACTAAGTTTGAAGGAGGTCGTTTAACCAACCCAACCACTCAGGATTTTAATTTTGAGTTGACTAAAATGGATACAGAAATGTACACCCAAATACAAGGTCTTAAAGATGGAGAGGTTAGTCAGGTTATTCAAGATGAAGATCGTATTAACAACATTAAGTTCAAAATAATGACTGTTACAGATCGTATTGACGATCATGAAGCAGATTATGCAAGAGACTATTTAAAGATTAAAGAATTAGCACTACAAGACAAACAAGTTAGAGCTATAGAAAAATGGCAAAAGCAGGTAATTGCGGAGACTTATGTAAAAATAAATGGCGAGTACAGAGATTGTGAGTATCAGAATAACTGGTTAAAAAACGAATAGTCTATGTCTGATGTTGCTGTAATTGAAAACTTTGTAAAAAAATATAAAACACTAAAGCAAGAAGTTGCTAAAGTCATTATTGGTCAAGAGGATGTTGTAGATCAGATCCTAATTTCCATTTTTTCTGGAGGTCATTCACTTTTAATAGGTGTGCCTGGTTTAGCAAAAACCTTAATGGTTAATACAATTGCACAGGCTCTTGGTTTAGATTTTAAACGTATTCAGTTTACGCCAGACTTAATGCCAAGTGATATTTTAGGCAGTGAAATTTTAGATGAAAATCGTAATTTCAAATTTATTAAAGGCCCAATATTTGCTAATATCATTCTGGCAGATGAAATAAACAGAACTCCACCAAAAACTCAGGCAGCACTTTTGGAAGCGATGCAAGAGCGCGCAGTAACAGTTGCTGGTCATCAATATAAATTAAGCTTACCTTATTTTGTATTGGCAACACAAAACCCAATAGAGCAAGAAGGTACTTATCCTTTGCCAGAAGCACAGTTAGACCGTTTTATGTTTGCTATTAACTTAAAGTACCCTTCGTTTAATGAAGAGGTAGAAGTTGTAAAAGCAACAACTACAGATGTTAAAGCTTCAGTTAATGCATTGTTCTCAGCACAAGAAATTATCGATTTTCAGAATGTAATACGTCGTATTCCTGTGGCAGATAATGTTATAGAATATGCAGTGTCTTTGGTTGCTAAAACAAGGCCAAATGAAGACTCAGCAGCAAATATTGTAAAAGAGTTTGTAGATTGGGGAGCTGGACCTAGAGCTTCACAAAATCTAATATTGGCAGCTAAGACGCATGCTGCTACTAAGGGAAAGTTTTCTCCAGATATAGAAGACATACAAGCTGTAGCTACTGGTATTTTAAGACACAGAATTATAAAAAACTACAAGGCTGAAGCAGAAGGTGTTTCTGATGAAAAAATTATAAAAAGTCTTTTCTAAGTTCAATAGAATTTAATTATTCAGTAATTTGCTTCTTTTAATAAGAACAGGTGACTTTAATTCGTTCCAAAAGAGTTTATGGTATAGATGTTATTAGGTCTATAGCCATTAGCTTGGTTGTAATTTCACATTGCACTTACCTGCTTTATGCAGATCATAATACTTTCATTTTATCTTTTATAAGAACACTTGGAGCTGTTGGTGTAGATTTATTCTTTGTACTCAGTGGTTATTTAATAGGAGGATTACTTATCAAAAATATTGAGGAAGGTAAAACCTCATTTTCTGATTTAGTAACCTTCTGGAAAAGACGCTGGCTTAGGACATTGCCTAATTATTTTTTGGTATTAGCTCTTAACATCGTTTTGCTACTGATTCTTGGTGATGCTCTACCCAAAAACTTATGGCTTTACATTCCGTTTTTACAAAACTTTATAAATCCGCACCCTAATTTTTTTACAGAGGCTTGGAGTTTATCCATTGAAGAGTATGCTTATTTAATACTACCTTTTTTACTATATCTGTCTTTTTTTATGTTTAAAAAGCAGCATAAGCAATTGTTTTTAAAGTTGACACTGGTTTTGATAGTTGCGCTTTTTGCTTTTAAAATAAGTTATTATTTTAATGCTAATGTTACTAGTTATAAAGAGTGGAGTTCAGGGTTTAGAAAAGTAGTTTTATACCGAATAGATGCTATCTACTTCGGTTTTCTTCTAGTGTATTTTATTAAAAAATATGAAACATTCTTTATGCAAAAGAAAAAGTTGTTTAGTGCCATAGCATTATTTGTTTTTGGTGCAACTCACCTTCTGATTTATTACTTTGGTTTGTATCCTCAAACACATTTGTGGTTTTATGTTTTCTTGTATATACCTTTAGTGTTGCTAAGTTGTGCAATGCTCTTTCCTTATTTTATCAATTTAAAACAGAATAGGATTTTAGAAAATGTGTTTTACTTTATAAGCACTAGATCTTATGCGATCTATTTGGTGAACTATTCTTTGATTTTATTAAGTATTCAGAGGTATTATAAAGAAGATTAGATATCTTTTTTGGGTAAGGTTCTGTATTTAGTTTTATTCTTGTCATTGACTTTAATTATGGCTCAAATAATCTATCTGTTTTTTGAGCGACCGATACTATCTCTTAGAGAAAAATATGTTGGTAAATAAATATTGTACAATAACAGCTTATAATAAAGATTCATTCTAAATAAGGGTATTTGTTAAATTTTTATTTAACTAATAATTTAAAAGCTAATTTTTTGTATTAAACGTTGTTTTGTGTGTGTTTCGTGGTTTATTTTCAAAGAAAAAGCAATTTTCTTACATATTTTTAAATGCTTTACGAATTTCATATTTTTGCAAGGATTTCATTCAAAGCCACAGAAGATAAAGGATGAAACAGTATTAAAATAAATTAATTTTATGCAGACATACAACGATTATATTAAGGAGATTGAAGCTCGTAAACTTCAAGGATTACATCCAAAGCCAATTGATGGTGCGGAATTATTAAGTGAAATTATAGCACAAATAAAAGACGTAAATAACGAGTTTAGAGAAGATTCCTTAAACTTCTTCATATACAATGTTTTACCAGGTACTACAAGTGCTGCACGTGTAAAAGCAGACTTTTTAAAAGAAATTATTTTAGGTGAAACTAATGTAGAAGAAATTACTTCAGAATTTGCTTTCGAGCAATTATCTCACATGAAAGGTGGACCATCTGTAGAAGTACTTTTGGATTTAGCTTTAGGTGAAGATAAAGCAATTGCTGAAGCTGCAGCTAAAGTATTAAAAACACAAGTATTTTTATACGAAGCAGATACCGAACGTTTAGAACAAGCAATGAAAGCTGGTAGCGCGATTGCAAAAGAGATAATCGAGAGCTATGCACAAGCAGAATTTTTTACAAAACTTCCAGAAGTTCAAGAAGAAATTCAAGTAGTTACTTATGTTGCTGGTGTTGGTGATATTTCAACAGATTTATTATCACCAGGAGCTGATGCACACTCAAGATCAGATCGTGAGTTACATGGTCAATCTATCTTTGAGCATAACAAAGATATGCAACAAGAAGTGTTAGCTTTAAAAGAGCAACATCCAGATAAGCGTATTATGCTTATTGCAGAAAAGGGAACAATGGGTGTAGGATCGTCTCGTATGTCTGGTGTAAATAACGTGGCATTATGGACAGGAATTCCTTCGTCACCTTATGTGCCATTTATCAATATTGCACCTGTAATTGCAGGAACAAATGGTATTGCACCAATCTTCTTAACTACTGTTGGTGTAACAGGAGGAATTGGAATTGACCTTAAAAACTGGGTAAAACAAAAAGACGAAAACGGTAACACAGTTGTCGATGCAGATGGCGAGCCAATTTTAAAAGAGGTATATTCTGTAAAAACTGGTACGGTTTTAACAATTAATACAAAAGAGAAAAAATTATATAACGGAGACCAAGAGCTTAAAGATATTTCTACAGCATTAACACCACAAAAAATGGAGTTTATCAAAGCTGGTGGATCTTACGCTGTGGTTTTTGGTAAAAAATTACAAACTTTTGCTTGTAAAGCTTTAGGTATCGAAATTCCTCAAGTGTATGCAGCATCTAAAGAAATTACTTTAGAAAACCAAGGGTTAACAGCAGTAGAAAAAATCTTTAATAAAAACGCTGTTGGTACAACACCAGGAAAAACATTACACGCTGGATCTAACGTTCGTGTAGAAGTAAACATTGTAGGTTCTCAAGATACTACAGGTTTAATGACGTCTCAAGAATTAGAAATGATGGCAGCTACGGTAATTTCACCAATTGTAGATGCTGGTTACCAATCTGGTTGTCATACAGCTTCAGTTTGGGATGATAAATCAAAAGCTAACATTCCGCGTTTAATGAAGTTTATGAACGATTTCGGTTTAATTACTGGTCGTGATCCTAAAGGTCATTATCACGCAATGACAGATGTAATTCATAAAGTATTAAACGATATTACGGTAGACGATTGGGATATCATTATTGGTGGAGATTCGCATACGCGTATGTCTAAAGGTGTTGCTTTTGGTGCCGATTCTGGTACTGTTGCATTAGCTTTAGCAACTGGTGAAGCAACAATGCCAATTCCTGAGTCTGTAAAAGTAACGTTTAAAGGTAGCATGAGAAGCTTCATGGATTTCCGTGATGTGGTACATGCAACGCAACAGCAAATGTTAAAGCAATTTGATGGCGAAAACGTATTCCAAGGTCGTGTAATCGAAGTACACATTGGTACTTTAACATCAGATCAAGCGTTTACATTTACAGATTGGACTGCAGAGATGAAAGCGAAAGCGTCTATCTGTATTTCTGAAGAAGAAACATTAATCGAATCTTTAGAAATTGCTAGAGATCGTATCCAAATCATGATTAAAAAAGGTATGGATAACGAAAAGCAAATGTTACAAGGTTTAGTAGATAAAGCAAACAGCAGAATAGAAGAGCTTAAATCTGGTACTAAACCAGCATTAAAGCCAGATGCAGATGCTAAATATTATGCAGAAGTGGTTATCGATTTAGATGAAATCGCAGAACCAATGATCGCAGATCCAGATGTAAATAACGAAGATCCTTCAAGACGTTATACTCACGATACTATTCGTCCATTATCTTACTATGGCGGAACTAAAAAAGTAGATTTAGGTTTCGTTGGATCTTGTATGGTACATAAAGGTGATATGAAAATTTTAGCGCAAATGCTAAAAAACATCGAAGCTCAACACGGTAAAGTAGAATTTAAAGCGCCATTAGTTGTAGCGCCACCAACATACAATATTGTTGATGAATTAAAAGCTGAAGGTGATTGGGAAGTATTACAAAAGTACTCAGGATTCGAGTTTAACGATGATGCACCAAAAGCAGCTGCACGTACTAAATACGAAAACATGTTGTATTTAGAGCGTCCTGGTTGTAACCTTTGTATGGGTAACCAAGAAAAAGCTGAGCCTGGAGATACTGTAATGGCAACATCTACACGTTTATTCCAAGGTCGTGTTGTAAAAGATGCCGATGGTAAAAAAGGAGAATCATTATTATCATCAACACCAGTTGTGGTATTATCAACTATTCTTGGTCGTACACCAACTATGGCAGAATACGAAGCTGCTGTAGATGGAATTGTGTTAACTAAATTCAAGCCATCTCAAAAACAATTAGTAATGGCATAACAGTCAAAATAATTTATATTCAAAAGCCCGAATTTTTAAATTCGGGCTTTTTTATTAACCTTTTATTATGATAGTTTTAATTGTGATTTGTTAAATTATATCCAATCTAAATTAAATCGATATTTCTAGGTATTACTTTAAATCTGTCGGTTTTTTAATAAATTTAAGAACAAAATAACCAAAAAAACAAATTACATGGCTTTTGACATTGAAATGATAAAAGAGGTTTATGCCAATATGACTGAACGCGTAGATGCAGCAAGGAAAATTGTTGGAAAACCATTAACACTTTCTGAAAAGATATTATACGCTCATCTTTGGGATGGCAAACCAACTAAACCATTTACCAGAGGTAAAGATTATGTGGATTTTGCACCAGATAGAGTAGCGTGTCAAGATGCAACAGCACAGATGGCATTATTGCAATTCATGCAAGCAGGTAAGCCAAAAGTTGCTGTACCTACAACAGTGCATTGCGATCATTTAATTCAAGCAAAAGATGGTGCTGCAACCGATTTAAAACACGCCAACGATACGAGTAGTGAGGTATTTAATTTTCTAGAATCTGTATCTAATAAATACGGAATAGGATTTTGGAAACCAGGTGCAGGTATTATTCATCAGGTAGTGTTAGAAAATTATGCGTTTCCTGGTGGAATGATGATTGGTACTGATTCGCATACGGTTAATGCAGGTGGATTAGGAATGGTAGCTATTGGTGTAGGTGGAGCAGATGCTGTAGATGTTATGGCTGGTATGGCTTGGGAGCTTAAGTTTCCTAAATTAATAGGTGTAAGATTAACAGGAAAACTATCTGGATGGACAGCACCTAAAGATGTAATCTTAAAAGTTGCAGAAATACTAACTGTAAAAGGAGGTACAGGTGCCATTGTTGAATATTTTGGTCCTGGTGCTACATCTATGTCATGTACAGGAAAGGGTACTATATGTAACATGGGAGCAGAAATTGGTGCTACAACATCGACTTTTGGCTATGATGATTCTATGGAACGTTACTTACGTGCTACAGATAGAACTGATGTTGCTGAAGAAGCAAATAAAATAAGAGAATATTTAACTGCAGATGAAGAAGTATATGCAAATCCAGAGCAGTATTTTGATCAAGTAATTGATATAAATCTTTCTGAGTTAAGTCCATTGCTAAATGGACCATTTACACCAGATCTATCAACACCAGCAGGTAAAGAGATGACAGAAAAGGCATCTGCAAACGATTGGCCTATAGAAGTAGAATGGGGTTTGATAGGGTCTTGTACAAATTCCTCTTACGAGGACTTATCAAGAGCATCTTCAATTGCTCAGCAAGCTTTAGATAAAGGATTAAAAACCAAAGCAGAATTTGGTATTAATCCAGGTTCAGAGCAAGTGCGCTATACTACAGAAAGAGATGGTATTTTAGAGATTTTTGAAAAGTTAGATGCTACAATTTTTACAAATGCTTGTGGACCATGTATTGGTCAATGGGCAAGATATAGCGACCCTAAAAATGCACCAAAGAATAGTATAATACATTCATTTAACCGAAACTTTGCTAAACGTGCAGACGGTAATCCTAATACACATGCTTTTGTTGCATCACCAGAAATGGTTGCAGCAGTTGCTATTGCTGGTCGTTTAGATTTTAATCCTATGACAGATACTCTTATCAATGAAAACGGTGAAGAGGTTATGTTAGATGAACCTACAGGATGGGAATTACCACCAAAAGGTTTTGAGGTAAAAGAAAACGGTTATTTAGAACCAAGAGAAGATGGTAGTGGAGTAGAAGTGACTGTAAAACCAGATTCAGAAAGATTACAATTGCTAACACCTTTTGAGCCTATTGGAGATTCTGTTACAGGTGCTAAACTATTGATTAAGGCTTTCGGAAAATGTACAACAGACCATATTTCGATGGCTGGTCCTTGGTTACGTTTTAGAGGACATCTAGACAATATAGCTAACAATACTTTAATTGGTGCTGTTAATGCTTTTAATAAGAAAACAAACTTTGTAAAAAACCAACTAACAGGTGATTATGGAGGTGTGCCAGATACGCAAAGAGATTATAAGAAAAATGGTATTTGGTCTGTGGTAGTTGGAGATCATAATTATGGTGAAGGTTCCTCTAGAGAGCATGCAGCTATGCAGCCAAGACATTTAGGGGTTGCAGCGGTAATTGTAAAATCTTTTGCGCGTATCCATGAGACAAATCTTAAAAAGCAAGGTATGTTAGGGCTTACGTTTGCTAACGAAGCCGATTACGATTTAATTCAAGAAGATGATACATTTAACTTCTTAGATTTAAATGAGTTTGCACCAGATAAACAATTGCATGTTGAAGTTGTGCATTCAGATGGTTCTAAAGATGTTATAGCTTTAAACCATACTTATAATGAAGCACAAATAGAATGGTATAAAGAAGGCTCAGCACTTAATTTAATTAAGAAACAAAATGCTTAATTAGCTTTCTCTTTTGCATATAGATAAAGAAGCTCTCAGTTAATGACTGAGAGTTTTTTTGTTTTTGGATTGAAAGGAATTGACAGGTTTAACGACTTTAGTTTTAACTCAATTAAATCTTTCTTTAGTCATGAATTCTATTTGGATCCTTGAAGATGTGAATTTATTCAATTTGTTATGTCCTCATAAGTTTAAGCAATATAAAGCCTGTCATACATTTGATGCCTATAAAAAAAGTGATTATATATATTTTGAAGAAGATGCTGCTAACAAAGTGTATTTAATAGAAAAAGGTAAGGTTAAGATTGGGTATTATAATGAAGACGGCACCGAAGTCGTTAAAGCAATTTTAAGAAAAGGTGAGTTGTTTGGTGAAAAAGCAATTTTAGGTGAAGAAAAACGTGATGAGTTTGCTCAATCTCTGGACAACCAAACATCAATTTGTCCTGTTGGAGTAGATACCATGCACGATTTAATGCGAGATAACAAAACCTTCAGTTTAAGAATTTATAAGTTCATTGGTTTTAAATTTAAGAAATTAGAACGAAGACTTCAATTGTTGCTCTTTAAAGATTCTAAAACTCGATTAATGGAATTTTTGCAAGAACTCTGTTCAGATTATGGTTACGATTGTGATAAGACTGGAGATCACATAATTAATCATCCATATACACAAAAGGATATAGCATCTTTAATAGGTATTTCTCGTCCCACGTTAAATATTTTAATGAATGAGCTAAAAGAAGCAGATGTTATTGATTTTAACCGTCGACAAATTAGAATTTTTAGTACTTCGGCGTAATTTTGTTACTGATGAAAAGTAAATTTAAGAAGAGTAATATTGTGTTTGTAGTTGTAATCTTGTTGTTCATTATTCCGCAGACGAGACAATTTATTCAAATATGGCTTCATAAGGGAATCGCCTTGGTTAATCCTGTAAATGAGGTTTCGCTAGATAAAAGAGTTGGCTTAGAAAGCTATGATTGGCAATTGTTAAAGGAAGATAAAGCAGCTTATAACTTAAAACAAGCTAAAGGAAAAGTAGTGTTGATAAATTTCTGGGCTACTTGGTGTCCACCTTGTATTGCAGAAATGCCAAGTCTTCAAGACTTGTATAATGATTATGGTGATACGGTGGAATTTTTATTTATCACAACCGATAATTTTGAGGTAGTAAAAGCTTTCAAAGCAAAAAACAACTACACATTTCCTGTATTTATAAGAAGGTCTGATTATCCAAAAGAATTAATCACTAAGTCCATACCTCGCACTCTAATTGTTAATAAACAAGGAGACATCGTTATAGATAAGTCTGGTGCTGTAGATTGGAACAGTGATAATGTTCGCGCACAATTAGATCAATTGCTTGCTGAATAATTATTTAAAATACTTAAAAGGTACAATGAGCATTCCGAAATTTTCTCCATGCTCTTTGCCCAAGTGTTTATGGTGGATTTTATGAGCGCGTCTTACACCTCTTGCATATTTGTTATCAATATTTCTTAGCCATTTAAAACGTTGATGGATAAAGATGTCGTGCACTACAAAATAAGCAATACCATAAAATAAGATACCTAGACCAATAGGTAGTGTGTACCAAACGTCTTCATAACTCCAAAGGTAAAAGCAGGTCATACTTACAATGGCATAAAAAATAAAGAAAGCATCGTTACGCTCAAACCAGCTGTCGTGGTCTTTTTGGTGGTGATCTTTATGTAAACTCCATAAAAACCCATGCATAATGTACTTGTGAGTAAACCAAGCGTTAAATTCCATGATAAAAAACGTTCCTAAAAAGATTAATATCCAATAAAAAGTTTGCATAATACTTGGGTTGTGAGTTACAATAAATTTAAATGAAATTTTACATAGCTTCGAGTGAGTAGCTCAATTTTTTTATAATTAGGTACTCTAATTCTGGCCGATTTTATTTCTAAAGCTGGTGTTTGTTTTAGTTTTTGCAGCAACTTGTTATAATAACGATAAGCCATAAATACACCAAATCGAGCTTCGAGAGGTAAACGCTTTATGCCTTGTAATCCTTTTGCAAAATCAGCTTCAATGTCATCTATAATTGCTTTTTTTGAAGCTTCATCTAATTGATTTAAATCAGTATTTGGGAAATAAGTGCGACTTAAATCTTCAAAATCAGCTTTTAAGTCTCTTAAGAAATTTACTTTCTGAAAAGCAGAACCTAAGCTCATGGCAGAGTCCTTAAGATTTTCGTACTTTTCGTTATCACCTTTTACAAAAACTTTAAGGCACATTAATCCAACAACATCAGCAGAGCCATAAATGTAGTTTTTGTATTCTTCTTCGGTGAGGTAGTCTTTTTTGTGCAAGTCTAGTCGCATACTGTTCATAAAAGCTTCAACAAGATGTTTGTCTATATTGTATTTATGATAGGTTTCCTGAAAGGAATTAAGGATAGGATTCAGGCTTATTTTGTCTGTTAATGCAGCATCTAAATCTGATTCAAAATTATTGAATAGCTTTTCTTTATTGTAATCGTGAAACGTGTCTACAATCTCATCTGCAAAACGAACAAAGCCATAAATGTTATAAATATCTTGTCTAATACTATCTGATAGCATTTTTGTTGCTATAGAAAAAGATGTACTGTAAGCATTGGTTACTAACTTGCTACATTCTTTGGAAACATTGTCAAAAATTGATTTCATAATACGGTCTTTTTTCTATGCGATTAAACTTCGTTTTTAAGGATAAGTTCAGAAACTAATTTTCCTGAAATTAAAGATGGAGGTACTCCAGGACCAGGTACGGTTAATTGGCCTGTAAAGTAGAGTCCATTTACTTTTTTGCTTTTTAGTTTTGGTCTTAAAAAAGCAGTTTGTCTTAAGGTGTTTGCCATGCCATAGGCATTTCCTTTGTATGAGTTGTATTCACTTATAAAATCGTTAACGCAAAACGATTCTTTAAACAGAATACTGTCTTTTACTTCTTGTTTTGTTAAGCTTTCGAAACGATTTATGATAATGTCAAAATACTGTTTTCTCAGCTCAGGTGTATCTTCTAGTCCAGGTGCAATAGGAATAAGAAAAAAACCTGTTTCGCACCCTTCTGGTGCCATACTTTTATCTGTTACTGAAGGGAAGTTAACATAAAATAATGGATTTTTTGGCCATTTAGGATTATCATATATATCTTCTGCATGGTTTTTAAAATCTGTGTCAAAAAACAAATTATGATGCTCTATGTCTTTTAGTTTTTTATTAAAACCAACATAAAAGAGTAGAGAAGAAGGAGCAAAGGTGCGTTTGTCCCAATAAGATTCTGAATATTGCCTGAGGTTTTTATCCAATAGTGTTTCAGAATGATGATAGTCTGCACCACTCAACACAGCATCTGAGGTTACAAAATTACCGTTAACAGTAATGCCAGTTGTTTTTCCGTTTTCAACATTAATCTTTTCAACATTACTGTTGGTGTGTATTGTAACACCTAAGCTTTCTGCTAAGCTTTTCATAGCTTTAATGATTTCGTACATGCCGCCTTTTGGGTGCCATGTACCTAAACCAAAATCGGCAAAGTTCATAAAGCTGTAAAATGATGGTGTTTGGTTGGGTTTAGCACCTAAGAACAAAACAGGAAATTCTAGCGTAGAAATGAGTTTTGGGTTTTTAAAGTTTTTTCTAACCTCAGAACTTATAGATTTAAAAAAACGATCAACACGAGTTATGGTGTCTTTTGTAACTAATTCTAAAGGTGAAATACCAGGCTTTAAAACTACTTTGTTTATGGCGATGTTGTAATGATCTTGAGCTTGAGCAATGAATTTGCGTAAAGGCTTAGAGCTTCCAGATTCAATACGTTCAAACTCTTCACAAATTTGATCCATGTGGTCTCCAATGGTAATTACGTCATCTGAAAAGAAAATTTTGTAGGCAGGACTCAATTTGTCTAATGTGTAGTAGTCGCTAGTGCTTTTATTAAAGTCGTTAAAGAACTTTTCAAAAACATCAGGCATCCAATACCAGCTAGGTCCTATATCGAACGTAAAACCATCTTTAATGAGTTGTCTTGCTCTTCCGCCTACAGTGTTGTTTTTTTCAAAAATAGACACTTTATATCCAGCCTTAGCCAAATAGCATGCTGCTGATAGCGAAGAAAACCCTGATCCTATTATTGAGATGGTTTTATTCATTAGTCTATGGTGCTTATTAAGGATTTTATAGACTTATAAGGTATTATTTGCTTTGGTAGGTTTTCCATATTAGAGCTTTGTAATACTTTGCCTAAAAGCCAAAGTTTAGAGTTATGATTTTTTAATAATGTAATTTCAAATTCCTCAAGATATTTACGTAAGTCTTCTGAACTTGGTTTTACGGTTAAATAAGATATGAAAACAATATCATCGTAATAACTCTGTATATCTTTAAGGCTAAGAATTGGTACACTTTGCCCTAAGTAAATGCAGTGGTAACCTTTCTTAAGTAAAAGATAATTTACAAACATTAATCCAAGCTCGTGTATTTCGTTTTCAGGTAAATAAAGGACAAATGTTGTTGTGGACTTGTTTTGCAGTTTAGCTTGTAAGAGCTCTGTATTAATTAAAATTTTCTGCCTTACTAAACCAGATATAAAATGCTCGTGAGCTGGTGTTATAGTGTCTGTTTGCCATAAGAGTCCTATTTCGGTTAGAAGCGGAATAAAAATGGTGTAGAAAATGCTTTCGAAGTCTTTGTCTTTTAATAAGGATTCGTAAGTTTTATAGAACAAAGACTGATCAAAATTTAGCATAGACAATTTAAAAGCATTTATAGCGTGACTGTCTAAATTGTTTTCGTTTGCAATCTCTTTAACTAAATTAGGTATCTCTTCTTCTTGGATAGTGGCTATTTTAGAGATTTTATAGCCATTGTTATTAAGGTAGCTAACATTAAGTAGTTTTTGAAAGTTAGCCAAGTCATAATATCGTATATTGGTGTCTGTGCGTTTTGGTTGTAATAAATTATAGCGCTTTTCCCATATTCTTATTGTATGCGCTTTAATTCCTGTAAGGTTTTCTAAATCTTTAATACTAAATTGATTCTTAATATTGTTCATTTATTTTTAAAATAAGTTAAACAAAAATAAGATTTTAAATAATAGCATTATCAGAATTAACAAAAATTAATGAAAAATTTAGTGTTAGCAATCTAAGATTAGAGTTAGAAATAAAAAAAAGGATAAAGAAGAAAGTAATTGTGCGCACGAGAAGACTCGAACTTCCACGACCTAAACAGTCACTGGCCCCTCAAGCCAGCGCGTCTACCAATTCCGCCACGTGCGCAAAAAACAAAAAGTAAATATAAAAAAAAAGTTAAGCTTTACGCTTAACTTTTTTGTGACCGGGCTGGGGCTCGAACCCAGGACCCTCTCCTTAAAAGGGAGATGCTCTACCAACTGAGCTACCCGGTCTAAACATTAAATGTGCTTCTCTAATGCGGGTGCAAATATATAAGCTTTATTTAATAAAACAACACTTTTTTTATTTAATTTTTTGTTTTTTTGTGTTGCGCTGACTTAGTTAATTAAAAATCAAAAAAGTAAGGCTTATGATAGTTGCTTTAATGGGATATATGGGTTCTGGAAAATCTACAATTGGCAAGAATTTAGCTACTGTTCTGAATTACAATTTTTTAGATCTAGATGAGTACATTTCTGAGCAAGAAAACTGCTCAATTCCTGAATTATTTAAAAATAAAGGGGAGATATATTTCAGAAAAAAGGAAACACAATATTTAAACGAAGTTTTAAGTACAAAAGATAATTTAGTTTTGGCTTTAGGAGGTGGCACACCTTGTTATGGTAATAACATAAACATACTTTTAGATAATTCTAATGTTAATTTATTTTACCTAAAGTTATCGATACCAAATTTAGTTCTAAGGTTATTTAAAGAGAAAGATAGCAGACCGCTGATTAGTCATTTAACAACAAAAGAAGAGCTCACAGAGTTTATAGGTAAGCATCTGTTTGAACGAACCCAATATTATAATCAAGCTTCAAATATTATTACATCAGATAATAAGTCTAAGAAGGATATTTTAGAAGAGATTGTAAAAGCTTTAATCTAAATAAGCTTCATAAGGTTGCTTAGAAAGATTAACGTGTACATGCTCAAAAAGCGATGTAGATAAAGAAATACCTTTAAAATCGGCTTTTACAGGAAACTTTTTGTGGTTACGGTTAACTAAAACAGCAGTTTTAAATTGCTTTAAAGGGACGTCTAGAAAATGCTTAATACCATAAATTAGTGTACTTCCAGAGTTTAAAACATCATCTATAAGAACTATAGATTTGTTAGTATAATCTTCACTTTTTATAGATGTTTTTATAGGATTGGTAGGTTCGTTTTTGTCAACGGTTACCTTACAAAGCGTAGAATTAATATCAGAAATCTTATCGAGTTGAGATTTAATTTTTTTAGCCAAAATGTATCCATTACTTTCAATACCAGCTATTACAATTTCAGTTTCATTAACATTGCTTTCGTAGATCTGGTAAGCAATACGTCTTATTTTGTGCTCAATTTCTTTATGGCTTAAAATAGTGTTTTTTGTAAGTGCCATGGTGCGCTTTTTTGGTTTTAAATTGTAATGCTACTAACTAGCAATTAGATTTTGTTATAGACGCTCAAAGATAAAAAACAGTTCTTTACCTTGCCTTTCTTTTATAGAATTTGTTGCGCGTTCTAGTGTTTTAATTTTGAAATATTTACTAAAAGCAGTTTCATACTCATTAAAGCTTCCGCCAAAAGGTGGTCCAGATTCTGTTAATGGAAAATCAAATAGCAAGCCAGCTAGTTTTCCTTTAGGGTTTAATAATTGAAACATTTTTTCTACATATTGCTTTCTCAGATTAGGATTTAAAGCGCAGAAAAAAGTTTGTTCAATGATAAGATCAAATGTTTGATTGAGTTCAAAAAAATCTTGATGAAGTAATTGCTTGTGTGGAAATGTTGAAACCCTGTTTTTGAAATTTTCTATGGGTTGTTTTGCAAAATCTAATACATAAGTATTATTAAATCCTTTATTCCATAAAAGCTCTGCTTCAAAACTATTTCCTGCTCCAGGTATTAAAATTTTGATAGATTTATCCTGTAGCTGAGAAATGTATTTTTCGATAGGAGTAGAGGCGTATCCAATGTTCCAACCTGTCTCATCTTTAGAGTATCTGTTTTCCCAATAATCTTTGTCTAATTTATTCTTCTTCATAAAAATTATCTATATCTCTTCTGTCTTTTTTTGTTGGTCTTCCGCTACCTTTTTTACGATAGTAATCTTTACTATATTTTAAAAGTTCTTTGGCAGCAAAAGCGTCTTTTGGCGTGGTGTCGGTTCGGTAAATATCAACCAGTTTAGCACCAACTCTGTTTGGAGGAAGATCGTTAACCGTTAGTTGATAAGAGATTTGATCTTTTCTCAATTCTATTTTATCAGTTGGGTACACCTCTCTAGAAGGCTTTGCTACACTATCATTTATCTTAATTTGTCCTTTTTTGCAAGCTTGGGTTGCCAAACTTCTGGTTTTGTAATAGCGTACACACCATAAATATTTATCAATTCGCATATATTTTTTAACTAAAATCTACGTTAACCTTTTGGCATAAAAATATTAATTTAATGTATCTTGCACCACATAATTAAAGCAATAATGAACATTTGATAAGATTTGTGGTTAATCCTATCAAAATATAATTTTTAGAATATGAAATCAATAAAACTTATAGTTTATCTAGTATTAGTGTCTGTATTTGTAGTGTCTTGTGAGGATGATGATGTAAAAGTTCCTGATGTGGTAGTTAGAGACAGAGGAGAACAACAATTGGCAGATAGTGATTCTCTTGTAGATTATTTATCTACACACTATTATAATTCAGATTTCTTTTTATCTGGATCAAACCATAAGTACTCAGATATTATCATTACAGAATTAGAGGAAGGAGAAGATTTACCAGCAGGACATACACTATTGATTGATGCTGTAGAAACTCATACAACTACTTATGAAGATACAGATTATGATTACTATGTTTTAAGAATAAACCAAGGTGGTGGTGACTCTCCAAGATTTACCGATCAGGTTAGAATGCGATACGAAGGTTTTACACTTGTAGATGGAACTGTCTTTGATTCTCTTGCTACACCAGAAGATTTATTTTTAACAGGTGCTGGTTTTAATCCTGGTCTTATTAGATCTTGGCAATTAATTATACCAATGTTTAACTGTGCAGATAGTTTTACAAATTCTAATGGTATAACAAACTATAATAACTATGGATTAGGTGTAATGTTTGTGCCTTCTGGTATTGCTTATTTCTCAGGAACAGCTTCAGGAAGTATAGCATCTTATTCTAATCTTGTATTTAAGTTTGAACTTTTACAATACGATGAAGTTGATCATGATGCAGACGGTATACCTTCTTATGTAGAAGATTTAGATGCTAATTTAGATGTTTTAGATGATGATACAGACGATGATTCTGCACCAAATTACATAGATCAAGACGACGATAATGATGGTGTATTAACAATTAATGAATTAGTGCCTAATACTTACACTGTAAATATGGGTGATACTGAGCCAGTATTAGCTAGTAATGAGTATGAATTAAACAGATCTACTTCTAATGGTGTTATAACAATTAATACTGTTACTGCAATAGACTCTGATAATAACGGTATACCAGATTATTTACAAGAAGACATTTCAATAAATTATAACGAAGAAGAGGAATAGTAATATTTTTCAATTAGAAATAATTGCAATAAAAAAGCCGCTTTTTAGCGGCTTTTTTATTTTCTATGTTTTTCAATATAATCTATAACGCAATTGATAAACTTAAAATCAATTGATCTGGTCTTGTGTCTATTCTACTAGAGGCACCAGAACCTAAATTGTTATTAATAAAAGTGGCTTCATTATCGTTAAAACCTCTTTCGTATCTTAGGTCAATACCTATTTTATTAAAGTTAAGCCCTATACCAAAGTTTAAACCTACAGAGAAATCATCCTCTACATCATTAACATCAATGCCTTCAAATTCTGTGTCAAGTATATATTGTAGCGAAGGGCCACCAAAGACACTTACAGGTCCTAAAACTTTAATTCCAACTAAAAGCGGTGCGTCAATTTTCTTTACATTAAAGGCATTGTCGTCATAATCACTTTTGGTTGCAGTATAAACAAGCTCTGGTCTAAAATAAAACTGATTTCCAATTTTACCAAACAGACCAATATGATAGCCAATGTTTCTGTCTGGATTTTTAGCGTTGTCACCAATGGATTCAAAATAATCTCCATTAGCACCATAGTTTAAACCACCTTTAAACCCAAAAGCACTTCCTTTTTGTGCATGAGCACTTAATCCAACAAATGCCAGAACTACAGCTAATAGAGCTGCTTTTTTCAAATTTTTCATAATGTTCGTTTTTAAGATTAGGTATCTAATATCAAAAACGTTGCCAAAATGAAGTTATTTTCTTTTGATTACTTTTTTTACAGCTTCTTGTATAGCAGAACTGTTTAAACCATACTTATCCATAAGCTGAGCAGGTGTACCAGACTCACCAAATGTATCTTTAGTAGCAACAAACTCTTGAGGTGTTGGTTTGTGTTGCGCTAATACTCTAGCAACACTTTCTCCAAGACCACCTAAGTAATTATGCTCTTCTGCAGTTACAATACATCCTGTTTTAGAAACAGAATCTAAAATAGCTTTATCATCTAATGGCTTTATAGTGTGAATGTTTATAACCTCTGCACTAATTCCGTTGTCGTTTAAAGTCTTTGCAGCTTCAAGAGCTTCCCATACTAAATGACCTGTAGCTACTATTGTAACATCGTTTCCGTCTGTAAGTTTTACGGCTTTACCAATTTCAAATTCACCATTTTCTGGAGTGAAATTAGGTACTTTTGGACGACCAAATCTTAAGTATACAGGACCATCATGCTTTGCTATAGCTAAGGTTGCAGCTTTAGTTTGGTTGTAATCGCAAGTATTTATTACAGTCATTCCTGGGAGCATCTTCATTAAACCAATGTCCTCTAGAATTTGATGAGTAGCACCATCTTCACCTAATGTAACACCAGCGTGCGAAGCACAGATTTTTACATTTTTGTGAGAGTAAGCAACACTTTGACGTATTTGGTCATAGACTCTACCTGTAGAGAAGTTAGCAAACGTACCTGTAAAAGGAATTTTACCACCAATTGTCATACCTGCAGCCATACCAATCATATTAGCCTCTGCTATACCTACCTGAAAGAAACGTTCTGGATGATTAGCTTTAAATTCATCCATTTTAAGAGATCCTGTTAAGTCGGCACAAAGCGCTACAACATTTTCATTCGTTTGTCCTAACTCTGTTAAACCGGCTCCAAAACCAGAGCGTGTATCTTTACTTCCTGTATTTGTATATGTTTTCATTTCGTGTTTTGATTGCTAGATTAATAATCTCCTAAAGTTTCTGCATTTTGAGCAAGACCTGTTGCTAATTGCTCATCGTTTGGTGCTTTACCATGCCATGCGTGTGTATGCATCATAAAATCTACACCATTACCCATAACGGTTTTTAGTAATACACATACTGGTTTGCCATTTCCTGTTAAGGATTTTGCGTTTTGCATACCTTCTAAAATAGCTTCAATATTATTACCTTCTTCAATTTCTACAACTGTCCAACCAAAAGCTTCAAACTTAGCTTTTACATTACCCATTGGTAAAACGTTGTCTGTAGAGCCATCAATTTGCTGGCCGTTTAAGTCTATGGTGGCAATAAGGTTGTCTACTTTATTTCCGGCAGCATACATTATTGCTTCCCAGTTTTGACCCTCTTGTAACTCACCATCTCCATGAAGACTATATACTAAGTGCTTATCATTATTGAGTTTTTTTGTCTCAGCAGCACCTATAGCAACAGACATTCCTTGTCCTAAAGAACCAGATGCAATTCTAATTCCAGGTAAGCCTTCGTGGGTTGTAGGATGTCCTTGTAATCTAGAATCTATTAATCTAAAAGTGTTTAATTCATCAACTGCAAAATAACCAGATCTCGCAAGTACACTATAATATACTGGTGATATATGACCGTTAGACAAGAAAAATAAATCTTCTCCTATGCCATCCATTTCAAAACCATCTTTGGTTTCCATTAATTCTTTGTAAAGGCATACGAAAAATTCTGCGCAACCTAGCGATCCGCCAGGATGACCAGAATTTACTTTGTGTACCATGCGTAGAATGTCTCTACGAACTTGAGTAGTTAAATCTTCTAATTGTTGAATATTAGACATGTTTTTGAGCTTAAATTAATGCTGCAAAAATAACTTTTTATAAGTGGCATTCAAAAGCCGTTTAGAGACACTTATTAACGATTTTGAATAATTGCTAACAATTTTTGAATTTAATTAAGAGTCCAATGCGTTAGAGTTAATTATATTTGCCACCAGACTTACTTTTATGAAATTTAATCGCATAGCAAAAGATAAAGAAACAAAGGCAAGAGCAGGTGTTATTACAACTGATCATGGTGTTATAGAAACACCAATTTTTATGCCTGTTGGTACTGTAGCCACTGTAAAAGGCGTGCACCAACGCGAATTGAAAAATGATATCAATCCAGATATTATTTTAGGAAATACATATCACCTTTACCTCAGACCGCAAACACCAATTTTAGAAAAGGCTGGTGGATTGCATAAGTTTATGAATTGGGATCGTAATATTTTAACCGATTCTGGTGGTTATCAAGTGTATTCTTTATCTGCAAACAGAAAGATTAAGGAGGAAGGTGTAAAGTTTAAATCGCATATAGATGGTAGTTACCATGTATTTACACCAGAAAATGTAATGGAAATTCAACGCTCTATTGGTGCAGATATCATTATGGCTTTTGATGAATGTACACCTTACCCTTGCGATTATAATTATGCCAAGCGTTCTATGCACATGACACATCGTTGGCTAGAACGATGCATGACACATTTAGAAAAAGTGCCTTTTAAATATGGTTATGAACAAACGTTTTTTCCAATAGTACAAGGTAGCACATACAAAGACTTAAGAATACAGTCTGCTGAGTATATAGCAAATGCAGGAGCACAAGGAAATGCTATTGGAGGCTTGTCGGTTGGTGAGCCTGCTGAAGAAATGTATGCTATGACAGAGGTAGTTTGTGATATTTTACCAGAAGAAAAACCTCGTTATTTAATGGGTGTTGGTACACCAATCAATATTTTAGAGAATATTGCGTTAGGTGTAGATATGTTTGATTGTGTTATGCCTACCAGAAATGCCAGAAACGGTATGTTATTTACAGCACATGGCACCATAAATATTAAGAATAAAAAATGGGCTGAAGATTTTTCGCCAATAGATGAAATGGGAATAACTTATGTGGATACAGAGTATAGTAAAGCATATCTTAAACATTTGTTCTCAGTAAATGAATTGTTAGGAAAACAAATAGCTACAATTCATAATTTAGGATTTTATTTATGGTTGGTGAGAGAGGCCAGAAAGCATATTATAGAAGGAGACTTTAAAGTATGGAAAGAGAAAATGGTTAAACAAATGGATAAAAGATTGTAGTAAGTGAAAATCTTAGATTGGTACATACTAAAGCGCTATTTGTTAACATTTTTAATGATGTTATTACTGTTTATTCCTATAGGAATAACAGTAGATTTAGCCGAAAAAGTTGGTAAGATAATAGAGAATGAAGCACCTTTTAGTGAGGTTACAGCCTATTACATAGATTTTACAGTCTACTTTGCCAATCTGTTATTTCCTTTGTTCTTATTTTTATCTGTAATCTGGTTTACATCTAAGCTAGCTAATAATACAGAGATAGTAGCTTTTTTGAGCTCTGGAGTATCATTTACAAGGTTTTTAAGGCCTTATTTAATAGGTGCAACTATTGTAGCAGCTGTAGCATTGGTTTTAGGGATGTATCTGGCACCTATAGCCAGTCAAGGGTTTAATGAGTTTAAATACAAATACCTTAAAAAGCACAAAAAAATACAAGAAACCAGACACGTATATCAGCAAATTAACGATAACGACTATATATATGTAAGTAGTTTTGTGCCTAGTAGTAAAACAGGTAATAATTTTACTTACGAGCATTTTGAGGGCAACGAATTAAAATACAAGATCTTTGCTGATAATATTAGGTATATAGAAAAAGACAGTAGTTACAGGCTTATATCTTATATAAAACGTACTTTTAAAGATGGTGAAGAAATTGTAGAAAAAGTAAGACGAAAAGACACCATTTTGCCTTTTGAACTAGCCGATTTAACTCCAGTAGAGTATGCTGCAGAAACAAAATCTTATGGAGAACTTCTAAGATTTATTGAGTCTGAAAGAAAAAAAGGATCTAAAAATATTGGTAGATATGAAGTTGTTAAGCTAAAAAAATGGAGCTTACCTGTTTCAATATTCATATTAACAATTATAGCGGTTGCAGTGTCTTCGGTTAAACGAAGAGGAGGTATGGGAGTTAACTTAGCCTTTGGTATTGCTATAGCTATGATTTATGTCTTTTTTGATAAAATATTTGGTGTTATGGCAGAGCAATCTAATTTTTCGCCTGTTATAGCAGTATGGTTTCCTAATATTATATTTGGTATTTTAGCAGTATACCTTCTACAGAATGCAAAACGCTAGATTAAAGGATTATCTTCATTTACATTTTCTGGTTTTTATTGCTGGTTTTACAGCAATTCTAGGTAAGGAAATTTCAGCAGGAGCAACAGCAATAGTATGGTATAGAATGGCCATTGCAGCTGTTTTAATGTTCATCTACATAAAAATTATTAAACTTAATATTAAGGTAAGTAAAAAAGCAATTATTAAGTTTTCTGCAGCAGGCGTAATAATAGCTTTGCATTGGATTACTTTTTTTGAATCCATAAAACAGTCTAACATTTCTATAGCCTTAGCTATGTTTTCCTCAGGTGCTTTTTTTGCGTCATTTATAGAACCTATTTTTTTTAAAAGACGTGTTTTGCTCTATGAAATAGGTTTTGGATTAATAGTAATATTAGGAGTATTTCTAATTACGAGTAGTGAGCTAAAATATATCAACGGTATTATACTAGGATTGCTGTCCGCACTTTTTTCAACCTTATTTGCAGTTATAAATGGACGATTTATAGAAAAATATAATTCAACGGTCATTTCATTTTATGAGTTTATAAGTGGAGTTATATTTTTAAGTCTATTCATACACTTTTCAGGAATTCATTTTAATAAAGATTTCTTTACGCTACCTCAAATGGATTGGGTTTATATTTTAATCTTGGCTTCAGTATGTACAGCTTATGCTTTTATTGGAGCTGTAGAAGTAATGAGATACATAAGTCCCTTTACGGTAATTTTAACGTATAACCTAGAGCCAATCTACGGTATAATATTAGCGCTGTTCCTTTTTCCAGAAACTGAGCAGATGTCCTCACAGTTTTATCTTGGTGCTACTTTAATAATATTAATGGTGCTATTAGACGCCATATTAAAAAACAATAAAGCTCGAAAACGAAAAAAGATGCCTGTTAACAATTGAAGTTTGTATATTTGTACACTAAATTAACTAAAAACTAACTTCAAATTGTATGGAATATTTAGAGTTTGAATTACCCATAAAAGAATTAGAAGAGCAGCTTGATAAATGTCAAATCATTGGAAAAGAGAGTGATGTAGACGTTACAGAAACCTGTAAGCAGATCGAAAAAAAGCTAGCTGAAACTAAAAAAGAGATATATAAAAATCTTACAGCTTGGCAGCGTGTTCAGTTGTCTCGTCACCCAAACAGACCATATACACTAGATCACATCAAAGCACTTTGTGGAGATTCTTTTTTAGAATTGCATGGAGACAGAAATGTTAAGGATGATAAAGCTATGATTGGTGGTTTAGGTAAAATTGGCGATCAAACCTATATGTTTATAGGTCAGCAAAAAGGATATAACACCAAGACAAGACAGTATAGAAACTTTGGAATGTCTAATCCAGAAGGTTATCGTAAGGCACTGCGTCTTATGAAGTCTGCTGAAAAATTCGGAATTCCTGTTGTAACCTTAATAGACACTCCTGGTGCTTATCCTGGTCTAGAAGCAGAAGAAAGAGGACAAGGTGAAGCTATTGCTAGAAACATTTTAGAAATGTCTCGTTTAAAAGTGCCAATTATAACAATTATTATTGGTGAAGGAGCCTCAGGTGGAGCTTTAGGTATTGGAGTAGGAGATAAGGTTATGATGTTAGAGAATACATGGTATTCTGTTATTTCGCCAGAGTCTTGTTCTTCTATTTTATGGAGAAGTTGGGAGTACAAAGAACAAGCAGCAGAAGCTTTAAAGCTTACAGCAAAAGACATGAAGCGTATGAAGCTTGTAGACCAAATTATTAAAGAACCGCTTGGTGGTGCACATACAGATAGAGAAAAAACATTTTTAGCTGTAAAAGATGCTATAGTAAAGACCTACGAAGAGTTAAAAAACTTATCACCAAAAGAATTAGTGAAAAATCGTATGAGTAAATACGATGAAATGGGAGTCTATAAAGACTAAATCCACTAAACATAAGCAACTAAAAAAAACTGAAGTTGAGTCTTCGGTTTTTTTTGGCACTATTAACAATATATTTAAGTTATTAACAGTTAGATTGTTGAAGACCTGTTGAGATTGGAATTCCTATAATACACAGTTCATCGATACTATTTAATTACTTTTGTTATTTATGAAACAACCCAATCCAATACCAAGTTATAAAGTCGATAAAAGCACTATTATTAGTTTAGAAAAAGGTAAAATACCACCTCAAGCAATTGATTTAGAAGAAGTTGTGCTTGGAGCTATGATGATCGATAAAAAAGGTGTTGATGAGGTTATAGATATTTTAAGTCCTGATGCTTTTTATAAAGATGCTCATAAATACATCTTCGAAGCCATTTTTAAGTTGTTTGAAAATAGTGAACCTATTGACTTATTAACCGTTTCTACACAATTAAAGAAAGATGAAAAACTAGATTTAGTTGGCGGAGATTTTTATCTAATTTCGTTAACTCAACGTGTATCATCTTCAGCACATATTGAGTTTCATGCACGTATAATTCTTCAAAAGTATATTCAGCGAAGTTTAATAAAAATTTCAAATGAAATTATAGAAGAAGCTTACGATGAAACTAAAGATGTTTTTGATCTTTTAGATAATGCAGAAGCTAAGCTTTATGAAGTTACTCAAGGTAACGTTAAGAAGTCGACAGAGACAGCGCAAAGTTTAGTAATACAGGCAAAAAAGAAAATTGAAGAAATTTCTAACAAAGAAGGATTAAGTGGTATACCAACTGGGTTTGATAAATTAGATAAGCTTACTTCTGGTTGGCAGCCTTCAGATTTAATTATCGTTGCAGCACGTCCTGGTATGGGTAAAACGGCCTTAACCTTAACAATGGCGAGAAATATTGCTGTAGACTTTAACAATCCTGTAGCTTTCTTCTCTCTAGAGATGTCTTCTGTACAGTTAATAACACGTTTAATTTCTAGTGAAACAGGCTTATCTTCAGAAAAACTAAGAACAGGTAAACTAGAAAAACACGAGTGGGAACAGCTTAATGTTAAAGTTAAAACTTTAGAAAAAGCTCCATTATATATTGATGATACACCATCCTTATCCATTTTCGATTTAAGAGCAAAGGCACGTCGTTTAGCTTCGCAATATGGTATCAAGATGATTATGATTGATTATTTGCAGTTAATGACAGCAGGTGGAAGTCAAAAAGGAGGTAATCGTGAGCAAGAAATTTCTATGATTTCTCGTAACCTTAAAGCTTTAGCAAAGGAATTGAATGTACCTGTAATTGCATTATCTCAGTTATCGCGTGCGGTAGAAACGCGTGGTGGAAGTAAAAGACCATTACTTTCAGACTTACGTGAATCTGGTGCGATTGAGCAAGATGCGGATATTGTATCGTTTATATACAGACCAGAATATTATAAGATTGATGAGTGGGATGACGAAGAGCGCTCACCAACAGAAGGTCAAGGAGAATTTATTGTAGCAAAACACAGAAATGGTGGTTTAGAAAACATTAGGTTGAAGTTTATCGGTCATTTAGGTAAGTTTGATAATTTAGATGATTTTGATACACCTTTTGGCGAATTTCATTCAAAAATGAATACAGGAGCAAACGAAGACGCTTTTACACCAGATAGTTTTCCATCGGCTAGTGATGCCTTTGGTGGTCCTGATGATGATGGTGTACCTTTTTAACATCATTTTATAAGTATTAAGCCTCTTTTTTAACCTATATTTACGCTTCGCTATTTAAGAAGAAAATTGCCTCATGTTAGATCAAAGACGTACAACCAATATCCTGTTGTTAATCATCGTTATACCATTAGTATTTTATTTACTTAAAGTACTGTCTTTTATATTTATACCTTTGATTTTTTCAATGTTTATTGCATTGTTGTTTTTGCCTCTTATGAGACAATTGGGACGAAAAAAAGTTCCAAAATTTCTCAGTATCCTTGTTGTGTTATTGTTGGTTACTGTAGGTGTATATTTAGGTATAGAATTAATTCAGTTATCTAGTAGAGAAATCTTAGCTACCAAATCAGAATTTATTCCAAAGGCTGAAGAAAAAATAGTAGATTTAAAAGGATACCTATCCAATAGTTTTGGTATTGAATTTGAACAAGACAAAGGCTTCTTAGCCCAGTTTTTTGAAAAAGAAAACTTAGGAACTACATTTGGTTTTATTCGCACCTTTTTTACAACACTTTTAATGACTGCTTTTTTTGTAGTGTTATGGTTAGGTGAGTCTATAAACGTTCATAATTTGCTCAACAATACATTATTAAAACAAAAGCATACGTCCATAAAAGCTTTTATGAAGATTGAAAAAGATCTGATTAAATTTATTAAAGTAAAGGTGTTAGTTAGTGCTTTAACTGGTTTGTTTACGGGTTTAATGTGTGTAATGTTTGATGTGAGTTTTCCAATATTTTGGGGCTTATTTGCATTTGCTATTAACTTTGTGCAAATGGTAGGATCCTTTATTTCTGTGATTCTACTTTCAATTTTTGCCTTTGTAGAGTTAGATCCAACAAGTACATTACTTTTCTTTATAGTTTCAATTTCAATGGTTCAGGTTGTTTTTGGTGCAATCTTAGAACCAATTTTTATGGGAAAATCTTTCTCAATAAATATCATAGCAGTTTTGGTTATGTTGATGTTTTGGGGATTTCTTTGGGGAATTCCAGGACTTATAATGGCTATTCCTATCACTGTTTTTATCAAGATTATTTTAGAGCAATTTCCAAGTACTAAGGTCATTGCGAGTCTTCTTTCTGGCAATGAGACAAAATTAGATTAAGATTTTTAAGCGTTTTTAGCGTTGTAATTTTTAAGTATCTTCATACCATAAACAAAACATTATGGTTCACGGTACGCACAATGCACAAGAAGACTCTAGAAACGATACTATTCTTATTTCCATTAATGACGAACTCTTTCCCAGAAACGAAGCAAAAATTTCTGTTTTTGATAGTGGTTATTTAGTAGGAGATGGTGTTTGGGAAGCTTTACGATTACACCAAGGAGTTCTGGTATTTATCGAAGATCATTTTAACCGTTTATGGCAATCTGCAAAAACGGTTGGTATGGTATTACCATTTACTAAAAAAGAGTTAACCCAAAAAGTATGGGACACACTTAATGTTAATGGTATGACAGATGATGTACACGTTAGAATTATGGTAACACGTGGCATTAAAAAAACACCATCTCAAGATCCAAGATTAACTATTTCTGGACCCAATGTGGTTATTATTCCTGAGTATAAAAAAGCATCAAAAGTATCTAAAGAGAAAGGAATTACTTTATTTACAAGTACCATTAGAAGAGGTTCTCCAGATTATCTAGACCCAAGGTTAAATTGCCATAGTAAGCTTCACGAAGTTCAGGCACTTATTCAAGCGATTGAAGCAGGTGCTGATGAAGCTTTAATGCTAGATGTTAATGGATTTGTAGCCACTTGTAACGCTACTAATTTTTTTATGATTAAAAATAACGAAGTATGGACATCCACAAGCAAGTATTGTATGAATGGCATTACCAGAGCTAAGGTTATAGAAGTTTGCAAGGCCAACAATATTCCTTGTTTTGAAAAGGATTTTTCTTTATTTGATGTTTATGGAGCAGACGAGGCTTTTGTTACAGGAACCTTTGGTGGTTTAACACCTGTTACAAAAATTGATGGACGACAAATAGGAGAGGGTAAGTATGGAAAAATGACTAGAAAACTTAACGATTTGTATGAAAAGTTAATCCAAAAAACAATAGCCAATGGATAATATAAAGCGTATATGTCTGTGGTCTGGACCAAGAAATATATCCACGGCACTGATGTATTCTTTTGCACAACGTAAGGATACAAAAGTGTTTGATGAACCACTTTATGCCTATTACTTAAAGCATCATCCAGATGCAAATAGTTATCATCCAGGTGCAGAAGAGATTATGAATACAATGGAATATGATGGAGAGAAGGTGGTAGAAATGATGTTGAATAATACTGAAAAGCCAGTCTTGTTTTTCAAACAAATGACGCATCATCTTTTAGATATAGATCGTTCATTTATGAAGGATACCATCAACATTATTTTAACCAGAGATCCTGTAGATATGTTGCCATCCTTTGATAAAGTGATTCATAATCCTACAATTGATGATGTAGGTTATCAACTTCATATCGATCTTTTAAACTATTTTGAAAGTCAAAGTATTCCTTTCAAGGTTATAAATTCTAAACAAGTCCTTAAAAATCCTGAAGTGACACTACGGAAGTTATGCGAATTTGCTGGTATTCTTTTTGAAAAATCAATGTTATCCTGGAAACCACAAAAGCGAGAAGAAGATGGTGTTTGGGCAGATTATTGGTATCATAACGTTCATAAATCAAGTGGATTTCAAAAATATAAACCAAAAACAGAAGCTTTTCCAACACACCTAAATGCGCTCTTAGACCAATGTTTACCTCACTATAATAGACTGATGGAGTATACCATTTAGCTCTTAAAAGAATGATAAAATAAGACTAGAAAGACTAAAAATTGGTTATATTTCGTTTTAAATCTATGAACTTGAAAAAATTAACTTTCATATTATTTGCACTGTTACTCAGTGTTAATGCATACGCTTCATATATATTAATTCCAATGGATGCTGAGTCTCAGGAAAACCATCTCAAGGCTTATGGAGTTACCTATTGGACTTTGGAGCGCGAACTCAAAGTAAATTGGCTTTTAAATTATAGAGGAGGTTCGTTTTTGTTACCTGATGCAGAAATCATTCAGCGCGAATGTCAGATACGAGGTGTGTCTTTTGAAGTGATTTCAGACATCAAAGCAAAAGAAATATTAGATGAAATTGCAAGTCCTGCAGTAAATCAAGAAGCTGTTGTGTTAGAAAAAGCACCAAAGATTGCAGTCTACACACCTTATGGAAAGCAGCCTTGGGACGATGCGGTAACTATGGTTTTGACCTATGCGGAAATTCCGTATGAGACTATTTATGATGAAGAGGTTTTGAATGATGAATTGTTGCTTTATGATTGGTTACACTTGCATCACGAAGATTTTACAGGTCAATATGGGAAATTTTACAGAACCTACCGTTCTGCAGCTTGGTATATTGAAGAAAAGAAAGCGGCAGAAGAACTGGCAAATAAGTTAGGCTATGATAAAGTTTCGGATGCAAAATTAGCAGTAGCCTTAAAAATTAGAGATTACGTAGTAGGTGGAGGATTTATGTTTGCAATGTGTTCTGCAACCGATAGTTTTGATATTGCTTTATCAGCAGAAGGCGTTGACATTTGCGAGCCTATGTTTGATGGAGATGGAAGTGATCCTGGATATCAGAACAAAATAGATTACTCAAAAACCTTTGCGTTTAAGGACTACATATTAGAAAGAAGTCCTAATGTTTATGAATTTTCTTCAATAGATATGACGTCTAAACGTCAGATACCTTTTAAAACTGATTACTTCTCGTTGATGGAATATTCAGCAAAATGGGATCCAATTCCAACGATGTTAACTCAAAATCATACATCTTTGGTAAAAGGTTTTATGGGACAGACCACATCATTTACAAGAGATGAAATAAAATCTAATGTATTAGTAATGGGTGAAAATAGAACTAATGGAGAAGCAAAATACATTCACGGAATTAAGGGTAAAGGCTTTTTTACATTCTATGGAGGTCACGATCCAGAAGATTATACGCATAGAGTAGGAGACCCAAAGACAGAACTCGATTTACACCCAACATCTCCTGGTTATAGGTTAATATTAAATAATGTACTTTTTCCAGCTGCTAAGAAGAAGAAGCAAAAAACTTGATGGTTTTGTATATTATAAATTTTGTAGTTTTAAAAAAGATGTGAAAACAATAAGTTATGATAAAATTACAATACATATTTATATTCCTATTCCTATTCTTTACTTTTAATATTTACTCCCAAGATACTAATCTTTACCAAACTTGGTACTTATATCAGCTTGAGGTAGATTTAGAAGGAGTTGTATGGGATATAGAGGATGAACAACCAAATTTTTTACCTTCGATAACTATAAATGATGATTTAACTTTTGATGGTGTCGGTGCTTGCAATGGGTTCTATGGATATTACACTTATAATTCATCTTTAAACTCGTTAAATCCTAATGATGTAGTATTTACTCTTTCAGTTTGTGATACTTCTGAAGAAAACAATTTTGAAGGCAGTTATTTTAATTACATAGAGGCAGATACTGATCATACAATAACATTAACGTCATATGATGATTATGACGAATTACGTTTAGAGAATTATCCAGGGTATATTGCAATCTACAGGAGTGTGAGTTTATCTATTGCAGAAAAGTTTATCAATCAAATAAAAGTATATCCAAATCCAGTTCAGGATAAACTAAATATAGATTACAAAGGCTCAGATTTTTTAACGCTTAATATTTTAGATATAAGAGGAGCTTTAATCTTAGAGAACGTAACGTTAAGCCCAACGATTGATACATCACAATTATCAAAAGGATTATACTTCTTAGAAATTAAGAGTGATCATGGTGAAATGATAGTAAAGTTTATTAAAAATTAAATGAAATTCTTTCAAAAAGAGATTAGACTAGAAGCTTATCCAAGAGGTTTTCATCTTATTACTTCAAAAATAATAAATGCAATTCCTGAGTTAGAAGAAATAAGAATAGGTCAATTACAAGTTTTTATTAAGCATACTTCTGCAAGTTTAACCATAAATGAAAATGCAGACCCAACAGTAAGATTAGATTTTGAAAGTCATATTAATAAAATGGTGCCCGAAAATCAATCGTATTATAAACATACCTATGAAGGACCAGATGATATGCCAGCACATATAAAAGCTTCTTTGATGGGAACTTCGGTACAAATACCAATTACTAATGGTAAACTAAATATAGGTATTTGGCAAGGCATATACCTCTGTGAGCATAGAAATAATGCTTCAGGAAGACTGTTAGTCTTGACTGCTTTCGGCAATTAATAATTCTATTACTTTCTCTACACCAAAGTTATCATTTGTGTCAGTTTCAAAATTGGCTGTAGCTTTAACATCTTTATGTGCATTTGCCATTGCATAGCTATATTTAGATAGTTTAAGCATTTCTAAATCGTTATTAAAGTCTCCAAAAACCATAGTTTCAGAAGGTTTTATGTTGTATCTGTTTTGTAGAAAAGAAAGCGCATTTCCTTTATCTGTGATAGATTCTGAAATGTCAACCCAATGGTTACCAGACACAACAACATTAAATTCTGAGCCCAAATGTTTTACGTGTGGGTAAATAAAGCTTTCTGAATTTTTAGAATGATATAGAGCTATTTTTATAACGTCATCTTCTATTTCTTTTAAAGAACTAATGGTTTTATTTATTGAATAATATTCAGAAAAAGTATTTACTATTTCTAAAGGTGTATTAAGAAAGTAAGCAAGATGTTTAGTGCAAAATATAGGATATACATCTTTTATATTAGAGACTAAATTATAAAGCTTATTTAACTTATCTGAATGGATGTTGTTGCTAAGTAAGACTTCTTTGTTTTCTATAACAAGCCCTCCGTTTTCTGCCACAATTATTATGTCCTTTGTTATAGGGTGAAGTTTTTCTGTAATACTATAATATGGTCTGCCACTAGCTGCAACAAATTTTATATTTAAAGACTGCATCTTTTTAAACAAATTAAAAAAGCGTTGACTTACTTCGTGATTTGAATTTAGTAGTGTGCCATCCATATCGGATACAACTAGTTTTACATATTTCATTTTTTTATTAGAGTATAAATTGATACAATAAAAAAATCCGATTCAAATGCATGAATCGGATTTTATATAAGCGAAATGTTGTTATTAATTTGGCTAAAAGCCTTACTTTACTTTGTTTACTATTGCTTCAAAAGCTTCTGGGTGATTCATTGCTAAATCTGCAAGAACCTTACGGTTCAATTCGATATTGTTAGCTTTTAATTTACCCATAAACTTAGAATAGCTCATTCCGTGTTGTCTTGCACCTGCATTAATACGCATAATCCATAACGCGCGGAATGTTCTTTTTTTGTTTCTACGGTCTCTATACGAGTATTGCATCGCTTTGTCAACCGCATTTTTTGCTACTGTCCAAACGTTTTTACGTCTTCCGAAGTAACCTTTTGCTTGCTTAAGAACCTTTTTTCTTCTAGCTCTTTTAGCAACTGAATTTACTGATCTTGGCATTTCTTTTAATTGTTTTTTGTAGTAGGCGACCAAAAAAATATGGTACTTGCTAAATAATTTTGCCTAACTCCAGGGTTTATAAATTGTTTTAACCGATTAAAACGTTGTTACTTTAAACGTAACATTGTTTTAATATTATCTTCGTCAGACTTATGTACTAATGTATCATGAGTTAACGCAAGCTTACGCTTTTTAGACTTCTTTGTTAAGATGTGACTTTTAAAAGCGTGCTTTCTTTTAATCTTACCAGTGCCAGTTAGTTTGAAACGTTTCTTAGCACTCGATTTAGTTTTCATTTTAGGCATTTTGTCCTAGTTTTAATTTACGTTTCGCTTATTTTATTTATAGCTTAAGATGTTGTCTTAAGTTATTTTGCTTTTTTTGGAGCGATAAACATAATCATACGCTTACCTTCAAGCTTTGGCATTTGTTCTACTTTACCATACTCTTCAAGATCTTGCGCTAATCTTAATAATAAGATTTGTCCTTGCTCCTTAAATACTATTGATCGTCCTTTAAAGAACACAAAAGCTTTAAGTTTTGCTCCATCTTTTAAAAACTTCTCAGCATGTTTCTTTTTAAATTCGTAATCATGGTCGTCTGTTTGAGGTCCAAAACGAATTTCTTTCACCACTACTTTAGTGGCTTTTGCTTTTAAAGCTTTATCACGTTTCTTTTGTTCGTAAAGAAACTTCTTATAATCCATAATCTTACAAACAGGAGGATTTGCATTTGGTGAAATCTCAACAAGATCTAATCCTTGTTCGTCAGCCATGGATAATGCTTTCTTAATAGGGTAAATACCGACTTCGACATTGTCTCCTACTAATCGAACTTCTTCAGTTCTAATTTTAGAATTTATACGATGTTTGTCTTCTTGGACTTCTCGTCTGTTATAACTCCTTCTGTTTCTACGTATTGCTATGGCTTATAAATTTTAATTAAACAATATTTATTAAAAGCTTTTTAAGCTTTCTTTTATTTTTTTATCAATCATTTCAGAAAAGTCATTAACACTTATTGTGCCAAGATCTTCACCTCCATGTTGTCTCACCGTAATGGTGTTATTATTTTCTTCTTGTTCTCCGACAACGATAATATAAGGAAATTTTTGCATTTCTGCTTCTCTTATTTTCTTCCCTACAGTCTCATTTCTGTTATCTACGAGGGCGCGAATTTCGTTATTTTCTAGCAAATTTAAAACTTTTTCGGCGTATTTTTCATATTTCTCGCTTACAGATAATATCATAACCTGCTCTGGCATAAGCCAAAGTGGGAAGTTTCCGCCTGTATGTTCTAACAAGATAGCGACAAATCGTTCCATACTTCCAAAGGGTGCTCTGTGGATCATAACAGGTCTATGAAGCTCGTTGTCACTGCCTTTGTATGTTAAATCAAAACGCTCAGGAAGGTTGTAATCTACCTGGATAGTACCTAACTGCCACTGACGGCCTAAAGCATCCTTAACCATAAAGTCTAATTTTGGACCATAAAAAGCAGCTTCTCCTGTTTCAACAACATAATTAAGACCTTTGTCTTTAGCTGCATTTAATATGGCTTGCTCTGCTTTTTCCCAATTTTCGTCACTACCAATATATTTTTCAGGATTTTCTGGATCTCTTAGCGAAACTTGAGCTGTAAAATTTTCGAAGCCTAAAGAACCAAATACATATAATACTAAATCTATTACTTCTTTGAACTCAGTGTCTAATTGATCTGGTGTACAAAAAATGTGTGCATCGTCTTGCGTAAATCCTCTAACACGTGTTAGTCCATGTAACTCTCCACTTTGCTCATATCTATATACTGTACCGAATTCAGCAAATCGTTTAGGTAATTCTTTATATGAGTAAGGTTTATTATTGTATATTTCACAATGATGTGGACAGTTCATAGGTTTTAAGAGAAACTCTTCTCCTTCTGCAGGTGTGTTAATTGGTTGAAAACTATCTTCACCGTATTTAGCAAAGTGACCAGAAGTAACATATAAGTCTTTATTACCTATATGTGGTGTAACGACCATTTCATAACCTGCTTTTTTCTGAGCTGCTTTTAAGAAATTTTCAAGACGTTCTCTTAAGGCAGCCCCTTTTGGTAGCCATAAAGGTAATCCTTGTCCTACCTTTTGAGAGAATGTGAATAGTTCTAATTCTTTACCTAGTTTTCTATGGTCTCTTTTTTTAGCTTCTTCTAATAGGTGTAAATATTCAGTTAACTCTTTTTGTTTTGGGAAAGAAATACCATAAACTCTGGTTAATTGTTTTTCATTTTCATCACCTTTATAATATGCGCCAGCTACACTAAGTATTTTTACAGCTTTAACAATGCTTGTATTTGGTATATGACCTCCACGGCACAAATCTGTAAAAGTAGAATGGTCACAAAAACTTATTGTACCATCTTCTAGATTTTCAATAAGATCTACTTTGTATTCATTTTTACCTTTATAATATGATATAGCATCAGCTTTAGAAACTTCTCTCATTTTAAAATCATGTTTACCACGAGCAATTTCTATCATTTTATTTTCAATGGTTTTAAAGTCCTTGTCAGAGATAGAACCTTCGCCTAAATCTACATCGTAATAAAAACCATTTTCAATAGCCGGACCAACCCAAAGCTTTACATTAGGATAAAGTTCCTCTAAAGCTTGTGCTAAAATATGTGCTGAAGAATGCCAGAATGCTTTTTTACCTTCATCATCTCTCCATGTGTATAATATAAGGTCACCATCTGTGGTTAGGGGAGTGGTAGTTTCAATAACATTATTATTGAACTTTGCTGAAATAACATTGCGAGCAAAACCTTCGCTAATATCTACAGCCACTTCATAAGGAGTTACATCTTTTTCAAAAGATCTAACTGAACCATCAGGTAGAGTAATTTTAATCATTTTATTAATTATCTGTTTTAAGCTAACAAAGATATATCTATTATAGTAATAGTCAAAGCAAAGTTTAATGATGAATTATTTCTTTTAATAATACATATATATAATAAAGTAACTTTTGCACATAATATTATTAAGACACTTATTATATATTAATATGTAAAGCTGAAGAAAGTTATAATGAAACGTATTTATATAGTAATATGTAATTAATCAAAAAAAATAAGACCTCATATAGTTGTTATACAAGGTGTTGGTTGTTTGGGGTTAAAAAAAGGCAAAAATAATTTCA
>NZ_JARSBN010000019.1 GCF_029624125.1 Winogradskyella marincola | reverse complement strand
TTCGATTCGCAAGCAGTCAATGAAATCAAGATTATTAATGTCAGCAGGATTTTTTTCATAATTGTAGGCAACGGTCTCGTATAACCGTCAGTTACGGGTTAAATCAGCGTTTATTTTCGGTTTGACACCGACGTTAGCAATTCCGAGTGGATTCGGACGTAGTCGAATCCGCCGTAATTGCGGTTATACATTGTTGTGGTTGGTTTTTTTATTTTTTCAGATACCAAGATTTGTCTTTTAATTCGGTTAATTCAGTTGCAGGAATTCCGTTCAATTCAGTCATTTTTACACAAATTTTTTCAAAATCCGCATTTTCGGAAAATGCCATATCCATTATATGGTCAGTTTCTCCAAATCCTCCAGCGCCAATTAATATTTTATCGGATTTTCTAAATTCTTTACTTATCTCTGTTATTATTTTATATAGTTCATTTGAAATATTTTTATCAGTCATATAAAGACTTGAGAACCTCTCAATACAGCCAATATGAATTACTTTTCCATAAACGTCTATATTGAAACTGTCTCCTTCTCCAGTAATATATTCAGGATTTCCATTTTCAGATGGAATTAAACTAATCCACCAATTCCCATTCGAATTTTTAGTAAAAGTTCCATGTTTTTCTAATTGTGAATACTCGGGTTTTAATCGGTCGTAAACACTTTTTAGTTTTGACTTTATTTCCTCGACAGAGTAATTTTTTTCTTTCGGAATTATACAGTCAATATGTGTTCCCATAATTTTTTCAAAATTAACCACAACGGTCTCGTATAACCGTCAGTTACGGGATTAAAGATAATGTTTTTCGGTTAAGCACTGACGTTAGCAATTCCGAGTGGATTCGGACGTAGTCGAATCCGCCGTAATTGCGGTTATACATTGTTGTGCGTTCGGCTTTTTTCATTTTTATTGCTCAATTCGCATTATTCCTCTTTTTTCATAGTCAATTGACCATTGGACTTGCCAAGTTCTACCATCAATTTGGTCAAGAAGAATAAACGTCCAAGTATTTTGAGTCGGATAAAGTGTAAATCTATTGTCTATTTCGTTGTCAATTTCAACCAAAGGTGTCATACTTAAATATGATTCAAATCTTTTGTTTTCACTCATAGAGTATTGTACTTGCCACATTTTTCCATTTCGAGTGTTTAGTTTTATAAAAGTCCACATATTATCGGTTGGAAAAAGGCGATAGGTAAAAGGTGCAATTTCTTTTTCAGTTTTTTGGTTGTCGATAATTTCATCCTTTTCAGACAAAGTTTGTCCAAAGGAATTCATTGTCACTAATACAATAAATGCAGTTAAGAAAATCTTGTTCATATCGAATGGTTTATTTTTAGATTTTTCTACATATCGTTGGTTTGGTCAGCTGACGCACAACGTGTTTGGCTATGATATGTTGCGGAAAAATCCGCAGGATTCTTTCCGCCGTAGCCGAAAGATAGCAAATTGCAATGAAATTCCGATAGGAATTTCAGCCGCAATGGATTATAGCCGTTGTTGTGTGTAGTTTTTTATAGATTTTCCTTACTTTTTTTTCCGACAATCCATAATTACTTGAAGAAATACAAACAAAACCTTTATCGTCTTGCAAATTGAAATATGTGAACCACTCATTTTTTAATTCAGATATTTCTAATTTCTCAAGGTTTAATTCAGTCCGTAAATTCTTTTGAAACACTCTTAATTGATTAACTATTAATAGGTTGTTTTCTGAATCTATATAGAGACTAATTAAATGTTTTCGGATTATTAGTATTAGTGTCCTGACTAAAAAAACGATTTCAAAAATTATTGTAGTTTCAATTATATCGTTCAACTCAGGTTTTGACCAAGTCACTAGATTTATCCATAAACTCCAAATAATAGCGCCTATTATGTAAGCGAAAAAACTCCATATCAGGCTCGAATATTTGAAAGTCTTTTTATTTAAGTAAAGTTTTTTCATAATTAGACACAACGGTCTTGTGTATGGCTCGTTGCGGAAAATCAGCTATGATTTTCCGCCGTGACCGAAAGATAGCGAATAAGATTGAATTTCCTCGCGGAAATTCAGCCGCAATGAGCTATACACGTTGTTGCAAGTAGTTATTTTTTGTTTCCAAATATGTTTGTCAATTTATCATAATCCACCGAAGAATCTGTAATTCTTAAATAACTGTATTCTTGCATTCGGTAAGCCATAACTTTTCTGTTTTTTTCAATCCAATAGTATGTAAATGGTCCACTTTCTTTCGTTTGTGACAGAATTGAGTAAACTTTCAAATTCTCATTTCCATATTTTTGTCTCAAATATTCAAGCAGTTTTTTAAATCCAAGTTCAATATTATTTTCGTCAGTCAAAAACACTAATTCTAATTCATAAAGTTTGTCTTTGTGAAAATCAGTTCGGATAATCGTTGGGATTTTAAAGTCAGCGTTTAATTCCCAGTTTATTCCATAATTCTCAAACTCATTCGTATCTCCGTTTACAGATTCAAAGTCAGATTTTTGTTTTAGAATTGAGTCAACTGCTTCAGTCGATTGTCCAAATTTTAAATCTAAAATGTTCATTTCAGAAATAGTTCCTTTAGATTTTTCCGACTCCGTTATTTTATTCAACTCCGCTTTGTCGCGTTCAATTAGCTGTTCTAAATTTAATTCAGATTTTGATTGACTTTTACAGCTTATTGAAGTCAAAATTATTAATGTCAGCAGTATGTTTTTCATAATTACTTGCAACGGTTTTGGCTATGATTTCGTTACGGAATGGCACGTGAGTGTCATTCCGACGTTGACCGAAAGATAGCAAAAAT
>NZ_JARSBN010000018.1 GCF_029624125.1 Winogradskyella marincola | reverse complement strand
GTTTAGCACTGACGTTAGCAATTCCGAGTGGATTCGGACGTAGTCGAATCCGCCGTAATTGCGGTTATACATTGTTAGCTGTAGTTATTTTCATTCACAGTAATCAATTCAGCCAATTTCTTTGCAACATTTTCCATTGTATCCTCTTGCGTATCTAACCCATTTCTTGATCCTAACAATGGACTTACATCTCTTAATTCATCATAAGTTGTATTGTGAACAATAGGTACAAGTTGGTCTGTAGCAAGTAAAGCAGATAATTCTTTTTCAGCTACACCTTCATTCTGTACTCTTTTCAAGAAATTCGGTGTTACTAGAACAATTCCAATTTTAGATTTTGCTAAACCTTTATCGATTTCTCGAAGAAATGAAGTTCCTAATGGTATGTCTTTTTCACTGAACCATACATTTACACCATTTGATTGTAGTAAATTGTATAATTCTAATGCAGATTCTTTTCTGTCGTCCCAAGCGTGGCATAGAAAAATATCTCTAATATCAGGTTTTTCAGCTCTTTTTTCAACGACTTTTCTAACAGGTGTAAGTGTATTTATCTCAGCTGAAGTATAATAAATTGTTGAACTAGATTTTGACCAAGAAGCTTTTCGGGTTCTACCTTTTGAAATATTATAATTTCCAGATGAAGATGTTCTACTGCTTGAAGAATAATAGTTATCATAAGAAGGGTATGAATATCTAGAACCATATCCTCCATATCTACTACTACACGCAGGACAATTTGCTCTACCACTTGCTGTTCTATGTCCTCGTGAAGGCGCTGTGCATCTTGCCATTTTTTTATTCTTTTAGGTTACTAATTTATTAATTTGCTATCATCTTTAATTACGGAAAACCGTATTTGAAATATTCTAACGGTTTGTTTAATTACAGCTAACGGTCTCGTATAACCGTCAGTTACGGATTTAAAGTTAATAATTTTCGGTTAAGAACTGACGTTAGCAATTCCGAGTGGATTCGGACGTAGTCGAATCCGCCGTAATTGCGGTTATACATTGTTGCCCACAGTATTTTATTTTCAGAGTTCAATTGCGTGCTTTTTTAAAGTCGTTTTGAACCAACCTTTATGGTCTTTCCAAACTTCGTCTGTTCTTAATTTATTTATTGCAATCTTTTTAAATTCCTCGTTCTTGCTTTCCAATAGTGTTTCTATAAATGAGTGTAAATAGAAAACATCATTTTCGGTTTGAAATTTGGCTTTTGGAAAGTCGATTCTTAAATAGTTTTCTAATTTTTCCGAGTATTCTGATTTGTAGTATTTTTCTAAATACTTAAAAGCATAAGAATTGTTTTTGTCAAAAGCTAATTCCTCAATTCTTGGTAAATAATTGTCCTTATGCTTTCTGTTTTCAAAGGTTCTATCGTAAAGCAACCAATAAATTTCTTTGTTGGAATAGATAATTATACTATCTAATTTTTCCATTATTAAGTCAGTCGCAAGAGCCTTTTTCATTGCTAAATCTTGCTCGTAATTATTTCCTTTAACTTTTTGGGAAGCCTCAATTCTTATTTTGTTCCAATATTCGTGATAGATAATTGAAGAAATCGGTTCAATGTCCATTATGCAACCCTCAAAAGTTTCAACCATTTCATTTTTCTGTAATTCAGTTGATAGTAACTCTGGAACGTTTCCTTTACGAGACTGAATGAGTTCAATTGAAGCGTAAGTCCGAATTGTTGGATTTTTGTGTTTTGACAATTCAGTCAGTTCTTTGTCGGTTAGTTTTTTCTTTAATTCTTGGAATCTTGTGTATTGCGGACTTACCATACAGCCAATTCCAACACAATCAGATTCCACTCTGTTTACTTTAATAATTGAATCAATCAGTTGTTCTTTTGTTTGAGAAAAACAAAGACTAATTATAAAACTAAATATTATTGTGAGCAGTTTTTTCATATTGTGGGCAACGGTCTCAGCTATGAGTAGTTGCGTGGTTTAGAACTTAACTTTGCAAGTACACACCAAACTGAAAATCCGCGAGGATTTTCAGAAGTAGGCGAGAACAAGCAATTACTTATAGCCATTGTTGGCAAATCGTTTTTTTTATGGTATTAATATCAGTCGTTGTTTTAATTTCTCGTTTCCTAAAACCCAAACAATTAAATATCCACCAGCACCATCACTATTCCATTGATGAACAATATAATCATCCTTGTTTTTATTGATTTCAAATACATTGTCGCATTCAAAAATATCCTCGTAAAGAATACTCGGAATCTCAATCGATTTTCCATTTATTGAGGTTTCAATTCCGACAACTTCTGTTTTAGGAATATTTCCATCAGTTCCGTAAATTCTACGTCCGTTAATTTTAGTCAGCCACTTTCCGTCAAAATCAGATATCTTATTTTCCAGACTAAATTCCTTTAACTTATACTCAAAAGAAAATTCAGTTCCGTTGTACTTATTCAAATCCTCAATTGGGTATAAACGACTTTTATGAATGTAACCCGTAAAGGTATCATCTTCTCCGCATTCCATTTGATATTTGTTTTTTGAAATATAGACAGTTATCCAATCCGATGCTGTTTCGTTTTCTTGATAACTAAATACTTCAGAATCTCTGAGTTTATAAATGACTTCAGAGTCAATTTTAGGAAGTTTTCGAACGTTAGTATATCCATCAACATCTTTTATAACTGCAACTTGTCCGTAATTCAGATTACAGAAAAAGATGATTGAAACGATTATTAAATAGTTCTTCATTTTCTTATGATACAGTTTTTCTCAAATGTTTGCCAACGGTTTTGGCTATGATTTCGTTACGGAATGGCACGTGAGTGTCATTCCGACGTTGACCGAAAGATAGCAAAAAT
>NZ_JARSBN010000017.1 GCF_029624125.1 Winogradskyella marincola | reverse complement strand
TTTTACTATCTTTCGGCTACGGCGGAAAGAATCCTGCGGATTTTTCCGCAACGAAATCATAGCCGAGACCGTTGTGCAACATTAGAAAAACATTGAGAAAATCTTCAAAACTTATTGGAATAATAACCATAATCTTTGCTACCATAGGTTGCAAGAAAGAACCTGAATTTGAGAAGATCGATTTTGATTGGAAAATTGATGTGATTGAAAATATTGGTCGAAATCTAAATCCAAATCAAAAATATGAATATTGGGCGCTATTAAGGTCAAGTAATGGAGGCCACGAACACGTGGACATACTTCACGAACAAGGTATGACTGAAAACCGCAACCTGATGAATTTAAGTTATAATCAAGAAGGTTTTATTGTTCGCGGACATCACGCCACTTACGCATATTATATAATGGCGGTAGAAAATGGACAGGTATCTAAAATAAAAAATACTGAAGATTTAAAACTTTTCCTTGGTAAAATTGACACAATGGAAGAAGCTCTGTTGCTAACGCAAATCAAGGAATTTGGAATTGATTATTGTGATGAACGAGGTGGTTCATACCGAAAAACAAATGACGGATTTGAATTTTATTTGATGAAATCTAATTCAACAGGAAGTTTGGTTATTTTGGAATCTTTAGAAAACACACAATATTTAGTTACCGTAAATAATTCTGGAATTGTAAATTCAAAATCTTGTGGAGTGTATTGTCAAGGAAAAAAGGAATGTATAGATTGCGGATAAAAACGTTGCACAACAACGTGTATAGCTCATTGCGGCTGAATTCCTAATCGGAATTCATTGCAATTTGCTATCTTTCGGTCAAGGCGGAAAATCATAGCTGATTTCCCGCAACGAGCCATACACAAAACCGTTGGCAACAAGCTGAAAAAATGGACATAGAATATTTACCAAATAAAGGCTTCATTCTGAATTCTGTGAAAATAGAATGGAATAGCGAAAGAAATTCTGTTAGAGAAAAAATCGGAAAAAAGTATAAAGAGGATGACAGAACAATTGACGTAGCTCAATTTTTTGATGGAGACGAAAGTATGAATATTCACCAAAAAAGAGATATTTACGAAAATCTGAACTCTAAAAATGATATGATATTCCTGAATTACAACAAAGACAATAAATTAACGGAATTGGAAGTACATTCTGGTTTTAGTATTTTAATTGACAATATTCGACTTGATTTTGGAAATGAAATCTCGGATTTTATTAAACAATTTGAAAAAAACGGAATTGAATACTCGGAAACAGAAAAAGGAAATTATCTTTTGCCAAAATTAAAAATAACTATTGCTGACAGTGAATCAATAGGTGGAGATGGAACAGGATTATCTTATTTTTACGCAGCATCTGACATTAGCCACTTAACTGAATGAAAAAAAGCCAGTTGCCAACAATGTATAACCGCAATTACGGCGGATTCGACTACGTCCGAATCCACTCGGAATTGCTAACGTCAGTGCTAAACCGAAAATAATAGCTAATTTAACCCGTAACTGACGGTTATACGAGACCGTTACCCAACATTTGACAAAACATTGAACATTACACTTCGAAACATAAATTGGACTAAAAAAAGTGGAATTCTGATTATCGGAATTTGTTTGATAGGAATGCTACTAAATTATTTTGTTCAATTCTATCGAGGAACTTGGATTTATCAATATGGGAGTCTGATTTCGTTGCTTCTTTTTTATGGTGGAGTTTTCTGTTCATTAATCAACACTATATTTTTGATTTCAAAGCATAAATCGGAATTAAAAAATAATCTGATTTGGATTTTGGTAAGTGCTATTCCCTTTTTGTACATAACAATAATGATGACGATAGCCTTTACAGCTAATTACGAATTAGAACGGAACTTTTGACTATGAAACAAAGACCTATATTAATTTTAGCTATAATTCTGACCTTGATAATTGAATTAATCTTAATTATTTTAGTTTATAACAAGGTTGGAACTGAAAGACTACCTTCCCAAATTGGAAGACTAACTATTCAACTTATTTTAATAATATGGGTTTTGAGTAGTAAATCTAATGTTGGATTATTTTTATTAGCTGGTTATCACATTGTTTCAGGAATATTTGGATTGAGTTCCAAAGGTTCGGCTGAATTGTTAGGACAAATATTAATTGGTTTTCACATCATAATCGGAATAGTAATTTACTTTCACGATTGGATTGAAAACAAAATCGGAATAAAAAAAACGTTGGGTAACAATGTATAACCGCAATTACGGCGGATTCGACTACGTCCGAATCCACTCGGAATTGCTTACGTCAGTGCTTAACCAAAAAACATTAACTTTAATTCCGTAACTGACGGTTATACGAGACCGTTGTGCAACATTTAACCAAACCAACTGAACTCTAATAACAGAAGAAATGGGAAATCAATTAAATTATTTACAAGAAGTTAATGACATAATTCTTAACCCAAAGAAAAAGGAATTAATTGATATTTTAGTGAACTTTATTAAGACAGATTTCGAATTACTCATAAATGAGTCTGCAAGAGATAGATATGAATTGGAAGTAGTGACATTTGAATTTGACAAACCTTTTTCTTTCTCTTATGTTGCTTATCCTGGGTCTAATCTTATTCCAAATGAATATACCACTATAAATAGTGACTTTGAACTTGAAACTCATTGGGATGAATTAGAGAAAATTTTTAAAGATAAAGGATTTATACAAGGTCCAGATGGAGATGAATGGTTTAATACGGAAACGTTTGACCTTATAAGCGAATGGGAATTATGCCGATATATGGAATGTAATTGGTTTAGTGACTGTTGGAAAGAAGCAAAACGAATAGCTTCAAGACCGAATTACATATATTCTAAATTAAGATGTTTTTTTGTTGAACACGATGTTTTTGGAGGTATAGATGCAGATAATGGTCGATTTAAGACAGAAAAAGAAATAAAAGCAACTTTGATAAAAGAAGGTTTGTATATAGAACCTATCTATGAATCTCAATTTAAGGTTCACAAAAATGACCGCAAAGAATTATGGGGAACAGTATTGGAATCTTTTGAAAATTTCACATTAGCTTTTGAATATTTAGACAATATCCTTAAGAAAAGTAATGATGAATTTGCTCACGAAGACTATTTAATAAGAAAATGGCGAAAAATAGATAATAATGGACAGGAAAAATGGATTTTAGATAGTTCTTTTGAAAAGAAATTTTTAGGTTCAAGGACAGCAAAAGGACTTTTATATACTAGAAAAGAGTATGAAGAATTAAATAAATTGAAATAAAAAACGTTGCACAACAATGGCTATAAGTAATTGCTTGTTCTCGCCTACTTCTGAAAATCCTTGCGGATTTTCAGTTTGGTGCGTACTTGCAAAGTTAAACGCTAAACCACGCAACTACTCATAGCCGAGACCGTTGTACCTCATTTTGACCCGTCCTGAATAAAGGCTACATAATTTTAAACATTATGTATAAAAACGACAAAGTAATCAGACGGTAT
>NZ_JARSBN010000016.1 GCF_029624125.1 Winogradskyella marincola | reverse complement strand
TATGAGTTATGCGACAATGACAATTCAGGGGACGAACAAGAGCAGTTTGATTTACCGAGTAAAGACGCTGAGATATTAGCTGGTCAGGTCAATGTGTCTGTACGTTATTATACCGATGCAGCCAATACCAATGAAGTAACCGGATTGTATACCAATGTTAGCAATCCAGAAACGATTTATGCTGTATTAACGAATGACAATACAGGCTGTAGCACTCAGGTGGAATTTGATTTGATTGTAAATCCGTTACCAGCCATACTAAGTCCAACACCATTGGAGGTTTGTGATGATGGTACACCAGACGGTTTAACAGCGATCGATTTAAGTGTAAAAAACGCAGAGATCAGTGGAGGCAACCCAGTGTATTCAGTGACATATTATTTTGATATGAATGATGCTGAATTAGAAGAAAACCCATTAGCCATACCATACACAAACGTCAGTAATCCACAAACAATATATGCACGAGTAGAAAATATAGAAACGGGATGTTTTGATACAACAGCATTAGTTTTAGAAGTAGAGCAAGCACCAGTAGCCAATACACCGACACCATTATACTATTGTGATCCGGACAATGATGGTTTTGGGGTTTTTGATCTAACAGCAGCAGATAATGAGATAACAGGCGGCGAACCAGGCTTAACAGTTACGTACCACGAAACCTTTGCCAATGCAGATAATAATGTAGATGCAATAGACACAACGGTAGGTTACAATAACATTTCAGAGTACAACCAGACGTTGTATGTAAGAGTTGAGAGTGCTACCATCGCTACGGATTGTGCAACATTTGTAGAATTGGCATTAGTGGTAGAAGACACGCCACAACTCATAGAGCCAACGGCATTAGAAGCATGTGACGACGCTTCAGCAGATGGCTTTGCACTGTTCAACTTAACAAGTAAAGAAGAAGAGCTGTTAAATGGAGCAGACCCTACGCTTTATGACATCAGCTACTATGAAACGGAAGACAATGCACATGAAGCAGATAACCCAATAGCCAATCCAACAGGATACACCAACACGGTAGCTTTTATGCACGAGGTATGGGTACGCGTAGAAGACCCAAATACGGCAGAAGGCTGTTATAAAGTTGTACGTTTAGAGTTAATCGTTAACCCATTGCCAGTCTTGGTACAACCAATGCCATTAGAGCTGTGTGATGTTAATAATCCAGGAGACGAGCAGGAAGCCTTTACATTAGAAGACGCCAATGCAGAGATTTTAAACGGTCAGACCGGAATCAGCCTAACCTATTATGAGACTGAGGACGATGCAGACAATGCAGAAAACCCAATATCAAGTCCATATGTGAATACGATGAATGCTCAGACGATCTATGTAAGAGCAGAGAACGATGTTACAGGATGTTACAGTACCATAACAGTAACCTTACGTGTAAACCCAATACCATCACCAGAAGCAGATCCAGACCCAATAGAAGTTTGTGATGATGACAACGATGGTTTTGTAGAGTTTGATTTAGAAATCCGAACAGTAGAGATTACCAATGGGGAATCCGATGTAGTTATCACCTATCATGAGACTCAGGAAGAAGCCATTCAAGGCGATAATGCCATTACAGGATTGTACACCAATATTGTAGCCAACAATCAATTAATTTATGTCAGAGCAGAGAACACCATTACCGGCTGTTTCAGTTTAACTCAGAACACATTAGAATTAATTGTAGTGCCAGCACCAGAAGTGCCAAGCAATCTAGAACCATTAGAAGTTTGTGATACTGATAACGATGGTTTTGCACCATTTGATTTAACAGAGCGCAATGAGGATATTTTAGGTAATCAAGACCCAACAGAGGTTGTGTTAACCTATCATGTTACAGCAGACAATGCAGAGACAGGAGACAATCCAATAATAAACGTAGGGAACTATACCAACACGATGAATCCACAGACGATTTATGTAAGGTTATATAACCCAACCACAGGATGTCAGGATACAGGTGAGTTTGAAATTATAGTACAATTACCACCAGAGCCAGTACAACCAACACCATTAGAAGTGTGTGATGATTTAGATGAAGTACCAGGCGATGAGATCACGGTATTTGATCTAACGGTAAAAGACTCAGAGATCACAGGAGGCAATGCCAGTTGGTCTGTAGCATACTATGAGACCAGTGCAGACGCACAATCTCAGACAAATGCAATTCCAGATCCAACAGCATATACCAACACATCGGTTAACGGTCTTGCAGCCAACCCACAGACCTTATATGTTGTAGTCACTGATACAGATACTGGCTGTACCGCAGATGTTACTATGACTATAAGAGTGTTACCAAACCCAACACCAACGCCAAGTGAGCAAATCCCAGATTTAGAACTGTGTGATGATATCAATACAGGCGATGGAGTAGAAGTGTTTGATTTAACAGAAAACGAAGTATTGATATTAAATGGAGAAAACGGAGTAACACCAACCTATCATGAGAGCTCAGAAGAAGCCTATGCAGGAGAGAATGCTATAGCTGACCCAACGCAGTACACCAATGTAGACACACCAGAACAGGACATCTACGTAAGAGTGACCAATGATGCAACCGGTTGTTATGCTGTCGTAAACTTTACAATATTTGTGCATCCATTACCAGAAGTAGTGGCAGTAACCGATTTTATACAATGTGAGCTGAATACAGACGGATTTGATAGTTTTGATTTAACCACCAAGGATGACGAAGTCTTAAACGGACAAGACCCAACGCGTTATATCGTGACGTATCATGAGACCTTAACAGACGCCGAATCCGAGATGAATGCACTGGTAAGTCCGTATACCAACATTAGTAATCCACAAGAGATCTATGTAACAATCACAGATAACGTAACAGGTTGTTCTATCAGCACACAGCGATTTAACCTTCAGGTAGATGAAGCAGCACAAGCCAATCCAGATCTTCAGGATATAACTTATGAAGCCTGTGATGATAATATAGAGAATGATGGAGACCCAAGTGATGACAGTACACAATTCACGCTATCAACACAAGATGAATTTGTATTAGACGGACAAGATCCGGCAAACTATATAGTAACTTACTATGCAACAGAAGCTGATGCTAACTTAAGTGTAAATCCATTACCAGACTTGTATGAAAACGTGGTCAACCCACAAGTGGTATACGCAAGAGTAGACAACAACACCTTAACGGTGATACCAATCGCTTTAGATTTAACAGCGCTTAATGCAGGATTAGATTTAGATGCCAACGGCACTATAGATACCTATGATACCGATGCAGATGGAGTATTTGATTTAATAGATGTCGATGGAGACGGCTTATCAGACGGTATCGATGCCAATGCAGATGGATTGTATGAGTTTGTAGATACAGATGGAGACGGAAACGGAGACCCAGTGGATCTTAACAACGATGGAGTATTTGATAACCAGCAAGACGGTTCAGTTTGTTACGAAGTAGCACCGTTAACACTTCAGGTTAATCCAAAGCCAAACTTTGATTTAGCAGATAGTTACATTTTATGTATCGATACCAATGGTACAGAAATTTTAGATCCATTAGTGTTAGACACAGGATTATCAGATGCAGATTACAGTTTTGAATGGACCTTCAATGGAGAGGTTATAGCAACAGAGACGGGTTCAAGTATGATGCCAACTCAAGGAGGAACCTATGGAGTATTGGTAACAGATATGACCACATCAACCGAGACCAATTGTGAGACCTATGATGAAACCCTTGTAATCGAAAGTGCACCACCAACATTAATAGCAGACGTAGTAACACAAGTTTTTGGAAATGGTAACGTTATAGAAGCACTAGCTACAGGAATCAGTGAGTACGAGTATAGTTTAGACGGAGGTCCATGGGAAGAGCCATTAGAAGATGGATCTATACAATTTACAGGAGTATCCCAAGGGTTACATACAGTAACGGCTAGAGACAAGAACGGTTGTGGAATAACAAGTATGGAGGTATTTGTGATAGATTATCCGAAGTATTTTACACCAAATGGAGATGGTATACATGAAACATGGAACATAGAAGGTATTGGAAGTAATGCCAAAATTTATATATTTGACCGCTACGGGAAACTGCTTAAGCAGATCAGCCCGACAGGTCAGGGATGGGACGGAACGTTCAATGGCAACAACATGCCATCTAGCGACTACTGGTTTACAGTAGAATACGAAGAACCCCTTACCAACCAAATTAAAGAGTTCAAAGCCCATTTTAC
>NZ_JARSBN010000014.1 GCF_029624125.1 Winogradskyella marincola | reverse complement strand
TCGTTTGTTTGACCAAACCACTCATCTACATAGTTGTTTTTAGAGTAAACTAATGTTCCGTTTCTGTTAAAGATTTCTAATCTTACAACATTGAAAGGGCTTAAGTCGAAACTATCGTTTAAGTCATCATTGTTAGGTGATATACCTTGTGGGAATGTACAGAATTCTAATTGCGTTACATCTGCATATACAGTATTAACACAGCCAGTATCGTTGAATGTAATGTCTGCAGAATATTCACCGTCAACAAGGACTTCACTATCTAGAACTAATTCATTTTCATTAGGAATTAGAACTCCTTCATAGTACCAGCTAATAGTAACATCTTCTACATTGAAATTAGTTGGTATAAGGCCAATCTCTATTGAAACAGTAGCATTAGGACATACCTCATAACTATATTGAGGGTCAAATGTAGCTTCAGGAAGTGTACCAACAATTAATTCAAAATTATTTGTAACGTAGCACTCTTCATAGCTTACAGATTGCACACGTACATAAACAGTTTCTCCTGTACTTGTGTAAAAATCAGGTAATGAATTAGCGTTATTATCTGCATCAGCTTGAGATGTATGATATGTAACAACAAATTGCGAAGAATCCTGTCCGTTTAGTATGTTGCTAGTGTGTGATGCTAGGTCAAATTCAGCTTCAATACCATTACCACATTCGGTATAGTCAACACTTTCAGCTGTGTGGCTAGGTTCGTTAACAATTAAATCGAAAGAAGTTACACTATGACACCCTGTTGTATTATCTTCTACTCTAACGTATATAGTTTGAGGATTAGAAATGTTAGTATACGGACTGTCTGTAATAGGGTCTGTGTTGCCTTCAGCATCAATTTCGGATGTGTGATATGAAATAGTGTGATTGTTTGGATCTAAACTACCTAATACAGCACTATCGTTATCGCTAAGGTTAAAAGGTGCTGCACCTGTTACAGAACAAGCTTCTAAGTCTGAAGGATCTTCGTTAAGAACTGGTGGTGCAAGAAATTCAACAAGTATCTCATCCATTAAGAAACATTGACTAGAGAATATTACTTGAGCAGTATATAAATCAGGTTCTGTAACGGTTAATGTTGAAGATGTTTCTCCGTCAATAAGAATACCATTTCTAAACCAGTAATGATCAAGGTTAGGTGCACCAGTATCAAGAACTATTGGTTCTCCTAAACAAGTTGCGCCACCAGAAGCTATTGTAATATCATCTCCTAAGTTAAGCTCACCTAGGTCAAAACTTCCAGCTTTTAAGAAAACACCTGAATCAAATGCAGAGTCACTCTGATCAGCAATAACCAGTTTTATACGGTAAGTTTCACCAACATTTACTGCTGATTGTGCTGTAAATACATTTGTTCTACCGTCAAAAGAAGTAGGAGGTAAGTTTTGTGGCGTATATCCACCAAAATACTCTTCATTTTCAGCACCACATGTGGTGTTGGCTTGGTGAATATTTGTAACCAAAATAGGCGTTGTTGTATTTGGTAATACAGCAAGATTGGTTGTGTTGCCACTAGAGTCTGTTAAAAGAAATGCAAATGCATCAGAATACGTACATTCAAAAGAGCCTCCGTTATATTCTTCTGAAGCCATTAAGAAATCAAAGCTAATTTCTTGAGCAAGAGGAACAAAATCAAATTCAATTATTGTAGCATTATTGGTAATAGAGATGCCTACCGCATTTTCTAAATCATTGTCTCCGGGCCATGCAGTAGTTCCGTCACTAATAGCATTGGTGTTAGGACCAGAAGCCAAACTTGCATCACCAGAAGTAAGAATAATACCTTCATCAAAAGGGAAACCAACACCATCTCCATCCATAGAGAAATAACCGATACCATTTTCTTCTCCATAGTTGGTTCCTGTAGAGTAAGTAATATTAGATATTTGCGCACATTCTCCTCCAATTAAAATGTCCTGAACTAACTCTTCTACAGTATAAGTAGTTTGATCTACAATTACATTGTCAAGACCTGGTCTTATACATAAATCAAACGTAGTGTCTTCACTACCAGAACCAGCAGAAAATACTCTTACGTAATACGTATTTCCTTCAGTCAATATTGGTGATGTTATAGCATCATCTTCAGAACAGTATATTTCTGTAAGAGAACCGCATGTTCCTTCATATAAACCATGATCTAAATTTGTTGATGAGCCTACAATATTCTCTAGACTAATAAGGTGGGTATCGTCAGTAGCTACAAATTGAAACCAAACATCATCATCTGGATTACCAGTACAAGAACCTGAAGGAGTACTAGAAGGCGTCGCTTCAAGTAAAGTTCCAGGGGTTACTACAGTACATTCTCCATCGGTGTTCACAGCTGCTAATGTTGCATTATCACAATTATCATTATCTGGCGGACAAGCTAATAAACTAAAAGTTTCACTGCTTATAGTACAGTTGTTGTCTTGTTCGTTCATTACAAATACACTTACAGAGGTACCAAATGCGAAAGGACCTACTTGATATACTTCAGGAGCTAAAGCTTGTGTAGTATTTGTGTCAAAATCATTCGAGATTTCTAATGAAGTAGCATCACCCATACTTGTAACGTCAACATCTATATAGAATTGGTTGTTCTCACAATCTGGAGCAATAGTATAGGTAGCTTCAGGAAGTGTACACAATAATTCTTCAACATTTACAGTGAAATCTAACGTTACACCCCAAGTACCATTATAACATGGGTTAGGAGTTGCTTGACCAGAGTCAGCAGTTCCAATACGCATTCTGTGTTGACCCAATGTAGCAGTAGCAGGCATTATAAATGAAGCATCAAGTATATGTGGGTTGTTAAAACCAGCAGACTCACCTTGATAAACTAATTCTGAGTTGTCAAACACTAAATTGTCATCAAAGTCTATCCAAATGTTTGTATTGTAGGTGAATGTGTGTCCAAATTCAATTTCTACATTGGTTTCTATACCTTGGAATACATTTACTACAGTTGCTGTATGATCTTCGTAAGTAACATCTCCAAAACTTGGGAAGTTTTCAATACCTAAGTTCACATAGTTTACTCCGTCACCATCGTTACTAGAAGGTTCTGACTGACAATATCCAGTATAGAAAGAACCTGGCCCAGAAAATGAACTTAGATTTGTAGGGTCACACTCTGCTTGTACATAAAATTCGTATTCAGTATCAGAGGTTAAACCTGTTAATGCAAAAGGATTAGTTGTAACTCCGGTAACTAAAGTTCCTGATCCAGGCGTAAACCCAATAGGACCATATTCTATATTCCATGTTGTTGATGTGCCTGTCTCAGTCCATCCTACTTCAGTTGAAGTTAAACTCAAGTTGTTAGAGGTTAAATCTGTTGGTTCAGGACATGTAGGGATTCCTCTGACACGGAAATTGTCTACAAATACATCAATGTCTTCTAAATCATCAACAGTACCTTCTGATCCAAGGATTCCAAATTGCACAATTTGACCAACATAAGCTTCTAAAGTAACAACAGGATGTTCACCATTTTCTGAAACAACAGAAGTATTATCGTAAGTTAATAAAGGAGTCCAAGTTACGCCATTATCGTTAGTAATTAATAGTTGAACTATATCATCAGAACCTAGTGTACCAGCATTGGTAGAACTACCAAATTGCATAATACCAAAATCAAATTCTACTTGGAAAGGTCCACCAGTTAAATCAAATTGTGGAGATATAATCCAATCGCTTTTAGTTCCTTGCCATAGGTTAATTTTATAGGCACCAGTAAAACCATCATTAAGGAAGCCGTCAGTAGCCCATGCACTAGCACCAAGATCGCCTGGTCCTGTTGTAGCATCTCCACTATCTGCTTCGTTCCAACAATCTGGTGTAATAGTATCGAATTGCTCTAAATAATCAGGAACATATATGTCACACAATGTTTCGAAAGTAAAAGGTCCTGTCCATCCGCTTAATTCGCTTCCGCAATTAGCTTGTACATAATAGTCGTAAGAAGTTAATGCAGCTAGACCTGATACCGTATATGGGTTTGTAACATCAGTATATGTTGCACTTCCTGTAGGAGGAGTTCCAGATGTTACTATTTCAATATTCCAAGCAGATACTGTACCATCTTGATTCCAACTTAATTCAGCACTATTAGAAGTTATTTCTGTTGCCGTTAATGATGTAGGATTAAAACAGGTAGGTGCTTCATCAAAAGTTACATCATCTATTGCAATATCATCGTAAAAATCACCAGTAACTATCTCAGAAAAAACAAATCGAGCTTGAACATCACCTGTTATTGTTAAAGGGCTTAAATCTATTACAATCAAGGTCCATCCACTAGTATTGCTGTTAAATGTTCCTACATTGTTCCATGCTGCACCATCCCAAACCTCTACATCTAGTTGTGAGTTGGCATTGTTTTCGTTATCACTAATTTCATAAAATGATAAAGCAGGAGTTGCTAAGCCAGATATATCTACTAATGGACTAGTTAGAGTTCTTGGGCCTTCATCATCTGAAGAATCGCACCAAGCAAAGTAATCGTTTGTAGATGTAGAACCTGTTATGGTTCCGTTGTTTCCGATATGATTAAAACCAGGATCATTGTCAAAGAACCAATTTTCATTACCATCCATAGACCAACATTGAGGAATTGATCCTCCGTTTTCAAAACCTTCAGTATATGGCGCAACAAAAGTTACACATTCTGTCGTAAAACTATATGGACCAACCCATTGACTTAGGTCACCAGGTCCACAGTTTGCTTGAAAGTAAACAAAATATTCTGTTGCAGGATTTAAACCTGTTAGAGAAACACTAGGAGATCCTGTAGGTGAAATAGAATATTCTGCTTCACTATTTCCAGGAGTAAAGTCAGATCCACTATTGTATTCTATATTCCAATCAGTTTCAGATAAGCCAACTGTCCAATCTAAGTCAGCAGATGTTGCTGTTATAGCACTAGCTACCATATTAGACGGATCTATACAAGTTGGTGATTCAAAAAGTGTAACCACAATATTTGACCAGTCAGCATCAGAACCACCATAACTTTGATTAAGTACAATATCAATATATCCATCTGTTGTAGGGTCGTAAACACCAGCCAAATCTCCAGAAAAAGTTAGAGTAGCATCAGCACCACTGCTAGCACCACCAGCAGTTGGAGGGTCTATTGTTATCGAGCCCGCTGTTGTTGTAAAAGTTATATCTGCCTCAGAAGACCAAGGTCCACCTCCTCCTGCGCTCCAATCTAAGGTAATAGAGAAAGAGTCGTAGGTTCCAGAAGATGAAGCGGGAACACCAGATGAATTGGCTACATCATTAAGACTGATGGTAACAGGTGATCCCTCAGCTACATTTGTAGGTCCCACAATTGTACTAAAATCATATTGGGCGCTTGCAGTAAAACAGAACCCTAGCATCATGAGAAATAAAGTAATTTTTTTCATAGTTAGTTTTGTTATTAAATAACTAAACCTTTCCAGTATTAAGCTAGAAAGGAATAATTTCTTTATAGGTTAGTGTATGTATAATGTAAAATATGTTTCTTAGTGTTACTAATTATGACAAGAAAGTGTTAATTTATAAAAAATGAGTATTAACATTTTATTAATATTATAATAATAGATTAAATGCCGTTTAATTCGATTAAAGGTTTTTCCTTACGCTAGAACAAATAAAAAAAGCTCTGACTTAGTCAGAGCTTTTTTTTATTTATAACTTAGA
>NZ_JARSBN010000013.1 GCF_029624125.1 Winogradskyella marincola | reverse complement strand
TCGGAATTGCTAACGTCAGTTCTTAACCGAAAAACATTAACTTTAAACCCGTAACTGACGGTTATACGAACACGTTAGCTGCAAGCTGAAAAAAATGACGAAAAAAGAAATTGCTGAAAGACTTAAAGAAATTAAAAGCCATATTAAAGACGATATGGAAGACTTTGCTGCAATAGATTTTAAGGAACTAGCATTAGAAATTCATAATGACAGAAAGTACCATCTTGTAATTGAAAATTTTAATAAGATTAAGAAATTAGTTTCAAACCAAGTTCCTTTTTATTGCTTTGAGTTAGCTTATGCATTTGAAAACCAAAATGATATCGAATCTTCAGAAATTGTTTATGAATATTTAAATGCCGAAAACGGAGAAAATGCTGCTGTTTTAAACAATTTATCTAATATCAAAAAAGGAAAAAGAAAATTTAAAGAGGCATTTGAACTTATCTCAAAAGCTTATGAAATTGCACCAGATGACGAAGTCATATCAAATAATTATGACTCTTTATTTCAAATTATATCAGATTTAAATGAAAGAGAACAAAAATTCAAGCATTCTTTAACCTATTTAGAAAGGGAAAATAAGTTTGTAATTAATAAACTTAAAACTTTTATACAGAATGCTAAAAAGGATAAGGATTTTAAAAATGGTTTAATGCCAATTCCAAAATGGAAATTTAAAGTTCTTATGGTTACAGACGATGACAAAGCTGAATCGTTGAGAAACCAATGGCTCGACAAAAATTATATTGTCGACACTGGAGAAAGAGGAGATTACTATGTCATTGTCTATGAAATAAACCCTTTCCTTGAAAAAGCAATTTCCGAATTGACTTTTAAAGTCATTAATCCAAATTGGATTTTAGGAATCGAAAAATTAAACACAAAAGATTTAGAAGAACTAAATTATTATAGAAACTTAAAAAAGATAAACAAGGTAAATCGACAATTTAAAGGCATTTTAAAAAGAGATTATGATGAACTAACATTTAACTTTTTAGTAAAGAGCAATAAATCAACAATAATATTAGCAGGTTCTTTGATAGAGACTTTGTTGATTTATCATTTAAAAAAGAAAAAGATTAAAAAGATTTCTTATGAAATTAATACGAGAACAGTATCAAAAGATTTATTGGAAGCTACTTTAAATGATTTGCTTAAATACTTGGAACAAAATAAAATGTTAGAGAATCATTTCGTACATCTAGGTAACATTTCCCGAATTTTCAGAAATTATGTTCATCCAGGAAAAGAGCTTCGAGAAACTGAAGAATTAGATGATGCTAAAGCAAACCTTTGTTACATTAGTGCATCTGAATTAATAAATTCGTTAATATAAAAAAGCCAGCAGCTAACAATGGCTATAAGTAATTGCTTGTTCTCGCCTACTTCTGAAAATCCTCGCGGATTTTCAGTTTGGTGTTTATTTGCAAAGTTATATGCTAAACCACGCAACTACTCATAGCCGAGACCGTTGCCACTAATACGAGAAATGAGGATATTACATACATTAATCTTATTGACAATTATTACATCCTGTTCTAATATCAAAAAGAATTCGGAACAAAACTTAATTGTCGAAAACTATGAAATGAGGTCTGAATCTTCATTATCAACAGATTCTCGCTTAATAGAAAACGATTTGATTAATAGAATTAATGAAATCAAAAAAATCCCTTTTGGAACAATATCATTTAAAAACAACGAAATTGACTCTAAAGTCTGGAACTGTGGAGACTCATTATATTGGGATATAGTAAAACTCGGAGAGGAAGCTATTCCACAACTAATATCAAAGATTCAGGATGAAACTAAGACTGATATCCAAATACAATGCAGAGATACTAATCTGACTGTCGGAACAGTCGCTTTTATGATTCTTGACGATATTATATCAATACCTTATTTCTTAGTTTTTTAAACGCAATGGGATGTTTTTGATATTAATTGTGACTTTGGATACCCAATTGGGCTTCTTGAATTCATTAATACATATCCTCAAATAGCACAAGAAAAGTTAACTCAGTGGTATCAGAAATATGGAAAAAAGATAAAAAAGAAGAAACTTAGTTCATCCAACCAAAATGAATGTCAAAAAGCATTTGATATTGATTAAAAGTTAAAAATAAAATATTAATAAAGTACTAGTGGCAACAACGTGTATAGCCCATTGCGGCTGAATTCCTAATCGGAATTCATTGCAATTTACTATCTTTCGGTCACGGCGGAAAATCCTCGCGGATTTCCCGCAACGAGCCATACACAAAACCGTTGCCCACAATTTGAAAAAAACGCTACAAATATTAATCTTGCTGACCTTTGGACTGAACTTATCAGCTCAAAATATAAAAATCAACTCGGAAATTAAAGTTGACTCGACTGAAATAAAAATCTCTAAATCGGATTTTGATTATTACGCTTATAGTTCGTTTGACAATAAAAAAACAGATTCTCTAATTGTAACTATTGGAACGGTTGGCACAAGTGTTACTGCTATAAAAATTGACCTGACCGAAAATCCAAAAGTTTATATAACACTTTGATCTGATTATGCCGAATTTGACGGAAAAGAAACTATAGACATAGAACTCGGAGCCTATGATTTGGAATTAAACGCAACAGAATTCAAAAAAGGCGACCAAATTATGGGACGGATTAAAGGAAAATCTAAACCGATTTCAAATAGTTTGGGAGAATATCAAATCGAATTTGATGGAGAATTTAAACACATCATTGGAAAACTAATGATAAAAAAGAAAGCTAAACAAAACTATAGGATAATTGATAATGAATAAAAAACTGTGGGCAACAATGTATAACCGCAATTACGGCGGATTCGACTACGTCCGAATCCACTCGGAATTGCTAACGTCAGTGCTTAACAGAAAAACATTATCTTTAATCCCGTAACTAACGGTTATACGAGACCGTTAGCTTGCATTAGAAAAAAATGATAAACGAAATATTAGAAAACTCAAAAGCGAAAAATAAATTAATTGGAATTAAACTATATGGAGAAGCTGGATATTGGTGTGGAATAGTTGAGGATTATAACGACGACTTTATCCAACTTAAACACTTCACCAAGTTTGGAGAATTGGACGGAATTGCAATTGAGCGAATTATTGACATCGAACGAATTGACATTGAAGATGACTATTTGACTGCGATGAAAATAGTTATTGAAAATCGGCAGAAAATAAGGGATATCGAAATTAAAAGCCGAATATTTACCGACCTCGATGATGAAAATTGGCAATACGTTAGTTTAAAACCTTATGAAAGCGATAAAAACGTATTGACCAGTATTCAAGTCAACGGAGACGATTTTTACCAAGGCTTTGTAAAGTCAATTAATGAAGATTTTTTGAAATTCGAATTGATTGATAACAATGGAAATTCGAATGGAACGAGTGTTTTCAAAGTTGAGGACATAAACTCTGTTAAAATAAATGATTTGGAATGTAGGAGAAGATTACTGATTTATAAAACAAAAAACGCAAGCTAACAATGGCTATAAGTAATTGCTTGTTCTCGCCTGCTTCTGAAAATCCTCGCGGATTTTCAGTTTGGTGTGTACTTGCAAAGTTTAGTGCTAAACCACGCAACTACTCATAGCCGAGAACGTTAGCCTACATTATGGAAACCGAACAAAAATTTAAAACGAAAACTGGATTTTGTCACATTCTGACTGACAAAATTGTTTTAACTCGTGATGGAATTATTGGAAATGTAGCGGAATTGACAACTGGAAAAAGTATTATCAGACTTTTAATCGTTTACGGACTTATAGCTACATTAATGATTTATAATGCTTATGATGATTTTAAGAATCAAAATTGGGTGTTTTTTGGACTTTACTTAATTGGAGGAATATATCTAACCTATACAGTTTTTAAAAGCAAAAATTTAAGCGCAACACCAATAATTGAGCGAAATAAAATAAAAAATGTGGAATTTAAGCCTGCCAATAAGTTTTTGACAAGAAGTTATTTCAAAGTGGAATTTGAACAAAATAATGGAAAAATAAAAAGCCGACTAATTATGCTTCCAGGTTCACTAAATGACGGAACGAATGAGACAGAAAAAGCAGTCGGAATAATGAAAAAAGCTGGACTGATAAAAAATAACGTAGGCTAACAATGTATAACCGCAATTACGGCGGATTCGACTTCGTCCGAATCCACTCGGAATTGCTAAAGTCAGTGCCAAACCGAAAATTATTAACTTTAATCCCGTAACTGACGGTTATACGAGACCGTTGTGTGTAATTTGAGAAATGAACGTAATTGAACCTAAATACAAGTATAAAGAAATTGAAAAGGTTTTTGAAAAACTGATTTCTGGAAACGCAGAACTGACTGAACATTTTGCAAAAGAAGTTGACCTTTCTGATTATAATCAAGAAGATAATCTTCCTTATGTTGACATAGGTTCGATTTCAAGATTTATTGTAGAAAACAAAATCGAAAATGCAACATCTGATTTCGAATTGTTTTTTGAAAACGTTGAGGAAATTTATAAAAATGGAGATAAGGACGTTCAGAATTTTATCGTTGTGGGACTGTTCGAGGGAATTCAAAATATCGGTGGCAAAGAAATCGAATATTATAAATCTTTCAATCAATGGTTGAAACCTGAAACTCAAGAAGCGTGGAATGGAATAATTGACTATTGGGAAGGAACTGAATGGAGAATTCCAAAAGATGAGCGTAAAAAAAGAGAACAGGAGATTCAGAAAATACTGAACAATAAGAAATAAAAACTACAAAACAACGCCTTGATGCTAAATTTAGAACAAGAAAATATAGTCATTGAAAATCTTCCGAAACTTTTGGAAGAAAAAACCAATCAAAAGCCTAAAGATATTCTCAAAGAACTTGGATTTTGTAAAGAACATACGGAAATAATAATGGAACTAATTACTTCAGCAAATGCGAGATTTCATTTTTACAAAGCAGGAATGAAACCGAAACAATTTTCTGGAGATTTTGAAAACGATAGAATATTTAATGCAACTCTAAAAGTGCTAATTGGACCAAAACCAAATTTAAAAAATCGAGTATTAAAGGTATTGAAACTGAAATAAAAACTACACACAACAACGTGTATAGCTCATTGCGGCTGAATTCCTAATCGGAATTCATTGCAATTTGCTATCTTCGTTCTACGGCGGAAAATCCTCGCGGATTTCCCGCAACGAGCCATACACAAAACCGTTGTGTGCAATGCCCAAACAAACCGCTAAAAATTTAACTGATTGAAAAACAAATTATATAGAATTGGAAAAAATGCACTTGCGATTTGGGGCGGAATTTCCCTAATCGGAATAATTTTGATTTTAGGCTATCTCGCCTACTCTACTTCAATCGGAAATAAAACTATCGAAAACAAAGCAACAATATCTGACGTAAGATTCGTACTGAATTGGTGCGGACTTGGAGACCAAAGAATTGAAAAAGTGCTGAATAGTTACGAATCTGGACGTTCATTTACAGGTGATTATCTCGATGCTTACGCAATTGAAATATCAAACGTGACTGAAATGGAACTAAAAAATAATAAAGGCTGGCATAGATTAGATAGTTTACCAAAAGTATTAAATGATGCAGTGGAATTAGCCAATGGTTGGCAATATCAAATTCCTTGGTTTCCTAAAATGGACGAACTGAATCCTAAAAGTGTTTATGTTTATCCTTGGAGTATATATTGTAACGGAATTGACCCAACTGGAACTGAACTAATATTTGTAATCCCAAATGATAAAATGGTTTATTATTTAGGAACAAAAATGTAAATGAATAAAAGCACAGCACACAACAATGTATAAATTCAATTGCGGCTGAATTTCCTACGGAAATTCATTGCAATTTTCTATCTTTCAGTCTAAATCGGAAAATCGTACCGATTTTCCGCAACTGAAATTTATACGCTAACGTTGTGCGTAATTAGAGAATGATCGATATTACAATTGAAAGATTTGAGAATAAACCAGAACTTACTTCTGATTTGGCGGATTTTGACAATTCTAAAACGGAATTGCATATTTGTGCGGATGTAAAAAACAGAAAACTCTTAAACGAACTGAATATTGAAAAACTTTGGCTAATTGGAGCTAAAGAAAAAGACATCGAACAGATTTTTTCAATTCATCAACCTAAATATGTTAGTCTTTACCAATTTCTGGCAAAAGATTTAAGCTGTTTAGAGAATTTGAATAAGTGCGAAACTCTAATAACAGAATGGAATACAAAAGCGACTGAACTTTGGAATATAGAATCTAATCCGAACTTGAAAAAATTGGCGATTAGAGATTATTCTAAAATTTCAGACTTGTCTGCTTTAGAGAAAGCGACTAAAATCAAAAGTTTGTCATTAGATGGTGGAATAGATAAAAAGTTAAAAGTGGACAGCTTAAAACCACTATCTAAACTTTCTCAATTGGAATATTTGAGACTGACTAACATAAAAGTCGGAGACGAATCTCTTGAACCAATTGCAAATCTGAGAAATTTAAAAACACTTGAACTTTCCAATCAATTTCCGACAAAAGAATATGCAAATCTTTCGGTCAAATTGACCAAAACGGAATGTTCAATGTTTCGACCTTATCACGAGGTCGAGATAAAAGATGAAAAGGGAAATTTGGTTTACGACAGAATGATTATCGGAAAAAGAAAACCATTTCTTTTATCGACAAAAGATCACACTCGAATTGAGAAATACGAAAAAGAATTTGAAAAACTAAAAAATAACTACGCACAACACCGGCTATAGTTCATTGCTGCGGTATTCCTTACAGTTTATTTGGGCAACTTTACTATCTTTAAGTCTGGCGGAAAAGTCCTGCGGACGTTTTCCGCAACGAAACCATAGCCAATACCGTTAGGTGCAATTTGTATGAACGAACTTCAGAAAAATACAAAAGATAATATATCAGATTTTTTAAGTACAATTT
>NZ_JARSBN010000012.1 GCF_029624125.1 Winogradskyella marincola | reverse complement strand
TTGAAATGCATAAAAACAGAATTGCGGAATTGAATAAAATTGAGAATGAATAAAAATAACTGTAGGCAACAATGTATTATATTAATTAAATCAATTAACCCTTATAAATAAAGGGTTCAAAAAGATTAATTTAAAAAGGGTACAACATAGGTATAACATTACAACCTACAAGTAGAAGTGATCTAAAGGCATAAAAAAACCGCTTCTAAATTAATAGAAACGGTTTTTAAAATGTATTTAAACTTAAAGTTATTAAGCAGCCGTACCAGAGCCTAAATACACACTATTTGATACTTGACTACCATCAGCAGAAACAAACGCCATAAATAGCTCTACTGTGTCTCCTGCATAGGTGTTTGGAATTGTTACCGATTGAGAACCTACTGTTCTGTCTGCACCATCTAAAATATAAACAGATTCTTTTTTACTTGGATTGTAAACTAATAACATCGCTTTATCTGTTACATTTGCGTTACCCTCTGCCGAGTTATCTCCCCAAGCAAAATCCACTTGTCCTGGTGTTGTTAAGTCAGTAGTTCCGTTTAATACTCCAGATAAAGAACCTCTACTTAATAAAGCTAAAGAATAATCAATTGTGAAGTTAGGTGCAATCCCTCCTACTGCATTATTTAATACATAAGACATTGCAGCATTAAATTCAGTTTTCTTTGTCGCAAAAGACTTGTAACCGACTTTTAAAAACTCTTTATTTGGTTGTAAATATTCCAATGTAACCGTAAATTTATTACGTTGGTTTACTTGCCCTTCTGTACGAGGATTCGCCACACTTGATGGCTTAATTCTGATGTAGTCAATACCTTTCCAACTACCACCGATGACGTTACCTACTTTTCCAGATAATCCGCCTAAAATTCCTTGAGAAATCTTTCCCATAATATAAAACAATTAAAAATTAAACTCCTTTGGATTTGGTACGGACTTTATATTGCTTTAAAACCTTTATTTCACTATAAATATAACGAAAATAATGCCATTTTGTTACTGTTTTAGGGCGTTACGATGCCTTTGCATTAGGCTTCTTTGCTTTGCATTAGTTTGAAACAATTACGAATGTATGCAACCTTTAAAACTGCCATTTTATCAATGACATTTTGAAGCTCTTTTTCTTTTTTACTAATAACCTCAACCGCTTTAATATGCTTTTGCAACTGGTCGTTTATGTTTGAAGTAGATTTTAAACCTTTTTTGAGCGTGTTTCTGCAATCATCTACAGAAATAAACGGAATAACACTACCTTTTAAATTATAAGCGTAATAACCGCCTATTTGCAACATCATAGATAAGTGAAAAAGCGTGTTTTTCTCTGCTTCCGTTTTTGTGATTACTACAAAACAGTTAGGACAAGGATTTGAAAGCGGTTTTCCGCTGTTAAGTCCTTTGTTTAGGATAAAAAAATGAGGGTTCGAGTAGGTTCTTCCGATTTGGTGTGTTTTCAGTTCAAAAGTTGACATAGCTATCCAATTTAAAATTGCTTCGCTACGCTTCGCACCATTATTTTTTTTGAAAAGAAAAAAAGATAGCCTCTATTGTTGTGGCGTGGATGAGGCTGTCAAGGTTTTTGGATAAAAGTTTTTTGAGTTAAAATGTTTAATGAAATAGATAAAATATTTTGAAAAAAGTTTTATTCAAAACCCGTAGGGCTTGACCTTTATAGCCTTGCGCGTTGGCTGTGGTAGCCGCATATATTTGCTACCTTTTTTTATTTTAATACTTATATACTATGGAAAACCCTTTTGAAATTATTAACGAGAGATTAAGAAACATTGAAAACTTACTTGAAAACATCTATTCTAATATTGGAAGAAGTGAAACTAATATTATCACTTCCAAGATTATGGATATTGAACAATTATCTGATTATTTAGGTTTATCGAAATCACATATTTATAAATTAACAAGTACTCATAATATTCCTCATTCTAAAAGAGGAAAAAGACTTTATTTTGATAAAGAAACTATTAATACTTGGGTGTTAGAGCATAAAATATGGACACAAGATGACATTGAAAAACAAGCTGCAGATTATTTGATTAAAAAAGGAAAACACTTTTAGGGGAATTAACACTTAAAAAAATAGGTTTTAATCTTTTACTGTGTGGTGGATGAAGCGTTTGTATGGGTAGCGTTTTAAATGGTTGTTTGATAAAACAGCATTTAAACAAGCTACTTATACAGGACTTTTAGACAATAGCTTATTACTTTTTTGAGGAACGATAAAAAGTAATGTGCTATGGCGTATTACTACACTTTATAAACCTATTTTTTTATAACCGCTGACTTGGGTGGTGGGGAAAAGTGGACTTTGATATTTGTTAACGAAATGAAACAAACAAAGACTTGAGGTAAGGAATACTTGGACTTAACGATGGTTTTGTGCAGCTTGAATGAGGTAACGAATATTATTATCAATTAACGTAACCCTTAAAATATTCATATGTTTAATGTTTGTTCAAAATGTGGTTTAATGTTCGGGAATGCGCGTTGGAATAGCGGATATTTTACATAATACCAGTTATAGCTACAAAATGCATTATTACTGCGATAGCAAACCTTTGAAAAGTGCCGTTTGCTACTATAACTTGTATTATGTAAACATAGCTTTGGGTGAGTTTAGGGTTTTATGATAGAATAATAAAAAAATAGCTTATTGCAGTTTGGTTTGATTTTATGAAAAGCAAAGCTGTAATATGCTATTACCTTAAAGACAAAAAAACGCTAAACTTGTTAGGTGAGCGGAACAACACAAAAGACAGAGGATTTTGAGGTACGAAAAAACTGGGTTTTGGGTTGTGGGGACTTTACTATCTCTTTGTTTTACTATACTTTGGTGCATTATTCATATCATTAAACTTTGGGTATCTTCCATTGTTCTCTATGTAGATTGCCCAACAATCATATTCACATTTTGCAACTTCACCCATAATTCTTAAATCTTTTGGTGTTGGGTTTTTAGTATTACACTCAAAAGAACAGATAGCTACATAGATTTTATCCTTTATCGCTTCATAATCTTGATATTGATATAAGAATCTATCTGCGCCACCGTGATGTGTTCTAATCTTTTTAATAGTCGCATCAAATTGACGTAAACGACTTCTTAAACCACCTTTTGAGTTAGTCATTCCAATATATTCCAATTCTGGAATAAAGTCAAAAGTATTAAGAGGTTTAGATGAAACAGCAATACAATAAATACCAGGATACTTAATACCAACTAAACTATTTCTATCTTCCCATTTTACCCAATTTCTAAACTTTTCTACCATAATTTTTTATTCTAATAATGATGCGTAATTACGTGTATTTAGAAACTGACCAAAAGCAAAGAAGGCTTCATCTAATTTCTTTAAATCTTTGATGTTTTGTACTTCTATAAAAGGTAAATACCTTTCAAAATAAAACTGTTCTTTAGCCTTGTTACTTATTGATGTATTTGAAATATTACTCCAATCTTCATTATGGATAAATAAAAATGTTCTATGAATATGTTGGTCGTAGATAGGATATTTATTGGGTTTTATAATATGTAATAAAAATATCTTCCAAACTGTTGCTTGTAGGTTTTTAAACTCTTTTCTAAATGCGTCTATATCTATTTCATTATTACTTTTAAAAGTATTAATAATAGAGAGTTTAGCTTTAATTTTAGTATCTAATGACTTTTGTTTTAATACACTTAACTTCATACCGTTCTTCCACCTGTATAAGTTTTGAATATCTGTTTTTGAAAATGTTTCTTTTACTATTGATTTACTGTAAATAGCTTCATTTGAGAATGAATATAGTTTTGACCAAGAATTAATGAAGTCAATAAGATTCTCATTTTTGGTATTTACAAGAGTAACTAATTTCATTACGTTTGTAAAAGAGCTTTAATCTGACCAATAGTAGCAATAGCATCCTCTAATTCTCTTTCATAAAGTGGTGTAGTTGAAGAGTGGGAAGAGGGATTTAAAATTCTATCTAAAATTGTTTTTAAATCTGCGAACAACGCATCTTTATTTTCTCTTACCTCGTATTGTGAAATGATGTATCTGTTTAATTCTCGTTTGATAATATCTAACTTTCTTTTATCATCATCAGATAAAGTACCATCAGTATGATAGTCTGTTTCTATCTTTTTTAGAGTTTCAACAGAAATATCTTTGTTTACAAATAGCTTTTCAAAATTACGTCTTTCATTTTGAGTAAACTTTTTATAAGCACTTTCTAACCTTTCTGATAGAGGTCTAAAATCTTTACTAAAGTCAGGATCTGTGTAATTCTTTAAAATCGCTTCCAATTCTTTTCTTAATTCATTACCACAAGAATCAAATTCACCATCGGCTAAAAACTTTTGAGCTTTTTCTATATGCGACCTGTCATTACGCAATTTGGGTGCTTCGTTAGTATTTTCTTTTTTGCTTAAATTGTAATATTGCCAACTGTTAGCATTGGTATAATTTTTTAAAATATTATAGAATCCTTTGTCGTGTGTTAGTATTACTTTTTGGAATTTATCAAAAAAACTCAAACTTGGTTTATTATGTTTGTTGAGAATCATTTTTATGACCTCAATTCTATTTGCCATATCTAAACTAATAAGCATATCGTCTAACACCAATAGTTTACAATCCGAATCCTGAATACGAGTTCTTAATGCACCTATACGAATTGCTATAGCAATTCTTGTTAATTGCGCTTCATTTAACAGTGATTGTACTCTTTGGATGGAAATCCAATCTGAAGTATCAGGGTTAAATTGCTCAACTACTAATTTAATGCGAAGTTTACTTTGTCTTTCAGCTATTTTATCCTCTTCCCATATTTTATTTTTGATTAAATCAAAATTGAACTGTTTGTCAAAATTTAAATTAACTCGAACTACATCTTCATTGTTAAAAAAATGTTCTTTAATTATAGCATTGGCAAATCGTTGAATATCTGAAATTAAGACTTCTAATTCTTGATTAAGGGTATTGACTTTATTTATGTAGTTATTCTTTTTATTACTACCGTTTTGAGCAGGATAACCTCTATTAGAACGAGGGACATCCTTTGTTATTCCCTTTATTTTATCTAAAATGGTTTCATCTGTAACGTTATCTGTTAAATAAGGAAAAATATCCCTTTCAAAAACTTGCCAAAGATTGACATCGTATTTATGAGAATCTCTGTAGAAATTGCTTAACAGTTTGTAATTAATGAAATCGCTTGTTGTATTTAAAAGTTTTATATCTGTATTACCAGTTGTATTTATACTGGATTCCGAGATACGCATTGTTGTTTTTTGAGTGCCTTGTGCTATTGTTAAATCTATATAAGAATCTTCTGCTTGTGCCTCAAAAATGTTACGTAAAGATTGGTGCGTTGTAGCATCTGCACTATCAAAAAACCTAAAGTATTTTTCTACTTCTGGCTTTGTTTTTATACTGCTTTGCAAAAAGGTATAAATACCCCAAAATATTGATGACTTACCAGCTCCATTATTACCATAGATTAATACATTTTTATTTTTAAAATCTATAGTTTGTTTCTCTCTAAATGCCTTGAAGTTCTTAAATGTTATTTTTTCAATAGTTTTATTTGCCATACTAACTTTGTAAAATAGGTTTAAGAATATTAGGGCTAACAATAGGGAATTTTAGTATTTTATTTCTAACAGGATGGTCTGGATGTGTTAAAACTTCGTATAGCTCCCAAATGCGTTTCCCTTTTTTATCATCATCTAAACTATCAAAAGTACTATAACCAAAAACATTATTAATTTCTTTCTCAACTAATTGTGTAATTGCAATATCGTTATATTGCATATGCTCTTTAAAGTAGAGTTCAAAAACACAACCGTCAATTATGTCTTCAAATTGTTTTGCTATTACTTTACCTTTTACACTTTTATTTAATTTGTCAAATTTTGAGCTTAAAATGTATATAACAATGTTAGTCAAGTTTTCAAAGAGATTAATATTGTCAGGTTTCTTAATTGGAAAATCCTTTATATCCTTAACTAATATTTTAGGAAAAGCACCTTTAGTCGCTTTAGGGGAATAGTTAAAATGGTAAAAAGATGCGAGTTTAGAGTTTAATATTGTCGCAAGCCATTTAACGCTATCCGTTTCATTAGACTTCACTATTATCAGGGCTGGGTCATTATATAACTCATCACTTGTAATTCCTGCAAAAATTGAAGGGTTTGTAATTTCTCTGATTAATAAACGTTCTCCAATAAAATATTTTGGGTCTCGAGGATTTGCGATTCCATCACAATAATCAATATATTCTTCACCATTCCACTCTACTTTAAATTTTGTTATATCTGCTCCCCATAACCACTTTTTTAAATCCGGTTTATCAAACGACTTAAAATGATAAGCCCTATTCTTTATGATGTCTTCTGATTGACCGCGATACTTATCGTAAGCAATTAAACCTTGACTTATTTCAGGAAATATTTCGCTTAAAGGAATGGAATCATTTTTAATATCTGCAATAATTTCTATTATTGTGGCATCAAGCATAAATGCCAAACCCCAATTTTGATTCATTTCAGCCAAGTCATCTACTGTTAAAACAGTCCTTTCTTTCTGAACCAATTCTTTGAAACTTTCTTGATTTTTGGTTTTTCTATATCCAACAAACTGATTTCTCCCTTTTTTCCAAGTGTTAATCGTGTTTCTCACTGTAGCCGTTTGAAAAATATTGAATTTAGTACAATCTAAAATTTCAGTTAATTCCCATTTTTCAAATAATTCTAAACGATAAGAAGCTGCAAATGTGTTAAACAGAAAAGTGTTTGGTATTATATAAGATAGAATACCATTGTCTTTAACTAATTCGTGCGCTTTTTCTGTGAAATAATAATATATTTCATAATCTGGAACTTTTCCTAAAGATTTTAATATCGAGTTTCTGTAATTACCTTTGACAGAAACACCATAAGGCGGATTACCAATGACTATATCAAAACCTGTATTACCATTTACTAATGGATTTAGTATTTCTGGAAAGTCTAAACGCCAATCGAAATGCTTAAAAGGTTCATCATTATTTTTTAATGAATTAACTTCTAACAAAGTTTTTTTCCAACTTTCTATTTCATTAATTCTATCTTTTTGCGCTTTTGTTAGTTTTTTACCATCCTGTTTATGAAATGGATTTGAGCTAATCATTAACTCTAACTGCTCGCTTAAAATATTTAGTTTTAACAATCGAATTTCTTTAGCTAACCTTGGTTTATTTTTATTGTTAGCTTTGAAGTATTCTTTTTGTTTTACGGAAATTTGTTTTAATAGGTCTTGTATTTTTTCTTGGTGTGGATTTCCAAATAAATTACTTTGTGTCCCTTCTTCTACTTCCCAATCAATTTCAATAATTTCATCACCAAATTTATTAACTAATGAATCACCTACAACTATTTTATAAACCAAATTAGGTAATGGTTTTGGCTCTTCCTCGTCAACTATAAGGCTTAACCAAAAGCGTAATTGTGCAATATCTACTGCTCCTTTTTCTATATCTACTCCATAAATAGAATTTTGAATGATATTTTCTTTAACTGTGGCAGGACTCCATACTTTAAAACCTAAATCGAAAGCAATACGCTCTTTTAAAGCAAATATTTCGTGCAGTAATCCCATTGGGAATGCTCCAGAACCAATGGCTGGGTCGCATATTTTTACTTTATCTAAAAGGTTATTTATTTCATTTAATTGTGTGTCTGTTAAGGCTTCTTTGTCTTTTTGTTTTACAAATTGACTAACACCATTTTTAGCATTTTCTCCAAGATGTGTTACTAGATACTCTATTAAGGATTCTTGTGTCATATATTGCACAATTTCCTTAGGTGTATAAAAAGCACCTTTGTCTTTATTATCTTCCAGTAGGTTTTCAAAAATATGACCTAACATTTCTGGGTCAACTGCAATAGTATGTTCCTCTGGACTGTTTTCGTAAATAGTAAAATTGAAACGATTAAAAAACTCAAATAAGTCTGTAAATAATTCACTTGGAAATACTAAATGGTCAAACTTTTCAGATTCTTTTTCAAACAAACCACCATTTAAATAAGGGATTTTAACCACCTTACCATCGGGCATTGTAAAATCATCGTTAGTTCTTTTAAGGTTTAGTGTATCATAGAATAGTTTAGATAGCCAAAGCGGATAAAAATTATCATTTTCACCTGCTTGTTTGTAGAAGTTTTGAATGAAATTTTTATCTCCGTTTCCTTCTTTATAATTGGTGTTTGTTGCACCTAACCAACCCTTTTTCTGAATGAAATACAAGAATACTATTTGACCTAATAATTTTTTACAGAAGTCTCTGGCTTCCTTTTTATCACCATTAAAAACAGATGCTAAAAAAGGTGATGGATTTTGTACTTCTACTAATTGAAATTTACCACCTTTCTTTTGAAACTCTTCTCCAGTTAAAAATTTTACAAATTTTGCATAATGTGTTTCTCTATACTCATCAAAAAACTCTTTAGACATTGCCTCAACAGCAAATGCCTCTTGTATATCTTTTACCTTTATTTGAAACTTACTATCTAATTCTTTGAAACGGTCTATTGCTGTACGATATGTTTCGTCTTCATCTCCAAAAACATAGGTGTAACGTTTTGGGTTTGTTTCCTTGGTTTGTACTTGACCATCTTCAAAAAAACTATCGTATGCTATAAATGAAAAACGCCATCTTTTATCTATTACATTTTCATATTTAAAAGTTGCAAAAACTGCATTATTACCAATAATTAATTTCTTAACCAATGCTCCTAAACCTACACGTGCAATCTTTACTTGTCTAAAATCTTCAACAGTTACTTCATAAAGTTCTATTTTACGATTGTCGTGTGTTTTAAACTCACCATATTTAACTACTTTTTTTGCGGTACGCTTATCTGTATCTGTTAATTCAACTTCCTGTTCACCGTCTTCATCATATAAAACAAAATCTTTAACCGAATTTAGAAAAATAGGTTTTAGCACATTATCCTCGAATGAAGTTCGATTATAATCAGAAGTGAATATTTGCGATAATATATTTTCCATTATTTAGTTTCGATATAAGATTCTGATATTACAATTTGAGGTTTACTGAATAGTGATGCTCTTTGTTGTTTTATTCTTGCATTATCACTAAAGTTCATATTTTTTAAAACATCATTAAAAACCTTTTCAACCACTTTTTGAGGGTCATTCTCTGTATTTGATTTAAAAAACTTGTTTAATTTATTAGGTAACTGTCTATGAGAACCTTTATAGATTTCATCTAATGCCCTTTGTAATTGGTTCTTTATAAACTCATTTTCTGCAACACCAATAAAAAATTCTAACTGTGTTATTGCTTTCTTTTCTGTAGCTGATAATTGCGCTTTTGTTACATTTTTAGTCTCAATGTTTTTAGCAACCGTTTTGAAGTGGGTTAAGGCTTTTGATACTTGTTTATGATGATACTCTGGTAATTTCACAGCTTTCTCTTTAGTTTTTGCCTTAAATATTTTTGCAGCATTTACAAAGGTTAATTCGTGTACTACATTGTTTTCATCTGTTTTATAAAATACACCAGGATGCCCTTCACTTTTTATATAGGTGATGGATGCGTTATCTACATTTATAAATGAATCTATATTATTTGTTTTACGCGCTATACGTGACTTTTTAGGAATGTTTTTGATTTGGTTGAACTTGTTAATGTTGTTCTTTTTAAAGTCTCTTAATTCTTGTAAAAACAATAAGGTTTCATTAACCTCTTCTTTTAATTTAGAACCATATAAACCAGCTTCACCAACTTCTTCTAATTGTGAATAAATTTGACTATCCTCTCCAAAAGCAGAGTGAAACGCCTGTAGCTTTTTAATTGCAGTATTGGTTAATTTAATTTGATTATCTGATTTATCTGATGGATAAAAATTGAAAACGTGAATTTCATCAGCTTCTGTACCTATACGATTTACACGACCAATACGTTGCATTAAACGCGTAGAATTCCAAGGTACATCATAATTAACAATAACATTAGAACGGTGCAGGTTAATACCTTCTGCTAATACTTCAGTTGTAAATATGATGTTATAATCGTTTTTCCAATCTGCCTTTTCTTGATTAGCGTCAAAATTCTCTAAAATAATTGGGAATTTATCTTTACGGTTGTCTGCACTAATAGTTAATATTTTACTTATACCTATATCTTGTAAGGTATTACTAATATATTCTATAGTCTCTTTAGATTCAGAGAATACTACTAATTTACCCGAATGATTGTTTTTCTTATTTAGGAATTTAGATTTTAAATCATTTATAAACTTATCTAATTTAGGGTCATAATCGATTTTTTTCCAGTCTTCAACTAATTGTTTAATTTTCTTCTCATCCTCTTTTAATAACTCAATAAAGTCTTCTCTAAAATCTTCATCAGAATAGGTTTCATTGTTTCCGCCTTTCTCATTCATTTTCTTTTCTAACTCCTCTTCTTTCCCTTCGTTAAGATATTTGTTTACATCTACATCTGGCGCAATATGTACTTTGCCATCTTCAAACATCTTAATCATATGATTAGTGTTTTTAAGTAAACGTGATAAAGACATTTTGAAAGCATAGAAACTACTCTCTAAACGTTTTACTAATAAGGTTTTCATTATTGCAGCCAACCTATCAGATATAGACTCTACGTTACCGTATTTTTTTCTATCTTCTTCATTAATTAAAAACTCAATTGCTCTATACCTATAAAAACCAAGTCCATCAATTTCATTTAAATTTTCATCTTTAGATGTTATTAAAGTAATAGTTCTATCAAATAATTCGCTCAATACACTATCAAACTCATACCTTACTTCATTTGGTGGGTTAATTTTAGGAAATACTATACCTTGCTCTTTAATATCTCTTTTAAAGTCTTCATTGTTTTCAATATCAGTACGACTTCTCCTTATTACTAAAGGCTCAATGACTTTATCTCTAATTTTATCGAATATTGCTTTAACCTTATCTATATCAAGGATATCATCTTTTTTTAGTTCGTCATATTCCTCTTTTAATGGTGTAAAGAATGATTGTAAATCTTTTACACTTGGAAGATTTGCATTTCTTTTATCTTGAAATAAATAGATTTGATTCTCAATATCAGCAGGATGATTGTTTAAAGGTGTTGCCGAAAGCAACATTACTTTTTTACGAGTATCTCCGTTAGAGCCTGGTATTCTCCTATCTGTTTTTGTAATTGTTTGTAACTTCTCATACATATTAGAAGTGTCGTTTCTAAATTTATGAGCTTCATCAATTACAATTAAATCATATTCATTAGGGTTTGGATAATTTCTATTAGTACCATCTAATACCTTATGTAAACTTCCTGTAGATACAAAATAGGTATTGTTATCTATATGGAAATCTTTAATTGTTGTCTTCCAGTTATCTTCTAATGCTGGTGGATAAACTATCAATATTTTAGAGTGATACCCATTTTCAAATACAAACTTTTTAGCTATGATTGAACCAATTACAGTTTTACCTAATCCTACTACATCAGCCAAAAAGAAACCATTGTATTTCATTAATTTTTCATAACCTTCAATAGCTGCTTCTGATTGATATGTTAACTTCATATATTTATCAGGAAGTAATAAATCTATATTTGTTGGGTCATACTCAATTCGCTTTCCGAAATACTCTATTAATAATTTAATGTATAACTCAAAAGGTGTGAAGTTGTCATTTAAAAAAGTTTCATCTTTTAAACCTGAAATATCTACAGGTAGAATATCTACTGATTCACTCCATAATAATTCAAACTCTTCAGACGCAAAACGTATATCATCATAATCTCTTAACTCAACATTAAATTCATAATTTGATTTTTCTCGAGAACCTAAACCAGATTCTGTAAGATTTGAAGAACCTGTTATTACACTACCTGTGGAATACTCATTAAAATCTTTAGGTTTAAAAATATAGATTTTGGCGTGTAAGTTTTTTTCAGGATGTGCTTTTATTGTAATTTTTTTATTTACAATATCTTTTATAAACTGAATGATACCATCTTCAATTTCTTTAGAATAATCAGCTCCTTGAATGTCTTCTTTTAGTTTATTTAAAAACTCATCCTTTGTTTCTTGTGGATCTATAATATGTTGTTGACCTAGTGAGTGATACTTCTCTAAAATAACATCAACATTAATCCCAACTAAAATGCGTATTTCGGGTATATTTTCTAAATATGGCCTTAGTTTAAAATAGCCTGTAGCTCTAAAATATCCAACTAAAGCATCAAAATTATGTATATTTGGCAAGTTCTTAAAAACTCCTTCGAACTTTTTTAATAAGCTGTTGTTTGATTTATTAGTAAAAAATTTTGTCGACATTCAATAGTTGGTATTATAAAAACCATAAAAATATAAATATTTCAAACAACTAAAACTATAAAAGCTTGCAAAGTTTGCAAACACTGCAAACCTTACAAACTCTTTATTTTTTGATAATAACCCGCTTTAGGTTTTACTAAGTAACCCGCTTGTTCTAGTTTTGCTAAATAGTTATCTACCGTACGCTCTTTAATTTTTATTTTATTACCAATGGTTACTGCTTGTTTTCTGCTAAACTCTTGCGGCAATTCTTTAAAAAAATTAGCTTTTGATGAAGTGGGTTTAAACTGCATATTTGTTGCATTATTTGGTAAGTTTTTAAATACTAAAATACTGTGTTGTAAATAGACATCGGCTAATTTTAGTGCATTTTCAAAATCTTGGTCGGTACATTCTAAATCGGTGTCTTTTAATTGGCATTCGTATTTTCTAATGGCTGTAAATATCATACAAAAACGAAATACCATTAACCCTAAACGCTTTACTACACTTGTAGCATCTTTACTTACTAAATTGTAGATTCTAAACAAATACTCATCAAACAACGGATTGAATTTTTGCCATTGTTTTTCTGACAAATGAATATTAGTAACGGTATTATCTAAATATCTTACCATACGGTAGACTTCATCTGAAAGGTATTTAAAATGTTCGGTTAAATTAACTGGATTGGATTTAGGTGATGGGTCTAACCACTCTGGATTGGATGCAAACACATAGAACATAAACCTGCTAAACAAACCATCTTCTGCCGATTGTATGATGTTTAATATTTGATTAGGTGTACCGGAAAGCACTACAGACAATCTTGGGTTATCGATTTCGAAATACTCGTTATTGGTTTTTCTAGAAATGGATATTTTTTCGTGATGGTAAGCCTTTCGTAATAAGTCTGAGTATGAACCCCAATCGTTTTTAAAGGTTTGCCCTAAAGTATCTGCTTCGGTTTCGCATATAATACCAAATCCCTCGTTATCTTCTATATGCTTTATCATTTTCGCATTACTTGTATTTGCAGGAATATAAACTACTTTAAAAGGCGGTTGTGTTGGCTCCTCTGGTGCTTCTTCTCCTTTTTTAAGATATTTTTTAGCTTGCTTTTGCGCTTCTAATTCTTTTTTATAGTCCGCTTCTTCATCTTTAGAATTTTGAATTACTGCTTGATGGTATTTATCAGCTAACATTTTAGCGTATGTTAACGCTCCTTTTCCTGAAGCTGCTGGTGCTAATAGAAATGAAAATAAATTGGGATAAACTTCTTTACCTCCATACAAACCTAAAACATTAGGTAAGCATCCCGATAGAATGCTTAATGCTCCTGTAAGAAATACATCTTTTTCGCGTTGGGTTTTTAGCACTTCTAATCCTTTTTGAAATATTATTGGTAATGAATTGTATACGTCTTCTGGAATAATAGGTGTAGTTGTTAAAAGTGATAAACTTTCTAAGTTTTGGCTTTCTTGAACTTGCACCTCTTCTGAAACTGTAGCGTTTGCAAATTTTGCAAACTTTGCAAAGTCTGCATTGTTGCTCTTATAAGCACTTCTAACTGTTGTTTTAATTTCTCTTTCTGATAAATCGAAATTTGCAATACAGTATTGGTAAGTATCTTCTTCTATAACTCCAAACCTACAAGCGTTTGCTGAAAATAGATATATGTAATTATTTCTGTTTCCTTCGTGATACTCTCCTTTTTGATTGGTAAAGGCTTCGCATTTATTTAGTATTTCTACAATAGATAATTGTTGATAACTATTAGCATTAACATCACTTACTGTTGTTGTTTGTTTTTCTTCTTCTTGGATTTCAAAAATTGTTGCTTCTGTATTGATATAGCAATTTTCGTCGTAAGACATAAAACACAATCTTACATAGTCGCTACCTGAAGTATCTACTACTGTATTTAATGCTTGTTCGTAATAATCTACGACTTGATTGTAAACTGTTTTATGTTGTTCTACATCTGAATTTACACGCACAATAAATTTTACACCTTTACCTCTCGTACTAACAAAACACGCATAGGTATAAGGTGCTACATTTATAATAGGAATGATTCGGTTAAGTTCTGATTCTGATAGTTTATCAATATCTAGAATTATGTATTGCGTGTAAACTTCAAGGTTTTCACTACTTCTATAATTATTGAATACTCCAGATGCAGTAAAACCTAATAATTGTTTTTTTAGGGTTTCGGCTTCCTCTTCTTTATCTAAAGACATTAAGTGTCTTATTTTGTCGATTTCGGTTTTATAAGTACCTGTTTTAATATCATTAAGCACTTCTACTAAAGGCTTGTCTGAAACCTTATATACAAAGTCTCTAAAGACTGATACAGCTGCTGTCATCTCTATAAAGTTTTAGGTTAGTAATTATTTCTTTTGGTAGTGAATGCTTTACGGTAGTTATTGTCTAATAACTTTTGCACGTCACTCATACGATAATAGATTTTAGAACCTATTTGTGAAAAAGAAATTACACCTTCATCCCTCCAAGTTTGAGCGGTACGTTTGCTAATATTCATTAGCTGAAGAAATTCTTGATTGTCTAGAAAAGTGTCTTTAGGATTTTTCTGTTTCTCTTCTAGTTTTTTGTTTAGCTCGTCTAAACGGTTTACTAAGTCTGTGTACTGTTGCGTACTTAAAATGATTGCTTGCATACGGTATGCTTTTTATAATTAATAATACCGCAAGAAGTCATTATTGATAGGGTGCTAAAAGCACACCCTTATAAAACCCTTATAATCAATAAAATTTAGTGCAAAGGATTCCTTTTTATATAATCTAAAGCATCATTTAAATAATCTTCTGATATATTTGAAGCATCTAATTCTGATTTTAATTCGAGATTTATTTTTTCGGCTATTACATTACAAAGTGTTGCTAAGCCTATATTAGGAATAATTCTTTTTTGTTTTAACGCCTCTACTACTCCGCGAAGTGCTCCTTTTTTTCTAGGTGTTAAAACAGATTTTCCTTCTACAGTTATGCTTAAATCATTTAATAATTGTAACACGTACTCTTGAACTGCTTTGTCTTTAATAATCGTATAAAAATCTTGCTTAACATCTTCCTTTTTTACAGGTAAAGCCTTTATATCATCTTTAATTTCATTGATAAAACTTTTTTCATTGTTTAACCAAGCTTTTATTGTTTTGATATATTCTTTCTCGTTTTTAGTAGGTTTTTCTAATAATGTTTTTTGATTTAGTGAGTGCGCTTTCTTTTTTAAATCAAAAGCATATTTTTTACTATCTGTGATATATTCATTTTCTAATAATTGCGTTGTATCAATACTTAGTAAAATATGGTTTGTTATGTTAGATAAGTTTTTTAATAATTGTGCTTGAGTCAATAACTCTACTTTTGCTGTACCTAAGTAAGGGTTTGTTTTAGGTTTTTCTGCTAGAACAGGAAGTGTTCTTGAAAAGTGTTTTTTGAGATTACTAAACATTGCTATTTCAAAAGGAAAAAACTTGTACCATCTGTCATAAGTACTCAACAATAAGTTGAAATCTTTCTTTCTTTTTCCTTTAGGTTTAAAAAAATTTGTGATTATATCTATAACTTTTTCTTGTCTAGGTTTATACTGTGCATCTTTACCAACTAACTTATGGTTAAGTTGCATTCTTTTGGTGTAATCCATAAACCAACTTAGTGCTGGTGGTTCTCCGCAATTTTCTGGTGTTTGACCGAAACTTGTAACAGCATATTCTAAATAATTATATATTTCTTCCTCCCAATTATCTTGATCTAAATTATTTAATATATGATGATGTGTGTAGATAACTTTATCGGCAACCATTCTAGCTATGTCTTTAAAGTCATCACTTTTAAACAAACTGTGCTTTTTTAAATTCTTATGTCTTTCACAACAGTTTGGAAAGTTTTTAAAATAATCTCCTACTTCTTTTAGTATTTTTTGATGTGTGTTTTTACAGCCTTCACAATTATCAAGGTTATGTTCTGGATTTGGGAAATATTGAATAGGAAAAGGCTTTTCATATGCAGAACCTTTAAGGTAAATCATTTCGGAACCACAAACATCATATTTTTGCATTCCTGTAACTAAAAAATGAGGATTTCTATTCATACTAATTAATATATTTATCTACTGCGTTATCTAATTCACTACCTATTATTTTTGCATATACTTGCGTTATACCAATATCTGAATGGTCCATAAGTTTAGAAACGTGTTCTATACGCATACCATTGTTTAAAGCCCTTGTAGCAAATGTATGTCGGCTAATATGAAAGGATAAATTAAAGGGTAGCTCTAGTTCTTTTCCTATTCTACTCAAATACATATTACTCAATGAAATTGCTCTATTGGTTATTAAACTTCTATGTTCTCTATCTTTAAAATATAAATCGTCAACTTTAGCAAATGGAAAAATTATATCATTTTGCTTTTGGTTTTTAATTTTGTATTTCTCTAAAATATCAACTGCTTTTTGACCTATTTTAATGCTGTGCTGTCTTTTGGTTTTTCTTATCGTTTTTGTGATTCTGTGATTTTTGCTATCGTAATGCTTCCATTGTAATTCGATAACATCGCCAAAACGTAACCCTCCAGAAAAAACAGAAAAGATAAACATATCTTTAATAACCTGTGCTTTATGCTGTTGTGGAACTTCTAAATTGATAAAGGCTTCAAACTGTTCTTCGTTTAAATAACGCTTTGTAGTCTTGTTTTTCTTTACTTTAAACTTTGTAAAGGGTGCAAGCTCATTAGATATTAAATCTTCGCTTTTAGCCTCTCTAAACATTAAATTTAGGATTCTAAACGCATAGTTTATAGTTGTGTTATTATTATTCCAAGTTGAGCTACAATGTGAAGCATAGTTTTTTAAGGTAGTTGCTGTAATATCATCAAACATTAACTCACGATGCCCTATAAACCTTTCAAATTTTTCGATGTTGCTTTTGTAACTTCTGTAAGTGGATAACGCAACTGTATTTTTTAACTTCTCGCACCTATCATAAGCAAACTCAAAAAAGTTAATTAAGGGTTTACCCTTAATGGCTTCTTTTATTCTTCTTGCTGATGTAGATTGATTTCTTCTTTCAAGGTCAGCAACTTCCCCTTCTGCATCTGCTATCTTTCTTGAAATGTATGCGTTTAACCTTGTTGAAGATTTATGATTCTTCTTGACTTTTTGTTTATCTTCATCCCATTCATTCGGTTGTAATTTTACACTTAATGAAATGAATTTAGTTTTTCTGTTTTTGATTACTCGTAAATAAAGCGGTGCAAGTCCTGCTTTATCTATCTTGTTTTTTCTTAAAACTACTTTAATTGAAGACATAAAACTCTGGTTTTTAGGCTGTGCAATTGGGTGCAACGTATTACTAAGGTACAACAATAGGTATAACAAACCTAACATTTAGTAGCATTTTATTGCATTATTATGCATTACACAAAAACAATAAACCCTTATAAATAAAGGGTTTAAAAGCAATTTGATAAAAATGAGAGATAATACTATATAACAATGTATAACCGCAATTACGGCGGATTCGACTACGTCCGAATCCACTCGGAATTGCTAACGTCAGTTCTTAACC
>NZ_JARSBN010000011.1 GCF_029624125.1 Winogradskyella marincola | reverse complement strand
GCTCATAAATTTGTTGAAATTACCAATAGAAATATTTTCCTTACTGGTAAAGCTGGTACCGGAAAAACTACTTTTTTCTCTTAAACATGCTATCCATAATTGTAGTGAGTCCTAGAAATAAGATTATAACTGCAGAAATGCATATTATTATTGATGTTATTAAAAGAGGAATGTATAATGGTTTATCATCATTATTAAGAGTTAGATGAAGAAGAGTAGGGCCGAGAAACATTAGTATTAGACATATTGCTAATTTTTTCAGTCCTTTTTTTAGTATGTTTTTATCTGTTCTATTTTGTTCTTGCATTGTCAATACTTTTTCTTACACTTTTATGTTTATTAAGTAATTTTGTAGCTTCTTCAAACGAAATTTTTAATTCTTTCATAATCATTTTCACACCTCTTTCTACTAATTTATCATTACTTAATTGCATGTCTACCATCTTATTACCTTTTACCTTTCCTAATTGTATCATAGAAGTTGTTGTAATCATATTTAGAACTAATTTTTGAGCAGTTCCTGCTTTCATTCTTGAACTACCTGTTAGAAATTCTGGACCAACTACAACTTCAACGGGAAACAGAGCTTCTGTACTTAAAGGACTATTTTTATTACATGTGATGCAACCTGTAGTAATATTTTTATTATTACACATCTTTAAAGTGCTAACAACATAAGGTGTAGTTCCTGATGCTGCGATTCCTATTACAATATCTTTTTTAGATATATTAAATGTTTTTAGGTCTTCCCAACCTTGAGTGATAGAATCTTCAGCATTTTCTACTGCTTTTCTAATAGCTGTATCACCGCCTGCAATTAAACCAATAACTATGTCGTGAGATACTCCAAAAGTAGGAGGACACTCTGAAGCATCTAGTATTCCTAGTCTACCACTTGTACCTGCGCCAATATAAAATAAACGACCACCATTACTTAATTTGTCGGTTACTTGATTAATAAGAGACTCTATTTGAGGTAATGCTTTTTCTACAGCTAATGGTACAGTTTTATCTTCTTTATTAATATTAGAAATAATATCTTTTACAGACATTTTTTCTAAATTGTCGTATAATGAATCTTGTTCTGTTGTTTTAGTAAATGACATCAGTTATTAATTTTCATGTGAAAGTTACAATTAAATTTAAAAAAAAAGCTTCATTGAAAAATGAAGCTTTTTTTTAGTTTAACTTAATTTAATATGGAATTGAGTGTTTCGCTTGGTCGCATTGCACTACTTGTTAATGTTTCGTTGGGGAAATAGTATCCTTCAATTTCTACAGAGCTTCCTTGACAATCTATAAGCTCAGTTACAATCTGTTCTTCTTTAGAAGAAAGTGCATTATAAATTGTAGTAAACTCGTCTTTCAATTCAGTGTCTATATCTTGATTGGCTAAAGCTTCTGCCCAATATAAAGCTAAATAGAAGTGACTGCCTCTGTTATCTAGTTCGTTTACTTTACGAGAAGGTCCTTTTTTATTTTCTAAAAGTTTCTCGGTAGCTTCATCTAAGGTTTCACCTAAAACTCTTGCTTTGGAATTATTATTAACTTCAGCAAAATGATCTAAAGAAACAGCTAGTGCTAAAAACTCTCCAAGAGAATCCCATCTTAAGTGATTTTCTTCTACAAACTGTTGTACGTGCTTTGGTGCAGATCCACCAGCGCCAGTTTCAAATAAACCTCCACCATTCATTAGAGGTACAATAGATAGCATTTTTGCACTAGTTCCTAATTCTAAAATTGGGAATAAATCTGTAAGGTAATCTCTTAAAACATTTCCGGTTACTGAGATGGTGTCCTTACCTTCTTTGATACGTTCTAACGTAAAGTTAGTAGCTTCAATAGGCGCAAGAATTCTAATGTCTAGACCTTCAGTATTGTGATTAGGAAGATATTTATTTACTTTTTTAATTAATTCAGCATCATGTGCTCTTTTTTCATTTAACCAGAAAACAGCAGGTGTTTGAGAGGCTTTAGCACGTGTCACTGCCAGTTTAATCCAGTCTTGAACAGGCGCATCTTTAACCTGGCACATTCTCCAGATATCTCCTGCCTCAACATTATGACTTGTTAAAACAGTTTCGTTGGCGTCAATAACTTCAACTTTTCCGTTAGATGCTATTTCGAAAGTCTTATCATGAGAACCATATTCTTCAGCTTTTTGAGCCATAAGTCCAACATTAGGAACTGTACCCATTGTAGTAGGATCAAAAGCTCCATGTTTTTTACAGAAATCTATTGTTGCTGTATAAACACCAGCATAGCTACTATCTGGAATAATAGCTTTAGTATCTTGTTGTTTTCCTTCTTTGTTCCACATTTGTCCTGATGTACGGATCATTGCTGGCATAGAAGCATCAATGATAACATCACTTGGTACGTGTAAGTTTGTAATTCCTTTATCAGAATTTACCATTGCTAAGTCTGGTCCGTCATTAAAAGCTGTTTCAATATCGGCTTCAATTTCTTTGCGTTTAGCTTCTGGTAATTCTTCAAGATTATCAATTAAATTTCCAAAACCATTATTTACATCAACACCAATTTCTTTAAAAGTATCAGCATGTTTTTCAAAAACAGGTTTAAAATATGTTCTTACAGCATGTCCAAAAATGATAGGATCAGAAACCTTCATCATAGTCGCTTTCATGTGTAATGACATTAATATGTCTTGAGCTTTAGCATCTTTAATTTCTCTTTCTAAGAAGCTTAAAAGTGCTTTTTTACTCATTACTGTAGCGTCAATAATTTCTTCGGCTTGTAATGCTAAATTATCTTTTAAAACAGTGGTATTACCGTTAGTATCTGTGTGTACTATTTTTACTGTAGTAGCAGCAGGTGTAGTATATGATTTTTCATTATGAGCAAAATCTCCTTCACTCATTGTTGCTACATGTGTTTTAGAATCAGACGACCAAGCTCCCATACTATGTGGGTTTTTCTTAGCATAATTCTTAACAGCTTTTGGTGCACGTCTATCTGAATTACCTTCTCTTAACACTGGGTTTACAGCACTACCTTTTACTTTGTCGTAACGTGCCTTAACATCTTTTTCAATATCATTTTTTGGCTCGTCTGGATAGTCTGGAAGTTTATATCCTTTTGCTTGAAGTTCTTCTATTGTAGCCTCTAACTGAGGAATAGAAGCACTTATATTTGGTAATTTAATAATGTTTGCCTCTGGCTTTTTTGCTAATTCGCCTAGCTCAGTAAGTGTATCTGCTACTTTTTGTTCTTCGGTTAAATAATCTGGAAATACAGCTAAAACTCTAGCTGCTAAAGAGATATCTTTGGTTTCAATAGTTATACCTGAAGATTTGGTAAACGATTGAACAATTGGTAAAAAAGAACGTGTTGCTAAAGCTGGCGCTTCGTCTGTTTTTGTATAAACAATCTTTGCTGTTTTGGTCATAGGTTGTTAGATATAAAGTGAATATGCTTAAGCTTATTTTAAGCTGTGCAAATATACAAAATAGATACAGTTTAGCGATTGCGAGATTGCTAGTAATTGAGGTAGAATTTTAAGGATTTCTAGTGTAATGTGCTCAAAAAGAATAAAATTTTATTTAATCTTTATTTTGAAAGTATTTAAGAGCCCTTCTAGATTGTTTTTAGAAAATAACGCATTTTTAAGATTATTTTCTGAAGGGTCAATGTTGAAATTATAAGCTGATGAAAAATCAGATTTTTCGAGATTAGTGTTATTAAAAATTGCGTTGAATAAATCGCACTGAATAAATGACGATTCTTTTGCTTCAGTACGTGTAAAATCTATCTGATGCATTTTACAATCTTTAAAATGAGTTTTATTAATAGTTACATCTGCAAAAGAGCATAGGTTTAAATTGCAATTACTAAAGCTGAATGATAGTAAAAACTCGTTACAATCTTTAAAATTAATACCAACAAGTTTGCAAGAACTGAAGCTTACATCGTTGAGCGTTGTATGCTTAGTGTTGACATTGCTGAAGTTACAATCCGTAAATTCACATTCTAAAAAGTTGATATTTGAAATATCAGAATTTTCAAAATTACAGTTGGTAAAAGTGCAGTAACTATACTCAGCTTTTGGAAGTGGGTTGGAGGTGTAGTCTTTGTTTTTAAAATTTTGATCGTCTATGAGTTGCATGTTCATTTTTTAATTTTGCATAAAAGAATCTCATCATCATTCCATATTATAATTTTATAATTAAAAGAAAAATGTTTTGTTTTCTCATTCTTTCCCCAATTTCTAACAGAGTAATTGAGATCAACTAGACCATTTTTATATTTTAAACTTTTTAAATTATACATAGTAGCACCAACGGGACAAGTTATATATAGAGTATGTCTTAGATTGTTTATAGAGTCAAATTGAATTTTTTCGTCTTCAAACCTAACAAATTCTAATAAAGTACTAAGATCTTCATTGCTTAAATCTTCTTTCTTAAATAGAGAGTCTTTAATTTTTTGATAATACTTAAGAGATTTAAGGTTGATAGTATCTCTTTCTAGCCAATTTGTATAAATATGCTTTTTTGGTGTCCATATGTTTTTGTGTAGAATCTTTAAAGTATCAATCTGAGCAAAGCTACAAAAACTCAAAAAGAGAAATATGGTTATTGGTAAGAATTTCATTTAACTAAAATAGGTAATAAAAATGAGTAGAAAAGCAAAAAGCCATATCACTACAGTAAAACTGTGCTGACATGGCTTCTTTTTGAAACAGTACTAACATGACCTATTTAGCTCTCACTAACTCAGCTGTATGATTATCATCATCATCTTTTTCGGTTCAAGAGTTCCTATTTCAAGTGAAACGTTTCATACCTTTCAAAATGTATTGACCTGGTACTACTTTGTTTCTCAAGATTTGTTTTTCTTGATGTTTTCTTCTTTGTTATTCACTTGCGTGTCCTACATGTCCAAAAACATTGCTCATCTTTTTCACATTCACTTTCGATTCTGCTATTTTTTCAAAGCTTTCCACTTTCACTTTATAGTCTGCAAGCATACTATAAAACTTAAGTTTCATGGTTAACTATCCATCACTTGCCTACACAAGCGGTTCATTAACCTCAAAAAACAATCTCATTAATTTTAAAGAACGTTTCTTTAATCAATTAACATAAATTTAAAATTTAATTTAAAACCAAACACTGTTTGTTGTTGATTGTTTAGCTAAGTTACACTTTTTGTTAGTAAAAGTGTAAAAATTTAACAATTTGATATTCACAATTTATAAACCACAGTTATTAACAAAAGTTAATAACTAAAAAAGCCTTCAAAACTGAAGGCTTTTTTATTGTTATGTGTGTTAGATTATCTTCTAACTTCTTTAATTCTTGCTTTTTTACCAGTAAGACCTCTAAAGTAGAATATACGTGCTCTACGTACTTTACCACGCTTGTTCACTTCAATTTTTTGTAAAGCAGGTAAGTTAATTGGGAAGATACGCTCTACACCAATAGTACCAGACATTTTACGGATTGTAAATGTTTCTGAAGCTCCACTTCCTTTACGTTGTAATACAACACCTTTAAAGAACTGAGTACGTGTTTTACTACCTTCTTTAATTTCGTAGTATACTGTAATAGTATCACCAGCGCTAAATTCTGGTAAATCTTTTTTGGTTACAAATTCGTCTTGTACAAATTTTACTAAAGAATCCATGTTTTCTCTTTTATAATGGTTGTTTCAAATTAACATTCACGGTTTTCGCCAGAGGTTAACCTAAAAGTGGGTGCAAAGATAATTAAAAAGTTAAAAGTAGAAAGTAGAAAGTGAAAAGTTTTTTGTTTGAGATTTGGCTTTAATAATTTAGCCTTTAGCCTTTAGCCTTTAGCCTTTAGCCTTTAGCCTTTAGCCTTTAGCCTTTAGCCTTTAGCCTTTAGCCATTAGCCTTTAGCCATTAGCCATTAGCCATTGATCATTCTTCATTCTTCATTCAAAAGATCTGGTCGTCTTTCTTTAGTGCGTTGGTAGGCTTGTTCTTCTCGCCATTTTTCTATTTCACCAAAGTTACCGCTAAACAAAACTTCTGGCACCTTCATACCATTGTAATCTCTTGGTCTTGTATAAATTGGTGGTGCTAATAAATTATCCTGAAACGAATCGGTTAGGGCAGACGTCTCATTGCCCAATACACCTGGTATTAATCTAATAATTGCATCGCACAGTACAGCTGCACCCAATTCTCCACCAGACAATACATAATCTCCAATTGAGATTTCTCTGGTGATAAATTTATCGCGCACGCGTTGGTCTACACCTTTATAATGACCGCAAAGTATGATGATGTTTTCTTTTAAGGATACTTGGTTGGCTATACTTTGGTTAAGACGCTCACCATCTGGTGTCATGTATATAATTTCGTCGTAGTTGCGCTCTGCTTGCAAACCAGAAATACATTTATCTATGGGCTCTATCATCATTACCATACCAGCTCCACCACCAAATTGGTAATCGTCTACAGATTTATAGTTGTCTGTGGTATAATCTCTAAGGTTATGAAAATGAACTTCAACCAAATCTGCTTCTATGGCACGTTTAAGTATTGAAGCTTCAAACGGACTTTTTAAAAGTTCTGGTAAAACGGTAATGATATCTATGCGCATGGTCTTTCTAAATTATGTGCAAAGGTAGGTTTATTAAAATAATTTAGTTAGATGATTTAGAATAGTTATTCTATTTCCTGATTTATTCAGTTAATTGTTTTCCATAAGGACAATCTGTTTTTAGACTCTTTGAATAGCTTATTTTATTGGCTAAATCCATTTTTAAATATTTCACTCCTTTGATTGAAATTTCTGCTAAATTTTCACTCCATTTTACACTAATATCTTCAGCTTTAAGATTTTCAATATAGCTATGCTCATTAGCGTATTTTTCTATTAAAGGAGGTGGATAGCCAGATTCTTTATGTTTTTCAAGGTCTATATTGTTGTTAAATGGATTTGTTACAGAACACAAAAAGCCATCAAATTCGATGCTTCTTCGATCTTCTCTAACTATATATGCATAAACTGAATGTTCGTCTTCTTCAATAATTAATAAACGATTGTTTATTGGACTTTCAGATTGAATAAAAATTTTTTCAGTTTTAATACTGATTGAATTTGATGAGAGTAGAAATAAAAAAAGGGTAAAAACAGTTTTCATTTGTAGTCAATTAAGTTATGTAAACTTAAATCTTTAATAATCATTTAACAACAAAAAAATCCGCAATACTAATTGCGGATTTTCAATATTTATAAAAGGTAATTATTAAGCTTTATTCTTATTAATCTCATCTTGAAGTTGACGTCTTACTTTTTGTTCACGTTCTAGTGCAGTGCGTCTGTGTTCTTCAAACTCTGTTTCTACTTCTTCAAGTTTGTGTTTTGCTTCTTTGGTTAATGAGTTGCTGTTTTTAAACTTGTATATAAAGAACAACAATAATGCAGTAAGAGCAGCAATAATCGTCCACATAATGACATTATAATTGGTTTTGCTGGTTTGCATACCTAACAATGCCATGTTGTTTTTTTCTTCGTTGGTTTCGTTTAAGGTGGTCTGTGTGTTACCAAGTTTTGCTTTAAGATCGTCTATTTCTTTAACTTGGTTGGCAACTGTAGCTTCTGAATTAGCTAAATCTTTGTAAGTTGTTTTAAGAGAATCTAAAACGTTGGCTTTTAGTTTTAATAACCAAGCTTGTTTTACGGCTTCGTAAGGTTGGCCATTGGTGCCTTTAAAGTTTCCAGATTTTCTAAAAACATACTCAAATTGACTATCAATATTACCACTGCTTAATGAGTATTGTTCATCAGCATCATCTTGCTGAGTTTGTGCGATTAAGGTTTGTAGGTTAAAGGTAACTATAAGAATTACAGCGACTTTAGCTAAAAACTTCATATTGTAATTATTTTGGTTGACTTCGATTAACTAGGTGCCAAGATAATGATTTTATATGCATTTGGTTTAATAAATTATAAAACAAATGTAGCATCATTTTTACTCAACATTTGATATACGCTCTTAGTGTTGCTTTGGATGTTTTTAAAGCAAAAAAAATCTTGCCTTACGACAAGATTTTTTCACTTTCCCCTTTTTCAAATGATCCTAATAGTAAGTATAACGTCTTACCTTAGATATGTATTTTGCAAGTCTAATAACTTGATGGCTGTAACCATATTCGTTATCATACCATATATATAAAATGGCATTTTTACCGTCTGCTCTTACAATGGTTGCTTTGCTATCGTAGATAGAAGGTGCAGAGCTACCAACGATGTCGCTAGATACTAGCTCGTCGCTCATTTCGTACTTAATTTGCTCTACTAAATCCCCTTCTAGAGCATATTTTTTCATAATGGTATTCATACTTTCCACAGAAGTTTCTTTTTCTAATTCTAGGTTTAGAATAGCCAAAGAACCATTTGGTACAGGAACTCTAATAGCATTAGATGTTAATTTACCTTCTAATGATGGTAAAGCTTTGCTTACTGCTTTGCCAGCACCTGTTTCTGTAATTACCATGTTAAGGCCAGCAGCTCTACCACGTCTGTACTTTTTGTGGAAGTTATCTACTAAATTTTGGTCATTGGTGTAAGCATGAATTGTCTCTAAATGACCAGATTTTACACCAAAAGAATCTTCAACAGCTTTTAAAACTGGTGTTATTGCATTTGTTGTACAAGAAGCCGCAGAGAAGATTTTTACTTCGTCTGGATTGTGTTCTAAGTGATTAACACCATGTACAATATTTGGTACTCCTTTTCCGGGAGCTGTTAAAAGAACTTTCTCAACGCCTTTAGATTTTAGGTGTCTTTCTAGAGCTTTATCATCTCTAAAAGCACCTGTATTATCAATAACTAAAGCATTATTAATACCGTATTTTGTGTAGTCTATATCTTCTGGTGCATTGGCAGAAATAATATTTACCGTTGTACCATTAATTATAAGTGCACTATTTTTTACATCAACACTAACCATACCAGAGAAATCTCCATGTACAGAATCGTTTCTTAATAAAGAAGCACGTTTTTCTAAAACAGTTTCGTTAATCTCTCCACGAGTTACAATAGCTCTTAAACGTAGTTGGTTACCTTTACCAGTACGTGTCATAAGCTCACGTGCTACCAATCTACCAATTCTACCAAAACCATAAAGAACAACATCTTTTGGCTCTAACTCTTTAGAGTTGTTAGCTTCATTTAACTTAGCAGCAACAAAAGCAGTTGCATTATTGTACTTCTGATCTTCTAAGTGGTACTCGTACGTTAATTTACCAATGTCTAATTTAGCAGGAGGTAAATTTAATGTTTTGATTGCCTGAGCAATTTCTACAGAATCAAAAATTGAAATTGGTTTTTGAACAAATTCACCAGCATATTCATGCAGATTTAAAATTTCGCTCACTTTTCTATCAATTAATTGATTTCTGAATAAAACAAGCTCAATGGAATTATCGTACCAAAGGTCGCTTACTGTTTTAATAAATTCAACCGTTGCTCTGCGACGGTCTGCTTGAAACGCTAACTCTTTTTCGTAAGTGTCGTTAGAACCCATTTTTTATTGGTTTAGTGTTTTTGATTTTGCGCAAAAATACATATTTCAAACGTTTTCGTAGCACTTTTTGCCGAAAATAAAAACCCTTCAAAGAAATGTACTTTGAAGGGTAATTTTAATCTATTTGTTTTAGTCTTTTATCTAAAGTTATAGACCACCTTTTCTCCTTGGCTATTTATAACCTCAATCTGTAGAGGTTCATTTAGGCTTCTTGTTTTTATAGCGTTTTGCGCATCATCTACCGAATATAATTTTTTGCCATTAATACGTGTAACGATGCTTCCTTCTTTAATGCCTTCTCTGTTCCAGTAAGCTTTATAGCGTTCATCAAATTCATAAATTTTCAGACCATAGTCAATATCAAATTTTTTCAAATCTGTTTTTGAAGCATTTTTTACCATACCAATAGTCTGTATTATGGTTTGCGAAGGTTTTAAAAGTGTAACAGGTACAATTTCTTTATTACCATTTCTTATAAGTGTTACTTTAACTTCGTCGTTTGGACTTTTAGTTTTTAGATAACCCGATAAGTCTGAGAATTTATTGATTTCAACATTATCTATTTTCTTAATAATGTCACCAGATTTAATACCTGCTTTTTCGGCTCCAGTATCTTCGGTAACATCACTAACGTAGAAACCTTCTGTCATGTCAGTGCCTATTTGTTCTGCTGTTTGACTGTTTAGAGCACTACCAACAACACCTAGAATACCATTTTGTACATTTCCGTATTCCATAATGTCGTTTACAATTTTGCGAGCAATATTACTAGGTACAGCAAACGAGTAGCCAATGTAAGAGCCATCTCTAGAGGAAATAGCAGTGTTAATACCAATTAAGTTTCCTTCTGTATTCACTAAAGCACCACCTGAGTTTCCTGGATTTACTGCTGCATCTGTTTGAATAAAAGACTGCGTATTTCTACCGCTTAAATCTCTAGATTTTGCACTTATAATTCCGGCAGTTACAGTAGAGTTTAGATTAAAAGGGTTACCAACAGCTAAAACCCATTCGCCAATTTTAGCATTATCAGAATCGCCAAATGCTAAGAACGGCAAGTCTTCGTCAGCTTCAATTTTTATCAATGCAATGTCTGTGGCTTCATCTGTTCCAACCAGTTCTGCCATGTAAGTCTTGTTATTGTTTAGTGTGATACTGATCTCGTTAGCATTTTGGATAACGTGGTTGTTAGTAACAATGTAGCCTGTTGGTGAAATAATAACACCACTTCCTGTGCCTACTTGCGCACGAGGTTGCGATCTTCCAAAGAAGTAATCTCCCATAGTTATAGGAGCAGAGACAATGGCAGTGTTTTTTACGTGTACTACCGCATCTAGAGATTTTTCTGCAGCTTCAACAAAGTTTGGTGTTATTGCAGCAGAGTTGTTTAAAGTTGTGTTTGTAGGTACATATACAGGTAAGTCAGAAACCTGCTCTACAGCTAACTGCTCGGGTTGTTGTTTTTCAATAAAAAGCTTGTAACCGCCTAAGGTTAGCAGACCACCTAATACCGAAACACCGACTAATGATAGAATCTTCTTCATAATTTTTCAGGATTTAAGTTTTTCTTTTTAACGTTTAAATTTAGATATATATTGAATTTTAATTTTCATTTTAACGACTATTTAACGTCAACTTTAACTGCCTTTTAACATCGCTTGTTACCGTCTATAATTCTTATATTTGCGTAGAATTATGACAATGACATTTTATAAATATCAAGGCACAGGAAACGATTTTATTATTGCAGATAATCGTTTACAACAAATAGACAAAAACAATACCAAACGCATAGCAGAATTATGCGACAGACGTTTTGGCATTGGAGCAGATGGTTTTATACTATTAGAAAATGACAATTCTTCGGATTTTAAGATGGTGTACTACAACTCTGATGGCAATGAAAGCACAATGTGTGGCAATGGAGGACGATGTATTGTAGCATTTGCTAAATTTTTGGGAATTATAGAAAATGAAACCGAATTTTTAGCCATTGATGGTTTGCATAAAGCTAAAGTTGAAGATGGTATTGTGCATTTGCACATGCAAGATGTGGATACGATTGAAGTTTATGACCATCATATGTTTTTAGATACAGGTTCTCCGCATCATGTAGAGATGGTATCTAGTATTGAAACATTAGATGTTAAGTCTAAAGGGTCTGCAATTAGATATGGTGAGCCATATAATGAAGTAGGAAGTAACGTTAATTTTGTAGAGCAATTAGCAGAAAACAGGTTTGCGGTAAGAACCTATGAGCGTGGAGTAGAGGACGAGACTTTGTCTTGTGGTACAGGTGTTACGGCTGTAGCATTAGCCATGCACAATTTAAATAAAACACCTCACAATCAAGTAGAGCTCAAAGTAGAAGGTGGTGAACTTAAAGTACATTTTTCTAAAAATGCTAATGGTTACAAAGATGTTTGGCTCATTGGTCCTGCTGAGCAGGTGTTTAAGGGTGAGGTAGCATGGTAAGTTTAACAGGAGAACATATCTATCTAAGAGCTTTAGAGCCAGAGGATCTCGATTTTGTTTATGAAATAGAAAACGACACTTCTCTTTGGACGTTGAGTGATACGCAAACACCTTATTCTCGATTTTTAATAAAGCAATACCTAGAAAACGCGCAGCAAGATATATTTGAAGCCAAACAATTGCGCTTAGTTATTTGTACTGCTGAAGGAGGAGCAATTGGTTTAATAGATGTGTTTGATTTTGATATTAAAAACAAGCGTGCAGGTATTGGTATTTTAATAAAAGACCAAGCCAATCGTTATAAGGGTTATGGCAAAGAAGCTTTAAACTTGTTGGTAAATTATTGTTTTAAAACGCTTCATTTGCATCAGGTTTATGCTAATATTTCAGAAACTAATGCAGCAAGTTTAGCGCTGTTTGAAAACAATGGTTTCAAAAAAATAGGTTTAAAAAAGGACTGGAGTTTTGATGGTCAAAAATTTTCAAACGAGTATATGTTACAGCGAATTAACAACTAATAGCACATAAATTTGTGTTGCTTTTTTCGAAAAATTTAGTGACTAAGGATTAATTTTTCATCCTTCAGAATCATTCCAACTAACATTTTCTAATATTTTTGTCTCAAAATTCACTAGAATAAGATGTATATAAAAAAGATACTTTGGGCAGTTGCCATTATAGGGTTGTTAATTTTTGGTGGTATAGCTTACTATATCTATGGTGCCATGTTTCAACCAAATACAAAATTTCAAAATGAAACAGCTTACGTATTTATACCAACCAATGCTAATTACATTCAGGTAAGACAGCAATTAGAGCCTTTATTAGATAATATTGACTCTTTTGATGCGGTTGCAGAACAGAAAAAATATATATCTAACATTAAAGCAGGTCGTTTTGCTATTTCTAAAGGGATGAATAATAACGAGATTATTAATTCTATCCGAAGCAAAAATCTTCCTGTAAAAGTAGCTTTCAATAATCAGCATAGTTTAGAAGATTTAGCAGGAAGAATTAGCATTCAGATTGAAGCGGATAGCGTTTCTCTGTTAAAAGCTATGACAGATGAAGACTTCTTAAAGAAGAATGGTTTTACAAATGCAATAGCATTAGGTATGTATTTACCTAATAGTTATGAGTTTTTTTGGAACACATCTGCTGAAGGTTTTAGAGATAAAATGCTAAAAGAGTATAACCGTTTTTGGAATGAAACAAGGTTAAAAAAAGCAAAACAATTAAACTTATCTCCAAATGAAGTAATGGCTTTAGCGTCTATTGTGCATGAAGAATCTAAGCAAGCCGATGAACAGCCAAGAGTTGCTGGTGTTTACTTAAATAGGCTAAGAATTGGTATGCCATTACAAGCAGATCCAACCTTAAAGTATGCCGCATATCAGTTGCCAGAATATAAGAATACGGTAATACGACGTGTATTGAATATTCATAAAGAAATAGACTCTCCTTACAATACCTATAAACATTTAGGTTTACCTCCAGGACTTATTGCAATGCCAGATTTGTCTGCCATAAATGCTGTTCTAAATCCAGAAAAGCACAACTATCTTTATTTTGCGGCAGATGCAAAACGTTTAGGTTATCATAAGTTTGCAAAAACTTTGGCGCAGCATAATAACAATGCCAGAGAATATCAGAGGTATTTATCTTCGCAAGGAATTAATAGATAAGGTCAGGGTTTGAGGCAAGCTATAACACATATCATATTTCTGCTTTGTGTTAGTGGATCTTTTTTTGCACAATCTAAGATCAATCAGTTTTTAAAACCAAGTGACTCTCTCAATAAATCTCGAAGAAATGCTGTTCTTATTTCTGAGGTATCATTAGCTACCACTGCACTCATTGGCTTAGACCAGTTATGGTATGCTGATTATCCAAGATCAAAATTTAAGACACTAGACGATAGTGGAGAGTGGTTACAGATGGATAAGTTAGGTCATGTGTTTTCTTCGTATCAGTTAGGTAGGTTGGGAGCAAATACACTTAATTGGGCTGGTGTAAGTAAAAAAAATCAAATCATTTATGGCTCTACATTAGGCTTAGGATTTTTAACAGCTGTGGAGCTTATGGATGGTTTTTCTGAAGAATGGGGATTTTCGTGGACAGATATGGCTGCAAATACTCTGGGTTCAGGACTTTTTGTTGGTCAGGAATTATTGTGGCAAGAACAACGTATACTCTTAAAATATTCATTTCATCAAACACGGTTTGCAAAACAACGACCAGACAAATTGGGAAATGGATTATCAGAAGAATTTTTAAAAGATTATAATGGTCAGACCTATTGGTTGAGTGCTAATATTAATTCGTTTTTAAAAACTGATTATATTCCAAATTGGTTAAATCTTGCAGTTGGCTATGGAGCAGATGGTATGTTAACAGGTGAGCCAAACGATCCTTTATTTATAAACCAAAACAGAACAAGGCAATATTATCTAAGTCTCGATATAGATTTAAGTAGAATTAAAACAAAATCTCATTTTCTGAAAACCATTTTTGACGTTTTAAACGTAATTAAGGTGCCTTTCCCAGCTGTAGAGCTAAATAGTAAAGGGCGCTTAAAGATGCATTATTTCTACTATTGAAACTTTTAACAAACGTTAACATGTTGATTTTCAATATTTAAATAAAAGTTGTATATTTGCACGCGATTTTGATAAAAGCTTATGGGGAAAGTTTTATCAGTTAAAAATTGGCTGTTATGATAAAAAATAGCGTTAAGAATTACTTGTTGCCATTTTCAATTTGCTTAGTTGCTGCTTTGGCACTGTACCCAAATTCCTCTTTAAATACAGACTTGTATTCTACAGATGGATTAGATTTAAATTATAATATTAAGTCTGATTTAGCAATGGCAGAAGGGGTAGATTTAGCTAAGCTAGATGTTTTTACTCCACATTTAGGAAAGTCTTTTGAAGGTTTTAAAGAAGCTTTAGCTTTTAAAGAATCTAGAGGAGATTATTTTACAGTAAATACATTAGGATATTTAGGTAAGTATCAGTTTGGAGCTGAAACTTTGAAATTAATTGGTATTTACAATCCTAATCACTTTTTATACAACCCAGAACTTCAAGAAAAAGCATTTATGGCTAATGCCTCTCGAAACAAATGGATTTTAAGAAAAGACATTAAGCGTTTTGAAGGTAAGTTTATAGCAGGTGTAAAAGTAACAGAATCTGGTATTTTAGCAGCAGCACATTTGGCTGGTCCTGGTACCGTAAAAAAGTTTTTACGCAGCTATGGAGGCTATAATCTTTCTGATGCGTATGGCTCTACTGTAAAATACTACATGAAAAAGTTTTCGGGTTACGATACTACAATTATAAAACCAAACAAAAAGGCTAAAGCTAGAATCTAACTTTTTTGAATAATAAAGATTGCAGGTCTTTTGTGTAAGTCTTCTTTATTGTTTTTCCATTCCTTGGCAGGTTTCGTTTTTATAAATTCACTAGGCAAGGTAATATCGCAAGCAACACAGACTCTTGTTTCTGGGTGTAGCACACTAGATAAATCCTCTAGCATTTTTGTATTTCGGTATGGAGTTTCAATAAAAATCTGAGACTGATTATGCTCTGATGATAAGCGTTCCAGACTTTTTAATTTAGCTTTTCTTTCAGCTTTATCTATTGGTAAATAGCCGTTAAAACAAAAGCTTTGCCCATTCATTCCTGAAGCCATTAAAGCTAATATTATTGAAGATGGTCCAACTAAAGGTGTAACTTTTATATCCATGCTATGTGCTAAACTAACAATATCAGAGCCTGGATCTGCAATTGCTGGACATCCAGCTTCAGAAAGTAGTCCAATGGTGTGGCCTTCTAAGCATGGGTTTAAAAACGTATTGCGTTCCTCTTCGGTTGTATATTTATTAAGTACACTTAGTTTTAGAGAAGGCTGAGACTTACTTGGTGAAATACGTTTTATAAATCTGCGTGCAGTTTTTTCGTTTTCAACAATGTAATAATCAATATCTTCAATTACTTTTTTAATAGAAATAGGTAAAACCTCTAGAGGAGGATTGTCTCCTAATCGAGTAGGAATAAGATAAAGTTGGCCTTTTGAGCTTGTCATTTTAATTTATCACGAATTTTTTAGTGATTTTTCCATCCTCGTCTAACTTTGCTTCAAGGACATAAAAACCACTTTTTAGATCTGAAATATTTATGCTTGTAAAGGTATCATTATTATCTTTTAAAATAGACTTTATTAACTTTCCTTGAACATCATAAATATTAAAAGTTGTTGAATTTCCAGAAGTACTATCGGGAAGGTCAATATTCAAAATAGTGTTTGCTGGATTTGGATAGATTGATAATGAGTTTTGTGTGTTTTCATCAATGCTAAGAAGAGAGTCTGTAACCTTATAAATAGTACCACCAAGGCTAGACACGTAGAGTTCTCCATTTATGTCTTCACCAAAAGCTACCCAGTTGCCAGAAAAATTTTCGAAAGTTGAATTCCAACTTCCTCCTTCAAATTTTAAATAGCCAATCTCCTGTGTACATACATCACCAAATAGATATGTGCCAACCAGATTTGGGTAAGTTGTACCTCTGTAAACATATCCACCAGTGATAGAACATCGTCCTCCAGAATGAGAATATTCAGCTACAGGAAAAGTCAATGTGCTACTGCTTGGACAGCCACTTGTATTATAGGTATTATTGCCTTCGTAACATCTCCATCCATAATTGAGTCCAGCATTGGTAGAAGCAACCATGTTAATTTCTTCTCTGGCATTTTGCCCAACGTCAGCAATCCAAAGGTCATTATTAGCGCTATCGAAGGAAAACTTCCAAGCGTTGCGTAAGCCGTAGGCCCAAATTTCATCTCTTGCACTTGCGTTACCAACAAAAGGGTTGTCTGCAGGAATATCGTAAGGATTTGAAGCAGAAGCATTATTAACATCTATTCTTAAAAGTTTACCAAGTAAGCTGTTGAGGTTTTGACCGTTGTTTTGAGGATCACCACCAGAACCTCCGTCACCACTTGAAATATACAAGTAGCCATCAGGTCCAAATTGCAATTCACCTCCGTTGTGATTGCTGTAAGGTTGAGAATAGGTTAATATTATTAATTCTGAATTTGGATCTGCAATGGTAGGATTAATACCAATTCTCGAAAATCTTGAAATTACAGTATCTCCAGAATTATTGGTGTAGTTTACAAAAAAGTAGCCGTTAGTATCAAAATCTGGATGAAAAGCTAAGCCAAGTAATCCTTGCTCGTTTCCGTTGCTGCCAACAATAGCATCTATGTCTAAGAAATTTGTAGGTTCTACAGAGCCATCAGAATTTACAATTTTAATTATACCATCTTGTTCTGCAACAAATAGTCTGTCGTCACCAGCGTGTTTAATATTAACAGGTCTATTAAATCCTGTGGCAAAAGATTCTAATTCTATGTCTTGAGAAAGTGAGAAGTAAAAGCACAAAAGGCATAAAAACGTAGTTGTTTTTTTCATAGCTTAGTTTTTTGGAAGTGTTAACGATTCTAAGTTACGAAAAATCAAATAATTGCTTTTAAAGATTTACTCAATCTTCAAGAAGTTTTTTGGCAATAATTGTAGAAGTAGTTTCTATTAAATCAAAAACATATTCAAAATCACTCATATCTCCGTAATAAGGATCTGGTACATTTTTGTTGGAGATATTAGGGTTTTCTTCAAGGAATAGTTTCACTTTACCAATATCAGAATTGTTTCTCGCTAAGCTTATAATATTGGTGTAGTTAGAGGCATCCATTGCATAGATATAATCAAACTTATCAAAATCTGAAGCATTAAATTGTCTGGCAGTTTGGTGACTAATATCTATGTTATTGTTTTTTGCAACCTTAATCGATCTGTGATCTGGTTGGTGGCCTACATGATATGCTGCTGTTCCTGCAGAATCAACATAAAATTTAAAAGTATTTAGTTTAGATTCTAAGATACCATGAGCTAATGGCGAACGACAAATATTGCCCAAGCACACCATTAAAATTTTAGTCATGTTTCTGGTAATTTAAAGCGATAATTTCTTGGCTAAATCCTCAACATATTTTCTAAACTGCTTATCAGTAGAAGATAGGTTATCTACAGTTTTGCATGCGTGTAATACTGTTGCGTGATCACGTTGTCCTATTTGAGAACCAATACTGGCTAAAGAGGCTTTTGTGTATTTTTTTGCAAAGAACATAGCTAACTGACGTGCTTGTACAATATGACGTTTACGCGTCTTAGATTGCAGTGTGCTTACATCCATCTGGAAATAATCTGAAACCACCTTTTGAATATAGTCTATAGATACTTCGCGCTTAGTGTTTTTTACAAACTTATCTACAATATCCTTAGCTAAGTTTATTGTAATTTCTTTTTTGTTGAAAGATGATTGTGCTATTAAAGATATGATAGCGCCTTCAAGTTCTCTAACATTAGTTTTTATGTGCTTAGCTACATACTCTACAATTTCATCTGGCATTTCTACACCATCTCTGTAGAGTTTGTTTTTAAGAATAGAAACTCTGGTTTCAAAATCTGGAGTTTGTAACTCTGCAGAAAGTCCCCATTTAAAACGAGATAATAAACGTTGCTCAATATCTTGCATATCAACAGGTGCTTTATCACTTGTTAATACAACTTGCTTACCATTTTGGTGTAAGTGGTTAAAGATATGGAAGAATACATCTTGCGTACCTGTTTTACCAGATAAGAATTGTACGTCGTCTATAATTAAAACATCAATGATTTGGTAAAAATGAATAAAATCATTTCTGTTATTCTTTTTTACAGAATCAATATATTGTTGTGTAAACTTTTCAGCAGAGATATAAAGAACTGTTTTTTCTGGATACTTGTCTTTAATATCTACACCAATAGCATGTGCTAGGTGTGTTTTTCCTAATCCAACTCCACCAAAAATTAAAAGTGGATTAAAAGATGTTCCTCCAGGCTTGTTAGCAACTGCAATACCTGCGTTTCTTGCTAAACGGTTAGAGTCACCTTCCAGGAAATTTTCAAAAGTATAACTTGGGTTAAGTTGAGACTCAATTTTTACGTTTCTAATTCCAGGAATTATAAACGGATTCTTAAGTTCTGGACTTTTATTATTGAAAGGAACATCAACATCTTGAGATTTTACAGGTGTTCTGTTAGAACTTGGAATTTTTTCTGTAAACGGTTGTTTGTTACCGTAAGTGTTCTCCATCTTAATAACGTATACCAATTTGGCATCGTCTCCTAACTCCTTAGTAAGTGCTACTTTTAAGATTTTAACATAATGCTCTTCTAACCACTCATAGAAGAACTTACTAGGTACCTGAATACTAAGTGCATTGCCAGTAAGTTTTACAGCTTGTATGGGTTCAAACCATGTTTTGTAGGCTTGAGGTTGTATGTTATCTTTTATAAATGAGAGACAATTACTCCATACAGATTCCGCTGTGATCTCCATTAGTTAAATTTAGATTTATGTTGTTAGTTAGATTAGCAAAAAAAAAGAGAACTAGGATTCTCTTTGCGTTTTGAACATGACAAATATGTGAACAAAAAATTAAAAAAAAAAATCAATTAATATTGAATTTTAAGATTTTTTTTCCCATGTTTAAAATCCTTTAAAACTACAAATTTTTTATTTAAAATTATTTAAATTTTGAATTATAACGAAACAGAAATACGCGTTCGCTATGGCGAAACAGATCAAATGGGTGTTGTGTATCATGCTAACTATGCTGTTTATTTTGAGGTAGGTAGAACAGAATGGTTGCGAGAGTTTGGACTTAGTTACAATGCTATGGAAAAAGAAGGGATAATGCTTCCTGTGATTTCATTGAGTATAAACTACAAAAATTCAGCACGTTATGACGATGTGCTTAAAGTAAAAACTCAGTTAAAAAAAATGCCAACAGCTTCTATAGAATTTGATTATGAATTGATAAATGATAAAGGACAATTGCTGGCAACAGGAAATACAGTTTTAGCATTTATAGATTCTACTCGAAATAGACCTACACGTTGCCCAAAATATCTTTTAGACAAACTGCAAAATTATTCGTTATAATTCGTCAATTTTTACACCGTAAAATTGGTTAAATATTTCAAATACTCTTGAAGCGTTACCTTTTCTGACAGATATTTCTAACAAACAATTAAGTTCTAATGTTTGGTTTATAATGTCTATTTGGTTCTCTTTCAAGATTCGCATTACTTTACTCATGTTTTTATATTCAAACTTGAGAGAGAAGTTAGTGTTAATAGTTTTTTCTATGATGTCTGAAGCTTCAAGTGCTAATTGTGCACCAGTTTTATAAGCATTAATTAATCCGCCAACACCAAGTTTTACACCTCCATAATATCGTACAACAATTACTAAAACATTTGTTAAGTCAAAAGATTGAATTTGACCATATATTGGCATACCTGCAGAATTGTTTGGCTCTCCATCATCATTTGCTCTAAAGGTTATAGTTTCTGTTCCTAGTTGGTATGCATAGCACCAGTGTCTTGCAGAATGGTGTTCTTTTTTAACCTCTTCAATATGAGTTTTTATTTCATCTTCGTTTTCAACATGAAACGCATATCCAATAAATTTACTGTTCTTATCTTTAAATAATTCTCCTATTGAAGGTTTGGAAATGGTTTTGTATGTGTCTTCGGTATGCATTATAAGGTTACTAATATTATAGAAATTAAAGCTAAGCCAATACCAATCCAGTTTTTAGAAGATATCACTTCTTTAAAAAGTAATAAGCCTGTTAAACATGATACAGCAACAATAGCAACATTGTTTATTGTGAAAATAGCCGAGCTTTCATAGCCATCTACTCTTAGTGCTTTTAATAAAAAATACATTGAGCTGTAATTTACGATTCCTAGAGCTATTCCAAAAGGTATGCTTTTAGGGTTGAATTTTTGCTTGGATTTTGTTGCTTTTACACTTACAGAAACTAAACCTATAACTCCTGCGCAGGCAAAAATGATTGATAAAAATAATGGTAAATTACCTTTTGGTGCAAAATGATTAACACTTGTGTCAATAACACCAGAACCTAAAAATAAAATAATAGGTAAATAAATAGTCTTAGTTAGTACAACGTTAGATTTTGGTTTTATTGAGGTAAGGTAAACAGCTAAAAGTGCTAATATTATACCTAAGACCTTTTGGAAGCCAATACTTTCGTTATAAACAATAATTCCAAACACTATTGGAATAATCATACTCATTTTACTAGCAACAGAAGCAACGGATAGTCCATTCTTTTGAGCTGTAAGTGCCATAACATTAAAAATACTAATGAATAAAAAGCCTAAACCTAAAGCTGCATAAAACCAATTTTCTGATATAAAGCTGTCAATGTTTATAGGTTTGTTGTATAGCAAAATTCCGCAAGAGCATGCGGTAATGTAATTAAATACAATAGCTTGTAATGTGTCTACATTGTACTTGTTAAAAAGCTTAAAGAGTACAAAAATAGCTGTAGAAGATAAAACGCTTAGTAATAGATAAATCAAGAGCGTAAATGATTTTGGTTAAACAAATTAATGACATCATCTTTGGTTTCATCAATATTCCAAACGTTTATGCCTAAAGATTTAGCTGTATCAGTGTTGTCTTTGGTGTCGTCAACAAAGAAGCACTGTTCTGGTTTTAGATTATTGTTGTCTAAAACAAAATCGAAAATATCTCTATTAGGTTTTCTAAGATGAATTTCTTGAGATAAGTAAAACTGATCAAAACAGTTTTTAAAGTCTTCATAAAAACTAACATTAGCTTTTATGAAATCTATATGCATATCATTGGTATTACTTAATAATATGAGTTTATAGCGTTGTTCTTTTGCTAATTTTTGAAGAAATTCTAAGCGATATTTTGGGAAATCTCTTAAAATAAAATTCCAGGCATCAATGAGTTGTTGTTTCGTTAAATGAGGAAATTTAGAACTGTAAAACGCAATAAACTCTTCCGTTGAAATTTTGCCAATTTCATATAAGATATTGGTGTTAGTCATGTCTTCTTCAAACGTGTCTAGCTTAAACAAATTAAGTGCGTTTTGCATAGCACCTTCCTTGTCTAGGTTGATAAAAACATCTCCAAAGTCGAAAATAAGCGTATCAATCATTTATGTAGAATTTTATGCGGTCTTCTTTTAATTTTTTTTCAGAAATTAATCTACCGTTTAGTTGTGGTGCTTTTGTACCTGATTTAAATTCAGTTTTGCCAATAAAAATTCGAGCTTCGTCCCATAGATTTTCATCAATAAAAGTTTGAAGCGTTTTAGCGCCACCTTCAATAATCACAGAGTTTATATTATGTTGGTGTAGGTAATTACAAATCTGAAAAGCCAGAGGTTTGTCAAAATTAAGCTCAGTTTTAGTGAGTTTAATGGTTTTAGCTGAGGAGTCAAAAATTCTATAACTCTCATCAAGTTTATTAGTCTTGTCTATAACAATTCTAACAGGATTTTCACCAGTATAATCTCTAACAGTAAGACTTGGGTTGTCTTCTATAACTGTATTTGTTCCTACTAAAATGGCTTGTTCTTCAGCCCGCCATTTGTGTACCAATTGTCTTGAATAAGTGTTTGTAATCCAAACTGGTTTTTGTTCATCCTTAGTTTCTGGTGCAATAAAACCATCCTCGGTTTCGGCCCATTTCAAAATTATATATGGTCGTTTTTTATTGTGATAGGCAAAAAAACGCTTTAAATGCGCTTTGCATTCTGCTTCTAAAACACCAACAATAACATTGCAATCATGTGCCTTTAATTTGGCAATGCCTTTTCCTGCGACTTCAGGATTATCATCTGCGCAGCCAATTACCACATTTGGGATATTGTGATGTATAATGAGATCACTACAAGGAGGTGTTTTTCCGTAATGACTACAAGGTTCTAAAAGGACATACATTGTACTGTCCTTTAGTAAGGATTTGTTTTTAACAGAATTTACAGCATTAACTTCGGCATGTGGTCCGCCATAAGCGCTGGTAAAACCTTCTCCAATAATACTGTTGTTATGCACAATAACAGCACCAACCATAGGATTTGGCCTGGTGGTTCCCAATCCGTTTTTGGCAATTTGTAAGCAACGTTTTATGTAGTACTCGTGTGTTTGCAACTATAATTTTATTTTTACGTCTTCAGTTTTATTGATAGTATAGGTAGAAGCATAGCCAAAAATCTTGTACTTAATATCTCCTATATATTGCACTTTTAGTTTTTTAGATAATAAACTACCCAATAAACCACTAAGATTACCTTTGTTAATAATGCTATCTGTAGCGATAGAAACCGTAAGCGGAATTTTGAACTTGTCTTTAGAAGGTACTTTAAATTCTTTTGATGTAAATGTGGCCACCTCTCTGTTGTTAACAAGCACCTTTAATGCATCTGTTTGAAGCGTGCCACCAACATTGTTTGGGTTGCTAAACTCAGCATCTGCACTAAAAGTAATGTTCTCACTATTAGAATCTAAAACCTTGATATTATCAATGCCAATAAATTGAGGTTTTTCTTTCACTGTACAGTTAAAAACAAGTGAACAAATTACTAAAATGAATACGATGCTTTTCTTCATAAAAACGTAATAATAACTATCTTCATACCGTGAAAAAAACGGTATAAAAGTTTAAAAAAGGTGGGTAAAGATACCATAGTTATTCGAGAAATAGAACAAAAGGATAATCCTAAAATAGCCAAGGCTATACGAAGTGTTTTAATAGAAATGGGAGTGCCAAAAGTTGGTACTGCATACGAAGATGTGTCGTTAGATTGTATGACAGAAACGTATAGTCATCCTAAAACCCGATATTTTGTTTTAGCTCAGAATGAAGAGATTCTCGGAGGTGCTGGTATTGCACCTTTAGAACACTACGAAGGCAATGTTTGTGAGTTGCAAAAAATGTATTTTATGCCAGAGGCAAGAGGAAAAGGATTAGGAACTAAAATGATGAATGCTTGCTTAGAATTTGCCAAAAGCGCTGGTTTTGAAAGTTGTTATTTAGAAACCATGCCATATATGGATGATGCCAGAAAATTATACAAAAAAGTTGGTTTCGAATTTTTAGAAAAACCACTTGGCAATACAGGCCATTATTCGTGTACCGTATGGATGCTTAAAACATTTTAATTTTGAAAGCAAAGGATTTAAAAGACATATTTCATAAAGAATTAAACCAAATTTATGGCAAAGATGAGGTGGCAAGCTTTTTTTATTTAGGCTTAGAGCACCATCTTAATGTGGCCAGAATTCAGTTGCAATTAGAGCCTGAGTTTACCTTATCTAAAACTGAAGTTGATTTCTTTTTTGAAATTTTAGAAGGGTTAAAACAGCAAAAACCAATTCAATATTTGCTGGGAGAAACCGAGTTTTACGGATTGCAATTTAAAGTGAATGATTATGTACTCATCCCAAGGCCAGAAACCGAAGAGCTTGTAGATTGGATTTTGAAAAGTTATAAGTCTAGAGTTCTGAGTTCAGAGCTTTCTAATCCCAAATCGTCAATCGTCAATCGTCAATTAAAAATCCTTGATATAGGAACAGGTTCCGGTTGTATTGCAATTTCGTTGGCAAAGCACTTGCCAGAAGCTCAGGTTTTTGCAGTTGATATATCAGAGTCTGCTATAGAAATAGCCAAAGAGAATGCGGATAGTAATGGTGTTGAGGTTAAGTTTATTAAAGCTGATATTTTAGAGTCTTCCCTTTGGGAAGATGTCGCTTTGCGACAGAAGGGCTCTTTCGATATCATCGTTTCAAATCCGCCATATGTTCGTGAACTCGAAAAGCAAGAAATAAAACCAAACGTTCTCGATAATGAGCCTCATTTAGCACTATTTGTAGAAAACGATAATCCTTTGATTTTTTACAAAGCGATAACTGATTTTGCTGTTGATAAGTTGAAGTCTAATGGCTCACTTTATTTTGAAATTAACCAGTATCTTGGACAAGAAACAAAGCAACTTTTAGTTGATGCCGAATTTAAAGCGATTGAATTGAGAGAAGATTTAAATGGTAATGACAGAATGCTAAAAGGAACAAAAAAGTAACATGAATGATATTCCTGCGAAGGCAGGAATCTAAACTAAAAAGATTCCCATTTTCATGGGAAATAAATATGAAAAGTATATCAGTTTTTTGCGGAAGTAGCGACGGAAATGACAACGAAATTATCACAACAGCTTATGCTTTGGGTAAAGAATTTGCTCAAAAAAATATAACGCTTGTTTATGGTGCGGCTAAGATTGGTATCATGGGAAAGGTGGCAGAAGGTGTTATAGAAAATGGTGGTAAAACAATAGGAGTTATTCCAACCTTTCTTAAAACTAAAGAAATCGTTCATACTCAACTAACGGAATTGATTACGACAGACAATATGCATGATAGAAAAATTATTATGTATGAAAAAAGCGATGGCTTCATTATTATTCCTGGTGGTTTTGGTACAATGGATGAGTTTTTTGAAATCACAACTTGGGGACAATTAGGCTTACATACCAAACCAATTGGGATTTTAAATATCAATGGTTATTACGATGCTTTGATAGAACAATGCAAAGTGATGGTAGAACGAGGCTTTTTAAAACAAGAAAATTTAGATGCTGTTGTTATAGACACAACAATTGAAGGACTTTTAAATAAAATGAATAATTACAAACCATTGCCAGCTCCAAAGTGGTTGAATAAAGAAGGTCTCTAAAATTCCTGAGAAAGCAGGAATCTATTAAAAATCTGAAAATTAAAAGAGTCCTACTTGTGTAGGAATGATATGTAAAATGAACACACAACAAAAAATACAATCCTTAAGAGACGAACTTCGTCAACACAATTATAATTATTACATACTCGATAATCCTACCATTAGCGATTACGAGTTTGATATGAAGTTGAAAGAGCTTCAAGCTTTAGAAGAAGCACATCCAGAATTTTATGATGAAAACTCGCCGACAAAACGTGTAGGTGGTACAATTACTAAGAATTTTAATACGGTTGTGCACGATTTCAGAATGTATTCTTTAGACAATTCTTATTCTAAAGAAGATTTAATGGATTGGGAAAAGCGCATCAAAAAAATGGTAGATGGAGATGTGCAGTACACGTGTGAGTTAAAGTACGATGGTGCATCCATGAACTTAACTTACGAAAACGGAAAACTCGTGAGAGCTGTAACCAGAGGAGATGGTGTTCAAGGTGATGAAGTTACGGCTAATGTAAAAACCATTAATACGGTACCACTTCAGTTAAAAGGAGATTATCCTGAGCGTTTTGATATAAGAGGTGAAATCATTTTGCCTATTGAAGGGTTTTTAAAAATGAATGAAGAGCGTATTACTAATGATGAAGAACCCTATCGAAATCCAAGAAACACAGCCTCAGGAAGTTTAAAGCTTCAAGATAGTTCTGAGGTGGCAAAACGACCTTTAGAATGTCTTTTATACAGTATAAAAGGTAATAATCTTAATATTTCTACACAGTTTGAAGGTTTAGAAAAAGCCAGAGAATGGGGATTTAAGGTACCACAAGAAGCAAAATTGGTTAATTCTATTGATGAGGTTTTAGAGTATGTAAATTATTGGGATGAACACCGACACAATCTGCCATACGAAATAGATGGAGTAGTGGTAAAGGTGAATAGTTTATATCAGCAAGATGAGTTAGGTTTTACTGCAAAAGCGCCACGCTGGGCTATGGCTTATAAGTTTAAAGCCGAACAAGTTTCTACAAGATTAAACGAAATTACCTATCAAGTTGGTCGTACAGGTGCTATTACACCAGTGGCTAATTTAGAGCCAGTGCAATTGGCTGGTACAATAGTAAAACGAGCATCGTTGCATAATGCAGATCAGATTGAAAAGTTAGACATTAGGGAAGGAGACGAGGTGTTTGTAGAGAAAGGTGGTGAAATTATTCCGAAGATTATTGCAGTAGATCTTGCAAAACGTCCTGTAGATTCTCAGGTAACAACTTATATTTCAAATTGTCCAGAGTGTCAAACTGAATTGGTAAGACCAGAAGGCGAAGCTAAACATTATTGTCCTAATTATAATGGTTGTCCACCACAGATTGTTGGTCGTATTCAGCATTACATTTCAAGAAAAGCTATGGATATTGAAGGTCTTGGTGGAGAAACCGTAGCACTTTTAGTAAAAGAAGGCTTAATTACAAACTATGCTGATTTATATGAGTTAACGGTTGAACAAGTTATTCCGTTAGAACGCATGGCAGAGAAAAGTGCTGAGAATTTGGTAAATGGCATTGAAGCCTCTAAGCAAATTCCATTTGAGCGTGTTTTATTTGCTTTGGGTATTAGATATGTTGGAGAAACTGTTGCTAAAAAATTAGCAAAGCATTACAAATCTATAGATGCATTAATGTTTGCTTCGGTACTAGATTTGGTAACTGTAGATGAGATTGGTGAGCGTATTGCAGAAAGTGTTGTAGAGTTCTTTTCATCAGAAGAGAATAAAGTGATGGTTGAGCGCTTAAAAGGATACGGAGTGCAATTAGAAATCTCTGCAGAGAAATTAGCTAACCAAACTGAAAAACTAAAAGGACAAACTTTTGTGGTTTCAGGTGTGTTTGAATCCATTTCTAGAAATGATCTTAAAAAGCTAATTGAGGATAATGGAGGTAAAGTGTCGTCTTCTATTTCGTCTAAAACAAGTTATGTTGTAGCAGGTGATAAAATGGGACCAAGTAAGCGAACTAAAGCCGAAAGCTTGGGTATTACAATCCTTTCTGAAGAGGAGTTTTTACAATTTTTAGAGTAAATTCCTACAAATAATGAAATATTTATCGATAAAAAGTATTTTTTTATCGTTTAATTGTAGAATTTTTATATATTCGCTTCAATAATAAGGGATTAATTAATGTTAGCGAATAAAATCTTAAAAGCATTGCTATTGCTTTTAGGTGGTATTTTTATAATACTTCAAGGTTTGGCCTATGAAGTTCAAGGTGCCGCTGTAAGTGCTATAATGCTCGTGCTATTAACCATTTTGTACTGTGTTTGGACTGATGAGAGGTCTAAGCTTTTCTTTTGGTTTCTTGTGTTTTTTTCAATCGGTCATCTGTTAAGTTACACAGGTTGGTTTATGCCATTGTTAGAAGAGGATCAATTAGATATTCACTATTATGGTGCCAATGCTCTTTTTATAGTTGCTTACGTATTATTAATAGTAAAGGTTTTGTCTGCTATTGATGTTAAAAAGGTCTTTAAAGAATTATCAATACCTATTGTTATTCTTGTTGTGTTAGATGTTTTCTGCGTTGTTATTGTTACAGATGCAACCGAAGGTAAGCTTTCTGCGTATGAGTATGCTTTAGAGTTTATATATAATGGTGTTATAATGGCATTATTATCTGCAGCTCTAGTTGATTATATGTACAGAAATGATAACAAATCAATGCTATTTCTTTTAGGCTCTATTTGTATTGTTTTTTCTGAAATTATACAGTTAGCGTATTACTACATTCTAGAAAATAGAAATTTAGGGTTTATCTATTCGTTTTTTCTTGTTGTAGCTTTTGTGTTTTTCTATCTACAGTCGCAACTTAAGCATACAGGACCACAGCCTACATATTTGGATATGGACGAGCAGTTAGAAGCTTAATTTTTGTCCTATAACCGGAATGTCCTTTCTGTAATAATAAAGAATCACTACGCTTAGTAAAAATGTAATTACTGCTGTGTAAAACAGCAGACCTCCATCATTATTTACGTTTATTCCTAACTGTGTTAGATGCATTAGAATAGCACCTCCAATAAGACTTAGGGTTAAAAGTGAACCGATCCAAACTGTTTTTGGAATTAAGAGCAAAATTCCTGCGATTAATTCTAATATTCCAATTCCAATTCTTCCGTAAGGTTCTAAACCAACGGTTTCAAAAATATATACACTATCAGGATGTGCGGTAAACTTAAACCGTAGTGTTTGAATTAATATTACAGCTACAGCAATTCTAAGTATAAAAATGATTTTGTCAGATTTCATAAACTTTGGTTTAGTTGAAATCTTAGACGTTTCATTTTTAGAAACTTACATTAGTTGCTAAACAATAATTGTTGTGCTGTCTGAATAAAGTGGCTTTCCTTTTTCAAAATAAAAATCAATTCTACCTAAATATAATCCGTAAGCGCCAACCTGATTAACAAGTACATTTTTACCTTCACTATTTTGTGCAACAGTAGGTTTAGGTAAAAAAGTGTGCGTGTGTCCACCAATAATTAAATCGATGTTTTTTGTGGCTTTAGCCAGGTTTAAATCGCTGGCTCTATCTGGACTGTTTTTATAGTGGTAGCCAATATGAGACAGGCAAATCACAAGATCGCAAGATTCTTCCTCTTTAAGTATACGAGACATATCTTGCGCAACTTCAATAGGATTATGGTAAACAGTTTCTTTATACATTTGTTTGTCTACCAAACCATCTAGTTGAATACCTAGTCCAAACACACCAATTTTTACACCATCTTTTACAAGAATCTTGTAAGGTTTTACATGTGTGTCCATTACAGTATTTGAAAAATCATAGTTGGCAGAAACAAATTCAAACTTTGCATGTGGTAATTGAGCATAAAGTCCGTCTATACCATTATCAAAGTCATGGTTACCAATGGTAGCTAAATCGTAATTAAGCATACTCATTAGCTTAAATTCTAATTCACCTCCGTAATAATTAAAGTAAGGAGTGCCTTGAAAAATATCACCAGCATCTAATAATAATGTATTAGGATTTTCTTTTCTAATATTTTCTACCAAAGAGGCGCGTCTTGCAACACCACCTTTGTTAGGGTTTCTTTTATCGTTGGGCCCAAAAGGATCTATGTGGCTATGCACATCATTGGTGTGCAGAATAGTAATGTGTTTTCTGTTAGAAACACAAGATTGAAGATTTAAAGCTCCTAAACCAGCTAATGCTGTAGCAGCTGTTGTTTGTTGTATAAAGTGTCTTCTTTTCATTCTTATTCTGCAGTTAACTTTGTGAAACGATTGTCAATTTTAGGACGGATAGTATCTTTTCTTTTAAAATAATCTATCAATACATTTCTAATTTTATAATCTAGTGTGTATAGGCTATCGTTTGGGTGAAAAAACGTCATACGATCTCCTCCGTTATATAAATAGTCATTTGTAGCTATATAATATGTTTCGTCTTCCGAAACAGGCTTGCTGTTAACAAGTGCTTTTTTAATATTGTAATCCTTATCTAATAATAATTCAACTTGCTTAGAAACAGGATGAGCGCGTTTGGCTTTAGAAAGATAGTCAAAGAGTTCGTTGATTTGTTTTCCTTTTAATGCAACAACCACAACAGAATTTTCAAAAGGCATTACTTCGTAAGCCGTTCTTGATGTTATATTTCCTTGAGAAATTATAGCTCTAATTCCTCCATGGTTTAGTATTACAAAATCAATATTTTTACCTGTACGTTTGTTAAAGACAGGATTACTTTCATTATATACAGCGTCAGCCATTAAGTTGCCAATAGCAGTGTTAAATTCGCCATTAGATTTAGAATAGGTTTCTGGAGCATAAGAAATGACACTGTCTAAATTTTTGTTTACATTATCTCTGTAAGGACTTATGAAGTTTTCAATCTCTTTGTCTAAGGTAATAGAGTCGTTAATTTCTAAACGGCTACCTTCAACTCTGTTTGGTATTTCTTTGCATGAATAAGCAATACTCAAAAAAAGAACTAATAAAAGTGAATTTTTTATCATCGATTTAGTTGAAATAGTAATTAAATAATACTTGTGCTTTTGTTAAATTTGCATCAAAGGCTAAAGGTAAATGATTTTAAAAGCATTTAAGGAAAAATCAAATCAAAAATATGTAAACAAATTGTTGTCTGCTCGTAAAGCTGCAGTAAATAACAATAAGGTTAAGGTAATTGCGATTTTATTTAATGCTAGCGAATTTAAAGATTTTGAGGTCTTTAGAAATTATTTTAAAGAGCTAAACTTAACATCTCCAAAGCACAAAATCGTTGCTTTTACAAAAGATGATAAGTATGAAGGAAGCCAGTGGGAAACCTATTTTTCTCCAAAACATTTTGGATGGAAGGGAAAAATAAACAACATAGACTTACAAGCTTTTATAGATGACCCTTTTGATGTGTTGGTGAGTTATTACAAAACAGAAACTCCAGAGTTAGACCTTATAACAGCTGCATCAAAGGCAAATTTAAAAGTTGGATTAAGCCGAAAGGATGAGCGTCTGTATGATTTAATCATAGATATAGATCCTAAAGACGTAAAAACCTTTAAAAACGAATTAAAAAAATATTTAAACATTTTAAACAAATTATAATGACCAAATTTATAGGAACAGGAGTAGCGCTAATTACACCATTTAAAGCAGATTTAAGTATAGATTTTGAAGCGCTTGAGCGATTGGTAGAGCATAATATAAACAATGGTACAGAGTACTTGGTAATAAGTGGTACAACAGGAGAAAGTGTTACAGTTACTGCTGAAGAAAAGAAAATGTTAGTAGAGTTTATATCTAAAGTTAATAACGGAAGAGTGCCATTGGTTTTAGGTATTGGAGGTAATAATACAGCGTCTATAATTAGCGAAATTAATAATACAGATTTGTCTAGCATAGATGCTATTTTATCTGTATCTCCGTATTATAGTAAGCCTACACAAGAAGGAATCTATCAGCATTTTAAAGCTATTGCAGAGGTGTCTCCAAAGCCAATTATTTTATATAATGTTCCAGGAAGAACATCATCTAATGTATTGCCAGAAACCACAATAAGATTAGCTAATGATTTTAAAAATATTATTGCGGTTAAAGAAGCAGGTAATAATGTACATCAATATTTAGAGTTGTTAAGAACCAAGCCAGATGATTTCTTGGTATTGTCAGGAGATGATGATTTAGCATTAGGTGTGGCATTAGCAGGAGGTTCTGGCGTAATTTCAGTTATAGGGCAAGCCTTACCAAAAGAATTTTCTGAGATGATTAGATTAGGTATTGCTGGTAAAGCCAAAGAAGCATATAAGACGCATTTTGATCTAATGCCAATAACACGTTTAATTTTTTCTGAAAACAATCCTGCTGGTATCAAAGCAGTTTTAGAAGCATTGAATATTTCAGAATCTCACGTGCGTTTACCATTAGTAGAGGCAACAGATAAGCTTAAAAATGATATTAAAAGTGCCTTAAAAGATTTAGGTAAAAGTTAAACTTAGTTTAAATTACACAGCGCATCTAAAACAACCACTATTTTAGCGTACAATTTTTGTTTTTAAAATCCGTTAATAATGCGTACTTTTGCATCCTGTTTAAAATTTATGAAGCAAGGAATTTACATACTTTTCGCAACACTTTTATTAGTTTCATGTAGCGATTTTCAGAAAGCCTTAAAATCTGAAGATGTTGCAAAGAAATTTACTATGGCTGATGAATTGTACGAAGCTGGAAAATGGAGTAAGTCTAAGAGACTTTTAGATCAAATTTTACCAAAGTATAGAGGGAAACCTCAGGCAGAGAAGTTAACGTACATGCATGCTAACTGTTCTTACGAAATGGGAGATTACTACATAGCTAGTTATCATTTTGATAAGTTTACAGACATATACCCTCAAAGTGAAAAGGCAGAAGAAGCAGCTTTTAAAGCAGCAAAAGGGTATTATTTTAATTCGCCAGTATATTCTAAAGAGCAAAAAGAAACTGTAGAAGCCATTGAAAAATTACAGTTGTTTGTTAACCAATATCCAGAATCTCAGTATTTGGCAGAAGCTAATACTTTAGTTAAGGAATTAGATTTTAAATTAGAAAAGAAGGCGTTTGAAATTGCAAAGCAATACGACCTTATTACAGATTATAAAGCCTCAATTAAATCGTTCAACAACTTTTTGTTAGATTTTCCTGGTACATCACTAAGAGATGAAGCAATGTTTTACAGATTTGATGCTTCGTACAATTTAGCTATTTTAAGTATCGATCAACTAAAAGAAGAGCGACTAAAAGATGCTATAGGATACTATAATTCATTTAAGAAAGCTTATCCAAATTCAGAATTAATGGAAGACGCTACTAAAATGAATCAAGAATTAGAACAAGAATTAAGTACATTTACTAAAAGTTAATCATTATAACGATGGATTTAAAAAAGACAGATGCACCTGTTTCAACTGTAACGTATAACAGAAATGAAGTTGATGCTGCAACAGATAACATTTACGAAGCGATTTCGGTTATCTCTAAGCGTGCTGAGCAAATTAACACAGACATAAGACGTGAGTTAATAGACAAGCTAGAAGAGTTTGCAACTTACAACGATAGTCTTGAAGAAATTTTTGAAAACAAAGAGCAAATCGAAGTTTCTAAGTTTTACGAAAAATTACCAAAGCCACATGCGTTAGCAGTAAAAGAGTGGTTAGATGGTAAGATTTACCACAGAAACACTGAGGATTCAAAACAATAATCCTTAGATGTCTATTCTAAGAGACAAAAATATTTTATTAGGCATTACCGCAGGTATTGCCGCATATAAATCTGCTAGTTTAGTCAGATTATTCATTAAAGCAGGCGCTAACGTTAAAGTTGTTATGACGCCTGCTTCTAAAGATTTTATAACTCCACTTACGCTTTCAACCTTATCTAAGAATCCTGTATATTCATCTTTTGTTGACGAAGATGATGATAATGAGGTTTGGAACAATCATGTAGAATTAGGATTATGGGCAGACTATTTTATAATAGCTCCTGCCACAGCAAATACTATGGCAAAAATGGCTAATGGTGTTTGCGATAATATCCTTTTAGCAACCTATCTTTCTGCTAAGTGTCCTGTATATTTTGCTCCTGCTATGGATTTAGATATGTACAAACACGAGTCTACAAAAACATCTTTTGAAAAACTAACCGCTTATGGCAACAAAATGATACCAGCAGGAACTGGAGAATTGGCTAGTGGTTTGGTAGGAGAAGGTCGTATGGCAGAACCAGAAGATATTGTAAGTTTTGTAGAAAAAGATATTTTGAAGCAATTGCCTTTGTATGGCAAAAAGGTACTTATTACAGCTGGACCAACCTATGAGGCATTAGATCCTGTGCGATTTATTGGAAATCATTCTAGCGGAAAAATGGGTTTTGAAATTGCAAAAGCAGCAGCAAACCTTGGTGCTGAGGTTGTTCTTGTATCAGGACCAACGCATCAAACTATTACACACAGTTTAGTTACAGTAAAGCCTGTAGTAAGCGCAGAGGATATGTATAATGAAGTTCATAAGCATTTTGAAGCTTCAGATATAGCAATTCTTTCTGCAGCTGTTGCAGATTACAGACCAAAAAATGTAGCGAGTCAAAAAATAAAAAAGAAGGATGCTACGTTTAGTATAGAGTTAGAAAAAACAAAAGATATTCTAAAATCTTTAGGTGCCATAAAAGCGCACCAACTACTTGTAGGTTTTGCACTAGAAACCAATAATGAGTTAGAGCATGCTAAAGGAAAATTACAATCTAAAAATTTAGATTTAATTGTTCTCAATTCATTGCAAGATAAAGGAGCAGGTTTTGGAGTATCAACAAATAAAGTTACATTTATAACATCGACTAACGATGTTATAGAAAATCCGCTTAAATCTAAGGCAGAAGTTGCTAAAGATTTAATGCAACAGATCTTAAAACAGCTAAATGCGTAGATTACTAGTTTTATTCGCCTTTTTATGTTCAGCCGTTGTGTTTTCGCAAGAGTTGAATTGTACCGTTAATGTTATAGCTCAACAAACAGGTAATGATAATAATGTTGTTTTTAAAACATTAGAAAAGCAGCTGAATGAGTTTATTAACAACACCAAATGGACCGAAAAAAACTTTGGCGCTGAAGAACGAATCAACTGTAGTATGGTTATCAATGTAACTGGCTACGAAAACGATAGTTTTAGTGCAACATTGCAGGTGTCATCATCAAGACCTGTTTTTAATTCTACTTACAGCTCACCTGTATACAACTATAATGATAAGGATTTCAATTTTCAGTATATAGAATATCAAAATATGGTATTTAATCCACTGCAGTTTGAGTCTAACTTAGTGTCTGTACTTTCGTTTCATGTGTTTATGATTTTAGGAATGGACGCAGATTCGTTTGCATTAAATGGAGGAGATGAATATTTTTCTCAAGCGCAAACTATAGCTAATTACTCACAGCAATTAAGTGGACAAGGCTGGAAGTTAGAAGATGGTTTACAATCGCGTTTTGCTTTAATAGATAACTTGCTTTCGCCAACATTTAAAGAAATAAGAACTACCATGTATAACTACCATATGCTAGGTATGGATGTTATGGCAGACGATACTAAAAAAGGTAAATCTGAAGTTATTTCTTCATTATCAGAGTTGCAAAAAATTCATAAAAGAAGACCTAACTCGTACTTGCTACGTGTGTTTTTTGATGCTAAATCAGATGAAATTATGGATGTTCTCTCAGGAGGACCAAGTGTTAATATTGCAGAAGCTGTAGATATACTCAATAAAATTGCGCCAATGCACTCTCAGAAATGGCGAAAAATTAAGTTTTAATTTTCTGTTTATTTTTTCAATAGCCATTCTCAACTTAACTGAGATTCTATATTTTTGTAAAAAACAAATTATAGATTTTTGCTAACCTCACTTTACATAAAAAATTACGCTTTAATTGACGAGCTCAATGTTCAGTTTAATAATGGATTAACTATTATTACAGGCGAAACAGGAGCTGGTAAGTCTATTTTATTAGGAGGCTTGTCTTTAGTTTTGGGTAAACGCGCAGACTTAAGCCAGGTAAAAGATAAAGACGAAAAATGTATAATTGAAGCAAGTTTTGATATAGCTAATTACAATCTAAAGAACCTATTTGTAGCGTTAGACTTAGATTATGATGTGCAAACTATTATAAGAAGAGAGATTTTACCATCAGGCAAGTCTCGTGCTTTTATTAATGATACACCAACAACGCTAGATGCGTTGTCTGATTTAAGTTCACACCTTATAGATATTCATTCGCAGCACCAAACACAGCAATTGGTTGAGAATGATTATCAGTTTAGGGTTATAGATGCTCTAGCAGATCATAAAGAAAACTTAGAATTGTATTCTAAGAAACTGTCAGATTATAAAGCGTTGCAGAAAACGTTACAGGCTTTAATGGATTCTAAAGCAGAGTTGATTAAAGAATATGATTACAATCTTTTTTTGGTAAACGAACTTAATGAAATAAAGCTAGAATCGATTAATCTTGAAGATTTAGAAACACAGTACGAGCAGCTCAATAATGTAGAAATTATAGGAGAGAAACTAGCTAATGCTAAAGGGGTATTAAGCTTGGAGGATCAAGGTGTTATAGATCAATTAAATGTTTTAAAGCATGAGCTTAATAAGATATCTGGTTTTGGGAAATCTTATCAAGCAATCGCAGAGCGTATTACAAGCGTTCATATAGAGTTAGATGACTTGTTACTGGAGTTAGATGATTTAGAAGAATCCTTGTCTACAGATCCTCAAGAGTTAGAGCGTATAAATTCTCAACTTCAAATTATTAATAACCTGTTTCAAAAACATTCGGTTTCTCAGATAGAAGATTTAATTTCTATTAAAAATGAGTTGGCGTCTAAGGTATCTGATACAGAAGGTTTAGATGAGGCTATAAAAGAAAAAGAAGCAGAGCTATCTAATGTTAAGGAGACGCTGAATAAAATAGCAGGTCAAATCACTAAAAAACGACAATCTGTATTGCCAGTTTTAATTAAAAAACTTGAAAGTTTGTTGTCAGATTTAGGGATGCCTAATGCAAAATTTAAAATAGACTTAGCAGAAGTAGACCGATTTTTACCTAACGGAAAAGATAGTTTGCAGTTTTTATTCATGGCTAATAAAGGATCTAGTTATAACGAATTGAAGAAATCTGCATCAGGTGGTGAGTTATCTCGAATAATGTTGGCTATTAAATCAATATTGTCAGAATATATCCAGTTGCCATCTATAATGTTTGATGAAATAGATACAGGAGTGTCTGGTGAAATTTCAAATAAAATGGGAGATATTATGAAGCAGATGAGCGGAAGAATGCAAGTTTATGCTATTACCCATTTACCTCAGATAGCCGCAAAAGGAAATTCGCATTTCAAAGTATATAAAACAGACAACAACGACATTACTGAGACCAACTTAAAACGTTTAACAGAAGAAGAGCGTATTGTTGAGATAGCGCAAATGTTAGGTGGAGCAGATATTACAGAATCTGCCATGGCTCATGCTAAGCAATTGTTGAATTAATACTATATTTACAGCATTAAAACTGACTAAAATAATACACTATGTATAACTTATTAAAAGGAAAAAAAGGAATCATTTTTGGAGCTCTTGATGAGAACTCAATAGCATGGAAAACCGCAGAGCGCGTACATGAAGAAGGTGGTGAGTTTGTATTAACTAACGCACCTGTGGCAATGCGTATGGGACAAATTAACGCCTTGGCAGAGAAAACAGGTTCTCAAATTATTCCTGCAGATGCAACTTCAGAAGAAGATTTACAGAACCTTGTAGAGAAGTCTATGGAAATTTTAGGCGGAAAAATTGATTTTGTATTGCACTCTATTGGTATGTCTATCAATGTTAGAAAAGGAAAGCATTATACAGATCAAAAATACGACTGGACCCAAAAGGGAACAGATGTGTCAGCAATGTCTTTTCATAAAGTAATGCAAACACTTTATAAAGCAGATGCAATGAATGAATGGGGAAGTATTGTGGCACTAACATATATGGCTGCTCAACGCGTATTTCCAGATTATAATGATATGGCAGACAATAAAGCTTACTTAGAAAGTATTGCTCGTAGTTTTGGTTATTTCTTTGGAAGGGACAAAAAGGTAAGAGTTAATACAATCTCTCAATCACCAACACCAACCACAGCAGGAAGTGGAGTAAAAGGTTTTGATGGTTTTATTTCTTATGCAGAAAAAATGTCTCCATTAGGAAATGCAACAGCAATGGACTGTGCTAATTATACCGTTACATTATTTAGTGATTTAACGCGTCGTGTTACACTTCAAAACCTTTATAACGATGGAGGATTTAGTAATATGGGAGTAAGTGATGCTGTTATGGAGAAATTCACAGAAGAATAGCTTGTTTTTAAATAATAATTCAATAGTAAAAGCGCAACTCTAAAAAAGTTGCGCTTTTTTTGTTAAATAGATGTTAATATTATATTTTGGTCATGAGTGTTTTATTTCTCGGTTATAGAATATGTTTTACAGGTTATGAAAAGAGTATGGATTTGGACTTTAATAGCATTTAAATTTTCTTTAGCACAGATTTCTTTCACAGAAAGTTCTCAACAACTAGGAGTCTCAGCAAGTTGTGGAAACACATATTTGGGTAATGGCATAAGCTTTTATGATTATGATAATGATGGTTGGGATGATATAACTATAGCTTCATCTAATGGAGATCCTGTCTATTTTTATAAAAATATCAACGGAAATTTTGTGCCTCATACACTCAATATTATAACAAACAATCTTAGTGCAAAACAAGTAAATTGGGTTGATATAGATAATGATGGAGATAATGACCTATTTATTACAAGTGAGAATGCAGGTGTAAAACTGTACGAAAACACTGGTAATATGATTATGCAAGATATTACTGAGTCTTCAGGAATGCTTCTTGATGAATTTCCATATTATGGAGCGTCATGGGGAGATTACAACAATGATGGGTTTTTAGATGTTTTTTTAAGCATTAGACACAATGTTATTCCAAATATCTTATACAAAAATAACAGTGACAATACATTTACTCTGGCAAATAATGAAGCAGGTCTGCTTAATACTGGTTATATGTCGTTTTGCTCAGCTTTTTTAGATTATGATAATGATGGAGATCAAGATATATACGTCTCTAACGATAAATATGTGGTTAGAAACCTAATGTATAGAAATAATGGAGATGGTACATTTACCGAAGTTGCTGAAGAAACAGGTACAGATGTAAGTATCGATGCTATGACGGTAACAGTAGAAGATGTTAATAATGATGGTTGGATAGATATTTATATTACTAATGATCCTTATAATAATGTTCTTTTTATAAATAATGGAGACGGCACATTTACTGATATGGCTCAATCTTATAATGTTACATTTAATAGTACAAGTTGGGGAGCAGTATTTTTAGATGCAGATAATGATAGGGATTTAGATTTATATGTTAGCGGAGAGGGAAACGGAAGTAATACCAGTCTATTATCATCTGGTTTTTATATAAATGATGGCAATAATAATTTTAGTCTTTATAATGATGCAGTTCCTAATGATTTTGCTCACAGTTATAGCAATGCTATAGGAGATACAGATAACGATGGCTATCCAGAAATGATAGTTAATAACATTAACCATAGCAACATATTTCTATGGAAAAATGAGACGCCAGATATATACAACTGGTTAAAAGTGAAGTTAGAAGGAACAGAAAGTAATAAGCAAGGTATAGGTTCTGTTATCGAAATTTCTATTAATGGAGAAAAACAGTATAGATATACACATTGTGGTGAAGGTTATTTATCACAAAATTCACAAGCAGAGTTTTTTGGGACAGAACATTTTACAGTAGTGGACTATGTGAAGGTAACTTGGCTAAGTGGAATAGAAGATATTTTGTATAATGTGCCAGTTAATCAAACATTAAATATTGTTGAAGGAGTTACGCTTTCAAACAATACATTTGAATTAGAAAAACATGTAAAAGTTTATCCTAATCCAACTTCCGAAACTATAAAAATAGAGTCAGTGCAACCGATGTTAACACTAAGTATATATGATTCAATGGGGAAACTACTTAACGTTGCTAAGCCAGGTTCTTTAAACTATTCTTTAAATATTAAAAACTATAGTGATGGTGTTTATACTGTAAAAATTAAATCAACAGAGGGCGAAATTACAAAGAGAGTTATTAAACAATAGAAATCTATGAAGAAAAGTGTGTATTTGCTAATATGGTTAAGTTTTATGATGGCTAACGGACAGATTTCTTTTCAAGATCAAGCCTCTGCCAGAGGTGTTGGTGAAACATGTGGTATTATAAATTATGGAGGAGGTATCTCTTTTTATGATTATAATAATGACGGTTGGGATGATATAACTCTTGCTACCGAAAACAATGAGAATTTAAAAATATTTAAGAATACACAAGATGGTTTTTTTATTCCAGACACAGCATTAATTCCTTTTAATAATTTTCAGCAAAAACAAGTTTTATGGGTAGATTTTGATAATGATGGGGATAATGATTTGTTTATAACAAGTACTACAAATGGTAATAGACTGTATAGAAATGATACAGTTGAGTTAGTAGATGTTACTGCCTCCTCAGGACTTCCATTAGATAATTTGTACACATTTGGTGCTTCTTGGGGAGACTATAATAATGATGGGTTTTTAGATGTCTTTATCTGCAATAGAGATCTTAGCTTACAGATTCCAAATTATTTATTCAAAAATAAAGGGGATGGTACTTTTGTTAATGTAAGTATGACTTCTGGTATTGGCTCAGGTAGTCATTTATCTCTATGTGCCGCTTTTTTTGATTATAATAATGATGGCTGGCAAGACATATATGTGTCTAACGATAAAATACAAACAGTGAATCTTCTATATCATAATAACGGAGATGGAACTTTTACCGAAATGGGTGAGGTTTCTGGTACAAATGTCGCTATAGATGCAATGAGTACAACCATTGGAGATTATAATAATGATGGATGGTTTGATATATATGTAACAAATGGACCTAATGGTAATGTGCTATTTAAAAATAATGGAGATGGTACTTTTACCAATATGGCAGAAGACTCCGGAACTACTTTCAACAGTTCAGCATGGAGTTCTGTGTTTTTAGATGCAGAGAATGATGGAGATTTAGATCTTTACGTAAGCTCTGAGTCCAGCGGTATAAATCCAGAATATATGCCTGCTGCCTTTTATGAAAATCTGGGTAATAATACATTTACCGTTTTAAATAATGGAAGTTTTAATAATGATAATAGAGAGAGTTATTCCAACGCTATTGGAGATATAGATAACGATGGCTATCCAGAGATTGTTGTTAGTAATTCTAGTAATGAAGATTTATTTCTTTGGAAAAACCTAACTACAACTACAAATAATTGGTTAAAAGTAAAATTACAAGGTGTTACCAGCAATAGACAAGGTGTTGGCTCAAGGATAGAAATCAGTGTTAATGGGCAAGAGCAATACAGATATACACTTTGCGGAGAAGGTTACTTAGGGCAAAATAGTGGGTCTGAGTTTTTTGGATTAAGCTCAAATTTAGTGGTTGATTACGTTAAGGTTACTTGGTTAAGTGGTATAGAAGATGTTTTGTATGATGTGCCAGTTAATCAAACATTAAATATAGTAGAAGGGTCTACTTTATCGGTTTATGAAAACCAATTTGTACCAGTTGTTAAATTTAAAAACCCTATTTCAGATAAACTTTTAGTTATATCCTCACAAGAAATAAATGAGTATGAAATCTATGATGAATTAGGAAAAACGATCATAAATAAAGTAAATGATGGTGTTACATTAGATGTTGATATAGGTTTTTTAGAATCAGGCTTATATTTCTGTAAGTTAAAGTTCAATAACAGCTATGCCCAAACTTTAAAGTTGATTAAGAAATAGTTAGATGTTTCAAAGTCTTTTGTCGTAGATTTATCCGTTTCAACGATTGTTGTTTGTGTTAATTTTATCCTAAAAATCAATAAACTATATTTAAAATTAAAACTATTACTTGTGAATAAATATTACCCCTTAGCTTGTTTGTTTTTATTTAGTAGTATTATTTCTAGCCAATCTTTTGAAAGAGTAGAAAGTCTCGTTGGTTTGGGAATATTAGAAGATAATAATGGTGTCGCTGTCGCAGATTATGATGGAGATAACGATTTAGATATTTTTGTCGTAGCTAAAGCAAAAGACAATTTAAATAATGAAAAGACAGTTAGTCGACTGTTTAGAAACGACAATGATGGATCTTTTACCGACGTAACAGAAAGTGCAGGGTTTTCAAATTTATATCCCTCTGAAAATAACCCTGAAGAGTTTTATGGTTTATCTGGTTTTAAATACGGAGCGTTTTGGGGCGATTATAATAATGACGGATTCCCTGATTTGTTTATGACCTTCCTAGATAGTGTTCAACTCTGGAGAAACATGGGTAATGGTACATTTTCTAATGTAACAAGTATTTCGGGAATTACCGAAAGTAATGACTGTGGAAACACTGGAGCCACTTGGTTTGATTATAATAACGATGGCTTCTTAGACCTTTTTATTGCAGATTGGAGACGTTGCGCCGGAAATTCTCTTTATTTAAATAACGGTAATGAAACATTTACCAATGTTAGTGTTTCAGCTGGGATTACAAATAGCTTCATTTTTCATTCTTTTGTAGGTTTTCCTTTTGATTTTGATGAAGATGGTCTTATGGATTTGTATGTCACTAATGATCTTAATGATCCAAATCATTTATATATAAATCAGAATGGGTTAGATTTTGTAGAACAAGGATTATCTTATAATGTCGATACACAAGGCGACGATATGGCTATTGCTTATGGAGATTACAATTTAGATGGGTACATAGATATTTTTGTAACAGCAATAGATATCAACTTTTTATTAACTAACAATGGAGATAACACCTTTACAGAAAATGCTGTAGAAAATGGTGTAGGAAATACATTATGGTCTTGGGGCACAAAGTTTGCCGACTTTGATTTAGATGGAGATGAAGACCTATTTGTGTCTAATGGATATGTTTTGAATGGAAGATCGGAAGAACCAAATTTTTACTTTAAAAATAATGCAACTCAAGGTGATGCAACTTTTAGTGACATATCAAGTTCTTTAGGGTTGAATGAACTATCGGTTAGTGTAGAAGCGCTTGATTTTGATTATGATAATGATGGAGATCTAGATCTATTAGTAACAAATAGTGATAGAGGATGTTTTTTTTATGAAAACAAGGAGTTAAACTTTGATGATACTGAGACGACTTTAAATTGGTTTAAAATTCATTTACAAGGCACAACATCTAACAGAGATGCAATCGGTACTACACTAACATTAACCACTGCCAACGGAACACTAAAACGTTATTATACAGGTGTTGGGTTTTTAGGCCAAAGTCTGCAAGCTGTGCATTTTGGTTTAGATGATGCAACAGAAGTACTTACTTTAGAGGTACAATGGCCTTCAGGATTAGTTGAAAATTATTCTAATATTTCTTCAAACACTACAGTAAAATTAACGGAAGGAAGTGGAATGGAAGTTTTAAATATTGAGCCTAGTCAAAAAGTGTATGGATGTACAGACCCTGTTTCTTGCAACTACAATCCAAACGCTACTTTAAATGATGGTTCTTGTGTGTATTTGCCTTCTCAAACTATTGTTGGTAATACGAGTTCTTCTTTTTTGAGTACAGAAACTTATACTTATAATATTGATACAGGTTCTACGGCTAATTGGGTTGTGTCTGGTGGTGAATTGATAAGTGGTCAAGGCACAAACTCAATAACAGTAAAATGGCATCTAGAAGAATTTGGAAGCGTAGCTATTACAGAAACAGATGACCAATGTTCTAGTCAAGAAGTAGCAATAGATATTGAATTAGGTGTTGATGATCTTCCTGACAATGTTTCAATTGCTAGATTATGGAACGAAGCTTTACTTGAAGCTATAAGAGACGATTTTGCAAGGCCTACAGTACATGCAAGAAACTTGTTTCACACAAGCGTTGCAATGTACGATGCTTGGGCAATTTATGACGATACTGCAGTACCATATTTTATAGGAAATACAGTTCATGGTTTTACAACGGTTTTAGAAGAGTTTACACCAAATGAGGATATCGATACATCTATCAGTAAGGCTATTAGCTATGCGATGTATCGTTTGATGACACATCGTTTTCAAAATTCGCCAGGACTAGAAGAGACTCAAGCAAGATTTGATTTGTTGATGGATAAACTGGGTTACGATATCAATAATACATCTCTAATGTATGAAGATGGTGATGCTGCTGCTTTGGGTAATTTTATAGCTCAGTCTATTATAGATTACGGCTTACAAGACGGATCAAGAGAAGCAACAGGTTACGACAATGCCTATTACCAACCGGCAAATCAGGCTTATGCGTTAGATGATAATAATAATCCGCCTATTCAATATCCTAACCGTTGGCAACCTTTAGGTTTAGATTCTTTTATTGATCAGGGAGGAAATATTATAGATAGCAATGTGCCACCATTTTTAAGTCCAGAATGGGGAAATGTTTACGGTTTTGCGTTAAGTGATGCAGATATGGTTACTTACCAAAGAGATGGAGATAACTATCAAGTATTTCATGACCCTTCAGATCCTCCTTACATAAGTCTATCAGAAGAAAATACAGCAAGTGATGCCTATAAATGGGGCTTTTCTATGGTGTCTGTATGGCAATCTCATCTAGATCAAAACGATGGAGTTATGTGGGATATTTCACCAAATTCCATTGGAAATGTTGATATAAGTACTTTTCCAACCAGTTATACAGATTATTCGAGCTTCTATAATTTTTTCGATGGAGGTGCTATTGGTGATGGATATACAATAAATCCAATAACAGGTAATCCTTATGAGGTTAATATGGTGCCTAGAGGTGATTATGCAAGAGTATTGGCAGAGTTTTGGGCAGACGGACCAGATTCTGAGACTCCTCCAGGACATTGGTTCTCGATATTAAATTATGTAAATGATCATCCAATGTTTGAAAGACGATTTGAAGGTCAGGGAGATATTTTAGATCCAATAGAATGGGATGTCAAAGCTTATTTCATTTTAGGTGGAGGTATGCATGATGCTGCTGTTTCGGCTTGGGGAGTAAAAGGTTGGTATGATTATATTAGGCCAATATCTGCTATACGTTCTATGGCAAAGCGTGGACAAAGTACAGATAGTAGTTTAGATAATTATCATGTAGGAGGTATAGAATTAATTGATGGTTATGTAGAAGTTGTAGAAGCAGGTGATCCATTAGCAGGTTTTGCTAATCAACATGTTGGGAAAATAAAATTATATACATGGAGAGGTCATGACTATATAAGTAATACAGAAACAGATCAAGCAGGTGTAGGTTGGATTTTAGCAGATGATTGGTATCCTTATCAAAGACCAACATTTGTAACACCACCTTTTGCTGGGTATGTATCTGGTCATTCTACATTTTCGAGAACAGCATCAGAGTTAATGACCATGATGACAGGTAGTGAGTTTTTTCCAGGTGGATTAGGCGAATTTACAGCTAAAGCAAATGAATTTTTAGTTTTTGAAGAAGGACCTTCAGTTGATGTCGTGTTGCAATGGGCTACATATAGAGACGCGTCAGACCAAACAAGTTTAAGTAGAATTTGGGGCGGAATTCATCCACCTGCAGATGATATTCCTGGTCGTTTTATTGGTCAGGAAGTTGCTGGTGATACTTTTGATTTTGCCGTGCCATATTTTAATGGTTCGTTAGGTGTTGATGATCTTAATCTTAATATGCATGTCTATCCAAATCCTGTTACAAACAGTGAAATAACTATAACAAATACAAATGGTTCTGAGACTATTGAGATTTATGATGTTGGAGGTAGAAAAATACAATCTTATAGTTCAGTTTATAGCATAATTAATAACTCAACAAATCTTATTCTAAGAGGTTTTAATACAGGTGTTTATGTGTTAAAAATTGTTAGGGATAATAAGAGTTTTACTAAAAAGATTTTGTTGTTATAATTGAATTGCATCAACATGTATTATAGCGATGTTTTTTTTACTTTAATCGATTTAGAGATGTTCTCACCAATTCTTTTAAAATATTAATATACTTTTAACATATTACTAACTTAAAATTCATTCTCGTATGAAAAAAATTACTTTTTTGCTATTTTCATTAATTGGTTTCTTAGCATCTGCTCAAGTTAATATTGATGAGAATTTTGAAGCAGGTATGCCTGGCGATTGGTCAGCTACTTACTCTACTTCAACTTCATTTTCGTGTGATGGTACTTCGGCACGTGTTAATTTGTATGCCTCTAATGCAAGTGCTAATCTAACAACTTCTAATCAAGTCGGTTCATCTAATGGAACAGATTTAGATGTAAGTTTTGATTATAAAATTGTAGATTATGATAGTTCTACCTTTGGTGCTTCGGACAACCCTACACCTGTGGGCTGGGGAACAGCGGAGCTTCAGTACTCAACTGATGATGGTGTTAATTGGGTGACCGCACTTACAATAGATGATGGTAACCATACAGCTTCCTCAACTTGTGCAACTATGATGGTAACTGTCCCTGCGGCGAGTTTACCTAATGGGTCAGATGTGAAATTACAAATTATCAATACATGGGCTGCGGGAGACTACTATTTTTATGTAGATAATTTTGTAGTAATGCAAGCGGCTGTTGATCCTCCAAACTGTGATGCTACGTTAACAGACATTACATATGATGGTGATATAAGTTGGACATCAGCGACAGGTCTTCCTACAGGATATACAATAACTGTAGGTACTACATCAGGAGGTAATGATTTAGCTGATAACGTTGATGTAGGAGATGTGCTTACATACAATGTAGGAGCGCTTAGCCCTGGAGATGTTGTATATGTTACTATTGTGCCTTACAACGATAATGGTCCTGCTACAGGTTGTGTAGAGCAATCAATAACGGTACCTTGTTTAGATCCTTCGGGAGGAAATGCTACTAATATTGGGATTAATCAAGCTGATTTAAACTGGACAGAAAACGGAAATGCTGCTCTTTACAATGTAGAAGTTGTTTTTGCAGGAGATGCTCCTACGGGTACAGCAACAGATTCAGGTGTTGCTAATGGATTTACAAAAATGGGATTAACTTCTTTTACAAATTATGAATTTTATGTTCAAGCAGATTGTACTGGCGGAAGTCTTAGCGGATGGGTTGGTCCTTTTGCATTTACAACATTGTGCTCTGCATTAGTGCCAGATTATACTGCAGATATGTCGGTAAATGTGCCTGACTCTTGTTGGAATGAAGCTGGTTCTGGTGATACCACAACTGGTCCTATGGATTTAGGTGCTTCAGACTGGAGACAAGGTACGTCTTATGCGCTAGGTTCTAGTAATGCTATTAATCTATATTCTAATGTTGATCAAGAATGGTTATTGTCTCCAATATTTGATTTATCAGTTGCAGGACCGTATCAATTGGAATTAAACGTAGCGGTAACTAACTGGAATAATGGAACACAAGATGATACCATGGGAAGTGATGATGAAGTACAATTACTTATGAGTACAGATGGAGGTGCTTCGTGGTCAAACTTAACGACTTGGAATGCAGGTAATGAGCCACCAGTTGGAGGTATAGAATATGTTGAAGATTTAACTGCAATTACAGGAAATGTACAGTTTGCTATATACGCTACAGATGGTGCAGTAGACGATAGTGAGGATTATGATTTTCATATAGGTGAATTTATAGTTCGTGAAATACCATCTTGTCCAGATCCAGCATCATTAATGATGACTTCATTAACAGACATGACAGCAGATTTTTCTTGGTCTGTAGCTGGTACTGAGACTACTTGGGAATATGCAAACTTACCTTCACCTTCTGCTGAACCTGCAAGTGGTACATCTACTATGGATACTTCTGTAGGATTCACGGATTTGACGCCAGAAACTGATTATGATTTTTATATAAGAGTTGATTGTGGTGGTACCTATAGCTCATGGGCTATGATAAGTTACACCACACCAGCTACACCACCTGTAAACAACGATTGTGCTAACGCAATTACACTAACTCCTGGAGGAACTTTTGAAGATAGTCCGGTTACAGGACAAACTAACGTAGGTGCAACAGGTTCAGGAGAGTTACCTTTACCAGGCTGCGCTTCTTATGATCCTGCTGATAGTACAGGAAATGGTGGAGATGTTTGGTATGCTGTTACGGTTCCATCTGATGGAAATTTAACAATAGAAACCAATGCTGATCCTACTGGAAATGGAGGAGATAGTGGTATGGCTGTTTACACTGGTACCTGCGGTTCTTTAAGTCTATTAGAGTGTGATGATGATGATTCTCTTGATGGTAATTATTCTCAAGTTGTTATAGAGCCAGCAGATGGTTTAGCAGATCAAACAGTATACGTAAGAGTATGGGAGTATAGTGGAGATGCTATAATTAATTTCCAAGTATCTGCATTTAGCGCAACGCTTTCTACTGGTAGCTTTGAAAATGAATCAGCATTCACATATTTCCCTAACCCAGTAAAAAATACATTAACATTAAATGCTCAAAATACTATTGAGAATGTTACAATGTATAATATGTTAGGTCAAGAAGTTTTAAGAGCTACACCAAACGCTGTTAATAGTGAATTAAATATGTCTAGCTTACAAGATGGTGCTTACTTTGTTAAGGTAACTATCGCTAATATTACTAAAACAATAAAAGTAATTAAGCAGTAATTTTAGATTAATATAATTTATCAAAAGCCACCTCTAAAGGTGGCTTTTGTGTTTTCTTTAGTTACTTTTGTAGCTATGGACGAGATATATTATTCTTTTATAATTCCTGTGTACAATAGGCCAGATGAGATTAAGGAACTTCTAGATAGTTTTAAAAATTTAGAAGGTAATCTCGACTATGAAATTGTAATTGTAGAGGATGGTTCTTCCATAAAAGCAGATGAAGTTGCCAATAGTTATAATGAGGATTTAAACATCGCTTATTTTTATAAAGAAAACTCAGGTCCTGGAGATTCCAGAAACTATGGTATGAGACATGCCAGAGGAAATTATTTTATTATCCTGGATTCTGATGTTATTTTACCTTCAAACTACTTAATAGAGGTTAATAATTTTCTTTCAAAAACTTACTATGATTGTTTTGGCGGACCAGATGCAGCACATCATTCCTTTTCAAATCTACAAAAAGCAATAAATTTTGCAATGACCTCATTTATAACAACAGGAGGTATAAGAGGAGGGAAGCAACAGATTGAAGATTTTCAGCCTAGAAGTTTTAATATGGGATTGTCTAAAAAAGCATTTTTAGAAACAGGTGGTTTTGGGAAAATTCATCCTGGTGAAGATCCAGATTTATCACTTAGATTATTAAAGTTGGGATTTAAAACTACTTTAATAGACAAGGCTTTTGTATTTCATAAAAGACGTATATCCTGGTCTAAGTTCTATAAGCAAGTAAATAAGTTTGGTATGGTAAGACCCATACTTAATCAATGGCATCCAGCCTCAAAAAGTATTACATATTGGTTGCCAACGTTGTTTGCGTTTGGTTTAGTCATGGCAGGTGTATTTAGTTTGCTAGGTATTATGTTGCCATTATATTTATACGCGTTTTATTTTAGTGTAGCCTTTATTTTAGCGCTATTCAGTAGTAAAAATTTAGTCGTAGCGGTATTGGCTTTAGTGGCTATTTTGGTTCAGTTTTTTGGTTATGGTTACGGTTTTATAAGATCTACCTTTAGTCTTGTGGTGTTAAAAAAGCAACCAGAGAAAGCATTTCCTCATTTATTCTTTAGATAGTATGTGTTCTAAAAAAAAGGCAAATATATTAGAATTCCTCAAAAAGCGAAACATCAATCGCTTTGGTGTCTTTTTGGGTATAGCTTTTGTCTTTTTGATTTTCTCAAAACTTTCTAGTGATTACAACCAGCCAATTAAGCTAAAAATAAAGTTTACTGACTTAGCTGAAGAAATAATAATTAAATCAGATTCTTCTAGTACTATAGAAGCTATAGTAGAAGCTAAGGGTTTTGCTTTAATACCTTATATATTTAATAATACAGAAACTATTAGTCTAAATGCTAATGAAGATGTAATTGTTAATGAAAATGAATTTGTTTTCGAGGTACAAAAAAATAACTTCTTACTAGAAGAACAACTTGGAACGTCTTACAAAATACGATCTTTAAAGCCAGATTTATTGCATATAGCTTATTCTAAAAGAGCGTCTAAGTTTGTGTCAGTTAAGCTTAACTCTAATGTAAAGTATGCAACAGGATATGATTTGTATGGTAATTTTACGCTAAGTAGCGATAGTGTAAAAATTGTAGGACCAACAGATAAAATTACAGGTATAACATCTGTAATTACTAATGAATTAAAGTTAACTGAAGTAAATACAGATATAAAGACCAATCTTAAGTTCAATACAATTAAAGATGTTGAGGTATTTCCAAAATCAATCAATGTAGAAGCAAAAGTGAAGCGCTTTACCGAAGGTAAAATAGATGTACCGCTTACTATAGTTAATAAGCCAGAAAATGTATTGGTTAACTACTTTCCAAAAACTGTAACACTTTCTTACTACGTAGATTTAGAGAGTTTTAATTCTATTACACCTTCAGAATTTTCTGTAGAGTGCGATTATAGTCTTATCAATAGCAATCAAACATATTTTGTACCTAAAATTGCTAAAAAGCCTAAATTTATTAAACGCGTTAACATAAAACAAAAACGCATAGATTTTATAAGGTTGTAATGATGATAGTTGGTTTAACAGGAGGTATAGGAAGTGGAAAAACGACCATTGCAAAGTGGTTTCAATCTGAAGGTATACCTGTTTATATAGCAGATAAAGAGGCTAAAGCATTAATGAACCGTTCTAAGGTAATCAAGCGAAAGCTTGTAGCACTCTTTGGGGAAGACGCATACAAAGAAGGTAAATTAAACAGAGAATACTTAGCTTCAAAAATTTTTAATGATAAAACATTATTGGCTAAGATGAATGCTATAGTTCATCCTAAAGTTGCATCACACTTTAACAGGTGGTTAAAAAAGCAAGATTCTCCATATGTTATTAAAGAAGCTGCTATAATTTTTGAAAACAATTTAGAGTACCAATACAATTATATAATTACAGTTGTTGCCGACAAAAAATTAAGAATAGAACGCGTTATGAAGCGAGATAACGCTTCAAAAGAAAAAGTAGAGTCTATCATAAGTAATCAACTGTCTGATGACGAGAAAATTAAAAAATCTCACTTCGTTATTAATAACAATAAATTAGAAGAAGCAAAGGCTCAAGCGCTGTCCATTCATCAAACTTTACTAGAAAAATCAAAAAAATAGTAACCTCCGGTTTGTTAATGTAAGGTTAAACATAATTTATGCTAAATGTTAAAATGTTAAATTTGGCTGATGAGTAAAAAACTATTCATCTTATTGGTGGTTTTAATGAGCTTATCGCTCATCGGTATCATTTTTGTGCAATCATTTTTTATTAATAATAGTTTAAAAAATGAGGAAGATAATTTTACTCGAAGTGTAACCAGAGCTTTAAGTTTCGTATCTAGAGATATTCAAGATTACGAGATTAGGAAGTTTTATGGTTTAATTCAACCTTACATTGCAAACAATAGAGAGCCAGATTCCACAGCAATAAGACAATTGTACATCACAACAGAAGATGTTGTTAACGATCAAACAATAATTCATCGTAACACCATTTTAGAAGAGCGCTTTAAAGTGCCTTCATTGTTCTTTGAAATTGATACAGACAGTATAGATATAAGTAATTTTACCAGCGAGCGTACAACAGAATATTTTGATAGAAATACGTTAGATGGTAATCAAAGCAGTAAACCAAGCAAAACTCTTGTAGAATTTTCTCATCTCTCTGATATAGATAAAAAGGCTTATGAAGATACTTTTAAGACCTTTTTAAGAGAAGTGCCTATATATAAGAGGGTTACAGCTGTTCAGGTTGAAACTCTGTTAAAAAGACATTTAAAAGATGAAGGAATAGACATAAACTTTGAATTTGCTATATACGACGATGATTTAGCAACTAAAGTACAAACAAGAAATTTTGAAAAAAGTAATGCCTTTTTAGGTGTTCCTATTTTTTTAGATACCAACAACGAGAGCAGTTATAGGCTTTACGTAGATTTTCCTGAAAGGAAAAAGTTTTTGATATCAACAATACTAAAAATGATAGTATTATCAATAGTATTTACGGGAGTTATCATTTTGGCTTATTCTAGTGCCATATACCAATTAATAAGACAACGTCAAATATCGCAGATAAAGACAGACTTTATTAATAATATGACGCATGAGTTTAAAACACCAATAGCTACAATAAACTTGGCATTAGATGCAATAAAGAATCCTAAAATAATAGCAGACCAAGATAAGGTAAAGCGTTATTTAGGAATGATCAAGGACGAAAACAAGCGTATGCATGCACAAGTAGAAAATGTATTACGTATATCTAAACTAGAAAAAAACGAACTTAATATTAGTAAGGAGCGTTTAGAGTTGCACGACCTAGTAGAAGATGCTATAACGCACATAGAGTTAATAGTAGAAGATAGAAAAGGATATGTAAAAACACATCTTAAGGCTACTCAAACCTCAGTTTTAGCAAACGAGTCGCACTTTACAAATGTTATAGTTAATATTCTAGATAATGCTGTTAAGTATTCAGAAGATGAGCCAAAAATAGATGTCTATACAGAAAATGTTGGAAACAATGTTATCTTAAAAATTGCCGATCAAGGTAATGGAATGTCTAAGCAAGTGGCAAAACGTGTGTTTGAAAAATTTTACAGAGAACACACAGGAAATGTACATAATGTAAAAGGTCATGGGTTAGGATTAGCCTATGTAAAACAAATAATAGACGACCATCAAGGTCATATATCAGTAGAAAGTGAAAAAGGAAAGGGTAGTACTTTTATAATAAAGCTGCCGTTAATATCATAAAACCGAATTATGGAAGAGCAAAACAAGAAAATTCTTTTGGTAGAAGACGATCCAAATTTTGGAACCGTTTTAAAAGATTATTTAATGATGAACGATTACGACGTTGTCCATGCCAAAAATGGAATGGAAGGTTTTGAGAAGTTCAAAAAAGACGATTTCGATCTTTGTATCTTAGATGTAATGATGCCTTACAAAGACGGATTTACTCTAGCCAAAGAAATAAGAGAAAAAAACACAGATGTGCCAATTATATTCTTAACTGCAAAGGCAATGAAAGAAGATGTACTTAAAGGGTACAAAGTTGGTGCAGATGACTATCTTAACAAGCCTTTTGACAGCGAAGTGCTTTTAATGAAAATAAAAGCAATTATGCAACGTAAGGCTACAGATTCTGTTGCAGATAGTAAGCAGTTTGAGTTTAAAATTGGTCGTTTTGATCTTAATTCTAAGCTTCGTTTCTTAAAGTTTGATGGTGGAGAGCCAACAAAATTATCACCAAAAGAGAACGAATTATTACGTTTACTTGCCTTACACGAAAATGATTTAATGCCAAGAGAATTAGCATTAACAAAAATATGGAGAGATGATAATTATTTTACCTCTCGTAGTATGGATGTGTATATTGCTAAGTTACGTAAGTACCTAAAACCAGATCCAAAAGTTGAAATTTTAAATATTCACGGTGAAGGGTTTAGGCTAGTGGTTAACGGAAAAGAAAGTTAATTCTATTATAGATTAAAAAATCCGATGCAATAAGCATCGGATTTTTTTATATGTTTTTCTCGATATATTCGATTATGTGAGTAATGTCCGTAGTATAATCAAACCATTTTATAGTTTCGTCTTTTCTAAACCACGTCAGTTGTCGCTTTGCAAATCGTCTGGTATTTTTCTTTATTTCTGAAATGGCAAAATCCAAAGTCCATTCACCTTCAAAATAATTAAAGAGTTCCTTGTAGCCTACAGTATTAAGGGCATTTAAATCTTTGTGTTTTAATAGAGTTTTAGCTTCTTCTAGCAAACCATTTTTCACCATAATATCTACACGTTGATTAATTCTATCATAGATTGTAGATCGTTCTGCATTTAAACCTATAGATAGGGTTTTAAAAGGTCGGGATTTTTCAGGATTTGTTAAAAAAGACGAATATGGTTGTCCAGAGCCAATACAAATTTCTAAAGCTCTTATTAATCGTTGTGGATTATCTATTGCAATAGATTCATGAGCTATAGGATCTAATGACTTTAGTTCCTTTTGAAGTGCTTCAATACCTTCATCTATAAGTCTTTTATTTAGCTCAGTTCGTATGCTTTCATCAACATTAGGAAAATTATCTAAACCCTTCGTGACAGCTTTTACATAAAGTCCAGAGCCACCTACCATTATGGTGATATCATTTTTTTTGTGAATAGCTTCAATTTTAGACATGGCATCACGTTCAAAATCACCTACGCTGTAATTGTCTTTTACTGATATATGTTGAATAAAGTGATGTTTTGCTGCGTTTTGTTCTTCTGTAGAAGGCACAGCAGTTCCGATATTCATTTCTTTAAAAAACTGACGAGAATCTGCCGAGACAATCTCTGTATTAAAATGTTGCGCAAGCTTTATACTAAGCGCAGTTTTACCAATGGCTGTAGGGCCAACAATAGATATAAGTGTTTTAGTCATGATGTAGTTTGCATCCACATTTGTGGCAAAATATAGCATCGTCTTGGTGCTTTTCTGCCAAGCAGTTAATACAGCATTGAGAGTTTAGCACAACAGTTTGTATATGCTTATGTTCTTCATCAGATACTTTTTTATCGCTACCAGAAGCTTTTGTGTATTCTGCAGAAACAATGCCAGTTGGTACAGCAATAATACCATAACCCATAATCATTATAACGGCTGCAATAAATTGTCCTAAAGGTGTTACAGGTGCAATGTCTCCAAAACCTACAGTAGTCATTGTTACAATACACCAATACACACTTTTTGGTATGTTAGTAAAACCACTATCTGCACCTTCTACCATGTACATAATGGTTCCGAAAATTACAGAGGCAATAAGTACGGCAAATAAAAAAACAGAAATCTTTGCTCTACTGGCTTTTATAGCATTTGCCAATTGATTAGAAGCACCCATGTAACGCGCTAATTTCAAAATTCTGAAAATTCGTATTAAGCGAAGCGCTCGTAAAGCTACTAATGCGTGTGTGCCTACAAAAATTAGGGATAAATATTTTGGTATAGTAGATAGTAGATCTATTATGCCGTAAAAGCTAGTAATATACTTTATAGGTTTGTTTACGGTTATAATTCTTAGGATATACTCAATAGAAAATAAAATAGTAATAATCCATTCACCGAGATTTAATAGGTCATGATGTTTTTCATCAAAACTACTTACGCTTTCGAGCATTACCAAAATAATGCTGGCAAGGATAGCTATGAGTAAAACAACATCAAACAATTTTCCTGCAGGAGTATCTGCTTCATAAATAATTTCATGCAGTCTTGTTCTCCAGGTATGTTTGTTTTCTGTTTTCACGTTTTAAAAATACAAAAAGTAGATTTTATTTTTTCTCTAGTACTATTACAGTATTATTTTGAATTTTAACTACTTTACTCATGAATATTTTAAGATAATTGTAATATTCTGGTTCATATATAGCCTTACTGAATTTTATCTTAAAAATTAAAGTTAATTTATTGTCGTTGACCTCTGTGCTAAAAATAAAAGAGCCTGCTTTTTCAGGTAGAATATAATTTTCTGATTCTGGTAATTCTACAACTTTGAGATTTTCACCTAAGTCTATATTTAGCATATATGCGAAAGAATCTTTGTATCCAAAGTCTATAGGGTATGTTCGTTCTTGTAATTTAAATGGATTGACTTCAAAGAATTTTAAGATAAAGGGATTATAGTAGATTTTATCAGCTATTAACTCTGGCTCTTGGGTGAAATTGATGGTTTCTTCAAAATTTTCACTATCACTACCAGTGTCTATAACATCATGATCCTCAATTATAATATTTTTGTATTTATTTGCTTTGTTTTCTTTATAGCTTATTGGGTTTTGTTGATATGCATTTTTCGGGTTATGAGCATGATATCTGGAAAATTTGCTTCCTAGTAATCCATTAAATTCGTCATTAGAAAAAGTGTTAAGAGATATTCTGTGAGATATTGTAGAATATTCTTCTAGTTTAATATCTTCCCAATAGCTTCCGTCTTCAAAATCCATTAATCTTCCATATTGATTTAAGCATCTGTAGGGTAGTTCTCCAAAAAATAGATAGGGTTCTGTTGCATCTAGATAATAATCTTTCCCATCGATTGTTGCCTTTAGAATTAGATAATTAAAGTCTGTTAGTACAGGATAAATCTTGGTTGGCAAGCCATTAGCTCTGGTGGAAATCATAACAGGATAAATAGTGTACCCTTCACTGGTTAATAGGTTTTCTAACAATAGGTTAATCTCAAAAGCATTTCCTATTTTTTCCTTAACCGTTTTTTTTACTGATACATCATACCTATCGTATTTCTCATTCCATTTGTAATTATTTTGTACAAATTGATAAATGGCTTTAGCTTTTTCTAATTTATCGCTAATCTTAGAGATGTCTTTGGGAAGTACATTTTTAATAAGACTCTTTTTACTTACTTGCCTGCCAAAATTTGCATCAGTTTTTAGCTCTTTATCAACATCTTTCCATGTCTTTGAAATTTTATCTACTCGACCATCAAAATACAAAATTTCATTAAGCTCATATTCAATTCTAGAGATATAATTAAAGTCGGTAGTTGTGTATCCTTCTTGTTTATAGGCAGGAATATTTTTCATTACATACTTGCTTACAGCACAATCTGCAGAACCACCTCCGGCCACTTTTAAACAGTTTTTTTCTATTTTAGACTCATTAACATCTAACTGAAATCCACCTACAAGTTTTACGTGATATTTGTAGTTTCCTGGAATACTTGTATTGTATTCGCTATAAAGTACAGGGTTTGAACTTTGAAAATACCATGGCTGATATTTTGTAATAAAACGAGATTGCTTTTCATAACTGATAGTGAAAACACTACCTACTTTTAAATTTGGTAAGACAAGCTTTACTAAGGTGTAATCTTCATTTTCTTCTTTAAAAATAGCACTTGGTTGTAGTTGGGTTCTAACAATCTCATCATTTTCTAGATTATATGTAGTACCTATAATATTTTCTATTTTTTCGCTCGACGATTTCCCTTTGTACAATTTTATTTTTATGACACCTAAGTCAATACCTTCTTTTCTTAATATTTTTACTTTTTGTTTAATTTGGGATTTCAGCCAAAACGTTTCTCTGTCTATAAAGGTATTTCCATAATCATAAATAACAAGAGCATTAGCAGTTGAGTCTCTTTTATATGAGTTAAGTTCCAAGTCACTTTTGCTAACATTCATGTCTACATTATAATTTTGAGCAAAAGAAAGTGCTGAGATTAAAAGGAAAGCAAAGATTGAAAGGAATTTTTTTTTCATTTGTTTATAGTTGAATAATTTTAAGACGCTTGTTTCTTCGCATATAGCTATGAATGATATGCTGAGTGTCTCTGTTATTTTCCATTGGAGTAATAAGCGATTCTAAAATTTCACGGTTATTTATCTGGTGATTTAGATCAAAAAATCCCATACCTCTAAAAACACCATTTTCTATAAGAAAAACACTTTTTTCGTCAATATCTCTACCTCTGTCTATGAGGAGCATGTCCTTGTTTTTATAACTGTATTTTTCTATTAATGCTTGTACTCTTTTATTGTACTCAGACGGAGGTTCTTCATTAACACAAGCGCCTAAACATTCTTTTACTTCATAGTTAAAGCAGCTTGTTTTAGTAGCATAAATACCTGTAAGTTTTTGGCATAAATTATAGTCGTCTGTAACTTTATGAATAAAGTTTTTTCCACTAGGTCTTGTACTAAAGGTTGTTATAGGAGTGTCTTCAATATTAGACTTGTCAATTTTTAAATTTATATAGCCATTATCATCAGTAAAACTGTAAAGCGCATGTGTAAAAATGGTTCTGCGAAGAGCACGATTAAAAATAGGTTTATTCTTCTTAATTTCTGCACTTTCCTTTAAAAGAGCAGCAAGTTCGCTACCTGTTTTTTCATAAGTAACAGCGCTTACTAATGCTTGTATTTTTTTAGACTTAGAGCTTTTGTTTGTAAAGTGTTGCGTTATTCGTTTTTTTATGTTGTTGCTCTTTCCGATGTATATAATTTCACCCTTGTCATTGTGTATATAATATACACCAGTTTCGGTTGGTAGCTCTTCTATAATATCCTTTAGATTAGAAGCCATTTTTGGCTTTTTATCATTCTTAACAGAGCTCTTAATTATTACTTTTTCTAAGTCTTTGTTAAGTAACATTTTAAAAAGCTTTACAGTAGCCATAGCATCTCCGTTAGCACGATGTCTGTCGCTCACAGGAATACCAAGTGCTCTAGCAAGTTTACCTAAACTGTAAGATTCCATATCTGGAATAAGCTGTTTAGATAATTCTACGGTACATAACGTTTTTCTTTTGTAGGGAAATCCTAAACGTTTAAACTCTGTTTTAAGGATGCGATAATCAAAGCTAGAATTATGAGCCACAATAATGCAATCTTCAGTAATCTCTACAATACGTTTTGCTACCTCATAGAATTTAGGAGCATTTTTAAGCATGTTAGAGTTAATACCAGTAAGATTAACCACAAAAGGTTGAATCTCACGCTCTGGATTTACCAATGAAATAAACTGGTCAGTTACTTTATGCCCATCATAACGGTAGATGGCAATCTCCGTTATACCTTCTTCATTGTACTTGCCACCTGTGGTTTCTATGTCTAGTATTGCGTAAATTTATTAAAAGTTAAAAGTTAAAAGTTAAAAGTGTAAACTTTGTCTACTGTCTATTGATAATTTCTTGCACCAAATATACTACTTCCTACGCGTATCATAGTACTACCACATTTTATAGCCAGTTTATAATCTCCACTCATACCCATACTTAATATTTTGAGTTCTGAGTTCTGAGTTTTAAGTTGGTCAAAAGTAGTTTTAAGGAACTTAAATTCATTCTCTACTTGTGTCATATCATCTGTAAATGTAGCCATTCCCATGAGACCAACAATTTTAATATTTTTTAATTCTGAAAATTCATCTGATTGAAAAAGCGCAGAAGCATCATTTGCAGACATACCAAATTTGCTATCCTCATCAGCAATTTTTATTTGAAAAAGACAATCAATAACTCTATCGTGTTTTTTGGCTTGTTTATTAATTTCCTTAAGTAGTTTGAAGCTATCAACACCATGAATTAAGCTTACAAACTCAGCCATATATTTTACTTTGTTACGTTGTACATGACCAATCATATGCCATTGTATATCCTTTGGCATTTGTTCATGCTTATCTGCCATTTCCTGGATTTTGTTTTCTCCAAAAATGCGCTGACCAGCATTATAAGCTTCCATTAAATCACTTATAGGTTTGGTTTTGGAAACCGCAACTAAAGTAACATGTTCTGGTATGCTAGATATTATGTTTTGAAGGTTGTTTTTAATACTCATATATTGTAATTCCGCTTCTCAATTTTGGTAAAATATAGGTGCTTTTTGGAGGCATTGTAAGGCCTTCGTTTGCAATTTCTTTCATTTGCTGTACAGTTGCAGGACACATGCCAAAACCAACTTTAAACTTCCCACTATCCACACTGCTTTTAATCGTTATCATTTCGTGTTTGCCGTGTACGTACTCAATCCTATTATCGTTTCTTAAATCTTTAATACCAAGTATAGGATCTAAAATTGTGCTGTACAAGAGTTGCGCATCAAGTTTATCAAGCGCATTTTCAAAATTATAATTCGTTTTTCTTAAATATAACGAATAAAACTCTCCATCTAAATACATGCTAAAATGATGTGGTTTAGAAGGACTGTAAGGCATTATGCCTCTGTTTTCAATTCTGTAAACAGCATCCAGTTTTATTAAAAATTCTTCTTTTGTTAATCCGTTTAGATCTTTTACTAGTCGGTTAAATTCTTGAATCACCAAATCGGATTCTGGGATTAAATAAGACATGAAAAAGTTGTAAGACTCAGAACCGTTATGGTTTGGGTTTTTTTCTTTTTCATCCTTATACAACAAATACGATGAAGCCGATCTGTGGTGACCGTCTGCTATGTATATAGTTTCCATTTTTTTAAATTCATTTTGAATTTTATTAATGGTTTCATCATTATCTAGTTTCCATAAATAATGTGTGTCTCTATAAGTCATAGTAAACTCAAATTCGGCATATTCTTTTTGAGTTTCTTTTATAATGTTTGATATAACCACATTATCAGGATAGGTGAGGAGCACAGGCTCTGCATTAAAGCCAACGGTTTGTAGATAGGTTTTAAACGTTTGTTCACGTTTAGCAATGGTATCCTCGTGTTTTTTTATAACATCTTTCTCGTAATCTTCAGCACTTGTTGCAGCAATAATTCCGTTGAATTCCTGTCCGTATCTGTTTACAATTTTATAAACATAAAGTGACGGTTTGTTTTCGGTAACAAAAATGCCATCTTCCTTAAATTCTTCATAACGACTTTTTACGAGGCGGTAACGTTCTTCACCAGTGACTTCCTGGTCGTATTTGTAACCTGGATTAACAATATGAAGAAAACTGTAAGGATTGTATCCCATTCTAGATTCACGTTCGTCTAAAGTATAACTTTGATAAGGACGTGCTGCTACAAGACCAACAATAGCTCTGGTTGGTTTAACCGCTTTAAAAGGAATTATTTTAGCCATGCTTTATCTATTTTTAGTTATAAACTCAGTAGGATTAAGATAACCCGTTGTATCTGTAGAATATCCTCCTCCTATATCCAAATCTACAGCATCTCTAATTTCTAGATGAAGATGCGCATAATAGGCACCATCGCAATTACCAATTGTAGCAATTTGCTCTCCTTTGGTTACAAATGTATTCGCTGTTACAATGATTGAATCGCAATGAGCATATACAGATTCATACAATTTTTCTTCATGAAAATGAATAATTCGTATCACATTTCCCCAACCACCTTTTAGATCTTTAGCAGATGATACATAACCATTAGCAATAGCATAAATTGGGTCGCCTAAATCTGAATTACCACCTCCAACACCATTCCAGTCATCACCTAAGTGATTATTTTCTTGAAACTTTTGTGCATTATAATAGCCTTGAGCATTTGGTTTGCCTACAGGAAAATCAAACCCTTTGGCTATAAACTCTGTATTTTCATTAAAAAGTGTTTTGTAGCTCTTTTTGTCGGCTTTATTAACACTGTCTTTAATGGTTTCTTTGGCTTGTATATCAGTAGTAGAGTTATGCTTTGGTTTGTTCTGTTTACACGAAACAAAAAGCATTACAATTACAAAAATCCTGATACAAGTCAAATCACATTAAATACAAGAATTAAACAAACTGCTTAGATACGTTTTCTGCTTTACGGCTTTCTGAATAATCGTAAAAACCTTCTCCAGACTTTACTCCCAATTTACCAGCTTGTACCATGTTAACAAGCAAAGGACAAGGTGCATACTTAGGGTTTTTAAAGCCGTCATACATTACATTTAAGATTGAAAGACATACATCCAAACCAATAAAGTCTGCTAATTGTAATGGTCCCATTGGGTGCGCCATTCCTAATTTCATTACGGTATCAATTTCTTGAACACCAGCAACACCATTATATAAAGTCTCGATAGACTCATTAATCATTGGCATTAAAATACGGTTAGCAACAAAACCAGGATAATCGTTAACTTCAGTTGGTACTTTACCGAGCGTTTTAGATAACTCCATAATGGTGTTAGTTACTTCATCGCTTGTATTATATCCACGAATAATTTCTACCAATTTCATGATTGGCACAGGGTTCATAAAGTGCATACCAATTACTTTTTCAGGACGTGATGTTACAGCTGCAATTTGTGTTATTGATATTGAGGATGTGTTTGTAGCCAAAATTGTAGCTTCATCACAAGCGTCGTCAAGCTGCTTAAAAATCTTTAGTTTTAAATCTACATTTTCAGTAGCCGCTTCAACCACAAGATCAGTGTTTTTAACACCATCAACCGTGTTTGTATAGGTTGTAATGTTTCCTAAGGTTTCTGCTTTATCGTTTTCAGTGATTTTTTCTTTAGCTACCATTCTGTCTAAATTCTTAGAAATTGTAGCCAAACCACGTTCTAGAGACGCTTCACTAATATCTATAAGATTTACTTTAAATCCTGACTGAGCAAAGGTGTGGGCAATTCCATTTCCCATTGTTCCTGCTCCTATAACTGCTATGTTTTTCATAATATAAGCCCATCCTAACCTTCCCAAAGGGAAGGAATTCTTACTTGGGCTGATAAGAATTTTGTTAGTAATATATATTTGAAAGAGCGCTTCTAGTTCCCTTCCTTTGGAAGGAGAGAAGGCTTTATTAAAACTGATTAATTATCATTGTGGCAACACGTAGTGCTTCTGTACCATCGTGCAATGTTACAATTGGTTTTGTGTTGTTGTTAATGGCATCTGCAAATGTTTCAAGTTCGTCTAAAATGGCGTTGTTACCTGCAACTTCAGGATTGTCAAAATAGATTTGTTTTTTTATACCTTCTGCATTTTGAAGAATCATATCAAAATCACCAGGATTTTCTGGTGCATCTTTCATTTTTACGACTTCACATTTCTTTTCAAGAAAATCTACAGAGATGTAAGCATCCTTTTGAAAGAAACGTGTTTTTCGCATATTCTTTAATGAAATACGACTTGCTGTAAGGTTTGCAACACAGCCGTTTTTAAATTCAATACGTGCATTAGCAATATCTGGAGTATCACTAACGACAGAAACTCCACTTGCAGAAACATGTTTTACAGGCGAGTTTACAACACTTAGTATAATATCTATATCATGAATCATTAAATCTAATACCACAGGAACATCTGTGCCACGAGGATTAAACTCTGCCAAACGATGCGTTTCTATAAACATAGGATTTTCTATTTTATCCTTTACTGCGATGAATGCAGGATTAAAACGCTCTACATGGCCAACTTGCCCTTTTACACCATGTTCTGCAACTAAAGTTCTAATGGCTTCAGCTTCTTCAACAGTATTGGTAATTGGCTTTTCTATAAAAATATGTTTTCCTTTTTTTATGGCTTGCTTGGCACAATCGTAATGCGAAAGGGTAGGAGTTACAATATCTACAACATCTACAGCTTCAATTAAAGCTTCAATAGAATCGAAATATGTATAACCAAACTCTTCTACAACACGTTTAGCGTTTTCAGAATCGGCATCATAAAACCCAACAAGGTCATATTTTTTGGATTGATTGAGTAGTCTTAAATGTATTTTTCCTAGGTGACCAGCACCCAAAACACCAGCTTTTAGCATGTTTTTCTGTTTTTTTCAAAAATAATTGATTTGAACGAGATATTTAAGAAAGAAAATCTAAAATAATGAGAATTTAATAATTGAAAATTGCAATTGCATTTTGCTTTTGTTTGAATTAATTTAGCCTGAAACTAAACTAAGATTTGAAAGATACATTTAAGCACAAAGGGATGCGTCAGCAACTCGTTGACACTCTGATTAAAAAAGGAATAAAGGATAAGGCTGTTTTAAATGCAATTGGTAAAATACCTAGACATTTATTTATGGATTCTGGCTTTATAGACCATGCTTATGTAGATAAGGCGTTTCCTATTGCGGCAGATCAGACCATTTCTCAACCTTACACTGTAGCTTTTCAATCTGAATTATTACAAATAAAACCTGGTGACAAAGTTCTAGAAATCGGTACTGGTAGTGGCTACCAATGTGCTGTACTCATAGATCTTGGAGCAAAAGTTTATAGTATAGAACGTCAGCAAGAATTGTTTAAAAAGACGTCTAAGTTTTTGCCTAAAATAGGTTATCGTGCTAAAAAGTTAATTTTTGGAGATGGTTATAAAGGGTTGCCAAAAGAAGCGCCTTTTAAGAGTATTATTGTAACTGCTGGAGCACCTTTTGTGCCTATGCCTTTATTAAGTCAGTTAGAGATAGGAGGTAGGCTTGTTATTCCTGTTGGAGATGATGTACAAACAATGACCCTTTTCATAAGAAAAGGGCCTAAAGAGTTTGAAAAGCATGAGTTTGGTGAATTCCGTTTTGTACCTATGTTAGAGGACAAAAATTAGTTTGCAAACTTTCTAAAATAGTCTTCACCTTTTACAACTGGCAACGTCAATGTTGTTTCGTGTAGCTTAACAGTTAGTTCTGTACCTGGCTTTGGGTGAATAGTAAATTCTTTGTCACTAGAAAAAATCATTAAGCCAATTTGTTGTCCTGCTTTTATAATTTGATCGTCTGGTTGTAAATCAAAATTAACAGTGTAAAATTTACCTGGTTTTAAATCTTCTTCTTCAGATATTGATTTATGGTTTTTTGGATCTGCCCAACCACGCGTTATAATATTATCTGTAATTTTTGCAGCACTATCATCCCATGGAAGAGATACTAACCATACACTCAGGTTTGCTGCTGGTTTGTTGCTAGACAGTGTTATACTCACTTTAGGAACTCCAGATATATGTATGTCTTTCTGAAGTTTTGGTGTTACATAAATAAGTCTATGTGGTGAGTTTTGCGCTTTGGCAAGATCAGTACCAGATAACGAAACATTGTCTGATAGTGTTTCGGTATGTTCGCGAACATTTCTATCTAAAGTTAATCCACCTTTAGTATTTCCGCCAGCTGTAAGATGTAAAACAACGTCTTGTGTATTTGGGTTTGGATAATCTTTATAAGCTGTAGGTTGTGAAGGGTCGTCATATTCTCTTACGATATATGCTTTGTTTTCTTCTTTGTCAACTCCATTATCTACACCATGAAGATATTTGGTAAACCATTTGTTCATCATTGAAATTGGTGGTGGACCACCATGACCGTTTTGATGGTAATAAATCTGTGCAGGAAGCCCTTTGTCTTTTGCAGCTTTGTATATTCTGTAGCTGTGTTCTGGCATTACATTCCAATCGTTAAAACCATGAGACATTAGTAGTGCAGCTTTCATATTATCCATTTGGTTGAGGTAATCTCTGGCTGCCCACCAATCGCTATAATCTCCAGATTGGCGATCCATATTGTTCATCATCTCAGTATCTCTAACTACTTTGTTGTTGTGGGCTCTATTTTCTTCATCACCACTGTGAATAAAATCGTAAAGCACATCAATATCTTCTCCCAAATAACCACCAGGTGAACGCACCAAACCGTTAGAACGGTAATAATGATAATACGAGGTGTTAGGTGCAATAGGAATAATAACTTCTAAGCCATCAACACCAGTTGTTGCTGCAGCTAGAGGTAAAGTACCATTGTAAGACGTACCTGTCATACCTACTTTTCCGGTAGACCAATAGGCTTTTACTTCTTTTTTTCCATCGCGTTTAGTATAACCTTTTGCTCTGCCACATAACCAATCTATAACGGCTTTTGGTGCCAAAGATTCATTAGGACCTCCACAGGTTGGCGCACCATCAGAGTAACCTGTTCCTGGTGAAGATGAGTGTACAACAATATAGCCTCTAGGTAACCATTTTTTAATATGAGAAAATGAAATCATTGGTCTTTGCGCTGCACGTCTTTTTACTTCAGGATGTGTACGTTGTTTAGATTTGCCACCTAATTCTCTTTCTACATCCCACATAATACCTGGTGTATCACCTGCCACTCCTGCAAAATAAGGACTTGTAACATATATGATAGGTAATTTTAAATCTTCGGTATCAGTTTGTTCTGGTCTGGTAACAGAAACATGCATTCTGTCTAAATCACCATCACCATCTGTATCAAACTCGGTCTCTACCCAAAGATCGTGATGTATCCATTTCTCGGGATTGTTAAAGGCTTCAACAATTTGTGCTTCACCATCTTTGAAAATGGGTGTAGCTTTTTCTGTTTTATCTTGAGCAAAGCTTTGAAAAGAAAAAGCCATTGCAAGCGCTAGAATGAAATTGAATTTGAGTGTTTTTAGCATGATGTTGTTTTTACTTTTGATAAAAATAAGATTAATTCTTTGGCAAATAATCTTCAGGAATTGGGTTGTCTTTGGTTTCTTGCATCCAGTAAATATTGATAATCCACCAACGTTCGCCATCATTTAGTAACTGAATACTGTTAATGCCTCGCATAAATGATTTATCATCGTCTTTATTTTTGAAAGATTCATAAGTACTGAACACTTGTGTAATGTTTCCAAATGTTTGTACCTCTCTGTTAATTTCAACTTCATGAAATCCGTTTTCTACTAACCATTTTCCTGAGCTGTTAATGTAATCGTCAGGTGTCATGTAGCGCGCTATTTGTTTTCCTTCTTTGTTCTTACCAGTAGGAATTAGCTTTGCATTTTTGTGAAACAAATGCTTAAATAAAGCCCAATCGCGTTCAAAGCCTTTGTCGCCAGAAATGACGGTGTATAGAGTTTCAATGGTGCTATCTAATGTAGCTACATTTTTGCTGTAATCTTTTTTTTCTTCTTGGGCTATGATATTTAGCGAACTCCCTAGAAAAATAATTAGTAGTAATAATTTATATTTTGACATATCAATTGTTTGGGTTGAAACCATAGTAGAATTTATTTAATAATCCGTTTGAACTTTCTAAATTTACAATATCCATAAGCTCTTCAAAATAAGAACAAATACGTTCCCTATCTTCTGAATCATAACCAAGTTCAATTTCAGGAAACTTAGCTAATCCACTTTTTATGACATTGAGATAATTTTCTTTTTTAGGCTTTTTACTTTCAGAAACTTTTTGAAAGTCTTTGGCAACACTATTTATTTTTTCTGTTAATGTTGGTTTCAGTTTCTCATCTGAAATGCCTGGATAAGTTCCTTCTTTTATAAACTTTTCCTTTGCAATAAATTCTTTAAATAATTCGTTAGCGTTTTCAGGTGTTATCATTTCACTATTTTTTTGAGCAAATGAATGAGTTAAACTAAAAATAAATAATAATGATAAGATCTGAACTTTCATTTTTTTAAGTTAATTTTAAAAGAATTTCAAGCCAAATAAAATAGCATCACCTTGAAATCCTCCTTGGTAAGAGCGAATATAATCAAACCTTAAGAAACGCCATTTTCCCCAGCCAATATTATCTATTCCAATTGTAAATTCTTGATACGGTTTGTTGTCTGGTGTTGCTAAGTTGTGTGCACCTACTATAAGGTTGAAATTCAGCTTGTTTAAACCAGGGATTTTTCCCAAAATATAACCATTAAAATCATGTTCGGCATGCATTTCTAGATAACTGTCATTGGTGCTTAAATCGTAATAACCTAGGTTATTAAAGACATTGGTGTAATTGCCTCTTTGGCTAATTGCTAATTGGTTGCCATTAAAATGTTGGTAATCCATAAAAGCAATATCGTCTGCATTGAAGAATTTGCCTGCTCTAATATTGTAATTAAAACGCCCTTTATCAGCTATGGTAAAGCTTTGATAGAGTCTTGCCTTAACTTGGTCATAATTATAATCGCTATTTGTAGCTCCCAGACCTTTTTCGTAACTCAATACTAAAGTTGGATATTTCTCTGAGTTAATATTGAATTTACTATCTGGATAACTCAAATATTTTTGACCAAAATTAATCTGACCAGTAACATTAAGTTTTACAATGTTATGGTTTTCAAAAGGTGCATCTGTACTTGTTGGATTTATTGGGTTATTGCTTAAATATTCCTGATCTCCTCTTGGGTAAAATGCCTGATCTGTTGTGTTGAAAAGCGCAGTTCTGTTTTCGTAAGAAATGTTAGAGTACAGATTAAAACCGTTAAATAATTCTTCAGAATAATTAAGTTGAACAAAACGACGCTCGTATAATTTCATGTAGTTTTCTTCAAAAAATAAGCTGGCAACCGAGTTCTCTATTGGCGAAATAGGATTGGCAGGATTAAACTGTTCTACCTTTGTACCTCCAGAAAGCGTTAAGAAACGTCTGTTAGTGTTGTTAAACTTATATCGTAATGATGCTGTAGCTCGTAAGCGTTCATCCGAAAAACCATATTGCACGCTTGCACTGGCATTAAAATAGCGTCTAAATTCGTCTAGTTGTTTGGTGTAAAATAAATTGAGTTGTGTTGTAAATCCTTGTACAGTATTAAACTGAACGCCTCCAAACGGAATGCTGTAACCAAGACTATACTTTTTGTAAGAATTGTTATAGGTGTAACCTAAAACATCACCAAGTTTAAATTTGTTTTTTTCGCGATCTACAGAATCTAAGTACGTTTTAGATTCGCGTACAATTTGTATACTGTCTTTCTTTACATAATCTGTACGTTCTTCTTCAGTTAATGGAACAGGTCGTATTTGTTTCCAGAATAGAGAATCTTTTTTGTTAGCCTCATTTTCGAAAGAAACAAGCTCTGCACCAAAATCTTTTTGAGTAAGATTAGAGTTGAATTCGTAATTGCTATAAACAGCAGTAAAACGACCATCTCCTTTAATGCCAAAAATGCCGTATTTAAAGTCAATACTTTGCGATATTAAAGCCCATAAATCGTCAGTCTTAGAATACGAAAAACTTTGTTTTAAAGAGATGATATCTGCAGCAGGAATTCTGGCTTGTGTTCCTGTAATGTCTAGTTCAATAGCATAAAGCGTCCATTGGTCTTCTACAATGTAAATGGTACCTGAAAATACAGGATCATTTTCGCGCTTAGGAATTACATTTATTTTATTGATGAGGTTGCCATGTTCATCATAAAAGATACCTTCTAATTTATAGCGGTAATAACCAAAGGCATTGTTAGCTATTGGTGACACGATTTGATTACCAAATTCAACTGTATTGTTATAAAAATTATAATCTACATCTTGTGCATTGTTGAAACTAAAACCATTATCGTCTCCGCTTACTTTAGAGGCTGTAATTTTTTCTTTGAGTTGATTTGGTCGTAAATATTGAATTTTTGAAATGGTTTCGGATAGATATATAATACCACTTCTGGTAGAGTCTAAGCCACCTCCAAGGTCGCCAATTTCTTGACCTAGTATTTTTTCGGGAGCATCTTTAATTCTTATCAATCCACGCGAATAGAAGTCGGCTTTAAAAGATTCAATTTTTTCAAGATTCTCTTTTCGTTTGGCTATAGCTTGTCTAATGATTGCGTTTGCAGGATTGTCTTCTGATGCTACAACAACTTCATTTAGAGAAACAGATTCTTCTTCTAAAGTAACATTAATATTAAAAGGCATTGATGTAACATCTACAGTTTTCTTAACTGTTTTGTAGCCTAAATAAGTGTATAGAATAGTGTAGGTTTTTTCTTCAGAAATAGATAATTCATAATAACCATCGTCATTACTGGTAGTACCTTTATAGGTGTTTTCTATAAGGATGTTTACAAAGGTAAGCGGTTCTCCTTTAGTGTTTGTAATGGTTCCTGTGATTTGTGCAGATGCAAAAGTGCAAAAGAAAAGTAAAAAAAGAGCGTGTAGTTTTAGATTCATAGATATTGATTGATGGTTAAACTTAGACATAAATTTTATTCGATAATCGAGATTTACATTTTTTCGTTTATCTCACAAAAAACATGCCTTTATAATTACAGACGCTATTTTACCACTAATGGTTGCCTGTAACTGCATCAAACTTAGAGCAAAATGAAATATGTAAAAGTTATAGCAATCCTAAAATTATCGAAAACTTTTCTTAATACGGTCTAAATTACGCTTATTGTCACGATCTTTTATCGTTTCGCGCTTATCGTAGAGTTTTTTACCTTTTCCTAAAGCAATTTCAATTTTTGCTAATCCTTTTTCGTTAACAAATAAACGAAGCGGAATAATAGCGTTTCCTTTAACGTTAACTTCTTTTTCAAGCTTTTTAAGCTCACGTTTGTTAAGTAATAATTTGCGCTCAGCTTTAGGTTTATGGTTGTAGTAATTACCAAAAGCGTATTCTTCTATAGTCATATTAATAACAAACAGTTCTCCACGCTCATTAAATTCGCAAAAACTTTCGGCAATAGAGGCTTTACTGGCTCTTATAGATTTTATCTCAGTGCCAGATAAAACAATTCCGGCTGTGTACTTATCTAGTATCTCGTACTGAAATTTAGCCTTCTTGTTTAGTATGTTTACCTTTTTTTGCATAGTTGGCAAAGATAATAAGAAAGTATCAAGTACAAAGTACAAAGTACAAAAGCATCAAGTATGTTTTATTGTAAACTATTACTTAGCTTTACGACTTTAATTACCTAAATCAATATCATGAAATATTTATACTTGGTTTTATTTGGATTAATGCTTTTTAACTGCAAAGAAGAAAAGGCAGAGATCAAACTTTCTGCAGATGAGATTGTAACCAAATCAATAGAAAAATCCGGAGGTGAAGCCTTTGATAATTCTATTATCAGATTTAATTTTAGAGATAAGTTTTATGTGGCAAGACGAGATAAAGGCCAGTTTTCTTTAATAAGAATGTTTAAAGATGATAATGATTCGGTTTTTGACTTACTGACCAACAATAATTTTGACCGCTTTATAAACGAAAGTCGTGTTATTATTGAAGACAGTATGAAGGCTAAGTTTTCTGCTTCTGTAAACTCGGTGCATTATTTTTCGGTTTTACCGTATGGTTTAAATGCTGAAGCGGTGAACAAGACATTGTTAGGTAGCGAAAAAATAAAAAACAAGGATTATTATAAAGTTAAAGTAACATTTAATGCTGAAGGTGGAGGTGAGGACTATGAAGATGTGTTTGTGTATTGGTTTGATAAAGAGGATTTTGGTTTAGATTATTTAGCGTATTCCTACAGTGAAGATAATGGAGTAGGAATGCGTTTTAGAGAGGCTTATAATGAACAAAATATTGAAGGAATGCGTTTTGTAGATTATAACAATTATAAGACTGAAAACAAAGAATTAGAACTGTTTGATTTAGGTGAAGCTTTTGAAGAAAATGAGTTAAAATTATTATCTAAAATTGAATTGAAAAACATTGAGGTTGAATTGCTCAACCAATAAAAGAAGAAGCTGTTGTCTCAAACTTCATGTTTTTGTCAATCTGAACTCGTTTCAGATTCTTGTAAATTAATTCAAAAAGATTCTGAAATAAATTCAGAATGACTGTTTTGAGATTTTTTTAGACAACAGTTTCTTTTTTTATTAGAAAATAATCTTTTATCTACCTAAATAACCACCATCAACAGGGATTATAGTACCAGTAACATAATCGCTTGCAGACGATGCTAAAAAGACAGTAAGTCCCTTTAAATCTTCACCAGTTCCCCAACGCTTCATTGGCACACGCATAAAAACTTCATCAGTTCGTTTTTTATCGTTAATTAAAGCGACGTTTAATTGTGTGTCCATGTAACCAGGTGCAATAGCATTAACACAAATGCCTTTTTCGGCTAAATCATTTGATAGTGCTTTTGTTAACTGACCAACACCACCTTTTGATGCTGCATAAGCAGGAATTGTAATTCCGCCCAAGAAGCTCATTAATGATGCAACATTGATAATTTTTCCTCCATTGCCTTCTAGCATTGTATTGGCTGCATACTTACAGTAGTAGAATGTAGCGTCGAGATTAATAGCAATAACTTTGCTCCATTCTTCTTCTGGAAACTGTTCGCTAGGATAGCGTCGTTGAATTCCTGCAGAATTCACTAAAATATCCAGTTTGCCTTCAAGAATTTCTAAAGCCTTTTTATAAGAGCTTTTGATGTCTTCAATTTTGCTAACATCAGCTTTTACAGGCTCTACATTGAAACCATTAGCTTTTAAGTCATTGCATAAATCGTACATTCTGTCGTCAATATCTATGACAACAACCTGCGCTCCAGCTTCTGCAAGAGCTTCTACCATAGCTTTACCGAGATCTCCAGCACCTCCGACAACAATGGATTTTTTGTCCTTTAAACTAAATTTTTCTAAAATGTTAATACTCATTTTTTCTGGTTGATTGATAGTTTGATTTTATAGTTAATGATGACTATACTCATCTGTATTCCATAAATCTGTCCATTCTAATACCATATCTTCACCGTTTTCGTCTCGGATATCTAATATGTTTTGAATGTCTAAAATGGTTTGGTTAGTTTCTGCAACTGAGTCTGAAACTGTATATATTCTGTACAAAACTTGTCTTTCTGTACCAATCATAGCAGGTAATACTTCGTCACCTTCTTTAAATCGCTCTACAACAAAAATTACATTCTTATGATTCTTAAGTTCTTCTAAGCCTTTTATTGATGTGATTTTACCAGCTTTTAAAAGTACCCAAATAGAACATGCTTTTTTGCCACGTAGCATGTAATCGTTTTGTTCTGCAAAATTATCATCACCAAAAACACCTGTTAAAGCAAAATTTAAAAGCATATTTCTATGGTCAAAACCATTGATATGTGCTAAATGAATGTGAGGCGCTTCTCCTTGTAATCTAAATCCAGGATCGTAACTGTAGAATATACCATTTTCAACAAAAAACTGAACGTTTAAAACACCATTTTTAACTCCCGTAGCTTTAAATAACTCACTCAACTTTGGGTGTACAGTTTCTACAAATTCTTTAGCTAATTTAGAAGGGTATAATGTCGCTAAACCTATAGGGCTTGAGTTGCCTTGCAATCTTGTTAAAGTTCTATCGTACACTGCAGATAAATAAGGGACACCATCCTTAAAAGTATAGTATGCAGCCATATCATGGCAACTAGAATCCATATATTTTTCTACGAGTACAACACCCTTTTTAGAGAATTTAAGAACATTTTTTACAGTTTCGTTATAATCTTCTTCGTCCCTACATATTTTCATACCAACACCTCCGCCACTATCTACTGGTTTTACCATTAGTGGTAGTTCTACGTTTTTTGGCTTTCTTATTGGTTCGTCTTTTTTAAGATAAATTCCAGGTATGTCTAGTACATCATATTTTTCACAATAGCGTTTGTAACCATCTTTGCTGCAAAAAGCTTCAATTGTACCATCTGTAGCATAGCAAGGTAAGCCAAGTCTATCGCAAATTTCTTTGTAAGGTTTAACTAATATATCAGCAACACCAACAAGTACAGCATCAACATTTTGTTCTTGAGCAATCTTTACAATGCCATCAATGTTAAAACCATCTATGTCGTAAGTTTCGGCAGCAAATTTTTTAGCAGGTGCATCTGGGTTTGGGTCTATTACAATAGTATGTAGTCCCATGTTATTAGCAAATTCTACTAAAACACCTGTTTCTGGGTTGCCACCAAGAATAATTATTTTTTTCATTGTTGTTGATTTTTATAGATTATTAACTTTTAGTGTTAGGGAATTATTATTAGTTATTTTGATTAAATATAAAATTTTCATCAAAGCCTATGTCTGTTAGTAGGCTATTGATTTTTGCTTCGTCTGTATTGGTTTTAACGATTTTAGATTGGTTAATACCCATTAATTCTAATTCTTCTTTTAAAGATTTGTGAGTTGAAGGGTTAATGGTTGCTATTATTAGATAATCAAACTCATCGTTGTAAATACTACTGATAGGATTGACAGTGTTTTTACCAATTTTTAAATCGTGATAATCTACATCTATCCATTTTACGATTTTGAAATAATCTGTTTTAAGATTGGTAGAAAGTATATGCTGGCCAAAGGACCCAGAGCTATATACTACAACTTTAGAGTCTTTTTCTGCTTTTAAAAAAGGATTAAACCAGGTGTCGTTTTTCTCATTGTATATGAGTCCACCAGACCTTACTAAGATTTGCGAATAGAGATAGAATGTGATTTGTGTATCTAGATTTTCCTCATCTAAAACATTGCTTAATTTAGTTTTAAGGAAATTCATTAAAAGTCCAAGTCTGTAGTATTCTGTCTTTGGGTTTTCAACAGATTTTACAATCGAATCGTGTCGTTGTCTGTAATAATACAGAGGAATTTTACTTATGGCTAATCGTTTTGTAAAAGCTAAGTAAGAATATACAATAGCAGCATCTTCTCCCATTACAACATCGTTTGGTACATCGTAAAGTACTTTTTCTAAAAGTTCTTTTTTAAAGAGCTTATTCCAAACATAAGTAGACATTCCGTGTTCGCAGAACTCGCCATTATATATGGCTTTTGGTAAAATCTCAGATTTAATTTTAGTTTCATCATAAAACCCAGGATTTTTTGGTTTTACGGTTTCAATTTTACCATCAAATTCTCTAAAATGACCAGTAACAGCTAAATCTGCATCATTGGCTATGGCAAGTTTGTACAGTGTGTCTAAATAAAAATGATCTACCCAATCATCTCCATCAACGTACGCTATGTGTGTGCCTGACGCGGCTTCTAATCCAGCCTTTCTGGCTGATAATAAACCTCCGTTTGGTTTATGAATTACTTTGATTCGGTTATCATTCTTTGCATAATCATCACAAATTTGAGGGCAATTGTCGGGACTGCCATCGTCTACCAATATTAATTCAAAGTCTTTAAACGATTGTTCTAACAGACTTTCAATACATTGTGCTAAGTATTTTTCTATACGATAAATAGGAACAATAACACTAATTTTTATAGAGCTCATACTTATATATCTTGATTTATTTCTACATAAAATAACCCACTACCTTTTTCATAGCCATTAACTTTATCATTTTTCGCTGTTGTGATGTATAAGTTTGCTTTATCATCAAAACAACAAGATGTTACATTTATAAATGGAAGGGAAATTTCATTAATTTTTTTTCCAGTTGAAGGATTCCATTGCGAAACACAAGCTCCTCCCCATTCTGCAATCCATAGCATACCGTTTTTGTCTATGCACATTCCGTCCGGACTGCCATCTCCATTAAATTCTATGACATAATCAATAAACTCAACATTACCTGTTTCAATGTTATAGTTGTACTTGGCAACTTTCTTTGTTGGTGTGTCAATAAAATAAAGCGTTTTATTATCGTCAGAAAATGCTAATCCGTTAGAAATAGTAGTGTTTTCAATAATCACTTTAGATGCACCATTATGGTAAGAATACACATTTCCTATTCCGTTAATGACTTCAGGATATCCCATTGTGCCAATAATATATCTTCCTGAGGAGTCTTCTATACCATCATTATAGCGTGCATTTTTAGCTATATCTATCTGAAATTTGAAAGTAGATTTTAGGGTATTAAAATCTATTTCGTAAAATCCATTTTTTGAAGCAACCAGAACAACTTTTTTAGATACAACATAAACGTTGCTTGAAGGTGAATCTAACTTTATACTTAAAATTTCTTTAGTATTAGGATTATAACAATATACCAATCCATCTAGGATTGAAACAAAATATAATAGCTGATGTTTAAAATCGAAAATAGGACCTTCAAAAAGTTCTGCAGATTGAGAAAAGTAAATTAAGTTTTTTGTCATTACATGTTTCTTAAATATACTCTCCTCCAGTTATTCTAATGATAGATCCTGTTGTCATTGCAGAATCGTCTGAAATAAAATACATAACGGCTGGTACAGGATCGTTAGGTGTAAGCATACGTCCCATAGGTATTATGTTTCCAGCGTCGTTTTTTAATTGTTCTTCGCTTATACCTTCTTGTTTACGAAGTTGAAGTTCACCTTCTGTACTTGTCCATCCCATTACCAGATAATTAGATCTGATACCATGTTTGGCATAATGATGAGCAATATGAGTAGAGAGTGTATATAATGTTCCTTTGGTTAATGCATATGCTGTACGGTCTTCCTGCCCATAATCCATGTGTGCAGAACCAAAGAAAACAACAGAGCCTCCATTATTTTCTATCATAGATCTTAAAACATGTTTTAATAAAAAATAGGGTGCCTTAAGATTAACGTTAAACACTTTATCATAAGTGTCTTCGTCTGTATCTATTAATGAAGCCACAGGTGTAATACCAGCATATATAATTAATGCATCAATTTTTTTGAAACGTTTTATGGTTTCTTTGTAGTAATCTTCTATTCCTTCAATAGAATTAAGATCAATTTTATGAAAATATAACTGATCTTTGTTGTTAGAGGATTCTATAATTTCTTTACCTTCTTCTGTGTTTCTACTACAAAAAGCTACATTATATCCTTTTTTTAAGCTGGCCTTAAGTATTTCTTTTCCAACACCTTTGGTGCCACCTAACAACATTACAGTTTTCATAAATAGTTTAAATCAATCTTTTATAATTAATGTTCTCAAAACTAGTTATTTATTTTTAGAAATTAATTTTTTTATCTGTGTATTGATACTATTTACGGTAAATAGGTAAAATGCAAAAATATGGGTTTAAGAAACGAAAGTTTTTTATTCAATTTTAAGAAGTGTAGAACTCTTGCTGTTGCTTGTTATTGTTACAATGTAGAGGTTGGCATTATTGCTTTCGTCTATTTGATTGTATTTTTTGTCATTCAGTAAAGCATTTGCTAGCATTGGTGTTGTGTTGCTGTGCCCAACAATTAATACAGTTTTTCCATAGGCTTCTTTTGTAAAATCTTCAGAATTTAGATTTCTAGGGTCATACAAAGTAATCTCTAGATCATTGGCCTTGGCTGTGGGTTGTGCTGTTTCAATTGTTCTGTTGTAATTGGTAGAGTAGACGATATCGAATTTAATCTCTTCAAAAACACTAGCCCATTTTTCTGCACGCTTTTTACCAGCTTCGGTTAGATGTGGATTTTTATCTGCTTTGTCAGACTTATCTTTTTCAGCGTGTCTTATGAGATAATACGTTGTTGTTTCTGGAATATTGTTTTGGGTTTCTTGAGCAAAAATATTAACCGAGACTAATAATAGTAGTGAAAGAACTAATGACTTCATTTTTTAAGTTGATTGATGTTAAATTGCTTAAAATTAATGATTTAATATTGTTTTTGCCTTGGGTAAAATGTTAAATCTATGCCAGGTCTAGTGCAATTTCAATCATTTGCTTAAATGTGGTCTCTCGTTCTTTACTTGTGGTTTTTTCTCCTGTAACTAAAGAATCTGAAATGGTAAGAATAGCAAGCGCATTTGCATTGTGCTTAGCAGCAACAGTGTAAAGTCCTGCAGCTTCCATCTCTACACAAAGTACACCAAACTTAGACCATTTTTTATAGGCCTCTATATTGTCTTCATAAAATTCATCTGAAGACAAAACATTGCCAGCATGGAAGGGAATATTCTTAGCTTCGGCAGCTTTTACTGCTTTTAAGAACAAACCAAAATCTGCGGTAGGAGCGTAGTCTGCACCTCCAAAACGCAACTCGTTAACACCAGATGTAGATGATGCAGCCATGGCTAATACAACATCTCTAATTTTAACGTGTTTTTGATACGAACCAGCACTACCAACTCTTATAAGGTTTTTTACACCAAAGTCTTTTATAAGTTCATTGGCATAGATAGAAATACTAGGTATTCCCATGCCAGAACCCATTGTAGATATGCGTTTGCCTTGATAAGTACCTGTATAGCCATACATGCCTCTTACTTCGTTAAAACAAACGGGATTTTCAAAAAAAGTTTCAGCTATCCACTTAGCTCTAAGAGGATCTCCAGGTAATAAAATAGTCTCTGCTATATCGCCTTTTTTGGCGCCAATATGTACACTCATGCTGTAAAGTTAAGCAAAGCGCTTTAAATTAGTAAGCCGAATTTGAAGTTAGATTTGTCATCATAGCAACACCAGAAGAAGCACCTATTCTGTGCACACCAACTTCTATGTATTTTAGAGCAGTTTCTGCATCTCTAATACCTCCAGAAGCTTTAATTTTTAATTGATCTTTTACGGTTTTTTTCATGATTTTTACAGCAGTAAGCGTAGCGCCGCTTTTAGAAAAACCTGTAGATGTTTTTATAAAATCTGCTTTAGCATCAATACAGATTTCGCATGCTTTTACAATTTCATTTTTAGAAAGTTCGCTTATTTCTAAAATAACTTTAAGAGGTGTTAGACCAATAGCACGTTTAACATCACTGATGTCTTTAAGTACAGCAACATAATTTTTGCTTTTAAGACGACCAATATTCATTACCATATCTATTTCAGAAGCACCTTGCTCTATTGCTTTTTTGGCTTCAAAAATTTTAGCTTCCGTAGACATAGCACCTAGAGGAAAACCAACAACAGTACAGACCTTTACCTCAGAACGACCTAAGGCTTGTTTGGCGATAGGAACATAACAACTGTTTACACAAACAGAGTAAAAATTATGTTTTAGAGCTTCTTCGCATAGCTTTAAAATGTCGGTTTCTGTAGCTGATGAGCTTAGTAAGGTGTGATCTATATATTTGTTCAATTCCATGTTTTTATAAGTAGGTTAATAAAATATTTGCCTATAGTAATTCCCATTTTTGAGGGAAAAACTATAACAAGATTAATCGTTTCTTAAGTATGGTTGGAATTAAATAGCTCGACAAAATTAATAATAAATCCGTTAAAATGCATTGCTTGTGTAAAAATTAATTGCGCATTTCGTCGAAAAGAGCCTTTTTTGGTGTTAATTGTTTGAAATATAGCTTTTTATTTCTAAATAGTAAGGGTTGGTTACGTTTTCTATTTTTAATAGTACATGATAATTGTTAGTATTTAAGGCTTTTTAAGCATCTATTTTTGTGAGAAATTTAAATACTTTAACATGAAAAATTTATTATTATTCGCATTATTAATAGGGTTAACTTTTAGTCTAAATGCACAAGATACAGATGCTGCCAATGATTATAATAAGTGGCAAGCACGTTTAAGATTAATTTCTGTAATACCTTCTCCAGGAGATGATATAGATGGCGCAGATGTAGATTTAAGTACAGCTTTTGTTCCTGAGTTGGACTTTACTTATTTTTTTAACAAGAATTGGGCAGCAGAACTAATTTTGGGTACTACAAAACATGATGTGGATTTAGATGTTGATGGAGTAGGAGCATTAGATTTGGGCCATGTTTGGTTATTACCACCAACGCTGAATCTGCAATACCATTTTTATGCTAGTAATTTTAAACCTTATGTAGGCGCAGGTGTTAACTATACTATATTTTATGGTGTTGACGAGGGAGATTTAGATGATATTGAATATGATAATGCATTCGGGTTTTCTTTGCAAGCAGGTTTAGACTATACCCTTAACGACAAATGGTTTTTAAACTTAGATATAAAGCAATTATTTCTTAAGACAGATGTTACTGTTAATGGAGATCCAGACACATCAGAGGTTAGCATAGATCCATTAATAGTTGGTCTTGGTGTTGGTCTGAAGTTTTAATCTAGACAGTTATCCAATAAAAAAAGAGCCTTAAAAGGCTCTTTTTTTTACTTAGTTAAGTACAGCTTCAACTGTGTATCCTGCATTTCTAAGAAGTTGAATAACTCCGTTTTTACCAGGCAAATGGCCAGCACCAACACCAAAGAAGGTTGGTTGATCTTTTGCGTATTCTTCAATTTTAGAAATCCAGTTTTCATTTCTTTGCTTTAGCAACACATCTTGATGCTCTGAAACTGTTTTATTGGTGTCATCGTCCATCATATCTAGAATAGCTGTAATGTTTTCTTCCTCATAAAGTTTTAGCATTTTTGAAAAAGTTTCTTTGTCGTATTCTAGATTGTCCTTAGCCATACGCACTAAATCTGCATACTGGTCTTCTAAAGGTATATCATCAAAAACCTGTATTTGCTCTTCAAGGGTTTCTAGACCATAGATTTCTTCTTCTTGCTCTTTTGCAATTTTTGTTAGTTCTAACTCGAAAGACTGCATAGGACAGTCTAACATTTTTGGGAAAAACATAGAACTAAGAAAGAAAGGCTTAACCTTTTCTAGCATCTTTACAGGCATTCCCATATTATTTATAAATAAAGAATCAATTGATTTGTAGTCTTCTTCTGAAACAAAATCTTTTAGTGTTTTTCCATCTTTAAAGTATATGCTTTTCATCATCTTCATTTGCATACTTGGATCATCCATGTCTAATTCCATTACAATTTGAGTGGTTTCATCCAGAGCTTTTTTTACATCGTCTTCTAGTGTGGCATTGCATGTGATATGAATAGTACCGAAAAGATATGATGGTTTTTCTAATCCGTTTCCTTCAATTTTCCATAGTGTAGAGTTTTCTAGATTTTGAGCTGTTGTTGAAAATATTGAAAGAGCTGCTACAACAAGTAATGATAAAATGCGTTTCATGTAAGAAGATTTGTTTAGTAAATGCTTATAAATATAACTGTTAGTAGTTTGAAGAAGTTATTTGTTACAAAAAAAGCAAGCAACACGTCTGTAGTTCGATAGCTTTTCGAATTTACTTCAGTGTTGCTTTACCTGCCTGCTAATATAGCAGGACCAACCAATCATTATAAAGACTCTTTACGGACTGTATTGTTACAGTCTGTTTATAATTCTTCTACAACTATGTTTCCTTGGTTTCTAAAAACCAGTTTGTTATCAAACTCATCTAAAAGAATAATACTGTCTGTGGTTACTCTACCTGCTAAGATTTCTTTACTCAACTGATTTAGTACTTCTTTTTGTATTACTCGTTTTACAGGCCTTGCACCATACTCTGGATTGTAACCTTTGTCTGCCAAATAGGCTTTTGCTTCTGGTGTGGCGTCAAAAGTAATGCCTTGTTGTGCAATCATCTTAGTGAGGCCTTTGAGCTGCAAGTCTACAATTTCAATAATATTCTCTTTGGTTAAAGGGGTAAACATTATGGTATCGTCTATACGGTTTAAAAACTCAGGTCTTACACTTTGCTTTAATATACCTAGCACATCTACTTTTGCGGCTTCCATGGCAGATTCTATATCTTTTGTAGCTTCAAAACGCTCTTGGATAATATGGCTTCCCATGTTTGAGGTCATGATGATAATGGTGTTTTTGAAATCTGCAATACGACCTTTGTTGTCGGTTAGACGGCCTTCATCTAATACTTGTAATAATATATTGAAGGTGTCTGGGTGCGCTTTTTCAATTTCATCTAGCAATACAACAGAATACGGTTTGCGTCTTACGGCTTCGGTTAGTTGACCGCCTTCATCATAACCTACGTATCCTGGAGGTGCACCTACCAATCTGCTTACTGCGTGGCGTTCTTGATATTCGCTCATATCGATACGTGTCATTGCATTTTCGTCATCGAAGAGGTATTCTGCTAACGCTTTTGCAAGTTCTGTTTTACCTACACCTGTTGTACCTAAGAATAGGAACGATCCTATGGGTCTGTTGGGATTTTGCAAACCAGCTCTAGATCTACGTACTGCATCGCTTACCGCTTCTATAGCTTCTTCTTGGCCTACAACACGCTTGTGCAATTCGTCTTCTAGCTTAAGTAGCTTTTCTCTCTCGCTTTGTATCATTTTGGTGACTGGAATGCCTGTCCATTTTGCTACAACATCGGCTACATCTTCATAGGTTACTTCTTCTTTAATTAATGCTGTTTCTTGCTGTTCTGCGAGTTGCTCTTGGTAGGCTTCTAGCTTTTCTGTTGCTTCTTTAATTTTACCATATCTAAGCTCTGCTACTTTGCCGTAATCACCTTCGCGCTCTGCACGTTCTGCTTCAAGCTTATAGTTTTCTATTTCTTGCTTGATATTTTGAACGTTTTCAACTGTTTCTTTTTCAGATTTCCACTTTGCATTAAGCTCGTTTCGTTCTTCTTTAAGGTTAGCTAATTCTGCCTTTAGGGACTTTAATTTGGTTTCATCCTTCTCGCGTTTAATGGCTTCGTGTTCTATTTCGAGCTGCATAATTTTACGGTCTAATACATCTAGCTCTTCGGGTTTAGAGTTGATTTCCATTCGTAATTTAGATGCTGCTTCATCCATTAAGTCTATTGCCTTGTCTGGTAAAAAACGGTTTGTGATGTATCTGTTAGATAACTCTACTGCGCCAATTATGGCTTCGTCTTTGATACGTACTTTGTGGTGTGTTTCGTACTTCTCTTTTATACCACGAAGGATGGAAATGGCACTCTCTGTGTCTGGCTCATTAACGGTTACTTTTTGGAAACGACGTTCTAGCGCTTTGTCTTGCTCAAAGTACTTTTGGTATTCATCTAGAGTGGTTGCGCCAATGGCTCTTAGTTCTCCACGTGCTAATGCAGGTTTAAGGATGTTTGCGGCATCCATAGCGCCTTGGCCACCGCCTGCGCCTACAAGGGTGTGTATCTCGTCTATAAAAAGTACTATGTCTCCTTCGCTAGTGGTGACTTCTTTGATGACGGCTTTGAGGCGTTCTTCAAACTCTCCTTTGAATTTTGCGCCAGCGATTAAGGCTCCCATGTCTAGTGCAAAGATTTGTTTGTCTTTTAGGTTTTCTGGTACGTCACCATCTATGATACGGTGTGCTAAGCCTTCGGCAATGGCTGTTTTACCTGTGCCAGGCTCGCCAACCAAGATTGGATTGTTTTTGGTACGACGAGACAGGATTTGGAGTATTCTACGAATCTCTTCATCTCGACCAATAACTGGGTCTAGCTTGCCATCTTGGGCTAACTGGTTGAGGTTTTTGGCATATTTGTTTAAGGAGTTATAGGTTTCTTCTTGACTTTGAGAGGTTACTCTATCTCCTTTGCGTAATTCTTCAATGGCAGAATTTAGTCCGGTTTCTGTGACTCCTTGGTCTTTTAGAATCTGAGCAATTTTGCTTTTGGACTTAAAAATAGCCAGGATTAAATGTTCTATGGATACGTAATCGTCATTCATCTTTTTGGCGATGATTGAGGCTTCGTTTAAGGCTTTGCTTGCTTCTCTGGAAATTATGAGGTCTGCGCCTGAGACTTTTGCAAAACTTTGTAGCTCTTTGTCTAATATTTGTTGTAGTAATGAGACATTGACGTTTAGTTTTTTGAGGATGAATGGTAGTACGTTTTTATCAACCTCGAAGAGTGCTTTGAATATGTGCTCGTTTTCTATTTGTTGATGACTATGGCTTTGAGCGAGCTGTTGTGCTTGCTGTATGGCTTCTTGCGACTTTATTGTATAGTTATTAAAGTTCATATGGTGTTCTGTTTTAGTGTTATTTTGAGTATGCAGTAGGAGGGAAGCTGTGGCGTGGTTTTCTGCTTTTAGCTTGATTATAGCTTCGGTGTACTGTTTGCTCTTAATGACATCTTTATTGTTTTTTAATTGTTTGTTGTTGTGTTTGGTATGCTATAGGCAATTATCTTACCATTTGTAATTGATGGTGTAAAAACGACAAAATGGCTGGTTTTATTGGGTTTGTAGTGACTTTTTGTCTGTTTTTTGCTGTGGTTGGCTCATGGTTATTGTGCTTTGCTTACCCGAATTAACCCGAAGGAGATCCGGAGGAGACCCGGAGGAGAGCCGAAGGAGACCCGAAGGACATACGGCTGAACCTTAAGTTAGTGGTGGTTGAGTTGTGGTTTTGAGGTTGTGGAGGTTCTTGATACAAAATGCTGGCGTACTGTATAGGAACTGATGTTGATTAGGGGGGTGATGAGGTTTTAGAGGTATAGTTTTAAAAAAATACGTATGGTTACGTATTGACTTGTTGATTTGAAAACACGAATTTTGGTTAGTGCTATTAATGAACATTGACTAATGTGATAAAGCAAGTTTAAAACTTGGTTTATCCCGTGATTTTAACAAATAAAACCTTATATTCGTTGATATATAACGAGTTGTAAACAATTTATGAAAACCACAAAAAGCATAATAATTTTAGTTCTTTTTTTGACTTTAAGTTGTCAACAAGAAAAGAAATCATCAGAAAGAAATACTGACTCAAAAATTGAACTTGGTAAAAATAATTCAGAAGCGGAACCAAAATCTGACAACAATTCAATCTCAAAAACGAATTCTGAAAATGCGATTTTTCGGGATATTACAGAATTGGAAAAGTATAACGGATTTAAAAAAATCAGCGGACAAGTTTTAGGTAATTCTGACAAAGCTTTGGTTTATATTCAAAAGGACAGTTTAAAAGTCTTAATTCTAGAAAAAATAATAAAAAACTCATCACCTAAACCCAATTATTCAATTCTTGATGAAGTGAGTTTGACATTTGAAAATTCCGACCAATATATTGCCTTAACTCATTGTGAGTTAATTGAAAATCCTGATGAAAAAATAATATTTAGCCTTGTTGAAAATGATGAAGTTGAATATTTCGATAAAATATTAAAAACTTGGGTTATTGATTTAAACGAAAATAAGTTTAAAGAAATTGAGACAGACAAAGTTAAATGCTTGAATGAATGGTTCGGTTATGACGGATAAAAAACTGTTTACAACAATGTATAACCGCAATTACGGCGGATTCGACTACGTCCGAATCCACTCGGAATTGCTAACGTCAGTGCTTAACCGAAAATAATTAACTTTAATCCCGTAACTGACGGTTATACGAGACCGTTGTAAACAATTATGAACAAACGCGAAGATTACTTTAGAATTTCTAAAAATGGAAACATTCACACGTTGAGTGACAGAATTCCTTTTAAATGGAAAGAATTGATGATTTTTACTTCTGCTTCTTTCATTTTCCTGATTCTATTTTTTGGTTGGTTTGTGGGACTTTTTATCGCAATTCTGACATTAATCTGTTATACTTTTTACCGATTTGCTTCGTGGATTTATTATTCGGAACTAAAAATTGATGAGAAAAGTGGAAAATTAACTCGACTGAAAAAAATACTCGACCGAACTCAAAAAACGGAATTGATATGTGATAAATTTGACCCAAATCGATTTCAATATACTGAGTTAACTCGGAGTGGAAAAACGAAGTTCTTAATGAATTATCGGACACATAAAAACAATGAATTATTAATTTTAAAAAATAAAGCGGACAAAGAACGGATTGAAAAATACATCACTGAAAAAATAACTGTTTACAACAATGTATAACCGCAATTACGGCGGATTCGACTACGTCCGAATCCACTCGGAATTGCTAACGCCAGTTCTTAACCGAAAATTAACGCATATTAACCCGTAACTGACGGTTATACGAGACCGTTGTGCATAATGTCCGAAAAACGAAATCCGAATTAAAATTTGAGAAAAAAAGAAACATTTTGGCTAATTGGAACAATAACTTTCCTTCTGATTTTAATAATCGGACTTTTTGGAATTGACGGACTAAAATCTGACGCAGTTACTGACATAAATGTTCACGATACTTATTATGTAATTGCAAATATTCATCTGATTGTTCTGATTGCATCGCTGACTTTCTTTGGTGTTTACCTAACCCGAATGTTACGGCGGAATTTTAAAAACTTGACCGCAAATCTGATTTTTATGATTTCGGACATAAGCCTGATATTAATTTTCACATTTCTAATCTCATTGGTTAATTCTATCCGAGAAATTCCTGGCTCAACCGAATATCCACCTTTGAGTGGCGGAATTGTGGAAAATGCTGGAAATGGATGGAATAATGCTTATTTCGTTTTATTAATAATCCAACTGATTTTAATAATTCTGCTAGCAATAAGCGGAATAAAAACTGGACTGAATTACAAACGAACTGAATAAAAAAACACTATGCACAACAACGGCTATAGTTCATTGCTTCTGACTTTCCTTTCGGAAAGTCCTCGCAAATTTGCTATCTTCGGTTTACGGCGGAAAATCCTCGCGGATTTTCACGCAACGAAACCATAGCCAAAACCGTTGTGCATAATTTGACCGATGAAACTAATTGAACATAGAAGAATAATAAATAAGAATCCTCAAGCTTACGAAACGGATTTAGAATCTGAACGATTAGTTAAATCAATCATTAATCATATTCGTAATGATTTTTCAAATATCAGATTTGACCAACAGAAAAGAGAAATTTTAAGAGAAATAGTAATTCTACTTTTTGAGGCACAAGAGCATAGACCTTTTTTTCACGTAGAAGGAACTGAATTACCTCTTTGTTGGAATAGACCTTCAGATTGGAATATTGATTATATAAAATATGAATGGGGACATTTACTTTCACAAAATCAAATGCCTGAAAAAAGTAGTTCAATTGAAAATATTGGACTTTACTCAGCAAGATGTAACCAACACATTCAAAGTAGTATGAATATACAAGAGCTTATGGTTTATGGCGGACTGTTAGCTCAAAGAATATCTAATGTTTTGACAAATAGAAGAATATTATTTGCTTCTGAGAAATGGAAGAAGTTAATAAATAGTCTTTATGAATAATAAATATGGCTAATAAATGGGGAATTCCAATTGAAGTGGAAAACTTTGTGTTATCAAGAGATAAATCTTGCGTGTATTGTGGAATCACTTTTACGAAAGACGACAAATCTAGAAAAACAAAACAATCGTGGGAACATATAGTTAATGACATTAGAATAAATGGAGTTGACAATATTGCGCTTTGTTGTATGTCTTGTAATGCAAGTAAAGGTGCTAAGTTATTAGAAGTATGGCTTGAAAGTAAATATTGTAAAAACAAAGGAATTACAAAAGATACAGTTGCTTTGGTTGTTAAAGAAGCAATTAAAAATAAACCTGAACTGAAATAAAAAACTATGCACAACAATGTATAAAATTAATTGCTTGGTAATAGCCTACTTACGAAAATCCTCGCGGATTTTCTATTCGGTTTTTATTTGCTAAATTAGTTGTTTAAACCACGCAACTAATCTTATACGAGAACGTTGCCAGTAATTTAAAAAAACAGAGATAATAAATGAATAAAGAACTTTTTAAAAAACAATTAGATGCCATTATTGAAAAGTTTGACGAGATGGGACGCAAATCTCAACACAACGATTTAAGTGATTTACCAAAAGCTGACAGACAAAGTTTAGTTACAAGAGGAATTGCTTCGGTTCATCGAATTTCTGGAAATAATTCAACTTACAGTTTAGAAATTGAAAGAATAATTCAAAAGCAACCTCATTTACATTTGCATACTTCATCAGTAATTGGTGTTGTGAAAGCCTTAAAAGAAGATTTAGAATTAGGTTACCTTCAAAATTTAGCAGAAATTGTTCATTCCGAGGTTTTTTCTGATTTTTTAGAAATGGCAAAATATCTAAATGATAATGGATATAAAAATGCAGCAGCTGTAATTGCTGGTTCAACATTGGAAAGTCATTTAAGAAAAGTTGCTGATAAAGCTTCTGTTCCATTTGAGAATAACGGAAGACCAATAAAAGCGAATAAATTAAATGCTGATTTAACTAAAGCTGGAGCTTATGAATTACTTGACCAAAAAAACGTGACAGCTTGGTTAGATTTGCGGAATAATGCTGCACACGGAAATTATGATGAATATGAATCCGAACAAGTAAAACTTCTGATTTCAGGAGTTCAAGATTTTATAACAAGAATTAGAGCATAGAATTATGATACAAAAAGGAAGTCGAGTAAGACACAAAGACTCGGATATTGATAATGAAAAGGGAATAATGATGGTATTTGAAATTAAGAACGGATTTGCAGTTTGTGGCTACGGAGATTTTGACAGATTAGGACAAGCAATGGAAACATACAAAGTTTCTGATTTAAAACTTGAAAATTAAAAAACTACTGGCAACAACGTATATAATTTATTGCTAGTTCTAGCCTACTTACGAAAATCCTCGCGGATTTTCTATTCGGTTTGTATTTACTAAATTATGTGCTTAAAACACGCAACAAACCATATACAAACACGTTGGCATTAATAATGGAAACATCGACAATTTTATATATAATCCTTGGAATTTTAGTCCTTGTCCTTCTATTACAAAAAAAGCGGATTGACAAAAATGAGGAATTTGACTCGTATGCTGACGAAAAAAATGAATGGTCTAAATTGACTTCATTTTCGGAATTAAAGATATTGAGTAAATATGCTGGTGAATTAAGATTTGGACCTGCTTTTATTCACATCAAAACGGAACCAAAAAATGCGTTCGGAAAGGAGTTTTACGGAGACTGGTTTTTTAGAACAGAAAACGGAGTTTATCTTCAAAAATGGAATTCAAATCCGATTAAAAGCGGAGTTCATACTAAAGCGAATAATGACTTGATTTATTACGACCGATTAAAAAATAAAACCAAAGTTTTGGAGACTGGAATAAAGTCATTCCATTGGAGTATAGAAAAGGACGGAAATAATGGACTGACTTTAATATCTGACAACGGAAAAACAAAAAACCGAATAAAAATTACTAATGCCAACAATGTATAACCGCAATTACGGCGGATTCGACTGCGTCCGAATCCACTCGGAATTGCTAACGTCAGTGCTTAACCGAAAATTTAACGTATATTAACCCGTAACTGACGGTTATACGAGACCGTTGTACAACATTTTGACCCGTCCTGAATAAAGGCTACATAATTTTAAACATTATGTATAAAAACGACAAAGTAATCAGACGGTATTCAG
>NZ_JARSBN010000010.1 GCF_029624125.1 Winogradskyella marincola | reverse complement strand
AATATCTCAGCGTCTTTACTCGGTAAATCAAACTGCTCTTGTTCGTCCCCTGAATTGTCATTGTCGCATAACTCATATGGACTTACTTCTATGGTATCTGGTAGTGGGTTGACAATAATTAAGAAAGAGGTAACACTATAACACTCTGCATTATTTATATTCTCTACCCTTACAAATATTGTTTCATCATTTATAGATGAATTTGTATACAACTCAGGACTACTTATACCCTCCGTTGTACCAGCATCTGCTTCTGAATAAGATAAATAATAAGATATTGCAAGCTCTGCTTCTTCTTGAGAACCTATAGCTTCTTCACCTGCTATCGTAAGATCAAATTCGGCAAACCCATCATTTGAAACATCATCACAAACTGAGATGTTAGACGGTGTATTCGATTGAGGTACAGCACTAATAGTGACTACCATTGGAATTAATTCACTATTACATCCATCGCTATTTTCTTGAGACAGGTAATATACAGTTTCTCCAACGACACTAGTATCTATAGTTGGTTCACCAGGCAGCTGCGTTGTACCTGAACTATCAGAATACCATAATATAGTATGCTCGTCTAAGGGCTGAATGTTTAGAGGATCTACCGCACTGCCTTCACAATAAATAACATCACTTACTATAGGCGGCTCTACAAAACCTTCATCATAAATTATGGTTATCGTAGAAGAACAATACACAGAATCCCATTCATAAATATATTCACCAGCTTCAGAAAAACCTGATATACTTATATTATTTCCGTTTACATCACTAATTACCGTTGTAGATGGGTTATTAGAATCTGCTACCCAAGTACCTCCTCCTAAACTCTCTACTATAGCTTCTTCACCACAAAAGACCTCTATTGGTCCCTCTGTTAATATCCCAACATTAGCTGTAAAATTAATATCATCTAAAAAATTACCGACACTATTATCTCCTGTGCTTCCACTAACAGATTGAAATATAAATCGTGTAATGGGTTGGCCTGCAGGTACGGTATATGTTCCGGTATTGTAACTCCATGATGTATTTCCTGTTGAAACAGGTGGTCCTACATTAACATAGGGACCATTAGGTGGACCAGCCAATAACTGACATGTATCGGTTCCCATTCTTCCTCTATGTGCAAAACCATAATTGAAAACAGTGCCTTCTGGACTATCATAATCCTGGTATAAACCTGAAATTACATTTGCATTTAACTCTACAAATTGACTCCCTGAATAGGCTGGAACGTTTTCAAAATTAGGATCTGCCCATAATTCTATTTGACTATCTGATGCTGTAGTATTCCATCCCGGCATAACAGCATCATTTAAAAACAATGGATATATGCCTGCATTTACAGGTTCTTCAAAGTCGTTATTAACAGTTGTAACAATACATTCGTTATTACCATCTTGACTGTAAACAAAACCAATCGCAAAAAAAAGAAATAACGCAATAACAAAACGCTGTGAAACTACCATTAATTAATATTATTTTGATTTGTATAATTCTAACAAATTTCAAAAATAAATCATAAAACTTCTGTAAATATTGTTCCATATCATGGTGTTATCGTTTCAACAAGGTGGAATATGCATTGTACAATAAGGGTTTCCTTAAATAAAGGGCATTCTTTTTGCCTCAGTATTTTTTAATAATATGAATCACTCTAGCTACAAAAACTAGAAACAGAATGGTCAATCGTACAAGTTGACTTCTAATTTTTTCCTTTCCTTTTGATAAAAAATATGGATAATAAAACAGTTAGGTTTAAGGTAAGCGTACATTATTGATAATCTAGAAAATATATTATTACTTCCCGATACAGAAATTAGCAAAAATATTACCAAGTAAGTCATCATTTGTAATCTCACCTGTAATTTCACCAAAATGATATAAGGCCTGGCGAATATCTATAGCCAACAAATCGCCAGACAAACCAGTCTCTAAACCGTACTTTACTTTTTGAATCTCTTCAAAAGCCTTTAAAAGAGCATCGTAATGACGAGTGTTTGTTACTATAGTTTCGTTATTTCTTAAAGCACCTGTATTTATAAGATTTAATAAAGAATTTGTCAGTTGCTCAACGCCAAATCCTGTTTTAGCAGAAAGCAATAAAACATCTGCAATAGTAGTATTAATATTTGCCAATTGAGTATCATCCAATTGATCTATTTTGTTAGCTATAACCAATAATGGTTTTTGAGGGTATTTATTTCTTATCTTTTCAATCTCAATTCTTGCATCTTTAAGAGCATTTATATTTTTGCTGGCATCAAAAAGATAAATCGTTACTTGAGATTGCTCTATTTTTTCAAAAGTCTTTTTTATACCTATACTTTCAACCACATCCTTGGTCTCTCTTATTCCTGCTGTATCAATAAATCGAAAACCGATACCTCCAATGGAAATTTCGTCTTCAATAGTATCTCTTGTAGTACCAGCAATTTCAGAAACTATGGCACGCTCTTCATTTAATAATGCATTAAGAAGTGTGGATTTACCAACATTAGGTTCACCTACAATGGCTACAGGAATTCCATTCTTAATCACATTACCAACAGCAAAAGAGTCTATTAATCGCTTTAATACAAAAGTGATACGATCTATCAGTTCTTTAAATTGAGTTCTGTCTGCAAACTCTACATCTTCTTCGGCAAAATCTAATTCTAACTCAATTAAAGACGCAAAATTCAAAAGCTCTTCTCTCAACTTAGCAATCTCAGAAGAAAAGCCACCACGCATTTGCTGCATCGCAATTTGGTGAGAAGCTTCATTATCACTACTTATTAAATCTGCAACTGCTTCTGCCTGACTTAAATCTAATTTACCGTTTAAAAATGCACGTAAAGTAAACTCACCAGCATTTGCCATTCTACAACCTTGGCGCAAAAATAGTTGTATAATTTCTTGCTGAATGTAAGGCGATCCATGACATGATACTTCTATAACATCTTCACCTGTGTACGAATTTGGATTTTTAAATATAGATACCAAAACTTCATCTATGGTCTTGTTGCCATCAATAATATGACCTAAATGAATCGTATGAGTAGATTGATTTTTTAGGTTTTTACCAGAAACAGACTTAAACGTTGAAGTGGCTATCTCAATAGCGTCTTTACCAGATAATCTTATAATAGCTATAGCGCCACTACCAGATGGTGTTGCCAAAGCTACAATGGTATCGTTATGCATAGTTCTTTGCTTTGTTGCAAAAGTATTGCAAAATATGATATTGTTAAAAAGTAAGGTCTTCTATTTAAGATTTAATTCACAGTGAAATCTTAGAATAATCAGCATAGGTTATTATATTTGCTAAGCAAAAATTGAAAATGATAAAAATGAAAAAATTACTAATCTTATTAGTTATCGCACTTGCATTTGCAAGCTGCAAACAAAGTAAAGAATCAGAATACGTTATAAATGGTAATGCTGAAGATGTACACAATGGTGTAAGAGTACGTTTGGCTCAAATTAATGAAAAAGGAAAACAAGTTATAAAGGATTCTGCTGTTATAATGGATGGAAAATTTACAATTAAAGGTGCTGTTGAAGAACCTGGTGTATATTTTTTATCTGCTGACGGAACTCCAGGAAATGTGGTTTTTATGTTAGAAAACAGTAATATAAACATAGACTTTAACTCTAAAGCACCTATGGATTCTAAAGTTACTGGTTCTGAATCTAACAAAAGTTATGAAGATTTCCAGAACGGAATGCTCGTATTTAGAAAAGAAGGAGAAGCTATCATGACAAAATTTAAAGAGCTAGGACAAGAGCCTGCTCCTAAAACCAGAGATTCTATAAAGAAGGTTATGGAAGACATGAGACAAAGACAAATGGCTTACCCTCTTAGCTTTGTACAAGATAATAACGATAGTTATTTTAGTTTAAATCTTATTCAGTTAGAATCTAGCAGACCAACTTTTGATATCGTAAAATACAAAGAGGTTTTTGAAAGTTTTCCTACTCATTTAAAAGAATCTAAAAGAGGTAAGATTGTAAAACAAAGATTAGATGAACTCTACAAAAAATATGAAAAAATCGCTTATCTAGAAGTTGGCAAAATAGCACCAGACTTTGAGTCTAAAACACCTGAAGGCGAAACAGTGAGTTTAAAAGATTTAAAAGGAAAAGTAACTATTATAGATTTTTGGGCTGCTTGGTGTGGTCCTTGCAGAAGAGAAAACCCTAATGTAGTTAAGGTATATGAACAATACCATGATAAAGGATTAGAAATTATTGGCATCTCATTAGATGGTGCACCAAACCAAAAAGATCCTAAAAAAGCATGGCTAAATGCAATAGAAAAAGATGGATTAGAATGGAATCATCTATCTAGTTTAATGTACTTTAACGATCCTGTTGCTAAACAATACAACATACAATCTATACCTGCAACCTATATCTTAGATGAAGAAGGTAAAATCGTAGCAAAAAACTTGAGAGGCGCTGCTCTAGAACTTAAAATTAAAGAGCTTCTAGGTAACCCTTAATACCCGTACGTTTTTTATATAAAAAAAGCCTGCGCAATGCAGGCTTTTTCTTTTTAATGTAATTTGCCCGTTTTATAAAGCACAAATAAAATAATGATAGGAACGGCTAACAAACCTACATGAAGCAAGTCGGTTTCAAACAAACTAGGCTTTAAAATTAAAGTTACTGCATAGCCGCCTACTGCTCCACCAAAATGTGCATCATGGCCTATATTTCCGACTCTGTTTTTCATTCCATAAATAGAATATAGTAGATAACCTATACCAAATAAATAACCTGGTATAAAATTAATTCGCATATCTGGTTCTAATAATATTGCTGAGTACAAAACACCTGTAACAGCACCACTTGCGCCAATAGCACTATACCAAAACTCTTCCTTATGAAAATACAATGACAGCAAATTTCCAAAAACTAAACTTGCTAAATAAACAGTTATAAAATTTAAGTTTCCTAAATCTCGTATTACGGTGTGAGCAAAAAAGAAAAGCGTTACCATATTAAACAATAAATGCTTAGAATCTGCATGCAAAAAACCAGAACTAAACATTCTTATTTGTTCACCACGTCTTATACTACCAACATTAAATTTATATTTTTCAAAAAATAAACGATCATTAAATCCTTTAGTAGAAATTATAACATTTCCTACTATAATAACAATGGTTATGATATCTAAATTGTACATAAAACTCTAATCTTATAAATCAAATATAGCATATATTTGTAGTTGCAAAATTAACATACTTTCATGCAACTTATTGCCTATATTCTTATTTATCCTATTCTTTGGCTAATTTCTATTTTGCCGTTTAGATTACTTTATGGCCTGTCTGATATATTATATATCTTTCTTTTCAAAATTTTTGGATATAGAAAAACAACTGTAAAAGAAAACCTACGATTAGTATTTCCTGATAAATCTGAAAAAGAGATTGCTACACTTACTAGCAAGTTCTATCATCATTTGTGCGATCTTATTTTAGAAGCAATAAAATCGCTAAGCATTAAAGAAAGTGAGATGAAGAAGCGCTTCGTCTATAAAAATATTGAAAAATTTAAAGCCTTAGAAGCAGACAATAAAAGTGCACTACTAATGTGTTCTCATTACGCAAACTGGGAATGGTCTGTTGTACTTCAATGCTATATAAAACATAGAGGCTACGCTATATACAAGCGACTTAGAAACAAGCACTTCGATAAACTTGTAAGACGAATAAGAGCGAGATATAACGCGTATCTTATTACTACAAAAGAGACAATCTCTACGCTAACAAACCTAAAGTCTCAAAACATACTATTCATTGCCGGATTTGCAGCAGATCAATCTCCTAAAAAAAATAAAGCACATTATTGGAGATCGTTTTTAGGCATAAAAGCACCTGTAATTACAGGTCCAGAAATGATAGCTAAACGTTTAGATGTTCCTGTTGTATTTTTTAGAATAGATAAAGTAAAACGCGGATATTACGAAGCTACAATAGATGACGTTATAATGAATCCTAAAGATTTAGCGGAAAACGAACTTACAGATAGATACATAGACTACATCGAAAAGCAAATCTATGAAAAGCCTGAATTTTATCTTTGGACACACAAGCGCTGGAAACACAAAGACGACGTTCCTAAAGAGTTTTTGTAACCTAATCTAGATTAAACCAACCATCTACATTAGTCGCTGTACATGGCTTATCGATTAAAGATTTATGAATAAATTCGTTATTGCAACGAGAGTATTCATAGTCTTTAGCCCATTGCTCGTGATTTTTAGCTAAGTCAACAATACTATTACAAACATACTCAATCTCTTCATTGGTTGTTGTTGGGTGAATAGACATACGTATCCAACCTGGTTTGCGTACCAAATCTCCAATAGAAATCTCGTCTGTCAGCTCTTTAGACGTTTGCTGATCTACGTGTAATAAAAAATGTCCATACGTACCTGCACAACTGCATCCTCCACGAGTCTGTATTCCAAATCTGTCGTTTAGTAATTTTACACCAAGGTTGTAATGTAAATCATCGATATAAAATGAAATAACTCCCAAACGATCTTGATGCTGACCAGCCAAAATATTAATGTTAGAAACCGGTTGAAGCTTATTGAAGATAATATCTATAAGCTCATGCTCGCGCTCAAGGATATTACTAACTCCCATTTGCTCTTTCAGCTTAATAGATAAGGCTGTTTTTATAGTTTGAAGAAATCCTGGTGTACCACCATCTTCTCTGTCTTCAATGTTATCAATGTATTTATGCTCTCCCCAAGGATTCGTCCAACTTACAGTACCTCCACCAGGACAATCTGGTACCATATTATGATATAATTTTTTATTAAAAACTAATACACCAGAAGTTCCTGGTCCACCTAAAAATTTATGTGGTGAGAAAAATATTGCATCAAGTTGTTCTTCTTCATCTTCTGGATGCATATCTATATCTACATAAGGTGCCGAACATGCAAAATCCACAAAACACACACCTCCATGCTGATGCATAAGCTTGGCTGCTTTATGATACTGTGTTTGTATACCTGTAACATTAGATCCACCAACAATAGAGCAAATTTTTAATGTTCTGTCTTTATATTGTTCTAGTAATACTTCAAGATTATTTAAGCAGAATAAACCGTTATCGTCTGGTGGCACTACTTCTACTTTGGCAATGGTTTCTAACCATGAGGTTTGGTTAGAGTGATGCTCCATATGAGAGATAAAAACAACAGGTCGCATTTCATCTGGCACAGTTGTATAATCTCTTAGATTCTCAGGAATTTTTAGTCCTAAAATACGCTGAAACTTATTAACCACACCTGTCATTCCATTACCTGTAACGATTAAAACATCGTCTTCATTAGCATTAACATGGTCTTTTATTATATGTTTAGCTTTATGGTACGCTTTTGTCATGGCAGTACCTGACACTGTTGTTTCGGTATGCGTGTTAGCCACAAAAGGCCCAAACTCATTTAGTAATTTTTCTTCAATAGGTCTGTACAATCGTCCTGAAGCCGTCCAATCTGTATAGATTATTTTTTGTTCACCAAAAGGAGACACAAACGTCTGATTTTGGCCAACAATGTGTTTTCTAAATTGCTCAAAATAAGCTTCAAGCGTTGATGTATTATGTGTAGTTGCTTCAGAAATCATAATTTAAAGATACTAAATATTAGCGATAGCTTTTATTTCAGTAATAAAACGATCTGCTAAATCGTCTGCAGTTTCTTGCGACTGTGCTTCAGTATAAATACGAATTATAGGTTCGGTATTACTCTTTCTTAAGTGCACCCAATTTTCTGCAAAATCAATCTTTACACCATCTATGGTTGTTAATGTTTCGTGACTATAATTGGTTTCCATAGTCTTTAAAATAGCATCAACATCTAATTGTGGTGTTAATTGAATTTTCTTCTTACTCATGTAGTAATTTGGGTACGTTGCACGCAATGCACTTACTGATAACTTTTTCTCTGCAAGAAGACTTAAAAATAAAGCCACACCAACTAACGCATCACGTCCGTAATGTAACTCAGGATAGATAATACCTCCGTTACCTTCACCTCCAATAACTACCTTGTTTTTCTTCATTAATTCTACCACATTTACCTCACCTACAGCACTGGCTTCATAGGTTCCTCCATGCTTTTCAGTAACATCACGTAAGGCACGTGTAGAACTCATATTGCTTACAGTATTCCCTGGATTTTTGCTCAACACATAGTCGGCACAAGCTACCAAGGTGTATTCTTCACCAAACATCTCACCTTTTTCATCCATAAACGCCAAACGATCTACATCTGGATCTACCACAATACCAAAATCGGCATGCTCTTTTACCACAGCTTTTGCTAAGTCGCCCAAGTGCTCTTTTAAAGGTTCTGGATTATGTGGAAAATGGCCAGTTGGCTCACAATATAACTTTACAGGTTCAACACCTAAACGCTCTAATAATAAAGGAATAGCAATACCTCCTGTTGAATTAACACCATCTACTACTACTTTAAAATTTGCCGCTTCAATAGCCTCTTTATTCACCAATGGAAGGTTTAAAACTTCATCGATATGCAAATCTATGTACGCATCATTTTTAGTAATCTTACCAAGATCATCAACCTCAGCAAAAGTCATATCGTTAGATGCAGCAATATCTAGAATCTTCTTGCCTTCTACTCCATTTAAAAATTCACCTTTATGATTCAATAATTTTAAAGCATTCCATTGTTTTGGGTTATGGCTTGCTGTTAAAATAATACCACCATCTGCATGCTCCAATGGCACAGCAACCTCAACGGTAGGTGTTGTAGACAATCCTAAATCTATAACATGAATTCCCATACCAATTAAGGTATTCATAACTAAACTCTGAATCATTTCGCCAGAAATACGTGCATCTCTACCAACCACAACTCTATAGTTTTCCTTATTGCGTTGTTGTTTTAGCCAAGTACCATAAGCTGCAGCAAATTTTACAGCATCTATTGGTGTTAAATTGTCCTCAACAGCACCACCAATTGTTCCACGAATTCCTGAAATAGATTTAATTAAAGTCATAGATTTTTGATTTTGAGCAAATATAATATCTTAGAGACGCTTTAGAAATGATTTTTGAATTTTGTTATTACGAATTCGTAAATTCGAGCCTATGAATTTTCTAGCCCACATTTATCTATCTGGAGACGACGAGCTCTTAACCATCGGAAATTTTGTTGCCGATGGTATTAGAGGCAATAAATACAAAACTTACCCTAAAAAAGTTCAGGCTGGTATTATGTTGCACAGAGCTATTGACACCTTTACAGATGCGCATCCTACTTTTAGACAAAGCACTAAACGTTTGCACAAAAACTATGGCCATTATAGCGGAGTTATTGTTGATATTTTCTATGACCATTTCTTAGCAAAAAACTGGAAAAACTATTCAAGTATAGCTTTAGATAAATATGTAGACGATTTTTACCATAGTCTTAATAAAAATTTTGAAATTTTGCCAGCTAGATTCAAACATCTAACTCCAATAATGATAGAGCACAATTGGTTAGTAAGTTATGCCACATTAGATGGAATTCAAAATATTCTTAATGGAATGAATCAACGCACAAAAGGCAAATCTAAAATGAATGAAGCAACTAATGAGTTAAAAGAGTTTTACTCAGAGTTTGAAAAAGATTTTACGTCATTTTTTCAAGAACTTCAATCATTTGCAATTACTAAAAAAAACGAAGTAGAAAAGCAATTTAAAATATGAAGCACAACATAATCTTACTTATAGCATTTCTATGCCTTATTGCCTGTAAAAAAGAATCTAACAAAAGTATAAGTCCAAAAGAACAAAGAGGAGTTATTGCAGAAAAAGCAATGGTTGTTAGCGCCAGAAAAGAGGCTTCTGAGATTGGTGTACAAATTCTAAAACTTGGTGGTAATGCTTTTGATGCTATGATGGCAACCGAAATGGCTTTGGCTGTAACCTATCCTTATGCTGGTAATCTTGGTGGTGGTGGATTTCTGGTTTTTAGACTAGCTGATGGCACAAAAGGCGCATTAGATTATAGAGAAAAGGCTCCACTGGCATCGACAAAAAACATGTATCTCGATGACAATGGTAATGTGATTAAGAACTTAAGCACTGTTGGCAGCATGGCTATTGGAGTTCCAGGAACAATTGCAGGTATATTTGAAGCCCAACAAAAATATGGTAAGCTCGATGTAAAAACCGTCTTAAAACCTGTTATAGAACTAGCAAATAACGGCTTCGTTGTTACCAAAAAACAAGCAAAACGATTTGCTGAATACGATAGTATTTTCACTGCCGTAAACAAAAAGCAAATACTATTCAATAAATCTATTAAAGCTGGAGATACACTAAGAAATATAGCTTTAACTCAAACGCTTCAGCGCATTTCTGATCATGGAAGAAATGAATTTTACACCGGAAAAACTGCTGAAATACTCGTATCATTTCTTCAATCTGAAGGCAGTATTATTACACTTGAAGATTTAAATAAATATGAAGCCAAATGGCGAAATCCTGTAACTTTTGAATATGACGATTTAACCATCACCAGCATGTCTCCTCCATCCTCTGGCGGTATTTGTTTAGGGCAAATTATGAAAATGATTGAACCCTTCGATTTAAATGATTATGGTCACAACGCTTTAAAAACCATTCAGGTTATCGTCGAAGCCGAAAAGCGTGCTTATGCAGACCGAAGCTACTATTTAGGAGATCCAGATTTTGTAGATATCCCAACAGAAACTTTATTGAGTGATGTCTATCTTCAAGATAGAATGAATAATTTTTCATTTGAAAAACCGACTCCTTCAGATGACTTGTCACATGGTAATATTGTTGGTTATGAAAGTGATGAAACCACGCACTACTCTATCGTAGATCAATTCGGTAATGCCATTGCTGTAACCACGACACTAAATGGTGCTTATGGTTCTAAATTGTATGCTGAAGAATTAGGTTTCTTTCTTAATAACGAAATGGACGACTTTAGCAGCAAGCCTGGCGAACCAAACTACTTTGGCCTTATTGGTGCAGAAGCTAACAGCATTGCGCCAGAAAAACGAATGTTGAGTTCCATGACACCTACTATTGTAGAAAAAGAAGGCGAACTCTATATGACGGTTGGCACACCAGGTGGATCTACAATTATAACCTCTGTATTACAAACTATTCTAAATGTGCATGAGTTTGGACTTACAATGCAAAATGCAGTAGATGCTCCGCGTTTTCATCATCAATGGTTACCAGATGAGATACGAATGGAGCCAAATGTTTTTGATAACAAACTCATTAAAGAATTAGAAGCATTAGGCTACACCATCAACTTAAAGCGCTCACCTGTTATTGGCAAAGTAGATGGTATTTTAATTTTAGATAATGGCACATTAGAGGGAGGTGCAGATCATAGAGGCGACGATACTGCTGTTGGTTTTTAACATTGTTTTTAAATTTTCAATTTAAGGATATCGTATCTTTAGCTACATCAATCAACTAGTAACCACCATTAAAACCAACCAGATATGAAAAATCACATTGCAATTGTAGCGCTATGCGCTTCTATTTTCTCATTTTCTCAAGGCACACAATTATTAAGACAACCTACACTTCATGGAGATGATGTGGTCTTTGTATATGCCAACGATCTTTGGAAATCATCTCTAAATGGTGGCACAGCAATACGATTAACCAGTGATGAAGGCTATGAGTCTAATCCTCATTTTTCTAATGACGGAAAACTAATTGCCTTTACTGCGCAATACGACGGCAATGTTGATGTATTTGTTATGCCTGCTGAAGGCGGAGAACCTAAGCGTCTTACCTATCATCCTGGTGGTGATTTTGTGCAAGGATGGACACCAGATGGCAAAGTATTATTCCGATCCGGAAGAGAAGCACAGCCAACCATGACCAATAAATTTTTTACAGTCTCTACAGATGGTGGTTTGCCAGAAGCTTTAGATATTCCCAGAGCTGCCTACGGAGAAATATCTCCAGATGGCAAACATCTCGCTTATACTCCTATTACAGGTTGGGATGCTGAGTGGAGAAACTATCGTGGCGGACAAGCAATGCCTATTTGGGTTGTAGATTTAAAAACAAAAGACCTAGTAAGAACATCGCAACCAACAAAGGAGCGTCATTTAGATCCTGTATGGTTAAACGGACTGGTATATTTTATGTCCGAACGCGATTACACCATGAACATCTGGTCATTTAATCCTTCAACTAAAGAAGAAAAACAAGTAACTTTTCATAAAAAGTTTGATGTAAAAAGTTTAGATGCGAGTGATGATAAATTGATTTACGAACAAGGTGGTTATCTTCACGTTTTCAATCCTTCAACAAACAAAACAAAGCAATTAAATATTGATGTTAAAGCAGATCTCAATTTCTACAGAACAAAATGGGATAATGTTTCTGCCAGACAACTAATAAATCCTAATGTTTCACCAACAGGAAAGCGTGCTATTTTTGAACATCGTGGTGAAATCTTTACCGTACCTAAAGAAAACGGTACATGGAAAAATATTACCAACTCGCCTGCTGTTGCAGATCGTAATCCTATATGGTCACCAAATGGTGATAAAATTGCTTGGTTTTCTGACAAAAGTGGCGAATACCAACTAATGCTGGCAGACCAAAATGGTGATAATGTCGAAGCGATTTCGTTGCCAAATCCAACGTTTTATTTTCAACCAGATTGGTCTCCAGATGGTAAGCACATTGCCTATACAGACACACATTATAACGTTTGGATTATAAATCTTGAAACTAAAAAAACAAAAAAGATTGATACAGATCGATATGCACATCCTAACCGTTCTATGAATCCTGTTTGGTCACCAGACAGCAAGTGGATAGCATACGCAAAACAGCAAGATAACCATTTTAAAGCCATTTTTGCTTACAACATAGACTCTAAAAAAGTGATTCAGATTACAGATCCTATAGCTGATGCCATTACGCCAGTTTGGGATGAGTCTGGGAAATACTTATATACGTTAGCAAGTACGAATTATGGATTGCAAAGTGGTTGGTTAGACATGAGTAATTACGATCCTGCAGCCAATCTTACCAGAAGTTTATACGCAGTTGTTTTAAGTAAAGATGACAAAGCTCCTAACCTTCCTAAAAGTGACATGGAGGAAGAAAAGAAGGAAAATGATGACAAGAAAGAAGATAAAAAGGACGATAAAAAATCATCTGATAGTGTTACGGTAACAATTGATGAAGATGGTATTTTCGATAGAGCTGTGGCGCTAAACTTACCTGAAAGAAACTATATAGCATTACTAAAAGGCCCTAAAAACAATTTATTTATTGCTGAGGACATTCCTAATGCCAGCGGACTAAAAGTACATTCTTATGATGTTGAAAAAGAAAAAGCTTCGGACTTTGCTGAAGGTGTATGGGACATGGTAGCCTCTAACGACAGAAAATCTATTTTGCTTTCTCAGAATGGTAATTGGGTACTAACAGGTACCTCTGCTCCACCAAAACCTGGAAAAGACAACTTAAAGATTGATATCAAAATAAAGTTAGATCCTAAAGCTGAAGCACATCAAATTTTTAAAGAAGGCTGGCGCTACATGAGAGACTTCTTATATGTAGATAATGTGCATGGTGCTCCATGGGACGAAGTATACAAATGGTATGCACCTTGGATAGACCATGTACGTCACAGAACAGACTTAAACTATGTTGTAGATATAATGAGTGGTGAAGTTGCTGTTGGACATTCTTATGTTTCTGGTGGAGATTTCCCTAACGTAGACCGTGTCGCTGTTGGGTTGCTAGGTTGTGATTTTGAAAAAACCAATGGCAACTTCAAAATTTCTAAAATTTATACTGGTGAACGTTGGAATCCTGATATTGATGCTCCTTTGGCAAAACCAGGTATTGACGTTAAAGAAGGTGATTACATCCTAGCAATTAACGGAACTGCATTAGATAGCAAAACCAATCCTTATGCTTTGTTAGAGCAAACTGCAGGCAGAGAAATTACCTTAATGGTAAATTCGCAACCAACACTTACCAATGCTCGTAGCGTACTTGTAAAACCTGTAAGTAATGAACGTAGCTTAAGAAGTATCGATTGGATTGAAGGCAACCGTCGTAAAGTTGATGAACTATCTAATGGTAAACTCGCTTACGTCTATGTACCAAACACTGGTGGCGGAGGTTTTACCTCTTTCAATAGATATTATTTCTCTCAGCAAGATAAAAAAGGGGTTGTTATAGACGAACGTAATAATGGAGGTGGTTCTGCGGCAGATTATATGATGGATATTATGTCTCGAGAGATTTACGGTTACTTTAACAGTAAAGCTGGTGATAAACGTCCTTGGACCACACCTATTGCTGGTATTTGGGGACCAAAAGTAATGCTAATTAACGAGCGTGCTGGCTCTGGTGGAGATTTACTTCCATACATGTTTAAAATGAGAAACTTAGGTCCATTAATAGGTACAAGAACTTGGGGAGGACTCGTTGGTACTTGGGATACACCTGCATTTATTGATGGTGGACGTATGGTAGCACCTCGTGGTGGTTTCTATGATGTGAATGGAGAATGGGCTGTAGAAGGTGAAGGTGTGGCACCAAATATTGAAGTGATTCAGCATCCTAGAGAAACTTCAAAAGGAAATGATCCTCAATTAGAACGTGCTGTACAAGAAGCTCTAAAGCTTTTAAAAGACAACGAATTTGAACTAAAACCAGAACCAAAAGCACCTGTACGCTGGAAACGTCCTAACGGTTATAAATCTGATAATTAACAATACAACTCATTACGAGTAATGCTGTTCTCAGACAAACTATAATGTTTCTGAAAATTAATTACTCGTAATGAACAATAATATTACAATGCCAAAAAACTTAAAGACTAAACGTATATTTAAAATTATTGGAGGAATCATCATTTTCTTCACACTACCTACTCTACTTTTTTATGGTTTTATGTACATTAAGTACAATGAAGATTTACCTACCGGAAAGCTAGGCACTGAGGCAGACGAACTTGCTACAACCATGCTAAGCGCGTTAAACGAAGAAGCATATCTCAATACTGATTATATAGAATGGACCTTTAAAGGTAAGCACCATTACAAATGGTACAAAACGGATGATACCTGTGAAGTATCATGGGATGCTATGACAGTAATTTTAGATTTTAGTGATGCTGGTAACTCAAAAGTCTTTGCTGGTAAACACGAATATAATGGCGTAGAAAAACAAGAATATATAGACAAAGCCATAACGTTTTTTAATAATGATTCCTTTTGGTTAGTGGCACCTTTTAAAGTGTTTGATAATGGTACTGAACGCAGATTAGTAACAACAGAAGATGGTAAAAAGTCCTTGCTTGTAACGTACACCGAAGGTGGTACTACTCCTGGCGATTCTTATCTATGGCATTTGGATGAAAACGGACTACCTAAAAGCTTTCAAATGTGGGTAGATATTTTGCCTATTGATGGTCTTGAAGCATCTTGGGATCAATGGATAACTACCGAAAGTGGAATCAAGTTACCAACCTCCCATAAATTCTTAGTTTTTGAATTAGATATGGGAGAGGTAAAAGGATTGAAATTTTAAGATTCTATTACTTAGAACGCTGCCCAACAAACTGCTGGGTTTTCAGTTTAAATAACACATTAAAGCTCGTTAAGCTTCCATAGCTTCTGGTAATGTATTGTTGTAAATCTATCTTTTCTTGCTCTTCAAGATTACTAGAGTTTATCTTTTGCTCCATAACGCGCAAGCGATCACGAACCATTGTTATCTTATGAAAGAACTTATCTATAGGTAATTCACTAGGTTTTAAATTCTCGTCTCCTGGTTGCATTATTAGCGTTCCGCCTTTCCATTTATCTGCAATAGTGACTACTTCTGATACGTCTGACCATTTTTTAAGAATGTCTTTCAGGCTTTTTTCAACTTCATAAAAACTTACTGTATCTACATCATCTTCTGCGGCTTCAATAATTTCGAAGTCTTCATCTAACTCTATTGTTTCTAATCCTTTGTCTATAAACGTTACCCAATAGTGCTTTGATGTAACATTAGTTACTACTCCTTTTCCGTGTTCTGTATGGTTAATGCGAGATCCTATTCCTAATAATTTCATTATTGATTGTGTTTTGTTATTGGTGTAACAAGTATACTAAATCTCTGTTAGATTTCTATGACATGCTATTTATAAATAAACAACTATGAAAATATACTTATGTTCTTTTGTCTTGATACAAAACCCCTCGATAATGCTCAGGAAAGACTTCAAAAAATCAACCCTGTATTAGTGTATTCATTTGTGCATTTAATTTTCATGTACTTAAGAGAATATTAGCATAGAGCGTATTATTAAGATTATTTAGTCATTAAATCTGAATATACTGTTTGGGTTTTTATTTAAAATCTACTACTTTTAAACATCCTCTTTAACCAATCTATTTAATAGCCGTATCCTAAAACAATATAAGATATGGACTACCACATTACTTTCTGGAATTTAGAAAACCTCTTTGATATTGAGCACTCTCCCAGGCGCACAGAGAAGCTACAACGTGCTATTGGCAGTGATGTTAAAGGTTGGGGACCTACAGAGCTTAACCAAAAACTAGAGCAACTAAACCGAATTATAATTCAATTGAATGCTGGCAATGGTCCTGATATTTTGGGAGTATGTGAGGTTGAAAATGCCCACGTGCTTCATCTGTTGATTCAGAAAATGGGTGTTTTAAATCGGAATTACGCCTTAGTACATGACGACTCGGATGACAAACGTGGTATTGATGTGGCTTTTATTTATGATGCTGATGTGTTTACTGTTGAAGAAGAAAACGGTGAGCCTAAGGTATATGACCATTTTGTACTAAGAAGAACTGCGACCAGAGACATTCTACAGGTTAATTTTTTAACCAATCATAGCCAAGGCCAACAGCGTTTGGTATTGATTGCTAATCACTGGCCTTCTCGTAGTGGTGGGCAGTATGAGTCTAGTGGATACCGCCAGATTGCTGGTGAAACGTTGAGTTATTTCCATCAGCGTATTAGAGAGGTGCATGGTGATGATACTCCGGTATTGGCCATGGGTGACTTTAACGATGAGCCTTTTAATGAGTCGTTGACACGTTTTGCACTAGCTTTGCGCAGTAGAGCTCGCGTGGTGCGTGGTCGTATTCCTTATTTTTTGAACTTAATGTGGCCTTTAATGGATTATGGTACTGCGAGCTTCTACTTTGGGAATCAACCCAACATGTTAGATCAGTTTTTGGCTAATGAGAATATGCTAAAAAGTAACAACCCTATTAAGATAATACCAGACTCTGTGAGTATTGAGCGTTTTGCAGAAATGATAAAACCTGGTGCTTATGGTATTCCTAAGCATTTTGGTGGTATGGGTAAGAAGATCCTTCTTGATGGTTATAGTGACCACTACCCTATTTCTGTAAAACTAAAGGAGTCTTAAATGGTTTCTCTTATGGTTATATAAATAAAAAGACATCTTCGTCTTTGAATGCCCTTTTTGCTTCATTCTGTTTTATAGCTGAAACATCATTATTACCTTCTTTTTGTATTGGCTTACTGTGTGGTTTTAGCCACTGTAGTCTTAATTTTTGAAATGGATTCATAGCACTTGTTTTTAACGTTACTAAAGATACGTTGCAAAAAAGGATTTTGGATGTCTTAAATGTTTAGTTTTTAAATATTTAGTGTTTTATTAACATTAGACAGCCAATGAAAACAATAATGAAGTGTAAGTCACTAGTCTTTATAACTAATACGCTTACGGATACCACCACTGGCACGATGAATAATAACATCTGCATTGTAACGTTTAGCAAGGGTTTTGGCTTTGCGTATCGCAGTGCCTTGCTTATGATGCTTGGATGTAATGCGTTTATTACCTTCTCTACGTACTGCCCAGCCCTCTTGATAGGGTACTACGTGTTGGTGCCATGTACGCTTGGGTGTATTGTGATACCCTAAGACTTTTAGAATAGCGCTTATTAATTGCTGAATAGCATTGGTTAAGGAATTTTGCTTAGACATTGTAAGTTTGAGCTATAAGCGTAAATTTAGAAAATAAAAGCTTACTAATATTACTGCTTTTGTCTTTCCTTTCTTGTTTGCTTTTGGGTGGTATTAACGAAGAGTCTTGTTTTGATGAATTGATTGAGCACAGGTATGGCCTATATATCTAACCTGTCGTACACTAAAGACTTGTAGCTTTCTCCTATTGGTATGCGCTCTCCGTTAATTACAATTCGGTTTTTTTGGATGGAATTGATCTTATTGACATTAACTACAAAGGAACGGTGTACTCTGATAAAGGTGGTTTCTGGTAGCTTGGCTTGTATTTCTTTAAAATTCATTAAGGTGAGTACTGACTTGCTGGTACCATTATGAATTTTTAAATAGTCCTTAAGTCCTTGAATGTATGTGATATTCTTTACTTCTAACTTTATATTTTCGTATTCTGACTTTACAAAAATAAAATCATCTTTTGTACCAGACTCTACACTTATACTGCCAGCTGATGAGATATTGAAAGATGTTTGAATGTTATTAAGCTTTATCATCTCTTTTACTCTGTTTACAGCTTTTATAAAACGTGGAAACGGTATTGGCTTTACTAAATAATCTACAGCATTGAGATCGAAACCTTCTAAAGCATATTGTGGATATGCTGTAGTGAAAATGAAATATGGTACTTTTCCTTCTAAAGATTTTACCAAATCTATACCGTTGATATTTGGCATTTCGATATCAGAGAATACTAATTGTATGCTTTGGGTATTGATAAACTCTAGTGCTTCTATAGCGTTTGTAAAAGTTTTTAGCACTTCTATACCTCCTAATGCTTTGCAATAAGACTCTACAACGTCTATTGCCAAAGGCTCATCATCTATAATTATACATTTCATTGCGTGTTAAGGTTTAGCGTTAGGTTGACTTTGTAATAATGCTGATTAGAGTCTATTGACAGGTTATGTTGCTCACTATAAAGATACTGCAGTTGACTTTTTATATTTTCTAGACCTATGCCTGAGTTTTCTTTGTCTTCTTTGTGTATGCCTATATTGTTCTTTACATAAAAATGAAGCTGATTCTCAATTATTTTTATCTTAATGTCTATGAAGGTTTTTCCTTTGTAATCGGTTCCGTATTTAAAGGCATTTTCTATAAACGTTATGAGTATTAACGGATAGATTTTAAGCCCTTTGGAATTGCCGTGTATGTTGATTTTTACGTCTTCGCTGTTTTTGATTCTGAGTCGTTGAAGTGAGATATAATTTTGAATATAGTCTAGCTCCTTTTCTAATGGTACTTCCTTGTCGTTGGCTTCGTACAACATGTAACGCATTAACTCTGAAAGTGTAATCACTGCTTCGGGCGCATCGTCTGATTTACGTCTTACTAAAGAGTAAATACTGTTAAGTGAATTGAACAGAAAGTGTGGGTTTAATTGATTTCTTAAATATTGAAGTCTTATATCTGTCTTCTCGTGCTCCATTGCTCTTGATATACGTTCTCTTTTGTAAAAATCTACTACCAAGGCATAAATTCCGCCCAGTAAATACACTGTTAATGAAAAAACTGCTGGTACTACATACCGCATATTGAGCATAGGTCTTGGTCCATTGGGTGGCTTACGAAAAGGGAATTGATGGGCACTATCTAAAAAATTAAATACTAAGGCTTCTGTAAAATAGTTGTAAAGCAACAAAAACAAAAAGGACACTAAAATATACAATGCTACCTTACGTTTTAAGAGTAAAAAAGGGACAAACACCAAATAGTTGGTGTAAAACAAAACTGGTCGTAAAAGTTGTTTTACAAACAAATTATTAGGAATTACACCTATATCTACATATGTGATGAGCAGTGGAAATAAACTGAGTCCTACCCATACAACAATATGAATTATAATAATTTTACTTTGAAGTTTTTTCACAACACAATTTTGACAAAACTAGTATTTTATAAAGGCTGAAAAGCTATTTTGTTTGTAATTAACTCTTCTTTAGTAATTAACGGTATTTTCTGTCTTTGTAACTTCTGTACAACCAGCTGTGCTACTTGTTTGGCATCTTTTTTAGAAGCAAACCGTTGCTTACCATGTACTGCTGGCAGATAGTCTTGCTTTATATATAAAATGTCATTCTTAAAAATTTTATACAACCAGTTGCCGTCTTCCTTAAGGACTTCTATACTATAACTTACATTATTGTCTTTTGCTTTTGAAGGTTGCGGATTACTCAACATAAACCCTATACTAAATACCAGTACTATAAAACCAAGGGTTATAAAAAAGCCTATATCGTTCTTGTTATTCTTTCTCATAAAAAAAACTTTAATTATCTGGATAGTGAGTGCCGAGCGCAAAACAAAAGTGCAGTCGCCCGGACACTACCATCCGCTATTAATCTAGTATTAACTTAGATTAATAGCCATCAATCAAATTTAAAAACCAACTATTAATTGTCGTCATCGTCTTGCTCTTGATTTGGATAAAACTCCATGAAATCATCAAGATATAAAGTGCCATTTCTACCAAGCCCTACAAAAGCTCTGGATCCATTATTAAAGGTAACAGCATCTCTCCTTGCATAGAGTTCAAAACCTGTCTTTTCCTCCCATTCTTGGGTGTTAGGGTCATATTCATACACACTAGATTGGCTACCAGAATAATCTCCACAAGCCACATAGCCTTTGCCATCTATAGTAAATGCTACAGCGTTAGAACGTTGTACATAATCATCGTCGTCATCATCTACATCTACTAAGGCTGTCCATGTTTCGGTATCTAAATTAAACTTCCAAAAATCTTCTTCATATATACCATTACTTACACCTGCAACCAGATATACTTCATTGCCAATGGTAAATGTGGTACCTTCTCTACGCTTATCTCCACCAAAGCCAAAGATTTCTTCCCATGTATCTGTATCTGGATTGTATTTCCAAAAATCTTTTTTGTCGCTACCGTCATAACCTGTGCCGACATAACCATAAGTGTCTGATCCAAAACCAACAGCACCATAGCGTGCTGATCCGCCAAAATCTGCTATAGCTTCCCAAGTATTGCTTACTGGGTTGTATTTATAAAAATCCTCTAACTCTTCATTACTATCTCCATTGTATCCTGTACCTATGTAGCCTTCTTCTCCAATAGTAAATGCTGTTGCAGAGCTGCGCTCTATACCAGGATAATCTGCAAGTTGCTGCCATGAGTTGGTATCCATATTATAGCTCCAGAAATCGTTATAATAATCATCTCCATCGTAACCTGTACCCATATATCCTACATTACCAATAGTAAATGCGGCAGAGCTACTACGTGCCTCTTCGTTAAAGGTTGATACCTTTACCCAGTTACCATCTAAATCTGAGCTGTCATCGTCATTATTACAACTACTAAAGGTTATAAATGCTGCTGTTAAAAGCATGAATAACATCCATTGTTGGTTATTTTTTGTTTGCATCATTTTGTTTATTATTTATATTAAAATTTAATCCGAAACCTACCATAAAGCCATCATCAGCTTTGAAATTGTACATTGTATTGTCTGTATCTAAAGCTTTAATCTTCATTGCTGTTGAAGTTGTATAGCCTACTTTAAAAAATGAAAACCAATTGTTATTAAAATCGAAATGATATCTTAAGCTTGACTGTAGCGCTGTAAATTCGAGATATGAGTCTGTTACTTCTGCTGCTAGATTATTATCGTACAACGGCTGATTATGCATTGTGTATATAGATTGTGGCGCTAATGTAAAATCAAATTTGCTTTGATTGTTTAGCCTGTAATACAATGCTGTTTCTGGAAAACCCAGCTTGTAACTCAACTTTTCGTTTACTGTGTTAAAGTAACTTAGTGTAGGATATATTCTTGGTGCTCCTAATTGTGTTCCGTATGCCAAACCTACAGTAACGTAAGAGGGTTTGGTTTGTTGACCAAGCAATCGTTTTACTTCAAATTTAGATTCTAAAACAATTGCATTACTACGCAAAGACGTTGCTAAGGTAGATGCTATCAATGGCGAAAACTCCATACCCAAAGACCATTGATCATTAATATTGTAGTTGTAATTCATCAATAATTGTATTTGATGAAAATCTCCATAAGCCATTAGTTCTGGAGACCATGTGTATGTATCACTATTCAACATGGTGTATGTGTAAGCTGCTCCTACACCTAGCTCTCCATTAGGCACTGCAAATGCTGTATTAAATGCAAGTCCTTTAGTATCCAGGTCTACAGAATTTAATGTAGGATACAGATCATAGAAAAGATTTAAAGAGGTTTCTGTTTCCAAATCTTGTGCGGCAACTGCATTGATCATAGCATTGACAACTATAATATGTAATATGATTTTTTTCATCTTAGGCGAACATACTACCTAATCCTAATTGGATTAATACGAAATAGACTGATCCGTTTTTTTTATAGACCAATACCTTGTTTTAACCTATAAATGCTTCAGAAAAAACTAATCGGTAAAATTTTGAAGTTTGTAGATGCTTTATCCTGGCTTGTCTATTTCGCTTTTATAAGCTCCTATTGTTATGTTGATTTGCTGAAATTCTTATGAGCATGCCAAATAAACATCTTTCATTTATACTCTCGTTTTGTTGCTTTTTATTAGTCTTTAATTGCAACTCTGAAGACATTACATCCTTGTCTGTTGGTGAAGATTTTACCAGTACAAACATTAGAGTACTCTCTATAGACACTTTTGCTGTAGAGCTTTCTACAATGAAGTTTGACTCATTGGTAACTTCTAGTCAAGGACGTTTGTTATTGGGACGTTACAATGATGAACACATTGGTACCGTAAAGGCTTCTGCATATTTAAGAGTACATCCGAGCAGCTATTATGTTAGTGATGATGCTGTGTTAGACAGTGTTGGTCTGTTTTTAGGATACGACCAATACTTTTATAATGATACTACACAAACCTCAACAATTAATGTACATAAGCTTGAAGAAAAGCTAACATCTGATAATGGGTATTTGTACAACATAAGTCATTTTAATTACGAAGCTAACAGTTTAGGCAGTAGAACTTATGAAGCAGAACCCAATGCAGACTCTCTATATGTAACCTTAGATTACAATTTTGGACTGGAAATATTTAATGACATTAAAGATAATCTCATTACAGACAAAGAGTCTCTTTATCAAAAACTAAAAGGATTATACATACAACCTAGCAACACAGACAATAGTGCCATTGTAGGATTTAATACTTCTGATGTTTTTCTTCGTTTTTTCTATTCCATACCAAACGAACTGGAAAATTCTGAATATACATATGATTTTAGCATAGACTCAGAAAGTACAGCTTACTACAATAAAATAGAAAGTGATGTTACGGGTTTGCCTATAGAAGAAATTACATCGCAAGAGTATAATCTAGCAAGTGCCTATAGCAATAATATAAGCTATGGCCAAGCTGGTGTTGGCTATGTAACCCGAATACAATTTCCTACAATAAAAAACATATACGACATCAATGATGAAGGTACAATACTAGAAGCCACATTATATGTAGAACCAGTAGTTGAAGCGCATTCAGAAATACAACCGATTTTTGAAGAATTGTCTTTATACACCGTTGATCAAAACAATAATTTATCGTCTCAAGTAAGTGGTAGCTCAGATTATGTATATGCTTATTTAACCAGTGATGATTCTGAGTACAACAACCAAGTATATTCAATGTCTGTACTGAATTATATAGACAGCAAACTTAATGAAGAACCTGAGGTTGACAATGCACTTATAATGCTTCCTACGGATTATAATAGTACTATAAACAAACTATTACTCAATGACAGAGAAGCTTCAAACTTTAAAACAAAACTCGTTATTACTTATGCCATTTATGAAAAAAATTAAAAGCAGCATCCTTGTAATCGGTCTTGTTTTTAGTGTTGCTATATACAGCCAAACTAATAACCTTACATCAAGTCCATATTCGTTATTTGGCTTGGGTGTAGAAAGCTCCATAAGTACTGGGCGCAACAGTGCCATGGGTAATTCTGGCATTGCACTAGATGCTTCAAACGGATTTAATTTATATAATCCTGCGGCATTTGCTTCTATGGTAGAAGATAATTTTGTCTTAGAATTTGGTGTTACTGCAGAGATGGTTAATATTTCTAATTCGGATATAAACGAATCCAGAAACACTTACAATTTTTCTAATATATCTATTGGTTATAGTAGAGCGAAATATGGAATAGGACTAACACTAAACCCAGCAACCAATATAGGTTACGAACTTATTGGATTAGAAAACAACGTAGAAGGAAGCAATGATATTTTCTATACTAATGTAACTGGTTCTGGTGGTATTAATGAAATGCGTTTGGATTATGGCTATAAACTTACAGACAAGCTAAATCTTGGTGCAAAGTTGTCTTACTTATTTGGTAAGGTTGAAGAAACCGAATCTATAGTTGCGTCTACCAACTATCTAGAAATATATGAAGAGAGTTTTTACAGTGGTGTTCGATTTGGATTGGGTGCTCAATACAATTTGCTAGACACTCATAAATTTGGTGTTACGTTAGATTTTCCAACTAGCTTAGGCGCAACAAAAAACAGCTTGGTTATAAAGTATAATTTAGAATCATCTAGCACATTAGAAGATACTACAGACGAAAGAATAAATAGTTTTGATTTGCCGTTACAACTTGGTTTAGGATATAGTGCAAAATTCAATAATCTTCTATTTACAACAGACTACAATAAAAGATTTTGGTCTAGCACTAATCAAACAGATGCCATTGGAGATTATGTAAATCAGGATATTTTTAGCTTAGGAGCATCTTATAAAAAAAACCCTCAAAGTCGCAACTATTTTGAACGTGTCGATTACAGAATAGGTTTTAATTATAACTCAGGATATTTAAAAATTGATGACACAAAAATTGACAGCTTTAATACGTCTCTAGGTCTTGGCTTGCCAATAGGCAAAAACTCTAGTCTTAATTTTTCATACACGTATAGCAACAAAGGAACAACAGAAGACATACTGGTACAAGAGCGTTCTAATATGTTTAATATCAATTTAACGCTTTCAGATTTGTGGTTTCAAAAGCGAAAGTATCATTAAGAACCACACTTTTAATTCCGTTTTAGTTATTCGTCTTAAAAGCTTCATTGCATTATAATTAATAGTTTAAAAAAATAAATCTGTATAAAACGATGGCATTATAACTTCACAACTATTTAACATCTAAAATCGTACCTTTGCAACTTTGCTAGAATTAAAGAAGAAGGATAACTATTTATGAGCCATTTCGACGAGTCCATTGAAGTAAAAGGAGCCAGAGTTCACAACTTAAAAAATATTGATATTACCATACCAAGAGAAAAACTTGTGGTTATTACAGGTCTTTCGGGTAGTGGTAAATCGTCTTTAGCCTTCGATACTATTTATGCCGAAGGACAACGACGCTACATTGAAACGTTTTCGGCTTATGCCAGACAATTTTTGGGCAGTTTAGAACGTCCAGACGTTGATAAAATTGATGGGCTTTCGCCTGTAATTGCCATTGAGCAAAAAACCACTAGCAAATCACCACGCTCTACTGTTGGTACTATTACAGAAATTTATGACTTTCTGCGTCTTCTGTTTGCCAGAGCTGCAGATGCATACAGTTACGAAACTGGCGAAAAAATGGTGAGCTACAGCGATGAGCAGATCAAAGACCTTATACTAGAATCTTACAATGGCAAACGCATTAATATCTTATCGCCTGTTATTCGTTCGCGTAAAGGTCATTATCGTGAGTTGTTTGAGCAAATTGCCAAACAAGGTTTTGTAAAAGTACGTACCGATGGTGAAATTGTAGATCTTGAAAAAGGCATGAAACTCGATCGTTATAAAACGCACGATATAGAAATTGTTATAGATCGCCTTAAAATTGATAATTCTCAGGACAACGAAAAACGTCTTATGGAGTCTATAAATACAGCCATGTATCATGGTGATGATGTATTAATGGTTATAGACCAAGACACCAATGAGCCACGTTATTTTAGTCGAAATTTAATGTGTCCTTCATCTGGAATTTCGTATCCTAATCCAGAGCCTAATAACTTTTCATTTAACTCACCAAAAGGTGCTTGTCCTAACTGTAACGGTATTGGAGAGCTGTATGTGGTTAATGATAAAAAATTAGTACCAGACGAAACACTATCGATAAAAAATGGTGCTTTGGCACCTCATGGACCTGAGAAAAAAAGCTGGATTTTCAAACAGTTCCATACCATAGCACAACGTTTCGACTTTACATTAAACGATCCTTGGAAAGACATTCCTGAAGAGGCTAAACAAATGATTCTTCATGGTGGAAAAGATAAATTTACTGTAGAAAGTAAATTGCTAGGTGTTGCCAGAGATTACAACATAGATTTTGAAGGTGTTGCTAACTTTATAGAAAACCAATACAAATCAGACTCTACATCTTTAGTTCGTTGGGCTAAAGAATACATGGATAAGGTAGAATGTAATGTATGTGAAGGCTCTCGTTTGCGCAAAGAATCGCTCTACTTCAAGGTTGATGAAAAAAACATTGCAGACCTTGTAAAAATGGATGTTGTAGATTTAGCTGAATGGCTAAAAGATTTAGAAAACAGACTTTCTGAAACACAACGCAAAATTTCTGAAGAAATCATAAAAGAAATAAAAGCGCGTACGCAGTTTTTACTCGATGTTGGCTTAACGTATTTAACGCTTAATCGCAGTTCTAAATCTCTCTCAGGTGGAGAAGCTCAGCGTATTCGTTTGGCTACACAGATTGGCTCACAACTTGTTGGTGTATTATACATCCTGGACGAACCTAGTATTGGACTGCATCAACGCGATAATGAAAAACTTATCAACTCGTTAGTATCGCTTAGAGACGTTGGTAACTCGGTACTTGTTGTAGAACACGACAAAGACATGATAGAACGTGCAGATCATGTTATAGATATAGGTCCTTTTGCAGGTAAACATGGTGGCGAAATCATAAGTGAAGGCACACCAAAAGAGTTGTTATCCTTTAATACGCTTACAGCCGAGTACCTTAATGGAAAAAAAGAAATTGAAGTTCCGAAAGAACGTCGCAAAGGCAATGGTAATAAAATAGTACTTAAAGGCTGTACTGGTAATAATCTAAAAAATGTTGATGTAGAATTTCCATTAGGAAAAATGATAGGAGTTACTGGTGTTTCTGGTAGTGGTAAATCTACTTTAATTAACGAAACCCTCTACCCTATTTTAAATGCACATTTCTTTAATGGTGTTAAAAAACCGATGCCATATAAAAGCATTAAAGGCTTAGAGCATATAGATAAGGTTATAGACATTAACCAATCTCCAATCGGTAGAACTCCAAGAAGTAATCCTGCAACGTACACCAAGACTTTTGATGAAATACGTAAGCTTTTTGCACAAATCCCAGAAGCTATGATTCGTGGTTACAAACCAGGACGCTTTAGTTTTAACGTGGCTGGTGGACGATGCGAAACTTGCCAAGGAGGTGGATTGCGTGTTATAGAAATGAACTTTTTACCAGATGTTTACGTAGAATGTGAAACTTGCCAAGGCAAGCGTTTTAATCGCGAAACATTAGAAATACGATACAAAGGAAAATCGATAAGCGATGTGCTGGACATGACGATTGAAGAAGCTGTAGATTTCTTTGAGCACATTCCAAAAATACACCGAAAGTTAAAAACCATTAAAGATGTTGGTTTAGGCTACGTTACTCTGGGACAACAAAGCACAACGCTTTCTGGTGGAGAAGCACAACGAATTAAGTTAGCTACGGAGCTCAGTAAGCGCGATACTGGTAACACATTTTACATCTTAGACGAACCTACAACAGGTCTTCATTTTGAAGACATTAGAGTTTTAATGAAAGTTCTTAATAAGTTGGTAGACAAAGGAAATACCGTTTTAATTATAGAGCACAACCTCGATGTTATCAAAACTGTAGACTATATTATTGATATTGGTTACGAAGGTGGTAAAGGTGGCGGAAACGTTGTAGCCAAAGGGACTCCAGAGCAAATTATAAAACACAAAAATAGTTATACTGCTAAATTTTTGAAGAAGGAATTGAAATAATACTATATTGTACATCTATAAACTAATATAAAGACATCAAAATATAATATGAGAAAAGAAAGCAAACACAAAGGCTGGAATGAAATAAAAACTAACGACTCTTGGGCAATTTTTAAAATCATGGGAGAGTTTGTTAATGGTTACGAAAAGCTGAGTAAAATAGGTCCATGTGTATCTATATTTGGATCAGCACGTACCAAACCAGACCATAAATACTACCAACTTGCTGTAGATGTAGCTCAAAAAATCGTTGAACATGGTTATGGAGTTATTACAGGTGGTGGACCAGGTATTATGGAAGCTGGTAACAAAGGTGCACACATCGCTGGCGGAACATCTGTTGGTCTTAACATTGAGTTACCTTTTGAACAGCACGACAATCCGTATATAGACAGCGATAAAAGTTTAGACTTTGATTACTTCTTTGTTCGTAAAGTAATGTTTGTAAAATACTCTCAAGGCTTTGTTGTAATGCCTGGAGGATTTGGAACTTTAGACGAGCTTTTTGAAGCAATTACACTTATACAAACTCACAAAATTGAAACATTCCCAATTATACTTGTCGGAAAAGAATTTTGGGGAGGTTTATTTGAATGGGTTAAAAACACTTTATTAGAAGCAGGAAATATTAGTCCTGATGATTTAGACTTAATTCATCTTGTTGATACATCTGATGAAATTATAGAAATATTAAATAATTTCTATAAAGAATACGGCCTAAGCCCTAACTTCTAAGAGACTATCTTCTTTAATGCTATGAAAAAGAAATTGCTAGTTTTTGTGGTTGCTATGCTATTAGCATATCCTAATGTTTCTGCTCAAGAAACATTTAAGGTTATGTTCTATAATCTATTGAACTATCCTTTGGAAGATGCTGTACCAGGACGCGAACAAGATCTTGCTTTTATCTTAGCAGATTATCAACCAGATTTGTTTTTAGTTTGTGAGCTAAATAATATCACTGGCGCTAATAACGTTCTAAATATTACCAGAACTGCTATTAACCCAGATTTTGAAATGGCTACTTACGTATCTAACACATCAGATGATGTTTTTGGAGACCAAAACGATCTACAGAATTTACTGTACTATAATAGTTCTAAATTTAGCATTCAAGAAGAAGTCATTGTCCAAACAGATTTAAGAGATTTTAATGTTTACAAAATAAGATTAAATACTGTAGACCAAGACACAAATCCTGTTGACATTTATGTAATTGTCTGCCACCTAAAAGCTTCTAGTGGTACAGTAAATGCTCAGAGAAGATTTGAGATGGTAACAGAACTAGTGGCTTACCTTGATACTTTGCCAGCAGATGCTAATGTGCTTTTAGGTGGAGATCTTAATCTTTATACAGCTTCTGAAGCTGCTTTTCAAGAACTGTTAAGCGCTAACAACAACATTACTTTTGTAGATCCACCAAACCGTGTTGGTAGCTGGAGTAATAACACTAATTATATTGACGTTTTTACACAATCTACCAGAACACAAACAGGATTAGGTGGTACCACAGGAGGCTTTGATGATCGTTTTGATTTTATCTTAACTTCAGAAAATATGCTTAGCAATGCAGACATTACTTATGTTTCAGATTCTTTTCAGGTTTATGGCAATAATGCGTTAACCACTTGTTATAATAGTGCCATAAACACTGCGAATTGCGGAAGTAGTAATTCAGAATTTTCATTTGAAATTAGAGATGCTTTACACAATTTTAGCGACCACTTACCTGTAACGCTTTCACTAGAAGCAGACGTTACACTTTCAAACAAAAACGATTTTGAAACATCACAAAAAATAGCATTAGAAAAAACCTTAATTAACTCAAATTTAATTGTTTACATAAATTCACCTGAATTTTTAAATCAACCTCTGAACATCTATAACCAACTCGGCCAATTGGTTAAAAAATTACAAACCAACTCTCATCAAAAACAGACATTCAATATCAGCAACCTAAGTAATGGCATATACTATGTTGGGTTTTCTGATTATAATACTAGCCCTTTAAAATTTATTGTTTCGCATTGATAAAAAGAATTTTCATATCATACCTACTTTGTCTTTTTTGTTCATCTGTTTATGGTCAAAATTACATTGACGTTAATGCAAATGTTGATGTTGAAACAAAAACAATTACAATATCTCAAACTATAATCTATAAAAACGAGACAAGAGATAGCTTAAACGAAATTTACCTACACGACTGGAACAACAGTTATTCTACTAAATCTACACCTTTAGCCAAACGTTTTGAAGAAGAGTTTAGCACAAAGTTTCATCTGGCAAAAAGCGAACAACGTGGATTTACACTAATAACTGGCATTACCGATAATAATGACAAGTCTAACCTTAATTTTGAGCATCTAGCTAAACATCCTGATGTATTAAGAGTAAGCTTAAGTAAGGTGCTACTTCCTGGCGAATCGTACAATATAAACTTAAGCTATGCTTTAGTATTACCAGATGCTACATTTACCGATTATGGTATTACCAAGAATAAAGATTTTGAACTAAAATACTGGTACATAACACCTGCAGTTTACGATGGCGAATGGCATTACTACAGCAATAAAAATCTCGATGATCTTTTTATTCCAAAGTCTGATGTAAAAATTACCATTGAACACCCAATCAATTACAGACCAACATCTGAGCTAGATCTGTTATCTGCAGTACCAAACAAAGATACCAAAAGACAGTCAACATTATATTTTGGAAAAGACAGAACGGACACCTACTTAGCGCTTCAAAAGTTTCCAATGTTTCGCTCTGTGCAAACCGATGACTTAATAGTTGTATCTAACATTAACGAAAGTGGTTTACCTGGTCCTGACAAAGCGATTCTTACAGACAAAATCACTAAGTTTCTTATTGAAAACTTAGGAGAATATCCGCATAAAAGACTTTTGGTTTCCAGAATAGATTATGGCAAAAATCCATTGTATGGTCTTAACCAATTACCAGATTTTCTTAGACCTTTTCCAGATCAATTTCAATATGAATTAAAACTGCTAAAAAGCGCCTTAAAGAAATATATAAACAACATATTATTACTTAACCCAAGAAAAGAACATTGGTTGTCTGAAGGGCTTCAAATTTATTACATGATAAAATATGTTGAAGACTATTATCCAGACATGAAGTTATTAGGAACATTGGCTAATGTTTGGGGAATTAGAGCTTTTCATGCTGCAGATGTAGATTTTAATTTTCAGTATTTCTTGTATTCTATGGAAATTGCAAGAAAAAACAGAGATCAACCTTTAACCACATCTAAAGACTCTTTAATAAAATTTAATGCCAATATCGCTGGAAAATACAAAGCTGGTGTGGGTCTTAACTATCTAGACAAGTTTACAGACGATATTGATTTGTCTGAAACAATTACAGAATTTTTAAAACAAAACAGACTAAACCAAAACACTAAAATTTCAGATTTTGAAGCTTTTGTTAATACGAAAACTTCAAAAAATATCGATTGGTTTTTTAACGATTATATAGGTACGCGCAAAAAGATAGATTTCAAAATTAAAAGTGTTGTAACAACAGAAGACTCTATAAAAGTTACTGTAAAAAATAAGCGCAATAACAATATGCCTATTTCGCTTTACAGTATTAGCAACGATTCTGTAATTGGTAAGAAATGGGTAGAAAACATTAAAGGCACAAAAACCATAAACTTACCAAAAAACCAAACCGATAAGTTTGTTTTAGATTATAACAACGTTATACCAGAGTTTAATCAACGTGATAATTACAAATCTGTTAATGGTTCGTTTATAAGCAATAAACCACTTCAGTTTAGGTTATTTAAGGATATTGAAGATCCTTATTACAACCAAGTCTTTTTTATGCCATTGGTTGAGTTTAATAATATCTATGATGGACTAACGTTAGGCACAAAAGTCTATAACAAAACCATATTAAGGAAGCGACTTAACTATAGATTTTCTCCGCAATACGCAACAAAATCTAAATCGTTAACAGGATCTACGTCGATATTTTACACTCACAATATTGAAAACAAAAACTTATACGACATTACTTATGGTATTAATGCTGGTTACCAATCCTTTGCTGAAGATGCATTTTTCACCAGGATTCGCCCTACTTTGTCATTAAGTTTTAGAAATGATAAAGATTTTAGAGCAGATCAAATAGACAATATTACCGCCAGATTTGTAAGTATTAACAGAGATCTGGGCGAAAACGCTACAGTAGAAATCAATGAGCCAGACTATAATGTTTTCAACTTAAGATACACGCATTACAATCCTGGAAGAATTAACTTCTCTAGTTTTAGTTCAGATTTACAATTGGCTAACAACTTTAGCAAGCTTTCCTTGAGTTATGAATTTAGAAAGCTAACACAAGGTAACAGAAATATTAATCTTAGATTATTTGCTGGTATATTTCTTAATAATGACACAGATCCAAGCTCAGACTTTTTTAGTTTTGGTTTAGACCGACCAACAGATTATTTATTTGACCTAAACTACTTAGGCCGCTCAGAAGCTGCTGGCTTATTTAGCCAACAACTTATTATTGCAGATGGTGGTTTTAAGTCTGTGCTAGATACACCTTTTGCAAATCAATGGATGACTACGGCCAACTTTAGCACATCTATATGGAGGTACATTCAAGCTTATGGAGACCTTGGTTTGGTTAAAAATAAATTTGACAGCGCTCATTTTGTATACGACTCTGGTGTAAGGCTCAACTTGGTGGAAGACTATTTTGAATTATATTTCCCGGTTTACTCTAACCTTGGATGGGAAATTGCAGAGCCAAATTACGGAGAGCGCATTCGTTTTATCATTACGGTAGACCCTCAAGTACTTTTAGGTCTATTTAGACGCAAATGGTATTAGCATATTCTTACTCAAATGTTAATTTTTTGAGTTTTTTTAAGCAAAAACCAACAAAAAAGCACTTATGCTGAGAATTATTTAAAATCATACTTATTTCAGCTATTGCACAAAAGGTCGATATTTAGTACATTTGTATCTCCAAAAATTCGACCAATATGAAAATAAATCCCAATACAAAAACAGAAATTACCTTCGAAGATTTTAAAACAGAAGTAATCAGTGATTACAAATTAGCTGTTACAAGTAGAGAATGTAGTCTACTTGGTCGTAGAGAGGTTTTAACTGGTAAAGCTAAGTTTGGGATTTTTGGTGACGGTAAAGAAGTGCCTCAAATTGCTTGGGCAAAAGCTTTTAATAATGGAGATTTTAGATCGGGTTATTACAGAGACCAAACCTTTATGATGGCTATTGGTCAATTAACCATTGAACAATTCTTTGCTGGTCTATATGCAAATACAGACTTAAAAGAAGAGCCAATGTCTGCTGGTCGCCAGATGGGAGGTCATTTTGCAACTCACAGTTTAGACGAAAACGGAAATTGGAAAAATTTAACTGAGCAAAAAAATTCTAGTGCAGACATCTCACCTACTGCTGGTCAAATGCCCAGATTATTAGGTTTAGCTCAGGCTTCTAAAATATATAGAAATGTAGAAGGCATTGACACTACTAACTTTTCTAAAGAAGGAAATGAAATTGCTTGGGGAACTATTGGTAATGCCAGTACAAGTGAAGGGTTATTTTTTGAGACCATAAATGCTGCAGGTGTTTTACAAGTACCTATGGTTATTAGTGTTTGGGATGATGAGTATGGTATTTCCGTACACGCAAAGCATCAAACAACAAAAGAGAATATATCTGAAATCTTAAAAGGATTTCAAAGAGATGATAACAGTAATGGTTACGAAATCTTTAGAGTAAACGGGTGGAACTATGCCGAGTTAATAGACACTTACCAACGTGCAGCAAAAGTGGCAAGAAAAGAACATGTGCCTGTAATGATTCATGTACAAGAGTTAACACAACCACAAGGACATTCTACTTCTGGATCTCACGAACGTTATAAAAATGAAGAACGATTAGCTTGGGAAGCTGAGTACGATTGTAATGCTCAGATGCGTCAATGGATGATTGACAACAATATTGCAACAGACGAAGAGTTAGTTGTCATAGAAAAAGATATTAAAAAAGCTGTAAGAGATGGCAAAAAAGCGGCTTGGTCTTCATTTATAAACCCAATAAAAGAAGAAAAACAAGAAGCATTATCTCTAATAGAAAGTGTAGCCAACACAAGCGCTAACAGTGTTTTTATTTCTAAATTAAAAAATGATTTAGACGCTATAGACGAGCCTTTAAGAAAAGATATACTATCTACAGCTCGTAAAACTTTGCGCTATGTAGTTTCAGAAAATTCTAATGAAAAGTTAGCGCTTCAAAACTGGATAAACAATTATATAGAAAAAATACAACCTAAGTATAGCTCTCACTTATACAGCGAGTCTAAGCATAAAGCAGAATTTCAAAAAGAAATATTACCAACGTACAACGGAGACACTACAGAAGTGGATGGACGTGTAATATTAAGAGATAATTTTGAAGCCATTTTTAATAAGTATCCTGAGGCTTTAGTGTTCGGTGAAGACGCAGGACATATAGGTGATGTTAACCAAGGCTTAGAAGGTTTACAAGAAAAGTTTGGTGAGCTTAGAGTTTCTGATGCAGGTATTAGAGAAGCTACAATTTTAGGACAAGGTATTGGTATGGCAATGAGAGGTCTTAGACCTATTGCAGAGATTCAGTATTTAGATTACATACTATACGCTCTGCAAATAATGAGTGATGATTTGGCTACTGTACAATACAGAACTAAAGGTCGCCAAAAAGCTCCATTAATTGTAAGAACGCGTGGCCATAGACTAGAAGGTATCTGGCACTCTGGATCTCAGATGGGAGGTATCCTTAACCTTATTAGAGGAATACATGTTTTAGTACCTCGTAACATGACTAAAGCTGCTGGTTTTTATAACACTCTTTTAGAAAGTGACGAACCTGCTCTTATCGTGGAGTGTCTTAATGGTTACCGTCTAAAAGAAAAAATGCCGAGTAATATAGGCGAATTTAAAACACCTATTGGAGTTGTAGAAACTATTAAGGAAGGTGAAGATATTACACTTGTATCTTATGGTTCAACACTTCGATTAGTAGAGCAAGCTGCTAAAGAATTGCAAGAAGTTGGAATCGATGCTGAGATTATTGACGTACAGTCTTTATTACCGTTTGATTTAGACCACGACATTGTAAAAAGTGTTGCCAAGACCAATCGTGTTATGGTTATAGACGAAGATGTAAAAGGTGGTGCATCAGCTTACATTTTAGACCAAATATTGAACGAACAAAATGCTTTTCAATATTTAGATAGCCAACCAAAAACATTAGCTGCTAAACCTCACAGACCAGCTTATGGTACAGATGGAGATTACTTTTCCAAACCTTCTGTAGAAGATATATTCGAAGCTGTATATGATGTTATGCACGAAGCAAACCCTTCAGATTTTCCTAAATTGAGATAAATCTTATAGAAATATTAACGCATTCAAAACCATCATTTTTATGATGGTTTTTTTATATTTAAATACTAATATATCTTTCATGCTTACAAAGTCAGATAAATCTCAACTTAGAGGTATAATTTTTCGCCATTTAGATGGCATAGCAACTGCAACATCAGCATTTGCTCTTCATAAAAAAGAAGTATTAAATTACATTTTAGAAAAAGAATCCATAGAGTTAAAAACACTTTCTGAAGTGTTTAGTGCCAATGAAGGATACCTTAATGTAGCACTTAGAATTCTGTGTTCTCAAGGTTGGCTAGAGCAAGACCTTAACAATAAAACCAATACAATTGTTTACAAAATTAATGATAAATCTAAAGCAGCTTTTCAGCTGGTACACCTTTATGAAGATGCCGTAAATCTCTTACGTTATTCTGATAGATTCGCCACCGAAAAAGTGATAAGTACTGATGCTTTTATTGCTCTAGAGCGCATATTTAAAAAGTTTGAAACTAACTTTGGTTTAGACATTTTTAATGAAGATTCTATAGAATATCAAATATACAAGCATATAGAAGGCACCATAGCTGGACCTATCATTGTACTACTAGGTGTTAATGGATTGTTTCACAAATATTTTATGGAAGCTTCTTTTACTGCTGAAGAATATCATAAAGATCCTGAAAGCTTTAAAAAAATCCTGGACTTCTTTGCACATCTAGGATGGTTCAAAAAGAAACGAGACACCTACCAATTTACAGACAAAGGTCTATTTTTTGCAAAGCGTGCAAGTGCTTATGGTGTTACAGTGTCTTATATACCTACATTTCTTCAGCTCGATGAACTTATTTTTGGCAATCCTTTAGTGTTAAAAACAGATTCACCAAACGATACAGAAAAGCATGTGCACCGAGAAATGAATGTTTGGGGAAGCGGAGGAGCACATACTACCTATTTTAAGGTGATTGACAGAGTTATAATTGATTTATTCAACAGACCTATAGATCTGCAACCAAAAGGAATATTAGATATGGGTTGTGGTAATGGTGCATTTATAGAGCATATTTTTAATATTATAGAAAAACAAACTCTAAGAGGAAAAATGCTAGATGACCATCCTTTATTTTTAGTTGGTGCTGACTTTAATAAAGCCGCTTTAAAAGTTACCAGAGCTAACCTTATTTCTGCTGATATTTGGGCAAAGGTTATTTGGGGAGATATTGGCAGACCAGATATTCTAGCATCTGACTTAAAAGAGGATTACAATATAGAACTTCAGGATTTGCTTAACGTAAGAACCTTCTTAGACCACAATCGTATTTGGGAAGCTCCACAAAAAGCATACGATTTTACAAGTACTTCCTCTGGTGCTTATGCTAGTGAAGGAAGTCGCTTAAACAACAACGATGTTGAAGCATCACTATTAGAGCATCTAAGTAAATGGAAGCCTTATGTAGATAAATTTGGTTTGCTAATTATAGAGCTGCATACCATTTCGCCTGAATTGGCTGCCAAAAACATAGGTAAAACTGCGGCCACAGCTTACGATGCAACACACGGTTACAGCGATCAGTATATTGTAGAAGTAGATGTTTTTAGAAGCATAGCCGAAAAAACTGGTTTAATACCAGACGATATGCATTTTGCTAAATTTCCTGATAGCGAACTAGCAACAGTAAGTATTAATCTATTAAAAGGAAAAGACTAAATGCCAGAAAAAAACAAAGACGAAAACAAACCATTAATTACCAGAGACTGGCTAGCTATAGAGCGTACCAAATTAGCTAACGAACGTACGTTTTTAGCTTACTTTAGAACGTTTTTGGTAATTCTCGGAACTGGTGTTACCATCTTAAAATTAGAGTTCTTTTCAGACTTAAAATCTTATGGTATTATCCTTATCATTGTCTCGGCTTTTATATTATGTATTGGTATTTTTAGACTTTTCAAAGTAAGACGTACCATAAGAAATCACTACTAAGTTATCTGTAAAAATGTTTGCCTTTAAATGAAGATTGAATCTATTGTTACCATAAAAAAAGAGCTTAAAGATTTACCTAAAGAAGATTTATTAGAATTATGTCTACGTCTTGGTAAATTCAAAAAAGAAAACAAAGCACTGCTCACCTATTTGTTGTTTGAAGCACATGATGAAGATGGTTATGTAGATAGCGTTAAGTCTTCATTAGATGAATTATTTGAAGGTATAAACACAGATAGTTACTTCTACATGAAAAAGACTATTAGAAAGATTTTGCGTCAAATAAGAGTGTATAGCAGATACTCTAATAAAAAATCTACAGAAGTGGAACTTCTACTCTACTTTTGCGAACAACTCAATGAACTGAGACCATCCATACATAGAAACAAAACACTGAGCAATCTATACGAAAGACAAATTCTGGCTTTAAAGAAAAAAATCAGTGTACTTCATGAAGATTTGCAATACGACTATAATTTACAATTAGAAGCACTACAATAGCTTTTCAATGTAGCACATCTGATATCTTATTATTTTAATCCTGAGTGAATTAAACCAAATTCATTATGTTATTAACCATGCCTAGAGATAATTTTAAAGTAAAACTAACTGAGTCTGAAATTTTAGAACACAACCAAGGCGAGTTATAAATAAAACAAACACTATCAAATAATTACACAGAATCTACACCACTTTTCACCCAGAGATATTCGTAAAATATTTATTTAAAACAACTACTGTTTTAGAACACATACAATTGACTTCAGATACAAAATCTTAACCACTACAAGACATCTGGATTATTAAAAAAAGATAGTCCCTTCCTTCTTATTGTTTCTTTGCTTTTCGGCTGCCTTCGTACATTTCGTATTTAACTAAGCGTGATTCTAATTTTGCGTTAAACACTTTAATTTTTCGAGATGGTCGTAAACCAATGTATTTTAAAGCTTCAAGATTAGATGTTACTAACCATGCATCTGTGTTTGAGTAACCGTGCTTTAGTGTAGCACCAATATCTCCGTAAAACGTTTCTATATTAAGATTCTCTAAACGCTCACCATAAGGTGGATTAAAGACCATATGCAACTTAGCTGTACCTGCCTTTTGGGTTTTAAAGAAATCTTCGTGTTGTATATGTACAAACTCGTCTAAATGCGCATTTTTAATATTGTCTTTTGCCTTTTTTACTGCAGAAGGAGACTTATCATAGCCTAAGATTTTATGATGAAAATCTCGTGTTTTCTTCAAAAGGGATTCTTCTATCTTTTCAAACAAATCTACATCCCAATCTTCCCAACGCTCAAAAGCAAATTCCTTTCGCATTAAGTTTGGTGGAATGTTACACGCAATCATAGCTGCTTCTGCCAAAATAGTACCACTACCACACATAGGATCCATAAAATCTGACTGACCATCCCAACCACTCATTAATATCAATCCTGCTGCCAAAACTTCACTTATTGGAGCAATATTTGTCGCTGTTTTATAGCCTCGTCTATGTAGAGATTCACCAGAAGTATCTAATGAAATTGTACAACGTTGACGATCTATATGCACGTTTATTTTTAAATCTGGAAAACGTAAATCTATATTAGGCCTATTGCCATCTTGCTCTCTAAAACGGTCTACAATAGCATCTTTGGTTTTTAGAGCTGTGTACTTAGAATGCGTAAATACACTGTGATGCACTGTAGCATCTACAGCCAAAGAACCGTCAGATTTTAAGTAGTTTTCCCACTTAATATTTTTTACGTTATTGTATAAATCTTCTTCTCTGGCAACTCTAAAGGATTTTATAGGTTTTAAAATTTTTATTGCTGTACGCAATCCCATGTTAGCTTTGTACATAAAGCCCTTATCACCAACAAAACTTACATTTCTAACACCTTTTTCTACTTGCATTGCTCCAAGTTGTGTTAGCTCTTTTGCTAATATATCTTCAAAACCAAATAAGGTTTTGGCTACCATTTTGAAATTATTGTCCATATAACACGTCAAATAGATTGCAAATTTAAACTATTTTTGCAGGACGTAATATGTTATGACAAATTCAACTAAACAATGGTACGCTTCGTGGTTTGATACACCATACTACCACATACTATACAAGGATAGAGATTACTCTGAAGCTCAGGTTTTTATGGACAACCTCACGAGCTATCTTAACATTCCTGAAGGAGGAAAAATTTTAGATCTGGCTTGTGGTAAAGGCAGGCATTCTATTTATCTCAATACTCTAGGCTTTAATGTTACTGGTGTAGATTTATCTGAACAGAGCATTAAACACGCCAACCAATTTAAAAATGAAACATTAAAGTTTGCTGTGCACGATATGACAAAACCATATCCTGAAACTTTTGATGCTGTCTTTAATTTGTTTACAAGTTTTGGCTACTTTGAGGACGATACCTGTAATCTAAAAACCATAGAGGCCATTAAAGAAGAATTAAACGATTATGGCTTTGGTGTTATAGATTTTTTGAACGTGAACTATGTTACAGAACATCTAGTTGCTGAAGATATAAAAACAGTTGAAGGCATAGACTTTCATCAAAAAAGAAGTGTTAAAGACGGTTATATTGTTAAAGACATTAGTTTTGAAATTAATGGTGAGCATTACGAATTTCAAGAACGTGTAAAAGCATTAACCTTAGACGATTTTAATGCTTTGTTTGAAAAAGCTAATGTACATTTGCTCGATGTTTTTGGAGATTACAAGTTAGGTAAATATCATCCACAAACTTCTGAGCGTTTGATTATGATTTTTAAATAAATGAACAAATATCTTTTCCCTGTTTACGCTATAGTTATTGGTGTTATCATTGCGTTTTTAACTAAAAACAAAAAATCAGTATACACCAAATTATTATTGTCTTTTAGTGGTGCTTTCTTACTTGCACTCACACTTTTTGATTTACTTCCAGAGGTCTATCACCATTTAGAAACCAAACAAACAGGTCTTTTTATAATGTGTGGTATACTGCTTCAAATCATTTTAGAATTTTTTTCTAAAGGTGCTGAGCATGGCCATGTTCATATTCATAAGCAAGACTCGCAGTTTCCTTGGCTACTCTTTTTAAGCTTGTGTATACATAGTTTTTTAGAAGGTTTTCCTATCCATCAACACAATGATATGGTTTATGGAGTGCTAATACACAAAATACCTATTGCTGCCTTATTAACGTCATTTTTGTTACAATCAAAATACACAAAAGGGCAAGCTATTAGTTTTATGCTGGTCTTTGCTGCAATGACACCAATAGGCACATTAATCTCTAACACTACCGCTATAAATGCCAATTTCCTTATGAGCATTAATGCGCTGGTAATCGGTATCTTTTTGCATATTTCTACAACCATTTTGTTTGAAACAGGAGAAGGTCATAAGTTTAATTTATCTAAGCTAGTAGCCATTAGTTTAGGTGTATTTATTGCATACTTTATATAATGTTTAGCAAAGAAGAAAGCCGCTTATTACGACAAGAATTCTGGACCAGTTTTGGAAAATCATTTCCAAGAAAGTGGTTGTTGTATAACACAAAAATCAAAGGGCTTTCTTTTAAATTTCATTTCAATACAAAAAAAGCTTCCATAAGTTTAGACTTAGAAGACGATCTTGAAAACCGAATTAATTGCTGGGAAAAATTAGAAGCACTCAAAAATATACTTCATACAGATTACTTACCAGATGCAATCTACGAGGAAGAATATTATTTAGAAAACGGTAAAGAAATATCGCGTATTTACCTTCCTTTAGAACAGAAAGTATCTATCCATAACAAAAATACATGGAGAGATGTTATGGAATTTTTTAATGTAAACATGATCTTATTCGAAACCTTTTTTGAAGAATATAAGGACATTATAAAAGCGTCGTAAGCACTAAGACTCTTAAATTATAATTAAAAATTCTCTTTTTTTTGTTAATGTGTATCGATTGCAATAATTTTGACCGCTGAAATGAAAAATACCTTTAGAACATATCTGTACCTTACACTAGCATTGTTACTAGGCACTATGTCTAGCTTACATGCTAATGCAGTTAATTCTATTGGTAGTAATCTTACATATTCTAATCAATACGTAGACGATTTAGATGTAGATTCTTTTCAGTACTCTACTATTCATCAAAATTCTGACTTTGATTATTTTGCTGAAGCACCTGAAAAGGAAGAGTCTGAGAATGAAGAATCTTCATCAAAAACAAAATCAGATTCTATAATTTTAAATGCGACAGCATTTATAAATGCGCTTCTTTTTGAAAACTCCTCTAAAGAGCTAGAAAAAAGCGTTTTTAGATCTCCTAATACTATAACCAGAGCTAAATTTAGGTTATACGCAGATTTTCAGGTTTTTATAATATGATACCCTTACGCTTAAGCAAGCTATACAGTTATTGCTAAGCCTTCCAGGAATTTCTTTCCTACAAAAATCGTTACTGCACAGCAGTACGATACTACAATTATATCATATTATAAAATTTCAGAAAAGTGAAAACAAAACTTATTACCACTGTTATTACAGCAGTAACCATTCTATTATTTTCTAGCTGTGAAACAAAAAAAGAAAAGCACGAAGAATCTTCAACATTTTTAGTTACACATCCTGTAAAAAAAGACACTTCAACAACCAAGGATTATGTAAGCCAGATTCATTCTATAAGGCATATAGAACTTAGAGCTTTAGAAAAAGGTTACCTAAAAAACATCTATGTAGACGAAGGTCAGTTTGTAAAAAAAGGGCAAAAAATGTTTCAGATAATGCCTAATATTTATGAAGCAGAACTCAACAAAGCAAAAGCAGAATCTCATGTTGCCGAAATAGAATTACAAAACACACAGCTACTTGCAGATGGTAATGTAGTATCGCCTAACGAGCTTGCAATGGCTAAAGCCAAGCTAGACAAAGCCAATGCTGAAGTTGCTCTGGCTCAGACTCACTTAGGATTTACCAATGTAAAAGCCCCTTTTGATGGTATTATGGACCATCTAGAAGCCAGAGAAGGCAGTCTATTAGATGAAGGCGAATTGCTCACTACATTATCAGACAATAGTAAAATGTGGGTATATTTTAATGTTCCAGAAGCTGAGTATCTAGATTACATTACCAGCAAAGACAAAGACAACAAACAAGAAGTAACTCTATTAATGGCTAATAACAAACCGTTTAACCAAACAGGTGTTGTTGAAACTATTGAAGGAGAATTTAACAACCAAACAGGTAATATTGCATTTAGAGCAACGTTTCCAAATCCTGATGGTATTTTAAGACATGGCGAAACAGGTAGTATACTTATGACAGTGCCTCACAAGGATGCTATTATAATTCCACAAAAAGCAACGTTTGAAATACTAGACAAAACCTTTGTATTTGTTATAGACAAAAACAATACAGTTATACAAAAGCAAATAAGTATTGCTGCAGAACTACCTCACCTTTTTATTGTAGACAAAGGACTCTCTGAAAACGATACCATACTTCTAGAAGGTATAAGGATGGTAAAAAACAAGGAAAAGATTAAAACCGAAATGGTGAATCCTACCGAAGTTTTATCGCATCTAGAATTATACGCAGAGTAACAAAAATCTACAAACATTATGTTTAAACAATTTATAAAAAGACCCGTTTTGGCAATTGTCATTTCGGTAATCATATTATTTATTGGAGGGCTTTCTATAAAGCAATTGCCAATATCGCAATTTCCACAAATTGCACCAACAACTGTAAACATCTTCATAGCCTATCCAGGTTCTAGTGCAGATGTATTAGTAAAATCTACATTAATACCCTTAGAAACAGCCATAAATGGCGTGCAAGGTATGCGTTATATTGCCTCTGATGCCACAAGTGCAGGAGAAGGTACATTACGTATTATTTTTGATCCTGGTACAGATCCTAATGAAGCGGTTGTAAGGGTAAAAACAAGAGTAGATCAGGTAATGCCGTTGTTACCAGAACTGGTACAGCGTGAGGGTGTTATTATTACACCTGTACAGCCAAGTATGCTAATGTATGTAAACCTGTTTAGCGACGACGATCATACAGACGAAAAATTCTTATACAACTACGCTTACACCAAAATTGTCCCAGAAATACAGCGTATTAAGGGTATTGCTAGTGCCAAAATACTAGGAAGTAGAAAATACGCTATGCGTGTTTGGCTAAAGCCAGATCGAATGCGTGCTTATAAAATATCGGCAGAAGAAGTTTTAGAAGCTATGGATGAGCAAAGTATTATTGCGCGTCCTGGTCGTTTGGGTAGAAGTTCTGGTATTAAAGCACAATCTTTAGAATACGTACTTACGTATCAAGGTAGGTATAATGAGCCAGATGATTACAAAGACATTATTATAAAAGCCAACGAAGAAGGCGAAATATTGCGATTAAAAGATATCGCAGATGTAGAATTAGGTAGTGAGTTTTTTGACATCTACTCTAATTTAGACGGAAAACCCTCTGCCTCTATTGTATTAAAACAAACCTTTGGCAGTAACGGTAGTGATGTTATTGATGCTGTAAAAGAAAAGTTAACCGAACTAAAAGAAGATCTTCCTCCAGGAATAAGTTATAAAATAAGCTATGATGTCTCTAACTTTTTAGATGCTTCTATAGAACAAGTTGTGCATACATTAAGAGATGCATTCTTTCTTGTTGCCATTGTTGTATTTATATTTTTAGGAGACTGGCGTTCTACTCTTATTCCAATTATTGCAGTTCCTGTGTCGCTTATTGGCGCCTTCTTTATTATGCAATTGTTTGGTTTATCTATCAACCTAATTACATTGTTTGCTTTAGTATTAGCCATTGGTATTGTGGTAGATGATGCTATTGTTGTAGTAGAAGCTGTGCACGCCAAAATGGAAGAAGAACATCTCAGTCCGTTTGAAGCCGTTAAAAGTGTTGTTGGAGAAATTGGTGGTGCCATTATTGCCATTACATTAGTTATGGTATCTGTATTTGTACCTATTTCTTTTATGACAGGACCTGTTGGTGTGTTCTACAGACAGTTCTCTATTACTATGGCTGGTTCTATAATTATTTCAGCATTAGTAGCACTTACACTTACGCCTGTACTATGTGCTATGTTACTAAAACACAATCATGGCAAAAAGAAAAAATCACTAATAGATCGTTTTATAGATTGGTTCAACAGAGGATTTGAACGCCTTACAGGACGCTATGTAAAAGTGTTAAATAAAATTGTAGCACGTAGAGTATTAACCTTTGGTATACTAGCTGTGTTTTGTGCTGGTATCTTCTTCACAAACAAAGTATTGCCAGCAGGTTTTATTCCAAACGAAGACCAAGGAATGATCTATGCTATTATTCAGACACCTCCTGGAGCTACTTTAGAGCGTACTAATGAAGTGGCAAAAAAACTTCAAAAGATTTGTGAAGAAACTGAAGGTGTACAATCGGTATCATCTTTAGCTGGATATGAAATTATGACTGAAGGTCGAGGTTCTAACGCAGGTACATGTTTAATTAACTTAAAACCATGGTCAGAGCGTCATCATTCGGTACACGAAATCATGGAAGAGCTTGAAGAAGAAACCAAAAACCTTGGAGCTGTAATAGAATATTTTGAACCACCTGCTGTACCTGGATTTGGATCTTCTGGAGGTTTTTCAATGCGTCTATTAGACAAAACAAACTCTACCGATTATCACGAGTTTGAGAAAATAAATAACAATTTCATGGATGCGCTTAGAGCTCGCAAAGAAATTACTGGGTTGTTTACATTTTATGCTGCAAATTATCCGCAATACGAGATAAAAATAAACAACAAAGTTGCCATGCAAAAAGGGGTTTCTATTGGTAAAGCTATGGAAAACCTAAACATCCTAATTGGTAGTACTTACGAGCAAGGTTTTATTAAATACGGTAGATTCTTTAAAGTATACACACAAGCTGCACCAGAGTACAGAGCATTGCCTACAGATTTAGATAAACTTTTTGTTAAGAATGAAGAGGGAGATATGGTTCCGTATTCGTCGTTTATGACCTTAGAAAAAAAATTAGGACCAAACGAAATAACACGTTACAACCTTTACAATTCAGCAGCAATTAGAGGGTTACCTGCTGCAGGTTACACCAGTGGAGATGCCATTAAAGCCATACAAGAAGTGGCTGAAGCTACTCTACCAAGAGGATACGATGTTGCTTGGGAAGGCCTATCTTATGATGAAGCATCTCGTGGCAACGAGTCTATTTACATTTTTGTAGTAGTACTCATCTTCGTTTATTTGGTTTTAGCAGCACAATACGAAAGTTTCCTTTTACCACTCGCTGTAATTCTATCATTACCTGTTGGTATTTTTGGTTCGTTCTTTTTATTAAAAGTTATGGGACTTGCCAATGATATTTATGCCCAAATAGGTATAATAATGCTTGTTGGACTACTAGGAAAAAATGCGGTGCTTATTGTAGAATTTGCGGTACAAAAACGGAGTCAAGGGTCCACAATTTTAGAAGCCGCTATTGAAGGTGCCAAAGCACGTTTTAGACCTATATTAATGACTTCATTTGCTTTTATAGCTGGTTTAATTCCTTTAATTATTGCCTCTGGTGCTGGTGCAATTGGTAACAGAACCATTGGTGGTTCTTCGCTTGGTGGTATGCTTTTAGGAACATTGTTTGGTGTTTTAATAATTCCTGGGTTGTATTACATTTTTGGTAAAATGGCAGATGGAAAAAGTCTTATTAAGGACGAAAAAGACCAACCACTTTCTGAAGAGTTCATTGAAAAAAGTGAAGCAGAAGACCAAACCAAAATTAATACCGAAAGTATTAACAGACTTCAAAAATTACTCAACAAATTAAGAAAAAACAACAAAGATGAATAACTATAAATTGTTTAAATCAAAGCCTCTTAAGCTTTTTGTCTTGGTCGCTGTTTTAATCTTAAGCTCATGTGTACCTACACAAAATACCATACGAGAAGAGAATAAAACTGTACCAGAACATTTTCTAAATAAAGAGACAGATACCACTAATTCTGCACAGATAAAATGGCGCGATTTTTTTTCTGATGATAACCTGATAGCATTGATAGATACTGCATTGGTAAACAATCAGGAACTAAACATTATGTTACAACAAATTGCCATTGCTAATAACGAAGTACAAATCCGCAAAGGAGAATACCTTCCGTTTGTAAATATTTACGCTGGTGCTGAAGTAGAAAAAGTTGGCGAATACACCAGAAATGGTGCTGTAGAACATAACCTAGACATTCGTGAAAATGAAGAATTTCCAGAACCTCTTTCAAATTTCACAGCAGGTCTTTCCGCGACTTGGGAACTAGACGTTTGGAAAAAACTAAGAAACGGCAAAAAGGCTGCAGTATTAGAATACCTAAGCACTATTGAAGGCAAAAACTTTATGATTACAAATTTAGTTGCTGAAATTGCAAGTTCGTATTACGAGCTTTTAGCCTTAGACAACCAACTTAGCATCATAGAGCAAAACTTAGAAATTCAGCAAAATGCATTAAAAATGGTAAGACTTCAAAAGCAAGCAGCAAGAGCAACACAACTCGCTGTGAGACGCTTTGAAGCTGAAGTTTTAAAAAACCAAAGCAATAAGTACACCATACAACAGCAAATTGTTGAAACCGAAAACAAGATTAACTTTCTAATTGGTCGTTTTCCTCAGCCCATAACCAGAGATGCAAATAGTTTTGTAGAACAAAACATCAATACCATCTATGCTGGTATTCCGTCTCAATTATTAGCAAACAGACCAGATATTAAGCAAGCTGAGTACGAATTGGAAGCCTCTAAACTCAATGTAAAAATTGCCAGAGCAAACTTCTACCCTTCTATTGGTATAAAAGCAGGAGTAGGTTTAGAAGCCTTTAAACCAAAATATATTGTAGACACACCACAATCTTTATTATATAATTTGGTTGGCGATGCCGTTGCACCATTAATTAACAGAAATGCTATAAAAGCGGAATACAAAACAGCCAACAACCGACAATTACAAGCTGTATTTGAATATGAAAAAGCAATCTTAAATGGTTATATAGAAGTTGCAAATGAGCTTTCTAACATTAACAACCTAAAAGAAAGCTACAAACTTAAAGAGCAGCAAGTTGAAGCGCTTACAGAGTCTATAGATTTATCCATAAAGCTGTTTAAATCTGCCAGAGCAGAATATACCGAAGTGTTATTAACACAACGTGAAGCTTTAGATTCTAAAATAGAGATTATAGAAACCAAAAGAGATCAGTTTTTAGCCAACATAAAGCTATATCAAGCTTTAGGTGGTGGCTGGAACTAACCCTTAATACCCTTAATTAATTTCATAAGCCATTCTGCAATTCGTTGTAGAGTGGCTTTTTTTATTACACTTTCATTTATCTCCACAAATTCACAAATAAAACCATATATTAGTTGGTATATAACGAGTTGTGCAACATTTGAAAAATGACCCGAAACGAATTCAAAAAACATATCGAAAAGACTCTTTCAGAACTAAAACTTTATGCTGAATTACATTCGGGAAAAGAATTGCCAAACGACTTTGAGTTTGAATGGCATTTCGCTGAAAGAATAAAAGCAATTGGAAAAGATAATGTGACTGAATTGATTGCGGAAAAAGTTTATCTCGACGAAAACAAAATTTATCCTTGTGTTGACTTAATCGTGGAAAAGGTAACGGACGAAAATCGGATTTTAATTAGTGGACGAATTGCTGGTTATGAACCAAGAGAATTTGGAAAAGGTTGGAGTAATCGACCTGGACCTTTTATTTATGGAATTGGAAACGCAATATCTACTGACAAAGTGAATTGCAATTCCAAAGAATTTAAAAATATGCTTTATGAAAAAGGATTATTGCATTATAAAACTGAATAAAAAACGTTGCACAACAATGTATAAACACAATTACGGCGGATTCGACTACGTCCGAATCCACTCGGAATTGCTAACATCAGTGCTTAACCGAAAATTATTAACTTTAAATCCGTAACTGACGGTTATATGAGACCGTTGTGGTTAATTATGAAGAAACTTACTTACATATTATTAGCTTTAGTATTTATCAATTGTAAATCTGAAAAAAAAGAAATTTTTCAAGAATACAACGGAGAAATGGTCAAAGTAGAATTTACAGATTCTAAAGCTGATTCACTATTTACTGGTTTTGGCGGAGAGGCTTATGAAAACGGTAAACTAAAATCGTTGTCTTATATTAAAAACGGAGTGCCTGCCGACACATTATTTTACTATTACGAAAATGGAAAAATAAAAGAAAAAGGTTTGGTGGAAAACGGATTTCAAAAAGGCTGGTGGAATTATTACAGAGAAGATGGCTCTCTTAAAGAAAAATCTGAATGGTTAACGTTAAGAGATAGTTTGTATAAAAATCAATCAATATATTTCGACCAAAATGGAGAAATCAAGTATAAAAACAGTTCGTTTTTCAACTTAAAAATTCCAGATACGATTAAGACAGGAAAAAACATAGCGAGTTTTGACTATAATTCAAATATCGAAGTTTACAAAAAGTTAATGTATGTTGTGATTGAAAACAAATACTCGGAAACTGAAATAAAAATGGACACTTTTGGAATTGAAAATGACGACTATCGATTTGGAATTTTTGGATTTAAAAAAGGCAAGCAAAATATTAAAGGACAAATCGTCGAGGAATTATACGAATTTACAAATATCGGAAATGATTCAGCAATCGGAACTGTAAGCGAACACAAAAAATACTTCGAAAAAGAAGTTTATGTTTCGGATAAAAATAACTAACCACAACAACGTGTATAGCACATTGCGATTGAATTTCCTCTCGAAAATTAAATCTTATTAATTATCTTTGGTTTACGGCGAAAAATGATTGCGTCCTTTCCCGCAACTAATCATACACAAGACCGTTACCACACATTTGAGAAAAACAGCATACATATCATTAATTTTAGTCCTTTTACTATCTGCTTGTCAAACTGACAAAAACCTGAAAGGAACTTGGATTGGAGACTATTCTTCATCAACTAATTCAGATATAATTTTTCCAATCCAAAATTTAATAACTTTTGAAAACAACAAAGTTTATGCTCAAGGTTCGTACAGAGATTTTGGAACTGACCAAATTAGAGAAAGTAAAAGAAATCTTTTTTCTGACAATATTGTCTTTAATGATGAATATTCAGAGGATAACCCTTTAGAATATTATGAAATTATAAAAGTAAACGCAGATTCATTAGTTGTAAAAATTCCAAATAATAACTTTTTGCATATTTACAGAAAGTTGTCAGAAAAATATAAGAACAACCAAAAAGCTGAACTGACTGGAAAAAGATTTTCTTGGAAAAATGAAATCTTTCAAGACACTATTTACTTTGTAACCGACTCAACTTTTGAGAGAAAATCAAATAAAGACTCAAGATTTAAAACATCTCGCTGGGAACGAATTAAACACAAAGGATTTGACATCTTATTTTTGGACGGAGATGTTCCTTACTTAATTGAAAACAAAAAAGAAAAAACGATAGAATTAAGGACATTCCACAAAACTGAATTAAAACATACATTGACAGAGTTGGAATAAAAAAACGTGTGGTAACAATGTATAACCACAATTACGGTGGATTCGACTGCGTCCGAATCCACTCGGAATTGCTAACGCCAGTGCTAAACCAAAAAATTTGCTTACTTTAACCCGTAACTGATGGTTATACGAGACCGTTGTAGTGCATTTGATAAATGAGCGAAATTTCAAGAAACATACAAGATGAATTATATAAAGTTTGGTCAGAAAAAGGACTTCTGCCGAATTTTGAAAAATGGGTTTATAAATCAACCGAATTAAAGGAAAACTTAAATCCGAATTTCTATTACGAACTTCTTTCTTTCAATTACAAACAAAAAAATGCACATCCCGAATTAAAAAAACTTATTGAAAATCAAATAAGTCAAAGCGACATTGAAAAGTGGAAAATCACGAAAGATTTGTTAAAAGCAAAAAACCGAACTGAAAACTACTCGAAATCGATACGAAATTTTTATTCTATGTATTGTAAAGGTTATGATTTTATGGACAATTTAGCATTCGAATATGGTTTGCTTTTAGAATGTCCATATAGTTACTACAAAGCAGAAACCTTTGACGAACTGACTGAAACACAAAAAGAAACTTTATTAAACAAATGCTATCCAGATATTATTCTTGAAATTGAGAAAGTTTTAAACTGGATAGAAAATGGAAAAATAAAACTAATCGGACAAACGAATGAGTTTGGAAAATTGGAATATATTGACAATAGAACTGATTTAGAAAAGAATAATTACAAAGAGAAAAATAAAACGGTTGAGAAAGGAAATTGGTGGGAATTTTGGAAATAAAAACGCACTAAAACAATGTATAACCGCAATTACGGCGGATTCGACTACGTCCGAATCCTCTCGGAATTGCTAACGTCAGTGCTTAACCGAAAATTATTAACTTTAATCCCGTAACTGACGGTTATACGAGACCGATATATGTAATTAAAGTGAACTCAATAAATTTAAAAGTAATCTTAAAATTTATACTAGGTCTTATACTTTCAGTAGGTCTTTTTACGGTCTCAATTTATTTGACTGATTTATTAAATGACAGGTTACCTCTATATGTTGGCATTGTGATAATTTCAACTCTGAGTTTTCTAATTAAAAGAAAAAAAAAAAAACCACTGACATATGGATTCTTGGTTGGATTTATACCAATAGCTATAATAATAGCAATATTTACAGCTGTTAGTTCACTTCATTAAACAAAGCATGAAAAACAAACTGCATACAACACGATATTTAGCAAATTGAGCGATTAGTGCTTAATCCAAAGATTGTTTTGTCTGTTTGCAAAGACGCCAAATCTTTTGATTTGGTATTAAAAGAGAAAAATTAAAACGAAATAAAAAGATTTGGCTTGTGACTAAACCGAAAGTAATTGCTTATTTTCTGCCCAACTTACCATATATTAAACGCCTCAATACACAATTAAGAACAGTAAACTCTCTATGAAATGTTTTAACCATCCTAATTCAGAATCCGTTGGAATTTGTAAAAACTGCAATAAAGGAATATGTCATGAATGTTTAACAGAACTACCTAATGGAATAGCATGTACCAACTCTTGTGTTGAAGAAGTTACTCTAGTAAATCAATTGATTCACAAAAACACAAGATCTAAGAATACTGCTGTTGGAGCATATTTAAGATATGCGCTACTCTATGGGTTAATGGGTTCCGCTTTTATTCTATATGAAGTTCTTACCAAAAAAGTACTTGGATTTACGACTATAATAGGAGTTTTGTTTTTAGTTGGTGCTTTTTTTCATTTGTTTAATGCTAAAAAACAGAAGGATCGGTCATAAACGCACATAACAACGTTTATAACTCATTACAACGGAATTCCTTATTTAGTACTACCCATAACATAAAAAAATCAATTAAAAATTGACATTAACCATAAATGAAATAACATCTGAGCAGCAACTTGATAAGCTTTTTAATTCTCATCAATGCAACTTTTATATTGATCTAAGCAGTTATCGAAAAACAAGATACATAGAAGATAAAACCTATGATGATTTTATTAAATACCGACTAAACTTTGAGCCTTATATTCAAATTGCAAAAGTGTGCTCAATGCTTAATATTCATATTTACAGAAGCAGGTTTACTAATCGATTTTATATTGGCTTCTTTAATACAGGTGGACATGCACCTAGATTTGAAATTAGACCCATACGATTAGAGGATATTAAAAATTACAGTTATATACAAGATATGTTTTCTAATCATGCCCAAAAGTTGAGTTGGGGAATTGATATAAATGAGAACTATGATATATAAACAATAAATTTTGTCTGCTATAATTATAAATCTATTAACTATCTTTCAATCACTTAAAAAAACCATATTAGAGACTTATACTTTTTATTTTAAAACTATTGGTAAGTAAATCATAAACCACATGAATCCTAAAGTTACTGCGTATTTAGACAATTTAAACAGATGGCAAGAAGAATTGACACTACTGCGCAAAATTGTACTAAATTGTAACTTAACAGAAGCTTACAAATGGAAACATCCTTGTTATACTTATAAAAATAAAAACGTAGTTATCATTCACGATTTTAAAGATTACTGTGCCATTTCATTTTTAAAAGGCAGTTTGTTAAAAGACACAGAAGGTATTCTAATTCAACCTACAGAAAACATACAAGCCAGCAGACAAATAAGGTTTACAAAACTCAATGAAATTAAAACCCTTTCAACCATAATTAAGCACTATATTTTTGAAGCTATTGAGGTTGAAAAATCAGGACAAAAAGTAACCTACAAGGCACTTTCAGATTACGATATACCTGCTGAATTAGAAGAGCAGTTTCAAAATGATAATGACTTTAAAAATGCATTTAGCAACCTAACTCCAGGAAGACAAAAAGGATACTTGCTATTCTTTAACAAAGCCAAACAATCTAAAACCAAAACCAATCGGATAGAAAATAACAAGCAACGTATTTTAGATGGCTATGGACTAACAGATTGTACCTGCGGACTCTCTAAACGAAAACCAAATTGCGATGGCTCTCATAAGCAATTAAACGCATAGAAGATGAACTCTGACATTACACTTTATAATCAAAACCAAGAAGATGGAGCACGAGAAATCTGTGAGCAATTGTCTACTATTCTTTATCAATTATTACCTAATGCCGAAAACAAAATTTGGCACAGACATCCTGTATGGTTTTTAGAAGGTAATCCTATTGTAGGTTACAGTAAACTTAAAGCTGGTATACAACTTATGTTTTGGAGTGGCGCAAGCTTTGAAGAAGAAGGTTTAAAACCTGGAACCGGAAAATTTAAAGACGCATCTAAGCTCTATACTTCTATAGATGAGATTAATCTCGAAGACTTAAACCGTTGGATTGAAAAGTCTAAATTAATTCAATGGGATTATAAAAATATCTATAAACGCAAAGGTGTGTTACTTAGACTCAAATAATTAAAGAAACATTCTTGAATATTTATGAACTCAACCCAACTAGCCAACAGACTTGGAGAAGTTATTTTAAACGGCAGATGGATCGCTAACACTAACATTAAAGATCAAATAGAAAACTTAGATTATACCATTGCCAACAAACAAGTTAAATCGCTAAATACCATAGCAATTTTAACGCAACACATACACTACTATGTGTCTGGTATAAAAAACGTTTTTATTAGCGGCAACTTAGAAATAAGAGACAAGTTTAGTTTTGATTTTCCTCCTATAACATCACAAAAACAATGGAAATCGTTTCAAAATCTATTTTGGAAAGACACCGAAGAATTAATTCAGCACATCAGTGATTTATCAGATTCTGAACTCAAAAACCCATTTGTAGATAAAAAATATGGCAACTACCAACGCAATATCGATGGCTTAATAGAACATGCTTATTACCATCTTGGGCAAATTGTACTGATAAAAAAGATGATTGAATCGTCTTATATCACATGATTAAAAATCATAAAAAAATGGCAAATGGCTCCACCAAGCACAAACAAATGCCATATAACATGATTATAAGGAATCTTTTGAATAGCGTAAAAAACTATACCAACAGTATAAAACAAACCACCTGCAAATAACCACAATACTCCAGTTGGTCCTATTGCTTCTGCGAGGTTAGAATAATCAAAAACAATTAACCATCCCATTACAAGGTATAATAGTGTAGAAAACAACTCAAACCTACCTGTAAAGAAAAGCTTTAAAATCAACCCGAAAGCTGCAATTCCCCAAACTACCCAAAACAAAGGCCATCCTAAACTATCTCTAAGTAAAACTAATAGTACAGGAGTGTAAGTGCCAGCAATAAGTAGATATATACTTATATGATCTACAATTCTAAAATAGTGTTTGCGCTTCTCACCTTTTACAGCATGATAAAATGTTGATGCTAAAAACAAAATGATTACAGAAACACCATAAACAATAACACTAAAAAGACTCCAAGGTTTTGTATTGTTATCAGAAAAAATGATGAGTAAAACTAAAGCGGCAATTCCTAAGGCTGCACCAATACCATGAGACCAAGCATTTAGTTGTTCCTCTAGTTTGGTTTGTGTACGCATGTGCTATTCAGATTTGTTAGATGATTTCTTTTTGGGTTTAGACCATTTATTTACACAGGCATAATAGTCTATTTCAAATGCTGGTTCTTGTTTTTCTAATATGCCATTTTGAAAAGCGCGCTGTAAAATATCTTCAATTAAATAGTCTTCTTCTACGGCCAAAGGATCAAACTCTTTTTTCAAAGAAATATTAAATAATTTTGCCGTACTATTAAACCAAAAGGCACGCCAACCATTCCGCAGTTCCTTAATAAGATCAAAAGTTGTTTTTCCTGTTTGTCTATGTATAAGCTTTACTAGTATTTGACCTTCAGTTTTTGTTAGCTTTTTTAATTCTGCCGAAAACTCATCTTCAATATACCTCTGTATAACCTTTGCATACTTTTTTCTATCGCGTTTTCGCTCTAACAGATCTAAGCGTTTTTGTAAGGTTTCTAAACGTTCTGCTGCTAATTTAGCATACGGAAAAACCTTTAGAGTTTTTCGTCTTAAAACAATATATCTAATGCGTGCTTTTCTGTCTTCAAAACTAAGATTAGGAAGCATTAACACTTCATCTAACTCTACTTCGGTTACAGGAATAGAATCTCCTTCAATAATCATATAATGTACCGCTGTAGAATCTTGCTCCACAGGATCTTCCTGAGCAAAAACTAAAGCTGAAAACAGCAACATTATGTAAGTTATATACTTCATATTGAAATTGATATCTAAAACTGTTCCAAACCACAAATTTCAGAGAATTCAAAATTAACAATTATTACTTCCTTAACCCTAAAATCATATTAATATTATTATTTTTAAGAAAAATTTTTACGAATGGCTAAAAAGCAATTACTCAATAAAAAGTCTATGGACTTTTTAGAAAAATATTTAAATAATGCCTCGCCTACAGGTTATGAATGGGAAGGGCAAAAAATATGGATGGATTACCTAAAACCGTATGTAGATGAATTTATTACAGACACTTACGGAACTGCTGTTGCAGTAATAAACCCAAAAGCTAAATACAAAGTTGTTATAGAAGGACATGCTGATGAAATTTCTTGGTACGTTAACTACATCTCTGATAATGGTTTGTTGTATGTGATAAGAAATGGAGGTAGCGATCATCAAATAGCTCCTAGTAAAGTGGTTAATATCCATACCAAAAACGGCATTGTAAAAGGTGTTTTTGGTTGGCCAGCAATACATACCAGAAACAGAGCCAAAGAAGAAGCGCCAAAACCAGACAACATTTGCATAGATATAGGTGCTGCAGATAAAGAAGAGGTTGAAAAAATGGGTGTTCATGTAGGTTGTGTTATTACGTATCCTGATGAATTCCACATCTTAAATAACGACAAATTTGTTTGTAGAGCACTAGACAACAGAATGGGAGGTTTTATGATTGCTGAAGTAGCTCGACTACTTCACGAAAACAAAAATAAATTACCATTCGGGCTGTACATCACAAATTCTGTACAAGAAGAAATAGGATTGCGTGGTGCTGAAATGATTACACAAACTATTAAGCCAGATGTTGCTATTGTTACAGACGTAACCCACGATACTACAACACCTATGATAGACCCTAAAAAACAAGGTTTAGCAAAAATTGGGGATGGTCCTGTTGTTGCTTATGCTCCTGCTGTGCAACAAAAGCTTAGAGATTTAATAACAGATACAGCTGAAGAAAAGAAAATTCCTTTTCAACGTGCAGCATTATCTAGAGCTACAGGTACAGACACAGATGCCTTTGCATATAGCAATGGTGGTGTAGCTTCTGCCCTAATCTCTTTACCATTACGCTATATGCATACCACTGTAGAAATGGTTCATAAAGACGATGTTGAAAACGTGATAAAGCTTATTTACGAAACGCTTCTAAAGATTGAAGACGGAGAAACGTTTAGTTATTTTAAATAATTAAAAGACGGTCTGAAAAGCCTTTTGTGTTGTCTATCTGAACTCGTTTCAGATTCTGAAAATTAATTCAGAATGACAATTATATTTTTTTTCAGACCGTCTTCATTTTTTATATGGACGAATATATTGATATAGTCACTCCAACAGGAGAACCAACTGGTAAAACAGCACTTAAATCTGAAGCGCATAAAAACGGTTGGTACCATAACACTATTCACCTGTGGCTTTATACCAAAAAAGGCGAAATTCTTTTACAACAACGGTCTCATAAAAAATCTATTCATCCACTGCTTTGGGATGTTTCTGCAGCAGGACATATTGATGCTGGCGAATCGTTTACTCAAGCTGCCATTAGAGAAACCAAAGAAGAGCTTGGTTTTGCCTTAGAAGCTAAAGACTTAACTAAAATTGGCACTAAGCTTTATGAAAGTTCTTATGCTAACGGAACTATTCAAGACAATGAATTTCATCAGGTATATATTGCTGAACTTACAGCAAACATCGAAGATTTAACACCTCAAGACGAAGAAGTTGAAGCTATAAAACTAGTAACTTTTAAAGCGTTTGAAGAATTGTTAGCCAACAGTGAAACAAACAATCACTTTATACCAACCAACAAGTCTTATTATAATTTTATCTTAGATGCAATAAAAGCCCAACTAGAACTATGAACTTAATTCTTTGTGCTGTAGCACCTATATTCACAATAATAATCTACATTTATTTTCATGATAAATATGAAAAAGAACCGGTTGGTCTTTTAATTGCTAATTTTCTATTTGGTGCAATAGTTAGCATTATTATTGTAACTATCCTTTATATTTTTACAGGACGATTTCTTCCTATCACAGACGAGTACAGTATTTGGCAACAATTTATTCAAGCATTTGTAGTTGTAGCATTATCAGAAGAATTTAGTAAATACGTCATTGTTAAGTATTTTGCTCAACCCAAAAAAGCCTTTAACGAGCCCTACGACGGCATCATATATGCCGTAATGGTATCAATGGGTTTTGCCTGTACAGAAAATATACTCTACGTTATACAAGGTGGTTATGGTACTGCTATTCTTAGAGCTTTTACTGCTGTGCCTGCGCACGCTACATTTGGAGTTTTAATGGGCTATTTTATGGGTTTAGCTAAGTTTTCAAACAATAGAGTTAAGCTCAATATAATTGGGCTATTTTTAGCTGTATTGTTTCATGGAGCCTATGATTTCTTCTTATTTATAGGGTTTATTCCAGGAATTTCAATTGGTGCTTTTGTGTCCTTAATCATTGGCATAATCCTATCAAAAAAAGCTATTCGTCGACATCAAGATAATTCCACATTCAAAACTGATTAAGTATTATCTTTTCATAACATCTTAAAATGTTATAATACCTTAAAGTCTTTTAGTAAACCTGATTTATTTCATATTTTAGAAGTCCAATTAAAATTAACTTAGTCAAAGTTTAATAAACCTCTAAATATGTATAAAGCAAAAGTTAATGCTTCTTTTGAGTTTGAAGTAACCCAAGAAGCAGTAAACCAACTTGATGCTGTTGAGACCTCAACAAACGAGTATCATATTATTCAAAACAACGAATCTGTAAAAGCTACAATTCTTAACTCCGATTATAACAAGAAAACCTATAGTGTTAAGGTAAACAACAATACTTACAATGTTGTACTCAACGATACTTTAGATCAGCAAATTGCTGCATTAGGTTTTGAAATTGGTGCTGCAAAGCAAGTCAACGATATCAAAGCACCAATGCCTGGCTTAATCTTAGAAATTAATATTGAAGAAGGGCAAGAAGTTAAAGAGAATGATCCGTTATTAATTCTTGAAGCTATGAAGATGGAAAACGTCATTAACTCTCCAAGAGATGGTGTTATAAAATCTATTGCTGTTAGCCAGGGAAATACTGTTGAAAAAAATGCACTTTTAATCGAATTCGAATAAAATGAAAAAAATATTAGTTGCCAATCGTGGCGAAATTGCAATTCGTGTTATGCGAACTGCAAAAAAAATGGGAATAAAAACAGTTGCAGTATTCTCTGAAGCTGATAGAAATGCACCACACGTTAAATTTGCAGACGAAGCCGTTTGCATTGGTCCAGCACCTTCTAATCAATCGTACCTTAAAGGAGATAAAATTATCGAAGTGGCTAAGTCACTTAATGTTGATGGTATTCATCCTGGATACGGATTTTTAAGTGAAAATGCTGATTTTGCTGAATTATGCGAAAAAAATGATGTTATTTTTATAGGACCACGTTCTAAAGCCATAAAAATGATGGGAGACAAATTAGCGGCTAAAGATGCCGTTAAAGACTACGATATCCCAATGGTTCCAGGTGTAGATCATGCTGTTACAGACCCAAAAGAAGCGGTTGAAATTGCACAACGCATAGGCTTACCTATCTTAATAAAAGCTGCTGCAGGTGGTGGCGGAAAAGGTATGCGTGTTGTTGAAAAAGAAGCTGATGTTGAAAGCCAAATGAAACGTGCTATTAGCGAAGCTACTTCAGCATTTGGTGATGGCTCTGTTTTTGTAGAAAAGTATGTGGCTTCACCCAGACACATCGAAATACAAGTAATGGCAGATACGCACGGAAACATAGTTCATGTTTTTGAGCGCGAATGTTCTGTGCAAAGACGTCATCAAAAAGTTGTTGAAGAAGCTCCTTCTGCAGTGCTTTCTCCAGAGTTAAGAGAAAAAATGGGACAAGCAGCTATTAATGTGGCTCGTGCTTGCGATTATGTTGGTGCTGGTACGGTTGAGTTTCTTTTAGATGCTGATCATAATTTCTATTTCCTTGAAATGAATACCAGACTACAAGTAGAGCATCCTGTTTCAGAGTGGATTGCTGGTGTAGATTTAGTAGAACTTCAAATTAAAGTAGCTCGTGGTGAGGTTTTACCACTTAAGCAAGAAGACCTTAAAATTAATGGTCATGCCTTAGAACTTCGTGTGTATGCAGAAGACCCAATGAACGATTTCTTACCAAGTGTTGGTAACTTAGAAGTGTACCAATTACCTGTCGGAAATAATATTAGAGTAGATAATGGTTTTGAAGAAGGTATGGATGTACCAATCTATTACGATCCCATGCTATCAAAACTCATCACTTATGGCAAAACACGTGCAGAAGCCATAGAACTTATGATAGAAGCTATAGATAACTATCATGTAAAAGGTGTACAAACAACATTACCTTTTGGGCGTTTTGTTTGTGAACACGAAGCTTTTAGAAGTGGTAACTTTGACACACACTTTGTAAAAAAGTACTACTCACCTAGCCTGCTAGAAGCGCAACACAAAACTGAAGCTGAGATTGCTGCACAATTAGCATTAAAGCAATATTTAGAAGATCAAAAATTGTTAAGACTACCTAATTAAGATACTATGAGTTCTAAAATAAAAACACTTAATGAAAAAATGGCCTTATCTAAATTAGGTGGAGGTCAAAAACGAATAGATAAGCAACATCAAAAGAAAAAACTAACAGCAAGAGAACGTATTCTTTATCTGTTAGACGAAGGTTCTTTTGAAGAAATAGGTGCTTTAGTGACACATAGAACTAAAGACTTTGGTATGGAAGACCAAAAGTTTTATGGTGATGGTGTTGTTACTGGTTATGGTACTGTAGAAGGTCGACTAATCTATGTTTTTGCTCAAGATTTTACAGTTTTTGGAGGTTCCCTTTCAGAAACTCATGCCGAAAAAATCTGCAAAATCATGGATATGGCTGTTAATGTTGGTGCGCCAATAATAGGTCTTAACGATTCTGGTGGAGCACGTATTCAAGAAGGAGTACGCTCTCTAGGTGGTTATGCAGATATTTTTTACCGAAATGTACAAGCATCAGGAGTAATTCCTCAAATTTCAGCTATAATGGGTCCTTGTGCTGGTGGTGCAGTGTATTCGCCTGCTATGACCGATTTTACTATCATGGTACAAGACACTAGTTATATGTTTGTAACAGGACCAAATGTTGTTAAAACTGTAACTAACGAAGAAGTCACCAGCGAAGAACTTGGTGGTGCCAGTGTACACTCTACAAAGTCTGGTGTAGCACATAAAACCTCATTAAACGATGTTGAGTGCCTTGAAGACATTAAGAAACTACTAAGTTATTTGCCTCAGAGCAATAAAGAAAAACCACAAGACTTACACTTTGAATTAAAAGATGAAGTAAGAGAAACCTTAATAGATGTAGTACCTGATAATCCTAATAAACCATACGATATGCATGGTGTTATTAATGGTATTATTGATGAAGATTCGTTTTACGAAATTCATAAAGACCACGCTGAAAATATCATTGTAGGCTTTGCCAGACTTGGCGGAAAATCAATTGGTATTGTTGCTAACCAACCTATGTTTTTAGCTGGTGTATTAGATGTAAATAGCTCTAAAAAAGCAGCAAGATTTGTGCGTTTTTGTGATGCTTTTAATATTCCATTGTTAGTACTAGAGGATGTACCTGGATTTTTACCAGGAACTGACCAAGAATGGAATGGCATTATTGTACACGGAGCTAAATTATTATACGCATTTAGTGAAGCAACTGTACCGAGAGTTACTGTAATTACGCGTAAAGCTTATGGAGGAGCCTATGATGTAATGAATTCTAAACACATTGGTGCTGATATGAATTTTGCGTGGCCAAATGCTGAAATTGCTGTTATGGGAGCAAAAGGTGCTGCAGAAATTATTTTTAAACGTGAAATTTCAGCTGCTGATGATCCTGAAGCTAAATGGAAAGAAAAGGAAGCTGAATATGCTGAACTTTTTGCAAACCCGTATAGTGCTGCAGAACGTGGTTATGTAGATGAGGTTATATTGCCACAAAATACAAGACGCAAACTAATAAAGGCTTTTAGTATGCTAGAAAACAAGGAGGTTAACAAACCTAACCGAAAACATGGGAATATTCCTTTGTAGTTTTTACAATACAAACAAAAAAACCCGATTATAAAATCGGGTTTTTTTATGATATAAAGTGTTTAGTTTAGAAACCTAAGCTTCACAACTTGCACATTCTTTCTTTTGTTTAAACTTTTGTGCTGCATTCATACTATGCTGATAGTATAATGACTTTAAACCTAGTTTCCATGCTGTAACGTGGATTTTATTAATCTCTTTTACAGACATATCTGGATGTACTATGATATTTACCGACTGACCTTGATCAATGTGATTTTGTCTGTTTGCCGCTTGGTAAATGATATCCATCTGATCGATTTCAGAATAGGTTTTGAAGACATCTTTTTCTTCCTCAGTCATAAAATCTAAGTGCTGCACAGAACCATCGTAATCTCTAATACTTCTCCATACTTCAGTCGTATTTTGACCTTTAGACTCTAAAAATGCTTCTAAATATGGATTCTTAATCGTTGTCTTAATCTTTGCAATATCTTTTACATAGATGTTAGACCAAATTGGTTCAATACCTTGAGATACTTGTCCTAAAATAAATGCAGAAGACGTTGTTGGTGCTACTGCGTTTAAGGTTGTATTTCTTCTACCATAGCCTTTTAAAACTGCTGGCTCTCCAAACTGAGCTGCTAATTCTTCAGATGCTTTGTAAGATTTCTCTTTTATAACTTTAAAGATCTCACTATTTAAATTAAATGCCTCCTGACTATTGAATGCTAACATCTTAGACTGAAGTAAAGAATGCCATCCTAAAACACCTAAACCTAATGCTCTGTTATCTTTTGCAAAGTTATAAGCACGCTCCATAAATAGGAATGTTTGCTGATCATCTTTGCTTGGAGAATTCTTATAACGCTCTAATTTCTCTGTAAATTCAGTAATAATAGCATCTAAGAAATAAATCATTGTTTCTACAGCATCTGTATCTTTCCAATCTTCGTAGTGTAATACGTTTAATGAAGATAAACAGCATACAAAAGACCAGTCATCATTAGATGGCAACATAATCTCAGTACATAGGTTACTTGCATAGATTGGTAACTTTTTGTCTTGGTATACATCTGCTGCACCATTGTTGGCATTATCTGTAAAGAAAATGTATGGATAACCCATTTCGCCTCTTCTTTGTAATACTTTTGCCCAAACTGTACGTTTTTCTACATCACCATCAATCATTTCTTGCATCCAATCGTTAGTAACAGTAACACCGTGTGTTAACTCTTGGATTGGGTTTCCTTCTGTTCCTATCTCTAAGAACTCCATAATGTCTGGATGATCTATTGGTAAGTAAGGAGAGAAACGTCCACGACGAACAGAACCTTGGCTTACTACATCTACCATAGACTCAAACAACTGCATAATATGTACAGCTCCTGAAGCCTGACCGTTATTTTTTACAGCAGCACCTCGATGTCTTATTTTTCCAAAGTAACCTGAAGTACCACCTCCAAGTTTAGACATCATACCTACTTCTGATTGGGTATAAAGTATGTTACCCATATCATCATCTACATGCGAGCCAAAACAAGATATTGGAAGACCTCTTTCTTTTCCAAAGTTTGACCATACAGGAGAGGATAATGAATAATACCCTAAGGACATGTAATTATAAAACTTGTCCGCATAACCTGGAATACCTAATATATGCTCTGCTCTATCTGCTATTTCTTTAATGCGTTGTTCTGCCGAAAAGCCTTCTGTTAAGTAACCCGAAGCTAAAAATTTACGACTATGGTCTGTTAACCAACTAAAATCACCATCGGTTTTAGTCTTTATTTGCTGTAACGACTTTTTTCTTGCATTTATTAATTCGTTTTCTGTTTTATTCTCTGTGCTATTTAAGCCACTAATCTGGTTTTGTTCTATCATTTTTAAAAAAGGTCATCACTGGTTATACTTTGGGTTCTTTTGCTGTAGTTGATTGATCGCTTCACGAAGAAATCACCATGTTTGGTTCCGATAATTTCATCATCAAACCACTCTGTCTCAGCTAATAGTTTTTCGTCTGTATCAAAAATTGAATCTATTCCAATACTTGTTAGAGATCTATTGAATCTATCTTTAAGGAATTCGTTTACAACAGCCTTTGGTAAAAAGTCTATTTCTCCTTTTTCAAAAATCCAGTCTACAATTTTACTTTCTGCATCAAAAGCTTCTCTACACATGTCTTGCACAGTTGCATTGTAGTTATCATCAAACCATTCTGGGTTTTCATTTTTAATAATCTTAATGATATCTATACCAAAATCACCATGGATTTGCTCTTCTTTTGATGTTGCTTCTACTACGTTAGAAACACCTTTTAAGACATTCTTATGCTTATTGAAAGCCATGATAATAAGGAACTGAGAGAATAGAGATACATGCTCTATAAATAAAGAGAACAATAATACTGCATCTGCATAAGCTCTGTTGTCTTCACTTTTAGAATTCTTTAAAGCGTTTTCTAAATACTGTACTCGACGCATTATTACTGGCTTTTTCTTTAAGTCTCTAAATTCTTTATTAAGACCTAAAATTTCCAATAAGTGCGAATATGCATCATGGTGTCTTACTTCACTTTCTGCAAATGTTGCTCCTACAGATCCTATTTCTGGTTTTGGCATTTTGTGATAAATATCTCCCCAAAATGATTTTACTGCTACTTCTATTTGAGAAATAGCTAGCATTGTGTTTTTAATTGCACTACGCTCAACGTCTGACAATCCTGCTTTAAAGTCCTGAATATCACTTGTAAAATTAAACTCGGTATGAATCCAATACGAATGCCTTATTGCGGGCACATACTCATACAAATCTGGGTACTCGTATGGCTTTAAATTAATTCGTTTTTCAAAGATGTTTGTCTTACGTTTTCTTGCCTGTTCATCTCTGTAAAGAATATACGCTTTGGCTACATCAAAAAATGAATTTTGCATTAAAGAATCCTCAACAGCATCTTGTATTTCTTCTACTGTTGGCACATACTTTGGCTCTTTTTCTTTTTGCTTTAATAACACATCTAAAACGCTCTGAGAAATACGCTCAGCATCTTCTAAACTTCCATGTTCTAGTGCTGTCATGGCCTTTAGAATTGCGTTTGTAATTTTGTTTAACTGGAATGGTTTTGTTGAAAAATCCCGCTTCTGGATATGTGTTATTTGCATGAGGAAAATGTATTTAGATTAATATTTGGACGAAGTCAAATATCCAATTTATTCCTCCTTTTTTCGAGCTTACAATTTCATTTTTTTTAACACTTTTATTAACATTGAGGTAACGTTGAACATACATCAACGAAATCGTCGATTTGAAAAATTATTTTCAAAAAAAGGGTTAATTTATGCCGTTGTTTTGAACATTTTATAATGAAAATTTTACCTAAATACTTATGAACAAATTCTTAACAATCTGTATATAAAACATTTAAATTTCTTATAGGATTATAACTGTTTTGTGTGGCTAATTTGCTCAAGATGTTTAGTTAAACACCCTTCCATAGTAGTTTAAATCTACTACTTCGCCTTTAGTCGTTTTATAGTCTCTCCTTATTGTACCTTCTAATTCAAAGCCGTTTTTAAGAATAACAGCAATGCTTCCTTTATTTCTTGCATTAGCTCTACAGAGTAGCTTTATAAATTTGTATTCTTCTACAATATGATTTACAACTAGTTTTGTTGCATCAGTTACTACTCCTTTCCCTTCATATCGATGATCTATAAATGATCCCAACTCTGCTTTAGGTAAATCTTTATTAATGTTTTTTACATCTACAAGACCTATAAATTCACCTGTATTAATATCTGTTATCATATAAGGTAAATAGCTAAAATCTTTAATTTTTTTTTGTATTTCTACACAATACAAAAGTGTATCTTCTAAGGTTTTTGTTTTAGATACTGTACCTGCAAAAAAATCCTCTAGACGACTTCTGTTATTCTCTATAAGATTAAAAAATGCTTTGCCTTCATTTGGTTGAAGAAGTCTTATTGTAAAGTTTTTGAATTTCATATTTAATAATCTAATAAACGTCTGTGATAATTAATTTGTCCTAAATGATAAGCTAAATGCATTGCCAGATGCATTAAAAAAAATTCCGTGGTCATATAATCTTCAAACGGATTTCTTCTATATTCTTTTTGCAAATCTTGTTGAGACAACTTGCTTAATGTGTTTTCTATTACAACTGTAGTATCGTCTATTTGCTTTAGCACTTCAGCTAAAGGTACATTTTTAAGAGAAAATTCTAAATCGCGTTGCCTTACATATCCTGTATTACCCAAAACAGCACCTATGAAATGATTTAGATTTCCTACTAAATGAAGCGCCAAATTACCTGCCGAATTAGAAACCGTTTTATCTGTGATCCAAAGATTTGACTCTTTCTTATAAAGCTGTATTTCGGCTTTTAATTTGGCCAAATCTCTATTAAACAATTTTATTAAAGCCTCTGTTAACATGGTATTAGTTATTTGAATGTTAATGTTGCGTTATAGTATGGTAACTCTTCAAAAGTAGATAATAATTGGTTTACTTTTGCAGCATGCAAAATGAAAACAGATCCCAGTTAGAATTTATTGTGCTTATGGCAGCATTAATGTCTATTGTAGCATTATCTATAGACGCTGTATTACCTGCACTACCTACAATTGGAGCACACATAGGAAGTTTGGGTGACACCGAAAATCAAAAATTGATTACAACTATATTTTTAGGATTAGGTATTGGTCAGCTAGCTTTTGGTCCGTTGTCTGATAGCTTTGGAAGGAAACCTATGGTATACGTTGGCTTTTTTATTTTCATCATTGCATCTTACATATGTATTACCACCAAGAGTTTTGAAATGATGATTTTAGGAAGAGCACTACAAGGTATTGGACTATCTTCTCCTAGAACCATGAGTATTGCTATTGTTAGAGATTCTTACAGTGGTGACCATATGGCAAAAATCTTATCTGTTGTGGTAATGACATTTATTTTGGTACCTGTTATTGCTCCTATGCTTGGTCAGTTTTTGATGCTACACTTTAGTTGGAAATCTATTTTTATTTTCAATTTAGGTTTTGGTTTAATCATTATGTTTTGGTTTTGGAAACGACAGAAAGAAACCCTAAAACCCGAACACAAAAAAACGTTTAGACCTGCTATATTTAAAAATGGTACAATTGAGTTTTTTAGAATTAAACCTGCTGTGATTTACACTTTATTCTCGGGTTTAATTACTGGTTCTTTTATGGTTTACCTGAGTACTGCTCAACAAATATTTCAGGTACAATATGATTTGGGTGAATACTTTCCATACATATTTGCAAGTTTAGCTGTAACTATTGGGCTAGCTACTTATCTTAACAGCGCATTAGTAATGCGTTTTGGGATGAGAAACCTTGTTAATATTGCCTTACTTTCTTTTATAGGCATTTCTCTTACTTACGTTATTTTATTTGGTGTTTCTGGCAATCCTAGTATCGAAGTTTTAATAGGCTTTTTTATGTTACAATTTGCCAGCGTAGCATTTCTATTTGGTAATCTTCGTGCTTTAGCTATGGAACCTATGGGACATATAGCTGGTATTGGCTCTGCTCTAAACGGTTTTATATCAACAGTTATGGCTGTGCCTATTGCTAATTTTATAGGTGGTTTTGTAAAGGAGTCTGTAACACCATTATTTATTGGTTTCTTGGTATGTGGAATTATTTCTTTAGTGCTTTTTTATTCTATTAGCGCCAAAGCAAAAACAATTCTAAAAAATATCTAAAGCTCCTTTTCCTTCTCTTATAACTTCAGGCGAATCATTAGATAGGTCTATAATTGTAGAAGCTTCGTTGCCTCCGTAGCCTCCATCGATAACAATATCAACCAGATTATCCCATTTTTCTAAAATTAATTCTGGGTCTGTAGTGTACTCTATAATATCGTCCTCATCTCTTATAGATGTTGATACTATTGGATTACCCAAAGCACTAACTAAAGCCAAAGCAATTGAATTATCAGGTACTCTAATTCCTACGGTTTTTCGTTTTTTAAAAGGGTTTGGCAAACTTTTAGAACCTGGCAAAATAAAGGTATAAGGACCTGGTAGAGCACGTTTCAAAATTTTAAATGTAGAAGTGTCTATTTGCTTTACGTAATCGCTAAGATTGCTCAAATCCTCACAAACAAACGAAAAATTAGACTTTTCAAGTTTCACGCCCTTTATCTGAGCTATACGCTCTAGCGCTTTTATATTGGTAATATCGCAACCTAAACCATACACAGTATCAGTTGGGTAAATGACTAAACCACCTCTTTTTAAAACCTCAACAACTTTCTGAACAGCTCTTGGGTTTGGGTTCTCAGGATATAATTTTATAAACTCTGCCATAAATTAAAGATACATATAAAAGCAAAAAAAGAATAATTTTTTTTTTTAAAGCTGTAACATTATACCTTAACTTACAGTCTTATATAGTATGAATCAATCAATCAAAATACTAATCGCATTCTTGTTTTCTGCAACTATGTTTGCTACCGAAGACAAGCCTATAAAGGATATTCCTCCTATCTTTTTTACCAAAGCAGAATTTGTTAACGCTTCTACAACGCGTATTCCTTTTAAAGTCATTGACCAACTCATTGTTGTTGAAGTAGAAATTTTAGATGAAATTGGTGACTTTATTATAGATACTGGCTCCGAAACTCTCATTTTAAATAGTATCCACTTTAAGCCAACACGAAAATATGGTGATGACGGAACGCAAAAAAGTGGTGTTAATGATAATATTGAAGATGTAAAAGAAAAACACCTCAACTTACTTAGCATAAATGATATAAACCTTGAAAAGCTTGATGCCGACGTTATAGATTTATCACACATAGAAAAGACCAAAAGAATTAAACTCCTTGGCATTATTGGCTATAGTGTTCTTAAAGATTTTGAAATCTTTATAGACATGCACCTTAACCAATTAACACTTACCAAAATAGACAAAAAAGGAAACAAACTTTCTGACAAAGTCTATGCAGAAACCATTGAAGACAGTATAGATTTTACTCTAAAAAAGCATACCATTATATTAGATGCTTACGTTGGTGACAAAAAAGTAAAATTTGGATTAGATACAGCCGCAGAGTACAATCAGCTTAATAAAAACCTTGATTCAGAAATTTTAGATTATTTTTACCCAAGTAGAGAATTAAAACTTACAGGAGCCAGTGGTAAGCAAAAAAAGGTTTTGGCAGGAAAATTGTACAGAGTAAAACTGAATGATTCAATTTACTTTGGCCCTATGAAAACAGTACTTACCAATCTAAAAAAAATGAACTCGGCTTTTGGTACTAATTTAGATGGTGTTTTAGGTTTTGAATTCTTCATACAAAAGAGAACAATAATCAATTACAGGAAAAAAAGGCTCTATTTTATTGCCAATCCTATTACAGAACCTTGATCATAAAAAACAAGATACTACTCCCTTTTTTAGGGCTTTTATTTATAACCATTAGTATACACTCACAAAACCAAAAGGGTTATAAAATTAAAGGCGACAATCTTACATTTATATTCAATGTTAATGATTATCCCAATATAAAAAATAATGGTGATGACATAGATTTTGTATGTGTATCTGGCGAATTTAATGATTGGACTAGAGACAATGACGAATGGAGAATGAACAAAGTCAGTGATTCTATCTATGAACTAAAAAAGGATCTATCCATTTTTACATCAGACTTTGATTGGGAGTTTAAGTTTGTTGTTAATGGGTTTCATTGGGCAGAACCTTCTTCTGATTTTGAAAATATTGTAGATGCCAGAGATTATGGTGGTCAAAGGCTTATGACCTACAACCTCAAGCTTTACAGTGCATTTGCTACAGATTATGGTAATGTTACTTTTAAGCTAAAAGGCTACAAAGACGCTGATCGTGTTATTCTCAGTGGCACCTTTAACCGTTGGGACGAAACTGGTTTTAAAATGAAACCTACCGAAGATGGCTGGGAAGTAACCTTACAACTAAAACCAGATATTTATCAATACAAATTTATAATAGACAGACACCTTTGGATTGTAGACCCTCAAAATCCTTCAAAAGTTGAAAACGAATTTGGCGGTTATAACTCTGTTATTGATGTTCAAAAAAATGTAACTTTTAGACTTTGCGAATTTAAAAACGCAGAAACGGTAATTCTCAGTGGAGATTTTAACGACTGGACAGAAGATGAATACAAAATGACTAAAGTAGATGATTGCTGGGTTTACAACAAAAGATTATCTGGCGGAAAATACCATTATAAATTTATCGTAGACGGAAAATGGATTACAGACCCAACAAATACCGTAAAAGAATACGATAATGATGGCAACATCAATTCTGTTTGTATGGTAAAATGATATATTGTTATTAGGTACTAAAACGATAGCTTTTCTGTAAACGCTGAACCTCCAAAATTAAACTTCAATCCAATATTTAAGGTATTATAAGTTCCTTCTTCAAAAAAAGATTTTAATTCATTCGGCACCTCAATCTCAGATTTTATTTTTCGCCAATTGTATTCTAACAATACATTTAGATTTCTAACAAACTCATACTCTAGTGTTACACCAAAATTTCTTAGCTTACCAAAATCTCTATTGCCATAACCAGATTGAATTGAATTTGTTAAAGTAGCGTTTCCAAAGACCGAAGTATTAACTCCTAACCTAACTTTAGGTAACGGAAGAAACTCATAACCCAAAATACCTGAGATTTCTTCTACAGTACTCTCTGTATAATTACCAATTAATTCGGTATTTGTAGTATTAAAATCACTAAAACCATAACTAAAACCAACAAAGAAGTTTTTGAATATAAAAACCTGAAATTTAAAATTATAACCTCCATTACCTTCAAAACCTTTACCTATAAAATTGTTACCATAAGGCATCGGACTCTGATATGTTAGTGACATAGCACCAAAATATTGACGTTCTTCATCATACAAAACAGGAACCTTTGATGTTTTTTTATTTTGGCTTATACTATCGTTTTGAGCATTCAGCTGAAAACCAAAAACAAGAATAATTAAAATCTTAGTAGCTAAATTGAAACGCATAGTCAGCTGAATTAATAGTTATTATTTCAGAAATTTCTTCACCTTCATTAAGACGGTAAGAGAACTCAACCTGAGATTGTAATGGCACTATAAAACCTATATTTTCTGCATTAGGAGATGCATCATCTAAAGTAGAACCCGTAACTCTTGTAGTATTGCAATAACTAAGAGAATCGCTTAAAGCACCTTCTTCATAAACCTCTGTACAATTGGCATCTAAGTATGTAAATCTATAGTACAAGGTGTTGCCTTCACCACTTTCTCTTATAATATTATAAGTAAAATTGGTCATCTCTTTTAACGCTACAGTTTGTAAATTAAAAGTAAGATCACCAGGAGTAAACTCTTCTGTATTGGTTTGATAACGGTAAGTAGAATATTGATCGCCTGAAGAAACGTCTACAAGAAACAATTCATTTGGTCCAAATAAAGACGTTATATTAAAATTTCCTGAAGCATCACTAACACCTTCTCCTAAAAGTACTCGGTCTGCACCAAAAGCATCTGCGTCTGCATAAACTTTAATGCTTGCATTTGTAATTGGTTCTGCATTTTGGTCCACAACACTACCATGCACCAAAACTCTAATATTATCCTCTATTATTGTGTCTTCGCAACTAAAAACAGCGACTAGCATTAACCATATCGCAAAATGAAGCCTTTTGGGCATAATGAAAAGTTTATTTTTAGATGAGAAAAACCACAAATGGTTGCGTTAAAAAAGGCTAAGAAATAATTTCTAGCTTAGCAAAACGCAATAAAAGTTTTTTAGTAGCTCCACCTTCAAACTTAATTTCGGCTTTTAAGTCGCCTCCTACACCTTCAATTTTAAGAACCTCACCTCTACCAAAACGTTGATGATTCACAATATTGCCTACAGTTAATTTGGTATCAAACAAATTAGCTCCTGTATCTGTTTGGCTTACAGGCTTTAATTTTTTTGGTGTACTAATTTGAAACTTCTCTGGCTTCTTCGTCTCTTTCTTTTTAAACTTTGGAGACTTTGGTTTTGCAAAACGCACCTTATTTGGCTCTACATCATCAAAAATAGATGCATCTAACATTGGATTAAAGCGTTGCTCTTTTAATGGTGTGGTAATATCTACAAATTCATCATCAATTTCTTCAATAAAACGACTTGGCTCTGCATCTATTAGTTTTCCCCAACGGTAACGAGACACAGTATACGTAAGGTAAGCTTGCTTCTCTGCTCTTGTTAAAGCCACATAAAACAAGCGACGCTCTTCCTCTAGCTCGCTTCGGGTGTTCATACTCATGGCACTTGGAAATAAATCTTCTTCCATACCAACAATAAAAACATGCGAAAACTCAAGTCCTTTTGCCAAGTGAATTGTCATTAGAGCCACATGATCCGGATCACCTTTATCACCATCTAAATCTGTAGCCAATGCAACATCTTCTAAAAATTCTGATAAAGAACCTGTACTATCTGCAACTTCAATTTGTCCTTCAACAAAATCTTTAATACCATTAAGCAATTCTTGCACGTTATCCATCTTAGTAACGCCTTCTGGTGTACCATCCTTGCCTAATTCTCTTACAAGACCACTAGTTTTTGCTACATGTTCTGCCAACTCAAAAGCATTAGCATTTTGGTTCATTACTTTGTAGCTTTCTATGAGAGTTACAAAATCTCTTAATTTATTTTTAGTGCCTCCATTAATATTTACAGACTCATTATCTATATTTTTCATAATATCGTAGATGGTCTTACCTGTAGCGTTTGCTGCTACAATTAATCGATCTACGGTAGTTTGTCCAATACCTCTTGCAGGATAATTAATCACTCTTTTTAGAGCTTCTTCATCTGAAGTGTTTAAAATTAAACGCAAATAAGCCGTTACATCTTTAATCTCCTTACGTTGATAAAACGACAATCCTCCATAAATTCTATACGGAATGTCTCTTTTACGCAACGCATCTTCTATAGCACGAGACTGTGCATTAGTTCTATAAAGTACAGCAAAATCGCTATTTGGCAATTGCTGATTCATCTTGGTATCCCAAATTGTACTTGCTACATAACGCCCTTCATCTGCATCTGTCATGGATCTGTGCACAATAACTTTCTCCCCAACATCATTAGCGGTCCAAACCACTTTATCTAACTTAGTCTTATTATGCTCAATTACAGAATTGGCTGCACCTACAATCATCTTTGTAGAACGGTAATTTTGCTCTAATCGATACATTTTTACATCATCATAATCTTTCTGAAAGTTTAGAATATTATTGATGTTTGCACCACGGAACGCATAGATACTCTGCGCATCGTCACCTACCACACATATATTTTGAAAACGATCAGACAAAGCTCTAACTATTAAATACTGAGAGTGGTTGGTATCTTGATACTCGTCTACCAATATGTATCTAAAACGATCTTGATACTGAGCCAATACAGCCGGAAAACGCGTTAGCAACTCATTGGTTCTTAATAAAAGATCATCAAAATCCATTGCTCCTGCTTTAAAACAACGGTCTACATATTCTTTATAAATATCTCCTAAACGAGGTCTGCGTGCCATAGCATCTGCCTCCATAAGCTCAGGATTTCTAAAGTATGCCTTTACAGTTATAAGACTATTCTTGTACGAAGAAATTCTACCATAAACTTGTTTCACCTTATACACATCTTTATCAAGTCCCATTTCTTTTATAATAGAACTTATAAGTCTTTGTGCATCTTGGGTATCGTATATAGTAAAGTTGCTAGGAAAACCCAGATGATGTCCTTCAAACCTAAGGATTTTGGCAAACACTGAGTGAAACGTTCCCATCCAAAGGTTTTTAGCTTCGCTATCACCTACTATATCTGCGATTCTGCCTTTCATCTCTCGAGCCGCTTTATTGGTAAAAGTCAATGATAAGATATTAAAGGCATCTACTCCTTGACTCATTAAATAAGCAATACGATATGTAAGCACTCTTGTTTTTCCTGAACCTGCACCAGCGATTACGATCATTGGTCCGTCTTTCTGTATGGTTGGTGCTAATTGTGCGTCGTTTAGTTGACTAAGATACTTTTCCAAAACTTCATTTTTTCAAGCTGTGAAATTACATATTACCATAGGTTTTACCATGTTTTATCTTTATAAATTATAAACAAAATATCAAGAATATGATGTAATCAATTTTCAATATCTTAGTGCAAATTTTATTTCAGATTATGGATTCCATTTTAGAATTCTTGGGTAACATTCCTTGGTGGCTTTGGATTATCGTTTTTTTAGTACTCGTAGCCATGAGAGATGTCTTTTTTCAACGTAAGCACACCATAAGTCACAACTTCCCAATTGTAGGCCATTTGCGCTATTTGCTAGAAAGCATTGGCCCAGAAATGCGCCAATACTTTGTTGCCAACAATAGAGAAGAATTACCTTTTAATCGTATTGAAAGAGGTTGGATTTACGCTTCTGCAAAACAAGAAAACAATTACGAAGGTTTTGGTACAGACAGAGACATATATGCACATCAGCACATTTTTATAAACAATGCCATGATGCCATATAAGGTTGAAAAAAATCATCCAAACATCATTGATAAAACATTTGCTCCTTGCGCTAAAGTTATGGGAGCTTATAACAAACGTAAACGTCCATACAGACCAGCATCAATAATTAATGTCTCTGCTATGAGTTTTGGCTCATTATCTGCCAAAGCTATTGAATCTTTAAATAAAGGGGTAAAGTTAGCTGGCGCGTACCACAATACTGGTGAAGGAGGTTTGTCTCCATACCACAGTAATGGTGGTGATGTTGTATTTCATTTTGGTACTGGCTACTTTGGTGTAAGAGCAGAAGATGGTGGTTTTTCTATGGAAAAAATGGTAAAATTAGTTGAAGACAATCCTTTTATCAGAGCTATTGAAGTAAAACTATCTCAAGGTGCAAAACCAGGAAAAGGCGGAGTGCTTCCTGGAAAAAAGATCACCAAAGAAATTGCAGATATCAGAGGTGTTGAAGTAGGCAAAACTGTTTTATCTCCACCAAACCACAAGGCATTTTCCACAGTGCCAGAATTGGTAGATTTTGTAGAAAGTATTGCCGAAGCAACAGGTCTGCCAGTTGGTATTAAAGCCGCTATAGGAAAACTAGAACAATGGGAAGAACTGGCTCAAATTATGGAACGCGATAATCGTGGACCAGATTTTATAACCATAGATGGTGGTGAAGGAGGAACTGGTGCAGCACCTCCTAGTTTTGCTGATCATGTCTCTTTACCTTGGGTTTATGGATTTAGTGATGTTTATAAACTTTTTCAAAAGCATAATCTTACAGAACGTATTGTTTTTATTGGTAGCGGAAAATTAGGCTTTCCTGCAAAAGCTGCTATGGCATTTGCAATGGGAGTCGACTGCATCAATGTAGCACGTGAAGCTATGATGAGTATTGGCTGTATACAAGCACAAATTTGCCATACTAACCGCTGTCCTGCTGGTGTAGCTACACAAAAGAAATGGTTGCAAAATGGTATTAATGTACCTTTAAAATCTGAACGTTTAGCACAATACTTTAAAACCTTTAAAAAAGAATTAATCGAAATTACTCATGCAGCTGGCTACGAACACCCATGCCAATTCAATATGCGAGATATCGAAATGAATGTCGATGACCACAATCTTACAAAAGAATTTAAGCACACGTTTAATTACGAAAAAACTCCAGTAGATTTTAAAAGTATGCAAGAATTAAAAGATTGTGTTTATCTTGGCGGCTGTAAATAATATTTGAAACTAATTACTAATTTTTTACCAATCACTTCTTATTAAAAACTATGGAAGAACAAATTCTTAATCTTTTGATGTATACTATACCTGCTGTTGTTACAGGTGTTATTGCTTTTTTATTTTTTAGAGAACATATGACTAACGAAAGCAAAAGACGTCATTTTTTATTAACTAAAGATTTACAGAAAGAGTCATTTCCATTAAGACTACAAGCTTACGAGCGCATGTCTCTTTTTCTAGAACGCATAAAACCGCAAAGCTTATTAACAAGAACATCTCCAACCTCTTCAAATAAAGAAGATTACGAAAATCTACTTATAGCAACTATAGAGCAAGAGTTTGAACATAATTTAACACAGCAAATCTATGTTAGCGATCAATGCTGGAGTATTATTTTAGCCGCTAAAAACGCAACAATTCAACTCATAAGAAAAGCTAATATGAATGAAAAAACAGATAGTGCTAATAAGTTGCGTGAAGTTGTTTTAACAGAGCTTATGGACAAACCTGCACCTAGCAATGCTGCTCTTTCTTACATAAAGAAAGAAGTTGGCGAAATGTGGTAAAAAGCCCATCTAAATCTTCCTAAAGGAAGACTTTTTTACTCTCGTTTAAGTCTAAATTAGAACTAAATTCTAAAAAAGCTCGCATACAAAAGCTAGTCAAACAGTATAGAGCGAATACTACAACCTGCACACTTTAATCAGAATGCTTTTTCTCTGCGTATTCATACCCTTGAAGCCACCATTTTTCCATAAGTCTTTTACTAAAAATTAGAGAATTTTCTGTAAGATTTGTTGGCGTGTAGTATAAATTGAGTTTTACATTTTTGTTTTTAGCAGCAAGTTTTCCAATTAGAACATCGCTTCGCTCAACCTGATCGAGCAAATGCCCAAATAAATTCATCATTAATGAAAACGGATTTTTACCAAGTACACGTTGCTTTCCAAGGTTTTCTGCCTCAAGAACAATCGCATCTACCTCTGTTGCTCCTCTTAAAATTGCTTCTCGTATAGGAATTACACATCCTAATCCACCATCTGCATACTCATAGCCATCCACCATAGCTAATGACATAAATGGAATATAATTACAAGAAATCCATATCCAATTGCAAAACTCATCGTAAGTACAATCATTTATAGACTTATACTCTACACGATTCATAGACAGATTACTTACCGTCACTACTACATCGTGTTTGGTTGCCCTAATTTTCTGAAACTCTTCTACCGTAAAATGTTTTCTTATATGCTTTCTAAGTGCTTTACTCTCTCCAAATGTGCGCTTCATTCTAATAAATTGCCACATTGAGTTCACAAAATCTATAGACACATACTCTCTATCACCTTTTTTACGTTGCACAAAAGGGCTTACACTAAAAATATCTTGTTGCTGTACATTGGTAAAAATATCATAGAGTTTATCTACCTTATCTAGTGCCAAATGCGGCACCAACAAACTACCTGTAGACGTTCCTAAAAACATGTCGTATTCACGCTTTTCCCTTTCCATAAGGTATTGCGCTACTCCACCAGCAAAAGCACCTTTACTCCCACCACCTGAAATTACTAATGCTCGCATTATTTTTTATTCTCTAATTTTTCGGACATTTCTTTTGCAAACTTAACCATTCTCCAGTTATGGTGCGATTTTGCTTTTTCAAGATTAGATTTACAGGTGTCGTTACATGCATTCATAAGATTAAGATAGTTAAAGGCATTCATACGCAAATCCGCATTATAGCGCTCATCTGTATAACTTACCAATTCTTCAAACAAGCCTTGTTTATTATCAGCTTGGTAAAATGGAGTATTAAGATTTAAAGCAATCCACAGCAGGCGCACATTCTTATCATTAAAACCTACTACATTTCTGGTTTTAGACAGATATTTTGCTCGTTCTTCAGGAAATGCTGTCCAAAGATTATACAAAGCATTTTCAATAGTTACGTAAGACTTATCATCTAACAACGTTTCATAGTCTTCCTTGATCGCTTTTGGTATTTGCCTTACGTATTGCGAAATCGCTTGTCTTACCTTAAAGCCATGCTTAAAGGTATCGCTAGTTACCAATTCTGGCATTTGAGAAATCACTTTAACTTTTGCTTCGTCTGAAACATAATATTTTAAATACTCTTCACATTTAGAAGTTTTTGCCTGGCAATCTACCATAAGATACTCGTTAATAAAAGTAGATTCATTTTGAAGCAATCCAAAAGCAGCATCAACAGGAAAATCCTTTTGCTTAATCCACACATCAACAAATGTATTTAGCGATTTACCATAGAAACGCTCTACTTCATTTATAAAATCTGAAGTTTTAACGTTTTTAAACTGGTGTTTATCCAAATAAGCTTTCACGGCCTTTTTAAACACATCATCACCAACCAAACCTCTCAACGCATGAAGCACCCATGCACCACGCTGATAAAAGGTTAAACTACTCGACTTTGCATTTAGAAGCGACGTACCTTCACCTGCTAAATCTTGTCGTCCTAAATCTACAGCAGACTCATATAATTTGAAATTATAATGATTATCACCAAAAATATCACGCTCCGCTAACAAGGCGTAATAGGTTGCAAAACCTTCTTGTAACCAATGATGTTCGCCAGACGTTGCCGTTACTAAATCACCAAACCATTGATGTGCCAATTCGTGCGCATTAACATTAACATAGCTTTTATCATTAAAACCTATATCATCTACCATAAAAGCATCTGAAAAAATAGTACAGCTCGTATTTTCCATACCAGCATATAAAAAATCGTGTACTGGCACTTGTTTGTAGTTTTGCCAAGGGTAAGCAAATCCAATCTCTTCCTCTAAAAAATCAAACATTCTTTTACTATAGCGATAGGTAGGCTCGACTTTTAAGGAATCTTCAGGATAATAGTAATACTCTAAAGGAATGCCACTTTTTGAAATTTCTGTTTTTTTATTATATACACCAACTGCAACAGCCACCAAGTAACTAGACATAGGCTTTTGCATATCATATTCCCACAATATATTACCAAGATTATCTGACTTTGATTTTAAAATACCATTTGAAATAACCTCATACTTTTTTGGTGCAAGAAACTTTAAATCAAACTCAATTTTATCATTTGTATCATCAAGACTTGGTAACCAATTACTAGTGTATTTTCCTTGACCTTGTGTCCAGATTTGATTCTTACCCTCATGTTCCCATCCTATAAAATACATAGCCTTTTTGGGCGCATTGTTAAAGACAAAGCTTAATTTATAAGACTCATTAGGTTTAAAATCATTGAAAACAATTAATCTTTTACCATCATTTTTAAATGTTGCCGTAGAATTATCTAAAGCCACATGCTTAAACTTCATATTTACAGCATCTAAATAAATAGAATCTGTTGGCTTTAAAATTTTAAAATCAATTTCGTAAGAATTATAAGTTGTACTATCTACCGCTAACTGATTAAAAACCAATAAAGCTTCTGCTCTTCTAAAATCCACATAATCCGTTTGCTGCGCATTAGAAAACACAGAAACAAACAACAGACATACAACCAATAATTTTTTCATAATTCCGATTAAATCAAGGATTAGACCAAAGTAAAACTTTTAAAACAAACACTAAACCTAATAGATTAGAAATAACAAAATTTTAGAATTACAGCTTTGCAAGAATTTGGTAAATTCGCAGTTATGAGTGTGAATTTACAAACACCTATTGATTACCTCAAAGGAGTTGGGCCTAACCGAGCAGACTTATTGCGCTCAGAATTGGGTATTCACACCTATCAGGACTTGATTAACCTCTTCCCAAACCGCTACATCGACCGCACCAAATACTACAAAATCAATCAATTACAACGCAACAATGCCGAAGTGCAAGTAATTGGTAGAATTACCAGTTTTAGAGAAGTAGCACAAAAACGAGGTAAACGCTTAGTAGCTGAATTTAGAGACGATACTGGAGTTATGGAACTGGTATGGTTTAGAGGACAAAAATGGATAAGAGAAAGCTTAAAAACAGGGCAGCCTTACGTTATTTTTGGTAAGACCAATTGGTTTAATGGCAAATTTAGTATGCCACATCCAGAATTAGAATTGCTGTCAGAACATGAAAAAAATCTGCGTTCTGCCATGCAAGCCATTTATCCGTCTACCGAAAAACTATCAAATAAAGGGATAACAAATCGTGTTGTAACCAAAATAATGCAGCAATTATTTTTGGAAACCAAAGGACGTTATGCTGAAACTTTATCGGATACAATTAGAGGGGAATTAAAATTATTATCAAAATCTGATGCACTTTTTAATGTGCATTTTCCGAAGTCTCCAGAGCTACTTTCTAGAGCACAATTTCGATTAAAATTTGAAGAATTATTCTACATTCAATTGCAGTTAATTTTGAAAAATTTAATCCACAAATCAAAAATAAAAGGCTTCACTTTTGAAAAAGTAGGAGACTATTTTAACACCTTTTTTAAAGACCATTTACCCTTCGATTTAACCAATGCACAAAAACGTGTTCTTAAAGAAATTAGAGCAGATTTAGGAAGCAATGCACAAATGAACCGTCTTTTACAAGGAGATGTAGGATCTGGCAAAACTATAGTTGGGTTTATGTCAATGCTCATGGGACTTGACAATGGTTTTCAATGCTGTTTAATGGCGCCAACTGAAATTTTGTCAGTTCAGCACTATAATGAATTACTTGAGTGGTGCAATAAATTGAATATCAGCATTTTATTATTAACTGGTTCAACTAAAACTTCAGACAGACGGATCATTCATGAAAATCTAGAAAATGGCAATTTACAAATCTTAATTGGCACTCACGCACTACTCGAAGATAAGGTAAAATTTAAAAATTTAGGACTTGCCATTATCGACGAGCAACATCGTTTTGGCGTAAAACAAAGATCAAAATTATGGCATAAAAACGAACTTCCTCCTAATGTTTTAGTCATGACTGCTACTCCAATTCCGAGAACCTTGGCAATGTCTGTTTATGGCGACTTAGATATTTCAATTATTGACGAATTACCTGCTGGTAGAAAACCGATAAAAACAGTTCATCGATACGACAATAATCGACTGAAAGTTTTTCGATTTATGAAAGACGAAATTGCAAAAGGCAGACAAATCTATGTCGTGTATCCTCTCATTCAAGAAAGTGAAAAAATGGACTATAAAGATTTGATGGATGGCTACGAAAGTATCTCAAGAGAGTTTCCAACACCAGACTATCAAATTTCTATTGTTCATGGAAAAATGAAAGCCGAAGACAAAGATTATGAGATGCAACGTTTCGCCGAAGGCAAAACCAACATTATGGTTGCAACTACTGTTATTGAAGTTGGTGTTAATGTACCAAATGCTTCAGTTATGATTATTGAAAGCGCAGAACGCTTTGGCCTATCGCAATTACACCAGCTACGTGGACGTGTTGGTCGTGGCGCTGAACAGAGTTATTGTATTTTAATGACCGGACACAAACTGAGTAACGACAGTAAAACGCGTTTAGAAACCATGGTGCGCTCTACAGATGGTTTTGAAATTGCCGAAGTAGACCTGAAACTTAGAGGTCCTGGTGATATTATGGGTACACAACAAAGTGGTGTTTTAAACCTTAGAATTGCAGATATTGTAAAGGATAAAGACATTTTACAAAGCGCACGACACTATGCTAAGTCGGTTTTAAATCTTGATCCAAGCTTAGCTTTACCAGAGCATAATATGATTTTGAACACTTACAGACAAATGAGTAAATACCGTAATATCTGGAATTATATTAGTTAAGATTTAGAAATTGATCTCAGTAAAAGTTCTCTATACGATTTTTAAGCTACGCTTAGGTATCTTCAAACAAAATATATTTTGTTTTCGATAATCTCAAAATCACTCGAACTGACGACTTACTCATTAATTAGAAGACGCTGAAATACTGAAACAAATTCAGAACAAGCAAGTTTAGAATAACAATACGTGGTTTATATAGATTAGGGTCTTTTGCGATGAGATTCCTGCTTTTCGCAGGAATGAAAAAAAGGCCTGGCACCAACAACAACCAGACCTTCAAAACATAACCAAACGTGTTTTGCTGATGAATATGTTTTCAAGGTAGACCGTTTTTGAAAGCGAGGCTGTTAGCGACTTGTTAAAGAACAGTAACCAATTGTTAATTAACGTATTATTAAGATTACTAAAATAAAACCGAGAACAGATTACAGTCTTAATTATCTTTTATTACACAAATTTTTCGATTTAAGAATCGTAAAACTCACTTGAATTGACGATTTTTAACAAAACAACACCAACCATGATTACCAAACTCGGTCAGAAATTTACAGATGGTTTTACCAAATACATGCCTAGTGCTTATGTATTTGCGCTACTGCTTACTCTACTCACTTTTGCTTTAGCCTTGGTATTTACAGACCACCAACCTATTAATATTTTACAAGGTTGGTACGATGGCTTCTGGAGTCTTCTGTCGTTTGGTATGCAGATTGTACTTATTATCATTACCGCTTACTGTATTGCGCAATCTTCACCTGTAAAAAAAGGGATTGACCACATTACTAAATACATTAAAACACCAACACAGGTTTATTTGATTATCATTGCGCTTGGTGCATTATTATCCTTAATTAGCTTTGGAATGGTCGTAGTTACTGCCATTTTAGGTCGCGAATTGGCTTTGCGCATTAAAGGTATTCACTATCCTTTTTTGGTGGCTTGCGTGTACTTTTCTTTTAATGGTTGGGTTTGCGGTTTATCTAGCTCTATTGCCTTGTTGCTTAATACAGAAAACAACTTTTTAATACAAGAAGGTATTTTAAACGATACTATTTCTACAAGTTATAGTTTAGGCGCGACGCTAAATATTGCGATGATTGTTTTGTTTGTGGTTGTTTCTCCATTATTGATTTGGTTACTTATTCCTAAAACTCACGAAGGCAAAGAACTCAAGGATTTACAAACGTCGTTAGATGACGAAACCCATTCGGTTAAAGACGAAGCCCTTTCTTACAAGCTACCTTACAAAGCATTATCTGATGCTTTAAATAATGCTGGTTGGCTGCAGCTTACTGTTGCCGCACTAGGATTAACATATATCATTTACCACTTTGCAACCAAGGGCTTTGATCTCAACTTTAATATTATGATTTTCATCTTCTTTGTGGCTGGGATGCTATTACACATTACACCAATGCGATATAGTATTGCTATGAAACGTGCCAGCAGCAATATCTCGGGAGTCCTGTTTCAATATCCGTTTTATGCAGGTATAATGGGCATTATGCTCGCTTCTGGTTTGGGTGAAAAAATCACAAACACTTTAGTAACTATTGCTACGACCGAAAATTACGCTTTTATATCATATTTATCAGGAGGCATTATCAATTTTGCAATACCGTCTGCAGGTGGTGAATTTGCGGTTATTGGCCCAAGTATTTTAAACATGGTACAAGAACTTAGCATCAATCTCTCACCTACTGAAATTACAGCTATGACAGCCAGAGCTTCTATGTCTGTTGCGTACGGAGAAAGCTTAAGTAATTTACTACAACCCTTCTTTTTGCTCGTCGTTTTTCCTGTAATGAGCAAAGGTATTAAAATACAAGCCAGAGATGTGGTTGGCTATTTGTTTATTCCTTTTGTGGTATTGTTTGTGGTGCAGGCACTTTTGGTGACATTTATGCCGCTTTAACACTGTTAAGAACTTTTAATATCACCACAATAAACGGATTAATACAAGGACGTGATGAAATTTTAGAGAAAGCAATCGAAATTACAAATCAATAGAAACCTGTTATCAACTATCACCACAGACCATCACCCACTATCATATAATTCCGAAAAAACCAACTTATCAATGAGATATCATATCCTTATTATCATTTTAATCATCACCTTGTTTATAGGTCAATTCACTGAAAACAAGTTCCCAGATGTTCTAAATATTTCATTAGTCACTTTATGTTTTATAATTATTTTAATGTGGGAATACAGCACTCTAAAAAAAGAATATGTTGCAGACTTTAAAATAAAAAGTCAACGTAAACAAATAAACATATTCAATTTACTCTACGCTATATTAATGACTTTCTTATTATGGCCTTGGAAAGGAGAAAAAGATATTATTTATCTTATTTCTTTATTTTGGATTGCTGCTTTGGCTGAAGTAATATTTTGGTTTGTTTACAAAAAACTAAAACCTTACAGAGCATACATTAAAGGCAATACCTTTATTTTAAAGAATCACTGGGTAGAAGTACGAGACATCGATAAACTTATCAAAATAGAGTTTAGCAAATTTACTAATAACATAACACTTCATTTTAGAACTAAATCTGAAGTATCTATGAACATTAAAGATTATAAACCCGAAGATTTAGAAAAACTTTTTAAAATACTTATTGAAAAATCTGAATATGATGTTTCTCTTCCTAATAACTTCAAATTAAAGCTTCAAAAAATCACTGAGAATTAGATTTTATGGGATTTCCTCTTGCTTTTATTGAAATCTTATTAATGCTTATATGCTGTCCTGTATTATTTCTGGTATATTACAAATTCAATAAGAACAACCTAAAAGCTTCTTTGCCTCACAAATCAATATATCTTCATTTTTTAGTTGTTTTGGGTATTGCAGTTATTGGCATTTTGTTAGCAAACCTAGTGCGTATTTTCATAGGCTTGGGACTAAGTTCTTTTTTTGACTCAATAACGATTAAACAATTTGGTAATTTACTTTGGTTTACACCCTACGAGAACAAACTTACAACAACAATATTCGCTTACTTATTAGCTGTTATTATAAATCTTATTTCTTCCTATTATGTTCTCAAATTATACAAATCAAAGTCAAAACTTTCAGGCGAAGCAAACAACTATCTACTTGCCACAACTCTGATTTTTAACATCCCAATAATTATCTATCTATTTTCTCAGGTAGCTTTACTGATACCTTAATCTTTATGTAAGTTAGATCAAGGCTATTTATTTATTCAGCCAGTAATACGTTTACAAAACTCTCAAATTCCTTTTTGAATTCTATGTATTTTTCACCTGTTGCAGGTCCATTAAATCCTGTATGTATCTTTCTTACTTTTCCTTTTTTATCAATAAAAATTGAAGTTGGATAAGACAACACATGGTTAAGCATTGGTAATTTTTCTTGTGCCTTGGCTTTGTCTGCACCACCATATTGAGCTAAAAGTACAGGATAATCTATACCTATTTTACTTTGTAGCCTGTCTATACGACTAAAAGCAGTTTCCTTGTCCTTAGCATACTCAAATGCCAAGGCAATAAATTCTATACCTTTGTCTTTATTTTTTTTGTAAAAGTCCGCATAGTATTTACTCTCATCCAAACAGTTAGGACACCATGTTCCCATTATTTGCACCACTACAACTTTATCCTTAAATCTATCATCTTTAAGACCTACCAACTCATCAGAGGTATTAGAAAAAACAAAATCTAAACTATCATAACCTTCTTTTAAATAGGTTAATTCATTGGCACTTGGCAGTTCATAATCCTTATTACGCTTCGCTTCAAAAGGTTCTTTCCAATGATTTCCAGAATAAAAATAACCGTTCATAGTTGAGTCGGTTACAGTTGCTGTAAAATAAAAGGCATGAGCACCATCAAAGGTTGAGAGTTTTAAGCGTGTACCATCTAATACACCTTCCAAATAACGATAATCACCAGTTGTAGTTCTAAATGTTCCTGTAATTTTCCCATTATCGTATTGCTTAAAAACACCTTTTGCAATGTATTCATCTTCCTCAACACCTTTACTAAATACAGTTTCCCAAACTCCTTCAATATTATAAGCCGCACCTGTTCCTGTTCCAAATCTAATTGCATTTTTAAACGTAGCTTCAAACGGTACTTTTCTATTTCTATCAGGACTTATATAAAAACCGTTTAAATTATTATCCTGATTAATTTTTGCCACTAGGTAGTCTTCAAAGACAGGTAAATTAATGTATACAGAATCATTTTTATATTCTATTTCATCTACTACAATCGTTTCTTCAGCATTATAAATATTTAATTTTTTATCAGATTCTACCTCAAACACAAATGGAATTTCTTCATTATCCTGAATTGAAATCCAAGCTCTGTAACTTCCTGTTTCTAATTTATTGTCTCTAAGGGTATTGTTTTTTTTATCGTCTTTGCATGAAAATAGAAGACTTATCACTAAAAGACCAAAAATATATCGCATTGTAAATTGAATTTTATTTAAGTTCGAAATAACAACAATTACCTTACATAAAAAAGCCTATCCAAAAATCCTCTACACAGATTTACGTTTTTATGATAGCGAAATGCAACCTGTTTAAAATTTAATTAGGGATGTTTCATTAACATTTAAGTATTATTATCTTTGTGGCCTGAATAAAACAGCACATGAAAATATCTTACAACTGGTTAAAACAGTTTATCAATATAGATTGGAACGCCGAAAAAACAGGCGAATTACTTACAGATCTTGGTCTTGAAATAGAAGGTATAGAAACCTACGAATCTGTTAAAGGTGGCCTTAAAGGCATCGTAGTTGGCGAGGTATTAACTTGCGAACAACACCCAAACGCAGACCGACTTAAAGTAACAACTGTAAATATTGGTGAAGCAGAGCCTGTACAAATTGTATGTGGTGCACCTAATGTGGCTGCAGGACAAAAAGTACCTGTTGCTACAATTGGCACAACGCTTTACACTGCAGAAGGTGAAGCCTGGAAAATCAAAAAAGGTAAAATTAGAGGCGAAGAAAGCCACGGAATGATTTGCGCTGAAGACGAACTTGGTCTTGGCGAATCTCATGATGGCATTATGGTTCTTGATGCCGACTTAAAAGTTGGTACTCCTGCTGCTGAGATTTTTGAAGTGGAAAATGATGAAGTTTTTGAAATTGGTCTAACACCAAACCGTGCCGATGCCATGAGTCATTATGGTGTGGCTAGAGATTTAAAAGCTGGTTTATTACAACAAGATCTTAACCTGGAGTTGATATCTCCATCAGTAATGTCTTACCACGTAGATACGCGTTCTTTAAAGGTTGACGTCGATGTGCAAGACAAGGATAAATGTCCACGTTACTGTGGTGTTACCATTTCTGGTGTTAAAGTTGAAACATCTCCAAGTTGGTTACAAAACCGCTTAAAAGCAATTGGCTTATCTCCTATTAACAACATTGTAGATGTTACTAATTATGTTTTGCATGAATTAGGACAACCATTACACGCTTTTGATGCTGCAAAAATCACTGGTAACAAGGTTGAAGTTAAAACCTGCGAAGCTGGCACAAAGTTTACGACTCTAGACGAGATTGAAAGAGAATTACACGAAGATGATTTAATGATCTGCGATGCCGAAAAGCCAATGTGTATTGCTGGTGTTTTTGGTGGTATAGATTCTGGTGTTACCGAAACTACAACCAATATCTTTTTAGAAAGTGCTTATTTTGATCCTGTAAGCGTTAGAAAAACAGCTAAGCGTCATGGGCTTAATACAGATGCTTCTTTTAGATTTGAACGTGGTATAGATCCTAACTTTACAAAGTACGCTTTAAAGCGTGCTGCACTTTTAATTACTGAAATTGCTGGTGGTGAAATAACAAGTGACATCTCTGACGCTTATCCTAATAAAATTGAAGATTTTCAGGTTGTATTGAGTTTTGATAATGCCAAGCGATTAATCGGTCAAGAAATTCCTAAAGAAACCATAAAAAGTATTTTAACCTCTTTAGACATTAAAATTAACAATGTTACTGAAGCTGGTTTAGGACTTACGGTACCGTCTTTTAGAAATGACGTACAGCGCGAAGCTGACGTTATTGAAGAAATCCTAAGAGTTTACGGTTACAACAACATAAAAACAACTGAAAAGCTTAACGCTTCTATTTCTAACACATCTCGTTTTGAAGATTACAAACTTCAAAATGTTATTGGCAATCAGTTAGCTTCTCAAGGCTTCTTTGAGATTATGGCTAACTCTTTAACATCTCCAAAATATATTGAGTTAAGTGAACAATTGAATGCTGACCATAACGTAAAAATGCTAAATCCATTAAGTAATGATTTAGAAGTTATGCGTCAATCTTTATTATTTTCTGGATTAGAAGCTGTTTCGCACAATATTAACAGAAAACGTGATGACCTTAAGTTGTTTGAATTTGGTAAAACTTACCATCAGTATTCAGATAACAGAGAAGAACACAAACATTTGGCACTTTTTGTAACCGGAAACAAAGCACAAGAACGTTGGAATACACAAGCTACACCTAGTGATTTCTTTTATTTAAAAGGTACTATTGAAACTGTATTAGAGCGCTTAGGCTTAAACCGACTAAAATCTGCACCTCATAAAACCGATATTCTTAGTGAAGGCATGAGCCTTTCTATAGGAAAGAAAACTTTAGTTGAATTTGGGTTAGTTAAAAAATCGGTTTTAAAACATTTTGGAATTTCTCAAAACGTATTATTTGCTGATTTTAATTGGAATAATGTTTTAGACATGGCACAACACAACAAAATTAAGTTTACTGCCATACCTAAGTATCCAGAAGTTCGTAGAGATTTTGCGTTGCTACTTGATAATAGCGTTACGTTTGATGATATCTATACAATTGCTAAGCAAACTGAAAAACAATTGCTAAAAGCTGTAAATCTGTTTGATGTTTACGAAGGTAAAAACTTACCAGCAGGCAAAAAGAGTTATGCTGTAAGCTTTACGTTACAAGACGAAAACAAAACGCTTAACGATAAACAAATCGATAAAATAATGAACAAGCTTCAATCTAATTTTGAAAACAAGCTTGGTGCTGAATTGAGATAATCAAAGTTATTATGTTATTAGCCAAACGCCTTTTTACAACGCTAATACTCATCGTGTTTTCCACTCAATGTATTGATGCCCAACATCTATATAAAATAGATCAGGATAGTGCTTCAACTTGGTCATTGTTAAAATATGATATTAACACTACTTGGCATGGAGTAAAGTATTCGTTTACAAGACCACTTCACTGGAAAAAAAATGATTTTTTAAAACTTAGTGGTTTAGTCTTTGGTACAGCTACCCTAGCCCTTGCTGATGAAGGTGTAGACAAGTACATAGATAACCATAGGTCTAATTTCCCAAAAGTAGTTAGAGATTATGGCTGGTATTTTGGTAGTCCTCAGAATTATTTTATGGCCAATGCTGGGCTTTATGGCTTTGGTTTAGTAACCAAAAACAGTAAAATTAGACGAACCAGTGTGCTCATCATAACGTCCTCTATTACAAGTGGCCTTATACAAACTGTTGCTAAAAACGGATTTGGTAGAGCTAGACCAGGCACAGGCAAAGGCGCTTTTCATTTTAAACTTTTTTCAAAAGAAGCAGGACAACATTCATTCCCTTCAGGACACACAGTACTTTCTGTAACTATGGCACATTCCATTGCCAAACAATTTGAAAGTCCTTGGATAAAAGCAGGTGTGTATACCTTGGGCGCAATTCCACCAATGTCTAGACTAATAGATGGTGCGCATTGGCTTACAGATATTGGTTTTAGCACAGCTCTAAGTATAATAGTAGTTGATAGCGTAGATAAGTTTTTATTTAAGGAAGAGGCTTTTGATATTATTGAACCTAATAAAAACAAAATATCTTGGAGTTTTGCTTTTACAGGCAACCAAATTGGGCTTGTAGGAAGGTTTTAACGCTACTTCAATCCTAAGAGTGCATCTGCAAAATAATATGCATACTTCTACAACTTGCTGAAACATTATCATTTTATTTACACTTTTCAGTGTTGCTTTTTTTATTTTTAACAAAATTTAAAACACTAAACCATGGCAAAAATAACACTAGGAGGAACTCCTGTAGAAACAATAGGAAACTTACCAGAAGTTGGTAGCAAAGCACCAGATTTTAAACTTACAGATACAGATTTAAAAGATCAAAGTTCTTCTGATTTTGAAGGTAGCCGTTTAGTATTAAACATTTTTCCAAGTGTAGATACTGGTACATGTGCGCAATCAGTTAGAACATTTAATGAAAAAGCAAGTCAATTAGAAAACACTAAAGTACTTTGTATCTCTAAAGATTTACCATTTGCTATGGCTCGTTTTTGTGGCGCAGAAGGCTTAGACAATGTTATAAGTTTATCAGACTACAAAACAGGTCAATTTGGTAAAGATTACGGCTTAGCATTTGCTGGTGGAACATTTGAAACTCTATTATCTAGATGTGTAGTTGTTATAGATACTGATGGTACTGTATTACATACGGAGCAGGTTTCTGAGGTTGCAAACGAACCAGATTACACAAGTGCTTTGAATAGCTTATCTTAATTCTAAGATGCAACAAAACAAAGAACCATTTATTATAAACAGACTAAAAAGTGTTGGTTTCGCTTTTAAAGGAATGCTTATTCTTATTAAAACCGAAGCCAGCATTAAAATTCAGGTCTTTATTGCTATTGTAATTACTCTTGCTGGTTTTTATTTTAATATTTCAACCACAGAATGGATGTTTCAAACAGCAATGATTGGTCTTGTAATGAGTATTGAAGGTGTTAATACTGCTGTAGAATATATAGCAGATTTCATTCACCCAGATCACCATCCCAAAATAGGTCTTATTAAAGATATTTCTGCCGGAGCCGTTTTTATTGCTTCAATAGTTGCTGTGATTATAGCAGGAATAATCTATCTTCCTAAGATTTTTTAAATACCAAAACCTAAATAAATAACGTTAATTGATAGAAGGCTCTATCAATCTAAAAACTTGTCTTTTATATAACATGAAACAACTTTCTATTTTTCTTTCTTTTTTACTATTGGTAGCGAGTTGTCAAAACAAACCTAAAGAAACTTCAGTAGTAACAGACGTTAAAACAGATCGTGTAACTAAAACAACACCAGAGAAAAACAACTTTTTTAACGATTCTCTAAACATTACCAAAGCGTTTGTGCTTGGTAAGTTTAATTACAAAACAGACTCTACATTTACAAAAGTAGACGCTAAGCATAGCACAAAAGAAATCTATTTAAACACCAGAGTTTACAAAGCATTTCTTGAAATGACTGAAGCTGCAAAAAAAGATAGCATTGATTTCAAAATTATATCTGGAACAAGAAATTTCTATGAACAAAAAGCCATTTGGAATAGAAAATGGAAAAAATACAGCAACCTAAACCCTGTTGATAGAGCTAAGAAAATTTTAGAATACAGTTCTATGCCTTCTACATCCAGACATCATTGGGGAACAGATATAGATTTAAATAGTTTAAATAATTCGTATTTTAACACCGGAAAAGGTCTAAAAACCTACCTGTGGTTAAAAAAGCATGCCAATAGTTTTGGATTCTATCAAGTTTATACCAATAAAAATAATGGAAGAACAGGATATAATGAAGAAAAATGGCACTGGTCTTTTGTACCTTTGGCGAGCAAATATTTAGAATTTTATAATTCTAATATAAAAACTGATGATATTTCAGAGTTTGAAGGATCTCAACTTGCTAAAGATCTTCATATTATTGAAGATTTTGTTAACGGGATTCCCAATAACGTAAAAGCGTATAAGTAATACACCATAAAATACAGATACCGAATCAGCAATCGGCATAACATGGCAAAAAAGACAACTAAAAAGAAAAATACAACCAAAACCAAGGCAAAGCCAAAAAGAGCTTTTAAAAAGCCATCACTTATATTATCTAATCAGCAAAAGCTAATTTTTGGTAGTCTGCTGATAATATTGGGAGTACTTTTATTTATTTCCTTCTTGTCTTTTATTTTCACAGGCAAAGAAGATCAAAGTGCATTGAGCAATTTTCCAGAACGATCAGAAACCTACAAAAACTGGGCTAGCCAATTGGGTGCTTGGGTAAGTGAGTTATTTATAAGCAACGGCTTTGGTCTACCCTCTTTTATCTTCTCTGGTTTAATTTTTCTTTCTGGTGTTTACGTTACCTTAAACCTCAAAAAGGAAAAGCTTAGAAACCACTGGATTTGGGGAACACTCATAGTTGTATGGTTATCTATTTTCTTCGGATTCTTTACTCATAAGTTTGATATTCTAGGAGGTACAATTGGTTTTGAAATGAATCATTTCTTTCAAGATTATATCGGAAAAATAGGCACTGCGCTATTATTACTTTTTGGACTTATCGCCTACCTTGCATTAAGATTTAAAGTTACAGGAGACACATTTGTTAAACTCTTTAGTAGTGCAAAAAGGGATTTTCAGAATGACATGAATCCTAATGCAGAAGATGATGCGCAAACAGCAATTATAGACAATAGCTTAACAGAAGAAGCTGAAGCTATAAAGTCTGCTTTTGAAATTTCTTTAGATAAACCAGAACCTACAATTAGCAATCATTCTAAGCCAAAAGAAGAAAAAGAATTAAATATTGAAGTTGAACCTCAAATAAAATCTGAGCCTCAAGTTGAGGCCGAACCTGAAATAAAAGTTGAGGTAGAATCTGTTGAGGAAGAACAATCTGAAACCGATAATCTTGCAGCTAAACTTGTAGAAGATTTTGGAAAATTTGATCCAACTTTGGAGTTAAGCAATTTTCAATTTCCGCATTTAGATTTATTAAAGAAATACGATAACGAAGGTATTTCTATAGATCAGGAAGAGCTTGAAGAAAATAAGAACCGAATTGTAGAAACACTTAACAACTACAAAATTGGTATTACCAGTATAAAAGCCACTATTGGACCTACAGTAACATTATACGAAATTGTACCAGATGCTGGTATTAGAATTTCAAAAATTAAAAATCTTGAAGACGATATTGCTTTATCGCTTGCTGCACTAGGTATTAGAATTATTGCGCCAATTCCTGGTAAAGGTACCATTGGTATTGAGGTTCCTAACAAGAAATCGACTATAGTTTCGATGCGCTCTGTAATTGCTTCGCAAAAATTTCAAAAATCAGATATGCAATTACCAATAGCGTTTGGTAAAACCATTAGTAATGAAACTTTTGTGGTAGATTTAGCAAAAATGCCTCACTTACTTATGGCTGGTGCTACTGGTCAAGGTAAGTCCGTTGGTTTAAATGCTGTTTTAACTTCGTTATTATACAAAAAACATCCTGCTGAGGTAAAGTTTGTACTGGTTGATCCTAAAAAAGTGGAATTAACGCTTTTTAATAAAATAGAACGTCATTATTTAGCCAAGTTACCAGATAGCGAAGATGCTATAATTACAGACAACACAAAGGTTATAAACACTTTAAATTCACTTTGTATAGAAATGGATAATCGTTACGAAATGCTAAAAAACGCATTTTGTAGAAACATTTCTGAATACAATGCCAAATTTAAAGCCAGAAAATTAAATCCTAATGATGGTCATCAATTCTTACCTTACATTGTTTTGGTGGTAGATGAGTTTGCTGATTTAATTATGACAGCTGGTAAAGAAGTAGAAACACCTATTGCCAGATTGGCACAGTTGGCACGTGCTATTGGTATTCACCTTATCATTGCCACACAGCGTCCTTCTGTTAATGTTATTACTGGTATTATTAAAGCAAACTTCCCAGCTCGTATAGCCTTTAGAGTAACGAGTAAAATAGATTCGCGCACCATTTTAGATGGCTCTGGCGCAGACCAGCTTATTGGTCGTGGAGATATGCTCTATACACAAGGTAATGATCTTATTCGTCTGCAATGTGCTTTTGTAGACACACCAGAAGTTGAAAAAATAACAGAATTTATAGGTTCGCAAAAAGCCTATCCAGATGCTCATCTCTTACCAGAATATGTTGGTGAAGAAGGTGGCACAAATCTTGATATAGATATTTCTGACAGAGATAAATTGTTTAGAGAAGCTGCCGAAATTATTGTTACAGCACAGCAAGGTTCTGCTTCTTTACTACAACGAAAACTAAAATTAGGTTACAACAGAGCTGGTAGAATTATAGACCAGTTAGAAGCTGCTGGTATTGTTGGTCCTTTTGAAGGAAGTAAAGCCAGACAAGTTTTAGTACCAGATTTAGTAGCTCTAGATCAATTATTAGAAAATGAACAATAATATACACTCAAAATAAAAATGAAACGATTATTAATTTTAACATTCATCACATTAGGTTTTACAGGTTTTTCTCAAAATGACACAAAAGCAGAAACGCTATTAAATGATGTGAGTACTAAAATAAAAAGCTACAAAAACATTTCAATTGACTTTAAATATGAGTTAAACAACGCCAATGAAGAAAACATGAATCAAGAAACGCGTGGCGATGTTGTTATTGAAGGCGAAAAATATAAGCTTAACATATTAGGCATTACAAGAATTTTTGATGGTAAAACGCTTTACACTATTAGTCCTGCAGATGAAGAAGTTACAATTTCTTCAGATAACTCCGATGATGAAAGCACAATCTCACCAAGTGATATGTTATCGTTTTACGAAGATGGATATACTTACAAAATGGATATTATTCAGAATGTAAAAGGTAGAAAAATTCAATATGTAAAATTAAGTCCTATGGACACAGATTCTGAGATAAAACATGTTTTATTAGGTATAGACGCAACAACAAAACACATATACAATCTTATTGAAGTTGGTAAAAACGGAACAAAAACAACATTAACTGTTAATTCTTTTCAAACCGATCAACCTATCTCAAAAACCTTGTTTACTTTTGACGAAAGTAAATATTCAGATTACTTTATTAATAGAATAGACTAAGGTTTTAATACTTTATATGTGAAAATACTAGATAGGTACATACTTATCACGTTTTTAAGAACGTTTTTTAGCGTCTTAATTATATTCATGTTCATCTTTGTACTTCAAGGTGTTTGGCTGTACATATCTGAACTTGCTGGTAAGGACTTAGACATTTCTGTAACTGTAAAATTTATTTTATACTACATGCCAAAGCTTGTGCCTTTGGTTGTACCACTTACCATATTATTATCTTCTATTATGGTTTTTGGAAATTTTGCTGAGAACTATGAGTTTGCAGCAATGAAATCTACAGGTATTTCTTTGCAACGTGCTATGCGTAGTCTTAGTGTCTTTATTGTTGCTCTTGGTATTGCCTGTTTCTTTTTTGCAAATAATGTTATTCCTTGGGGAGAATATAACTTTTACAACCTAAGAAAAAACATAGCAAAAGTAAAACCAGCCCTTGCCATCGCTGAAGGTCAGTTTAATGAAATTGGAAATATTAACATTAAAGTAGACAAAAAATCTGGAGACAGAGGGCAGTATCTAGAAAATGTAATTATACACGATAAAAGTTCTGCTAGGACGGGTAATTTTAAAGTTATTATTTCTGAAAAAGGCGAATTAAAAAGTAGTGAAGATTCTAATGTATTGCAATTAGAACTCATTAATGGTAACTACTACGAAGAAATTATAGATAAAGATATTCGAAAAAACATTAATAGACCTCATGCCAAAAGCTATTTTGATAGCTACACCATTAATGTAGATTTAGAAATGCTTAATGATGAGGATCTGGATGAAAAGAACTACAAAGACAAGCATTCAATGCTTAACATTGACCAGCTAAACTATACGATAGATAGCTTGAAAGGTCAACGAAACGAAGATTACAAAACCTTATCCAATACACTGTACAATAGAACAACCTACGCTGCTTTAAATCTAAATATTAGCACAGAAAAAGATTCATCATTTACAGGCAATGTTATGGACCTCTTCCCTACAAGCAAAAAGGGGCAAATTTTAAATCTTGCATTAAACTCTGCAAATAGTACAAACCAAATAATAGACTCTAACAAAAAGAATTTTGAAACCAAAACCATACATCTAAACAAGCACATAATAGCTTTTCATGAAAAATTTGTATTAGCTATTGCCTGTATTATTTTATTCTTTGTTGGTGCACCTCTTGGAGCCTTAATAAGAAAAGGAGGTCTAGGATTACCAATTGTAATTGCAGTGGTACTGTTTTTAACCTATCACTTCTTTGGCATTTTTGCAAAAAACAGTGCAGAAAAAGGAAGCTTTAGTCCAATTATAGGATCGTGGCTATCTACAGCTGTTATGCTTCCTTTAAGTATTTATCTGACGACTAGAGCTACTAATGACAAAGGAGTTTTTCAATTTGATGCCATTATAGTTCCATTAAAAAGACTCTTTGCCCCTAAAAATAAACTTCAGTTATCTGAAAGTGAAACAAAGTCTTACAACTACTACAAAAAGTATTCAATAGAAGAATTAGTTGGAATTATAAAAGAGCAAGGCGAATTTGATTTAGACAAAAAACCAAAGGAAATTGCTCTTCATAATCTTTTAAATAGAAACATACCTTTAGAGAGTTTAAGAGACGAAGGCCTAGAAGTAGATGAAAAGCTTATAAAAGGTAGAGAATTGCTTAAAGATTATAAAGATTACTCTAAAACCAGCTTAATAAGTTTTATTACAGGAGGTGCTTTACTTGGGCTGCATTTTATATGTAAAAACAATAAACTACCAGAAATTGCAGAAGCATCTTTAAGCTTAAGTATTATTGCTTTTATATTCTATGCAATCTATATTGTTGTAGATGCTTATGTATATTCTAAATTTTACAAAACCATTGGGCAAAAAAACAAAAGAGTTAACCCTATATTATTTATACTCTCTATTCCTCTTTACCCAATAAAATATATTATTCTAAGAAATAAGATTACGTTCGACTTCTACCAAAGTTGTATTCTCAACATCAAATAATAACCGTATCTTTGCATCACTAAATTTTTAGGTTATGACTACTAATGCTATGGACACAAAAACTAAGTTAAATACCATTGAAGAAGCTATAGAAGACATTCGTCAAGGCAAAGTAATTATTGTCGTTGACGATGAAAATCGTGAAAACGAAGGAGACTTCTTAGCTGCTGCCGAAAAGGTAACTCCAGAGATGATAAACTTCATGGCTACGCATGGTCGAGGTTTAATTTGTGCACCACTTACAGAGCATAGATGTGAAGAGTTAGAACTTAACATGATGGTAAGAAATAACACTGACCCAATGGAAACTGCTTTTACAGTATCTGTAGATTTAAGAGGAAATGGTGTTAGCACTGGGATTTCTGCAAGCGATAGAGCAAAGACCGTTAAAGCTTTAGTAAATGATGACACAAAACCTTTTGAACTGGCAAGACCAGGTCATATTTTTCCCTTAATAGCAAAAGAAGGTGGTGTCTTAAGACGTACAGGCCATACAGAAGCTGCAATAGATTTTGCACGTTTAGCTGGTTTTGAGCCAGCAGGTGTTATTGTGGAAATTATGAATGAAGATGGAACCATGGCAAGACTACCACAACTTATGGAAGTGGCTAAAAAGTTTGATCTAAAAATTGTTTCTATTGAAGATTTAGTGGCTTACCGAATGGAGCACGACTCATTAATAGAAAAGAAAGAAGATTTTAATATAGAGACTCGCTTTGGCAAATTTAGACTTAGAGCATATCTACAAACCACCAATAATCAAGTTCATATAGCATTAACAAAAGGTACTTGGAAACCTGACGAAACGGTATTAACACGTGTTAACTCTACTCTAGTTAACAATGATATTCTTGGCACACTAACCAATAATGCTGACCAAAAGTTAGATGACATGTTTAATGCCATTAACAAAGAAGGAAAAGGTGCTATTATATTCATAAATCAGCAAGCTGAATCTATGAATATATTATCTCGTTTATCTGTTTTAAAAGAAAATCAGGAAGAAGGACAATTAGTTAAAGCTCCAAGAATCTCAATGGATTCTAAGGACTTTGGTATTGGTGCACAAATCCTTCACGATTTAAAAATTAGTAAAATCAATCTACTTTCTAACAGTCTTCAAACCAAGCGTGTTGGTATGATTGGATATGGTTTAGAAATAGTAGATTATGTTAATTATTAATAGCAGTTTACTATATTAAGATTATAATAAAGATTTAATAATTTCAGCCATTTTTTGAGCTCTAGATTTCACTTCTTCTTCTGTCCATGACAATTTAATGAGGCAAGAAATATTTCTACCTATGTAATAATCAGATTGCTCAAAAGACGTTGTTTTAAGGTAACTTAAACCTACTTTAACCTCTTCAGAAATTGGGAATAGCGATTTTAAATCTTTTAAATGATCCCATTTACGTATGTAGTGCCAATTGTTGTCATAATAATTCCAACAAGCATCTATACCATTTTCTTTAAAAGCTTTAATAACTTCTCTTGTCGTTTCCAAATCTGGTAAAAAGAAATTAAAAAACGCTCCACTCTCCTCACCTCCTTCTGGCACAGTTCTTAGCGTGATTTCAGAAATTTGGGATAGTGTCTCTTGAAATATCTTTAGATACTTACGTTGAATGTCTAGGAACTCTGGTAATCTTCTAACCTGAGCTAAACCTACAGCTGCATGCAGTTCTGAAATTCTAAAATTATAACCTAAAAACGGATGGGTTTCTGCACCTCTGTCATTTCCAATATGATCATGACCATGATCACTATAATGGTCGGCATTAAGGTAATAGTCTCTATTATTTGTAATTACCGCTCCACCTTCTCCACAAGTAATGGTTTTTACAAAATCGAAAGAAAAGCAACCTAAATCTCCTACACTTCCTAGAGGTTTACCTTCATAAGTTGCTCCTATCGCCTGGCAAGCATCTTCTACAAGAACAAGATTATTAACATCACATATTTCTTGAAGTGCATTTAGATTAGCCATACTACCACACATATGAACTACCATCACAGCCTTAGTCTTTGATGTTATTGCAGCCTCTACAGCTTTAGGATCTAAAGTTAAAGTATCATCAATATCTACGAGAACTGGAATTGCTCCCAGCATCATTATTGCTTCAAAACTAGCCACAAAAGTAAATGTTGGTATTATTACCTCATCACCTGCTCCTACACCTGCCGAAGCCAATGCTACTGAAACTGCAGCGGTACCACTAGAAACTAACTGAACATGTTTTGAGTTAAAAGTCTTAGCTAGTTCTGCCTCAAGTTCATTTGCTTTCCAATGTCCATTACGCATACCATCAAAACCGTAACGCATCAAAACACCACTGTCTAGTACATCATTAACTTCTTTTCGTTCTAAGTCACCAAATAACTCAAATCCAGGCATAATTTTTTTTCTTTTTATTTGAAAAACAAATATAACCTTTTCAATCGCTTCAAAAGCGTTATTTTACAATTCTATAATAGTTTCTAATAAAGGTTTTCTTACTTTTTTAAGCTTAGCAAACATATCATCTTCTGCTCTAAAACCAACAGGAAATAACAGAACTGACGTTAACCCATATTTGTCTAACCCTAAAACATTATCAACTTGCTCAGAAATAAAACCTTCCATAGGGCAACTATCTATTTGTTCTACAGCACAAACGGTCATTAAATTGCCCAACGCAATGTATGCTTGCTTGGTAGCCCAATTGTTTTTGGTGGTTGTGCTCATACCTTGAATCGTTGCCTTGAGGCCATCTCTAAAGGGATCTAAAATATTATCTGGTGTTTGCCTAATATTTTTTATGGTATCAAAATGACTATCTACATCTACTTCATCGATTTCTGTTTGAATACAAATGACTAACAAATGTGATGCATCCACTACTTGCTGCTGACCATAAGAGTGCTCTACTAACTTTTCTCTAATATTTTTATCCTCTACAACAACAAGTTTTAATGTTTGCAAACCATAGGATAAAGCTGTTAAGTTAAATGCCTCTTTTAATGTATTGAGTTGCTCTTGAGATATTTTTTTTGAAGATTCAAACCTTTTAGTAGCATAGCGCCACTTTAATTTTTCTATTATAGACATCTACTTTTTTATTTGCAAAGATATACCATAAACAAAAAAGAGTTCCTATTTCTAGGAACTCTTTGCGGAGAAAGAGGTAAGTGAACCTCTTTCTCAGCGTCTTTATTTATCGATGTTTCAGTCCTGTACCATTATGAGGTCACCTAATAGGTCACCTTTAAAACCTTGTGTTAAAGATACGAAATTTACTTGATTAATCCTCGTACTTTACTGATTTCAAAGCCCATAAAGTCGCAAAATTCATCAATAGTAACTAATTGGTGTGACTCTTTGTTAAGGTGCTCTTTAATCTTATTGATTATAGTTCTACCATAACGCTCACTTTTACCTGTTACCACTTGCACGTCTTTAGGGTAAATACAGATTCTACTCATTCATTTTAAATTTAAAATTAATACTCTAACTATACTTTAGCTATACAGTAGCTGTAAAGCTCTTATATACAATATACGACAATTTTCATAATGAAAAAACTATCTATTTCGGAAGTTTTGGCAAGTTATAAACACTTCGGAAGCTCTTATAACCAGTGTGTTAGATATGTTCGTATATTTAAATATTCATCATCAAAAAATATAATTGTTATGGCAAGATTAAAAGGTATTATTAAACTCGAAGGTACGTTAGATAATTTGACGTTTTACAAGGGTAAAGAAGGCTATTTGGTAAAGACTAAAAGCGGTGTTTCAAAAGAGCGTATTCAAAATGATCCAGCGTTTGAGCGTACGCGAGAAAACGGTTCTGAATTTGGTCGTTCTGCATCTTCTGGAAAATTATTAAGAACTTCTGCAAGAAACTTAATGATTAAAGCAAAAGATAATAGAGTTTCAAGTCGTGTTACGCAAGTAATGACGAAAATTAAAAACTTCGATACATCCTCTATAAGAGGTGAAAGAAATGTGGCAACAGGATTGGCAACACCAGAAGGTAAAGCGGCTTTAAAAGGCTTTGATTTTAATAATAGAGCTGTTTTAAGTGCGGTTTTATTTGCTCCTTTTAGCGTTGATGGTTCTACAGGTGAAATTTCAATCCCAAATTTAACACCTACAAACGATATTGCTTATCCAAATGGTGCAACTCACGTTAGTTTTACTTCGGCTTTCTTAAAAGTTGATTTTGATACTACAGAAAATGCGATTGAGTACAGTCCGACTGTAAATATTCCAATTGATTCGACTTCTGCATCGCAAACATTAACTCCAGCAGGTGTACCAACAGGTACAGGAAACAATGTATTTCTTTTATTAGTAGAGTTCTTTCAAGAGATTAACGGTGTTCAGTATCCGCTTAAAAATGGCGCATATAACGTTTTAAACATCGTAGAAGTGGCATAAGTTTCATTCTGACCTTTGAAGCTGAAAGAGTCCTATGGTTTTGTATCATAGGGCTTTTTCTTTTTACTATTATTTTTTTAAAGAAAACAAAAAAAGAAAGCTGATGCTTTGGTAGCGTGGATGATGCTGTCAAGGTTTTTGAATAAGAGTTTTTTATATTAATATGTTTAATGAAATAGAAGAACTATTTTGAAAAAAGTTTTATTTAAAACCCTTTAGGGCTTGACCTTTATAGCATATAGCGTTGGCATTAGGTAGCTACCTATATTTGCTATCTTTTTTTATTTTTAAGTTACTAAACTCAAATATTATGGAACATCAAATTTCAGTAAAGCAGATACTTGTTGATATAATATCAATTATGCCACAGATAAACAAAGAATTTAGTAATAATGAAAAGTATAAACCATTAATTGATTTTTTAAATGCTAAAGATTATTACTACGATGATGATTTGCCATATCCTACTTTAAAACAAATTGAGTCTGAAACAGGTATAAAATCTTACCATTTACGAAAACAACTTAAAGAAATTTATGACTATCTTTTTGATTATAAATTTGATTATCATTTTGATTTTAGAAAAACCGAATTGATTATAAATGTTGAATACTTTAAACGCTACGCTACTTTTAATTGTAAGCCATTAAGTTATTTACCAAAGATTGGTGAAAACATTACGTTACATTTTTTAAAAGCTAAAGTAGGTACAGATTATTTTTATGTACAAGATATTAGACATCAATTTGAAGCTGATAAGCATATTATTGATTTGTATTTAAAAGGTGGCATTTATAATTCATATTGGTATTATCGAAAGCATAAGGCGATTGAGTTAGGTGAAATTGGTTTTGGCGCAGATTACAAGCTTTATGATTTTCAAATTAAAGAACAACTTGGGTTAAAAGGTTAGTTTTAACGAGTGTAATAGTTACCTCTATTACTTGAACAAAGGTAAAAAAATAGTATATTTACCCTCGTTAAGAGAATACAAGTAATATTTACCCTCGTTTAAAATGGCTAAATTTAATAGAAACACACCATATAATAGTTTACCACTGTTACCACCTAAAACAACTTTAGAAACCACTAAAGTATTACGTAAAACTATTGATGCCAGTAGAGCATTAGCACAACTAAATGGTATGCTTACCAATTTACCAAACCCAACATTGTTTTTAGATACCATTCATTTACAAGAAGCTAAAGCCAGTTCTGAAATAGAAAACATAATAACTACTAATGACGATTTGTATAAATCTTTAGTAGCAGATAAAAAATTTGATAATCCAGCTACTAAAGAAGTTATAAGTTATAAGGAAGCACTTTGGAATGGTTTACAAGAGATAGATAAACGTCCATTTATATCTACTAATTTATGTGTTCAAATTGTACAAAGCATTAAAAAGAATAACGCAGGTATTAGAACAACACCAGGGACTGCTTTAAAAAATGCTAATGGTGAAACCATTTACACACCACCAACTGGTGAAGCTGTAATACGAGAAAAGATGGCTAATCTTGAAACTTTTATAAATGGGGAAGATATTGTAGACCCATTAATTAAAATGGCATTAATGCATTATCAATTTGAAGCTATACACCCTTTTAGTGATGGTAATGGTAGAACAGGTCGTATTTTGTTGCTTTTATATTTAAAACTTGAAAAACTATTAGATACACCTGCTATTTATTTAAGTGAATATATTATTAACAATAGAGCTGAATACTATACTAAATTACGAGAAGTAACGGAAAATAATGATTGGGAAGGTTGGATATTGTATATGCTTGAAATGGTAGAATATACAGCTAACAAAGGATTACAACGTTTAAAGGATGTTACTGATTTAATGGAACAAATGGCTAATGAAATAAGAGAGACACTACCTAAAGTATATACTAAAGAATTGGTTGAAATACTATTTAGATTACCATACACTAAAAGGCAGTTTTTAATTGATGCCAAATTAGGTACACCAAAAACCGTTGGTAATTATTTAATAGAATTAGAAGAAGCTGGGTTTTTAATTTCTGAAAAGGTAGGTAAAGAAAAACTATATCTCAACCATAGATTAATGGCTGTGTTAGAGGCTTAATAATATTTTCTAAATTTTGTTTAAAGTTCCAATGTGAGCGTTGGCTATAGCGGATATTTACTCGCTCCATTTCTGTTTTTTTTAACGGTGCTCGTGAATAGCGGCGAATTTTAATTTTAGACGAAACTAAAGTAGGGGTTGCTCCACTATTTAGCTCGTTTCATTTTTATTTTAAATTAATGTACTCGTGAATATCCACAGTTTAATTATTGTTCCGATTTGTGCGGTTGGTGCGTGGCTATTTTACATAATGACCGTTATAGCGCTTTTAGTTGCTATAACTACGCATTATGTAAACATAGCTTGGGTGAGTTTAGGGTTTTATGATAAAATAATAACTGAATAGCTTATTGCAGTTTGGTTTGATTTTATGAAAACCAAAGCTGTAATATGCTATTACCTTAAAGACAAAAAAACGCTAAACTTATATGGCGCGCGGAACAACACAAAAGACAGAGGGTTTTTGCTTTTTCGCAAAAAACTGGGTTTTGGGTTGTGTGGACTTTTTTATAAGTTGTAAAAGTAGATGAGAATAAAGATATATTTATTATATTGGTATATAATTTGATGTATCATATATAGTTTAAGTTGTACAATTGATTGGTTATTAATAATTAACGAATAGTTAAAATTTATAATGTAGTTGTTGACATTTCAAAACAAATTAATACATTTGCCCTATGTTAGTTACAAGACAAGACATATTATCTTTAAAAAAATTATCAACTACAAAAGAAGCTGTACCTGTTGACAGCATACCTTTTACCTTTAAAAGAGATTTTCAATTATACTTTTTTGGAAAAACGTTTTTTAAAAAGGATGATAGCTTATTTGCTTACCCACACGACATTAAACGTTGGACTCGTTTTATGTTTAATAAATACAATGGGTAATAATGTTACCTGATTATTTATTAAATTTTAATAAAGCACTTTCAGATTTTCAAGAAAAGTACCCTAGAGACAATTGGACAGAGTCGTTTAGAGATTCATTAATTAATGATTACTCTTTCTATTCTGCAAGAGTAGAAGACTCTAAACTGCAATATGGTGATACTATCAGGTTTTTAAATAATGAAACCGTTAGAGGTGTAAACCTTAACTCATTAATGGGAATTTCTGATCATCAAAGCGTTCTTAAAAGTCTATTAGATTCTTTAAATAATTTTAGTTTAACAGAAGATTCAATAAAAGAGGTACATCGTTGTTTAATGGAAAGTCCTTTAGCTTGGGAAACTGAATTTAAACCTGAATTGGTAGGTAATTATAGAAATATACCAACTATAGGGTCAAGACAGCCTTTTTTTGAAGATAAAGAATATATAGCTCATTATAATTTAGAAAATGTAATGGGCACTTGGGTTGGTATGTTTGATAATCGTTTTTCTGATATAGATAACACTACAGAAGATAAGCATATACTAACAAGAATAGCATACTTTCATAACAAGTTTTTAAATGAATTACATCCTTTTGCTGATGGAAATGGTAGGGTTTGTAGAATTGTAATAGGTGCAGTATTGATGCAAAATGGTTGTCCGCCTATTTTTCCTGAAATAACAAATCAAGAAGAGCAGATAGAGTATATTACCACTATTGTAAATTGTGAGCAGGAAAACTCTGATATGCTTTTGGTAAAATATTTTGCAGAAGGTATGACTGATTATTTAATCCGTAGGACAAACGAGGCATAGTTTTTTTGCCAAAACACTCTAGTCTGTTTAAGTGGTGTAGTTTGCTTTTGAAAACTTGCTATAATTTTAATTGGTTTCTTCCATTTTAACCATAAACCAATCTAATGTTTTACCATGTTTTCCAAGTTCCCTTATTAAAAAGTTCTCGTGCTGATTTATAACGTTGTTCTTTGCGTTTAGCATCTTCGAAATCGTGACCAACTCTTTGTGCTTCCAATATGGTTCTAATTCCTTTGGGTAGTTCTCTGGGATTTGTTTGGATTGTTCTATAAAATTCTTCTCTAACTGTTTTTTCAAGTTCTGCTTCTTCTTTTTTAAGTTTTTCTCTTGCTGTTTCAAACTCTCTTTGTTCTTGCTCTTCAAGTCCTCTAAACTGTTCTGGTAGGTCTCTTTCTTGTTGCTCAAGGCTTGTTCTTGCTGTTTCAAACTCTTGTCGTGCGACTCCATCAAGATATCTAAACTGTTCTGGTAGGCTGTTGTGCTCTCCACTAAATTCATCAAGACTTCTTCTTTCAGATTCGATAAGTTTTGTAATTCTGTCTCTTCGTGATCTAAAATCTCCTTCCAATCTTTCTGTGTATTGGCTAAAGTCTTCTCTAATTTCTGCTTCAGTTCGATTGTCTTTAAGTTCGATTGCTCTATGTTGGTCAACTGATTCTTGCTGGTCTCTAATTTCTTTAATTTTTGCAAGGTATCTTTTTTCCAGTTTTTCAACTCTGTTTTGAAATTTTTCTCTCTCCACTCTAAATTCTTTTTGTTTGAGTTCAAAGTCTCTATATCGTTCTGTAAGGCTTTCAAGAACTTCTCTCTCAAATCGTTTTTCCAAATCTGTGAGTCTCTGTTCAGCTTCTTTTGTAGCGCTCTCAATTCTTGATATTTCAGATTCAAAGTCGTATTCAGCTCTTCGGTAAGGTTCTGATTGAAGGCATTTTTTAATAGTTCGTAGCGTGTTATTAAGTCTCGTTTTGCGGCAGCTGAGCGATTCTTCAAAAACTCTTCTTTGGTATTCATCAAATTCCAATACTCCTTCTGAAGTTCCAGAGGAAACTCGTATATATTTGGTGTTTGCTTCGATTCCATTATATTCCCACTTTACTCTTTTAGTTGTTTTAAAATTGTCTTCAATGTCTTGTGCGGAAGATTTTGGCACTATAATACTTACCGTATCAATACCTAACCGTCTTAATTTAATTTTCTTTTCTTCTTTTACTTTATGAGTGACTACTAATTCTATTAATAAAACAGGGATATTATTAGCATCAAAAAAAGTAACATCTGGTCTAATTAAAAGGTATCTGTCTTCGACTTCTGGATTTTTACCAAACTTAATAGCTCCATTAATATCTTCATAAAAGGTTAATTGAGATTTAACTTTATTTGCGGTTACAAATTTTGCTTTTTCTAACAGCATTGGTGCGCCATCTTCACCTCTTGGTGGGTATTTATAGACATTAGGCACTTTTATAGTTTTTATTCTTTGTAGAATATCTGTTGCTAACGTTTCTCTATATTGAAGATTACTAAAAGTACAAGGTGTATTGTCTTTTTCTACATCTACAGGAACGTGACGAAAGTAAGACCTATGTTTTGGGTTTTTCTTTCTTATAACCGCTTCCATTTGCTTATCGCAGCCTATACAGAAGTAGCCTTTACGACCGCTTTGAGCATCATCGATAAACAAGTGTTCTCCTTTTACATTTTTAGCCCAATCGTTATTGGCTTCTATGTCATATTTTTTTTCTTCTAAAGGCACTTCTTTTTATTTTGATGATTGCTCTACTATATCAATTTAGCTCGTATTATTTACATTTTATATTAATGTACTCATGAATCTCAAGAGTTTTCAACTATTGAGATTTCTTCATCTGTTAATCCATATAACTTATATACCATTCGGTCTATTTCTGCTTCTAATACTGTAGTGTCTGCTTCTGGGTTGTCTTTTTTTAGAGATAAAGCATTGTCGACTAAACTTATTATAATATTTTGCTGTTGTAAAGATGCTTTCTTTACAGGAAATTGTCTAAAAACTTTTACCCCAATATCAACACCAACACCTCTTTTTTTACCGTTAGTGTTAAACCAATACTCGCCAAGTTTTGAGTTAAGAATGCCTAAAAGGTATTTCAAATCATATTCTTTGTTTTTTTGCCAAATAACGGAAAAAGAAAAACCAACATAATATTGTTTGTCATCATATGTAAAATGTGGATACTTGAACATACCAGGACAAATAAGTTTTGGCATATCAAAAGGATTCACTTTAGAACTTCTATCTCTATGCAAACCATAAGGTGCATTAGAAGATGTAATAAAGTGCGATACATTATCTAAATGTTTTTTTAAGTTTGGATATTTATTTTCTTCAATATCCTTTCTTATTTGTTTGTCTGAAAAGACTAAATACTCATCTGTAAAATTAACACCATACCTTACAACATTATGAGTGTTTAAATATGGCTTTAATAATTTAATTTCACTTTCGTTTAAGTTTAAACTTTCTACTTCATTTTTATTAATTACAAATACTCCTTCACCACCTTTGAATCGAGATTCTAATTCGCTAGGTATATTTTTAGAAGCAACCTTATCTGAACTTTCTTGTATGCCAACAGAAGTATTATATAATTCTCCTAATTTAATACAACTATTAAATAATGCACTTGAACTAGCATCTAAAGTTATAGAATCATTATTTACTATCACCTTGTTGTTATAGTGTAAGACTGTTTCCTTATTAATATCTTTGCTAAAATCTTTTGTGTCAACTATAACTAACTTTACTTCATAGTCATCAGTAATTAATGAATTAAAGTAAGAATGAATCATATGCTTACCAGATACTTCTTCAAAAATTGGATAATCATCAAAATAAATAATTTCATTTAAAGTCTTTTCATTGAAAATTCTATTAATAAGCCTTTTTGAGCCATCGCTTTTTACCCAATAAGAATTTGTTATATACGAGATATAAGCGTCTTTGGAAGCGATATTAAAGGCTTGGTGTAAAAAGAAATACCACAAATCCATTTTTCCTTGAAGGTATTCTTGCCATTTAGGACTTTTGCGTATTGGTGCAAAAATATCTTTTGCATCACGCTCTTTAATATAAGGTGGATTCCCAATTACTGCATCAAACCCAATATACGAGCCATCATCTGCTAATACTTCTGGAAACTCAAAACGCCACTCAAACGCATTGTGGTAAATAGCATTGTTTACTATTTCTTCTTTTTCTATAAGTGCATTTTCGGCTTTTGTTTTTAGTTTTTTTAGTGCGTCTTTGTCTTTTTTAGTTATTTTTTCGCCAAATTGTTTTAGGTTGTTTTGGCGTTCTTGCTCGTTAATAAGTTCGCCTTGTGCTTTCTGGAATTTAGCTATAAAGGTATTGTCTAATGTACTTGTAAAGTTGTGTTTTACCTCGTCTATAATTTGTAATACTTCGCGTTTACGGTCTTTGCTATTGGTGTCTTTATACTCTGCAACAGCGTTTTTATAGTCTTTAAAGTTGTAGTTTACTTGTTTACCTTTAAAGGCGTCTTTTAAATCGTCGTCTAAACTAAAACGGCTTATTAAAGAGTTACCACACTTAATATTAATATCTATATTAGGTAGTGTTTGTAAACGGTTTTCTTTGGTGTAATAGGCGTTTTTAAGTAACTCTATCCAAAGCCTTAAACGACATATTTTTACAGAATTAGGGTTTATATCTACACCAAACAAACAGTTTTCTATAAGGGTTTGTTTTTGATGAAATAGCGTGTGCTGTATGCGTGTGCTTTCTTTTTCGGTTGGGTTATACTCGAATAGCGCGCCATTATCATCTATAACATACAGTTCGTCATTTACTATTTCTATATCGCAACGTAATGGTAAGCCTTGACCCGTCCTGAATAAAGGCTACATAATTTTAAACATTATGTATAAAAACGACAAAGTAATCAGACGGTATTCAGA